>NZ_JANFNS010000002.1:793344-1118387 GCF_024436065.1 Saccharibacillus sp. JS10
ACGCCGACTACGCCAAACCCAGGAACAGGCAGTAACAATGGCGGCGTAACGGTTGACGGCGAAGTTGTAGGCACGGTACCTGGAGTAATCGTGGCAGTAGGTGGAACTGTACCTGCTACACCGATTGTACCGACAACAGAGCCAAGCAATACCGATGAAGATAACACGGTCAGCAATCCAGTCACGGCAGCTTCGACTTCGGATGGTGAAGAAATTGATGAATTGACGCCGATGACTGAAGTCGATCGCGATGGTAATCAAAGCCCGACTGTAGTTGCCGAACCTTCGGTAAATACCCTCGGAAATATGACTACCGCTATGGCTACGACACCAGCAACCGATATGATGATGGACAATGCTATGAATGAAAGTGCAGCTCAAGAGATGAACGCTAACGCAGCGATGAATTGGAACGGAGCTTCCGAGCTTCCGCAAACCGGAGAAAACGGTAACGACAATCTGTTTGTATATGCCGGTCTGATGTTAGTCGCATCCGGTATGGCAATTCGTTTTCGTCGCTCGCGTTAACAGCAAATGATCTTGTTATAGACTGCTTGCCGAATTTTCGGCAGCAGTCTTTTTTATGAAGACTCATGATTTTTCAATAAATCGACTTCCTTGATTTTGGCTGTAACCGCTCTCGTTATGATATAGTTTTGGTATAAGCTTTTTTTGAAAATGAATTCAATGGCATAGGAGATGGCAAAACCCATATGATTAAACATATCGTCTTTTTCAAATTGAAAAATCGTTCAGCAGAAAGCATAGCGGAAGCAGCCGACGTGCTACGCAGTATGGACGGGAAGATTGAGCAGCTTCGTTCGCTAGAAGTTGGCACAGATATCTTACGTACCGAACGTTCTTACGATATTGCATTAACAGCGACATTAGATACGTTAGACGATTTGGAAAGGTACCAGACACATCCCGAGCATCAGAAAATTATCGAATACATCAACGGAGTCAAAGATATTTCACTCGCAGTCGACTACGAAATCTAATCGGCTTTAGGGGTACCCATAGGAGGAACTTGCCTTGTATTACGTCAATCAGGAACAGATCGAGAAGCGTTTATTGTCTTTACCGCAAACGATTGAAGCTATGCGTCTTGTAGCGGCGGAATGGGAAGGCACGCTGCTTCAGGGAATGGCGCAAGAAAGAGCATTGCATCTGGCTTTGGAAGCCGTAACGGATATCGGCAGCTACCTTATCGACGGCTTTATTATGCGCGATGCCGGAAGTTATGAAGATATTATCGAAATTATCCACGGCGAGACGGTGATCGACGACGAACTGCGCGAAATGATGTTGCAGCTAGTTCGATTGCGTCGCCCGTTGGTACAAGATTATTACGAATGGGACCGCAAAGCTTTGCACCCGTTAACGATGCAGCTCCCTACCGCTTTGGAACATTTTGCGGATCGAGTCAATCGTTATTTGCTGAGCGAACTGGGAAAAAGCCAACCGCAATAAGCAAATGAAGCGGATAGATATGGAAGGGGACGTACACTCATGACCGATTCAACGCAAGAACAACCAAAAGAAGGCAAAAAACTAAAACCCGGATTTCATCCGGTATACGCAGTCGAACTGCTTTTCAGAGAAGAGCCCCATCTGAATCCGGTTCATATTTTTGAACGTATTCAGCAGCGGATTCCGCGCACCGCAATCAACAGCGGGCCTTTTCGTGAAGCGGAACAAGTAGAGAATGAAGCGCTGCGCCGCAAAGAAACGACAGGTAGCGATAACTTTGAATTAGCCGCTGTTTTTTATCATAGTGATTATACGGTGTCGTTTACTGATGCCGAAGTACCCGCGCAGACCCGCGTATTCCAACCCAGGAAGCTTCGAGAAGATCTGAATTGGGAAGGCGTGCTGCAACAAAGCTGGAAATGGGAAGGCGGAGAAGAACGGTTAGGCAAGTACAAATACGCGGTCACGTTGTGCGACTGGTATGCGGCAATGTTACCGTTCGAGCGTCGCCTTGAAATGTTCCAGTCGGTACTCGTTAGCTTGATCGAAGCGAGCGGATGCGACGCGATCTATTGGCAACCAAGCGGACAACTGA
Source organism: Saccharibacillus sp. JS10 (assembly GCF_024436065.1). GTDB lineage: Bacteria > Bacillota > Bacilli > Paenibacillales > Paenibacillaceae > Saccharibacillus. Next base: position 795,413 of record NZ_JANFNS010000002.1, read on the forward strand.
TCGATGCCGGTTCATTCTTGGATTCTTATCAAAATGAACCGCTGTATGGCGCGCTAAATGTCAGAGTTTATCAAATGAAACGTCCGAACGAAGTATTGGTCGATACACTCGGATTGTCGGCACTAGGAGTACCGGATATTCAATCCCGTGTAAACGAATTGACGCCGGATCGCGTCATTCCGATGATTTACGGCGCTTCTTATTATGTATATGGCAACAGCGGCGAAGTCGCAGAAGGGCAATTGCTTGGCGGTGCAGGCTTGAGATGGCGATGCGAAAGTCAGCGCTCCGTGATCGCTCCAGAACGGATCGTAATCGACTTGAATCCGGGTCATCCGTATTATTCGGGAACCCAGACCGAAGATCCGGTGGGTTACGAGAAAGAAGCGGATTCGGAATGGGAAGAAGAGTCCAGTTCGGGTTACCGTCTGCGTGACGAAGAAGGTAGCGAATTCCGTTCCGAGAGCGAATACCGCATGCACGAACAACAACGACAAGCAGCGAATTCTTCAAGTGACGCAAAACCGGAGGAAGAGTAATCTTTTTACGTGAAAAAGTGACTTGCGAGGACGATAGAGCTTCGTTATGATAGCAGTTACGTGGGTAAAAAAATGATATGAAGGAAGCGTGTATTTGTGCAGCAAGCTATTGCGATATTAGATTCGGGCGTCGGTGGTCTGACTGTGGCAAAAGAAATGATGCGTCAATTGCCGAGAGAATCGATGATCTATTTTGGCGATACGGCGCGCACTCCTTACGGACCGCGTGATCTTCAAGAAGTTCGCTCCTTTACGCACCAGATCGTCGATCATTTGATGACGTACAATCCGAAAATGATTGTGATTGCTTGCAATACAGCAACAGCCGCTGCGCTGGACGAGATTACGGACAAACTGGATATTCCGGTCATCGGAGTCATTCATCCGGGCGCTCGCGCTGCGATCAGCAAAGCCAGCAATGGAAGTATCGGAGTCATTGGGACGCAAGGAACGATCGATAGCGGTGCATATACGCATGCTTTGGAGCAGATTTCGCCGTTCGTTAATGTTGTGAGCCGTGCCTGCCCGTCTTTTGTACCTTTAGTCGAACAAGGTCATTTCGACAGCCGAGCGACTTACGAGATTGTCAAAAACGAACTGCAACCGCTGCGCGAATTACCGCTCGATTGCTTGATTTTGGGCTGTACGCATTATCCGTTTCTTGCCGATACGATTCAGCGTGTCATGGGACCGTCCGTGAACCTGATCAGTTCGGCAGAAGAAACAGCAAGAGAAGTGAGTACGATTTTGTATGAAAAAGGGCAGTTGGAAATCAGCGACGATATCCCTCAGCATACTTTTTTGTATACGGGAGCTTCAGAGCTATTCGAGAAGATCTCCAAAAAGTGGTTAGCCGAGTATCTGACGCGAACCCAATCGACTTGGCAAAACGTTTCATTGTAAGTTCTGATCAACCCAAAAAACCAAGGAAAGCCGCGGCAACTGCCGTAGGCGAGAGGAGTCTATTTATGAAAGTCAAAATTACGCGTAACGCTGCCAAAAAATTGCTGGAAGAGTTGAACAAAGAAGAAAACAAAGATATGTACGTGCGTGTTTTCGTAACCCATTCGCATGGCGATCATGCCCACTACGGCATGGATGTCGATAAGCAAAAAGACGGCGACGAATTGGTGGCTACAGATAAAGACATCAGCGTATTGGTGGATGCTAGCGAGCCAATGCTGGACGGAATCAAAATCGATTACCTGTATAGCACCCAAGAAGAAGGGTTCGTTATTACAAATCCTTCGCAAGGAAACCACGGCGACCATTAATTTCATGTGTCGATAGAAGAAGGGAAGAATCATGGCTAACGATATTCGCGTCTGCGATAAATGTCAGCATGTACGGATGAAAACCATCGTACCGAAGCTGCAAAAAATGGCTCCCGATGCCGAGATCAAAATCGGTTGCAAATCGTATTGCGGTCCTTGCGGCAAACGAGCTTTTGTGTTTATTAACGGTCGCTACGTGAGCGCTCCGACGGAAGCCGAAGTGCTTGAGAAAGTCGCTCCGTTTATTAAAAAGTCTTAAAAAAGAGCATAGCAAAAAGCCCGAAGTTCCGATGTACTGGAACCTTGGGCTTTTTTTATTTCGATTCATTGAGTACTGGAATCAAATCTTTAGCAATCACATCATCGGAGATCGATAACCGCTTGACCGCTTCTTCGTAACCAGCCCGTGCTTTTTCCACATCTGTCGGCTGACCGGTATTCAAGTCGTAACAAATCCCGTTCTCGAACACGCCATCTGCGGAAGGTTCATAATAAATTTGACCATCTGCAAAAGCTCCGGTACGCAGTACGACTAATGAATTCGAATCCGATTGGTTTAGCAAATTTCTGCCCATAAGCGGATATTTGCCTGCATCTATGCCAAGCAGATTAAGCAAGGTCGGCATTGTATCGAGTTGCCCGCCAGGCTGCGAATACGTTCCGGCAAGTTTGCCATCCGGCAAATGAATCAATAGCGGCACTTGACCCATCATCTGACTGTATTCAAATTCCGAGACCGGCTTTTCAAGCAATTTGCTTACGGATTCTCGTTCGTCGAGCGAAAAATCATGATCGCCGTAGAACACGAAGATCGTATTTTCCCATAACCCGTCTTTTTTCAGGCGTTCAATCATATCTCCAAGCGCTGAATCTAAGTAGTGAACCGATTGCAGGTAGTCGCCAAACACCGTATTTTCAAATTCACCGACCGGCAGTTTGTCTTCTTCGGGCAAGTCCAGATTGTACGGATGATGACTACTTAGCGTAATCAAAAATGAATAAAAAGGCTCTGGCATTTGCTCCATATATCCGACCGATTGATTCAAGAATGAGCGATCGCCAAGCGACCAGCCGAGCGGTTCATCGATCTTAAACTCTTTTTCGGTATAAAAATGATCGTAACCCATCTCCTGATACATCCGATTGCGATTCCAGAAGCTACCGTCATACGCATGGAAGACGCTTGAGGTATAGCCTTCTTTTTTCAAAATCGAAGACATCGTATCAAAAGCATTGTTGGCATATCGGATAAACACCGAACCGGAAGGAAGCGGATGCAGCGAAATATTGGTCGCCAGATCGGCATCCGAAGTACGACCTTGACCTGTCTGATGATAAAAATGATCGAAATACAGACTGTCTTCACGTAACGCATCCAGATTCGGCGTGATCGCTTGCCCGTCGATTTTTTTGCCAACAAAAAAGTTCATAAACGCTTCGCCTTGTACGGTAACAACGTTGCTGCCTTTATACGCGCCAAGAAGTTCCGCTGAACTGCTACGAGCTGCTTGATGGTCTTGAAACCAGTCGCGAATTTCAGATAGGCGTTCCTCAGGAAGCGGCTGCCCTTTGTTGATTTCGGTCTGTACATAACGGTACGAATCGATCAGATGAAAGCCGAGTAACCCTGTCACATTGTACATCGAGACGTTCCACCAATTGTTTTCTAACAAATTTTTTGCCCAAGTCTGAGACGCATGGCGGATCGGGAAAAAGGCGGCACTGAATCCGATAATCAGAATCAACAGCCCGGCAGGTAGACGTCTTGTCAAAAATACACGAAAGCGCGAACCGCGCTGCGCAGAGTGGTTGACCGAATAATCTATCGAATAACCAGACCCCGACTTTGCTTTGCGGCGCCGCGACCAACTCCATAATGCACCGATCAACATCAACGGAAAATCAGCGAAAAACCACAGATCGCGCCAATGAAGCAATTCTCCTATACTGCCGCCAAGCGATTCGACTTGCCCGGCTTGCAGCAGCACCGGAATCGTCAAAAAATCGCCGAAATAACGGAAATAAACGAGGTCGGCAAAAATAACAAAGGAAAGCAGGAAGTTCATTAAAGCCAGCGCCCATAATACACCGCGACTCGGTAGCCATAGGATCCAAAAAGTCAGAACGAGCAAGCAACCTGCGGCAATAAGAAAATCAATCCCGCTCATATCGATATACGGCAAGTTCAGTTCATGATCGAGTAGATTCAACTTGCCAAGCATCAACGCTACAAAAATTAGATAAGCGATCCAAGTAAACCAAAAACCCGGCTTGCCGCCGGGTCTTGGGAAAGAAGTCGATAAAAAATTCCATCGTGACATTGAAGTTCCTCCTTAACGGCGCGGAGGCAGTGGACCTAAAAATTGCAGGAACTGACACTCGATCCGTCCGTTGAACAGTTTGCGGCGTTTGTCCGCTTTTTTACCGAACTTTTGCTCGAAGTTCGGAGTCGGGGTAATCGCGAAGAATGACCAATCTTTCAAATCGAGCGCCGCGCGTCCGAGTTGTTGGATCATTTTTTCGACTTCTTCTTCTTCGCTCAGACGTTCGCCGTAAGGCGGGTTCGTGATGACGCAGCCGAATTTGCCTTCGGCTTTGAATCGAGCGACAGGCTGTACCGTAAAGGTGATTTCGCTGCCAAGACCTGCGCGCTTCGCGGAAGCTTTCGCAATCTCGATCGATTCCGGATCGATATCGCTGCCGCCGATATTCAGCGAAATCTCGTCGCGAACCGCGTCAAACGCTTCGTCGCGCGCTTGCGTCCACAATTCTTCCGGTACAAAGTCCCAACGTTCAGACGGGAAGCTGCGGCGTAGACCCGGTGCGATATTCCATCCGATCAGAGCAGCTTCGATCGGCAGCGTGCCGGAACCGCAGAACGGATCGTAGAACGGACGGTGCGGGCCCCAACGGCTTAACAAGATCAAAGCAGCTGCCATCGTTTCTTTAAGCGGAGCTTCGACCGTCGTTTTGCGGTATCCGCGTTTGTGCAGCGAAGGGCCTGTCGTATCAAGTGTGATCGTCGCGATATCGTTGAGCAAGATGATTTCGAGCGTGTAGAGAGGGCCGTCTTCATCGAACCATTCCGTGCGATACGATTCTTTCATTTTTTCGACAACGGCTTTTTTTACGATCGATTGGCAAGCCGGTACGCTGGTCAGTTGAGACTTATGCGAACGACCGTTAACGGGGAATTCGCCGTACTCCGGGATAAAAGCTGCCCAATCAACCGCTTTTGCTCCTTCAAACAATTGTTCGAAAGTAACCGCTGGATATTCAGCCATTTTGATCAAAACGCGGTCGGCGGTACGCAGCCATAGATTGGTGCGGCAAATATCCGCCGGGGTTCCGGTAAAGATGACGCGACCGTTCTGGGTACGTGCATCGGTGTAACCGAGGTCTTTCAGTTCGCGTGCAACGACCGCTTCGATTCCCATCGCGCAAGTCGCCATCAATGTTAGTTGTTCTGGAATTTTCATAAGTTCAGCTCCGTTTATTAAAGGTAAAAAGCAGAAGTTCGCAAGACGCATCCGAGCGAAGAAAATCGGCTCTGCGGCTTGTGAAGCCTGCAATAACGTCGTACAATGGTGAGATGAAGACTGACGTATCCGGGCGCAAAAAGGCGTGCCGGAAGTATTGGTGTGTCCAATGCTCAATCTAGTATAGGGGAACACCGCTGTGGTGACAATATATTTGGAAACAATGGATCAGTGAAAACGGAGAGTGAGAAGCAATGAGCGACTTGCATACGCAAGCGTCGGCGGCTGAAGCTTACATGGACAGCTTGGCTCGCGAAGACGAATTATTGATTAGAATTAAAGAAACGATTCACGCGGCGAAAATGCCGGACGTATCGGTTGCGCCGGGATACGGCAAAATGTTGACGTTGTTAGTCCAGTTGACCGGTGCTAAAAATATTTTGGAAATCGGAGCTTTGGGCGGGTATAGCGGGATCTGCATGGCGCGCGGAATGGGCGAAGACGGCACATTGACGTCGCTTGAATTAAGACCCGATTATGCGGAAGTCGCGCGCAAACATCTGATCGAAGCGGGATTTGGCGACCAGACGCGTTATATGATCGGAGAAGCGGTCGATAGTTTGGCGCAGCTCAAAGCCGAAGGCCGAACATTCGATTTCTTTTTTATCGATGCGGATAAATTAAATTACTTGAACTACTTGGATATGGCAATCGAATTGTCGAATCCGGGCGCCGTCATTGTCGCGGACAATCTGTTGCTGCGCGGACGCACGCTGAACTTAGAGCGTAACGGCCCGGCGATTCAGATCGTGCGGGAATTTAACCGCCGTATGGCGGATGACCCACGATTGCTCGGAACGTTATTGCCGGCTTATGACGGTCTCGCGATCGCAATGGTGAAGAAAGCGTGAATATTGAATGATAAAACACCCGAAGTGGTTTCCAAGAGACAACTTCGGGTGGATAATATATAGATACGAAAACGTCAAACAATCGTCGTAATCATCGCTTGTGACGAATAGTTCAAAGGCGCATAATAAAGTAGACGAGTTTACAATCGATAGTTACTCAAGTAGGTAGAGGAGGTTTTATGAACATGACGTACAACGACCGCTTTATTCGAGCCTGTTATGGTCAAGAGGTCGATCGGTTGCCAGTGTGGTATATGAGGCAAGCCGGTAGATACGACCCTGAATATCGTAAAATCAAAGAAAATTATTCGTTGCTCGAAATTTGCCGCCGTCCTGAACTTGCTGCCGAAGTCACGTTGATGCCTGTACGCAAGCTAGGTGTAGACGCGGCTATTTTGTATTCGGACATTATGAATCCGGTTGCCTCGCTCGGCATCGATTTTGATATTGTCAAAGATATCGGCCCGGTGATCGACAATCCGATTCGCAGTCATGCGGATGTAGAGCGACTGCGCCCGATCGATGTCGAAGGCGATCTCGGCCATGTATTGGAAACGATTCGGATATTGAACCGCGAGCTGGACGTGCCATTGATTACGTTCGCCGGGGCTCCGTTTACGATTGCCAGTTATTTAATCGAAGGACGTCCGTCCAAAAACTATATTCGCACCAAAACGATGATGTACAGCGAGCCGAAAACTTGGTTTGCGCTAATGGATAAGCTTGGCGATATGGTCATTGCTTATTTGCGCGCGCATATCCAAAACGGTGGCAAAGCTTTCCAAGTGTTCGATAGCTGGGTCGGCGCATTGTCACCGGCAGATTTCTCGCATTACGTATTGCCAACGATCACGCGGATTTTCGATGAACTTTCGGCAATGCCGGAGATGCAAAATATCCCGAAAATTTATTTCCCGGGCGTAAGTTCGGGTGAACTTCTTCCTACGCTGCGCGGATTAAAAGCCAATGTGATCGGATTGGATTGGCGCGTATCGATCGCAGAAGGTCGCAAACGGTTAGGCGAAGGTTATGCCGTGCAAGGCAATCTCGATCCATTCGTATTGACGGCGCCGCAAGACATGATTCACCAGCGTGCGGCGGCTATTATCGATGAAGGCGTGCAGAAGCCGGGTTATATCTTCAACTTGGGGCACGGATTATTCCCGGAAGCGTCGCTGGATAAGCTGCGCGAGTTGACGGGCTATGTGCATGAGTATTCGGAGCAAGCGATCGCGCGCGCTTCGGCACCATTCAAATAAAGTATAGATTGCACGTATACAGATTGCGGAACGTTATGGAATAAAAATCATGCTTAGGAGAGGGGAAACTTTAAGATGAAGAAAAAAGTCGGAGTACTTGTCATGTCTTACGGAACGCCAAAAGATCTGGATGATGTCGAAGCGTATTACACGCATATTCGCAGAGGAAGACCGCCTGAGCCGGAACAACTCAAAGAATTGAAAGATCGTTACGAAGCGATTGTCGGCGGCGTGTTTCCGCTTCGCGAAAACACAGACCGCCAAGTCGAACATATTCAAGCCGAACTCAATGCGATGGATGTGCCGGACGTTGAATTTGTTTGTTACCAAGGGTTAAAACATGCGTATCCGTTTATCGAAGACGGCGTCGAGCAGCTTGCGGCAGACGGAATCAAAGAAGCGGTCGGTATCGTGCTTGCGCCGCATTACTCGACGATGAGTGTGGGCAGTTATATCAAGCGTGCCAAAGAAACCGCGGAAAAAACCGGCGTTCATATGAGCTTTATCGAAAGTTACCATCTGCATCCGAAGCTGATCGAAGCGTTCGCGAATCGAGTGAACAAAAAGCTGGATGCTTTCGTGGAAACCGGCGCGGGGCGCGACGAAGTGAAAGTATTGTTCAGCGCGCATAGCTTGCCGGAACGCATCTTGTCGATCGGCGATCCGTACCGCGATCAATTGCTGGAGACATCTAAAGCGGTAGCCGCTGCGACAGGCGTCACCAATTGGCAGTTCACTTGGCAAAGCGCGGGACGTACCGCGGAGCCGTGGCTTGGACCCGACGTGCTGGAGACGATGAAAGATCTGTCCGAACAAGACGTCCGTTATATGCTGGTATCGCCGCTTGGTTTCGTATCCGACCATTTGGAAGTGTTATACGATCTGGATATCGAAGCACAAGAAGTAGCGGCTGAATTGGATGTTCGCTTAATGCGCATCGATTCGCTCAATACCGATCCGCTATATATGCAGACGCTTGCGGATTGCATTGTGACCGAGTATCAAAAAGGGGCGCTGCTTCATGGCTGAACCGCGTAACGTCGTCATCATCGGCGGAGGCCTAACCGGTCTTAGCGCCGCCTTTTACACGCGAAAATTACTGCGCGAAGCTGGGGTCGATCCAGTCGTGACCGTAGTCGAAAAAGGCAGCGTATGGGGCGGGAAGATCGAGACGTTGCACAAAGAAGGCTTTGTGATCGAAAAAGGTCCCGATTCATTCCTGGCACGCAAAACGGCGATGGTGGATTTGGCAAAAGAACTTGAGATCGATCACGAACTCGTGACGACCAATCCCGAAGCGAAAAAAACGTATTTGCTGCATAAAGGCACACTGCACGAAATGCCTCCGGGTCTGGTACTCGGGATTCCGACGCAGATCGGCCCTTTTCTCAAAAGCAAACTGGTATCGCCAGCCGGAAAAATCCGTGCTTTGATGGATTATGTGTTGCCGGCTCGCCGAACCGAAGAAGACGAATCGCTAGGGCATTTTATCGAAAGACGCTTAGGTCATGAAGTATTGGATAATGTGACCGAACCGCTGCTTGCCGGTATTTATGCAGGCGATACCCGTCATCTAAGCTTGAACTCGACATTCCCGCAATTCGGCGTCGTGGAACGTGAACATGGCAGTCTGATCCGCGGGATGATGAGCGGACGCAAGCCGACGGAGACGCATACGGGTACGAAAAAAAGTATGTTTTTAACGTTCCGTCAAGGTCTGCAAAGCATGGTTCATGCGCTTGTAACCGAACTTTCGGGGAATGTAGATCTACGCTTGAACACCGGAGCGGAGTCGATTACGAAGCTTCCGCAAGGCGGTTATACCGTACAATTGCAAGACGGAAGTACCCTTCAAGCAGACGATATTATCGTGACCACGCCTACTTTTGCCACTTCCAAGCTGCTTGCGCCGCATGTGAATACGGCAGCGCTCGACGAGATCAAGTACGTATCGGTTGCGAATGTGGTATTGGCTTTCGATAAAAAAGATATTCGTACTAACTTCGACGGATCGGGCTTCCTCGTTCCGCGCAAAGAACATCGCACGATTACCGCTTGCACATGGACATCGACCAAGTGGCTGCATACGAGTAGCGACGATAAAGTGTTGATGCGTTGTTATGTAGGTCGCGCGGGCGAACAAGAAGCGTTGAAGCAAGACGATGCGGGATTGGTTGAATTGGTACGCAAAGACGTGCTGGATCTGATGGGAATCGACGCGCAGCCGTTGTTCACCGAAGTAACGCGTTTGAACCATTCGATGCCGCAATATCCGGTTGGGCATAAGCAAAAAATTCAAGACCTGCGTACACAGATGGCGCAAGCATTGCCGGGCGTGTATATCGCGGGAGCGGGATACGACGGAGTCGGTCTACCGGACTGTATTCGCCAAGCGAAAGAAATTTCGACAGCGATCGCAGCAGGTATTCCCGTGAAGTCGGTCGTGTAATGAAATAGAGTCAAGTGGAGTAAGCCGTTCTTGTTATCCCAGTGATAATAGGACGGTTTTTTCATATGGATCGATGACGCGGCGGTTTCTGCCGGATAACCAGCTATGCTATACTGTAAATGAGTTTTTACAGTCTGGGTACGTATAGAGATTCAACATGTATCCGTTGCAGTAGGGAGCGACCGGCGAGAAGTAGCCATAAGCATAAGGACTAAATAAGATAAAAAGAATAGATTTAGCGTTTCGCCGTGTTCACACAAGTTAAAGGAGAGTTTTGGTTTTGAACGATTCTGTAAGTTCGAGAAGTACTCGAACTAAAAAAGCCCGCAAGCGTAAGCGTCGGGTCTTATTAACCGTGAATTTGATTTTGGCGGTATTGATCTTGACCGGCGGCGCGCTGATTTTCGCGCGCGAACATGCCAAGAGCGAAGCTCGCACCGCCGCTGCTTTGAAAGCGGCGTACGCGCAGCAGCAGGCTGCGCCGGCACCTTCCGCGGATGACATCGCGGAAAGCCCTAAGCCGTCGGACGAGGTAACTTCGTCCGACGAACTTGAATCCGCCGCTACCGATGCGGCGGAAGACCCGGCGATCGGAAGCGTTGCCGCCGATCTGCCCGAGCCGTCCGGCGAAGAAGCTGCGTCGGACAACGGCGCCTCGGCAGACAAAGTTGCCGAGACCGAGCCGCCAAGCGGCGATGCCGCGGATTCCGCAAGCGAGAATCCGCCCGCAGCCGCATCGCCTAGCGGCACGGCTTCTTCCTCGGAAACGGAGAATTCCGAGCCAGAAGCGAAGCCTGCCGATTCCCCGAAAAAATCGGCAAGCAAAGACAATGCAAGTTCGTCAAGTGGCGGCAGCAGCGCCACCGTGAACTTGACGTTTGCCGGAGACGTAATCTTCTCCGGCAAAGTGCAATCGTTGTTGGATCAAGAAGGATATGATTATCCGTATACGTACGTGAAAGACCGGTTTAAAAACGATGATTTAACGGTTATAAATTTGGAAACCCCGGTGACATCCATGAATACAACCGGAGCAAGCAAGTCGTTTGTGTTCAAGTCGTCGCCCAAAGCGTTGGCTCCGCTCAAGCAATCCGGTGTCGATGTGGTCAACTTGGCGAATAACCATACGCTGGATCAAGGCATTCCCGGTCTGCTCGATACGATCAAAAATCTCGATGCCGCCGGAATCAAGCATGTCGGCGCAGGTAAAGACGCGTCTACCGCATATGCCCCGGTGTATGTCGAACGCAAAGGCGTAAAGATTGCTATTGTCGGCGTCAGCCGCGTATTACCGGAAACGCATTGGGCAGCCGGAGACAATCATCCCGGCGCCGCAAGCGCGTATGATCCGCAAGCCGCCGCGCATGCCGTAGCAGAAGCACGCAAAAACGCGGACGTCGTCGTCGCGATTGCCCATTGGGGCAAAGAGCGGGTCGATATGCCGGATGAAAACCAAAAAACATTAGCGCACGCCATGATTGATGCCGGAGCCGATCTGATTATCGGCGGTCATGCCCATGTCCTGCAAGGATTCGAACAGTACAAAGGCAAATGGATCGCTTACGGAACCGGCAACTTCATCTTTACCAAGTCGGCAACCGCGAAGACGTGGGAAACCGGTGTGTTCCAAGCGGAATGTACCAAAGACGGAGACTGCTCCATGAAGCTTGTGCCGTATTGGGCAGAAGTCGGACGTCCCGTGCCGATGGAGCAGCCAGACGCGCAAAAGCTGCTTAAACGCATAGAAACATTATCGCCGGGCGTCAAGATCGACGCCAAAGGAAATATCCGTGCCAATTGACGATGGATATAAGGAGTCATAGAAATGTTGAAAGGCTGTTGCGTGGCGCACCGAGGATTTTCTGGAGTCGCGCCCGAAAATACACTAGCGGCAATGAAGCTAGTCATGCAGATGAAAGAAATCCAGTGGATCGAGATCGACGTGCAGTTGTCGCAAGACGGCGTTCCGGTCGTCATTCACGACTTTACGTTGAATCGGACGACCAACGGTAACGGTATCGTGCATGAACAAAACATTGAGCAATTACGTCAGCTAGACGCAGGACGCTGGAAATCGCGCCTTTTTACCGGGCAACGGATTCCAACGCTGAGCGAACTGCTCGATACCGTTCAGGGACGATTGAAGCTGAATATCGAACTGAAGATCAAGCCGGACAGTTATCCCGGTCTGGCGCAAGCTGCCTTGCATGAGATACGCAAGCGAAAGATGGAGCAAGACGTGATCTTTACTTCGTTTGTGCCGCATATTTTGCTGGAATGTCGTGAAATCGCTCCGGAAATTCGGCGAGGATTGATTATCGATCAGCGTCCTGCCGATCTGATGGATAAGCTGCGCGAATATGGCTGCGACTTTTTATCGATCGGGCATCATCGGATTGATTCGCATTTTGTACGATCGACGATCGAAAGCGGGTTCGATATGATGGTATGGACGGTCGATTCGGTTCGCCGTATGCGAGAACTGAAAAGTATGCACCCGGATCTTATGATCTGTACGAACCGTCCAGACCGCTGGCTGCTCGCGCAAAAGTTACCGAATATCCGGGATCGTGCCAAGTGGCGTCGCTGGATGCCTTTTTAACCTCAAAATCCAATGAAGGTAGGAATATAACCATGATCGCTGTGAACAATGTGTACTGCGTTGGACGTAATTACAAAAAGCACGCTGAAGAATTAGGCAACGATGTTCCTACGGAACCGATGATCTTTTTGAAGCCTTCTCATGCGATCTGTGCGTTAGACTCTAATAACCCGACGATTGAAATGCCAAAAGAAGTAGGCGAAGTGCATTACGAGACCGAATTGGTTCTGCGGATCGGACGTGCTTATGAGCCGGGCATTACGGTAGAAAAATTGGTTTCTTCGGTCGCGCTCGGCATCGATTTTACGCTGCGCGACGTGCAATCGAAGATCAAAGCCAAAGGGCATCCGTGGACAGCTGCCAAAGGATTCCGCAATTCCGCGCCTTTGACGTCCGAAATTGCTTTTCCGGGAATAGAAGCTTTGAATGAAGCGACGTTCTCTATGCGCAAAAACGGCGAAGTCGTCCAATCCGGTAACATCACGAATATGATCTTCGATCTACAGACGTTAATCGATTATATCGGCGAACATTACGGGCTTGGCGAAGGTGACGTGATCTATACGGGAACACCGGAAGGCGTAGGTCCTACCGTGGCTGGCGATGTGCTTGAACTGTATTGGAACGAAGAAAAATGGGGCGGCTGCACCGTCGGCTAGACGGAATCAGTGACTTGCACAGGAGGCGTATCGTCAAGTGGATTGGATCATCGGAGCGATAGGCGCTTGCCTTGTAGCAGGTGCGGCTTACGCCAAAAGATCGTTGTCGGCTTCCGGCGCGATCGCAGCGATTCTAATGGGAACGATCTATTACGGAGCAGGGAATTTATTTTGGTTCGGTCTACTGCTGCTCTTTTTTATTACATCTAGTGTATTATCCAAAGTGAAACAAGCCGAGAAACGCCAAGCCGAGCAAATGTACGAAAAAAGCGGTCGGCGCGACGCGGTGCAAGTATTCGCCAACGGCGGAATCGGCATGATCTTGTGTCTCGGGAATTATGTTGTGCCTTCGCCGCTGTGGATCGGTGCTTTTGTCGGTGTGATGGCGACCGTTACGGCAGATACATGGGCAACCGAATGGGGCAGCCTGAGCAAAAGCCCGCCGCGTTCAATTACGACAGGAAAGCCGTTACCTGCTGGAACATCCGGCGGGGTGTCGCTTCGGGGAAGTCTAGCTGCGGTGGTCGGCGCGGGCATGATTGGCGTGTTTGCGGCGCTGCTGCTGCTCTGGACGAATAACGAATGGAGATCGCCGCTATGGGCTTGGATTCCGGCAGGGGTCATCGGCGGTACGGTTGGCGCTTTCGTCGATTCGTATCTAGGTGCAACGGCGCAAGTGATGTACCGCTGCCCCGTATGCGGCAAAAGCGTCGAAAGCCGTACCCATTGCGGGACGGCGACCGTGCGTTATCGCGGCTGGGCTTGGATGAATAATGATGCGGTAAACTTGCTGTCTTCAGTGACAGGCGGCGCCGTAGCGTTGGCAATTATGGTTGGAGCAGGGAGATGGTTCGGATGAGTGAAGCGCAGCGTGAAAAGCATGAAGCGATTCTCGATTCGGCTTTTGAAATTTTCGGTCAAAAAGGATTTTACGAAACGAAGATTTCGGATATTACGGAACACGCCGGAATCGCCAAAGGCACGATGTATTTGTATTTTAAAAGTAAAGAAGAATTGTTTACGGCGGTAACGCAGCGGGATTGGGATAACTTTTTGCGGAATCTCAATTATCGGGTGAAACAAGTCGAAGGGCTATCGCTCAAACTTCAACAAGTCGCCGAGCATCATTTGGAGTATTATTATGAACGGAAAGAACATGGGAAAATCTTTTTCCATGCGCCGAATAACGACCCGGAACTTATGAAGATGATGCACGACTTTTTGACTCGGTATATGGCAGCGGTGAAGACCATTTTGGAAGACGCGGGTATGGCGGATCCCGACTTTTATGCCAAAGCGTTTATCGGAATGTTGGATCGGCTGAAAATGGATATTTTGTTCGAAGGCGAATTTACGCGCGCCGAATTGGCACATCGGGTAGAGCAGACGGTTCGGCTGTTTTTACGCGGGAGCGAGCAAGAGTTAAAATGAAGGTAAGAAGTTCATCGATGAAGGATGTTCGTTCGGGCTTCCGCAGATCGCGGAGGTCCGTTTTTTAGCGTAAAGCACGGTTTTAGATAAAGGGGGAATAGACGGCAATGAATATTATGACCGTTGAACGCGTAAGTAAAAGTTACGGGGAAAAGGTTCTATTCGACGAAGCTTCGTTCGGCATGGAAGATCAAGATAAAATCGGGGTCGTTGGCGTCAACGGCACAGGGAAATCGACGTTTTTGAAAGTCGTCGCGGGGCTTGAGCAGCCGGATTCCGGGCAAGTGGTCAAAGGCAGCGGCGTTCGCGTTCGGTATTTGGCACAAAACCCGGATTTCGATCCAGAGCTTACGATTTTGCAGCAGTTGCTTCACGGTGAAGGCGATGAACTTGCGGCGGCACGATTTTATAGCGAGACCGCACTGCTGCTGGAGCAAGATCCGAATTCGGAAGAACTTCAGCAAAAACTGATGAAAGCCGGGCAAGAGCTAGATCGGTTGAACGCGTGGAGTATCGAAAGCGAAGCGAAAAGCGTGTTGTCGAAGCTCGGTCTGGATATTTTCGATGCGAAAATGGGTACGTTGTCCGGCGGTCAGCGCAAACGGGTCGCGTTGGCGGCGGCACTGGTGCAACCGTCCGAACTGCTGATCTTGGACGAGCCGACCAACCATATCGATTCCGAATCGGTTGCGTGGCTAGAGACGTATCTGAAAAAACGTCGCGGCGCGCTTCTCATGGTCACGCACGATCGGTACTTTTTGGATCGGGTCGCGGACGTGATGCTAGAGCTGGATTATGGCAAAATGCACCGTTATACCGCGAACTATTCGCGTTTTCTGGAATTGAAAGCCGAACGTGAAGAGCGCGAAGCGGCGACCGAAGATAAGCGTCAAAACCTGCTGCGCAAAGAACTGGCATGGATTCGCCGCGGAGCGAAAGCTCGTTCGACGAAGCAAAAAGCGCGTATTGATCGCTTCGAACAGTTGCAAGACGATAAGCCGCAGCAAAAAGCCGGCGATGTCGAAATGGCGACCTTGTCGGCAAGACTTGGACGTAAAGTATTGGAACTCGATCATGTGAGCAAGTCGATGGCGGGACGTCTGCTGATTGACGAGCTAACGTATATGACCGTGCCAGGTGATCGGATCGGGATCGTCGGTCCCAACGGACGCGGCAAATCGACGCTGCTCAATCTGATCGCAGGCGATCTGGAACCGGATAGCGGTACGGTCGATAAAGGATCGACCGTGCGCGTCGGTTATTTCCGTCAAGAAGATGCGGAGATGGACGTCAATATGCGGGCGATCGATTATATCAAAGAAGCCGCCGAGACCGTGAAGACGGACGAAGGAACCGTGACGGCATCGCAGATGTTGGAGCGTTTCTTGTTCACGCCGACCGCGCAGTGGACACCGATTGGCAAACTGTCCGGGGGCGAACGCCGTCGTCTGTACTTGCTGCGGATTCTGATCACGGCGCCGAACGTACTGCTGCTCGACGAGCCGACGAACGATCTGGATATTCAGACATTGACCGTGCTGGAAGATTACCTCGACGATTTCCCCGGCGTAATGATTACCGTATCTCACGACCGGTACTTCTTGGATCGCGTATGCGATAAATTGTTTGCTTTTGAAGGCGCGGGGAAAGTCGCGATCCATGCCGGGAACTACAGCGAGTATATGGAGCGCACGGGCGGCGGTTCGTTGAAAGACGGGTTCTCGGAAGGCGGGAAAGGGAGCGGCGGCAGCGGGAGTTCGGCTTCGGGCGCTGCTTCTTCGGCTAGTTCGAGTAATGCCACAACTGCTCCAGTTCCTGCTGCGAAAAAAGCGAAGTTCAGTTATAATGAGCAACGCGAGTACGAAAACATCGACGCGACGATCGAAGCGGCTGAGCAAAAGATCGCAGACATCGCGAGTGAGATGGAACGCTCCGCAAGCGATTCCGCAAAGCTTCAAGAGTTGATGCAAAAGCAGACCGAAGCCGAAGCGAAATTGGAAGAGTTGATGGAGCGCTGGACGTATCTGAATGAGCTTGCCGAACGGATTGAAGCGGAGCGGGGTTGAGTGGGATAGAGGTAGGTTGTTTGGATTAGGTTGAGTAGGTATGAAGGGAAAGGTCTTTAGACGAATGTTGCGTCTAAAGACCTTTTTTTGTTTTGGATTTTATAGTAAAAATGTATGTAAGGTGATAAAGTAGGTGGAAGTAAGTGAATGAGCATTTGCAGGTTAGTTTTACGTGAAATAAGCGTAGGAATGATGGATTTACGAAGTTCGGGAATACCTGCTTTTGAATGATATAAAAGAAGTTCGTGAATACGGGAACGTTATGTAAAATTCTAAAAAAGGAGTAATATTATGCTTAATAAAATCGAAAATTTCGAAAAAATAATTCTAAAATACCACCAAAATATAGTACACGATAGCGGTGGTGGTCAGGCTTTGAATTTTCCTGATTTTGATTTATTTGCACGGGATTACTTGAGATTTGCTGAAGAAGGATTAAATGATGGTTCCAATGCTAGTCTAATTAATTGTGTATCAAATTTAAAAAGAGCTATGGATTGTCAGATCGATACATTTTTTCATGCGATAAATTTATATAAATACATACATGATAAGAATTTAAAGTTCGAAAAAAAACTTGTTTTTATAGAAGATATAGGATTGTTTAGTTCTAGATCATTAAGAAAATTGAATACTATAAGAAACAAAATGGAACACCTTTATGAAGTTCCAAAAATAATCGAGATAGAATTATATTTTGAGTTAGTACATGCTTTAGTAAGATCGTTAGAAACTGCAATAACTCTTTTGGAATGGCACTCAGAATTAAACTTTGAAGTTTTTGAAGAAGTTGAACTTGAAGAAGTAAGAATAGGTCATATTAAACTTCATTATAAGCCTGAAAATCTTGGGTTTAATATTGCTTGGAAGGTGAATAATCAAGAAGAAAAATTTAAAGTTAGTATATATGATCATAAAGAATTTAGTTATATTTTTAGAGTTCACTTGCTCATGTACCAAATGAAAGGTATTGGAAGTACTGAATATATTGAATCAAAACTAAAGTATAATTCATGTTGATTTTAGAAGAGAACTTCACATAACATAATATTCACGCTGCGGGCATTCGCCCTGGGTTCGGCATTCGCCGAACACCCGACATACGTCAGGTAGTGAATACGGGAAAGTTATACGACAGAACAAATAAATAAGGAGAAGGATATTTATGAGCTATATTAGAATAAAAAGCATTAGTGTTGAAAACTATAGATCATTTGGAACAAGACAGACAATACATTTTCCTGATCAGAATCATAAGAAACCTGTAGCTATCGTTGGGTATAACAATTCAGGGAAAACAAATTTTCTCAATGCAATTCTATATGGGATAAAAGAGAAAAATGTTAATAAAGATACATTCACAATTAACGATTTTCACAACCGTGATTACAATAATCGTCCTTTTATTGAAACTGAAATTGAAAGCAGTATAGAAGTTAAAGGAGACGGAAACCAAGCAGAGCTTAAAGGATTTCATTCATTAAGAATAAGCGTAGTGGATAATGAAATTGAGCACGCTGGAGTCCGATCTTTTCGTGACAAGGAACAATTAACAAAAAATCCTGATGCTTCGGGAGCAGCAAAGTATTTTAGGATTTTCTATGTGAATTTTCATGATGTAAAAAAAGAGTTATCAACTAAGAAGACTACCTGGGGAAATCTTACTTCGTTTTTAGCGAAACATATTAAGAAAATTGTTGAAGCAGATGCGAATATGAAAGGGAAAAGGAAAACTTTTGAAGGAGAAGTGAAGGATTCAACTGATAGGGTTCTAGCAGATTCGAAGTTACACAGTTTTCTTGAGGATATAAGGTCAAATTATTCAACAAACCTAAGAGACAGTAATTTTTTTATAGGTTTTGAATTGCCTGATTATGAAGATATTTTTTTGGATATGATTTTTAAAATCGGTTTAAATGGTGATACCGAAAACCTTATTTCTATAGATCATTTCGGTGATGGATATATTTCTATGTTTGTTATGGCTATCATTCAAGCAATTGCTGAGAGCAACAAGAGTGATAAATGTTTATTTTTATTTGAAGAGCCTGAAAGTTTCTTGCATGAAAATCATCAAGAGTACTTTTACAAAACTGTCCTCTGTAACTTGGCAGAAAAAGGGCATCAAGTTATCTATAGTACTCACTCGGACAAAATGATAGATGCTTTTGATACACGAGGACTTATTCGTTTTGAATTTGATGATGAAGCACACGAAACAATTTTGAAATATAACAAACCAGATGAGAATATTTCAGAAGCTGATTTAGAAGGTTTCTCTTTGGATCAAGTAGCAGACTTTAATAATTACATTAAAATGATAGAGCCAAATTTGAATAAAATTGTGTTCAGTCAAAAGGTGGTTTTAGTAGAGGGGCCAAATGATTTACTGACCTACAAAGAAATTATAAAGAAAAAGGTATATCTGTTAACTAAAGATTCTATGTACTCAGAGACATACTTAAACTTTAAAAACATTTCTATAATTCCTCATCATGGTAAGATTACAGCCAGAATCTTGGTTAAGTTATGTAAACATCTTGGAGTGGACTTTTTTTGTATAAATGATTTTGACTTCAAAAACAATTTCATTTCAGAACTTTTATTTGATTCACTTGAAGATTTAAAGAAAAGTGAATTATACACAAAAAGGATATTGGATTTAGAAGGATTTAATTCTAAAGGCAAACCTCTAAGTGACAGTACAAAACGACAAATGGTTACTACAAATTGGGGATTAATTAAAGAAGCTTCTTTGGAAAAAATACATTTCAACATTCCTAAGTTAGAAGCTGTGATAGGTTACGAATCAAATGATAAAAGCAGTTTAGGCATATGGACTAAACTCCAAGAAACATCAGAATTCGGAGAAGAAATTTTTCCAACACCTCTAAAGAAATTCGTTGGAATTGAAGCTTTAGAACAAGCATGTTCCAAACAATAATCGAATCAAATACTTCATGTAAATTTAAGTAATGTTCCGTCGTATAACATAATATTCACGCTACGGGCATACGCCCTTGATCCGGCATTCGCCGGATACTCGACAGTCGTCGAGTCTTGAATACGGGAACGTTAGGCGAAATTATGTTCTATTAATTCAAGAAGTAAGAGATAAAACTGGCTTCTTGATGAAGAGAGCAGCTTTTTAAAAATGCGACTCTCTTGTTGATGATTATCTTGCAACTTTACTAATAATCGTTTAACTAATTTTGAAGATTATTGTCTTGCTCGCGACTGTTCAAAACGCTTTGTTATTTGACTTTTCAACGTATCCCAATCGTGTAGAGTAGTAACCAGTTGAGATTGTGATTGTTTAATATCAGGTAAATAGGGATTGCGGTAAGCTGGCTGAATTGTTACAGTGACTTCTTCGTTCCACATTTTAATGTTTTTTTCTCGAAACATTCTTGGATCAGTGTCAGCTATGTTTCCGAAATTTTCAGTAGCAATGGAAAGTTTTTTTATAAAATCCAAATACATTTCGCGATTTAAACTATCAAAAAAAGGTCCCTTCCATTTGTTCCAGTGTTCTACAATTGAATCGTGAAATAGTGCCCATCCGTCATGAACGCGATTGTACGGGAATGAATCATTATCGACTAATTTTAATTGTTCGATAATATCATTTAAACTCATCATTTCATCATACTCATGTTTTGTCATGAGAAATTCGATTTCTTTATCACTAATTGATTCAAGAATAGGTGGAGATTTTAATTCCTTGATTCCAAAAATCATTATTACAGCAGCTATACCTAATATAGTGAATCCATCTCCTAGATTCTGTATAATTTCTTTATCTAGTTCTAACGGTAGAAGTACCCAAAAAATTAATGCAAGTATAAAGAATATCATTGCTGCTATAAGCACAATTCTTTGGTGCAACATTTTAAATCGAAAAGCTTCAAATATATCTGCAAGACTTACTAGTAAGGCGACAATAGAAAAAGAGGCTACTGTCAAGGAGGGAATGTCTTTTCCAAATAATCTAAGAATACCAGCTAAAATTAAAAAACAACATAATGCAATCACAATCCAGGGTGTTTTCAAAAAATTTCCTCCTATTTTTCTTTATATCTTTATTATAAATATTGGGACTGAAATTCCAAGTAAAACTAAGTTTAATAACCCCCTTTAGCCTAGTTATTAGTTTTTTAAGTATAAATAATACTTAAGAAGTTGAAGGCGCTTATATTATGCTTCTTATTGGTTTGTTCAGTTTCTAAACATCTTTATAATAGTAAGGCTACTCGATTATATTAAAAATTGAAGTATCATTAAATTTAATTAAAATTAAAATAGTTTGTTTTGAGTATGACATATTCAAATAAAATTTTGCTAAGTAGCTTTAATAAGCACTTTAATTTTATGAAATTTATGAATTATAGAAAAAGGAAGAATATAAAAAATGTTAAAACACCAATACGCTTATAAATGAATTTGTCATAATATACCGAACTTCGCTTAACATAATATTCCGCGGCGGGTATACTCCCTTGATCCGGCATTCGCCGGACACCCGACATACGTCGAGTCATTGATACATGACGTCATGCGAAAGGTAAAAAAGCTTTTAAAAGGAGTATTAATATGATTAAATTAAGCATTTTTAAAAAGTTCACTTTATAATTTTTGTTTTTTTTCAGTAATGGTATGTCTAATTAATTTACCAGGACATGATGACAAAAATCTTTTGGTATTTCTCACGAATTCAATCAATTTATATTTGCAAGAATGGTTGTTAAAGATAAATAATAATCCAGAAACTTTTTATTTAATCTTCTGGGAGTAATAGGACTACTTATTGATGGACTGTTTATAAAGATAAAGAATATTAAAAAGGCGAATGAGAGATACGAATAATCTAAGGAGAAGTTCTGAAAAGCAGTTTCCATCCTACCTATTCAATCCTGAGAAAAATAAAAAAACTTATCTAACTTAAATTCGTCATAATTCGGATGTCCTTTAGACCGAAGCACTTCATCCAAAGCAGCCCTATAATCCTTTACCTTCTCAAAAAGCACAGTCACATTACAATGTGCTAAAGCCAGATGCCCAGTGAATTGCTCCGCGATATGATACAAAGTCCGTTTCTCCGCTTCATCCATATCTTCTAAGAAAAACAAATGAATCGTGATATGATTGTTCCTTTTATCTTCACCTAATCCATCTTTTAACCACGGAAAATCGAGATCTGTACTAGGACGGTGCTCATCCACAATAGCAATTCGATAGTCTTTGTCCGCTACATGCACATCCCATACTTCAATATCCTTCAACCGTAAAACCCTTTGAAAATCACGTACAAAATCAATACTCATCGCTACCTCTTCTTTACATTTTATTAAGTTTATTTACAATATCATCTTTTTAAACGGCGTAACAAGCTCAAGCAAGACTTCAATCTTAGAAGCCATGTAAGAATCCACAGAACCGTTCTTTTATGTAGTCGCTAATGATCTTTTCGAGAACACGATTGGCGATAAGCATTTACAAACAAATTACTGGAAATATCTAAGCGAAGCTATTATTTTAATGTATCATACTGCCAAAGTGTTTTCTGATCAGGGCAAGCATGTGTTGATCGATGGCATCCTTGTTGAGCGACCTGAATTAGCACCGCATTATGAGCAAGTAAAGCAGATTTTCAAAGGGGACCCGCTGAATATTGTAGAAGTCTATTGTCCGTTAGATATTTGTCGTCAGCGCAATATTGATCGTGGCGATCGAAGAGAAGATCAATCTGATGAGCAGCATAAGCTAATGGCACCGGATATTCAGTATAGCTTCTCTGTAGACACCAGCCTCCATACGCCGGAACAATGTGCGCAAATGATCATTACATCGATATTCCAAAATTAGATGAGACATTTTAAGTAGACAGTCATAATAGAAGTCTTTAGACGATAAAGTCTGAAGACTTTTTTTTGTATGCTGAATTAATGTATGCGGAGTGGATTAACGAGCGGATTTTTACCAGAACGAATAAGTAACGCGACACCCTTTTCACCAAAAAGGAAATTTTATATTCAACCTTCCCGAACGATGCTAAAATGGAAAAAGCAAGTGAATAAGCATTTTAGTCATAAGCATGAAGGAGAAGCCTAATGCCCAAACAAATCGCGATCCTTTCAGATATACATAGCAATAGCTTGGCTTTAGCAGCAGTTTTACAAGATATCTCGAACCGTGACATTCAGCAGATCGTCAATCTAGGAGATAGTTTATTCGGTCCTGTCGATCCGCTCGGTACGGCTAAGCAATTGATGGAACACCCCAACATCGTTCATATTATGGGCAATTGCGACGAGATTCTTTTGCAAAAACAAAGTGATTCGGACACCTTCAACTTCATCAAACCTTTGCTCACCGAGGATATCGAGACATGGATCGGATCTTTCAAAAACGTCTGGACGTACGAAGACTTACTGTTTTGTCACGGAACGCCTTTTGTAAATGATCGTTATTTGCTGGAAGAAGTCGATGCGCATGGAGTACGTTACAAGCAGCCAGAGCAATTATCGTCAGAACTCGAAAAGGTCGATTCAACCTACATCTTTTGCGGTCACAGCCATGTATTCAAAACGATGTTTCTGCCAAATGGTAAAACAGTGATAAACGCAGGAAGCGTCGGTCTGCCCGCATACGAGGACGAGCTTCCTTTTCCGCATAAAATGGAGTCGAATTCGCCTTACGCCGAATATGTGATTGCCAGTCAGACGCAAGATGACAAGTGGAATATTGAACATATCATGCTGCAATACGATTGGAATCAAGCGAGTGCGATAGCTGCTGCAAACGGACGAGAAGATTACGCAGTAGCGATCCAGACAGGTAGAATTTCGGAATCGTGATCCCGGCAGGAAGGAGTACGACTTTGATTATTATGATTAACGGTTCTTTTGGAGCCGGAAAAACTTCAACTGCCCAGCAGTTACAGCCGCTAATACCGAATAGTATGATCTACGATCCCGAAGAGGTCGGCTATATGTTGAGAAAGATCATACCGGAAGACGTTTATTTGGAAACAGAAAAAACGGACGATTTTCAGGATATTGAGCTATGGCGAGTTCTGGTTGTGCAGACCGCTCAAGCCTTAATAAACAAATATCACAAGCATCTGATCGTCCCAATGACCCTCTATAAGTCTGAAAATTTCGATTACATCTACGATGGATTTAAAAATATAGATGCAGAGACTTTTCACTTTTGTCTGGTAGCTTCGGAAGAAACGCTGAAAAAGCGGGTCGAGCAGCGCGGAGATACTTTTAGTTCGTGGTACGAGAAGCATGTAGAAGCTGCAGTTAACGCTTTTGCACAGACGAAATTTAACGAGCATATTTATACGGATCTTATCGATACGGAAGAAGTTATTGCGATTATTTTGGATAAAATTTCGAAGAATGATTGATGAATCACAGTATTCAAAGGTGCTAAGATCATTGCTTAATGCTAAAATTCACTAAATCTATAAAGCGAGGCAAATTTTAATGAACCCATCTATACCCTTTTTAAAAGCAGAAAACCTAGTCGGACGTTGGTCTTCCGAAGCTTTTTTCTACGATGCTTTTGAAGATACGCAATTAGAGTTTCATGCAGACGGAACAGGATGTTGTGCGTACATCAGACCTTTTCATAGCGATATCACGTTATTCAAATGGAGTTTAGAAGACGATCGAATCGAATTCGTCAATTATTGCGGAGTTTATATTGAAGACGATGAAGAGACAGGCGAGCAAAAGCACTACACATCCAGATTCGAAAATAAATCTTCCGAACGCTTTTTCAAAGCAAAAGGCTTGAACATTTCAAAAAAAGAAATCGATGTAATTGCTTTTTATTATCCTTTAGAGCAAGCTTCTGGTATGCAGTCGTTCGGATTAATGTCAAAAGAACTGAACAACTCCTTTCGAGATCAAGCGCTGGCGCTAATGGATGTCCCTGACACGATGACTCCATAACAAGAGAAGTCACCAGTAAACTGATTGCCTTCCCGATATCGGTTGTCTTGCCAGAAAGCATGAGTGTAAAAGAGATTGGAGTTGATCCGATGAATCACCAACCCTTCAGCAAAACATACAAAATCAAAATTCCCAGATCCATGTATGTCCAAATTTCAGCTACAGGCTTACAGCTAATAATCTTGTTAACGATTTTTCCAAAAAACAAGTTATGGGAATTCGTTTTTTTGGGTGGTTTTGTGATATTTATGTTGGTCTACTTTATTTTATTACTTAATAGAATTTTAAAAAGAAACAACGAACTAGAACTCACCGAAGATAAGATCACGGTCAATCAAATCGAACTTTCTAGCGAAGACATCGAAAAAATCATCATTGAAGGTTATTTCGTAGAGAGCGTCGGTATTAAGCTGCGGGGCAAAAAGTTGGTCAAAATGAACTTGCATTTTAGATTCAAAAACGATGAAGAACGCAGTGTAAATGAGTTAAAACAATGGGCAGCCGCAAACGGTATTCAAGTGACGAACCGCAAAATTTATAGATGGATGTAACGTACTTAACGTACTACTCGGGTAGATGAAAGGAGCCAGCGCCGTGAACGCGATCTTACTTAAATCCGAACAAGTTGAATTCTATACGTTTCTCGGTCCTATCTTCGAATCGATCTATAACCAACAATTAGAGTACAACTGGCTTCTCACCGAACTAGATCTAAACTATATTCCTAACAATTTTCTGGATTATTTTGACGACCATTATAAGGCAAAGGATGGAGACGACCGATACTGGCTATCTGGCGAACGATTGACGAAGCTAGTAACAGATCACGAAATTCAGTTTATCTGGGGACTGCTTACCGCATTTCCCAAAGACCAATCGATCGATATTCGCGATCTAAGCGTCGTCCCCTACGTGGATAGCAATCCGAATTTTTGGAAGCCGGGCAACTCCGTGCAACATCCTCAAGCGGAGATCGAGATTGCCTGTTGGGATTCTACGTTGACGCTGCTAATCAGCAAAGATCAGCAAATCATTCAAGATTTCAGAAGTATTTTTACAGATGCGCAAGATTTGGATCAGTATAATCGTCAATTTATCTAAAAGGAGAAGCCTATGAATATTCAGCAAACGATCGATTTTATCGATCAAGAACTGACGCAGACCCTAGAGCAGTACCAACCTTGGTTTGCTTCAACACCTGAAGTTCTTCATTTTAAACCTCAAGTCGGATGGAGCATCGAGCAGATTTTGGAGCATGTCACGTTAACGAACCACTTTTTACTGATTTTAATCCGCAAAGGGCAACGAAAAGCACTCGAATTAGCGGCAAAAAAAGATGTGAACGAGCGGTTAGCATCCTACGAGTTAGATTTAAATAAGCTAGACGCCATCGCGCAGCATCAGTCTTTTGAATGGATCAGACCCGAACACATGGAGCCTCAAGGCAACCAAGAGCTACATAAAATCCAAACTTTGTTAGGCGACCAGATTGCAGAGTGTCAGAAGTTATTGCAAGAAATGTCGCACGGCGAAGGGATTTTGTATCAAACGACAATGACAGTTAACGGTCTGGGTAAACTCGACGTCTATCAATATATCTACTTTTTGTGCCAACATGCCAAAAGACATCTGGTGCAGATGGAAAAAGTGAAAAGCGAGTATAAGCAGTCCAGCCGTATTTAGTAGAATGTATAGTTGCAAAAAGGAGAGAACGGTTCATGATACTTGGATTATATGAAGCGCATTTACCGGTAAGTCAGCTTGAGCGTTCAGTTGAATTTTATACAAAATTAGGTTTAGAACTGGCATGGAAGACCGAAGATATCGCCTTTTTTTGGATTGAAAAAGAAAAAAGCTGGCTAGGATTATGGGAAGGCGAAGCCTACAAAACCCCTTATGATCCGTCGCTTAGACATATCGCTTTTCGAGTCGGTTATGAAGAACTCAAAAACAGCCTAAGTTGGCTAAAATCGATCGGAGTCGAAGCCGTACCTTTCGGAGACAGAGATTCGGTTGAACCTTTTGTCCGTCCGAATCAAGGGAATGCTTCTGTTTACTTCAAAGACTTCGACGGCAACAGTTTGGAATTCATGTGTTTTATCAGCGTTCCTGAATCTCTCCGAAAAGTATCCGATAAATTATCTTTTGCAGAGTGGGAAGAGCAGCTACAAAAGCAATAATATTAAGTCAATCAGGAGAACGTAATCATGAAAATCACCAAAATCGAACTATGGATTTCAAATTTTGAAAAGACTATTGAATTTTACCGCGACACACTTGAGTTCCCGTTACTTAGTCATGATTCAACTACCGCTTCATTTCAAATAGGCAGCAGTCTTTTACAGTTTCATCATGATTCTAACCAAAAGTTTCACTACTACCATTTTGCTTTTAATATCCCGCCGAATCTGTTCCAATCTGCAAAGTCTTGGCTTGCTAATCGCACAACTCTACTAACAGAAGACGATCAAGACGAAGTCTTTTTTGATGGTCTGACTCAAGCGGATTCTTGCTATATTGAAGATCCGGCAGGAAATATCATGGAGTATATTGCGAGAAGAAAGACGACGCCGGAATCGCTAGAGCAAGAATTTACACCCGATCAGGTATCGTCGATCAGTGAGATTGGGTTATCAACCGAGCAAGTCGGCGAATATGCGCAGCGAATTCAAGACCTCGGTATACCTGTGCGCGGCAACGAAGAAATTCACCTGGAGCTATACCTGAATTTCATGGGTGAATACGAAGAAGGTAATTTTATCATTTTGAGCCCAGTGGGTAGAAGATGGTATTTTTCGACCAAACTTGCGATCGACGCACCGCTTATTATTCATACCAACCGTGGAATGATCGAGTACCCGTCGAAGCATTCTTTATCGAAAAGTACGTCATCGTAAAAAGGAGACATCATGACCATCATCAGCATCGAAGGCGCTAGCGCAGCAGGGAAGACAACGACCTCGGCTGCGCTATGTGCGGCAAACGGAGGTTTTCATATCCCCGAAGTCGCCGCTAGGTGGGAAAAACCTCAACCTGAATATCCCGAATGGTTTTTCGAGCGGCAAGTCGACCGATGGCAGATCGCAACGGAAAAAGAAATTAACGCCCTCGTCACGATCGACATCGATTTGTTCCAACCTTTTTGGTACAATTGGTCATTCGACTTCACCTTGTTCGATGGGCAATCCATAGAATTCTTAGCAAATTTCTACCGCCCATTAGTTGAGCAACGCAAACTCGGCTTCCCAGACCGATACTTCATCTTACATACAGACGAACCCAATCTCCGCCAACGCAAAGCCGGCGACGCCACAAGGCAACGCCGAGGATTCGAAATGAACTTAACCTTTATCGAACCACAAAAAAGATATTTCGAAGCATTAAATCACTACATCCCCGGACTCGTAACCTTTATCCCATCGATCACTATCGATAAAAACGTAGAACTGATCTCCACCGAACTCCCTAACTTAAACAACACCCATCGCTACTCACTCGATCTATTCGATCATATGGTTCATTGGCTATCTACTAACCCCGCCACTCAGTTCAAGTCATCCAATCATTGATTAAGGAACTCAAATTTAACGAACAGACGGGACTCAATTCAAAAAATTTAATTCTTCATACAAAAAGACCTTCAAAGCCATATTGATGGCGATGAAGGTCTAATATGTTTTCCTACTCACACTCCAACGTAGCTGGGAAGCGAAAAGTCGGAGGGAGAAATTCAGTGCAGTCAAATCTTTTTGAAGAAAAGATACTTCGGAAGCATATGCTTGTAGCGTTCGCCTTTGAAATCGGGAAAATTCCAATCAAAATTCCAATCATTTTTCCCGATTTCAACAAGCGACCGAAACGAATTTCTCCCGCAGCCTTTTCGCTTCCTCCCCGCAAAGGTAACTCCTCAGCTTTGAAGAATGTAGGCGCCAAGCAGCTGCGCCGTCCCCATCACAGCCCGAGTATGCGTCCGCTCCATCGAGTGAGAAGCATGAACCCCTGGTCCAATGAGCGCCGCACGAATATTGCTTCCGCCACGCAGCGCCGCCGAAGCATCCGACCCATAAAAAGGATAAATATCCACCGCATGTTCAATTTCATTTTGCTCACACAGTTCGATCAGTTTCCCCGTCATATGATAATCATACGGCCCCGAAGAATCTTTCGCGCAGATCGAGACGTCCGTCTCTTTGCAGTTCAGGTCGTCACCGATACATCCCATATCGACCGCGATCATCTCCGCAATATCCGAAGGAATATAAGCCGTACCGTGCCCAACTTCTTCATAGTTCGAGATCAGCAATTTCACGCGTTGTTTCGGCTTCCAATCTTGACGTTTAATCGACTCCAGCAGACCGAACAATGCCGCAACGCTTGCTTTGTCGTCCAGATGACGGGATTTGATATATCCGCTATCCGTCACGACCGCGCGGGCGTCGAACGAAATATAATCGCCGGTACGAATACCCAAATTCTCGACGTCTTCGCGTGAAGAAACCAATTCGTCAATCCGCACTTCCATATGTTCTTCCGAACGTTTGAAATCGCGAGCATCCGCATATACGTGAACGGAAGGATGTTGCGTCAAAATCGTACCGGTATAGGTTTTGCCGCCGCGAGTATGGATGATGCAATATTCGTTTTCGATACTGGACATCGAAAATCCGCCAAGCGATGTGAGTTTCAGCGTACCGTGCGAAGTAATCGAACGCACCATCGCGCCGAGCGTATCCACGTGAGCACTTAAACCTACGGTATAGTCGTCATTTTGACCTTGAATATCAATGATCGCGCCGCCTTTTTCATTGAACGTCACAGGGAACCCTAGCGATTCCGCTTCTTCGCGGATCATATCGATAATATGATGGGTATAACCTGTAGGGCTCGGCGTATCCAGTAATTTTTTCAAAAAAGGTACAACGTAGTTTTCATCAATCGTTATGTTTGTCATTCGGTAAACCCTCCACAGATAAAATTAAATCCTGATCATTGCTTTGAATATTTTGTTCGCACACAACAAGAAAACCGCTCCCTATAAAAGGTCGCGGTTTTCTTGTCCATGCTGGGTAACTTTAAGCGTTACATCGGTCACTCAGAATTTTTTGAGCTTATCCGAACGGAATCCACGCGATTCCGAATCGGTGTTCAAATCGTCTGAGATCGGCTCAAGCGGCGTTGGATCGGCAGATACCGTAGGTTCGTTATACGCAGGCGGCGGAGTGGAAGCCGCTACGGAAGGAGTCGAAGACTGCGTACGCAGTTGTTCGTTTTCGATCCGCAGACGTTTCACTTCGCGCTGCGTTTTGAACAGACGGTAGATACCGAACATGCCTACTGCAAGTCCGCCGAACAACGCGCTGCCGAGAATCATCAGCACCAGCGGTACGTTCGCATAACCGAATAAAAAGTTAACTTCGACAGGATTGACGTTGATTACCGCGAAGATCGCGATAATAACCGCAAAGACGAGCATAAGAATCAAAGACCATTGAGCTTTCATAAATAAGGACAACCCCTTTCGCTTTCTTGCTTATGAGAATCATTAGCCGCTGGCGAAGGTTTTGACGCAGGAAGCTTTGCCCTTATTCAGAAAGTTGCTCCATTTGCTCGATTAACGCTTCAAATACGCTCATTGCTTCGCGTACCGGTTCCGGCGAAGACATGTCCACGCCAGCTTTTTTCAAGATATTAATCGAGTAGTCGCTACCGCCGCTTTTGAGGAATCCGAGGTAACGTTCGACTGCCGGCGCGCCTTCTTCAAGGATCTGTTTCGAGAAGCTGGTCGCTGCCGAGAAACCGGTCGCATATTTATAGACATAGAAGCTGTTGTAGAAGTGGGGGATACGCGCCCATTCCATCTCAATCTCTTGATCGACAACCATATCCGGTCCGTGATATTTCACGTTCAGGTCATAGTAGATCGAAGAAAGATCTTGCGGAGTCAGCGATTCCCCGGCTTCTGTACGGGCATGAATGATTTTTTCGAATTCAGCGAACATCGTTTGACGGAACACCGTTGTCCGGAATTGATCCGCGTAATACGTCAACAGATACATTTTTTCTTTTGGATCTGTCGATTTGTTCAGCAGATAATCCATCAGCAGAGCTTCATTGGTCGTCGAAGCGACTTCTGCCAAGAAGATCGTATACTGAGCATCGCGATACGTCTGCGTTGTATCCGAATAATATGAATGCAGCGCGTGACCCATTTCGTGCGCCAACGTGAACATACTATTTAGGTTGTCTTTGTGATTCAGCAGCACATAAGGGTGAACGCCATACGCACCGGAGCTATAAGCGCCTGTACGTTTGCCTTCGTTTTCGTAAATATCGATCCAGCCTTCTTTGAAGCTGTTTTCCAGGACTTCCAGATAGTCTTTGCCAAGCGGCTGAAGACCATCGATTACCGTCTGCTTCGCTTCGTCATAGGTAATGTCCATTTTGAATTCGTCAACGAGCGGAGCGAACAGATCATACATATGCAATTCGTCGACACCCATCAATTTTTTGCGAAGACGCATATAACGGTGCAGAATCGGTAGACTTTCGTGAATCGCATCCAGCAAGTTGTCATAGACCGATACCGGAACATTGTCGCCGTACAGCTTCATTTCCAACACCGAAGGATACTTGCGGGCGCGCGAGTAGAAAATGTTTTTGTTTACGTTCGCCGTCAGCGACGCGCCGATCGTATTTTTCAGTTTGGCATACGTGCCGTAGATTGCTTGGAATGCTCGGCGACGTACATCGGCATTGTCGCTTTCCAAAAACTGAATATAGCTGCCGTGCGTCAATTCGACTTCGTTACCGTTTTCGTCTTGGATATTCGGAAACTTCAGATCCGCATTGTTCAGCATTCCGAAAATATTCGAAGGCGCTTGAGACAAGTTGCCGACTTGAGCGAGCAGAGCTTCTTCCGCTTGCGACAAGACGTGCGCTTTTTCGCGCTTCATTTCTTGCAACGTGAACCGGTATTCTTTCAAAGACTCGGCTTCGATCAGTTCATCGAGTTTCGCATCGTCAAGCGACAAAATTTCCGGCGTAATAAAGGACATCGCTTCGCCGGCATCCACCAGCAATTTGCGACCTTTTTGCGTCAAGGCTTGATACGTCGGGTTCGCTGTGTCTTGATCGTGATACAGATGCGTATAGACATAAAGTTGTTCCAGCTTCAACGAAATTTCGTCTTCAAACTTGAAACATTCGCCAATCGTCGTTTCGTTATTTAATTTACCGCGAAAATCTTCGAACTTTTTCAACTGTGCTTTGGATTCTTCGTATGTAGCATCCCAAGCCGCTTGATCCGCAAATAGATCGGATAATTTCCATTGATGTTCCGCAGGAACTTCGCTGCGTTTAGGCAAAGTATTAGGTGTCGTGCTCATAAGAAAGACCTCCTCAGAAATAGTTGGTTCAGTGCTTAGATCCGTGCAAAAGAAGACGCAGCAGTTTAGCGCAGACTCCAAAGCCCGCATCGCCGGCTGGCAATGCGGATCGAAGAGTGCGTCCTAAGTGCCCATGCTGAAAAGCGTATAGACCGTCAGGATAAACGAAATCATTAACATGACGGCAGCGGAGATCGCAAGACCTCGTCTAAGCTTCGCCGGGATCGAGTCTTTGTAAAAGACAATGACGGCGCCAAGGATCAACGTCAAAATAAGCAGAGCAGCAATATTGGCGGTATTCATGAAAGATTACACGCCTTTAAAGGCATCCATGATACTTTGCCATTCTTCGTCGGTGCCTTCGAATTTGTCTTTGGCAAAGCGATTTTCTGCCCAGTGCATCATCTCTGGACGGCTCATGAAGTTATGCGTTTCTTCGCCCCATTGATCGGAAATTTCGCGCAAAACCAGTTGTCTTCCGTGGACTTCCACCGTCATCATGTTCCAATTATCCGTTTTGTAAATACTGTGCTTTTTAATCATGATTGCTATTCCTCGTTTCACATCGTTTCTTATCTAAAATCATACCTTACCCGTACGGACAAAAGCAACGCCTAGCACAGAAAGGAGAGATTGCTTTGAATTTACAATTGCCAAAGGTTTTTTATTCACGTATAATAACGATACTCACCATAGATGGTGATATTTTTAGGAGGTTGTTCAATTGAAAGGTACAGTAAAATGGTTTAACGCAGAAAAAGGTTATGGTTTCCTTTCCGTAGAAGGCGGCGAAGATGTATTCGTACACTTCTCGGCAATCCAAGGCGACGGATTCAAAACTCTTGACGAAGGTCAAGAAGTAGAATTCGAAATCACTGACGGAAACCGTGGACCACAAGCAGCTAACGTAATCAAACTGTAAGAATTTTTCTTACTTGATTTGATAACATAGCAAACCCAAGGCACAGCTCCTGTATAGGAACTGTGCCTTTTTGCATGCTTGTTAGACATCAATTTTGCGACTCAAGCTTCGGTTCGCGGCGAATACGGCGCAACACAAGGAAGATGATCACGGCTTCAGCGAGCAATCCCAAAGACTGGGCGAGCGCGCCGACCATCCCGTTCCAATGCGGCACGATAGCGACCAATAAGAGCAGTACCGCAATCGTGCAGATCGCGTTCGCTAATTGCGAACGGAACATGACTTTCGTCTGGCCGCCTAGTAAAATCAAGCCATTTCCATAATCGAGCCACGGCATGACAAGCGGATATAAAATAAAGGCGCGCAGCGTATACAGACTTTCTTGCAACAATTGTCCTTCTACGTTCATGACGTGCCCGAATACCCAATAGCCAAGCGGCGTATATGCGATAATCGCAACGAGAATAGCCGGGATAAACCCGATCGCAAGCGCGAATTTGCGGACAAGGTCAGCATCGATCCGGTAATAGTTGAGCACGATCTGATGAATATAGATGAAGAAACTCAGCATAAGCTGCATCAGACTTGCGGCTACGGCGAACGACGAAATCGCAAGCGCTACGCCGTCTGTTTTGCCCAACATAATGTTGAGAGCCGGTCCAATCACCATCGCGACAAGCGAAGAATACAGCAGCGGTTTGTAGAAACGGAACACATCGCTGCGCGTCTCGATAGGATGACCTTCTTTTTTGACCGGCATACGGCGAGCGATATTGCGTCCTTCCATAAAGCTTACCGCGGCTTCAATGACCATGCCGGCTACAAAAATGACCGCACCGACGATCCCGCTGGTTACGCCATGAATATTGACGAAATACAGCGATAGCAGATACATCCCGCTTAACCTGATGACCATGCCGATTGTCAGCCATTTGGTGCGGTTATGCGTAATAATGATGCCTTGATAAATATTGCGGATCACGGAAAATACGCTAACGAACATCAAGACGCCGTAGACCGCGATTACGCTTGGCAAAAGTGTGGCATCAACGCCAAATAAAGTACCGAAAATCCCTCTACCTACCGGCGTATACACGATGATTCCACCGATCAGCAGCACGCAAACCAAAAAGACATAAGTCACGAAAGTCAGCGCTTTGAACGAGATTTTATCGCGCACGAGCGCCGAACACGTTTGCCGAAGCAAAGTAGACGGGCGTTCGGTTACTGCGAGCAGACTGCTTGCCAGCGCGTAACTTGCGATCACGGTCTCGGGCGAAGGTGCATAAGCTAATGTGCGGTTGATAATGACATGCGACAAAGTAACGAGAGACGCGGATAAGCCAAGCGGCACGAAAAACAGCAGCAGGCGTTTCCAAGACAACGAATCGTCGGACATAGCCAACTCCTTTCCAAAAATCGGGCGAACTTTTGTGAATGCTAACGAACGTCCAATGAATTATTTTCCAGTATAGCATGATCGAAACCGTTTGCAGGACGCGAATGAAAAGTTTCTAAAAATGGAGCGTTTTTGACTTCTATCAAAAGTGAAAGTTGTAGATGTCCGGGAAATAGGGATTTTCACGCAAAAAACATTGAAAAAATTGGAGAATATGACGAAGGTTATTTGTACAAATTAAACCCTCATATTATAATAGAAGTGCATTTGCGTACGGAGCCTGTGAAAGCACGCAAGACAGACTGAAGACTGGTACTTGGAGGTACGCTTTGAACCCACTCAAAACCGTTTATACCGTTCCTGAACAACCGATCTCTTTAATGCGATGGGTATATAAGTTTGCTTTACCGGGCGTAAAAAAAGAACTTGGAGGTTGGAGAGAACGTGCAGCACGTATTCCCGATCCCGAACTTCGGACTCAAGCGCTTGCGAGCATCGCGGACAAAGAATTTCATTGTCAAGGCGGCTCGGTCTACGCAGCGATCAATTCGGACAAAAAAGATGTATTGATTCCGCTTATTGTAGCGCTTCAGACGATCAGCGATTATCTGGATAACTTATGCGACCGAAGTACGTCGCTCGATCCCGAAGATTTTCGTCTTTTACATAAGTCGATGCTGGACGCGGTCGATCCGTCCGCACAGCCGGAAAACTATTATCGCTTCCGCGACGAGCAGGAGGACGGTGGGTATTTGAATGCCCTCGTGACGACCTGTCAGGAAAATATTCGACAGTTACCCGGTTACGTTCATGCACAGCCTTATGTGCGCCTATTGGTGAGTCTGTATGGCGATCTTCAAGTCTACAAGCATATCGCGCCTGAACTTCGCGAGCCTTCGCTGACGACTTGGAGACAAGAACATGCTGAACTCGCTCCCGAATTGTATTGGAATGAATTTTCAGCAGCAACCGGTTCGACACTCGGTATGTTTATGTTATTTGCCGGGGCAAGCCGCGACGATTTTGATGCTGAAGCCGCGAAATTGGTGTACACGTCGTATTTTCCTTACGTATGTGGGCTTCATATCATGCTCGATTATTTGATCGATCAAGAAGAAGACCGCATCGGAGGCGACCTAAACTTTTGCAATTATTACGACAGCAGCGAAGACATGCTAAGACGCGTCGAAGAAATCGTCAACGGTGCGCGTCGTGACGTGGCTGCGCTTCCGCATG
Source organism: Saccharibacillus sp. JS10 (assembly GCF_024436065.1). Lineage (GTDB taxonomy): Bacteria > Bacillota > Bacilli > Paenibacillales > Paenibacillaceae > Saccharibacillus. The sequence goes on from NZ_JANFNS010000002.1 coordinate 830,988, forward strand.
CTCCTTTTCACCGCATGGTTATTGAAGGATTAATTGCGCTTTATCTGTCCGATCCGAAGGTCAGTCAGCAACAAGACGTGCGAAACGTGTCCAAGCGCTTGATGAAAAAGAGCCCGCTTACGCGTATGTTCTTTTTTGCGAACAGTGTGTGGATCCGCAAACATAAGCAGCATTAATTAAGCAGGATTAACAAGGGGGAAGTTAAGATGTCAGCAGTAAAAAAAATTGCCGTATTAACCAGTGGAGGAGACTCCCAAGGAATGAACGCCGCTCTTCGCGCCGTAGTACGTAGCGCGATCTATCATGGAATCGAAATCTTCGGGATTCAACGCGGATTTCAAGGTTTGTTGAACAACGATATTTTCTCGATGGATCTACGTAGCGTAGGGGATATTATTCAGCGCGGCGGAACCGTGCTTCAATCTGCACGCTCCAAAGAATTTTATACCGAAGAAGGTCAACGTAAAGGCGCTGAAATTTTGCGTAACTACGGCATCGACGGTCTTGTAGTTATCGGCGGCGACGGTTCGTATCAAGGCGCGAACAAGCTGAGCAAACTCGGCATTAACACAATGGGACTGCCGGGTACGATCGATAACGATATTTCGTTTACGGATTATACGATCGGCTTCGATACATCGGTAGGCGTCGTGGTGGATGCGATCAACAAACTTCGCGATACCATGTCTTCGCACGAACGTGCTTCGATCGTCGAAGTTATGGGGCGCCATTGCGGCGATATCGCGCTTCACGCAGGTCTGGCTTCGGGTGCGGAAACGATTCTGGTTCCTGAAGTGCCTTACGATCTGGATGAAGTCGCGCAGCGCATGACGCACAACTTCGCAATGGGCAAACGTCACAGCATCATCGTCGTTGCCGAAGGCGCAGGTAAAGGCGAAGATATCGCAACCGCGTTGTCGCAACGTTCGAATCAGATCGACGCTCGCGTAACGGTACTTGGACATATTCAACGCGGCGGTACTCCGACTCCGTTCGACCGTAACTTGGCAAGCCGTCTTGGCGATTTCGCCGTACGCTCGTTGATTCGCGGCGAATCGGACAAAGCTTGCGGCATTATCAAAGGCGAATTGGTACTGACGGATATCGATACTGTCGTAAACACTCGCCCTGATTTCGACCATAATATGTACGAACTGGCTCTGCGTTTATCGCAATAACGGATAGACCTATAGACCTTCGCGCTCCGATCGGGCTGCTATTGCCGATTGCGAAAGCGCGAAGGTTTTTTTGAAAAAAAGATCGAATTCCAAAAAGGAGGAACGGCATATGATTACCATTGGGCTAACCGGCTGGGGCGATCACGACTACATCTATACCACAAAAGAAGCCGCCAAGCAGAAGCTCGTTACGTATAGCAAAATGTTTGGCACGGTCGAAGTGGACAGTATGTTTTATGCCGTGCAATCGAAGCGGAATATGGAAAAATGGGCGCAAGAAACACCCAAAGGTTTTCGTTTTATCGTGAAAGCTTATCAAGGGATGACCGGGCATTCGCGCGGTAAAATTCCTTTTGATAGCGAAGACGAGATGTACGAAGCTTTTTTGCTTTCAATCGGCAATCTACAGCAAGTGGACAAGCTCGAAGCGGTATTATTCCAATTCCCGCCGTGGTTCGATTGTACAAGGGAAAATGTAAGCAAGCTTCGTGAAATACGCGAAAAGATGGGCAATGTTCCTTGTGCGCTAGAGTTCCGGCATCAAAGTTGGTTCCAACCGGTGATGCGAGAACGAACGTTAAACTTTATGCGCGAAAATCGTTGGATTCATAGTGTATGCGACGAACCGCAAGCGGGAGTTGGCTCGATTCCGATTGTCGAACAAGCGACCGACGAAGAATTGACGATTGTACGCATGCACGGTCGCAACGAATCGGGTTGGCAATCGGCAAATCAGCCGAACTGGCGAGAAGTTCGTTATCTGTACCGCTACAACACGCAAGAATTAGAAGAGTGGGCGGAGCGTTTGCGTAGGTTGGAGCAACAATCCAAGCATGTATACGTCGTATTTAACAATAATTCAGGCGGAGATGCGGCAGAAAATGCACGTGAGTTAATGGCGATTTTGGATCAAGAAGTGCCCAAGTTACCCGGCGAAGATGAACCTGAGCAACTGGATCTTTTTGAATTTTAAAAAAAGCAGCTTCCAAGCGTCGAAATTTCAGACGCTGGAGCTGCTTTTATTTTTAAAAATGTAATGGATTTGTATCGGGCGATGTAGCAAGAGGCATACGCTGAACTTTGAACAATCGAAGCAGCAACAATACCGCACCGACAGCAAGCCCTGCAATTAAACCAATCCAATATCCGAACGGACCGAAAGACGTGTAGACGGCAAGGATAAACCCAACCGGTAATCCGATCCCCCAATACGCGATCAAGGTGATAAAAAATGCCGGAGTGACATCTTTGTATCCGCGTAGCGCTCCTTGAATCGGTGTTGCCAGCGCATCGGATAGTTGGAAAAAGATCGCGTAGGCTAAAAATTGCACGATCAAAGCCGTTACATTAGGGTCAGTCGAATAAATCAACGCGACGCGATCGGCAAAAAGAATCAGTACAACCGCCGTAATGAGCGCAAGCGATACCGCTAATCCGATTCCGATCAACGAATATTGCCGCGCATCTTTTCTCCGTTTGGCTCCTGCTTCGTAACCGACCAGAATCGTGAGTGCCATGCAGATCGCCAGCGGAATCATATACAGCGTCGAAGCAAAGTTGATTGCCGCCGAATGAGCCGCTACCGCATTCGTTCCAAAGCGATTCATCAGGAGCGTAACCGCAGCAAAGATCGACGTTTCAAAAAAAGTCGCAAATCCGATCGGAATCCCAAGTTTCAATAATTCGCGTTGTTTACTCCAAGAGATCCGGTGACGTTGACGGAAAAATTCGTATTGTACAAAAGGTTGGCTACGGTGCATGACGATTAGCGCGATCCCAAAAATCACCCAATACGTAATCGCGGTTGCGATTCCGGCTCCAACGCCGCCTAATTTCGGGAATCCGAACTTGCCGAAAATTAGCAGATAGTTGAGTAACAATTGCACGGGAAGCGAGCAAAGCGTGATCGTCATCGAGATTTTGGTTTTGCCCATCGCATCCATACAACCGCGCAGTACCGTATAACCGAATAGCGGCACAATGCCGAAAGCCAAGCAAAGCAAAAATTTATAAGCAGTATCCGCAACTTCAGGTTCGGCGTTCATCCATTCAATCGCAGGTTTAAGTAGGATGGCTCCGAAGATCAATACCGCTACCGAGAATAACACGGACAAGATCAACCCTTGAAAAAGATTAAAGCGAATATCCCGCTCGCGTCCACCGCCCATGAGTTGAGAAACGATCGGCATGATGCCATTGAGTACGCCGTTCAGACCTGTCTGAATCGGAATCCATAAGCTGACCCCGATCGAGACGCCCGCTTGAGCCGCTGGGCTAACATGACCCGTCATACTCGTATCGAAAAAAGCCATCGCAGATAACGCAATTTGCGTTACAAAAATCGGGAAAAAGACGATCGTAAACAATCTGAATTTTTCCTTCCACGTAGAAGTCGGTTGCATGAAGTCGTTGATCCTTTCGTAGTAAACTCCATTTGGATTTTTTTAAAAAGCGCAGGCAAAAACCCGACCATCATCGGTCGGGCTGCTGCCAATCGTCAAACTTAATCTTTTGCGCCGTAATTGCCGTTTTTCGTATAGCGGTTCGAAGCGTTCCACAGCAGATATTCATCGACATTCATATCCGCCATCGCTTTGATTTGAGCATCGACTTCGGCTTTGCCGTATTTTGTATAATGCCCGCTGCCGAGCCAGCTTGCCGTAAAGTCTTGAATCCACGGACGCACGATCGGGCGCTGCGATTCATCTTCGATCTCGTCAAGCTTTTTGAACGTATCGACCATCGATCCTTTGATCGTCACATACGGTTCTCTGTCTGGATCTTTCGCTCCAAACCAACCGGTTGAGTAGTGACTCGGATAGACCATCGGAGCGATAACGTCGACGTTTTCCGAAATTTTCGTAAAGTCTTGTCCGATTCCGTCTGCAGCAGGAACCGACGCCGCATAACCGAAGATATCGACCGAGACGCGAACGCCGAGCGGAGCGAGTTCTTTACGTGCGTATTGCACAAACTCGGATACCGCTTCGGTACGCGTCGAATCTGTTTTTTCATAAATCAACTCGTCGGCACGTTTTTCAAAACCTTCTGCGAAACGTACATAGTCGAACTGGATTTCTTTGAAACCAAGCGCTGCCGCTTCTTTGGCAATATCGACGTTGTAATCCCAGACTTCTTTGCTATATGGGTTCACGAAAGCGTCGCCGCCGCCATTTTTCCATACCGAGCCGTCTTTATTCGTAAACGAAAGTTCAGGATGATTTTGAGCCAAGATCGTATCTTTGAATACAACGATACGAGCGATCGGGTAGACGTTGTGTTTTTTCAGTCTGTCCATTAAAGCATTGATATCCGGAATAAATTTTTGCGCCGTACCCATTTTGAGCAGCTCTTTATTTTCTGTCTTGTACGTTATGTATCCCAAGTCATCTTTAATATCGATAACCATTGAATTCAGACCCGTATTATCCAGTAAATCAAGCAATTCCGTCATACGCGAACCGCCTGCGCTATAGGCTGTTACATAGATGCCTTTGACTTTCGGAGCATCCGGTTGAGGATCGATTTTGACGGGAGGGTTGTTTGCATCGATCACGACACTATCTTTTTGCGCCGTTAGCGTGCTCAGGTTCCAAGCCGATTCCACCGCGACCGTAATTGGGTTGGCTTGAATCGGTGCAACGGGTGCGCTTTCAGGGTTGTGACTGCTTACAGTGAGCGCTAAAAGGCTCCATAAAATATCCATTGATGTATTCTCTCCCTCTTATGTACATGATTCTTGGCTGCCCAGCCTCTACCCAGTATAGCCTTTTTCTTAATCAAGTGAAGCAACAAATTTGTCACGAAATGGCTAAAAGGCATTTCTGCAACCTTTAACCTTCCGTTGAAGTGGCGAAACAGCAAGTTACAAATGCAGACTTACGTCTACACATAGGTAGGGCCGCCCTTTCCCGAAGGAATCGAGCGGCCTATGGAGAAAACTTTTACAAGGTTCAAGCGACTTAATGTAAAACTTCCGGCGACTGGTGCTCCAAGATGCTGTGGTGAATAATGTCAAGTGCGTCGTCGGCTTCCAGAATGCCCAGGCCGTCACGAAGGACGATCACGGAATCCAGCTCTTGCTGCTTCAAGAAGGAAAGCATGTCAGGGTACCATTTCATCACGATTTGTTCAAGTTTTACGGCTTCCATTTCCATAGTCGTCACCCTTTCTATTCCGGAATCGTGTGTCATTGTCTGACTCGAATACCTGAGAAAAGCTAACCTTGCACTATCTATGAAGCTGAAGGCGTGTTGCTTGTAAAACCGGCGCGCCGCAGAGCACGCAGGATGTGGTACGGGGTTATTATATCACATCGCGTTTGGATTCGCGAAAATGCTTGGTGCGGGGAGAGAAGGCGGAGCGGGAAATTCGTTTAAAACGCTGCTTAACCCGGAAAGGAGTAGGAAAATTCGAGAAGCAACTTTCCAGGTTCAAAGGCGTTTTTCACTGAATTTCCCGCTCCGCTCCCACGCACCGAAGTCGCGCATCCCTATTTGAAGAGATCTAATAATCGAAGATTATTATTGGTTCTTTAAGGTTTTTTCTTTTTTTCTCTACACAAAAAAAGAAAGCGCCCGCGAGGGTCGCTTTATAGAAGCTGCTGAAAGCCAGCGGAGGGTTAAAGGCAGTGGAGGAATGGAATGTTCGCCTTTGAATTCGGGAAATCCCCTTGAAAGGATTCTACAAAATAAAATTTCCCGAATTCAACAAGCGACCGAAACGCCTTTAACCCGCAGCGCCTCCCAGCACCCACCTAACTCTATCCGACAAACTTCCCACTTAAACGGAGCGCTTGCGGAACGACCCCATTACACCGACCGTTTCCACGATATTGACGAAAGCATTAGGATCGGCTTCTTTAATGATCCGTTTAAGTTCGGCAAGTTCGTAACGCGTCGTCACCGTCATCAGCATGTCTTTTTTAGCGTGAGAAAAAGCACCTTCGGCAGGAATACGCGTCACGCCGCGCTCGATCTGAAGCAATCGCTCCAACAATTTTTCGGTATCGCTCGAAATAATAAACAACGTCACTTTCGTATGACTGACGTGAATCATATCGACGACTTTACCGGTAATGTAGATCGATACCATAGAGAGCAGCGCCAAATTCCAATCATTTTGCAAATAACCCATCGCCAAGATCACGAGCGCGTTCAAAGCCACGAGCACACTGCCGACCGGGAAATCGCGGTAACGCGTCACGATCGAACCGAGAATATCGAAGCCGCCGCTCGATCCGCCTACGCGGAACGAAATCCCCGCACCGACGCCTACTAAGATGCCGCCGAACACCGAAGACAAGATCGGGTCGTTTGCGACCATACGCTCAGGTACGATTGCGATTAGCGCGGTTACGGCTGCTACGGATACGATGCTCAGCAAAATAAAGCGGCGTCCCAGCAGGAACCAGCCTGCGATCAGCATCGGGACGTTATACACAAAGTACAAAATTCCGATGGAAAGTGGCGTGAAATAACCGGTTAACATCGATAATCCCGACACGCCGCCACTTAGCAATTGATGCGGAATTAAAAATAAATTGAAGCCTGCGGCTATCAGCAAAGCACCGATAACCGTCGTCATAATATGACCGATACGAATAAACAACACTCACCACTCCTGAAAATAAAATGAAAATCTAAGAACAAAAATGAAAACGATGAAAAAATGTGACAAATCTTTGAAAGGTTTACTGGCTTTTTTATAGTCACTTATGCTATAATGATTTAGATGTTCTTGAGTAGATCTTTCTCGTTTCCGTAACCCTCCATGGCTGAACGGAAGAATTACGAGTTAAAGGATAAACGGTATATAATATAGCTTCAGCTTTTCAGCTTCGGCATTTGAAGAAGCTCCTCCCTTGTCCAAGTCAGTGTTCGGAAAACTTGGTATTGTCAGCATATGAGGAACCCTTCGGTTATCGATCGGTTGCGGCTACTTAAGAATACAGAATACGAAAGCGACTTGTCCACAGAGAAGTGGCAGCTCGCCCACAATAAAAGGAGCATGAATATATTGGCAAATTTTGTAGACTTTGATTTAGAACCAAAGGTACTTCAAGCAATCACGGAAATGGGCTTCGAGGAAGCTACTCCGATTCAATCGCAGGCGATTCCGATCGCCCTGAGCGGAAGCGACATGATCGGTCAAGCACAAACAGGTACAGGTAAAACAGCTGCATTCGGTATTCCGATGATCAGCAAAATCGCACGTGAAGAAGAAAAAATCTCGGCACTCGTTATGGCACCGACTCGCGAACTCGCGATTCAAGTTGCTGACGAAATCGAGAAATTGGCACGTTTCAAAGGCCTTCGTTCTTTGGCAATCTATGGTGGACAAGATATCGTTCGCCAAATTCGCGCTTTGAAAAGAAAGCCACAAATCATCATCGGTACACCAGGACGTTTGCTTGACCATATCAACCGTAAAACGATCAAACTCGATGATGTTCAAACGGTTGTATTGGACGAAGCGGACGAAATGCTCGACATGGGCTTCATGGACGATATCCAATCGATCCTGAAACTCGTTCCAGAAGAGCGTCAAACGTTGCTCTTCTCGGCAACAATGCCAGCTAACATCAAGCGTCTGGCTGAACAATTCTTGAAAAACCCGCAACATGTATCGGTAATCCCGAAACAAGTTAGCGCTCCGTTGATCGATCAGGCTTATATTGAAGTGCCTGAGCGTCAAAAATTCGAAGCATTGACTCGTCTGATCGATATGGAATCGCCGGAACTTGCGATCTTGTTCGGACGTACAAAACGTCGCGTTGACGAATTGGCAGAAGCTCTGCAAAAACGTGGATATTCCGCTGACGGTCTGCACGGTGACCTTTCGCAGAACCAACGTGATGCGGTTATGCGTAAATTCCGCGACGGCAGCATCGAAGTGCTTGTAGCTACAGACGTAGCAGCACGTGGTCTGGACGTATCGGGCGTATCGCACGTTATCAACTTCGACCTTCCACAAGATCCGGAAAGCTACGTTCACCGTATCGGTCGTACCGGTCGTGCAGGTAAAGAAGGTAAAGCATGGTCGTTCGTAACACCACGCGAATTGGATCACTTGAACTTCATCGAGCGTGTAACACGCCACAAAATCGCACGTAAACCGCTCCCAACAATGAGCGAAGCGATTGAAGGCAAACAACGCATCTTGGCTGAACGTTTGCTTGAAGTGGTACAAGATGGTGAACTGAACGAATATAAAGCAATCGCGATTCAAATGTTGGAACAATTCGATTCCGTAAACTTGTTGTCGGCAGCGATGAAATTGATGACTGGCGAGAAAAAAGACGCGAAGATCGAATTGACTCCGGAAGATCCGGTTCGCGCAAAACGTCGTAAACCTTCGGGTAGCTACGGCGGCGGACGCAGCGGTGGCGGATACAAAGGCGGTAGCGGCGGTTATAAAGGTGGCTACAAAGGCGGAAGCACAGGTGGACGCAGCGGTGGTTACCAAGGGAACCGCAGCAGCAACGGAACTGGCGGATACAAAGGTTCCAAAGAAGGCGGATACCAAGGTCGCGGAGGCAAATCTTCGTACCAAGGCGATCGTCCAGCTCCAAAACGCGATAATTTTGAAGGATAATCAATAATGAAGAAAAGGAGGCGGCGCAGTCATGCGTCGTCTTTTTTGTGCGATCATTTCGAAAGCCTTTTTGATAACAGTGGTTTTTCAGACCGACAATCGGTATAATTGAACTAGCTAAGCTGAGTACGATTTGATTTTTGAGGAGGAATACCTGTTGGAATTTAGGGGGCTTACAGGGGGCATTTACCGTTTAACAGAGTGGATCATGCGTCTTTCAGGGACGAATTTGCTTTGGGTATTATGTTCATCACCGTTTTTATTTATTTTGTATATGCGACTTGCGATTGATCCACAGTATGTGAATGAAGCATTATTGCTGAATTGGGTATTGGGAGTTCTGGCACCGATTACATTATTCCCTGCGACGTCGGCGATGTTCACCGTGACGCGCAAATGGGTAATGGGCGAACCGGATATCAAAATTTTCCGTACTTATTTTAGAGGATACAAAGAAAACTACAGACAAAGTTTGGTTGGCGGTATTTTCTATACGCTGCTGTTTGTCGTCATGTATGTAGATATTACGGTATATATGGTGCAGTTCCGTAATATGCAGTTGTTCGGCATCTTGATGCTGATCTTGATGATTTTGCTATTCGTATCGCTGTTTAACTTCTTCTCGATGGTTGCTCATTACCATATGAAGATCGGCGGTATTTTGAAAAATGCGATTTTGCTGACGTTGCTTCGTCCAATCCGCGTATTCTCGACATTGGTTGGAGCAATCGCCGTCTTTTATATTTGCTGGACTTATATGCCTGTATTGTTTGTGATTTTCGCAGGTAGCGTGATTTCTTGGTTCGCTTTCCTTAACTTCTACGCGACATTCCAAAAGATGCAAGATCAAGCGAAAAAGCGCGAAGAAGAACAAAGCGGAGAAGAACCTCCAGAGTTGATTGATTTGGATAAAGAGAAAAAAGGCAAATAATTTTGGATAAAAAATGGGAGTGGCGTTTACAAAGAAAGACGTTAGCGCTATAATAACTCTACATCCTGCGATGTACGTTGCGGTATTTCGTTGTTTTGAACCAATGAATAAGTCTCGGGAGATCTATATTAGTCGCCGCGATGAAATGCCCTGTCTATATGACTTGGGGACTTCAAAGCCCGTCTTGCGGTCACCCACCTGCGATAGCAGGTTCGAGACAATGTTGCCGTACGGCAGAGCGGGATCCTTACTTTTCCAATATCGGATTTCGCATATAGTATCAGTTGCAATTGATTTGTTCCAAAAGGGAAAAAGCGTTCTTGGCTCGGGAAAATTCCTGACACAAGAACGCTTTTTTTGCTGTGTTTTTCTTTTGTTCTGAATCGAACAATGCTAAACTAGAAAGTAGAATGAAGGTAACGTCAAAGGAGGAAAGATTTTGTCGGTTAAACGTACATTGGTCGGACTCTTTCGTAGCCAAGAAGGCACGAGTGATCGCGCGACCGATCCCAAAATGAAAACGAGATACTACAGCCTTTCTAGAGATAGAGCTTGGGAAGAAGTCAGTTCCACTCTGAAAAAAATCCCCGGCTACAAAGTGCTGCATGAAGTACCTAGCGTCGGTGAAATCATTTTGGAGAAGCGCACAAAGTTTGGCAGAACGATGGACATTACCGTTTCGGTATTGGCAGTCGGCCCTGTAAAAAGTGCGGTCGATATTTATTCGGCTTCACGTGGTTCGTTAGGCGATCTGGGTGCAAATTATCGGACGATTATCAGTTTGTTTACGATTTTAGATAAAAAATTAGCATCTCATAAAACGACTGGTTAACTGAAGATTTTTTTGCTTATGTATGTAAGCGTACCCGCTCTATGAATTTCCGTGAGCGGGTACGCTTTTTTTGATCGAATCAGGTTGAAGTTAGCGATTACAGAAGAGCTTTAACCGCTGCGATCGCTTGCTCGTAGTTCGGATGTTCGCTCATTTCTTTCAGATACTCGATATACGTAATGCGGTTATCGGCATCCAGAACGAAAATTGCACGCATATCCAGTTGCAACTCTTCGATCAATACGCCATAAGCTTCGCCGAAAGAACGTGCTTTGTAATCAGACAAAGTCACGACTTGATCGACACCTGCGGCTCCGCACCAACGTGCTTGAGCGAACGGCAGATCGACGCTGACTGTGATGATCACTACATCTTCGCCAAGATCAGCAGCTTCGGTATTGAAGCGACGTGTTTGCGCATCGCAAGTCCCTGTATCGAGCGAAGGTACGACACTGATCAATTTGATTTTGCCGGAGAAGTCGCTTAACGATGCTTCTTCCACCAGGTTGCGGTTCAATTTGAAGTCCGGTGCAGTGTCGCCGACTTGAAGTTCAGGACCGATGAGGGTGATCGGATTGCCTTTGAATGTTGCGACGCCAGTTCGTTGATTTGCCATAGGTAAAGAACCTCCTTAAGTGTTGGTGCAAATGGGATTTTGGATTTTCCCGTACGTTTTCATTATAATGTGTATAATCGATTCTTTGCAAAAAAAGAGGTTAGAAAAGGGGAAAATCATGATTTTTGTTCGGTACGAAAAATGGAATCAATATCTGAAGTTTTATCCGGTTACGACAGTACTGGTACTGATCAATATCATTATGTTTATCGTATTGGCTTTTAATGGAGCATATAGCCGGGACGCTTCAGGCGTTATTTTGCTTCAATACGGAGCTTTATCCAATGTAGTCGGAGTTCCCGGCATTGATCATGTCGACTCGCCGTGGCGTTACTTAACTTCCGTGTTTTTACATGGCGGATTTGAGCATTTACTGTTTAACTGTTTTGCGATTATTGTCTTTTTACCGCCGCTTGAACGATTGCTTGGTCATATCCGGTATGCGATTCTGTATTTGGGAAGCGGCATTATTGCGAATGTGATCAGTATGGGGTATTACGATCGAATCGGAGAGTTCTTTATTTCGGTTGGGGCTTCGGGTGCGATCTACGGAGGTTACGGAGCCTTTTTGTACCTGGCTTTGTTCCAACGTAACAAGATGGATAAAGCCTCCAGACAAACGGTATATATTTTGCTTGTGATGGGTCTTATCCTAAGCTTCGCAACGCCGAACGTGAATATTTCAGCGCATATTGGCGGCGCGATCGCCGGGTTCTTTTTATACGGCTTGCTTGTTCGTTTGCCGATCGGCAAAAAAGTTGGATAGTCAGAGTAAACAAAACCCGCTTTCTTCATTAGAAGAGAGCGGGTTTTTTAATGTAAACTTTTATTCTACATTTCGGCTTCACGGATTTCTTTTTGCGATACATGAAAGACATCCGAGATTTGGATACAATTTCTGCCTCGGTTTTTAGCTTCATAGAGCGGCTTATCGACTTCGGCAAACAAACTGTTCAAATAATCGTCCAAATACATTTCGTTATACGTAGTGTCAAAATCTGTAATTGCGAGCACGCCTAGACTGATCGTAACGCTGACCGGATCGGTAGATCCGCTGAGATTCATAATATTTTGCTCGACAGATAGCCTTACTTGTTCAGCAATTTGCGCCGCGCGATCCCGATCCGTACAAGGAAGATACAAAATAAATTCTTCGCCGCCATATCGTGCCAAAATATCGCTACTGCGTATTTCTTGCTTCACGATCTGCGCAGTGCGGTAAAGGACTTCGTCGCCCGAGACATGACCGTACCGATCATTGATCGTTTTGAAAAAGTCGATATCAAACAAAATAAAAGCGAAAGGAATCTTTTGCTGAATATTAGCGTTCATCTCCTGCGTTAATCGCTGCGTCAAATAATGTCGGTTGTAACAACCTGTCAAACTATCGGTTAACGCCATTTCTTCGAGTTTTCGATTGGCTTTCGATAATTCTAGGCGTGTACGATCCAACGAACGATTGCGTTCGTGCAACAATTCATTTTGACGATTTAATTCTTGGACAAGGCGGCGTTCTTGCGACACATCCTGGAACGTTAAAATATGCCCGATCGGTACTTGTGAAGCATCGAAAATCGGAGACGTTTGTAAAATAAAATGCAGTTCGCTTTTTTGTTTGAATAGCAGCTCGATATGGAATAAGCCTTGTTCTTTTGCTTTGTAATGTTCCAGAAATTCAGCGTCATGATCGGTATGATGTACAGTCGTGAAAAAAAGGTCAATATCGAACAAATCGCCAACCTTTTTATTTACGAAAACTTGCGAGGCACGATTGGCTTCAATGATCATATGATCTTCGTCCAATACCAAAATACCGTGAGGAATCGTATTGATAATATCGTCATGTGCAATAGAAACGAGATCAAATACTTTGTAGTGCATGATCACGAAAATGAAAAAAAGATCCGCAATCAAAATGCCGAGCGAAGTCAGACCCGGGATGACAGGGAAATAAGCGGTAAGAACAACATTGAAAAGAGTATCAAGCGCAGCAAAAAAGACCAACGTGTAGATCCCAGCCAGAATAATACGAATTTGTTTTTTGAGACTTTTTGTCGTGGAATAAGACCGAACTTTGTTGAGAAGAATAAATAATGAGATAAGCAAATAACCGGCAATCACAATCATCGTCAACCAAAATAATGGACCGTAAGCACGATCGACATAGTTGTTCGTTTTAGGACTCGTAAATAGATAGAAGGGGTTAAACACAGCCCCAAGCGAGGAAAGAATAGCAGGAATAAAAAGAAGAGTCATTGATTTTCGGCTTACCTTTTGGTCGTCTCCGGTTAAAAATAGCGTAAATAATAACCAACCGCTTGCGAGCATCGACGAAGCCACAAAAGATAACGATACATACATAAATTGAATATCGACGTCTTGTACGATATGCGTAGCGAACTGACAAAGCGGCCACAACATCATAAAAAAGTGAAAAACAAAATAGACCTTATGTAGATTGGTAATCCGAACCGTAAAAAAGACAAAGACCAGTAAGAAAGCTAGGAAAGCAAACAATAAAAGATCAAACCATACTGATAAGCTCACGAGTCTTCTCCTTTTATATGCACATGCTCTGCGATAGATAGTAAGACTAAAGTAGGTGTATCGTACCATAAAACCTAGAGAATTAGCCAGCATTATCGTCCACGCTCGAAAGATTAACGTCTTTTTAACAAAGATCGAACACTATTTTTATAAAAACAAAAACGGCGCGGTTTGAGCACCGGCGCCGTTTTGATCATTCTTTTTTCATTTTTAGTCGCGATTGTTGAAGATCCCGATCAAACGGATCAATTCAAGCAAAGCGACAAGTGCGGCAGCAACATAAGTTAAAGCAGCTGCATTCAAGACTTTGCCGACTCCGCGTTCTTCTTCGTTCGTGATATAGCCTTCGGATACCATCACTTCACGAGCACGGTTGCTGGCATTGAATTCGACTGGCAATGTGATCAGTTGGAAAATGACCGTCACTGCGAAGAACAAGATGCCGAGACCGATCAGCGTATGGCTGAACAAGAAACCACCAAGAATCAAAAATGGGGCTACGCCGGAAGCAAAGTTCACAACCGGGAAAATCTTATGGCGCAACGATAACATCGGATACGCTTCTTTATGTTGAATCGCGTGACCAATTTCGTGACAAGCAACCGATACCGAAGAAATACTATTTCCATAGTAGACATCTTCCGATAAAGCTACCGTACGATTGACTGGGTTGTAATGGTCAGAGAGTACGCCGGGTACAGATACGATCTGTACATTTTGCAGACCGTGCGTATCCAGCATATGGCGCGCCGCTTCGTAACCGGTCATATGACTGTGTACCGGAACTTCGCTCCATTTTCTATACGTGCTTTTGACCTTAAACTGTGCCCAAATCGTCAAAATGAATGCCGGAATAATCAAAATATACATAAAAACATTAAAGCTCATTAATAGTTTCCCTCCATATTAAATAGATTACATGATGGAATTTTGCCCGAGCAACAACTTGATCGCTTCCATGCAGGCAATACCTTGTGGAAGTAATTGAGAGAACGTCTTGCGTGCTTGTACAGGATCGAGCCCTTGGAGCAGAGGTTGTAGTTCTTTTAACTCTTTCTCCACTTGAGCTAAGTGACTTTCGAGCAAGGTAAGCTTTTCCGAGACGCGTTCATCTCCAGAAGCAGCGTTCCATTTATCGAGTCTTTCCCGAATCTCTTCCAATGTAAACTTTTCGTTTTTCAACTCATGAATACGTGTAAGGCGAAGTAAGGTTTCGGGTCCGTACAGTCGATAGTTGGTCATAGAACGGTCTTGAGGATGGATTAAGCCTAACTTGGTGTAATAGTCGATGGTACGTTCGCTGGTTCCTGCGGCTTTGGCAAGTTCTCCGATTCTAAAAAGCTTCATATCTCCACCGCTGCCTCACCCTTTCCGCCGATTCTGCTAAAAGTAAGTAAATATAAAAAGATAGTCTTGACAAATTCAATTATATCCAACGAAAAGCGTACAGTCAAACGTCATGCTTTAATTCTGAAAGTACGCTGTGCCGCGTTAACGTGTCATGATGAATATGTCAAGAAAAAATTCAGAAAATCCTGAAAATAAATTTTGGTTTTTTTATGAAAATACACTTGTCAGCTTTCTTGCCGCGGTCTATAATGACATCAAGGATTTCACATTGTGTTAGAAAAAATAACATGAAGAGGGCGTGGGGAGTTTGAAAAAGAAGTGGTGGGTAGCACTCGGAGCTTTGACGGTAGGTTCAGCATTTCCGGTTAGCGCGTTTGCAGCGGAAGCAGTAGACGGCGAAGCATTGTCGAACGGCGTGAATATGGCATTCGTATTTTTAGCAGCCGTACTCGTTATTTTCATGCAAGCAGGCTTTGCTCTACTGGAAGCTGGTTCGGTACGTATGAAAAATGCCGGGCACGTTGCCGGTAAAACAATCCTTTCCTTCGGCGTAGCAAGCGTGGCATTCTGGGCTTTCGGCTTCGCATTCGGATTCGGTAACGGTAACGGATTCTTCGGGTTTGAAGGCTTCTTCTTTGGAGGAGACACGCAAGCGGCTTCCTTCGATTCCGTAAACGGCTTCGGTCTTCCCGTTTCTCTTATGTTCTTATTCCACCTTGCTTTTGCAGGCGTATCGCTAGCGATTGCAGGCGGCGGTCTTGCTGAACGTGCCAAACTCAGCGTATATATCGTATTCGGCGCTTTGTTCACGATCATCATCTATCCGGTTATCGCTCACTGGGTATGGGGCGGCGGTTGGCTCGGTTCGATGGGGATGCAAGACTTCGCAGGATCGACTGTCGTTCACTTAACAGGTGCAACAGCAGCTCTTGTCGCAACGATTATGCTCAAACCTCGTTTGGGTAAATATAGCAAAGACGGCAAACCGAATAGTATTCTTGGGCACAACCAAGTATTGTCGGTGCTTGGCGTTATCATCTTGTGGGTAGGTTGGTTCGGATTCAACCCAGGTAGTGCATTGACGGTTATGGATGGATTCTTTGCTTACGTTGCGTTGACGACGAATATCGCAGCGGCAGCAGGCGGCGTAGCGGCATTGTTGGTTTCTTGGATCGTATTTGGTAAAGCAGATATTCCAAGTATGCTTAACGGCGTATTGGCAGCACTGGTAGCGATCACAGGTTCGTGTGCATTCGTTGAGCCGTGGGCAGCAATCGTAATCGGTCTGGTGGCAGGCGTACTGACATTCTTCACAGCTCAATGGTTTGAAAAAGCAGGCGTGGATGATCCCGTCTTCGCATTCTCCGTACACGGTATTGCCGGAATCTGGGGCGCGCTGTGCACAGGCTTCTTCGCAACACCGGAACTGTCTACAGACAAAGGTCTGGGTCAAGCAGGTCTGTTCTATGGTGGCGGATTGCACCAACTGGGCGTTCAAGCGCTTGGCGTAATCGGTACATTGGCTTTCGTAGGCGCTGTAACATTCATCATCTTCGCAATCTTGAAAGCAACTATGGGTATCCGTGTAACGGAAGAAGAAGAAATGATGGGTCTGGATATCAGTGAACACGGAAACTACGGTTACCCGGAACAAATGAAAAATGCAGGAGAAACAACATTCCACGGACCTACAAATCCAGATGGAAGCAAAAAAACAACACCAGCTAATGCTTAATTGCAGAAAAAAATAGCGCTATGCAGAAAAGGGGGAATTCGGTGAAACCGACCGATTCGTATCCGAATCCTTTCATTGCATCCAACGAAGATCTATCGAAAATCGATTCCCCCGAAGCGCTTCGCGCAAAAAGGGTCGAGATGCAGAAGCAATTGCGAAGCCAGTATTCCGAACTTCAAGTATTGGATTGGAATAGGGACGTAAATGTCATGCACGATGTTCTGATGAAGCGCGCAGTCGAGTTATGCGAGCGTGAGATGGAGGAGGCGGGCTACGGTCCGCCTCCTGTGTCTTATGCTTTCGTTGTATTTGGCAGTGCAGGTAGACAGGAGCAGACGTTATGGAGCGATCAAGATAACGGATTGATTTTGTCTGATGAAGAACATCAGAATAAAGATCTTTACTTTGCGGAGTTTGGACGTCGACTAACAGACATTTTGGAGCAGACAGGTTATGAGAAATGCGAAGGCAAAGTGATGTGTTCCGAATCCAGATGGCGACAAACGTCTTCGGAATGGAGAACGCAACTCGAAGAATGGCGCAGCGACCTAAGCTGGGAGCCGGTACGATATTTGATTATCGCATCCGATCTGCGTCATATCGCTGGCAATGTGAAATTATCCGAACAATGGCGCAAAGATTTTCATGACGGTATTCGGGGGAATGTTTCTTTACACGCTGCAATCTTGCGTAATACGGTCAGACACAAAAAGACGTTGAATGTGTTAGGACAAGTGGTTACCGAACGATTTGGCGATCATGCGGGCGATTTTGATGTCAAGTATGGCATGTATATTCCACTCGTCAATGCTGCTCGGTGTTTTGCGATTCAACATAATATTGAGGAATCGTCTACATTGAAGCGGTTAGAGCGTCTGATTCAATTCGAAGCCACTTCGCTACCTTTGCTAGAACCGACTTATGAAGCTTTTTTGACCGCACTGCGGTTACGGGATATGACGTATTCCACCGAGCAAAATGGATTGCTCGAAAGTACAGGGTATCTACTGAGTGAAGAATTAAAAAAGAAAGAACAGTTTTACGAACTGCGCGACGCGCTGGTATTGGTGCGTAAATTGCATCGCGTGCTTGCACGTCAGCTCAGATTTGCAGAAAGGAGACGCGCATGAAACAACCGGCTGGGTCGAGAAGCGGATTTTGGAATATGCTACGCGGCGGCGGAGTCCCGTCGGCTGTAGCCTCGGTATTCGGCGGACAAAGTGCTCACCAAATGGCGTTTATTCGCTCGCTCAGCCGAGAACAGCGTAGGCCTGAAGCGTTGATTACCCCGCTGAGCGAATTGGAGACTGTCGTGTTCGATCTGGAGACGACCGGATTCAATTGTCAAAAAGGCGACGAGATTTTGTCGTTCGGAGCGGTCAAAATGAAAGGCGGGCAAGTGCTGGAAAACGAGACGTTTTATACGTTAGTGAATCCCAAAACGGACGTACCGCCGCATATCACCGATCTGACCGGCATTACACCTGAAATGGTCGAAAGTGCGCCTTCGTTAATCGAAGGGCTGCATGATTTTATGGCTTTTATCGGTCATTCCGTATTGATTGCCCATGCTAGCGCGCATGACAAAGCTTTTTTGAACAATGCGCTTTGGAAAACATCAAAAACGCATCTGACCCATCGGGTGATCGATACGATGATGATTGCAAGACTACTGAATCCGACTCGATCGGGCTATGGACTAGATGAGTTATTGGTGGAAGAAGGGATCGAAATCAAAGAACGCCATCATGCGCTTGGCGATTCTCTGATGACTGCCAAGCTATGGGGCGGTTATATGGAGCGAGTCCGGGCTAATGAAATTTCTACATTGGGTGACCTTTATGCACATCTTAGCCATACTTGATCCAGATTGAACAAACAAAAATCCCGTATCTGATTCGGTGTAAGCCGTCATTGGACGAAAATACCGAGAATCGATACGAGATCATTGATTTTGAGTCATCATGGGAAGTTATAAAGCGGCGGGTTAGGCGCTACGTTGCGAACCGGATTCATACTCCGCTTCGCATGTCGCCCGCTGCGAATGACTTTGCTTTGAAATGATGTACCCTCATTTCGAAGCAAGGTTTCATTACCCATGTTTACCCCTCTCATACTGGGCTTTCCGCTACGGCGGGAAGTCGTTTTTTTGTTTTGTTTACAAGTTAATGGTTGAGCAGACCCGGACGAGGTTCGGCAATCATTGCCGCTGCGGCAGGTTCTTGACCCAGCAGCGCATAACGCATACTGTCGACTAAAGCTTCCCAGCTGGCTTCGATTACGTTGCCGGAGACGCCGACGGTACTCCAAGTTTCTTCGGCATTGCGAGATTCGATCAAGACGCGAACTTTCGAAGCCGTAGCTTCTTTGTCGTCCAAGACCCGCACTTTGTAATCGCTCAAGTGCATATCCATCAATTGCGGATAATACTGTAACAATGCTTTTCGCAGTGCATTATCGAGCGCATTGACCGGGCCGTTTCCTTCGCCGGCGGTATACAAGCTTTCGCCGCCAATTCGAAGTTTGACGAACGCTTCCGAGACAACCGGCTTTCCAGCCGATTTTTCGACTAACATTTTAAAAGACTCGAAAACAAAAAGTTCGCGGACTTCGCCGCTGGCTTCGCGTAGTAGCAGTTCAAGTGACGCATCGGCGCCTTCGAATTGATACCCACGATGCTCCAATTCTTTGATCCGTCCGATCGTTTCGGAAGCTTGCGGGCTTTTCGGATCAAGTTCAATCCCTAATTCTTTGGCTTTAGAGATCAGATTGCTTTGCCCGGCGAGTTCGGAGACCAGTACCCGTTGTTTGTTGCCGACAAGTTCCGGTGCAATATGTTCGTAAGTTCGAGAATCCCGCAAAATCGCCGAGACATGAATCCCGCCTTTATGCGCGAATGCGGCGCTGCCGACGTAAGGCTGACCGGTTGGCATATGCACATTGGCAATTTCGCTCACGTAACGAGCGACTGGAACGAGCTGCGATAATTTGTTTTCTGGCAAACAAGACCAGCCGAATTTCAATTGCAGATTCGGAATAACGGAGCACAGATTGGCGTTGCCGCACCGCTCTCCATATCCATTGATCGTTCCTTGAACTTGCAAAGCGCCTGCGGAGATTGCACTAAGCGCATTGGCAACAGCGAGTTCGCAATCGTTATGCGTGTGAATACCTAGACGAACGTCAGGCATTTCAGCCAAAAGAGCTTCGACCGTATCGCGGATTTCATGCGGCATAGTTCCGCCATTCGTATCGCATAATACCAACCAATCGGCTCCCGCTTCGGTAGCGGTACGTAGTACCGTTTTGGCATAATCGGCATTATTTTTAAATCCGTCGAAAAAATGCTCCGCATCGAACATCACTTCAAGCCCGCGACGTTTGAGATAAGAGATCGAATCGGCGATCATCGCCAAATTTTCTTGCAAAGTCGTCTGGAGTGCGGTATGCACATGAAAATCCCAAGCTTTTCCGACTAAGGTAGCTGCTTGCGCACCGGATTCGGCAATCAATCGCAAATTATCGTCGTCTTCGACCGAAGCGTTTTTACGGCGTGTACTGCCAAAAGCAACGATCTTGGCTCGAAGCCCCAGTTCTTTGACCCGGCGGAAAAATTCAATATCTTTGCCATTGCTGCCGGGATTGCCTCCTTCAATATAATGCACGCCTAGCTCATCGAGCTTTACAGCGATTTTAAGCTTGTCATCGGCAGACAGGCTAATGCCTTCTCCTTGTGTGCCGTCTCTTAAAGTGGTATCGAAAATGGTGATCGACCGTGTCATAGAATGACTCCTTTCCGCCCGTATTAATTGTGGATTATAGCATGAACGCTTTAAACCGGTATAGTAGCGGATTTAACAATTTTCGCTCGTAAAAAAAGACGCACGGAATGTTGTCCGCGAGAGGTGGATGTGCAAAAAAATGTTACATCGCCAACTCCAATGAGAACGTTATAAAAGAAAGGAGGAATTCATTTTTGTTTGTTTTGGTCTCTATGTAACAACTTGAAGTCGTCCGCCGCAGAAACAACAATAACGATTCATTTTAAATTTTTGCATGAGATATGTAAAAAGAAATGAAGTCGGATTTTTATCATCAAAAAAGAGTTGCTTCTCTACATAATGTTGTAAAATAAAAGGATACGGTAAGGAGGTGGGAACGTGGAAAACATCGATCGGTATTATCCGTCTAAAGGAAGAGTGATTTTGCATGTCGATATGAATGCTTTTTATTGTTCGGTTCATGAAGCCGAAAATCCGGAACTATACCGAGGCAAAATGACCGCTGTTGCTGGAGATAGCGAAAAACGTCGGGGGATCGTGGTGACCAGTTCCTACCCGGCAAGGCGAAAAGGCGTGCGCACCGGGATGACGGTGAACCAAGCTGAGCGGTTATGCCCGTCATTGATTTTGATCAAGCCGGACTTTCGACTGTATCGGATGTATTCCAAAGCTTTTCGCGAAATTTTGTACAATTATACGCCATTGATCGAAGCGACTTCGATTGATGAATGTTATATGGATATTACCGGTTCCAAACAATTTGGTACACCGCTTGAGATCGCCGAGCAGATTCAGCGGCGTATTCAAGATGAGTTGTCTTTACCTTGTTCGGTCGGCGTGGCGCCTAATAAGCTGCTTGCGAAAATGGCTTCCGATATGAAAAAACCAAGCGGAATTTCGATTCTTCGTATACGGGATTTGCCTCGTACGTTATGGAATAAGCCATGCGGAGAGTTATTTGGAATCGGTGCAAAAACGGCTGAAAAATTGAACCGATTAGGCATTCGTACAATTGGGGAATTAGCACGTACCGATGAAAAAAGGTTGCAGTCGTCTTTTGGCGTATTCGGAGCTTGGATGAAACGCGCCGCAAACGGTCAAGATTATTCGGAAGTGCAAGCCGTACCGGAGCCGAGTAAATCGGTTGGGCATACAACGACCTTGCCTTACGATGTGACAGAATCATCCGAAGCTCTTCGAGTGTTGCTGAATCTAAGCGATCAAGTGGCGCGCCGGATGCGCAAGCAGCATTTATTGGCGGGTTCGGTACAAATCACGATTCGTACACCTGAGATGAAGACGATTACCCGTTCGCGAACTTTGGAGACACCGACAGAGACTGCCGATGATATATACCGGGAAGCGAAAAATTTGTATTTGCGACATTGGAAAGATGATCGACCGGTTCGGCTACTCGGTGTAGCCGCTCAGACGTTATCGGACAAAAGTACCGCCGCCATTCAGCTTGATTTATTCGATTATGAACAGCAGCCGAAAAAAGAAAAATTGACTGCAATCATGGATAAGCTGCGCGATAAATTCGGAGAAGATGCGCTGATGACTGCCGGGATGTTGGAAGAAGATGGAACGAAACGATTGAAAGCAGGACGGACTCCGGGAATTTCTTTTCATGGAGAACGCAGTAACGATCAAGAAAACCGATGAAAATGCAACATAAGAGTCATTGAAATCAAAAAAAGTTTATATTATAGTTAGAGGGATGAAGGCTCTTACGGGAATGGGCTTCTTGACAAGAGAATGAGTATTGCCGATATGGAGTATACAGGAGGGAACATACATGGCTAAATTTACATGGGTCGACAAAGATACGTGTATCGCGTGCGGAGCATGCGGCGCAACGGCTCCGGACATTTACGATTACGACGATGAAGGGCTTGCTGAAGTTATTTTCGATGGCGACGGCAATAAAGGGATCAAAATGATTCCAGAAGATATGCACGAAGATATGCTTGACGCGTGTGACGGTTGCCCAACCGACTCGATCATCATCGCAGACGAACCATTCAACAAAGAAGGCTGATTCGACTCGAAAGCGCCGAATACAGGGCAGATCCGAGATAAAGCGTCTCTCTCCTGAAATACAGGCGGGAGGCGCTTTTTTACGGAAAAGGAAGCAAACAGACTTATTTTTCGGCAAAGGAGCGAGCGGTTATGTCCCGTTTTCGCGATCTGAAACAGTATGTGCGCGAACATCCCGATAACAAAATGGCGTGGTACTTGTTAGGCAAAGAATATGAAGCAGACGGTCAAGAAGGCAAAGCCAACTACTGCTTCAATCAAGCGCAAGAAATATACGAAGCGTATGAGCATGTTCATGTGCCGGAAGATATTTTGGCGGAATACGAAGAAAAGTTGCAAGAAGCTGCGCGCAAGCGAAAAAAAGTGCTTGCCAGACGCAGAGCTTGGCTGCTTGCGGCAGTACTTCTGCTGCTGATTGGTTTTCGTTATGCGCATGCGCCGCCGGCAAGTTCTTCTGCCGCTTTGGAAAAAGCTGCCGCAGCTTCATCTACCGTATTTACGGCTGCTGAAATCGGCGAACCGAAAGCTATTGGACTCGCGGCAGCGAGTTACCTGGAAGATGGACGTCAGTTTCCGGCTTCTGTGCTGGGCATGAGGCGAAGCGGGCAATGGTTATTATGGAATTCGAAGATGCCGGTTATTGCGCAGCTTGAACCCGGTGAAGGAACCGAAGAAAGTCTAATTCGTAACTACGATCCGACTACTTGTGACTGTGAGGCGGATGTCTCCAAACAAGAACAGCAAGCGGCTCAAGCTTGGGTGAATGAACAAGAAAGTTTGGCGACTTTGTCTTCGGCAATCACGCAGTATAGGCAAAAAGAAAAAGGATTTCCGGAAGATCTTCAAAGCTTAAATCAATCTTTTCCTAACAATGTGATGTCTGGATCTACGCCGGTGATGAGCCGTTTTTTTGATCGCTACGCTGCTATGCTCAAAAGACAAGTATACGGTCAAGACATTCCTTCTTTAGCCGAAGGTGGACGTCCGGTATCGGCGGAAACGTTGGGCGGTCAACCTTATCTGAACCAACCTTTGGAGATCGTTGTGGATCGAAGTCGTCATCGCCTTGCCGTGGTGAGCGGCAATATTTTGCTTCGAAGTTATGAAGTCGGGCTTGGCGGAAGTAAAACGCCGACAGGTACATTCGAAGTCACCGACAAAGTCGTCAATCCGAATGGAAAGTCCAATGGAGAATTTGGGAGCCGCGGGATGCAATTGTCGGATACCGATTATGCGATTCACGGAACGAATGAACCGAGCAGTATCGGCGGGGATGAATCGCATGGTTGTGTACGCATGAATGTAGCTGATGTCGAAGAACTGTTCGATATGGTGCCCAAAGGAACGAAGGTGACTCTGACGGACAATGTATTGCCCGAAGAAATCGTTGTTCCGCAGCAACGCTTTCAGACGCAGGATCGTCAAGATCAGACCAATAACAAAAAGGTTTATCATTGGTTGAACTAATTGGAAAGCCCGGCTCCAGCGAATAGCTGGAGACCGGGCTTCACGTTGGAAGTATGCGTCATTTAAACGTTTGCAAGTACGATAAATACGCTCACGACGATAACGAATAAAGCAAGGCTACCTCCGATCCATAATGCAGCTTTGCGATTGACTTCTTCCTTTTTTTGTTGCAGCGGTGCGGGTTTTCGTTTAGTCGCCATCGTTATCGTCTCCTTTGAGTGAAGATATACCTATATTGTAAGCTCCTTTTCGCCGGATTGTAAGAGGGAAGCGCTTAAGAATGCTTTCCTTTTAAGAAGGTTGCGAGTAAAATTAAAGAGTCAGAAGAGAAGAATAGGAGTGAACCGCTTGCTGTATGAACGTCTAGCCAAACCGTTGTTTTTCCGGATGGACCCGGAAAAAGCTCACCATCTCGTGATTGACGGCATGCGCCGCGCCGAGAGCACACCTGGAGGTCTAACGCTGCTGCGCAAGATGTACGGGACGGAGCAAGACGAAGCGCTGCTGACCGAAGTAGCGGGGCTTACTTTTCCGTCTCCGATCGGCTTAGCTGCCGGGCTTGATAAAAATGCGGAAGCCGTGCCGGGATTTTCTTCGGTCGGTTTTGGATTCATGGAAGTCGGAACGGTCACGCCGTTTGCTCAACCGGGCAACGAACAACCTCGGTTGTTTCGTCTTCCGTCCGATGAAGCACTGATTAACCGCATGGGATTCAATAATGAAGGCGCGGAAGCGATGAAGAATCGTTTGGCTTCCTTAACTGAACGCCCGGTTCCAATCGGTGTCAATATCGGCAAAAACAAAGTGACCCCTAATGAGGAAGCTTATCTGGATTATGAACGTTGTATTCGGATGCTGTATCCGTATGCGGATTTCTTTATCGTCAATATCAGTTCGCCGAATACGCCGGATTTGCGTCGATTGCAACACGGCGATGATTTGCGCCGTCTACTTACGGCAGTCACGCAAGAACTTGCGAATCAAGCGGGTGAAGCGATGCCGAAGCCTGTATTTGTGAAAATCGCGCCTGATTTGGATGATGCAGAACTGGAGCAGACCGTTGAAGCGATCTCTCAGAGCGGCGTATCGGGTCTGATTGCAACGAATACAACATTATCTCGCGAAGGATTGACGCATAGCAATAAAGTCGAAATGGGTGGGTTAAGCGGACGACCGCTGACCGGACGTTCGACCGAGATTGTGCGCCGAGCTTATGCGCAGACGCAAGGACGTCTGCCTATCGTAGGTAGCGGCGGCATTTTCACAGCAGAAGATGCGTATGCCAAAATCCGAGCAGGCGCGAGTCTGATCGAAATTTATACGGCAATGATCTATAAAGGGCCGGAAATCAATCGTCAATTGCATACCGGGCTGAAAAAATTGTTGCAGATGGACGGGTTCACCCACATTTCCCAAGCAGTTGGCGCAGACCACCGCTAAAAGGGTGAAGGAAGACGAGGAGGCACATAGCATGGGTATGGACGGTAGAAACTGGGAAACCTTTTTGCTTCCCTATGAACAGACAGTCGAAGAACTGAAAGTCAAGTTTAAAACGATGCGTGCCGAGTTGAAAAAGCGCGAAGAATATGCGCCGATTGAGTTTGTCACTGGACGAGTCAAACGGATCACCAGCATTTTGGAAAAAGCCGAACGATTAGACGTATCGCTAGATAATCTTGAAGAAGGAATCGAAGACATCGCCGGAATCCGCATCATGTGCCAGTTCGTTGAAGATATTCGCCGCGTTGCTGAATATATTCGGGCGCGTAAAGATTTAACCGTATTATACGAAAAAGATTACATCACGAATTACAAAGAAAGCGGCTATCGCAGTTTTCATATGATCATCAAGTATCCGGTTCAGACCGCTTTGGAGCAAAAGATCGTCCTTGCCGAGATTCAAATTCGGACGCTGGCAATGAACTTCTGGGCAACCATCGAACACTCGTTGAATTACAAATATCGCGGCGGCTTGCCTGGCGATATGCGTCTTCGTCTGCAAAAATCGGCGCAAGCCGCTTCGGTACTCGACAGTGAAATGTCCAGTATCCGCGAAGAAATTCTGGATGCCCAAAAGTTGTTCGAAGATGATGCCAATATCGTAGCGACATTGCTCAAAACGATTCATCGGCTGTACGCGTATCATTTGGTTTCCGAGGCGGTCGCGTATCAAGCGCAATTTAGCGAGTTGTTCGCAGAACGTGATTTCGAAGGGATGAAAAAGATGCTTGGAGAGATCAAAGCCATCATCGCTTCCAAACACGAGGAAGAACTCGAAGATGAATTTTGAACCGAATTTCGTCGCTTTTCTGATCTATTTCAATCGGGACCGCGACTACTTCGAGTGTCATGAAGTGCTTGAAGAATTATGGTTAGAACGTGGACGAACTCCGCTTTACTCCGGGTTGCTCCAGATTGCTGTAGCGTTATATCATTTTCGGAATGGCAGCGTAACTTCGGTGTATAACAAGATCGAAGGTTCCAAAAAGATGATGCGAAGCGCCATCCGCAAGTTGTCGGATTACCCGGCAGACGCGCTTGGAATCGATCTGAAGCAATTGATTGAACAAAGTGAACATTACTTAGAGCGGCTAGAGCAGTTTGAACAAAAGCCGTTCGATTTTTATCCACTCCATATTGAGCTTGTCGATCCGGAATTAATCGAACAAGTGCGGCTGATGGAACCCAAGCTTCCGCCGATTGTTCCGCAGCGAACCGGATATGAACGAGGTCCAAAAGCAAAGCCGAATGTTTGAACATCAGTTACGCCCGCTCTGCCGGGTCGCGGTCTATCGCCGCCAGGCGGAGCGGGTTCTTTTGCGTTGCTATCATCTTATCATGTACCCCTCAGAAACAGGAGGAACTCTCAATGAGTATTCAACTTCCCGCGTTGTTCGAGTCGCGTATGCAGCGCTGGCTCGGAGACGAATACGAAGCTTTTATCGACAGTTACGAACGTCCGCGTCATGTAGGCATCCGCGTAAATACATTGAAAGTCGCGTTAGAAGATTTCAAAGCCGCAAGCCCTTTTGAATTAAAATCGATCCCGTGGTGCGAAACCGGGTTTTATATCGACGAACAGAATCGACCGGGCAAACATCCGTATTACCATACCGGTCTTTATTATATTCAAGAACCGAGTGCGATGGAGCCGGCGGAAGCGCTCAATCCACAGCCGGGCGATCGCGTTTTGGATTTATGCGCCGCTCCTGGCGGCAAATCGACACAGATCGCAGCCAAGCTGCAAGGTCAAGGCGTGCTGGTCACGAACGACATTAGCGCGGAGCGCACCAAAGCGTTAGCGAAAAATATCGAGATGAGCGGGGTTCGCAACGCGGTTGTGCTCAACGAAACGCCGGAGCGAATCGCCGAGAAGTTCCCCGCGTACTTCGATAAGATTCTGATCGACGCGCCTTGTTCGGGCGAAGGCATGTTCCGCAAAGATCCCGATGCGGTTCGCCAATGGGAAAAGCATTCGGTAGACGTCTGCACGGTGATGCAGCGTGATATTTTGGAGACGGTATCGTCGATGCTCGCGCCGGGCGGGCGTATCGTCTATTCGACTTGCACGTTCTCGCCTGAGGAGAACGAAGCGATGATCGCGCTATTTCTTGCGCGGCACCCGGAATTCGTCGTGGGCGAATCGCCGCATTCGCCGCTGTTTGCTCCGGGGCGACCGGATTGGGTCGCCGATCTGACGCAAAGCGGCGGCTGGTTATCGCCGCTGCTTGCACAGGAGGCTCAAAGCGGCGAGCCGGATTTTGCGCGGCACGAAGCGCTCTCGCAGACCGCGAGAGCTTCGCGTATCTGGCCGCACCGCGCCGAAGGCGAAGGGCACTTCGTGTGCATCTTGGAGCACACGGGGGAGAAGGCGGCGCAAGCAGGCGCCGCCGGCAGTGCTTCTGCGCCGATAATTGGCGCAGGGGAAGAACTGCCCGCCCCCGAATTGGGTAGGCGCGCAAGCGGCGGCTCCAAAGGGAGGAGCCGCCAAGAAGCACGTGGCGCTGCTGCGCGCCGCGAAGACAAGTCCGCGCGCCAAGCTCGCGGACAGCGCAAAGACGCCTATATCCGCGAAGAGGCGTCGGAAGATCAAGTGCGCAGCGCGTGCCTTGCTTTTTTCGCCGATCAAGTGACGGCGCCGATCTTCGGGACGCTGCTGATCTCCGGCGATTACGCCTACGCGTGCCCGGTAGAGCCAGAGCGACTTCGCGGACTCAAAGTTCGCCGCTCCGGGTTCCAGCTTGGCATGGTCAAAGCCGGAGGACGCTTTGTGCCGTCCAACGCGTTGGCAGCCGCTTTATCGCCAAGCGAATCTTCGCGGTATGTCTCGCTGGATTCTTCGTTGCCTGAAGCGGTGTCCTACCTCAAAGGCGAGACGCTTACTTTCGGCGAAGAACGAATTGTTCGCGGTGATCAGATCGAGCCGAAAGGCTATGTCCTTGTCGCGATCGACGGATATTCGGCAGGTTGGGGCAAATGGGCAGCAGGCGTACTGAAAAACGAATATCCCGTAGGATGGAGATGGAACGGATGAGTGACTCAAAAAGTGTGAAAAAACTGCGTGTCGATAAAATTTTATCCCACTTAGGCATCTCGACACGCAGCGAAAGCAAAAAGCTGGTTAAACAAGGTCGCGTATTGGTCGATGGCGTCGCGATCAAAGACAGCGGGCTTCAAGTGAATCCGGAAATCGCAAAGATCGAAGTCGACGGAGAAGCC
This sequence comes from Saccharibacillus sp. JS10, assembly GCF_024436065.1. GTDB lineage: Bacteria > Bacillota > Bacilli > Paenibacillales > Paenibacillaceae > Saccharibacillus. The sequence goes on from NZ_JANFNS010000002.1 coordinate 859,781, forward strand.
GTCCACTATCGTGAATTTATTTATCTTCTGCTCAATAAGCCGCAAGGCGTCGTGTCCGCAACCGAAGACAAATGGGACGATACCGTCATTGATCTACTCGAAGCTCAATATATCGCGTTCGAGCCTTTTCCGGTCGGGCGTTTGGACAAAGATACCGAAGGGCTGCTGCTGTTGACAAACGACGGGCAGCTTGCGCATGAACTGCTTTCGCCGCGCAAGCACGTACCGAAGACGTATGAAGCATCGGTACTCGGCGCTGTCGATGAAGCAGACGGTGTCGCTTTTCGAAACGGCGTAACGTTAGATGACGGATATGAGACGATGCCAGCCGAGCTTGAAATCATCCGCCAGTTTGAACAAGAAGGCGAGATCCATAGCGAGATTCGATTGACGATTATGGAAGGTAAATTCCATCAGGTAAAGCGGATGTTTGAAGCGGTAGGCAAAAAAGTCGTTTATCTGAAACGCATCTCGATGGGCCCGCTTCAGCTTGATCCAGAGCTTGCGCTTGGCGACTACCGAGAGCTATATCCAGAAGAGTTGGAAGCTCTACGAAATCGGTAAGGTCTTATCCTTTACGTGTAGCTACGTTGTGGGCTATCATTTGTAGAAAGAATGTGTGAAGCGGAAGGGGAGACTGGCTGTGAGATTGCTGCAAGCTTTATTTTTCCCACCCGAACAGCCGGGGGGCGTATCATCGATGATCCCGCATTTGCAAGAAAAGTTTTCGTCCGCACGTTGGGAAATGGAGATTTTTTCGTTGCCAAAGCGGATTCGCGGCAAAGGGCGCGAAGAGATTGTATTTGAGACTTTCGATTGGACACAGTACGCCGATAGTCCAATCGTGCAAAAATATATGCAGACGTATCGCGATTATTTATGGTGGACGCGTTTGCGGTTGCAAAAGCCGTATGATCTGATCCATGCGCACCATCCGATCGCGGCGCTTGCGATGAAGACGGTATTTCCGAATACGCCAATCCTTCAAACGACCCATTCCAGTTACGAACGCGAATTAATTTTGAACGGTAAAATTGAAGAAGGCGGAGCCGAACATCGCTTTTTAGTCTCGATTTATCGAGAGCTTGAAGCTAGAACGGATCAGATGATTACCGTCTCTGAAGCATTCCGGAAGTATATTGCAGCGTATATCAAGCATCCCGAGCACGTAAAAGTGATGCCTAACGGCTACGACGAACGTCGATTCAAGCCGATTGCCCATGAGAATGAAGTCCCTCAATTGATCACCGTATGCCGCCTTGTTCCGGCGAAAGGTTTGGATATTTTGCTTCAAGCTTGTTCGATCCTCAAGCAACGCCAGATTCCGTATGTCCTGCATCTGATCGGAGACGGGCCTTCACGCGAAGATTTGGAACAGATGGCGTCAGAACTTGGCGTATACGACGATACGATCTTTTATGGGTATACGCTGCATCCCGAAGAATTTATGCCGTTTTTCGATATTTTTGTATTGCCGTCACGCGCCGAAGCTTTCGGGTCGGTATTTGCCGAAGCCGCATTGTGCGGTCTTGCACTGGTCGGTACCCAAGTAGGCGGTATTCCCGAGCAGATCGAACACGGCGTAAACGGGCTTTTGGTTCCTCCTGATCAAGCGGAGGCGTTAGCCGATGCGCTAGAGCAAGTTATTGTGGATCCAGCGTATCGTTACGAGATGTCCAGAACGGCATGCGACAAAGCCAAATCGCAATATTCGCTAGATCGCGTAGCGATCGAACTCAAACGATTGTACCTCAGTTACGAAAGCCGAGGTCAACAAACGGTATAGTCATGTCACCTTGAAAAACAAGAAGGAACATGCTATTTTTACGAAAACGTGCTTGGCTTGTTGAGCATCAGTGCGAAGTGGAGGAGAACGTATGGAAGAACTCAAAGAACGGATTAAACAAGAAGGAATCGTCGCTTCGCAGCAAGTCTTGAAGCTCGATGCGATCTTGAATCATCAGGTTGACCCCATGTTGACGATGGAGATGGGCAAAGCTTTTGCGGCTCGGTTCAAAGAAGAAGGCGTCACGAAAGTCGTGACTGTAGAATCTTCGGGTATTCCGGTTGCTTTTGCCGTGGCGCTTGAACTTGGCGTTCCGATGATTTTTGCTCGCCGGAAAAAAACGCTGCTTGCCGACCCGGATTCTTATGTGGAACGTGTACCTTCTTTTACAAAAGGAATCGTAACCGATTTGATGCTTCCCAAACGGTTTATTAAACAAGAAGACCGAGTTTTACTGATCGACGATATTATCGCAAACGGCGATGCGGCACGTGGACTGGTGAAAATTATTCATTCCGCTGAAGCTACGCTCGTAGGTGTAGGCATTGTGGTCGAAAAATGTTTCCAATCCGGCGCACAAAGTTTGCGAGATCAGGGGATTCGTCTGGAATCACTTGTTCGGATTCAGTCGCTAGGCGAAGAAGGGGTCGTTTTTGCAGACTGATAGAATTTGAGCCAAAGGGTTCATTTCCTACTTTACCCCTCCGATAATGTTACGTATAATACTTTTTAAGTAGGGAAAGGAGGAAGAACAATATGACTGATCCAGTAGTGAATGCCGATTTTTTTATTAAAAAAGTGAATGACGCTAAGGTGCATTTTGAACGTGCACTCGACTGCAAGCATACGGAGTTTGACGACCTTTATCCCTATATGATTGAACATCCTCAATTTTTCTGGTACAAGCGTTATGTCGCTTGGTCGGAATTGTTGACACTCGCCGATTTGTGCGAAGAATTGTCTTTCCCTTGGAGAGAAGAATTCACGGCTCAACAAGTTGAATATGTCGAGCAACGTGTCATGTCGGCAAAAGTACTTGATTTCTGGTTTGAAAACGCAGATTCCAAAGAACACGCGCAGCAATAAAATCGGCTGTTTCATTGATTATTGGATGTACGACCGAGTACAAAAGTCCGCTCGCGCCATGCGCGTGCGGGCTTTTTTCGTTAAATCGTAAATAACGTTCAAAAAGGAGGAATTAGTTATGATCGACGACGAGCAATTAAACGCTTACCGATTATCGGGAGAAAAAGTACGGGTTGTCCGTGACGGACTCAAAGAAAATGATATCCGAGGCATTGTAGTCGCTTGGGATGATACGCATGTGTTGATTCGCAGACCTAACCGGAATGTAGTTAAACTGGATCGTAATTACCCGATTCAGCCTTCCAAAGAAGAACGGATCGATATTTTCGCAAATGAAAATCTGCCTTCATCCGATGATGAACAATCAAACAATTGATATGATGTAGAAAAAGCCTATGTGTAACCGTAATTACGGTTACACATAGGCTTTTTTGGTACGATCCGCCGCAGCTAGGTGAGATCTGAAAGATAGATCGTAGAGGAAGATCGCGAAGAAAAATTATGATTTATGCGTAAGTTCCTGCGGGAAAAGAACGTTTGGGATTCTTTTTGGCAGAAGATTTTGTATTTTGAAGGTAAGATTTATGCGAACCATAACGACGAGTCGGCACAAAACTTGCTGAACCCGAATCAGATACGATTGGCTCAGCTGAGCGATTATCTGTCGTAAACAGACCCATATAAGCACGCATTCTTAAGTTCATTTCTTGATGAAAAGGCTGATTGTCGATATGCAGTGTCCCGTGCAGACCACGGCACAGATAATCAGCGTCGACGCCTTGCTCGGAATGTTTAACTTCACAGATCCGAATCTGACTCTTTTTGAATTCGGATCGAATGCCCGATAGCAATGTAGCTGCGCAACGGGAAGCTTTACGAATCATTTCTGTATATAAAGTAGAGGTCTGCATCGGCGCATCCGACTCTAACTTTTTGGCATCGTTCTCGAATGCTTTCAAAATACGGGTCAACAACAGATAACTTTTGATCAAAGAAACTTCGTCTTGGGTTGTCTGTGCAGCGGTCATGCTCTTCACCACCTTGTAGGAACTAATGTTCTGTTCTTATTATAACCGAATGCGTGTTCGTATTCAAGCGAAAAACGACTTTTTTTCATCTATTATTGCCTTTTGATGTTACAGATTGCAGGATTTCGTCATCTTTTGTCTGATTTTTTGTCGTATACTGAATAAACAATTCAAAAATCCGAGCAAAGTCAAGAGGTGCACAATGAGCGAACGCATCATGGAATTAAATCGGCTAGTCGGCGTTTCTTCGGGCAGCCATATTTTATACCTCTACGACGAGATTGAAATCTATATGACAAATGTGGCGGCATATTTGAGTTCTGGCGTTCAGATTGGAAGCTTGGCGGTTTTAATTGATTCAGAAGAACATATTTCGCGGATTCGTCCTTTACTTGCGTCGATGCTGACTTCTGAGCAACAAGAAAAAGTCATTTATGTGAATGCGGATTCTTTTTACGATACCTCTGACCGTTTTGATCATAAAAAAATCTTAAAACATTCCAGAACATTGATGGAGCCTTATTTTAAGCAAGAAGTAAGTATCCGAACCTGGGCGCAGATTCATTGGGAACCGGGAACCCAAGTCGAAGAAGAAATCCATTTGTTTGAACATTTTGTTCATCCGAACGTGCAAGGGCTTGGCGTGATGTCGGTCTGTGCTTATCATTCCAGTTCGATCAGTGCAGCGCTGCAAATCAAATTAATTCGAACGCATGACTATGTCATGACCGATGAGGAATTAAGTCGCACTAACTTTACTGAACAGAATCAAGAAAGCGAATTTCCCACCTTCTCTGAGCAGAAAGATCAAGAGCGGGAGCAACAGATGGAACGTTTACGCTTGGGAGTTGCCGCTAGACAATTGGAGCAGATTATTGCGAACCACTTTGATCCTATATGTTTGTTTAACGAAAAAGGAATATTGGTGAGAGTCAATCCAGCATTTGAAAAAGTATTCGGCTGGGATTCAGATGATTGTAAAGGCATGAGTGAAACCGAAATACGTTCGAAGATCGGTCTTCGAAGTGTGATAAAAGATGAGTTGCCGCCACTCTCGCAAGCTGATATTCTTCCTGACCCTTCGATTCCTGCTGAAGAAGCACAGCACACCGAAGCCACTGCAATTGCGCGAAGCGGACAGAAGTTGAATATCCATGTGACCGAATTTGCGCTTGGAGAGGCAGAGCAGCCTTCGGGTTATGCGGTGATTTACCGCGATATTACTGATTTCCGATATGCAGAGCGTAAGCTCCAAGAATCGATTGAACGGTATACGTCGCTAAAGCGCCATAACCACGATGCTGTATTTTCGATCAATAGCGAAGGATTTATTATCAATACGAATCCGGCTGCTGAAAAATTGATCGGGTTTTCGATCAAAGAAATGATCGGTCTTCGCTTTTCCGATTGGTTGGTTGAAGGCACAATGAACGATATTTTGAAAAATGAAGTTAATGGAGACGATTCTGTTCGACCCTCTGTGCGTATCGCGAGCCAAAACGGAAGCCAGTTGGAAGTGTTGACTTCGATTGCTCCAATCATTGTAGGCGGGCAACAAATCGGGATCTATATTCTAGTAAAAGACATTACCGAACACAAAAAGTTATTGATCGAAAAGCAAGCCGCCGAAGAAATGAATCAAGTCAAAAGCGACTTTTTGGCAATGATGAGTCATGAAATTAGAACGCCGATGAACGGAGTCATTTCGTTGACCCAATTGCTGCTGGAAACAGACGGTCTGACTAACCAGCAGTTAGAATACATTGACGTTATCCGTCGGAGCGGCGATTCTCTACTGGGGATTATCAATGATATTCTCGATTTTTCCAAAATCGAAGCCGGCAAAACGACTCTGCAAAAAGAACCGATGAATTTACGCGAAGACGTTGCTCGTTCATTCGATATTTTATTAGCCGATTCGCGGAAAAAGAAATTGGAACTGGGTCTGTCGGTGGCGCCTCAAGTGCCGGATTTAGTCATGGGCGATCCGAATAAACTGCGCCAGATTCTTGTGAATTTGGTCGGGAATGCGATCAAGTACACGGAGAAAGGCGGCGTATTCGTTTCGGTCGAAAAACAAGACGGAGCGCCGGAAGGTTGGGTTCGATTAGAGTTTCGGATCCGCGATACAGGCGTTGGGATTCCCGAGGTACAGACCGAGCACCTATTCGATCCATTTTATCAATTGGATAATTATATGACACGCAAAACCGAAGGTTCGGGTCTGGGGCTTGCGATCACGAAGCGTCTAATTGAATTAATGAACGGGACAATCGGAGTGCAGTCGAAAGTCGGGGAAGGGACTGTTTTTCGTTTTACCATCGAGATGCAGCTGCCAGACTTTATCGAAACGCCTGAGACGCCGGTGCAAGCTTCAACGCCTGCTGCCGAGTCTTTGATTCCTTTGCGAATTTTGGTGGTGGAAGATAACAAGGTCAATCAACTGGTGATGGACCGTTTGCTTAAGCGGTTAGGGTATACGTCAGATCTGGCGGAAGACGGGATAAAAGCTTTGGAACGTGCCGAGCAATACACCTACGATCTGATTTTGATGGATGTTCGGATGCCGAGAATGGACGGATTTGAGACGACCAAGCGAATCCGAGAAAATCCGAAGCGCTACGGCAGTCCGTATATTATCGCGGTGACGGCTAATGCCGTGCGTGGTGACCGCGAACGCTGTTTGGATGCAGGGATGGACGATTATCTCAAAAAGCCGATCGATACCAAGCAACTGACTCTTTTATTGTCCCAAGTGCAGTCTACGATTCGGTAATGTGATTTAAATAATGGTAAGATAGAAAAGAAGTGCACTTTACATTGAAGCAAGTCACAAGGAGGATCATTCCATGATCGATTGGCAAAAAGAAGTAGAATCCAGGCGCGAAGATTTACTCCGTGATTTGGATGGTCTGCTTCGGATACAAAGTGTAAAAGATTTGGATACCGCTTCAACCGAGCGTCCGATGGGACAAGCGATCGGCGAAGCTCTCGATTATATGCTGAATTTGACGAAGCAAAGCGGCTTAACGATCAAAAACGTAGACGGGTATGCCGGTCATGCGCAATACGGCAATTTCGATGAATCGACGACGATCGGGATTTTAGGGCATGTCGATGTCGTTCCGGCAACCGGAAATTGGACAAGCCCACCGTTCGAACCGACGATCCGCGCCGGTAAATTGTACGCACGCGGAGCGATTGACGACAAAGGGCCTACGATTGCCGCTTGGTACGGGCTGAAAATCGTGCAAGAACTCGGGCTTCCTTTGACCAAAAATGTACGTTTGATTTTTGGCACAGACGAAGAAAGCGGTATGAGTTGCATGCGCCATTATGTAGAGCATGAACAAATGCCTACAATTGGCTTTGCCCCGGATGCCGAATTCCCGATGATTATTGCGGAAAAAGGACAATTCAATCCTACGATTGTACCGAAGCAGGCAGCTTCCGATTCCAAATCACTGGTGAAATTGGAATCGTTCGAATCCGGGCTGCGCATTAATATGGTACCAGAGCGCGCTCATGCCGTACTTAGCGGAGATATTCGCCCTCTTGTGGAATCGTTCGAAGATTTTTGCCGCGCTCACCGCGTCAAAGGGGAAGCTGAGATCAGTTCCGGACAAGCGATGTTTACTTTGACCGGCGTTTCGTCGCACGGTTCGGAACCGGCAAGCGGGATCAATGCAGGGACGACGCTGGCTCTGTTTTTGAAAGACGCGGCTTTGCAACCGGAAGCGCGTGCGTTTATCGATCTGCTCAATGAGATGCACGAAGATTTCCACGGCGAAAAGCTCGGTATTGCGTTCGAGGATGAAATGACAGGTCATTTAACGGTGAATCCGGGCATTATCATTTTCGGCACAGAAAAAGGCACGCAGATTCAGCTAACGACGCGTTGCCCGGTGCAATCGGATCAGACCCAGATTAAGGCGCAGCTGCAAGCGAAGCTGGATGCTTTTGATTTCCATATTACCGATGTCCAGCAAAAAGGTTCGCATCATGTAAGCAAAGACGAGCCGATCGTTCTGGCGTTGCAAAAAGCATATGCGGAGCAAACGGGCGACGAACCGACCTTATTATCGACAGGCGGCGCGACATATGCTCGATTTATGCCAAAAGGCGTAGCTTTCGGAGCTTGCTTCCCGGGAAAAGAAATGACCGCCCATCAAGCGGATGAATATATCGAAGTCGACGATTTGCTCAAAGCTACGGCTATTTACGCGCGAGCGATTTACGAGTTGGCTCAATAATATCCTACACAGAAAGAAGAGATTATCCGATGTCGCAAGATGTACAAGTTACCCGAGGAGAATATATTGAAAGTAACCATAGCGTTCATATCGCGGTAGTCGATGCCAACGGCAACCTGCTATATGAACTTGGCGACCCGCATCGCCTAACTTATCCTCGTTCGTCGATGAAGCCTTTTCAGACGGTGCCGTTGATCGAATCGGGAGCCGCTGACGCTTACGGGTACGGCGATGCAGAAATTTCGTTAAGTTGTGCTTCGCATAGCGGTGAACCGATACATCGGCATACGGTGCTTGATGTATTGTCGCGCGCGGATTTAACGGAAGACGATCTGCAATGCGGTACGCATATTCCGCGAGATGGCGCGAGTTACCGAGAATTGATTCGAGAAGGAAAAGAATTGACGCCGGTATTTAGCAATTGCTCCGGTAAACATTCGGGTATGCTGCTCACAGCCGTGCATTTGCACGAAGATACGCAGAACTACCGCGAATTGGAACATCCTCATCAACAGCGGATTTTATCGGTAATTTCGGATGTCTGCGATATTCCGGTCGATGAAATCGGGATCGGCGTAGACGGGTGCGGCGTTCCTGTACACCGTTTGCCGCTGTGGCAAGTCGCGCTCGGATTTGCACGTCTGGCAAAACCGGAAGGAACGGTATCGGAACTTCGCGCAGATGCGCTTAATCGGATTCGGCGCGGCATGACCACACGGCCAGAAATGGTTGCGGGCAAAAATCGCTTCGATACGGATCTGATGCGTGTATTTGAAGGAAATCTGGTAGCAAAAGTAGGCGCGGAAGGCGTGCAATGTATCGGCGTTGCAGACCGTGGCATCGGCATTACGGTTAAAGTCGAAGACGGCAATGAACGGGCTACGACGGTTGCGGCGATGGAAGTGCTGAAGCAGCTAGGAATCGGTACACCGCAGCAATTCGAAGAACTTGCCGATTATGTTTATGCACCGGTACTTAATGCACGTCAAGAAAAAATCGGTGAAATCAAACCGAATTTTGTATTGCAAAAGGTGAATCGTTAAATCATAAGGAGCGAACTCAAGATGACAGAAGAAACATCAAGTTTTGCTGAACATGTGGATCATACGCAGATCGAAAAAGCGACTTTTGCAGGAGGTTGCTTTTGGTGCATGGTCACGCCGTTTGAAGAACTTCCCGGGATTCACGGCATTGTGTCTGGCTATATGGGCGGTGCGGTAGACAATCCGACTTACGAGCAGGTGAAGACCGGCACGACAGGGCATTACGAAGTGGTTCAGATTACGTTTGAGCCGTCCGTATTCCCTTACGAGCGACTGCTCGAACTATATTGGCCGCAGACCGATCCTACGGATAGCGAAGGTCAATTCCAAGATCGGGGCACTCAATACAAACCGGCGATCTTTTTCCATAACGAGAAGCAGCAAGAAGCGGCTTTGGCGACGCGCCAAGAGCTTGCGGACAGCGGGCGTTTCGATAAACCGATTGTAACCGAAGTATTGCCTGCACAAACTTTTTACGAAGCCGAAGACTATCATCAAGATTTCCACAAAAAAAATCCAAAGCACTATAAAGAAGATCGCAAACAATCCGGTCGCGACGAATTTATCGAATCGAATTGGTAAAGAAATAGGGAATAAATTACGTCAAAAGGCTGTCGAGTATATCTCGGCAGCTTTTATTTTCACGACTTTGAATGAGTATGAGACAAACTTCGCATGTAGCCTTTTTTTGAAATTTCTCGGAAATAGGAAAAAACGGGCTGTGCGGCTACATCCTTTCACGTTAAAATAAGGAAACAAAAGGATACTCTCGAACATAAGATCTTGTTGATTTTTTAAGTTGACCATCATCGCTGCACACTTTTCGCAGACTTTACATAATAAAGGGGCATTCTTATGCTGATTCCCGATAATGCACAAACGATGGAGCGGCTCAAAGCATTTATTTGCAAATGGGCAGGACCGTCCAGACCTGAATACGGCGTTCGCTCTGATAGCCTTCCTAGCGATCTGCCTGCTGTATTAAAAGACTTTTATACGTTTGCCGGCAATTGGCCGAACCCTGCTTACGAGGCTGCTTTACAGCCAAATGGGTCACGAACGAAGTTATTCGAAGCCCAAGACAGATGGTTGGAACCGCAATTTTTGACTCGTCAAAATGATCGGATTACTTTTTTGTTGGAAAATGAAGGGCAATGGAGCTGTGAAGTCAATGCAGGGCAAAACGATTCTCCCGTTTATAGCGACGCGGCTATGCTATGGAATGATCGACTGGAAGAAAGCGAGATTGTTTGCCCGTCGATCAGTCATTTTTTAACGACGTTTTGTTTGCAAGAATTGGTCTTCGGCAGTCGATATTTCGGCAAGCTCGAAGGCGGTCTTGATCCCGCTCTGTTTCGCGAATCCTTGCATCCGCTTTGGTTGGACGGGTATTATGTGTTTAAAGAACCGTCTCATTCGTTTTATGTATGCGGCGATAACTTACTGATCATGGATTACTATTCGGATGTATGGTATGGCTCTTTGGAAGAAGATGCGTTATCGCTGATTCTTGATCCAAGTACAGTGAAACCGATTGAGCCTTAAACTTTATCTTTTTGCAAATGTTAGCCTGGCGCAATACTAAGGAGGCTTACACTCGATGATCGTCGTTAAATTACATACCGAAAAACCGATTCCACCGCTTCAATTGATGCGTTTATATGAGAATGTGGATTGGTGGCCGAACCGAACGAAAGATGGAATTCGGAAGATGTTAAATAACAGTATTGTGGTCGGGGCTTGGGAAGACAAGCAATTGGTCGGATTTTGCCGAGCGGTATCGGACGGGGTGTATCGGGCTTATATCGAAGACGTAGCGGTCTTAACGACGCATCGCAGTCAAGGAATCGGGAAGCAGTTAATGGATCAGATGATCAAAAAATTACAGGGTATCGAAGTCGTTAGTTTATTTTGCTCGCCTAAGCTTGCTGATTATTACCGAAGTAGCGGGTTTGATTCGACCAAGCAGACGGTTATGCACAAAACGAAAATGTAATCCAATTTTTACGAAACGAATTCGATTTGGGACGCGTTCATAGAGGTAGAGTCGAAATTTCCATAAAGGAGGAAAAAGAAATGATACCTGAACGTCGACGTTTTGCGGTACGTACCGCTTATCCCATCACAATCTCGTTTGTTTATTTGATTCAAGCCGCGCTGTTTTATATGATGTTTTATCAGCAATATCGGTTGGAAAAAGAAAGTCCATATCCAGCTATACAAAATTGGACTTCGATCTGGTTTGTGTTAGGGGTCGCTATTTTGCTCACGATCGCTGCTGGATTTTCCATTTGGCAAGCTTTTCGACCCGAATATGAACTTGAATTGAGTGAAGATCGAATCAAGCTGCGCCGCGTGGAACTGGGGAGCCAAGAGATCAAAAAAGTCTATATTTCGGGTCTGGATACGGATCAGATCGCAATCGGAATCAAACCCAAAGGTAAGCTTGCGGTTCCGAACGACTTTTCGTTTAAGATCAACGATACTGAACAGGTTGGGCAACAAGTTCGCGAGTTTTTGAATTGGGCTAAGCATCATAATATCCCGGTTATCAATCGCAAATCGACAAGCTGGATGTAAAACCTCATGAATAGATAAAAAAACGGCAATCGGAACTATTCCGACTGCCATTTTTTAATTAAAGGGAGCTTATTTTTCGCAAGCGATAAAGTCTTTGTCTCGATCGCTTTTTTTGTTAGCTTCGTACAGCTCGGCAGAAACGAACGGCTTATACCGGGTTTTGCCGCCTTTGTTTTTAACAGATGCAGATTTTGCGACTCCACCTTTATAATCTTTACGGAGTTCGGTACAATTTTTATACGTTTTTGCAGCTGCATTCACCTGTTGCGTCGATACCGGAACAGCGATCGCAACCAATAAAGAAAAACTCAGACCGTAAATCACACTTTTTTTCATATTATCCTCCTCCAGATTCTAAGTTGACACATACAAGGAGATTATCGGCAAAAATAGAGGGGTTTTGAAGAGTAAGGCATACATACATAAATATAGAAAGGGCGTATAAACGATGGAAAATCAATCGAAAAGTTCGGCATGGGCACCTACGCTAGAAATGATCAGTTCGGCTACGAATCAAGTTCAAGTCTTGTCAAACGATCCAATCATAGGAGAGCGAACATTGGCTGAACTTCAAATGAGCGATACTTCGACGTTGGGAGCGGTCGCTTTGAATAGTGGCGGTCTTCTAATCGATAACGGTTGGCTGCGTATACTGGGCTCTGGTCATGCTGAGATTTGCGGAGATCTTCGTTCTTGGAACGGGCTGGGCGAACATCCGGTTACACTTTCTTTTAAGCCGCAAGGTTATTTTATCGTGGCTTACGATGTTGCCGGAGGGTTCTTCGCTTTACACGCTCAGTCGCCTACTGTTTTCTATTTTGCGCCGGATACCTTGGATTGGGAAGATACGGAGAAAGGATATACCGATTTTCTTGATTGGGCTCTGAATGGCGATTTGGAGCAGTATTACTCGACATTTCGCTGGAAAGGTTGGGAGCGGGAAGTAGGAGAGCTTAGCGGTTCACAAGCGATTTTGATCTATCCTTTTTTATGGACAAAAGAAGGACGCCGTATCCATCAATCGGAGCGAAAAGCCATTCTGGTCGAAGAATTGTGGGATTTGCAACAAGATATGAGAAAGCAAGGATTCGGTTCTTGATATTAAATGTTTAAACCTATCGTTTTATAGATTGCCGCTTATTTTGATACAATATATACTTTATGCAGTAAATCTTTTCTTAAATTAAAGTTGCATAAAGGGGAAAAAACAAAAAATGAATTCATGGATGGATTATGTCAAAAAAATCCCTGCTGTTTTGCAGGCGATTTTGAATGTGGCACTGGCTTTGGTGGCACTTACTCTATGTTTCTTTTTAGTTAAAGAAACATGGCATATTTTTAGTTTTATTTTCTTAGAAGAAAATGAGGCGACCGGATACGAACTTGCTGGACGTTTGCTTGTATTCTTTTTGTATTTTGAGTTTATTGCTCTTATTATCAAATACTTCAAAAGCGGATTTCATTTTCCACTCCGTTACTTTATCTACATTGGCATCACGGCAATCATTCGGCTGATCATTGTAGATTACGATAATTCAACCAATACGGTGATGTGGTCATTAGCCATTCTGATTTTATTGGGTGCTTTGTTTGTATCCAATGCTCGTAGTGTTCGAAATGACGATTAAACTTTATGGGTGAACAAACGAAGAAGTTTGGCGATAAGCCGACTTCTTTTTTTATATTTTCGAAAAAAATAATGTCTATCCTGTAGAGATTGTTGTCCACGTAAACGATTCTTATCTGCATCATTCTACTATCGATTTTGTATGAAATGTACACGTCAGACGGACATTGTAGATTGAATTGCGATTTTTCATAAAAATTAACGTTTACTTTTTAGTGAAAATCATAAAAAAAGACTGTCATCGGATGTCCGTTTCGCGGTATGATGGTTGAAATATTCTCGATATAATTGGGGGCTTTACGATGAATTACATCAGTACAAGAGGTCAAGTTGAACCAAAAGGCTTTATCGATACCGTGTTGATGGGGCTCGGCGAAGACGGAGGTCTTATGGTGCCGGAGCAAATTCCGACTGTATCCGCATCTACTTTGGAACAGTGGAAAACATTGCCGTTTCGCGAGTTGTTTATCGAAATCTTCTCCTTATATGCAAATAACGAAATTCCGGAAGCGGATCTGAAAAAATTAGTCGACGATAGCTACGCAAGTTTCCGGGACCCGGAAGTGACTCCGGTTCGCAAACTTAACGATTCATTATATATTTTGGAACTGTTCCATGGCCCTACTTTTGCGTTCAAAGACGTAGCGCTTCAATTTATGGGTGAGTTTTATTCTTACGTGTCCAAAACGCGCGGCGAGATCATTCATATCTTGGGTGCTACATCCGGCGATACCGGCGCTGCCGCGATTCAAGGCGTACGTGGCAAAGAAGGCATCAAGATTTGTATTTTGCATCCGCATGGCAAAGTCAGCAAAGTACAAGAACTGCAAATGACGACGGTCAACGACGAAAATGTACTGAATCTATCGGTTCACGGCAACTTCGACGATTGCCAGCGCATTATCAAAGAACTGTTCTCGGATCTAAATTTCAAAAGCAAATACCATCTGCGTGCAATCAATTCGATCAACTTTGTACGGATTTTGGCGCAAACGGTCTATTACTTCTATGCGTATTTCCAAGCGGAAAAACAAGTCGGCGATGCTTCCAAAAAGATCAACGTCAGCGTTCCTTCCGGCAACTTCGGCAATATTTTCTCCGGCTTTATGGCGAAAAAGATGGGCTTGCCGATTAACAAACTGATTATCGCAACCAATGAAAATAATATTTTGGAGCGCTTCGTCACTACAGGCGAATACCAACCAGGCGAGTTCCGCAAAACGCATAGCCCGTCGATGGATATTCAAGTCGCGAGCAACTTCGAGCGTTATCTGTACTACTTGCTGGATGAAGATTCCGCTCAAGTATCTCAGTACATGAATACACTGGCGACAGAAGGCAAAATCACAGTAGAAGGCGATCTCCTGAGCCGTGTACAAGCGGAACTTCTGGCTTTGGGTGCGACCAACCAGCAAAACTTGGAGTTGATCGGCAAATATCGCAATGAAACAGGTTACCTGCTTGATCCGCATACGGCTTGCGGCGTTGCCGCTTCCGAAACTTTCACCGAAGAGGGCGAAGTGACGGTATCGTTCGCGACTGCGCACCCAGCCAAGTTCGATGAAGCGATCAAATTGCTGGATATCGTGCAAGAATTCCCTGTAGAAATCGCAGAATTGGTCACGAAAGATCAATTCCAGACGGTGATCGACAACGATAAAGCCGAAGTCACGCGTCAGCTTCAACAGTTTTTTGCAGGCGATAAAATTTCTCAAGCTTAACAGACTTTAAAAGTTATCAATCAAGCGCTTTTTCCGAATCTACATTTTACTTCGGAGAAGGCGCTTTTTTGTATGTTTTTTTGGACTTGTAGCTAAATTGCTCTTAAACAATCAGTGAAATTCAGTTAAAATGGAAAAGAAAGCAAAATAGAAAAAGATGAGGGTGTTGAAGTGAATACAGCCTATAAAAAGCAAGTCAGAAAAATGAGATGGATCGGTTGGTTTGGTATATTCTTTTTTGGTTTGTGTATGGTCATAGGATTCGCAGAAGGCGAAGCTTTGATGGCACTGTTGGGTCTTTTGATGACAGGAGTCAGTGTATGGATATTGACTCGAGCTGGAAAAATCAAAAAACTGAACGAAAGTTTCGGATCGGATTATGTAGCGGGGCAAGGGTTCAAGCGTTACCGTCGATCAAAAGCAGACAAACTTAAATATTTAACGCTGACGCAATGGATCGTTTCACTAATGTTTATAGCTGTAATTTATTTCGGTATCGGAAGTCTTGTCATCAATCTGACTGTTGGTTCAATCGTGTTAATTTCTATGCAGTTTTCAATCAAGCAACGTATCAAAAGACATGTCCAAACCGATCCGCAGACTTTGCAGCAATTGCAACATCTAGGCTTGGTTACCCAAGAAGAACAAGTTCAAGCTTTGTATAAAGATTTTGAACGTTGGAATGATCTCCGGTGGGATACGCCGATTTTGGTTATCACTCGTGAAAAGTTGAAAGTCTTTCAGCTGCAACAAAATCGAACATTCTCTGTAAATGAAATCTTGCTCAGCGACGTAAAAAAGATGAGCGTACAAACAATAGCATACACCGGTAGAAGACTGCTAATCGCAATCGGAGACGGTATGTATAATCAAATCAGTTGCAGCTTAAAAGGACAAAGCCGCACCGACTCGCCCGAAGAATTTATGTCCGATCTTCTACGCGCGATTGATTATGCTTTACTTGGCTTCGGCGACTATTCGTTAGGCGGCGGATCGCGTTCCGCTTGAACTTTTTCGAAATAACGTAACTGTAAGCGAGCAGACGGAGAGAGAAATTCAGTGCAGTAAAGCATTTCTAAGAAATGCACTTCGGAAGCCTATGCTAGTAGTGTTCGCCTTTGTGATGCAGATTCTCCAAAAGATAACTGTCGAATTTGCATCGCTACTTGGGAAAATTCCAATAAAATTCTAATCTCTTTTCCCAAGTTCAACAAGCGACCGAAACGAATTTCTCTCGCAGTCTGCTCGCTTACTGCTCCCACTTAACTTTGTTCACAGCGACGCGACCTCATAGGTCGCCTTTTTGTTTTACAAAGATGTATGTAAAGCACGACATGACGAGCGCCAACAATTACGGTATGCTGAACATATATAACAACCTAAAAAGGAGTGCGAAATCAATGACAACTTTAGCATGGATCGGAACGGGATATATGGGGCTGCCTATGGCTCGCAATCTGCTTAAATCAGGTTACACCGTTAACGTATATAATCGCACCATCGAAAAAGCACAGCCACTAACTGAAGACGGCGGCAATATCGTTTCTTCACCGAAACAAGCTGCCCAACGCGCAGAAGCCGTATTTATCATGCTCACCAAAGGCGAAGCTGTTGAAGCTGTATTGAATGGCGAAGAAGGATTAATCGCTGGTCTTGCACCCGGAACGCTTGTTGTGAACATGAGCACAATTGCGCCAGGCGAAGCACGTGAATTTGCCAAACAAGTTCAATCCGCTGGCGGCGTCTATATAGACGCTCCCGTATCCGGTTCCGTAGCTCCGGCAGTCAACGGTCAATTGGTCATTTTAGCCGGAGGAGCCGAAGAATCAGTGAAGCGCTGCGAGCCGTTTTTCGAAGTGTTGGGCAAAAAAACGATCCGATTCGGTGATGTCGGCGCAGGCAGTTCAGCGAAACTATCGATTAATTTGCTACTTGGGATTACCGCACAAGGAATCGCGGAATCGCTTCTGCTCGGTGAACAAGCAGGGCTTCAGCGTGAGCAATTGATCGAAATGATCGGAGAGTCGGCAGTCCAGACTCCGATGTTGTCTGCGAAAAAAGAGATGTGGATGAACGAAGAATTTCCAGCTGCTTTTATGGTGAGCCTGTTATCCAAAGATTTAAGCCTCGTCACAGCCGAAAACAAACGTGAAGGCATTCAGCTTCCTTTAGCCGAAGCTGTAGAGCGTACGTATGCGCAAGCGGTTCAAAGCGGCAAAGGCGAATTGGATATGGCGGCAGTCTGGTTAGAGTTGAAAGAATCTATTGAAAACAAATAAACGTCGCAGACAACCTATTAAAGCTCCCAGCAAACTAACAAAAGGTATAGCCGGTCTATTGCTGATTGGTTATATCTCCTTACTTCTGTATTGGATGTTCTGGGGTTTCGGACGTTCTACGCATATAAGCGGAGATTTTCGTTATAACCTCGTACCGCTAGAAACGATCCGACTTTTTGCTAAATCTGCGAGTTGGGATAATCTTCGCGCCCCGCTGATTAATTTAGCTGGCAATGTAGCTGTATTTGTCCCGCTAGGTGTATTACTTCCGATCGTTTTTACTAAACTGCGGTTGTATATCCGATTCTTGCTTGCTTTTGTGTTGATGATTAGCCTATTGGAATTGTCGCAAGGTATATTGGGAGCGGGAGTCGCCGATATCGATGATCTGATTTTGAATACGATCGGGGGCAGTATCGGCTATATGATTTATTCTTATTTTGCTAGTCGTAAAGCCGGTCGTAACCGATAATAAATAGTATAGGAGAAAGGTGAGTACGTTGACGATTTTTTATTTGATTCGACATGGAGAACCGGATTGGGAACCGTATAAGCCGCTGCGCTTAAAAGGGAATGGACGAGATCTGGTGCCGCTCACAGCGCGGGGACAAGACCAGATTGTTCAGACTTCTACGCATCCGAAACTCAAGCAAGCGGAGCTAATTATTTCTTCACCCTATACACGTGCAATGCAGACCGCAGCGATTTTGTCGCGTCGGCTAGATTTGGATATACAGGTCGAATACGATCTGCGGGAATGGCAGCCCGATCTATCTTTTGAATATGATAGCGAGGAAAGATTGCTTGAACTGCGTGACGATTTTGACCGATATAAAGGTATACGTCCTGTAGGAGAAAAGAAATTGTGGGAAAGCCGTGAGATGTTGGTGCGACGATTGAAGCAGACTTTAGATCGTTATCGAATGTATTCTCATGTGATCGTTGCAGGGCACGGGACTTTATTCGGTTCACTTGTAGGTCGTTCAGATATTGTGCATGGTGAAATGATCGAATATGAGCTTGTTGAATAAGGAGTAGAACATATGAAAAAAATCGCGATCGGCGGCATTTTAACATTAGCGGGTACTTGGATTGTTGGTTGTATTTTTGTCGCAGCTGCGTTGTATGTGCCGAATATGTCTTCTTGGGAAGGGACGCGCGTCTGGTATGCCATTTTCGGCGGAGGCACTTACGAATCGGACCTGAAGCAAAGTATGGCGCTTGGGTTGCCTTTCGTAGTAGGGCTAATTATGGTCGTAGGCGGGCTTGTAATTTTGATGATCGAGCTATTTCGTTCTGAAAATCCGAAAGTGCCTGTAGCCTTGGCTCCTACGACTTCAACGCCGCAGTTGGTTCATCCTGAACCGCAATCGTATGTAATCCCGAAAAAGACGTCAAAAGTCGAACAAGAAGAAGACATTCCGACTATGAAAGAAATCCAGCCTTAAAAAATCTCGGACAGATTAACAAAATTTAGTTATTTACGTTTGAAAAAGTCCCCCTGGTGTAATGTAGGTTAGCAGTACACTTTATCTACACCTAGGAGGAAGCCCTACATGTTCAAACGCATGGAAGAGATTATGATCGAGATCCCGGATGTTGAAAAGCCGGACCCGAACGCTGCGGCTGCCGTTCAAGAATTATTGGGCGGCAAATTTGGCGAAATGTCCACGCTGAACAACTATCTGTTCCAATCGTTTAATTTCCGCTCCAAATCGAAGCTTAGACCTTTTTACGATCTGGTTATGAGTATCACCGCAGAAGAACTAGGGCATGTAGAGTTGGTTACGCATGGCATCGGCAAAATTTTGCAAGGTTCCACGTCGCCGGGCAATCCAGATAAAAGCCCATTAGAATCGGTCAAAGACGCTAGACTTTCGTATCCTTTCCTTGCAGGTGCACAAGGCGGTATGCCGATCGATTCAATGGGAAATCCATGGACAGGAGCCAATGTGTTTAACAGCGGTAACCTGGTCGAAGACTTATTACATAACTTCTTCCTGGAGTGTGGAGCACGTACACATAAAATGAAAGTCTATGAAATGACCGATCATCCAGCTGCGCGAGCGGTTGTTGGATTTTTGTTGGTACGCGGAGGCGTTCACGTGGTGGCTTATGCCAAAGCACTGGAGATCGCAACAGGCGTCAATGTGACGAAGTTGATTCCGATTCCGTCTCTGGATAATCGCAAATTCAATGAATCGAGAAAATACGAAGAAAAAGGCGTGCATACGAAACTGTATACGTGGAGCGATAACGATTTCACCACGATTGATCAGATCTGGAAAGGCACGCATCCTGAAGACGGTTCGCCGTTGGAAGTCATTCATGGTGTTCCTAAAGGTGTACCGATTCCGGAAGCCCCGCCGATTGACGAAGAATTCGCACCCGGTATTTCCGCCGCTGAATTCAAAGAAATCGCGAAGCGCTTAAAACAATCCGGTAATATCAAAGAATAACCGTTTTATTATTCAACTGTACATCCGCTCAAACCTCACTTGCGAATATCGGAGTGAGGTTTTTTAGTATTGGCTTTTTTACAACTAACCACTCAAAAACGACCTTCGATTAGTTTGGCAGTCATCACTAACTCTTCATTATCAGCAGCTGTGACGCCGGATAACAACATATTCCCGTCTTCCAACCCGATCCGTCCATCGAATCCTTGCAGCAAAGCTTCGATATACATCGGCCACATCGTTTGATGCGAGCCATGTAGCAGAATCGGCAGATGGCAGTTGGCTCGCTTCAATACGCCGCGAATCCTGCGTACGATCGCGGACTCTTTTCCGGGATCAGGATCATGAATACCGATCAATACGCGCAAGCAAGCGTCGAAACCCGGCATCGCCACAAAGCGTTCGGCATCGGCTTCAGAGCGAATACCGGCTTCGACTGCAATTCCTTTGGCAAAAGCAGTCGAAATGATCCATTCCGCATCCGGTTCGTCCATATTGATCGAAATATAATCAGGCAACACAACCCATGAGTGCAAAAGCTTCATCCGTGCAGCGCTATCTGGCAAGATCGACCAAGTTGTCGAGATACCGATCGGAATGCCGGGCACGCGTTCTCGAACAGCCAATAAAGTAGCTGCTACGTCTTCAGGTGCTAGACTTTCTTTGCCGGATTGATCTCGCACATGGATATGTAATTCGGCGGCTCCGGCTGTGATAGACTTTTCCGCATCGACTGCAATTTCGTACGGCGTATAAGGAATAGCCGGATGGTCTTCACGCGTACGAGAACCATTCAAGCAAGCTTGCAGCATCAAAATTCCTCCTTCGACTTTGGCTACAACATTCTGTATCAAAAAATCGGATAGTCACTTTGCCTTATTTTTAAAAGCTTTTTCCACGACTAAAGTCGTTATTCCTGCTTGCTGACTCACAAAAAAGAGTTTGTATCCGATATTTTTAAGATAAGAGAGTGTTAAGTACATTTTAGGGGGTTGTCCTTTGCGAATTCATGTGACGGATCTTGAACAAAATGAGATATTAAAAGAAGACGCATTTAGCCCATCGGGTCTGCACGTGTTACCAAAAGGAACGGTTATCGGAATCGACGAAATCGATCTACTTAATCGGCAAAAAATAGACTACGTAGAGATCGAATCCCAAAAATCCGCGACCCAATCGAATGTTTTGAGCGCCGCGATGAAAAGTCATATCGAACTTGCGATTCGCGGGTATCAATCGATCTTTTTGGAAGCGTTAACCAGTGGTACATTTGACGAAGAATACGTCGATTTGCAACTGGAACCTCTTTTGCAGACCGTCGACGAACATCGCGATATCGTATCACTGTTGCTTGTGTTGGAGCGCGAAGATGTGAGTCTATACAATCATTCGATGCAAGTTGGCATGCTGTCTTATTACATGGCTACGTGGCTTGGATATACACGCGAAGAATGTTATGCCATCAGTAAAGCCGGTTATCTGCATGATATTGGCAAAAGCAAAATTTCGCCAACGATTCGCAATAAGACAGATTATTTTACCGATTACGACCGCCAAGAATTACGCAAACATACGAACTTGGGTTATGACATTATCAAAAATTCGATGAATGACGAGACGACTGCGCTTGTGGCTCTTCAGCATCATGAGCGTGAAGACGGTTCCGGTTATCCGCAAAATTTAACTAAGCCGGATATTCATCCGTACTCGCAGATCGTCGCTGTCGCCGATACATATTTAAATCTGTCCGAAGTTAAAAAAGGAGAGCCACACCGTCCGCTTCTCGATATTTTACGTGAAGTTAGCGAGATGGGTTTCGGTAAGTTAAATGAAAAACCTGTTCAAGCTCTCGTCCAACATTTAATGTCGAATCTGATCGGCAAAAACGTACGTTTGAGCAGTGGGGATACAGGCGTTATTATTTTAAATAACCCATCCGATATTTTCAAACCATTGGTGCGCGTAGGCGAAACATTCCACGATCTATCCAGAGAACGGAATCTGATCGTTGAAGAAGTCTTTTTATAAATCGATCTTTTGGTATAATCGAAGCCCTTCTGATCTATTCAGAAGGGCTTTTTGAATATAAAAAAACAAATTCATTAAATGAAAAATTCACAATAGAAAAAAGCAATTGATTACGTCTGGAAAAAAGGTCACAATAACAATAACCAACACATTATAGTACACACTAGGAGCTGAACAGACAAATGATAGAATTGTTGGTTGTCAGACACGGCGAATCCCAACTGGATTGGGAAGAAGATCGCCGGGATCATATCGATTGCGATCTTACGCCACTCGGAGAACGTCAAGCCGGGCTTGCAGCAGCTTGGATCGCCAATCGCTACCGTCCGCATGAGATTATTTCTAGCCCGCTTAAGAGAGCGGCGCGAACAGCCGAAGCGATTGCACAAGAATGCAAACTGTCGGTTTCTTATGATGAAGATCTGATTGAAAAAAGTGACGATTTGAATCATAATACACACTCGTTCATCTATGATCGGGCTCAAGCTGAAGCTTTTTTGTTGAAAATTTTGACTGCGCACCGATCCAAATCGGATTTGCATCGAATCTGTATCGTATCGCATGGAGCGGTTATCGAGTTGTTATTCCATAGTTTAATCAACCTTCCTTTTCAAACCGAGATTTCTTTGGCAACAGGCGATACCGGTATTCATTTGTGGCGGATCGACGGTTCGCGCAGACGTATTATCTTTATGAACGCACAAGATCATTTGCGAATTTGATTGAAGATAAGGAGGCAGCATATTGGCACCCGTTATTGAATTGAAAAACGTGTCGTGGAGACGCGGCGAAAATCAGATCTTGCAAGATATCAATTGGACAGTCGAAGAAGGGCAGCACTGGGCGGTATTGGGGCTTAACGGATCGGGTAAAACGAGTATCTTGAATATCATCAATGGCTATATGTGGCCTACAAGCGGCGAAGTGTCGGTATTGGGTCATCGTTTCGGTACGATCGATCTGCGTGAATTGCGCAAAAGTATCGGTTGGGTCAGTTCATCGCTGCAAGAAAAAATTCGTCCGAACGAACAAACGTTAGAGATCGTGATCAGTGGCCGTCATGCGTCGATCGGTCTGTATACGGAGATTGAAGATACTGATCGTAAGAAAGCACAGCAGTTGATGGAAGACTTAGGCTGCGCACATCTAATCGGGCGGACATATCAGACCTGTTCGCAAGGGGAGAAGCAGAAATTGCTGATTGCCCGTGCGCTTATGGCTTCGCCAAAGCTACTCATTTTGGATGAAGCGAGCAATGGATTAGATTTTATTTCTCGCGAAGCTTTGCTACATAGTATCGATCAGTTAGCGGCTAGACCGGATGCGCCTACACTTTTGCTGGTTACGCATCATACCGAAGAAGTGTCTCCTGTATTTTCACATTCGCTCCTGATTCGCCGGGGCGAAATATTCGCTCAAGGTTCTTCTAGCGAGATCTTAAGCGATCAGCATTTGTCCGAATTTTTTGAAATGCCGGTTGGCGTTGAATGGCGCGGCGGCAGAGCTTGGTTGTCGGTTCGGTAAATACATACATAAGCCTATCGTTTGAGCCTGAATGTTTTCTTCT
Organism: Saccharibacillus sp. JS10; assembly: GCF_024436065.1. GTDB lineage: Bacteria > Bacillota > Bacilli > Paenibacillales > Paenibacillaceae > Saccharibacillus. Next base: position 883,238 of record NZ_JANFNS010000002.1, read on the forward strand.
TCGCTCAGCGGGTAATGATAACTTGTGAAAACAACTAGAACTCAATCGAGGAGGCTTACATCATGACAGATTCTAACAAAGATCAAAATCAACAAAGCGCCGGTGAAGATACATTGATGGAAAAAACGCGTAAAGAAAACGGAGCCAACGTCGAAACGCAAGCAGACGAATGGGCAGCGAAGCCTTCTCCAAAAGCTTCCGGCGACTCCGAAGATCAAAAATAAAGAAATTCTCATGAAAAAAAGACGCCATTAAATTGGCGTCTTTTTTTTACTTTTCTCTCTTAACTTTCGCTCACCACATATCCTTGAGCCCAACGAAGGGAGAAATTTAGATCAAGACGCCTTTGAACGAGGAATCCTACAGTTTGTTCTTCGTTGTAATCCGAGTGAGACAGCGCCTTGAACGAATTTCTCCTGTAGCGTCTCTTCGCACGCACCCTTCCACCATCTGAATCCTTTTTGCCTAATGTATGGAAGTTTAGTAGAATGGACAAAGGTCGAAGACTTGATAGAAGCTTTGCCCGGCAACCCATAACAGACGGGAGCGAATAAAGATGAGCGAGTTGATTATGCGTACAGCAAGTTCTGACGATATTGCGCAACTAGCCGAGATGCGATACGACTATACGCTAGAAGATCATCCTGAGCTAGACATCACGGATGAGCAGAAGATGGATTATACCGACGAAATGCACGAGTTTTTGGAAGAAGCGATCGGTTCGGAACATTGGGTAGTCTGGGTTGCCGAATACGGCAGCGAAATCGTCGCCCATGCGTATTTGGAATTGATTCGTAAAGTGCCAAGACCCGGGCGTACGACTCAATCTTTTATTTATATGACCAATGTCTATACGCGTCCCGAACATCGAGGGCTTGGAATCGGCAGTCGATTGACACAAGTCATCGAACAATGGTCGCGAGAGTTGGATCATGATTTTATTATGGTATGGCCGAGTGGTCGAGGCGAAGATTTTTATGCCAAAAACGGCTATTCCGCTTGCTCTGTTCCGATGGAACTTAAGCTGACCGTTGATCAAGCGCCTACGCATCGGTCTCTTTCGTAAAAGAAGCGTTCAGTAGTTCTTCATGTAAAGCGCATAGCTGAAGCTATGCGCTTTTTCGCTGCTTGGTCAACGTGAACAAAGGTTAATTAAATAAAAAAGCCCCTAGAGAGGAGAATGTAAGATGTTTGAACAAGGACCGTTTGGCAGACGCGCAGAAGAAATTTTCGATCAGATGGCAAAAACCTTCGGCGGTACGTTCGGTGAAGATTTTGCTTCTTCGATTCGAGACCGTGTTTTATCTTTCCGTACCGATATTTACGAGTACCCCGATCGTTATATTCTCGAAGCCGAATTACCCGGTTTTGACAAAGACCAGATCGATATTGATTACACTGCATCGTCACTGACGATCCGTGCCGTTCGCCGGGACAATCAAGAAGGACAAGAAGATCGCCGAGTGATCTTAAACGAACGCCGTCACGGCGAATTCGTACGTCATTTCCATCTGGAAAACGCCAACCGCGACGAAATCCGCGCTTCACTCAAAGAAGGCGTACTCAAACTCGATATCCCCAAACTCCAATCTTCCACCAGCAAACGAATCCTTATCGAAAGCGAAGATTAAGAAAAACCCGCTCCCAACCCGGAGCGGTTTTTCTTTCTTTTTCTTTTTATGTTTCCTCCCACCAATCACCCTCAAAATAGCCGCCTAGCCCCAGCGAAAAGAGAAATTCAGAGAAAAACGCCTTTGAACAAAAAAATGATGCCCTGAATATTCAGGGCATCATTTTTGCAGTGAAACAGCGTTTTGAACGAATTTCTCTGGCAGCGTCTTATAACGCCTCGCTCAGGCCTGTTTTAAACGCTCATACGCAGCTTCCACACTACGCGAAGCCGCTTCGATCACAAGCAGAACGCTTTTACTATTCAGCAAAGTTTCCAGATCACTGGTTTGTCGATCAAAATCAGCTTTTAACTTTTGCAGTTCCGAGCTATCTGGTTGTTGATTTATCCATTCTTCGGCTTGTTCAATCTGAATTTGCAGATGGTTCAAGCGTTCGCTGCGATCGATATTCATCCGATCTCGAAGCTGTACGGCTCCTGCAATATAACTACGATACGCTTGACGGAATTGCTCTATATTAGCTGATTCATCGTAGACCACAGATTGGACTTGTTCGATCACAGCGTACATGTCATCGGCAGCATCTTGAGGATACGTACCCGGAGTCGTGCCGACCGAAGATTGTAAGACGCGCACCATTTGGAACGTTTGACGTTCAACAATAGAAGCATCTTGAATATATAAGTTAATATAAGCATCCAGTTTCTTTTTTAAAGTCAGCGTCGCCGCTTTTAATTGAGCCGTAGTTGTCGATGGATGGAGTAGCAACTTATACGCTTTGTCGGAAGCTGCTTTTACCGCTTGGTATTCTTCGTTGTCAGGGTCTCGATAAAAATCTTCGGCTGCCCAATCGCTCATCGCAAGTTCATGCAGTAAAGCTTTCTTTTCCGGCTGGTTCCAGTTCGTATTCGTAGTTTGGGAAGTCTGTGTTTGTTCAGAAACCGTTGCTGCGTATGTAGGCAAAGAAAGTGAGATCGAAGTTCCGCCTAACAAAAGACTACAAGCAAGTGTCGTAGACACCCAAGTTTTCGTATGTCGTACATTCCATGTTTTCAAAAAAGAACGCCTCCTTGTGTAGATCATGTTGTAAAAGCTGAGGACGGAAGGGTCGCTGTTCTTCTGTAATTAAACGTATGAGCATAAACGAAACGCAAACGCTTTAAAAAAGATGCAACGCTCTGTTCCTTCATATAAAATAAAAGAAGATATGGGTAAAGAATAAGATAGAGTCGAGGGGAGGATTGTCATGCCGGAACAAAACTACTACGACACACTCGGAGTCAACGCTAACGCCTCCCAGGCGGAAATCAAAAAAGCCTATCAGAAATTGGCGAAACAATGGCATCCCGACGTTAACAAAGCACAAGGTGCAGAAAGTCGCTTCAAAGAAATCGCAGCCGCTTACGAAGTATTGGGAAGTGAAGATAAGCGTAGCGAATATGATGCTTCTCGAAGGCGCCGCTCTGCTCCTAACTTTGGCAATCAAGGAGCACGTGGGCAAAGCGCAGGAACTCAAGACGCGGATCGTTCTTTTGATTGGATCAATGATCTTCAACATGAAGATTTATTCGATATGTTTTTCAACGAACGGATGGGTGGGCTTGGCGGAGCTACGACTCAGAGTCAGCCTCAGCGTCCTACGCAATCGACACTTGAAGTTACACTCGAACAAGCGTATACCGGAGAGACGGTGCGTATTCAGTTGAGTGGGAAAAAGATCGGGCTGCGTTTGCCTGAACGTTCGCGGAACGGGCATACGATTCGAATGACCGGAACCGGAAACAACGGAATTGCCATCGGCGAAGAATTGCGTATCGTATTGAAAATTGCGCCGCATTCGATCTATTCGTTAGAAGAAGAAAATGTGGTGGCTAGTCTTCGGATCGCACCGTGGCAAGCCGCGCTTGGCGGAAAAGCGAGAATCGTATTGCCTGACGGAGCAGCCGTCAACCTGAATATCCCGCGCGGGATTGCAGCAGGAAGTCGGTTACGTATTTCGCGGCGTGGACTCAAAAAAGCAGACGGTACCTATGGCGATCTGTTTGCAGAGATTGATATCATTGTGCCGGATCCGTCCAGCGAAGAAGAAGAACTGTATCGCCGTTTGGAGCAATTATCGAGTTATCGCCCGCAATTAGGCAAGATTAGAAACAGACCCTAAAGGAGTTTATGAATATGCAAGGCAAGTTCCCGTTAACAACGCGTCAAACGACTATTTTGCAATCCGCAACCACATTGGCAAAAAACACGCTTGAAAACGAAGGTAGCGGTCATGATTGGTGGCATATCTACCGAGTCACGCGACTTAGCAAAAAAATCGCGGTAGCCGAAGGGGCTAATTTATTTATTTGCGAACTAGCGGCGCTGCTACATGATCTGATCGATGAAAAGTTATTCGACGATCCAGAAGCGGAAAAGCAGCGTCTTCAAGACTGGATGCTCGAAAATGAAGTGACTACAGACGAAGCCGCGCATGTGATGGAGATTATTACGACGTTATCGTTTAAAGGCGGAGCCGGTCAGCCGATGACGACGCTTGAAGGTGAAGTCGTACAAGACGCTGATCGCTTGGATGCGATCGGCGCGATTGGGATTGCACGAACTTTTGTCTACTCCGGTAAAAAAGGACGTCCGATGTACGATCCGAATGTTCCGGTGCGTGAAGAAATGACGCCAGAGCAATATCGAGACGGCAAAGATACCGCAATCAACCACTTTTACGAAAAATTATTAAAATTACAACATCTGCTCAATACCGATGCAGGGCGCAAGATCGCTCAGCAACGGCATACGTATATGGAGCAATTTTTACGACAGTTTAAGCAAGAGTGGGATGGGCTAGACGGCGAATTGTAGAAGGAGAGAGTAAGATGCAACCGAATATAGATCCAATCCTATTAGATTTTCCTGAACGATTTGAGACAGAGCGAATGATTATTCGAGCGACCAGAGCTGGCGATGGAGCGGAATTGAACGCAGCGATTCGAGAAAGCCAAACGGAATTGAACGTTTTTTTGCCTTTTGCCCGCACGATGCCAGAGCCGGAAGCAACAGAAATTTTGATGCGCCGTAAGCGACTGGAATTTTTGAATCGTACCGATCTGATGATGTTGATGACCGACCGGGAGACCCATCAGATTCTTGGAGCAATCGGATTGCACCGGATGGATTGGGAAGTAAGACGCTTCGAGATTGGCTATTGGATTCGCACATCACGCTCTGGTGAAGGTCTTGTCACTGAAGGCGTACACGGAATCACTGAATTTGCGGCACTGCAATTAGGAGCAAACCGAATTTCGATTCATTGCGACGATCGCAACGAGCGAAGCGCTGCTGTAGCAAAGCGCGCCGGGTTTACTTTGGAAGGCGTACTTCGCAATTGGAAACAAGAACACGATGGAGTTTTGGTGAACGAAATGGTGTTTGCCAAAATCCGCGGAATCGATTTTTAAATAAACGGAGGATTATCGATGAGTAAATTAGCGATTATATCTGACATTCACGGCAATCTTCCGGCGCTGGAAGCGGTACTTGAAGATATTGAAAGTCGGGGAATAACAGAAATCTACTGCTTAGGCGACTTGGTGGGCAAAGGGCCAAGTTCGGATCAGACGGTGGATTTGGTTCGTAAGCATTGCCGCCATATCGTGCGCGGGAATTGGGAAGACTTTTTGACGCAGCCGACAGAGTATCCCACTTTGCTATGGCATCAACAATTGCTCGGTGAAGAACGTATGGCTTATTTGCGTGAATTGCCTTTTTCGATCGAGTTTGTATTTAGCGGGCGGTATATCCGGTTGTTTCATGCTTCGCCTCGCAGCGTGTATGAGCGGGTACAACCGTGGGACGACTACGAGCGCAAAGCTAGTTTGTTCGATTACTCCGATATGAGCGTAGAGCCGGTCAAAGCCGATGTGGTCGGTTACGGAGATATCCATAACGCCTACACGCAAATGATGAATGGACGAATGTTATTCAATACCGGTAGTGTAGGCAATCCACTGGATATGACGCAAGCGTCTTATGTCATTTTGGAAGGCGATCCAGGCGAGAAGCGGAAAACGCGGTTTGATCTGACGTTTGCCCGCGTACCTTACGATATTGAACTAGCGATCACGCAAGCCAAAAACGTAAATATGCCTGATCTGGAACCTTATATTCGAGAGATTACGACAGGGCGTTATCGCGGTATGCCTGATTAAAACTTAAAAAGAACCTGCCCCTCAAAAAGATTATTGCCTGTGAGGAAGCAGGTTCTTTTTGATTCCAGCGGGTAATGAACATCAGTGGCAGAAAAGGTGCGATTTCCCGCGCATTTCGGGTTGCCGAATCTTTGTTTGACCAACAATCGGGAAAATTCCAGAAGAAGAAGGTGTACACATGGATACAGAAACCGGAAATCCAAAACGTCCAAAAGTCATTTTAACCGGAGCCAGTGGATACATCGGAAAAAACCTGATGAAAAAATTGGTGGAAGACCACGATGTGATTGCTTTATCCAGACACGGAGATTCACATAAAAATGAAGAGCACGTAGAATGGAGAAGTTGCGATTTCTTCTCGATGGCAGATGCGCTTGAATCGTTAAAAGGTGCGGATTACGCGTTTTATCTGATCCATTCCATGATGCCCACCGCTACGCTGACGCAAGGCGATTTTGAAGATATGGATGCGATTTTGGCAGACCATTTTGCCCGTGCGGCTCGTCAAAACGGACTTAAACAAATTGTATATTTGAGCGGGATTATACCGGATGGATTGCCGGAAGAAGAGCTATCCAGACATTTACGCAGCCGTTTGGAAGTCCAGCGCATATTGGAGTCATCCGGTGTTCCGGTTACGACTATTCGTGCAGGTCTGATTGTTGGGCCGCAAGGTTCTTCTTTCCCGATCTTGTATAAATTGGTGCAAAGACTGCCTGTGATGACGTTGCCGACATGGACACGCACAGAGACGCACGCGATTGCGCTAGATGATGTCTTGAATTCATTGAAAAACAGTCTGGGCAATGAAAAAGTGAAAGGTCGCGCTGTCGATGTCGGCGGCCCTGATATCATGAGCTACAAAGAAATGATGCACCAGATGGCAGAAGTGCTCGGCGTCAAAAGACGGTTTATCGATTTCCCTTTTCTTACGGTAAAGTTATCGCGATTATGGGTTACGCTGGTCACCAGAGAACCGCGCGAAATGACGTACCCGCTGATTGAAAGTCTGGTGCATCCAATGGTTGCGCATCCTGATCTAAAAGTCGAAGGAATCAGCGATGGTAAAATCACGTTTAAACAAGCGGCAAAAGATTCGTTAGAAGCAGAAAAGAAGAAAAAAGAAGAAGACGAAAAGAAAAAACAAGAATCTTCTGGCAGCGAAAAGTCGGAGTCGAAAAATAAACAAGAAGAAGTGAAAAAATCCGATGTACGTTCTGTGCAGCGTGTGACGCTTCCAGAAGGCGAAAATGCGAGCTGGGCAGGCGAATATTATATTCAATGGTTAGGCAAATCGATCATGCGTCCATTTGTACGTACCGAAGTTGGCGAAGACGGCGTGGATCGGATCTATATTCGTTTCTTCCGTCGTCCGATTTTAGAGCTGACCTATGATGCTTCGCGCAGCGACGGAGATCGGGCGATCTACTGGATTACAGGCGGTATGTTCGCGAATGCAGCAGATGCCCACCGTGGACGCCTTGAGTTTCTGATGATTCCCGGATCTAGTGACTGCGTTGTTGCGATTCACGATTATATGCCGGCGATGCCGTGGTTTTTGTACAAATACACACAAGCCAAGCTGCATCTGATCGTCATGTATATGTTCCGCAAACATCTGGAGCATAAAGGACGTCTCGGTAAATCCAGCACATCCAAAAAAGCCGGCGGTTCAGTCGGTACACCTTCTTCATTGGAAGCTGAACCTAAAGGGTAAGCACTTATTTTATAAAGCGATCCGTCAAGCGTTGGACATCTTCAACGCTGACAGATCGCTTTTTGCCGTAGAATCTAATAAAAATCTTTGCGTGTAAGTCACATTTGCGTTATTATTAGATTATAATCATTCTAATTAAATGAAAACTGCAAACCAATTGAGCGGTGAACAGATAAGATATAAGCTCAAAGGAGGTATAACCGAATGACAAATGTAGATGAACAATTAAAATCAATGAAGCAACAAATGATAGCAAAAGGTTATAAATCTACGATTCAGCGCGAAGCTACGATGCGTGTGCTATTGGAACACGAACGTGATCATATGAGCGCCGAAGATGTGTATATGCGAGTGAAAACCAGATTTCCGGAGATTGGTCTTGCGACAGTGTATCGGACATTGGAATTGCTGACTGAACTTCATTTGGTTGAAAAAATGAATTTCGGTGACGGCGTGGCGCGTTTCGATCTACGCAGCGAAGGGCATGAACATATGCACCATCATATGATTTGTTCGATTTGCGGAGAAGTCGAAGAAATTCAAGATGATTGGTTGACTGAACTTGAGCAGCGTGTAAAACGGGAGTACGGCTTTGAAGTGTCGGATCATCGACTAGATTTTATCGGAACTTTCGCGACTTGCAAACATGGAGAATGTCATCGACATTCGGAGCAGGTTTCTTGATCTCAAAAATAGCGGTTGCATGCTGTGAATGAATGATTAAATATATTGAACGATTACTCAGAAAATATGTCAAAACCGTCACGAGACTCGTGGCGGTTTTTATGCTATAGTTGTTCAAAACTACTCTGTTATGAACAGATTTGGGCCGATCCCCATCTGTTCATTGTACTTATTTTATTGTTCGGCTTTTGGTAAACCCAAAGATAAAGGAGGAGTTACGCATGCAAATTACAATGTTTCAAGAAGAACATCAAGATCGTTTGACAGAAATTTGGTTGGTGTCGGTACATCGAACGTTGTACGATCTCGATCCGGGAGAGATTGAGTCTTATGTTCGTTTGTTCCGGGAAGAGATTCTTGAAAAGATGGAACTGTATGCGGTAAAAAGTCGTTTCGGTGGAGAACTGACTGGCTTTATCGCGATGAATGGTTCTAAAGTTGAACTGCTTGTCGTACATCCTCATTATCAAGGTCAAGGAATCGCAGGTCTATTACTGGATCATGTATCGCAGCGCGGTGAACTGGTCGTCGATGTTGGCGAACATACGCCTGGTGTGTACGAATTTTATCAAAACTTGGGATTTGTCGAATCCGGACGTTCGAAGTCTAATGTAGGCGGTCATATTGGAACGACTGTACATCTGCTTCGTCCGCAATTAAGCGAACAGACCGGAGCTTAGAATATCTTGAATGAACTTGAAGCCTTTCGTAAACTTCCTTACCCGGGAGATTTGCGAAAGGCTTTATTTTGTAGTCTAATAGAACTTTCGAAAGAATTCGACATCTTCTTCATGTCGAAAGCCTTTTCCAAATAATTATAGAAAATGGAACGGAAAATAAAGAGAGAAAATCAAAAAACTTTCTGTTAGAATTGAATAAAAGCTTTAGCACCAAGATTTCGTTTTATTTTCGAAAAAAATTTCACCGTAGTATAAATTTCCATATTGACAAGATATATAAAGGAGAGTAGAGTAGAGACAAGCACAAAATGTCGAATAATATCGAATAACGACGATCTTTTGTCGACAATAACTATTTTAAATGAAATGAGGAATTATAATTATGAAAGCAACAGGTATCGTAAGACGCGTAGATGAACTCGGACGAGTAGTTATTCCAATCGAATTGCGTAGAACAATGGGCATCGACATTAAAGACGGATTGGAAATTTTCGTTGATGGCGAGCGTATCATTTTGAGAAAATATGCACCAACTTGCATCTTCACAGGCGAAGCTGAAGACCTCGTTTATTTCAAAGGTAAAATGGTCAGCAAAGCTGCAATCGAAGAATTGATCGAACTGTACCAAAGTTCAGAAGCAAAATAATCTACTGATTTTATTAGTATTCTCATACAGCCTGCCGTTTTCCTATAATGGGAAGCGGCAGGCTTTTTGAGTGATCAACAAGCGTGATATACGATGTCTAAAAAAGTAAGGTGACCTCTACATATGAGCCTATCCCATAACGAGACTATGACCATGTTGCGTAGCCGGTTGGAATATTATATCCAAGCTGACTTTGTGCCTCCGCCAGAAAAGCTTGAGTCGCTAATGAAAGACATGCTGATTCATATCGGCGATCCCGATCCGGTGCTGCGAGATGAACAAATCTATCGATTATTTTCGACTTGGATTCCAAGCGGCGTACTTCCGATAGCCCAGCTTCGACATCTACTAGAAGTCGTACTCAGCGACGAATACATCGGCTACCGCTTGGGAGAACAAGGAACAGATTCCGTCTTTCGACGTTCCTTCTCGATGCTACTGATTCCATTGATCTTATCCGTCGATCATCAGACTTCGTTTTTGTCGCAAACCGAATGGAATCGGATCTTCGAAAAAGTAGTATTTATCTTAAAAAACGAACGTGACCTACGCGGCTACGTAGCCGAAGCGGACAAAGGCTGGGCACATGCTACCGCCCATACTGCTGATGCGTTAGAAGATCTGGCACGCTCGAAATATGCGCAAAACGAAGAGCGAATCCGCATCTTGGAAGCTATTCGTATTCGCTTATTGACTGCCGATATGGTCTTCACTCACGACGAAGACGACCGATTAGCCGCCGCTGCCGAAACCACGCTGATTTGCGGCACACTTCCCCAAGCCGATCTCCAACATTGGATCGACCGCCTCGGCGAAGCTCCAATCACCAAGCAACCCCCGTTCGCAGGCGAAGCTCGCGTCAACGCCAGATTATTTATTCAACGCTTGTGTGAACGACTTGCGCCGAATCCAGCCCATGCCCACACCGTTGAAGCTTTGCGACAACGTGCCATTTCACTCCGCATGTAAAAACGCAAGAAAAAAGGCTTCCAGCAGGAAGCCTACTTTTTGGTTTAGCAAACTCCAACATAACTGGAAGTGAAAAGGCGTAGGAAGAAATTTAGTGAAGTGAAGTCTTTTCGAAGAAAAGACACTTCGGAAGCATAAGCTAATAATGTTCGCCTTTGAAATTCGGAAAACACCTTTTAAAATTCCAAGCATTTTTCCCAATTTCAACAAGCGACCGCAACAAATTTCTTCTGGAGCTTTTTCACTTCCACCGTTAACCAAACATATAAGTCGCCCGATCATTCTGAATTTTCAAACTATTCTCATCATGGCTATGAATCTGCAAATCATTCAACACAATCTCGTAACTATCGCCTGGAACCGGTACTTTTTCACCGTCTGCATTGAGGATACTGCCCGATCCGTACAGCAGCAAAGCGCGCTCCAGATAGTCATCGACGGGATTGTCTTGCGAGCGTTCGCCGATCTCGCGAATCTCAAAATGCACAATATCCGTATCCTCGTTTTCTTCTTTTTCAATTTTCACCGTCTGTCCGACTTTGCCTTCTAACCATTGCTTCAAATCTTCGATTGATTTTTCCATTGTACCCATCCTTTCATTCGACAGCTTTTTGTGCGCCGTCTCCGTATTGTCCTTTTACCCCACGCATCAAAAAGACAAACGTGCTCGCCCGCCGCCTTCTGAATTCTGCATACAAGGATAGGCTTATTTTTGATCAAAACGAACATAAAATCGATAGAGAAGATACACGATTAGCAAAAATCCGCCGTATAATCCGAGTACAGTAAGCGTCTGGGGAAGATCGGTAAAAAGATGTTGCCCGACAAAAGCGAACACAAGCATCGCCGGAATTTTTCCTAAAGCAGAAGCCGTAATGTAAATAATCGGTCGAATATTCAAAAAAGCCGGATACAAATTGACCAACGCTTGCGGAAGCAAAGGGACAAGCCTTGCCGCTAAAATCACGACAAAAGGACGACGTTCCATCCAGACGCCAATCCGTTCAAGCCCTGAAAATTTATTCAAAGCGGCGCGACCTTGTTCTCGGAAAAACCGGCGTACCAAAAAATATTGAAGCAGCGATGCCGCCGTCACAGCAAGCCAAGCCGTCAGAGCGCCCCATGCAGGCCCATACAAAAACCCAAGAGAACCAATCAAAATTTTATAAGGGATTACCGGGAAAAAAGCAAATAAAAAAGCAAGGCCAAAGCCTGCGGAAATCGGCAACGAAACATTTTGAAGCAACGATTGAAGTTCGTGACGATAATAAATAATCAACCCCAAAAATACTGTATACAAAGCGAGAGTAATCCATTTTTTCATCACTAAAAGCTCCTTTATGACAACTTGCGAAAAGAGAATACAAAAGATTTCAAGGTTGATTGTCTTTTTGATTGTATGCTAGAGTTTCGTCAAAGTCGAATCGAAAAGATTCAGTCTAGCAGCAGTAAAAAGGGGGAGATACTTATGATATTGGAAGCGGCAATGTTACAAGTAAAACCGGGACGTACCGAAAATTTTGAACGCGATTTTCGTGAAGCTTCGGCGTATATTAGTCAGATTCCAGGCTATATTCAGCATGAACTTCAGCGGTGTATCGAAGACGATCATAAGTATATTTTGCTGGTCCGTTGGGAGACGCTAGAAGCGCATACGGAAGGCTTTAGACAGTCGGAGCAATACATAGAGTGGAAAAGGTTGCTACACGATTATTACGATCCGTTTCCAGTCGTTGAACATTTTTCTGCTGTCTATCCCTAAAACTTTTTTTGAAATTAGTGTTGACAACTTAATCCAATCAGGCATAAAATGACACAAAACTATAGATCATTGAAACGCGATGAACGGGATCAGTAATCGAAAAGCCGTCAAGAGAGCTGCGGATTTGGTGCGACGCAGTCGGTAGATTCGGTGAAACTCACCCGGAAGCGGTCAAGCCTAATTGATATTTGCCAACGCAAGGCAAAAGGATAACAAGCTTGAACGGACTCACCCACGTGAAAGGGTCGACGAGCGGATTTCGATCATATGCGAATTAAAATCGAAATCAACGAGAGTGGTACCGCGACAGCCCAGCCTGTCGTCTCTTGAACCCAAGAGACGGCAGGCTTTTTGATTTATCGACAACTTGATATTAGCGCGATGAACGGAATCAGTAGGATACAAAACGATGCTCAGAGAGCTGCGAATAAGGTGAAACGCAGACTTCGTTTTTTCCGAACTCACCCGGAAGCGCGGAAGCCGAACCCCGATCTCCGAATCGGACTTAAGCCGACCGGTCTCCCAGTCGTTATCTTGGGATCAAGCGGATTGTTGTGATCTTGTAAGCGGAGAATAACATCAATCAATGAGAGTGGTACCGCGGCGGGTTTTGAGCACGTCGTCTCTTTTTACAGAGACGATGTGCTTTTTTATATTCATTTTGAAAAGCTGCAACACGATCAAAAAAACTTGGAGGCGGTAGACGATGAACGAAAAAACAATGCGGCAAATTAAAATTTTTGACACGACGCTGAGAGATGGCGAACAAGCGCCAGGAGCTTCACTGGATGTCGAACAGAAGATCAAGCTTGCGCATCGCCTTGCAGCACTTGGCGTCGATACGATCGAGCCGGGATTCCCGATTTCCAGCCCTGGGGATTTTCAGGCGGTACAACGGATTTCGCGTGAAATCGAACACGTCGAAATTTGCGGATTTGCCCGTGCAGTCAAAGAAGATATCGACGCGGCGGTTCGTGCGACTCAAGATGCACAGCGCCGTAGACTGCATATGTTTTTGTCTTCGTCGAATATCCATCTTGATTTTCAACTGAAAAAAACGCGCGCCGAAGTGGTGGAACTGGCAAGAAGAATGGTTTCGTACGCCAAAAGTTTTGTGAACGAAGTTGAGTTTTCTCCTATGGATGCCACTCGAACAGGCGATGAATTTTTGTTTGAAGTGTTGGAAGCTGTCATTGAGGAAGGAGCAACAATTCTGAATATTCCAGACACCGTCGGATTTGCTTTACCGGAAGAATACGGGGCGATGTTTACTCGCGTGATGAAAGGCGTTCGGGGTAGCGACAAAGTCGAATTTAGCGCGCACTGCCATAATGATCTGGGGATGGCAGTTGCCAATAGCCTGGCAGCGATTCAAGCTGGAGTGACACATGTCGAAGTCACGGTAAACGGAATCGGTGAACGTGCCGGCAACTGTTCGCTCGAAGAATTGGCGATGGCTTTGGCAACACGTTCCGAGCATTTTGGCATCACCACGAATATTCGCCACGAAGAGATTTACGCGACTTCGCAGATGGTAAGTCGAATGACACGGTCGCCGATTGCTTTTAACAAACCGATTATCGGTCGTAACGCATTTCAGCATGAAGCCGGTATTCACCAAGACGGGTTGCTCAAAAATCGAAATACGTATGAAATTATGGACCCTGAACGTCTTGGAATTCCTCGCAGCATGATCGTATTGGGCAAACATTCCGGGCGACATGCGCTTCGGCACAGGGTTGCGGAATTTGGGGTCACGCTGGATAACGAGCAACTGGATCAGCTGTATACGACGTTTAAAGAAAAAGCCGATATTCAGAAAACCGTACATGACCATGAATTGATGCAGATGGCGGGGCAAGCGGTAGACCGCGCTTTGGAGCCTTATACGCTGAATGACGTACAGATCGTGACAGGCAATGCCATGCACCGCGTCGCTTCGTGTGAGATTCAAGATCATCGGACAGGAAAAGTAGAGATCTATACAGGAAGCGGAGAAGGGCCGGTCGAAGCGGTTGTTGACGCGATTCGCCGAGCGATTCCAGAACCGATCGAGTTTGCCGATTTGGAACTGTATTCGGTATCTTCGGGGGAGACGTCGGCAGGCGAAGCGAACGTGACCGTACGTTTGGATCAGAAGCTTTATACCGGCACAGCAACGAACCGCGACATTTTGATCGCCGCGGCTGAAGCTTATATGGCAGCTTGTAATCGAGCGGTACGCGATGTTCGCTTAGACTCTAGTCTAGAACAAACTCCAGTCCATACGTTGGGATAAACGTTCGATCAGATGTACGCCCGCGCTGCTGTTGCCTTTCGCGTTTAAAGCCGGACCAATAACGCCGATTCCGAGTGCGCCGGGAACGAAGCTTAAAATGCCGCCGGACACGCCGCTTTTTGCGGGCAGTCCCGCTTTAATCGCAAATTCACCAGACGCGTTGTACATGCCGCACGTAATCATAAAGGTTTTGGCGATCTGTACATAGCGGCGAGGAATAAGTTCTTCGCCGCTGATCGGATCGGTGCCGTCACCTGCCAGCACTAACGCCATACGCGCTAAATCGCTGCAAGTCGCTTCAATCGAACAATGACGGAAATAGATCGACAATACTTCTTCGACGCTACCGTTTAGCACCCCGTTTTCGACCAGCAAATAGGCGATAGAGCGATTAAGGTTGCCTGTCTCAAGTTCAGAGCGGTAGACGGCTTCATTCACTGTAAGCTGACTTCCACCGGATAGGCGGCGGAAAAAGTCCAGAATACGTGCTGATTTCTCTTCAGCCGAAGAACCTTTGATCATCGAAGATATCGTAATTGCACCTGCATTGATCAGCGGGTTGAACGGAATACCGGGGCGAACCAATTCAAGCTTAAGCATCGAGTTAAAGTTGTCACCTGTCGGCTCCATGCCTACGCGCTCGAATACCGATTCTTCGCCATTGTCCATTAGCGCCAAGATCAAGGTAAAGACTTTCGAAATACTTTGCAGCGTAAAAGGCATGCCACAATCGCCGGAGGAAACGAAATCTCCATCCTTATCAAGCAAATGAATGCCTAAAGCGGTATGCGAAGCTTTTGACAGTTCAGGAATGTAAGAAGCGACTTCGCCGGAGGCGGCTTCTTTTCGGCTTTCTTCTAGCCATTCGGGCAAAAATTGACGCACTTGTTCTAGGTTTGCTTGTTTATGAGTCATCCATGCAGCCTCCTTTGTTTTTTCATCATACAACATTGTATCCGATCGTGTGAAAACATATACCTAACATTTAATGTCTGCTTGACTGCCAGATAGACAAGCAGTTACAATATTACATACGGTTTCGTAAAATAATGTTCTCCTGAATCATATCAAAACGTTCGGAAAAGCGGGAATTTGCAGGTGGAAATCACTCGCGAGAACGATATGCGAAAAGCGACAATCGGCCCGTTCGTCTGCGAACGGGCTTTATAGGGAGTGGATATAATGGAGAGACTTCTCGAAGTCAAAGATTTGGCGATTTCATTCAGAACCCGCGCCGGTGAAGTTCAAGCGATCCGTGGCGTTAACTTCCATTTGGATAAGGGTGAAACTCTTGCGATTGTAGGAGAATCCGGTTCTGGCAAAAGCGTAACGTCACAAGCGATCATGAAGCTTATCCCCGAGCCGCAAGGTCAGTACAAACGCGGACAGATTTTGTTCGAAGGTCAAGATTTGATCAAAAAGTCGCAAAATCAAATGCAAAAGATGCGCGGCAAAGAAATCGGCATGATTTTCCAAGATCCGATGACTTCGCTGAACCCGACGATGAAAGTCGGCAAGCAGATCACCGAAGTATTGTTCACGCATGAAAAAATTTCGGGAAGCGACGCTCGCAAACGCGGCTTGGAATTGCTGAAACTTGTAGGCATTCCGAACTTTGAGAAGCGTTTCGATCAATATCCGCATGAATTTTCCGGCGGTATGCGTCAGCGCGTCGTCATCGCAATGGCTTTGGCTGCAAATCCAAAACTGCTGATTGCCGATGAACCGACAACGGCTCTTGACGTTACCATTCAAGCTCAGATTCTTGAGTTGATGAAAGAACTTCAAGCGAAGATCGGTACAGCGATTATCTTCATTACCCACGACCTTGGCGTTGTAGCTAAAATGGCGGATCGCGTAGCGGTTATGTACGCAGGCCAAATCGTGGAAATGGGCACGGCTGCCGAGATCTTCTACGATCCACGCCATCCTTATACATGGGGTCTGCTTTCTTCGATGCCGGCACTCGATAGCAATGGCGAAGAAAAGCTGACCGCTATTCCGGGAACACCTCCGGATCTGCTGCACCCGCCTGTAGGCGATGCGTTTGCTTTGCGTAGTCATTATGCAATGAAGATCGATTTCGAAAAAGAACCTCCGATGTTCAAAGTTTCGGATACGCACTTCGTTAAATCGTGGCTGTTGCACCCGGATGCTCCAGCAGTTACACCTCCTGAAGCGGTTCTGCGTCGTCAGCGCAAGCTGGAAAACGCGTACGAGAAGCCAGTTCTGGTAGAAGCTTAATCAACCATTTAATCTGAGATGAGATCTTATCAAAAAGGATCAAGCCGGTAGTTATCGGCTTGATCCTTTTTTTGCGTACTTTACTGCATTAAGCAGGTTGTAACTTAGGCGGTTTACGATCGCGGAATTTGAAGTAATACAGCGAAGCTGCTACGACATAGAGCACGCCGGTAATACTGAACGTAATCGCGTAACCCCAATAATTGCCGTACGTCGTGACTAAATACGATTGTACGGGTCCCATACTTGCCCAACCCAGCATAAAAGCCGTCTGTGTTAACGAGTTAGCAACACTGCGTTTATGATCGGGAATCCGATCCACCATGACTGCGGATTGGATCGGATTAGCGGCGTTCATCAGCGCTTGGCGGAACAAGAATGCAATTGAAGCGACCAAAGCGACATTGGTAAATCCGGTAGTTAGCAAGAACGGTAGCGATAGCAGTTGGAAAATAACAACGGCTCGTACAGGGCCGAAGCGTTTCGATAACGAAGGACCAATTAGCATGGAGACGATCGTCATCACTTGTCCAAGTGAAATCAGCAAACTCATCAAAGAGATCGATACGCCGAATCGATTGGTGAAATACAAATTCAGATAAGGCACGACCAGACCTGAACCCAATCCGATCAGAAGCTGAGTAAACACTAACCAGAACATAAACGAACCGGTTTGATCTTTAGTACCTTTTGAGGTGCCAGTCGCTTGATTTGGTTCTTTGGCAGCGTCAATATTCTTTTCGCTAGAAGAAATCGGAGACGTTTTCGGTGCTTCCGACAGTTTCCGATTTTCGCGGATAAATAACATCGGTACGAAAGCGGCAAGCGTGGCAATGCCTCCAACAAATAACGTAAAGCGTAAGCTAAGCACACGTTCGATTCCAGCGTGTTGCAACGTATCGGCAAGCACGCCGCCACCCATACTTCCCAATACTTGCGCAGCGAGCATCAGTGAAGAGTAGGCGCTGAATAAAGCCAATCTTTGCGACTTTTTGACACTTTCAGCAAGAAACGGAATCGCAAGCACTTGAAAAAATGCCGCGAATATCCCTGAACAGATAGCCAAAACCAGCAGCAAAGGCTCTGATTCGGCAAAAGCACGAAAAGCAAAAATCAATCCGCTGCATAATGCCCCGATAACCAGTAAGGCTTTGCGGCTAAGTCTGTCGCCAAACAATCCGATCGGGATAAAAATGCAGGCGGTAGCAAGCGATTGAATACTGACCACTCTACCGTTCATTGCATCGTTATAGCCGATTCCTTGGATATACAGATTGTATAGGACAGAGAACATGCCGCCACCAATTTGATACAACAAGTTTGCGACGAAAAACAATTTTACGTTACGCGGCCAGCCGGCGATACTGGCGATCATACGCCTAAACCCTTCCAATTGCGAACCTCCTTTTTACCCATAGCTTCTTTATTCTACCCGTTTAGCAAAAACTTGCAATGCAAGGCGTCGACATATTCAGCAAAGCGAGCCTATTAGAAAAAGATCCCTTGTATCGTTTATACTGAATAGGAAAGTTAGACCTTCGAAAATTTGATGTAAAGGAAGGGATCGTAGTGAGCTTAACCGAAAAAAATAAAAATTATTTATTGAAGAAGATTGAAGAACATCAATTCACTCATGCTCAAGACTATTTATTGAATACCGCCAAACAATCTGTTGTGTTCAAGGCAACGGAGCCAGAAAATTATGAAAAGATCGGAAATTCACGGGTAGCCGGTGAGCCTGATCTGCCTGAATCTATAACATGGCCGCTAGATGCTGAAGGTACGCCGATGACGTTCGTTCTTCAATTGGATCTTTCGCAAGTCTACCCTCTTGATCCCGAATATCGAGTACCAAGCACCGGGCATTTATTCTTTTTCACAGGATATTATGAGATGAAAGTCGAACATCGCGTATTTTATGCGACACCTGAAGAGATGCAGACTGCTTCTCGGCGTAGTGCGCCCGCACCTACGGTACACGAAGAAGACGAAGAACCATTTCGTCCTTATCGGCTAGAAACGCATGCTACGATCGATTTACCGGGCTATGGCTATGTAGACGAAGAATTGATCGAAGGGGACGAATTCGGCTGGGAAGAATATGAAGATCTGAATTTTGCGTTGGAACAAGAACATCCGTCTCCTATCGTTAAAATGTTCGGCTATGCGGAAGGGCAGCATGGAGATGATGAATATCAAGCTGCGCTTGAGCTATTCGGCGCCAAAAGAACTTATGATTTGGATGAAGCGGTACAAAACTTGGCAAAAGCTTTGGGCGGCGATCAGGCAAAAGCAAAGCAAGAAATCGCAGATATGGTCATGCTTGCCGAGATTGATTCCAATCAAGAAGTGGGCTTCCTATGGGGAGATGCGGGAGTGCTCCATTACTTTATTCGTAAAGAAGATTTGCTCAAAGGAAATTTTGATCGGACATATTGCACGTTCTATTCCAGTTGATCAAAACTCGAAGGAGGAATATCCGTATGACGCATGAAAATGAAGAATTAGAGCTAGATCAACAAACCCAAGAAATGCTTGCGGCTGACCAAGATTTTGGTTTTGCCCGTGTGTATACGATTGAGCTGAAATACAAACAAAAACCGAGCTTTGCGCGTAAACGATTGCTAGAAAAAATGAATTTGTATACCGGAGAAGTCCAGCAACCCGAAGAACAAAAGCAGCCATATCATCAATCAACTTGGGAGCCTTCTCTGGAATCCGAAAGCGATCTGCTGCATTTTTTCCATCTGAATTATTTGGTGAATTTTGCAGACGGAGAGATGCCTGCGCAAACGTCGTTGATGCCAGCGCCAAGCCGTCCGGCTTCGGAATATGAGACTGCGGTTCAACAAGCTTGGCACTGGGCAGATGCAGAAGCGGTTGTGGAAGAATGCCAATATTCATTATTTTTAACCGACATGATGGCTTCCGGTCTGGAACCGAAAGAACGTCTGCGTTTGATTACAGGGGCGCTCCGTGCCATCTTGGAGACGACGCCTTGTGATGCAATCTATTTTCGAGAAAGCGATAAATTACTGGAGCCCGGTGATTATTTGACAGCGATTGAAGCGGGCGCAAGTCTGTACGGAGCGATGAATGTTCGCTTTTTCAATGTGCAAGGAAACGATCATGAGCAAGAAGAAATGTTGATGGATACGGTTGGATTAACGGCACTGGGTATTCCTGATGCGCAATGCCATTATTTCGACCTGGAACCCGGCGATGTGGCGCAATATTTAACGAGTCTTGCCTACTATATGTTCGACCGGGGCGATGTGATTCAAGACGGAGAAACATTCGGCCCTTCGGAAGAACTTCGCTGGCATTGTGAGCATCAGTACGCACTTGCCGGTCCGCACCGTTTGGTTCTGGATGTTGATCCGGGGCATCCGTATTATGCGGGAAAACATGTTGCGCCTATAGCAGACGATATGTAAAAATTTAAATAAAATCTTACAGAATTGTACGGTATTTGTACATCGCTAATTCTGCCTGTATACTGATTGAGACAGCTAAGACGAACACCTTCCGATGCAATAAGTAGCGGCGGCGGATAACAGCTGATCGCGTACAGGAGTGTGATTTATGCGTAAGATTAAAATCGTAACAGATTCAACGATCGATTTGAGCCCGGAGGTACTGGCTGAGTACGGCGTAGAGATGGTGCCGCTTTCTTTTAACATCGATGGGGAGTCATATACAGATCGTGTCGATATTACACCTGAGACTTTTATCCAAAAAATGATCCATGCCAAAGAACTGCCAAAAAGTTCGCAGCCCGCGACAGGGACTTTCGTTGAGTTGTATGATCGTCTGGGAGCGGAAGGATATGAAGTGCTTTCGATTCATATGACGGGCGGGATGAGCGGTACGGTACGTTCAGCAGCAATGGCAGCGGAGATGACCGATACAAAAGTGACCGTCGTGGATTCTCAATATATTTCTAGAGCGCTTGGCTTCCAAGTTATCGAAGCGGCGCGTATGGTGCAAGAAGAAAAAAGTACGGAAGAGATTTTAAAACGCTTGGACGAAATTCGGGAAGGCACGCGGCTATATGTCGTAGTCGATACACTCGAAAATCTGGTGAAAGGCGGACGAATCGGTCGCGGTAAAGCACTGATCGGATCGCTTCTGCATATCAAGCCGATCGGCATGCTGAACGAAGGCGTCTACACGCCCTCGATGAATGTCCGCAGCCATGCTCAAGTCGTCAAGCATCTTGCGCGCCAATTTGCGGAAGACGTCAAAGGCCGCACCATCAAAGGCGTAGGCATTGCCCATGCCGAAGGTTATAAATTAGCCGAAAGCCTAAAAGAAAAAATCGCCGAACTTACCGGCTACTCACAGATCGAGATCGATTACACCACCCCGATCATTAGCACCCATACCGGACCCGGCGCGATTGGATTTATGTATTATTTCGAGTGATAGAATATTTGTAACAATTCTATATGTATAAAAAAACCGTTGCTCTATGAGGAACGGTTTTTTTAAATTTAACTAACACTCTAACCTACCTAGAAGCGAAAAGGCGGAGAATGAAATTCAGTGTAGGAACGATAGTGTTCGCCTTTGAGATCGGGAAAATTCCAATAAAAATTTAATCGTTTTCCCGATTTCAACAAGCGACCGAAACGAATTTCTTTCGTAGCCTTTTCGCTTCTCCTCACACACTTCACACACTCTTCAAATATTGAACAAGCGTCAAAAGCCCTTTATCGAAGTTTTCCAAATTGAAATGTTCGTTAGGAGCATGCAGATTTTCGTCAGGAAGACCGAAGCCCATCAGCACGACTGGAGCTTCCAGTACGCGAGAGAACGCTTCGATGATCGGAATCGATCCGCCGTCTTTCGTGAACAGCGCGCGCGTGCCGTAGACCGCTTCGTAAGCATCTGCCGCTTTTTGCAAAAACGGATGCGAAGGATCGATATTGAACGCGAATGCTTTTTCGCCCGGTACCAGAGACAACTTCGCACCGATAGGCGTATGAGCATGCAGATGGCGTTGAATTTTCTCCAAAATGTCTTCTGGATCTTGATTCGCAACCAAGCGGCAAGTGATTTTGGCATGAGCTTCTTTAGGAATAACCGTTTTCGTGCCTTCCCCTTGGAAACCACCGTACACGCCGTTGAGTTCCAACGTTGGACGGACGCCGGTACGTTCCAAGAACGAATAGCCTTCTTCGCCGAATAAAGCTTCAAGACCGAGATCGTTGCGTAGCTTTTCTTCGTCGTACTGCATTTTGACTAACTCGCCGCGCATTTCTTCGGTCAAAGGCAGTACGTCATCATAAAATCCTTCGACATTGACGCGGCCGGTTTGCTCGTCATGAAGCGAGTTCAGCAAGCTGATCATGCCGTGCAGCGCATTTGGAACGCCACCGCCGAATGAGCCGGAGTGCAGATCGGTATTTGCGGTGTTCAGCGAAACTTCCAGCGAGCATAATCCACGCAGCCCTGTACTGATTGCAGGTTTGCCACGTTCAAGCAGCGACGTGTCGGAGATCAAGACCGCATCTGCGGCAAGTTCTTTGGCGTTTGTATCCAAAAACTCGACCAGATTAGGGCTGGATACCTCTTCTTCGCCTTCGATACACAGCTTAACATTGACCGGAAGTTTGCCTTCTTGAGCCAGAATCGCTTCGATCGCTTTGACATGCAGGAACACTTGACCTTTATCGTCAGTCGCTCCGCGGGCGTACAATTTGCCGTCGCGCTCATTAGGTTCAAATGGAGGGGTATCCCACAGATTCAGCGGATCAACCGGTTGCACGTCGTAATGACCGTAGATCAGCAGTGTTGGCGCGCCTTCTGCGTGCAAATGGTCTGCTGTCAAAATCGGATGACCTGCTGTTTCATTCAGCGTTACATGTTCAAGACCCACATTTTCCAAAGCCGTTTTGAGCCATTCAGCAGCACGGCGTACATCTTCTTTGTGCGCGGACAAAGCGGAAATACTCGGAATCGCCAGCCATTCTTTTAATTCGTTGAGGTGTTGATCACGATGTTGCTGGAAATAAGTCTGATAGTTATTCATAAGATAAACATGTTCCTCCTTAGGCAATCGTCTCGGGGGTTATTGTACTACAAAAAAACGCATACCGGAAAGGGATGCGTTTGAAGAAGGATGAAAAAGACTCCACCTGAGGTGGACAATGTATCTCTATTCTATTATTCGTGCAAAGAAAAGTTAATCGATCCAACCATCGTGCCGCTGCGGGCGAGCGTGAATTCATAAATACCCGGTTCCCAGTTGGCGTTATCCAAATCCATACGGATTTGCTTGGTCGAATCATCTTCATTCACTTCCAGTTTTTGTACGACTTTGCCGCTACTTTCAGAGATGACCGATAAGATCGCGATATGGTCGCGTGTAATGCCTTCTTCTGGATAATCGGCAATGACATAGATGGGTTTGGTGCGGCTAAATGAAGTTCCATTGTCTGTAACAGCCGTCTGATCTGCATTTAACTTCTGGCCCATTTGCAGATTGAACGGGTTATTTTGCGGAGTTGAACGAGCATAGACCAGGAAAATCACGAGCGCTATAATCGCAACGACCGCAACGCTTCCTCCTACGATCGCGATTAATTGATTTCTTTTCGTATTCATCGACGTTGTTCCTCCTCGAAATTGAGTACCGCTATCCAGTATACGCTAAAAATTTGCAAGATCGCAAAAAAATCAGGCATCATTTAGGCTATTTCGTGACCGAGTTCAATTTTGTGTATTCATAAAAAAAGCTCGTCCTTATGGACAAGCTGGATGTGTATTTAACCGATTCGGCGACGGCTTCTTCTGCGAAGCAAATAAACCTGATCGTGTAAAGCCAGATGGAAACGAATACTATTCATCAACTCTGGATTGTCCTCCCGTTCGACTTCTCGGATGCGTTGCTCTTTGACGGGATCTGGACTGAGTAAAAAATCGGTCATCCACAAAGAATAATTCGGTGTGCTTGTCATAACGGTCCCTCCTCGAAATTTGGGGTGAGGTGCGGTCGTGCTTGTTTCTATTATACGCCTATAGTGGAAAAAAAGATGAATCCCGGATTAAATTTTATCTCCGAAATTCATCTTTTTTTAAGGTCAATTGGACGTCGACAGTTCTTTGGAAAGCTTTTGTTTTAAAGCTTCGACAGAAATAGCCAAAAAGCTTCCGTTAGCCGAACCGATAAAGATTGTTTTGTCGTCGCTATTCAGTACGCCGCTTCGTGACAAAGACGTAAAATCATCGTTATACCCCATCGTCACTCCATCGATCCGGCGAAGAAGTTTACCATTTTGATCATCGAAAGCCAGAACATCGTCACCATACGGGAGGAGTAAAAGATTATCCACATGCAGGAAACTTCCAGCGTCTACGGTGCCTTGTAGATCACTTAAAGCGAACCCGGTTGTTTGGGTTTTCCAGAGTGGTTGACCTTCTTCGATCGATAAAGCAGTCGGAATTCCATTCCACAGAACATAAAGTCGGTCATTGTCGAGAAGAGGTCGATCGACCCAGCCCGGAATACGCCACAGTTCTTTTTCTTGCTTCACATCGTAAAGAATAGTCTCAAACAACGATCCGGTATTGAACGTCGATGAATCGAGCGCTCGGCGAATCAGCAAATAATCGCCGCCCGGCATATCGATTCGTTCATTTTGCTGGATAGGGTAACGTCCCGTAATTTCACCGTTGGATGCGTTTAGTCGAACCCAATCATTTCCCAGTGTGACCCAGCGAATATCAGAATGAGCATCAAGAGCACGTTGCAGTTGTCCATCAAAAAGATTTTTCGAAGACGGATTATTCATTGCAGTCTCTAGCTCTGATTTTAGACTCCATACCGCCTGACCCGTCAAAGAATCTAAAGCTTGAATCCAGCCGCCTTGTTGCACCAATACATAAGGATCATCTGATCCTCGGTTGAGCACCGTATAAGGATCGGCAAAACTTTTGCTCCAGCGCACTTCACCGGAGTACGGCGATAACACATTCAGTATTCCTTTGCTCTCAGGCGTCGGCTGCTCTGCGATAACCGCGGAACGTTCGACCGCGAAAACTTGAGTATTACGGTTTGCTGAACCGGGCTCCAGATCACGGCTCCAACGTACAGCACCGTCACGAAGACGGATACTTTGCAGTTTGGACTTGGGTTGATCTACAGAATCGTCGGTTAGCAAAATCAGTACCGATTCTTGATCTTGACTCAAAGTCGCTTGTATCGAACCTTGCTTGATATCGGAACTCCATAACCGCTTACCGGTTTCTTTATTTAGTGCATAGATCCCATTTGTCGACGAATCGTCGCCAATGACTTGTTCATGTTGTTGCACGACCAATATATTCTCGGAAGCTGCCAATAAATATTGGGCATCCATATTCGATTGCGCCGACCAGTCTTCAGGTGCCGACAACGAAGGAACAGGAGGCAAAGTCCGAAAATCATAATGGAACGTATATGGAGGTTGATCCGAATTGACGCCCGCTTGAGCGGCTTCGGACGTTGGCAAAATCCAATTCCAGCTCAGTAACTTTCCGTCTGCTCCGAAAGAAAGTGTGAACTGGGCATCGCTGCGTTCGTATCTCCACTGTTCTCCGCGCTGAGCTTGATCGGATAGGTTGCGATAGTCTTGATGCGAAAGAGGTGTCCGCGAATACGGTTCACCTAGTAAATTCAGCGCTTGATCTTGCGTGGTGCCGATAGGCAGCGAAGTTTCGGTTACGCTTCGAATCATCGAAGTCGGTACAGTCGAATCGGATGCCATCAAGCCGGTGATCGGTTTTTGTGTGCTTTGGATCTGCTCTTTTTTCACCCATAACAAAGCTGGACGCACAACCGAACCATTGGCATAACCGGGATCGGCGGAGAGCGCTACACCATACCAGTCTTTGTAACTCATCGTGGCAACGACGCCGTCTGACGCATAATCGGCAGACCATGATTGCTGACTATCGGGAAAAAGAGATAACGTAGCTTCCGGTTTCAGTTGAAGAATGGTCGGTTGAATAGACTTCGCACTACGCGCTTGGTCTTCGGTATACCAGATCGGGACATAGACTTTTTCTCCAAAAGGCGTTTGGCTTTCAAGCATTTCGCCAGACAAGACCGCGTTCGGCAAGATCGATTTGGCTTCGCCATAGTAGCTCACACCAAGTGAACCGCGCTCGTTGGTCGTAGGAACACTTTTGAAAAAAGGAGCCGGAATTTGAAGCACAGTTTGTTGTTGATTTATGTAGGAAGTCGGCTTCGGTGTTGCGTTGGAAGCGTAAGCTGATGTAAAGGTCATAGGAAAAATCAAGATCGGAACACTCAAAGTCACGCCTACGCGTTTTGCCAGAGTCTTGATCCGTTTCGCTTGCTGCTTATTTTGTTTATTTTTAATTGCCGCTTCACGCGACATATTGGAGTAACGATGTGTCATGACAACCTCCTGAATGATAGATGAAAAAACTTTTCTTTCTTACATTTAGACGCAATAGGGGAGCTTCGACGCTGGAAAAAGAAAAAAAGTTTATCCAATTTATATAAAAAGACGAAATTTGTATCAAACATGCGGATTCGTTCTTTGGAAAAGGAAGTAGTATAATGAAAGCATTAATCGAAGCGGAAGCGACTATAGATCGTTTTCGTCCGCTGGAGGAAGAAGCTATGAACTCTGCGTCCGAACCCCGTTCACTTTTTCCCAAAACGTATCATATTCAAGGTCTTCACGTAACGTTGGCGGGAATACGAAATTCAGAATATCCACCTGTTGTATTCGAGCACGGTTGTGGGGTGTCCTCGGAAGTATGGTCGTTGGTCTATCCGGAACTTGCCGAAATCACGCAGACCCTGACTTATGACCGAGCCGGTTATGGTTTTAGTGATCCCGGAGAATTGCCCCGGACCAGCGATCGTTGCGTCGAAGATTTGCATCGGGTGATCGAAGCGTTGAACATTGTGCGTCCTTTTATATTAGTCGGTCATTCTTTGGGTGGATTTTATGCTCGGTTGTATGCGGAACGTTACCCTGAAGATGTGGCGGCGCTTCTATTGATCGATGCCTCGCATGAAGACGAAATTCGAGGAGCATTCCCGATTCCGTATATCAAAAAGCAAAAGTGGAGTGTCCGGTGGTACAGATTGGCGAAATACGCCGCTCGAATCGGCCTATTGCCTTGGCTTGCCAAGCGGCACTGGATTCCGGGGTTTGGCAAGTTCGTATCGAAGCTTCCGGAAGCTTCTCAACATGCAATGTGGGAACGTGTATTTAGCGAAAGCAGTATGGAAGCCGCCGAAAGCGAATATGATTGTTTTGTTGGCGAGACCGGCAGTGTGCCGAGATCGAGGTTCGCTCGCTTGCCTCTAGCTGTTGTCAAAGCCGGGGTCTATCTGCCGGGTAACAACCGCAAAGCCACGCTGCGTCAGCAAGTGGAGCGTACGTTGTACGATACAGCGGTCAAAATGCAGCATTTGTCGGAAGCCGGACGCTTGATTGAAGCTGGCGGAAGCGGTCATCATGTGCAAGTGGACAAGCCGGGAACGATTATCGGAATCGTCAAACGATTACTAGAACAGACACGTGAAGCCTGAGGAGGACTATAGGATGAAAAATATACCTTTGAATACTCATGGAATTCCAGCAAGTCGCTTGGTACTCGGATGTATGCCTTTTGGTGGAGATTGGGATCGTTCGACGCTCACCGACGAACGCGTGAAGCTGTCGGAACAAGCTGTAGATGCCGCATTGTCGATCGGAATCAATATGTTCGACCATGCCGACATTTATACGCGCGGAAAGTCTGAAGAAGCATTCGGGCGTATCCTTCAAAATAAACCGAGTTTGCGAAGCGAGATTGTACTTCAATCCAAATGCGGGATTGGTTTGGAAGGATATGGACTGCCTTCATTATTCGATTTTTCGCGAGATCATATTTTGGAGTCTGTCGACGGATCGTTGCAACGGTTAGGTACCGATTATTTGGATGTGCTATTGCTGCATCGTCCTGATCCATTGATGGAACCGGAAGAAATCGCCGAAGCTTTCGCTAAGCTTAAAGCGTCGGGTAAAGTCCGGTATTTCGGCGTGTCCAATATGAGCGTTGCTCAAATACGTTTTATCGAACAAGCGTTGACCGATCAATTGATCGTGAATCAATTGGAGATGGGATTAGGTCGATTGGACTTTGTTGAAGAAACGGTACGCGTCAATCAAACTCGCGGAGCTAATATTCATTTCTCGGACGGTCTTATGGAGTATTCCCGCTCGGAAAATGTACAGCTTCAAGCTTGGGGCCCTCTTGCTCAAGGTAAATTCACAGGGCGCGATGTGAGCGGAGAATCGGAAGCGGTTCGCAAAACAGCAAAATTAGTCGCAACGATGGCTGAGGAACGCCAAACGACTAGAGAAGCGATTGCGCTTGGATGGCTAATGAAGCATCCTGCAAAGATCCAGCCTGTCATTGGCACCATGAATCCAGAGCGTATCGAAGCTTGCCGGGATGCCGAGCAACAAGCGGAGCAGATGAGCCGGGAAGATTGGTACCGACTGTACATGACCGCTCGTGGCGATTGAGGTTGTGTTTAATACGATTTACCTGTATAAAGAATCAGAGATCAACCTCAATCTTTAAATAGAGGTGAACGGAGGAATTACAGATGAATAAGCAACAATGGGTAGAGGCAGTAGATCGCGGTGAAATTCCAGAAGAACATGTGGAGCACGTACTTTGGGTATTATCCAATACGCCTTTGCTGTTCGACGATGGATCTACGATTGCAGTCGAAGATTATATGCAAAGACTGGATCGCGAACTTTCAACCGAAGAAGCGGAAGCTTATCAAGAATTATTCGATCTGGCGGTAGCATTAAGCCGTCGATATAGCGAAGCGAGCGAATATGATCGTATGCAAGATGTTCTGAGCCTGCAATTCGATCTATGGGCACGCGGGACATTAACTTTGCAAGATTGGATGGCTTGGTTGCAAGGCGCGGTGAAAGGCGAAATTCTTTTGCCTGAATACGATTTTGATGAAGTACTGGGTAGTGCACCGGAAGAATTTATGATCCAGGATTTCCATGACGAACTGAATTTTCGACTGGAAGATGCGCCGGAAGACGAATGGGCTTTGTCGCATCTTGACGAACTATATCGGAAAGTCGGCGTAACGGAAAAAATATAAATTCGGCTATAAGGGTTGACGCTAGCAAGCAAAGCCGATATGATGGGAAACAACGAGAGACGAGCCGACCACGGCTTGTCTCTCGTTTTATTTTGCTAACTTTTCAACAAACGCGAAGAAACCGATTAAAAGTCGAAAAAAAGTGATAAATTCAAGATATAATATAAGTATAAGTAGCTTATTTTGATGAATAATCGGGTATTTTGCGAAAAATATAGATAAATGTCGATTGCTTTTCCTCGAATTGCCTTCAAAAAAACTTATTTTACGCGTATAATCAAGCACAATCTATGTATTCGGAATGTCAAACGGAAAGGAGCGAGGATAAGTTGAACGATGGAAACAGAGCGAAAGCTATCGATCATTTACAACAAGGTATACGTGGATACGTACCGGAATTGATAGGTCGTGAGATTGCTCCGTTAGGCAAAATTATCGAAGCTTATCCGATCCTAGCCGGCACGTCCGCTGATTTAAAATATAAAGTTCATTTTTATGGATATGACGGAGCGTATCTATTGCGTTTATTTGATGAATCCGAGCTCTCATTCAAACGTTTCGAATTTGAAGCTCTGCACCGTATGCAATCGATGACTGTGCATTGTTCCCGCCCGATTGCGATGGGACGTTGGGAAACAAAAAACGTTTATTTTTTGCTGGTTTCTTATATAGACGGTATTGATGCAGGTCAGATCTTATCCACTGTACCCAAACCGCAGCAACTTCGAATCGGGATGCAAGCGGGTGAAGAACTAAGTCGGATTAGCGCATATCCCGCACCGGAAGGGATAGAGCCGTGGGCAGATCGTTATCGGAAAAAGATCAAGCAACAACTAGAGCTTGTCACCAAGCACGCAGTTTCCTCGAAAGGCGTAGCAGCTGCTATCGAAATGATTGAAGCCACACAAAATTTGGTGGAAGAACGTCCTTCGGTCTTTTTGCATGGAAACTTCCGACCGGCAAATTTGATTGTGCATCATAGCCGATTGACAGGTGTTGTTGGGTTTGGACATTTCGATTGGGGCGATCCGTTATACGAATTTGCCAAATTGGGTCTATATAGTCGAGAGCTAAGTTCGTTATTTTGTACCGGACAAATCCTAGGCTATCATGGCGGGCAAGCGCCATGCGCCGAATTTTGGGGACTCTATCGTCTATACGCGGCTTCCGCAGCGATTTCTTTACTAGCGGAAGTTGTGGCAAATCAGTCTCCACAATTAAATAGGGTATTGAAGTCTATTGATCGATTAGCGCAAGATCATCATGATTTTCGTGAAGAGCAGCCTTCTTGGTTTGCTTCTTTATAGAAAAGAAATGCACGGTGAATCGTTTTGATCCTCGTTATCCAGACTCTTCAGCTTGGGATTTACGATGTTTTGCGTTATAATTGATCCATATCGCTCGGTTAACCGAGCTGTCAGCCAGCGCTGAGATCATAAATTGCAGTTCATAACGCGCGGTTTACAGCGTTGTTTTACTGCGGATGGTCGTTACTGAAAATCGGGAGGAATATAGATGACACAAGATCAAAAAATGTTCGTTTTCGTCGGTTCTTATGCCGAAGCGAATACAAGCGGTGTATACACGTATGAGTTTGATGAACAAGAAGGCAAACTTCAATTGTTGGATCAAACTTCCGATTTGAAAAACCCGACATTTTTGAATGTTGATGTTGAAAATCGGCATATTTATGCGATTGGAGAAACAGAGACAGACAGCGGTAAAGCTGGTGAAGTCATGATGATTCATTTTTCCGATGAAGGCACATTAACGCGCTTTAATCGTACAATCTCAACGCCGAATACGACTTGTCATATTCAACGCGATGCAGAAAATCGTTTTCTGGTCGTAACCAGCTACCACGGGGGTATGGCAGGGCTTCTGTCGCTCAAGCCTAACGGTCATGTGGGCGAATTGCTTGATGTGCAAACGCATGAGTCGATCGATGGTGCAACGCCTCGTGTACACTCGACGTTCTTCAGCCCAGATGGAAAGTTCTTGCTTGCTCAAGATCTCGGTCTGGATCTGATTCGTACGTATTCAATCGATCAAGAAGCAGGCAAACTCGTACCGCATGGCGATACCAAAGCGGCGAAAGGCGCAGGTCCTCGTCATTTGGTCTTCCATACAAGCGGTAATTTTGCTTTCGTTATTAACGAATTAAATTCGACGATCGCTTCGTACCGTTATGATGCAGCGACAGGTTCGCTCAGCGAAATCGAAGTTGTACCTACGCTTCCGTCTGATTATACAGGCGAAAACGGCTGCTCCGAGATTACGGTATCGGCAGACGGACGCTTTGTATACGGCGGCAACCGCGGACATGATAGTATCGTGGTCTACGCATTCGACGAAGCTTCGGAAAAGCTGACTTTGGTTGAACATGTATCGACAGAAGGCGGACATCCCCGTCATTTCGCATTGACGCCAAGCGGCAAACACGCACTGGTTGCAAACCGCGATGCAAATAACATTGTCGTATTTAATGTGGATCAAGAAACAGGTCGTCTGACTTCGACAGGCAATTCGGTCAGCGTATCCAAACCGGTATGCGTACGTCCTTACTACATCTAAATGAATGTCTGGTCCAGAAAATTTGCGGTTTTTCCGTTATACGGAAAAACCGTTTTTTTAACGACAGATTTTTATATAATGAAAGAATAACAAAAGACAAAGGAGGAATAGAAATATGAATGATCTGCCATCTTCGCAACCGGATTGGCCGCATATTATTTCGGAACTGCGTTCATCGGTTACGATTACGGACGCGACAGATCCTAAGCAACCTCTCATTTTCGTTAATGATTATTTTGTACAGCTCACCGGATACTCCAAAGAAGAAGTAATCGGTCGCAATTGCCGCTTTTTGCAAGGTGCGGATACGCGCAGCGAGACCGCTCGCGAAATTCGTCACGCGTTGTCGAAATGTATGCCTGTACGTACCGAAATCTTGAATTATCGCCGCGACGGAAGCACATTTTGGAATGAATTGAATATCGATCCGATCTTCGACAAAGAAGGACGCTGCGTATTGTTCGTCGGTTTACAATATGATGTGACGGATCGCAAACTTCTTGAAGAAGAAGCGACGCATGCTGCACGTTCGGCACACGGACAAAGTCGGGCATTGATGGAGTTTATGGGCAAGCTCAATCATGAACTGCGTAATAATATGAACGGCATGTTGGGGTTAATCGATATTGTATTGATGGACGAGACACTGCCGGAAGACGTCCGCGAATATCTGGAACTTGCTAAAGGCAGCGGGGATACCCTGCTTAATATCGCTAACGATGTGCTGGATCTAGCTGGCGCTACAGACGGACGCATGAAACTGGAGCGTATCGAGTTTAATCCGAAGCATGTTTTGGATTCAATCGTCAAAACCCATCGATTACGCGCCGAAGAAAAAGGATTGCCGCTTATTCTAAACGTAGAAGGGATTCATCATCAACGATTGTACGGCGACCCGCATCGGTTGCGTCAAGTATTGGATAACCTTATCGGCAATGCGCTTAAATTTACGACGACGGGCAGTATTACGTTGACGGCGGAAGAATCCAAACGCGCGGAATCAAGCCCATTCATTTATATGCGGTTTACGGTTCGGGATACAGGGATTGGAATTCCAGAAGAACATATGGATAAATTGTTCAAAGCATTCAGCCAGACAGAAGCTTCTCATGCCCGAGTATATGGCGGCAGCGGACTAGGCTTGAAGATTTGCGAAGAATTAGTGACTTTGATGGGTGGTAGCATTTCGGTAGACAGCCGCAAAGGCGAAGGCAGCTCATTCCATATCGATATTCCTTTTTCAAAAGAAAATCAAGCGCAGTTACCTTTGTGAGTCGATCGGTAACTTGTGTGCAACCAAGCAAAAACACTCTCTATAGAGCGAATGGACGTTTCGAACTTCCAACTCTCTTCGAGGGTGTTTTTGCGTTTTACAAATTCATACCGGTCAGTAAAAGCAGAACAGGCAGCACGATAAAGGATGCCAGTGTCGTCCATACGATGCAGCGAGAAACAAATTTAGGCGAAGCTCCGAACTGTTCAGCCAAGATGACCGCATTCACCGCAGTGGGCATAGAAGCCAAAATCAGCAATACACCAAGCAAAGTGCGATCTGCTCCAAGTAGGATCAAGATAAGCGCGCTCAGCAGAGGAGCAATCAATAATCGAAGCGCTAGACCGGCTTGAAACGCACGTTGTAGTCGAGGTTCCCATGAACCGCTGTTTTGGCTAATCATCTGAGCGCCAAGAATAACGAGAACAACAGGCGAATAAGCATTTGCCAGTAAGTTTACGCCAGTCGACAAAGATTCTGTCAAATGAATATCTCCCAAGCGGAGTAATCCAGCAAGTGCAGCCACGTACAAAGCAGGCAATTTCAACACAGCCAAGCCTGCTTTTTTAATTGAAAAGTGCGATCGTGCTGCGAAAAAGACACCGATTGTATTTACGATCAGAATTTGAAGCACGACATAGATTGCGGCTTTATCCAATCCGACTTGTCCAAAAGCAAGCAGTACAAGCGGCAACCCGTAATTCACACAGTTCGTAAATGAAGCGACCAAGGTCAATCCTGATTTTTCGGCATCTCCTAAGCGGAGTAGGCGACCGAGCAATACCGAAATGCCCCACATCGCAATAAGATTGATCAAACTGAAGGCAACAGTGATTTTCAGATCTTCTGACGAAACATCGGCGTTAAGCAGCGTCGTAAAAATAATCGACGGGCTAAGCAGATACAGTGCCAATACGGATAAAGGCTGGGTATCGAGCTTTTTGAATTTTTTGAGTAACATGCCCGCAATGACAGGCAAAGCCAGAGGAACGAACACTTGTACAAGAATTGATCCAAACGAAGAAAACATGTCAACCCATCCTTTTTGTATACCGATTCACTTGATATGAAGATGGGTCTAACTGTATCCAATGGTGATCAAGACGTCCAATACCGAATGCCTATAAACTTATTGCAATCCTAAAAAGACCATAATGCTTACTTCAAATCACGCTCGACAAATCGATGCAATTGATCCCACAATCCTTCTTTTCGTAAAATTTCGGCTTGTTTGGTTCCCATCAGATCGAAATGCGGATAGCGGTCGCGCTTATGAATATATTGAGGAGGTAGCCCATTGTCGATACACCAGGTCGTTAACTGATTCAAATCGGAGCAACCGACTTTCGTTACCGAAGTAATGCCCGGAAATCTGGGGTCTAGCCAAAAATGAGTAAGAAAAGCAATCTCGCCGCGTTCGACTGATTTTTTCCATGC
This sequence comes from Saccharibacillus sp. JS10, assembly GCF_024436065.1. Taxonomy (GTDB): domain Bacteria; phylum Bacillota; class Bacilli; order Paenibacillales; family Paenibacillaceae; genus Saccharibacillus. Next base: position 917,486 of record NZ_JANFNS010000002.1, read on the forward strand.
TGAAAGTTCTTGTCTACGGATTCCAAATGCCATACTAACCCTCTTTTCTTGAGCGATTCTTTAAGTATACCAGCCCTGATTGCGTAAGAGAAAGATGCATGCAATACTTGTCCGCAGAAGAGTTAGCGCGTACACTGAAAGAAGTTTGATGATAACGTATTCAGAGGAGAACAACCCACTATGCGAAATAATCAGGTAGATGTCGTTACACTCGGGGAAAGTATGATTTTGTTTCAATCGTACAATCAAGGAGCTTTGCAATACGAGCCTTTATTTACCAAATCACTAGCAGGTGCGGAATCCAATGTCGCGATCGGATTGAGTCGGCTAGAGAAGTCGACCCGTTGGATCGGTCGTCTCGGTCATGATCCATTCGGAGATCTGGTGTTGACTACATTGTCTGGTCAAGGCGTAGATACGTCTTATGCGGTGCGAGATGCAGAAGCGCCGACCGCTGTATATTTCAAAGATTTCAAACGTTACGGCGATCCAGCCGTCTATTATTATCGCAAAGGATCAGCGGCAAGCCGTCTTACGCCAGAGATGATCGATGTTTCATGGCTTGAGGGCGCAAGTCATCTTCACGTGACCGGCATTACACCAGCGCTGGGTGAGCAGACTGCTGCGGCTACGCGCAAGCTGATGGAACTTGCGCGGAAGCAAGGGCTAACGGTCTCTTTCGATCCGAATTTAAGACGCAAATTATGGAGTGAGGAGCTGGCGCGCGAAACATTGCTATCATTGATTCCATTATGTGATATTTTTATGCCGGGCGATGAAGAAGCCGAGTTTTTACTTGGTGAAATGGAGATCGAAGCCTACGGCGAAGCTTTTCTGGATATGGGCCCTAAACTTGTCGCGATGAAACTTGGTGCGGAAGGGTCGATCGGGTTTACGCAAAAAGGTTTCGTACGCGCAGAACCTTTTGCTGTGGATCGCTTGATTGATACGGTGGGAGCCGGAGATGCTTTCGCTTCAGGATTGTTATCGGTACTGCTGGATTATCGAGAGCAAATTGAAGGCGGGTTGGATGAAGCACATCTGCATGAAGCTTTGCGCCGCGCCAATCTGCTGGGATCGATGGCAACTCAGTTCAAAGGCGATTGGGAAGGATTACCGACGCTTGCGGAAGTGAATGATATTTTGGGTGGGCAAAAAAGCGTAACCCGTTAAGTTTAATCTATAGATAAGAAAAGGAGAATGAATCCGATGAGTAAACAAATGCTTGTGTTAGGCGGAACTCGATTTTTCGGTAAAATTTTAGTACATAAGCTGCTGCAAGCCGGGCATCAGGTGACGATTGCGACGCGCGGAACCACAGAAGATTCATTCGGCGATCAAGTTCAGCGTATCCAAGTAGATCGTACCGACGAGTCAGCTTTGGCGGCAGCACTTGAAGGCCGCAGCTTCGATGTGGTGTTCGATAATATTTGTTACAATGCGGACGAAGCAAGAGCGGCAATACGGGTATTTTCCGGGAAGATCGGCCATTATGTCCTAACTTCCAGTCTGTCGGTATATAGCGATTGGGCTTTTGATATGGCGGAATCTTTAGTCGATACGACAACTTTATCTGTACCGCCAAGCCCGGTAGGGAAAGTGGCTTACGGAGAAGGTAAAGCACAAGCGGAAGCCGTCTTTTTCCAAGAAGCGCCGTTCTCGGTATCTGCGGCTCGTTTCCCGATTGTGCTGGGCCCTAACGATTACACCAAGCGTCTACATTTCCATGTGGATCGGATTCAAAGCGGGACTTCATTCGTGATGCCGAATACCGACGCGCAGATTTGCTTTGTCCATGAAGAAGAAGCGGCAGATTTTCTAAAATGGTTAGGCGAGAGCGGCGTTACCGGAGCTTTCAACGCGGCATCGCAAGGTAAGCCGAAGCTGCGCGAGTTGTTGGCGGAGATCGAGAAGCAAAGCGGAGGTTCGGTAATTGTACTGCCGGAAGGGCCGGAGGGAGAAAGTTCTCCATTTGGAATTCCGGGTGATTGGGCAATGGATACGTCTAAAGCCGAAGCGGCAGGATTTACTTTCCGTTCTCTCGAAGATTGGCTGCCTGATCTAATTGGGATGCTGGTGCGTAAAGAAGCTTAGAGTAAAGACGTAAAGTAAAGGCTTAGCATAAGAGTTTAAATCCAAAAGCCGGAGTCGCTTCGACGTGAAGCGACTCCGGCTTTTTATATTGACGCAATTTTGTTTACACGATACTTTTTGGTCGTCTGCGTAGCATTTGATTCAATACTTCAGATAAGACTAGACCTGCTGCGATTGCTCCTGCAATCATCAGCGTCTGAGCACCGATTTGAAGCGCTTCGTCGTAGCGGTTTTCTACAAAGCGGCGCATCGCATTATACGCCATACCGCCGGGCACGAGAGGAATGATCCCAGCCACGCTGAAAATAATGACAGGAGTTCGGTAAAATTTGGCGAACAGTTGGCACAAAATGCCGACCAGTAGCGAAGCGGCAAGTGTTGCTGGAGCTTCGCCAATGTCATCACGCACATAAACATATAATACCCATCCCAGCATCCCGACCAGCCCGCAATGAAACAGCGATTTTTTCGGTGCGTTAAATAAAATGACGAACGCAGCGGCGCCGAAAAAACTCGTCAAAAAATGAGCCCACATCTTATAAATCCTCCTAATGGAAAAAGAGTAAAGCAACAGCGATTCCGGCGCCGATCGCAAAAGCGGTTAAGCACGCATCTGCGCCTTTGGAAATGCCCGATACAAGATGACCTGCCATCAAATCGCGAATCGCGTTCGTAATCAACAATCCCGGTACCAGTGGCATCACCGAGCCGACCGCAATCCGGTCGAATTCATAACCGAATCCTGCCCATATAAATAATAAAGCCAATAGGCCGACAAGCAGTGCCGCCGAAAACTCAGCGAAAAATTTAACTTGTACAATACGATGCAGCCAGACTGAAGCGGCAAAGCCTGCTCCACCTGCTAAAAAAGCCGCTAAGAAATCCGGCCAACTTCCACCGAACATAATGAGGAAGCAAGCACTTGCCAAAGCCGCGGCAAAAATCTGCATCGGTAAATTGTAATCAAAAGAAGCAGATTCGCTTTGCAGTAATAAAGCTTTTGCTTCATGTGCGGATAATTCACCAAGCGCAATCCGTCGAGAGATCGCGTTCACTTCCGCGATCTTGTGCAGATCGGTCGTTCGATTTTCGATACGAATAAGTTTTGCCGGTTGTTCTCCGCTTGTCGAAAAAATAAGCGCTGTAGGCGTGACATAACTATGACTTTCGGTTAATCCAAAAGCTGTCGCAATCCGTACCATTGTATCTTCAACCCGATAAGTCTCTGCTCCGCTTTGCAGCATGATTTTACCGGCAAGTAAACAAAGTTCTATCGTTTCATAAATCGAAGTTTTTTGTTCCAAAACGTTCCGTTCTCCTTCACCTATTCATTCGTTACAACATGTGGCAACTTATTGTAACACAACTGAAATCTGTTTTTCAGCTTGTCTTAAGCTTTGCTGTTTATTATATAAATACAACCCCCTTAGAACTATATATTTTGGACCGCAGGCGCTACGTAGCGCGGCGGTCCCCTTTTTTTGTTCAAAATTTTGCGTCGAGAGTGCGAAGCCGTTATACTAAGAAATCGAGCTTTGCTAGGCAGCCGACTTTACTTTGGAGCTGATCTTGAAGCTGTGTATAACTTTCCCTATAACGGGTAATAGGAACAAATGAGAAAGAAGCAGCCGAATCTAACTCGGTGCGTATGAACAAAGGAGGAATGGGCGTGAATTTCGGCGCACGGATGCTGAAAACAGGGATAGCGGTTACCCTTGCTCTTTATTTAACGGCGCTGCTGAATCTGACGCCGCCCGTGATCGCGGCAATCGCAGCGATTTTTGCGATGCAGCCTACGATCTATAAATCGTGGACGTATTTTTTGGATCAATTATTAACGAATACATTGGGAGCCGTGATCGCGGTTACCGCAGGACGCCTATTATCGAGTGAACCGATTGCAGTAGGATTGACTTGTATCGTCGTTATTATGATTTGTTTGAAAATGAAGCGTGCCGATACGATCGGGCTTACGCTTGTGACCGTTATCTCCGTGATGGAAGCATCAGGAGACTTTGGGTTTGCGCTTAACCGGTTTATGATCAGCGTTATCGGGATTTTCTCGGCGTTCTTCATTAATATCGTGGTGCTTCCTCCGAAGCCGCGTCAACAATTTATCGGTCAGATTCAATCGACTTTTACTCAACTTTCCTTATTGATGCGAACCGCTGTTTCTGACGAGATCAAAGAAAGCGTGTTTCGAGACGAGCAAAAAGCACTTGAAGGTTCGATTCAATCGTTGACGGAAAAATACAATCTTCTTGAGGAAGATCAACATAAACGTAAACGTCCTTCGTATACAGAAAGTCGTCATCTAGTGGTCTATAAGCAAATGCTGAATACGTTGAAAAAAGGGAGCGAAGTGGTCGAAGCGGTAGAAGAACATTATTTCCCGACTTCTCGAACACTGCTGCTCGATAAGTTATTTGACGATCAACTAGAGTATCAGGTCAAATACCATGAACATGTTCTTTTGAAATTCGAAGGAAAATTAAAGCCTGATGATTTGCCGTGGCAAAACCTCGAAGAAGAAAATGAACGTTTTGCGTTAGCGATGAAAGAATACATGCAGCAACAAGACGGAAGTACGATGCGGCTTTCGATCGTTGCGGCTGAAATTCAAGCTTATGGCTATCAATTAGAGCGACTTAACCGTCTGGTCGATCATTATGGAGACAACGAAAGAAGCGTGCCGAAACCGTGGCAAAAATGGATCGATCCCAAAAGCTGGCGCAAATCCAAATCGTAAATCTTTACTAATCCTCGTTTATGTAAAAAGCCCTGGGGTAATGATACAAGAACGTTTGACTTCGGATTAACGTGAAGGAGGAAAAGAGGATGACGAAAGAAGAAATGCGCCGATGTATCGACGAGTGCCTAAAATGTATGGAGACATGCAACAACTGCTACGATGCTTGCTTGCAGGAAAAAGACGTAGCCATGATGAAAGAATGTATCCGTCTGGATCGTATATGCGCGGATATGTGTGAATTTGCCGCCAAAGCGATGACGCAAAACAGTGCGTACGCGGCGCAAATTTGCGGGCTATGTGCTCAAATCTGCGAAGATTGCGGCAACGAATGCGCCAAACATGATATGGATCACTGTCGCCTGTGCGCGGAGCAATGCAAGCGTTGTGCAGAAGTTTGCCGGGAAATGGCTGCGTAAGTCTAGATCCGAACGCGAACAAAGGGAAGGAACGGCCGAACAGCGGCGCTCCTTCCCTTTCTCTATGGTCGGAATTTTCGGTATATTATTCTATAGAAACAAACATGCGGTAGAGGTTGATTTCATTTGGGCTCGGGCGTACAATTAAACTCTGTTTATTTGACGACTATATGAATTTTCCAGTAAAACCATATATTTTTATTTAATTAATAGAAAGTAAGCGGAGTAAAGTGGGATTAGAGGGGGAATAACGAGATGGAAATGAATGATCCGGAATGGAAGCAAGAACAATCGCGCGTCGATGATGTAACCTCCAAAATCAAACGTCGTATTCGCGGTCTCGAAGCTCAAGTCGGAGAAATGCGCGGCGATGTCGTCGGCTTGCGTAAAGAATTTTGGGACGAAGTTACGATGAATTTTGCCGAACCGGACGATTTGGGCGAGACGTCGACCAGTATGCGTCAGCAATCGCAAGTATTGGCAGAACGAGAATTCGGGCATAAAAGAGCTTTTTCTCAACTGGGGAAATTACGCAGACTCCAACATTCTCCGTATTTTGGACGTATCGATTTTCGTGAATCGGATGAAGCGACAGCAGAACCGATCTATTTGGGGATCGCTTCGCTGCTGGATGACAACGAGCAAGACTTTTTGATTTATGATTGGCGTGCGCCAATTTCCAGTCTTTATTATGACGGTGCCCCGGGCGACGTGAAATATCGCACACCGGGCGGCAGCGTCGAAGGAGAAATGGAATTGAAACGGCAATACGTGATCCGGGACGCAAAAATTCGGGTTATGTTCGATACGGGAATGACGATTGGCGACGAGTTACTTCAAGAAGTGCTCAGTCAAAGTGCCGACGATCGGATGAAAAGTATCGTCTCGACGATCCAACAAGAACAAAATGCGATTATCCGCGATGAGCAAAGTCGGTTGTTGGTCGTGCAAGGTGCGGCAGGAAGCGGCAAAACATCGGCGGCGCTTCAGCGTGTCGCGTATTTGCTATATCGGTATCGAGATACCTTGAGTGCCGATCAATTGATCTTGTTTTCGCCCAATTCGTTATTTAATAGCTATGTCTCGACCGTGCTGCCGGAGCTTGGTGAAGAGAATATGCTACAAACGACTTTTCAAGCGTATCTGGAACGCCGGATCGGCAGAGAATTTGAGCTTGAAGATGCGTTCGATCAGTTGGAGTATTTACTACGCGGGGATGTTTCCGAAGACGGCGAATACGAAGCAAGACTGGCGGGAATTCGATACAAGTCGTCTTTAGCTTATTTGGAAGTGATTCGTGCGTATCGGAAGCATCTCGCAGAGCGCGAAATGATGTTCCGTCCGATTCGGTTTCAAGGTCATGAGATCGTATCTGCCGAGCAGATGCGCCGTAAATTTTACGAGTATGATGAGACCATTAAAATCCCAAGCCGGATCGAGCAAATGAGCAAATGGTTATTGAAGCAAGTGAGTGAATATGGCAAAAGCCAACGCGACGAAGAATGGGTAGACGAGCAGATTCAACTGTTGGATTCGAGCGCGCTGCACCGAGCGTATAATTTGATGCGCCGCAAGCAAAAAGGAGCTGCCGATACATTCGATGATTTCGATCAACAACGCGAAGCGGCGGCTCGAATGATCGTCAACGATTGGCTTAAGCCGGTACGCAAATGGATCAAACGCCAACGTTTTGTCGATATCAAAGGGATGTATCGTCGACTCTACAAAGACGAAGCGTTATTCATGAAGTTATCCGGTGGACGTCCGCTTCCGGCGATGTGGCATGAATTTTCGCGTCAGACGCTGGATCGGATCGGAAAATCGGAATTGATGTTTGAAGATGCGACGCCATTATTGCTTCTTCGAGAATTGGTACAAGGTTTTATTACGAATACTTCGATTCGTCATCTGATTGTCGATGAAGTGCAAGATTACACGCCGTTCCAACTTGAATTTTTGAAGCGTCTGTTCCCGCGTGCGCGTATGACCGCGCTCGGTGATCTGAATCAAGCGATCTATGGGCATGATTCGGCGTTAGACGATTATGATCCGCTATTGAATCTATATGGAAAAGACGAAAGCAAAGTATTGCGTCTGACCCGAAGTTACCGATCCACACGCGAGATCACAGAGTTTACCAAAGCGATGTTGCCGGAAGGCGAAATGATTTTGCCGTTTACGCGTAGTGGCGATAAGCCTATTCTCCGTCAATTTGATCCACATGCCGAAACGCAGATGGAAGCAGCGATTATAGACGATATCGAAGCTTTGAGTGAGCAAGGTCTAGACTACACGGCAATTATTTGTAAAACGCAAAGTGAATGCAACCAACTGCATGAACGATTGAAAGATCGATTGCATACACGATTAATTACGAAAAACACGCCAGCGTTCGAAAAAGGGACGGTCATCGTTCCTGCGTATCTTGCCAAAGGGATCGAATTCGATGCCGTGCTGCTGCATAATGCTTCGGCAGAGCGGTATTCGCGAGAATCCGAGCGCAAGCTATTTTATACCGCTTGTACGCGGGCGATGCACGTTCTACATTTGTATACATTAGGAGAAACAAGCCCTTTCGTGAGCGGTGTAGATTCGGCTTTATATGAAGTTCGCTAATAATAGACAGTAGATTGCAAAAGTGCAGATCATATCGATAAAAAGGCAGCTCAGGAGTTTTTCGGGCTGCCTTTTTGGTATCCTATTTTTTCGAGCCAGCTCATGTTGACTTTGACGTAACGTCATAGTTTAACGTAGCAGGTAAATCGACAAAAGGAGAGATTCATATGAATATTACGATGCTTCGTTCCGACACGATCTACCGCCAAATCATAGAACTTAAGCCAGAGGAAAAAAGAGAAGCTTACCGCGAACAAATGCTGGCTCCATTCAAAAAGAAATGGGAGATCCAACAAATTCCGTTTCGCTCTGAACGTCCAGGCGGATTTGATGTACTGACGCTGAATGACCTAATGTATCTGCCTGCGGATCGGATCGATGAATCGCTACTTGAGACTGTAGATCTGATCTCGCCTAATGACTTTTGGGCAGAATGCGAACAGATCGTAAAAGACAGCTTTTCTTGTTTCGAGCAGCAGGGAATATATCTTCCGGTGCAGAAGGTTGTTTTTACCGTTTTGCTTGGAAATCCAGATAGCCAAATCTTGAAGATCAACGAAGGATATTCGGGAGACGGCGGTATTCCGGGTTATATTCTAACTGTGCTGACGCCGAACACTTACACGTTACCTCGTATCCGGGCGGCTCTAGCCCATGAATGCAATCATAATGTAAGATATCAATTTATCCGTTGGGATATGGACGTAACGCTTGCTGAGCTGATCGTAAGCGAAGGGCTGGCGGAGAGTTTTGCAGTATCGCGTTGCGGAGAAGAATGGTTAGGGCCGTGGGTATCCAAGACAGATACGGAGACCTTGAATAAGGTCATCAAACCTATGCTAAAGCCGATACTACAGGGTAAAGGTTGGGCGAATATTGCACCTTATCTATACGGGGACGAGATCGCCGCTTTGCAAAGCATGACTCCGGTCGGTGCACCTTATGGAGCGGGCTATGCCTGCGGTTATTATCTCATTCAACATTATTTACGCAAAACCGGAGAAACGATTGAACAGGCTACTTTAAAAAGCGCAGAAGAAATATTGAAGGTGACGGAGGATTATTGGTATGCCGAAAGTGTTGTTGACGGTACATGAAGTCGTAGGCATCACAGGCACGACGGCGCGAACGCTGCATCATTATGACCGAATCGGTCTGCTGAAGCCTGCGAAGGTGAAGGAGAGCGGCTATCGGCTGTATGACCGCGACAATCTGGAGCGGCTACAGATCATTCTTTTTCTAAAAGAAGCCGGCTTGCGTCTTGAAGATATTGCGGCATTGTTGGAGTTGCCTGAATCGGAACGCCGCCCAGCGCTCCAAGAACATCGTGAACGATTAGTAGAGAAAAAGCGTAGGCTAGAGCGTACGTTGCATGACTTCGATCAGTATTTGGAAGCTGGGACGATCTTCGGACCTCGATCGCCGGATCTGCCAGGTCTTACGTTGCGTGAGCAATATGATCGCGAAGCAGAGGTCGTCTATGGAGATACGCCGGCTTATGCGGCATATCGGCAACAGATGCAAAAATTAGAGCGGTTGCCGCAAGAGAAGCGAGAAGCAGAGTTGAATCAAGCCCAACAACGCATAAACGATGTGTTCGTCGACATTTTTTCTTTATTGAAATATGCTCCTGACTCTCCCGATGTTCAGCTCAAGATTGCGGAATGGGCAAATGCGCTAGAAACCTATACGGCGATTACGCCGCAGCTTTTGGAGCATATTGCAGAAAACTATCGTAGCGACAATCGGTTCCGAGCTTTTTTTGATACGTTCGGAGGAGAAGCGGGACAGTTTTCCTGTTTTTTGTATGAAGCGATACGGATATACAGCCTGTCGTTGCCGGATCGGAACAAAGAGGGCTAAACATGCTGAGCCAAGCTCGAAGCGGATACGTTTCCGCTTTCCAATCTTTTTCGATATTGAGAAGGCGTACAGCCTTGATGTTGTTTGAACAAAGAAATAAAGTAGCTCAAATTATCGAATCCGACTTCCATCGCGATCTCGACGATTTTATGCCCGCTTTCTTCAAGGAGCCGACAAGCCTGCTGCGTTCGGTAGCGATTCAAATAATCGACAGGCGTTTTGTGCACCATGCTTTTAAAAAAGCGACAAAAATATCCTTCGCTCATGCCGAGTAGTTGTGCCAGATCGCTAAGTTTGATTGCGGACGCGTAATGATGATGGATATATCCAAGCACTTTTTTTAACCGTTCGATCTTTTCTCGATCGTTGCCGGTCACAGTAGGAATCGGATCACGCATATGACCATGAAGCAGCGCAAAAATATGATACAATCTAGCTTTTGTCGTGAGCGCATAAGCGGGAGCCGCTTGTTCGTTATCTTCAATAATCGCCAAGATCAGATCCAAAATATCGCGTTCCCACTGTTCTTGTCCGGTTAGATGAGAAGGAGGGAGCGATTTTTTTTGCAATAAAGGTTCGATATATTGTTCTTGCAGCCCGTCATACCCTCGACTGGACAAAAATTCGCCATCGAATACGACGGCTGAAAAAGCGCAAGGTTCATCGCCTACCTTTTGCCCGGAATGAAGTTCTCCGCTATGCACAAACATGGCTTGTCCTTGATGTACTTCATAATATTCGGTTCCGATCTGAAAACGAATTGTACCGCGCGTGACGATCGTAAATTCCATTTCTTGATGCCAGTGCGAATCCATAATCGTCGTATAGTCCAAATTTTCCATGACATAGACGCTGACTGGATACATCGGATTACCGTGAACACGTTCTTCTTTGAGCAAAGCTCGATTCATACCGATAAGCTCCTTTCATAGGTCGAAATAAGAAATCGCTTCCAAATCTATATCGATCTTCATAGAAAAGTCGTTGAAAGATCAAAATAATGATAATTTAGATCAAAATATCGTAAGAATTTTATAATCAAGATCAATATCATTATAAATGTAGTCACGGTATATAAACAAGATTGCCGAAGACTTGAGATGATAATCAAAGGGGATTTGAGAGATGAAATTTACCGATGGATATTGGATGGTGCGAGACGGATACAATATGCAAAGCCCGGTCGATATTCGCGACGTCGTACAGAAAGACGATTCCTTTACTGTATATGCAGCAACGAAAAAAGTAGAAAAACGCGGCGATACGCTGAACGCGACGCTGCTCAAAGCAACTTATAGCTCGCCGATGCCAAACGTGATTCGCGTTCGCTTGAACCGTCATGCTGGCGGCGTAAAACAAACGCCTGAATTTGAACTGTACGGTTCGGACACGAATGTACAGATTACCAATAATGAAGAATTGCTTGCGCTGCAAAGTGGCGAGCTTAAGGTCAGCATTGACCGCAACACGGGTTTTGCAAGTGAGTTCCATTACGGTAGCCGCCGCCTGACAGGCAGTGCGTTCCGCCGTGCCGCACATATCGAGAACAAATCTTTGGGCAAAACGTATTTCCGCGAGCAGCTCGATCTCGGAATCGGCGAATATGTATACGGCTTGGGCGAGCGATTTACTCCTTTTGTGAAAAACGGTCAAACAGTTGATATTTGGAATGAAGACGGCGGTACAAGCAGCGAGCAATCCTACAAAAATATCCCGTTTTATTTGTCCAATAAAGGCTACGGCGTGTTCGTAAACCATCCGGAAAAAGTATCGTTTGAAGTGGCTTCGGAAAATGTATCGAAAGTTCAATTCAGCGTCGAAGGCGAAACCCTGGAATACTTTATTATCGGCGGCGAAAATCCAAAAGACGTGCTGGATAACTTCACGAAGTTAACCGGTAAACCTGCGCTTCCACCTGCATGGACATTTGGATTATGGCTGACGACTTCGTTCACGACGAATTACGATGAAGAAACGGTTAATCATTTCGTTGATGGCATGAGCGAGCGTGATCTGCCGTTATCTGTATTCCATTTCGACTGCTTCTGGATGAAAGAATATCAGTGGACCGACTTTGAATGGGACAAAGACGTTTTCCCTGATCCTGCGGGATTGCTGAAACGTCTCAAAGACAAAGGGCTGAAAATTTGCGTCTGGATCAATCCGTATATCGCTGAAAAATCCGTGTTATTCGAAGAATGTATGGAAAACGGATATTTGATCAAACGCAAAGACGGCAGCGTATGGCAATGGGATATGTGGCAAGCCGGAATGGGTATCGTCGATTTTACCAATCCAGCTGCGGTGAAATGGTATCAAAGTAAACTGGAAGAACTGGTCGACCAAGGCGTCGATTGCTTCAAAACGGATTTTGGCGAACGCATTCCGGTTGAAGACGTGATGTACTTCGATGGTTCCGACCCGATGAAAATGCACAACTACTATCCGTTCCAGTACAACAAAGCGGTATTTGAAGTATTGGAAAAGAAACTGGGCAAAAACGAAGCGGCGCTATTCGCACGTTCCGCAACTGTCGGCGGTCAACAATTCCCGGTTCACTGGGGCGGCGATTGCTCGTCGACTTATGAATCGATGGCGGAAAGTCTGCGCGGCGGTCTGTCGCTCGGCGTCTCCGGATTCAGCTTCTGGTCGCACGATATTTCGGGCTTTGAACAGACAGCTCCAGCAGATGTGTACAAACGTTGGGTACAATTCGGGCTGTTGTCTTCGCATAGCCGTCTGCATGGTAGCGACTCGTACCGTGTACCGTGGTTGTTTGACGAAGAAGCGGTGGATGTATTACGTAAATTTACCAAACTCAAAAACTCGCTGATGCCGTATTTGTTCGATCAAGCGAAAGAATCGTCGGCGCGTGGTATTCCGATGATGCGTCCAATGTTCCTGGAATTCCCGGAAGATCCAACATGCGCGACGCTGGATCTGCAATATATGTTCGGAGATTCGATTCTTGTGGCTCCAATCTTCAATGAACAAGGCGACGTCACGTATTATTTGCCGCATGGCAAATGGACAGGTCTGCTGGATGGACAAGTGAAAGAAGGCGGGCGTTGGTATAGCGAGAACTATGACTTCATGAGCTTGCCGGTGTTCGTTAAATCCGGTACGCTGCTTGCGATCGGATCACAAGATTCGAAGCCGGATTATGATTACGCGGATGGCGTAACCCTGCATTTGTTCCAACTGGAAGAAGGACAGACCGCTTCTGCGCAAGTTATTGGTCTGGATACGACGACTCAAGTTCAAGCTTCGGCAGTTCGCAGCGGCTCTGAGCTTAAGATTCAAGTATCGGGTGGTCAAGCTGTCAAAGTCGTACTGCGAGGCGTTGAGAACGTAGCTAGCGTAGACGGTGCTTCGCCAGAAAATAGCGAACAAGGGCTTGTGCTGACGCTGAATAGCGAATCTGCAACGATCCAACTGTAATCGATCACAAATGAACAAAGGGTAAAGTTTCTTGAATTCACCAAGAAGCTTTACCCTATTTGTCGTATTGTTATAAGAGCTGTCTACAGGCTTAAACTTGACAGTAAGCAAGCAGCCCTTTATGGTCAAATAGTATCTTTATGCGGGAAGTAAGCAAAAAAGACGGAATGGGGCGATCGATATGGGAGCAAAATTAATTACGCCGTCTATTCGCAGTGTAGGCGTCTGGGTGGGGCTTTCTATCCATGTGTGGATCGTCGCGGAAGAAGATGGAGTGACTTTGGTCGATACGGGAATGGCTTTTATGACCAAAAAGATCCTTAAAGCCATAGAAGAGATGAATGCAGGGCCGTTAAAGCGAATCGTACTCACACACGGTCATTCGGATCATGTCGGAGGGCTTGAATCGATCTTGCAGAAGTATGACGTACCCGTCTATATGCACGCAGTCGAAATTCCTTATGCGGAAGGCGACAAAAAGTATCCAGGCAAAGACAAACCGCATGCTCATGTGAAAAAAGGAATTTTGAAGCCGCTTGAACAAGTGGGCAGCTCTGGAACACTTGCCGCGATCGGCTCGCTGATTCCTTATCGGACGCCAGGGCATTCACCGGGTCATGTCGTGTATTTCCATGAAAATGAGAATGTATTACTCGCTGGCGATTTGTTTAATTCCAAAAAAGGCAAATTAATTCCGCCTCGTTTTACTTATCATACCGATCAAGCGATAGAAAGCGCAGGAGCGATTGTACGTCGGCTTGATCCTGAACGAATCGAAGTCTGTCATGGCGGTACGGTATATCGTCCAGTCGGGCAACTGCAAGATTTAGAGAACGAATATAGAGCGGCGCTTGAAGCAAAAGAACGATTGAAGGCACGCAAAGAAGCGAAAGCAAAGTCGAAAAAACAATAAACTTTTCAACGCGCATTAAAAAAACGGCTTTAACCTCCAAAATGCCAAATAGAGGTTCATGCCGTTTTGTTTTACTGAAAATTTGAAACGTTTTCGGTAATTAGCCTTCGAGTTCTTCGCTATCCCCGTAACGCTCTGTATTTCTTTCGATTCGGCGGAAAGCTTCGGCAAGCAATTCAAGTTGTTCCGGCGTAAAGTCTTCAATCATCGCGGCATTATGATGACGCTCGATTACGGACGTTTCTTCGGTGACTTGACGACCTTTATCTGTTGGATAGATCAAGTAAGCGCGCCGATCCGCGCGGTCGCTACTGCGCATAATAAAGTTTTTGCGATGCAGCACATTCAGAATTCGAGTCACCGTAGGTTGGTCTTTGGACGTACGTTCGGAAATTTCTTTTTGGTTCATGCCTTCTTTGAAACAGATTGCACACATCACAGACCATTGTTCAGGCGTCAAGTCGTAATCTTTCAGTCGCGCAGCCAGACGATTGCTGACTTTGCGATAGATTACGCCGAGCTGGAAGCCGAGAGAATCTTGCGGCTGGTACAAGGAAAATCCTCCTCTTGAAAAGCCGGGTTCTACATTTGCAGATCGGCTTATGGTTTCTAAGTTGCAGCTTGCTCAGGCAAGTATACGAAGTTCAGAGAGCGGTGTCAAATCCCGCTGTAGAGCGTTTGGTTACAAAGCGGGAAACGTCAAAGAAATACATGTTCCCGCTCCCAAACGAGATTCTACACTGATGGTGCCAAGATGTGCATTCACGACAGCACGGGCGATACTCATCCCAAGTCCTGATCCGTCTACGTTCTCATCGGTGCTGGTTCCGCGATAATAGCGGTCGAACAATCGGGTCTTCGTTTCTTCATCCATTCCTACGCCGTCGTCACGAACACGAACGACAGCATTACCCTTTTCGAAGCCTACACTAATCTCAATAGCTGTTCCTGGCGCGTTATGCTTGACCGCATTCGAGATCAGATTGTCGAGTAGGCGTTGAAACCATTTGGTATTGGCAAGAATACGAATTGAAGCATCGCTTTCCTCAAAGTCGAAAGTGACGTCAGACCATGTAGGATCATTAACGTAGCGCAGAACAGCTCGGCGCACGAATTCATTTAATTCCAGCGGCTCAAGTTTTTCGCCAGGCGTGTGATTTTGCAACTCGAAAGTCAACGAGAAATCTTGAAGCAGTTCTAGCATATAGCTGCTTTTTTCTCGGATCGTAGTGCCCATATCCAGCAATTCTTGTTCGCTCCATTGAAATTGACCGCTTTCCAGTAAATGACCATAACCTTGCACAGCAGACAGCGGCGTGCGTAGATCATGAGAAATGCCTGCCATCCATTCTTCCCGTGACCGTTCCAACCGGAGTCTTTCAGTCCGGGCTTCAGCTAATCGCTCTGCCATATCTGAAAAACCGTCAATCACTTCGCGGTACAATTTATATTGGGAGCGGAAGCGTCCGTTTTTACGAAAAATTCGGCGCTGTTCTTTTTCGGTGAATACTTGTTCATATTCGCCGCGTCCCATCCTTTCGAATCCGCGCATGAACAGCAGCAGCGGTCCACCATATCGATATCCATGCCAAGCAGCAAGACCCAACGCCAACAGAAGGATAAATCCGCCTACCAGCGAAGACACGATCACAATCGTGCGAAGAAGAGGCTGTTCAGGAGCAATTGAATCGGTACGGGGGGATTCGAGTAACCACGTATATCCAGACTGTTCATCGTAAAAGGAAGAATATTTAACTTTGGATGCTGCGGGTTTGAGACGGTTCGCAGCAAGTTCCAATGCTGCATACGTTTTGGAAGTATCGCTATTTATTCCGGCCCTCTGAACGACTTTTCCCGAGGAATCAAAAATATGCAGCGAAGCGTCCTGACGCCGCGTTTCAGCGTCCAGTTCTTTCAAGCCGGTTTCAGTTCCGATCTTCCCTTGCGCCGCGTACTGCCTGAACCAGCGTTCTAATTTTTGATTTTCTTCGTCCACACGACCGAGTAGGTATAAGCTGCGAACGCCGGAAAACTCTTCGTACAGCGATTCCACCTCATATTCTTCCCATTTCCTGTCTTTGTCGATCCGTAGCAAATCGATTGCGGAATAACGTATAGGTACTCCTTGAGGTACGTTTGCCGAATAGACCACGGTTCCTTGTTCATTCAAGATTTGCAGCCAATACCCCATACTCTGTAGTTGTTTTTTCCAAGTCTCCGGCAATTCCACACTATCGGGATTGATGATTGCTTCTAAAGACAAAGAACTGAGCACTTCATCTGGAAGATCGCTGCGAAGTTGATCTTTGGCAGTGAAATAAAAAATAGCAAACGCGCATACGAATACTGCAATTAGTACAGACACCCAAATCGCGAAAAACTGAACCGTAAAATGAATTCCAAGTCTTCGGGCGAGTCGGCGGCTTTTGATTTTGCGTGGCTGCTTCATGAGCGGTTCACCCGAACCAGCTTATATCCAAGTCCGCGAACCGTCAGCAGGTAACGCGGATTGCTTGGATCTGGTTCGATTCGTTCACGAATTTTGCGAATATGAACCATGACCGTATTATCGTCGCTGAGCCCATCAAATCCCCAGACGGATTCATAGAGCTGCGATTTAGAGAAGACGATATCAGGATTTTGGCATAAAAATAGCAGCAGTTGATAAGCTTGAGCCGGACAAGGAACTGGCGTTCCGCTAACACGGAGTTCGCCCGCGCGTTCGTCCAGCATGAAGCCGCCAAAATCATACAGGCGCCGAGAATCGGATATAGAGGAAGCCTTAGGCGAAGCAATCGGCTCTGCACTATCTCTGCGCAGTCTGGCTTTGATACGCGCCGCGATCTCAAGCGGATTAAACGGCTTGGTCACGTAATCGTCGCCACCAACGGCAAAGCCGGTTAGACGGTCAAGATCAGTCGTCCGAGCTGTCAAATAAATCAGATGAGCATTGGATAACGCACGAATTTGTGGACCTAGTTCGAAGCCTGTTCGGTCTGGAAGCATAACGTCGAGCAAGATGACGTCTGCTCCGTTTGCGCGCAGTAGTTCCATACCATCCGTAGCGGTGCCCGCTGAATACAGATTTTGGAAACCTTCTTTTCGCAGAGCGATCTCAATCATCTGCACAATAGCTTTTTCGTCATCGATAATCAAAATTCGGGTGGGGTACATCCTTAAGTTCCTCCTTGCCTAAGTTCAATCTTTATCAGTTCGCTTGATCGGCTTTCGACATTGTATCAAACAAACCTTAACAAGCGTTAAACGAAAAAACTTCTTTTTAAAGATTGTTAAGCAAATGGTAAGGTAGCGTTTAGCCGTTCTTCAAAGAGCAGAAGTAAGCTTGATGCAGAGGTGATGAGGAATGGATACAAATAAAAGAGTAACTTTGATCGATGCGCTTAGAGGATTCAGTTTATCGGGAATTATTGTGGCTAATATGCTTATTTTCCAATACGGGCTAATGGGTGAAAGTCATCCCGAATTGTTCGGCATTGCAGGAGCAGACTTTGCTTTTCATTCGTTTCTATTTATCGCAGTCGTTGGAAGCTTTATGCCGATCTTTGCGTTTATGTTTGGATTCGGGATGGCGAAGTCGGCAGACAGTCTTAGAAGGCGCCAATTAAGACCCAAATGGCATTTATCGCGCCGTTTTCTGCTCCTGTTCGTGTTGGGAATATTGCACGCCACATTTTTATGGGAAGGGGATATTCTTACGTTCTACGGGCTCACCGGATTTTTCTTGCTACTCTTTCTGAACCGCAAACCGAAAACGCAATTGGTCTGGGCAGTTCTGCTAATGATCCTCATCGGAGCTATTGGCTTCGTGCCAGATGAACAGGGAGTAACTGCATTTGGACAATCGGAACACACGAAATCTTATGTCATGCAGAGTAAAGACGTTTATAGCGCTGGCACATATGCCGAGATTAAAGCTTTCCGTAATGAAGCCGATCCGTTTGGCGAAGAAGAAGGTTGGATATTGGCGATCGGAAGTTTGCTTGCTCCGCTATTAATCGCGCCTATGTTTTTACTGGGCATGAGAGCGGCTAGAATCGGTACTTTCGATAACCCTGAAGCTTCCAGACGACTGTATAGACGTAGAGCCGCTATTCTCATCACTGCTGGTCTTTTGACCAAAACGATTAGCGTATTGGCTCCTCAGTTCGGCGCGACACATATTCCGGGGATTGCGATTGGAACTACGGTAGGCGGTTCGCTACTTGCGCTGGGATATATCTATGCGTTCGCGTTAATATATCCGCGTCTTCGTTCTTTTTCGCTAATGACAAGGTTTGAAGCCGTAGGCAAATTGTCGCTCACCAATTATTTGATGCAGAGCGTAATCTGCACGACGATCTTTTATGGATATGGATTGGGTTTGTTTGGCCGTACAGGCGTATTCATCGGAACAGTGATCGTATTGACGGTCTATGCGGTTCAGCTCTGGCTCAGCCCACTGTATCTGAAAATATTCCGTACCGGTCCTGTCGAAAAGTTGCTGCGGATCGGAACTTACCTACATTGGAACGGGCAACCGAGAAAAAGCCGCGCTGCTCGGAAAAGAGAAGTCCAAAAAATGCACGCATCGTAAAGATCGTAAAGATCGTCTGTACAAAAAAAGGTCTTCCCAAATATCGGGAAGACCTTTTTGCGATCAAATATCCGCGTTAGATAAGCAGATATTTGTATAAAAGCAGCTACGGAATTTCGATTAAGACTTGGTATTCGCTTGTTCTTTGACCGCTTCTGCGGCTTTCGGAACGGTTTCCCAGTCTTTCAAAAATTGTTCGATCCCTTTGTCTGTAAGTGGGTGTGCCCAGAGTTTTGGTAAAATCGAGCCTGGGATCGTCGCGATATGCGCACCTGCAAGAGCAGCTTGCTGCACGTGACCGATATGACGAATACTAGCTGCGATAATTTCGGACTTCAGACCATACGTATCGAGGATGGTGCGAAGATCGGAGATCAGTTCCATACCATCGACGCCGATATCATCCAATCGTCCGATAAACGGACTGATAAACGTTGCTCCTGCTTTTGCCGCCATCAAACCTTGTGCAGCGGAGAAGATCAGAGTCACGTTTGTACGAATTCCTTTTTGACTCAATTGATTACACGCGTAAAGGCCTTCTTCCGTCATTGGAAGCTTGATCACGACGTTAGGCGCCCATTGCGCAATTTCCAGGGCTTCTTCAATCATCTCGTCGCCTTTAAGCGATACGACTTCGGCGCTGACCGGTCCTGGAACAATCGCCGTGATCTCCTTGATTACGTCCTGAAATTGGCGACCTTCTTTTGCAATAAGCGAAGGGTTCGTCGTTACACCATCCACCAAGCCTAATCGTACAATTCGCTTGATTTCCTCCAGATTACCGGTATCCAAGAAAAATTTCACGTCAATTCCTCCTTCAACAATTTGGGAAATTTTCGTAGACTTGCTGCGAAAACCTCGTACCTATTTGTTTCCCCTTTTTCAAAGGATTTGACACATTTTTTTTGAGAATTATGCTTGTAAGCTTGAATCGAACCGTAGAAACTCGATATAATTACATTTAGTCGATCATGTGCATATTTGTTCCAAGCGCAGAATATGCCAAACGGACAAACTTAAGGATAAGGGGAGCAATAATGAGTAAAAACAAAAAGTCGGCATCGAAAAACAGGAAGCCGCAAACAACGAAATCCAATACAGGTGGAGCGGGCAGACCTCAAAATACACCTAGACCGCAAAATCCAAACAGTGCAGCGTCGCAGTGGACATCCGGTTCCAAACGCAAAAAAAGTAATCTGAGCGCGATCGCACTTGGGTTTGTAGGTCTGATCGTCGTACTGGCAGTATTGATCTTTGTTTTGACGAAAGTCGGACAAAATCAATCTTCTTCCGCAGAACCTGTCGTATTGACCAATTATGAAGCGACCAACCAACCGACATTGGGTGATCCTGATTCGAAGATCAAGATCGTGGAGTTCGGTGATTTCAAATGCCCGGATTGCAAATTATGGTCGGAGACGGTCTTCCCTGATCTGAAAGCTAAATATCTCGATACAAACGAAGCTTCGTTCCAATTCGCAGATTATCCGTTTTTGGCAGATGATTCGACATTGTTAGCATTAGGTGGACAAGCATTGTATGAACAAAATCCGGAATACTTCTGGACTTACTACAAAGCGGTGTACACCAACCAAGATACAAGCAAAGTTCGCGAAAGCTGGATCACCGAAGATTATATTGTGAATTTGGTCAAAGAAAACGTACCTGGTGCGGACCTTGAAAAATTCACCAGCGATTTGAAAAACAAAACGTATCAAGCCGCAGTGGATGCCGATGTCAAAGCCGGCGATGACAGCAAAATTTCAGGAACGCCTTCGATTTTCGTGAACGGTACGAAAGTCGAAAATCCAACTCTTGAAAATGTCGAAGCGGCTATTGCAGCAGCAAAAGCAAGCTAAATCTTATTTTACAAAGCCGTCTGTAGCAACGAAATCGTCCTCGACATTTCGCTGCTACAGACTTTTTTTGTGCAAAAATAAAAGGATATTGAAACGAATAGGAGGTTAGAGACGTTTAGGATAAAAAGATGGTTTTGAAGGAGAGAAAAAAATGGTTGATGATCGAATGAGTGATGAAATCAGAAAAGCAATTGAAAATGGAGATGCCTCGTATAGTAATGTGACTTATGTAGATGGGTTTGACACAGGAAGCGCATTTGATGGTTTTCTAGCAGGAGCGCCGGTATGGTTTGTGATTCCGTTTGTATTGATTGCGGCACTTATCATTGGTGCGATTGTTTTTGCTATTATCAAAGGTTCGTCTACATATATGAAAAACAATGCGTCGGATATTGAGCGTGTCGAAGTTCGTTTGATCGGCAAACGTAACAAAGTATGGGGCGGAAGTGGCGATCGCAGTGCAAGCACCAGTTATTACTTGACTTTCGAAGCCGAGAACGGAGACCGCAAAGAATTTCAGGTGAACGGAGAACAATATGGTCTGAATATCGAAGGTGACGAAGGGCTGCTTACTTTTCAAGGTACACGCTTCAAAAGTTTTGAACGAAATATTCAGACTTAACCGCAAAACGGGTAATACGATAGAAAGACTCTAGAAGAATTACTTTAGCGGGAGGGCATCCAAGATGAAACATGAGAATAGTAATACGCAGAATCAACCCTTGATCAAAGTTATTTTAGGCGATATTACCACATACAGTACCGACGCGATTGTGAATGCGGCGAATTCATCGCTGCTTGGCGGAGGCGGCGTTGATGGGGCAATCCATCGTGCAGGCGGTCCAGAAATTTTGGCAGAATGCCGCAAAATCCGAGATCGTCAAGGAGGCTGCGAGACCGGGCAAGCTGTTGTAACGACCGCAGGCAAGCTGCCGGCCCAAATCGTGGTCCATACGGTAGGCCCCGTGTATCAAAATGGGCAGCAAGGCGAAAGCGAGTTGCTCCGAAGTTGTTATCTGCATTCGATTGAGCAAGCGGTCTCGGCAGGCGCACATCGTATTGCGTTTCCTAATATTTCGACAGGGATCTACGGATATCCGAAAAAAGAAGCGGCGCAAATCGCTTGGGATGCGGTGCAAGAAGCTTTGCGGCTTCATTCGTCCAAATCCGGTGAAAATCGTCTGGAAGAAGTCGCTTTTGTCTGCTATGACGAAGAAAATCAACAATTGTATCGGCAATTGCTTGAGGCTCAATCAAATTAATTCATATCTAAAAAGTCTTGCGACGTTGCAAGGCTTTTTTTCTTTACGCAAAAGTATACTGTTTTCTTTAAATCATATACTTTACTTTTGTAAGCGATAAGTTTATAATCAAAGTATCAAATATTACTTCAAAGAAACAAATAATGATATAACTAAACTTTTGGAGGTTATACAATGACTAATTATCATATTCACCCTGATGCCCATATGGGACGTGTACAATTGAAGGTCAGTCAGCTTCAACGTTCGGTAGACTTTTATACGCAATTGATTGGGCTTCAGTTATTGAATCAGACTGACACAACAGCGGAATTCGGTGTAGCAGGAAGCGGCGTATTGCTCGGAATCGAAGAAGTCGCAGATGCACAAATCATGCGTCCGCAATCGGTCACAGGTCTGTATCATTTCGCGATTTTGATGCCAGATCGCAAATCGTTGGCAACGACTATTTTGCATATCGCACAAACGGGAACAAGTCTCGGTCAAGGCGACCATTTGGTAAGCGAAGCCTTTTATCTGAACGATCCAGACGGTAACGGAATAGAAATCTATGCCGATCGTCCTCGCTCACAGTGGCAAAAAGACGAAAGTGGCGAGTACAAGATGGCGACTGACCCGGTCGATGTAGACTCGCTCTTAAGTTTAGCGGAAGATTGGACAGGCATGCCGCAAGGTACGGTTATCGGTCACGTCCATCTGCATATCGGTAATTTGCCGGATGCACGGAAGTTTTATGTAGACGGGCTTGGCTTCGATATTGTCTCTCATTTCGGTAACGCCGCATTATTCGTATCGGCTGGCGGTTATCATCACCATATGGGATTGAATACGTGGGCGGGCGTAGGGGCTCCGGCAGCTCCAAGTAACGCGGTCGGTCTACGATACTTCACGATCGTATATCCGAATGTGGAGCAATTGAAGTTAGCATTGGATGCCTTGATTCAGATTGGAGTCGAAATTACGAATACGCCTGAAGGGGCTTCGGCATTTGATCCATTTGGAAATCGTGCGGTTTTGGTGGTTGGATCATAAAAAGGTTAAGAAAGAACGATACTCCAAGCTGCTTTTAGCGTTGGGTATCGTTTTTTTTGTGTATATGTAAAGTAAGTAGGTTGAAAAAGGAGAGAGAAAAATGAGGGTAATCGGCATTTTACTGATCGCACTTGGGTTATACTGGATAGGTGTAGGCTTCTTTTTTGCGGGTTCTTCTTTGTCTAAAGAGTATCCGCTTCCTGTAATCGCAATCTCTTATTTAATCTTTTTCTTTTTACCAGGAGGACTATTTGCTTGGCTTGGAAGATGGTTGCTTCGTCGTTCCAAATCACGAAAAAATCAACGGATATTAGTCGAAAATCCAAGTGAAGACGGAGCGCCTACGTATATGGAATATAATTTCGATAAAGAAGGCAATCCGATTTCGTTAGAAAAGCCTTCGCCTGAGCCGCAACCGGATGTGTATCGAACACAAACACAACGCCGGAAAAAAGAACGTGCCGAGTTGGTGACAGCCGTCTGCCGTTCTTGCGGTCGCCGCAAAACGATTCGAGCCGGAACTTCTGCGCAGTGCGATTATTGCGGTGGAACGGTAATTGAAGAAGATTGAGAAAGGACTGGAATCATGAAGAAAGCGATTTTCACCAATGATTGGGCAGAAGTTTTACATCCTGAAATGGAAAAGCCTTATTATACGGAATTGCGAAGTAAACTTGCCGATGAATATCGTTCACGTACTGTTTACCCCGATATGTACCGGATTTTTAGTGCGTTTCATTTGACTTCTTTTGCAGATACCCGCGTAGTGATCTTGGGGCAAGATCCGTATCATGGACCGAATCAAGCGCATGGATTAAGCTTTTCGGTTCAACCCGGAATTTCTGTGCCGCCTTCATTAGAAAATATTTATCGTGAGTTACAAGACGATCTGGGATGTCCGCCTGTAAAGCATGGGTTTTTGGAACATTGGGCAAAACAAGGCGTGCTCATGCTTAATAACGTACTTACCGTGCGCCGGGGCGCCGCGGCTTCGCATCAAGGGTTAGGCTGGGAGATATTTACCGACGCCGCGATTGCCGCAATCAATGAACGAGAAACGCCGGTCGTCTTTATTTTATGGGGGCGCAGTGCGCAAGAAAAAGGTTCGTTTATCAACACCGATCGGCATCTGATAATCAAATCGGCGCATCCTAGCCCACGTTCGGCAGATCGCGGATTTTTCGGTAGCCGTCCTTTTTCAAAAACAAATCAGTTTTTAACGCAAAACGGCTTGCCGGAGATTCAATGGTGCTTACCAGAAACACCGGAACAATTAGATGAACAAGGGGAAACTACGACTTGAAAACTTACCGGTATATTTTATTTGACGCAGACGATACCTTATTGGATTTCCAACGCTCTGAGCGTGAAGCTTTCGCTGCCGCATTGTTAGAATCTCAACTTGGATTAGACTTTGAACAATCTTATGAACAGTATACGATCATCAATCGAGCGTTATGGCTGGATTATGAACAAAATAAAGTCACGCAAACGCAGCTTCGTAGCGAACGATTTTATCGACTATTTCAACAATTGAAAATGGATCACGATGCAAAAGTATTCGGAGACCTGTATTTGCGGCATTTTGCGGCAGGCTCGTTTTTGACACCGGATGCTTTGGCTGTATGCGATCAATTGAAATCCAAGTTCCAGCTGTCTATTATTACGAACGGAATTCGCGATGTGCAATTTTCTCGAATTTTAGGCTCGGCACTTCATAATCACTTTGATCATATTATCGTCTCGGATGACGTTGGGTTTGCAAAACCGGCACCTCAAATTTTCGATTACGCGATGGAAAAGATCGGATGCACCGACAAATCCGAAGTGCTGATTGTTGGCGATTCGTTATCTTCGGATATTCGAGGAGGGCATCAGTACGGAATCGACACCTGTTGGTATAACCCCAATGAATTCACGAATACAAGCGATATCAAGCCGACTTATGAAATCTCTAAGCTGACTCAGTTGGTCAAATTATTGTCGGAACGTACGCGGTAATTTTCTTTTTCGTACATAGATATTGAGGTCGATTATACAAGTCGATCAAAGAATGAAGCAACGAAATTTTAAATTCACAAAAAATGTTGCTTGGAAAGCTATCTTTTTGACTGTTGAAAACGCTACAATTACAATCAGAGTGAGAACCTGCATGTTGGATATACATAGGTCGATGATGATCTGGATTCCACGATGCAACTATTTTGTGATCGCATTAAAGGAGGAGACGGATTTTGGATTATCGCATTGAAAAAGACACGCTTGGAGAAATGAAGGTACCTACAGATAAAATGTGGGGTGCGCAAACGCAGCGCAGTAAAGAGAATTTTCCGATCGGTCAAGAACATATGCCTTCCGAAGTGATTCGTGCTTTTGCTATTTTGAAAAAATCTGCGGCACTTGCTAACCATGACTTGGGGAAATTGTCGGAACATAAAGCCGGAGCGATCGCTCAAGCTGCCGACGAAATTCTCGAAGGCTTGCTGGACGAACATTTTCCTTTGGTCGTATGGCAGACGGGTAGCGGCACGCAGTCCAATATGAATGTGAATGAAGTCATCGCATACCGGGGCAATCAATTGCTCGAAGCCAAAGGCGTGACAGACGAGCGTCTCCATCCAAACGATGATGTGAATATGTCGCAAAGTTCGAACGATACGTTCCCTACAGCGCTGCACGTAGCAGGCGTAATCGCGGTCGAAGACAAATTGCTTCCTGCAATCGGAGTGCTCAAAGCCACTTTCGATGAAAAAGTCGAAGCATTCAAAGATATCATCAAAATCGGTCGTACCCATCTGCAAGACGCGACGCCGCTTACGCTCGGTCAAGAAGTTAGCGGTTGGTCTGCGATGCTGGAAAAAAGCGGCACAATGATCAAAGAAAGTGTTCAGCATATGAAAGAGCTTGCGATCGGCGGCACGGCGGTCGGTACAGGCATCAATGCACATCCTGAATTTGGCGACCGCGTTGCGGCATACATTTCGCAATTCACGCAAGCTAAATTCACATCGGCAAAAAATAAATTCCACGCGCTTACAAGTCACGACGAAGCGGTATACACGCACGGAGCCATCAAAGGGCTTGCAGCCGACCTGATGAAGATTGCCAACGATGTGCGTTGGCTCGCAAGTGGACCGCGCAGCGGTCTTGGCGAGATTCGTATCCCAGAAAACGAGCCAGGCAGCTCGATCATGCCGGGTAAAGTCAATCCGACGCAGCCGGAAGCGATCACGATGGTTGTGGCGCAAGTATTCGGCAACGATACAACGATCGGATTTGCGGCAAGCCAAGGCAACTTTGAATTGAATGTATTCAAACCTGTCTTGATCTATAACTTCTTGCAGTCCGTGAATCTGTTGGCAGATTCCATGATCGCATTCAACGACAAATGCGCGGTAGGCATCGAAGCGAATCTGGATAAGATTGATCATAACTTGAAAAATTCGCTGATGCTCGTGACTTCGCTCAACCCGCATATCGGATATGAGAACGCAGCGAAAATCGCTAAAAAAGCACATGCCGAAGGCACATCGCTCAAAGAAGCCGCTTTGTCTACGGGATTGCTTACGGAAGAAGAATTTGATCGTTATGTCGATCCGAAAAAAATGATCTAAACGCGACTGCTCGCCGACGAGGAGGCTTCCCGAATGACCGAAACGAATACAGGTAATCAAACAGACGAACATCTGCGGTATCCGATCGGACGCTACAACGATGCGCTTCAATCTACGCCGCAAGAGCGTGAAGAGTGGATCGAACATCTTCGTCGCCTACCGGATCATTTGGAAGAAGCGATCGAAGGGTTAGACGAAGACCAACTGAATACGCCTTACCGCGATGGCGGGTGGACGGTTAGACAAGTGGTCCATCACCTTGCCGATAGCCATATGAATGCTTATATGCGCTTGAAGCTGACGTTAACCGAAGATCAACCGACGATCAAGCCGTACGAAGAAGGAGACTGGGCGAAACAACCCGATGCTTTCGGAATGTCTGTCGGATCTTCGCTACTCATCTTGCGCGGTCTGCATATGCGCTGGACGTTTGCGCTTGAATCTTTGACGAACGAACAATGGGGACGAACCTTTTTCCATCCGGAGTCACAGTCTTGGACGCGTCTGGATACACAGACTTCGCATTACGTATGGCATGGGCAACATCACACGGCGCAGATTACAACGTTGAAAAAGCGGCTAGGCTGGGTCTAACAAGTTCCTTAACATGCACAAAAGGCTTCGATTGCTGGATATCCAGCGATCGAAGCCTTTTTATATGAACATCGCTTTCGCGATTTTAACGGAATGAACGATTGGCAGCCGAAGATTTTTGATTCGATGCGTTTGATTTTTTCGAATTTTTGTTCAGGTTCTGCGAAGCGAAAGTATCGGAAGAAGCATCGCGTGCCGGAGCAACTTTTGGCGCAGCAGGTGTCTGAATAACAGAACCGTTACCGAGTAGACGGTTGAATGAAACCAATCCGTAGCCGTACAAAGGATCACGACCTTTGTCTCCAAGATCAATAGCACTTTGTTGCAAAGAAGTACGAAGTTCAGCTGCGCTAATATTTGGATAAGCTTGCTTGAGATCGGCAACCATTCCACTTACAAAAGGAGTTGCCATCGAAGTACCGTTATTGATTTTGTATTTACCCGATACGCTCGTGCTGATAATGCCTACACCGGGAGCGGACAATTCGACTTCAGAACCCGTACCCGAGAAATCAGCGCGTTTCAGATTGGAGTCGATAGCGGCAACGGTAATCACTTCCGGCAATTTAGCCGGGAAAGCGATCGTATCGCCAGTTCCTTCTGCGTTGCCTGCATTGCCCGCTGCCACGATCACTGTGATTCCTTGATCGGTAGCTTTTTGCAGCAAATCTTGTATCGCACTCGATTGCTCAGGGAACGATAACGACATATTGATGATGTCCATATTTTGACGAATCGCCCAATCTATTCCTTCGGCTAAAGATTGTGTCGAACCGTTACCGTCTTTGTCCATCACTTTGACTGCGTATACAGACGCATCAGGTGCGATTCCTTTATAAGCTTTGCTTGTCGCGCCGATGATGCCAGCCACCGCCGTACCATGACCGTTGTCATCATTATATGAAGGGACGCCTTCGATTGTCGAAGTGCCTCCGCTAATTTTCAGCCCTGATTGATCCGAAATGCCGGTATCCAAAACTGCGATTTTGACTCCTTTGCCGGTATAACCCGATTTTTGAGCTTCGCTAGTATCGATTGCATCGTAGCCCCAAGAAGCTTGTTTGATTTTGGAGGCCGAAGATCCAGCTGACGATGAGTCATCTGACAACGACGCTGTAGAAGTTACGCTTTGAGCGACGCCTTTATAATTACGACTCAACTCGACCGATTGGATTGCATCGCTAGCATGTAATTTAGCCAAGCCTGCTTCATTGGTACGTAGCGAGATCATATTCATATCCCAGTAAATATGGTATTGCAGATCGTGAGTAACGCTTAAGGCAAGCTGCTCGCCATCTCGGCAAGCATATTTGACGAAAACGTCGAATACAGGTTTAGGATGAGTTATTTTTTCGACATTTTCAGCGCGATTGAACGAGGAATAAGTGAGACAAGCAAAAATGATACAAAAAACGGAAAAGATGGATACAAACAATTTTTTACCCTTTTTTTGTCGAAACATTGGAATCTCCTGCTTTCTTTTGACATTTTTCGACTTTATTCGCTACGTTGTTTATCGGTTAGCGAGACAAGTGAGTGAATAGTAGAATTGTAAAAAAACTAATTATTTTTCAAATAACGATTATTTTCGACATTTTATGCAACTATCTCTATAACGTAGCAGACAAGCGCTTGGATCATAATAAAAAGATTGTTTTACAAAAAAGATTTGCCTAAAATAAATGAAGAACAGCTTTTAAATGCGGAGTAGAACGGAGTGGGGAAATGAATATCAAAAAACTAGCAGCTGAACGAGCGGTAGAATCGGTGAAAGATGGTATGGTTATTGGTCTTGGAACGGGTTCAACCGCTTATTTTGCGATCGAAAAATTAGGGCAGCGCGTACAGGAAGGGTTGTCGATCGTTGCCGTTGCGACATCTAAGCGTTCAGAAGAACAAGCTTTGGGACTGGGGATTACGATCGTTCCTTTTGCACAAGTGGGGAAGATTGATATTACGATTGACGGTGCCGATGAGGTAGACGGTCAACTTCAATTGATTAAAGGGGGCGGCGGTGCCTTATTGCGGGAAAAAATCGTAGCCTCGCGCAGTGAAAAAATGTTCGTGATCATTGGCGAGGACAAATTGGTTGATACGCTTGGCAAATTTCCGTTACCTGTAGAGATTGTTCCTTTTGCTTATGAATGGACATTGGATGCTCTGAAAGCGTTACAGTTAAATCCAAAGCTGCGTATGAAGGAAGAAGACTATTATGTAACGGATAATGGGAATTACATTGCGGATTGCTACGATTCGTCGATAACTGATCCTACATCGTTACATACGCGTCTGAACAATATCCCGGGTGTCGTTGAAAATGGGTTGTTTGTCGACTTGGCGCATACGGTTATTGTAGGTCGCGAAGACGGTACAATCGATATTATTACCAAATAAATCGATCATATTTTGGGAGCTTATTTGCGTATCTATGCCTAGTGTGGGAAGATGAACCTAGACGATAAAGGGTCATCGGCAGCGCGACGCAGAGGAGGAGAGCGTAAATGAACATCTTGAGAATAGCAGAGCAACCTCGATTTTTGCGTGAACAAAGAAGGTGGATCTTATGAGTATTTCCGAAAAGCCCACCTTTTTTACAGAGATCGATACATGGGCGTTAACAGTTACAGAAGCTCATTATAAAATGGAACCGAATTTGTTTGAACGGTATGGAAAAGCGGGCTTTGAAAAGTCAAAGCGAGATACCGTATACACCCTGCACTATTTGGCAGAAAGTCTGCAAATGGACAGCCCTTTGCTGTTCGTTCACTATATAGGATGGTTGAAGCAATTATTGGCGGGTTACGGATTGACCGATGCCGATATTCGGCTCAAATTGGAATTGGTTTTGCAGCATATCCAATCGGAAGAGCATCAGGAATGGACAGATCGCGCTATAGAAATTTTGGAACTGGGGATCACTCGAACCCGAGAACCCGCGCAGACGCCTTCGTTTATTTCGGAGCAATACCGACTGGGGAAAGAAGCCAGATTGTATTTGGATGCTCTTCTTCGCAGTGACCGCACCGAAGCGTATGCTTTGATCGATACGTTAGTGGAGCGCGGCGAGAAAGTTGAAGATATTTATCAATATATTTTCCAAGCTTCGCAATATGAAGTAGGGTTACTGTGGCAAACTCAGCAGATTAGCGTAAATGAAGAAACTCATTGCGGTACTGCGTGCAGATGAACGAACGGCTCAAGTTAAAGTCTTGGTCGGAGGTCTTCCTTTTAATGTAGATTCTTCGCTTTGGAGACAGGTAGGTGCAGACGGTTCTGCGCCAGATGCGACTTCTGCGCTATTGGAAGCAGATCGGCTGATCGCTGAAAGCAAAGCTGAACGTCAAGAAGAAACATCTCATTCAAGACGCCGGTCGGATGGGGTGGCTGAAGGAGGGCATGAATTTGGAAGCTGAGGAAAAAAACGAGATCGAACGTCTAAACGCGATCATTGAGAACCTCAACGACCGGATCGTGCGCGGACAAATGAAAGAAGAAAAGATTCTGAACGAATTTTCATCGATGAATAATGAATTGGTCACTCTTCAACGACAATTGGCGAAAAGTCATGCAGAGTTGGAAAAAGCGGTAACCGAAGCCCAGCAAGCTAATGAATCGAAAAGTCACTTTTTAGCGATGATTAGTCATGAGTTTCGGACGCCGATGAATGGGATTTTAGGCATGACAGAATTACTGCGTCACAGTTCACTGAAAGAAGAACAGCAAAAGTGGACAGCGTTAGTTGAAGAATCAGCTTCCGAATTGCTCGGAATGGTCAATGATTTGCTTGATTTATCTAAAAGTGAAGCAGGAGCATTAACGATTGAAGAAAAGCCGTTTGATCTGCGCACAGTGATTTCTCACGTGGTTCAACTACTTGAGCCTAAAGCATCCGCCAAAAACAATACGATCGAAGTCCAGGTCGAATCTTCGATTGCATCGATGTTAAGCGGCGATCCAACTCGAATTCGGCAGATTTTAATCAATTTAATTAATAATGCGAATACGTTTACTGAAAACGGGAAACTTCAAATCGTTGTCTCTCAATTAGAAAGTCGTTCAGATCAGATTCGTTTTGAAATCCAAGATAGCGGTATTGGCATTTCGGAGCTGAATATGGAGACGTTATTTAAATCTTATGCGCAGACTACAGCCGGTAAAGCCAAAGAAGGCACAGGTCTTGGGTTGATGATCTGCAAATCGTTGGTCGATTCGATGCAAGGCAAGATTGGAGTATCCAGCCGGGAAAATTGCGGATCGACATTCTGGTTTGAATTAAACTTGCCGCAAGTCGAAGTTGCCAAAGACATTCAACCTTCGCTTCATCCGGTAGCCGAACAATCTTCTTATCCTTTGGATCTACCCATCTTGGTTGCTGAAGATCATGCGATTAATGCTAAAGTGATTGCCATGCAGTTCAAAAAACTGGGTCTGAAATCGGTTAAAGTCGTCGAAAACGGACAAGAAGCCGTGCTTGCTGTCGAACGTGGTTCGTATGCGTTAATTTTGATGGACAAACAAATGCCGATCATGGATGGAACCGAAGCAGCGCGCCAAATTCGTGAACTGGAGCGTATTCAGATGCGCCAAGCGATACCGATTATCGCGTTGACTGGCGAAGGAACTGACGCTGAACGAGAAGCTTGCCTTGCGGCGGGAATGAACGATTTTTTATCCAAGCCACTCAATATAGAGACCCTAGAACATATCTTGCAAAAATGGCTACCGAATTTTTCGCAAAAGTTGTTGAATTCCGGTGTGATCCAAGAGCTTATCGGTTTGGATGAAGGCGAAGAACCGGAAATTTTCCGCTCGTTAGTCGATTTATATGAACAAGAAACGCCACAACAACTTCTTGAATTGAAGCAGTTGATTCATGACGGTGAGATTGGGCAAGCGCTGCGTATGGCGCATCGCTTGAAATCGGGGAGCTTGAGTCTGGGTGTCGATTACTTTTCCGAATTGCTTGGAGAAGTGGAGTATCGTTTGAAAGAAGGACAGATTTCTCAAGTCGAAAAAATGTTGCCTCGATTACATGAAGTGTACGAAGCGGCTTGCAGCGAACTGCAAAAGTTCGCTTGAGCCCACAAGGAGGAAAAAGATCGTATGTTAGAGTCAGTCACAAAACAAGTACGCAATCCCAAAGTTGCAAATTTATTAGAATATTCGGTATTTCCCGATCCTGAACAGATCGAGCAAGCTCTTGCGTTTTATGAGCAAAATGATCAAGCGGAATTGATGGGCTATATCGAACAAGGCGAGATGATCGGAGTTATCGGATTTCGACCGAGCGGAGACAAAGAATTAACGATTACGCATCTTGCTGTTGATCCTGGAAGCCGCGGTTTGGGTTATGGACGCGGGATGCTGCTTGATCTGATGGTGCAAGAACGCCCAGAGCGTGTATTTGTTGAAACGGATGAAGAAGCGGTAGACTTTTATCGCAGTGTCGGATTTTCGGTGATGAGTCTGGGAATTAGCCCATCTGGGTTGGAGCGTTTCCGCTGCTTCTATGAAGCAGACGAAGAAGAATAGTTTTATGAGGAAGCCTTTCTCTTATTGGGAAAGGCTTTTTTGTGCTGTTTTTACGAAATCGATCAAAATTTGACAAGAGCCTTCAGACGTTTTATAGTTTCATTAAT
Organism: Saccharibacillus sp. JS10; assembly: GCF_024436065.1. Lineage (GTDB taxonomy): Bacteria > Bacillota > Bacilli > Paenibacillales > Paenibacillaceae > Saccharibacillus. The sequence continues at coordinate 950,175 of NZ_JANFNS010000002.1, forward strand.
GAATAGTTTCACTATAGAACTATTTTATTGGTGAACTAATAAGAAAGGAGATTTATTATGGGGAAGCAGCTTCGCAAAAGCCAGGAGCGTCCGCCAGAAGATACGAAAAAGCTGATTGATCGATTTCTGGATTCGTGGCTGTCGATCGAACGAGAGATGGGTTCTGTGGTACGCAGGCAAATGCCATTGGATCTCACGAATGATCAATATTATCTGTTGCAGCATATTATGCAGCACGGACCGCGTACTTCATCTGAACTTGCAGACACATTCAAAGTCGTTAAAAGTTCAATCACTGCAATCGTAACGAGGTTGGTTGACCGAGGTCTGATCGAGCGAACGCGCAGCGAAGAAGATCGACGCACCGTATATTTGTCACTGACCGAAAGTGGTCAACAAATTGCCCAGCAAGTGGAGCAACGGATCTCGGAAGCCGTTGGCGGGTACCTTAGTCATTTTGAAGAACAAGAAATTTCGATGGTGATGTCGGCGTTTGAAAGACTTGCCGAATTGGTGATCGAAGATGGAGGCGGAGAGAAGAAATGAGAACGATCTTAAAAGCCAGATGGTTCATCCTGGTCATCTGGTTAGTCGCGGCGGTTGGATTGTTTATGACAGCGCCCTCGATGTCCGACCTAGTACGGGAAAAAGGCGGAATCTCGGTTCCGGAAGGTTATAGTTCGACAGAAGCATCGGCGATTTTGAAAGAACTGGCTGAGCAAGAAGGCGGAGCGGAAGGGACGACGATCGCGCTTGTGTTCCATAATCCCGACGGTCTGACAGCAAAGGAAAAAGAGCAAGCCAAACAAGCGGTACAAGCGATTGAAAAAGACAAAACGAATCTACACATTACTTCGATTCTAAGTCCATTCGATCAATCGGAACTGGAAGATCAGATGATCTCCAAAAACGGGCAAACGATTCTGGTATCGTTGACAGCCGAAGTCGCGGAAGGCGAAGCTGCGGAAGTCCAAAGCGGTCTGGAAGCGGCGATCGAGCCTTATGAAGTCCAGCATTATTTGACCGGGCAGTCTTTGATTAACGAAGATACGGTTCGAAGCTCGGAAGAAGGGTTGAAAAAATCCGAGTATATTACGGTCGTCTTTATTTTGCTTATTTTGGTCTTGGTGTTCCGTTCGGTTATTGCTCCGTTCGTTCCGCTTCTGACCGTAGGGCTTAGTTATATCGTAGCTCAAAGTATTGTTTCTTTCTTAGTGGATCGATTTGATTTCCCCTTATCGAACTTCACGCAGATCTTTATGGTTGCGGTTATGTTCGGGATCGGGACAGACTATTGTATTTTGCTCATCAGTCGTTTCAAAGAAGAAATGGGACGTAGCGAAAGTAAATGGGATGCGATCGTCGAGACTTACCGGACAGCTGGACGCACGGTAATTGTATCGGGTATCGCCGTTCTGGTTGGCTTTGCAGCAATCGGATTATCTCAATTTATGCTATATCGTTCCGCTGTTGCAGTCGCGGTCGGAATCGCAGTCATGTTGATTGCGATGGTTACGATCGTACCGTTCTTTATGGCGGTATTGGGACAAAAAATGTTCTGGCCTTCGCGTAAAGCGATCGGACATAACGAAAACCGTTTATGGGGCTGGGCAGGTACATTTTCATTGAAACGTCCGTGGGCGGCGATGCTGATCGTGCTCGCGGTATCGCTACCGTTTTTGCTCACTTCAAGCGGCAAGCTTTCATTCAACAGTCTGGAAGAAATTCCGGGCAATTATCAGTCTGTGCAAGGGTTCAACATTATTGCGGATAGCTTTGGCGCCGGTCAAGTGATGCCGGCAAAAGTCGTGATCAAAAACGATCAAAAAATGGACAATGCCGAATATGTCGCGATTGCTGAGCGGATCAGCCGCGAAGTATTGAAAGTGGACGGCGTCGATAGTGTTCGCAGCGCCAGCCGCCCAACGGGCGAAGAAATTAAAGATTTCAGCGTTGCCGATCAAGCAGGAACGCTCAAAAAAGGTCTTGGCGATGCCAGCGAAGGCGTGACGAAAATCCAAGATGGGTTAGCAGATGCAAGTAAGCAGCTTAGCGATAATGCTCCGCAAATCCAAGAAGCTTCTTCAGGTGCCGAGCAATTGATTAGCGGAACCGAAGATTTGAAAAATGGAGTCACGCAGCTTGGCGACGGTCTTAAGCAGATCGAAGACGGTGTTCGGTCCGGTGCAACTGGCGCGGGAGACCTGCAAGCGGGTGTGGAACGTCTAGCTGTTGCTAGCCAGCAACTTGTCGATGCGCATACGCAGTTGTTGGCGGGTTATGAACAAGTCGGAAGCGGGCTTACTTCGCTTAACGGCGGGTTGGATCAAATTGGGCAGCAACTCAATACGGTGTCCGGTGCGCTGGCAAGCGTGCAAAGCAACTTCGGTAGTCTGGAGCAGAAGTTCCCGGCGCTGCTGCAAGATCAAGATTATTTGACGATTCGCGGAACGGTTACGCAGACGGGTCAAGGTACAGCGGCTCTAGCCGATGCGTTCGGTCAACTGCAAGGACAAGTCTCTCAAGTTTCGACCGGAATCAATCAAGCGAACCAAGGGTACGCTCAAGCGATTGAGGGTCAAAAACAACTGGGTAGCGGATTTGATCAATTGATCGCAGGAATTCAGCAATTACAGACGGGTCTGAATCAAGCTGCTGATGGCCAAGGGCAGATTGTTGGAGAAGTTCCTGGTCTTACAGACGGTCTGGATCAGTTGCAAGACGGACAAGAACAGTTAAGCAAAGGATTCCAAGATTTATCGGGTCAATTGACACAATTAACCGATGGATTGAATCAAAGTGTCGATGGACTGAAGCAAGTTGGAGACGGTCTGGGATCCGCGCAAGATTATCTGACGCAGTTGCAAGACAATTCGGATTCGGAACTTGGCGGTTGGTTTATTCCGCAAGAAGCATTGGAAAACGAAGATTTCCAACAAGTGTTCGATACGTATATGTCCAAAGACCGCAAGATTATGACGCTGGATGTCGTGCTATCGGACAATCCATACAGCAACGAAGCGTTAGCGAAGATCGATGATATTCGAGCTGCGGTTGATCGCGGTACGAAAGGCACAGCGCTTGAACAAGCGGATGTTGCGATCAGCGGTGTCACCAGTACATTTGCCGATTTGCAGACGGTATCCAATGCCGATTATAGTCGGACGGTTTACTTGATGATGGGCGGCATTTTGATTATTTTGATTTTGCTGCTTCGTTCGATCATCATGCCACTGTATCTGATGTTGTCGTTATTCGTGACGTATTACGCCGCTCTCGGCGTAACCGAAGTGATCTTCGTAGATATGCTCGGATATTCCGGTATTACATGGACGACTCCGTTCTTCGGATTCGTGATGTTGATTGCCCTCGGCGTCGATTACAGTATCTTCTTGATGGATCGATTCAACGAACATCGCGATCTGGATCCAAAAGAAGCGATCGTGCATGCGATGCGCAATATGGGTACCGTTATTTTGTCGGCGGTTCTGATCTTGAGCGGAACGTTCGCTTCGATGATTCCTTCCGGCGTCTTATCGATGATGCAAATTGCGACCGTCGTATTGGCAGGGCTTGTGATTTACGCACTGTTCATGCTTCCGTTCTTCGTACCGGTGATGGTGAAGACGTTTGGGAAAGCCAATTGGTGGCCGTTTGCGAGGGAAGATTCGGCGGGGCGGAAGGAATAGATTACGTTGAGTTTTTGAGTTGCTGCGAGATTGAGGCGCTGCAACCCCTTCGCTAAGCTCGGCGCACTTTAAGAATCAGATCTTCCCTTCCTTTTTTGTAGAGGGGGAAGTGATTAAAAATTAAAGATTAAAGAAGCGGTTCCCATTAGCGGAAGCCGCTTCTTTATATTTTGAGAAAGATTTTATTATAAGCAAAGCGGATAGCGGAAAGAGAAATTTAATGAAGGAACGATAGTGTTCGCCTTTGAAATTGAGAAAACTCTTATCCAAAGTTAAATCTATTTTCTCAATTTCAACACGCGACCGTAATAAATTTCTCTTGAAGCGTTCTTTTCGATCTAACAATTAAGAATTTTAGTTACGACCGTTATGATAGATAACGGAGCAGATATAAGCGATTTGGCTGATGACGAAAAGAGCCATCATGACGAAGAACGAGAGCCCGATTCCTTCGAAAAGAAGGATCAGAATCCAAGCTAGAAGAATTGCAGGAATCAAAATGTTCCATCCGAATGATTTGGCGCGCGTGGTGATAATGTCTGCGCGTTCATCGACGCCGCGATTTTTGCGTTGCATATGTCGACCGAAAGCCCAGCCGAGAAGTCCAAGGATCAGACCTCCGAATAGTCCGATTAATCCTCCGAGATTCATAGGAACCGCCATTTGCATCATCATTTCATTCAATGTTCTCATCTCCTTCGAATATAAATAGGTCTTCGATTTGACAGTTGAAAATTTGCGACAGCTTATGTGCCAAGACTAGCGAAGGTTTGTATTTGCCTTTTTCTAAAGAAATGATCGTTTGCCGAGAGACGTTCAATCGTTCCGACAACTCTTCTTGGGTCATGTCTTGCAGCGTTCGCTTTTCACGGATTTTCGTTTGCACAGCAACTCTCCTTTTTGTTTTTGTAAACTTAACTTTACGTAAAGTATACTTAACAATCTTCGATTTGTAAAGGGTGCTTTACGTAAAATTCACTTTACTTTTTAAAGAGCATTATTTTGGTTTGAATCTGAAGGTTGTATTTCTGATTTGTTTCGCTCAAGATGGCGCTTTCTGGGTAAATGGGATAAGAAAGGGCTTGCTCGCCGATTGGGCGAAAGTCTTCAGCACCGTCATTCGTGAGAAGGAGTGATTAAGATGAATACGTATTCGAATTCGGAAGCATCTGTTAAACGGGAATTTTGGAAAGAAGCCGTGGTGTATCAGATTTATCCGCGCAGCTTCAAAGATAGCGATGGAGACGGCGTAGGCGATATTCAAGGCATTATTGAAAAACTCGATTATCTCAAAGAATTAGGCGTTGATGTCATCTGGTTATCTCCCGTATACAAATCGCCTAATGATGATAATGGTTACGATATTAGCGATTACGAAGATATTATGGACGAATTCGGAACGATGCACGATTGGGAGCAATTGCTTGCCGGTCTGCATGAGCGCGGAATTAAGCTCATGATGGATCTAGTCGTCAATCACACGTCGGATGAACATCCGTGGTTTATTGAATCGAAAAATAATCCAGACGGGGAATACGGCGATTATTATATCTGGCGAGATGCCCATTCAGATGGAAGTCTGCCGAACAATTGGGAATCGTTTTTCAGCGGGAATGTCTGGGAATATAGCGAAGAACGCGGGCAATATTATCTGCATCTATTTTCCAAAAAGCAGCCGGATTTGAATTGGGAAAATCCCAAAGTCCGTCAAGCCGTTTATAAAATGATGAAATTTTGGCTGGATAAAGGCGTAGACGGCTTCCGAATGGACGTGATCAATCTGATTTCCAAAGTAGAAGGATTGCCTTCTAATGGAACAGAAGAAATTGCCGATGGCAGTATGTATTATGTCGACGGGCCGCGTATTCATGAATTTTTGCGTGAAATGAACGAAGAAGTATTGTCGAATTACGACATGATGACGGTTGGGGAAATGCCGGGAGTTACAGTAGAAGAAGCCAAAAAGTACACCGCGGAAGAACGTAAAGAATTGCAGATGATTTTCCAATTCGAACATATGCGTGTCGATGCAGGTGAAGGCGGTAAATGGGATATTGTACCGTGGACGCTTCCGCAATTGAAAGAAGTGATGCACAAATGGCAAATTGGATTGGCGGATAAAGGATGGAACAGCCTATATCTGAACAATCACGATCAGCCGCGTATGGTATCGAGATTTGGTCATGACGGCGAATATCGTATTCCATCTGCGAAGCTTTTAGGAACCTTACTGCACACGCTCAAAGGCACCCCGTATATTTATCAGGGCGAAGAACTTGGGATGACCAATGTGGCATTCGATACGATCGACCAATACAAAGATATCGAAAGTCTAAATATGTATGTGGAACGCGTGACTGAAAAAAAAGCCGATCCGGATCAAGTTCTCTCGATGATTCAAAGACGCGGACGCGATAACGCCCGGACTCCTGTACAATGGGATGCTACTGAAAATGCTGGGTTTACCAACGGAACCCCGTGGATTGGCGTAAATCCAAATTATACACAGATTAATGCGGAGCAACAGTTGGACGATGCTGATTCCGTATTTCGCTATTACCAGAAGTTGATTGCGCTGCGTAAACAATATCCGATTCTTACGTACGGCGATTATGAATTGCTACTGCCCGATCATGAGCAACTTTATATGTACACACGAACGCTCGGAGAAGACACTTGGCTGATCGTGCATAATTTCTCGACAGAACCGACAGACTTTGACTTGTCATCCTATACAGGAGATCAACAAGCGACGCTGATTCTCAGCAATTATCCAGAAGAAAATGCCGATCTTGCACATTTGCGTCCTTACGAATCGAAAATTTATGCCTATAATTAGGATTATAAATTGATTGGAGCGTGTAACGTTCTCTTTCGGTCATACGTTCAATATACAGAAGCACAAAGAAGCGGCGCGCAGCCAATCAAAATCGGACAAAGAACGGTGGGATAACATGAGCGGAAAAGACGGGGAAAAAGGCAAAGGAGGTCAAGGTAGTTCCGAACCGGAGCAAGGGGGTCTGTTTGGCGAAGGAGGTAGAGCGGACTCAAGCTTGGACCCAACCCTATCCGACGAGTTCGAGCGTAGACGCCACGAATACGAATCACAAAAATTGAAACGTGAAGAATCAGTTCAACCTAACATCCAGATTGAAGACGCTGAACCGCTTCAATCTGTTGATCTTCAAAAAAAGCATGAGCCTGTTGAACCAAACAAGTTTCCCGATGATCGACAGCCTTTGTACGAGGTTCCAGATCCACTTTACGAACCTTTTCAAGATCCGTATGCAAAAGATGTAGATCCTAAAGCAAACTCTTATCGTGATGCCGATCCTTATCTCCATACTCCACCGGGTTTCACGCCTGAACCTGAGTATGAAGAGCGAGTGCCTGATGCCCAGCGAAATCTATCTCCGTGGGTAGGCATCTGGCTATATCCAAGAAAAGTGACACGAGATTTATTGTCAGCGCCTGATTCGCAACGAAATATACTTATACTTGTGCTCATTGCAGGGGTATTAAATGCGATGAATGCGTCAGTCAACCGGAGTATTTTTTGGGGATTTAATAGCGCAGGACTCGCGGCAAATATTTTGGTAGGCGGCGTCGTAATCGGTCTGCTTACCTATTATTTAGGAGCATGGGTTCTCAAAGTTGTTGGGAGATGGCTAGGCGGTGTCGGAACAGTCAAAGAATTACAGATTTTGACTGGACGGATCTACGCGATGTTTACGATCATGATCTCCGTACTTTGGTTGCCTAATTTTGTCCTTCGGATGCTTTCCTACTATGCTCCGAACATGGAGGGAATAGGTATAAGCCTACTGCAACTCTTTTTGATTTTTGGATTGGGTATCGTTCAATTTGTGTTTAATATTTGGGCATTCGTATCGATTGTGCAAGCTACAGCGGAAGTTCATCGTTTTTCTGCCGGCAAAGCTTTTCTGATCTATCTGATTTTGGGCGCGCTTTTGTTCTTTTTGTTTGTGTTTTGGTTGATTGTTGTAATAGCGTGATCGAAAAAGAAAACGAATGTGTGAAGAATGAAAGGATGAAGAGGTTTTGAACGACAATGATCGAAACGACTTAAATTGGCGAGACGAAGAAAGCGGTGATCCCAATCAACGTGATGGACGTTCTCCGTGGTTAGAATTATGGGTGCATCCAAGACAAGTGACGCGGTGGTTTTTACGATCAACAGAACCTTTGAAAAACGCATTGCCACTGGCTTTGCTCGCAGCTGTATTCGGTGCATTCAATACCGCTTCCAGTAGTAATTGGGGCGATGATTCTTCGGTAATCGGTATGATTTTCCGTATTTTGATTACCGGGTTGATCTCGGGTCTAGCCGGTTATTATATCGGAGCGCCTTTGCTCAGATGGGTCGGAAGTTGGTTTGGCGGCGAAGGTACGACAGATGATATGAAAGTCGTGATCGGTCAAATCGCAAGTCGGGCGAGCATTTTATTAGGGTTACTTTTGATTCCGGAATTATTGATTGCGGGCAAAGAGTTGTTTACCTCGGCAACGCCGCAATTGGATGCCGAACCGATACGCGCCGCAGGGCTTTCTTTCTTATTGATCCTTGAAGCGGCTTTGGGGCTTTGGTTATTTATCGTGAGTCTTCAGTCGATCGGCGAAGCGCACGGATTTTCGGCTTGGAAAGCTTTGGCGGTTGAATTGATTTTGATCGTCGCGGCTTTTGTAGTCGTATTCATCTTCGCTATGATTGTACTCGCCGTTTTTTCAACACCATTTTAATTGTATACCTAACCTCAACAGCCCGCGTGCCGAAAATTCGGTATGCGGGCTGTGTCGATTGTGCCGCAAAAGGTTTATTGTATGACAGACCTTATTTAGCAACTTGAAAGTAAAGCAAAAGTAAAAGTAGACGATACATAAGAAATAAAAATGGGATGACGGATCAAAACCACTATAATAAGTGTAAGCTTGCCGGGTAGTGATTTAGAATGCTTAAGTTTATTTGAGTTTTCGCCGTGTTCGGCATTAAAGGGGGTGCAGCAATGCACAAACGATATTTTACGGAATTGAAAGATCAGCCGTTGCCTTTGTTTATGGAAAGTATAGGTTATAACGCGCACCAAGAGTCTTTTGTCAGGCCGCATGGCTATAACTGCTATCATTGGCTACAAACCGTCGGAGGAAAAGGCGAATTTACGATGGGCGGCGTCAAGTATGTGATGGAAACGGGTTCAGGGATTTTACTTTTACCCGGCGAAGCGCATGAATACCGGCCGCTCGAAGAACGCTGGCAGACCTTTTATATAACCTTTGGTGGAGCGCAAGCTGGAGGTATACTCGGAACGCTGGGATTACCTGTTTCTTCTTATTACGGATGGGATGAATCTACAGAACTTGCAGGCTTTGTCCCTTCGCTACTGGATCGGATGGGCAACGAACGTGATATTTCCGGTCTGAGTATTTCGGTGGAAGTGTATCGATTTTTGACATTGCTCAAAAAAGACGGTCGGGTCAACAGTCTTCCTTCCTTATCGCATTCCGTACGTCGTTTAACTCCAGTTCTGGAATTTTTGGATCGGTATTACGCGAATTCGGATATTGGGTTAGAAGATATGGCGGTGCGGGCTGATATTACGCCAAGACATTTGAATACTTTATTCAAGCAAGCTTTCGGCATGACCGCTTATGCGTATTTGATTTTATTGCGATTGCGTAAATCCAAAGAAATGATGACGTTGCATCCGCGAATGACCGTCAAAGAAGTATCAGGATTGGTCGGATTTCGAGATGCCAGTCATTTTGTCGCAACCTTTCGCAAGCAAGAAGGCGTAACACCCGAACAATTTCGATTGCTGCATTAAACAACCTTATTTTGGAAAGCTACAGGAATCGACGATCTACATATCGAAATGGATTAAGCGATAACGTTTAAAATGATGATTAAGATCGATCAGGGGACAGAGGAGATGAATATTCATTATGAAATTAGATCGTCATGACAAATTGCTGATCATCGGAGATTCCGTGACAGATGCAGGACGCGAATACCCGATCGGTTATGGAAATGGGTTGGGTAGCGGTTACCCGGCTTTGGTCGATGGATTGTTACGCACGGGATACCCGGAATTAAACTCGGTTGTGCTAAATGTCGGAATCGGGGGTAATACGGTACGTGACTTAAAAAGCCGTTGGCAAAAAGACGTCCTTGATCTAAAGCCGGATTGGCTATGTGTCATGATCGGCATCAACGACGTTTGGCGGCAGTTTAGTACACCGGAAGTTATTCAGTCTTTTATTACGCTGGAAGAATACGAATCGACATTGCGGGAACTGCTAAGCGCTGTGCAACCGAATGTAAAAGGGCTGATCTTAATGACGCCTTTTTACATGAGCGGTCAGGAAGATCCGATGCGTTCGATGATGGATCGTTACGGCGCCGTAGTGAAACGTATTGCCGGCGATTACGGTGCAGAATTGGTCGATACGCAAGCCGGGTTCGATCGGATGGGACATCATATGATTCAGTCGTCCTTATCGAACGGCTGGGATCATGTCCATCCGAATACGACCGGTCATATGGTGCTTGCGCGCGGTGTCCTGAATGCGCTTGATTTTGAATGGAATCGATAAAAAGAGCGTTATCTATTTTCAAAAACGAGAGGAGCTTGGCGATGAGTGAATGGGCAGGCGTAGAACCGAAAGAAATTACAGATTATCGCGCGACGTTGGGTGAAGGCCCTTGCTGGTTAGAAGACTCGCAGACTTTAATGTGGCTCGATATTGAAGGTCGACAACTCCGTTTTTACAATCCGAGCACAGGTCAAGAAGACGTACATGAATTGAAAGAACGTGCGGGGGCGGCTGTCGGATACGAAGATCGCAAAGTGATTTTGGCTTCGGAAAACGGATTTATGTACTACGATCTGGATACACGCCAAGCTACGGCGATTTCCGATCCGGAAAAACGTGAAGACAATCGGTTTAACGACGGAAAATGTGATGCCAAAGGACGTTTTTGGGCAGGTACGATGAGTCTGGTCGGTAAAGACGGCCAAGGCAGTTTTTACCGGATGACTCCGGATTTGTCTGTGCAAAAAATCTTCGGCGACGTATCGACGTCAAATGGACTGGGTTGGAGCCCGGATCAGACGGTCATGTATTATATCGACACAGGTACAAAAAACGTGCAAGCGTTCGAATTCGATCTGGAAACCGGTGAACTTGGAGCAGGGAAAGTTGTGGTTTCTTTTGAAAACGAAGAAGGCTGGCCTGACGGAATGACGGTCGACGCTGACGGCAATCTCTGGATTGCGCATTACGGTGGCGGGCGTGTCAGCCATTGGGATCCTGTCGGCGGTGTGAAGCTCGGTGAAATATTATTGCCGGCTCAAAATGTGACTTGCTGTACGTTCGGCGGAGAAGATTACGGAGATCTGTATATTACGACGGCGTCCGATGGTGTTTCCGATGAAGACTTGGCGAAATTTCCGCTAAGCGGCGCTTTGTTCGTATGTCGTCCGGGGCCAAAAGGTCAGCCGGCATACAAGTTTGCTGCGGATGTTCAAGCTTAATCCAATAGATCATCGTGTTAAAATTCAATAAGATTGCGATTCGTAAAGAGTAGCGGTGCAGCCCTTGTTTAAAGGCTGCGCCGCTTTTTTCATGAAGCTTGGAAATTGCGGTACGGTCAGCAATCCGATGATGTTACTCCTTGATCGGTTGTGTTACGATAAGACAAGCCGATGATGAGGCATAGCACATAGATAACAGGAGGATTTGAAGCGTGAGAGTCGTAGCTGGGGAAGCCAAAGGAAGACCCCTTAAAGCAGTGCCGGGCAATGGAACGCGTCCGACAACTGATAAAGTAAAAGAAGCGATCTTTAGTCGAATCGGGCCTTTTTTCGATGGAGGAAGTGCGCTTGATTTGTTTGCCGGAACCGGCGGGCTTGCGATCGAGGCATTGAGCCGCGGAGTAGAGCGTGCCGTATTCGTAGACGCGGACGCCAAAAGTATAGAAGTGATCCGCACCAATCTCAAAGCGACGAAGTTCGAGAATCGCGCGGAAGTGTATCGCAATGATGCAGAGCGTGCACTCAAAGCTTTGAGTAAACGGGAAACGCCTTTTGACCTGGTGTTTCTTGACCCGCCTTATCGGATGAAAAACGGAGCCGAACTCTTGCTTCTTATGGAAGAATATCAGCTGTTGCAACCGGACGCAGTGATTGTGCTGGAATATGAATCTTCTTATGAGTATCCCGAAACATTCGGTGGTTTTGTATTGCGAAGAAAAGCAGTCTATGGAGAAACAGCAGTCTCGATCTACGATTGGGAACCCCCTGCTAAGGAGGACTTGGACATCTAATGGAAACCGTAGAAAAAAAAGAACGGATCGCCGTATATCCGGGGAGTTTCGATCCGGTTACTTTAGGGCATATGGACATTATTCACCGCGCCGCCAAGCAATATGATCGGCTGATTGTAGCGGTGCTCAACAATACAAGCAAAAGCCCTTTGTTTACGATTGAAGAACGCGCTGATTTACTCAGACAAGCGACAGCCGATATTCCGAATGTCGAAGTCGATGTATTCCGCGATCTGCTTGTGAATTATATGGATCAAAAGCAAGCGCAGGTGGCGGTACGAGGCGTTCGTTCGGTGACCGATTTTGAATATGAACTTCAGATCGCGACAACAAACCGCAAATTGAACGAAAATGTAGAAACGATCTTTATGATGACGAACCCTCTGTATTCGTATTTAAGCTCCAGTGTAGTCAAAGAAATTGCCCGATTCGACGGCGATGTCAGTGAATTGGTGACGCCTGAAGTTCGCCTTGCGCTGAAAGCAAAATTACACGGAGAATCATCGCAATAAAGGAGATGAAGAGCATTGCCGCGATTAACGCGCTTTCGGACTTTAGCGTATATACTCGGTCTGGTTTTGCTTGTGTACGTCGTGATCTATATGCCGACGTCTTATAAGATCGAACGACCCGGTAGTGCCGAAGAAGTGAAACCTATGGTTTCGGTAGTCGGCGCTGATCCTGAAGAACGTGGAACTTTTATGATGACGACGGTCTCGGTCACGTATGCGAATCTAGCGTTGCTTGGTTTATCGTGGTTTGACGACAATGCGGAAGTTTCCAAACGCGATCTGGACCAAAGTGACGACGAGTACCGGATCACGCAACAATATTATATGAATTCTTCGCAAGCTTCTGCGATTGCGGCGGCTTATCGGGAAGCGAAGATTCCGTTTAAAGTTAAAACCGATTATGTCTTTATTACGAGTGTGCCGAATCAAGATCCGCAGCAAAAAGAATTTATCGCGGGAGATCGGATTCAAGCGGTAAATAAGCACTCGATTACTACGCTTGAAGATTTGCGGCAGACGCTGGAAACCTACAAAACAGGCGATCAAGTCGAAGTGACGCTTGAGCGTGCAGGCAAAGCTGTGACGCAATCGGTAACCTTGATCGATATTCCGAATGAAGACGGTACGACGCGTCCGGGATTTGGGGTGTCGACCGGTGAAGTGCTGCGGATCGATCCGGATCGTGAGCAAGACGAAGTGAAATTTACGCAGACTCAAGTCGGCGGTCCTTCGGCGGGATTGATGTTCACATTGGAGATTTATAATCAATTGACTCCAGGCGATCTGACGCGGGGGTATCGTATAGCCGGTACGGGTACGATTAAATCGGACGGTACCGTCGGAGAAATCGGCGGCGTACAGCACAAGATTGTAGCCGCCGAGCGTAAAGGCGCCGAAGTCTTTTTCGTACCAGCAAGCAACTACTCGGTCGCGAAAAAGAAATTGGATGAAACGGGCGGAACGATGAAGTTGATTTCCGTAAAAACGTTAGAACAAGCGTTAAATGATCTTCAAAATTTGCCGATCAAGAAGGATTCCAAATAATCGGCGGCTGATAATAATCGGCATAGATCTCTTGGATATGAGGTTTGGCAAAAGCGGAAGCATGTACGGCAGACGCCTGAATATCAAGCTGAAGCTGCGGATGATCGAAATCCGCGGCTCGCATGACGATCGGGAGTTTTGCCGTTTTTTTCATGGTTTTGAGCAGTTGCCTGCCTTTGGGCGAAAAGCCGAGTACGCGAAGATATTGCGGGCCTTGAGCCAGTGTGCTTTGCTCAAACAGAGCGCCGCGATGATTGAGCAGGGCGTGCACGAGCAGACGCTGCAAGCGGGTGCGCGTATAGCGCTTGGTCTTGATCGCGGCGAGCAGCGATTCGACGTTCCAGTTGTCTAGCCGCGGCAAAGCGGCGGCGATGCGGTGCTCCAAGCCCTCGCTGACTTCGGGTACGAGGGCAAGGTCTTGCGGCGCGCGCGTCATCAGCGCGGCGAATAGAGGCTGCGCCAGCGCCTCCCAGCCGGACGCAAGCAGGCGACCGGCGCTCGCTTCGCGTCGCAGCACGCGTAGCGATGCCGCAGGCAGGTACGGCGCGGCATCTTCGATGCCGCCGCTTTCGCGCGCCAGCGCCGCGCGAATCGCGGTCGCGCTGGCGATCTGACCGCCAGCGGGCAAGCCGGCGTCGTGATAGCCGGCTTGTTCGCGCCGCACGGCAAGCGGCGCGATGTCGCTCGCGAGCGCGTGCAGCGCTCGCACATAATGCAATCCGAGCGTATCGTTCGGATTGCTCAGCAAAGCGGCGGACTGCTTCCCGCCGCTTTGCTGCGACGCCGCCTTCGCGTAGGCGGCAGGGAAACTCATGCCTTCCGCCAAGGCATGAGAAAGCGCTTCTTGCATAGCGGGCGAAGGTTCGCCCTGCATCCGCGAAGCCAGCTTTTGCAGCGGCTCGACCTCGCCGCTCTCGCTGCCGAAGCAGACGCTATTTACGACGCCTGTGGCGTCAAGCAGCGACACCGCGCCGAAGGCGAACCACTGCGCGGATTGCACCGCGTAAGTGATCGGCAGTTCAATAACCAGATCGACGCCAGCAGCCAGCGCCATCTCCGCGCGAGCGCGCTTGGATAGCAGAGCAGGCTCGCCTCGCTGCATAAAAGCCCCGCTCATCACTGCGATTGAAGCTTCCGCACCGGAAGTTTGCAGCGAGCGCTCCAAATGAAGTTGATGCCCGTTATGAAACGGATTATATTCGACGATCAATCCGACCGTTTTCATCAAAAGATCAAGTCTCCTCTCTTAACAAAGCAGGATTTATGTGGTAGAATAAAACTTCGTCCGGGACATTCCCGGGTTGTTTTTTTACGTCGCGAACGAATATGCTGGATATTGTGAATCCAAGAGACACATTCCGACCGTTATAGAAGCTGTGTGGAAAGCTTTTGACGGCAAGCACTTCTTTTAGCTTACACGCGTAAACGCTTCGGGGAAAGAGCGAAAAATCTCTGTAACCCGCGTCGCGCGCCGAAAAGGGCGTAAATGAAAAATACTTGACTGACGGTTGACAAAACGTGAGTGAAGTCGATATAATAACTTTGTTTGTTTGGAGTGGTGAATATGCGTCTGCATTTAGGCAGAACGATTCAAAACGGCGAACCGGTTCGTTTGAACGGCTCAGTGCCAATTGAACGGGCGATCGAAGGTCGATCGGATGTGATTTCTGCTTCTCCTGTGCTTGCCGAACTGACGGCAACGCCGTCGCTAGATGGCACGGTGGGTGTGAGCGGAACGCTTACGGCGCATTTGGACATGGTTTGCTCGCGCTGCTTGGAGAACGCTCATATCGAATTGGAGATTCCATTCGAAGAACGTTTCAAACTGCGTGAAGAAGACGAAGCTGACCTTGAAGACGACGAAGACATGATCCTCGCGGACGACGACGTGATCGAGCTTACATCTTACCTGGAAGAATACGTGACGCTTGGCGTACCGAGTGCGCCGCTGTGCAAAGAGGACTGCAAAGGACTCTGCCCGACTTGCGGAACTAATCGGAATGAGACAGATTGTGGCTGCGACAATACGGTAATCGACCCTCGGCTTGCCGGGCTCAAAGATTTCTTTAAGTAAGCTCGCAAGTTATGGTATAGTAGCATCCGGCTTTCGAGTCGGTTGACTTGAATAAGGAGGTGTTAAACATGGCAGTACCTCAACGTAGAACGTCTAAAACGCGCCGCGACAAACGTCGTACGCATTTCAAATTGGCGGTGCCGGGCATGGTGAAGTGCGAACAATGCGGAGAGCTGAAATTGGCTCACCACGTATGCAAAGTTTGCGGAACTTACAAGTCCAGAGAAGTTATTTCCCAATAATTCTCAAACAAAAAGTCTCGCCTAACGGCGGGGCTTTTTTTGCGTTTATTAAGATCTTGATTAAGACGTAAATGACATAAGAAAAATCGATAATGCTCGTTTTGACTTTCTTTTTAAGACAGAATGATTTATACTAGAAGTTAGTACCAGGTTCTAAAAGCCTTTGCGAAGGACCTACATAAGAAGCGCACACGATTGCGCGGCCTTTTCAAAGCAAGCATCAAAGGGGAAGCTGCCCGCTAGCGGGAGCATATAATCGGACTTAGATTGTCGCTTGAACTTCACTTGGTGTGAGTTTTAAGCGACAATTTATCATTAGGCGGTTTGCGGAAACCGAAGGCGCGATAAGCGTCCTTCACAAGGAGGAGATCGGCATCGAACGTTTACCCAAACGTCAGCGTCAACAAAAACTTGTCGAGCTGATCGATGAAAATCCATTCGTGACCGACCGGGAATTGACTCGACGCCTTAAAGTGAGTATCCAAACGATTCGCCTTGACCGAATGGAGCTTGGAATACCGGAGCTTCGTGAGCGAATGAAGTTGATGGCGGAACGATCTTACGATCAAGTGCGGTCGCTGGCTGCCGAAGAAGTGATCGGGGATATTATCGATCTTCAGTTAGACCGAAGCGGCATTTCGATTTTTGAAATTCGCGAAGAACATGTGTTTAGCCGTACGCAGATTGCGCGCGGACATCATATTTTTGCGCAAGCCAATTCACTTGCGGTGGCAGTGATTAATGACGAGATCGCGCTGACAGCTTCGGCAGATCTGCGTTTCGTTAGACCGATTCATCTCGGTGAAAAATGTATAGCCAAAGCTTATGTGCGTACAAGCCCGGGCAAAGCCTGGAGAGCCAAAGTCGAAGTGCTTTCCTATGTCGGCGAAGAAATGGTGTTTCAAGGAAACTTTATCATTTACCGGTCCGACGACAAGAACCGGTAATACGGTCATAAGGAGGACGCGGAAATGATTATTGCGATAGACGCGATGGGCGGCGACCACGCGCCAGAAAGTACAGTAGCAGGAGCGCTGGAAGCAGCTAGCGAGTGGAGCGATATTACGATCAAGTTGATCGGAGAAGAATCGAAGCTTGCGCCGCTGGTCGGTGAAGGAAGACCGAACGTACAAATTATTCATGCCGGAGAAGTCATTTCGAGCGACGACGAACCGGTAAGAGCCGTGCGCCGCAAAAAAGACGCTTCGATGGTCGTAGCCGGTCGTATGGTGAAAGAAGGCGAAGCCGATGCCATGATCTCTGCCGGTAACACCGGTGCATTGATGACAGCCGGTCTTCTCGTCGTCGGACGCATGAATGGCGTAGAGCGCCCGGCGCTTGCTCCAATGATTCCGACGCTTGATGAGAGTGGGCGCGGTACGCTTGCGCTTGATCTTGGTGCCAATATGGATGCCAAGCCCGAACATTTGGCGCAATATGCGCTGATGGGAAGTCTGTACCGGGAAAAAGTACACGGCATTCATCATCCAAGAGTGGGATTGTTGAATGTCGGCACCGAACCGGGCAAAGGGAACGAGCTGACGAAAGCGGCATATCCGCTCATCGCTGAACTCCCGATTAACTTTGTCGGCAACGTTGAAGCTCGGGATATTTTGGACGGCGTCTGCGATGTACTGGTCTGCGACGGTTTCGCCGGAAATATTTTGTTGAAATCGCTTGAAGGCACAGCGGGTGCAGTCTTTAAATTACTTAAACAAGAACTTACTTCTTCGTTTAAAGCGAAAGTCGGTGCCGCTCTTGTGATGCCGCAACTTCGTGGTCTGAAATCGAAGATGGATTATAAAGAACATGGCGGAGCGCCGCTGCTTGGATTGAACGGTCTTGTGATCAAAGCACACGGTTCGTCGGACGCCGCAGCGATCAAAAACGCGGTGCGTCAAGCGCGAACAGCGATTGAAAGTCGCTTGGTTGCGAGTATTTCCGAAAGTATGGAGCAGGTAAATCAGCAAATCAGCGGGAAGAGAGTGACAGATTAATGAAGAATTTACGACCGGTCGGCGTAATTGGAGCCGGCAAATATGTACCGGAACGTATTTTGGATAATGCAGAATTGGAAAAAATGGTGGATACCAACGACGAATGGATCGTCAGCCGTACCGGTATTCGTGAACGTCATATTGCTGCGCCCGAACAAGCAACGTCTGATCTGGCTTACGAAGCTTCGATTCAAGCTTTGGCTGCTGCCGGCATCAAAGCCGAAGAATTGGATCTGATTATCGTCGCGACGATCACACCGGATACTTCGTTCCCTTCAACCGCTTGTATTTTACAAGATAAATTAGGCGCGAAAAAAGCGGCGGCATTCGATTTAAGCGCAGCTTGCTCGGGCTTTGTCTATAGTTTGGCAGCAGCAACCGGATTTATCCAAAATGGCATGTACAACAATGCTCTTGTGATCGGCGCGGATACACTGTCGCGCATTACGGATTATACAGATCGCAATACCTGCGTACTGTTCGGCGACGGCGCAGGTGCGGTTGTACTTGGTGAAGTTCCGCAAGGTCGCGGGTTCCAATCGTTTGATCTCGGCGCAGAAGGCGCAGGCGGCGATCAACTCAAATTGCCTGCTGGCGGTTCGCGTTTACCTACATCGCCGGAAACATTGGATGCGAAGCAACATTTCATTTATATGAATGGTCGCGATGTATTTAAGTTCGCGGTTCGCGTTATGGGTACAGCTACCGAAGAAGTACTTCGCAAAGCCGAAATGACCAAAGACGATATCGATTTGTTTATTCCGCACCAAGCGAATATCCGAATCATTCAATCGGCAATGCAGCGTCTGGATCTGTCTGAAGATCGGGTCATGATCAACGTTGATAAATATGCGAACACTTCAGCAGCTTCGATTCCACTCGCGTTGGTAGAAGCTTACGAACAAGGACGCATTAAAGAAGGCGACCGCGTCGTGATGGTCGGATTCGGTGGCGGGCTGACTTGGGGCGGCGCGGCATTAATCTGGTAAAGCGAAATCAACGGAAGCGAGGAATCAAGTCATGAGTAAAATAGCTTTTGTTTTTCCTGGGCAAGGTGCGCAAAGCGTAGGTATGGCTCGCGACGTGTATGAAGCCAGCGCCGATGCCAAAGCATTGTTTGACACAGCCGATCAAGTACTTGGCATGGATCTGACGAATTTGATTTTCGAAGGGCCGGCAGAAGAATTGAAACAGACAGCGAATACACAGCCTGCGCTGCTTACGGCAAGCGTGGCATTACTTCAAGCTGTGAATAAGCAAGGCATCAAAGCCGATTACGTAGCGGGTCATAGTCTTGGCGAATATAGTGCTCTTGCTGCGGCAGGTGTGTTATCGTTTGAAGACGCGGTCTCGATCGTTCGCCTGCGTGGTCAATTTATGGAAGCGGCAGTTCCAAGCGGGCAAGGTGCAATGGCAGCCGTACTGGGTGCAGAACGCGGCAAGCTTACAGAATTGTGCGCAGAAATTTCAGCAGAAGGCACAGTCGTTGAACCTGCGAATATGAATTGCCCCGGGCAAATCGTGGTATCGGGTTCGGCGGAAGGCGTAGCGGCGCTTAGCGCACGCGTCAAAGACATCGGGGCAAAACGCGCGATTGCTTTGGAAGTCAGCGGGCCTTTCCATTCGTCTATGATGAAAGAAGCGGCAGAAAAGCTCGGCGAACATCTATCGAGTCTGACGTTTAACGACAGCGAAATTCCGGTTGTGGCGAATGTTACGGCTCGTCCGGTTAGCGGAGCGGAGAATGTAAAAGAATCGTTGATCCGTCAAGTCTATTCTCCTGTATTATGGGAAGATAGTGTGCAATGGTTGATTGGCGAAGGCGTCGATACGTTTATCGAGATCGGACCCGGCAACGTACTTGCGGGATTGATCAAAAAAATCGACAAATCGGTTCGGATTTTCAGCGTAAATAGTCTGGAAAGCGCAGAAGCGTTGACAAGCGAACTGAACGAATAACAGATCGACGATCAAGTAGGAGGTTATATTCACTATGGAACAGCCGATCAAAGGACAATATGCACTGGTCACGGGAGCTTCGCGAGGAATAGGACGCGCGATTGCGCTTGAACTGGGTCGCCGCGGTGTCAATATTGCGGTGAACTATGCGGGGAACGAAGCTTCTGCGCTTGAAGTGGTACGTGAACTGGAAGCGCTAGGCGTTCAAGCCGCGGCATTCCAAGCAAACGTAGGCAAAAGCGCCGAAGCTGAAGAATTGGTCAAAGCCGTTATTGAAAAATTCGGACGTCTGGATATTTTGGTGAACAATGCCGGAATCACTCGTGATAACCTTGTGATGCGGATGAAAGAAGAAGAGTTTGACGATGTGATCGAAACGAATCTGAAAGGCGTGTTCAACTGTATCAAAGCCGTGACTCGTCCGATGATGAAGCAGCGTTCCGGTAAGATCGTCAATATTTCTTCCGTGGTCGGCGCGATTGGCAATGCCGGTCAAGTCAACTACACAGCGGCAAAAGCTGGAGTCATCGGGATGACGAAATCTTGCGCAAGAGAATTTAGTAGTCGCGGCATTACTGTGAACTGCGTTGCGCCGGGATTTATCGATACCGATATGACCGATGTATTGTCTGATGAGTTAAAAGCGGGACTGCTCGCGGGTATCCCGCTGAACCGTCTCGGCCGTCCGGAGGAAGTCGCGACGGCCGTCGCTTTTCTAGTTTCGCCCGACGCTTCGTATATGACAGGTCAAGTCCTGCATGTCGACGGCGGCATGTATATGTAATACAGTGGCATTTTGGCGGAGCTTCTCGTATAATACGTTTTGAAGAGGAGGTGAATCGGAATGTCTGATGTAATGGAACGTGTAACACGTATCGTCGTAGACCGTTTAGGTGCAGACGAAGCGGAAGTTACACCAACAGCTTCTTTCAAAGAAGATCTTGGAGCGGACTCGCTCGACGTGGTTGAATTGGTAATGGAGCTTGAAGACGAGTTCGACTTGGAGATCTCTGACGAAGACGCAGAGAAGATCACGACCGTAGGTGACGTTGTTAGCTACATACAATCGCACACCTAAGGACGTTTAAAAGTCCCTTGCCGCGCTTGATTTACAGCCGGCTCGGGACTTCTCCTTCATTATGGAACAATAATAAGACTTCCCCGTAAGACGGGAACTCGAAAATATAGAGGTGGCCCATATGGAGCAGCAACATAGAGTCGTCGTTACCGGTATGGGAGTCGTGACTTCCCTCGGCAAGGACGTGGAAACGTTTTGGAACAGTTTGCTTGCAGGTAAATCGGGGATCTCGAAAATCGAGAGCTTCGACGTCAGCGAGTATCCGACGCAGATTGCCGCGGAGATTCACGACTTCAATCCCGAAGATTATGTAGAACGCAAAGAAGCACGTAAAATGGACCGTTATGTCCAATTTGCTTATGCCGCTTCTACGCAAGCGCTTCAAGACAGCGGATTGAAAATCGGCGAATCGATCGAAGCGGAACGAATTGGCGTGATCGTAGGCTCCGGGATCGGCGGTCTGGGAACATGGGAAGATCAATTCACAACGTTATTGCAAAAAGGACCGAAGCGGGTTAGCCCGTTCTTTATTCCGATGATGATCGCAAACATGGGCTCTGGCGACGTATCGATCAAGCTGGGTGCAAAAGGGCCGAATACATCGGTCGTAACCGCTTGTGCGACAGGTACCCATTCGATTGGCGATTCGTACAAATTGATCGCGCGCGGCGATGCCGATGCGATGATCTGCGGCGGTGCGGAAGCAACGATCCGTCCGACCGGGCTTGCCGGATTCTGTGCAATGCGTGCGATGTCTACGCGCAACGACGATCCAACGAAAGCAAGCCGTCCATTCGATACAGACCGCGATGGATTTATTATGGGTGAAGGTGCAGGCGTATTCGTTCTCGAATCGCTGGAACACGCTCAAGCACGCGGTGCACATATTTATGCCGAAGTTGTGGGTTACGGTCTGAGCGCAGATGCGCATCATATGACGGATCCAGATCCAGACGGCGCGGCACGTTGCATGACCATGGCACTCAAAAGTGCGAATCTTGAACCGGAAGCGTTGGATTATATCAATGCGCACGGTACTTCGACTCCGGTCGGTGACCGATCCGAGACGACAGCGGTCAAAAAAGCCCTCGGTGCACATGCAAGCAAAGTAGCCGTTAGCTCGACGAAGTCGATGACCGGACACTTGCTCGGCGCAGCAGGCGGTGTAGAAGCCGTTGTTTGTGCATTGTCTTTGGAGCATCAGATTATGGCACCAACAATCAATATTGAAAACCAAGACGAAGCGTGCGATCTTGACTACGTACCTAATGTGGCTCGCAAAGCGAACTTGAACGTAGTAATGTCTAACTCGTTCGGCTTTGGCGGTCATAACGCTTCTCTTATTCTTAAAAAATTCGAAGCGTAAGGAGCCGGAACGTTGAGCGGAGATCTGAAACAACTTCAGCACAAACTAGGAGTCCAATTTGCGGATAAGCCTCTGCTTAAACAGGCTTTTACGCATGCGTCGTATGTTAATGAACACCGATTCAGTCAGCATCATGACAATGAGCGGCTCGAATTTTTGGGCGACGCGGTACTCGAGCTGACCGTATCGGAATTTCTCTACAACCGTTTCCCTGGACGTCCCGAAGGGGAGTTAACCAAATTGCGTGCCGCGATCGTCTGTGAACCTTCTTTAGTCAAGTTTGCGGAAGTGCTGAATTTTGGCTCTTACGTATTGCTTGGCAAAGGAGAAGAGTTAACAGGCGGACGTAGCCGCCCGGCGTTACTTGCGGACGTGTTCGAATCGTTCGTCGGTGCGCTGTATTTGGATCAAGGATTGGAAGCGGTTCGAGGATTTTTGGATCGTTTTGTTTTTCCGCAGGTTGCTTGGGACGGTAAGCTGCAAATGAGCGACTTTAAGACCGAACTTCAAGAATTGACGCAGCATCACAATCTTGGGGTGTTGGAATACCGAATCGTAGAAGAACGAGGCCCAGCGCACGAACGGGAATTTGTCTCCGAAGTGTATATGGGTGAACGTAGTCTAGGGCGCGGAATGGGTCGATCCAAGAAGGAAGCCGAGCAACAAGCAGCGGCTGCGGCATTAGAGACGCTTAAGTTGTAGCCGATATTCATACAAGTGAAGAGCAAAGAGCGGCCGCAAGCTCGTTGTCGGAATCGTCCGAATCAGCCTATGCCGCTTTTTGCTCTTTTTCGTTGTAGATAGGAAATAAAGAGTAACAGGAAAGGGAAGGGAGCACGGCCATGTATCTGAAACGGATCGAACTCGCCGGATTCAAGTCTTTTGCCGATAAAACGGAAATGGAATTTGTCCGTGGAATTACGGCAGTCGTCGGCCCGAATGGAAGTGGGAAAAGTAATATTTCCGATGGAATCCGCTGGGTATTGGGGGAACAAAGTGCCAAAAGTTTACGCGGTGGCAAAATGGAAGATATTATTTTTGCCGGTAGTGATTCGCGTAAAGCTGTAAACTACGGGGAAGTTTCGTTAACGCTGGATAATACCGATCATGTCCTTGCACTCGATTTTTCCGAAGTGACAGTGACTAGACGCGTTCATCGCAGCGGCGACAGTGAATATTTGATTAACCGTCAGCCTTGTCGATTGAAAGACATCACTGAACTTTTTATGGACACGGGCATTGGTAAAGAAGCCTACTCGATTATCGGGCAAGGTCGTATCGAAGAAATTTTAAGTACCCGTTCCGAAGATCGTCGCGGTATTTTTGAAGAAGCATCGGGTATTGTTAAATATAAATCGCGTAAAAAAGAAGCGAATCGCAAACTTGCCGATACCGAGCAAAATTTGCTGCGTATTCACGATCTGGTGACTGAGCTTGAAGATCAGATCGGGCCGCTCAAAGCGCAAGCCGAAAAAGCGCGTCGTTACAAAGAATTAAAAGAAGAATTGAAAGATAAAGAAATTTCGTTGTTCGTGTATCAGATTGGTGAAATTCATGAAGCCTGGACGGCGGCATCCGAAGCTTTGGCAGAACTTGAGAAACAGCGCGAGAAGTTGGCGGAGATCGTCGATCAGCACGACCGAACATTGGATCAAGACCGTCAAGAATTACGCAGCGTCGAAAACGAAATCGAAGAATTGCAAGGACGTTTACTTCGATATAGCGAACTGTCCGAGAAGTCGGAAGGGTATGCTCAACTGCTGGAAGAACGCCGCCGTAATTTGGAGCAATCTCGTGAACAATTGAAAGAAGCGATCGAGAACGAAGGCGAACGTTTCGACCAGCGTAAGCAAGAAAGTTTATTCGTTCAAAACAAGCTGGATGCGGCGAAGACCGAGCTTGCCCATCTGCAAAACGAACTTTCGACCGAACAAGCCAAATTACTGGGCGTAACCGAGGGCATCAGTCAACAGCAAGAAGAAACGCTAAAAGGCGAATTGCTTGAGCTGATGAATAAAATGGCGCAAACCCGTAACGAAATTCGGTATGCCGATCAGCAAAAAGAAGGCGTCATGCGCCGTATGAACCGAGTCGATGAAGAATCGGGTCGCTGGGAAGCGGAGAAGAAGCGTCTGGAGCAAGAACATGCCGAGCGCAAAGCTTCTTTGGATCAGACGACCGAACAAATCACTCAATTGAGACGTTCGTATATCGAAGAAAGCGAAAAATTGAATCAGTTGCAAAAATCGGTATCGGATCAGTCTTCTTCTGCACGTAAATGGGAACAAAAACGCGAAGCGTTAGTCTCGCGCCGCGACACGATGCAAGAAATGCAAGAAGACTTTGAAGGATTTATGGTTGGGGTCAAAGAAATTTTGAAAGCTTCACGCAGTAGTACTCTTGAAGGTGTGCATGGTGCGGTAGCCGAACTCATGACCGTTCCGCAAAAAGTCGAGACAGCGATCGAAACGGCTTTAGGCGCTTCGCTTCAACATATCGTGATGGAAAATGAAGCGGTGTCCCGTAAAGCGATTGGATATCTGAAGCAACGTCAATTAGGTCGAGCGACTTTTCTGCCTCTTGATGTGATTCGTCCTCGGCATATGTCCGAAAGCGACAAAAGAGCGGCTTCCGGTGCACAAGGCTTTGTCGGAATCGGAGCCGAGTTAGTTCAAGCCGATGAGCGGTACAAAGATATTGTAGGCAGTTTGCTCGGTGGATTAGTCGTAGCGGAGACGTTGGAAGATGCGAATGGAATCGCTTCTCGGCTGAATTATCGGTATCGAGTTGTGACGCTCGAAGGCGATGTCGTCAATGCTGGCGGTTCGATGACGGGCGGTAGCCAAAATCGCCGTAACAGCAGCCTGCTCGGCCGTAAACGTGCGTTAGAGCAATTGGAACGCGAGATTCAAGAAAGCGAACGTGAAATCGCGCGCCTGACTGCGGAAGAACGTAAAAACGGCGAATTGGCAGCGGCGAGCGAAGAACGGTTGATCGAACTTCGCGAACGCGGCGATTCACTCCGTACGCAGCAGCAGCAACTTGATGGCGAACTCAAACAGACCGAACACGGACTGCGTCATGTGAACGAGCAGTTTGCGCTGCACGGTGAAGAACGTTCAGGATATAATGAAGAGTTGGAAAGTGCCAGTGATAGCCGTCAAAAAGCCGAAGAAAAGCTCAAAGAGCTAGAAGCGGAAGAAGTCGCGACTCGTCAAGCGATCGGTGCTGCGGAATTTGCGCGCAAAGCCAGCGAATCGGCAAAAGAAGAATTGCAAGATCAAT
This sequence comes from Saccharibacillus sp. JS10, assembly GCF_024436065.1. GTDB lineage: Bacteria > Bacillota > Bacilli > Paenibacillales > Paenibacillaceae > Saccharibacillus. Next base: position 975,765 of record NZ_JANFNS010000002.1, read on the forward strand.
TGACCGAACTTCGAGTACGCGAAAGTCGTCTGATGCAAGAAACGGCTTCGCTGGAAGAACGATTAAATCGACTGGGCGAAGAAACCGGTAGCGTATCGACTCAACTTGCGGATCGTCGTAAAATGTTGCGCGGAGCCGAAGCTGAACTTGCCGCTAATCGCAAAGATGCTGAAAATCATGTACGCGAATTGCAAGAAGCGAAAGAACTAAAAAGCGGTACGCAAGAAACGTTGGAACAAAAACGTGCCGAGCGCACGGAACGCCAGCGTAAGCTGGAAGAACGCGAGAATGAAACGCATAAGCAGCGAAGCGAACTCAAAACGATCCAAGAACGTATGCGCCATACCGAAATCCAAAGCAATCGTCTGGATGTAGAACTGGAAAATACATTGCAAAAACTGAGCGAAGAGTATGGAATCAGTTACGAATCCGCTCAGCAGCGTTATGAAGTTCCGCAAGATCCCGAAGCGTCACGCCTTGACGTACGCGAGATCAAACGTAAAATCACGATGCTTGGCGAAGTCAGTCTCGGGTCGATTGAAGAATACGAACGGGTTAGCGAGCGCTATACGTTCCTGGACGAACAAAAAAACGACCTTATGGAAGCGAAAGCACAGCTTTATCTCGTGATTCGCGAAATGGATGAAGAAATGTCCAAACGCTTCAAAACGACGTTCGATGCGATCCGTAGGCAATTTGGAACGGTCTTCGCCAAATTATTCGGAGGCGGTCGCGCAGATCTCGTCTTGCTCGATCCCGATAATCTGCTGGATACCGGAATCGATATTGTCGCGCAACCTCCAGGCAAAAAGTTGCAAAATCTACAATTGTTATCGGGCGGAGAACGTGCGCTTACGGCAATGGCGTTATTGTTTGCCATCTTGCATGTGAAGCCGGTTCCGTTCTGCGTATTGGACGAAGTCGAAGCCGCGCTTGATGAAGCGAATGTGACGCGTTTTGCTCAATATTTACGTGAGTTTTCGGAACAAACGCAGTTTATTGTCGTCTCGCACCGCAAAGGCACGATGGAAGAAGCCGATGTGTTATACGGCGTAACGATGGAAGAAGGCGGCGTCTCGAAGTTGGTATCGGTACGTTTGGAAGATGAAGAGATCGGAATCGCTTAACGGTTCATAGTCGATAGGAGGCAAAAAGCATGAGCTTTTTTCGTAAATTAAAAGAAAGTATTGCCGGCAAAACAGATACGGTAACCAAACAATTTAAAGACGGATTGGAAAAAACACGCAAAGGATTCGTAGAGCGCGTATCCAGTCTGATGGTACGCCGCCGCAAAATCGATGAAGAGTTTTACGAAGAATTGGAAGAAATCCTAATCGGCGCGGACGTAGGGGTAAATACCGTAATGGGGCTGATCGACGATCTGCGTGTCGAAGTCAAAAAACGTCGCCTTAACGATGCCAGCGAACTTCGTCCGGTCTTATCGGAAAAACTGGTTGAATTGTTGCGCGGGGAGCAAGACAATTCGCTGAATATGAATACCAATGGCCCTACCGTGATTTTGTTTGTCGGCGTTAACGGGGTTGGCAAGACAACGACCATCGGCAAACTTGCTCACAAATTCAAAAGCGAAGGCAAAAAAGTATTGCTTGCAGCCGGAGATACATTCCGTGCGGGCGCGATCGAACAACTTGAAGTCTGGGGAACACGTACAGGCGTCGAAGTGATCAAGCAAGGTTCCGGTTCTGACCCGGCGGCGGTCATGTTCGATGCAGTACAAGCTGCGAAGCAACGTAATGTGGATGTGTTGATCTGCGATACGGCAGGTCGTTTGCAAAACAAAACAAACTTGATGGACGAGCTGAACAAAATTTTCCGAGTGATTCAACGCGAAATTCCAGATGCGCCGCATGAAGTGCTGATGGTACTAGATGCGACAACCGGACAAAACGCGCTGAGCCAAGCCAAATTATTCGGTGAAAAAAGCGGGGTAACCGGTCTGGTTCTGACCAAGCTTGACGGTACGGCAAAAGGCGGGATCGTCGTTGCGATTCGTCAAGAGCTGAATATTCCGGTGAAACTGGTTGGTCTGGGTGAGAAGATGGAAGATCTGCAAGAATTCGATTCGGAGCAATTTGTCCATGCGTTATTCGCAGGATTGATTGAAGAAGAAATTGTCGAAGAAGAAAACGGCGAATCCACTTCGACCGAGCAATAAAAATAGAAATCAATTTGAAAAGCGATCTGCGACGGGATAATCAACCGAATACGCAGATCGCTTTTTTTGAAATTGGAAAAGTAGCACGTAAAGGTTTATACTCAGAGAAGTTGGAATGATGACGGACGTTAGGATCTATAAAGGAAAGGAAGGGATCACTCTATGGCAAATACCCATACGTATTCCCGCCGGGAAGAAGTAGCGAATGCAGTCACGCACGGAATTGGAGCTGCGCTGAGTGTTGCGGCATTGGTTCTGTTGATCGTATTTGCAAGTATCAAAGGCAACGCTTGGCATGTCGTGAGCTTCACGATCTACGGAGCGACGATGCTGCTGCTGTATATGAGTTCCACATTGGTGCATAGTTTCCGCGAAGGCAAAGTAAAAGACTTTTTCGAGTTCATGGATCATTCTTCGATTTATCTGTTTATCGCGGGGACATATACGCCTTTTATGCTCACCGCGATTCGCGGGCCACTCGGTTGGACCTTGTTCGGGATCGTATGGGGAATCGCACTGGGCGGCGTCGCTTTCAAAGCCTTTTTCGTTAAAAAGTTTTTGTTTATGTCGACTTTGTTCTACTTGATTATGGGGTGGCTGATTGTCCTCGCCTGGGGTGCGTTAACGCAAGCGATTCCGGCTGAAGGCATTCATTTGCTGGTTGCGGGCGGTCTGATGTATACGGTCGGCACTGTATTTTATGTATGGCGAGGATTCCCGCATCATCATGCGGTATGGCATCTTTTTGTACTCGGCGGAAGCATCCTGCATTTCTTCTGTATTTTGATGTATTTGCTGCCGTAAACGGAGCTCAAAAAATGTTTTGCATAAACGTTGAAGATGTTAAGCAAAAGCGCTTGACATCTTCTTTTGTTTTCGGTATGATAGGGAACGTTGATTGGTGTGTAAAGTGTTTTCCCTTGACGAGAGGAGCGTTCCGATGAGTCAAGATAATCGTCTGGAGAAGACGAATCGCATCAACTTGCTGTTCGCGTTTTACGAGCGATTGCTCACAGAGAAACAGCAGACGTTTTTGAAATATTATTTCCATGACGATTTCTCTTTGGGAGAGATTGCAGCGGAATTCGAGATTAGCCGCCAGGCGGTGTACGAGCATATTAAGCGTGCTGAGCAGACGCTGGAAAATTACGAAGCGAAGCTTGAATTGTTGCAACGGCACGATCATCGGATGCAGCAGATTCGGGAATTGGAAATTTTGGCAAATGATGAACAGATTCCGGAGCAACAACGTTCGAGTCTGAGCGACATTTCGCAAAAGTTACAATCGCTGGAGTAAGCGGTAAGGAATTTTACGGATTCGATAATTGAACGGCTTTCGGTATATAATAGAGAGAATAGATACGGAAGCAGGGTGAACATATGGCATTCGAAGGATTAACGACCAGATTGCAGAACGTTTTCGGCAAACTTCGCGGAAAAGGTAAAATTTCCGAAGAAGACGTAACCGAAGCAATGCGCGAAGTGCGACTGGCGCTGCTGGAAGCGGACGTCAACTTTAAAGTCGTGAAAGACTTTATTGGCAAGGTGAAAGAAAAAGCACTCGGCAAAGAAGTCACAGAGAGCTTTACACCGGGCATGGTCATTATCGATATTGTAAATAAAGAATTAACCGAGCTGATGGGCGGAACACAGTCCAAGCTCAATAAAAATAACCGACCGCCTACAGTTGTCATGATGGCAGGTTTGCAAGGTGCCGGTAAGACAACAACAACCGGTAAGCTTGCGAAAATGCTTCAAAAACAAGGCAGTCGACCTTTGCTGATCGCTGGCGATATTTATCGCCCTGCGGCAATCAAGCAGCTTCAAGTATTGGGCGAACAATTGAACGTTCCCGTGTTCTCGCTGGGAGATCAAGTCAGCCCGGTCGAGATTGCGCGTCAAGGTCTGCAAGAAGCCAAAGATAAAGGTCATGACTATGTCATCATCGATACCGCGGGTCGCTTGCATATCGACGAACAATTGATGGACGAATTGAAACAAATTCATACCGAGACGAAGCCTGACGAAGTCTTGCTCGTTGTCGATGCGATGACCGGTCAAGACGCGGTCAATGTCGCACAAAGCTTCAACGAACAGTTGTCGCTAACCGGCGTCGTATTAACGAAGCTCGACGGCGATACTCGCGGCGGCGCGGCTTTGTCGGTCAAAGCCGTTACGGGTTGCCCGATCAAGTTTATCTCGCTTGGCGAGAAACTCGATGCTTTGGAGCCTTTCCACCCGGAACGGATGGCATCGCGAATTCTCGGCATGGGCGATATGTTGTCGCTGATCGAGAAAGCTCAGTCCGGAATCGATGAGAAAAAAGCGAAAGAAATGGAGCGCAAAATGCGTAACGCCGAATTCACATTCGACGATTTTCTGGAGCAGATGGAGCAGGTCAAGCAATTGGGGCCGCTCGATCAGATCATGGATATGATTCCCGGTATGAATAAGATGAAGCAAAAAAACGATATGAAAGTCGACGACAAACAAGTCGGCAGAATCGAAGCGATTGTCCGCTCGATGACGAGCAAAGAAAAACAGTCGCCAGAGATTATCAACCACAGTCGGCGTAAGCGTATCGCAGCCGGCAGCGGAACATCGCTTGCGGAAGTCAATCGTCTGATCAAACAATTTGATGAGATGAAAAAGATGATGAAGCAGCTTTCGGGCATGATGGATCCGAAAGGCGGCAAAAACAAAGCGATGAAACAAATGCAAAAAATGAGCAAAGGCATGAGGTTCCCTTTCCGTTAAACGAAAAGGAGCTTTCCATATAGGCTATATAGCCGCCGCGGTTTTTCGAAGCCGTTTATTTCTTGAAGGAGGTGATTTTCGTGGCAACTCGTATTCGTCTGAAGCGCATGGGTGCGCATAAAGCGCCTTTCTATCGTATCGTGGTATCGGACTCCCGTTCCCCGCGTGATGGACGTTTTATCGAAGAGATTGGTTACTACAACCCGGTCGCTGAACCGCAAGTAGTGAACATCAACGAAGAAAAAGCTTTGGCTTGGCTGCAAACTGGGGCGCAAGCGTCTGACACTGTTCGCAATCTGCTTAGCAAAGCCGGCATCATGAAGAAATTCCATGAAGCTAAACTTCAAAAATAAGACAATGACTCGGAGGGGTTGACATGGAACAGTTAGTAGCGGTTATCGCAAAAGCTCTGGTCGATCACCCGGAAGACGTTAAAGTCCGTACGGTAGAGAAAGAGTCTTTAGTGGTCTATGAGCTTTTTGTTCACCCTGATGATATAGGTAAGATCATTGGGAAGCAAGGGCGGATTGCCAAAGCACTCCGTACGGTCGTAACGTCGGCAGCAGTCAAGCTGGACAAGCGGGTAACCGTAGATATCCAGTCTTAAAAGGGAAAACGTAGTTTTCCGGTCTTAAAGATATACGAAAAGGGGTTAGGAGGTTATCTTCCTAGCCCCTTTTCGTACGTAGTGAAGACTTTAATTGAAAGGAAGATAGATAGATGACGAATTCCAATGCGGCATTAAATTTTCTAAGTGTAGGTAAAATTGCGAATACCCACGGAGTACGCGGAGAATTGAAGATTTTCCCTTTTACCGATTTTCCGGAAGTGCGCTTTGCTAAAGGAAAAGAACTGATCTTGACTTCGCCAGAAGAAGGTACGCAGTTGAAAGTGAAAATCGTATCGGCACGCGAACAAAAAACAGTCTATATTGTAAAGCTTGAAGGGTACGACAATATCAATCAAGTTGAAAAGTATAAAGGTTGGGAAGTTAAAGTTCCGAAAGAAGAAGCAGTCGAAGCTGAAGACAATGCGTATTATTTCCACGAAATTATTGGCTGCACGGTATGGACGGAGCAAGGCGAAGAACTGGGAAGTATCACCGATATTTTAACTCCGGGTGCAAACGATGTATGGGTTGTCAAACGTAAAGGCGGCAAAGAACTGTTGATTCCGTTTATCGAAAGCGTCGTTAAAGAGGTCAATATTGCCGAGAAAAAAGTACGGATCGAACTGATGGAAGGGCTGCTGGATTAATGAGCGCTCTGATGCGGATCGATGTGCTTACGTTGTTCCCGGAAATGTTCGACGGCGTTTTCAATGCAAGTATTTTAGGCAAAGCGAGAGACAAAGGGATCGTTGAACTTTCGGCTGTGAATTTCCGCAATTATTCGACCAGTAAGCATGGGCAAGTCGATGATATGCCTTATGGCGGCGGCGGGGGAATGGTGTTGAAGCCCGAACCTATTTTTGCGGCGGTCGAAGATCTGCTCCGTATTCGGGAAGAAGAAGCAGGAGCGGAATCCGAGGCTGCTCAAGTTAACGAAAAACCATCGGATTCTTCTCGTCCTCGTATTGTGCTACTTTGTCCGCAAGGTCAGACTTTTACCCAACAAAAAGCCGAAGAATTCGCCAAAGAAGATCATTTGATTTTTATTTGTGGGCATTACGAAGGGTATGACGAACGGATTCGCGATGGTCTGGTTACCGATGAAATTTCGATAGGCGACTATGTGCTGACCGGCGGCGAACTTCCTGCAATGGTGATGATCGATAGCACGGTGCGGCTTCTTCCCGGCGTATTGGGGAATGCGAATAGCGCGGTAAGCGATTCGTTCAGTACCGGGCTGCTCGAATACCCGCATTATACGCGTCCTACTGAATTTAGAGGAATGAAAGTACCGGATATTTTGTTGTCGGGTCATCATGCGAATATCGAAGCGTGGCGTCGCCGAGAATCACTGCGTCGCACGCTTGAGCGCAGACCGGATTTATTGCAGAAACTTGAATTGACGGCGCAAGAACAAAAGTGGGTCGAAGAGTTAAAGAAAGAATTAGATTCGACGTCTTGATGCCAAAAGTTAATGGCCTGTGGGCTTCGCTATAAAAAGCGGAGTTCACAGGTTTTTTTCATATTCAGGGAATTTTTTATCGTTTTACTGCTGAAGATGGTAAACTGGAAATTAGCGTAGAGGTTGAGTAGAACGTCTAAGAGTTTGAGAAGGCATGAAGAAAAGGGGGATGAAGTTTTGCGAATATCGATTTGGAAAAAAACGATTCCGCTACTTGTTGTGGTATTGCTGATGTTGACGCCTGTATGGTCTGCGTCCGCTGCAAGCCCGCAAAGAAGCGGGATCGTTACAGACGAAGCCGGTATATTTACATCTAATCAAATTCAAGAGTTAGAACAAAAGTTATCTCAAGGTACATACAAAGTCTATGTGTTAACGGAAAGTGGATTAAGTGAAAATCAAGCGGAAATTTTGGCTTCGCAGACGTACGATCGATGGGGGCTTAACGGAAATGAGCTGCTGCTATTGATTGTAACCGATCCGAATTTTGTCGTATTGGAGCTGGAGAATTCGTCGCTCGGCAACGCGCAGCGAATCATCGAGAGAGCTTTTGTGCCGGCGGCTCAAAATGGCGATCCTGCTGACGGAGCGCTTGCAGTCGGAGAATACGTCAATAACTCGAATAGTGCTTCAAGCAATAACTCTTTTGGAGGGTTCGGCGGAAGCTGGCTGTATATCGTTTTGGCACTTGGCGTATTGGGAATCGTCCTTTATGTCGTGTGGAGCATGTTCAAGTCGGGTTCCAGAGTCAAGCAACGTGCCAATCAGCTTCGAAAACAGCAGCAAGACGCTGCGGCATTGATTGATCGGATTATGGTCTCGGAACTTTTTAGAGAAGTAGAAATGGGATTTGTCCAAGGACAAACGCTGCAAGAAGCCGAAAGCATAAGCCGCGAAGCCGTATCTTTGCATCAAAGTTCCGGTCAGTTAGCACAGCAGCTTGAAGCTTTCCGTCCCGGCAGTTTTGCCAGCCGTACGCAGCGCAAAGAACTAGATCGTTATACGGCTGAAGTTCAAGCATGGGAAGAGCAAGTCACAGCGTTGAACGAACGTTTTGAAAAGGTCTCGGAGAGCTTTGCCGAAGTTCGCCGTCAAGTAAAAGAAGGCAAAGCATTAGAGGAACAAACGCGTCAAGCTTTCAATCAATTGAAAAACGACACGGGATATCCGCTTTCTACGATGGAAAAAAGCTTGAATGATGCTGCAACGTTGCTGGAAAAAGCAGATGGTCTCGATGAATTCGATGTGATGCAAGCTGCCGCTCCGGCGCAGCAATCGTTAGAACAATTACATGAAATTTTGGGACATGTTCAGTCGTTAAGCGGCTTAGCCGAACAAAGTGGCCAATTCCCTAGCCAGATCGTAGAAACCGAACGTCAGTTACGTCCGGTAGTCGAGCGAGAAAGATTGTTGTTAACCGAAGAAGATCCGTTTCGCGTGTTGAGCAACGCAGGAGGCGAAACGCAAAATTTGAATCTGTTGATTCAAGCAGGTGATGTTCCGGCGGGCAAGAAATCTGCGGCGAAAATTGTAGATTTGATTCAAGAAGCCAAAAACATCGTCACCCGGCGAATCGAAAGTCGAAGTTCATCGGCTGAATCGCTTCAAGCCGCGCAAAGTCTTTTGAATGAAATTGAACAGTTCGCACCGAAATATGATCGGGAATTGGAACTGTTACGCGGACGTTATGCAGAGTCGCATTTGAGCGAGCAACATCATCGCCGCGAAGAAATTGCTCAAGCTGAGCAAGAAATCCGCCGGTTATTGCCCGAGATTCGTTCGGCGCTGAATCCGCAAGTTCAATATTATAAAGCGGCACGGGAAAAAAGTGATCGCGTCGATGAACTTGTAACGCGTTCGCGCGAGTTGATGCAGCAGTCGCTACAATATGCGCAAGAGCTGGATACTCAGCGGAGAGCAGCAGCGCAACGATTCGAAGGAGCGCGCAGCGTTTTTCGCCAAGCTGGAGCGACCTATCGCGGAATGAATGTTCAGATGGCTGAATACGATCGTGCGCTCAGTAGCGCGGAGCAAGAAGGAGAAGCGATTTCGAGTCTTTTGCAAAGTGAAATCGTCGATCTGCTTCGCGCAGAACCGCTATTAGCCGCTTATGAACGCAACGCTGCTGATTTTGCCGGACACATCCGTGATTTGCAGCAACGCCGCGAGCAAGCGATCCAACAGCTGGAGCAGTTAAGCGGAGATTTCCGAAGCCGGGAACAAACGTATCGACGTTATGTGCGCACGTCTACGTATAGCGGACGTTATAACGGTTTTGAATCGGAAGCGCGTCGTTTGATTGCGGCAGGTCGCTTTGAAGATTCGATGGCTCAAGCAGCATTGGCGCGGCAACTGTTAGACGAGATGGAACGGGATTATCGTAGAGCGGTGCAGCGCTCGAATAACAATCATCGCGGCGGGGGAGGCGGTTTCGGCGGTGGATTTGGCGGCCCTAGGATCGGTGGCGGTTCAAGCGGAAGATCGTCCGGCGGATCAAGCTGGGGCGGCGGTGGAAGATCAAGCGGTTCGTCTTCTTGGGGCAATAAAGGAGGCGGCGGACGTTCGAGCGGTTCTTCAAAATGGTAAGTTGATTTTCACTTCATTATTTTTATAAAATCTGTTGCCTTTTTGCTAGTCTATATGTTAAAATCAATCTGTTGTGTAATCTTGCGGTCCTCTGCGAATGATGAGGCGGAACACCGTTCCGAAGAAAACGTATGAACGCATGAGTGGAAGGAGGAAACAAATTATGAATTTACTTCAAGTTTTGACTCAAGAACAACTTCGCACTGATATCCCTAGCTTCCGTCCTGGCGATACTTTGAAAGTACACGTTAAGGTTATCGAGGGAACTCGCGAGCGTATCCAGTTGTTCGAAGGCGTAGTCATCAAACGTAAAGGCGGCGGTATCGCCGAAACTTTCACCGTTCGTAAGATCTCTTACGGCGTAGGCGTTGAAAGAACGTTCCCGATCAACTCGCCAAAAATCGACAAAATCGAAGTCGTACGTCACGGTAAAGTCCGTCGTGCGAAACTCTACTACTTGCGTGAACTGCGCGGTAAAGCTGCAAGAATTAAAGAAGTTCGTCGTTAATCTTCCCTTGCGGAAGCTTAAACAGGCGAAAATGGGGAGCTTGGAAACAAGCTCCTTTCGTTTTATTCTCATAAGCTTATTCGCAGTGAAAAAGTAAGTTTGAGGCTTGTTTTATTTTAGAAATTCCGGTTGATTTCCGTAAAAATATGAGCATTTCTCAAAACCGGACGATACACGGACGGTTTTGCAAAATGCTGATGTTGAGTAGATCAAGCGTAAGGAGAGAGCAAGCTATGGAAGAGAATTCAAACCGCCCTATAGCGGAAGAAACACCTAACAATCCGAAAAACAAAGTCAAAAGTGAAACGCTGGAATGGGTAAAAGCGATTGCGATTGCTTTGGTGTTGGTATTTGTGATCCGCTGGTTGCTTTTCGCGCCGTACATGGTCGATGGCTCCTCGATGGAACCGAATTTCCACAATGAAGAGCGGGTAATCGTCAACAAAATTTTATACGATATTCGAACTCCGAAAAAAGACGAAGTGATTGTGTTTAAAGTGCCTTCCGAGGATAACAGAGAGTTCATCAAACGGGTTATCGCTTTGCCGGGAGATACGGTTAAAGTAGAAGGCGACGAAGTAACCGTGAATGGTAAAGTGATCGAGGAGCCTTATATTCAAGGTGTACTTGATGCGGCACATGCTAATGGCGAAACGTACAATAATAATGTAAACTTCCCAAATTCGTTGTTCCCGGATGGCACAGTGCCAGCAGGGCATGTATTCGTAATGGGCGATAATCGTCCAAACAGTAAAGATAGCCGATCGATCGGATATGTCCCTTTTAGTGATATTACAGGTCGTGCTGATCTTGTGTTCTGGCCATTTAACGAATTCCATATTGTAAATCATTAATTTATTATTCCTGCTCCGCTATTAAGAGAGGTGAAACACCGCAATGACAATTCAATGGTTCCCCGGTCATATGACGCGTGCTCGTAGACAGATCGAAGCAAAATTAGGTCTCATCGATTTGGCAATCGAACTGCTGGATGCTCGTTTGCCGTTATCGAGTCGCAATCCGATGATCGGAGACATTCTCAAAGATAAACCTAGATTGATTCTGCTGAACAAGTCGGACTTGGCAGATCCTGAAGTAACAAAGCGCTGGATCGAATATTTCCGCGAAGAAGGACATCTGGCGATCGAGACCGATACGCCTGGTGGTCGCGGAGTGAAAGATATTTCGGTCTATGCCAAAGAACTGCTTAAAGAAAAGATCGAACGTCAGATTTCCAAAGGTATGAATCCGCGTGCGATTCGAGCACTGATTGTGGGTATTCCAAACGTGGGTAAATCGACTTTGATTAACAAGCTTGCTGGCAAAAGTATCGCGGAAACTGGGGATCGTCCAGGCGTAACGAAAGGCCAGCAGTGGATCAAGATCGGCAAAGAAATGGAACTTCTGGATACGCCGGGTATTCTGTGGCCGAAGTTTGAAGATCAGAATGTCGGTATGAAACTTGCCGTAACCGGAGCGATCAAAGAAGACGTATTGAACGTCGAAGACGTAACTTTTTTTGCAATTAAATATTGCGCCGAGCATTATTGGCAGACTCTATCCGACCGTTATGAACTGGGCGAACGCCCAACGGTGTTCGATGATGCTGACGAAATCGTAAAGATCATGGAACAAATCGGTCGCAAACGTGGATGTTTGATGAGCGGAGGTCGCGTCGATCTCACGAAAGCTTCGATTTTGTTTTTACGAGATTTGCGTGCCGGGAAAATGGGACGTTTTTCGCTCGAAGAACCTTTTTAATCTTTTTTATAAGAGTAAGCAAAAATGCCGCGCAAGCAGTGTGGCAAAAGATCGCCGAGCTTTTCGGCGATCTTTTTTGTATCAGGATATGATCAATTAAAGGAGAACGTTATGCCAAAAGCGAAAAAAAATGAAGATCAGACTACGACACCCAAGCCGAAAAAAGTGAAAGTGGAGATAGATCGTCTACTTTTAGAAAAAGAAATGTGGGCAGAAGGGTACCAAAAAATCGCAGGCGTCGATGAAGTGGGTCGAGGTTGTATGTTCGGCGATGTGGTTGCTGCCGCTGTCATTTTACCTGTAGGGCTCAAAATTGAAGGTATTGACGATTCGAAAAAGATTTCGGAGAAAAAACGCGATCAGCTTTACGATATCATCATGAACGAAGCGATTGCAGTCGGGGTAGGTCGTGTCACTCCGCAGATGATCGACCAAATCAATATTAAACAAGCTTCTCGTTTGGCGATGAAAATGGCGGTAGAAGCGTTAACGGAGCAACCGGATAGTCTGCTGGTTGATGCCGAGAAGATTGAAGTAGATTTACCGCAACAAGCGATTATTAAAGGGGACTCGCTCAGTCAAAGTATCGGAGCGGCTTCGATTATCGCCAAAGTGACACGCGACCGACTGTGCACAGGGGAATGGGAGGAAGCTTATCCCGGATACGGAATCGCGATCCATAAAGGATACGGTACAGCTCTGCATCGCGAAAAGATTTTGGAGCTTGGAATCAGCGATCTGCATCGTCATAGTTTTTTAGTCAAAATGAAAGCTCAATATGAACAATTGCGTGAATCCGATCATTCAGATTCATAAACGTTTTGTATGACTTTCTTATTATCGTTGCTCTATTTTCCGATATATTGATATAAATAGAAGCTTTTCGATTACGGCAATAAGCAGTGAGGAAAGAGGTGAATGTGTTGAATATCGGTTCATTATTTAAAAACATAATCGGCGATTCGAAACCGGGCGAATTCAAACAAGTAGACCTTCGCGCCGGGCAAGTCGTCCGAGGCGTCGTGCAGTCGGTATCGGAAGACGGAAAAGAAGCTGTGATCCAAATTCAAGGCGTGAAAGTAAACGCTCAATTAGAAACACCTCTACAAGCTGGGCAAACGGCTTTTATGGAAGTTCAACCGGCGACCGAAGACGGAACGATTGTGATGAAGCCTGTTGCGGCTCCGCCCGGAGCAGCTGCCAGTGCGCAATCGATAGAACAAACGTTAAAACAACTCGGTTTACCGGATAATAAGCAAAATCGTGACATGATCACCATGATGCAAAAAGCCGATATTCCGTTAACGAAAGAGAACAGTGCGGAAGTCAAAACGTTAATGGCGCAAAAGCCAGCAACTGTCGATGCCCAGCAATGGGTTCGTTCGATTGGTATTTTGCAGCAACGCGGCTTACCGGTTACGCCGCAAAGTGTGTCGGGAATGCATCAAGCTGTGTTTGGAGCGCCGGCTTCGACACTTTTGCAAAATTTGGAGCAGCAGATTTCAGCAGCTTTAGGGCAGTCGGGTCAAGCTGAAGATGGAAATCAAGGTGTAACTGGACGTCCGGCAAATGCTAATGTGGTTTCTGGCGCGAATACGTCGACTACTGTAAATAGCGATCCGAGCGGGAAAGGTCAGACTCATCCTGCGCAAACTTCGCCAAATAGCTCAACTCCTGTAGCGACTAATAACACAGGGAGTGCGACAACTACGGCTGGAGCTCAAAGTCAGACTGCTCCAGATACGGACAGCGCCTTACCCGCAACAAATCTGGCGAAGGCTACAGAGCGTGCTGTACCCGCCACGGGAGCTGCACCAACTGCTTCTGCGCCTACATCGGGTAGTCCAAATTTGGCGCAATCAAATGTAGCAAATACGCCGGAGGCGCCTCCAAATAGGTCGAGTACGTCAAATCAGACCGTAAATAGCGGACGTGTCCCAACAGGAGAAAGCCAGCTTCAACCTAGCGATGCTACTTTATTGCGAAAAGTACAGTCTCTTCTCGGTGAGTTGCGTACGGCTGCTGCCAGCAGTACAGAAAGCGCAAATGCAGCTCAAGGGCAAAACGCTGCGGCTTCTTCGCAAACAGAAAATGCAGATTCATCGCCGTGGGTCGGTCGATTACTCAAAATGCTCGGTGCCGAACATGAACAACAAACGGCAAGATCGACGTTGTTGAATACTCCTGCTTCAAATGCGACGCCAAACACAAATGCGGCTTCCCCGCCCAGCGGGCAACCTACAGCGCAGCCGAATACACCGAGTTCGAATCCACCTGTGACGAACTCCAATGCTCAAGCAGCTTCTCAAGCTCAAGCAACGACGCAGGCTTCAGCACCTGCACAGACTCAAGCTCAGTCGCCGCAGCAACCGCCAATATCGGCTGCTGTCCGTCAAGCTGCCGAACAAGCCCTTCGTGCGATCCAAGGAGATGCGACTTCAATAAACCCTTCTGCAACAGCGGATGACCGAAGCGTAACAGCTGCTCCAGCCGCGCAGCAATCGGTAGCTGAGGTACGCGAGACCTTGAAGTCTTTATTATTACAGTTATCTAATTCCGATACGCTTCCCGCAGGGTTAAAAGACGCTGTACAACAAACGCTGCAACAAATGACCGGGCAGCAACTGTTACTGAATACGGATCGAACTGCACCTTTTGCTCAAGTCACGATGTTTTTGCCGTTTGTAGGGCCGGATGGAAATCAGACAGCTTCTGTGCAGATCGAATCTCGGCGGGGTCCCAAAGGCGAACTCGATGCTTCGAATTGCCGATTGTGGTTCGATCTAGATATGAAGTCGCTAGGGCGTACTGTGATCGATGTGCAGGTTGTGGATCGTAATGTGAGTCTAAATGTTCGTAACGATGAAGAATGGGCAAGACCTTTGCTTGAAGCCGGTCAACCTCAGATCACTTCGGCGTTGGAATCCGCAGGTTATCAATTGATGGCTTTGCGATTCGATACATTGCCTGAAAAAGCGACGTCAAACAACGGAGATTCTGGCACGGCATTGTCTTATACGCCTCCTTCTTACCGAGCAGTGGATGTGAAAGTATGAAACAGCAAAAGCCGGAAGAAGCTGCGCGTAAGCGCGCTGTAGCTCTTAAATATTCACCGGAGCAGATGTCTGCTCCTGTAGTTGTCGCTAAAGGTAGCGGTAGTATTGCGGAAGCGATTCTCGCTCGGGCTCACGATGCCGGCGTTCCGATCCAAGAAGACGCAGCATTGGTCGAAGTACTATCCAAACTTGATTTAGATCAACAAATTCCGGGAGAATTGTACGGGCTTGTTGCCGAACTGTTATCTTTTGTATACCAAAGCGATCGTGAAGCGGGGAGGCGTAGAGGGCGATGAACAATTCTACGCAATCGGTCACGTTTAATCGCAAAGAAAAAGGTCGCGCAGCGGAAGAAGCGGCGGCGAATTATGTAGAGCAGCAAGGCTGGACAATTCTTGAACGCAATTGGAGTTGCCGGTCAGGCGAATTGGATCTGATCGCAGAAAATGGTGAGACCATTGTGATCGTGGAAGTACGCAGCCGAAGCGGTCTTGGATACGGCTCGCCTGCCGAGTCGGTTGATCGTCGAAAGATCCAAAAGGTAAGACAAACAGCAGAGATTTATCTACAGCGTGTCGGCAAAATCGACCGCCGTATTCGGTTTGATGTGATTGCCGTTATGCTGGGGCGTCAATTGAATGTAGTTTCGTTAGAGCATATCGAAGACGCTTTTTAATTAACAAATATACGAAAAAAAGAGCTTCTCTGAATGATAGAGAAGCTTTTTTTGCATTTCACTTTATACGTATCAAAATTGATTCCGATCCATTTGCCGGTATTGAAGCGCTTCGGCAATATGTTCGGCACGGATTTGCGAGCAATCTTCCAGATCTGCAATCGTTAGCGCTAATTTTAATATCCGATCTCTGGAACGCATGCTGAGTCCCATCGCCTCGATCGCCGATTCCAGCAATAACTGTGCTTCACGTCCAGGATCTGCGTATTTTCGTAATCGTGCCCCGCTCAGTTCACTATTGTATTGAATAGACAAAGCGCGATAACGCGCTTGCTGACGTTCCGAAGCCGAATTAACTTTGTCGCGAAGTGTCGCTGAAGAAGCGCCGGGTTGAGCCAGTTGATGAGCAGACGGTTGAGGAACTTCGACTTGCATATCGATTCGATCTAAAAGAGGACCCGATATTCGATTCTGATAACGTAAAATCGTTGGCGGCGAACACGAACAAGTAGACTGACCGTTTTCATCACGTTTCCCGCCGCAAGGACAAGGATTCATCGAACAAGCCAACATAAAATGGGCGGGAAAAGAAAAAGAAGCTCTGGCGCGGCTTATTGTTACATTTCGATCTTCTAACGGTTGACGAAGCACTTCCAATGCCCCGCGCGAAAATTCAGGCAGTTCGTCCAGGAATAAGACGCCTTTATGAGCCAAGCTTACTTCGCCGGGTCTCGGAATCGAACCTCCGCCTGCGAGTCCAGAAGGAGAAATCGTATGATGCGGAGCGCGAAACGGACGACGGCGGATCAGACCGGAGCGAACTTGACTCAGCCTTCCTGCGGCGCTCAAAATTTTGGTTGCTTCCAAAGCTTCGTTTTCGGAGAGTTCTGTCATGATGCCCGGCAATCGCTTGATTAACATCGTTTTTCCGGTTCCGGGAGGCCCTGAAAGCAAAATATTGTGCATGCCCGTCGCGGCAATCGTCAACGCTCGTTTGGCATGTTCTTGACCGAGCACATCGGCATAATCCAGATCATCACCGTTCGAAATTGTAGAAGAAAGTGCCCAATTCGGCTGGCTATAAGATAGACCTTCGGCATCGAAGTCATACCTTTTTTCCACACCCGCTAATAATTCAGCACGCTGCGTTTCCGGCACGAGTTGCTTTAAATTCGGTAACGCGTAGACGGTAAGCCCTTCGACAAGGCAAGCTTCATCCGCATTTTCCGCTGCAATCAACATACAGTCAAACCCTTGCCTGCGTGCACAATCTGCCATCGCTAGAACTCCGGGAACCGGACGCAAAGAGCCATCGAGCGATAATTCGCCGACAGCGATTAGTTTTTTTCCTTGTGGCAATTGAAGTTGTCCGTCTGTCAATAAAATGCCTAGTGCAATCGCCAAATCAAGCGCAGAACCTTCTTTACGCAAATCGGCAGGTGCTAGATTGATCGTCACACGTCTGTTAGGAAAACGAAAACCGCAATTTTTCAGCGCGGCTTTGACCCGATCTGTCGATTCGCGAATTGCAGAGTCGGGTAAACCGATAATCGTCGTCTGCGGCAATCCATTTGTAATATCGATCTCGACTTCTACGATCACGCCATCAACCCCGTATAGACAAGCGCTATAACTTTTTCCATACATAAAAAATACACCTCTTTTCAGATAATAGCGGGATTTCCGCGATATCGAAAAAGGGTGCTTCCTCTTTTTCCGAACCTATTCACTGTACTTTTATTCTAAGCAGCAAGAAATGAAAGTCAAGTTGTACACAGTATTTGTTTCGACAAATTTTACCTAACATATTTACAACAATCAAATTTAATGCGATTATATTTGTAAGTGATTGCCGGAAAAAAACCAGTAAGTGAATGGAAGGAGTACGCAGAATGGATAAAGTGAATGAATATCCGCAGCTTCAGTTGGACAACATGTTGTGCTTCTCGATCTATGCTAGCTCGCGTGAAATTACGAAGATGTATCAACCTTATTTGGAACAGTTAGGTGTAACGTACTCGCAATACCTCGTATTGATCGTATTGTGGGAGCAAGATGAGCGCACGGTAAAAGAATTAGGGGAAGAATTGTTCCTGGATTCCGGTACACTCACGCCGCTGCTTAAGCGTTTGGAAAGTGCAGGATTGGTTGAGCGTAATCGTTCTACAGAAGACGAACGCAAAGTATTTATTTCGTTGACTGAAAAAGGACGCGAATTGCAGGATAAAGCTGCACATATTCCAGAGTGTCTGGCACGTGACCTCAAAATGGATGGGCCTGAGTTTGCGGAACTGCTTGGCAGATTCCAAAATTTATTGGCTCGTGCTCATGATGTGAATTCAACGCCTTCGGGCAAATAATAGCCTCTTTTAAAAAGAAATGATAAAAAATCGATTGCCAATCTGGCAGTCGATTTTTTTGATAAAAGCCTTTCGTTACGGGATTTTTACTTCTTTTTAGATAAGAGAAAAATGTCGAAAAAAGCGGAAACATTCGAATTTTAAGAAAGCGTTTCAATTTTGTGAGTGAATCGTGCTATACTAATTGAGGTTGTACTTTTCTGCCTGGCAACCCGCCTGGTGCGAGCCAATTTGATAGGAGGATTCACAAATGAATATCCATGAATATCAAGGCAAAGAAGTTTTGCAGC
The DNA here is from genome assembly GCF_024436065.1 of Saccharibacillus sp. JS10. Classification (GTDB taxonomy): domain Bacteria; phylum Bacillota; class Bacilli; order Paenibacillales; family Paenibacillaceae; genus Saccharibacillus. The sequence goes on from NZ_JANFNS010000002.1 coordinate 994,007, forward strand.
AGTACGGAGTATCCGTACCTCGCGGCAAGGTAGCGTTCAGCGCGGCGGAAGCCGTAGACGCTGCTCGTGAGCTCGGTAGTCCGGTGGTCGTCGTAAAGGCGCAAATCCATGCGGGCGGACGCGGCAAAGCTGGAGGAGTAAAAGTGGCTAAAAGTCTCGATGAAGTGCGAAGCTATGCCGAAGAATTGATCGGTAAAGTGCTTGTGACCCATCAGACAGGCCCAGAAGGTAAGGAAATTAAGCGTCTTCTGATTGAAGAAGGCTGCGACATCAAAAAAGAATACTATGTCGGTGTTGTCGTTGACCGGGGAACCGGTAGCGTCGTACTGATGGCTTCCGAAGAAGGCGGAACAGAAATCGAAGAAGTTGCAGCAGCAACTCCCGAGAAAATTTTCCGTGAAGTTGTGGACCCAGCTGTAGGCTTACAGCCGTTCCAAGCTCGTCGTCTTGCTTATGCGATCAATATCCCGAAAGAGCTTGTTAACAAAGCAGCTAAGTTTATGCTTGCTCTGTATGAAGCATTCGTTGATAAAGATTGTTCCATCGCGGAAATCAATCCGCTTGTTGTAACTGGAGATGGCGATGTTATCGCTCTCGACGCCAAGCTCAACTTCGACTCGAACTCTTTATTCCGTCACAAAGACATTTTGGCTTTGCGCGATCTGGATGAAGAAGACGAGAAAGAAATTGCAGCATCCAAATTCGATCTCAGCTATATCGCCCTTGATGGTAATATCGGTTGCATGGTCAACGGTGCGGGGCTTGCAATGGCGACGATGGATATCATCAAATACTACGGCGGCGAACCCGCTAACTTCCTCGACGTAGGGGGCGGTGCGACAAAAGAGAAGGTAACAGAAGCCTTCAAAATCATTTTGTCCGACCCGGAAGTAAAAGGTATCTTTATCAACATTTTCGGCGGCATTATGCGTTGCGACGTTATTGCTGACGGCGTTGTTGAAGCCGCAAAACAAATCAAGCTGGAAAAACCTCTTGTAGTACGTTTGGAAGGCACGAACGTCGAACTTGGCAAAAAGATTCTGAATGAATCGGGACTCAACATTGTATCTGCGGATTCGATGGCTGACGGCGCGAAAAGAATCGTAGAGCTGGTATAATCGACGGAATCACCGCAGCGTAAGTTTCACAAACCGACTTTAAACGGAGGATGTGGATAGGCATGAGCATTCTGGTTGATAAAAACACGAAAGTCATTACGCAGGGAATCACCGGCGAGACAGGGCTTTTCCATACGAAAGGCGCTCTCGAATACGGTACCCAAATGGTGGGCGGCGTAACCCCGGGTAAAGGCGGAACGGACGTCGAGATTACGCTTGAAAACGGCAGTTCTGTGAAGCTTCCTGTATTTAATACCGTAAACGATGCAGTTAAATCGACAGGTGCTACCGCGAGCGTTATTTACGTACCGCCAGCATTTGCCGCTGACTCGATCATGGAAGCGATTGACGCTGAGCTTGAACTGGTTATCTGTATTACTGAAGGTATTCCGGTTCTGGACATGGTTAAAGTAAAACGGTATCTTGAAGGCAAAAAAACGGTATTGATCGGTCCTAACTGCCCGGGTGTGATTACGCCTGAAGCTTGTAAGATCGGTATCATGCCGGGTTATATCCATAAAGCGGGTAAAGTAGGCGTTGTTTCCCGTAGCGGAACCTTGACTTATGAAGCCGTGCATCAATTGACGACGCGTGGTATCGGTCAATCGACCGCTGTTGGTATCGGCGGCGACCCGGTTAAAGGTTCGGAGTTTATTGATATCCTGAAATTGTTCAACGAAGATGAAGGTACACAAGCAGTCGTAATGATCGGCGAGATCGGCGGTACAGCAGAAGAAGAAGCTGCGGAGTGGATCAAAGCGAATATGACGAAGCCTGTCGTTGGCTTTATCGGCGGCGCTACGGCGCCTCCGGGCAAACGTATGGGTCACGCGGGTGCCATCATTTCGGGCGGCAAAGGTACAGCAGCAGAAAAAATCGCTAAGCTGGAAGAGTGCGGTATTCGCGTAGCTCCAACTCCAGCTGAAATGGGCGCAACTCTGGTTGCTGTATTGGAAGAACGCGGAGTGCTCGAAACGTTTACAGCAGGTTAAAAAAATAGCCAAGCAAGCACAAGGCAAGCAGCCTTTCTTTCCCTAATGGGAAGAAGGGCTGCTTTTTGTGTTTTAGGCGATATAGGAGTGTGGAGAAATGACAATAAATATGCCTAAGCAGTGGTTACCTGAACAATTATGGATTTTATCTTTGCATGAGACAACCGGGATCGGTTGGGAAAGCATCAGAAGCTTGCTTGCAATCGTTCAATATCAAGGAATTGCTTATGACGAGTTGTTTCGGATTCCTGAAGAGACATGGCTTAAACTCGGTGCACAAAGTCGACAAGCCAAAGCGGCAGGTAACGTAAATATTCAGCAAGCTAACGAACGAGTTCATCAATTGCGTATTCAAGGTGTTGAACCTATTTCTTATTTTCATGACGAGTATCCTACTTTAATGAAGGAATCCGTCAAACCTCCGTGGATGATCTATACAATAGGACGCCGAGAATTGCTTCACGGATTCAATATTGCGATTGTAGGAAGTCGGTCACCTACGGCTTACGGTCGAGTCATGTGCGAACGAATCGCCGGAACTTTAGCGGAACGCGGAGTATGTTTGGTAAGTGGCATGGCTAGAGGAATAGACGGCTTTTGCCATCGCGAAGCCCTTCGGCACGGAGGATCAACGATCGCGGTACTCGGCGCAGGACCGGATATGATTTACCCGCCGGAGCATCACATACTGCATCGGGATATTGCTGAGCAAGGCTTAATCGTATCGGAATTTCCTCCGGGTACGCGTCCTTCGCCGGGTTTGTTCCCTTTGCGTAATCGAATTATAGCGGGGTTGACTCGCGGGGTGCTTATTGTCGAAGCTGCCGAAAAAAGCGGTTCACTGATTACTGCCGATTATGCACTGGATAGCGGCCGCGATGTTTTTGCTGTACCTGGGCAAGTGACATCGCCCAAAAGCTCAGGGACGTTACAATTGATCAAAAATGGAGCCAAACCTTGCGGAGACGCAGAAGATATTTTAGAAGAATATACGCATCTGTTTGTTCCGACCTCGTTAACTTCTGCAAAAAAAGAGAGTTATGAAAAATTGACAAAAGAGGAGCGGAAGATATACGTTATATTGGAGCAAGGGGATGCGAGTATCGACGAGCTGCAACAAAAGACCTCGTGGGACTTTGGACTTTTACATTCCGTTCTGCTATCGTTAGTCATAAAAAGTCAGGTAAAATCGCTCTCTGGCGCTGTATACGCATGGATCGGAGGCCCGGTTCGCTAATCGATGCCTGCTATTCATTACTATTAAAACATTTAAAAAATCGAACAATTAGCGCGGTTCAGAGCAAGGGGCTTGGAAAGCCGCGCTTGTATATTTTGAGAGGAGGACGAACCTATGGCGGATTCACTCGTCATCGTAGAATCGCCTGCAAAGGCTAAAACGATCGGCAAATACTTAGGCAGCAAATTTATCGTCAAAGCATCGATGGGGCATATTCGGGATCTGCCGAAAAGTCAAATTGGTGTCGATGTAGAAAACGAATTTAATCCGAAATACATCACGATTCGAGGCAAAGGTTCTATCCTGAAAGAACTGAAAGACGCAAGTAAAAAAGTGAAAAAAGTCTATCTCGCAGCCGATCCGGATCGCGAAGGCGAAGCGATTGCGTGGCATTTGGCGCATGCACTGGATATTGATAATGTGCAAGATTGCCGAGTCGTTTTTAACGAAATTACAAAGCAAGCCGTGAAAGATGCGTTCAAAACGCCTCGTCCAATTAATATGGATTTGGTCAATGCGCAGCAAGCACGCCGGATTCTTGACCGATTAGTTGGATACAAGATCAGCCCGTTACTTTGGAAAAAAGTAAAAAAAGGATTATCGGCTGGACGCGTTCAATCCGTAGCGGTCAAGTTGATCATCGATCGGGAAAATGAAATTTCAGAATTCGTTCCGGAAGAATACTGGAGCATTACCGCTCGACTTGCTGTAAAAGGCAATGAATTTGAAGCAAAGTTCCACAAATTAAACGGTACCAAAAAAGAGCTTCATAGCGAGCAAGATGTAAAAGAAGTGCAGGCCGCTTTCGAAGGAAAGGATTTTGTCGTAGGCGAAGTGAAGGAAAAAGAACGCCAACGCCATCCGTCCCCTCCGTTTACGACAAGCTCACTTCAGCAGGAGGCTGCGCGTAAGTTGAATTTCCGAGCAGCCAAAACGATGTCGGTCGCGCAGCAACTTTATGAAGGTATCGATCTTGGCAAAGAAGGCACCGTAGGTCTGATTACGTACATGCGTACCGATTCGACTCGTGTAGCGGGAAGCGCTCAAGAAGAAGCAAAAGAATTTATCGGAGAACGTTACGGAGCGGAATTCACTCCGGAAACACCGCGTCAATATTCGAAAAAATCAGCAAGTTCTCAAGATGCTCACGAAGCGGTTCGTCCGACTTCGATTGCACGCGATCCTGAATCGGTCAAAGCTTCGATGAGCCGTGATCAATTCCGATTGTACAAATTGGTTTGGGAACGTTTTGTTGCGAGTCAAATGTCTTCTGCGGTATTGGATACGTTGTCGGTTGATATTGCGGCGGGCGATGCGACATTCCGTGCTGTAGGTTCGAAAGTCCGTTTCCAAGGTTTTATGAAAGTGTATGTAGAAGGTAACGACGATGGTAGCGTGGAAGAAGATAAATTTTTGCCGGCACTTGCTAAAGGTGATCCTTTGGAACAAAAAGCGATTGAGCCGAAGCAACATTTTACACAGCCGCCTCCAAGATATACCGAAGCGCGTCTGGTCAAAACGTTGGAAGAACTCGGTATAGGGCGTCCAAGTACGTATGCGCCTACGCTTGAAACGATCCAAAAACGCGGTTATGTCGCGATCGAAGAGAAAAAGTTTATGCCAACTGAACTTGGTGATTTGATCAATGAGCAGATGGAAGAATTTTTCCCGGAAATTTTGGATGCAGAGTTCACCGCTCACATGGAAGAAAGTCTTGACCATGTAGAAGAAGGCGACGAACAATGGGTGCGTGTGCTTCAAGAGTTTTATGGCACATTCGAGAAACGGCTTGAATTTGCGGAAGAAGAAATGAAAGAAATCGAAATCCAAGATGAAGTCTCGGATGAGATTTGTGAAAAATGTGGTAAGCCATTGGTGTATAAAATGGGACGATTCGGGAAATTCTTGGCTTGCTCGGGCTTCCCGGATTGCCGAAATACCCGCCCGATCGTCAAAAATATCGGAGTGACTTGTCCAAAATGTAAAGAAGGGCACGTCGTTGAACGTCGCAGCAAAAAAGGGCGGATCTTCTACGGATGCGATCAATATCCAGAATGTGATTTCGTATCGTGGGATCGTCCTTCGGAAAAACCTTGTCCAGTGTGTTCCTCGCTTATGGTGGAAAAACGCAACAAACAAGGAACCAAGCTTCAATGTACATCTTGCGATCATATGGAAGTCGTGGAAGATAGCGAAGATTCAGCAGACGCTTAACCATTGTGGGAGTCCAAATCCTTTGATGAATTAGGGTTAATGTTATAGGGGGAAGAAAAAGTGAGTAGTCATCCAGAGTCAAACAGTCAACGAGTAACGGTTATTGGAGCAGGTCTAGCAGGAAGCGAAGCGGCTTGGCAGATTGCCAGCCGCGGCGTTCCGGTAACTTTGTATGAAATGCGCCCTAAAGTGAAAACACCGGCGCATCATACGTCTTATTTTGCAGAGTTGGTATGCAGCAACTCGCTACGTGCAAATGGATTCACCGGCGCAGTCGGAGTATTAAAAGAAGAAATGCGTCGATTAGATTCGTTAGTCATCGGAAAAGCCGATGCGAGTGCAGTACCGGCAGGCGGCGCTTTAGCGGTTGACCGTGATCTGTTTTCGGGCGGAATCACGCAAGCGCTCAAAGAACATCCACTGGTTGATGTACGCGAAGAAGAAGTGACTGAGATTCCAGCAGACGGTATCACGGTTATTGCCACAGGTCCTTTGACGTCTCCGGCTCTTTCCGCGCAAATCAAAAGTTTTATGGGCGAAGAATATTTTTACTTCTACGATGCGGCAGCTCCGATCATTGAAAAAGATTCGATCGATATGGATAAAGTGTATCTCGCTTCCCGTTACGATAAAGGCGAAGCGGCATACTTGAACTGCCCAATGACTGAAGAAGAATTTGATCGTTTCTATGAAGCTTTGATTACCGCGGAAAAAGCAGAACTCAAAGAATTCGAGAAAGAAATTTACTTCGAAGGTTGTATGCCGATCGAAGTCATGATGCAGCGTGGTCGTCAAACCGCGTTATTCGGGCCGATGAAACCAGTCGGATTGCCTGACCCGCGCACAGGAAAAATTCCTTTCGCTGTGGTACAACTTCGTCAAGACAATGCAGCAGGTACGCTATACAATCTGGTTGGTTTCCAAACGCATTTGAAATGGGGCGAGCAAAAACGCGTCTTCCAAATGATTCCGGGTCTTGAAAATGTCGATATCGTTCGTTATGGTGTAATGCACCGTAATACCTTTATCAATTCGCCAAGATTGCTTGAACCGACTTATCAGTGCAAAGCACGTCCGAATCTGTTTTTCGCAGGTCAAATGACAGGCGTAGAAGGATATGTAGAGTCGGCAGCTTCTGGGCTGATTGCCGGTATCAATGCTGCGCATCAAGCTTTGGGACGCGAGCAGATCATATTCCCAGAAGAAACGACGCTTGGCGGCATGGCTCGTTATATTACGAACGCCGATCCGGATCATTTCCAACCGATGAACGCAAACTTTGGTTTGTTGCCAAAACCAGAACAAAAAATCCGCAACAAAAAAGAAAAGAATGAAGCTTTGGCGATGCGAGCATTGGATAAGCTGGCGGCGTTTACCGAAGAACATTCGTTAAATGGCGTTCGCCAATAAATTGCAACGCCTGAATAAGGAGGATCACGATGGAAATTTCGTTTCACGCAACGACGATTTGCGCAGTACGCAAAGACGGTAAAGCGGCGATAGCCGGTGACGGTCAAGTGACGATGGGACAAAATGTCATCATGAAACAACATGCTAAAAAGGTTCGTAGATTGTATCGCGGTCAAATCCTTGCCGGCTTTGCAGGTTCTGTCGGCGATGCAATTACCTTATTCGAAAAGTTCGAAGCGAAGCTTGAAGAACATCAAGGTAATTTGCAGCGCGCAGCGGTAGAATTGGTTAAAGAATGGCGTACCGATCAAATGCTGCGCAAACTTGAAGCTTTGATGATCGTGATGGATAAAGACGGAATGTTGTTGATTTCCGGTAACGGGGAAATCATTGAACCAGACGATGATATTATCGCAATTGGTTCAGGCGGGAATTTTGCATTATCGGCAGCGCGTGCGCTGAAGCGGCATGCGGATATGGATGCCAAAGAGATTGCTCAAGCTTCACTAAAGATTGCTGCGGAAATTTGTGTCTATACGAACGACAATATTATCGTCGAAGAACTTTAACGCCAATTTCGGCGGTATTCAGACGAAAAAATGTATGTGATCTGGATACGCGCCCTACAAGTGGAGGGTACATTCATGAAAAACGAAGCCCTGACACCGCGAGAAATCGTGGCGGAACTGGACAAATATATCGTTGGGCAAAAAAAAGCAAAACGATCGGTAGCGGTAGCGCTGCGTAATCGTTATCGTCGTAGTCTTTTGCCGGAAGAAGTTCGAGACGAAGTCGCTCCGAAAAATATTTTGATGATTGGACCGACAGGTGTAGGTAAGACCGAAATCGCTAGACGTCTAGCTAAACTTGTAGGTGCTCCTTTTATCAAAGTTGAAGCGACTAAATTTACCGAAGTGGGTTATGTAGGCCGTGATGTGGAGTCGATGGTTCGCGATTTGGTTGAAACTTCGATTCGTATGGTGAAAGCGGAACGTACTGAAAAAGTTAAAGATCGAGCGGAAGAAATGGCGAATGAGCGAATCGTAGAAATTTTAGTGCCAGCTTCTAAATCATCTTCGGCGCAGAAAAATCCGTTTGAAATGTTATTTGGCGGTCAAGGTAAAACAACGCCTGAACCGGAACCGGAAAAAAATCGGTACGAAGAAGGTTCGCTTAGCGAACGTCGTCGTCAAGTTCGATTCAATCTGCTAGCGGGTAAACTCGAAGACGATGTGATCGAAATTGATGTTGAAGACGCGATGCCAAATATGTTCGATATGCTAGCGGGTCAAGGTAACGATCAGATGGGAATGAACATTCAAGAAATGTTAGGTAACTTCCTACCGAAACGAACCAAGCGTCGCAAATTACCAATTCGCGAAGCTCGCAAAGCATTGACGCAAGAAGAAGCTTCGAAGCTGATCGATATGGACGATGTCAATCAAGAAGCGGTTCGTCGAGCAGAGCAATCTGGCATTATCTTTATCGATGAGATCGATAAAGTTGCAGGCAGCGGCCGTGGACATGGTCCAGACGTTTCCAGAGAAGGGGTTCAACGGGATATCCTTCCTATCGTTGAAGGTTCGACGATCGTAACTAAATATGGTCCGGTAAAAACCGATTATATTTTGTTTATGGCAGCTGGAGCTTTCCATGTATCCAAGCCTTCCGATCTCATTCCGGAGCTTCAAGGTCGTTTCCCGATTCGGGTTGAGTTGGAAAGTTTGACGTTGGAAGACTTTATTGCGATTTTAACCGAGCCGCAAAATGCGTTGACAAAGCAATATATCGATCTTTTGCAGACTGAAAATGTCGAAATCGAATTTTCTCAAGAAGCCATTCGAGAAATTGCCAGTATCGCAGCCTCGGTGAATCAAAATACCGAAAATATCGGAGCACGTCGTTTGCATACGATATTGGAAAAGCTTCTAGAAGATCTTTCTTTCGAAGCGCCTGAACTTAATATTGAAAAAATGACGATCTCGCCAGCCTATGTTCGCGAAAAATTAGGCGATATCGCAAAAGATCGAGATTTAAGTCAATATATTTTATAAATTTAGCGTTTTTATCGTTTGTAAAAATGCAGAAGGTTTTAACCTTTTGCAGACAAAAGTTTGTGAAAGCCTATTCATTTTTAACATGTAATTGATATTGGTAAGTTAGTAACCAAAATAAGAAAAAGCCCTGTCTTCCCTTTAAGGAAAGATAGGGCTTTTTTCTCATTGTTTTATAGTCCCAACTCGAAGAAACTTAGAATAGACATTAAAAGGAATAAGGACTGGATTTACATCCAAATTGAGGAGTTAAGCAGTATTCTCGCCGAATTCTCGGAAAAGACAAAAAAAACAATAGTGTAGTCAAATTTTATTTTGTATAGTTTATAGTATGCACAAGGCTTATTAATTAAAGGAGTGGAATCGATGAATATTTTGAACGATACCAGTTTTAACCGTCTGCGCAGCGCGATCGACGCATCGAATACCAGACAGAATGTAATTTCCAACAACATCGCCAATGCAGATACGCCTTATTTTAAGCGTTCTGAAGTGTCTTTCGAAAGTCTGCTTCAGTCGGAGATGAACGGTGTAAGTTCGATTAAGGGAAGAGTTACCAATTCCCGGCATATTTCCATCGGTTCTACAGATTCCATTCCTAATGCCAAAATTACTAGCGATAAAAGTACAGCGATGAACAATAACAAAAACAATGTGGATATTGATAGCGAAATGGTTAAGCTAGGCGAAAACCAAATTCGTTACAATGCTTATATCGAAGAAGTCAATCACCAAATTAAAATGATGCGCACCGCATTGGGAGGCAACGGATAATCATGAGAATCAGTAACGGATTTGATATCAGCGCTTCTGCATTGACGGCGCAGCGTTTACGTATGGATATTGTTTCTTCTAATATAGCCAACGCGGATACGACTCGCGCACAGGTTGTTGACGGTGAAGTACAGCCTTATCGCCGTAAGATTGCCGTATTATCTGAAAACAGTCAAACTCCTTTTGCTCAAACGCTGAATGCGGCCATGAATGGTAAAAGTCCCGCTAATGGGGTGAAAGTATCCGCGATTCAAGAAGACCAAGAGCCGTTCAAGCTGGTATACAACCCGACGCATCCTGATGCAAATGCAGATGGTTATGTACAAATGCCGAACGTAGATATTGCTAAAGAAATGGTCGATATGATCTCGGCAACACGTTCTTATGAAGCTAACGTAACGGCATTAAACGCAACAAAGGCGATGCTTACGAAAGCTATGCAAATCGGTAAATAATTGATTGACGTAAGTTTTCTAAAATAAAATTGCTTTTCCATAGATGGAAATCAGCAAAAAGGAGATTGCTATGATTCAAAACCATATGTTCAATCCAGTTCAAATTGCTAATCGCGCCGTTTCCGCTTCCCAGGAAACGGCTTCGGCGACTCCGCAAGAAGCGATGCAAGGTTTCGGGCAATACTTACAAGATGCGCTGCAAGGCGTATCGGATATGGAAAAAACAGCGGATCAGACAGGCAAGCAATTCATGGTCGGACAAGCAAATGTCGATCAAGTTATGATTACTTCCGAACAAGCTTTGCTTGGTCTTCAGTTAACTTCTCAAGTTAGAAACAAAGTGATCGAAGCTTACCAAGAGATTATGCGTACCCAAATGTAATTGACATAATAAAGCTAAGTATAATGTTTTCTAGTGGGGTGAAACTGTGAACGAAAGACTAACCCGAATCAAAGATTCGATATTGGGTTATTGGAATCGGCTAAGCAAAACTCAAAAAGCCCTGCTGGTATCGACGGTTGCAATTACGATTCTGACGATTGTGATTCTTACCATGCAGTTTTCCAAAACGGAATACGAAGTGGCTTTCAAAGACATGAACAGTGAAGACGCTGCTGCTACGATGGCTTATCTCGATACGGCAGGCGTTCCTTACAAATTAAGCGCAGATGGAACAAGTATTTCGGTTCCCAGTACAAACGCAGCAAAAATTCGCGTAGATGTCGCTTCACAAGGCATTATTCAAAACGGGACAATTGGATTCAACAAAATGTTCGGTATGGCGAACTCTGCTTTGGGTGAGACCGAAAATGAATTCAACGTGAAGTACAATAGTGCTTTGAACGGCGAAATCGCATCTTTGTTACAGATGATGAACGGAATCCAAAGTGCCAATGTGCTTGTAACCCTTCCTAAAGAAAGTTTATTCGCTAGCGATGAAGATCAAGATCAAGCTTCTGCGGCTGTGATGTTGACTTTCAAACCGGGGTTTCGTCCCAGCCAAGAAGTGATTGACAGTTACTTCAACTTAGTCAAAAGTTCGGTTCCGAATCTTCCGATCGATAACATTACGATCAATAGCAACAGCGCAGAATTGTATGCTTCGAACGCCGGCAACGGATTTGGTGCAGGCGTATCTGGTGCGATTCAAGACAACCTTGCGATGCAGCGTAAATATGAAAGCGATATTGAGAAAAGTGTGAAAATGTTCCTCGGAACGATTGTGGGTGCGGATAAAGTCAACGTGTTAGTTGCGTCCAAACTCAATTTCGACCAAGTCAATCAGGACGAAATTCGTTATGAACCTGTAGACGAAGAAAACATGCGGGGTATTGAAATCAGCGTTCAAGATATTCAAGAAAGTTATACCGGTGGCGCCAATCCAACGAGTGGAGCAGCAGGAACGGGTACAGAAGCAGTACCTACGTATCCAGGGGATACAGCTTCGGGAAACGGGTCATCTGAAAGCTCTAATAAGATCGTTAACTATCAAGTCGACCAAATTACCAAGCAAATCGTGCAAAGCCCTTATATTGTAAAAGATTTAACCATCAACGTAGCGCTAGAACCACCAACCGGGCAAACTACGATTCCACCGCAGACAATTACGGATATTAATAGTGTTTTAGTTAATATCGTGGGTGCTTCTCTTGCTGATTCGGGAGTAACTTACACTCAAGATGAGTTGACGCAAAAAATCCTGGTTATGTCCACGACTCCTTTAGCTGAAACAGCTGCAGCAGATACAGGAATATCAAGAGTGCTGTTATGGAGCATTATCGGTGGGCTGGCTGCACTTCTCGGCGTTGCTATTTTCCTGATCATTCGTCGCAGAAGAAGAAACCAAGAAGAAGAATTGTTGGAAGAAATGCAATTGCCTACACCGGCAGAAATGCCTTCGATCAATTTGGATACAGTTAGCGGTGAAAGTCAAATGCGAAAACAGCTTGAATCGCTCGCCAAAAAGAAACCGGATGAGTTTGTCAATCTGCTGCGCACCTGGTTAGCCGACGAATAGGAGTGAAAAAGTGTGCCTAAATCAAGCGCGCAGACATTGAGCGGACGGCAAAAAGCTGCGATTCTTTTAATTTCACTAGGGCCTGAAGTGTCCGCTCAAATTTTTAAACATTTACGGGATGAAGAAATTGAGCAATTAACGCTCGAAATCGCCAACGTTAGAAAAGTAGATAGCTCGGAAAAAGATACGGTACTTTCCGAATTTCATCAGATCTGTTTAGCACAAGAATACATCTCGCAAGGCGGTATCAATTACGCGAAAGATATTTTGCAAAAAGCGCTTGGCGAGCAAAAAGCGTTAGAAGTCATCAACCGCTTGACTGCGACTCTTCAAGTACGACCGTTCGATTTTGCGCGTAAAGCCGATCCTAGCCAAATTTTGAACTTTATTCAAAATGAAAACGCGCAAACCATTGCTCTGGTTCTTTCATACTTACAGTTTGATCAAGCTTCAATTATTTTGTCTTCGCTTCCTCAAGAAAAGCAAGCAGAAGTCGCAAGAAGAATTGCTATGATGGATAGTACGTCTCCAGAAGTCATTGCTCAAGTTGAACGTATTTTGGAGCAAAAACTGTCTTCGACGGTAACGCAAGATTTTGCGACAGCCGGAGGCATCGAGTCGATCGTATCGATTTTGAATGGCGTCGACCGTGGAACAGAACGTACAATTCTCGACTCGCTTGAAATTCAAGATCCGGAACTTGCGGAAGAAATCAAAAAAAGAATGTTCGTATTCGAAGATATCGTCAATATCGACGATCGTTCGATTCAACGTATTATTCGCGACGTGGAAAGCGCCGATCTGCAATTGGCACTTAAAGTCGCAAGCGAAGAAGTTCGCGAAGTGGTATTTAAAAATATGTCCAAACGTATGGCAGAAACTTTCCGTGAAGAGATGGAATTTATGGGACCTGTTCGATTACGCGATGTCGAAGAAGCGCAAACCCGTATTGTAACGATTATCCGTAAGCTGGAAGAAGCAGGTGAGATTATCGTCGCACGTGGCGGAGGAGATGATATCATTGTCTAACCTCATAAAATCTTCGCAGTATGTACCGAAAGAAGACTTTGTCAAACTGGATTTACATCGGCATTATGCTTCGCAGCAACCTCAAGTTGAAGGAGAAGAACATTCTCATCTGCCTGTTGCGGATCAGCAAACGATCATTTTAAAAGATGAAATGATTCGCGATGCCAAAGAGTTTGCAGAGCTTCAAATTCGCGAAGCCGCAGAGCAAGCGGAGCAGATGCTTGCTGATGCTCAGCAGCAGATTGAATTTTGGTGGCAAGATAAACGCGAACAAGATGAACATCTGGTTGAAGCGGTAAAAATGCAAGCATTCCGCGAAGGCTATGAGGAAGGCAAAGCCCAAGCGGAAGCGGAACTTGCCGTGCGGATGCAAGAAGCTTCGCAAGAAGCACAAGCGTTGATTCAAGAAGCGGTTCAAACGAAAAGCGATATTATTCAAGAAGCTGAACCTTTTTTGGTGGAACTAAGTTCAGCGATCGCCGAAAAGGTCATTGATCGTAAGTTGGCAGAAGATGAAGAGTTGACGATATCGTTAATTCGTCAAACCTTATCGCGTAAAAGAGAACAAGGCACGATTACACTTTGTGTAGCACCTTCTCAATTTTCGTTAATTAATTCAGCACGGGAAGAGCTTGCTATGTCGATTGATTCTCAAGCCGAACTTCAAATCTTGCCTGATTCTACGGTAAAAGATCGCGGATGTGTGATTCGTTCAAATTTCGGAAGTGTTGATGCCCGAATCGATACGCAACTGACTGAAATCAAACGAGAACTGTTGCGCCTCGCTCTGCATGAAGAATCTTCCGGTTCTTGAAAAAAGGAAAGCTATTCCTAGTGCTTGAATCAGACTATAGGAACTGAGGTAGGTTGCCGGGTTTTTTTAAAATCAGGAAATAGCACTTTTTAGCCTTAGCGGGGTTTTTATAAGCGTGTAAAATAACGAATATAAGGTGAACGAGGGGCAAGGAGGTAGCAAATTGAAAGAGATTTTAGTCGATAAATATTTGGATCAATTAAAGCAAGTCGATCCGATTCGCGTAAATGGCAAAGTCACGCAAGTTATCGGATTGATGGTCGAATCAGAAGGGCCTGATGCAAGTATCGGCGAAGTTTGCTACATTTATCCGACCAAAACGGCACCTCCGCTGCAAGCAGAAGTCGTAGGTTTCCGAGATAACAAAGTGTTGTTGATGCCACTCGGTGAATTACAGTCGATTGGACCAGGTTGCGATGTAGTGGGAACAGGCAAGCCTCTTACCGTACAAGTCGGATCTGAGCTTCTTGGCAAAGTATTGGACGGGTTAGGAAGACCGCTAGACGGTTCTCTACTCCCGGCACGTATGGCTCACGCTTCAACATTCAATATCCCAAGCAATCCTCTCCAGCGCCCTCGAGTACATGAACCGATCAATGTAGGCGTAAGAGCGATCGATGGCTTACTTACAATCGGCAAAGGACAACGGGTCGGGATTTTCGCAGGTTCAGGGGTTGGCAAAAGTACATTGATGGGCATGATCGCGAGAAACACTTCGGCAGACATCAATGTGATCGCTTTGGTCGGAGAGCGCGGACGCGAAGTGCTTGATTTTATCGAACGAGATTTGGGACCTGAAGGTCTGGCACGTTCCGTTGTGATCGTGGCAACCTCGGATCAACCGGCACTCGTTCGGATCAAAGCTTCATTGATTGCGACAAGCATCGCTGAATATTACCGAGATCGTGGAATGAACGTCATGATGATGATGGACTCCGTTACTCGTTACGCGATGGCTCAACGTGAAGTTGGACTTGCTGTAGGCGAACCGCCAGCGATGAGAGGGTATACCCCTTCGGTTTTTGCTAGTCTTCCTAAGCTACTAGAACGTGCAGGTACAGGTCCTACGGGTTCGATCACTGCTTTTTACACAGTGCTGGTAGACGGTGACGATATGAACGAGCCGATTGCCGATGCGGTGCGAGGGATTTTGGACGGTCACATCGTATTGAATCGCGGTATCGCGAACCGAGGACATTTTCCGGCAATCGACGTACTGGCTAGCATCAGCCGGGTTATGAAAGATATTTCCCCAGAAACGCAGACAGATGCTGCTAATAACCTCAAAAGATTGTTGTCCGTATATAAAGAATCCGAAGATTTGATCAACATCGGAGCTTACCAACGAGGGTCAAGCGAAGAGATTGACGAAGCGATCGACAATATTCAGCGCATTTGGGATTTCACCAAACAAAAAGTAGACGAAAAAACGACGTTGGAAGATACGATTGAACGACTAATACAAGAATTCTCAAGGAGTTGACCTAGGAAATGTTGAAATTTAATTATTCATTTCAAAAAGTCGTGGATTTGAAAACAAGTGAAAAAAATCATGCAGAAATGCACCTTTCCTCGGCTATAGGTCAACTTAACGCTGAGGAGCAGACGCTCGGCAAACTTTTCTCGGACAAAGATACTTTAAGTAATTCGATTCAAGAGCAAACGGTAAGTGCAGTATCGGCTTTGCAACTTCAGCAAATGCAAGACTACGTCAATTATATCGATCAGTGCATTTTACAAAAACGTCAAGATATTCAAACGGCGCAAGTCAAAGTCGAAGAAAAGAAAGAAACGTTAACAACGAAAATGTTGGATGAAAAAGTATGGATGCAAGCACGAAGCAAAGCGTTGGAATCTTTTCAAAAAGAAGAATTGCTTCGTGAGCAAAATGAATTGGACGAGATGGCAACGGTTCGTTTCGCTTCTCGCGCTCATTAAAATAGGAACAACGTCTAACGTGTAAAAGGAGGTTCAACGCATGGCAAAAGCCGGAGCGGAGATGAATTTGGAAGAAGAACCGTCATCAGGTAGCAAAGCAGGGAAAATTTTATTGTTTGCGGCTCCTGTACTGTTTGCAGTTGTGCTAGTTGGAGTGCTTTTGACTTTAATGAATCCAACTGTCCGCAATTCGGTACTGGAAACTGCCAATAAAGTTCCTGTAGTCGGTTCAATGCTTCCAAAGCCGACTTATACACCGGAACAGCAGGCGCAAAAACAAGAAGAAAAACAAGCTGCAAGCGCGGAAGCAACAATCAATCAATTGAAAACGCAGCTGAATCAAAAAAACACAGAATTGAAAACTGCGCAACAAGCTCAGGTAGATACGCAAACGAAAGCGGAAGATCTGCAAAAGCAAATAGATGATATGAAAGCTAAACAAGAAGCGACAACAGCAACGGAAAAACCGGAAGGTCCAAGCACGCAAGTTAAGCAATTGGCTCAGACCTACGGCTCTATGAGTGCAAGTAAAGCCGCTCCGATCTTAGAGACTTTAACCGATGAAGAAATCGCAATGATTCTTGGAGCAATGAATACCGAACAACGTTCGGCTGTCATGCAAAAGATGACCGCTGATAAAGCTGCTAAAGTTTCAATCATGTTAAAATCTGCGGCATCTCCAGAAGCTTTAGAAGTCGCAGCGAACAAAGCAAGATCAGCGGCAGATCGTGCCGCGACTCCTGCGCAGACGACGACATCGACAACAGGATCATTGAATCAGGATCAATTAAGTCAAACATTCTCGTCGATGGACGCTTCAAGCGCTTCTGCATTGTTGATTCAAATGGCAAAAACAAATCAAGCTAAAGTAATCACGATCTTAAAATCGGTTGATGACGCGACACGGTCTAACATTTTGTCCCAAATGGCAAATACGGATAGCGAAACAGCAGCATCTTTAGCTAATCGCTTAATCGGAAGTTAAACGATCACTTGAGAGGAGGTGAAAAACGAAAATGGGAATGATTATTCCAGGTATGACAGCAGGAACGGCAGCATCAGCTTCTTCACCTAACGGTAAAGCAATGACAGCAGGAACAACAACAGGAGCTACAGCGGTATTCGGTCAATCGCTTCAACAAATTATGGGTCAAGCTGCGACAGTCTCTAATTCTGGAACAGCTGAAACGCCGAGTAATCCTTTACTTGCAGCACTGCAACAGTTGATTACGGCAGCTGGACAGGTTTCCGAAGACGGTGAGCATGTTGGTAGTCAGTCAACCGAAGAACTGGATGCACAAGTTGAAAAATTGATGAAGCAGTTGGATGGATTGGACGAGCAATTGACGCAAAATCCAGAGTTAATGACGATGCTTCAAAATTGGATTCAACAAGCGCAAGTCGTTTTGCAATCACAAAGTACCAAAGAGGATTCACAAGGCGATATTGCAACAGCAACTGCTGAATCTTTGCAACCTCTTGCTTCTAATCCGGCTACACTTAAGTTTGCTTTGCAAGATACCGTCGCGCAGTTGATTGATATGCAAAAATCTAATCAGACAGCACCGGAAGTGAAAGTTCAAGCTCAGCAAGTGTTGGCTTCTTTGGAACAAACGATGAAGCAAGTTGCCAATCAAGCAAAGTCTGTTGATCCAAAACAAACATTAGCTTCTAATCCGGAAGTTGTATCGCAACAAAACGAGATGCAGCAAGGTGTAAAAGTCGATCAAACTGTGAAAACCACTTCTGAAGCCCAAGCCAAATCTACAGATGCAGCGATTGTTTCATCCAAAACGCAGGCGCAACAACAAGAAGGACATTCGCAACCAGGTGATAGTCAAAATGAAGAGCCAGCACAAGAATTCAAATTGCCAGGTACGATTACAGCAGGCGAATTGGCGCTTCGTACAAATGGCACAGCACCTGCAAAACCTGTTGAAGCGGTACCTGTACACCGGATGGCTCAAGAAGTAGAGAAATTGGTCGTAGATCGATTAGAGATTTTGCAAAAACAAGGCTTTACTGAAGCGAAAATATCGCTGACTCCGGATCATCTGGGTAAAGTAGATATTCGAATCACGATGCATGCTGGACAATTGATGGCTCATTTTGTTACCGAACATGCCGCAGCCAAAGATTTGTTGGAGCAGCAAATGGTGCAACTTAGAGGATCGCTTCAAGGTCAAGGACTGACAGTCGAGCGACTCGAAGTGACGCAAAGTTCTTCTTTGCAATCGCAAATGGATCAAAATGGCGGTCAACAAAGCAATGGACAACAACAAGGAAGACGTTCACGCTCTAGAGAAGAAGGTACGGACGATGCGAGATTAACAGCAGAGCTCAGTGAAGAATTGGGCGAGTGGTTAAGAGAAAAAAGCGCTGCTCAATCCGGTAGCTCCTTTATTGCGGAAGCTTAAGTCTAGAAAGGAGAGAATTTTTTGGCAAATAACAATGTTTCGACTACAAATATCTGGCCTAACTATTCTGCGCAAAATGTAAAAAATGCCTCAGCTAAAGAAACCAAAGACACCGCAACAATGGGTAAAGAACAATTTTTGACGATTTTGATCGCGCAACTGAAAAATCAAGATCCGCTAACGCCTATGGATAACTCGCAGTTCACAGCTCAGATGGCACAGTTTTCTTCGTTGGAGCAGTTGATGAATATGTCCAGTCAATTAACACAAATGAATGCTTCGATGGGTACGGCTTCACAATTGATCGGTCAAAAAATCACATGGTTCGATACGGAAACTAAAAATTATCTGACCGGTGATGTGACTTCTGTTTTACAAAAGGATGGTAAGATGTATGCAGCAGTCGGCAAATATTTGGTTCCAACAGCTGATATTACGGTAGTAGAGCCATCAGATAGCAAAGCAGGTACAACAAGTCCGATATCAACAGATCCGACTGACAAGACTGCGGAAACTAAAGATAACGAAAAAAGCGTAGAACCTACGACTTCGCAGACAACCTCGTCGCAATCTTCGACAGAGGAGGAAACGAAAACCGACGAAAGTGTTAAAGATGGAGGTGTACAATGAATGACCCGATTCGTATAGGTCAGCTTTACCCGGCGAAAGTTCCGCCGGTGGCTTCAAGAAGTCAAGCATCGCCGACAGTAGGAAAAGATAGCTTTCAAAACGTACTCGATGAAAAACTGCTAAAGTTTAGCGGTCATGCTTCAAAAAGATTAGAGCAACGAGGTATTCATTTTGATAACGAGCAACTTGTTAAGTTAGGAAGCGCTATTGATAAAGCAGCTGCTAAAGGTTCAAAAGAATCGTTGGTTTTGATGCAAGATATGGCGTTGATTGTGAATGTTCGCAATCGTACCGTTGTTACAGCGGTTGACGGAGGTTCAATGAAAGATAATGTATTTACGCAAATCGATAGTGCAGTGATTGTTTCCTAGTTAGACCGGCTGGACCGATAGGAAGCCGGATTATCGCCGAACGCATGACGCGATAAAAATAGCACTTTATAGCTGGGACTTTTTCTGTTAAAGACAGTAAAATGGAAACAAGTCAAATCCAACGCAAATTTTTCAAAACGTATGAACCCATAGGAGGAATTATATAATGTTGAGATCTATGTATTCGGGCGTATCAGGCATGAAAGGCTTCCAAACGAAACTCGACGTGATCGGTAACAATATTGCCAATGTCAATACGACGGGATTTAAATCTTCACGCGTTATGTTCAAAGATATTTTGAGCCAGACAGCAGCTGCAGCTACTGCGCCTACAGATGAACCTAGAGGCGGCTCGAATGCAAAGCAAATCGGATTGGGCGTATCGATCGGCTCGATCGACACTCTGCATTTGGCAGGTAGTGCAATGACTACGAATAACCCGACCGATCTTCGTATCGACGGCGACGGATTTTTTGCAGTATCTTTAACAGGCGAAGCTGAAGGCGGAACTTTCCTCACTCGCGCAGGCGATTTCCACGTCGATGGATCAGGTAACCTGGTGAACTCGGATGGAATGTTTGTTTTGAATACAGAAGGCGGAATCATCAATGTCCCTGAAAACTCTTCATTCGGCATTGGTAGCGACGGAACAGTTACGATTCGTAGTGCAGAAGGCGAAATCAACGCAGAGAATCGCTTGGCGGTTGTCGTGGTACGAAATCCAGAAGGTTTGGAAAAAGCAGGAGGCAATCTGTATCGCGTAGGTCAAAATGCGAATCCTGCTGACGGAGATGGCGAACTGGCACTGGATGCTGACGCTAACGCAAGCCGAGGTTCTATCGTAGCAGGTCAA
Organism: Saccharibacillus sp. JS10; assembly: GCF_024436065.1. Taxonomy (GTDB): domain Bacteria; phylum Bacillota; class Bacilli; order Paenibacillales; family Paenibacillaceae; genus Saccharibacillus. The sequence continues at coordinate 1,014,331 of NZ_JANFNS010000002.1, forward strand.
CTGGAAATGTCGAACGTCGATCTAACAAGTGAGTTTACCGAAATGATCACGGCTCAACGTGGTTTCCAAGCGAACTCCAGAATCATTTCCACTTCAGATGAAATTCTGCAAGAAGTTGTAAACTTGAAACGTTAATCCGGATTACTAGCGGCGGGGAGGCGGCTTAATCAAGCTGCTTTCCCGCCAGCTTTACGGGAGGAAAACTATGATTCCAGTTACTCGTTTGAATGGCTCTCCTTTGTGGCTTAATGCTTTGCAGATCGAATTAGTTGAAGAAACGCCTGACACTTATGTTACGCTGGTCAATGGAAAACGTATGATCGTGCTTGAAAAAGCAGCCGACGTCGTGAAGCTGATGACCGAATATTATGCCGCAATTGGCCTGCACACCGCCTCGGTGAAAGTGCAGAATACGGGGGAAGAAGAAGAATGAAAAAACTTTTACCGTGGATCATCACGATGTTTCTTGCCATCACTTTGATCGTAGTCGCTGTATTTTTAGTACTTGGCAACGGCGACGACAAAGCGAATGCAGAAGGTAAAAAAGAAGAAGTTAAAAAGGAAGAAAAACTTTCTGCAAAAGATATTGTAGCCGTTAGTTCCGATATCACAGATATCAAAACGAATTTGTCTGATCCTTCTTACATCGTACAAATGAGTTTCTCGGTTCAATTGAATGATGCTAAAGTTAAAGCTGAGTTTGATGAAATCAAAGAAATTACGATCAAACCGATCATTTTGATGACACTGGCAGATACATCGCCGGAAGCTCTAAGTACCGCAAAAGGTAAAATGCAACTGAATACGAAGCTGAAAAATCTGATCAACAAAGCTATGCCTGATGGCGAAGTTGTAAATGTAAGTATTACAAACTTCATGCTAGCCGGTATCTAAGATTTTTAAAAAGAGATTCAGCATTGTGCCTGTAGGGGCGGCCATGTCTATGGGAGGGGGTGAAAGGTTTGGTTGATGTATTATCCCAAAATGAGATCGACGCGCTTTTAGCGGCGCTCTCATCAGGCGAAATGGACGCGGAAGAACTAAAGAAAGAAGAAACGCAACGAAAAATTCGCTCCTACGATTTTAAAAGAGCTGTTCGGTTTTCGAAAGACCATATTCGAAGCTTGACGCGAATTCATGAAAACTTTGCTCGAAATTTAACAACTTATTTTTCTGCTCAGCTTCGTACTTTTGTACAAATTAGCGTGGTGCAAGTTGAACAGTTGCCTTACGATGAGTTTATTCGCTCCATTCCGAAAATGACTGTTCTGAACATTTTCGAAGCGGAGCCACTCGAAGGGCGAATGGTATTGGAAGTCCATCCGAATATCGCCTATGCGATGGTGGATCGGATGCTAGGGGGAAGCGGGACGGCTCCGCTTAAACCTGGCGCACTTACCGAGATCGAGACCGTTATTATGGAACGAATTTTTAGCCGAGCACTTGAAAATTTGCAAGAGGCTTGGAAAACAGTGTACGACCTTTCGCCAAGAATGGAAGCGCTAGAGACCAATCCGCAATTTATGCAGATTGTATCGCCCAATGAAACGATTGCCCTGATTTCGCTTAGTACGAAGATCGGCGATACAAGTGGAATGATCAACTTATGTATTCCGCACGTCGTAATCGAGCCTATTATGTCGAAATTGTCTGTTCATCATTGGTTTGTGTCTCAAAAAAAAGCGCGCGCTCCCGAAGAGCTCGACGCGTTGCGCGAACGAGTGACTCGAGCGCAAATTCCGTTTATAGCGGAGCTTGGACAGTCCCAACTGACGATTCGAGAATTTCTCAGTTTGGCTCAAGGCGATGTGATTGCACTGAACAAAGCTACAGAAGATGGCCTTGCAATCCGTGTTGGAGAAAAACTGAAATTTATCGGCAGCCCGGGAATGGTAAAAGATCGCATCGCCGTGCAAATCGATGAGATCGTCAACGAAGGAGTTGAAGAATTTGACGAGTAAAGATTATTTGTCGCAAGAAGAGATCGATGCTTTGCTAAGACAGTCCGCATCGGACGATGAAGAACCGTCAGGTGCAGTCGAAAAAACGATTGACGATTTCTTGACTCCTCTTGAACAAGATGCTTTAGGTGAAATCGGAAATATTACGTTCGGAAGTGCAGCTACAGCATTATCGACCTTGCTCGGTCGTAAAGTAGATATCACAACGCCGAAAGTATCGATTATTACGCGAAGCGAATTTGAATCGGAGTTTCCTAAACCGCATGTCGCGATTCATGTGAACTATGTAGACGGTTTTCAAGGGATCAATTCTTTGGTCATCAAAACAAGAGACGCTCAAATCATTGCCGACCTCATGCTGGGTGGGGAAGGAGATCCGCAAGATGAAGAGCTGAACGAAATCCATATCAGCGCCGTGCAAGAAGCCATGAACCAAATGATGGGTTCTTCCGCGACGTCCATGTCAACCATTTTTAATCGTTTTGTCAACATATCGCCTCCGGCTATCGATATTTTAGATGTTAGTAACGGAGACGGAGTCAAAAATCTGCCAGCCGAAGAAACGCTTATTAAAGTTTCTTTCCGACTCTTGATTGGAGATCTGATTGATTCGACGTTGATGCAACTGATTACCGTCGACTTTGCTAAAAACATGGTCGATATGCTTCTAGGTGGAAGCATGACAGAAGAAGAGCCTGTAGCCGCAACGCCGGAGCCGCAACCTCAAGTTGCAGCATCGCCACCTCCGCCGGCTCAAGAACCTCAAGTAGCGCAGCAACAACAGCCGCCTATGCAAAACGCTCCTTATCCGGATCCTTATGCTGCTCAGCAGCAAGGCATGCCGCCATATGGAGCGCCTATGCAACAACCGCCATACCCAGGATATGGCGCTCCAGGGATGCCTGGAATGCAACAGCCTGAATACGGTGTGCCTTATCCGGCTGCTTATGGACAAATGCCTATGCAGCAACCGCCACAACCGAACCATTATGGGAATGCAGGACGTAACGTCAACGTACAACCTGTACAGTTCGGCAACCTTCAGAACGGTGGTTATGGGCAAGGGGATGAAAATAATTTAGGATTATTGATGGACATTCCCCTCAAAGTCACCGTAGAATTAGGAAGGACCCAAAAGCAGATTAAAGATATTCTTGAATTGTCTCAGGGGTCTATCGTGGAGCTTGATAAACTTGCTGGCGAACCGGTGGATATTCTGGTCAACAACAAGCTGATCGCTAAGGGGGAAGTGGTCGTCATCGACGAAAACTTCGGCGTTCGCGTAACGGATATCGTCAGTCAGTGGGACCGTATTCAAAACTTACAATAATGTAATCGACAGGGAGGATTTTTAATCAATGGCAAACCGTATTCTTATCGTGGACGACGCAGCATTCATGCGCATGATGATCCGAGATATCTTGACTAAAAATGGATTTGAGGTTGTAGGCGAGGCTCAAGACGGCTCGCAAGCGGTAGAAAAGTTCAAAGAACTTAAACCGGATCTGATCACAATGGATATCACAATGCCTGAGATGGACGGAATCGCAGCTTTGAAAGAAATCAAAAAGCTCGATGCAGCTGCAAAAGTAATTATGTGCTCCGCGATGGGACAACAAGCGATGGTTATCGACGCGATCCAAGCAGGCGCAAAAGACTTTATCGTGAAGCCGTTCCAATCCGACCGTGTTATCGAGGCGATCAACAAAACGCTTGGCGCGTAAGGAACACTGCCTATGCTGTTATTAAGCGAAGGCCAGCCTAACTTGGCGGATACAGGCGTATATTCGTATCTGGTATGGGTCATCTTCGTCCTAATCGCGATTGTTGCCCTTATCGTTTTTTTACTCCGCTATCTAGGGAAAAAAAACCGGGGTTGGTTTGGTGGCCGCTCTGTCCGTACACTCGGCGGAGTCGGCCTCGGCCAAAACAAGTCGTTACAAATTGTCGAAATTGGCGGAAGTGTTTATCTGATCGGCGTTGGCGAAAATATTTCGTTGATCGATAAAATTTCCAATGCTGAGGAAGTCGAAATGTTGATTGCGGCGTTAGAACAAGAATCTGCCGGTCCGAATATTACTTTGCCTCCTTGGGCAGAGAAACTCACATCCAGATTCCGAGGCGGGTCGGAGCCTTCTTCTCAAACCGAAGAGCTCGATTCATCTTCATTTCAGCAATTGTTCGAAAGCCGATTAAAAGAAGCTTCGGACCGTCGACGGAAAGTCGATGATCTGCTGGAAAAAGAGGAGTCTGTTGACCGATCGAGGGAACCATGAAAAAAAAAATAATGATCGCTTTTGCTTTATGTATCACGATATTAACGATTCAAATGTTTCCGATTGCTCATGCAACGGGCACAGAAAATCCGATTCCGAATATTGATCTTCAGATCGGCGGAGATTCCGAAGGTGCTCCCGCAACGAGTACATTGTCTGTGCTTCTTATGATTACCGTCATTAGTATTGCTCCGGCTTTGCTGGTATTGATGACGAGCTTTACACGTATTGTCATTGTGCTCAGTTTCGTCAGAACGTCGCTCGGTACGCAGCAAATGCCGCCGAATCAGGTGCTCGTGGGACTGGCACTTTTTTTAACGCTTTTTATTATGTCTCCGACGCTTTCTTCCATTAACGATACGGCGTTACAGCCTTACATACGAGGCGAGCTGACGCAGATGGAAGCACTCGACGAAGCCGCCGTTCCAATGAAAGAATTTATGTTCAAGCATACGCGTGAAAAAGATTTACTTTTGTTTCTTGATTATACGGGTGCCGAAAAACCAGCAAGTTTTGAAGATATCCCGCTTACGGTTATGGTTCCGGCATATGCAATAAGCGAAATGAAGACAGCATTTCAAATGGGCTTTATGATTTATATTCCGTTTCTTGTTATCGATATTGTCGTATCCAGTACGCTTATGGCAATGGGTATGATGATGCTCCCACCGACTGTCATTTCGCTGCCGTTCAAGATTTTGTTGTTCGTGCTTGTGGATGGGTGGTATCTGGTTGTCAAATCGCTGCTTCTCAGTTTTAACTCTGGATAAAGCGATCCAAGATCAGGTCAACTGTGGAGGAGGGATAATATGGATGCAAACTTCATTATCGGACTTGCAGGTGAAGCCGTATATGTCGTGTTAAAAGCTAGTGCGCCTATGCTGATTTTAGGTTTGGCAGTCGGATTGCTTGTCAGCGTGTTTCAGGCGACGACTCAGATTCAAGAGCAAACACTCGCTTTCGTTCCGAAAATCGTAGCTGTTATGTTATCTGTTTTGATTTTTGGGCCGTGGATATTAAATACGCTTGTCGACTTTACCTACAATATTTTAAGTAATTTGTATCGGTATGTCGGATAAGGCCGGTCGATCATGATAAATTTAATGCAAGCTTTCCCCGTGTTTTTGTTAATGTTTTGCCGGATTACTTCATTCTTTGTTGTTGCACCTTTAATCTCCTCGAGAAATGTGCCGACTCGTTTTAAAGTGGGTCTAGGTACCATTGTGGCGATACTGGTTTATCTGAGCTTTGGAACCAATCAGACCGCTGCATTCGACGGTACTTATGTATTGTTGATCATGCGAGAGATTTTAATCGGGTTAATGCTTGGGTATGTGGCGAACTTGATTTTAACGGCAATTCAGATTGCAGGAGCGATTTTAGATATTCAGATTGGGTTTGGTATGGCAACGGTATTTGATCCTACTACAGGTGCTGTTACGCCGCTTACCGGGCAATTTAAATATATGATCGCGATGTTGCTTTTTTTATCAATGAATGGGCATCATCGTTTATTGGATGCGATTGTATACAGTTACAACTGGGTTCCAATCGACAATCGTTTATTCGTTGAGATTTATAATGGAAGCTTGACTGAATTTTTTCTAAAAGCTTTTGCTTCCACGATGGTTATCGCTTTCCAGATGGCAGCTCCGATCGTCGTTGCTTTATTTTTGACGGATGTAGGGCTTGGTTTTCTTGCCAAAACTGCGCCGCAGTTTAACATTTTCGTTATCGGCATTCCAATCAAAATTATTGTAGGATTGATGTTGCTGCTTCTATTAATGCCAAGTTTAACGTATGTGTTCGATAATCTATTTTCTTTGATGGCACAAATGATGCAAGGATTTTTAGGCACGGTAGGGGCACGACCCGGTTCCAACCCATAACGACGTACAGCGAGAGGAGGCGGGACGCTTGGAACTTAGGCATAAACTCGACCTCCAAATGTTTGCGGGTGAAAAAACAGAAAAAGCCACGCCAAAAAAGCGAGGCGAAAGTCGTAAAAAAGGTCAGGTTGCGAAAAGCCAAGAGTTGCCTGGCTCAATCCTGCTTTTGATGTGTATCGTCATGTTAATGATTTTCGGTAGTAATTTTCGTACCGTCATCACTGATTTATTCACCGATGTATATGCTCATCGAATGAGTATGGAAGTTACGATCGATAATGTGATGAAGATGATGATGCAATACGTATTTGAAATTTTGAAATTACTTGCTCCTATTTTTATCGTAGTCATTTTAGTCGATATCTTAGCAAGTGTAGGCCAATACGGACTATTGTTTGTTTCGGAAGGGCTCAAACCTAAATTCAGTAAACTTGATCCGATCAAAGGAGCTAAAAATTTATTTTCGCTCCGTTCCATTGTTGAGTTGCTGAAATCTCTTTTGAAAATGTCAGTGATCGGTCTTTTGGTATATACCACGCTTCAAGGGCAGATTGGTATTATTTTTCAATTGCACTCTATGTCTTTGGAAAGCATTTTGAGTTTCGCGGCATCTACCACGATTTCTCTTGGCATCAAAATCGGTGTTGCTTTAATTATTTTAGCGATATTCGATTACATGTATCAGAAGTTCGAGTTTGAGAAAAGTATTAAAATGTCTAAGCAAGATATCAAAGACGAGTATAAAAAAGCAGAAGGCGATCCGATGATCAAAGGCAAAATACGCGAACGACAACGCCGAATGGCGATGCAGCGTATGATGCAAGATGTACCGACTGCCGACGTTATTATCACGAATCCAACGCATTACGCAGTCGCTCTCAAGTATGACGGCGATCAGATGCAGGCTCCAGAAATTGTGGCTAAAGGACAAGATTTTGTCGCTTTACGCATTCGAGAAATCGCTGCAAACAACGGTGTTCTAATTATGGAAAACAAGCCCCTCGCACGAGCGTTATTTGCTCAAGCTGAGATTGGAGACACGGTTCCCGCCGATTTATTTCAAGCGGTAGCGGAAGTGCTGGCTTATGTATATAAATTAAAAGGTAAAGCGAAATAATCGAGCGCGGAAGGAGAAAATAATGAAGAAAACGGATATTGTGATTCTTGCCGGTGTACTTGGCATCATTTTAATGATGATTTTGCCTATTCCGACCTGGCTGCTCGATATTTTAATTGTAATCAATATTTCCGTTGCGATGCTGATTATGCTGCTCGCTATGAGCACCAAAGAAGCTTTACAATTTTCGATCTTCCCTGCGTTATTGCTCATTACAACGCTTTTCCGACTGTCACTTAATATCTCGACGACCAAATTGATTTTGGGTCAAGCAGATGCAGGTTCGGTTGTTGAGACGTTCGGTGCATTCGTAGCGGGCGGCGAAATCGCAATCGGGTTTATCGTCTTTCTGATTCTGGTTGCTGTTCAATTTATCGTTATCGTTAAAGGTTCTGAACGCGTAGCCGAAGTAGGAGCGCGCTTTACGCTCGACGCAATGCCCGGCAAGCAGATGAGCATTGACGCCGATTTGAATGCCGGCCTGATCAACGAGCAACAGGCACGGGAAAGACGTTCTAAAATCGAGCGCGAAGCGGACTTCTACGGTGCGATGGACGGCGCAAGTAAATTTGTAAAAGGTGATGCGATCGCAAGTATCATTTTGTTAATCATCAACTTGGTTGGTGGATTTATTATCGGGATGACGATCCACGGCATGGACTTCAGTACCGCGTTATCGACGTATTCGATCTTAACGATCGGCGATGGATTGGTTAGTCAGATTCCGGCACTGTTAATCTCGACAGCAGCAGGTCTGATCGTAACTCGTGCGACTTCCGAAGGGAACTTGGCAGACGATGTCGTCGGTCAGCTCTTCTCGTATCCGAAGTTGTTGTATATCGTAGCAGGTGCCATCGCTTTGCTCGGTATTTTAACTCCGATTCATTGGTTTTCTACCTTCCCGATTTCCGGGTTGCTCTTCTTTACTGCTCGGCGAATGCAGAGTAATTTAAGCAAGCAGCAAGTTGCCGAAGAATTACAAGAAGAAGAACAACAGATCGAAGAAGTTCGTAGCCCGGAAAGTGTAGTGAGTTTGCTACAAATCGACCCGATCGAATTCGAATTTGGTTATGGTCTGATTCCACTAGCAGATATGCAGCAAGGGGGCGACTTACTGGATCGAATCATTATGATTCGGCGCCAATGCGCGTTGGAATTAGGATTGGTCGTTCCGGTTATTCGGATTCGCGACAATATTCAACTTCGACCTAACGAATATGTGATTAAAATCAAAGGCAATGTAGTAGGACGCGGCGAGTTGCTGCTGAATCATTATCTGGCGATGAGTCCAGGCTTCGACGATGAAAGTATCAGCGGAATCGAAACAATGGAACCGGCTTTTGGGCTTCCGGCACTTTGGATCGATGAACCGACCAAAGAAAGAGCGGAATTATCCGGGTACACCGTTGTTGATCCACCTTCCGTCGTTGCAACGCATTTGACCGAACTTGTGAAACGTCATGCACATGAACTGCTGGGTCGTCAAGAAACACGCGCATTGATCGATAATTTGAAAGAAAGTTATCCAGTGCTTGTAGATGAATTGATTCCTTCTATATTAGGGATTGGCGATATTCAAAAAGTATTGATGAAATTGCTAAAAGAAAAAATCTCGATCCGCGATATGGTAACGATTTTCGAAACGTTAGCGGATTATGGAACTTACACAAAAGATCCGGATATCTTGACCGAGTATGTACGCCAAGCGTTGTCTAGACAGATTACGCAGCAGTTTACTCAGCAAGGCGAAACGATGCGCGTTATTACGGTTGGTCCGAATTTAGAGAAGAAGATAGCTGAAAGTGTACAACAAAGCGAACAAGGCAGTTATTTGGCACTTGACCCGGTATCGACTCAGACCATTTATCAGAAGTTGACTGAACAAGTGAACCGTGCGGTACAGTCCGGTCAGCAGCCTATTTTGCTTGCGTCACCTACTATTCGTATGTACATGCGACAAATTATTGAACGCACCATGCAAGACATCCCGGTTCTTTCTTATAGCGAACTTGAACCGAGTGTTGAAATTCAAAGTGTCGGAGTGGTGAACTTATGAGAGTGAAACGTTATATCGTCGAGACGATGATTGAAGCGATGCAAAAAATCCGAACAGACCTTGGATCAGACGCCGTCATCTTGAGCACAAAAGAAATCAAGGTCGGTGGAGTGTTTGGTCTGTTCGGCAAAAAAAAGCTGGAAGTTGTAGCTGCCCTAGAAACGGATCAAAAAGAAGAGAAAGCAGTCTCCAAAAAAGCAGAAGCTCCTACATTATCCGTACCTGCGGCAATACCAAGAAGTGCGGGAGCAGGAGCTTACCAAAAAGCAAGCAATCTAGCAAATAAGCCTAAAAATGAAGAAAATGCTGTCGAAAATTCGTCTTCGGATAGGAAAAATGTCGCAATTTCTACGTTAACTGCAGGTCTTGAAGCCCCACATCTAAAACCAGAGGCCCAATCAACCGATAATTTGTCTAGTGGGAGCGTTTTAGCCACAGTTCCGGTTTCGAACGAAAGCGTCGAAATGTCCAAAGACTCGCCAACTATACAAGCGGAACAACAACGTCAGTTAGAAAGAAGTATTCGCGAGTATCAAAACGAGAAAAAGATGCCTGAACGAGAAGATCGATTATATGAAGAATTGCAACAAATGCGCAAAATGATCGATAAGCTTTCCCGAAACCAGGATGAACCGGATCCGCTTCCCGAAAATTTGGACAAGCTGCTTGCTAGGTTAAAAGAACAACAAGTAGAAGAAGCATTGATTGAACAGTGGTTGGAAAAAGTACGTGCTGATGAAGGCCCTGCTTTCTCCGATACTTCTGCCGAGCAAGTCAAGCAGGAGATTCGCTCCTTTACCGAGAACCGTGAAGGAGGAGGTATAGATGATCAGACACGTATCGTTTATATCGCCGGACCTACAGGTGTTGGCAAAACAACGACTATTGCTAAGCTTGCTGCGGAACAAATGTTCAAGAAAAAGCGGAAAGTCGGTTTTATCACTTCGGATACTTACCGAATTTCGGCGATCGAACAACTGCGGACGTATGCTTCAATTCTTAATGTCCCTCTGGAAGTCGTACAATCGCCTGGAGATTTGCAACGAGCTTTTCAAAAACTCGAAAATTGCGATCTGATTTTGATGGATACTGCAGGACGCAATTATCGTAATGAGTTGCTGGTATCCGAACTCCAGGCGCTAATTGCTCCCGCTGAGTACAGCGAAACGTATCTGGTGCTTAGCCTAACTTCCAAATTTATGGACATGGAAGAGATCACGGAAAACTTCAATCAGTACAAACTGGACAAAGTTATTTTCACCAAAGCGGATGAAACCGGAAGCTTTGGCAGCATTCTTAGCTTGCTCTATCGCTATCCGCTTAAGTACTCTTACATCACGAATGGACAAAATGTACCCGATGATCTGTTACTTCCAAGTGGAGAATGGCTTGTTGATGTACTGTTAGGAGAGCAAACGATATGAGTGATCAAGCTGCGGCACTTCGAGAACTTATTTCTTCGATCGATAAAGCTCCTTCGAAGCAAAAAGACACCTCCGGTTCGCAGGAAAAAACAGCGCATATTGTCGCTGTGACGAGCGGAAAAGGAGGCGTCGGTAAATCGAATTTCACGTTAAACTTTGCGCTTGAACTACAGAAGTTAGGCAAAAAAGTACTGATTTTCGATGCAGATATTGGGATGGCGAATATCGATGTACTTATGGGCGTTCGTTCACAGTACAATCTGCTTCATTTACTAAATCGGGAAAAAAAGATGAGTGAAATCATCCAGTCAGGTCCTGATTCGCTTCCTTTTATTGCAGGCGGCTCCGGTTTGACCGAACTATTTTCACTTTCGGAAGAAGATTTGATCTATTTCACGCAGCAAATTGAAGAAATTGCACATGAGATGGATTATATCTTTTTCGATACAGGTGCAGGATTATCGAAAGAAACGATTCAGTTTATTACGGCGGCGGATGAATGTATTGTGGTAACAACGCCTGAGCCTACTGCGATTACCGATGCTTACGCACTAGTTAAAGTGGTTCATGATCTTGAACATGCTGCTTTATTTCGTTTAGTTGTCAATCGTGCTTCTGATCGTCGTGAAGCCCAGCATACGGCCGATAAATTTCAATTGGTAGCTGAAAAATTTCTACAGTTGGAGATTCCAGTATTAGGCCATGTAAGCGATGACCCGCATGTCAGTCAAGCAGTTAAAAAACAAACACCTTTCTCGATTCGTTTTCCGAATACACAAGCGACAAAAGACGTCCAAACGTTGGCACTACGTTATGCAGAGCAAAATATGCAAGTTCGAAGTGATTCACCGAAAGGGTTCAAAAGTTTTGTACGCAGATTTTTAAAACGGTAATACTGATTCTGGTGCTGGACGGGAGTTGAGGATATGACGCCATATCGCGTACTTGTGGTCGACGATTCCGCTTTTATGCGGAAAATCGTATCCGACCTGATTGAAAGAGATGTATCATTTGCAGTCGTAGACACAGCAAAAAACGGTATAGAAGCCGTAGAGAAAATAAAAAAACTCAAACCGGATATTGTCACGATGGACGTAGAGATGCCTGAAATGAACGGGCTTGAATCTTTGCAACATATCATGCGCGAATATCCGCTTCCTGTCATCATGTTGTCGGGCATCAACGAAGAAGGTATGCGAGAAACAATTATGGCGCTGGAAGCAGGTGCTTTCGACTTCATCCGTAAACCTTCTGTATCGAACTCTCAAGACATCGAAGCGGTAGGCGAGGCACTGCTTCGTCAATTGCATGCAGCGGTGCACGATTCGGCTTGGAGAAAAGATAAAAAGCCTACGTTGTCTTCGACAGCTATCGTTGAAGACACGCAAAGTCAAACGCAAGATGAAGAATTAAAAGTTTCAACGCATGAGAAGCGGCAGCCAGAAGAGCGGGCTTTTGAAAGACCTCGTCGAAAGATCGATCCGCCGGCTTCTGAAGCTCGCCCTCAGAAAAATGTTCCTTCCGGAAGCGCGCCGGTAGCACCGCAGCGAAATCCGATACCTACAGCGAAGCCGAAGCCTTCCGTTTCACCTGTTCCTCCTGCTTCAGCATCATTGAATCGCCCTATTAAAACAAATGAAGAAAAAAAGCTTCCAACATCACGAAGTTCTACATCTTTAGATAAAAAGCCAATCAGCACGGAACCGGTAGGTTCGACTTCTAAGCCTTTGACAACAACGCCTAAAACGCAAGTGACGGAACGTAAAGTTCCCGAACGTCCGGTTGTACCTCCTGCATCAGGAAACCGGGCCTCCGGTGGTGAGTATATCGACCAGATCGTAGCGGTCGGATGTTCAACGGGCGGCCCAAGAGCACTCAAAGAATTGCTTGAAAATATTCCTGCTTCTTTTCCAGCCCCAATTGTGATCGTTCAGCATATGCCACCGAAATTCACACATTCGTTGGCACAGCGTCTTAACACATTGAGCCCACTTGAGGTTGTCGAAGCGGAGCATGGAATGCCATTGCGTAAAGGAACAGCTTATATCGCACCTGGGGGTCACCACTTGATGGTTAAACGTTCAGGTAACGGACAGTATGCGATTGAGTTATCGGATGCACCCCCACAGAATGGTCATAAACCTTCTGTAGGAGCCATGTTCGATTCGTTGCTGCCGATGAATGATATTCGTCGGCACGCCGTCATCATGACCGGAATGGGAAGTGATGGGGCAAAAGAAATGAAGAAATTGTACGACTCGGGCGTTTCCACCACGATTGCAGAAAGCGAAGAGACCTGCGTAGTTTACGGTATGCCACGTTCGGCTGCCGAATTAAACTGTGTCATGCACTTGCTTCCGCTGCCTCAAATTGCAACGAAATTGAACCAGGTCGTCAAATCTTAACTGCACTTTAATGGAGGAGGTGTCTCGCAATGGACATGAACCAATATTTATCCATGTTTATTGATGAGTCGAATGATCATCTGCAATCACTGAATGAAAAAATGTTGGAGTTAGAAGGAAGTCCGGAAGACATCGGAATCGTACAAGTCATTTTCCGTTCGGCACACACGCTGAAAGGGATGGCGGCTACGATGGGCTTCGAAGATTTGGCTGCTTTAACGCACCAGATGGAAAACGTGCTTGATTTGGTTCGAAACGACAAGTTGAAAATGCAAAACTTTATTTTCGACACGTTGTTCAAAAGTCTCGATGCTCTTGAAGCTATGGTGCAAGACATTACGCAAGGCGGACAAGGTAAAGCTGACGTTAGTGCGATCGTTGAATCCCTTCAAGCAATCGTACGTGGAGAAATTCCTGGCGAAAGCGGAGCTTCCGCTGCGGGATCTTCAAAAACTCAAGCGACCTCTTCAGGAAATGCAATTTCGAAAGAGCAGATTCAGTTGGACGAGTTCCAACATTCGATTCTCGAACAATCGTTAGCGGCAGGACATCGCGTACTCTATATCGAAGTTTCTATCCGTGAAGATTGTCAGCTTAAAGCGGCACGCGCGTACATGGTCTTCGATTTGTTGGAACGTAGTGGTGAAGTCGTTAAGTCGCATCCTACCGTTCAAGAAATCGAACAAGAGAAATTCGAACGCAGTTTCTCTCTTTACTTCATCACCGAAAAAGATCCAGAAGAATTGCGTAGCATGATTTTGAATCTGTCCGAAATTGAAGATGCCAAAATGGCTTCTATCGATGCAGACACCCTGGCTCAATTAGCAGAAAAATTGGAGAAAGAAGAAGTTGAAGAAGCCACTTCCGCTCCAGCAGTTTCCGAGGAAGCTGCTTCAACCGAACCGGCTACAAGCAAAGCAGTGGCAGACGACAAACCTGCTGCAGCTAAAAAAGTCGTGGCTGCTCCTTCTCGTACGATCCGCGTTGATATTGAGCGTCTGGATGTATTGATGAATTTGTTCAGCGAACTGCTGATCGACCGTGTTCGTTTGGAACAATTGGCAACAGAAATCAAAAGCCAAGAATTGACCGAGTCTGTCGAACATATGGGACGCGTAAGTAGCGATCTGCAAAACATCGTCATGAAGCTTCGGATGGTCGCGATCGATACGGTATTCAACCGCTTCCCGCGGATGGTACGAGATCTGGCGAAAACGCTGGGCAAAAAACTTGATTTGGTTATCACCGGTGCTGAAACAGAGCTAGACCGTACGGTAATCGACGAAATCGGCGATCCGCTTGTTCACTTGCTAAGAAACTCGGTTGACCACGGAATCGAGTCGATTGCTGAGCGTGTTGCAGCAGGTAAGCCGGAGACAGGTACAGTCCAACTCCGAGCATTCCACAGCGGCAACCACGTCTTTATCGAAATTCAAGATGATGGTAAAGGAATTGACCGCAACAAAATTTTGGCTTCTGCACTTAAAAAAGGAGTCGTTACCGAAGAAGAGTCACGTTCGATGACAGACGAGCAAGTGTATCAATTGCTCTTTGCTCCAGGGTTCAGTACAGCTGAAGTGATCTCCGATATTTCGGGTCGAGGCGTAGGGCTTGACGTTGTAAAATCGAAGATTGCTACGCTTGGGGGTCATGTTGCTGTGACTTCGACGCTTGGAGAAGGAACGTTGTTCTCGGTTCAACTTCCTCTGACATTGTCGATCATTTCTGCAATGATGATTCGTCTTGGTTCCGAAAAATATGCGATTCCATTGTCTTCTATCGTAGAGACTGGCATTATTCGCAAAGAGCAAGTTCGAAACGTACACGGCAGCAAACTGATTCCTTATCGCGAAGCCCATATTCCATTGATGTCGCTTAGCCAATTCTTCGACGCTGCGGATTATAGTGAAGAAGATGAAGAGGAAACCGAAATCGTCGTGATTCGTAAAGGGGATCGATTGGCTGCACTTGCGATCGACTCGTTTATTGGACAAAACGAAATCGTCATCAAAAACCTCGGAAAATACTTGCCGCAAGTTCAAGGGATTTCCGGTGCGACGATTCTCGGCGACGGTCAAGTTGCTTTGATTCTTGATCCGAATGCGCTCATTAAGTAATTAAGGTCAATACTTTTACTGAAGACAATATACCGCGTGGTGTTCGAAGGTTTAAAAAATCGGGCACCAAGCGGAGTCATTTATGCGGTCCAAGAGCGAAGGCTCAATAAAGGGGGATTTTTTGTGGCAGAACAAATTAAGGTAATTGTCTTTGCATTGGGTAATGAAGAGTACGGTATCGATGTTGATAAAGTGCGCACGATCGAACGTATGATGCCGATCACCCGTGTACCCAAAACTTACTCGTTTATCAAAGGTGTTATTAACCTGAGAGGTGTTGTTATTCCGGTTATTGACCTAAGAGGACGTTTTAATCTAGAAGAGCCGGAATACACGGATCAAACTCGAATCATTATTGTTGCTGTAGGGGATATGGAAGTTGGCTTTATCGTTGATGCTGCCAATGATGTCGTCGATCTGGATCGCGATAATATCGATTCGCCGCCTGAAGTTGTTGGAGGAGTAAAAGCCAAATACCTCGATGGTGTAGCAAAAGTCGGAGAAGATCGTTTGCTGATCATGTTGAATTTAGCAGAAGTGCTAAACCGGGGTGAAGTGGCACACCTTGAACAACTGGAGGACTAAGTTATGGAAATCTTTTCGAAACTGGAAGGATTTAAGCTTGATGTATTGAAGGAAGTTGGCAATATCGGTGCAGGTCACGCTGCCACGGCGTTATCACAACTTTTGAATAAACCGATCGATATGGCTGTCCCTAAAGTACAGATTCTTCCGTTCGAAGATATCGCTGAAAAAGTAGGCGGTGCGGAAAAAATCGTACTGACTGTATTTTTCCGCGTTGAAGGCGATGCACCAGGTAATCTGTTCTATATTATGGGACCGGAAGCTGGTAAATCGTTACTTCAACGACTTGGTGCTTTTGAGCCTACAGAAGGGCTTGAATTAACGGAGATGGAACAATCGGCACTTGGAGAGATCGGGAATATTTTAGCAGGTTCTTATCTCTCTTCGTTAGCCGATTTTACAAATCTGGCGATGTATCCAACTGTTCCTGCAATTGCTGTAGATATGGCAGGTGCTATCCTCAGTTATGGTATGATTCAATTTGGAGAGATGGGCGATGCTGCACTTTTGATCGACACGACATTTGTACAAGGAAAAGATGAGGTTGAGGGGCAATTTTTCCTTATTCCGGACCCAGAATCGTTTGACAAAATATTTACAGCACTTGGAGTTCCGCTCGAAAATGATTGATGGACAAAATTTAGTCAAAGTGGGTATGGCTGATTTGAACGTGGTTGGGAATGCCGGAATTCTCCGAACTACGGGACTCGGTTCTTGCGTAGGATTGACGTTATACGATCCACAGACTAAAGTAGCCGGTATGGCTCACGTTATGCTGCCCTCATCGGATATTGCACGTGAGAATCAGATTAACGTCGCAAAATATGCGGATACGGCGCTTCCTATTTTGGTCGACAAGCTTGTAGAAATTGGAGCATCCAAGCGCAGGCTCATTGCTAAAATGGCAGGCGGAGCTCAAATGTTTGCTTTTGCGGGCAGTGGTGATACGATGAGAATTGGACCAAGAAATGTTGAATCTTGCAAAGAAATGCTAAAAAAATTAGGAATTTCTTTGCTGAGTGAAGACACAGGAGCCAATTATGGGCGTACAATAGAAATTAACTCGGAAACTGGAATTTTGACTATACGCAGTGTTCAAAAAGGGGTAAAGGAATTGTAGCGATGAAGGGAACCATACGAGTCAATCTGATATTTGCTTTGATCGGATTTGTTATCACGTTTTTATTTGCGGTTCGAACGAACCTTCCCGTGACCAGTTTGATTCGGGGAGGAATCGGAGCGGCAGTCTGGTTTCTTTTGGCGTTTCTTTTTCGTATTGTGCTTGGCGCGCTTGAACCGTTACCTAAAGATCAGAAAGGTAGCGGTTCTTTGAACTCAGATACTGCTTCAAATGAAGACGTGCGAGGTGCTAGACTGGATCTAGTCACACCAGATGAAAGCGATGAGTTGAATGATTTACTCAAGCCTGATGCGGATAAGACTTCGATTACCGAAGAGTCATTGGGACAAGTGGATTCATTTCAACCATTAAACCCGCCAAAGCTGGTAACGACGAAAGAAAAAGATCCCGAAGAGCTGGCGAAAGCTTTGCGTCATCTTACAGAGGATGAAGGAGGGAGATAGCAATGGATGAACGCAAATCCGGTCAGTTGAATCACCTGGATTTATGGATCCGCTGGAAAGAGCATGACGAAGTTGAAGCAAAGAAGAAACTGATCGAGAATCACTTGTCCATTGTCGATTACGTCTCTTCGCGTCTTGCGGTGGGACTTCCAAAAAACGTTTCTAAAGATGATTTGGCAAGCAACGGAGTCATGGGCTTAATCGATGCGATCGAAAAGTTCGACTACAAACGCGGATTACAATTTGAGACCTATGCGTCTTGGCGTGTTCGTGGTGCGATTTTGGATGGTCTGCGTCAAGGAGATTGGGTTCCGCGTTCTGTACGCGAAAAAGCCAAAAAGATCGAAGAAGCTTATCAGAAGCTAGAGCAAGAAAATATGCGCGGCGCTTCGGATCAAGAAATGAGCGAATTTTTAGGCATCTCAGAAAAAGAATTCCAACAAATGCTTCAAGATGTCTCCGTGATGTCTTTGGTGTCGTTGGAAGATCCGATTCGAGAAGAAGAGTCAGAGACACGGTTATCCGTATTGGTCGATGAAAAAGCCAAAAATCCAGATCATAAAGTGAATGAATTTTATTTGAAAGAAGCATTAGCAAAAGGGATTGATAAATTAACAGAAAAAGAGCGAATCGTGATCTCGTTACTTTATTATGAAGATTTATCACTTAGTGAAATTGCTGAAGTTATGTCCTTGTCACCTTCACGTATTTCCCAACTGCACTCTAAAGCGATTTTGCGTTTGCGCGGCGCTTTGGATAAACAAAAAAGTTTGCTGATGCAAGATCGATAAGATTTGAAGTAGCAAGCAGCCGGTGGGCATATGGACATCGACAAGCATATGTTGAAAAGAGGGATTGTCCGTGATTGAGCCTTTAGCTTTAGGAGGGCACCTTGCTGTTTCGTTCGAACCATCTAAGTTATCTGCACGTTTAACTTTGGTTAAGGCAGACAAAAACTTTGCATGTAGCGAACAAGAATTAAAACAATTTTTAGCTGAACAGCATGTCACCTTTGGAATTATTGACGAAGCGATCAGAAGTTTTGTCAATTCGCCGCAGCTTTATGTGACGCAAGACCTTGAAATTGCTCGCGGAATTCCGGCAATCGATGGTCAAAATGGAACGATTGATTTTATGTTCGACAAAGAAGATGAAGCTAGACCGATGGAAAAAGAAGATGGAAAAGTGGATTATAAAGAACTGATCCGTTTGAAAAACGTAGGCAAAGGTCAATTGTTAGCTCGACGTTATCCGGCTAAACCCGGTACTCCGGGTAAAGATGTATCGGGAGCAGAGATTGCTTGCAAACCGGGCAAAGAAGTACGGTTCAAAATCGGAAAAAACGTTGTGACGGACGAAAATCATACATCGCTTTATGCCACGATTGAAGGTATGGTTAGTCGTACCGACAACGGAAAAATTAATGTGTTTAACGTCTATGAAGTGCATGGTGATGTCGATTACAGCACTGGTAATGTAGATTTTGTAGGAACGGTTGTGATTCGCGGTAGTGTCTTATCGGGATTCCGGGTTAAAGCTGCAGGAGACATTCGCGTACAAGGCGGTGTCGAAGGAGCAGAACTTGAAGCAGACGGTTCGATCGAAATTGCTGGAGGCGTGATTGGTTATCACAAAGGGCTGATTAAAGCCGGCATGAATATGAAGAGCTCTTTTGTTCAAGACGGAAATGTTGAAGCCGGCGAAGATATTATCGTATCCCAAAGCATTATGCACTCTGAAATCAGAGCTGGCAAAAATGTGGTTTGTAACGGCGCGAAAGGCCTGATCGTAGGCGGAAGTGTCCAAGCCGGAGAAACGGTAACCGCAAAAACAATCGGTAATAATATGGCAACACCCACCGCAATCGAAGTAGGCGTTCTGCCGAATCTTCGCAACGAGCTGGCAGACCTACATAAAACATTGCGGGAAACCGCGGACAATATGCTAAAAACGACCCAAGCGTTAAACATGCTCGACCAAATGGCTTCGGCAGGCAATTTGTCTGGAGACAAGCTTGCTCTTCGTGCCAAACTTAGTGTAACCAAGCGTAAACAGGAACAAGAACGGATTCACTGCAAAGAACGTATTTTTGAAATCGAACAGATTCTTGAAGATAGTGACCGTGCAAAAGTAATCGTCACCGATACCATTTATGGCGGAGCCAAGATCATGATTGGTCGTTATACGAAGTTTTTAAAAGAAACGTCATCTCACGTATCGTTCCAATACTTGGAAGGCGATATTGTAATGAGTGTTAACCGGTAACTAACGAGTCCATTGTTTAAGAACAGGGGTGCTTCATTATGAAAGCGATTGAAGTTCAATTATCGGTTCACCGGGCTCCAGAAAACAGTCGGATTCACCAAGATCAAATGCAGCGTCCAATCATCGATCAAGCTCAACTTGCTGGACAAGCTTCTACAGAAATCGAACGTTCAAGGCATCGGAGTGCACCTACAATGGAGGCTGCAACAGACGCCAATATTCGCAAAGACGAAGAAAGTCACAATCATCAAGATCCGCATGGAACCAAAGAATCCCATCACAGTGAAACGGAAGCTGGACCGATTGTGGTTGCAGCACCGCATCCTTTTAAAGGGAAACACTTGGACTTGTCGCTGTAAGAAAGGAATTTGAGATGAACGATGCCTGGCTTTATGTAGTTCTGCTTGGTGCCGCTGCTGTTATATATGCTTTTTTGATTCCGAAAAGCAAAACGGCTAACCAACCTCTCGGTAATGAACGAATGGTTCGGGAAGTTGAGAAAACGCTAGAACAGTATATGGCTGAAATGGAAAAAGAAAATGATGATCTGGTTAACTTGTTGGTACAAATTCGACAAGAAACAGGAGCAAAGCAATCGGCGTTGCAAGAACAGCTTGCGGATATGCGCGGACGACTTGCCGATATGGAGAAAACTTCGGGCAAGCATGAAGCGAAAATCGAGCAGTTGTCTTCTGCCGATCTGCGGATTGCTCAACAAGCTGCTGTTCAGCTTCGTAATGAGTTGTTAGAAAAAGCGGTAACCGCTCCGCCGGAGCCGGAAGTATTGCCAGAACCCGAAGATTCTGTTCGACAGCGTTATCCTCAACTGTTTGAGCTACACGATCAAGGAAAATCGGTAGATGCAATCGCCAAAGTGGTTGGGCTTCAACGCGGCGAAATTCAACTGATTTTACGTCTAGCGAAAAGGGAGGAAGGATAGTGTTTAAAAACCGTTCGTTTATGCTAGGTCTTGGAATTGGCATTATCGCCGGAGCTTTATTGCTGCAACTCATGTTGCTTGCGCAAAGCGGCAGAGAAACGTTGCCTACAGACATTGAGTCTGCGACAAACGATGCGCAAAATCAAGAACAAGCCACGCAGACGGAAGAGAATCCTTCTGATTCAGCAGAAGTTCCTGCAAGCGATACGCCAGCTTCTACAGAAGTTACAGAACAGCCAGAAGAACCGGACACTGAAGCTCCTTCTACTCCATCGTCCAATGCGGCAGAAACGCCGGATTCTGGCGAGGAGCCGACTTCATCAGAACCTTCCAAGCCGAATACTTCAGCTACGCCTACAGCACCTGAAAAAACAGCAGATGCAGATATAGACACAGAAACTCAAGCGCCTGCAACGCCCAATAAGCCAGCGTCTTCAAGTAACGTGACCCCGCAAAAGTCAAATGCTGCAGAGTCATCGAACGTATCTTTTGAAATTCAGAGTGGCATGAATTTGCAAAATGTATCTCAAGCCTTAGCCAATGCAGGCATTATAGACGATGCAGCCGCATTTGAACGCCGAGCGCAGCAAGCTGGAGTAAGCGGCAAATTGCAGATAGGCAATTATTCGTTTAGCCAAGACGATTCTTTTGCCGATATCATTCTTGAAATTTCAACGCCAAAAAATGAATAATCTTTGATTGAAAGCTGCTCGTTCCATCTAGGGATCAGCGGCTTTTTTGATTTCAAAACAAAATCGTAAACGTATAAAATAATCGCTTTTAGGCATTGCTTAGTGTAGAGCATTGTGATAAACTAATAAACGGTGTTAAAACACACGCTGATTAATTTTGCGGAAGGTGCTTCGCCCGGGGCGGAGTCTCCACAGAAGATGATTTCAGCGGAGGTACATCAAAAAACCAAAACCATTAGGAGGTGTATGGAGAATGGCAGTTATCTCCATGAAACAGCTTCTCGAAGCTGGCGTAC
This sequence comes from Saccharibacillus sp. JS10, assembly GCF_024436065.1. Classification (GTDB taxonomy): domain Bacteria; phylum Bacillota; class Bacilli; order Paenibacillales; family Paenibacillaceae; genus Saccharibacillus. The sequence continues at coordinate 1,035,938 of NZ_JANFNS010000002.1, forward strand.
ACTTCGGTCACCAAACTCGTCGTTGGAACCCGAAGATGGACCGTTACATTTTCACAGAAAGAAACGGTATCTACATTATCGACTTGCAAAAAACAGTTAAGAAAGTTGACGAAGCGTATAACTTCGTTAAAAGTCTTGCTGGTGAAGGCGGTACGATTCTGTTCGTAGGTACGAAAAAACAAGCTCAAGATTCCGTGAAAGAAGAAGCGGAACGTTGCGGCATGTACTTCATCAACCAACGTTGGCTCGGCGGCACGCTGACTAACTTCCAAACGATCCAAAAGCGTATCGATCGTCTGAAAAAGCTTGAAGCTTGGGAAGAAGACGGTACATTCGAAGTTCTGCCTAAAAAAGAAGTTATCTTGCTCCGCAAAGAGAAAGATCGTCTTGAAAAATTCTTGGGCGGCATCAAAAACATGAAGAAATTGCCTAGCGCGCTGTTCATCATCGATCCTCGTAAAGAGCGTATCGCAGTTGCAGAAGCACGCAAGCTGAACATTCCGATCGTAGGTATCGTTGATACGAACTGTGATCCGGACGAAATCGATTATGTAATCCCAGGTAACGACGACGCGATTCGCGCTGTTAAATTGCTTACTGGTAAAATTGCAGAAGCGGTTATCGAAGCTAATCAAGGCGAACAAACAACTGCATAAGTTTGGCGACGCCCTTACGGACGTATAGCTTAACAGCATTGCAGAGTTAAATCAGAGGGTGGTTGGTGGTGAATAGCCTCTTAACCGCCCTTTTTTTAGGGATAAAAAACCAATACTTATCTGGAGGTAAACAACAATGGCAGTAAATGCGAGCGCAGTAAAAGAACTTCGTGAAAGAACGGGCGCAGGTATGCTCGATTGCAAAAAAGCACTGGAAGAAACAAACGGCGATATCGATAAAGCGGTAGACGTACTTCGCGAAAAAGGTTTGTCCGCAGCAGCGAACAAAGCTGGACGTGCAGCTACAGAAGGTACTGTTGAATCTTACATCCACGCTGGTGGACGTATCGGCGTTCTTGTTGAAATCAACTGCGAAACTGACTTTGTCGGCAAAACTGACCAATTCAAAAGCTTCGCACGTGATATCGCAATGCACATCGCTGCAGCAAGCCCGCTTTACGTTCGTCGCGAAGAAGTTCCAGCTGAAGTTGTAGAAAAAGAAAAAGAAATCTTGAAAGCTCAAGCCCTCAACGAAGGCAAGCCTGAAAAAATCGTTGAAAAAATGGTTGAAGGCCGCGTAAACAAATACTACGAAGAAAACTGCTTGCTTGAGCAGTCGTTCGTTAAAGATCCAGATAAAACAATTTCGCAACTGCTGAACGAAAAAATCAGCACAATCGGCGAAAACATCTCGATCCGTCGTTTCGCTCGTTTCGAGCTTGGCGAAGGTCTGGAAAAGAAAGTCGATAACTTCGTAGAAGAAGTTATGGCTCAAGTTAAGTAATTTAAAGCAATCTTGTAACTAATCGAACAATCACAGCTTCTGTGCATGGGGGGAACACTTGGTGTTCCTTCTTTTTTAACCAGGGTTCCTTCCTTGCCACAGATAGCGGAAAAAAGCGGAGGGTATAATTGATGCAGCCTGCATTTAAGCGAGTGGTACTCAAAGTCAGCGGTGAGTCGCTTGCGGGACAGAACGGGTACGGGATCGATGGATTGATGATTTCGGATATTGCCGAACAAATCAAAGAAGTCGTAGAATTGGGTGTAGAAGTAGCCGTAGTTTGCGGTGGCGGTAATATCTGGCGCGGAATCGCCGGTAGTGCTAGCGGAATCGATCGTTCGACGGCAGACTACATGGGAATGCTTGCGACGGTTATGAACTCGCTTGCGCTTCAAGACGCTCTGGAATCGATCGATGTGCCGACACGCGTACAAACTTCGATCGCCATGCAGCAAATTGCCGAGCCGTATATTCGCCGCAAAGCGATTCGACATCTGGAAAAAGGCCGCGTCGTCATTTTTGCAGCAGGTACAGGCAATCCCTTCTTCTCGACCGATACAACTGCGGCATTGCGCGCTGCGGAAATTGAAGCGGAAGTGATCTTGATGGCGAAAAATAAAGTCGATGGCGTTTATTCGGCTGATCCTTTCGTTGATCCAACCGCAGAGAAGTTCGAACAGCTTACTTATATGGAAGTGCTGAGCCGCAACCTGGGTGTAATGGATTCGACCGCTTCTTCCCTGTGCATGGACAATAATATTCCGCTTATCGTATTTGCCATTACCGAACAAGGTAATATCAAAAGAGTCGTGCTTGGTGAAAAGATCGGGACGACCGTTAAAGGGAGTGTAGATTAATGCCTCAGTCTGTGAAGAAAAATGCGGAAGACCGTATGGGCAAAGCGATTCAATCGCTGCAACGCGATTTGAGCACATTACGTGCTGGACGTGCCGTACCGGCTCTGCTCGACCGTGTACAAGTTGAATATTACGGAGCATTAACTCCATTGAACCAACTTGCCAATATCAATACACCGGATTCTCGGACATTGATGATTCAGCCTTGGGACAAGTCTTCTCTTGCTGAAATCGAACGTGCGATTCAAAAATCCGATCTGGGACTTACGCCATCGAATGACGGAAACTCGATCCGTTTGACGATTCCGGCTTTGACTGAAGAACGCCGCGGCGAACTCGTTAAATTAACGAAAAAGTTCGGCGAAGAAGGTAAAGTTGCGGTTCGTAATATCCGTCGTGATGCGAATGACGATATTAAAAAGATGGAAAAAGGCGAAATTTCCGAAGACGAATCGCGTGGGCATCAAGAAGATATTCAAAAGCTTACGGATAAATATATCGCGGAAGTCGATAAAGTGATTGCTGCAAAAGAAAAAGAGATTATGGAAGTTTAAGACCCCGCGACCCCTCCGTTTCAGGTGGGGTTGTGTCTTTTTTTGGGACATTTTCGGGAGCTGAAGCATGGAGGAGAAAACATGATAAATCGGTTTCGCTCGTGGATCGGTTCAAAAGAACGCGAGCAGACGTCCCAAACAACCGAGCCGTCACTAGATAACGTACCGCAGCATATCGCGATTATTATGGACGGTAATGGACGATGGGCGAAAAAGCGCGGTATGCCGCGAATCGTCGGTCATCAAAGCGGGATGAAAGCCGTTAAAAGGGCTACAGTCGCTGCGGATGAGTTGGGTGTTCGTTATCTCACGCTGTATGCCTTCTCTACAGAAAATTGGAGCAGGCCCAAAGAAGAAGTTGATTTTTTAATGCGGCTGCCGCAAGAGTTTTTGGCTCTGGAACTTGAAGAGTTAATCGAAAAAAATGTACAAGTGCGTATGATGGGCAATATGGAAAATTTGCCGGAACATACTCTAAAAGCGATGCGTGAAGCGACAGCTCGCACTCAAAATAATACAGGGCTGGTTCTGAACTTTGCTTTGAATTATGGAGCGCGAAGAGAAATGGTTGAAGGCATTCGAGAGATTGCCAAACGTGTAGAAGCTGGTGAAATTCAGGTCGAAGAGATCGATCAAGATATGGTTTCCAAACATTTGCAAAGTGTGGATATGCCGGATCCGGATTTATTGATTCGTACGAGCGGCGAGCTTCGTATCAGTAACTTTATGTTATGGCAAATCGCTTATAGCGAGTTATGGTTTACGGATGCGTATTGGCCGGAATTTGGCAGAGAGCATCTGAGAGAAGCGGTAGCCGAATACCAAAGGCGTACACGCAGATACGGCGGTTTGAAATAGCGGCGTCGCCCGGACGGAGGATGAAACGGTGAAACAACGAATAATAACCGGTGTAGTAGCGGGCGTATTATTTTTAGGGCTGTGTGTGCTGGGCGGCTTTGGATACCCGGCGTTGATTATGCTGATGGCACTCGTTGGCTTTTATGAGTTTGCCAAAATGAGCACAGGAGCTCCGTTTCGTGCGGAAGCTTGGATCGGGTATCTGGCGGTCGGGTATTTGACATTTCCTTGGCAAGTATGGGATTTGAATTTTCCGATTCCACCGCAACATGCCATCTGGCTAGCTTTACTCCTTCTGCTATGTGCCACAGTACTCACCAAAAACGAAATCAATATCAAGCAGGCTTCACTGCTCTTTTTGGGAGCGGTATATGTCGGCTTAGGTTTTTATTATATTGCCGCTTCGCGGGAAACTCCTGACGGTCACGGATTGTTTTGGACCTTTTTGTTGCTGCTTAGCATTTGGGGCAGTGATGCAGGAGCTTACTTTACAGGTAAAGCGTTTGGTAAAAACAAACTTTGGCCTGCGATTAGCCCGAATAAAACGATTGAAGGCGCGGTTGGCGGCATTTTAATTGCAGTCGTTATCGCGCTCGGATTTTCCTTGGCGTTCCCTGAACTGCTTCATCCGGTTCGAGGCATGTTGATTGGACTTGCGGCTTCCGTAGTAGGGCAGATGGGAGACCTTATTCAATCGGCTTACAAAAGAACATACGGAATCAAAGATTCCGGCAGCATTTTACCGGGGCACGGAGGCATTTTAGATCGTTGCGATAGTTGGTTGGCTGTATTTCCTTTCGTACATATCCTATTTTTACTTCCTTTTTAGTACGGGAAGTGAGTAACGGAACAAGGTAGAAAGGCAGGAAGGGGACAAATCGCATAATGAAAAAAATAGCGTTGTTAGGTTCTACAGGTTCGATCGGTACGCAGACGCTGCAAGTTGTAGCGGAACATCCCGAACATTTTCAGATTGAAGCTTTGGCGGCCGGAAACAATATCACTTTGCTGTTAGAGCAGATTCAGCAATTCAAGCCTTCTAAAGTATCTGTAGCAACCAAAGAAGCTGCCGAAGTCTTGAAAACGCAAGTGCCAAGCGGAGTCCAAGTCTTTTTCGGAGACGAAGGGTTGATTGAGATCGCAGCGGGTACGAACGCAGATACCGTTGTGACAGCTGTGACTGGAAGTATGGGACTGCCTGCGACACTTGCTGCGATTGACGAAGGCAAACATATTGCGCTTGCGAACAAAGAAACGCTTGTTACAGCAGGTCATATTGTGATGCGACGTGCCCAAGCTAAAGGCGTATCGATTCTTCCGGTAGACAGCGAACACTCTGCGATCTTTCAGTGTTTGAACGGCGAACCGAAAGATCGGCTTTCAAGTATTACGTTGACCGCTTCAGGAGGATCGTTTCGCCATCTCAAACGTGAGCAATTGTCTCAAGTCACCGTAGAAGATGCACTGAAACATCCAAACTGGTCGATGGGTGCCAAAATTACGATCGACTCGGCAACGATGGTCAACAAAGGGCTGGAAGTCATCGAAGCGCATTGGTTGTTTGGGTTGTCTTATGACGAGATTAATGTGCTGCTGCATCCGGAAAGTATCATTCATTCGTTTGTAGAGTTTGAAGACACGAGCATCATTGCCCAGTTGGGCAATCCAGATATGCGTGTGCCGATTCAATACGCACTGACCTACCCGGATCGTATCTCATTAAAATCTAATCGGTTATCACTAGCCCAAATCGGAAAATTGAATTTTCAAGAGATGGATTTTGACCGGTTCCCGTGTTTAAGGATGGCTTACGAATGTGGTAGAATAGGTGGAACCGCACCGACTGTCTTTAATGCTGCGAATGAAGTGGCGGTTGCTCGCTTTTTGAATCGTGAAATTTCGTTTTTGCAGATTGAAGATACGTTAGAAAAGGTCATGCAGCAGCATACCGCAATAGCCGATCCGGATTTGGATACCATTCGCGAAGCCGATCTTTGGGCAAGAAAAATTTCTGCTCAATAACATTGTCAACTTGCTTGCTGTAGATCAATCGGTGCGTGAACCACAGGGAGGATCAGATTAGATATGATGACACTTCAGATCGTCGTGTTAACCGTATTGATGTTTTTTGTTGTCGTTACGGTGCACGAATGGGGGCATTATTATTTTGCAAAACGCGCGGGGATCTTAGTGCGTGAGTTTGCTATCGGCTTTGGCCCCAAGCTATTTTCGTATAAACGAGACGAAACGATGTTCACGCTTCGTTTGTTGCCGCTAGGCGGTTATGCCCGGATGGCGGGTGAAGATCCTGAACTTGATCCGATTCAACCCGGACAAACGATCGCGGTTCGTTTATCGGAGGAAGGCGTCGTCAAAAAGATCTATCTCGATCAATTGGATAATCGTCGTAACGTGGTGATTGGCGAGATCGAACAGATCGATATTGAAGAACGTATGCAAATTTTGTTGAATGTCGATGGCGAGACGCAAAAACTTGAAGTCGATCGCAAAGCAGACATCGTAACACGCGGTCAAGAACTGCAAGTTGCGCCAAAAGACCGTCAATTTCGCAGTAAAAGTGTAGGCAAACGCGCACTGGCGATTTTTGCTGGCCCGTTGATGAACTTTGTTTTGGCATTCGTTTTGTTTTTGATCTACGTACAAGTCGCTGGCGTACCGGATGAAAAAGCAACAGGCATTGAAGTTGCAGATGTGGTTGCAGGCACTCCTGCCGCTTCGTCTAATCTGGTCAAAGGCGATATCATTCAATCGATTGACGGACAAGCCGTGAATGGCGATCTTGCAAAAGTCACTTCATTGGTCAACGCATCGGGCGGCAAAGAAGTCGAGATGTCTGTTGAGCGTGGAGGTCAGACGGTTGAAGTTCCTGTGACGCCCAAGCTTGTGAAAGCGGCAGATGGCAGCGAAGTGCTGCAAGTCGGGATTCAATTAAGTAAACTCAAGCGTACGGCTTCGTTCACAGAAACATTCCAATTCGCTGGAGAATCGTTCAAAAACGGCAGCACCGCAATTCTTGATGCATTGCGCAGACTTGTGTTTGAACGTTTTGATATCAATCAATTGGCAGGGCCTGTCGGTACGCTTCAAGCGACTGGGGAAATCGCAAGCCAAGGCATCGATCAGATGATTCTTTGGACAGCATTGGTAAGTATCAACCTCGGGATCTTCAACTTGTTGCCGATTCCGATGCTTGACGGAAGTCGTTTGATTTTCTTGGGAATCGAAGCGATCCGAAGACGACCGATCGATCCAAACAAAGAAGGCATGGTGCATTTTATCGGCTTTGGTCTGATTTTCTTACTCATGATCGCCGTGACGTATAACGATATTTTGCGCATTATTAAAGGCTAGACAGATAAAAAGGCTTTTTCTATAAACGGAGGGACATACATGGCAAGCGATAAACAAGATAAGCAGTTCGTTACAGAAATTACTCCACAAAGCGAAGATTTTTCCCGTTGGTATATCGACGTCATCAAAAAAGCGGAACTGATGGACTATGCACCGGTTCGCGGATGTATCGTTTTCCGTCCTGAAGGTTATGCAATCTGGGAAAATATTCAGCAAGAAATGGATCGTCGTTTCAAAGAAACCGGTCACCGCAACGCTTACTTCCCGATGTTGATTCCAGAAAGCTTTTTCCAAAAAGAAAAAGAGCATATTGAAGGATTCAACCCAGAGCTTCCATTCGTGACTGAAGCAGGCGGCGATATTTTGGAAGAACGTCTTGCGGTACGTCCGACTTCGGAAACGATGTTTGGTCATATGTATGCAAAATGGATCAAATCGTACCGCGATCTACCTGTTCTGATTAACCAGTGGGCGAACGTAATGCGTTGGGAAAAACGTACAATGCCATTTTTGCGTACCAGTGAGTTTTTGTGGCAAGAAGGCCATACAGCGCATGAGAACGAACAAGACGCACGCGAAGAAACTATGCGCATGTTGGAACTGTACCGTGATTTCGTAGAAGACTTCTTGGCTATGCCGGTCGTTATGGGTCAAAAAACACCTTCCGAAAAATTCGCGGGTGCGATGGACACGTATTCGATTGAAGCGATGATGAAAGACGGCAAGGCGGTACAAGCCGGAACTTCTCACTACATGGGAACCAACTTTGCGAAAGCTTTTGAAATTCAATATTTGAACCGCGATAACGAACTGGAGTTCACCCATACGACTTCGTGGGGAACAAGCACACGTCTGATCGGCTCGATGATTATGGCTCACGGTGATGATCGCGGTCTTGTCATTCCTCCAAAAGTTGCACCTACACAAGTAGTGTTGATCCCAATTGGGCCGCCGAAAATGCGCGATATGGTCATCGAACGCGCAGATGCTTTGTTTGCAGAACTTAAAGCAGCAGGAATTCGCGTGAATATGGATGATCGTGCAGATGTGCGTCCAGGTTGGAAATTCAATGAATACGAAATGCGCGGTGTGCCGGTACGTATTGAAATCGGACCTCGCGATATCGAAAATGGCGTTTGCCTACTCGCTTCACGTCTGGGCGGCGACAAATTGACGGTTCAGCTCGACAATGTCGTAGCTGAAGTGAAGCAATTGCTCGACGATGTACAAAAAGGCATGTTCGAGCGTGCGCTCGAATTCCGCGCAAGTCATTTCCATTCCGTCGATAACTTGGACGAAATGCGTACGCAAATGGAACAAAAACGCGGATTCTTCTTAGCCGGATGGTGTGGAAGCGAAGCATGTGAAGATACCGTTCGCGCCGAAACAGGCGCAACAAGCCGTAATATTCCGTTTGATCCACAAGAACACAAAACAACTTGCGTCGCTTGCGGAGAAGCTGCGAAACATACGGTTGTTTTTGCAAAAGCGTATTAATTTTTAATCACAACGTAACACCGGGAATGAAGCTTCCGGCGGCGAGGCGAAGAACGTTGCCCGCTGCGGAAGCTCTTCGCTTTTTACGAAACAAAAAGGGGGACATACGATGAGTGAGACGGCGGAGCGCAGGCAGCGTCTTGAATTGCTGATGAAGCAGGCAGAGATGCCCGCTAGCGCGGCGGACCCTTATTTTAACGATGGCTATATTGATCAAGTCGAAATCAGTCGCTCGAATCGGGATTGGAAAATTGTGCTGATCAAAGACACATTGGTTCCGGCTCAAATCTATCGAACATTTTGTTTGCAGATTCAAGAGCGTTTAAAACATATTGCGAAAATTCGTTTTTTGTTTCAATACACGGGCGAAAATCGTCAAAGCGAGATTGTATCCGAGTATTGGAAATTGTTTATCGAGTGGGCACAGCGGGAGATTCCGTCTGTAAACGGATGGATGGCGCGTGCCCAAGCGGTCACCGAAGGGAATGTGACGACGGTTTCGTTTGCCGATGCGATGTCGCTCGAGCTTGGGCGCAAACGCAATATCGACCGCGCTTTGACCGATTTTTACGCCAAGTATTTCGGGCTGCAATTGCAAGTGAAGTTGAACGTTGGCGAAGGTGAAGCTGCGGCGCAAGCTGCCAAAGCCGAATTCGACGAGATGCGTAGACGCGACGAACAAGCTGCTATCGAAAAAATGATGGCGGAGATCGATGCCGAGATTATCGCAGGCGAAGAAGACGAAAGTGGCGAGATTGTCAAACTCCAGATTGGTTACGATATTCGCGATGAAGCCATCCCGCTGCAAACGTTGCAAGACGAAGAAAAGAAAGTCACGATTCAAGGTCTGATTTTCGGTCTGGATCGCAAAGAGCTTCGTAACGGAAGTACGTTGTTCACGTATTATCTGACCGATTATAGCGATTCGTTGCAAATGAAAATGTTCGCGAAAAACAAAGACGATCTCAAAGTCATGAGTTTGCTGGCTAACGGAAAATGGGTGAAAGCTCGCGGACGCGTCGAGATGGACCGCTTTATGCAAATTCCTGAACTTGTCATGATTCCTTCTGATCTGATGGAAATCAAGTCACCGCCGATTCGCCAAGACAATGCGGAAGAAAAGCGCGTCGAATTCCATCTGCATACGAAAATGAGTACGATGGACGCGGTATGTTCGATCGAAGAATACGTCAAACGCGCGGCAAAATGGGGACATAAAGCGATCGCGGTTACCGATCATGGCGGCGTTCAATGTTACCCGGATGCAGCGAAAGCCGCGAAAAAGAACGGCATCAAAATGATTTATGGCGTAGAAGCCAATGTCGTGAATGATTCGGTTGCGGTCGTGCTGAATCCTCGCGAAGGCGAATTGAAATCGGCGGAATATATCGTATTCGATATCGAGACCACGGGTTTGTCGATCACGCAAAACAAAATTATCGAAATCGCGGCGGTCAAAATGAAAGACGGTCAAGAAACCGATCGTTATTCGACGTTTGTCGATCCGCATGAACGAATTCCTTACCATATTCAACAATTGACGAATATTACGGACGATATGGTGCGGGGCGCACCGGAGATCGATCAAGTCATTCGCGAATTCGTTGAATTTGCAGGAGACGGGATTCTGGTCGCGCACAACGCGAGATTCGATATTGGCTTTATTCAAGCGACGCTCAAAAACTTCGATTTGCCTCCAATGGAAAATCCGGTATTGGATACGTTGGAGATGGCAAGATTGCTGCATCCAACGATGAAAAATCACCGGTTGAACACATTGGCAAACCGTTATAAAGTTTCGCTGGAAAGCCATCACCGCGCGATCGACGATACGATTGCTTTAGGCGGCATTTTGAACGGTTTGATCGAAGACGCCGTGAAAGAACGCAATTTGAACAACTTGAGCCGTTTGAATGATTTCGTCGGCAAAGATTTGTCGAATGCGAGACCTTTCCACTGCGGGATCTATGCACTGAATGATGTCGGCAAAAAAAATCTGTATCGACTTATTTCGATGTCGCACACCGAACATTTCAAACGTGTGCCTTGTATTCCAAAATCGAAATTAGAAAAAATGCGCGAAGGGCTATTGATTTTGTCCGGTTGCGAAAAAGGTGAATTTTTCGAAGCCGTGTTAAACAAAACGGTCGAAGAAGCCGAAGATATTGCGAATTTTTACGATATTCTCGAAATTCAACCTCTTACGATGTATATGCACCTGGTGGACAAAGGCCTGGTAGGGAGCGCGGAAGAACTCAAAATCGCAGTCGAAAAAGTATGCAAAATCGGTAACAAGTTGAATAAACCGGTTGTCGCGACAGGCAATGCGCACTATTTGGATCCACGCGACAAAATGTACCGGGATATTACGATTCACGGCATTACAGGCTTTAGCCCGCTTAAAGACCAAAACAAACCCGATGCGCATCTGCGTACAACCGAAGAGATGTTGGAAGAATTCAAATTTTTGGGCGAAGAAAAAGCAAAAGAAGTGGTGATCACCAACACATCTGAACTTGCGGATCGCTTCGAAGAAATCACCTTATTCCCTTCGGAATTGTATACGCCAGTTATTGAAGGTGCCGATCAAGAAATTCGCGATACCTGCTACAATACAGCCAAACAAATGTATGGAGAAGAATTGCCGGAAGTCATTGTCGCAAGGCTTGAAAAAGAACTTGTTCCAATCATCAAGTTCGGCTTCTCCGCCAACTATTTGATTTCCGAACGTCTTGTGAAAAAGTCCAATCAAGACGGATATTTGGTCGGTTCTCGGGGTTCGGTCGGTTCGTCTGTCGTTGCGATGTTCCTTGGGATTTCCGAAGTTAATCCGTTGCCGCCTCATTATACGTGCCGCAATCCGGAATGTAGGCATAGCGAATGGTTTTTGGACGGTAGCGTGCGTAGCGGATTCGACTTGCCAAGTAAAGAATGTCCAAATTGCAATTCAATGATGCTTGGCGAAGGGCACGATATTCCGTTTGAGACGTTCCTAGGTTTTAAAGGCGACAAAGTTCCCGATATCGACTTGAACTTCTCGGGTGAATATCAGCCGCAAGCGCATAATTTTACTAAAATCATGTTTGGACCCGACAATGTATTCCGTGCAGGAACGATCGGTACGGTCGCGGAAAAAACAGCATTTGGTTTTGCGAAAAAGTATGAAGAAGAACATCAGAAACGTTGGCGTTCTGCGGAACTGAACCGTCTCGCTTCTGGTTGTACCGGCGTTAAGCGCAGTACCGGGCAGCACCCGGGCGGTATCGTCGTATTGCCGGATTATATGGAGATCGAAGATATTACTCCGGTGCAGTTCCCTGCGGACGATGTGAACGCCGAATGGAAAACGACCCATTTCGATTATCACGCGTTTGACGAAAACTTGCTTAAGCTCGATATTCTGGGGCACGATGATCCGACCATGATGCGGATGTTGCAAGACTTGACCGGGGTTGATCCAACCTCGATTCCGATGAACGATCCCAAAGTGATGAGCATGTTTAATTCGACGGATGCGCTTGGCGTTACGCCAGAGCAGATTCGTACTCCAGTAGCGACATACGGCGTACCCGAGATGGGAACAAAATTCGTACGTCAAATGTTGATCGAAGCCAAACCTTCGAGTTTTGCCGATTTACTTCAAATTTCCGGATTGTCTCACGGTACCGGAGTTTGGCTGGGCAATGCCGATCAGTTGATCAAAAACGGAACGTGTAACATCAAAACCGTAATCGGTTGTCGGGACGATATTATGTTGTTCTTGATCTACAAAGCCGACATGGATGCGGGACTCGCCTTCAAAATCACAGAAAGCGTACGTAAAGGCAAAGGGCTTCCGCAAGAATGGATTGACGAAATGAAGCGCTGCAAAGTGCCGAACTGGTACATCGATTCTTGTCTGAAAATCCAGTACATGTTCCCTAAAGCCCACGCGGCCGCTTATGTTATTTCGGCGGTACGTACCGCCTACTTCAAGCTTTATCATCCGATCGAATATTATGCGACGTATTTCTCGGTTCGTGCTGCCGACTTTGATATCGAGTTGTTCTGTCAAGGATACGAAGCGATCGGACGCAAAATCGTAGAGATTGAGCAAAAAGGATTCCAAGCGCAACCGAAAGAAAAAGCGATGTTGCCGATTTTGGAAATGGCACTGGAAATGACCGCACGCGGATTTACGTTCAAATCTATCGATTTGTATCGTTCGGATGCGCATAAATTTATCGTGGACGAGTCCAGCCTGATCTTCCCGTTCTCTGCTTTAGCCGGTCTTGGCGAAAATGCAGCGAAAGGTGTAGCAGCGGCTCGCGATCATGGTGAATTCTTGTCTATCGAAGATTTCCAGCAAAAATCGAAAGCTTCGAAAACGATCATTGAATTGCTTGGACAGCTCGGTTGTTTCCGTGGTTTGCCTGAAAGCAATCAGCTTTCGTTGTTCTAAAAAGAGCGTAACGACGCGCTTTGTAAAGCCCTTGTACTTGTCACCATTACGGTCTTGTGGTACAATATCTATAGGATTTTGGAGTTAGACACAGTGGGAGATAGAACTTTGTGTAGAGAGTGGGGAAACCCACTCTTTACTTTTGGGCTGATATCTTCTGCGCCGCCCTAGCGGACGGAACTAGATAACGCTTGGAGGGTGAATGCTTGAGCACACCGAACATTAAAACAACCGTAGAAGAGATGATCGAACCTTATTTGAACGAACAGGGTTTTGAACTGGTCGACGTAGAATACGTTAAGGAAGGCAGCAATTATTTCCTTCGCGTTTACGTAGACAAAGAAGGCGGCATCGATATTGACGACTGCGGGCAGATCAGCGAGTACATGAGCCAGAAATTGGATGAAAACGACCCGATTGAAGAAGCGTACTTCCTGGAAGTTTCTTCGCCCGGAGCTGAACGTCCGCTCAAAAAAGCGGAAGACGTGCTGAAGGCAGTCGGCAAAGACGTTTTCGTGACGACTTACGAACCGATCAGTGGGTCCAAAGAATTTGAGGGCAAACTGCTTTCGTTTGAAAACGGAGAGCTTGTAATCGCGTTCGGCAAGAAACAGGCAGCTGTACCTTACGACAAGGTCGCTAGCGCCAGACTGGCCATTATTTTCTAATATAGATAGTCCTTGAAAGGGGGAGCGTTGGGCAAATGAGTACGGATTTCATTGAAGCTTTAAATGAGCTGGAGCGCGATAGAGGGATTAGCAAAGAGGTGCTTTTCGAAGCGATCGAGGCAGCTTTGATCTCAAGTTACAAACGCAACTTTAATACAGCTCAAAATGTTCGTGTGGATATGAATCGCAATACTGGGGTAATTAAAGTATATGCGCGCAAATTGGTAGCAGAGGAAGTTCTGGACGAACGTACAGAGATTTCGCTGGAAAATGCGCGAGAAATCAACCCGCATCTGCAAATCGACGATATTGCGGAGCTTGAAGTTACACCTCGCGATTTCGGACGTATTGCGGCGCAAACGGCGAAGCAAGTCGTGACGCAGCGTATCCGCGAAGCGGAACGCGGTCTGATCTACAACGCTTTTGTAGACAAAACCGAAGATATCGTAACGGGAACGGTGCAACGTATGGATGCCCGCAACTTGTATGTGGATCTAGGCAAGATTGAGGCAGCTATGCCATTGACTGAACTGATGCCGGGCGAGAAGTTCGCGCATAACGAACGGATCAAAGGCTATATCACCAAAGTCGAGAATACGACAAAAGGTCCTCAAATCATTTTGTCTCGTACGCATCCAGGATTGCTTAAGCGTCTGTTCGAGCTTGAAGTGCCGGAAATCTTCGACGGTGTTGTCGAAATCAAATCGGTCGCTCGTGAAGCCGGTTTCCGTTCGAAGATCGCGGTATATTCCCGAAATCCAGAAGTAGATCCGGTCGGTTCTTGCGTAGGTCCGAAAGGGATTCGCGTACAAACGATCGTGAACGAACTTCGCGGTGAAAAGATCGATATCGTAAATTACTCCGAGAGCGTAGAAGAGTATGTAGCGAACGCGTTAAGCCCTTCTAAAGTAATCGAAGTCGAAGTGTTCGAAGCTGAGAAAATGGCTCGCGTTATCGTGCCGGATTATCAATTGTCTCTGGCAATTGGGATCAAAGGTCAAAATGCGCGTTTGGCTGCCAAATTGACCGGCTGGAAGATCGACATCAAAAGTGAAACTCAAGCCGAAGAAGAATTCGGCAGAGAACGTACTTACGATGGCGAAATGCCGCAAGACTCCGTTTCTATCGATTAATCGCGAATTTAGATCATCGACGGATCAGCTGTCGTAAGCGAAAGCGGGGGCGTTAAGATGAAAACCAAAAAAGTGCCGCTGCGTAAATGCGTAGCTAGCCAAGAAATGTTGCCGAAAAAGGAATTGATCCGTATTGTCCGCACTCCGGACGATCGTATCGAGATTGACCTGACAGGCAAAAAATCCGGTAGAGGTGCTTATCTGCGCGCGGATGCGGACTGTTTTAAGCTTGCTCAAAAAAACAAGTCGCTTGATCGTGCGTTGAAAAAGCCTGTACCGGCTGAAATCTATGAACAACTCGCTCGAGATTTTATCGAGGTCGAACAACAATTCCGTGAAAATCAGGAGAGACAAACAGACGATGAATAATGAGCTTTCGGGACTGGGGCTGGCAATGCGTGCCGGGAAAATGGTCAGCGGAGACGAATTGGTCACCAAAGCTATCCGGTCGCGTGAAGCCAAATTAGTCGTTTTGGCCGGCGACGCCTCACCCAACACCCAAAAAAAGTTTCGCGACAAATGCGCTTCATACGGCATTCCCCTGCTTGTTGGTTTTGACCGAGAGCGGCTAGGCGCCAGTATCGGTAAGCCGGAACGTCTTGTGCTCGCATTAACCGAACAGGGATTTGCCGACATGATCCGCAGGAAACTGGGGACAACGTCGGAGGTGGAGTATATTGAGTAAACCAGAAAACAAAGTTCGGGTCTATGAATACGCCAAATCGCTTGACATGAGCAGCAAAGAAATTATTACCATTTTGAAAAAGCTCGAAGTGCCGGTGAACAATCATATGAGTGTGATGGAACCGGAAGCAGTTGGCAAAGTGGAACAATTTTTTAAAAGCATCAAGTCGAACGCTTCGCAGCCGGCATCTCCAAGTAACAAGCCGCAATCGAACGGTGACAATCCAATAAAAAATTCACAAGAAAAGCAGGTAGGTATGAATAATAAACCTCAAACTCCAAATAGTAGTCAGTCGCAAAGTCAAGGCGGTAACCGTCCTCAGGGCAACCGCAGTTCTTCAGTAGGTGGCGGTCAAAGCCGTCCACAATCCGGTGGTCAAGGTGGACAACGCTCCGCAAGCACGACTTCGCAAAACCGTGGTCCGTCTTCTTCAAGTAACAGCAGCTATGGCGGTAACCGCAGCGGCGGTACAGGCCAAGGGGGTCAAGGTAGCCAAGGCGGTAATCGCAGCGGTGGCCAAGGTGGTCAACGCAGCGGCGGTCAAGGCGGACGTCCGGGACAACGTCGTGACGACAACCGTGGTGGATTCCGCGGCGGTCAAGGCGGTCGTGGTAAAGGTGGACGCGGGGGTAACCGCAATAACCAACCGCCAAGAGAGAAAATCGACAATACACCTAAGAAAATTATCGTTCGCGGTACAATGACCGTTGGCGAAACAGCAAAACTTCTGCATAAAGATGCTTCGGAAGTTATCAAAAAGCTGATTATGCTAGGTGTAATGGCAACAATCAACCAAGAACTTGATTTGGAAACGATTCAGTTGTTGGCAGGCGATTTTGGCGTTGAAGTTGAAATCAAAATCCCGGTTGAAGACGATCGTTTTGAAACGATCGAAGAAACCGATGAAGAAGCTGATCTGAAAGAGCGTCCTCCGGTTGTAACGATCATGGGACACGTCGATCACGGTAAAACGACGCTTCTGGATGCGATTCGTTCGACGAACGTAACAGGCGGCGAAGCCGGCGGTATCACGCAACATATCGGCGCTTACCAAGTTGAAAACAACCACAAAAAAATTACGTTCTTGGACACTCCGGGTCACGAAGCTTTCACAGCTATGCGTGCTCGCGGTGCGCAAGTTACCGATATTACAATCATCGTTGTAGCGGCAGACGACGGCGTTATGCCACAAACCGTCGAAGCGGTTAACCATGCGAAAGCGGCAAACTTGCCAATTATCGTAGCGGTAAACAAAATCGACAAACCGGGTGCTGATCCGGACCGCGTCAAACAAGAATTGACAGAGTATGGTCTGGTACCGGAAGAGTGGGGCGGCGACACCATCTTCGTTAACGTATCCGCTAAACAACGTATGGGTCTGGAAGGTCTGCTTGAAATGATCTTGCTCGTAGCCGAGGTCAACGATTATCAAGCGAACCCAGACAAACGTGCTCGCGGTACAGTGATCGAAGCCGAGCTGGACAAAGGACGCGGCCCTGTGGCTCGTATCTTGGTTCAACACGGTACATTGAAAGTCGGCGATGCTTTCGTAGCAGGTAACTGTTTCGGACGTGTACGTGCGATGGTAAATGATAAAGGTCGTCGATTGAAGGAAGCTGGCCCTTCGACTCCAGTCGAAATCACGGGTCTGACGGAAGTGCCACAAGCGGGCGATCCGTTTATGGTCTTCGAAGATGAGCGTAAAGCTCGCAGTATCGCAGACAAACGTTCGATCACACAACGTGAATCGGATATGGGTGCGAACACTCGCGTTACGCTTGACGATCTGTTCAAGCATATTAAAGACGGCGAGATCAAAGATCTCAATGTGATTATCAAAGGTGACGTTCAAGGTTCGGTCGAAGCGCTCAAAGGATCGCTTGCGAAGATCGAAGTCGAAGGCGTTCGCGTTAAGATCATTCACAGTGGCGCCGGTGCAATCAACGAATCGGATATTATTTTGGCGGCGGCTTCGAATGCGATCGTAATCGGATTCAACGTTCGTCCAGATAACCAAGCTTCGTTGACAGCAGAGCAAGAAAAAGTCGATATTCGTCTGCATCGCGTTATCTACAACGTGATCGAAGAAATCGAACAAGCGATGAAAGGCATGCTCGATCCGATTTTCAAAGAAACGGTTATCGGTCAAGCCGAAGTTCGCAGCACGTTCAAAGTTACCAAAGTCGGCGTAATCGCAGGCTCGATGGTTATTCAAGGTAAAATCGCGCGCAACGCGGAAGCTCGTCTGATCCGTGGCGGCATCGTGATCTATGAAGGTAAGATTGACTCGCTCAAACGCTACAAAGATGACGCAAAAGAAGTGTCTCAAGGCTATGAGTGCGGAATTACGCTCGATTACAACGATATCAAAGAAGGCGACATCATCGAAGCCTACGTGATGGAAGCTGTCGAGCGCTAAAAGCGAGGTGAAAAAAGATGGCGAAAATTAGAGTTGGCAGAGTTGGAGAAGAGATTAAAAAAGAACTCAGCCAGATGATTCAGAGCGAAGTGAAAGACCCGCGGATCGGATTTGTGACCGTCACTGACGTTGAGGTGACGGGCGATCTGTCCGAAGCGAACGTATACCTGAGTATTTTCGGCGATGAAGATCAGAAGAAACAATCGCTTACCGGTATTACAAAAGCAACAGGTTTCCTACGCACTGAAATCGGCAAACGGATTCGTTTGCGTCATACACCAGCATTGTTCTTCCACCTCGACGAATCGATCGCATACGGCAACAAGATCGAGACGTTACTTGGACAGATCAAGTCGGAAGATGAACCAGACAAAGCCAAACAAGAGCATAAAGGAGACGGCGATGGTGACCTATGAGCAGGAATTGATCGATGCGAAGCGTTTTATCGAACAGCACGATGACTTCCTGGTCGTGGCGCACGTACAGCCCGACGGAGATGCAGTCAGTTCTACCCTTGCGGTGGGCTGGCTTCTCTCGCGTTTGGGGAAGACCTTCACAATGATTAACGAAGGGCCGATCCCTGAGCGTATGACCTATATGGAAGGCGCTTCGCAAATTTTGGATATGAGTATGACAGATCGTACACGTACTTACAGTAATGTGATTTGTGTGGACTGCGCGGATTATAAGCGAGTTGGGCTCGTTTCCGAATGGATCGAAGAAGGAAATATGCTTAACATCGATCATCATCCAACCAACGACCGTTACGGAACACAGACGTTGATTAAAGCTGATGCAGCGGCAACAGCCGAAATCTTATACGATTTGTTGACCGTGTTCGATGTGTCTTGGGATCGTCCGGTTGCGGAAATGTTATACACCGGTA
The DNA here is from genome assembly GCF_024436065.1 of Saccharibacillus sp. JS10. Classification (GTDB taxonomy): domain Bacteria; phylum Bacillota; class Bacilli; order Paenibacillales; family Paenibacillaceae; genus Saccharibacillus. The sequence goes on from NZ_JANFNS010000002.1 coordinate 1,054,748, forward strand.
TTTTGACCGATACAGGAGGTTTCCGTTATTCCAGCACATCGCCCAAAGTCATGCAGATTGCTTCGCACTTGCTTGAGCTTGGTGTGAATGGTCCGGACCTTGCAGACTCGCTGTTGGAGCAATTGACGAAGCCGCAATTTGACGTGTTGACTTTGGCGTTAAGTACGCTTGAAATGTCAGACGATCATCAAGTGGCTTGGGTTCATGTGACACCTGAGCATATGATTCAGACCGGAGCATCGAACGAAGATTTGGAAGGAATCGTCAACTACCCGCGCAATATTCAAGGCGTAGAAGTAGGCGTTTTATTCAAAGTCATTAACGAAAATGCAGTCAAAGCCAGTATGCGCTCGGCAGGCAAAGTTGATGTAGCTGCAATTGCTGCTGGATTCGGCGGCGGCGGGCATATACGCGCAGCAGGCTGTCGCCTGGAAGGTACGCTTGCTGAAGTGACGCATCTCGTGATTGAAAGGATCAAACAATCGCTATGAACGATTTTGACGGCGTACTGCCGGTATATAAGCCCGCAGGCATGACTTCTCACGACGTCGTTGCCAAATGCCGGCGATTGCTTAAAATGAAACGAATCGGTCATACCGGGACACTTGATCCTTCTGTAACCGGAGTACTTCCTCTTTGCTTGGGACGTGCAACGCGTATGGTCGAATACTTGCAAGAAATGCCCAAAGAATATCGCGCTGTACTGAAATTTGGCATCGCAACAGACACCGAAGATTTAACAGGTACCGTCATCGAAGAAATGGCGCAGACCGGAATTACCGAAGAACAAGTGCGCGAAGCGTTAACAGACTTTATCGGTCCGATTATGCAGACGCCGCCGATGTATTCGGCAATTAAGATCAATGGGAAACGACTTTACGAATTGGCTCGGGAAGGCAAAACGGTCGAACGTAAAGCGCGTGAAGTTGTGATTCATGAATTGGAAGTTACCGGATTTGAACCTGGCGATCAGCCAGAAGTTTCTTTGCGTGTTTTATGTTCCAAAGGGACGTATATCCGTACGCTTTGCGTAGATCTCGGCGCGAAATTAGGCGTACCGTCTACAATGGCAAAACTGGAGCGGACATTATCTGCGGGCATCGGTTTAGACGGCTGTCTCACTTTTGAAGAAATTGCGGAAAAAGTCGAAGACGGTACTCTTGCCGATGCGTTGATCAAATCAGATAAAGCGGCTGTACATCTTCCCGAACATGTCGTCGATGAAAGCCGATTGGAAAATGCGCTGCGTGGACAAAAACTATCCGCTTGGGCAGTTCTTCCTTCTGTAGAAGGTGCACAGCGTGAATTTCGATTGTATGCACCGGATGACCGTTTTATCGGTATTTATAAATGGGACGCAGAAGTTGAAAAAGTCGTTCCGGTTAAAGTATTTTTGCCTTAAAGTTATCATTGCGTACAGATGAAGTAGAGATCGAGCGATAATACGACGAAAAATGCAGGTGATCGAAAAATGAAGACGATAACGCTAACTTATCCTTTAATCGGGATCGGAGAACAATTCCCTGTTCAGCAGCAGGTCATGGCAATCGGACAATTTGACGGTCTTCATCTTGGACATGTCAGTGTCATCAAGCGTGCGCTTGAACTGGGACGCAGCCTCCAATTGCCGGTCGCAGTACTCACCTTCCATCCTCATCCGAAAGAAGTCATGGGGAAAGGTGATTACGAAGGCTATCTGACGCCACTCGGCGATAAAAAACAGATTTTAGAAGAACTTGGTGTAGATTATCTATATGTCGGCGAATTTACACCTGAATTTTCAAAAGTGTCGCCGTTCGATTTCGTCAATAATGTGTTGCTTCCGCTACAAGTATCGACAGCTGTTGTCGGATTCGATTTCCGCTTCGGGCACATGGGCGAAGGCAACCCGGCAACACTTAATCCGCTGAGCGGCGGGAAGATCGAAGTGGCAACAGTAGCTCCTTTTTTGCTCAATGACGAAAAAGTAGCGAGTTCACGTATCCGTGCCGCGTTAAAAGCTGGAGACCCAGAGACGGCGCAGCGTTTATTGGGACGTCCTTACCGCGTGCGTGGAACGGTCGTGGACGGAGATAAACGAGGCAGAACGATCGGGTTTCCAACAGCGAATGTCGGTATGTCTTCAAAATACGTAGCTCCTGCAAAAGGAGTGTATGCGGTTCGATTCGGAATCGGCGATGAAGTGTTTGGAGGCGTCATGAACACGGGCGTCAAACCCACTTTCACCGACGGAACGATTAAGCCGACTTTTGAAACGCATATCTTCGACTTTGATCGCAGCATCTACGGCGAAGAAGTCTGGATCGATATCGTGCAATATATTCGTCCTGAACGAAAGTTTTCGGGCATTGATGAATTAGTCGCCCAGATCGCCAAAGATGCAGAAGAAGCTCGCCGAATTTTGGATGCTTAGTTTGAAGTCGACCGTATATACTTTTTATTAAAGGTCGTTTACTTTTTACGAAACTTTTGATATACTATTCTACGTTGCTTACGCATGGCGTAAGTGACTGAACCAAGGCTTGGTTTCTGGCTTTCACCGGCCGATACGAGGCTTATGGGGATTGGCTTTGCTAATTTATTAGGAGGTGAAAAGGATGGCATTAACACAAGAACGTAAACAGCAATTGATCGAGGAGCACAGAACTCACGAATCCGACACAGGATCACCGGAGGTTCAAGTTGCAATTCTGACACAAAACATCGTCAACCTGACGGATCACCTGCGTACGCACAAGAAAGATCACCACTCGCGTCGCGGTCTTCTGAAAATGGTCGGTCAACGTCGTAGACTGCTGGCTTACCTGAAAAACAACGATGTTAGACGTTATAGCGCACTGATCGAAAAACTCGGCCTGCGTCGCTAAAATTAAAAAGATTTACACAAGCAGCCTGGTTGTGAACCGTATGGTCTTTTTTGGAGCCGACGGCAACAACTGGGTTGTTTTTGTAATCTAGGATCTCTATATAAAGGTTATCTCCCTAATACTTATAAATGAAGAAACAAACACGATTCAAGGAGGAATTTCATGGAACAGCAAGTAGAAATGCAACTTGGGGGACGTACCCTAACGTTAAAAACGGGTCGTCTAGCTAAACAAGCCAATGCAGCAGTCATGGTTCATTACGGCGAAACGGTCGTTCTTTGTACGGTAACGGCTTCGAACCAACCGAAAGACTTGGACTTCTTCCCTTTGACTGTAAACTACGAAGAAAGAATGTACGCAGTCGGCAAAATTCCAGGCGGATTTATTAAACGTGAAGGACGTCCAAGCGAAAAAGCGATCCTCGCTAGCCGCTTAACCGACCGTCCGATTCGTCCGTTGTTCCCGGAAGGATTCCGCAACGACGTTCAAATTCAAAATATCGTCATGAGTGTCGATCAAGACAACGAACCGCAAATCGCAGCAATGATCGGAACTTCCGCAGCGCTGAGCATTTCCGACGTTCCTTTTGACGGACCGATTGGCGGCGTAGCCGTTGGACGCGTAGAAGGTCAGTTCGTTGTTAACCCAACGCTTTCTCAACAAGATCAAAGCGATCTGTATCTGGTTGTAGCGGGTACAAAAGACGCGATCATGATGGTAGAAGCAGAAGGTAACGAAGTACCGGAAGAAGTGATGCTTGAAGCAATCATGTTCGGTCATGATGCAATCAAAGAAATCGTTGCTTCCATCAATGAACTCGTAGAAAAAGCCGGCAAACCGAAAATGGAAGTGAAACTGCATGCAGTGGATACTGAAGTTAACGAAGCGGTACGTGCTTTTGCAGCATCGCGTCTGGTTGAAGCTGTTCGCATCGAAGAAAAACATGCTCGTCAAGATGCGATCGACGCAGTCAGCGACGAAGCGATTGCCCATTTCTCCGAATTGTACCTGGAAACTCCAGACAAGTTGGATGATGTCAAAGAAATCCTGCATGATATCGTAAAAGAAGAAGTACGTCGTTTGATCACGCATGACAAAGTGCGTCCAGACGGACGTGGTCTTGCTGAAATTCGTCCGATCAGCTCGGATGTTGCTTTGCTGCCACGCGTTCACGGTTCGGGTCTGTTCACACGTGGACAAACGCAAGCACTTAGCATTTGTACACTGGGTGTACTTGGCGATGCGCAAATGCTCGACGGCGTTGCTCCTGAAGAAACGAAGCGCTTCATGCACCATTATAACTTCCCGCCGTTCAGCGTAGGCGAAGCTCGTCCACTTAGACCTCCAGGTCGCCGCGAGATCGGACACGGAGCACTGGGTGAGCGTGCACTGATGAAAGTTATTCCTTCGGAAACCGAATTCCCTTATACCATTCGTCTCGTATCTGAAGTATTGGAATCGAACGGTTCGACTTCACAAGCAAGTATTTGCGCAAGCACACTTGCGATGATGGATGCCGGCGTACCTTTGAAAGCTCCTGTTGCAGGTGTTGCGATGGGTCTGATCAAAGACGGCGACCACGTATCGATCTTGTCCGATATTCAAGGGATGGAAGATCACCTCGGCGATATGGACTTTAAAGTGGCAGGAACCAAAGACGGCGTAACTGCGATTCAAATGGATATCAAAATCGACGGCATCAGCCGCGAGATTTTGTCCGAAGCATTGACGCAAGCGCGCGAAGGTCGTATGCATATCTTGGAGCAAATGCTTCAAGCGATTCAGACGCCAAGAGAAAAAATGTCGAAATATGCGCCTAAGATCATGACGATCAACATCAAGCCGGATAAAATCCGCGATGTAATCGGAGCAGGCGGCAAAATCATCAACAAAATCATCGAAGAAACTGGCGTTAAGATCGATATCGAACAAGACGGTCGCGTATTTATCGCTTCGAACGACGAAGATATGATCAACAAAGCTTCCGAGATCATTCAAAATATCGTTCGTGAAGTTGCGGTTGGCGAAGTGTACGAAGGTACCGTTCGCCGCGTTGAGAAATTCGGCGCTTTCGTCGAGTTGATTCCAGGTAAAGACGGTCTGGTACACATCTCGCAACTTTCTGCAGAGCGTGTAGCGAAAGTCGAAGACGTCGTGAACGTTGGCGATAAACTACAAGTTAAAGTCACTGAGATTGATGCACAAGGACGAGTGAATTTGTCGCACAAAGTGCTGCTGAGCAATAGCACACCGGCTCAATCTTAATCCTTCTTTTTTGAATCGTGAATCGACAAGAGTCAGAATTCGTTTCTGGCTCTTTTTTTCGTATACGTATGGGATGGACAATTGAGTGCTTGGAAAAAGTTTGTTAGGATAGAGATTGCATCTTCCTATAAATGTAGAAGAGAAGTGTACGGGAGGGAAATACGCTTTGGAAAAATATACATTGAGTAACGGGCTGCGAGTGGTGGCTGAACACATCCCGGGTTCGCGCTCTGTCTCATTTGGGATTTGGGTCAAAAACGGATCTCGAAACGAAACACAAGTCAATAACGGAATCTCGCATTTTATCGAGCATATGTTATTCAAAGGCACAGATCGTTACAACGCGAGAGAAATTGCCGAACAATTCGATGCGATCGGAGGCAACGTTAACGCGTTTACTTCAAAAGAATATACGAGCTATTACGCCAAAGTATTGGATGAACATTTGCCGATTGCGATGGATACGCTAGCCGATATGTTTTTCAATTCGAAGTTCGATCCGGAAGAATTGACGCGAGAAAAAAATGTGATCTTCGAAGAAATTGCGATGTATTTGGATGATCCCGATGATCTGGTACACGATCTGATTGTTGAAGCGGCTTATGAAGGCGATGCGCTCGCGATGCCCATCTTGGGTACGCAAGAACATTTAGCAGGAATGTCTTCCGAGCATTTGATCGATTTTATGTACGAAAGATATACGATCGATAATACCATTTTGGCGATTGCCGGCAATCTGGGCGAAAATATTCGCGAGCTTTTAGAGCAACATTTCGGTTCGCTTGATCGCCGCGGAGCGGATTCGATCATGACCGAACCGTCCTTCAACGGCGGACTCGTGTATCGAAAAAAGAAAACGGAACAAAATCATATTTGCTTCGCTTTTCAAGGATTCGGTTACGATGATCCTCGTCAATACGCGATGGCACTTCTCAACAATTCGATAGGCGGCGGCATGAGTTCGAAGTTGTTCCAAGAAATTCGCGAAAAAAGAGGTTTGGCATATTCCGTATATTCGTATCATAGTTCGCATATCGATAGCGGCTACTTTACGATCTATGCAGGAACTGCACCGAAACAAACGGCTGACGTATTGGCATTGACGCGTGAAGTCTTGCAAGATGTCCAGATGAACGGGCTTAGCGAATCCGAAATTTTCAAAGGCAAACAACAGCTGAAAGGCAGTCTGATCATGGGGCTTGAAGGTAGCGGCAGCCGGATGAATCGGTTAGGCAAAAATGAAATCATGCTGGGGCGTCACGAAAGTATCGATGATACGATTGCCAAGATCGAAGCTGTTACGGAAAAAGATGTCCGGCTTGCCCTGGATCATTTATTTGCACAACCTTTCGCTGTTGCGATGGTCGGCAATTCGGATCGTGAGATTAATGCTTTAAGGAGAGATGAACTTGTCACACCTCGTACAAATTAAAAGATTTCCAGGAAATGAAGATTTGGCTTTGCCGCGTAAAATGACAGAACTTGCCGCAGGATACGATCTACAAGCCTCCGTGCTTGAACCGATTGTCCTCGAACCGATGCAGCGGACACTGGTTCCGACAGGGATCGCAATTGCAATGCCGGGTGGTCTGGAAGCGCAAATTCGTCCGCGTAGCGGGCTGGCTTTCAAACACGGTATTACGTGCTTGAACACACCGGGTACAATTGATGCGGATTACCGCGGTGAAATCAAAGTGCTGCTTATTAATCTGGGACAAGAGCCGTTTACCATTGCACGCGGCGAGCGGATTGCGCAGATGGTCTTTCAAGAAGTACCGGATACGATGCTGACCGAAGTGGAAGAGTTATCGGAAACGGTTCGCGGCGAGGGCGGCTTCGGTCATACCGGTAAATAAAATAATGGTGCAAAAAGCCGCGGCCTTTTCTCAGTGAAGAGACCGTGGGCTTTTTTGGCTTGTCTGAGGCTAACATCCTACGTCAATGTCTTGCATTTTAAACCGATACAAACTATGATAATCACAATGCAAACCTTGATGTTTAGCGATTTTGCCCTAGATAAAGGAGAGACAAGCCCCATGTCGAATCAAACATTTACTGTCGCTGTAGTCGGTGCAACTGGCGCCGTTGGCGAACAAATTCTCAGATTGCTTGAAGAACGAAATTTCCCGATCCAAACATTGAAACTGCTGTCGTCCGCGAGAAGCGCCGGAAGTAAGATTATGTTTAAAGGTCAGGAAGTAACGGTTGAAGAAGCAAAACCAGAAAGTTTTGAAGGCGTACAAATCGCGTTGTTCAGTGCAGGCGGAGACGTAAGTAAAGCCTTGGTTCCTGAAGCGATTAAACACGGTACGGTTTGTATCGATAATACGAGCGCTTTTCGGATGGATCCGACCGCTCCTCTTGTGGTTCCGGAAGTTAATGAAGAAAAGATTTTCGAACATAACGGAGTTATCGCGAATCCGAACTGCTCGACAATCCAGATGGTTGCGGCGCTTAAGCCGCTGCAAGATCGTTACGGTCTAAAACGTATTATCGTATCGACGTATCAAGCCGTATCCGGTTCAGGCGCGAAAGCGATCGCTGAATTGGAACGTCAAACGAAAGCGATCGTAAACGGCGAACCGGTTAATCCGGACGTATTGCCGGTTGCATCCCTTCCGGTCAAACACCAAATTGCTCTTAATGCGATTCCGCAAATCGATAAATTTACAGAAAACGGCTTTACGTACGAAGAAATGAAAATGATTAACGAAACCAAAAAAATTATGGGTGACGAGTCCATCCAAGTAACCGCAACTTGTGTGCGTATTCCAGTCGTATACGGCCATTCGGAGTCTGTGTATGTCGAACTGGGTTCGGAATATGATCTGCAAGACGTTCGCTCGTTACTGGAACAAGCACCGGGAATCACGGTAGTCGATGATCCAGACAATCAAGCATACCCACTCGCGACAGATGCAGCAGGCAAAAACGATGTATTCGTGGGTCGTTTGCGTCGCGATTTGGATTCGCCAACAGGGCTGAATATGTGGATCGTCTCGGACAATCTGCTTAAAGGTGCGGCTTGGAATGCTGTGCAAATTGCAGAAATTATTGCAGCGCGTTCGCAGCAGGGCTAAGGAAAAGGAGAAAACATGGCTATTCGGGTTCAAAAATTCGGCGGAACTTCGCTGTCTTCGGAAGAAGCAAGATCTCATGTCGTGCGTCACGTTCAGCGTGAACTGGCTGCCGGTTATCAATTGGTCGTTGTTGTCTCCGCAATGGGACGCAGCGGTGATCCTTATGCAACCGACACCTTATTAGGATGGGTAGCTTCAACCAGTGGAAAATCGCTTCCGGCAAAAGAAAAAGATCTACTGATGGGCTGCGGAGAAATTATTTCTGCGACGACCCTTTGCGGTATTTTACATCAAGAAGGTATCGATGCGACGGTATTGACAGGCGCTCAAGCTGGATTTATGACAGACAGTCATTTCGGGAATGCACGAATTTTGGAAATGCGTCCAGAACGTATTTTGCGCGAGCTTCAAGATCATAGCGTCGTAATCGTAACTGGGTTTCAAGGTCAAAACGAATACGGCGATCTAACAACGCTGGGCAGAGGCGGAAGCGATACGTCTGCAACCGCGCTTGGTGCTGCTTTGCACGCTGAAATTGTCGATATCTATACCGACGTGAATGGCATTTTGACAGCCGATCCACGCTTGGTTGAAGATGCAAAGCCGCTTGAAGTCGTGAGTTATACCGAAATTTGCAATATGGCTTATCAAGGCGCGAAAGTCATTCATCCACGTGCGGTTGAAATCGCGATGCAAGCACAGATTCCGGTTCGCGTTCGTTCGACGTTTTCGGAAGAAGAAGGAACACTTGTTACGCATCCTGAGAACTTCGCCGATGTATCGGCAGGCGTTGTGGATCGTTTTGTAACGGGGATTGCTTACGTAAGTAGCGTGACACAAATTACGGTTGAACAGCCGGACCCAAGCGGTCAGCTGTCACTCAATGTGTTCAAAGCGATGGCTGAAAACGCGATCAGCGTTGACTTCATTAACGTGACGCCGGTTGGAGCCGTCTATACGGTATTCGATTCCGAAGCGGAACGTGCTTTGACTGCGCTGCGAAGTATCGGTTATGACCCTCGTGCATTAAGTGGATGTGCGAAAGTATCGGTAATTGGCGGCGGCATCAACGGCGTACCGGGTATCATGTCGCATATCGTCGAAGCATTAACGATGCAAGGCGTACAAATTTTGCAGTCGGCAGACTCCAACACAACGATTTGGGTTCTTGTGAAAAAAGACGACATGGTCAAAGCACTTAAAGCTCTGCATGCTCGTTTTGAGCTTCATCGTTAATTTTTAATACAGCGATCATCAAGTACGAAAAAAGGAGCGAATCAAAAATGGAGTTCGGACGTCTGATCACCGCTATGGTTACTCCTTTCGACGAACAAGGAGAAGTGGCTTGGGAGCAAATTCCCGCGCTGATCGATATGTTGATCCAGCAGCAGCGTACGCAATCGATCGTCGTATTCGGGACGACCGGCGAATCGCCTACGCTGAGCGACGAAGAAAAGATTCGATTGCTTGAAGTCAGTGTGCAGCATGCGGCAGGTCGCTGCAAAATTATTGCGGGTACAGGCAGTAACGATACGCAGCATAGCGTTCACCTTTCGCAAGCAGCAGAGCGTGCGGGAGCAGACGGTCTGTTACTGGTTGTTCCTTATTACAATCGTCCGAATCAAGAAGGATTGTATACGCATTTTGCTACGATTGCCGAGGCGACTTCGCTTCCGGTCATGCTTTATAATGTGCCGAGTCGCACCGCGTCTAATCTTGAAGGTGCAACTACATTAAGATTAGCGGAAATCCCTAATATTATCGCAATCAAAGAATGTGCGACGATGGATCAGGTCGCTTATATTGCTTCGAATGCACCTGAAGGATTTCGTGTGTATTCCGGAGACGATGCCGCTTCGCTGCCCGCTCTGTCTGTTGGAGCTTACGGCATCGTAAGTGTAGCCAGTCATGTCGTAGGCGCTAAGATGAGTGAAATGTTAGCCGCTCATGCAACCGGAGATGCTCGCGAAGCAACGCGGATTTACCATTCGTTGTTACCGGTATTCAAAGGGCTGTTCGCTTGCCCGCATCCGGTTCCAAATCCGGTAGCGGTTAAATATGCACTTACCCTTCGGGGTCTAAAGGTTGGTGGTGTTCGATTGCCATTGATCGATGCCACGGTCGAAGAAAAAAAATACATCCAAAAGTTTATGGCTGATTTTGCTTAAACTGCTGGATTCAGCGCCGTTTCCTTAAGGGAACGGCGCTTTTTGTCGTCTATCGAAAATGAAAAAATCGGTAGAGTATCCAACTAATTGTTACAAAAGGTTAGCAGATGACAGGGCTTTCGACTTGTATTTTGGGTTTTCATTCATGTATAATGGACGCAAGTGACTGGGTGCGGGTTATAGAAAAACAACACGAACCATATTTGACGGAGGTTCGTGCATTGGCTTGATCGGATGAATCGGGCGGCTTTTTTGTATAAAAAGCCCTCTCGAATCATTGACGGTGGAAGTCTTTGTTCGAGCTATGCCAAAAACCGGAAAAATAACAAACGTCAACAATTCATAAAAATAGACTATGATTTTATTAGGAGGTTTACCTATCTTGGCTAAGAAAAATAATACAGCGGAGAAGTTAACGATCTTCGCACTTGGCGGCGTCGGCGAAATTGGTAAAAATATGTATGTTGTGCAATACGAAGACGATATTGTTGTCATCGATGCGGGTCTGAAATTCCCGGAAGAAGATATGCTCGGGATCGATTTGGTAATCCCGGACATCAGTTACCTGACTGAAAACCGTGATAAAGTGAAAGCGATTATCATTACGCACGGGCACGAAGACCATATCGGCGGTCTGCCTTACGTAATGAAACATCTTAATGTACCTTTGTATGCGACAAAGCTTACACTTGGTCTGATCGAAAACAAATTGCGCGAAGCAAATCTGCTTGGCGAAACCAAACGTATTTTAATCAACGCAGATTCGGAACTGAAGCTGGGCAGCTCGCTGACCGCTACGTTCTTCAAAACCAACCACAGTATTCCTGACTCTGTAGGGGTATGTATCGAGACTCCAGAAGGTAACGTGGTTCATACAGGTGACTTTAAATTCGATCACACGCCAGTCAACGATGAATTTGCAGATCTTCAACGTATGGCTGAAATCGGTCAAAAAGGCGTATTGGCTCTGTTATCGGACAGTACCAATGCCGAAAAACCAGGCTTTACCCCTTCGGAACGCAATGTTGGTGTCGTGCTGGAAGAAATTTTCCGTAAAGCTCGTCAACGCGTTGTTGTCGCGACTTTCGCGTCTAACGTACACCGGATTCAACAAGTCGTAAATGCAGCGATCGCAACAGATCGCAAGATCGTTGTCATCGGTCGTAGTATGGTGAATGTGGTTGCGATCGCTTCTGAACTTGGTTATCTGGAAATTCCGGAAGGAATGATCATCGAGCCCGAAGAAATTAACCGTATTGGCGCAGATCGCGTAGCGATTCTTTGCACGGGTAGCCAAGGCGAACCGATGTCGGCACTGAGCCGTATGGCACGTTCGACGCATCGTAAAGTCGATATTTTGCCAGGCGATACGGTTATCATTGCAGCAACGCCAGTTCCAGGTAACGAGAAGTATGTGGGACGCACGATCGATGCGTTGTTCCGCCTCGGCGCGGAAGTTATCTACAGCGGATCGAACAAAGGCGTTCACGTATCCGGTCACGGTTCGCAAGAAGAATTGAAATTGATGCTGAACTTGATGCGTCCTAAATTCTTTATCCCGATACACGGTGAATATCGTATGCTTCGCAAACACGCACAATTGGGTGAATCCGTAGGCGTTGATCCGGATAACATCTTCCTAATCGATATCGGCGATACCGTTGAAATCCAAAACGGTGAAGCACGTAAAGCCGGTAAAGTATCTTCCGGTAACGTCTTGATCGACGGACTGGGTGTAGGCGATGTCGGAAATATCGTATTGCGCGATCGCAAACTGTTGTCGCAAGACGGTATTCTCGTTGTAGTAGTAACACTGAGCAAGCAAGATGGACGTATCGTATCGGGTCCAGATATCATTTCGCGCGGATTCGTCTATGTACGAGAATCCGAAGGATTGCTGGATGAAGCGAACCGTGTCGTAACGAGTACTTTGCAACGTTTGATGAGCGAAAATGTCAACGAATGGGCTTCGCTCAAATCAGGCGTCAAAGACTCGCTTGGACGTTTCTTGTTCGACCAAACACGTCGTCGCCCAATGATCTTGCCGATCATTATGGAAGTTTAAAAAGCGATTATAAAAACAATTTAGCAGTGCTGGCTTATTACGCAGCGCTGCTTTTTTACGTTTATTTTGTGCGTCAAAGTAGATCAGGTTTATTCTGCCTTTTGGCGAACTTGTGTGCTATTATGAAAAGAGTGCGTGAAAGTCAGGGGGGGAAAATGTGGCTCAGAAAAAAAGTACAGGAACGCGAGCTACAAGTGGCAAAGCTCGTTCAAGCACCGCTAGAAAATCATCACCAGCTTCAAAAAGTAAAAAGAAGAAAAATAGCTCGCTTGCCAGCGCTCTCAAATACGAAATCTACGGCATCATTTTAATTACGTTGTCTGTTATTGGATTGTCCGGTCAAGCTTTTATCGGTCAGTTGCTTTCCGCTGGATTTGGTCTTGTATTGGGCAAAGCGTATGCAATTATTCCGGTACTCGGTATTTACATAGGGTTATATCTCATGATTCGCCGTGCATTGCCGTATGGGTGGAGCACGCGAAAATCAGGTTTACTGTTGGTTTCGTTATCGGGGGTTTTGATGCTATCCATTGCGGAAGCGCAAAGTCATATCCAATTGCAAGGTCAAATGACGGCGAGCGGTATTTTATCTGCGGTGCAAAATGATTTGTATATTTCGTTGATTGCACCGGATACTCAGATGAGCCAGATTACTCCGTTTTTAAGACCGATTGGCGGGGGATATCTCGGAGCTTTAGTACTGTCGCTTTTATATTGGATGGTCGGATTAACCGGAGCCAAATTAGCTTCCGCTGTGTTGTTGATTATCGGCTTAATGTTGATTACGCAAATGTCCTATGTCGATATGATGAATGCGATACGCCGTAAAGCAGGCGAAGCGGCACGTTCTGCTGGAGAACGGATGAAAGAAGATCGTCTTGCCGCCGAAGAACGCAAACTTGAAGCCGCGCAAAAAAATGAAATTCGGGCTCAAGAAAAAGCGCAACTTCAAGAACAACGACGACTTGTGCGAGAAGAAAAGCGGCAAGCTTTATCGGAACAAAACGGGAATACGACGGAAGACGATTTCACTGCAAAAGAAGAGTACAAACGACCTGTAGCTGTAGCTAAAAGTAAAACCGAGTTCTCTGATTTACCCGTCGAAGTTGTCACGCCAGAAGTATCGCCTGTCCCAACTCCGGATTCTGCGTATGCCGCGCCGATTATCCGAGATTTTTTCGAGCATATTCGTTCCGAAAAATCTCGCCAATCCGAAGCAACGATTCCTGATGTAGACGACGATGCGGAAGATTTCGAAGAAGTGGGAAGCGAACTGATTCCTGCGGTAGCGGCAGTAGAAGGAGCGGCAACATCCGACAATGACATCAGCGAGTTACCTATTGATCCTTCGATTCCCGCAGCGGCTGGCGAATTAGCCGAAGTGCCGATTACTCCGCCGCCTAAGCCTTACAAGTTGCCACCCCTTAAGCTTCTTGCTTTGCCTAAGCCTGACGAAAATGCGTCTGCCAATCAAGCAGATTATATGCAGACTGCACGGAAACTAGAATCGACATTAGAAAGTTTTGGTGTTCGCGCCAGAGTTCTCGAAGTCGTACGTGGCCCTGCGGTAACTCGGTATGAGATTCAGCCGGATGTAGGGGTAAAAGTCAGCCGCGTCGTTGGATTGACTGACGATATTGCATTAGCGCTTGCTGCCAAAGATATTCGGATGGAAGCGCCGATTCCCGGCAAATCCGCGATTGGGATCGAAGTTCCTAACAACGAGGTATCCATGGTGACGATGCGAGAAGTCATGGATACGTCAGTGTTCGCCGATGCAGCTTCTAAGCTTACCGTTGCTTTTGGCCGTGATATCTCGGGACAGACGATTGTCGGCAATCTGGCTCGCATGCCTCACTTGCTGGTCGCAGGTGCAACGGGTTCCGGTAAATCGGTATGTATTAACGGCATTATCGCTAGTATTTTGTACAAAGCAAAGCCGGATGAAGTGAAATTTTTGATGGTCGATCCCAAGATGGTCGAGCTTAATATCTACAACGGGATTCCGCATTTGCTGGCACCTGTTGTCACTGATCCGCGCCGAGCTTCATTGGCACTCAAAAAAATCGTGGTCGAGATGGAAAAGCGCTATGAATTGTTCTCCAAATCGGCAACTCGCAATATCGAAGGCTACAATACATTGATGAAAGACAATCCTTCCGCGGTACTACCGTATATCGTCGTTATTGTCGATGAGTTGGCAGACTTGATGATGGTTGCCGCAGGCGATGTCGAAGATGCGATCGCACGTCTTGCACAGATGGCTCGCGCGGCAGGGATTCATTTGATTATTGCCACGCAGCGTCCATCCGTCGATGTTATTACCGGGGTGATCAAAGCCAATATTCCGTCACGTATCGCATTCGGCGTATCGTCTCAAGTCGATTCCCGAACGATTCTGGATATGGGCGGAGCCGAAAAACTGCTCGGTCGAGGCGATATGCTCTTTATGCCGATGGGAGCTTCGAAGCCGGTTCGCGTACAAGGTGCATTTTTGAGTGATAATGAAGTGGAAGAGATCGTCGCCTATTGCAGCGGGCAAGCCGAAGCACAATATGATACAGATTTGGTGCCGGAAATTGACGATACCGCACTTGAGCCGGAAGAAGCTTTAGATGAACTGTATGATCAAGCCGTACAAATTGTGGTTGAAGCCAAACAAGCGTCGGTGTCATTACTCCAACGCCGAATGAGAGTCGGGTATACACGCGCCGCACGTCTGGTCGATTCGATGGAAGCACGCGGTATTGTCGGGCCGTATGAAGGCAGCAAACCGCGTGAAGTTTTAATTTCAATCGAACAATGGCAAGCTAGCCGAGCTGCGACTTCTTAAAACCGAATAGTTAGGTTGTATCAAGTTCCGATAGACGATAAAGAAGATCATTTTCTTTGTCGGCTATCGGAACTTTTTTTCATATAAACAGTTTGATTTGAACGTGTAGAACGTCTACCTTATATGGACATCAGTTGATTCCCGACTTCACGGTAGTATAGAATAGTCAAGAATGGTTAAAGAGTAATGGAGCAACATTGTAAGAGAATAGAATTCGCCAAAAGTCTAAGGAGTGATCATATTGAGTACCTCAGGATTTGAACGGACAGCAGAAGGTCGAATTCGGATTCACGTATTACCGACAAAACGTTTTAAAACGTTCGCTGTTTCTTTATATGCCGGAGCGCCGCTTGCGGAAGAAACAGTAACACCGATCGCTTTAACACCGTTTGTATTACGTCGAGGCAATGCTTCGTATCCAGAAACGATGCTATTCCGTGAGCGTTTGGAAGAATTGTATGGAGCAGGTTTTGGATTTGACGTGTATAAGCGGGACAACAGCCAAATCGTTCAGTTCCGTATGGACACGATTAATGACGCGTTCGTAAGTACTGATGAACCGTTATTGGAAAGTTCGCTTGCTTTTCTGGGAGAAACGTTAACGCGTCCTGCTTTGGAAAATGGCGTGTTCAAATCCAAATTCGTCGATGCCGAGCGTGATAATGTACGTAAAAAGCTCGACTCCATTATCAATAACAAAGCTCGTTATGCCGGAGTACGCTGCGTCGAAGAAATGTTTGCCGGCGAATCGTACCGCTTGAATGCACTGGGGAAACGTGAAGCTTTAGAGCATTTGGATGCTGCTGCTTTGCACGAATCTTATCGTCAGTGGTTGTCGGAAGCAACGCTTGATCTATACGTTGTAGGCGATACCACACTCGATGAAGTTCGAAGTCTGGTGCATAAGTATTTTGATATTGCAGGTCCCGGGCATACTCCGCATGTATATGAAAAAAGTGCGAAAAACGAAGGCGTAGGCAATCCGCATATCGTCAAAGAAGTGATGGATGTCTCGCAAGGCAAACTCAATATTGGATTCAAAACATCGATCGATTACAGCGATGATCGCTATGCCTCAGCTTTGGTATATAACGGGATTTTAGGCGGTTATCCGCATTCCAAGCTGTTCCAGAATGTGCGCGAAAAAGCCAGCCTTGCCTATTATGCTTCTTCGCAATATGAGCCGCATAAAGCTTTCGGTACGATTCAATCCGGTATCGAGATCAGCAATTATGATCGTGCGCTAGATATCATTCGGGTTCAGCTCGATGCGATGAAAGCGGGCGAAATTACCGAAACCGAACTTCGTCAGACGCAAGCGATGCTTGGAAATGATTTGCGCGAGATTCGCGACTCGGCATTCCAAATGATTCATCATGATTTTGGAGGACGGTTGTCGGGACGTGAACGCAATGTTTCTGAATTGATTCAACAAGTAGAGCAAATGACAAGCGAACAAGTCGCAGAAGCGGCTCAAAATTTCCGACTAGACACGATTTACTTTTTGACCGGAAAAGAGGGGGAATAACGATGGAGCGTATTCTATACGAACATTTGCAAGAAACGTTGTATTATGAAAAGTTGGATAACGGTCTTGGCGTGTACGTTCTTCCTAAAGAAGGTTTTGAAAAAACGTATGCGACGTTCTCGACAAACTATGGATCTGTCGATAATCGTTTCCGCGTTGCCGGTCAATCGGAACACCGCGTACCGGACGGGATCGCTCACTTTTTGGAGCATAAAGTATTTGAAGAACCGGATGGCGATGTGTTTTTGAAATTTTCGTCGCAAGGCGCTTCGTCCAACGCTTTTACCAGTTTCGATCAGACCGTGTATCTGTTCTCGGCAACGAATAATATCGAGCAGAATTTGGAGACATTGATCGACTTTGTGCAAAATCCTTATTTTACGGACGAAAACGTAGAAAAAGAAAAAGGCATTATCGGTCAAGAAATTCAAATGTATCAAGATAATCCGGATTGGCGTGTGTACTACGGGCTGATTGAAGCGCTATATCAAGTGCATCCGGTGCATATCGATATTGCGGGAACGATCGAATCGATCAGCGAGATCACAAAAGAAACATTGTATACGTGCTACGAAACGTTTTATCATCCGAGCAATATGCTGTTGTTTGTCGTAGGCGGTGTCGATCCCGAGCAAGTAATCGAACAAGTCAAACGCAATCAAGCAGCCAAAAATTATGGTCCGCAAGCCGAGATCGAACGTTTCTTTGATCCAGAACCCGAAGAAGTTGCGCATGAACGCAAAGAATTGAATCTTCCGGTATCGCTGCCTAAGTGCCTGTTCGGCTTCAAAGAAGCAGCGCCAAAAGTAAGCGGAACTGAACTGATGAAGCTTGATTTAACGACAGAAGTCATGTTTGATCTGTTGCTGGGAAGCAGCACCCCTCTGTATCAAAAACTGTATGACGAAGCACTGATTACAGATGGCTTCGGAGGTTCTTTCCGCGCGACGCCTGAATATGCGTTCTCGATTATCGGCGGAGATACACGTGATCCGGAATTGTTGATGCAGCGGATTCAAGAAGAATCGGAGAAATTGGCAGAGACCGGTTTTGACGCAAAAGCTTTTGAACGCGCGCGCAAAAAGAAAATCGGCGGTTATTTGCGGATGCTGAATTCTCCGGAAAATATCGCGCATGAGTTCACCAGTTATAAATTCGCGGGCGGCGATTTGTTCGAGGTACTGGAATTGTATGAAAAAATGACGCTAGACGAAGTCAACCAACGTTTGCGTGAGCATATTCGTTGGGATCGCCGCGCGGTATCGATCGTTCGAGGCGCATAATGGAAAGCAGCGAAAAAAAAGGGCGGCGCAAGCCGTCCGATATTTGCGTGTTGGTAACAGGAGCTTCCGGCGGCATCGGCTCAGCGATCGCTGAACGTTTTGCCGCAGACGGTTGCCGGGTAGCTTTACATTTTTCAAAATCAGCGGAAGCTGTCCGACTTGCGGCAGATCGCTGCGCGTCGATTGGAGCGTCAGAAGTGCTGACTGCTCGCGCTGATGTCAGTCAACGTGCCGAAGTGTTACGGATGCGAGACGAGTTGAAAGCAGCGGGGTTTATCCCCGATGTGCTCGTCAATAACGCGGGTGTTGCGCATTATGGGATGTTGCAAGACGTTACCGATGAGGATTGGGACATCGTTATGAATGTGAATCTGAAAGGTACTTTTTTGTGCAGCCAAGCTTTTATGGGAGAAATGGTTTCTCGCAAATCCGGACGAATCATCAATATGTCGTCGGTATGGGGATTGACCGGAGCTTCTTGCGAAGTGATCTATTCGGCAGCAAAAGGAGGAATCAATGCTTTTACCAAGGCGCTTGCCAAAGAACTTGCTTTGTCGGGCGTTTCGGTAAATGCGGTGGCTCCGGGAGCAGTACGAACATCGATGTTAAATACGTTATCAAGTGAAGAGTTACTTTCGCTGGCTGAAGAAATTCCGGCAGGGCGCCTTGCCGAACCCCGTGAAATTGCGGAAACGGTACACTTTTTGGCTTTACCTGAATCGGGGTATATGACCGGACAAATTTTAAGCCCAAACGGTGGTTGGATTACGTGATTGAAAATGCTTGTGCAAAAATGAAGAATCTGTTTCTTGCGTTTAAACGTCATTTTTAATATCATTAGACGAAGGTTCAGGTCGATACCTTGACTCTAATGTAAGCTTTAAAATTGCGCAGACCACGGAAGAGAGATGGATCATGGAAACCAAACAATGGTATATGGAGTATCGCATACATAAGAATCGTCCGGGTCTTCTTGGAGATATTGCGTCGATTCTGGGGATGCTGGAAGTCAATATTATTACGATCAACGGCGTAGAAGGTCGGACTCGCGGTATGTTGCTGGAGACGACAGACGATGAGAAAATCCAACTGCTCGGCGCTATGCTTAAAAAAGTCGACAGCGTGACGGTGACTGCTTTGCGTCCACCTAAGCTAGTCGATATTTTGGCTGTTCGCCACGGTAGATATATTGATCGAGATTCGGATGACCGCAAAACGTTCCGTTTTACACGTGACGAATTAGGATTATTGGTTGATTTTCTCGGTGAGCTGTTCAAGCGCGAAGGCAATCAGGTCATCGGTCTGCGCGGAATGCCGCGAGTAGGTAAAACCGAATCGATTATTGCCGGAAGTGTCTGCGCGATGAAGCATTGGACTTTTGTTTCGTCGACGCTACTTCGTCAAACGGTACGTAGTCAAATGTCGGAAGACGAAATGAATCCAAATAACGTATTCATTATCGATGGAATTGTCAGTACGATTCGTTCGAACGAAAAGCATTATCAATTGTTGAATGAAATCATGGCAATGCCTTGCACAAAAGTCATCGAGCACCCGGATATTTTTATGCGCGAATCGGATTACGATTATGCTCAATTTGATATGATTATCGAACTTCGCAGTACACCAGACGAAGAGATCACATACGATACCTTCGCAACCAGTTATACCGACGATATTTAGAAAGTGAAGGAGGCTGAACGGAATGTCCGATTTGGGACAACAGTTAAAAGAAGCTCGTTTGCAAAAAGGGCTATCGCTTGAAGATGTACAGGAAGTCACGAAAATTCGTAAACGCTATTTGGAAGCGATTGAACAAGGGGACTTTAAAGTCTTGCCAGGAAGCTTCTATGTGCGTGCTTTTATCAAAACCTATGCGGAAGCCGTCGATCTGGACCCTGAAGCTTTGCTTCAAAACCATCCCAAAGACGTACCTGCTGTTGAAACCGAAAATGTGATGGAGCCCGTATTAACCAAACGCTCCGCACGTACATCCGGAGGAAGCGGTGGAAATGGCGGCAGCTCTCGTGGCGGTTCCGCGCGCGGAGAAGGCAGCAAAGGACTGTCGACTGCATTGATGTGGACGTTCCCGATCTTAATCTTGCTGATTGTAGGGATTGTGTACTTCAACAACACAAAAGATAACAAACCAGAAACAGCAGCGACACCGACAGAAGAGACGGCGACTTCGCAGCAACCTGCGGATAATTCGACAGCGGAACCTGCGACAGACGAGACGGCAACTCCACCGGCGACAGGTGGCGGTACGCAAGATCCGACTACGGACACATCTACAGATGAACCGGCGACGGATACTCCAGATACCACGACGCCTCCCGCAACAGGAGATACCACAACAGAACCTCCTGCTGACGGAACAGGCACCGATACCGGAACAACCGAAGGAGATCCAGCAACACCGGGTACGGATGAAGGTACACAAACCGGTGAAGAAGGAACAGGCGAAACAGCTGGAACACCGAATACAAGTGGTTCGACTATTGTCACTCCGGCAGGACAAGAAGGTAAAACAACTGTGTTTAACGCTCAACCTGCACAAGGCGGAGCAGTCAAAGTCACGATCAATGCAAGTGGTTTGAGTTGGTTGGAAGTGTACCGCGGTAGCACAAGCGGCGAACGTCTGTATTATCAAAATACCGAAGCAGGCGAAGCTTTGACATTTGATTTGGATGCTCAAGGACTGTATATCAAATCAGGATATTCTCCTTATACGGATATTCGAATTGATGGTCAACAAATCACCGACGGCAAAACAACTTCGCGTTTCAAAGTCAATTTGACTAATTAAATAAAGAATGACATCTGAAGGGTTCGTGCGAGCACGGACCCTTCGCAGGTTGCCCACACATTATAGGATTTCGGAAAGGAAGATGAATCATGGCTTCAGAAAGCTCAATGGATATTGTATCCAAGATGGATATGCAAGAATTGAAAAACGCGATCGATCAAGCGGAGCGCGAAATTACAAGTCGTTTTGACTTCAAAGGGACTAAAACGAATTTTGATTTACAAAAAGATTCGTTGGTTATCGTATCGGACGATGAGTATAAACTAGGCGCGGTTATCGATATTCTTCAATCAAAAATGATCAAGCGCGGCGTCCCTTTCAAAAACCTGGAGTTCGGAAAAATCGAATCCGCGTCGCTGAATACGGTTCGTCAAAGTTTGGGACTGAAATCCGGAATCGAATCGGATAGCTCCAAAAAGATCAACACGTTGATTCGCGATTCCAAATTGAAAGTCAAAAGCCAAATTCAAGGCGATCAAATTCGCGTGACTTCGAAAAGCAGAGATGATCTGCAAGCTGTAATGAAATTGCTTCGCGAAGCCGATCTGCCGATCGAATTGCAATTCACAAACTTTAAATAATATTTTTTGAAAAGAGTCTTTTGTTTGCCAGCATGGGAACGAAAGACTTTTTTTGTTGTTTTAACGTATAAAAGGTATAAAGCTGCTAAAGTTGGCAAGCGTTTTGACACTGAAAGTTTCGGATATTATACTTGTAACGGCGCGTTAAGATCGTAGACGCATTCGGGTATATATCATGAGACATCGGAAGGAATGAACAAAGAATGAATCTTCCCAATCGTATTACATTAAGTCGGATTTTTATGATTCCGATCATGATGGTGTTTTTGCTGGTTGATCTGCCATTTTTACCGGAACCTTTGATCTGGGGAGGCGTCGAATTAAGCTGGGGGCAACTGATCGCTTGTATCATCTTTATTATCGCTTCGTGTACGGACGGTATCGACGGATACATTGCACGCAGTCGTAATCTCGTTACGAACCTCGGTAAACTGATGGACCCGCTAGCCGATAAGTTATTGGTTTCCGCTGCATTTATTTCATTGGTACAAATGGACAAGCTTGCGGCATGGATGGCAATCGTGATTATTAGCCGAGAATTTGCGGTAACGGGTCTGCGGCAGATTGCGTTGCTCGACGGATCGGTTATGGCTGCTGGAGCCGGCGGGAAAGTCAAAACGGTACTACAGATCGCGGCGATTATCTTTTTGCTACTCAACAACTTGCCTTTCGAGATCTGGAACTTCCCAGCCGCTGAAATTCTCGCTTGGGCGGCAGTGATCGTGACTGTGTATACGGGAGTCGATTACTTTGTACGCAACCGTAATTTATTAAAATAACTTGAGATCTAATTACTTCTCGATACTGGAGTGTGAGACATCATGAAAGCTGAAATCATCGCAGTAGGAACCGAAATTTTGCTAGGACAAATCGTCAATACGAATGCACAATATTTATCGCAAGAATTAGCAGCGATCGGAATCGACGTCTACTTCCAAACTGTCGTAGGCGATAATAAAGAACGTCTCAAAGAAGCGATTCGTCAAGCACAGAGTCGCGCAGACGTGTTGGTATTTTCAGGAGGCATCGGTCCAACGCAAGACGATCTGACCAAAGACGCGATTGCCGAGGTGCTTGGACGCGAACTACGTACCGACCGTCCTGCTATGGATAAGTTGACCGAATTTTTCGCAGGTCGCGATATTCCAATGACGGAAAATAATAAGCGCCAAGCTCTGGTGATCGACGGCTGTACGCCTTTGGCGAATTCAACAGGTTTAGCTGTAGGTGTAGCGATCAGTGAAGACTCCCATCATTATATTGTCCTTCCCGGGCCTCCAAGCGAGCTTAAGCCTATGTTTGCCGATGAAGCGAAGCCGTGGCTTCTTCATCAAGTGCTGACAGGTGAAATGCCAATCTATTCGCGGATTTTGAAATTTGCGGGAATCGGCGAATCGGCTCTCGAAGATAAACTGCTGGATTTGATCGACGCACAGACCGATCCGACGATTGCGCCTTATGCCAAAGAAGGCGAAGTGGCTATTCGTTTATCGACCAAAGCGGAAGATATTCAAGAAGCCAATACCAAGCTCGATACGTTGGAAGTTCAAATTCAAAGTCGCCTTGCCGAGCACATGTATGCCAATGAAGATGTTCCGATTGAAGAAACGATCGTTAAAATGATGGCGGATCTCGGATTGACGCTCAGCGCCGCGGAAAGTTGCACAGGCGGTATGGTCATGCAAAGCCTGACTTCTATCCCGGGGAGTGCGGCAATACTTCGCGGCGGTATTGTCTGCTATTCCAACGAAATGAAAGAAAAGCTTCTGCATGTCCCGCACGAGTATCTTGAAGGGGACGATGCGCCCGGCGCGGTTAGCCGGGAAGTGGCAGAAGTATTAGCGGAGCAAGTTCGCATCATCACCGATTCTGATTTTGGATTGTCGGTTACCGGTGTAGCAGGTCCGGGATTTTCGGAGCGCAAGCCTGCGGGATTAGTATATATCGGGATTGCCCAAAAGGGCGGCGATACCGAAGTGTTCGAACTTCAAATCAAAGGCAATCGGAGCACGGTTCGCAAACGTTCGACCAAAACGTTGTTGTACCGCTTATGGAGACGTTTGGTACAAGTCGAAAAAAAATCGTAGAATCTGCTTCTGCGTTTGACCCGCAATATCGAATTTGATACAATAAGAGTACGGAAGAACCGCTGGCAAACCACAGACTGCCTGCGGTTTTTTTGTGGACTGGGGGGCTTTTTTAGTTCCGACTTGGAGTTTGTCCGAGGCAAATTCCAAGATTCTGCGTTTCTAAAAAAATACGAATATATGTTCGAAAAACGCTTGGCAAACTCTGTGAAAAGCAGTATAATAAAGGTATAGAAAAGATGTAATGAACAGAAATCATACTAATAGATAAGGGTGTGGATATATTGTCAGATCGTCGTGCTGCGCTTGATATGGCGCTTCGCCAAATAGAGAAACAATTCGGTAAAGGTTCGGTTATGAAGCTCGGAGAATCTACGCATATGAACGTAGAGGTTGTACCTAGTGGTTCGATCGCTTTGGACGTCGCTTTAGGAACAGGCGGTATGCCTCGTGGACGTATCATTGAAATCTACGGACCGGAATCTTCGGGTAAAACAACAGTAGCTCTGCACGCTGTAGCCGAAGTACAAAAAGTGGGCGGACAAGCTGCATTTATCGATGCCGAGCATGCTCTTGATCCAAAATACGCACGTAAGCTGGGCGTTAACGTTGACGAACTGTTGCTGTCGCAACCAGATACCGGTGAACAAGGTCTGGAAATCGCAGAAGCACTCGTACGCAGTGGCGCAGTAGATATCATTGTTATCGACTCCGTAGCTGCTTTGGTTCCAAAAGCGGAAATCGAAGGCGAGATGGGCGATTCGCACGTAGGTCTGCAAGCTCGTCTGATGTCGCAAGCTTTGCGTAAACTCTCCGGTGCAATCAGCAAATCGAATACGATTGCGATCTTTATCAACCAATTGCGCGAAAAAATCGGCGTAATGTTTGGTAACCCGGAAACAACTCCAGGCGGTCGCGCGCTGAAATTCTATTCCACAGTACGTCTTGATGTACGCCGGATTGAATCGATCAAAATGGGCAACGACATTGTCGGTAACCGTACACGGATTAAAGTCGTAAAAAATAAAGTCGCTCCTCCGTTCAAACAAGCGGAAGTCGATATTATGTACGGCGAAGGCATCTCGAAAGAAGGCAGCTTGATCGATATGGGTACGGATCTGGACATCGTGGAAAAAAGCGGTGCATGGTATTCCTATTCGGGCGAACGTCTGGGTCAAGGTCGCGAGAATGCGAAACAGTTCCTCAAAGAGCACAAAGATATTGCGATTGCTATCGAAACCAAAATTCGTGATGCAAGCAATTTGAATACAACGGTTGAAGAGCAATCTGAAGCTGAGAGAAAAGCCGAAGAAAAAGAAGAACAAGAATTGTTGGAATTGGAATAATCTCTTCTTAGATCTTCTATTGAAAGATCGAAGAAATGATTTGAAGCGCTCAGCCCTTTGCGGCTTGGGCGCTTTATTCAGTTAGGTGCTCTATTTACATCTAAATTACATTTAGAAAAGAGGGATCGAATGGCATTTGGAAAAAATAACTACGGAAATCGCCGGAATCGAAAAAACGACGATGATCCAAACGAAGAAAAAAGCCGCAAAGAGCGCCGTGAAGAACGAATGCACCAATTACATGACTTTCCCGAAGAAGAGGCGCAAGAAGTCACTCTAGTCGAGCTGCTGCGGCGTCCCATCAATAGTTACCGTATTTATTTTGGCAGTAGTCATATCACGGTACATGAATCGACGATGATTCGTTATGGCATGACCAAAGGTAGTTTTTTCGATAAAAAAGCAGTCCAAGATATTATTGTCGATAATGAACGTCAAGTTGCTTATGCCCAAGCGATCTATTATTTGAGTTTTAAAGCCCGAACGTCAGGTGAAGTTGAGCAAAAGCTGTTAGAAAAAGAATTAGATCCGCAGGCAATTGAAGAAACGATCAAACGCTTGATTGATGAAAAGTTGATCGACGATGCGTTTTATGCTCAAGAATGGACCAAGCAACGTGTGACCAATAAGAAAAAAGGCAAAGTAGTCGTGAAGCAAGAGTTAAAACGTAAAGGAATCAATCCGGAGTTAATTGATGAAGCGCTAGAAGCGATCGACGACGAAGATGAACTGCGTAGTGCCGAAGAATTGGCTGCTAAAAAATGGCGAACGACCAAAGGAGAATTATGGGAGCGCAAGCGCAAAACAGCAGCTTTTGTCATGCGTCGAGGGTTTTCCAGCGAGCTTGTACGCAGAGCGTTAGACAACGTATTAAGCCGTGAAGGAGAAGACGCTGAAGAGCTAGGAACCGAATTCGATTGAAGACTGAAAATTGTGTATCAAGCAAATTTGGCAATAGCTTGACAATAACTTTTGACGAAGACTACAATAAATGAGGAACGTAGTTTGAGCGAAAGCCTTTTTCCTTCCAAAAATGTGCTTTTTCCGACTATTGCTTCTGCCTAATTGACTCTCCCCCGCTTGTAAAAGACGGGCTCGGCAGCCGGTTGTTGACAACCGTCTTGCCTTATGGGAATAGCGTTGAGCTGTACCTTGAATGGACGAATGAGGGTATGAAAACCAAATGAATGATCCCGAGATCAATCTCGGAGGAACCAACGAGGAGGTGAGCAGAAATGTTAGAGCTCTGGATCGCGATTCTCGTTGCTGTCGTAACCTTATTCTTAGGGTTCATGGTTGGATATTTTATTCGCAAATCTATTGCTGAAGCTAAGATTTCCAGTGCGGAGCAAGCTGCTGAACAGATCGTAGAAAATGCGAAAAAAGATGCAGAAGCACTGAAAAAAGAAACGGTTCTCGAAGCGAAAGACGAAGTCCACCGCATAAGAACTGAAGCTGAAAAAGACATTCGTGAACGTCGGAATGAAAATCAACGACTGGAAAGACGATTGTTGCAAAAAGAAGAGTCGCTGGATAAAAAATTGGAATCGCATGAACGTAAAGAAGAACAGGTAGCGAACAAAGAGAAACGCATTGAAGAAATCAAACAACAGACAGAGAAAACGCTCGCCGAACAGTTATCAGAGTTGGAACGCATTTCTAACTTGACTACCGACGATGCAAGAACGATCATTTTGAGCAGTGTTGAACAAGAAACACGTCATGAAGCTGCCCAAATGATGAAAGACATTGAGACGCAAGCTAAAGAAGAAGCGGATCGTAAGGCTAGAGAGATCATTTCGCTTTCGATTCAGCGTTGCGCTGCGGATCACGTTGCAGAGACGACCGTATCTGTCGTCACTTTGCCTAACGAAGAAATGAAAGGTCGGATTATCGGCCGTGAAGGACGTAACATCCGGGCGCTGGAGACGTTGACAGGGATCGACCTGATCATCGACGATACGCCGGAAGCCGTAATCTTGTCCGGCTTTGATCCGATTCGCCGTGAAATCGCGCGCACAGCACTTGAGAAATTGGTTGCTGACGGTCGTATCCACCCGGCACGGATCGAAGAAATGGTGGAGAAGTCGCGTAAAGAAGTCGATGAGCGTATTCGCGAATACGGCGAACAAGCGACGTTCGAAGTGGGCACGCATGGTCTGCATCCAGATCTGATCAAGATCTTGGGACGTCTGCGTTTCCGTACAAGTTATGGACAAAATGTACTCAAGCATTCGATGGAAGTGGCTTATCTTGCGGGATTGATGGCAGGAGAACTGGGACAGGACGTTACGCTCGCAAGACGTGCCGGACTGCTTCACGACATCGGCAAAGCGCTTGATCACGAAGTGGAAGGTTCACACGTAGAAATCGGTGTTGAACTTGCCAAAAAGTACAAAGAACATCCAGTGGTTATCAACAGTATTGCTTCTCACCACGGAGATACCGAAGCGACTTCGATTATCGCCATGTTGGTTGGTGCAGCAGACGCATTGTCTGCAGCAAGACCGGGAGCACGCCGCGAAACGTTGGAGACGTATATCCGCAGACTCGAAAAGCTGGAAGAGATTTCAGAGTCTTTCGAAGGCGTCGAAAAATCTTTTGCGATCCAAGCTGGACGCGAAGTGCGCGTTATGGTTCAACCGGATCGAATCGGAGATACCGAAAGCTTCAAGCTTGCGCGTGATATTACGAAGAAAATTGAGAATGAACTGGATTATCCGGGTCATATCAAAGTTACCGTAATTCGCGAGACGCGAGCAGTCGAATACGCGAAGTAAGATTACGACTAAGCGTATGATACGCAGCGATAAGAATAAGAGAAACGGCTGCTTTTCCTTTCGAGGACGGCGCAGCCGTTTCTTCTTGTTTATATAGAGAAGGAGACTAACTATGAAATTGATCTTTATCGGCGATATCGTCGGAAGCCCGGGCCGCCGCGCGGTCAAAGAAACATTGCCTTATTTGAAATCCAAATATAATCCTCATATCGTTATTGCCAATGGTGAAAATGCAGCAGCCGGACGCGGAATCACGCATTCGATCGCTAGACAATTGTTTGAACAAGGCGTACACGGCATCACAATGGGCAACCATACTTGGGATAACAAAGAGATTTTCGAATTTATCGACGATGAACCTCGTATGGTTCGTCCAGCCAACTTTGCTCCGGGAACGCCGGGACGCGGTTACACGGTCATCAAAGCTGGCGGCAAAGAACTTGCGCTCGTTAACTTGCAGGGTCGTACCTTTTTGCCGGCAATCGATTGCCCGTTCCGCGCTGCAGACGAGATTGTCGATGAATTAAGACGTAAGCACAAATGTATTTTGGTCGATTTTCATGCCGAAGCAACATCGGAGAAGATTGCAATGGGTTGGCATTTGGATGGTCGTGCTTCGCTTGTCGTCGGTACGCATACCCATGTGCAAAGTAACGATGATCGGATTTTGCCAGGCGGTACCGCGTATTTGACAGATGCCGGAATGGTAGGTCCAAGAGACGGGATTTTGGGCATGCAGCAAGAAGGGGTATTGTATCGATTCAAGACTCAATTGCCTTCGAGATTCAATGTCGATGAAGATGGCAAATGGCATTTCCATGGCGTGTACGTCGATATCGACGAAGATACAGGACGGGCTCGCAAAATTGAAAAAATTCGCATTATGGAAGACGAATGGAGAATGGAATAGCATTTTGTAAGCTTTTTTAAAAGGATTCGTAATATTTTGTCGTTCTGACTCGAAGAAAGAAGGATTTTGCGAAAGTGCCGCGAATAATTATCAAACAGCAAATCAGGGATCAAAGCTTTTCTTGCTGCTTTGTTAATTTCATATGTTGCGCGATCTTTTATCACTTCTTCACAGAGGAGGTACAGGCTAATGGATGTATTAAAAGTTTCTGCTAAGTCGAATCCCAATTCTGTTGCCGGTGCGCTTGCAGGTGTAATTCGCGAACAAGGTGCTGCTGAGCTTCAAGCGATCGGTGCGGGCGCACTCAATCAAGCCGTAAAAGCTGTAGCAATTGCAAGAGGCTTTGTTGCACCCAGCGGCGTCGATCTGATCTGTATACCTGCTTTTACCGATGTGGTGATCGACGGCGAAGAACGAACCGCAATTAAGTTGATTGTGGAACCGAGATAGTTGAACGAAGTAGAAGGATTACTTTTGCCGAAAGGTATAAAGTAATCCTTTTTATATTTCCTTTTAGTTGTTATGACAACATTTACACCTATGAAAGCGTATAACCGTAGCCCTGACCTTTTTCTTTTGAAAAATAAGGTGTATAATAAGCAGATGCGAGTATTGGCGAATACTCGATTTGTTACGTTTGCATCATCAATAGAGAATAAGAGGAGTGACTTCCAAATGAGTAAAATCGTACCTGTTGGCGTGTCCGCACGTCATATCCATCTTAGCCAAGAACATGTTGAAATTTTGTTTGGAGAAGGATACCAACTGACAGAAATGAAGGCTCTTTCGCAACCGGGGCAATACGCAGCGAATGAGACTGTTGAAGTCGTAGGTTCCAAAAGTTCGTTCCCTAAAGTTCGTATTTTGGGTCCGGCACGTCCAGCGACTCAACTTGAAATTTCGCAAACCGATTCGTTTGCACTCGGCGTAAAAGCTCCTGTGCGTGAATCCGGTAAAACTTCGGGAACTCCAGGCATTTTGCTCAAAGGACCTGCTGGCGAAGTTCAAATCGAAGAAGGCGTAATCGTAGCGGCGCGTCATATTCACTTCCATACATCCGATGCTGCAAAATGGGATATTCAAGATCAACAAATGCTGAAAGTTCGCTTCGGCGGCGATCGCGGCGTTGTGTTTGAAAATGTCATCGCACGTGTTGCGGATTCGTTCGCACTCGATATGCACATTGATACGGATGAAGCAAATGCAGTGCTTGCCAAAACAGGCGATACAGCTGAAATCATCGACTAATCCAGACTTTACATGTCTATAGGATATACCGAAAAAGCGGAATTCTTCTTATGAAGAACTCCGCTTTTTTGCGTTGCAATCGATCCTTTTTCACTCAACTTCAGTAATCAAAAAGAAACTTAACTGTAGCGATCCCGTTATCCGCAACTTTGTACGCATACCGTACATTTTTAATCGTCGTTTTGCGGCAAGCTTTCATAATTTGATCCAAAGCCAATTGAGGAGAAGCTACGTTAAAATCGTGCTGAACCGTTAGATCGCTTTTGCCTTTTGCGATGGATGCCAGCACTTTTTGTTGAAGCGCAGCGGTGCTATACGTCATTTCTCCGCCAATCGCGCTTAACAAGTTCCGATACTTGGCACTGGTTTTCGCTTTTTTCGCAAGTGCTGTCCGATAATCGGCGGTTGCCGTAGGCACTCCGGTTCTTTTCCATGTGTGGTCGCGCGCCAGCAACTTGTCGGTCACCAGATAATACGAGTACGAGACTTCGTTTTTGCGATCCGGTGTTGGGTCATCCCAAGTCATATCGAGGTTATACCAGTTGCCATTTACTTTGACTTTGTTCCAGACATGCGCTTGTCCGCCGGCTGCGCCTTCAACCATCCGGTTTTCGATCCCGGCAAGCGTAAGCATCCGATACCCTAGCAACGCATAACCTTGACACACCGTAGTGCCTTTGGTTAGACCATCATAAGCGGAATAAAAAGTAAGCGACTCGTCGTAAGCAAAACGTTTGACGATATAATCATGGATCACTTTGACTTTTTCTTCTTGACTCATACCGGGTTTAACGATCGTTTTCAACGTCGCTTTTGCTTGAGCAGTCACATAATCGCTTTGCTGCTTATTTTCCAGATACGAAATGGTCAGTTGAACATTCGCTTTCGAGCCGCGAGTGCTATAACGTGTATCGACTCGATCCAGGGTATAGCGAGCATACGCATCCGCTTGCAGAGCCGCGCGATCAATCAAGCTGTTAATCCGCGAAAGTTGAGCTGTCGTCATGTTGATCGTCAGCGTCGTTTTTTTCTGTTCAAAAGCCGACGTGATCGAAGAGATGACTGACGTGTCGGATGAAGCAGCAAATACGGTCTGAGGTGCACTAGAAGCAATTGCTGAAGCTCCGATTAACGTTGCCACTAAATACAAAATAATCCGTTTCTTTTTCAACAATGATCCTCCTTCGGTCTGAATAAACTCAGTACTCTACAGTATACCTTACAATCGCGCGTTACGTTACAAAAAGATTACGTCAGGAAACTAATGGAATGAACAGGTGCAATATGATATAATTTTTTACCGTATACGTATAGGATTATTACGCCTATTGATTTGATAAAAGGAGGAGCAAAACCAATGAGTACGAATCAATATTCGGATCACCCGGCTGAAAACTTAAACGCTCCGACCCGCACTTGGAATCGTAGCGATATTTTAGATAAAACGAAAGAACTGGCAGGATTGATTTCCTCTAGTGAAGAAGTCCGGATTTTTCAACAAGCGGAACGTCAGATTAACGGGCATGAACGAATCCAATATTTGATCACCACGATCAAAAAGAAGCAAAAAGAAGTCGTCGCGTTCGAAGCGATGAAAAATGCGAAAATGGCAGGTCAGATTGAAGCTGAGTTGCAGGATTTACAAGACGAGTTGGATGGCATTCCGATCGTTAGCGATTATCAGGAAGGTCAGGTCGAGATTAACGATTTGCTACAAATGGTCGTTTCTGCGATTCATAGTACCGTGTCGGAGAAGATCGCAGTCGAAAGAGGCGCGGATACGCCCCCTTCTTCTTGCGGTTAAAAGGCGGTAACAGCGAACAAGGCGCGGAATTGATTCCGCGTCTTTTCTTATGGTAGAACAAGCACGATTCCAGAAAGGGCGGGACGTATGGAACGTAAAGGAACTGAAGAAGCTGAAGCGCCGGTATATCAAGTTGAGCTTGAAGATCTGCCAACCGAATTGCGAACCTCAACGTATTTTGAAGTAAAAAACGCTGCGTGGATAGAAGAAGCACAGTGGTGGGCAATACGCATAAACGAAACTGTGCATGCTGCTCTGGCTTGTGTTCAGATCGGCGCAGAAGAAATTGAAATCCCATATGTGGCGGCGACCAGAGAAATGACCAATGATCCTCACATATTGACACGGTTAATAAAAAAAGTCGATTTCTTATCGAAGCAGCAAGGGATTCGGCGACTGATTGCTTATACGGATAGTCAAGATCTTCAACTGCTTTCTGCTTATCAGAACGCCGGGTTCCGAATTCTTGCTGCTCAGCATCATAAACAGACTGGGAGTTCCTTTATAGGATCTGCCGATAACGGTTTATTCCCGCGAGATACGTTGATTATGGAATCACTTGAAATAAGCAAAGTCGCACAGCAAAAGTTGACTATCGATCCTAAGGTGATTGTAAGGCGAGCCGAATTAGGAGATAGCCGACATTTACTTGCGATGAAAAAGAAGATGGATTTGGAGACGACCGCAATGTTATACGAACCGGGTGAGCGGCGTATGACTGACGGGGATCAATTGGAGCAAATTCGTTATTTACTTCGTAGTTCCAACTGCTTGCTGCTTATCGCGGAAAGCGATGGGGAAGTAATCGGCTATTTGGAAGCGACCGGAGGCAAAGTCAGACGCAATCAGCATACGATTTACGTCGTGATTGGAATCCTGGAGTCTTATACAGGAAAAAGTCTAGGTCGCCGAATGTTCGAAAATATGTTCGAGTGGGCGGAACGCAGACGGTTACGACGTGCCGAATTGACGGTACAAGCTTCGAATCAAAGAGCCTATCGATTGTATCGCTCGTTAGGATTTCATTTGGAAGGAATTATGCGTGAAGCCTTGATTATAGATGGAGAACCTGAAGATTTGTATCAGATGGGTTGCCATTTACCACACAGGGTTGACAAATAAAATGAGTGTGTCATAATGATAATATCATATTTGGAACTTACCTGAATTTCAATTTATCAAAGGCTGCGATGGTGATGCGAATGAACGAACATGATGAACAAAAAAAGTATGACGTTAAAAAGTATCGGACTCCGGATGGAGCGCCGGCAGATATTGTAATGTTTACATTGACCAAGCGTGAGCGCAAAACGGTAACCAAAACACTTCCGTTACGCGAACTTCGAGTGATGTTGATTCGTCGCCGTGCTTGGCCTTATGCAGGGAAGTGGGCATTACCCGGCGGATTTTCTCGGGATGACGAATCTTTGCATGAAGCGGCATTACGTGAGTTAAAAGAAGAAACAGGCGTGGTTGGACGTCATTTGGAATATTTGAGTGTATACAGCGATCCGGGTAGAGATCCTCGCGGCTGGATTATCTCTCACGCCTTTTTCGCTTTGGTGGAAGAAGAAGTATTGGAGAAACGCCAAGCGGCAGACGATGCCGAAGAAGTCGGATTGTTTACGATTGAAGAAGCGTTGGAAAAATTGGATCTAGGTTTTGACCACCGCGATATCATTGCGGAAGCTTACCGAAGAATTCAAGAAAAAATGCTTCAGACGACGATTGCTCGCAAATTTTTGCCGCACGAATTTACGCTGAGCGAACTTTATCAAGTTATCAAAGCTGTCGTACCGGACTTTGAAGAACCGAACTTTATTCGGAAGATTACGTCTACGCGAAGTCGAAAAGGTATTTTGGAAGAAGTTCGCGACGAACAAGGGCATTTGGTTAGCTCGAATCAATATTCGCAGCGTCCGGCACAATTATATCGCTTTTTGGATAATGTCCCACGGTTATCGATCTATTCGTAGACAGGAGCGTGAATCCCTATGACAAAAGCTTTAATCGTGATCGATTATACGAATGATTTTGTAGATGGAAGTTTACCGGTTGGTGACCCTGCAATTCAGATCGAGCAGCGTATTGTCGAGTTGACGAAGCAATTTGTGCAAAATGATCAGTACACCGTAATGGCGGTAGATCTTCATGAAAAGAATGATCCTTATCACCCTGAAAGTTCATTGTTTCCACCGCACAATATCGTAGGAACGACTGGACGGGAATTATACGGGCAGCTTGCCGATACGTACGAACAACGTCAATCGCAGATTTATTGGATGGATAAAACCCGGTATAGCGCTTTTGCTGGCACGGATTTGGAGTTACGACTACGGAGTCGAGGCATCACGGAATTGCATCTTATAGGCGTATGCACCGATATTTGTGTGCTCCATACCGCAGTCGATGCGTACAACTTGGGATTTTCGATTGTGGTACATGAAGATGCAGTGGCGAGTTTCAATGCAGCCGGTCATGAATGGGCTTTAGGTCATTTTAAAAGCAGTCTAGGAGCCGAAGTCGTTTCGAACTGGCAGGTAAATGGGTAACTTTGAGGAATCATCATTTATTTGCTGCAAGGCAGACCGCGCGCCGATCTCGGTTGCGCGGTTGTCTATGAAGCGGTATCGGAGGAGATCAGAATATGGAAACCACTGGAATGGCTTTACATACAGATAAATACCAGATCAATATGATGTATGCGCATTGGATGAACGGAACACACAAGCATCGTGCTGTATTCGAAGCTTATTTCCGCTCCCTTCCTTTTGGGAATGGGTATGGCGTTTTTGCAGGGCTCGAGCGGATTGTTCATTATATTTCGAGTTTACGT
The DNA here is from genome assembly GCF_024436065.1 of Saccharibacillus sp. JS10. GTDB lineage: Bacteria > Bacillota > Bacilli > Paenibacillales > Paenibacillaceae > Saccharibacillus. Next base: position 1,089,238 of record NZ_JANFNS010000002.1, read on the forward strand.
TTTCAAGACGACGATATTCGTTATCTGTCGGAACAAGAAGAAAATTACGATCCGCGCTTTTTGGAAGAATTACGGACGTTCCGTTTTACGGGTCATGTTCATTCCATGCGCGAAGGAGCAGTCGTATTTCCTAACGAGCCACTGATCCGGGTTGAAGGTACGATTTTTGAAGCACAGCTTGTTGAGACGGCATTGCTTAACTTTATGAACTTCCAGACATTGATCGCAACGAAAGCGGCTCGGATCAAGCAAGCTGCCGACGGCGATATTTTGCTGGAGTTCGGTACACGCCGCGCTCAAGAAGCCGATGCAGCGGTATGGGGAGCGCGAGCTGCTTACGTATCCGGATTCCATGCCACTTCGAATATGATGGCAGGCAAACGTTTCGGTATTCCGACAAAAGGCACACACGCTCACTCTTGGGTACAAAGTTTTGCCAGCGAACAAGAAGCGTTTGATAATTATGCGGAAGTCTTGCCTGACGGCTCCACCTTGCTGGTCGATACATTCGATACGTTGCAAAGCGGCGTGCCTCATGCCATTCAAACAGCGAAAAAGCTCGAAGAACGCGGCAAGCGCTTGAACTCGATTCGTTTGGACAGCGGAGACTTGGCTTATCTATCGATTGAAGCCCGCAAAATGTTGGACGCGGCCGGGCTTGATTATGTGAAAATTGTAGCTTCGAACGATCTGGACGAAAATACGATTACCGAGCTGAAAACGCAAGATGCCCGAATTGATATTTGGGGCGTAGGTACGCAGCTTATTACCGCACACGATCAGCCTTCGCTGGGCGGCGTCTATAAGTTGGTTGAACGTGAAGTCGACGGAAGTATGCAGCCAACGATCAAAATTTCAGCGAATCCGGAAAAAGTTACAACGCCGGGTAAAAAAGACGTCTACCGGATTATCGACCAAGGAACAGGCAAAGCGATTGCCGATTATATCTGTTTCCCTGAGGAAGAAGAACCGCGTGAAGGCAAGCGGCTGAAGTTGTTCAATCCACTGCATACGTATATTCGACGTTATGTGAAAAATTATGAAGCGATTCCGATGTTGGTTCCGATCTTTGAAGACGGTAAACAAGTCTACGAACTGCCTTCTCTTGACGAGATTCGTGATTATCATGTCTCGCAGCTGAACTTGTTCTGGCCGCAATATTTGCGTAAGCTGAATCCTGAGATTTACCGCGTGAATATTAGCGAAAAAGCTTGGCAGCTGAAACAAGGTCTGATTGATCGTTATATGGAAGAAAACGAAATCGAAGTTACGCCGGAAAATTAACAGATGACAAAGCGGAATCTTCTTCGGAAGATTTCGCTTTTTTACACACACTCCATCATCCACAAGGAGGATCATTATGAACGCATCATTTCAAGCTTTTTGGTTAGAAGAAAGTAATGAACGTGTGACCGGAACGGTAAAAACGATAGATGCTGAGCAACTACCACCAGGTGAAGTGACGGTGAAGGTTCATTATTCGGACGTGAACTACAAAGACGGGTTGGCGAGTATCAAAGAAGGACAAGTAGTGCGGAACTATCCGTTTATTCCGGGAATTGATCTTGCGGGCGAAGTGATCGCTTCGGAAGACGCACGTTTTTCCATTGGTGATCGCGTATTATGTACGGGTTATGGATTAGGCGTTTCTCATTTTGGCGGATATAGTCAGCAAGCCCGTGTGCCTGCCGATTGGTTAGTCAAAGTGCCGGAGTCGTTGACGTTACGCGAAGCCATGATTCTTGGAACAGCCGGATTTACTGCTGCGATGTCAGTCGATGCGATCTTGAGTGCCGGAATTACACCGGAAAATGGACCTGTACTCGTAACCGGAGCATCGGGCGGAGTCGGAAGCGTCGCGGTCGCGATTTTTTCCAAACTCGGCTTTGAAGTGACCGCAAGCAGCGGCAAAGAACAAGAATGGGATTGGCTCAAAAAATTAGGCGCTTCCCACACCATTTCCCGAGAAGAAGCTCAAAGCCCGTCTAAAGGCCCGCTTGGAAAAGGGTTCTGGTCAGCAATCGTGGATCCTGTCGGCGGAGCGGGTACAGGCGAACGATTAAAACAGATCAAATATCGAGGCGTACTCGCGTTATCCGGCTTAACGGGAGGCGGAGATTTCCCAACAAGCGTACATCCGTTTATTTTACGCGGGGTTACATTGGCAGGTATCGATTCGGTACAATGCCCGATGCCACTGCGATTGAAGATATGGGAGAAGCTTGCGACCGATTGGAAACCGGATGTAATCTTTGAACAAGGCGTACATGAAGTAACGTTAGAACAACTGCCGGAAGCTTTAGAACGTATTTTGAAAGGGCAAGCTGTAGGTCGACAATTGGTAACGATCTCGGCTCAATCTTAACGCTTGTTTTGAAGGAGAGTGTAGCATGAATCCCAACATTCCGGTTTATTTACTATCTGGATTTCTTGGTAGTGGCAAAACGACATTGTTACAACGACTGATCGCCTATTGGCAAGAACAAGGCTTGAAGCCGGCAGTCATTATCAATGAATTAGGCGATATGAATTTGGATGGTATGTTAGTGGATACCAAAGTACCGACAGCAGAATTGTTAGGCGGTTGTATCTGCTGTACGGTGCGCGAAGATCTTGCCGGAGAACTTGCGATGCTGGTCGAGCGTGACGCTCCTGATGTCATTGTGATCGAAGCGACAGGAGCCGCGAATCCTATTGACCTCTTAGACGCTGCGACAGAGACGGCGATGTACGCAGGGATCGAAATTCAAGGTCTGATTACGGTCGCGGACGCTGCTCATTTACTTGAGATGAACCGGAGCCGCGGAGGGCGTACGTATGCGTTGATGCAAGATCAGATTCGCTGCGCATCGGTTATTCTATTGAATAAGCTAGATCGAGTGAATGAACAGGAGCAAGCCGAATTGGAGCAGATGATCGGAGAATGGAATCCATATGCGCCCATCCTTCCTGCTATTCGGTGCGAAGTGAATCCAGAGCAGCTATTAAGTACTGGATTTTCTGAAGCTTATTCGAAGCAAGGCTCCTTGCAAAAAACGCCGTCTGGACGGTTGACTATGGCGGGAGCGGGGCACCAACACGTCACTTCGTATACCCATCGTTTTACGCAGCCAATTGATAGCGAGCAGTTTGAACAGATGATTTCAACATTGCCTCGCGAGATTTACCGTGCCAAAGGGTTGCTGACTTTTTCAGATACGGCGAGTCGATTCTTGTTTCAATATGCGTTTCGGGAATTGGATTTTATCAAAGTGACTCCGCAAGAAAACATGGCAGACATGGCGGTATTTATCGGAGAACATTTCTCGGCTGATAAGCTTCGCAAGCGACTTCAAGCTTTGGAAAACGGCGAATATACGGCTTGAAGCAAGTAGGCGGTCAAGGTTTCATTTTTGTGATTTTTCGGGTAATGGGTATCATCGAAGGCTGAAAAAGCCTTAACCCACAACTAGGAGGAACACCCCATGACCCACACGACCGTGACTACATACCAAGAATGTATCGACGCCTGCATCCGTTGCATGAATGTTTGTAACGTTAGCTATGTTTCGAGTTTGAAAGGGCTTGATATTTTCGAACTGCGCGAATGTTTAAAAATGTATCGGGAATGTGCGGATTTGTGCGGAATTGCGATTCAAGCAATGACACGTAATAGCCCATATGTCGCTGAGATTTGCGAGCTTGTTGCCAAAGCTTGCGACGCTTGCGCCGACGAATGTATGAAGCATCCGCACGAACATTGCCAAGACTGTGTGAAAGTATCCCGCGAATGCGCAGATATTTGCCGCAATGTGCTCGTAGCTGCTTGATCCATATCCTCATATAAAAAAGACTGTTCCGTACGCCGTATGAAGGCGAGGGACAGTCTTTTTTGTTTACCCTTTTGTTCCAGCTGTCAAATTCATCCCTTCGATAAAATACTTTTGGAAGATGAAAAACAGCACGATAACAGGAAGCAATACGATCACCGAACCCGCCATCAAATAATTCCACTGGGTCTGCACGCTGCCGCGGAACGATTGAAGGCCGATTTGCAGCGTATAAAGCACTTCGTCGTTTACATATAGCAGAGGACCGAGGAAATCGTTCCAAGCCCCGTTAAAAGCAAAAATCGCGATCGCAGCCAGCGCAGGTTTGGATAACGGAATCACGATTCTCGCCCAGATATACAGGTGATTCGCTCCGTCGATTTTTGCCGCTTCACTCAGTTCTTTGGGAATACTTAGATAAAATTGTCGCAACATAAAGATATAAAAAGCACTCCCGAGAAATTGCGGAATAATCAGCGGATAATACGTACCGACCAGATGTAACTTCGAAAAAAGGACATATTGCGGAATCAACGTAACGAATCCGGGAATCATCATTGTGGCGAGCAGTACCGAGAACCAAAATCGTTTGCCCCGAAATTTGATCTTTGCAAATCCGTAAGCGATAAAAGAATTCATGATCACATTTCCGACTACCGCAAAAAAAGCGAGCATTAACGTGTTAAACGCATATAACGTGAACGGAGCCGCTTGCCACGTATGCAGATAATTGTCGAAATGAAACTCATTCGGAATAAAAGTCGGCGGGTACTGCGCGATTTCTTGCGGCGACTTCAGCGACGTCGAAATCATCCACCAAAGTGGCAGCAAAAACAGCAAACTTCCCGCAGAAAGCAAAATAAATACTAAAATGTCGCGCAGTGAAAGTCGGCGTTTGCGTACACGAACATTGTAAGCGTCGATCGGCGGTTGCTGCATCAATCTTCGCCTCCTTCATAGTAGACCCAGCGCTTGGACATTCGCAGATTGATCAAAGTCAAGATCAAGACGATCACGAACAGCACCCAAGCCATTGCCATCGCATAACCCATATTGAATAGTTTGAATGCTTGATTCCACATATATAGATTGTAGAACAGCAGGGAACCCATAGGTCCTCCGTTACCGCTATCGGTCATGACATAACCTTCTTGGAAAATTTGAAAACCGCCGATAAAGCTTGTCACCACATCGAAAAAGATAACAGGCGAGATCATCGGTAATGTAATATGCCAAAACCGTCGGAAAGCCGAAGCGCCGTCCAATTTTGCAGATTCATAGAGTTGTGCAGGAACGCCTTGAAGACTTGCCAAATACAGCAGCATTCCTCCGCCGACACTCCACATTTTCATCATAATAATCGCAGGTTTGGTCCACATCGGATCGCTTAACCAAGCTGGACCTGCAATCCCGATCCAGCCGAGCAGCGTATTAATCAGACCTGTCGACGGATTAAGCAATTGAATCCACAAAAAATAAACACCGACACCCGACAATACCGCCGGCAAATAATAGATCGTACGAAACACGCGCATACCGGCAATCCGTTCATTGAGCATCAAAGCCAATAGAATCGACCCGATTGTAGTCAGCGGTACCATAAGAGCGACATAATAAAGCGTGTTATAAAGCGATTTCCAAAAAAGCGGATCGTTCGTAAACAAAGTGACGTAATTACGCAGCCCTACGATGTTCATGCGCGAAGTCACATCATAATCGGTAAAGCTGCCGTAAAGAGAGAACAGCATCGGGAATAACGTAATCCCAAAAAGTCCAACCAACCACGGCAAAATGAACAAATAACCTTGAAGCTCCTCACGGCGCGCAAGTCTGGATAACTTTTTGCGTTTTATTTTCGGCACCGGTGTACGGAGTGTTTTAGTCATCGTAAGCCTCCTTGTGAAAGGTAAAAGAGAGCCGCTTACCGGTAGATACCGAAGCGGCTGTTAAAAAGCAACATGATTGAGCTTATTTATTTTTTTCGATCAAAGCTTGTACGTCTTTTTCCGCGGCGGCAAGTGCTTGTTCGGGTGTTTCTTGACCGAGAAATACCGCGTCCATATGCGGATTAATCAAGTCTTTATACCCCGAAGCGCTCAGCGGAACCTGGAATACTTTGGTGTCGGCAAGGTTATCCACCGAAGCTTTGTAGATGGCGTTTTCATTGGCTTCTGGATCTTCAGCCGCTTCGATATTTGCGACGTTATCGAAGTTTTTGATCGCCCAATATTTTTGTGCGTCTACATCCGTCAAATAATTGATGAATTCCCAAGCTTCGTCCGGGTGTTTTGCGCCTTTTGGAATCTCGACGACAAATCCGCCACCGCTGCTGAAATGACCCGATCCAGCTTCACGTTCCGGAATTTGAGCCACGCCGATATCCAAATCTTGACCGAATTCTTGGATCTGCGTATTATACGTACCGGTCTGAATATACATCGCGACTTTACCGGAAATAAACGGATCGCTGACTCCGCTACCAAAATCAGCTTTCATCGCATCGACCGTTTGTTTACCGAGACGATCTTGCCAGGATTTTAGCCAAGTCAATGTGTAAGCTTTGTCTGGTGTGTTAATGACGGCTTCGTTGTTCTCATTGAAATAACCGTTGCCGTTATCGCCGTTAATCAACCAGCTATCGACGCCGAAATCCCCCCAGAGCGGATAGAAGCCGACTTGGTCGTAACCGTTTGCCGATTTTTTATCGAGTTTTTGTGCATACTCTTCAAGTTCCGCCCAAGTTTGCGGAGGTTGCTCGGGATCAAGCCCGGCTTCTTGAAAGGCTTTTTTGTTGTAATACAGCAATCGCGTATCGGTATTGAAAGGGAGTGCATAAGCTTTATCTTCATAAAGTACGTTTTTCCATAATTCCGGGTAAAAACGATTTTCGATATTGTTTTCTGCCAAATACGTCGAAAGATCGGTATTTTGATTTTTGCTGGCGCGAAGATTGACATCAGCGTAATCATTGATAATGACGTCAGCAGGGTTGCCTGCCGCGATCGAAGCTAAGTTTTTGGTCCAAATATCGCCGAAAGGAAGGTATGTATGCTTTACTGTAATGCGATCTTGAGACTGATTAAAATCTTCGATGATTTTTTCGATAATCGGGCGTCTTGTTTCAGAACCCCAAAAGGTCCAAAAATCGAGGGTCACTTTTTCGGATTCGCCGGAGACGGCTGTAGGCGTTCCAGAAGCAGAACGAGATTGAGGGGTACAAGCGGTAAGAATCAGAATAAACGAGATAGACAGCAAACTGAAAGCATAAAAAAGAGATTTTTTTCTCAAAGTGGTGACTCCTCCTCTAAATTAAGTATATTCATAGATGGCTGACGGATAAGTCAATTTGGACACAGCTATGCTTGTATACTTTAAACGGAGAAGCTTAACTTGAACCTTTTTTATGTGTAGATTGATAAAAAAATAAATTTTGCAAATGAAAACAAGGAAAGGCAAAAAATGAAAACCCAAAATGACTTGCTTATTCGTCATATGCCTTCTATAATAGCAAAAAGAAATAAGGTCTGTGAACAGGACAGTATCCGAATAGACAGAAGCGGCAGTTAGCGAGTCGGGAAGGTGAAAGCCGACACACGCAGTTATCGGAGAAGCGCACCTGGGAGACGTCGATATGAAGGTTAATCCGTGATTGAATGGAAGCGGATATACTGCGTAGCATCGACCGGAATTAACACCGTTATCGTTGATCGAGGGGATCGAACCTTGCATTTTAATAAAATGCAGTTCATCTACAAGAGTGGTACCGCGGGAATTCAAGCTCTCGTCTCTTTATGAGGCGAGGGCTTTTTTGCGCGCTTTTTTCATTGCATATTGAGGAGGAATTAACATGAGTATGATACAAATCGGCGAGCAATTGGATAATTTATTGAAATGGGAAGTCGGAACCGCAGAGAAGATGTTAGAATTACCGCCTAATTCGGAACTTGGCGATTTTGCTTTTCCTTGTTTTGTCCTTGCAAAAAGTCTACGCAAAGCTCCACAGCAGATCGCAACAGAATTATCAGCACAATTTCAAAATCAGACAATAGAAGCTGTTGCGGAAGGAGCTTACGTGAACTTCCGGCTGGATCGCGGTGCTTATGCAGCGAAGTTACTTCTACAAGCCGAAGGGCATACCGCTTCACCGAATGGAGAAACTGTCGTGATCGATATGTCTTCGCCGAATATCGCGAAGCCTTTTGGGGTTGGGCATCTGCGTTCGACCGTTATTGGCGCAGCTTTGTACCGGATGTACAAGGAAGCAGGGTACAAGACAATCAGTGTCAATCATTTGGGCGATTGGGGAACACAGTTCGGGAAGCAAATTACAGCTTACAAGCGGTGGGGGAACGAAGAACGTCTAAATGCTTCGCCGATCCGGGAGTCGCTAGCGTTATATGTACGTTTCCATGAAGAAACCGATCAAGATCCAACGCTTGAGATCGAAGCACGGGATTGGTTCCGTAGACTCGAACAAAGCGATGAAGAAGCGCTTCGGTTATGGCGGTATTTTGTCGATGTGAGTATGAAAGAATTCGACCGCATGTATGAACGCCTTTGCGTCTCGTTCGATAAAGTACTTGGCGAAAGTTTTTACAATGACAAAATGACAGCGGTCGTCGAAGAACTTCAGCAACAAGGGTTGCTGGAAGAAAGTGAAGGTGCGCAGGTTGTACGTTTAGAGAACCAAGACATGCCGCCTTGTCTGATTCTCAAATCCGATGGAACGACGATTTACCCGACGCGGGATCTGGCAACGGCAATCTATCGGCATGACGTGTTAAAAGCAGATAAGCTTCTTTATGTCGTAGGCGCGGAGCAGACGCTACATTTCCGGCAAGTATTTGCGGTATTGCAAAAAATGGGGCGGGCATGGGCAGATCAATGTCAGCATATTCCGTTTGGATTGATGAAATTCGAAGGCAAAAAGATGTCGACGCGTAAAGGCAAAGTCGTCTTTTTGGAAGAAGTGTTGGACGAAGCGGTATCTCGCGCAACTGCGATTATCGAACAAAAAAATCCGCAATTGCAAAACAAAGCAGATATTGCAGAAGCGGTTGGAATCGGAGCCATTATCTTCGGCGATCTGAAAAACAACCGGATCGGCGAAATCAATTTTTCGATTGAAGAAGCGGTGCAGTTCGAAGGGGAAACGGGACCTTATGTGCAGTACACGCATGCTCGCGCATGTAGTGTGTTGCGGAAAGCTAATCAAATCGAGAACAAGCAAGAACTTGACCAAGCTGTAGGAACTTATACGTGGGATGAAGCTTCTTGGGAACTGCTGAAGCGGCTGGGCGATTACGAGATAGAACTGAATCGTGGATTGCAACGCCAAGAACCGTCTGTTATCGCACGTTATGCGCTGGATATCGCCAAATTGTTCAACCGTTTCTATCATTATAATAAAGTATTGAGTGCCGAGGCTGCTGACAAACAGATTCGGCTCAAGCTGACACAGCTTACTGCGATGCGTCTGAATTGGGCGTTAACCTTATTAGGAATTCGTTCTCCGCAAGAAATTTAATAAGCAATCAAAACGTTTCACCGCGTTAAAGGATGAAATGTTCAATAATTTAACGCGGTAAAATGTCGGATTTTGTAGTTTTTCGTAGTTGAGGTTTAAGATAATTTTAATATGTTATTTAACCTCACAACGGAAAGGGTTTTGGATATGGGTCTTATAAAAAAGCAATCGTCTTTATTTAGAAGAAAACCGATTGAATCGAGTGAAAGTAATTTGAAACGAGTGCTTGGGCCTTTGGATTTAACGACCCTTGGCGTTGGCGCCATTATTGGTACAGGGATCTTCGTATTAACAGGAGTTGCCGCAGCAAAGTATGCAGGCCCGGGCCTGGTCTTATCTTTTTTACTGGCAGGCATCATTTGTGCATTCGCAGCACTTTGTTACTCGGAGTTCGCTTCGAGCGTGCCGGCGTCGGGCAGCGCGTATACGTACAGCTATACGACATTCGGTGAAGTTGTAGCTTTCCTACTCGGATGGGATTTGATTTTGGAATACGGATTTGCCAGCGCTGCTGTAGCCAGCGGTTGGTCTGGTTATTTCCAAAGTCTGTTATCAGGGATTGGTGTTCATCTGCCGCAAGCTCTTACCGGAGCATTTAATCCGGAAAAAGGGACGGTTATCGATATTACAGCCGTCATCATTACATTGATCATTGCAACTTTGTTGACTCGCGGCATTAAAGAAGCATCAAGAGCCAACGGGATCATGGTTGCGATCAAGTTGATTGTCGTATTTATCTTTATCGGCGTAGGCGTGTTCTATGTCAAACCCGACAACTGGGAACCGTTCTTGCCGTTTGGATTTAGCGGCGTGGCAGCGGGCGCGGCAACGGTATTTTTTGCTTATATCGGATTTGACGCGGTATCTACAGCAGCCGAAGAAGTCAAAAGACCTCAACGCGATCTGCCGATCGGTATCATTGCTTCATTAGCGATTTGTACCGTCCTTTATATTGTGGTGTCGCTTATTTTGACAGGCATGGTTCCTTATCAAATGTTGAACGTGAGCGATCCGGTGGCATTCGCGCTTGAATTCGTGAATATGAACGGTATTGCTTGGATCGTTTCGTTAGGTGCGATTACAGGGATTACAACCGTATTGCTGGTGATGATGTACGGACAGACTCGTTTGCTTTATTCGATGTCCCGCGATGGTCTGCTGGGTTCCGTATTCTCCAAAGTAAGCAAAAAAAGCGGAACGCCAGCGACCGGTACCTGGATTTCTTCGATCATCATCGCCTTTTTCGCTGGATTGATTCCTTTGGATCATTTGGCTCAATTGACGAATATCGGCACATTGTTTGCCTTTACTGTCGTGAGTCTAGGCATTATTGTACTTCGCCGCAGTCAGCCTGATCTGAAACGTGGATTCCGTGTTCCTCTGGTTCCGTTGATTCCAATCTTGAGTGCGATCGGTTGTGTATATTTGATGTTCCAACTTCAAGCATTGACTTGGTTTACCTTCATTATCTGGTTAGCGATCGGTTTGGCTGTCTACTTCCTATATGGCCGTAAACATAGTCATCTTAACCCGGATCGTGTCTCTAAATAAGTCGAAAAAATAAAGTCAAAACCTCTTCACATCGTGTGGAGAGGTTTTTTTGTCGAATCTTTCTGCAACCTTTTTCAAACTTATGGCGTCTGGGAATATGAGAAACAGAAAATAAACAAAGAGGTGACCTACCCATGAAAAAGACAATTAAAGCTTGTGCAGCTCTGGTAATGGCAGGATCGTTCGCGTTCGCCGCTTCGGCGTCAGCATTTAGCGATATTCAAAATGATGACAGCGCGAAAATCGCTCAAACTCTTCAAGACAAAGGCATCATGAAAGGCATTGGCAAAGATTTATTCGCTCCATCGCTGGATCTGACGAATGCTCAAGCGATTCAATTGATCGTCAATGCGTTTGATCTGAAAGTAAATCCAGGTGTTGATTATATGCCGGAAGCTTCTTTCAACAACAATGCTTGGTATGCGCCAGCTTATGAAGCAGCACTGCATAACAAAATCGAAACCGTTACAAAAAAAGATTCCGTTAATGCAAAAATGACACGTGAAGCTTTCGCAAGTCTATTGCTCGAAGGAATTAATACAACCGGTCAATATCCAACGACTAAAATGTATATCTTCTTCGATGACGAAAAAGAATTTACAGGCGATCATTTCGGCGCGATTCAAATTCTGGGTAATATGCGCATTATTTCTCCAGGCGGCGAATTCCGTCCGCAAGAACCGATCACGCGTATGGAAGCGGCAGAAATGGTCTACAATGCGGTTGAATTCGTAGAAAAAATGAAAAGTAATACCGGCGGAGAAGAAACGGAGGAAACAGACGTGACTGTGATGACGGCGCAAGAAAACGACGGTCGAGTTAAAGCAACGTTGAAAGTTTCGCTTCCAAATCCGGGATACGGTCTGAAAATTGAAGATGTAAAGTACGCAGGGAACAAAGCGACTGTACATTATACGATTACAAAACCAGATCCGAACATGATGTATCCGCAAGTCATTACCGAAGCTGAAGCATCCACTTACTTGACAGGCACACCTTCTGAAGTTGTAGCTGAGCTAGTAGGCGGAGAAGCACCTTCTTCAGATGCAAAGTTGTTGAAATAATTCAATAGACTTGGAATCGATATGGAAAAAGAAAAGCGCTCCGAATTTCGGAGCGCTTTTTTTGTGCGTTTATTATAGCTTGAGAACATATAGGAAGGAGAGGCAAGCGAAAAAGGATTAATTTCCTTTTACGCCGCCAAAAGCAGGTCGAGCTTCAAAGCCGGATTCCGGCTTGCCTGTGACGGGAGCGATAGAGTCGCCGCCGCCTTGTTGCAGCTGATACATTTGGAAATAGCGACCGCCTACAGCCATCAATTCGTCGTGGCTACCGCGTTCAACGATTTCACCGCGATGCAAGACAAGAATCTGATCGGCACTGCGGATTGTCGATAATCGGTGAGCGATCACAAAGGTAGTACGTCCTTGTTTTAAGACATTAAGCGCCGATTGGATCAACGCTTCGGTCTCCGTATCGATATTTGCCGTCGCTTCATCCAAGATCAAAATTGCCGGATCGAAAGCAAGAGCGCGGGCAAATGAAATCAATTGACGTTGACCTGCCGACAAGGTACTACCTTTTTCGATCACGGGTTCGTCGAACCCTTTTGGAAGATCCGCCAAAATTTTATCAGCGCCTACTTCTTTCAGAGCTTGTTCAACCCGTTCACGGCTAATCCGTTCGTCACCGAGACTGACATTCGAAGCAATCGTTCCTGTGAATAGATACGGATCTTGTAGAACAATCCCCATATGATGACGGATATATTGTTTCGGCAGATCGCGTACGCTTTGACCGTCGATCGTGATTGAACCTTTTTGCGGATCATAGAAGCGGAATAGTAAGTTGATAATCGAACTTTTACCGGAACCCGTATGTCCGACAAGTGCTACGGTCTGTCCTTGCTTCGCTTCAAGCGAGATGTTTTTCAAAACATAATCTTTGTTGTAAGCAAACGATACGTTATCGAATACGACGTTACCTTGATAACGCGGCATACTGCCGTCAGTAACCGGTTCGCCTTTTTCATCCAATAACTCGAAGACGCGACCTGCCGATACCATCGCGGAATCCAATGCTGCCAATTGATTGACCATGCCGGTAATCGGTTGGAACAGACGACCGAGAATATCGACAAACGCATATAAAGCACCAAGTGAGATAATCGAAGCGGCTCCATCAATCGTCGAAGAACCAAAATACCAAATGACGACGGTAAACGATAGATTGCGTAACACGTTAACCAAGTTGTGAGACGTGAACGAGTTCAGATTCAGCATTTTATTTTGATGCTTCAAATAGTCGCCGTTCAATTCTTCAAATTCAGCTTCCGTTTGTTTTTCGCGGCGGAATACCCGAATGATCGACATGCCTTGAATCGATTCGTTGATAATCGCATTCAATTCGCTGAGTCTTGAACGAATGATGGTATTGTATTTGGTTGCGACTTTACGATACAGATAAATCCACAAGATAATTAGAGGTACAATAAACAAAGATACCGCGGCAAGTCTTGGATCGAGAATAAACAGAGCGACATAGATGCCTGTAATATACACGATACCTGTCGTGAAGTTCGACAAGACTGCAATAAACAAATCTTTCACTGCTTCGGTATCATTGGTGATACGGGAAACGACTTTACCCGCAGGTAAATTATCGAAAAAGTTCACCGGAAGACGCTGAATATGGGCGTACAGATCCAGACGAAGTTTTTGGATAACTCGATTCGCGGACGATTGAAGCCAATACGTTTTCCCGAATTCCATAACGATAGAGATCGCCAAGAATAGCAGATAGAACATCACGAGACGAATGATACCCGGAATTTCCGGAGTATAAAAGTCAAATAATTGTTGCTTGGACAACACTTGTGCAGGATACGTATCGGTTCCTTGATTGGTCTGGATCGATAACGTTCCATTTTCAAAGCTACGATCGCCTTCAGGTACCGTAACCGGTTCGTCGACAAAGACGAAGTTACGACCGACTTGTAAAATACGCACTTCTTCGCCGCGTGGCTCGTCAGCTGCAAATCGATCTCCGCGCTTGTAATACGTACCTTGGTAAGCGACAGCATCTTCACTGTCTTGATTCGTCTGATAATGCGGATTTTCAATCCCCATCATATGATCATCAATCATCATTTTGGCGATAAAAGGGCTGGCAAGTTCGGCACCGACGCCAATCGCCAAAGCGATCATAGCCGCGATAAATGTTCCTTTGGAATTTAACGCATACTTGAACAATCTTCGCGCCGTTTGTTTTTTCGGTGTTGCAGGCAGAGTTTCGTTAGACTCGTCATTATACGTCATGATTGTGTTGCACCTCCTCGGAGGAGAGATTAGATTCCACTTGTTGTCGTTCGAACTGCTCGCGGTACCAGCCGTTTTGAGCGATCAACTCAGCGTGTGTACCTTCTTCGACAATACGTCCTTTTTCCAGTACGACGATATGGTCGGCATGTTCGACGGCAGACAAGCGGTGGGTAGAGATCAATGTCGTTTTGCCGGCACGTTTTTGGCGAATATTTTGAATGATCCGAGCTTCGGTGCGAGCATCGACAGCAGAAAGAGCGTCATCCAAGATCAAAATTTGAGGCTCCGCAATAAAGGCACGGGCAAGCGATACACGCTGTTTTTGACCGCCCGATAATGAAACGCCTCGTTCGCCAACCTTGGTTTCCAGTCCGTCAGATAACGTTTCCAGATCGCCTTCAAAAGCTGCGGTGCGAATCGATTCCATAATTTCGTCTTCATTGGCATTCGATTTACCGTATTGGATATTTTCGCGAACCGTTTTCGAGAACAAGATTTGCTCTTGCGGAACATAACCGATCCAACTATGCAGTCGATCTTTGCTCAGCGACTGGATCGGCGTATCCGCAAGCAGAATTTCACCGGTACCCAGCGGATACTCATGCAAAAGTTGCTTCAATAACGTAGATTTACCGCTACCTGTACGGCCAACGACGCCTAAAGTTTGCCCTGCGCGTAATTTCAGACTGACTTGTTCCAGATTATCGACTGTCGAAGACGGATACCGGAACGTTACGTCTTTGAATTCAATCGTATCAGGAGCTGCAATATCGCTTGGATTTTCCACATCTTCGATATCTGCTTTGGTAAATAAGACTTCGTTCACGCGATCAAGCGAAGCTCCGCCGCGTTGCATGATATTAATCAGCTCACCGATTGCAAACATCGGCCAAATCATCATACCCAGATACATATTGAAGGTCACGAGATCGCCGAGAGTCAGTTCACTGCGAAACACAAGGTAGATACCGTACGCAAGACCGATCAGATAACTAAGCCCGACGCATAACCGAATATACGGTTCGAATACAGCGTCGACACGTGCGACAGCCAGATTCTTTTTGTATACATCGTTTGTAATATCGGAAAACCGCTTCTCATCATGACGTTCTTGCACATAAGCACGAATCACGCGAATTCCGGCTACAGACTCCAACACTTGGTCGTTCATATCGCCGAAAGAATCTTGAGCCAACGTATAACGTTGGTGAATGATTTTACCGTAAATACTCATTCCGATCGCGATAAAAGGTAACGGGATTAACGCGGCTAAGGTCAATTTCCAACTGACGATAAAGCCCATTGCGAGCAAAACAGTCAATAAAAATAGAGTCGAATCAGTCAGCGTAAGCATTCCGAATCCGGCAGTCATGGCTACAGCACGCAAATCGTTGGTTGCACGTGCCATCAAGTCGCCTGTGCGATTCCGTTCGAAAAATGGAGGTGTCATTCTGAGTAGATGTGCCATAAAGCGACTACGCAGCAGACGTTCAACCAGATTGGAGCCGCCAAATAATTGACGCATCCATATGTACGTAATACCGTAAAGCAGAACAAGTAACCCGATGATACCGCCTACATACATAAACAAACGTTGCGGAGTAATTAGACCGCCTGCAATATCGTCTACAGCGATACCGATAATTCTTGGAGGCAGAAGTTCGATGACGCCAACGATCACAAGGAAGAAGATCCCGATCAGATAGCGTCTTTTTTCTTGCTGGAAAAACCAGCCTAGATTGCGAAGGACAGAAAACATTCCATCACTTCCTTTCTTCGTTTACGATAGATTTACCAACTCATTTTGCGAAAAACCGCAAAAAAAGCATATCGCAGTGCGCGATATGCTTAGAAAACGATTCATAAGGCGGACAAGGTAGACAAAGCCTGTCGCCATAACTATTCATTTGATCGAGGCGAAGCTCAGAAGTTACACGGTTCTGAGCGCGCAGGTCGACAAATGTCGGACAGAAGCTTCATCGATATGAAGTTTAGAAAAGGTTTGCAACGAACCAGCCAAAGCAGGGATAGGCATAACCAACATTTTCTTGAACGTAGACATCGAATTCACTCCTTCCAAATTTTTTAAAATCGCAAAATGATCTCGTATGCTTCCGATTTTAGCATCGACTTTCAGAAAAAGTCAACGAAAAAGTTTTAGATTGTGACTGAAATGTGAACAAAGCATCAAATAGATAAGGATAAACTCACGATTTGTCCCAAGAAATATTCTGAGGTATGATAAAGAAACAGAAGCAATACGAAGGAGGAAACCGAAGATGAGTCTTAATGTGACACAGCAAGCTGCGGATTGGTACAAAAAAGAACTAGGGTTGGAATCGGGTGACTATATTCGTTTCTATGCCAGATATAGCAACACTAGCGAGATTCATCCGGGATTTTCGCTCGGGATTGCGACCGAGACGCCAAACAATCCGGGTCTGACGCAATCTTCAGAAGGCATCACCTTCTACATGGAAGAAAAAGATCTATGGTATTTGGAAGGTTATCGCCTGAATGTAACTTACCTGCCGGAGCATGACGATATTTTGTACGCTTACGAACAAGAATAAAACAAAAAGGAGCGTGCCAATCAGGCGCGTTCCTTTTTGTTTAACTCCATATGAGAACAATCTTACAGATGAGCTGTACCTTCTAGCGCAAATTCGAAATCATCGATATCGAATACTTGAATCGGTACAGACGCCGAAATGATGCGTTGAATCATTTCGAGTTGATCGGTTAACACCGGTGCTTCTTCTTTGAGCGAAGAAAGCAATACTTCGGTCTCGATCGGGTCGAATAATTCGCCGTAATGCGCATTATCGACAGCATTGATGATGCTCAGTTTGATCTGATCGCCGAGCAAAATGGGTGCACTTTTTGCCCACGGAATCGTAAGTGCTTTTTGAATTTTTTTCTTATTCAAAGGCTCTTCGAAATAAGCGATCAGCTCTTTGACTTTGGTTTTTACATGTTGGTCGTCGCCAGGTTCATTCATCAGCGGCTCCGCACCTTCTTCGAATTCGTAAAGCTCCAATACAGTCGTATACGGAACAATATATTCGACCGGACGGTTCGCCGAGAGCAATTGCCCGTAGATCGCGACCATAACGGCTTCAATGACAAAACGTTGAGACATAAGTAGCGGTCCTCCTAGCGGCAAGGTTTGACATAAGCTATGATCCTTGCCAAATCCGATATGTGGGAAGTATAGCATAATCGGACAATGAAATCAGCTTTTTACCCCGTTTTCTCTGTCTTTTGCTTGCTTGGCGATATGCGTTGCAATCAGACCTCCATGCAGACGTCCGCTTTCGATAAACACTTCGTTTGCATTACGCCCGGACGCAATAACACCAGCAACGTAGAGACCAGGTACACCGGTTTCCATCGTTTCTGGATCGAAGACCGGTTTGTCGAGATCGTCAGACATTTGTGCTCCGGCTTCAGTCAGCAATTTACGGTCGGGTCTAAATCCAGTCATCGCTAATACAAAATCGTTTGGAATCCGAGACTCGCTTTCAGGTCCTTGAATTCCTACGTAATCTTCGCCAATTTCCGTCAATTTCGAGCCAAGATGCAATTTGATTTTGCCTTTTGCAATCAAACCTTCGAATACGGGGCGTACCCACGGCTTGATATGCTGAGAAATTTCAGTTCGGCGATAGACCATATCGATTTTTGCGCCTACGCGAACCAGTTCAAGGGCAGCATCTACAGCTGAGTTGCTTCCGCCAACGATCGCGACATTCATTCCTGCATAAGGATGCGCTTCGCGGAAATAATGCGTGACTTTTTCTTTATCTTCGCCGGGAATACCCAGTTCGTTGGGATGGTCGAAATATCCAGTCGAAACGACGACGCTACCTGCGGTATATTCGTGTTTATTTCCGGCGCGATCGCAAGTTTCAACATAAAAACTTCCGTCTGCTTGAGGCTGGATCGATAACGCTTCTTCGTAAGACGAAATGCGTAGATCGTACCGAGCGGCTACTTTTCGGTAGTAGGCTAGAGCTTCATGACGGAATGGTTTTTCGTTAGGCGAAGTAAAAGGAACATCCCCAATCTCCAGTAACTCAGCCGTACTAAAAAACTGCATATTGGTTGGATACAAATAGATTGAATGAACAACGTTATGTTTTTCAATAATTCGAACCGACAACCCGCGTCGTCCACATTCGATAGCGGTGGACAATCCGCATGGGCCTGCGCCGATAATGAGTACGTCTTCTTTTTCCATAATTTTTGAATTTCCTCCTTGATCGATGTCAATCTTGATGCTTGAATTTCCTAGATGATCCGCTTGTATCGCACAAACGGCATGCTTATCTATTATCGCGCAAAGCATAGACTTCGTCCAACGCTAGATGACCCTTACCCTTATCATTTGTGAAAAAAGCTTGACAATCTTTTTTGCACTACTCTAGAATGATGGACAAACGCAGACGAAGGGAGAGATGAGCAATGAGAATTTTAAATCAGAAATCGAACAGTTGTATGCTCTCTCCAAAGTCAGCGAAACGAACGGATTGTACTTTTTAAGCTTGCGAAGCAAGGTTGAAAAAGTCAGGCACTTCGTAGCGGATCGCTGACGAATGCTGCCTGCTTTATATTCAAAATGTGAACCGCGAGTTGAAATGCGGTCGATTTTGCTACAGGCATAGGCAGCCGGGGAGAGGTTTCTCCCCGGCTTTTTTTGCGCGATTTTCCGGAAAAAGAAAATTGGGGAGAATGTCGTCGTCTAGTTTTAAATCACCCAAATTCTATTTATTCGGAGGCAAAATGAACTTAACACAACAATTCCCTTTTACTTATGGTTGGGACACTCATTGGCAAAAGATATGGGATCTTACGGATTATCAACACTCAGGCTGGGTTCCTGTTCGGATGACTGCCGATTTTGGACAACAATTTAAAGTCGCTACAGACAAAGGCGAATGTATCGCTGAATATAGCGGCAAGCTAAGACATGCGATTGAAGCTGGAGCAGAAATTCCGGCTGTCGGCGATTGGTTAGCGGCAGAACTTTTTCCCGGCGAATCTAAAGCCCGAATTCATGGTGTACTCCCGCGTCGTAGCAAAATTTCTCGCAAAGCTGCGGGTACTCCAGTTCGGGAACAAATTATCGCAACCAATATCGATATTTTATTTATCGTAACCTCGCTGAATCTGGATTTGAATTTACGTCGTCTCGAACGTTATTTAATTATGGCTTGGAACTCAGGCACGCAGCCCGTTATCGTATTAAGCAAAGCGGATTTATGTGATCCTGATTTTCGTCTTCAAGCCTTGAATGATGTATCGCTGATTGCGCCTGGCATCCCGGTTCATATCGTAAGTGCACAAACTGGAGAAGGAATTGATGAACTTGCTCATTATTTCAGCGATTTTCGAAGCTGTGCATTAACCGGGACTTCTGGATGCGGCAAATCGACTTTAACGAATGCGTTGATTGGAAAAGAAGTGCAGCGCACTAGCGATATCCGAGAGGACGATAGCCGCGGACGTCATACGACTACACATCGTCAAATGTTTGAAATGCCACACGGAGGAATTTTGATCGATACGCCGGGAATGCGAGAGCTTCAATTATGGGACGGCGAAGAAGACGGGATCAAAGGAACATTTTCCGAGATCGACACTTTGGCTCAACATTGCAAGTTCCGCGATTGTACCCATCATCAAGAAGAAGGCTGTGCGGTAAAAGAAGCGATCGATCAAGGAGAATTGCTTGAAGAACGTCTAAACAGCTACCGCAAAACACAACGCGAGCAAAAGTTTTTGGAGCGCAAAGAAAAAAGCCGCTCCTTTACGGAGCGACAAGGTGGAAGTCATAGACAAAATCAAAAGAAACAAAGACGCGATAAAAGCTGGTTAAATGAAGAGTAATCAGACAACTTAATACATGATTTTTTACAATGCGGACGAAGCTAATTCTTCCTTAATAGAAGAGGGAGCGACGTCCGTTTTTTGCTCGGAACGTGGATGAGTTGCCGAAATCGTCGATACAGGTGAAGTTTTTACAGTTGCCGTAGCTAACGCTGCTGCTTTTTCTTTGGCCAATGAAGAAACAAAAGGTGCGCGACTTTGCTTAAACTCGTCGATCATTTGCAAAAACTCATCGAACAAACGGTTGCTGTCATTAGGTCCCGGTGCGGCTTCAGGGTGGAACTGGACAGAAAATGCCGGAGCCGTCTTATGTTTAAGCCCTTCAACGCTTCCGTCATTATTATTAATGTGCGTAATATCTAATTCCGTATGAGCAAGGGTTTCTTCCAATACCGAATAACTATGGTTTTGTGAAGTGATTAAGCAACGTCCGGAAGAAATTTCTTTCACCGGATGATTGGAACCGCGATGACCGAATTTGAGCTTGGTCGTATCGGCTCCAGAGGCAAGAGCAAACAGTTGATGCCCTAAGCAAATGCCAAACAACGGAAGTTGACCGATCAGTTGACGCACGGTATCAATCGCTTGGGGTACATCTTTGGGATCTCCAGGTCCATTGGACAATAATACTCCGTCCGGGTTATGACGACGAATCTCTGCGACAGTGGAAGTATGTGGCATCACGACGACGTCGCATCCACGGTCACCCAGTTCCCGGACGATCCCGGCTTTGCTTCCATAATCGATCACGACAACACGTTGCTTTGTACCCGGAACACGATAAGAACGCGGCGTCGAGACTTGGTTGACTTGATCATGTAGATAAGCGGTTGCTTGTAATTGCTCTACTAATTCTTGAGTATCGGCATGACCTGTTGTGATCAAGCCGCGCAGCGTACCATGATTACGCAGTAGACGGGTCAGCATCCGAGTATCGATATCGGAAATGCCCGGAATATCATATTCTTTGAGCAGCGTGCCAATATCGTATTCGGAACGCCAGTTACTTGGAGCGGTCTCATACCGACGTACAGCAAAGCCATGAATCCACGGACGGATACTTTCGAAATCTTCACGGTTAATTCCGTAATTGCCGATTAAAGGCTGCGTCATCGTAACGATCTGTCCGCAATACGAAGGGTCGGATAATACTTCTTGGTAACCCGTAATCCCTGTGTTAAACACCACTTCACCTGTCAAATTTTTATCGCTACCGAATGATGTACCGGTGAAGACCGTACCATCTTCGAGCACTAATCTTGCTTTCATTATGTTTCCTCCTTCAATGTTCGATTCCGCTTCTTTATATAAAAGATATTGTTTGAATAATAAGTGTTTTAAATATACAACGATTAGAATAAATATGCAAACTATTCAATAAAAAAACGG
This sequence comes from Saccharibacillus sp. JS10, assembly GCF_024436065.1. Taxonomy (GTDB): domain Bacteria; phylum Bacillota; class Bacilli; order Paenibacillales; family Paenibacillaceae; genus Saccharibacillus. The sequence continues at coordinate 1,110,726 of NZ_JANFNS010000002.1, forward strand.
ACATTTGTCCGTTAAGGTCAACAAGCAGCTATCTCTTATCCTCAAAGCCTGAATGGAGCGGCTGATTGTTCATCTGAAATCGAGGCAAGCTCGTTTGGATCATAGTACCGGTCTTCTACACAATCATATTCGACTAAAAATTGATGCGGATACGCACAATGCGTGCATAATGTACTTCCTTCCATTAACAGTCGCCCCGACTCTTTTGAAAGAATCTTCATCCAAGCTACGGCTCCTTTAATGTAGCGATCGCTATCTGGGCTAAAAGCTCCGGTACATTCGAACGTCTGAAAACATGAGCCGCAAAGGCAATTTCGTTTTAAATACATAACCGGACCTCCTCGCCTGGTGTCATTCTATGAAGTCATGTAACTTACGTATCGTAATTACTTAAAAAATTATTACCACAGGGCTTTTTCTTGAAACTTAATCTTGTCGCGAAATTTTTCACGGCAAAATCTTTCAAAACGGGTATGGATAAAAGAAAGCAAATCATCCGTATAGAACGAATACGAAATTTGAATGGATAAAGGAGCGCTCACGAATGAAAACAAAAACACAGCTATGCACAGGAGAAAAAGTTCATCTTCACGAAATTTCGACAAATTATTCGTCTGACGAAGTCTGGGATGACGACAAAATTGCAGAAAAAAAGAAAAAATTAAATCGCAAACTCGAACATCTACAAGAAAAATTATTTTCTTCGCGTAGTCACGGCGTACTTTTTGTTTTTCAAGGGATGGATTGCAGCGGCAAAGACGGGACGATCAACCATGTATTTTCCGAAGTGAATCCGCAAGGCGTGTTAACGCATAGTTTCAAAGCTCCGACCGATGAAGAATTACAACATGATTATTTATGGCGCGCACACCGTCAAGTTCCGGGAAAAGGATATATCGGTGCTTTTAACCGTTCTTATTATGAAGATGTATTGATTACACGTGTGCATGGACAGATCGACGAAGATACCGCACACAAACGTTTTAAACAAATCAATCATTTCGAAAAAATGCTGAGCCAAAACAATATTGTCGTCGTCAAAATCTTTTTGCATATCTCCAAAGCGTTTCAGCTTGAAAAATTAATCGCTCGAATCGAAAACCCGCATAAGAATTGGAAGTTCGATCCAAGCGATCTTGCTGAACGCAAACATTGGGATCATTACCAGGCTTGTTACGAAGACGTACTCACTACATGCGCAAGTTCCAAACTTCCGTGGCATGTTGTCCCGGCAGATCATCGAGGAATGCGAGATTTGGCGGTATTGCAGATTGCAGTCGATACGTTGGAAAAGTTGGAACTTGAATTCCCACCAGCTGTTCCAGAATTGAAAAATTTATTGCCTGAGCTTTATAAAGAACAAGAAAAAATCGCGAAAAAAACTAAATAAAAAAGCAAATGAAAGCGTAAGAAAAATTTTTGAAAATACAGATTGACCTTACGGTTTTTCAGTTGACTCCGCCGTCGGAAGAATTGGAAAAAGCGAACGCTTACACCGCGCTGTAAGGTCAATTAAAAATTTAGCAAGTAACGTGCTGAATAAATTGAACTCGCTAGCAAAAAGGGGTACAATCGAGAAGTACACGTTTTGTTCACGAATTTGTAAAAAAGTGAATTTGGTAAAAAAATGAGTTGAAATCGGCTTTTGCAAACACAATACGGAGGGTGGCAGCGATGACGAAACAGACTTCGAACACGCATCAGCCATGGGAAAAGTATTACGGTCCGAACCTCGGATACGTACAAGAGCAATACGAACGTTATCAGGAGGACCCGGAATCGGTTGAACCTTCCTATCGGGAGCTGTTCGAAAGCTTTGGCGCACCGCCGCAGCATCAATCTTCGACAGCCTCGGTTTCTTTTGAAACGGGAGGAACGGCGATTGATCCGCAGTCTTTAAAGAAAGCGGTTGCAGCAAGTAAGCTAGTATGGAATATCCGTACATACGGACATCTGGCTGCTGACATTGATCCGATTGGACTTGACGAGAAACCTCAGGTTTCGTTCCTTGAACCTAAGGAAGTCGGTTTGTCCGAACAAGATCTTGCATCGCTTCCGGCTGCGCTGATCTGGGAAGATGCGCCAGAAGGTGTATCTACGGGATTGGATGCGATTCGAAAGTTGCGCGAAGTATACACGGGGACGACGGCTTACGAATTTTCACATGTGCATGATGAAAAAGAACGGGATTGGCTTAACCAACGCGCAGAGCTTCGAGCGGTCGATGGGGGACTGACGCCGGAAGAACGCAAAGCTTTGTTGGAACGTCTTGTACAAGTTGAGCAATTCGAAGAATTTTTACATCGTACATTTGTAGGGCAAAAGCGGTTCTCGATTGAAGGAATCGATATGTTGGTTCCGGTCATGGACGAACTCGTACGCGGATTCTCCAAAGCGGGAGCGGAACATGTTCTGATGGGCATGGCGCACCGTGGACGTCTGAACGTACTGGCGCACGTATTGGGCAAACCTTACGGACGCATTTTCTCTGAATTCCATCATGCACCGAACAAAGACTTGATGCCGTCGGAAGGTTCGATGGGAATCAACTTTGGTTGGACAGGCGATGTGAAGTACCACTTAGGTGAAAAAAGAGAAATCGGTGAGCAAGGCAAAACACGCTTGACGCTGGCAAACAATCCAAGTCACTTGGAATATGTCGATCCGGTTGTTGAAGGTTTTGCACGCGCCGCTCAAGAAGATCGCAGTCAAGCAGGCTATCCAACACAAAACACAAATAGTGCTGCAGCTATTCTGGTACACGGCGATGCAGCTTTCCCAGGCGAAGGTGTAGTTGCGGAAACGCTTAACTTCAACCAATTACCGGGTTACCAAAATGGCGGAGCCGTTCATATTATTGCGAACAACCGTCTCGGTTTCACGACCGAAAGCGGTGATTCCCGTTCGACGCACTACGCGAGTGACTTGGCAAAAGGATACGAAATTCCGATTGTTCACGTTAACGCGGATGATCCCGAAGCTTGTATTGCAGCAGTTCGACTCGCTTGCGAGTACCGGATGATGTTCAAAAAAGACTTCGTGATCGATCTGATCGGTTATCGCCGTTATGGTCATAACGAAACAGATGATCCAGAAACCACTCAACCGCTGATTTACAAAAAAGTCAGAGCGCATGACACGGCTGCAACGATTTTCTCGAAAAAGTTGCAAAAAGACGGTGTGATTAGCGAAACGACTTTAGGCGAATTGCGCGAGAAGATCGTAGACGTCTTCAAAGCCGAATACGAAGAAATGAAAAACGGTAAGCAAGCTTCAAGCAATCCGTTCCCATTTGCTTCGAGTATCGACGAAACGCCTTTGGAATTGGTGAAAACGTCGGTCGAGCTGGAGAAGCTTCGTTCGATTAACGAGAATCTGTTGAAACGCCCGGATACCTTTAATGTATATCCGAAGCTTGAGCGAATTTTGGAACGTCGTGCTACGGCTTTGGACGAAGGTGAAAAAGTCGATTGGGGTCTTGCAGAGACATTGGCTTTCGCTACGATCTTGTCTGATGGCACTCCGATTCGGATCAGCGGTCAAGACGTTGAACGTGCAACATTCGCTCACCGAAATCTGGTACTGAACGATTCGCAAACAGGCGAAAAATTCTGTCCGCTTCATGCGTTGCCGGAAGCTAAAGCTTCGTTCGCGATCCATAACAGCCCATTATCCGAAGCTTCGGTTATCGGTTTTGAATATGGCTATAATGTCTATTCGCCGCAAACGATGGTCATTTGGGAAGCGCAGTACGGAGACTTTGCGAACGCGGGTCAAGTATTGCTCGACCAATTCGTGATGCCGGGTCGCTCTAAGTGGGCACAAAAATCAAGCTTGATTATGCTTTTACCGCATGGCTATGAAGGTCAAGGTCCTGAGCACTCCAGTGCAAGATTGGAACGTTACCTACAATTGGCGGGAGAAAATAACTGTACCGTCGTAAGTTTGACGAGTGCAGCTCAATATTTCCACTTGCTTCGTAAACAAGCAGCGATGACGACTCGCGAAGATGCTAAGCCATTGGTTGTGATGTCGCCGAAAAGCTTGATCCGGAATCCACGTGTAGCTTCTTCAGCGGCAGAGTTCACTGAAGGAAGTTTCCAAGCAACGATTGAACAATCGGGTCTTGGAGACGCACCGGAACGCGTAACTCGTGTGCTGATGTGTAGCGGCAAAATTGCAGTCGAATTGGAAGATGCGATTGAAAAAGACGCAGATACTGATTGGAGCTGGCTGCATATTTTGAGAATCGAACAACTTTACCCGTTCCCGGCAAAAGAGGTATCCAACTTCTTGGAAGGCTTCCAAAACCTCGAAGAAATTTATTGGGTACAAGAAGAGCCGCACAATATGGGAGCATGGCGTTATATCGATCCGAACATTCGGGACGTTGCGCCTAAAGGTGTCGAGGTCAATTACATCGGTAGACCGGAGCGTTCTAGCCCGGCAAGCGGTTACCAACACGTTCATACATTTGAACAGCAAAAGATTATTCAGACGGCATTGCGCCAAAATCAGAATACGTCTAAAAAATAAAATGAGTTTGGGGAGGTAACGCCGTGAGCGACATTAAAGTACCAGAAATGGGAGAATCCGTTACCGAAGGCACGATTTTGCGTTGGACTGTAGCCGAAGGCGACGCGGTTCAACAAGGTGACGTGCTATTGGAACTTGAAACGGATAAAGTCAATCTCGAAGTCAGTGCAGAATCGAGTGGTCTGATTGAGACGCGTCTGCGTCAAGAAGGAGACACGGTTCAAGTTGGAGAAGTGATCGGCAGAATTCGTACAGGCGATGCTGCGGCTTCCACGACAGGATCAGCTTCTACGCCTGTAGGCGAAGAAAGCCCGGCGGCGAAGACTGAAGCGACTCCGTCGGCTCCGCTGCCACAAAGCCCTAAAGCTGCGGAAGCGGTTAGCCCACCTCCGGCAGAAAGCAAAGACGCTGGCAAAAAAGCTTCGCCTGCTGCGCGTAAGCTTGCCCGTGAACACGGCGTTGAACTTGGCAGCGTGCCAAGTGCAGACCCGATCGGTCGTGTGTATTCTGGCGATGTGAAGACATTCGCAGAAGGTGCTCCGACCTCGCCACCTCCGGCGCCACCGCAACCTGCGGCTGCTCCACCAAAAGCACCTCAAGCTGCTGATCCACTGAAGCCAGTGGAGCGTCAACGGATGTCTCGCCGTCGTCAAACGATCGCGACGCGCCTGGTTGAAGCACAGCATAATGCTGCGATGCTGACAACGTTCAACGAAGTCGATATGACCGCAATTCTGGATGTACGCAAACGCCGCAAAGACAACTTCAAACAAAAGTATGATGTGAATCTTGGCTTCATGTCGTTCTTTACAAAAGCTGTTGTCGGCGCGCTCAAAGCGTTCCCAGCGGTAAATGCGGAAATCGACGGCGACGAAGTCGTATACAAAAAATTCTACGACATCGGTATTGCCGTGTCGGCTAAAGAAGGATTGGTCGTTCCAGTCGTTCGCGACGCAGATCGTCTAGGATTTGCAGAAATCGAGAAATCAATTGGGGCATTGGCAACCAAAGCTCGTAACAATCAACTTGCGTTGTCTGATCTTCAAGGCGGCACATTTACCATTACAAACGGTGGCGTCTTCGGATCGCTGTTGTCTACGCCAATCTTGAATGCTCCTCAAGTCGGTATTCTCGGTATGCACAAGATTCAGCTTCGCCCAGTTGCGATTGATGCAGAGCGGATGGAAAATCGCCCGATGATGTATATCGCGTTGTCTTACGATCACCGAATCATTGATGGCTCTGAAGCTGTAAGCTTCTTGGTCAAAGTCAAAGAATTGCTGGAAGATCCAGAAAGCCTTTTGATTGAAAGCTAAGTTTGAATTTAGTTTTTAGCTACAGAAGGTTTATAATAGGAAAAAGCCGATGCGAACAATAACGTTCGCATCGGCTTTATTTATTTGTTCTTTTTATATAGAAGATCAATTACGGATTAAGATTGGGCTTAGCTTTTTTTGAACTGCGATAATAGCGATATAGATGTAAAGTAACGATTTTAACGACCATATAAGCAGGGATCACAATTAAAATAGCAATAAATCCACCTATAGCGCCGCCACTTAGTAATAAAAATACGGTTGTAAGTGGATGAATATCCAATGCGGAACCGTAGATGACAGGCGAGAGCAGGTTGTTACGCAACATTTGCCCGAGTACGATAACCCCCACAATCCAAATCACAGAAGAAGGAGCATCAATAAATCCGACAATAACAACAGGTAGCGCACCTAGATACACTCCGATATAAGGGATCATATCTGTTAAAATAATGATCAATATAAGAAGGAGCGGATAAGGAACACCAATAAATAAAAAGCCAATTAGATCAAATACACCGACACAAGCAGCCAGAAATACACGACCCACAATAAATCCGCTGAGTGCAGTATCGATTTCTTTTGCCATATGGCGAAAAGTAGGTCGGGTTTTTACCGGTGCAGCTTTTAACAAAAAGGCATATCCTTTTCGATCGTCCTTTAACATAAAGTATAAAATCATAGGTACGGTCGAAACGACAAGAAAAATCCATGCTAATGTAGATAAAGCGCTTGTTAGCGAGTTGCTTATAGAATTAAGTATATTTTCAATATACCCGGATAACTTTTGCGGAAGATCAATACCGACATCCAATTCATTGATTCGAGTGCCCCAAATTTCTTGCTCTTGTACTTTTACCAATAAAACTTGTAATTGATTCGAGAAACTTTGTGCAAGTTGAGGAAGGTTATCTGAGAAATTTAGAAATTGCGAACGAAAGATCGGCCATACCCAAAGTGAAAACCCGGCAAAAAGGCTGATTGCAGCGGCATAAAGAATCAAAATAGACCATGGACGCCTAATTTTCCATTGATCCAGCTTACGTATAATAGGTCGGAATAGATAATAAAGAAACAATGACATGACAATCGGGAAAAAGACCAAGCTAAATGCAGCTTTCAATGGAGCCAAAATATTAGGGATCTTAGTCAACAAAAACAAAATTACCAAAACGGCAATGATATGTAGACTGGTTCGCATAAAACGGTCGGATTTAAACATGCTTAGCTCCTTTAAGGAAAAATTGGATAAATCAAATAATTTGGAATGAAAGCGTTTCATTTTTATGCATAATGGATTATACTATATTTAGGAATTTGTTTTTTGCGTAACGCATAAAATAAGTTCTAAATTATTCTTTCATTCTATAGCAGAAATAACAAGAGCATTTTTAACAGACTGTTTGTTGAAATGTTCGAAAAAGCTTGCTATATAATTAAGAAGCTTGTATAGTTATTTAGGCAACTTTCAGATTTGATTAGTATCGTTTGATTTTGTTAAGCGGGTACATAGTAAATCGGATATCAAGCTTTGAAAAAAGCGAAATAAAAGATTTGAAAAAAGACTTGCAAAACGAAAACGAACGTGCTAGTATATAAGAGTTGCTGCTGCGAGCGAAACATTGAGCGGCAGAAACGAAAATCAAGTGTTTGTTCCTTGAAAACTGAACAGTAAGTGAGTCGCGATCATGCAGATGATCGTGAGAACAATATAGATTCTTGGGTAACCGAGAATCGCCACGTTTTAAACGAGCACATGGTGCTTTCTTTTAAAGCGAAGACCGAAGTGATCGCTTGGTCGATTGCTCTT
>NZ_JANFNS010000003.1 GCF_024436065.1 Saccharibacillus sp. JS10
GAGTCTGGGCCGTGTCTCAGTCCCAGTGTGGCCGTTCACCCTCTCAGGTCGGCTACGCATCGTCGCCTTGGTGAGCCGTTACCCCACCAACTAGCTAATGCGCCGCAGGCCCATCTTTCAGTGACAGCTTGCGCCGTCTTTCCTCATCCTCTGATGCCAAAGAATGATGTATTCGGTATTAGCATCCGTTTCCGGAAGTTATCCCAAACTGAAAGGCAGGTTGCCTACGTGTTACTCACCCGTCCGCCGCTAAGTCTCAGAGAAGCAAGCTTCTCATCAACTCCGCTCGACTTGCATGTATTAGGCATGCCGCCAGCGTTCGTCCTGAGCCAGGATCAAACTCTCCATTAAAGTCGCGAATACTTTCGCGACCGCGACTCGATTGCCTAACCCCTTCGGGCAAGAGCAATCGACCAAGCGATCACTTCGGTCTTCGCTTTAAAAGAAAGCACCATGTGCTCGTTTAAAACGTGGCGATCATTGATTGCTCAATAATCTATTTATTCTCACGATCATCTGCATGATCGCGACTCACTTACTGTTCAGTTTTCAAGGAACAAACACTTGATTTTCGTTTCTGCCACTCAATGTTTCGCTCGCAGCAGCAACTCTTATATATTAGCACGTTCGTTTTCGTTTTGCAAGTCTTTTTTTAAAATCTTTTATTTCGCTTTTTCAAAGCGTAATATCGATCTCAATTAGACTGGCTCGAAAGTTCGAACGCCACGGTTGCTCTCGCAAGACCGTTCTTAGAATATATCACGCTGATATCGAGAAAGCAAGCATTTTATTTCTCATTTTTAATTTTAGATCTGTTATCCGTTTTTTCCTTCTATTATATATGTATAGATACAAAAGAAGCCGGAACCCGTCTTATCGACGAGCTCCGACTTCTTTTCAATTATAATTTAAATGAATTATTCGCCGCCCAAGAATACGTAACGCGCAAGCACCAGGATTGCCAGTACCCACATCAACCAGTGGATCTTTACTTTTCGACTTGTCAGCAAGCTACTTACGCCGCCCAATACGACATAAGACAAAATGCCGATCGAGATACCGTTCGCAATACCGTTTGTGAAAGGCATGAAGATGATCGTCAAGAAAGCCGGAATCGCCTGCATCATATCGTCCCATTCGATGTTGCGAACTTGCGAGATCATCAGAACGCCGACCATGATCAGTGCAGGAGCTGTTGCCGCCGAAGGCACAACCAATGCAAGTGGAGCGATAAACATTGCGAGTAAGAACAGAACGCCTGTCGTCACCGAAGTCAGACCTGTACGTCCGCCTTCCGCGATACCCGCTGTACTTTCTACATAAGAAGTAATCGTACTTGTACCCAACACGGCACCTGTGCTGACGCCGACTGCATCGACCATCATCGCTTTACCGATTTTCTTTTCGCCTTCTTCTTTGTTTTTCATCAATCCGGCGCGCTCGGCTGTACCGACCAACGTACCGAATGTGTCAAACAACTCAACGAAAGTAAATACAAATACGATCTCGAACAATCCAAGTTGCAGTGCGCCCATAATATCCAGTTGTCCAACTGCCAGATCGCCAAGCGAAGGCAACCAGCTTCCTGTAGACAAACCGCTCAAATTAGTAACGCCCATCGGAATACCGATCAACGTGATCAATACGATTCCGATCAATAATGCACCGCGAATTCTCATAACCATCAGAATACCGATAATGAAAATCCCGATCAAGGAAAGCAACGTATCTTTTTGGTGCATAAAGTCGCCTAGAGCCAATTGGAAGTTAGAGCCGACTACCGGCACCGGAGCTTGCAACTGAGCTACATCTGTAATACCCGTCACGGTTGCGGAGATCGAGATGATATTGCCAAGCTTCATCCCAATAATCGTAACGAACAAACCAATACCGACTGTAATCGCGGCTTTTATCGAAGACGGAACGGCTACAATGAGCATTTGTCTAACCTTCGTCACCGTCAAAATAATAAAGATGATACCGGAGATAAATACGGCACCGAGTGCAGCTTGCCATGTGATGGCACCGTTAGAGCTAAGTACGACGGTCATAAAGTACGCGTTAAGTCCCATACCCGGAGCGAGTGCGACCGGAATGTTTGCAACCAGACCCATCAAAATCGTAACGATACCTGCGCCTACCGCTGTAGCGAAGAATACGCCCGAAGCTGGGATACCCGCGCCATCTGGACCGAGGAACGAAATGTTGACGATCAGGATATAAGCCATGGTGATAAATGTCGTCAGACCCGCAATAATTTCCGTTCTGAATGTGGTTCCGTGTTCTTTGAGTTTAAAGAACTTTTCCATGTGAATCACTTGCCCCCTCTAAATATGAATAGCTAAAACATTGCGGAACGACAAAAGAGCCCGGATTCGACTGACTCGTCCCCGGTGCTCTTTAGAATTGGGAAAAACGCGGAACGTTGCGCCAGATGAATACACATTCTAGCCACAAGGCCGCTTTTACCCGTTTCGTAGAGAGATCAATTCGGTGATCGCGTAGAGACTTCCGAGCCTATCTCGGAATTATACGAACGCTATTTCAATTGTCGATTACCTTATCCGTCAACGACTTGTCGACTTCACAGATTACATTCTAGGACAGCTACAAATCGTTGTCAACACAAAAATACGAATGTTCGCAAAGGGGTTTTATTCAAACGTTCGTTAATTATCCAAAAATAAGGCAATATAAAAACGCTTTACTCTATATTTACGTCAATGTCTCTGTTTTCGTATACAGACCTGCTCATCAACGTAGTAAAGCGTTTGAAATCGTTATCGGCTTTAATCACATCAAGTCATTTTAGCAGGTTCCATAGGTTCACGGACATGCTCTTTGATTTCAAAACTGTGGAAGATCACTTCAAATCCTCCTTCTTTACCTGGGCTTGCCGCATATAAACCGACTTTAAGAGCTTGTCCTTCCGGGCAATATAGATGCGCGATTCGAAGTTGTTCCCATTCTTGGTCAATACTTCGAGCATAGATCAGAAAATCATTGCCTTCTCGCACGACTTTGAATTGGAGACGTTGTTTGAACAAATCGGCAGCGGCATTGCGAGTCGACCAATCCGAATAGCCATCGCGCGTCACGACTGCTCCCATATGCGAAGGTGCGTTTGGAATATATTCTACCGAAGTTTTAAGCCAATTATCTCTATTGACTTCGACAAACAATCCCGCTTGGTCAAACGTATACCGTGGGTCCATTTCAAGTTCCGTGACCGCTTCAAAATCGCCACTGATCTCGTCAAAAAGCACATGCCCGTTGTACCGTTCAAAGCCATAATGTGTTTTTAGCCAAAAGTCGGTGTCTGGCAACGTATGTACCTTCAAGCTCTGCTCGGTCGTTTCTAATTTGTCCGGTTGCGTCATGATTTGAAGTTTGTCGGTATGTTGGGGAATATACTGCATGTCGAACACCTCTTTAACAGTTTTTTGGAAAACCTATACTTTACTCATTTTAACCAATCTGTTTGCAAAAGCACACTGTGTTCTTGATTTGAGAAATAAAAAAGGACAGTTTCGCTTTAAGCGAGCGACTGTCCCTTTTTAAATCTATTTACGATTTTTCGGATTTTTTTACCAGTAAGAAGTAAGTGGCCAATGCAACAAGACTCGTAGCCATTAACGTAATACCGAGCGGAACCGCTGTATCTTCGCCTGCAACTCCAACAATCGGAGCAACCAATGCGCCCAATACAAAAGGAATAAGACCGAGTAACGCTGCGGCACTCCCTGCATTTTTGGCTTGGCTTTCCATCGCTAGCGGGAATGAAGCAGTCGAGGTGATACCGATCGAGCAGACGAATACGAACAAAGGAGCAACCAAAGCAAATAACGGCCCTTCGACGATCGCTACGCCAACTACGATGATACTGGAGATCAGAGCGATCCACAGACCGATCAACAACAGTTTTTGTTCGGGAACCCGGTGCGAGATACGTCCTACGATCTGGGAACCGATAATCAAGCTAACTCCGTTAGATGCGAATAACAGAGCGAAGACCGTAGGCGATACGCCGTAAATATTTTGGTAGATAAAAGGTGTACCCGAGACATACGCGAAAACGCCAGCTGTCATAATGCCTTGCGCCAGCATATATCCAACGAATTTCCGATCACGCAACAACTTGCCGTAATTTTGAAGTTGAAGCTTGAAGTTTGGAGATACGCGTTGTTCGGGAGGATTACTTTCTTTGAGACGGAACTGCGTCATGAGGTATAAAAATACACCTAAGATTGCTAAAGAAATAAATACACCCGGCCATGTCGTGAATTTTAGAACTCCACTTCCGGCAATCGGAGCGACCAGCGGTCCCAAGTTACCTACGAGCAGCAATAAAGAGAAGAACTTCGTCAATTCATGTCCACTATACATATCCCGTGCGATAGCGCGCGAGATCACGATTCCTGCCGAAGCCGCAAATCCTTGAGCAAAGCGGAATACGATTAACATCCCGATATTCGGCGCATAAGCACAGGCTACGGAAAACACCACATAACCGATCATCGCGATCAACAGCGGCTTGCGTCTACCATAAGCATCGCTTAAAGGTCCTACGACTAACTGCCCGATACCGAGACCTAGCAAACAAGCGGTCAGGCTGACTTGAATCAAAGAAGCGCTTGTATCAAAATCTTTGGCAATTTCGGGAAAAGCGGGCAAATACATATCGATCGTAAACGGCCCTAACGTCGAAAATACACCCAGCAACAAAGCGAGACCGATCACGCTCCATTGACGCGTTGTTTTTGTACTATTGTCCATAATGATGTAACTCTCCAGCCCCTTTTTGTACAGAGCGTATTCGCTCTAATCTGATTCCAGATTATACATGACCTCGGTGACTAAGTGAATATGATTTATGCTAACAAACTCACAAATTGCTTCGCGAGTGGCTTGATTGACAAAATACATGTACAAAAAGACTTACTCTCCATTATTTCGGATTCAATTCTTTTTCAGACTATAAAAAGATTGAGACCTACAAGCAGTCCCAACCTTTTTATAGGTATTTTTTAAATGTGATCGTGATATTCGGCTAAAAAGTCAGCAATAGGCTGCATGATTGCACGTGCCAGCAATACCGGAACCGCATTACCGATTTGTTTGTAGACTTTGTCAATTTGTGCGTTGCGATCGAGTGTCCTGCCCGATTTACCGACTGGGGAACCAAAGCTGAATTCGAACCAGTCCGGGAAAGTTTGAATTCTTTTGATTTCGCTAATGGATAGCCGGCGATTATGCTCTCCGCGAAATACCCATTCGTTTTCTCCTAATTTCTCCATCGGTTCTCCACCGGGATGTTGCGGAGCTTGTCTACCGCTTGCTTGAATGGTAAAGCTTTGTTCACTCCAAGACTTTTTGCGATTACGCGACTTGTAAATCGAACTATATGTTCCTTCGAAATATTCTCCGGGATCTGCTTCCAGATCTCCAATAGCTTCTTTCAAAGTGACCCATGGCAATTTGCCTTCAAACAAATCCGATTGGATCGGGTCGCCATGCGTCGGCAAAGGCAATTCGTAATGGTATCCGAATTTTTGTTCAATCTTTTCTTTGTGAACGCCTACCAAAAATACGCGCTCTCTTGATTGCGGAACTCCGTAATCTCGAGCATTGACCAGATGAGCCGTTACCGTATATCCCGCACTAGCAAAATCTTCTACGATTTGTTTCAATACTTCGCCTTTACCAAGAGTCATCATCCCTTTAACATTTTCGGCAACAAAAAATGCGGGCTGTGTCTGAATCAAGGCTCTAATAAAGTGCAAGTACAAAAAGTTTCGTTCATCGTCTATCAAGCGCGGACCGGCTTCGCTAAAGCCAGGGCAAGGAAAGCCGCCAATCATTAGCTCGTTATTAGGAAAATGCGCAACTTTTTTGATGTCTTTCTGATGTTGAAGAACGTCGGATTCGAAATTCAATCTGTAGGTTTCGTTCGCTTCTTGAAACATATCGTTTGTATAAACGGTGTGGAAAATACTTTGACCTCTTAGACCATCGTAAGTTTCCTTGTCACGATGAAAAGCTCTCATTGCCGGTTCGTAACCAACAGTAGCTACAAGCCCCGCTAATTCCGTACCTAAATCCAGTCCGCCCGCACCCGAAAATAAAGACACCGTATTGATTTTGTTTTCTTTATATAGAGCTTTCTCGATTAATTCTAAATCCTTTTTATCTTCAATGATTTTTTTGGATTCTTCATCTATTTTTTGCATCAAAACGGATTTGACTTCATCGATAGATAAATTTAAAGCTGGTTTAAATTTACCTCTAGATCTTCGCGTTTCGTCTTTGTATGTGACTTTCTGTATGTTATCGACAGTCATTGTTTCTCCTTCGTTGAAAATAATATTGGGATATGCCAACTATAGCAGAAATCATTTTAAAAGGCCAGAATGCCGAAGCTTAAATAAAGCGTTCTTTGCAAAGAGGATTCAATTGTTTCACTTGTTCTAATGTCAGTTGTGCAATCTTCTCGCCTGAATAACAAGGATCTAATGGATGTTCACAATTCAGTCGGTATTTCATTTTAGTATCGTCCAATTCATCGACTTGCCATAAAAGTTGAACGGCCAACGGTCGGTTGCCGTCAGATTTCTTTTTGAGAATTCTGAGATTGTTAGCCGTGAAAATAATATAATGCTGAACGATCGGATAATGATCAATCAGTACCATTTTTTCTAAAACATCTTTTCGCGACGCTAATTCCTCTACGGTGCAAACCAATATATATTCGGCTACGCCACTATCTGCAATCACTTCACCGTGGACTTTAGCGTGCTTTTTACTTTCGTCTAGAGTCAGCCCTTTATAAATAATATCTCGAACTTGTTGATCCTCAAATTCCAATGGATGCGATAATGCCCTGTATTTGTTAGTAATCTCTAATTTCCATCCGTTAGTGAGCATACTTTCTTTAGTTTTTCTAGCTCCTTCCGGAAAAAAAACTTGCGTATTCAAAAAGTTATTGGCATTATTTAAAGCGGCTTCTTTAATAGTTTCTCGCCAATCGCTACCCCATATTTCGAATGCGCGTTCAGCACGGATTTTATTTTCCTGAAATTCGTTCTCATTGGCTAACTTACAACTGATTTTAAAATTAATGATATTACTGGGTGTAATTACTTCTTGTATACTAATATAAGCATCCGTTTTGGGCTCACCTTTACTCGTTCTGGGTTTATCGCTTTTCAAAACTTTAAATGTCTTATTTTCATATTCGAAAGAAGTTCCTACTTCAAAAAGATCCAGCACTCTTTTCTCTAGCTTTCCATATTTCTGCGCCACAGAAAAACCCCTTATTTTATATTTTGATATCAAAAATGCCCCTATCAAAACTGATAGGGGCATTTAATCGTTTCACATTCACCCATAAAAATATAGAGATGGATATTATTCTATTCCCACTCGATCGTAGCTGGCGGTTTCGAAGTTACGTCGTACACGATACGGTTGACGTTATCGACTTCGTTGACGATCCGTACAGAGATTTTCTCAAGGACGTCCCACGGAATACGTGCCCAGTCGGCAGTCATGCCGTCGATCGAAGTTACCGCGCGGATCCCTACCGTATAAGAGTAAGTACGCGCATCGCCCATAACGCCTACGCTCTTCATGTTTGGAAGCGCCGTGAAGTACTGCCAGATTTCGCTTTCCAGACCCGCTTTTGCGATTTCTTCACGCAAGATCAAGTCGGAATCGCGAACGATCGTCAGTTTTTCTTCGGTTACTTCGCCCAGGACACGAATCGCAAGACCCGGACCCGGGAAAGGTTGACGCCATACGATCGCGTGCGGCAGACCCAGCTCTTCGCCGACTTTACGCACTTCGTCTTTGAACAATGTGTTCAAAGGCTCGATCAATTTGAACTTCATATCTTCAGGCAATCCGCCGACATTATGGTGAGACTTGATCGTCTGCGCAGTTGCTGTACCACTTTCAACGATATCGGTATACAGCGTACCTTGTGCCAAGAACGAGAAATCGCCAAGTTTAGCCGATTCTTCATCGAAGCAGTAGATAAATTCGTTACCGATGATTTTGCGTTTTTGCTCTGGATCATCGACGCCTGCAAGTTTGCTTAAGAAGCGTTCTTGAGCATCGATCTTGATTACGTTGATATCGAATTTGCCTACGAATGTTTCCATTACGCTCTCGGCTTCGCCTTTGCGTAACAGACCGTGGTCGATAAACATACAAGTCAGCTGATCGCCGATCGCTTTGTGAATCAGCATCGCGACAACCGAAGAATCTACGCCGCCGCTAAGCGCGCAGAGCACTTTTTTGTCGCCGACTTGGTTACGGATATCTTGAATCGATTGTTCGATAAACGATTCCATCGTCCATTCGCCGCTGCATTTGCACACTTCATACAAGAAGTTCTTGATCATTTCGTTTCCGTATACGGAGTGACGAACTTCCGGGTGGAACTGTACCGCATGCAGATTACGTTCCGCATGGCTCATCGCTGCGATCGGTGCCGATTCCGTACCTGCTTCCAGTACAAAACCTTCCGGCAAAGTAACGACGTGGTCGCCGTGGCTCATCCAGACCGTTTGCTTACTTTCCAGACCTTTGGTGAGTACGCTGTTATGCAGGAAATCGACGTCTGCTTTGCCGTATTCACGTTTGCCCGCGCGCTCAACTTTACCCCCAAGCTGCTGTGCCATTAACTGCATACCGTAGCAAATCCCGAAGATCGGTACGCCCAAATCATAGATCGCTGGATCTACGTGCGGAGCACCTTCTTCGTATACACTCAGCGGGCCGCCTGAAAAAACGATACCTGCCGGATTCAATTCACGGATACGTTCAACTGGAGTATTGTACGGCATTAGCTCACTAAACACACCCAGATCACGGATTCTTCGAGCAATCAGTTGGTTATATTGTCCTCCAAAATCGAGTACGACAATAAATTCGTTCGGTTTATTCATGTCACGCCTCCCTTAATTACTGTCGCTAATTATACCGATGCCCTTCGCATACCGCAAGCCAAAAAGGCGATCTTGTAAGCTGACTTCTGCAACTGAAAACGCTTTGATTTGCGAAGTTGGATTTTTCGACCCTAAATATCGTAAAATTGAGAAAATATTCGCCGCATTTATCTGTTAAAGGAGCTTGAATCTTATGGAACTTTTTAAAATGATTCAACAACTATTCGAACAGTACGGCTATCTCGTGATGTTCCTCGGTTTGTTTTTGGAATTTATCGCGTTACCTTTTCCGGGAGAAACGACGATGGCGTATGCCGGTTTTCTTTCCTATACCGGAACACTAAGATTCGATATTTTGCTGATTGTTGCTTTTTTGGGAACGACGATCGGGATGAGCATTACGTATTGGATTGGCAAAAAAGCGGGACTGC
Source organism: Saccharibacillus sp. JS10 (assembly GCF_024436065.1). Classification (GTDB taxonomy): domain Bacteria; phylum Bacillota; class Bacilli; order Paenibacillales; family Paenibacillaceae; genus Saccharibacillus. The sequence continues at coordinate 9,383 of NZ_JANFNS010000003.1, forward strand.
CTGTTCTGTTACGGTTCGGCGGATGGTTTTTCAAAGAAAGCAAACTTCTCAAAACGCAAAAGTTTTTCGATAAATACGGAGCAAGCCTAATTTTCTTTGGCTACTTTATTCCGGGGGTACGCCACTTTACAGGGTATTTTGCAGGCATCATGAATATTTCGTTCAAAAAGTTCGCGGCTTATGCGTTTAGCGGAGCGTTGTTCTGGACATTGTTGTTTCTGGGAATTGGCAAAATCTTCGGCCCGCAATGGTCGGTCGCTTTCCAGTTGGCTGAACGTTACGCGATTTGGATTGTATCGGTCATCGCTCTAGCTGTAGCGGGATTTGTGATCTTCCGTTTCCGTGCAATGACGGCATCTATTTGGGTTTCCTTTGTACAACGCTTCAAAAAAAACAAAAGAATATCGCCGTCCACTTATTCGCTGACCAAGCAACAACTGATTCAACGATTAGCGCAGTCGCAGCCGATCCAACTCCAACTTCGGTTAAAACAAGGTTCGATTTTACGGATTCAGCCGGGACGTTGCGCTCAAAAAATCGTATTAAAAAAGCGAGTCAAATCCTATTGATTTATAAAGCGAATAGCTAGCATAAAAAACTCCCAAGTCGCAAAGACCTGGGAGTTTTTCTGAAATGTATACTTTTATCGCGTCAAACACTAATTCCTGCCGCTTGAGGTTCATGATCCAAAGCTTCAGCAGCATGTTTTTGCTCCGGCGTCTCGATTCCGCGAATCTCCATGTCTGCAAGCAGATCCAGATACAAATGCTTAGCTTGCTCGCAAGCCGCTGTAATATCGTTTTCTCTGACGTTTTTGTAAATCCCCCGAAGTTTTGCGTTGTAAGAATTGTGATCCACTTTCACCCATGCTGGAATGATTTGCATAACAAGTTTCCCCTCTCCCAAAATCGTTAAGTTGGACAGTCGGTCCCCACCGACCATGTAACTGCTGACGACATATGCATACCAACACCGATGTTTGACGCTGATCGAACTCGCGTTTTTCGCTTTCAAAGCCAAAGCCGAAAATCCCCCCGCGATTCGAACCTATGTATCATTTCCCACCTTTCTTTTTTGATCTTTTAAAAACTTGATGAAATTTGCATTTCCTAACACAAATTTAAACGTTTTTCCGAATTTTCTCAAATAGTTTTTCGACTTTTACAGGCGAATTACGCTTAAAAAGCTAAAAATGATACTTTTGTAGCCCAAATGTTCAGTCTTTAAGCGCTTGCAGCACTTCATCTACATGTCCCGAGACTTTCACTTTTCGCCATTCACGAATCAGTACGCCTTCTTCATCCAGTAAAAACGTCGAGCGTACGATCCCTTCATACTCTTTTCCGAAGTTCTTTTTCAGCTGCCACACGCCAAATTGCTCACTAACGGTATGATCGGTATCCGAAAGAAGCGGAAATGGGAGTTCATATTTATTTTCGAATTTCTCGTGCGATTTTAGGTCGTCGGCACTAATTCCGATAACCGCTGCATTCTGCGATTTAAAATAACTGTCCGAATCGCGAAAATCGCAAGCTTGCTGCGTACAACCCGGGGTCATGTCTTTTGGATAAAAGTAAATGACGAGCTTTTTACCGCGATAATCGCTAAGACTTACTTCTTTGCCTCCCGCAGCGGGAAGAGTGAAATTCTCGACTTGCTCTCCGATTTTCAACATAAGTACATTCGCTCCTTCAAATGGTTGTGGTTGTGGTGGTGTTTTTGGGAGACGCTTCGGGGGAAGGGGCTTTCGGATCGCTGTTTCAGCTACGCTTCAAAGGCGAACGCTTCGCTTCCTACAGCTCCCTTCCCCCTCCGCTGCTCTAGGTGGTGGATGATACTTTTTTACACCCTTCTCTCCCCTCCAGTGAAAAGTAGAGGAAAACCGCGGAGCGTAGGAGAAAGGGGAGCCTGAAGATCGCCTTTGAAGCGTAGCTGAAACAGCGATCGCAAGGCTCCCCTTTCCCCGAAGCGGACTCAGGTCAGCGCTCTGTGCTCTGACTAGGACCCCGCTCCCCGATACTTTTTCACCCCAATATTCCAGCTCGTCAGCCCAATCGTCGCAAAGATAATCGCCATCACCGGAGTGAGCCACGCCATATGGAACATTTCGGTTCGACCGAGGAATAGTGACGCCGGATAAATGCCGACAAAAGCAAAAGGAATAATCCATGTCAGCAAAAATTGGATCGTGCGGTTATAGATCGTCACCGGGTAACGTCCGTAGTTTTGAATATTGTAGAGCAGCGGCAGAATCCCTGTCGGGGAATCGGAATAAAAGGACAGTGACGTCAGCGCGATATAAATCCCGGCATAGATCAGCGTAGCGCTAATCGCAAACAAAATCATGATCGGGAAATGCCACCAGACCAACTCCAAGCCGAGCTGACTGCCACTTGCGATCATAATGACAACACCGATCAACGAACCGATTAAGCCCGGAGGATCGATATTTTCCAAAAAGATCTGAAAAAGATTGTACGCCGGACGAGTCAGTATCCGGTCCATCTCGCCTTTGACAATATAACGGTCGCTGAAATTCCATAAGTTCACGAAGCACGTGAATAATCCAAAAGGAATCATGAAAAATCCGTAAACGAAAATGACTTCCGCTTCACTCCACCCGCCGAGCGAATTGGTATGTCCAAACACGACGAAAATAAAGATCAGGTTGCTCGCTTGCATCAATAGATCGGAAATCACTTCGACCCAGAAATCCGCGCGGTACGTCAGCCTTGTTTTAAGATAATTTTTGAGATATTCAATCACTAATCCGATATAGTACATGTGCTTAACCCCCTTGCACGAACAGCCGCTTACGCGCCGCACGCCACATAAAGAAGATCGGAATTAGCAAAATTACAAACCATGCGACTTGAATCGCGAACACGTCCAAAATCCCGGTTCCTGTCGTACGACCTGTAAATACCGAACCCGGCAAGTACGTAATCGCTTGAAAAGGCAGCCACTGCATAATCGAACTCAGCCAACCCGGGAACAAACTGATCGGAATGACAAGACCCGAAAACAGGTCGACGATAACCCGCTTCATGCGCATAATGCCGTCGTTATTTTCCACGAAAAACGCCATCAGCCCGGTCAAAATATTCAACTGCGAGTTAATCAAAAAGCTGAAAAACAACATGACCAAAAAGCCAATCCAAGCAATCGGATCGCTAGGCAGCCGAACAGGGAACAAGATCAAAGCAAGCAGCATCCCCGGAATCATAAATAACGTAAACCGGAACAATCCTTCGCCAAAGCCTTGCATCATTTTGACCAGCACGTAGTTATACGGACGTATAAATTGAACCGCAATCGATCCGTCCCGTATATCCGTCGCAATCTCGCGATCCAAGTTGTTGAAGTAAAAAGCTCGCGCCATCCACGATACGGCGATATACGTCGTCATCTGCGAAGCGGTAAAACCGCCGATCTCGCCGCGATCCCCGTAAATCGCTTGCCAAGTGAAGTAATACACGCCGATATTCAGCATATAGATCAGAATGCCCGAGTAATAATTGACCCGGTACGCGAGCATCGTCAAAAATCGGATTCGAATAAAATCGGTATACGCGCTAAGCATTAGACAACCTGCCCATCTGACGCATTGTTTTGTGCCGAACCGGTCTGATAAATCTGGCGCACGATCTCGTCGGTCGTCGTCTCTGTAATTTTGATATCGGTAATGGTGATTTCGGGTTGACCTACGACTTTGGCGAGTACGTCCGATACGTTCAGATCCGACGATACCAACACTTCGGCATGCAGATCGTTATCGGCTGTCCAGCTTACCGCAAGATCAGACGTCAGAGCTTGAAGTTTAGGAAGCGGACAAGCCGTACCGAATTGGAAAGTAATCCGTGTGCCTTGTCCCCAGCGTGTTTTGAGCGTATCCAGACCGCCATCGTAAATGATGCGACCTTCGTCCAGCATAATGACGCGCGAGCACAGTGCTTCGATATCTTGCAAATCGTGCGTAGTCAGCAAAATCGTTGTGCCGTACTGCCGATTCATATCTTTTAAAAATTCTCGGATTTCGGTTTTGACGATAATATCGAGCCCGATTGTCGGTTCATCCAAAAAGACGATCGACGGGTTATGCAGCAGAGCCGCAACAAGTTCGCAACGCATGCGTTGACCGAGACTGAGTTTGCGCACGGGACGACTAAGCAGATCACCTAGATCCAGACGTTGCACCAGTTCGTCCAGCCGTCTTTTATAATCTTGCTCCGGTACGCCGTATACTTTGCGCAGAAGCCCGAACGATTCGATAACGCCGATGTCCCACCACAATTGACTCCGTTGACCGAACACGACGCCGATATTACGGACAAACTTTTCGCGTTCTTCATGCGGCACATAACCGCCTACATTCAATTTTCCGGAAGTCGGCACCAAAATACCCGTTAGCATTTTGATCGTGGTCGATTTGCCAGCTCCGTTCTCTCCGATATACCCGCATATTTCGCCTGACGGAATAGAAAACGAAATATCGTTGACCGCAGGGACTTCATTATACTGACGTGAAAATAAGTCTTGCAGCGCTCCTTTGAGACCTGCACGACTTTTTTGGACTTTGAAAATTTTACTTAAATGCTCAACTTCGATGGCGTTCATAGGTATTCCTTTCTGATCGGTTCCTTTGCAAAGGATGCCCGTATTCTAGCTTCAAACTTCTTACTTTCGGTTCAGGTTGAAAATAAGAGGGTATTAGCGAGTTAAGTATGCCAGATTGCGACGAAAATACAAAATTTCCTGAATGAAAGGAAGAAGAAAAATGTCGAGTAGTCAAAAAAAGACGCTGATTTGGACCGTTTGCTTGATTTTCGCGGCGGCAGCAGGTTATGCCATTTTTTATTTTACAAGTCTATATAACCAAGTGTCCGGTCTGCAAAAAGTAGGTGAAAACTCGCCTTTTCGCAATATCCCGGTGACCGAGACGACTCAAGTCCCTGAACCTCCAAAATGGGAAGGCAGCGAACCCGTCAATATTTTGCTGATGGGCGTAGATGCACGCGGTGTGGAAGAAGGCGAAATCCCTCGTTCCGATTCCATGATTGTCGCTTCGATTGATCCAACCCAAAAAACGATCCATCTCTTCTCCATCATGCGTGATACGTACGCAAGTATTCCAGAGCACGGCAAACAGCGTATCAATGCCGCAATCACCCACGGGCCTAATACGGCGATGCAAGCCGTCTCCGATCTTCTCGGAATTCCGATCCAGTATTATGTCTATACCGATTTTCAAGGCTTTATCAAACTTGTAGATGCAGTAGGCGGCGTGGATTTTTATGTCGAAAAAGATATGAAATACTTAAGCAACGCCGATCAGCATCTGTACGATATCGATCTCAAAGAAGGTCAGCAACATTTGGACGGCAAAACAGCCCTTCAATATGTGCGTTTCCGCCACGATAAGCTGTCGGATTTCAGCCGCACCGGACGTCAACGCGAGTTTTTGCAAGCTGTAGCGAATAAGCTCAAATCCAGTACTTCGATTATGAATCTACCGAATATTTTGGAACAGGTCAGCCCTTATATCGATACAAACTTAAGCGTCAGCGATATGTGGAAACTTGCGACCGTTGCCTATGACAGTAAAATGGGCGGTAGCGAACAGATTCCTCCAAGCTCTCTGCTACGCGAGGAAAAGGTTGGCGGCGCAGCGGTATTGACGGTTAGCAGCGAAGACAAACTTAAAGAGTTTATTCAAGAAACGCTGCAAGGTAAAGAAGAGACTCCAGAGTCGCCTGCAAGTCCGAACGAACCGGGAAATGCTAACCCAAAACCAAATTCGTCTAACGACTTGAATAAAGCTCCTCTTTCTTCGCTTCCGATATCTTCGACCACCAATACGGAAGCGTTAGGCACCGATACAAAATCGAATGAATAATAGGATCAAACTTATTGTCACGAAAACTTAACCAAATCTTCTCTGTACGTTATACTCAAAATTCGTTACGCTTAAAAGGCGCCTTGATTGAACGAAGGGCGCTTTTTACTGTGAACGACTTACGTTATTATCATTTTATCTTCTTTATCCCGAAAGGATCGTGCATAATGAATCGTCCAAATTCCGAAAAACTTTACGCTGAAGCGCTGGAACATATCGTCGGCGGCGTCAACAGCCCTTCCCGTTCGTTCAAAGCTGTAGGCGGCGGCGCTCCCGTCTTTATGAAAAAAGGCAACGGCTCTCACTTTTGGGACGTCGATGGTCACGAATATATCGATTACCTCGCGGCATACGGCCCGATCATCACCGGTCATGCTCACCCGCATATTACCGAAGCTATCGTCCGCGCCGCGCAAAACGGGACATTATACGGCACACCAACCGAACTTGAAATCAAGCTTGCCAAAATGCTTAAAGACGCGATTCCTTCGATGGACAAAGTTCGCTTCGTAAACTCCGGTACAGAAGCGGTGATGTCTACGATTCGCGTAGCGCGTGCGTATACCAACCGCTCGAAAATTATTAAATTCGCTGGCTGCTACCACGGTCACTCCGATCTGGTACTGGTCGCGGCAGGTTCCGGCCCTTCTACACTCGGTACACCGGATAGTGCAGGCGTACCGGCAAGTATCGCGCAAGAAGTCATTACTGTACCGTTCAATGACCTTGCAAGTCTGGAACAAGCCTTAAATCATTGGGAAGGTCAAATCGCTGCTGTCATGGTCGAGCCAATCGTCGGCAACTTCGGTATGGTTATGCCGGAAAAAGGCTTCCTTGAAGGGCTTTGCAAACTTACGCACGATCACGGCGCACTGGTCATTTATGACGAAGTGATCACGGCTTTCCGTTTCCATTACGGTTCGGCGCAGACTTTTGCGGGACTAGACAACCATGAAGACATTACGCCGGATTTGACGGCGCTCGGCAAAATCCTCGGCGGCGGCTTGCCGATCGGTGCTTATGGCGGACGCAAGCACGTCATGGAGCAAGTCGCTCCGCTCGGCCCTGCGTATCAAGCGGGTACAATGGCGGGCAATCCGATCTCGGTATCGGCGGGAATCGCGTGCCTGGAAGTGCTGCAAGGTAGCGGCGTGTACGAGGAAATGAATCGTCTGGCGATTCGTCTGACAGACGGGATCGCAGAGTCGGCAAACCGTCACGGTATTCCGCTTACGATCAATCGGATTCGCGGGTCGTTCTCGACGCATTTTTGCGATCATCCGGTTACGAACTACGAGCAAGCTCAAGATACAGACGGCGAAGCTTTTGCAGCCTTTTTCCGTGGATTGCTTAATCGCGGCATCTGCCTCGCTCCATCCAAATACGAAGCTTGGTTCTTAACGACCGCGCATACGGATGCTGATATCGATCGCACGCTAACCGCAGCGGACGAAGCTTTGAAAGATATGCGCTAACTTTGCTCAAGCGGCAGTTTAATTTGTTCAAAGCAAAAGGCAGAAGCGAAAGCTTCTGCCTTTTTATTTTCAAAAGCTAGATCACTTGACGACTGCTCAAAAAATCGCGCAATTTATGCTCGGGATCTAAGATCACGCGGCGAATATCACTTTCAGAGATCGGCTTCGCGATATAATCTTGCATCCCGCTATGCAGACATTGTTTTTGGAACCCGGGTTGAACAAATGCCGTCACCGCTACCATGTACGGAATCGAGTCTTCGCGCAGCATCTGATGAACCAAGCGCGACGCCGTCATTCCATCCATCTCTGGCATCTGCACATCCATAAATACAAGATCATAATCTTTTTTCACAATCGCTTCAAAAGCTTCGATTCCGTTCTGCACGACATCCGCTGTATAACCAAATTTCAGCAAAAGCTCTCGTAGCAAACGTTGATTGACCGGATGATCTTCAGCAATCAAAATACGCAAGTTACCTAATTTAGAAAGGTGAGGTTGAGATTCGATCAATTCGACCGGATCAACCAGATTCGAGTCGCCGTACGGCAAGGTAAATCGAAACGTAGTACCTTCTCCTTCAAGCGTCTCTGCACGGATCGTTCCGCCCATCAATTCGACCAGTCGTTTGCAGATCGATAAGCCTAAGCCCGTCCCTCCGTATTTTCGATTGAGTTCAGGATGAAGCTGCGAAAAAGATTGGAATAACCGTCCCAACTGATGTTGCGGAATTCCCACGCCCGTATCTTCGACTCGAAACTCCAATACAGGAGCGGTCAAATCCATAACGCGCTGTACCGATACTTTTACCGAACCTGTTTCCGTAAACTTAATTGCATTTCCGATCAAATTGGTCAAAATCTGCCGCAATCGAACCGGATCCGTCACAATTTCTTCCGGAACACCGACGCCGATCTCCCAATCTAACGAAAGATTACGTTCAGCAGCGCGGGTTGCAAATAAATCGGTAGCTCCCGCGATCAAAGGCATAAGCAGCGTGCTTTCCGGCTCAAGTTCCAGACTTCCGGCATCGATTTTGCTGAAATCCAGTACATCGTTCAAGATGCGCATCAGCGATTGGCTGCTATCGCTCACGATTTGTACAAAATCGCGCTGTTCTTCATTCAGATCGGTTCCTAACAGCAGATCCGTCATGCCGAGCACGCCGTTCATCGGTGTTCGAATTTCATGACTCATCATCGCCAGAAAATCAGCTTTTGCCGTAGCCGCTTGTTCTGCCAATTCTTTTTGCCGCATGACTTCTCGTTCATTCGTGATATCACGGAATACGACTACGGTTCCTTGAACGATCCCTTTATCGCTAATCGGGTTAACGGTGTATTCGACCAGACAGCTTGATCCGTCCTTTTTCCAAAATACGCCTTCAATAGCCGAACGAGATACGCCTTCTCGCGCTGTTGTACAAATCGGACAACTATCGATCGAATACGGTCTTCCTCCACTCGCCGAGTGAGCGAGAAGCGTATGATTATCTTGACCGATAAATTCCTCTTCCGTATAGCCCAGCAATTGAAGCGCCCGTGGATTGGCGAACATCGCACGACCATCTTGATCAATCCCGAAAATCCCTTCCGATACGGCATTCAAAATTAACGTATGCTCGTAGCTGAGACGCTCAATATGGCGTACATAACGTCTGCGCTCTGTAACGTCGCTTGCGATTCCATAGACACCGACCACTTTTCCATCCACAAAAATCGGAACGTTTACAATATTCAGTTCGACTTGTTCGCCATTTGCGCGAATCACCGAAGCTTCGTAATTTTGCGGCACCCCTTGGGTTGCCAGCGCAAAGTGGAAATTCGTGCGATCTAAGTTCTCGTCTTCAATGACCGTGCGATACGATTTGCCCAGCAAATCTTCACGGCGACAACCGAGTAACGTCGCCATACTATCGTTACACGACATATAGACGCCTTCCAAACTCAGCGAATATACACCAGACGGATTGTAGTCAAATAGAGACTTATAGCGTTCTTCGCTCTCAGCTAAACGGCGCTGCGCCATTTTCCGTTCTGTTTTATCGCGCATCACCACATAGACGCCTAGTAGTTCGTCTTCGTGGCGAAGCGGAATAAACTCCAAATTAAGCTGAAGTTCTCGTCCGTTTTTGTGACGCATCCCGAATTCAAGCTGCGTCGCTTGCCCATTGTAGGCTTGTACAAATATATGGGCAATCTCTCCGAAAGCACCGTCGGGATTGCCTTTGGCAACGCTTGCCATCTGCGCTAATTCATCCGCACTGTATCCTGTAATGCCCGGAACAGCCGCGTTGGTATCCACAATCGCTCCGTTCTCATCCAGTACGACGATCCCGTCGGGATGGTTAGCGAGTAGGGAATGATAGATCCCGCTTTGAGACACCAAATTTTTAAGTTTTTCTGTTCGCTTCTGTTCCAAGGCTAAATTCCCCTTATTTCAAATATATTTCAACAAAATGATTATGACTTCAGATCCGATTAATTGCTAATTTCTATTACCCGTTCGGCAAAAGAAAAAAACGATTCGAAAATATACTGACATATAAAAAAACCAAAGACAACTTTGGCTGTCTTTGGTTTCTGTTTGGGCAATTTCAAAAGCTCCGCGAAGCTCGAATGTTATGTTAAGGGTTTACAAATACGGTACGCAGACGCGACGTATATTGGACATCAAAGCCTAATCCGTCCGCCAATACAGCCAACGGTACATACGTTTTCATTTGTCCATTCACTTTTTCGGTGAACGCCGGAATTTGAACCGCTGTGTTTTTACCGTTTACCGTGATCGTTTTTTTGTCGACCGGAATCGCGACATTACGACCGTCTACATTGATACTAGCGGTAGCTGTTTTGTTATTCCATTTCAGATCCGCGCCTAACGCATCCGTAATATCGCGCAGTACAACGAATGTCGTGCCTTTTTTCAAAATCGGCTTAAAGTTTGTGTTCAATTCTTTACCTGCTACGACAACAGCAACCGTAGTGGATGCCGGAATTTGGCTTAGCGTACGGTATTCATTCCAAATTTGCTGAGAAAAAGCTTTGGCAATCGCTTCGTAACCCACTTGGTTCGGGTGAATATCTTTGCGTGCGATATGCGTCAGCTGCATTTCGCGTCCGATAAACAGCGGTGCGACATTGACTGCTTCAACATGACCGCCCGCTGCATTTTGAGTCGCAATCACGCCATTCAACGTTGTCGTATACGCAGCCGCTGCTTGATTCAGTGCCGCATACAAAGACTTCGCGGCAATCGCAGGTACCGGCTGGTATTGATCGGCAACGACGATTCGAGCATTCGGATTAATGTCACGTAGATCCGTTAACACTTCGTTCAGATTCGTCGCATAATTTTCGAGCAGCGCTTGAACTTTCGGCGCTAACTCTTCAGCCGTAGGCAAAGAAGCCCCTGTGATCAGCGGCAACAGGTCGTTACCGCCAATCGTGATCGTGATCACATCGGCGTCTGCAACATCCGCACGCGCTGCCGCGACATTGGAAGCAAATACAGCAGCGTTTGGATCACGAAGCCCGCTTTGAATATTTGCCGCCGTTGTATGGGTTCCTGCATGTACGGCTTCGATATATTGCTCAAGCCCTGTCGAAGTCAAACCGGAAATACCGTAGTTATCGACTTCGGTACGTCCGTGGAAACGTCCTTGCTCACCAAGACGCGGCACAAAGCCGTAATATTGAGAAGCTTCTTTTTCTGGCTCATAACCCGCAGTCAACGAATCGCCGAAAGTCACGATCTTGTACGTATCTCCTGCTGCAAAAGTATCGTTCGCTCCTGCCAGCCCAAATGCCGGAATAACCAGTGCCGCACTCATGAGCACCTTCCAGCTTGTTTTCCATGTTTTCAATCCCATTGTGGTCTCCTTCTGATCCTGACGGATCTGTTCGAATAAAGGCTAAAGACAAGTCTTACATCTGCGAGCTTGCAGCTATGCCATTCAAAAATTGCCGCCTATTCTCGGAAACGACCCAGAACGGCGGCGAATTTTTCGTTTGCGCTTGCTAATTTTTCGCTTCTTTTAGTTTAATCCTTTTTCATTCGTTTTGCCCGGTTTTTTTTCGGGTATATCCGAGCGTGTTTTTTGCAAATATTCATCGTAACGATCATCGATTTCTTCTGCCATAAGACGATACAATTTCGTTTCTTCCACGATTGGATCTAGCGTCGTTTGAATCCGAATCTCGTACTTGGGTGAAATCTGCTCACGCTCTTTACGTTTCTGATCTTCTTTTTTCAATTCTCCTTCGGTTAGCAGTTCGCTCAGTTCTTCTTCCAAACGCTGCATTTCAAGGTCGCGGTCTGGGTGGTCGCTCATGAGGACTCCTCCTTAAAAGAATTTACGATGCTGAAAAACTTGCGCTTTTACGATTAGACGCCTGTTGCTTCGGCTTTTTTCAACACTTCCAAAAGTTCCGTGTGCAAATTCCCGTTCGTCGCGACGATGTTGCGTACGCCCAAATGGTAATCCGTACCGACTGTATCCGTCACTTGACCGCCTGATTCAGATACGAGCAAAGCTCCGGCTGCAATATCCCAAGCGTTCAAGCCGGCTTCCCAGTATCCGCTCAACCGACCCGCTGCGACATTCGCAAGATGAAGCGCCGCCGAGCCGCCAGCACGCAAGCTGCGTACAGACGGTGCAAGGGCTTCGATACCGCGTAGATTGATTGGAAGCTTGACGACCGGATCAGCCGGGAACCCGACTGCAATCAAACCGTCGGACAATGCTTTTTCCCGAGATACAGCCATCCGAACGCCGTGCACATAAGCGCCTTTGCCTTTTTCCGCAACGAACATTTCATCCCTTGACGGATCGTAAATCACGCCCAAGATCACTTGTCCCAGGTGCGCAAGCGCAATCGATACCGAGTAGAACGGAAATCCGTGTACGAAGTTGGTGGTTCCGTCGATCGGATCGATGATCCACAAATATTCTTCGTTTTGCGTCTCGGACAAAGCTTGAATCGATGCGGCTTCGCCCGGTTCTACGCTTTCTTCGCCCAAGATCGCATGATCGGGAAAATGGGTGAGGATCAGACGACGAATCATCTGCTCTGCGCCTTTGTCGATCTCGGTCACCAAGTCTTGTTCCGACGTCTTGGTAGACAATTGACCATGCGTGCCTTGCTTACTGCGAATCCATTGCCCTGCTTTTGCCGCCGCATTGATCGCGACCGCTGTGAAGCCTTTGCTTGATACTACGTATTTATCGGTTGATTCCACGATTGTACCGCCTTTCTTGGTGAGAGTGACTTCTCTAATGATCGTATATGATAGCGAGTTTGAGTTAACCCATGTGGTTGAAATAGAGACACTGGAACGGCTTCTGTTCCGGCTCCAGCACATGTATACGTGTAAATACATGTCTACAAATCTATTATGCGCAATTTCGGGAGACGGCACAAGCACGCACGTATGTGTCGATAGATGGATCTGTGTCAGTGAAGTGAATATATAGGCGATCTCAATCTGACTATCCATATTACTTCGTTGTAACCGCTCTTTGTTTGCACGGAATACACTCTTCTTTTTTTAATCTAACAACTTACTTTTTTGACATATAAAAACCCCCTCCGATATCCAGTGCAGACCTCATTTACTATGAAGTCTATTTTCACTGAACATCTTGAGGGGGTGATCAAAGAGTATCTGTTAAAGCCTTAGCTTTGTTTCGATTCTTGTTCGCCGAAATACATCTCATGCGCCAAAGCCGTAAGAACCCGCGATTCTTCGTCCGTCAATTTACGGATTAGGTCAAGTTCAACCTGCGTAATTTCTTGACCTTGAAAATTGATCTCCGCGATCGAAGCTGTAACCAATACAATCGCAACGGCTTTGTTCTCCGGTGTGTACGCAATTGCTTTTTGCCCGGTAGGAAAAATCCGAAATCCGTCTTTGCGTAACTTGCCGCGTCCGTATTCCAAAATCTCATAAAGTTCTTGTTCGTTTTTGAATTTGCAGATCGAGGTGAACTCCGCTTCGAATCCCATAGGTTTCTCTCCTTTTTAACGTTCTCTTTATCTTTAACCCCTGCGGGCAAGAAGATAAAGAACACGCGCGCTAAGCGATATTTTTTTGATTTTTTAAAGCTTATCTCCCGTACTGCAATTGCGTCCGCGCTTCGTGTCTTTCCAAAGCCAGTTCAATCAAGCGATCCAGCAGCTCTTGATACGAGACTCCTGTCTCGCGCCACAGCAGCGGATACATACTAAACGGCGTAAAGCCCGGCATCGTATTCACTTCATTAATAAGAATCTTGTTATCCGAACGGCGCACGAAGAAGTCGGCGCGGCATAACCCGCTACCTTCCACGGCTTTGAACGCTTGAATCGCAAGTGTACGCAGCGACTCCGCAAGATCGGCATCTACAGGAGCCGGAATCATCATTTCGGATTTTCCGTCAATGTACTTCGCATTGTAATCGTAGTAATCGCCCGAAGACACAATCTCTCCCGGGATCGAAGCTTCCGGTTCGTCGTTACCGAGAACGCCGATCTCTAGCTCGCGACCGTCGATAAACGATTCCACCAACACTTTGCGGTCATAACGCAGTGCAAATTCAACCGCTTCGATCAAAGCCGCCTGATCCGCTGCTTTGGAAATGCCGACGCTTGAACCTAAGTTCGCCGGTTTTACGAAGCACGGATAACCGAGCTTGCTTTCCGCTTGTTGCACTAGCTCGCTTTGATTCACTTTCCAATCATGTACGCCAAAAGCGATGTACTCGCCTTGCTCCAAGCCTGCGGCAGCGAACAACTTTTTCATGACGTCTTTGTCCATGCCTGCCGACGACGACAACACGCCTGCTCCCACATAAGGAAGCCCCGCCATTTCGAACAGCCCTTGCACCGTGCCGTCTTCGCCGAAAGTACCGTGCAGAAGCGGGAACATCACATCGATGCCGCTATCTTTTCCGCTCAGCGCGGCAAACATCGCTCCTGCCGCTTCAGCCGTACCGCCGGATGCTTGCTCCAGCTTCATTTCATCAACCGAACCCATCGGCGCTGTCAGCGCCTCGCCCATTCTCCATTCGCCGCGAAGCGTAATATAAAAAGGAACAATGGCGTATTTCTCGTAATCGAATGCGTTCATTACCGCAAAACCGGTCTGCAACGAAATGTCGTGTTCTCCCGATTTCCCGCCGTATACCAGCCCTACCGTTACTTTGTTTGCTGTCATGTCTGTGCCCCTCAATTCATCAAAATTTCTTTTTTTAGTATAGTAGATAGACCGCTCGCCTGCAAAGAAAACACGCATACCGCAAGCCTTCGAAATTGTAGAGTGTGCGGCAATTTTGGAGCAAAAAGGGCTTTACGCGCCGGATTGTAAACGTTATAATTAAAATAGATATTTTTGAAATTTGGTTTCATCAAGTGAAACAAGCTTTTTTATCGGCTATTGTTTCCCAATCGTTAGTTGCGTTTTTTTATCTCAATGCCAAGATGCTATATCCCCTATTCCTAAGGAGGTTCACCCTATGGCTTTGTCTGATCAATTTTCTGTTGCCAGTACGCTTGAATCCGGCGGCAAGTCTTACCGTTATTACAGCTTGAAATCCCTTGAAGAACAAGGGCATGGCAGCATTTCCAAACTTCCGTTCTCGATTCGCGTTCTGCTTGAAGCTGCGGTTCGTCAATTCGACGGTCGCGCAATTACGGAAGAACATGTCAAGCAAATCGCACGTTGGAACGAAGACCGTGATGTGAACAAAGAAATCCCTTTCATCCCGGCACGTATCGTCCTTCAAGACTTTACAGGCGTTCCGGTTGTCGTGGATCTTGCGGCAATGCGCGATACGGTAAAACTTGCAGGCGGAGATCCAAAACAAATCAATCCACTCGTTCCTGTAGACCTGGTTATCGACCACTCGGTTATGGTAGACGCTTTCGGTACTGCGGACGCATTGGACTACAATATCAATATTGAATTCGAGCGTAACGAAGAACGTTACCGTTTCCTTCGTTGGGCACAAACAGCGTTCGATAACTTCCGCGCCGTACCGCCTTCCACAGGTATCGTGCACCAAGTTAACTTGGAGTACTTGGCTTCTGTAGCGGCAACGAAAGAAATCGACGGACAGACTTACGTCTTCCCGGATTCCCTTGTCGGTACTGACTCCCACACAACCATGATCAACGGTCTTGGCGTTGTAGGTTGGGGCGTAGGCGGTATCGAAGCGGAAGCGGGCATGCTGGGTCAACCGCTTTACTTCGTTACTCCTGACGTAGTCGGTTTCAAACTGACAGGTAGTTTGGCTGAAGGCGCAACTGCGACTGACCTTGCCCTAACAGTTACCGAAATACTGCGTAAAAAAGGCGTAGTCGGCAAATTCGTCGAGTTCTACGGTCCGGGTCTGAGCAACATCAGCTTGGCTGACCGTGCAACGGTTGCGAACATGGCTCCTGAATACGGCGCAACTGTAGGCTTCTTCCCTGTCGATAGCGAGACGATCAACTACTTGCGCAGCACAGGACGCGAAGACGATCAAATCGAACTCGTAGAAAACTACTACCGTGCTCAAGGCATGTTCCGTACCGACGACATGGAAGATCCGGAATTCAGCGAAGTGCTGGAGCTTGATCTGGGTTCTGTCGTACCGAGCCTTGCGGGACCAAAACGTCCTCAAGACCGCATCGAGCTGACGAATATGAAAAGCAACTTTGAAGACATCGTGCGTACACCTGTCGACAAAGGCGGCTACGGCTTAAGCGACGAGAAAATTCAGCAAAAAGTAACCGTGAACCACAAAAACGGTAAAACGAGCGAAATGGGTGCGGGCGCTGTCGTAATCGCTGCGATCACAAGCTGCACAAACACTTCGAACCCAAGCGTTATGCTGGGTGCGGGTCTGCTTGCGAAAAAAGCGGTTGAACGCGGTCTGGTGCGTCCAGAATACGTAAAAACAAGCTTGACTCCAGGTTCCCTGATCGTAACGGACTACCTGTTCAAAGCAGGGCTGCTTGAGCCGCTTGAAAAACTTGGCTTCTACGTAGCAGGTTACGGCTGCGCAACTTGCATCGGCAACTCCGGTCCATTACCGGACGAAGTGGCACAAGCTGTAGCGGACAACGATTTGACCGTTGCTGGCGTTCTGTCCGGTAACCGTAACTTCGAAGGTCGCGTACACGCTCAAGTCAAAATGAACTATCTGGCTTCCCCTCCACTCGTTGTTGCATACGCATTGGCGGGTACAGTGAATATCGATATGGCAACAGAACCGCTGGGTTACGATCAACAAGGCGAGCCTGTCTTCCTGCGCGATATCTGGCCGACTTCGCAAGAAATCCGCGATGCAATCGCAATGGCGATTACGCCGGAAAT
This sequence comes from Saccharibacillus sp. JS10, assembly GCF_024436065.1. GTDB lineage: Bacteria > Bacillota > Bacilli > Paenibacillales > Paenibacillaceae > Saccharibacillus. The sequence continues at coordinate 26,094 of NZ_JANFNS010000003.1, forward strand.
GTTCCGTCTCAAATACGCGAACGTGTTCACAGCGAACGAGCGTTGGAACGAAATCGAAGTTCCAGAAGGCGAACTGTACGAGTGGGATGCAAAATCGACGTATATCCAAAACCCGCCGTTCTTCCGCCAGTTGAACGATGGTCTGAAAGATATTTCCGAAATCAGACAAGCTCGCGTTCTTGCACTGATGGGCGATTCGGTCACCACCGACCATATCTCTCCAGCAGGCAACATCGCTCCAAACAGCCCAGGCGGACGTTACCTGTCTGAAAATGGCGTTGAGCGCAAAGACTTCAACTCGTACGGTTCCCGTCGCGGTAACCACGAAGTGATGATGCGCGGTACATTCGCCAACATTCGGATTCGTAACCAAGTCGCTCCGGGTACAGAAGGCGGCGTAACGAAGTACCTGCCAACTGACGAAGTAATGTCGATCTACGATGCTTCCATGAAGTATCAAGACGAAGGTCAAAACCTCGTCGTGATCGCAGGTAAAGAATACGGAACAGGCAGCTCGCGTGACTGGGCGGCAAAAGGCACGATGTTGCTTGGCGTCAAAGCCGTTATCGCGGAAAGCTTCGAGCGGATTCACCGCAGTAATCTTGTCGGAATGGGCGTTCTGCCGCTTCAATTCGAAGAAGGTTCGAGCTGGAAATCGCTGGCGCTTGACGGCCGCGAGACATTCGATATTCTCGGTCTGAACAACGACGTGAAACCGGGGCAAAAATTGACTGTAGCGGTAACACGCGAAGACGGAACGAAATTCGAATTCAACGCGATTGCGCGTCTCGACAGCATGGTTGATATCGATTACTACTACAACGGCGGTATCCTGCAAACGGTACTTCGTCAAATGATGAAAGTATCTAAAGGCTAATCCCGATTGAAAAAGCCCGCTATATTCGCGAATTGCGAATGTAGCGGGCTTTTTGTGCATGAAAGTATAAGTTGAATTTGAAGACATGGAGATTCGTAAAAAAGCAGGTACATTTCCCTTCTGGAGGAGATGTACCTGCTTTTTTTGTTTTTGATTCGATAGTGCTGCACGGTGTGAAAACTAAATCTTATTACATCATACCGCCCATGATGTAATTCTCAATTCATGCTTCCGCGCGGGGAGCGACCACGTCAATACACCGCACACTAACCCCAAAGGCGTGTTTCAATCCACGCTCCCGCACGGGGAGCGACCACGTCAATCCGCGAGAACGCGAAGCCATGGGTAAGTTTCAATCCACGCTCCCGCACGGGGAGCGACGGGCAACACTCTTTCTGGATTTTCCGCAACTGGTCGTTTCAATCCACGCTCCCGCACGGGGAGCGACACTGCCTGTGGTTGTCAGCTTGTAGTCAGTACCCTGTTTCAATCCACGCTCCCGCACGGGGAGCGACTGTACCTGCTGGATGTCGATACGGAAGACGAACAAGTTTCAATCCACGCTCCCGCACGGGGAGCGACTGCACCCACTTCCCCCCCCTTGCGCTGCAAGGCTTTGAAGGGTCAAAAGTGCGAACCTCAAAATTAGCGTAACCAAAATGCGTCAAAAACACAAGAAAAAGCGCCCAAAGCCTTACTGGGCGCGGGGTGCGAACCTACCGGGGTTTTCATGGGAGCTTGGGGTTCGCACTTTTCCTATTGTCTCTAAAGCACTTCCGGTATCGAAGTGCGATTGACTTCCGAACCGCCAAGCTGCAACACTTGGCGACGAAGATCAAGGTATAGTTGCTCTGGCGAAGTGGAGCATGAATACGAAATGCTATTCGTCAGATCGAGCAACGTCAGACGTACGCGATGCTTGGCTCCGGTATCAATGCCCAGCTTGCCGGGCTGTATCCACGGCTGACCGAGCGGTGCGCCGAGCTTGAACGTGGGCGTATGACCAAAGACGATCGTTCTCCCCGCTATGTTCTCGTCTTCTTGGAAAGCTTGTCCATCCGAATTCCAAAAAGCTTCGCGAATTTCAATCATATCGCGCATCGTCTGTTGTTCCAACAAAACACCCGGACGAAATCCGGCATGAACGAATATGAAATCACCTACCGCAAAATAAAGAGGTAAATGATTCAGCCAATCCAGATGATGTTGGATGTTCTGCCGAGCTACGCCTTCTAGCGCCAATAATTTCAGTTCGTGATTACCGGGCAGTGCAATCGCTCCTTCGGTAGTCAGTTGAATAATCCGATCTAAAATACGCCAAGTCGCAGGATCGGTGTCGATATAGTCACCGCCTAAAATCAATAGGTCGTAGCTCGGATCGTACCCGGCTTCTGCAAGCAACAAATCTAGCCCTTGTTCATGCCCATGAATATCGGAAATTGCCAAGATTCGTTGAAAAGGCGTCGCAAGCGGCGTCGTTGAAAAAGAAAAGGTCATTTTACTACTGCCTTTCTAATGGTGGTGGCGAGCGGTATTCCATCGGCGCTTGGGGTTGTTTTCCTACGGAAAGCCAAAAGTCGCTTCGATGGAATACCGCTCGCTGGGTAGGTGGGTGAATGAAGATTACCACACTCAAACTCTATAAAACAAAGCGGCATGGCGAGGAAGGATTAGAGTGACTTCTTCGCCGGGAATGACGGGTGCGGAATGAAGAAGATACGCGCGGTCGCCGCTAGTCGTCTCGGCAAGAGAGCGCCAGCGAGTGCCTTCGAACGTACCGTGTACGATGCGGAAATGAAGCGTTCCGCCTTCAACGGACTCGGACTGTGTTTTGAGTTCTTCCGGGCGAAAACGCAGTTCGCCCCGCTCGCCGGCTTGCGGTGCTTCGCCCGCGCCGCAATAGATCCCCGGCACCAGCCCTGCGGGTGTGCGGAGTGCCAGTTCGCCGCCCGGCGTATACGCAAATTCGCCTTCTAGGCGATTGATTGCGCCGAGTAGCGAAGCGGCTTCGCGGCTTGCCGGGCGGCTAAAGCACTGCTCTGGCGTGGCGAATTGATCCACTTCGCCTTCGCGCATAATCAGCAAGCGATCTGCCATCGCGAATGCTTCTTCGGGATCATGCGTGACGTGGAATACACTGATTCCAAGTCTGCGGAACAGCACCGCCATCTCGGTGCGCATCTCGATGCGTAGACGCATATCGAGATTGGATAGCGGCTCATCGAGCAGCATGAGCCGCGGCTCGGTTACGATGGCGCGCGCGATTGCCACGCGCTGTTGTTGCCCGCCGGATAATTGCGGCGGCAGTCGGTCTTCCAGACCGTTCAGACGTAGTAAGTCCACTGCCTCGCCTACCTTATCTCTGATCGCTCCACGGTTCATCTTTTTCTGTTTGAGCCCATAAGCAATATTGTCGAACACACTCATATGAGGCCACAGCGCATAGTCTTGGAACACCATATTCACGCCGCGCTTTTCAGGTGGAACCATGCTCGAAGCCGAAGCGATCCGCTGACCGGACAATACAATCTCGCCGCCGTCCGGTTTCGCCAATCCCGCGACCAGTTGCAACAACGTCGATTTCCCGCAACCGGAAGGGCCTAGCACGCTGATGATTTCGCCTTCTCGCAGATCGAGCGATACGCCTTTGAGAGCTTGGAATTTGCCGTAATGCTTTTGCACATTTTTAATATCCAATAGAAGCGGAGCTGCGGGAGTCGCACTCGGCTGTTCTTTTTTGACACTCTGAGAATCTATTGGTGAAGACTTCGTATTCTTATCCAAAGTAGCGTTTACCGCACTCATGCACGCACCTCTTTTCTGCGAAGTAATCGTTCGATAACCATCATGATACAGACGACAATCCCGCCGCCCGCTACAGTCGCTGCCGAAGCATAGCCAAAGCGCAAGTCTTCAAACGCATCGTCGATCGCAATCGGCAACGTCTCGAAATTCGGCGGAAACAAGATCGAGTTGACCGCAAGATCGAATACGCAAGCGCCAAACGCGGCAAGCCCCGCAGAAATCAACGCACCGCGCACTAGCGGAGCCAAAATATACCGAATCCGACTAATTAGCGAACCGCCTTGAATCTGCGCGGCGTTGAGCAGACTTTCCGGTACTTTTGCCATCGCACCCGTCATAACGCGCGTAATGACTGGAATCGCTCCCGCAATTGCCGCCAGGACGAGGATGCCCGGTTTGCCGTACAAACTAATCCCCAGACGCTCCATCCACGGCTGATTCCATACGAAAATATATCCGATGCCGAGCACAACGCCCGGTACGGCGAATGAGATTAATGATGCGGTCTCGATCCCTCTTTTGAAGCGGAATCTCGAATAAGACAATACAAAACTTGCTCCAAGCCCTACGACCAGACCGATCACGGCAGCCGAGCCTGCGATCATGAGCGAACGCCCAAGGCCCGGAAGTAACGAACTGCCTTCGGACAACAATTTGGTATAGTTTTCAAAAGTCAGATTGGACATCATCAAGCCATTCGTTTGAATTTTGAGCAAAGACGTCACGACACTCGAACCAATCGGAATCCCGATCACGATCAGCAGCAGCAAAACATTGCCGCCAGCCAGCGCCCAAGTCGTATAACGTCCTGCCGGCTTCGGCACCGCCGGTACAGCGCGTCCACCCAAAATATCGTAGCGCGAGCGGCGAAGAATCCAGAATTGCAAAATCATCGCGACCGCGATCAATGCCACCAAGTACAGCGACAACACCCCCGCCATATCAAAACGGATCGGCGACGTGTAGATCGCGGAATAAATCGAATACGGCAGTGTCGGGAAACGATATACCGCCGCGACCGCGGAAGGCAGACCGAAATCGCCAATCGTATCCATAAATACAAGCGCCATCCCCGACAAGATTGCCGGAAGTAACAGAGGAGCTTGTACGCTGCGCCATACTTTAAAAGGGCTTGCTCCGCACAATCTCGCTGCATCCGACAACATATCGACTTTCCATTCCATCGCGGCTTTGACACTCAGATACGCAAGCGGGAATTTACTGAACGTCATAATCAGGATCAGCCCTGCCGGTTGAAAGACCGCTGCCGATACCCAGTGCCAACCGAATACCGAAGCCGCCAACCCATTTCCGGTCGAGAACATGATCCAACCTTGAGCCAAAATAAACGACGGCATGATAAAAAGAATCCAGACCGAGGCATCCAGCGCGCGAGCTCCGGGAAACTTCCACTGCATCCGCACCATCGCGAGTACCGCACCGAGCATTGTGCCAAGTACCGCTGTCCCTAGCCCAAGTACCAACGAGTTTTCGAGTGACTTTCTCCATAGCGGACGTTCGAACAAATCAAGTAGCAGTCCCAGATCGCCAATATTTAACGAGCCAAAAAAGATCCCGGGCAACAGTACTTGAATGACGACGGCAGCCAGTGGAAAAAGAACAAGCACGGCTAGAACGATCGTGACGATCCAGCCAAGCTTATTAGCGTTCAGACGAAACATCGATTATGCCTTATTGAATCGCCTGATCGGCGAACCATTGTTTGATTTCGGCTTCATGCTCGCTTGCCCAAGCTGCGTCTGCAATATTGATTTTGGCATCTTGTTTACGGTCTTCTTTGGTCTTCACGCCTTCCGCGGAAGGTTCGAAGTAACTCTCGTCGCCGGTTTCGATCAGTTCTTGTTGCACTTGCGGGTCAAGCAAGAAGTTGATGAATTCTTTGGCAACCGCTGCGTGCTTCGTCTCTTTTTGAATCGCTGCGACACGTACCGATCCCGGTGCGCCTTCTTCCGGCCATACGATTTCGATTGGCTCACCGTTGTTCACGAGTGAATACGCGTTCGTTTCTTGCAACATCGCGACATCGACTTCACCTGCGGTCAACGCTTGAGCAACTTGAGGGTTTTTCGGATACACGCGCATTCCGTTTTTCATCAAAGTGCTGAAGAATTCTTCTCCGCCGTCCATCCCTTTATCTTCAAAGAACCAGGATACAAACGGATATGCCGGAGCGGCAATCGCGGGGTCAGCTGTACCGATCCGGTCTTTGTATGTATCTTTTTTCAAATCTTCCCATGAAGTTGGTGCTTCTGCCGCGGAAATTTCGTTTTTGTTATAGACCAGTACGCCTGCCGCATGAGCGCCTGTCGGATAATACGATTTGTCGTCTGGGACTTGGTCTTCAAAAGTTTCTTTGAGATTGCTTGCGTTCTCCGGTTCCCATCCTTGCAGCAATTGACCTTTTTGATCCAATCCGTATACCGAAGGCATCGAGTCGATCCACAGGACATCCCATTGCGGGTTGCCTTTTTCCGCTTCGACTCTCGACATGATTTCTGCGCCGTTACCGACCACAACGTTCACTTTGTAGCCTGTCTTTTTTTCGAACATATCCCCGATTACTGCATCGAAGTCATTCAGATACACAGTGATTTCTTCGCCTGCTGCCGGTTTTGCATCGGTTTGAGCGGCTACAGGTGTAGCCGTGTTCGTCGTTGCTGCTTTTGCCGGAGTGTCTGCCGTAGCTTGCGCCGTCGATTGTGTAGCTCCGTTGCCGCATGCCGTTGTAAAAGTGAGAAGAAGGAGTCCAAGCGTTGCCGCTGATTTCGTTTTCCAAAGTTTCATGAAGTAAGCCCCCGATTTGTTTGAAGTGGATTTCTTACTTCCAACTTTATCAGCGCTTTGTTAAAGCGTCGTAAAGCGTAATATGGACTTTTATTAAATTTATCTATACATATTGTTTTTAACCCATATAAAATCTATACTTCGTCGATAGAAGGCGTATGAGGGAGGAAAAAGGCGTATGAACGTGCATCAGCTAAAAGTATTTTTGGAGATTTGCAAAGTCGGCACGTTAAGTTCGGCAGCGGATAGGCTCGAACTCAAGCAACCGACCGTTAGTTTTCATTTACGGAACTTGGAAGAAGAACTGGATGTCGAATTGTTTCGCAAACAAGGACGCACTCTGCAACCGACCGTAGCGGCGGAAGAATTGCTTCCTTATGCGCGGCGAATCGTGGCTTTAATGGACGATGCAAGGCGGCAGATGCGTTCTCGTTCAGGGCATGAGCGTGTTCGGCTACGTCTGGGTGCGAGCTATACGCCTGCGACTTATTTTATGCCGCCTTACCTCGCCGAATTTCGCCAAAGTAACCCGGATATCGAACTGCAACTCACGGTCAAACAAGCCGGCGGTACGCTCGCAATGTTACGTGGATATGAAATCGACGCCGCGATCGTTTCGTTACCGGATCATGAGGAAAAAGGGCTGATCGTCGTTCCTTTGGTCGAAGACGAGTTGCAGTTGGTCATGAACCCGGCGCATCCACTGAGCCAAATGAGCGAATGGTCGGTCGATCTGTTGAAAGATCAGATTTTCTTGCTGCACGAACCCGGATCGACGTCTCGGCGTCTGACCGAACAATGGGCGCAAGATATTGGGTTGAGCTTTTCTTCCACGATGGAACTCGGCGCGATTGAGACGATCAAAGAAACGCTGCGTTGCAACGATAGCTTAGCCGTACTGCCGCTACGTAGTATTTTGCGCGAAACGCAAAGCGGCGAATTGGTAAGCCGTCCTCTCCCCGGCTACATCAACCGCCGCCGGATTTGCCTCGCCTACCGCGACGAACCTCTCTATTCCGCTCCGGTACGAGAATTTATTCGGTACGTCGAAGAAGTCGCGGATACGCTTAAGCCCAAAACTCTTGTAAAAAGTGCGAACCCCAAGCTCCCATGAAAACCCCGGGAGGTTCGCACCCCGCGCCCCGTAAGGATTTGGGCGCTTTTTCTTGTGTTTTCGCCGCGTTTTGGTTACGCTGATTTTGAGGTTCGCACTTTTGACCTCTGAATCCCTTGCGGGGCAAGGGGTAGAAGTGGGTGCAGTGTCGCTCCCCGTGCGGGAGCGTGGATTGAAACGGAAATCGTCGATAATCAGTACGCGGTCATTCGGGTGTCGCTCCCCGTGCGGGAGCGTGGATTGAAACTATTGCGCGCCCGTAAAAATCGATAACTTCTCCATGTCGCTCCCCGTGCGGGAGCGTGGATTGAAACTTCCTCAGGATCGAAGCAATAATTAGTCCGAATGGGTCGCTCCCCGTGCGGGAGCGTGGATTGAAACTTGTAGCCAGATGTTAACTTCTTCTTTATGTTCCGGGTCGCTCCCCGCGTGGGAGCGTGGATTGAAACAAAGTAATTGCGCTCCTTATTGATCCTTCCGTTAGTCGCTCCCCGCGTGGGAGCGTGGATTGAAACTGAGCGATCCAAAGCCCTTGACCTGACCGCCATTCGTCGCTCCCCGCGTCGGAGCGTGGATTGAAACCAAGTGGGTTTCGAACACGTGTGCGAAGTGTGTCAGTCGCTCCCTGCGTGAGAGCATGGATTGAAACATCGTTCAGGGGCTTTTTTGCTTGCAGAAAGGGGGTCGCTCCCCGTATGGGAGCATGGATTGAAACAGTGGCGTCAATACCTACGTTATACGTAATACCGGAAAAACATATTTAAAAACTACACTAGACAAAGAGTTAATTGATTTAACATTTTGCGTTATACTGTGAATTAAGAATAGGAGGCGATTCCTAATGAGCTTAGAACAAAAATTGATTAACGACTTTTTATCTTTACCCCAAGAAAAACAAATGGAAGTCATTGATTTTGTAGAGTTTCTAAAAACAAAAAATGTATCTCAAACAGAATCTATGATGGACGACATCATTAACGAGAATTTAGCAGCGCTTAAAGAACTCGCTAAATGAAATCGATTACGATTGACCCATTGTTGATCTATCATCAAAAGATCATGAAGGTAACGGGTGGAGCGGATGGAGTCAGAGATCAAGGATTGCTAGAAAGCGCATTGGGTAAAGCTGAACAGACCTTTGATGGTGAAGAGTTGTACCCAGGGCTAACAAGGAAAGTTTCTGTCGTGACATTCTCTTTAATCAAAAATCATCGATTAGTGGATGGAAATAAACGTATTGGAGTAGCGGTTATGCTACTTTTACTTCGATTAAATGGATATTTTATTCGATATAGTCAAGATGAACTCGTTCAATTAGCATTGGGAATAGCAGAAGGAAAATTAAATGAACAAGATATTGGGGAATGGATAATAAGGCATCGAGAATGAAGCTCGGTGTCTTATTCTATATCTTCTTGAATATTAAAAAAGGACCGGTGCTACGTATAACATCATATTCACGCTGCTGGCATACGCCCTTGGTCCAGCATTCGCCGGACACCCGACATACGTCGGGTCGTGAATACAGGAACGATCCATTGTCGATTGAGTCGCTCCCCACGCAGGAGCGCATATCAATCCCAAACACAAAAAAGCAGGCACATTTCCCCGTAGAGGAACTGTACCTGCTTTACGTATCACAAAACCCAACGTAACTAGAAGCGAAAAAGCGTAGGAAGAAATTCAGTGAAGCCAAATCTTTTCGAAGAAAAGAGACTTCGGAAGTATATGCCAGTAGTGTTTGCCTTTGTGGTGCATCTTTTCCCAATTTCAACAAGCGACCTAAAGGCTTTCGAAGAAAGGCACATCGCAAGCATACTCTAACGAATTTCTTTCGGAGCTTTTTCGCTTCCTCACATCATCGAATCATCAATCCCATCTCCCGCGCCCGCTCCATAAGCAGCGGCGCATAGCTCCGAAGCTGATCCACCGGCAATCGCGCCAAAGGTCCCGACACCGACAACGCCGCTGCCAGATTCCCTTTCAGATCGAAGATCGGCGCAGCCACCGATGTCACGCCTTGCTCCCGTTCTTCGACGCTGATCGCATACCCTTCCGCTCGGATCGTACGAAGCTGATCGCGAAACGCTGTGCGATTCGCCGAATCCGGCCAGATCGGATCGCTGATAATATACTCCTGCTCTCGCTCGCTAGAGAACGCGACCAGCACTTTGCTCGAAGCACCGACATATAGCGGCAACCGCGCTCCGACAGGCGCGACCCGGCGAATCGCCTGATTGCTTTGTACTGCTTGAATCCGAAGCCGCTCGCGTCCATCACGAACGTATAAGCTCACCGTCTCGTCCAACTCGTCTCGCAACTTTTCCATCGAAGGAAGCAGTAACAGCGCCGGATCATCCGTGTTCGACAAATGCGCCGACAACTCCCAAATTTTGATGCCCAGCCGATATTTCTCGGTCGACGCATCGCGGCTGACAAAGCCTTTTTCCTCAAGAGTCGTCATTAGACGGTGCACCGTGCTTTTATGCAGACCGACTTCCGCCGCGATCTCGGTCAGACTCAGACTTCCCGTGCGTGTAAAACACATCAATATATCAAGCGCACGCTCTACCGCGCGAACCGTTAATTTGCCGTCTTCCATACAAGGATACCTTCTCTCCCGATTGTTGTTCTCGTTTTGAGTTTCACTCATTCTGTTCACGTTTCATATAAAAGATATAGTGCCGTCCGCGGGTGGCAAAAGACTTTGACTTCCCGCTTGCGCAATCTTTCGTTTGTTACTAATATACCATACTTTTGTTTCATTGGATGAAACAAATACTTTTTTTATGAAACTGTTGGAATCAAAAAATGTTCACCCTTCGCGGATTCTCTACAGCTCAAGTCCTACCTGTCCGATAAAAGAGTTAGGTTTGACTTCGAAGGCATAGGAGCATACCATAAATACAAAGCTTTATTTGACTCACAAAGTCATTCTGTTGAAAAAAATCAAACTTCAAATAAGGAGAGACTGCGATGAATCCCGTTTCCGAAACGCTCGCTCCGTCCAAGCAGCAGAAGGCTGCACACGCGGAGGACCATGTTAAGGAGATTTCGCCGGGTCGTCGTCGGTTGCGTAACATAGCAGTGGCTCTATTCCTATCGATTCTTTTCTTTTTGATTTTCTGCTTCGTCGCACTGCATGCTTATATTGCTTGGGTCTTGTCCAATCCGACCGTCGCGCCGCTATATTCGAATCCGAAGCAAGCGGTCGGCATGGATTATCAGGACATTAGTTTCCCTGCATCCGATGGAAGCCGCATTATGCAAGGCTGGTACATTCCGGCTGGCAGCGCAGACTCGAAGAAAACGATCGTACTCAGCCACGGCTACGGTGCCAACCGCGAAGAAACCTGGATTCCGATGTATGATATCGCGCATTACGCGCATAGACTGAATTTTAACGTCATTATGTTCGATTACGGCTTTGCTTCGCAAGGCAGTAAAGAAGTGGCGACCGGAGGCAAAAAAGAAACGCAGCAACTCCTCGGAGCCGTTCAATATGCCAAGCAAAAAGGAGCCGAGCAAGTCGTCGTATGGGGCTTCTCGATGGGCGGCGGGACTGCGCTTCAAGCCTCTCTTGTCAGCGATGATATCGATGCGATGATCTTGGATAGTGCGTTCTTGCTTCAACCGGATACGCTTTACCATAATATTCGCCAAAATATCGCGTTGCCGCGTCACCCGTCGCTGGAGATTTTGCAGATGTTGTTCCCGGTGCTGAACGGTACGAGTCTCAATCAGATTCCGTACAAACAAGTCGAGCAAGAAGATTATCCGATCCCGATCTTCTTTATCCACGGAACCGAAGATTCCAAAGCACCGTACGAGATTGCCGAGCAACTGGCTGCGAATCAGACCAATCCAAACTCCAGATCGTGGATTGTGCAAGGTTCGCATCACGAATTGATTTTCCGCGAGCATCCTCGCGAATATCTACGCCGCGTCTCAAATTTCCTTGGGGATATTCGTTTGGCAGCTCAAGAAGATATCAAAAACGGGGAAACGGTAAGTCCGTAACTAAACCCTAACTTCATATCCTTTTCAAAAAAAGCCGTGCTACCGACCTTCAATAAGGTAAGTAGCACGGCTTTTCCTATCCCCGATCGTATCGCTGCTTGAGTTCTGCCGACAACCGATCCAGTTCATCCAGCGGCAAATTCGGAGCTTCAGTCAGCACCGTCGCACCTGCATGTTCGATCATCCAATCCATTAGCGACGAGATATAGGCTTCGGACGAAGGCACACCTGCTAATTCATCCAGACTACCCATCGATCCTTCGCGAACATCTGGATAAGCGTCCCCTGGCGTTAAATCCCCGGAAGCTTCGTCGTAAAATTCGCGAGCCAATCTACGGCGTTCTTCGCCGTTGCCTTCTACGATTACGAAACCGGTCAAAATATACGCTTTCGTCTGCCGACGCTGCGCAATTCCGCAAAACTTACGTCCATTGACACTCACATCGTAATCCCCAGGGCAAAAAGCACCTTCGATCTCCCCGGCTTTGGAATCGGTTGTCCACGGCGACGCGGCTCCTGCAATCAGCGACACCATACGTGCAAAATCACCATGTAGTTCGATTTTCCGGTCCGGGTTCGGCAAAATAATCGACACATTGATCACGCCTTCGTCGAGCGGCACCGCAGCTCCGCCGGATACCCGTACCGCGACCGAGCAACCTTCATCGCGTAGTTTGTCCATCGCTTGAGCCGCGCGCGGCAACCGTCGATCCCGCATTCCAATCGTTAGCGCGTAAGGATGTCGCCAGATGTGCATGATCGGTGCTTCCCCTTCTCCGACGCGGCGACACATCATCTCTTCCCAAGCGAGCGGGTACATAATATCTTCCGGCATACTTTCTAGCGGCGGGTTCCAGATACGGATATCGGGATGCCATACTGCGTTCGATTGCTGATTGTCCATACCGATCGCCTCCTGATTGTTGATGTCTAGGTTGCTTTTTTTAAAAAATGATTAGGAATTGCCGTCTTCGACGATTCGCAAACTTTTCGCCATATCCATCAATAGCGGAAGGGCTTTAGCTTTATCCAAATACGTGAACGAGACGATATACGTTTCTCCGCCTTGCTCTACTTGGAAAAAGTCCGCGATTCGTCCGTCGTTAATCGAACCTCGGTATTCTTTGTAGCCCATCAGTTCTTCGGTACGATCGCGCATCAGCGAAGGTTCGATCAACGAATTTTTCGTAACGGTCATAAAAATTTGCTGGCTTTGAAATCCCCAAGCCGTGTCGTTGCCCATCTGAAAAGCTGTTGCGCCTTCCGGTAAATAGACGCCGATCGGGAACTTCGGATGACGCTCGAATGTTCCTGCGATTTGCTCGTTCGGATCATAAGGTTTGAGGTCAAAAAGCGACTGCGTACCTTCCAGCGGCGCTGCTTCCTGATGCCCGATCCAAGCCGGTTTCCCGCAAGCCGTTAGCATAATCAAAACTAAAAGCATCGGCACGATTATTATTTTTTTCATGATTCTTCGCTCCTTTTAAGTTCCACCTTGAATCCCGCTTCCAATCATTTTTTGCTATAAAAAAGAACCTACCGACTTGCCGCACGTTTTTCCAATCCCTTCTTTGATCAAAAAGAGATCGAAACCGCGCCCGGCGCCGGACAGGTTCTTTTCATTCCACTTTAGTTCTTGATCAGGCTCAGACATTCCGCGCGCTGCGCTGCATCGTTACGAAGCACGCCGCGAACCGCCGTTGTCACCGTTTTGCTGCCTGGTTTTTTGACACCACGTGCACACATGCACAAATGTTCGCCTTCGACTACGACCATCACGCCTTTCGGCTGAAGCACCTCGACCAAAATATCGGCGATTTGTGTAGTGATGCGTTCTTGCACTTGCAAACGACGCGTAACCGCTTCGGCTAACCGAGCGAACTTGCTCAGCCCCGCGATCCGTCCGTTCGGAATATAACCTACATGAATTTTACCGAAAAAAGGCGCCATATGATGTTCACACTGGCTATAGTAGACAATATCCTTGACGATAACCAACTCTTCGTGATGCTCGTCGAATGTCACGCCCAAAGCTTCTCTCGGGTCTACATCGTATCCGGCAAAAATTTCTTCGTACATCCGGGTTACGCGTGCAGGTGTATCGAGCAGCCCTTCTCGCTCAGGATCTTCTCCGATAAGCGATAAAATCTGGGAGATATGATGTTCGATCTGTTCACGGTTGTCGCCAACCTTCTTGTTTGTATAATCGTTCACGCCCGCCATGCGTCGCTCCTCCTTACCTCATGCACAGACCGGGCGATATAAGTTCCACCCGATCTATGCAATTCCGATCAACCTTTTCGATTGATCGGAATTTGCGCTTATTTTCTCCGCTTGTTGCTAGGAGGAAACGCGTTACCTTTAGGTGCTTTGCCACCAGGCATACCGCCCGGCATTGCTCCGCCGTTTTTCTTCATCATCTGCTGTGCTTGCTGCATTTGCTTACCGCTCATGTTATAGCCCATTTGCTTAGCCATTTTTTGCAACATTTGCGGATCGTTCTGCATGTTGGTCAGCTGACGACGCAGATAATACACACCAATAAAGAACCCGCCCACCAAACCGACGATCAATGTGACAATCGGTATCACATAATTCCACCACATCGCTGATGTCACCCCACGTTTTTTGACTGTCTGGTGCGTATAGACGCACGAGTTAAGTGTAGCACGAGGCGGCGGTTGCCGCAATTTAATTTACCGATCCAGTCGGCGATTACGCTCGATTTGAAGAAGCTTTTCTTTGATGTCCAGACCGCCTGCATAACCGACCAATTTGCCGCTTGAACCCACAACCCGGTGACACGGGAAAACAAGAGGAAGCGGATTGCGATTGTTCGCGCCGCCGACCGCCCGCACCGCTTTCGGTTTTCCGACGGCTTCGGCGATCCATTTGTAAGAAACCGTCTCTCCGTAACCGATCTGCGCAAGCGCTCGCCAGACTTCGATCTGGAACGGCGTTCCTTGCAGATCGAGCTTCATATCGAATGTTTCCCGTTTGCCTTTGAGATATTCGAAAAGCTGCTTTTTGTAGGGCTTTAATTCTTCCGGTTGGCGAATGAATTCCGCTGCGCCGAACCAGCGCTTGCCCCAGACTTTGATCTTGTCTTCGACAGCTTCGAAATGACCGAAATCGATGCGACATAATCCGTTGTCGCTAGCGGTCAGTACGAGAGGCCCGATCGACGATTGCATCTCGTCGTAGAACAGCGTAGACGCCTTGGCTGCGCTAGGCTTGACGCTATTCGCGCTTGCGCCGCTGTCGCCTGCAACCTTTGGCGTTTGCGGCTCTGGCGAAGCCGGCTGGATGTCCGCCGGCTTGTCGCCTTTGACCTCCGCGCTGCCTAGCCGCGCGTCCGGTTCTGTTCCTTGCGCGCGGCGCGACGGGTCGCCTTTCGCGGGGCGCGGCTTACGCCCTTCGCGCGCTTCGCTGAGCGCAAGACCGATGCGCTCCAGCACTTCCGCGTCTTGCTCCAGCGGCTTCGCGGCGAGCAAGGCTTCTTCGGCTGCCGCGCCGCCGATCCGCCCGATCGACCAAGCGGCAGTGCCGCGCATAATCGGGCGCGGATCGCCCGTCAGCACTTCGGCGAGCTTCGGCATCGCCGCCTCGTCTTTGAAGTTCCCCAGCGCAATTACGGCATTGCGCTGGATCGGCCCTCTGCCGCGCCAAGCAGCGGCAGTGTCGCCGAACTGCTCTTTGAACTGCCGATTGCTCAAATCGAGCAAAGGCAGAAGAAGCGGCTTCGCTTTTTCGGGGTCAGGCTGAAGCTGCGCATGATGCTGCCAATGTTTGCCCTTGTTTTTCGGGCAAACGATCTGGCATGTGTCGCAACCGTATAATCGGTTGCCGATCTTCATCATGAATTCTTCGCTCAGCAGCCCTTTCGTTTGTGTCAGGAACGACACGCAGCGCTGGGCGTTCAGCTCGCCGGGACCGACCAAAGCTCCGGTCGGGCAAGCATCGATGCAGCGCGTACACTCGCCGCAATCGTCTTGCACTTCTTCGTCCGCGCTAAACGGAATATTCGTAATCAGCTCGCCCAGATAGATCCAAGAGCCGTACTTAGGCGAAATAATCATACAGTTTTTGCCTTGAAAACCGATCCCGGCGCGGTGAGCGACCGCTCGGTCGGACAGCACTCCGGTGTCTACCATGTTGACGACGCTTGCCCACGGTACTTTTTCTTTGATAAACTCGACCAACCGCTCCATCGCTTCGCGCAAAACGACATGGTAATCGCGTCCCCAAGCCGAACGTGCCATCATGCCGCGCGTTTTGCCCGGTTCTGATTTCGGCGCGTTTTCAAGTTTCGAAGGATACGCGACCGCAATCGCAATCAGCGATTGCGGATCTTCGTGACTCAGCGCCGGATACGTTCGTTTATCCAAATCCGGTTCTTCGAAGCCGGACTCAAATCCTTTGGCGCGATGTTGTTCCAATCGAACGCGCAGCGATAAGAAAGGATCGGCGGAAGCAAATCCGATATCGTCGATTCCTAAAGACGGCGCCGCTTCGATAATTTCGCGTTTTAACGTTTCCCAAGAAACAGGTTTTGTTTGTACCGCATTGCTTTGCTGGTCGCTCATAACTATCGCTCCTTTCTATGCAGCCTTTGTGCAACCTTTCTTTATCCGCAAAAAAAGACGCTTGATCCGGATGATGCAGCAATTCCGGCAGCGCTTTTGAATGTACTTTTTATCCAACGATCCGTCAGTGAAGCCTTCTCTATTTTACCGCGAATAGTTACAGAAATCGAGTTTAAAAAATAAAAGCATCCCCGTACTCTCCAGCGTCCGTACCGACGTATTCGTCGCACAGGCGCCCGAGGGAACGGGCATGCTTATGTCAGTTCAAGCGGTTCCTTTCCGGGGACACCGCATATATGTGTATGTTCGGCTGATTTGCCACATTCCAAGGCTCCCCGCGCTCGGAATGTTAAGTAAAGTACTCCATTTGGTACAGGCCTAAACTTAATGAACCGCCAAAATGCTCAGCTTCTGGAACGCGTTCAAAATGCGATTCGCTCCGTAACCCATCGCTTCATAAAGCGGCAGTGCAGGCGAATTGTGTTCATCTCCCGATACAAAAATGCTTTTGACTTTACGTTGTTGGAAACGACCTTCCAGCTTCGCAACCAGTGCTTTGCCAATTCCTTGACGACGATAATCCGGATGCACCGCAACTCGGTAATAGCAACCCATCTCGCGTTCGATCGTACCGATCATTACGCCGACAAGCTGATCTCCGTCTTCGGCTACAAGGATCAGTTCCGAATCCCATGACAACTGTCTGGAAAAAGGTCCAATCGTCTTTTCATAACATTCTTCGGATAAAGCGATTTGGAGAAGTTCCGTAATACGGCTAGAATCACTCAATTGAAAAGAACGAACGTTCATATCCTAAATCCCCTTCTTCTTTGGAAATGGCAGCTATGCAAGGTACACTCCATGAAAATATTCATTCATTTCTTGCAAACGCTTACTTGAATCAGGTTTTTACAGAAAAAATAACTTCACTTTACAAAAAAGACAGAAAAAATACGAGGCTACCTGTGGATTTACTTTCCTCACTCGATTATTAAACCATAACTGACATGAAAAAACATCACTTTTATTTCAATAATGACGTATTTCGAGTAATTTCGCTGTTGGCTCTGGTTCTTTTTACACTTTTTTTGCAGATTTCGCTCCTTTTTTCGATCTTTTCACTGTTTACA
This sequence comes from Saccharibacillus sp. JS10, assembly GCF_024436065.1. Taxonomy (GTDB): domain Bacteria; phylum Bacillota; class Bacilli; order Paenibacillales; family Paenibacillaceae; genus Saccharibacillus. The sequence continues at coordinate 43,431 of NZ_JANFNS010000003.1, forward strand.
TCCAGCTAATCTTTTTAACAATTCTTTTTGGAAAAATAGGGGCTTTTTATCGGATCATAAGGTTACGGAGAAAAAATGACCTATTGATTTAAAGAAAGTGTTCCTGTTTAATAAAGTGTAAGGACGACCCTGTGTACATCTTATGTGAGCTACATCTTTGCAGCAGGTAGCGTCGTTAAATCCAACTTAAGCAGGAGGTAATCTTATCATGGCTTTTGAACTACCAGCACTGCCGTATTCGAATGACGCGCTTGAACCTCATATCGACGCACAAACGATGGAAATCCACCACGATCGCCATCACAACACATACGTAACAAACCTGAACAACGCTCTGGAAAGCGCTCCGGAACTGCAAGGTAAATCTCTGGAAGACCTGATCGCTAACATCGACAGCGTACCGGAAAGCATTCGCACAGCAGTTCGCAACAACGGCGGCGGACACCATAACCACAGCCTGTTCTGGACAGTTATCGGACCAAACGGCGGCGGCGCTCCTTCGGGCGACCTCGCAGCAGCAATCGATAGCGACCTCGGTGGTTTCGATAAATTCAAAGAAGATTTCGCAAAAGCAGCTACAACTCGTTTCGGTAGCGGCTGGGCTTGGCTCGTTGTCGGCAAAGACGGCAAACTGGCAGTAACAAGCACGCCTAACCAAGACAGCCCGATCATGGAAGGTCAAACGCCGATCCTCGGTCTGGACGTATGGGAGCACGCTTACTACCTGAAATTCCAAAACAAACGCCCTGACTACATCTCCACTTTCTGGAACGTAGTAAACTGGGATGAAGTATCCAAACGTTTCGCAGCAGCGAAATAATTGAGACTCATCGATTTCATTCGGACGATGCGCTAACCCGCATCCCGGATAACCAGATAAAAAAGCCGCTCCTCAGGAGCGGCTTTTTTGTTGCTCATTTCTTTCGTATTTATCTTTATCTTAAAAAAGCACACCGTACACTGTAAAAAAAATGGCGCATGACATTTTTCCGTAATCTCGAAGTTATCAATTCGAAACTCATATTCAAGAGTACTGAAAAGTACTTCTTTTTGCAGTTGCGCAGAGATTCAAGAATCGAAGCGCACTACTCCCTTCGCTCGCCGCCCCACACATCGCATGAAGTAGCGGAGAGAGAAATTCAGTGAAGGAATGGAATGTTCGCCTTTGAAATCGGGAAAATTCCTAACTCAAATTCCAATCAAATTTTCCCGATTTCAACACGCGACCTAAAGACTTTCGAAGAAAGGCATATCGTAAGCATACGCTAACGAATTTCTCTCGCAGCGCCTCACCTCGATGCAAAATACTCATTTAATATATTCAAAAACAAATTCGGAAAAGCAATCTCTTTCATCCCGTCCGGCGAAATCCAGCGCCACTCTTCCCCATCTTCCGCATCGTCAAAGTCAGCCGCCGACTCCGGCACAGCCACTTCATACGGCACGCCGCTTTCCGCAACCAATTTCTCCAACACTTCCGGTTCTTCGTGGGCGATCAACACATTCATCGTCCAATGAATATGACTGAACGTATGCTCGGCAGTCATATAAGGCGTCATCGGCGACCAAGACAATCCGCGATCCTCCAGTAATTCTTCAAGCTGCGCGATATCAATACCGAGATCTTCGCCGGATGCCGCGACGTGCGGCACTTCCCACATCCCTGCCAACAACCCCGTTTTCGGGCGGCGCCGAATCAAGACTTGCCCTTCATGCTCGCCTGTACCTTCCAACAAGATCGCTAGGCGCTGTTCAGGACGCGGCTTTTTGGCTTTGGTTTTAACCGGCAAGTCCCGTTCCATGCCTTCGATCCGTCCTCGGCAATGCTCCATCACCGGGCAAATCAAGCAATGCGGCGATTTTGGCGTGCAGATCAAAGCTCCCAATTCCATCAATGCCTGATTGAAGTCCGAAGCTCGACCTTCTGGAATTAGACCCGGAATGATTTTCTCCATCCCGATTCTGGTTTTTGGCTTTGCAATGTCGTCTTCGATCAAAAAATATCGGGACAACACGCGCATCACATTGCCGTCTACCGCAGGTTCCGGCTGATTGAACGCGATACTCAAGATCGCTCCCGCTGTATAAGGCCCGACCCCTTTTAACGCAAATACATCTTCACGCCGCGAAGGCATTTTGCCTTCATGACGTTCTACGATCTGCTGCGCGGCGGCTTGCAGATTACGTGCCCGGGAATAGTAGCCTAATCCTTCCCACATCTTTACCACATCTTCTTGCGGCGCTTCCGCGAGATCGACAATCGTCGGGAACCGCTCAATAAACCGATGGAAATACGGAATCACCGTATCGACGCGTGTTTGTTGCAACATAATTTCCGATACCCAAATAAAATACGGATCGCGGTGTCTGCGCCATGGCAAATCACGTTTGCTCCGATCGTACCAAATCAACAATTCGCGGCTAAAATAAGCCCGACTTTCCTCCGCTTCAATACTAACGATTCGCTCCCATACACTCACTTCATTTTCTGTTCCTGTCTCTTTATTCGATTCGTTACTCATCCCGATGTCGTCCTTTCCACTACCGCAAACGCCGAAGCCATCCCCGGCTGATGCGTAATACTTAAATGAACCGTATATTCTTTCTGCCCGGGCAGATCGAGCCTTTGCCAAGCTCCGTCTGATAACTTCACCACAGGTTTCCCTAGATGATCTGGAACAATCTCAATATCTTCAAATCCGACCTGATGCCCGATTCCGCAACCCAAAGCTTTGACAATCGCTTCTTTTGCCGCAAAACGCCCCGACACAAATTCCGCTAATCTCGCTCCACGCTTTTCCGCGATCTCAAGCTCTGCCGGCGTCAATACACGCTGCATGAACCTTTCCTTTTGCCGCCCATCTAACACCTTAACGACCCGCCCGATCTCCAATAAATCATGACCGATTCCGTAGATCATCCCCGACTCCCCCATCAAAAGCTCGCCATCTATTTTCTTTCTTAATCTTCAATATATTCTCTTTATTTTTGACTCTTACTCTCTATCCCGGTGTACGCTCTCCATTAAGATTCCACCCCATATTGTATCAAGATAAACAATCGAACTCCAGTTCCTCTTTCTATTTTGTCTTTTCCTTGCTTTTTCTAGATACAAGAAAGACCTGCCCCTAATCAGGCAGGTCTTTCTTGTATCTATTCTCTTCTCTTACCCTCACCCTACAAAAAAACCGAGCGTACCTGGAAGCGAAAAGGCAGAGAGAGAAAGTTTGTGAAGGAGGTGAAGCATTTCGAAGAAATGCACTTCGGAAGCATATGCTAGTTCGCCTTTGTGGTGCAGATTTTCCGGTAATATACCGTTAAATTTGCACCGCTAATCGGGAAAATTCCTAACTAAAATTCCAATCATCTTTTCCCGATTTCAACACGCGACCTAAAGGCTTTCGAAGAAAGGCACATCGTAAGCATACGCTAACGAATTTCTCTCGTAGCCTTTTCGCTTCCCGCACCACAGTAAAGCCGAAGTTTTTAAATCCCCGGAATCGGATTCCGCTTATGCACCGTTTTTTTATAAAAACTCTCCAACAGATTCTGCACTTTCGGCGAGACTTCTTTGCCTTCCAAGTAATCGCTGTTCTCGTCATACGTAATCCCAAGTTCCGTCTCGTCCGTTTGCCCAACCCATAGTCCAGCCGTTGGCGCTTTCGTCACGATCTCAGCAGGAACACCGAGTGCCGAAGCCACTTGGCGCACTTGACGTTTGTTCAGCGTGGACAATGGCGTAATATCGACCGCGCCGTCGCCCCACTTCGTATAGAATCCGGTTACGGCTTCCGAAGCGTGATCGGTACCGACTACGATCAGATTCATCTCGAACGACAGCGCATATTGCACGACCATACGCGTTCTCGCTTTGATGTTGCCTTTGCCTTTGTCCGTCATTTTGCGCGGGTTCTCGATATCGAGTTTTTCGAAGCTTTTCTCGACCGTCTGCGAGACATGATCGACCGCATCTTGGATATTCGTTTCTACCGTATGAGTCAGACCGAAAGCTTTTGCCGTTGCGTAACTGTGCTCGATATCCGATTGGTCGCCATAAGGTTGGAATACACCGAGCGTGATGTACTCTTTGCCATTTTCTTGCGTCAACTCGTCTGTCGCACGTTTGCAAAGCCCGGTTGCCACTGCGCTATCTACGCCGCCGCTAATGGCGATCAATAGACCGTTAGCACCTGCTGCAAGCACATACTGCTTCAAAAAATCGACCCGTTTACGAATCTCTGCTTCAGGATCGATCGTCGGTTGTACACCAAGTTCAGCGATAATCTGTTGCTGTAAATTCATCGTGACACTCTCCTTTATCTCATCCGAAATAATAAAGCTTTCTTCACCATTATACCCATAGCAGCCTGACATCGCACTTCCACAGACGAAAAAAAGCCTCGACGAACCGCAAAGGTTCGAACGAGACTTTTCAAAAAATTATACGCAATATTCGTCGAAAGCACGTGACAGATCGTCCGCGATATCGCCGGCAGAACGGTCTTCAATCGAATGGCGCTCGATGAAATGTACCAATTCGCCGTCTTTGAACAATGCGATCGAAGGCGAAGACGGTGGGTACGGCGCGAAATATTCGCGAGCTTGCGCCGTCGCTTCTTTGTCTTGTCCAGCAAATACAGTGAACAAATTAGTCGGTACTTTCTCGTTTTTCAGCGCTTCGGCAACGCCCGGACGGCATTGACCTGCTGCGCATCCGCATACCGAATTGATTACGACAAGGGTCGTTCCTGTAGCATTTGGAAGATTTTCTTCCACTTCTTCGGGTGTACGCAATTCGCGAATTCCGAGTGTAGTCAGTTCATCGCGCATCGGTTGAATCATATCGCGCATATATTGATCGAAAGACATAGCCATATTCGATTCACTCCTCCAAGTCATTGATGTGCTTTTATTATACCGTGAGCCCTAACCAAAGGAAAGCTGTTTCCCAATCATATGTCCCACTTTGCCAATCTTGCCACAAAAGATCCTTTTTCGCAAATAGCTTAAGCTAAGATTCGACAACGACTTGCTCTTTTTCATACGCCTGAACTTTAGCAAAATCGATCTGAACTTCCGTGCCGACGCCAACCGTTGATTGAATCGATAATTTGCCGCCGTGCCGTTCCGCGATTCCCGAGCACAATGCCAGACCCAGACCCGTTCCGGTTTTTTTCGTGGTAAAAAAAGGTTGCCGGATCTGCTTGAGCGTCTCATCCGAAATGCCGGGACCATTGTCTTTGACCCGCAGACGCCAATGTTCGTTACAATCTTCGATTGCAATCACCAACTCGCCTTTATCACCCATTGCCTCTAGTGCATTTCGCGCCAAATTCAGAATCAATTGCTTGATTTCTCCGGGATGCATCGGCATTTCTTCTCCTTGCGTTCCTTCTTCGATCCGGATCGTCTGACTGCGAAGATTAGCATCGGCTTGAAGCAAAGGCCACAAGTCATCGACAACCGAACGCAGCGTCCTTCGCTCGTTCATTTTTTGCTTGGTGCGCGCCAATGCTAAAAAGTCGTCGATAATCCCTCCGGCACGGTCCAGCTCGGACAACACGATTTTGTAATAATGGTCGTATTCTTCTGGCGTTTTGCGTTGCAGAATTTGCAAATATCCACGGACTACCGCCATAGGATTACGAACTTCGTGGGTGACGCCAGCCGCCATTTGACCGATCAGATTCAAGCGATTCATATCTTCAAGCTCTGCTCGCATTCGCTCAATTTCAGTCACATCGTAGATACTGCATACCGCGCCGAATGCTTCATGATGATCGGTATAGGTCGGTGAAAAATACATATTGAATGTTCGCCCATCAAGAGCCATCGTATGTTCTACGTTTCGATTTTCTTGGATCGTTCTTTCGAGCGCTTGCAAAAAAGCAGGTTCTGCTCTCATTCCCATCGACTCCATAAGTTTCGAAAAATTTTGACCAATGATCATCTCGCGAGTAATCGTAGGAATCCGACTACTGACCGCACCAAAAGCTCGATCGTTAATATTCGTAATCCGAGCTTCGCGGTCAAGCATAAGTGCAATACCCGGTAAGGTTTCCATAAAAGCCTTTAACTTGACTTCTTCTTCAATTACGCGCTCGCGCATGACTCCTGCTTCTTCCGTAAGTAAATACCGATCTTGCGCATCGCGCCTTGAATACAGCAACAATAACCCCGCTGTGATTCCAGCAAGCAGTTCAATGATTACTCTTGGAATCGCGACCCAGTGATTACTAACCAGCGCATATTCTTGGATATGAAAAAAAGCATGCGGCGCGTAGGTCAATAGTAGCCAACTAATCAGTACGATTCTTCGGCGTGTGCGAGACAGCGTAAGCAGATAAGGCCTAGACAATGCTAAGATCAGCAGTGCAACTGTTTCTACCCAGACATAAGGAGCTTCGCCGATCTGCGCAAATATGGAGCCGATAATCCCATACAAAGCGACAAGAGGAAATACACCTTTTTTGATCCCATACAAAATACCCATACCGGTTGGTAATAACGATAAGTGCCCATCAATTCGCGTACTGCCTGCATCCAAAAACCAACACATCAACAAAGAAGCAGCGCTCGCGAAAGTAAAAGCAATTCCCACAGAATCTCCATCATTTTTCAGCATTAATCTAGGTAAACGGGTACGGATAAAAGTTTCAAAAGAAGGTACAAGCAAAACGGGGAGCGAAGCGAATAAGATTTGGATGATGAATACTTTTAACAGTTCCACTGTGCCTATACCTCCTCTGGGTATGCGTACATTTCACTGCATCATGGAGAGCGGTTTTTTCCATAATAAAGAAAAAAGACTATGCTTTGATTAAAACATAATCGTCTTTCCGATACAATATACCCAGTGCATAGCTTTGAATAACAGGAATAAAGGTTGCTATTGCGTCAAAAGAACGAATGCAGCCGAACAGACCTCAACGCCAGCAATGGGTTTGTGCTATTATAGATGAAGAAATCAATCAGAAAAGGAAGATGTATTTTGGATTATGACGTAATCGTCGTAGGCGGCGGTTCGGCGGGCTTGATGGCGGCAGTTGCGGCGGGAGAAAAAGGAGCACGTGTGCTCTTGCTCGATAAAGGCGATAAGCTGGGGCGCAAGCTCGGCATTTCAGGTGGCGGACGCTGTAACGTAACGAATAACAAAGAGTTTGACGATTTAATCAAATGGATTCCCGGCAATGGTCGGTTTTTGTATAGTGCTTTGTCTCAATTTGGCAGTCGCGATATCATCGCCTTTTTCGAAGGGCTGGGTATTGCATTGAAAGAAGAAGATAACGGACGGATGTTCCCGGTTAGCGATCGCGCCAAAACGGTTGTCGATGCGCTTGTCGGTCAAGTCCGTTCTCTTGGCGTTGAAGTCCGAATCAATACGCCTGTCGAGCGGATTTTGTACGCAGATGGACAAGTCTCCGGCGTATTGTTGAAAAACGGAACCAAATATTCGGCGGCTTGCGTGATCGCGGCAGTCGGCGGAAAATCCGTGCCGAAAACAGGTTCGACCGGCGACGGTTATCCGTGGGCGGAAGATGCCGGGCATACGATTACGAAGCTTTTCCCGACAGAAGTTCCGATCACTTCGGGTGCGGCTTTTATTCAAAGCAAAGAACTGCAAGGCTTGTCGCTGCGCGAGATCGAACTTACCGTCTGGAATGCCAAAGGCAAAAAGCTGGTGACGCACACCGGCGATATGCTGTTTACCCACTTCGGATTATCCGGCCCAGCGGCGCTGCGATGCAGTCAATACGTTGTCAAAGAATTGGATAAACAAGCCGGCGGTACGGTGCGAGTCACGGTGGATCTGATGCCGAACAGCAGCGCAGACGATGTATACCGCGAGACATTCAATCTAACCGCAGCCGATCCGAAAAAAGCGATCAAAAACGTGCTCAAAACGGTAATTCCCGAGAAGTTGATTCCTCTACTATTGATTCGCGCGGAACTGGATGAAATGCTGACGCATGACAATATTCCAAAAGCGAAATGGATCGAACTCTCGAAGTTGATCAAAGCGTTCCCAATTCCGGTCAACGGCACGTTGTCGATCGAAGATGCGTTTGTGACCGGCGGCGGTGTGCATCTGAAAGAAATCGATCCGTATTCGATGGAATCGAAATTGACGAGCGGATTATACTTTTGCGGAGAATTGCTGGATATCCACGGGTATACCGGAGGCTACAATATTACAGCGGCGTTCTCGACCGGTCATGCAGCCGGAAGCAACGCGGCGATCAAAGCTTCGGAACTTCGTGCGACTTTATCCTAATTGAAGAAAAAGATAGAATTGAAAAAAGCTAGATTGGAGATCAAACTCCGGTCTAGCTTTTTTTGTTTGGGCAGGATTTGAGATCAAAAAGCCGTTCAAATTTGAACCTTTCGTGAAATTGTACAAATTTTAATCAATTCATTACGAAAAGTGTGATAAATGACACATTTTGTAGGCAATGGGGTGGATTAAGATAAATTTAAATCTTTTATCTGATTTCGAAAGGCGGGAATAATATGATTTCGATCCAAAACCGAGATACCGAGTTATCCCTTCATTTGTATAAGGTGTTCGCCAAATCATTCAAAAGCGTCAGTGAACATACGGTCAGCAGCGGTAAAATTCCGGGCTTTAACTCGACAGCTTTTGCTGTCCTTGAATTGCTTTATTTGAAAGGGCAACAGCCGATTCAACAGATCGGAGCCAATCTTCTGCTGCAAAGCGGAAACGTTACGTATGTCATCGATAAATTAGAAAGTCACGGTCTACTCATTCGCCGCCCTTGCCCCAATGATCGCCGCGTCAGTTATGCGGATTTGACTGAAACGGGACGTGTGCTGATGGACGAAGCCCATCCTCCTTACGCGCAGCAACTCACAAGTGCATTCAGCGGGCTGGATGAACAAGAAAAATTGCAACTGATTACGTTATTAAAAAAGATGGGCAAAGAAGCTCAGCGGCTCTCACCCGCAACGCGTAAATCTTAAACAAAAAGACGATTGCCCGCTTGATCCAGGGCAATCGTCTTTTTTTAACAACGACTCCATTATTCGCGCGGTTCCGGAGGACGCTTGCTAAGCGGAATTACCGCAATCAATCCCAAGACCGTCAAGATCAACATCACGATAAACAATTGGTGAAGGCCGCCTTCGAGTATACCGGACAAGCTGGCAAGTTTATCCGCCGGCATCTCGGAACGTCCGTGTTCGGATAACAACAAGTTGATATCCGCTTCGCTTGCTCCGGAAGTTCCTTGATCCGATAACAATACCGCATTCAAAAACGTACCGAAAAAAGCAACGCCAAGGGTCTGACCGAGCGTACGCAAAAACGTGTTCAATGCGGTCGAAGCTCCGCGTAGCGAATAGCCAACCGAGGACTGCGCCACGATCGTAAAGACAGTGAGCGACATCCCGAAACCCAAGCCGAGTACTAACATCAATAGAGGCAAAACATAGATTGGCGCATCGCCGCCAAGCAGCGTAACGCCTGCGATGCCAAGCACCAAAGCCGTTAACCCGATAACGGCTGAATTGCGTGCGCCGCTTTTGGCAATCATTTTACCGCTAATGAACGATCCGGCTATCCAAGTGAAAGACATCGGCGCAAGCAGCATACCGGACAATACCGCACTTCCTAATTGAACCCCTTGTACCCACAGCGGAATATACGTGGTTAGACCGATCAATAGCGTACTGACGAAGATTGCAGCGATACTCGAAAAGGTAATATCGCGTATGCGGAACAACTTGAGTGGAACCATCGGCTCAGCCGCACGGCTTTCGATCCACACGAACAAGACCAGCATAATGATTGCGCCTGCCAATAACGCGATTAATAACGGCGAATCCCATGCAGCCGATTGCCCGCCTGAAGTGAGAGCGAGTAACAATGCGGTCATGCCGATCGAGAACGTAGCCGCTCCCGCCCAGTCGATCTGAGCTTTTTTGCGTACCCGTTCTTCTTTCAAAAACACCATAATAAACGCTACAGCAAGTAACCCGAACGGGACGTTAATCCCGAAAATCCAGCGCCAGGAAAAAGTATCGACCAGATAACCGCCAAGCAGCGGTCCCACGAGCGACGCGATGCCCCAGACCGAACTGACCATGCCTTGAATCTTGCCGCGTTCTTCCATCTTATACAGATCGCCAATGATCGTATAGGTCACGGGAATAACAGCACCTGCACCAATACCTTGCAACGCGCGAAAAGCGATCAATTGCTCCATGCCTTGCGCGAATCCGCATAACGCAGATCCTACGATAAACAAAATACAGCCGAGCAAAAAGATTGGCTTGCGTCCGAACAGATCGCTAAGCTTGCCAAAGATCGGCGTGGTGACTGCCATCGTGAGCAAATAAGCGGCAAATACCCAACTCATCAGCGAAGCGGCTTCAAATTCTCCGACGATCGAAGGCGTAGCGGGGCTGATCACCGTTCCTTCGATTGCCGCTAGAAACGTCGAGAGCATAAGACCCGCGACTACGTATTTACGTCTGTCTTGCAGTTGTGTCACGGCTGTACAATCCTCTCGTATTCAATTCTCGATCGCTGCGACTTGGGCAATATATCTCCCTCAGACAGCGACACATCTGTCTATTTTATCATGGAAATGCTCAGTTGGTTCAGCTTTGTCAGAGATTTCATAAGCTATAAAAATCCCCGAATGTTCTCTTTGACGATCAGAGAACACTCGGGGATTCAGACATCTGAGACAGGGTTTACTCTCAGAAGTCGTTTGATCTGTGTACATGAAGCGAAAACTTATACGCCCGCCATTTTCGCGTTGCCACTTTCGCTGAGCACTTCCGAGCACATATTGCCAAGTGCGCTGCGGATTTTGCGAAGCTCGGTGATGCCGGCGCCAGTCAGTGTGTACTCTTCGCCGTGTGCAGTCAGTAGATTTTCAGTCGCTAGATTTTCTAGCTCTTGCTTAACCTCCCGATCTGCGACCCGGTAACCGACACGCTCCAATTTCGGTAGCGCTTCGCGGATCGAAATGTCTTGTTCTTCCGCGTAATGCAGTAAATGAATCCGTATAAATAAATTCTGCGTTGCCGCTTGCATAGCCTGTTCCTCCATTCAATCAACGTTATTTTGTAGGTATAGGATTTGAGTTATCCACTACTTACCCTCACGCCGAATTCGGGAAACACTCGGCAACCTCAGACATTCAACTGCCGCATTGACATTTTTCGGCGAACAGTCCTTAATTAAGAATACCGGGTTGCTGCAAGGTCAGCTCATTTCGGTAAAGATCTGATTCTGTGAAACTGTATGCGAATAGGAGGCTCACGCTCATGTTTGAAACTAAACTTTACGCAGGTACGCGCGAAGAAAATTACGCGACTGCGCTGAATCAATTGAAAGCTCTGATCGACGGTGAACCGGATCGGATCGCCAATCTTGCCAACGCTTCGGCGCTACTGGCTCAATGCTTGGACGACACGAACTGGTCGGGCTTCTATCTGTACGACGGCAAAGAACTCGTACTCGGTCCATTCCAAGGCTTACCGGCATGTATCCGTATTCCGATGGGCAAAGGCGTCTGCGGCACAGCGGCACAAACCCGCGAAACGCAGCTCGTCGAAGACGTACATGCTTTCCCGGGGCATATCGCTTGCGATTCGGCAACGAACAGCGAGATTGTCGTGCCGTTGGTTAAAGACAACGGCGAACTGATCGGCGTCCTCGATATTGACAGCCCGGAACACGCTCGATTCGACGAAAGCGACCGCGAGTTCGTTGAGGAGTTCGCGAAAATCCTAGTTGCTCAGCTTTAAGTTACGTAGGTTGGGGCAGCGAAAAGGCTTCGAGAGAAATTCGTTAGCGTATGCTTACGATGTGTCTTTCTTCGAAAGTCTTTAGGTCGCGTGTTGAAATCGAGAAAAGTTGATTAAACTTGGAATGGATTTTCTCGATTTCAAAGGCGAACGCTAACAGCGTATGCTTCCGAAGTGCGTTTCTTCGAAATGCTTCACCTGCACTGAATTTCTCTCTCCGCCTTTTCGCTGCCCAAGCTACATCGGAGTGTTTTTGAAGATTTAAAGAAGAAGCCCACGTCTCCTTAATGGAGGACGCGGGCTTTTTGTATAATACTAGATTAATTTTATAGCGAATTAAATCCCGTCGCCCCGCAGACTTTCTTGGCGTTCGGCTTCGGTGCGGCCGCCGAGGCGGCTTTGTTTACGGTGACGCCAGTATTCAAACACGCCGATCGTCAGTGCGAGCCAAGCGCCGCTTGCGACGTAGCCGCCGATCACATCGCTCGGATAATGGACGCCGAGGTAGATTCGGCTGAGCCCGATCGTGAGCGTCAGCAAGATGCAGAGAATCAGTGAAATAATTCGAATCGACATCGGGCGAATCATTCGCCAAAGCAAGTATGCCAAAATCCCGTAAAGGGCGAACGCGCCCATCGAGTGGCCGCTCGGGAAGCTGTACGAATATTCTTGCGCGAGACGGTTGATGTCTGGACGTTCGCGTTGGAACAGATTTTTGAGCAAAATATTAATCAGCGCGCTGCCGCCTGTCGCGCATAGGACAAGCAGCGGTTCCCAGCGAAGGCGTGGGATATACAGTAAAAACAGTAGCAAAATCAAAATTAATGCGATAACGACTTTGGTTGAGCCGATCCAAGATAAAGTCTCGGCAACCATTGTCCAGCCCGGTGCTTCTTGCCCTTGAATTCGTCCGATCCATTTATGGTCGAAATCGATAACGCGCTGATTATCTGAGCCTACCATCATCGCAATAATGACGAAGACCACAGCCAATACGCCAAATCCGACCAAACACAAAGTCGTATGCCTCATCGAAGCTTTCGTTTTCCACTTTTCTTTTTCCATTACCATTCAGGACCCTCCGAATTTCTTTTCAAAATCGTGATTAGGATTCATTTTACTGCAACGCTTAAACGCATCGAATTCTCATCATACCACCAAGCCAGCTTTACATTCAATTTACGTATATCTACATGTCGTTAAACACTTCTATCCCGTTTGTAACCAACAAGCTTGGAATTCAAAAAATCCTTCCCCGCCGAAGCGAGAAAGGATTCGTATGAAACGCTAACCGAAACTGGGATGGTCATCAGAAACTTTCGACAACCAAGAAAATATTGAGCGCAATGACCAGAGCCGCAATCGCCCAACCCAACACTTTCGTAATCGGTCGGTTGACTAACCCACCCATCAATTTGCGATCGCCGGTGAACATCATCAGCGGCACTAACGCAAACGCGATCCCGAACGACAATACGACTTGGCTGCTCACCAGCGCTTGAGTCGCGTCAATCCCCGAAATAATCAGCGCGAGCGGCGGTACCATCGTGATTGCACGTCTCAGATACAAGTTGATCCGCTTGTTGATAAATCCTTGCATCACGACATCGCCCGATAACGTACCGACCGACGAACTCGACAATCCCGCGATCAATAGACCTAGACCGAAAGAGATCGCGGTCGCAGGACCGGCAAGTTCACGGAAATGGATAAACGCTTGATCGAGCTCTTCGACCACCAATCCATTTTTGAAAAACAAAGCGGCGGCAATAATCAGCATCGCCATATTCACTGCACCCGCGACGATCATCGCGAATACAATATCGAAAAATTCCAACCGAAAAATCTTTTTCTTTTCTTCTTCGTTGCGTCCTACAATCCGGCTTTGCGTAAGCGAAGAATGCAGATAAATCGCGTGCGGCATCACGGTTGCGCCCAAAATCCCGGCTGCTAGCATAATGCTTTGTGTACCCTCAAATTTTGGTGTGAACATTCCCATAGCGACCGCGCCCATATCCGGTTTTGCCATAAATACTTGAAAAGCAAAAGCCAATACGACCGCGACGACCATCCCTGCAATACCCGTCTCCAAAGCTCGAAATCCTCGGCGTTGAAGTTCTAATATAGCAAACGAAGCGACTGCGGTAATCAATGCGGCTGGAAGCATCGGAATCCCGAAGATCAGATATAGACCGAGCGCAGCGCCGATAAATTCGGCTAAATCGGTCGCGATAATGACCAATTCGCTTTGAATCCACAAAAAGATCGAGACGCCTTTGGGAAAACGATCTCTGGCGATCTCCGGCAAGTTCCGCCCTGTCGCGATGCCGAGTTTTGCAGATAGCGATTGAATCAATACCGCCATTAGATTCGAGCCGAAGATCACCCACAGCAGCATATAACCGTATTGCGAACCGGCTGTAATATTGGTAGCAAAGTTACCGGGATCGATATACGCAACGGCTGCGATAAACGCTGGGCCTAGAAACGGCAATAGCCGTTTGAGCCCTTTCGTTTCTCCGCTTAGTACCGCTTGCGCCGCGATTTCAGTTCGTGTTCGCGATGCGTTTTTTCGTTCTTCGAAACTTTTCGTTCCTTTTTCTTTAGTCCGTGCAGCTTTTGTATCGATATCTTTTTCCATTCTTGCTTCACCTCTTCATTCCCGTTCCATTTATCGACATGCTTATATATTTCCTCGAACTATATTTGTTACTCATGCACACTTTTGTTTCCCTTGTGCAACTTTTGAGTCGATTGTACTCCTTTTCTCTCTATATGTAAACACTGCTATACGCAAACTTAAACATTGGCAATAAAAAAAGCGAAGCTATACTTCCCGCTCCGCTGCTTGATTCGCTATATGGTGAATGATTGGATCTAAACTTCCGTCAAAAGGAAATTGGTGCTGGGCAATCCGTTGTTGTAAGTCTTCCAAAGCTTGTCTAGCGTATACGATCAATTCGGGTGGGTAATTCAATCGCACTTGATTATCCGCAAATTCGTCTTCGTCTACGACATGCCAGCCTTGTGCTTCGTTCCATAATAAATCCAGGTCCAGATCGACAAAAGAAACATGGGATTCATGCTGGATACAAGGCTGCGTAATATTGCAATAGATTGAAATCAATTTGCCGTTTTGGATATCAAAACTAACGGTGAATCCTTCTTGCAGCGCATACACTTCAAGCGAAGCATGAGGAATCGTGAAGGTCTGACCTTTGGTATGGTGCTTGAGCTTCCGACCGGCTTTGCCTTCGGCAATCACAAAATCTTCGCGCTGTTCAAGCAACGTCATCTCCCAATCATAATGCGCAATATTTCCGTATTTCGTCGCATGAACCTGTATATTCACTCCAGATCGTCCTTTCGATATGGGCGAGTCCCACCGTTTTTGACAAATTCCCAGTCCGGCTCGACATTCACTCTTACTTTTTGCAAAAGTTCCATGAGTTGCTGTTGGTCTTGTTCGCTCAGACCTTTGACCGCCGACGCATCGGAGTACCGTTCTTCTTTTTGCAAAAACCGATACATCTCCAGCCCTTTTTCGGTTGGATATAACGTTTTGTTTTTCAGGTTGCCCTGCTGTTGCTTTTTATGAATCAACAGATCGCGTTCCAACTTCTCAATGGCACGCGAAGCGGTCGAACGATCGACTTTCACTTGGGTTAAGATTTCTTCTTGAATAATACCCGGTTGCTCGCAAATACGCACTAAATAAATATATTGATTTTTGGATAACCCGTACGGCTTAAACTCAATATTGGACATCGATTCAAAGCATCTTGCGATCGCACCGATTTCTCGTAAGATTGAACTCATAACGTCCTCCTTTTATTGCAAATGCAATAAAATCATTGTATGCTACATTCATTGCTTTGGCAATACGAGTAAATTAGGAGGTCAACATCATGCAGTGGCATTTGAAATCTTTCGAACAACTAACCGGGGACGAAATATACCGAATTTTAGAGCAGCGCGTGGCGGTATTTATGTTGGAACAAAACTGCTTGTATCCCGAAATCGACGGCAAAGATAACCAGTGTTATCACCTTTTTGCCGAGGAAAACGGACAAATCGCCGCTTACTGCCGCCTGATTCCACCGGGCGTTACGTACACCCAAGCTTCGATTGGACGCGTGCTGGTCAACGATGCTTTTCGCGGACAAGGATTGGCTCAACAGATGATGACGCAAGCGATCACTTTTTTGACCGAAGAACTGGGGCAATCCCAGATCAAAATTCAAGCGCAGCATTATTTGGAGAAGTTTTACGGTTCGTTCGGGTTTACGCCGATCTCCGATGTGTATCCTGAAGACGGAATCCCTCATGTGGATATGCTGCGCGGATAAAGCTATCATTTATCAACGTGCAGAGGTTCAGAGCCGGATCAAAACCATATATAAGATCGTACCGACGGCTATCGAAAGAAACATATTCTTTTTCCACACATGTAACCCGGCGACCACGGCAACCGAAATCAATTCGGGAATTCCGTGAGCGCCGGACATCAGATTGATATTTTTCAAACTATAGATCACTAACAAACCGATGGTCGCAGCAGGTAACACTTTCCCGAGATATTGGATATATTTTGGCGTTGGACGTCCCGGTGGAAAGATCAAAAATGGCAAAAAGCGCGTCGCCATCGTTGCCAATACGACAATCGCGATGATCCAAATCTGTTGGCTCACACTCATCATAACGGTTCTCCTTTTTCGGCTGCGATCGTTTCACGCTCCAACTTTTTGCGCGCCAAAGTCAGAATCGCCAAAATCACAAGCATCGCCGGAATGATAAAACGGTCTGCACCGAATACAATCAAGCACACGACGGACACGCCAATGCCGATCATCGCACTATCGTGTACTTTTTCTTTCATCCATTGTTCAATGAAAATCACGACAAATAATGCCGTCATCACAAACTCCAGACCTTCTAAATCAAAATGTACAAATGACCCGAGAAGCCCTCCAATCGTCGCACCCGCGACCCAATACACATGATTCAGCAGCGTCACGAAAAACATAAACCAACCTCGGTCGACTTCACGCGGAATAGTTGCCGACTGATTCAGGGAAAACGATTCGTCGCACATCCCGAATATCAGATACGGCTTTTTCCAACCGGTGCCTTTGTATTTCTCCAACATCGATAGCCCATAAAATAAATGCCTTGCATTCACCATCAACGTCAAAAGTAACGCTCCTAACGGATTAAAAGCGCCTAACAACAAACTCACCGCTACAAATTCCATCGATCCTGCAAAAATCAATAAACTCATAAAAAAAGCCCATCCTGCACCGAAGCCGGATAGGTTCATGAAGACGCCATAAGCGATCCCCAAAAACATAAATCCAGCCAAAATCGGTACAGTGATTGGGAAAGCAGCTCGAAATGCGGCGAATACAGTCGCTTGTTTGTTCATTTTCCGAATATCGTTCCTTTCCGCCTGCTACTTTACTTCATACTGATTTCTTTTTGTTTAATATGTTGTTTGACTAGCGCGGTAAAAGCTTCTGCTCCGTCTTGCGTTAGATGCACGCCGTCTTCCGAGAAATAATCGCTCCGTCCCGAACTCGCATCATGCCAATCGATAATAGAGACGTTCGGATAAGCTTCTGCCGCTTCGCTGAGCGCTCGATTCACGGTGCGTTCCCAAGCACGCGGCACTCTGACGGTGACGAGATATACTTGCTTTTTGGACTTCAACTGCTCCAACACTTCGTTCAACTTTTTCGAATTAAACGAACCGTTGGTACCGAGTTCGATGACTACGCGGTCGCCAAGCTGATTTTGACTGTCTAGTTGAGATAACAAATCCGGTGCTTCCCACATCTGGCGACCCACTTTGCCATCTACATGGATGTGATCGAATTGCTCTTCCAGATCAGGCTTGGCATCTAAAATAACCGAATCGCCGATTACCGTATAATCTACTTTTTCGACAGGCGATATCGACTTTGAAGGTTGCGGCGAATTTAATGCGTTGGGATTGTTTTTTGTCGAAGCGCCCAACGATTGCGGTTTCGCACCTACTGCATGTGGCTGACTCACGGTGCGATGCACCGCTTGCGAAGCTTGCGTCTGAACCGACACTTTCGAACTTGCGGTCACTGGTGATGCCGAATCATCGGCAAGACGCCACGCCGCAAGACCGATTAACGCAATCCCAACCAGCGCGATTGTCCGCGAACACAAAATATGATGCGTGCGCCGACGCTTGCTTTGCCAGATTCCCGATCCAAAAGCGCGAAATCCGCGTTGACGAATCGGATCTTCGATGTACTTGAACGACAATGCCGCTAACACAAACACAGTTAACACTTGCAGCGTAACCCGCAGCGGGCTCACACCATCTGTGTTGATATTCGGCGTCGTCAATACGATCACGGGATAATGCCATAGATATAGCCCGTACGAATGACGTCCGATCCAGCGCAGCGGCGCTATTCCAAATAAACGTCCCAGCACCGAAGAAGGATGCGCAAGCGCCGCAATCAGAAGCATCGTCGCCAACGCCTGAAGCGCCATCCCGCCTGTATACAGCGCCGAATCGTATTCGCTGCCCGTGAGCATTTGCGTAATCAAAAAGACCAAAGCGGCTATGCCGATCAGTTCCAGCCCGATCTTTTTGCCAATCGAAAGGCTTGAAGACAACTTATGACTAGGCAGGATTACCGCAAGCGCCGCTCCGGCAAGCAAAGCAAAAGCTCTTGTATCCGTCCCGTAATAAACCCGGCTCGGGTCAAGATCAGGATTGTAGAGCAGTGCCATCATTTCTACCGATAACAACGCAAGCCCCAGGATAAACATAAATAACGGAAGTTTTTTCCGCATCAAAGGCGCCAATAGAAGCAACAGGATCGGCCATAGGATATAAAATTGTTCTTCGACCGCAAGCGACCAGAAATGCCCTAGCGGCGAAGGCGCACTAAAGCTCTCAAAGTAAGACACATGATGAAAAATGTACCACCAGTTGCTTATGTATAACGCGCCCGCCGCAATATCTCCGCGCAGTTCAGATAATCGACTTGGATCGGCGAAAAATAACCAGATCATGATCGCGCCGATCACCGTGAACATACCCGGAAGCAATCGTCTTGCGCGTCGTATATAAAAAGTACCTAAAGCGATCGAACCTTGTTCTTGCCACTGACTCCATAATAGATCCGTAATCAGATAGCCGGATAATACAAAAAATATTCCGACTCCAAATAATCCTCCCGGCACGAAATCCAGATTGAGATGGTACGCCATAACAGCAAGTACCGCTAAAGCCCGAAGACCATCCAATCCGTACATATATCGCCGAGGTTGCTGCGTTGCCGACTGTTGACCGGCTTTGCCAAAACGATGAATACTAGAAGAACTTTGTTTGATTTCATCGCTTATTTTTTTATTTTGACTAGCATGTATTCGCATATAAGCTACACCTTTCTTGCTTGTTCACCCTCAAGCTGTAACGCGTCGCTGTATGAATTTTTGAAAAACGACAGCTTCTATTGTACGCCCATTCTCCAAAAAATCTCAAGTTCTTCTCTTTTTTCCCCGGAGCGACGCACTTAGGCTTAAGGTTCAAGCGGCTCGGTAATCGAGCCTTCAGGTGCTTTTCCTTGCTGAAGCTGACGAAGACTGTAACCAAATTTCATCTGAAAATGCGGATAGTCGCGGAAGTTCTCCCAATCCCCGCCCCACTCGAATCCGAGAGTTTTGGCAAGATCAACAACTTCCAGCCAATCCGAGCGTCCGTTATCGTTCAAATCTTGCTCCATATCCCAGACGATCTTGCCGCTCTTGTCCAGCAGAGCAAAATCGATCGCCAGTCCGTAATTGTGATACGATTGACCGCCGCGCGCATTCGTCACGATATTCCCGGGGTCTTCGCGTCCTTGCCGGTATAACCGATCTTGTTCGGCGGAACTGCGAAAATCGGATGTGATCACTACGTCGATTCCTCGGTCTTTGGCTTGACGAATCAACGTATTCATTTTGCTTTGGACTTCGGGATGCAGCGCAATGACTTTTACTTTAGGCTGGGATAATTCCGGCACAAGATCGAAATTCGTGACAATCTTCCAACCGGCTATTCCTGCGACCAACACACAGATCAGTAGCAGTAACAATGAACGCAGGCTGGAAGCCGCTTTTTTTCGATTTCGCTTGTTCGTACGTGTGGCTCTGGATGTCGTCGGCTTATTTGTAGGTTCCGGCATCATTTGCGTGATACGGTGTAGCCTTTATTTTGCAGCAATTTCAATACACCGTCTTCGCCTAGATAATGAGCCGCTCCGACCACGATCAGATAGGTCTGATTTTTACCGCTACGCAAATAGCCGTCGATCTTCTCTGCCATTCCGATATTCCGGTCAATCAGCAAGGCTTTACCGTACTCGGGATCTGCCGAAATTGAGTCGGTCAGAGCCAGCAGCGAAGCTTCGTCTCCGTTTTTCCACATAGTGGCGAGTTGGTCTGTTCCGTCTACGACCGTATCGAAATTGGTGATTGCGGCTTGTAGATTTCGTTGTTGTAGTTGTTCTGACATGCCGCTGAACACGCTAAACTGCGAACGGTACGATTCCAGTGCCAAAATCGGTAACTTGCGTTCATTGGCTTGCTCGATAAAATGCTGATCGATTCCTTGACTGGCTTCGTATCCAGAATCGCTTGTTTTCAAATTATTCAGCATCGTTTCGGCTAACCACGGCTTAAATTGATCGAACGCATTGGCTTGTAAGCCGTTCTTTTTTAACAGATTACCTAATTGCTTGTATGTGGTCGCCGGAATATGATCTTGCAACGTCGTGCCAGCGGGATACATCCCAAGTTCCGATAATAGCGGCTGAACTTCTGCGGTCTTGCTCAGATCGATCTCAACCCCTAAATAATCGGCGGCATCGAAAGCTTGTTGAAATTCTTTGCGCAGCGGATAAAAGCTATCGTCGGCAACATGGATCGATCCCACCAGATAGACTGTCGCACCTTCGTTCTTCACTTCCCATAAAAAACCGCGTGCGGCTTGCCCCGTGGATTTGGAGATCAGTTGTACGGTGCGGGTTTTCTGATCCCACTTCACGCTGTACCCCGTAGCTTCGGCAAGTTCGCGGATCGGAACGAAGCTCACGCCACTGATGACTTTGGCTTTTGTCGGTAGCTTTATCGCTTTTCCATTCACTGTGATGGTGACGATCGAGTTACGAACACTGCTTAATTTGGCGCCAAGCGCTTGGGTAGTAGAGCGAAGCGGAACTAACGTGACGCCTTTTTGGATCATCGATTCACCTTCAAGATCAGCGATCCTTTTGCCATTGATGCTGACTTGTGTATCGGAACTTGGTGTAGATCCCGAAGGCGCTGCCGCGAATATTGGCGAAGAAGAACTCAGCAATCCCACAGCTACCGTCAGCGCGAGCGCTCTTTTTTTCCATAATTTCATAAGTAGGTCTCCTTTAAAGTCAGATGCGATGTCTATATCCCCGTAAAAGGGTCAGCGTTGTTCTTGTCTTGAGATTTGCTACATAGGTTGGTATAATCGTCCCTAATCTATCGTCATGGTTACGTGCTTATCTATTATTGTACCTGATCTAGGTCGGCTACGGATTACGTGTAAAAAGGAGTCTTTTCTATGTCTACGAACGCTTCTCAGTTAACGAAACGAATACAAGTTGCCGCTCGGCGTCTTCCTGCCGATCTGGTCGTCAAAAATGCAAAGATCGTCAATGTGTTTACCGGCGAGATGATTAGCGGCGATATCGCGGTCGTGGACGGAATTATTGCAGGGATCGGGAATTACGAAGGGCTAGAAACTTTGGATGCTCAAGGGCGCACCGTCGTGCCGGGCTTTATTGATGGGCATGTACATATTGAAAGCTCAATGTTATTACCCTCGGAATTTGCTAAAGTTGTGCTCAAACACGGCGTGACCGCGGTCGTCACGGATCCGCACGAAATCGCGAATGTTGCTGGAGAAACCGGCATTCAATATATGCTCGACGATGCGGAGGGTACGCTGCTCGATGTATTCGTCATGCTGCCTTCCTGCGTTCCGGCTACGCCTGCGGAAAGCAACGGCGCGACGCTGGATGCGGCAAAATTGGCTCCGTTTTTGTCGAATCCGCAAGTGCTGGGTCTAGCGGAAGTGATGGACTTTCCTTCGGTCGCGAATACCCGTTCATCCATGCTGGATAAACTTGTGATGACGACAAACGGCGGCGGGTTAATCGACGGTCATGCCGCGGGGATCGGAAGCGAAGACCTGAATATCTACGCGGCGGCGAATATCCGTACCGATCACGAAGCGGTCAATGCGCAAGAAGCGGTAGATCGGCTAAACCTCGGCATGTATCTCATGATCCGCGAAGGTACGGTCGCCAAAGATCTGGATGCGCTGCTTCCTGCGGTGACGCCGCGCAACTCGCGCCGTTGCCTGTTCGTGACGGACGACAAATTGCTCGACGATCTGATCGAAGAAGGCAGTATCGACCATATTGTTCGGCGCGCGATTGCGCAAGGGCTAGATCCGATCACAGCCGTGCAGATGGCATCGCTGAACGCGGCTGAATGTTTTGGGCTGCGCGGAATCGGGGCTGTGGCGCCGGGTTATCAAGCAGATTTTCTGCTGCTGGATGATCTGGAGCAAGTCGAGATTGCGAGCGTGTATAAAAAAGGGCTTTGCGTGTTTAGTAAAGACGCGGAGCAAGAGGTTGCAGAGAGCGATGTAGGGACGGAGTCGGTCGAGGGGAATGGATCGACGGCGTCGGTTGGAGATGAAGGGCTTGAGGACTCCGTGAAATTCGGAGAATCCGCAAAGTCCGTATCCGTTGACGGCGAAGATGTTGCGCGCGCGACTTCGACGGCGTCGCTACCTAATTTGAATGTAAAGCCGGTTACGGTGAGCGATATTTCGATTCCGCTTTCCTCCGATCATGCTCATGTGATCGGAGTCGTGCCGGGAAGTCTGATCACGAAGACGCTGATCGAACAGGTTGAACCGGAACACGGCGAGTTTCCGATTTCCGTGGAACGCGATCTATTGAAGCTCGTCGTCGCCGAGCGCCATCAAGCAACCGGGCAAGTCGGCGCAGCGATTGTCAAAGGTTTTGAACTGAAGCGCGGCGCGATCGCCGGAACGGTCGCGCACGATTCGCACAATATCGTCGCGGTTGGAGCGTCGGATGCAGAGATTTTATACGCGATTGAGCAAGTGACGCAGCTCAACGGCGGACTGGTTATTGTCGAAGGCGGAAAAGTATTGGCATCGCTGCCGCTTCCGGTCGCCGGGCTAATGTCTGCGGAACGCTACGAAGACGTGTACGAGAACATGAAAGTGTTGAACGAGACGTTGGGTATGCTCGGCGCTACGCAAGCGTTCAACCCGTTTTTGATGCTATCGTTCTTGACGTTATCCGTCATTCCAGAGCTAAAGCTGACGGATAAAGGACTATTCCAATTCTCGTCGAACTCGCATATCGATGTGTCGGTTCGAGCGAAGTAAGTCGCTCGGCTCGGCTAACGGATTGTATATCCGTTAGCACAACTTTTCGCCGCTTTTCTCGCCAAAAACCAAGCAAATCTTGCTCTAAGCGTCCTATGAATCCGTTGAGATTCTCTGAACCTCCAAAAGCCGCTCTAAGAGTCACGTGGTTCCGTTAAATTTATGCGCACGCAGATAAAGCTTGCTTTCCGCACATGTTCTACACTTTTCGCCGTACTCTACCTTATATTCGCAACAAAAAAGTCGACTGCCAAAAGCAGTCGACTTTTCATATCCGTAATATTCTTTTAGTGAATATCTTTCTTTTTGAAGCTACCGCCCCGCACTTCCGCTACATCGTAAACGACTACGAAAGCCTCCGGGTCGATCTCATGAATGATTTCTTTGATTTTGCTTTCTTCCAGACGGTTGATGACGCAAGTGATTTCTTTGAACTGTTCGTTGCTATAACCGCCGTAAGCATCCGAATATGTCGCTCCGCGTCCCAAACGATCTCGAATCGTCTCCACCATAATTTCCGGTTGATTCGTAATGATCTTGAATGTTTTCGAACCGCTCAGACCTTCTTCGACGATATGAATGACTTTGGATGCAATGAAGTACGCAAGTGCCGACAGGATTGCACCTTGTAGACCGAATACGAACGATACGACGATAAAAACAAATGTATTTAAAAACAAAATCAAGTCACTCGTACCAAACGGTAATTTTCGTGACAAAAGAACCGCGAGCATATCGATTCCGTCTAATGCCCCGCCGTTACGAAGGGCAAGACCCATACCCATACCGATAATAATACCGCCGACCACTGTAACGAGCAGCGTATCGCCTTCGATAATCGTATGAACATGGTGCATCAAGCTTGCGCTAATGGCAAGTGCAGCGATCCCAAGAATCGAATAAAGCGCAAAACTTTTACCGATCTGCTTATATCCCAAAAAAACGAACGGAATATTAATGATCGCAATCAGAAGGCCGAGAGGCAGGCCGAACAACTGGGAACCCACGATGCTCAAGCCGGTCACTCCGCCATCCGACACTTGGTTTGGAATCAATACAGCTTCAAGACCATATGCCGTGAGAACAGCACCGATCACGATCAACAACGCTTTGGAAAAAATCTTCAACATCTTGTTCTTTTTGGACATTTTCTCTTTCCCCATACGGTTTCCCCTTTCGAAAAAAAGCACTAAGATCTATTTTATACCAATTGGGATCACTTGGGCAAACGAAAACGGGACATCTTGTACATTTCACAAGCTGCCCCGCCTCCTTTTCTTATTAATAAAAGCGTTCCATCACTACGTACTCTTGACCGCCTTTTTTGAACACCACTTGAGTTGTAGCCAGCCCGAATTTTTCGTAAAACGGAACTTTATTCGTGCGAGCGTTACAGCAAATATGCTTGACGCCTTTACGCTTCGCTTCATTAAGAACATGATTGAGTAATTTACTGCCGCACCCTTCGCCTTGACGATCTTCCAATGTCGCAAGCTTGCGGAACTGTGCATCTTTACCTTGTACAAACAACGACACGACCGACACCACTTCTTTGCCATCCATCAGCCCGTAGTGAATCCCTTCATCGTCATCCGGCAACTTAATATAATCGAACTCTTCCTGCGGCCACATCACCTGATGACGCAACTGCCAGACTTGTTCTTTGGTAATAACTTTAACTCCCACTTTCGATCAAACCTCTCATTCGCAAAAAATAGTCATATTCCGTATAAAATCGGCGCGATCCGCCTACCCTTATGTTTACGGATCAAGTAGCGCCCGGTTTCATTTCGCATTGTACCACTTTTGTAGAAAATGTGAGAGGGGGATAGTGAATTTATATAAAAAAGACGGTTAAGATCATTGATCTTAATTTTCTTTTTACAGTTTTTAAAGCACTTCGTATTTTCTCGGAGTCAGTTCTTCTTTTTTCATATTCCACCAAAATGTATCCTTACAATAGATTTGATATGCCCAAAAATCCGGTCCTTCATGATACATAATATTATCGTCATCAGTTAGATCATTTCGTCTCCAAAAAGAATTGATACGATCCACAGCTTCTTTCTTTGAGATTCCAAATTCAGACTGCATTACTTCTGCAATCCACAAACAGTAATCCTTAGCTTTTTCATTAGCTGGAAATACTAATCGGATAGTCATGTTGGTCCTCCTACTTATTCCAATCCTTAATACGCAATCCCTACCCGGGCTCCCACATACTGCCGCTCCCCAATCTCCCGGTAAGCAAACTCCGCTGTATCGCCCACCGATATCCGATCGCCGCCTTCGGGCAGTCTATCGGCTTCCGTGCGATAATTCCCAACCGCTTCCCCGTCCGGCAAATAGGTCGGGCATACAATCGTCCAATCCAGCGCCGATGCTTGAAGTTGCTGATACACAATTTCATGTTCCTCCGCCGCACGCGTCAATTTTCGCTTCGATTCGCTAGATTGATAGCGAAGCAAGTGCGGCTCGGCTCGGCTTTGCAAAATTCCGGCGGTGCCGATCGTAACAACGCGGCGAATACCGCTGTTCTCCATCGCTTCGATAATCAGCGGGATACTGTCGCTCAGCGTCGTCGCTCCGCCTGTATTCAATGCGCTCACGACCACATCGTTCCTCGTTACGGCACGCTGAATATCTTCGGCGCGGCAAGCATCGCCTTGCAAGATCGTCAGATTCTCATGCTCCGAAACTTTGCTTGGATCGCGCACAAGAACAGTCACGTCGTGCCCATCTTCTATAGCTAACTTCGTCATGACACTCCCCACTCGTCCGGTTGCGCCTAATATGAGCATTCGCATTTTTTCGCTCCTTCTACTTTTTTTATTTGTATAAATTTTTTATCGATTCGATACAACAGATATCTCACTAGCTCTAATTAAATGATCATTTGGATATTCATAGATCATATCAATCGTTTGATCCGGCTGTAATTGATCTAGCGTGATTTTTTCTTTATGATCATTATTCACTTGATAAATATTTGTATGTTCATCCAAAACGACTGTATCTGGATTATCTTCTGTAGAGCTTTTCACAGATAGAAGGTACTTTATCTTATACCCGTCTACAATTACAGCTGTTTCTTTCTTCTCTACATGTTCGATAACAGCTTTCGATTTATATTGGGCAAGAGGCGTTTTTGCAGATTCAACAGATATCGCTATGCCTGCTACCATAATAACCGCTACCCCAACAACGCTTAGCCATCCAAGACTTTTTTTATCCATGTCCAAACCTCAATTCGAATAAAATGAATAGGTGCAATATACAGTAAACGATAAGTACAAGAAAAAAGTTTCAAAAGGGTACTGTCAAAAGATCTGTATTTAACCCGGCAATTGATACCCAGCCCAATGTTAGCTATGATAAGACCAAACATGCAGGTGGTGATGGATCGATGACTGCGACCAATAACAAAGCAAAAGCACTAGGGCTGTTCCTCAAATCACGCAGAGGGCGATTGTCGCCGCAGGATGTGAAATTGAAGTTCACTCAAGGACAACGAAAAACGCCTGGTTTAAGGCGCGAGGAAGTCGCCGTATTGTCCGGTGTGAGTCTGACTTATTACACTTGGCTCGAACAAGGACGGGACTTGAATCCTTCCAAAGACGTGATCGACAGCATCGCCCAAGCCCTTCAACTATCTTCAGCGGAGAAAAGTCACTTACATCAATTATGGAATCCTCATCTATCCGAGACACCTCCAGCTACGCAAGCTGTTGTTGATCCACAAATGCAAGCGATTATCGATCAGCTTACTTATCCTTGCCATATCACCAATGAAAAAAGCGAAGTGCTCGCTTGGAACAAAGCCGCGCAAGAAGCTTTTATCGACTTTTCTTCTATACCGGTTCAGGAACGTTATTTTATTCGCCTATTATTTAAAAATCAGGAACTGCGCGAACGTATCGTCAATCTAGAAGAGTTCTCGAATTATTCGGTCGGCGTGTTCCGAACGTACTACGATAAGTACAAAAACGATCCTTGGTTTGAACAGACCGTCGAACATCTGATCCAACATAGCGCGGAATTCGAACAAATTTGGAGACAGTACGAGGTTCAAGTCAAAAAGGATCAACAAGTGATTTTACGCTCCCCAGGCTCCTCGGATACCCAACAATCTGTACACTATCATATTCGTTCGCTACTGTATTTCTCTGAAAGCACGGATATGCACACTTGTATCTACACACCGCTGACCGAAGATCCCGACACTGCCTAGTACTATTTTTACTAGTAAAAACGTTGTGTGGTCGCCTGATTGTAGATCAATTAGACTCACCTTAGGTTCACAAAAATCCTAAACGTGAAATGAGGGCATCCTGTGCTGCAACGAAGAAAACTAGGGAATCAAGGGCTGGAAGTTTCTGCAATCAATCTCGGAACGATGATGATGCCAGATAACGACGAATCGGTACATACCATTCATGGCGCATTGGATCTAGGCGTGACGATGTTGGATACAGCCGACTTGTATGGAGAAGAATTCATGCTGGGTCGTTTCGGAGGGAATGAGAAGCTTGTCGGACGCGCGCTCAAAGATCGCCGCCATCAGGCTATTGTTGCTACCAAGTTCGGAGTCACGCACGCTCAAGGACCAAAAGGCGACCCCGCTTATATTAAAAAATCTGTGGATGCCAGCCTTTATAACTTAGGGCTTGATTACATCGATCTGTATTACCAGCACCGTCCCGATCCAAATACGCCGATCGAAGAAACGATTGGCACGATGGCGGATCTCGTGAAGCAAGGCAAGATTCGATACATCGGCTTGTCCGAAGCACCTGCCGATCTGATCAGACGCGCCCATGCCGTACATCCGCTGACCGCAGTTCAGACCGAATATTCGTTGTGGAGTCGAGAAGTTGAAGATGAAGTCCTTCCCGTCCTCAATGAACTGGGTATCGGTCTAGTGCCTTATAGCCCACTGGGCAGAGGATTTTTGACAGGTCAGATCAAGACCTACGAAGATCTGCCGGAAGACGATTATCGTCGTTATTATCCACGTTTCCAAGGAGAAAACTTTACGAAGAACATCGAGATTGTTTCTCTGATCGAACAAATGGCAATGCAAAAAGGTTGCACCCCTGCCCAACTTAGCCTCGCTTGGCTACTGGCACAAGGTGAACAAATTACGCCTATCCCGGGAACCAAACGATTAGACCGTGTGCAAGAAAACTTAGGTGCGCTGCAAGTGACATTGACTGCCGACGATCTGGCAGAGATTGAACGCATATCTCCTAAAGGTGTAGCCGCAGGCAGCCGTTTTGGTGCTTTCTGATTTAGATAATGAATCGTTAAAAAGAGCAGCCGACCATTTGGGTCGGCTGCTCTTTACTTTCTATCTTTTTCTATTAGATTAATCCTGCCTATCCCTGACAACCAACTAAATCTTATACGCCTTCATCGCTTTACGCAGTTCTTTAAATGAAGGACGTTTGCCGTACATCAGTACGCCGGTGCGGTAGATTTTCGCTGACAGCCATCCGAAGAAGAAGATCGCGGCTAACAGCAACACTAACGACACAACGATTTCCCAGAAGGCGATCTCGCCAAGCCCGATTCGTGCGATCATCGTCGTTGGCGACGTGAACGGAACGAACGACGAGATTTTCATGAGCAAGGAGTTTGTACTGTTGAGGCTGAAAATCCCGATATAAAACGCGGCAAGCGATAACATCGTAAGCGGCGTTACCGCTTGACCCAAGTCTTCGGTACGGCTGACGATCGATCCGACTGCCGCGTACAGCAGCGCGTACAAGAAGTATCCGAGTATATAGAAGATCAGCCCATACACTAAGACATCGACTGGCAATTGCGAAAAGTCCAGATCGAATCCCGCCAATACATTGCGGTTATGCGGCAACATCAGATTGACTGCAATCGTCACGCCGAATACGACGATTTGCAGCAATCCGACAAGGAATACGCCCATGACTTTGCCGAACATCTGAGTGAGCGGCGATACGCTCGTGATCAGAATTTCCATGACACGCGAACTTTTTTCCGAAGTGACTTCGGATGCAATCATATTCCCTGTTAACATCGCGGAGAAGAAGAACAAGGTCATAAGTACATAGACCGTGATAAAGTTCATAGGGCTGAACTTTTCTTCATTATTACCGCTGCCTGACGATGAAGTATCGACTCCTGCGGCACGGTCATAACTGCTGAATTGAAGTTGAACCGGCGTCGTAAGCTGCGCAATCTGTGCATCGCTCAGCGCTCCAGCCGTGATAAAGCGCGTTTTGGCATTTTCCAGCGCAGGTTGCAGTGCCGCTTGAATATCGTTCGGCACTACGCCGTCATCCGAGATATATTTAACAGCCGGGAACGTACCGCTCTCGCCTGGCGTAATCTCCAGATATCCGCCGAGTTTTTGCGTCTTCGCTTGTTCATTCAAAGCTGCCGCATCTTGCCCATTAAGCGGTACGAACTCTAGCTCATTATTCGGCAATGCCGAGACGTAATTTTCGATTTGCTGCGCGATTTCCGTTTGCCCGCCGTCTGCGATCCCGATCTTATTCGTGGAAGCTGCATCATCGCCTCCCGTGAACAATTGGATCAAGAACGGGACGTGAATCCCGATTGTCATCACTAATGCAAGCAATAACGTTGTAATCAGAAACGATTTGGTGCGAACTTTGTTCTTGAACGTAAAACCAACCACGGTTCCAAGTCTATTCATGTCGTTCACCCACCGATCGAATAAAGATTTGGTTAAGCGTAGGTTCTTTAACTTCAAAATGTCGCACGTCGCTTTGTCTAATCGCTTCCGTTAATACCAGTGGCGCCGCCGCCTCGTCCGAAATTTTCAGCAGATACTGGTCAGGAGTTCCTTCTACCGAAGTCACGCCTTGAATCTGATCCAATCCTTCGACGGGCGAAGACGTTTTGAGCAAAATCTGCTCGCGTGGGAACCGATTTTTAATTTCGCGAATATCGCCTTGCAGCACGGTTTTGGAACGATCCAATATCGTAATATTACGGCATAATTCTTCGACATGCTCCATCCGGTGCGTCGAGAACAAGATGCTCGCGCCTTGGTCGCGCAGTTCTTTGACCGCCAATTTGAGTAGCTCTACGTTAACCGGATCAAGCCCGCTGAATGCTTCATCGAGAATCAAAATTTCCGGGCGATGCACGACTGCCGCGATAAAGCCCATCTTCTGTTGATTGCCTTTGGACAGTTCTTCGATCCGCTTATCGTAATACTCTTCGGCTTCGAACTTTTTCATCCAATAGCGCAAATTTTTATCCGCTTCCGCTCCGTTCATTCCGCGTAGTTTCGCCAAATAAATGATCTGTTCGCTGACTTTCACCTTCGGATACAATCCGCGTTCTTCGGGCAAATAGCCGACCAACCGCTGCACATCGGCTCCGTAAGCTTTGCCGCCATATGTAATGCTTCCATCGTCGGGATAAATGAGTCCCAGTACCATCCGCATCGTCGTCGTTTTGCCTGCACCGTTGGCGCCGAGGAGCCCGTAAATCTCTCCTTCTTGCACGCCTAACGAGATCCGATCGACCGCCATCTTATCTCCGTACTTTTTGACCACTTGCTTTAAAATCAGTCTTTCCGTCATGTTCATCATCCCCTTCGACTCTAGTGGGCTTCCAGAACTGCTCCGTTCATCCAATGTTCCATCATTTCGTCGAGTTCCAATGCACGGACTTGAATCGGCTTTACTCCGGCTTCTTCCAATAGCGCCGCAGCTCCCGGGTAATCCATCGTGATAAATCTTACCATGCCTTGCGACTCGATCGCCGATTCGACTACAGCAGGCATTTCGCCTAGCAATTCGTCATCGCGCGTGATCCAAATTTCTCGTCCGCGTTCCAGCAAAAAGTCTTTTTCAACCATACCAAGCGAATGCCCTTTGTCGATCAAGACCAGATAATCTGCCATTCGGCGTACTTCTTCTACGATATGCGTCGACAACAATACCGTCGTTCCGTCTTCATCGACGCAGCGGCGAATTTCGTTCATCATCGTTTTCCAAGCAAAAGGATCAAGCCCCGAAGAAGGTTCGTCCAGCAGAAGTAGCTTCGGTCTAATCGCCAGTGCCGCTGCAATTTCGAATTTCCGCCGTTGACCTTTGGAGAGCTTATTGAGCTTCTTGCCGCTTGGAATATCAAAACGATGAATCAGTTCTTCATACCGTTGCCAGTCCCATTTGGGATACCACGATGCACGAAACTCCGCGACCTCATCCATTTTGAGACCGTCTTCTTCGACGATAAAGTTTTCAGGAACATACGAGATTTGCGCACGAACATCGACAGGCAAGCTTTCTGCCGAATACGTCTGCCCGAACCATGCCACTTCACCCGAATCTGGATGAATCAATTGCACAGCGAGCTTCATCAATGTAGATTTTCCTGAACCGTTGCGTCCGATCAAAGCTGTTACCAGATTTTCATGTAACTTCAGATCAATCGGCCCGAGAGTCATCCGATCGCGCTTTTTCACTACTTGTCGCCATTCCAATGCCACATTGTCCACCTTGATTCACTCCTTCATCCTTGACCTTTTATCCTTAGCGGAATCGGGAAGCTCCTCTACACTCTTGATTCGCATATGCGAAAAGGGGCTTTTTGGCAGCGTTCCCGTCTCTTTACGTTACTCTTTCGAAAGCGTTTCATCGATGACTTGTCGAAGTTCGTCTACGGTATATCCGACAGACTTCGCGGTATCAACCAGCTCCCGAACCGCATCAAGCACGATTTGTTTCTTATAAGCTTCTCGGTCGTCGGTATCGACTTTCGTAACGAATGTTCCGGTACCTTGACGCGTCCGCAGCAATCCTTCGTTCTCCAAATCTTGATACACCCGCCGGATCGTAATCACACTACATTTTAGATCGGCAGAAAATTCTCGAATCGAGGGCAGCAGCGTTCCTTCGACGATCTGCCCGGTCACGATCAGCGAGCGCAATTGCGTTTCGATCTGATGATACAAAGGCTCTGCGCTGCTTTCGTTAATTTGAACGGGTATTCGCATATCTTCACTCCTTTATATCCCGTTACTTTGATGAGGATTAGGCTACATTTCGGCGCGGCAATTTCTGCACAATGATGCGGTAAGCCGCAATCATCGATAGTATGCCAAGTGCGAGCATGATCCAGGTTATAGGCAACGCCATTTCCGAATAGACAGTGGCTCTCACATTTTCTTCCACGATATGAAAACCGGATAGATGCAAAATGACGATGATCGCAACCACAATGCCCATAAACGCGATGCTGTACCAGCAATAGGCTTTTCCGCGAAGCAGCAATTCCAATACGATATAGATACTGTTGCTGATCAGACCAAATCCTGCCCAAAAAATCGCAAGCGATATCCAAGCTCCTACGCTGAATTGTTCACGGATACTGCCATGAAACGCATACATTAGTCCAAATAACAGCACTCCGTTGACTACCGTCGCGAGGATCAATTGCTGACAACGAGCCAACGCGATCACTTTAGGCGAAATCGGTAAAGATCGGTAATAAGCGAGCATGTGCGTGTACGAGTCTTCGGTAATGTACTTCATGATTCTTCTGGAAAAATAAAATCCAATCATCGTCGTGATCGCCCAAAAAATAATATCCATAGCCAAAGATAAACTAGGTTCTGTTTTAACAGCTGCGATCAATAGCCCTCCGAAAAAAGCCATATACCCAATAAACAAAATCGAAGCCGACAAATAATATCGATCAATCTTCAGTTCTCGGCGCACAATCAGCCAAGCTTGACTCCAATCTCCGCTCACAATGTACCTCCATCCCTATTCAACCTACAAAATAAGAAGCTTTTCAGATCTTACGTCTTACTGTATATATTAATAAGCACACTATAAAGAAGTTTATCCGGTTCGTCAAGGTATAGAAGCTCCAAAAAAGTCTATACACGCAAAAAAACCGCCCTTCCGAATATAGCCAAAAGGACGGTCGAACATATTCGATTCTAAGTAAAAAGGTATTTCGCATGAATGACGATCGTTATCATTTTGCTAACGTTGGGTCGCTAGCAAAGGCATCTTCACGATCCATCTGATTTGCTTCGATTACGAAGCGGACGAGTTGATTTTTCCCATCTCGTTTTCTACCACTAACGTTAATTCTTCCTCGTAACCGCCCATAATATGATACTTCCGAACATATTCCTTTACAAACTTTTTCGGATCACTTGGACGGAAAATACGCGTCATTTCCCGCAGACTTTCCTTGACTTCGTTATGACCTTTGGTCGCCATCATAATTCCCTCCCGGAACGTATTTCGTTATCGAGAATGTCAAAAAAATCTGCTGCCGACAGACACCCCTCAAGGTTATCGTCTTGTCTGCTGCGCTTCGTTGCCTACTGTTACGGCTAACGCCGATGTCGCCGCGAAGCTAAACATCCATCTAATTTGTTACATACCCGACGAAATGCTTGCTGAATCACTTCCGGTTTGCCTTTCTTCTCTTTTTGGCCGGATGCGACTTCCTCCAAACGAAAACTAAAGCGAATGAACAGATTTTAAGAAGATGCTTACTTATGAGTATAACATTTATTGAGTTTGATGGGTAGATGTTGGTGGTGGGGCTGGAGGTAGTCTGTTTCGACCTTCGCTTTGTTCGTTTTCCTCCCCTTTGATTGGAATAAGATCGGAGGAAGGGGAGGAAAGCCAAGGCGCTACGGTTCGAAACAGACTCGCTCCCCGGGGTAGGGTGGGGTAAGGGCACAAGAAATAAAAGCCCTGAGTGCATTAAGAAATTAAGATATACATAGGCTAGAAGCTATTTATAAAACTACGATAAGCTTTTAGAGATTAGGGTCATGGAACAAAAAGTAGGGTAGATGTGAAAAAAGGGTTAAGAGTTGGTAAGATAAGATTATCGCAATTTAGGGAGGACATTATGCACGGGCAGGAACCGAACGTTCTAATCTTATACGCAAGTTACGGAGACGGGCATTATCAAGCAACAAAGGCATTGCAGAAAAGTCTCCATGAACGTGGGATCCATCAAGTTAAAATGCTGGATCTGATGGCTGAAGCGCATCCGAAGCTCAATACATTGACTCGATTTGTATATATGCAAAGTTACCGCACCATTCCGGGGCTATACGGGTTGGTCTACAATATGACCAAAGATATGAAGTCCGATAAGCCTTTTGCACATATTTTACATGCTTTTGGTACGCGCAGACTAGAAGAATATTTGAAAACGGAACGACCGGACGTCGTCGTTCATACGTTTCCGCAGATGGTTATGCCTAAGCTGCGCCGCAAGATCGGGTTAGATATTCCGATCGTCAACGTCGTGACGGACTTTGATCTGCATGGACGCTGGCTGCACCCTGACGTCGATCGCTTCTATGTCGCGACCGAAGAAATGCGCCAAGAAGCATCCGTGATCGGAATAGATCCGAAGCGGATTACGGTGAGCGGAATACCGATCAAAGAAGGCTTCGACGGGACTTCGATCTCCCGAGAAGCTCAAGACCGATCGATTTCAATTCGACCGGTCGATTCGATCGCCTCCGAGTCGGCGAACGTGAAGGCTACGCATGAATTCGCCGCAGCGCGTGCTCTACGGACAGGCGAAGCGTCCGTGTCCGGCATCGCGCTAAATCCCGCGCGCAAGACCGTGCTGCTCATGGCAGGAGCCTACGGCGTTATGCTCGGCCTACGCCGCGTCTGCGACTTGCTGCTAGCGCAAGGCGACGTTCAGGTGATCGTCGTATGCGGTCACAACGAAGAAATGCGCGCGGGGCTCGCGCAGCAGTACGCAAGTTCCGAGCAGATTCAAGTGCTCGGCTTCACCAACCAAGTCGCGTCGCTTATGCGAATGAGCGATTGCATCGTGACCAAACCGGGTGGCATCACGCTCGCCGAATCGCTCGCTTGCCGCCTTCCGATCTTTTTGTTCCGCCCCGTTCCGGGACAAGAACGTAATAACGCCGTCTATTTAGAAAAACAAGGCGCCGCCTTCATCTCCCGCAACGCCGAAGAGTTGGCAACGCAGATCTCCTCGCTGCTCAGCGATCCCGCCAAACTCCGCGCCGCCCAAGACCGCGCCGGTCAACTGGGTCGCCCCGACGCTTCTTCCTTCATCGCCGACGACCTCATCTCCCTCTACCTAACTCCTCAATCCCAAGAATCAGCCGACATCCCCGGCTGATTCTTTTTTTCGCTCTTCTCTTCTCTCTTTTTCTCTTTTCTCTACCCTCCCTCTCAAATAAATTGAGCGCCCACACTTAGATATTGCTCGTACCTAAATTTTCTTTTTTGTTTGCGAGCCGCCTAGCCCAGCGGAGGGAGAAATTCAGTGCAGGAGCGTCAGCGTTCGCCTTTGAAATCGGGAAAACCCAATAAAATTCTAATCAAATTTTCCCGATTTCAACAAGCGACCGAAACGAATTTCTCCCGCAGCGTCTCTAACACAACGCAACAAAAAAGCCCCTCACAAACTCAGGGGCTCCCAACCAAACTGTCAGCTCAATTTATACACCCGCGTCTCATATGGACGCAAATTCAGCTCATACAAATCCTCGCCTTCAATCGGCTCATAATTCGCAATCAATAATTCTTCCTTCATCCCTTGCAGCTCTTCCGGCCATTCAAACGTAGGCGCACCGCTGAAGAAATTCAAAATAACGAGCAATTTTTCATTTTCCCAAGTCCGCACAAACGCATAAATCTCTTCATGCAACGGCAATACCAGACGGTAATCGCCGTATACAATGACTTCATGCTTTTTGCGCAGTTCGATCAGCTTCCGATAATGATGGAAGATCGAATCGGGATCACGACGCGCCGCTTCGACGTTAATCTTTGCGTAATTCGGATTTACGTCCATCCACGGTTGACCGTCCGTGAAGCCGGCATGTTCGTCGTAGTTCCACTGCATCGGCGTGCGAGCGTTATCGCGGCTTTTTTTCCAAATCCGCTGCATGACTTCTTTTTCATCGATCCCTTGCTTGATACATTGTTTGTAATAGTTCAATGTCTCGACGTCGCGATACTGATCGATCGACGGGAATTTCACATTCGTCATACCGATTTCTTCGCCCTGATAAATATAAGGCGTACCTTGAAGGGTATACAGGAAAGTTGCCAGCATCTTCGCCGAACGTACCCGGTAATCGCCGTCGTTGCCAAAGCGCGACACC
This sequence comes from Saccharibacillus sp. JS10, assembly GCF_024436065.1. Lineage (GTDB taxonomy): Bacteria > Bacillota > Bacilli > Paenibacillales > Paenibacillaceae > Saccharibacillus. Next base: position 79,859 of record NZ_JANFNS010000003.1, read on the forward strand.
TGACGCGGTTGGTCGTGATTGCTCATATAGTTGGCGTTCCAACCCTTTTTGTGAAGCACCGTTTGCCAGCGGCTCATGATCTTTTTGAGATCGATCAAAGTCCACGGCTTAATATCCCATTTGCCGGTTCCGCCGGACTTGGCATCCAAAAACATATGCTCGAACTGAAAGATCATATCGAGTTCGTTGCGACCTTCCCCGACATAATCCAGTGCTTGCTCCGGTCCAAGACCCGATACTTCGCCGACATTCATAATATCGTAAAAGTCGAGCACGTCTTCGTTCAGTGTGCGCAGGAAATAATGTACTTTGTCCAAATTGGAGAAAAAGTGATACGCCTGCACGACCGGAAGGTTTTGCGGATTGTCCGCATCGGGTAGACCTTCGGCTTTGACGATATGCGAGATCGCATCAAAACGGAAGCCGTCAACGCCTTTTTCAAGCCACCATTTCACCATATCGTGAAGTTCGCGAACGACCTGCGGATTTTCCCAGTTCAGATCGGGCTGCTCTTTGGCATACAAGTGCATATAATACTCTTGCGTGCGTTCGTCGAATTCCCATACCGAGCCGCTAAAATACGATTCCCAGTTGTTCGGATAACCGCCGTTTTCTTTCGGTTCGCGCCAGATGTAATAATCTCGCTTCGGGTTGTCTTTGGAAGAAGAAGCTTCGATAAACCACTCATGCTCATGCGAACTGTGATTTAACACCAGATCCATAATGATACGGATATTGCGGGCGTGCGCTTTTTGCAACAATTCGTCAAAGTCGTCCATCGTGCCGTATTTGCGATCGATGCCGTAATAATCGCTGATGTCGTACCCGTTGTCGTAACCCGGCGATGCGTAAATCGGACAAATCCAGATCCCGTCGACGCCAAGCTCTTGCAAATAATCCAACTTTTCGATGATGCCGCGCAGATCGCCTTGACCGTCGCCTGTCGTATCTTTGAAGCTGACTGGATAGATCTGATAAATGACGCTTTCTTTCCACCATTTTTTATTCATGAATTCACCCCGGAGCGAAGATTCTTGTCGCACGTCTCAATTTTTCTTTGTTCTCTATCTTTATTGTAACCATCTTGAGGCAGCTTCTTTCAAAAATTCAGGAAGTGAGCAGAAAATAAAAATACTCTTGAATTAAATGATGTTGGTAAAGTGGCAGTTTTATTTATTGAAAATACAATGCACGATCCCGATTCTACTTGGAACGACCAGACTAGAATAAGTAGCATTGTTCCCTTATACGGAATTGATGATTCTGTAGACGCCTATTCGTTTGAACTAGAACAAAATGGAGTAAATAATGGCTATATTGTGGTTTCTACGAACCCTAAGCAAAAACTAATACAGGAGTTCGCTTACACTGCTGAACCTGTCTATTCTGAAGTACTAAATTTAGAAAGCACGACGTCAGAGTACGGGTTGCAAAAATTTGAGCAAGAGCGTTCTTCTGACTCCCAAAAAATTTATTATACAGGCGGCTTACATTATTATACTTCAGAAGATGATTCCTTCTCTCCTCTTTTCGAAGTCGAAAATAGCCAAAAAATCACAAGTTATGATGAATTCCAAACTCAAGAAATTTCAAATAAAACAGAAGAAGAGATTGATAATAGCGAATTACTTAACATGCTAGATATGATAAAAAACTTTAATTTAGAGGAATGGCTGGTAGGTTATAGTGGACAACATGGAGATAGTGGTTATGGTAATATTTACGACCCAATAACTTACGTACAAAGTAAATACGGCGCTGGTTACACGATGAACCGTCAAGGAACAATTTCACATGCAAGTATCAAACCACATATACAACAAAATTTTGAACCCAATTTCCCTGGTGTAAATAACTGTTCTATGTCTGTAATTACAACTATTTTTGAATATTACCGTAATATAGGTTATACAAATATCAATTCTTCTTTAAGTGGATTATATTCAGATGTTCGTACAATAGGTGTAAAATACGGGTACACCCCACTTGATGGAACTAGTCCCACCAAGATGAATAATATTGTAAATGATGTGTGGAAAAAGTATGGGTATTCTGGTACAGGTAGCAATCAATATTTATATAGCTTTGATACATTCACAGCAGAAATTGATAATCGTCGTCCTGCTATGTTCAACTTAGCATATGGATATTATTCAAATCATTCAATAACTGTAGTAGGCTATAGAGAGTTTAAAAAAACAGAGGCAAATAAGGCTCGTTTTTTGAAGGAGTTTGATAACTGGACAACTAATGATCGTTACGTAGATTATAATTCTCTTACTGAAAGTACAGTAGGAAGCGTAACTTTGATTCGTCCTTAAAATTCAAAATAAGAGAAGAAATACTTAAGTATTTCTTCTCTTATTTTCAAAGGAAGAGTACAAATGAAAAAAAGAATACTGATTTTAGTAACAACAGGCATATTACTTATAGCATGTCTAACTTTATTTATGATTAAAAAATATCAAACTAATCCCGTTGATGTCACCTTGTATCATATAGATCAGGCTACACCCCAAAATCTGGACGCTCCTTTTTTACAAACAGACGGTGAGCAGATCTTTTTTATTGATCAGCAACAAAAAGGTAGAATTTATAGTATGTCTGTACATGGAGATCAACCTAAACAGTTAACTACAGATTCTGCTGTACAATTATTACTTGATGAAAATATGATTTACTACACGGTCTTAGATCGAGATAACGGGATTTACCGTATGGATAAAAAAGGGAAACAGCTAAAAAAACTAGTAGATTCATCTTTCTCAGATCTGATTGGAATCCAAAATAATCAACTGTATTATGTAGATAGCGATGAAAACTATGCCCTTAAGAAATTAGATCTCCGACAACTTAAAATAGAAACTCTAAGTACAAATTGGATCGGTCCAGCTAAACTTCATAACAACAAGCTCTATTATGTGGATCACACAGACCAATGGGGATTGTATGAAATGGACTTAGATGGCGGGAGTCCAAAAAAGATTGTGAACGAAGATGTGTTTGATTTCTTTTTCTCTTCGCAAGGTATTGTGACTCAAAATGAAAAAGGAAATGTCTTTTTACAAAAAAAATCATCAAACTCTTCTTCCGTACTCCTAGCTGAACGAGTGGTACGTCTTCATGTCTTTGAAGATCAACTTATATATAACCGCGATGATGGAAAACTCTATAGGCAGAGTATAAGGAATGGGCAAGGTGAAAATTCGCAACCTCTAATTGATCCGGATCCACCTATTTTTGGAGATTTTTTCATTGTTTCTAACTGGCTTTATTACTATGACTCGATGAATATGAAAAATGCGCGATTACACCGTGTTGCTTTACCGGAAACCTCTAATTAATATGGAAACTATGCATGACCTCGAAAAAAGAAAAGAATCAGTCTCTTATGAAAATATTAAGAGCTGATTCTTTTTTTATAATGATTCAAGGTAGGTTTTATTCATCTACCGTAACTTTCAGATGCGCGTTTTTCTCGCCCAATCCGTTAAACAACAAATTCATGATGATCGCCGTGAAGCTACCCGCAATAATGCCGTTATCGACCAGAATGCGAAGTTGTTCCGGCAAGCCTGCAAATAATCCCGGGACGACCGATACGCCGAGTCCCATACCGACCGAACACGCGATAATAAATAGATTTTCATGACGGGACAGATCGACTTGGTCGCCAAGCACGCGTACGCCGGACGAAAGCACAAGCCCGAACAAAGCGACCATCGCACCGCCGAGTACCGAAGCCGGAATCAATTGCGCAGTCGCCGCGATCTTCGGAATAAATCCGACAAGCACCAGCAAAATACCGGCTACGGCGACGACATCGCGCGTTTTCACACGGCTCATTTGAACAAGCCCGACATTTTGCGAATACGTCGTATACGGGAACGAGTTGAAGATCCCGCCCAGGATGATCGCCAGACCTTCCGCACGATACCCGCGAGCCAATTCTTTCGAACCGATATCGCGTCCTACGATTTTCCCGAGCACCATAAATACTCCCGTTGATTCTACGACGCTTACGATCGCAACCAAAATCATCGTCAAGATCGCGCTCAGATGGAACGTTGGAGCAGCGAAATGAAACGGCGTGATCGCATGGAACCAACCCGCGTTTGCCACAGGCGAGAAATCGACTTTCCCCATGAACGCCGCTACAGCCGTGCCCACTACAAGACCGATCAAGATCGAGATCGAACGAATAAATCCGGTCGAAACCCGGTTTAGCAACACGATAAAAATCAACACGCCGAAGCCGAGACAAATATTCGATAAACTCCCGAAGTCTGCTGCCCCTTGGCCCCCGCCGAGATTGGTCATCGCGGTCGGAATCAAAGTTACGCCGATGATCGTTACGACCGAACCCGTCACAATCGGTGGGAATAGGCGAATGAGTTGCCCAAATAATCCCGAGAACAAAAAGATAAATAATCCAGACGCGATAATCGCCCCGTAGATCGCTCCGATCCCAAGCCCCGGCGCATTACCGATCATAATCATTGGGGATACGGCTTGGAAGGCGCAACCGAGTACGACCGGAAGCTTGATTCCGAAAAAGCGATTGCCCCATACTTGCATCAACGTCGCGACGCCGCACGCCAGCAAGTCGATTGCAATCAGATACGTTAATTGCTCTTGTGTCATTCCGATCTCACGACCGACAATCATCGGAACGACAATCGCTCCTGCATACATCGCAAGGACATGCTGCAATCCGAGCGAGAAAGTTTTCGCCGGATGGCGATGTTTTTGAAAAATACGATCCGAACTCATACCGCGATAGACCTCCTAATTAATGAACCGTTTCTTCTGTCATAAATGTGACTTTGCCGCCCGCAAGCGAAGCAATCCGTACCAGCGATTCTACGCGGTAACCCGCGTCTTGAATCCGTTTGGCGCCGCTTTGGAACGACTTTTCGATCACAATGCCGATTCCCGCTACCGATGCACCGGCTTGCTCCGCGATACGTGCCAGACCTAGAGCTGCTTCGCCATGAGCGAGGAAATCGTCGATAATCAGTACGCGGTCATTCGGGAACAAGAATTTTTTCGATACGGTCACATCGTTGCTTTGTTCTTTTGTGAACGAATAGACTTTTTCCACGTAAATATCTTCGCGCAATGTCAGCGATTTTTGTTTGCGGGCGAAGATCATCGGTACTTCGAGTTCCAAAGATGCCATAATCGCCGGAGCGATACCGGATGACTCAATCGTTAAGACTTTGGTGATGCCTTCAGCTTGGAACAGACGCGCGAACTCTTTGCCGACTTCTTTCATCAGTACAGGGTCCATCTGGTGATTCAAAAACGAATCGACTTTCAATACTTGTTCGCTCAGCACAATACCTTCGCTTAACACTTTATCTTGTAACAATTTCATTTTGAGTCCTCCCGAATGTGTAAGATCAAAAACGCAAAAAAGCCCGCCTCTCTCCCTTTGCGGAAAAGATACGGGCTACTGAATAAACGACTGCAATTCCCTGAAAAGATCGGAGGCGGCACCGGCGATGATGCGATACGCTTTGACGCGGCGGCATAACTTTGCAACCTACCGGGATCAAATCCATATCGACCATATTCGCAAAATGACGAGTAATCGAACCAACATGCTTTAGGGCAGCCGTTTTCCGTAGTCCGATCGTTCCGGCGATCAGGTAGAGACATGCGGGCCTATTCCCGCACCTATACGAAAAACAGAATAATGGTTGAAGTATACTCCGAATCTGAAAAAATGAAAAGTGAAAATTACATGAAACGTGAGTTTTCATTTTCGAAATTTGGTGTACAATGAGAAAAAAGCCTTAATGAATCCAATAAAATGGCAACTCAGATTTAATACATAAAGGAGGATTTTGAATGGGAATCGTTAAAGAGTTTAAAGAATTCGCGATGCGCGGCAATGTGATTGATTTGGCAGTCGGTGTGATCATCGGTGCGGCATTCGGCAAAATCGTGACTTCTCTCGTCAACGACATCATCATGCCACCGCTGGGCAAAGCAATGGGCGGGATTGATTTCGGAAGTCGCTTCTGGAATTTGGACCCGGACATTACGTTGGCGGATGGTTCGCCGGTGCGGACGCTTGCGCAAGCCCAAGAAGTAGGCGCTTCGGTTGTGGCGTACGGACAGTTTATCAACAATGTGATCGACTTTCTGATCGTCGCGTTCTGTATTTTTATCTTGGTCAAAGGCATCAATATGCTCAAAAGAAAAGAGCATGATAAGCCGGAACCGGAAAAGACAACACGCGAATGCCCGTATTGCTTGACGGAAGTGTCGGCGAAAGCGAGCCGTTGCCCGCAATGTACGTCGGAGCTTGAACCGGAGAAGGTTGGGGCTTGAGCGTAAAATCGATAATAAAAAAGAAGTCTTTGGGTTCTCCGGATGGAGAAGGTCGAAGGCTTCTTTTTTCATTGTGGATATGGGGTGGTCTGGAGCAGAGCTATTAAAGCAAAAAAACTTGCCTCACGGCTGGGGATACCTTCTTGGGGCGTGAAGGTATCCCGTTTGTTTGGTCTCCTTTTCTGGGGAAAGGAGATCAAACAAACTAAATCGGTCTGTTCCTATTGGGGAGAAGATTGGCTACGATCGAATTCAATTCATGATCGTCTTGCTTCTTCTCGTCCCCGCGATCCAGTTCGCGAATCCGAAGGTAACGGTAATCGGCAGCCGGATCGACGGGCGTGAAGATCCATTGATCGGGATCAGTCAAGCGAACTTTGTATCCCATCCGAGCGAACATTTGTACAAATTGTTCTTCTCCCGGTTCCTCGTTTTTGCCGATCATAATCAATCCTCGAAGTACCTTCGGTTCTTTTCCATGCATCACTTCAAAATGTACGATACATTCCATCTTGTCTCATCCTTTCTGTATTCGTTATCCATCTACTCTAGCATTCAATGTGAACTTTGAACTTTTTTTCACATTCACACTTTATTATACGCTTCTTTTAATCAAACGTTGCAAAAATCTCAAGATTTTATAAAAAAACATAAACCTCTGCCTACACAGACAGAGGTTTAAAAGACTGCCAATCACTAATAAGCGGCAATCCGATTTAGCTTTGTTAGATTTGTTCCGATGCACAGTGTGGGCACCATTTCGAACCTTTTGGAAGCCCGCTTCCGCAAACCTGACAACGCACGACTTCGCCCACAGGGCGACGAATCACGATATCATCGTCTTCGGTGCGATCCACATCGCGACCCCAAGAAGCAATCAGACGATCCAACTCGTCTTGGCGTTCTTTTTCACGTTCGATCCGCTCTCGCTGACGACGCTCATGTTCAGGATCGACAACCGGAGTCACAGGTTCTTCTTCTAGCGTAATTTCCGATGATGACTCAGGCTGTATAGGACGTTCCAAAATTCGCTTCGCTTCGTTCATTTTGCGGCGTTCTTCCTGACGAATTTCTCGAAGTTCTCGGCGCTGACGTTCTTCCCGCTGCTCCGCCGTCTCTTCGGCTTCAGCGTACACGTCTGACGAAGCTAACGCACCCTGCTTATCAGGGTCAGCAGAACTTTCCGCACCCAGATCAAATCTTTTCGTCTCGAACTGTTCGTCTTCAGCGTATACAGGTGCCTCTACAGAAGACGGCTTAACCGCACGCTTCGGCTCATATTCTCGAACATCTGACTCTTCAGGTTCCGGTGAATAAGCTTCCGCTTTTTCTTGTATACGTTCTTCTTCCGCAAGAAATTCAGGATCATCGACCAGATCATGCACAGCTTCGACTTCAACCGTCGGCTGCATATCCGATTCTTTGCGAAGTTCGACAGGGTTGTTCGTGCTTTGCGGCTGTGGTTGCTCAGCTTTAGCTTCTGGTGCTTCGGCTTCTTCTCCCCATTGACGTCCGCAGTGAGGGCAAGAAACCGCATTTTCGTCCAAGCGCGCTCCACATTCGCATAATTGTTCATTCCGCAAATGAGCGATTCGCAAACGTAACTCCGCGATCTCAGCCGTTAACAAATCACATACGGTACAAAGTTCGATGATTTCTTCTTCGCCCGATGCAGTATGCCCTTGACTATAATTTTCATAAAAAATCTGCCCCATACGAGCATAATGAACTTCAATCTCACGTTGAATATCCGAAATGTGGCTATTTAGTTTGCCGATCTCTACCGCGCTTTGTGCACGCTCCGATGCTCGCCCGGCTCCGTCCTTGATCCGCTGCAAAAAATTCAAAATTTTCTCCTCCTCTATCCTGACTTTTCACGACCGATTGAATCGAAAAGCCAGACCTACACGTTACTCGCCGCTTTGCCTCAATGTCATATTTGGATTCGTACCCCCGTCTATCCGGTTACAAGAATAAGGCAGGGTTTTGCGGCGCGTAATCTTATCTATTTGAATGATGAAGATCGAAAAGTTTTGCGAAGTTCGATCTTACATGAGATCATTAAAGTTCCCTATGTTTGTCAGTTTACAATAGATGCGCCGTTCCTACAATCCAACGTCAGTTCAGGAGAAGATTATATTGACTACACACCCTACATCCCGTACATCTACCGACTCTGGCGCCGCCTCATCGGCAGATTCGCGGCGTTCCGGTTCCGAAGACACGTCGATCCAAGTCGATGCCCCGGAAGAAGCCGAACGAGAAGCTTTTATCCAAGCCGCTTGTTTAGAAAACGAAAATGATCTATTTCCAAATGGAGATTGGGTTCATCCGCCTTCTTTGCATCGACATGCTTTGGATCAACTTCGAGCAGAAATCGAAAGCATCCGCCGCGAATGGAAAAGCGCTGAAGGATTTAGCCCGATCGAACATATTAAGACTCGAATCAAAGAACCGGCGAGTATTTTAGATAAATTGGATCGGCTGGAACTTGAACATACGGCGTCGAATGTAGCCGAACATGTTCATGACCTTGCCGGGATGCGTATCGTTTTTGCGTTTGTCACCGATATTTATCTGCTGCTCGAACGGATCGGACGAAGTTCGGATCTAAAAATTTTATGGATACGCGATTATATTATGCAGCCGAAGCCGAATGGTTACCGCAGTCTGCATGTCTTATTGTCCGTTCCGGTGCAGATCGAAGAAGCCACGTGCCGCGTGCGAATCGAAGTGCAGATGCGTACGCTCGCGATGGATTTCTGGGCGAGTCTCGAACATATTCTGCTGTACAAATACGACCGCCGCGTTCCCGAACATCTGGAGCAGGAACTTGCTTCCGCGGCTGGAGCAGCCGGGGAATTGGATCATAAAATGCTGGCGCTACGCAGTGAAGTGTTGTCGCTAAGCGAAGAAGACGAACCGGATCAGAAATAAAAATAAAGACGACCTCAATATCCGTTGATTACGGAGACTGAGGTCGTTTTTATATGGTGAGCCAAGTCACTTAACTTTTTAACATATTCGACTACTTCTTGAGATTGCTTTCGTCCAGATATTCTTCCAGCGACAGCCCGCTGTCATACACAGCTTGCGCCAAGTCTGTACCGACATAACGAATATGCCACGGTTCGTAGGAATATCCGGTCTGTTCTTCTTTGCCTTTGAGATAATGAATGATGAAGCCGTACTCATGAGCATGCTGCGCTAACCAGCGGCCTTCTTCGGTATCGCCGAAGGTCTGCTCCAGATCGTTGTTGACGCTGAGCGCGGACACGTCCATCGCAAGCCCGGTCTGATGTTCGCTTGTTCCGGGAAAAGCACTGACTTTAGCGGTTTCTTCTTCGCCTTTTGTCGAGACGTTGTAATCGTAGATATTTTTTTGACGCGCATACGAGCGATAGCCCGATACGGCATACAGTTCAATATTCGCGGATTTGGCTCCGGCAAATAATTGCTCTAACGCGCCCGCGGCTTCTTTGCGCAAATGACTTTTTTCTTGCGACTGTGCATCGCCAAACGAGAAAGGTACATCCGGTACAACTAAGTCAGGCGGCTCATAGCCGTCTGGCAAAAAACGATGTTTATTGACGACGACTTTCATCGAAGTCTCATTCGTCACGACGTCTTTACCGTCTTTTGACTCAATCGTCGCTTGCAAAGAATCTTCCATAAATGGGCTAGTCGTATTGGTTGCTTCTTCGTTTCCGGTCGGATCAGTCGGTTGCTGATTTTGTTGATTCGGTTTGTCGCTTGCTCCTGCTCCGTTACAAGCACTCAGTAGCCCTGCGGTTAACACTGTGCCTAATGCAAGTGCTCCCCATTTCCATCTTTTTTGTGCGGTCATGCTTGTTCCTCCTTGCTGCCTTGGCTACATCACGTTTACACCGTTTGATTGAACGCGGATCTTATCCGCTGATCCGGCTGCGCATCGCTTTGCGCAGCTCGGCAAGTGCCGCTTGTGCCGGTGCTGCGTCCGGCAGCAGCGACAGATCGCAAGGCTGCGGCTCTGCGCCTTGCGGATTTCCTGCCGGAGCTTCCGGCAGTCTACCGTGCTCGTGGAGCACGCCTTTCTCGGCTGCCGAGGCGATCCACTCGGCAATTTCTTTGCCGCCCCCTTCGGAGGCGGCGCGAGGCGCCGCTTTGAGCGCCTCGTCCGGGGCGACCGTCCAGCCGTCGCCCCACGCGGCAAGCGCCGCGTTTGCCAGCTCGCCGGGATTCATGCCGGCGAGGGTCAGCCCGAACGCCAGATGCGTTCGGATCTGTTTCGCCGCCGCTTCGAGGGCGGCGTTGACGTCTTCGCCGCTAGCTTCCAGCGCGGCGAGTTCCCAAGCGGCGTCGCCGCTATCGAACGGAAGCTCCGTTCGGACGAATGACATCCCTTCGTCATTCGTCTCTACGGCGACGTCAAAATCGCTGTCGTCGTCGGCATCGTCGAAGCCGATCGATAGCGGCGCATCGCTCGGCTCAGCGGCGCCGCTGCTTTCTGCGGCGCTATGTCGCTTCGCTTTTGTCGCTCCTGTGCGCAAAACAATCGACTCGCCGCTTTGCTCAAGCAAATGATACAGATCAATAGCCGAGCGCCCGGCAAGGCGCTGCCACTCGGCTTGCTGCGTATCGCTCGCGATACGCAGCGGAACTTCTACGAGGCGGGAAGCGCGACCTTCTTTGATCGAAGCGATCAACAATCCAGGCTTCGCTTCCAATTGTACTACGTCTAGACGGTTCATCTCTATCTCACCTTTCCGGTCGTACCTTTCTGCCTAACTATTCAACCTTAAAGTTGCTCGCCTTGCAGCGATACAAGGGTACGCAGTTCTTCGTTCGACATCTCGGTCAGCCAACGCTCCCCGGTTCCCGTAACGCGCTCCGCGAGTGTCTTTTTATTTTCGATCATTTCGTCGATCCGTTCTTCAAGCGTTCCCTGACAAATCAGCTTATGCACTTGCACGCCGCGTTGTTGCCCGATCCGGAATACCCGATCCGTCGCTTGGTTTTCGACAGCCGGATTCCACCAACGGTCGAAATGCACGACATGGTTCGCACGCGTCAGATTCAGCCCGAGACCGCCCGCTTTCAGCGATAGAATAAACGTGTTCGCGCCTTCGCCTTCTTGGAAACTGCTGATCATCCGATCGCGTTCTTCTTTTTTCACGGCGCCATGCAAAAACATCGGTTCTTCGCCGTAGCGCCGATGCAATTCTTCGGCTAGCAGTTTGCCCATACGTACATATTGCGTGAAGATCAGTACCGATTCGCCATTGTCCCGAATCCGATCCAATAGCTCGATCAATTGCATCAACTTGCCGGATTTTTCCGCTTTGAAAGCACCGGTATGATCACGCACCAACGCGGGGTGATCGCAAATCTGCTTCAAACGGGTGAGCGCCGACAATACGATGCCTTGACGCACGGTGCGACTGGAAGCTTCGGTACTTTCGACTTTTTGCATCAGTTCGCCGACCACCGATTGATACATGCCCGCTTGTTCCACGGTCAGTTCGCAGTACGATTTAAGCTCGATTTTTTCCGGTAAATCTTTGCGTATATCGGGATCGCTTTTAAGTCGTCTGAGCATAAACGGAGCCACCATCGTACGCAGCTTATCGCTTTCTTCCGGGATCTGAGCGGCATTCGCGCCAAACCGTCTACGGAAAGCGGCTGCCGAACCGAGATAACCCGGATTCATGAATTGGAAGATCGACCATAACTCGGCAAGCCGATTTTCGACCGGCGTTCCCGTTACGGCGATCCGATGCGGCGAATTTAATTTCATGACATTCTGCGCTTGCTTCGTGCCGTAGTTTTTGATCGATTGGGCTTCATCCAACACCACGGATGTCCAAACGATCCCGCGGAATTCTTCGACGTCGCGTCCGATTAACGGATACGTCGTCAAAATCACGTCGTGCTCGCGCACGCATTGCTCGAAAGCTTCGCCGCGAAGGCGCTGCGTACCGTGATGCACATGTACGGTAAACTCAGGCGCAAAACGTTGAATTTCGCGTTGCCAGTTCCCTAATAGCGAAGTCGGGCAGACGATCAATTTCGGTCCCGGCGACGGATGATCCAGCAGACACGCGATGACTTGTACCGTTTTGCCCAGACCCATATCATCGGCGAGACACGCGCCGAAGCCCATCTCGCGCATGGAAGAAAGCCAGCGGTAGCCGCGTTCTTGATAAGGACGCAGCGTTCCGTTCAGCGCATCGGGCACTTCGTGTTTGGATGACGTTCGACCTCCGCCTCTGAGCAGATCATACAGCAGCCCATACGTTTCGATTCCCGACACGCCTACACCGTTCCACATCGTATCGTCTTCGGATGCCGACAATTTGAGCAGGTCTCCGAATGTCATTTCATGCACGGTTTGTTTTTTGAGCAAGCGAAGCACTTGACGCACTTCTTTCACATCGACTTCGATCCATTCCCCATTCAAAAAGACCAGCGGAACGCCGTCTTCGGCAATTCGGCGCAATTCGTCCAGACTGATCGCCGTATCGCCAATCGTCGCTTCCAGATCAAATTCCACCAACTGCTTAATCCCGAGCGACGTCTCGCCTTGCATGCTGCGGCTGGGTTCAAGCCGTGCTTTGAGCTTGACGCCTGCCGAGCGTCTTCCTCGCTTCGTAAAGCGCGAAGGCATCTCGATCCGCACGCCGGAAGCGCGCAGCGCCGAAACGCTGGACATCAGAAAATCGAACATCTCTTGCGCATCTAACCAAGCTTCTTCGGGATGCGGACGACTGAGTGCCGCTTGAAGCTGCGGCGCTTGCTGCGCGGCACGTCCAAGCAACATCAATAGTTGCCGCTTCGGATCGGCATAATGACGACCGCGCAAAATCAGCTCGTCGCTTTGCAGACGCCAAACGTCAGAAGCCGGGATCGAAGCCCCTGCTTCCACTTCGTCTTCCGCGCGGAAAGCCAGACGCCAGCGATCTTCTTGTATGCTGTCTGGGTCAAGCACTCGCGGCTCCAAGCGCAGCCCGAGCCTTAGCTGCGAGCTTGCCGATTCGCCGGGATCGGCACTGTCGGGCACTGCTCCGCCTAACACCGCAATCTGCTCTTCCAACGCTTCGATATCTTCGGAACCGCCTTGCACTTTCGTTTCGCGCATCGGATCGATCAAACTATTCCACCATAGCGAAGCCAGCGGCGAATAACCGCGGCGATACGGAAGCCGCATTTGCGGCAAAGCGCTGCGCATACTGCCGAGCATCGTTCGCATCTGCCCGTCGATCATCGCCGACAGGAACGAATGAAGCACCAGCTCGCGCGCCCGACCTAGCGGCGGCGATTCTTCTTCCGCGCCAACAGCGCCCGGCGCCGTTAAGCCCACTGGCGGCATTGCCGCCGCCAAAGCCGAAAACCGCTCGCGATGTTCCGCGCTTTCCAGTAACGGCTTCCATGTGCCGGTGAACGTTAGTTCCGACGCTCTACGCGCGCTTACTCTCGCCGCCGGATCAGCTCCCGGCGCAAAACATCCCGCCGCTAATAATTCGCGGGCGAAACTCACAGCCGCGCTCCAGTAACGCAATTCCGCGCCCGGAGCGAAACCTTGCGCCGAAAACTGAGCTTCGTCCAGATCAGCCAACAACGTAAAAGCTTCGGAAGCCGGCAAAGCCAGCCCTTCTAATGTACGGCCACCGAAGCCTCTTCCGCGTCCGCGACGCGAAGAAGCTCCCGGCCAACGCAGTTCGGCAAGTCGCAATGCCGCCTGCTTAAGCGGTAAATTACCGCGAATATTTAGTTTTCTCACTTGCCGGGTCCAAGCGTCTACTTTCGGCTCCGACGTTTCGCCGGAAAAGCAGAAAAAGACATCGCCCAGCCATATGCCATAAAGCGGTTGATTCATGATTGTCCCCCGTTTTGTCCGCTTTTTTCGAGTCGTTATTGAAAACAGTTAAAATTGCCCTTCTCTCCATTCTAAACGATATTCGGCATTTTTTCGACTGATTACGCAATCCTCGTTAGAAAAGTGGACATCTCTACCTGAACGAACATCATCCATTTCGCTTTTTTGAGTTTGGAATGATCCGTGTATACTAACCATTAAGGAGGTGCTGGACATTGACTGAACCGCATCCACGCAAAATAGAATTCGAAGAAGATCTTTTCGAGTTTGAAGCTGCTAACGACCGTGAACTGCTTCGTAGCGCTTTGGAGAAGTATAGGTTTTCGTACGAAACGTTAGAACGCTTGACCGGGATTAGCGGCGATGATCTGGAAGCTTATTTGGAAGGGATGACTGAGCTTGAGCATCTCGATCAGAAGCAACGTGCCGATGGGCTGAATCTTATCGCTTTTTTGGGCATGGGTATCAATACGAATCAAGTGCCGCCCGAAGAACGGGTTCTCGCTCTGATCCGAAATCTAAATCAAGAGTATGGAATTTCTGCCGAAAGTATTGCGCTTCAAAGCGGCGTCGAACCTTCAGACGTCGAACGTTTCCTTGCCGGAAGAAAAGTAGCCGCCGAAAAACGCTTCAAAATCAGTGTGGGGACTTTATTCCTGCATTTCTTGATCCACGTCAAATCTTGAGCTCGTATACAGGCAAGAAAACCAGATAGCACGACCTGATTGTTCAGGCGTGCTTTTTTTGCATAATATTTAATCATTTTTCGTTTTGATTTCAATTTCAACAATTAGGATACTATCTTGATAAAGAGAGGTCTTACTATTGAGAATAATATTTCGAACACTTGTGATCGTCGGATGTATTCTTGTTTTTACTGGATGTTATGATCGGAATTCTGAAGAAGCACCTCTTGTGAGCGCTGATCCTGAACTGACTCTTGAACAAATTGTTGAAGAAATACAAAAGCAACAAATAACTGAAATCAATATTTTTAAGTCAGAGAGGCACGGATTCATAGGTAGTACGTTACTAAAAAAACTATCCAATGAAGAAGAATTTTCTGTTATCGTTCAATCTTTGTCGACAGCAAGCCAGCAGCAGGGAATGGCGGATACAAGAACTCCCGATTATGATTGTGTTATTTCTCTGAACAATAATACATCTGTTTCATTTCATTACTGGATCAATGCTGAGGATAAGCAAGGTATGTTAGCGAACGTAAACGATACAGGGATTACTTATACAGTGGCGTCAAATTCTGTTCAGGATCTGTTTCAACTTATGGAATGAGTCTAAAACTAGCAACCAGCGATACAATATGACAAATGGTGTCATCACCTCAAGGCAGAAAATAAAAAAAATTATCGAATGCTTTAAGTAACCCAGAAGATCGGAGTTGCAAAAACTAAAGAAGATCGCTTTAGCAAAATACAATTTAAATGGATTAGTTAAAACCTATATCTGTTGAAGGATCCGTTAATGACGGTTTCCTTTTTATTTAAGCAGGGCGTGTACGCCAACCTTGCTTTTATGAACAGTGATCGTTTCTATGGATTAAAGGATGCTTGCTTCTGTCTACCCTAAATCAATCTATTGGATCTTCCGTGCTTCTCCGACTTTTTCCATACGTAAAAACTCCGTGAAATAATTATTCAGCTTGATTAGTTTATAACTAACCTTGTAGTAAATGTTTCCGTATGCATCCGGTTCTTGATTAAACCGTTGTATCGAGTAAAGCTCACCAATTCGCTAAAACCTGTCAGAAAAAGCATGAATTATGGGAACAATCTATGTTCACACTAGTGCTTTTAAATAAGGTGATAGATTTTTTAAAAATTAAACTTGTTTTTTCGTTTAGAATAGCTGCTATTTCTTTTAAAAACTATCCATTTACGAAAAAAATCATTGAGTATGTTCAATCGTGGTTAAGTTAATTTAATAAACGAAAAATTGAATTTTGAAATATCAGATCCGCTAGACTTTTTATTGGAATGTGTGTATAATTTAATTACTGATCGTGGCGCGAATGGTAGCCCACCCTAAAAAAATAAAGCCAAATGAAAGATCGTGGTGCGAATGGTAGCCCACCCTAAAAAAATAAAGCCAAACGAATGAATTTTAATGTCGTTAATGACGCTGTAAAGGCGTCATTTTCGCGTTCTAGGAGAAGTTTATGACCTATTTAGTGAATAATGATTTTGGATACGTACATTTGAATACTCAATTTTACGCAGATTATGCTCACTGTAGAGAAATAATGACAGATGCTGATAGACAATATCTTCATTTAATTGTTCAACATCGAGATAATACTTTTCTGATTCCATTTCGAACCGATTTGCGGCACTATATAGGTTTTCGATTTAGTGAAAGGGATAGAAAAGGTTTAGATTATACTAAGGCCGTAGTGATAAACGACCTAAGTAAATACGCTTTGCCATCTTTAAAACCAATTCCACAGTATCAGCATGACTTGATTGTGAGAAACTTCCCTCAAATTAGACGTAAGTTTTGTAAGTATGTTGATCAGTATTGTCATGCAGTACAGGCTAATGATTCCCGTGTACTTGAACGTATGAATAGTAAGTATTCCGCACTTCAGTATTTTCATAAAGAATTCGAATTATGAGAGAAGCCCTAGTTACCATATAGGGCTTCTTTTTATTTCGCTAAGTCAATATCATAACTCGTCATAATTATAGGGAATATTAAGATTAGGTATTTTGCAGATTTTGTCACATCAGCTGTACTTAAAAGCATACTTTTAAAAACAGTAAAATTTCACCAATCATGTTGTCTGTGTAAAATATAACGAGTTACAATTGCAAAATAAAAGCGATCATATCTTTAATGATCGCTTTTTCAATAACTATCGTTGTATTTAAATTTTAAAAAATTTCGCCTTTGCTATTGCTTACGGTTATATTTTCTTCGTTAATTTTCAAATCGGTTGACTCCTGATTCACTACGTCGACTATTTGTTTTTTAACTTGATCAATCTGTTTCTTTTCAATGTTGACATCTGTATTCAGAACCATAGCACATCCAATTTCTGAATCCGAAACGGATGCTAAAAGAAGGTTCACATCATTTTTACTTACCGACAGAGTGTTTGCAATGGTTTCTTGTAAATCAGACTGCTTTTGACGGAACCATTCTTCTCTTTCTTTATTAACGGAAGGTGCCTTAACGGGTTCTGTTTTTCCATTTGGCAGGACTTTTTCCATCGAATCCGAAGCTATTGTTTGAAGGGACGGAGTCGCAGTTTGAGTATGAGCATTACTTATCGAACTACAACCAGAAATCAGAAAAACGGCAGATAAGGCGAAACCTAAACATTGTTTAGAATTCAGGTTCTTCATTATATTTCCTCCACCTCTACAGATCATTTGCATGATTTTTGTTAAATCGTTCTCCCCCGGCTATCGACCAAGTTGGCAATCCAATCGTCGAAAGCTCCAAATTCACATTCTTCGATCCATTGATCGGCAGGAATTTCCGGGTAAAATACGCCAAAACGTTCATCGCGGTCATAATTCGGTCTAAATCCGCCGTAATGCCCAAGCTTGGCTATTGAAATTCCAAGTAATAGATCGGGATACAAATCTTTGCCTTGGTCTTTGAACACTTCACGCGAAAATTCTTCGATTTCGTCAGGTCCGATCACTTTAATCCCTGCGGTCAAAGGCCCTACAAACAACTCTACTCCGCCGACCCCGATCAAAAAACGCTTGTATTCGGCAGGCAGCTCTATCCCCGAACGTTGTTCAAACGATTCCAACTCTTGCGCCGTAAAAATCCGTTTGCGCATAAATCGATACGATTCTCCATTGTCCAATTCGATAAATTGTCCTTCACTGGCTCTGATCCAGGCATTGATCTGATCGTAAGCCTCGATAATTCTCCACATTCGCCGATAAACCTCCACTATGTATGTATATATATCTTATATCGTATAGGATGGAGCAAAAAACAAGCCGAGTTGTGTTCGACTTGTTTTTCGCTAACCGATTAGCCTTTAAGGAAGTACGTTGCGCCTTCACTTCGATCTTGTACTTGAAGCGTAAATCCGCCTGTCTGTTCGTCAAAATACCAACCTTCTTGACCTTCTTCCGCTTCTTCAATCGTCAGTTCATTTAGCCCTTCAATCTGAGCAAGCTTAAATGAGGTACAAACGAGTGTAAAACGTAGAAATTCCCGGTTCGCTTGATAACCTTGACGTTCGTAACGATACTGCAACTGCAATCCGTGATCTTCACCGATTAGCTCAAATTGTAATAACGACGAAGCGCCTTGTTCGTAAGCAAAGCTGGAACTATCGTCTTCGTACAGACTATAGCTGGCTTTGAATCCTTTTTTGGCTTGAGCGCCATAAATCCGTAATGTAATGGTCTCATCCGTACGGTCGTCCGCATATAAAGTCGGTACGCCTTCTGCGATGACGGCTCCCGATTTGATATACAGCGGCATAATGCGTAGCGGTGCATGAGCCAAAATATGACGATTCCCCGCGATCACTTCGCCTGTCCAGTAATCAATCCATTCGCCTTCCGGCAAATACACCGCGCGATGTTCGGTATCCGGTCGATAGATTGGAGCAGCAAGCACATCTCGACCTACAAGAAACTGATCGCATAAATTCGTCACATTCGGATCGTCTTGATATTCCAGCAAAAGCGGACGCATCGGCGGAAGCCCGGTTTCCGACGCTTCTTGGAACAGATTATAGAGATGCGGCATCCAGCGATAACGCAGCCCAATATATTCACGCAAAATGCTTTCGATCTCGGGTCCAAACGACCACGGTTCTTGTCTTAATGTAGCAATTGCCGAGTGATTCCGACAATACGGAAACAATACGCCCATTTGCGTCCACCGCACCAACAATTCTGCCGACGTATGATGGGCAAATCCGCCGATATCCGGTCCCGCGAAAGCTAACCCGGACAATCCCATATTTAAGACCATCGGCATCGCTAGCGCCATATGCTCCCAGAAGCTACGGTTGTCACCCGTCCATACCGCCGCATAACGTTGAATTCCCGAGTACCCTGCGCGTGTGAGTACAAAAGGTCGTTCTCCGTCCAGATTGTTTTTTAGCCCTTCATAAGTGGCTTTGGACATCAACATCCCGTACAAATTATGCAGTTCTTCATGCGTTTTGGGATTGCCGTTGTTGCTGTGCATGACGTCCAAATCCATCGTTTTCGAAGCATTGAATACCGCAGGTTCGTTCATATCGTTCCAGATCCCGGCAATGCCGAGTTCCGTATAATATTTATGCAGATTGCCCCACCATTCCGATGCCGAATCGTCCGTAAAGTCAGGGAAAGCGCTGATTCCCGGCCAGACGTCACCGAAAAACAGATCCCCTTCGAGCTTACGACTGAAATGATTGTTTGCGATACCTTGACGGTACACTTCGTATTTCGGATCTTTTTTCACGCCGGGGTCAACGATCGGAACGATCCGAATCCCTAACGATTTGAGTTCTGCCATCATACCTTCCGGATCGGGAAACCGTACAGGATCGAAGGTGAACACTCGGTATTCGTCCATATAATGGATATCGAGATAAATGACGTCGCACGGAATTTCTTTTTCCCGGAATGTTCGCGCCAAATTCAGCACTTCGTTTTGATCCATATAGCTATAACGCGATTGGTGATAACCAAGTGCCCATTTAGGCGGCAATGCGATCCGTCCGGTTAATTTCGTATATTCGCGCACCACGTCTTTAAGCTGAGGGCCATAAACAAAATAAATATCGTAATCGCCTGTTGAACATCCAATCGTGTACGCGATGCCGTGGGAGCGCATATCAAAATCGGTACGCCCCGGATTATCGAGAAAAATTCCGTAAGACGATCTGCCGTGCATATGAATCAATAGCGGAATCGATTGGTATAAGGCTTCAATCTCCGGCACGTGCGGCGCATACACATCGGTATTCCACATCGTATAATGTTCGCCTTTTTTATCAAGGAAGCTCGCTTTTTCTCCAAGCCCATAAAAGTGTGAATCTCCCGGCATATCGTAAACCGCCTGAATCGCTCCGCGTGGGTTCCAACTGATCTGATCTTGCCGAGCGACCAATCGTTCGTTCACGTCAAATATAGATAACGCCGACGTTTTCTTTTCGATCTCGAGCACGAGTTGCCCAGAACTAAGCGTCCACGCCGATTCGCTTTCTTGCAGTGTAGCTTCAAGCTTCGATTGTTCGCGCGGAAGTACAGCAATCGTCGATGATAAATCAACGTCTTTGCCCATAAATAACTTCATTCGAAACATCGTATCGCTCAAAAAAACAAAAGCTAATGAAGCCCGTTCTCCTCGGCATATGTATACCCCATCTATACAGGTTAACGACAAGGCTTTGCCGATCTGCCCCCATGCTTGCCGCACTACTTCAGCGCCTATCCGATCCGGGTGTATCGCTTCGCTTGTATCCATCTTGATATCCACTCCTTCGTAATCGCTTCGTTCCACATGAATTGTAATTCACCTTTATTGCTGTCTATGAATAAAAAATAAAAGAGAACTCACGATCTGCGCGTGATGTCTGAGCTTTCGAAGATGGCTAACTTGCGCTGGCTTGTTCCGATTATCCCATCGCAATATCAATCGGGCAATCGAAAAGTTTTCAAATTCCGGTACACTTGCGATCAATCCGGGTAAGAAAGAACAAAGCGTAAATGACCTGCTGGTCATTTTGGAAGATTGGATACTTTTTTATCCAAATTTCTATTCGTAAACTATTGAAGTGGGAAAGGGGCTGTTCCAATGTCATCGATATCGAAAAATCCGTACAAATGGCTAAATGTCGTCTTGTTCATCGCCACATTAGTCGTCAACGCACTCTCCACGTTGTTACCGCTAGGAGGTCGCGATACGCGCGAAATCTCAGATATGTACAAAAACTTGCTGACTCCAGCAGGCTTCGCCTTTTCGATCTGGTCGGTCATTTATTTACTGCTGATCGGCTTTGTGATCTACGCGTTCGTCGCTGAGCGCAAAGGACGTACAACCGCCGCTGCGCCGGGGCCGCTATTCGCGATCTCTTGCGTACTCAATATGGCTTGGTTGTTCTGCTGGCAATACTTATTGCTCGAACTATCTGTTGTCGTCATGATCCTTTTCTTGATTACCCTTATTCTGATCTATGTACGTACCCGTCTTAACGGTCAACGTACTGAAGTCGCTGATATTCTTTTCGTCAAAGTGCCTTTCAGTATCTATCTCGGTTGGGTCAGCGTCGCAACGATCGTCAATATCTCTGCTTTATTAACCAAATATGATTTTAACGGATTTGGTCTTGGCACTGCCTTCTGGGCGATTGTCATGATTGTGGTAGCCAGCCTATTGGCATTTACGATCGGCTTCCGTTTCCGAGATGGCTTATATCCACTCGTTTTCGCTTGGGCGCTATATGCGATTTCCGTCGAACAATCCGATGCTTCGCAAGTCGTGAGCACGACCGCGCTTGTCGCTTCGATTGTCGTTGCGGTCTTCTCGGTCTGGATGTTTATCCGTTCGATTATGGATCGGGATTAGGAGGAAGAGAAAAGGCTACGAGAGGGATTCGTTTCGGTCGCGTGTTGAACTCGGGAAAAGGGATTAAAATTTTATTGGAATTTTCCCGAGTTCAAAGGCGAACGCTAAAGCTCCTGCACTGAATCCCTCTCTCCGCCTTTTCTCTTCGAGTTACGGTGGAGTATTTTTAAAAATTAAAGCCGACTGCATTAGCAGTCGGCTTTTTGTTGTGAAGAGCGTTTGCTTAACTTACTCGGCAAGAGCAATGACTTCAACTTCAACCAGAGCGTCTTTCGGAAGACGAGCGACTTCGATCGTGCTGCGTGCCGGGAAAGGCTCGCTGAAGAATGTACCGTATACGGCATTGGCTGCCGCAAAATCGTTCATGTCTTTGAGGAACATGGTTGCTTTAACAACGCGATCCAGACCGCTACCTGCGGATTCAAGCAACGCACGTACGTTTTCAAGAGATTGCTTCGCTTGTTCTTCAACGCCGCCGGCAGGGAATTCTCCTGTAGCCGGGTCGATGCCCAGTTGGCCGGAAGCGAAAATAAATCCGTTTGCCGATACCGCTTGCGAGTAAGGTCCGATTGCGCCTGGCGCTTTATCGGTAACGATCGTTTTTTTGTTGCTTGTCATGTAATCCCATCCTTTTCGACTGATGATATCTGTGCTGATCTAACTGATTATCTAGGCTTAATTCTAAGCGCAGATTTCAGTTCCCGCAAGCCGTCCACAGACGAAGGACGCTGCATAGAACTTTACGTTTGCGGCAAAAACAAAGCGAATGTACTGCCTTTACCTTCTGTACTTTCCACGCGAATAAATCCGCCTAACAAATGTGCCAAGTCGCGGCTGATCGATAGACCCAGACCGGTTCCGCCGTATTTTCGACCAATCGTCGGGTCCGCTTGTTGAAAAGCTTCGAAAATCGTAAATTGCTTATCCGGCGAAATGCCGATTCCCGTATCTCGAACCGCAAATACGATCCAGTTTCCTTTTAATTGCGGTTCTTGCGCTTGATGAATATGTAATTCGACTGTACCGCTCTCTGTGAATTTAAAAGCATTGGATAGTAAGTTCCGCAAAATTTGCTGAATCCGCTGTGGATCGGAGCAGATTGTATCCGGTATTCCTTCTTCGACAACCGTATTGAAAGTCAATTGTTTACGGCTTGCCGTTAATTCAAAATACGGACCGACCCAAGAAGGAATCTCCATCACGCTAATATCTTCATTCATAATTTCTAGCTTGCCAGCCTCAACTTTTGCCAAATCGAGAATATCGTTAATGATTTTCAGCAAATCTTCTCCAGAATGAGAAATCAATTGCCCATAACGCTTCATCTGGTCACTGGACGTATCGTCTGCCGAATCGGAAATAAATTGCGACAGATTGATAATACTGTTCAGCGGAGTACGAAGTTCATGCGACATATTTGCCAAAAATTCTGATTTGTACTGCGACGCAAGTTGAAGTTGCTTCGCGCGGTCTTCCAAGACAAGCTTGTTTTTCTCAAGTTCTAACGTCTGCTGCTGAAGCAATCTATTGACTTCATTGAGTTCTTCGATACGCTGCTGGTCTTTTTGAAAATCCCGTAAAATAAACGCGAAAAAGGCGCATAACAAGATACTAACGGGCAGCGTATACGGAACCATATGAAGCAGGTATTCCCGCATCGGAATTACGCCTAAAACCGCAATATCCAATGTATTCAATACATTCATAAGAATCAGCGTGACAAGCGCCTGTCTATAAAAGTTCCATTCCACGCGCCGAAGCCATACGTTTAAAGCTGCACCGACGGCTCCCAGAATCGTCATATTGATAAATCCGGCTAACGCAGCGTCACTCCATCCAAAAGAAAAACGGGCTAAGCCAATACTAAACCCGATCAGCAGCACAATAGAAGGTCGTTTGTATACAAAAATCGCAATCAAGACCGCAATGATTCGCATATCAAATAATACATCTTCTCGAAGTTCGAACCCGAACAGCATGGCGCCCCAGCCACCTGCAATTAACAACAAAATCGATCCTATGTATTTAATCCGGTCCGAGACATGACGTAGAGCGTATTTATAGATCAGGTTGGCGATATAGGCGAGCATGACCAATACCGCCATATTTTGTACGAACATTTTGGAGTATTCCATTTTTTCGCCTCTGTTTCCTAAGTCTACCGCTCCGGCAGTGTTGCCTATTCTATCATGAAGTTTCGGTAGCGGATCTATCACAATCGTCGAACGTATGATCTTTCATTTTTATACACGATACATTTTTTGTCAAGAATAAAATAAGCGCATACATGAGCTATCCTTTTATCGACCGGCCGCAATTTGCTATGATAAAGTCATCTTAAGTCCAAGGAGGCTTTTTACGTTATGAAAATGCGCGCAGCCGCTGTGCAATATCATTTGCATTCGATCGCATCGTTTGACGAATTTGCCGCACAAGCCGAACATTATGTCAAAACCGCTCATGAATTCGAAACTGAATTTTTATTGTTCCCTGAATTTTTCACTACGCAACTTTTATCGATTCCAGATGAGCAAGGACATGCACAAGGAATTGAAAGCCTGCCTGATTATACGCAAGATTACCTGGATTTGTTCCGCCGCCTTGCCGCAGATTATGGAATGCACATCATTGCAGGGACGCATGTCGTTCGCCGCGAAGGCAAGTTATATAATACGGCACATCTTTTTTATCCAAATGGAGAGATCGAAACCCAAGAAAAAATTCATATTACCCCAACCGAAGTTCACGAATGGAACATGGCAAAAGGTGATGAACTGATGGTATTCGAGACGGAAAAAGGCACCATTGCGATGCTGACCTGCTACGATATCGAGTTCCCCGAAATCGTCCGCATGGCTCGCGCCAAAGGTGCGGATGTGATCTTCTGCCCTTCTTGCACCGATGACCGGCATGGGTTCCACCGCGTTCGGTATTGCTGCCATGCGCGTACCATCGAGAACCAGATTTATATCGTCACGACCGGTACAGTAGGTTCGCTTCCGACTGTCGACTTTATGCGCGGTAACTTCGGGCAAGCCGCTGTGATTTCGCCTAACGATGTCCCGTTCCCTCCAAAAGGAATCGTTGCCGAAGGCGAAATTAACGATGATATGATTATTGTCGCTGATCTGGATTTAGGCTTGCTGGATCAAGTTCGCGAAAAAGGTTCGGTTACGACTTGGCGCGATCGCCGCACCGATCTGTATACGGATTGGTCGTAAAAGGTGCCGATGAACAAGATCGAGACGTACAACAAAAGTGTTTATGTATTTCGAGACGGTCAACCTAAACTTTTGCATATCCGTAACTATACATCGTCCGATATTGAACAATTGATTAATCTTCAGCGAGAATGTTTCCCGCCTCCGTATCCTGCCGATTTGCTTTGGAACCGCGAGCAATTGTTGCTGCATATTGAGCGATTCCCGACCGGAGCGCTATGCGCCGAAATCGACGGGCAGATTGTAGGCTCATTGACCGCCATGATGACGACGTTTGACCCGAATCATATGTCGCATAGCTGGGCGGAGATGACGGACGACGGAAATATCGGCACGCACGAGAAGAACGGAGATACGCTGTACGTCGTCGATATTAGCGTATCTCCTTCTGCACGCGGTTTGGGGTTGGGCAAGCAAATGCTGCAAGCCACTTACGAACTGGTTGTCGCTCTAAAATTGCAGCGATTGCTCGGCGGTGGACGTATGCCCGGATATGGGGCTGTTCAACACGAAGTGTCGCCCGAGCACTATGTAGACGACGTGCTGCATGGAAAAAGACGTGATCCGGTGATCGGCTTTTTGCTGCACTGCGGACGAACGCCGGTTGCCGTGTTACCGGATTATCTGGACGACGAAGAATCAGGAAATTATGCGTTATTGATGGAATGGCGTAATCCGTTTCTACAAACTTCGGGAACTTAATCCCACACAGGAGGGTTAACTTATGGAATATACACGCGTAAATGATATTGCTGATCCGCTTTTTGCAGGGCTGCATCAATTGATGAGCGACATTTTCCCGCGCGAAGAAGTGCTTGCTTTCGATCTCTGGAAAGAACCGTTGGAAGATCCGGGTATTCGCGTATTCGTAGCCGTGCACGAAGGCAAAGTCGTAGGCGCGACAGAATATCGGTATTACCCGCAAGACGATATCGCGATGACCGACTTTACGATCATCGGGCAACCCGGTCTTGGAATCGGGCCGTTTCTTGCGAATCACCGCGAAGCCGATCTGAGAAAACTCGCTGCCGAAGCTGGCGGAAGTCTCAAAGGCATGTTCGCAGAAATTTACGATCCTTATCAATCCAATGACCATGAGTTCGGCGGCGTCAAACCGATGGATCCTTTCGTTCGGCGCGAAGTGCTTGCTCATTTGGGCTATCGACGCCTGAACTTCAGTTACGTTCATCCTTCTTGGCAAGGAGACGGCGAAGCCGTCGATGGGCTTGATCTGTGCTTCTTACCGTACCAAGAGATTTCCACGCTCGAAGGAGCTTTTATCGCTAAATTTTTGCTGACGTACTACAGCGTACTTGAACCGAAGCCTGCGCAATGGATCGAGATGGTAGAGAATCTTCAAGCCCGCCCGGCCGTTGAACTGCTTCCTTTATAAATAGGTAAACAAAAAAAGAGTGCAGACCGCGATTACGCGCGGTTTGCACTCTTTTGGTCGTTTGAAGGATTTGGTGAAAACGCCCGGCGTCTCCATTTCGAAAGCAATACAGGAGAAGAAGCATTCACTTCTTCGCTTGCGCTTTCTTCCAAGCCTTCTATGTCCGGAAGCTTATAATAACGAAGATCGTAAGAGCTTATCACTCCACCTTGAACGGTAATGACGACATGGCCGCGCTGCTCGATAATCTTACCCGATACGACAAAATTCTCTACCATGCTACATTCCTCTCTTCCGCTTCCGGATTTTAAACTTAACTGTTAGCTATCGCTACCGTTCGTGAGCGCAGAAGCCCAAGACTTATACTCCAGCTCCGCTGCTTTCTCATCATGTCCGTAACGTTCACGAACCTTTTCAATCAATTTATCTTTATCGCCGTCAATGTACATGAGATCGTCTTCCGTTAACTTGCTCCACTGCTTTTTCGCTTCGTGCTGTGTCACGCTCCATCTACCTTTGATCACTTTCGTTTCGATTGGATTCATCATGATGTCAGCTCCTAACCAATTAGAAATGGATTTAGTGAGAATTACCCTAGCCCTTCACCCCTGAATCCAAAACCCTTCGTTTCTCCGCCCTCCATGCCCCGCTTTCTTCGTCCCATATCTCTTTTGATTTTTTAGAAAACCGACGATCCGAGTCGTTCCGCTTTTCAGAAGCAATGTTCGCAGAACGAGCGCATTCGACTTTAATCTTTAAGCCTTGATCCCTTAAGCCTTTATCTTTTAATTTAAGCCTTATCTCTTAAGTTTTAACTATTTCAAGCTTTTAAGCTTTGATCCTTTAAGCTCTTAATTCTTTACAGCTTTTGCCCTTAACCTTGCGCCACCTCCGTAATTGCACCTGGGCGAGTGATTTCCTTTTGAGCGACTTTTGGCTTTCCGTAGGAAAACAACCCGGAGCGATAAAAGGAAATCACTCGCCCCACGTCGAATTACCTCCCCTCACCCATCTAAAAAGGAGCTAAACATACACCATGCTACCCACCCAACAACAACTCACCCAAATGCAACGCGAAGAAGAAGAACTGCGTTTTCGCACATTCGACGCCGAAACTGCATTATCCCTCGGCTTGGTTTTAATCGAAGAAGCCCGTCAAACTCATAAAAAAGTAACCGTCGATATTACACGCAACGGGCATCGTCTGTTCCTCCATGCGATGGAAGGAACGTCGCCGGAAAACGAAGACTGGATTCGCCGTAAAAACAATACGGTAGCTCGGTTCAACCAAAGTTCTTGGCATACCGCGCTACAACTTCGTAGCGAAAACAAATCGCTGGTATCTGATTTCGACTTGAGCGAAAACGAATTCGTTTTGGCAGGCGGAGCTTTTCCTCTGCATGTATCCGGAGAAGGTCTGATCGGAACGATCACCGTTTCTGGATTGCCGGATCAAGAAGACCACGACCTTGTTACGGCAGGAATCCGTCGTTTTTTGAATGAACAGAACGCCAAATAAAGATCGCTGACTGTATTCAATACAAAAATAGCTGACACCAAAAGATTTTCTCTTCGTATTCAAACGAAGGTGGAAGTCTTTTTTGTCTGGATGATCGTCGTATGAGCACGATAAGCGATAGAAGACGAAATCTGTTAAAATGAGGAAGCACCTATAGACCGCCATTTAAACTCACACGAAAAACTTGGACTTCCGTCCTTTTGATCGGAGGAAGATATAGATGAAGATCTCGAAATTTGGGCGCGTAGCTGGCGCGCTGTTAGGCTCGGCGGCTTTGCTGGCTTTCGTGAGCGCCTGCTCGGGAGGCGATTCAAGCCCCTTGGTAAGTGGCGGAAGCTCGTCCGCCGAACACCAACGTCCCGACCCCAATAGTGGGACGCTTGCCGCAGAGAACGCGCGGCAAGAACCTGACCCGGCGCAATCTGCCGGGTCGGAGTCGCCAAGCGGCTCCAACGCTTCTGGCGAGCGCGATCGCCCGAGCGACGCCACGCAAGAGCCGCAGTCCAGCGGCTCTAACGCTTCCGGCGAGCGCGACCGCCCCAGCGACGCTACGAAGGAGCCGCAATCCAGCGGCTCTAACGCTTCCGGCGAGCGCGATCGCCCCAGCGACGCTCAGCAAGAGCCGCAATCCAGCGGCTCCAACGCTTCCGGCGAGCGCGATCGCCCCAGCGACGCCACGCAGGAGCCGCAATCCAGCGGCTCTAACGCTTCCGGCGAGCGCGATCGCCCAAGCGACGACACGCAAGAGCCGCAGCCTAGCGGCTCTAACGCTTCCGGCGAGCGCGATCGCCCAAGCGACGCCACGCAAGAGCCGCAATCCAGCGGCTCCAACGCTTCCGGCGAGCGCGACCGCCCAAGCGACGACGACACGCAAGAGCCGCAGTCCAGCGGCTCCAACGCTTCCGGCGAGCGCGACCGCCCCGCTGCCAATCAGACTACGACTTCTACGCCGAATCAATCGGCGGCTTCAAACGAAAAAAATCGCCCTGTACAACAGAGCGATTCCAAATCGATCGAGAGTACGAAAGAAAAATCTCGTACTTCCACGACTTCTTCAAATGGACAATAACTTGCAGCGGAATAATGGGCTTCCCCCGTTATTCCGCTATTTCTTCTTCACCTTCATCGACAGCCGCATCGCTTGCCGAAGTTTCGTCTACCGAACCTCCACTTTGCCGAGCCAGCTCGATATAACCGCATATTCGAAAAAACAATCCACTGAATGTTTCTGTTTTTTCTACTTCGCGACTTGAAGTGGAAAAGCGGCTTTTTTCGCCAGCTTGCGCTAAATCGCGAAGCAGCTTTTCCAGTAGTTCCATCCCTAAATGCCCAGCTTCGTCGGCATAAGCTTCCAGCCGCCGCGCATCTTCGGAAACAAACTGACGGCTTCCGCGCAGCAACAAATCTTCGGTCCAATCTCCGATATGCGCAAGAAAGCGACTGACTTCGGACGGAGTATTTTCGTTGCCTTTCATCTCTGTTCCTCCGATCTTGCTTTTATCCATCCAGCTTAATATTCAACTGCCAATCTTTTTGAAAAAAGCTGATCGGATAGACGCCTTTTTCTTCGATAGAAGCAAATACATAACATTCACCGGATCGCGGCATATTCCGGCCGGATTCTAGGCGCTGGATCGCATTGCTCCAGTCGGCATGGTACGGAACAATCAGCTCCAAAAGATAACCTGCCGAATCGCATACGTTGATCGTTAAGGATTGCCTTTGCTGATCGTATACGGTACTTTGAATCGACGAAACTTTGAGCAACTTGAACCGCCTCGGCACGCTGCCAAACAATCGTAGCGACTTCGGCTCCGAAGTTAACGCTGCAAAAGAAGAAACGCATAGATCGCCAAAGTCGAACGATTCGATTATGGGTCGCTCAACTACGGTCAACAGCGGCGAACCGCCGGCGGACAGACGTCTTTCGCTGCTTACTTTGACCGATCGAAAAGACAACATCGAAGTACTTATCGATTGCATGATCAGATCCTTTTTCCACGGAGAACGTTCGCGATAATACCGAGCATACTCGAATTTTTCATCTTCGTAGTAGTTCGGTCTTGCCTGCGTGTACGTATAAATCTCTGCGTCTTCTCCGCAGTAGAAATAATACGTAATGCCTTGATAACCGGAACTGGTCTCCCACGGCTCTGCGCCTAGCGCATATAAATCCAACCTCGGCACCGTATAATATTTGCTACGGAATTGCCCGATCAACTGCGCTTTTCGAGCTTCGCCGAGATCTTGCTTCAACGCATCGATTAGCAACATAGTACGAGTTAATCGGCTTAAAAGAGCTTTCGACGAAAAGCGTACATGACGCGCAAAAAACAGTTCCAGGTCACCGTGAATCCCTCTTGCTTCGCGTTCTAAGTTCGGCAATCCTTCGCTTCGAGCCGCAATCGCCAGCATTTCAAAACGATCTGCGAAGCGGCGCGGCAATCGTGCTAACCCGTTCGCCAATAGTTCTCCGATATAATCGCGGAATTGCTGCAAGACTTCGGGTGAAAATTTCGCCGCAGTCAGCTTACCCGCCAACAAGTCGCGGTCGTCCAAACCTTGACTTTTCCGGTATCGAAACCATGCTTCAAGCTTATACATCTCGCCTTCCGCACCCGGCACGCTGCACAGAGCGCGATTAAGATCCGGCATTTCTGTAAAAGACACTTCAACGCCCGAACGTTTCATTTTGACAACAAATAACGAACCTTCTTGAATCTCCAGCTCCTCCGTATACCGCAAACGAAAAACGGCTTCTTCGATCCGTACTGTAGAAAAAGGCGACAGCAGAGGATCGATATTTTTATCCAATAACCAGCTGAAATCTAATTTGGGTAGCTCTACTTCTACTGAATCCAATGAATCCAGCGAATCCACATCAGCAGAAGTAGAAGAACCAGAATCCGTGTCCGAATAATCCAAGATCCCGATCAATACATGTTTGCATATTTTTTCGGACGGACAGCTACATGAGAAAGACTCTATCGATTCCGTCAATTTGCAGACCGTCCCGTCGCTAAGCTGGCAAACGACTTCTTCATCGGTAAATTCATATTCGACGAAAATCCCGTTCTCGATATCTTTCAGCGCTCGTTTATATAATCCTTTATTGCTATACCGGACCAAATAGTCTTCGGTACTCCGCGTGACCAACTGCGCAAATTTCGTCTGCATATCGTTTACGCTCATTCGCATTCACCTACGGTTCCGTCGTTTTCTTTTCCTCTACGTACTGCCTTAGATAGTGTTGAAGCGCAGGATCGTCTTGCAGATCGACAGATGTCTCCATGATCCAATCCACCAATAAAAAAGGTGCCATTTCTCCAAGTTTACGCAGTAGTTTCAAGCTCCATGCATACCGCTTCGGATCGTTGAACTCGAATATGAGCCAAGCTTTATACAACATGCCGCCCCGATGTTCGCAAAAAAGTACCGTTTCTTCATCGGGACCGAATGCCTGCATATCCGGATATTCTACGCGATAAGTCGACCCATAGCCGGTTATTACTTTATCGTAAGGCGGCGCAAAATCGGCAATCGCCTGGTGAATATCCGTCATCTTGATTCCAAGCGAGGATAGCCCTTCTGGATTGGATTTGCGTACATATATATCGGTATACCCTTGATCGGTACGATGTGTTTCCGCAAATCCGGAAAGTTCGTTCAATTCTTGCTGAATGAAATCTCGCTGTTCAGGCAGAACCAACTCGATCATACCTTCGTCGTCTTCATGGACAAAAAGTTCCCTTTTAGCCTCACTCATGGGTTCGTTTCACACCTTCCTCCGATCACTGCCCCGTAGCACGCAAAATATCGTATACCGTCTCGCTAAATACGCGGCTTGGCACGTTTTTGATCAGATGCCCGGTCATCGATGTGTAATAATAACCGTCGCCTTTGTTATCGAAAAATTGAAGTTCTTCCAGCGTCACGTCGTCCATGCCTTCGTAATACGAAATACTGGTACCGCTGAAATTCAACAACGCGATAAGATCGCCGTAAGGTTTGAACAATTCGGTATAAAATCCTCCGTCTTGCGCGCGTCCTTTGACCCAGCCGTATTTCTCCAAAGCTTTCGGGAACGCAGTCGGGGAATAATCGCCTTGCGGCAGACGGCTGTACGTCCGGCGATCTTGATCGTCTTCTTCCGGCGCGTATACAGGCCGATCCAACTGAACGAAAGGCTGTACAATCTCGTAGTCTTTCAATTGCGTTTTCCAAGCAGCCAGCGTGTCGGCATCCAATTCAAGCGGATGAACCAGACCGATCTGCGCATCTTCCGGCAGCTCGTATTCGTCTTCGTCTACCGTGTTAAAAGTCCCGTCTTCCATATAGCGGAATGTCGTATCTATCGCCGTTTCTTCGCCGCTCCCTGCATATACGCCCCAGATCAGACCGACCGCAAACTGGCGCATCACGATATTTCGTACAAACAACTCTGTCCATTCCGATGTACTCCACAGACGACGTTTGGACAACGATTCTTCCAAACGCTGAGATTGAATCCCCACCATGACTTTCAAGTCTTTTTTGAGCTGCGTAAACCGGGATTTGGACGCCGCCGCAAGCTCTGAGTCATCTTTTTGTCCAGGTGCCGGAAGACTTTTGACGACTTTGCCGTTTTCTTCGTTGATGGCGGTCAATTGCAGATCGGCGCTGACTTTGATCGTAAAGCTCCGTTCGCCGTAACTCAGATTGAGTTCGCCTTTTTCGTCGAAACCAAGCGTCGTGATCAGCTTATCCGCCAGTTGTTCTTTCGTTAATCCTTGATTTGCCGCCGCTAGTTGCAAAGCTTCTTCCGCCGCTCCTTTGACCTGACGGTTTTTGATACTGCGACCTAACCGATCGATCGTCATTAATGCGGATGTATCGTCCATGTAAGCCAAAGCACGCACGGCATCGGCTGCGATCGCTCCGCGGCTATTGTCAGCCCAGTCTTTGATCTGACGTCCCAGCAGATCGATCACGTCGCGTCCGCCAAAACGAGCCGCTAGCGGCAATATCCATTTTTCTTTTGCCGGAGCTTGTGCGTTAATCCACATATTTAAAGCTTCCGTCGTAAATGCCGCAAGCGACGAAGCATCGGCATATTCAGCGACTTCGTCCAGCCGCGGATTTGGCTCTGTCGTAAAATCGATCGATTCCGTCAGGATATACGACTTGATTGCATCATCTAATTTGTGCCCGTCTTTGCTGAGCAGTTCCGGCAACAAGTCGACGGAAAACCCGCTTAGACGACTTAACTTTTTGGGATCGGCGTGAGCGGCAAGCGCTGCATGCGCATACTCTGCGGGCTTGCCGAGCGTATCGGACAAAGCTTGCAACCGCGCTTTGAGCGGCACCGATTTTTCTTTTTGAATAAGCTGGTTGTACGCATCGCCTTCCCCTTCGATTCCTCGTAAAAGATCGATGACCACTTCACGCACGCTTGCTTTTTTGTCGGACAAATATAACCGGATATACAATTCTTTGTATGGACGGCGGATCAATTCGGCACGTGCCATTTCACGGGAGCGCTTGGACGAATCGCCTAATCCCAGACGCAGAGCTTGTATAAGTTCTTCTTCATTTTCTGTCGATAACGCGGTCTCCAAAATCACTTGGCGTACTTCGCCTTGCAGCTCGTTATACAGATCCAGACTGGCTTGCAGACGAGGACGTACCACATTTCGGATTTCGGTCTCGGAGATGCGAGCATAATAATACCGGTTGTATCCGTTAAGCAGCAAAATTTGCAGCAGCAGCATATCGCCGTCAGCATCGGGATCGGCTTCGACTTTGGATAGCAAGGCTTCGCCGCTGAATGTCGGAGACTGATACAGATAGGATAAAAATGCTGGAGTCACCACTTCTTTTTGACCCGCGATTTTGACGAATCTGGCGTACATCTCTGATTCTTTCGGTAAAAAAGTGACCGCAATCAGAAGGTTACGACGACGCGTATCGTTACCTTGGGTCTCGTCCCACGCATGAGAAGGCTTATGTTTGACATACGTTTCCAATGACACTTCACCTGTTAAATATTTGGCAAGGCTATGACCCAGAATATTGCCGTGCAATTTATCTGCGAGTGTGTCTAATACGAACTGCTCGATACCGCCTTCGATCTGCGGAGCCGTACCTTGATCTGATAATACGCGATACACATAAGCTCGAAGCATCGGACGGCGTAATATAGAGAACAGATGTTGGGTACGCTTGATATCTTTGGTCAATTCAGTACGCAGCATGTTCCAAGCCGGCATATAGCTATCGATTTCGCGTGCCAATGTAGAGATCAGCGCAAACGGCTCATCGACGCGAACCACGCCTTGCAGTACCGCGTCCGGGTCTTTGCCCGTATTTTCCATCATCAACAATTCGTTTCGCATCTCCAGCGGCAAAATTTCATGCACATCGCGCACCAAATCCAGCACCGTAATATCTAACTCTGAAGACGATGCCAGTAAACTTTCTTTGCCGCCATGAAGCAAAAGCACATAATAAAAAGCTATCCGTAACTGCGTTAATACCGCATTTTGTTGTTCTCTACGAAGTTGTTCATTTGGATCCAGCTCAGAATTAGGGAATAATCTGGCTTTCAGTGTACTTCGTCTGGCTTCGACAAATTCCGGCGTTAGATCAAGCTGGGTCAATGTATCTTTGAGCGGAAGTTGACGGATTACCAGCGGTTCGATCGCTTTGAGCAAATATTTGCGCATCCGATCTGCATCTTCTTCCAAAAGCGCCTGGATCGAATGAGGAAGCTTTTCTTTCATTTCTTGAACAAATTCTGCATCGATCTGCGCGTATAACTTCAGCAGCACTAGCGTATCTGCGCTTGTCTCAAGCGGCGCCGAATCACTGCCTTTTCGCATCGAACTAATTCGAGAACGGAAAAAGGCGTGGACTTGCTCGGCTCCGGCATATTTTTGCATCAGTTGAAGACGTTCCAGCGACTGCTCCATTCTTTTTTCTATATCATTCATCTGCTTCGTTCCTAGATTGATTCCTGCAAGCAAATCTCCTGTACATGCCCGGTATAGCGCATTTTCTTGATAGCCGTATCCGTTTTTGCTTTTGGTACGAAGCAGAACGGATGCCGCCCGGAAAAAGATTTCGCCTTGATCGCTACGTCCGAGCTTTTCTAACGCTTCGATGGTGCGATACAGATAATGATTCGAACTGCTCATCATATCGGGGAATCGGTCTGTTGTTCCATTCACATAATCGATAATGGAGTCTTTGCGATCGACCGCAAGCGAATAATCATCCGAACAAGCTTTTGCGAATCTTTCGATCAACATCTCTAAGGTCTGGTTTTGTAACGTCATATGTATTCCTCCTCGTTTTTGAGTCGAACTTAATTCACGATTTTACCGATCCATTCAGCTAGCGCATTCGGCGTAATCGCCGCAACTTCGGCACCCAAATCAGCAAAAGTACGCGCGGCGCGTTCGTCATGCACGGTATGACCTTCGAAGTCCAGAGCAGTTAGAATAAGCAGGCGTCCTCCCGCATCCAAAATACTTTTCCCTGCTTGATACATCGGCGTTGCCACATACCCTTCTACCAAATCGCTGACCAGAATAAACAAAGTACGCCCCGGATTTTCGATCAATGTTTCTCCGTAACGCAAAGCTTTGGCAATATGAGTTCCGCCTCCAAGTTGTACGCTCATCAGCACATCGACCGGATCTTCGAGTCGTCCGCTTAAATCGACGACTTGCGTATCGAATACAAAAAGACTCGTTTTAAGCGTATTCAATCGGTAAAAGATACTCGCCATGACCGAACTGTAAATGACCGAATCCAACATACTCCCGCTCTGATCGACCGCGATAATGACATGCCATTTGTTATACGCTTGAATCCGTCCGTCAAAATACAACCGATCTACGACAAAGCGGCGACGTTCGCGATCGTAATTTTTGAGATTGCGGGCAATCGTTTTTCTCATATTCAAATTTCGCAATGAACGTACATTTCCCGATGCGTACCGATTGCGCTTGCCCGAAATGTTGGCGACGGTGTCGGACTCCAGCTTGCGCCGGACTTCTTCGACGACTTGCCGCACAATATCTTTGGCACTCGCGATCACTTCGCCTTTCATGCGACCTTTGAATTGCAAAATGTTTTTGAGCAGATTCATATTGGGCTGCATCGATTCCAAGACGGTTTTGTCCGTCAAAAGTTCATTTAATCCGTAACGATCTAACGCTTGTTTTTCTAAAATTTCGACGGTTTCTTTGGGGAATAATTTACGCACTTCGCTTAGCCAAGTCGGCACCGTTAACTGAGAGTCACCTCTTCCGCCTTGCTTATCGCGGTAGCCTTGCTCGGCGCCGTATTCGCGGTCATACAAATACCCGAGCAATCCGTCCAATTCTTGGTACTCAAAATGTTGCGGATCGTAGTTGCCTGTCTCGCTAAGCGCTTCGTCGGCTGAAGCTCCAAGCAAAAGTCGCCAACGATTGAGTGTCTCGGCGCTTAATCCAGTTTCCATGCGGCAAACTCCTCCCGTATCGCTTGATCTAGCTGCTTGGCTGCAAGCAGCGAGCGTTCGCTCACCGCTTGTTGTTGCACGCTGGAAGCAGATAACCCGTGCAGCTTCGCGACTTGCGCGGCAATTCGCGAAGTCTCCGGCGGCGTGAAGAACGTGAATGCCAAGCGAAGCTCTGGCAGCAACCGCAAAAAATCTTCATGCGGCAATCGCGCAAGCAGTTGACTGAGATCGGCAAGCATGACATCGCTTTGCATCAGAATATCGCGCGCCACGGCGAATACGCCTTGCAAGTATTCGGCGCTTCGGCTCACCTGATCCGGTGAGCCATGCAGATATGCCCGCGCGCGATCCGTAATCTCGCGCGGCTTGTGATCCGCGATACGCACAAGAATCGCAATCGCCGCTCCTTCAAGCCGAGGAGCCAGATTCGCTACCGCCAGCAATTCGCTGAGGCGATCGCGGAAATTTTCGTCGGCATCAGATGCCGCCGACGTCGTTCTTTGCTCTGCCGCACGTCCTGCCGCGTGCATTTCGAGCAGCTTCAACCCTTCTACCGCGCGCGGCTGCTCGTCGGTATTCAGCCCGTTCAAGCTCGGTATCCGCGAGATACACGCGGCATAAGCTTCGTCTGCGAGATGACGCAGACGGTTCTCGTCGGCGACGCCAAGCAGTCGCCGCTGCGAAATCATCTGCTCAACGATATCGAGAGTATCGCATAAAGACAAAAAGCTTCCGTCTTGGCGCAACGCATTCTGCACATTGTCGAATAGGCTTGCCGCCAGCTGTTCCAGTCCCATCGTCAGCGATCGCAGCAACCACGCTGCCATATCGCCGCTATGATGAATCGGAATTTTGCTCACTTCTTCTTCGATTCGAGCTTCTGCCGCTTCGGCAATCGTACCGCCATAGATTGAATTTTCAATCAGACGCGCTTCGGTACGCGACGAATACGAATACGTCCAGATCTCCCGCATCCGGTTAAGGTCTTGTCGCTGCGCCCAATCCGGCCCTGATTCGCGCTTGGCAAATTCGGAGCCGAGAAAGGCTGCGCAATGCAGCAATCGGCTAGCTTCTCGGTGCACAGGCTTAGTGTAGATCTCCAATACTTTGCGATGCTGACCGGTCGCTTTGAGGTTCAAGCGGCTTGCTGCCGCTCGCTTTTTGAAATCTTCGACAATCGGAACAGCGAATGAATTCGGCGCAACTTGACCGATCTGATTCCCTGTCATCAATTGATGCAGCTTTTCTAACGGATGATCGGATGCTAAAGTTCGTTCCCCTTTGATAAAAGATACGGTCACGCCATCGATTAGCTCGTAAGCGCCGCTTTGGCTTTTGCTCCGCAGCGCAGCCAAGCCTTGCATCATGCCGTAAGCTTCGATTCCATCCGCAGTCGATGCCGCTTCGGCTTCTGTCCGTAACGTTTTGCTAAGCGTCGTAAGCATCTCTAATCCTGTGCGCTCATAGGGCTTTGCTTCGCCTTTGAGCATAGATGCCCAGACTTTGTCGTAATACCCGACATAAGGCATACCGCTCGCGTAGCCGTTCAATCGATCGGCTTCTTCGAAAGTAAATACCATCGGATACATCTGCTTACGAATCTCTTCGCCGCCTGCTTCCTGCTGACGCAAATGACCTTTGTCGCCAGTAGGATCTGTAATCAATCCGTACGTATGAAAACCTCCGGTGACCACTAATATCCGCTTATATGCTGCACGCGCTTCTTCAATATGCGTCCGCATCCGAGCTTCGCGCTCCAAGTCGCCTTCTTGCTTGAGTCGCTCTGCGGAATACGTCATCCGCGACAAGGTACAATAGGTAAAAACGCCGCGTGCAAATTCACGCGTATCTTGACTCAGTCCGCCCACTTCAAAAGACTTTTCCCACCATTCGTCGAAATGGCGCGTCTTCGTCGCTTGGCATAATCTACGGATAAAATCCGAACCGGCAAGCAGCGCTTCGTCTTGCGCGGAAGATTTGCCGTTCTCGCTCGCTTCGCGTTGCCGCCCCCGATAATCCAGGTCGATAAAACGCGCCGGGATCTGGCGCTTCGCCGCTTCGCGGATTCCGATATACTCGGGCGAATAATCCAGCATCGGAAAATAGCAAGACCCGCGTCCGCTCTCGTCTTCGTACCCGTAATACAGACTCACCGGCGCCTGCGTTGCCGGATCGGCAAGCACGGGAATCAGCGGGTTCCCGCTCTCCGGCCCTTCAATCAAAATCAGATCCGGTGCATACTCTTCAATCGTTCGCAGTAGATGATACGAACAAGCCGGGCTATGATGCCGAATCGGGAAATGCACGACAGGACCTCTTAAATCGAACACTTTTTCCTCGAACCATGTATGAAGCTTGCTGAATTGTTGCTTTAAATCTGATAGTTCGATCTCTGGCGACGACGTTTCCTCATCTACAGCTACTACCGGATTCAGCCGATCCATTTTTTCTCCTTGTAATACGCATCCCAGAGGCTTTCCGTCTGCGCGCGTTCTTTCACTACTTTTGAGAAATAAGCTTTGAGGACGCTAAGATCTTTGGTGTTTTCTTTTGCCACGGTACCTAGCATATTTTGCACCAGACGCTCCATCGATAATCCGCCTTCTTCGTAGTAGTAAGAAGTCATCGCGCTCTGCACGTATACGGACACCGCTTCGGCTGTACTCATTACGGCTTGAGGAATCTCTATCTTGTATCCTTCACGCGTTCGTCCGGTACGTAATTCAATAAAAGTCGTCGCAAGAAGTTCCACTACATCCGAATCGATCGGAACTTCAATGCCGCTATGTATCAATAAATTCGATGCTTGAGACTCGATAATTTTCGCTTCCATCTTCACATTCTCGATCGGGCGGATCGTCTCGAAGTTAAACCGACGCTTCAGCGCACTACTCATTTCGTTAACGCCTTTGTCCCGAATATTGGCGGTTCCGATCACGTTGAATCCCGGCTTGGCAAACAGCACTCCGTCTGCAAGTTCGGGAATATTCATCACTTTGTCGCTCATGATGCTAATAAGGCTGTCTTGTGCTTCGGATGGGCAACGCGTAATTTCTTCGAACCGCGTAATCAAACCGTCTTTCATCCCTCGATACAATGGAGAAGGAACCAGAGCGGCTTCGGAAGGGCCTTTGTCGAGTAACATCGCGTAGTTCCAAGAATATTTAATCGTATCTTCGGTCGTTCCGGCTGTGCCTTGAATCGTATTCGTGCTGCTTCCCGAGATCGCGGCAGACAACAACTCGCTGAGCATCGTTTTGGCTGTACCGGGTTCGCCAACCAGCATCAATCCTCGGTTGCCCGCAAGAGTCACGACAGCCCGTTCGATCAAGACGTCGTTTCCGTAAAATTTGCGTGTGATAGGTACGCTCTCGCCATCGTGCGCAATCGGCTTTTCTCGTCCTATCAAAAAGTCGCGTACTGCCGCCGGAGACAACCTCCAGTTTGGCGGTCTTTTCCCCGAATCTTCGGCGGCAAGCGCCGCTAATTCCCGCTCATGCAATACTTCAGCAGGCGGCTTAATCATTTCGATGGTCATGATGGTGCTCCTCCTCGAAAACAGATCATATGTTCTTGTTTTATATTGCCATTATTTTATCACACTCTACAAGCAAATCGCGAGACGGCATCAAGTAAATAGGCATTTACTCCTTCTTCGTACCATCAGATTAAGGACTTCTTCGTTTTGTATACTTCTTTTTTTCAGGACAAAAGTCGCTTTTTTTCAAAAAAGCCCAACGTTTTGTTTACTGGACGCGTATATGTAAGAAGGAACACACATTAACAGTTCCTAATCTATTTTTACCCATTTTTGAGGAGGTTTTATAATGATTATTTTTTGGGCGCTTATCATTATCGTTCCTGTACTGATCTTACAAGCTTGGATCAAATCGAAAAGCCCTAGAAACTACTCCAATGAAACGAAATACCGCCATCGTTACGGTACGATGCACGATGCGAACCACAGCGTTCCGTTTGCCGGTTTTAGCGCTTCGAACCACCATCACAATCATTCGCACTCGAACAACGATTGCGGACCTGTATCGTCTTACGATGGAGGAAGCTGTGATTCAGGCGGCGGAGACAGCGGCGGCGGTGGCGGAGAATGAATGTCACTAAAGCGAAATATGCAAAAAGAACGCGTTGATCCTAAAGAAGTAGGATAACGCGTTCTTTTTGTTGGTCATTTTATAATAAAATAAATGTTTCGATTTAACGTACTGTGTTGAATTCTTCAAAAACTTGCTTTGCCCAATATTCTGCACGACGATGACCGACGAATTCTGGATCTTCTAACAACATTTCATTAAAGACAGAATCTTCAACCATTTTATCAGCTCTTATACTACTTATATTGTACGTTTGACTTAGAACAGATTTTACAGTCTCACGAGTACTTTCGATTCTTTCTTGTTTTGTCATACAAAATACCTCCCATCCTGGAGTAACTTCAAACCTGTTTTTGCCGCATCCGTATGAATAGAAATTTGAGATCCGATATTCGTGACTGTTCTCAAAAAGTCTTCTACTCCTAATTCACCAGCTTCGACCCTTGTTAAATCAGCCATTTGACCGTCAGCAAGTGGACCGTATACGATATCGTATTGCGGTGGACTATACTGATTATGTGTCTCTGTAGAAAAACGCATATTCTCTTGACTGATACGATTATTATAAACAAATTCTCGCCAACTGTCAGTAGACCTTTCAAAACGACGCCCGTTTAATAAATTCCAAGCATTAATATCTATTTCGTAAGTAAGAACGATTCCTCGAACTTGTCTCATTACATAATTTCGATTTCTAGTCTTGCGTTTGGCTTCTACTCTACAACACCACCGTATTCCGTCCTCTTTCCTTCGCCCGATAAAGCGCTCGATCCGCCAATTTCAATAACTCGTCGACCTGTGTCGATTGCATTGGGCTAACCGCTCCGCCGATGGATAAGGTCACCGGAATCCCCAGTTCGTTTTCATGAGCAGCAACGGCTACACGCAGACGTTCTGCGACTTGATACGTCTCCTGCAAACTGAGATCTGGCAAAATCACGACGAATTCCTCGCCTCCATAACGACCGCAGAGATCGCGGCTGCTTATCGTATGCTCCAAAATATGAGCGACTTCGCGTAATACCGTATCTCCCGCCGCATGACCATAACGATCATTGACCGATTTAAAGTAATCGATATCGATCAACAGCAATGCGAAATGCCGATTGTCGCCTTCAAGCTTTTGCAACGTCTCGTCTATCGCTCGTCGATTAAGCAATCCCGTTAGCGAATCTTTCCAAGCAAAATCACTCAGATCCCGATTCTGGCGTTTCATTTCTTGCACAGTTCGCATCACTGCTCCACTTAGCAAATCGACTTCGCGATTCCAATGACGGCGAACCGTCGGTATAGCCGCATCTTGAGGCCGCTCAGCTGCACGTGCCACAAAATTCGTCAAGGATACGAACGGAGCCGCAATCCGATCCGCTAGCCACAATGTTGTAATCACCAAAATGAAGAACGGTACCAATACCACAAAAAGGGTTCTGCGTAACTGTTCATTTTGCTGCTCCGAGATCCAACGATTAGGCGTCTGTACAAGGATGCCCCAATTTGTGGTATGCGAATACGTGTAAGCAACCAGATAACGTTGATCGGTCTCACTTGTCCATT
Source organism: Saccharibacillus sp. JS10 (assembly GCF_024436065.1). Taxonomy (GTDB): domain Bacteria; phylum Bacillota; class Bacilli; order Paenibacillales; family Paenibacillaceae; genus Saccharibacillus. Next base: position 121,897 of record NZ_JANFNS010000003.1, read on the forward strand.
TTTGCTTTCCGCTACGACCTTGACTTAAATCGCTGATAACCTGATTGCTGTTAATATCTTCGGATTGCCGCGCCGGATCTGTATGATATATAAGGGTAGCTTGTTCATTGACAATATAAGCGAACGAATTTTGCTCGTCGATGGTACGGTTCCCAAACAAACCGTCCCGGATTATATCCGATTCCATATGCAAAATACCGCCGACCACTCCTTGATACGTTCCATCTTCTGCATAGATCGCATCGGTCGACAAAATCGCCATTCCTGACTGAGCATCCCGGTAAGGCAAAGATTGGAACGAACCTCGCACGCGCATCGCTTGCTTCAATAAAGAAGCTTCAATATTATTAATCCGACTGTCGCTTGGTTCTCCCGAGTACGCCGCAACTACCTTTCCATCCGGGTTAGCGACAAATACTTCCGCATAGTAATCTGTACTTTCGTATAATAACCGCAAAGTTCTTGAAGCTTCGGCAGAAGATTTTAGCTTTTGATCGTGGATAAACTCTCCTGCAAAAGTTCGAAGACTACGATCAATCGAGTCAAACAGCAAATCTACCGATTCGGCGATCCGCTGCGCTTCGCGGCTATTTGTTTCTAGCGTCCGCGCTTCGAGCAGCTGCTGTTCTGAGCGGTACGAAGCAAACAATGTGATGATCAGCGTCATCGAAAAGGTAAAGATCATCAACCCCGCAAACAACGCACGTAGAGTGATTCTTCCTTTCGTTCTGCCGCTTTTTCCGTTACGAACTGCGCTTCCATCGCCTTCTGATTTCCTCACGATACCGCTCACCTTCTTTATCGATCAAAATGTCCGTGCCGCGTTGTTTTTCTTTACTTATTATTACGGCACATTTTGTCGATTTTTTAGCGATTTCATCGAAAGGATACAAAGAAAAAGGATTACATGGCTAAAAGGCTGAGATGTACGAAAGAGCTCAGCGCTGGTTTCCCGTCTGAGCCCCTTCCGTTCCTCAACCTAGGGTGTGGTTAACACTGTGGCGCCGCCACATTTAGAAATTACCCGTAATGAAAAAAAATATTACATTGCATGCGCAAATTTTAGCGAAAAAAAGAATCAATCCCCAGCCTTCTCATTCAACTTCGCTTGCACCGAGGCAAGTTTCTGCGCCGACGAGCCGAATTTATCCCGGCGGTCATCAATCTTGACCGAAGTCGATACGCGCTGAGCGCCAGATTCGAAAGTATGTTCATGCAGCGTTTGGACAGCGGCTAGAATATGGTCTAGCGGCCCTTCGATAATCGTGCTCATCGAAGTCAATTCATACGTAATTCCTTCAATCGTCGCAAGCTTCCGCTGCATCTCCGCGACATAACCGCTCAGACTGGTCGTTCCTGTTCCGATCGGGATGATCGTTACCTCTGCAATTGCCATTTCAATCTCCTCCTTGTGATGAAATTCATAGGCATCATGCGCCGTTTGTGCGTCTTTTTATTGTACCGCGACCTTATTCAAAAATCGAATCCTTCTCTATCCCTTACGCCAATTGAGCTGCCGCCAAACATCTTGTTGAACCATGAAGATTTTCTAACATTTTGCGTCTTATAATTTTGTATATTGTGTGGAAGATAGCAATCACCCCTTCCGAAAACACCAGATCTAGGTGTAAATTGAGAATCCTAAGACTATCACAACTACATATAGAAAGGACAACATACATAATGACGATGAGCTCCTTTTCTTTTTCAAAATCCAAGACCGATCACGAAAGTTTAGAAGAAATCACCATGCTTGGACGCAATATCGCGGAAAGTCTGGATACCGAGACCCTACGGGAAAACGCGAACCTGAACGGAGAAAGCTTTTCCGGCAAAATGAGCAAATTCGGCAGCGAATACGCGAAGTGGTACACCCAACGTTATGTACTGCCGCTCGAATTGGAGCAAGCGATCTCGGAAAATCTAATTTACGTCCATGATCTGGATCATTATGCAGTCGGCGCAACCAATTGTATCTTTATCCCGTTCGATAAACTGCTCGCCAACGGATTCAGTACCGGTAGCGGCACATTGCGTACCCCGCGCACGATCATGACCGCGATGGCACTGGTTGCGATCATTTTCCAATGCCAACAAAATGCTCAATACGGAGGCGTCTCGGCAAACAAAATCGATCATGATCTCGCCCCTTACGTCAAACGTTCTTTCATTAAACACTTTCGCAAAGGGCTAACATACTTCGAGAACTTTGACAGCGATCCGTCTGCAACTCACCTTACTGCCGCAATGCTTTTCTCGGAAGAAGATATTTGTATGGATAACAGCGACTTAAAAAATCTCTATCCTCATGCGTACCACTATGCGTATGAAGAAACACGCCAAGAAACGTTCCAAGCTGCCGAAAGCCTGATCCACAACCTGAATACGATGTCCAGCCGAGGCGGCGGTCAGATTCCTTTTACCAGTATCAATTACGGCACTTGTACTTCCAACGAAGGTCGCCTGGTGATCGAAAGCCTGCTGGAAGCAACCGTACGCGGGCTTGGGCAAGGTCAGACGCCGATCTTTCCGATCCAAATTTTCAAATGTAAAAAAGGAGTTAATCAAGCCGCAGGTGAACGTAATCATGATCTGTTTTTAAAAGCGATCCAATGTTCCACTAAGCGACTTTATCCGAATTTTGCGAATCTGGATGCTCCGATGAACCTGGAACATTATGTTTCCGGCGATCCCGATACTGAATTTGCTACGATGGGCTGCCGAACGCGAGTGATCGGAGACCGTTTCGGACGGAATCATTTATCGGGTAAAGGGAACTTGTCGTTCAATACGATCAATCTGGTGAAGATCGGGATCGAAAACGGGATTGTGCTGGGGAAACGAGAATACGCAGATATAGAAGGCTTCAATCGGATGCTTCGCGAAGCGCTAGACCTTGCATTAACCGGGCTGCTGCATCGTTATGATATCCAAGTGCGACAGCCGGCAAAAGCGTCGGATTTTATGATGCGCGAAGGGGTATGGGAAGGCGGCGATTCTCTACATCCCGATGAACCTGTCGAATCGGTACTCAAGCATGGCAGTCTGTCGATTGGGTTTATCGGAATTGCCGAGTCTATGAAAGCGATGTATGGTCAGCATCATGCGGAAAATGGCGAAGTGTATGCAAAAGCAATCGACGTGGTGCGTCGGATGCGAACCTTTTGCGACGAAATGAGCGACATCTATAATCTGAATATTACGTTGTTCGCAACGCCTGCCGAAGGCTTGTCGGGCAAGTTCACAACCGGAGATGTTAAGCAGTACGGCGTTATCCCGGGCGTAACTGATCGAGCTTATTATACAAATTCATTTCATGTGCCAGTCTACTATCCAATCACAGCAGCACGCAAAATCTCGCTCGAAGCTCCTTTTCATCATTACTGTAATGCCGGAGCAATCTCGTATATTGAGCTGAACGGAAATATGCGGAATAACCCCGAAGCTTTTCGGAAAATCGTCGATTATGCGCTAGAGCAAAATATTAGTTATTTCAGTATGAATCATCCGATTGATCGTTGTACGTCTTGCGGTTACGAAGGCATCATCGGAGACACTTGCCCTTCTTGTATGAAAAAAGAATCCGAAATCCATATCTCAAGATTGCGCCGAGTCACCGGGTATTTGACAGGCGATTACCAGACACGCTTTAACGCCGCCAAACAAGCCGAAGTCCGTGATCGGCTCCCGCATACGCCAAGCGATTGACGATAGACTGGATTACTTCTTCTCAAGGAGGCTGCTTCAATGAATATTTGCGGATACATCCCCGAGTCTATCAATGAAGGAGAAGGTCTGCGCGCAGCGATTTTTATCAGCGGATGCCGACATGGCTGCCCCGGTTGCTTCAGCCCGCAGACTTGGAATTTTAAATACGGAACACCTTTTGATCTAGCGCGCCAGAAACAGATTATTCAGCAGATCGCGGACAATCCGTTACTCGACGGACTTACGATTCTCGGCGGCGATCCCTTTTTTTCAGCGGCAGAAGTTGGTGATTTTATCGATCTTGCGCGCGAGCAAATCCCAAACTTAAATATCTGGTTGTATACGGGATACACATTCGAAAAAATCGCCGCCGATCCGTCGTCTACTCGATATGATTTGCTGATTCGAGGTCAGGTGTTGGTTGACGGAAGATTTGAACAAGACTTACGCGATCTATCTCTGCCTCATCGAGGGAGTTCCAATCAACGTCTGATCGATATTCCGCAAAGTTTGAAGCAAGGCGAAGCGGTATTGTGGAACGAAACATTATTCACTTTTTAAATCTATGTAAACATTGTCCTATATAAATACAGTTTATACTTTAATTGTTGACAACCTGCTTCATATTCAGTAAGATTGGGTTAAATTTATGGAAGACCCCACAACCGCATACTACATCTTTCCTTAACCGGGTAAGAGGGAGTAGCTTTTACTTCAAAGTCGTCAATACGGGATCGCATCCCCGGCTTTGTTGGCAACCATCGTTGTTAGCGAGACTTTTACCGCTTTAGGTTACGTTTGTTTATTCGTGTACACGCGTTTATTCATTCGTATTCTGAAGCGGTAAAAGTCTCTTTTGTTTTATTGGGGTCTTTTCGTAAGAAAAAGGGAACTCATCCCACATCAAAAGGAGAGAAGCAGATGGAATTATCGTTGTTGCTTGAATACGGATGGGTACTGCTCGTACTGATCGCGCTGGAGGGTTTGCTTGCTGCGGATAACGCACTGGTGTTGGCAATCATGGTTAAGCCTCTTCCGGAAGAACAGCGCAAAAAAGCTTTGTTTTATGGTTTGGTCGGTGCTTTTGTACTCCGGTTTGGTTCGTTGTTCGTCATCTCGTTTCTTGTCGATGTTTGGTGGATTCAAGCAATCGGAGCCGCCTACCTGCTGTTCATTTCGTTAAGTCATATTATTAAAACCATTCGTAGCAAAAAGACCGAAACCGACGAAGCGGAAGAATCCGCAGAAGGCAAAGGCGTTGGCAAAAAGAAAGTCAGCTTCTGGGGCGTTGTATTTAAGGTCGAGCTTGCCGACCTTGCATTCGCCGTCGATTCGATCTTAGCCGCTGTCGCACTTGCGGTCGCTCTCCCTCCTACAAACTTGGGAACGATCGGGGGCCTGGATGCGGGACAATTCGCAGTCATTTTCGCAGGTGGATTTATCGGTCTCGTCATTATGCGTTTTGCGGCAAACTTGTTTGTCGGTCTGCTTCATTCGCGTCCGGGACTTGAAACTGCGGCATTCGTTATCGTGGGCTGGGTCGGTGTAAAGCTTGGTATGCACACACTAGGTCATGAAGCGATTGGTCTGGTTCCTCACGATTTTGTCGAAGGTACGATCTGGAAAACGACATTCTACATCGTTCTTGTCGCAATCGCTCTGATCGGCTGGTTTACTTCCAAAAAAATCGAAGTCAAAACGCACGAAGATCCGATTCGCGAAGTCGAAGAACAAGCGAAAAAATTGCCTAAGATCGATAAGTAAAAATAAAGATACCATCTTCTTAGTACCGGAGCAGTCCTATAGGACTCTTCGGTGCTTTTTTGCGTTTCGACAAAAAAAGCATATCGGAAGAAGTTCCTATTAATCTTTTACGAGTAGATTTTGTAAAATCTTTTTTCAAAACCCTATAAACTTTCGTTTTTCGGCACCGATAAATAAAACATCAACCAAAAACAACAACAAAAATCGACAAAAAATTTAACTAACCGACAAATAAATCAGAGAGAGGTGCAGCAGTCATGATTACGCTGAATACACAAGGAATCAAGGAAGTTCTTAACAAACAAATTACGAAGTTTTTCGAAGCCGAACCGATTATGCTTGAACTGACTCAAGACATCCAAAATAATGATGCGGAAGCTGGACAGACGCTGCACTTCTCCAATGCTCACTACTGGGTCAAAGTCATGGATTGCTCGTTCGAAAGTTACGTAAGACCTGTAATCTTGTGCGAAGTGATCTATTTCCTGAAAAAAGAATACATGGACGCTGAAGTTGAAGTGAACGTCGATATCGACCTCGCGGCTCCAGCTGATCAACGCCTGTCGATATCGGCAACAATTAGCTTCAACGACCAAGTCGAGCTTGAGCGTACCGAACTGAACAACCTGATCGATTTGGCTTTGCAGCTCAAAGACAAAGAATGGTTCGAAGAACTGTCGATGCGTTACAACGCGATCAGCGCGTAATCGGCTCCTCGATCCCAATCTTCCCGACATTCGGATTTACACAACCAAACTTATGCGTTTTTGAAAAGTTTGTACCGTTTTTTCACCTTAGGGTGCTACGCGGCTTCTCCGCTGGCGACTTTCTTCCAGACTCTGCATCCGATGCTGAGACCCGCTTCATCATAGCTTTTTTTTCTCCTTCCCTTAATCGTGTATCGATTTCGATGCACCTGAAGGCACCGGATTCCTCCAGATCCGGTGCCTCTTTTTATATAGATCTATAGCTTGACGCTCCTATTCTAGCTCGTTATACTGAACCTTATATTTATTAATATGCCGATGACGAGCATCCAACTCCGAGGCGTTTTCGTCAAGAGTCTGCTCAGCCTTTGAACATGAAGGGCTTGGCTAAAGCTCCTAAGTTAACCGGTATTCGTCCGTTATCGCGAAATCCAGAGCGGATCGTTCTTTCGGGAACGATCAAATTGGGTGGCACCGCGAGCGTAGATCAAACGCCCCTCGTCCCAAACGAGAGGGCGTTTTTTGCGTTTTTTTACCCACCTAATTACTCTGAGGAGCGTGTACGAACATGATGGACATTAAGCAAATCCGAGCACAAGCCGATGAATTTCAAACGGTAACAGACCGGAAAAAAATCAACATTTCGATTAAAGAATTACTGGATCTGGATACGCAAAAAAGACAACTCAGCAACCAAGCGGAGCACTTGCGAATGCAGCGAAATCGTCGAAGCGCTGAGATCGGCGCCAAAATCGCCGCAGGTCAGCATGAAGAAGCGCAGTTAGATAAACAAGAAATGGCTGTCGAACGAAAACAATTGGCAGAAATCGAAAAAATTCTTGAACCGATCCAGATTCGCTATAACGAATTGATGGCAAAAGTCCCGAATTTAGTATCGCCGGATACGCCGATGGGTCAAAGTGATCAAGACAATGTCGTACTGAGCGAACACGGACAAATTCCACAGTTTGCTTTTCCGATGCGTGATCATATGGAACTAAGCGATCTGCATGGGTTATTCGATATAGAGCGCGGAGTCAAAGTCGCGGGCAGCCGTAATTATTTTCTAAAAGGTGACGGGCTTAGGCTCCAGCGGGCGGTGCAGCAGCTAGCCCTTGATGTATTGGAAGAACGCGGATTTACCGCGATGGATGTGCCGCTTATGGTGCGTACCCGCGCGATGGAAGACACCGGATTTTTCCCGACAGGGCAGGATCAGGCGTACCGCATCGAAGGGCAAGATACTTGGCTGGTTGGCACATCGGAAGTTCCGCTTATCGCTTACTTTTCGGGAGAAATTCTGGATATGGCGAAGCCGATCAAAGTCGCCGGGATTTCGACTTGTTTCCGCAGCGAAGTCGGTTCGGCGGGGCGCGATGTGCGAGGATTGTATCGCGTCCATCAATTTGCCAAAGTCGAACAAGTCATCATCTGCCGTGGCGACGAACGGGAATCGGAGAAATATTTGCAAGAACTGACGCAAAACGCGGAAGACTTATTGCAGATGTTGGAACTTCCTTACCGGAAAGTTGCCGTATGTATCGGAGATATGTCGCAAAAAAACTACAAGCAATACGATCTGGAGACGTGGATGCCTAGCCGCGAAGCTTACGGGGAAACGCATTCGGCATCGAATGTCGGAGACTTTCAAGCGCGGCGCGCAGGGCTTCGTTATCGGGATGTGGATGGTCAACTTCGGTTTTGCCATACGCTCAACAATACGGCGGTCGCGGTTCCTCGCCTGCTCATTCCACTGCTTGAAAATCATCAACAAGAAGATGGATCGATCTATCTGCCACCTGCTCTTCGTCCTTATATAGGTGGGCGCGAATTTTTACGTATTTAATTAAATGTTCGAATCTTAGCCTCTCTACTTTTTGGTAGAGCGGCTTTTTTCTGCATTTCATTTGGAATTTTATTTACATTAAATATATTTTTTTGAAATCATAACGTTTACTATCAAAAAAATTAGTGCCTGTGACGAAAATACCTATATCGTCTCATAAGAAGCACCGATCATTGGTATCGTTTGTCCTATTGCCGTACAACAAATACTTATTCAATCCTTTAACCAATAGAGCACTTACACACTACTCAACGTTTTAGCGGAGATCGGATAAACGAGTACTAAGATCGAAAATACATCAAGAAAACGGAGTGATAAAAATGCAATGGTTCAAAAATCGAAAAATTTTCACCAAGCTTATGTTTGTTGTTGTCGTTCTAACCGCGATTACCGCAACAGTCGGTCTTTACGGTCTGTATAACATCAACATGATGAAAGGCAGCCTCAACGAAATATATAGTCAAAATCTACTGCCTATGCGGAAACTTGCGAATACGGAAACCACTTTACTTAAACTTAGAATCACTTCCCGCGATATGGCAATCGCTGGAACACAAGCACAAAAAGAAGAAATTGCCACGCAAGTTGCGCCTTTAAGCGATGCCGTCAACAAAAACATTACCGATTATCGCAATACCTCGCTCAGCCCGGAAGAAGTAACATTGATGCGAGATTTCGATAAGTATTGGGCAGAATACCAGCAGTTATACGCGAAAGCGATTGAACTTGCCAGCGGTTCGAACGATGCGATTTTCCAAGCTTACTTAACGGACGAAATCGGCCCGACAAGCGCATCGCTTTTTGAAACGGTCGAAAAACTGGGCGCAATCAATGAAAAGCTGGCAGCGGCAGCCGACAAACAATCGCAAGCCGATGTGGCTAAGGCATCGCTTTGGACCATGATTCTGATTGGTGCTTCGATCGTATTCGGTTTACTCTTTGTTATTTTAGTTACCGCTATGATTAGTTCGCCAGTCAAAAAAATCGTAAGTGTCGTAAGAAATATCGCGGAAGGCGATCTACGCGAAAAATCCGAATACAACGCCAAAGACGAAATCGGCGATTTGTCGACTTCGATCAACAAAATGGCAGATACGCTGGCTACACTCATCGGCGGTATCCAAGATTCTGCGCAAAATGTTGCCGCTTCTTCGCAGGAAATCTCAGCGAGCACGCAACAAATTGCGAGCGGAACTTCGATACAAATGCAGTCGGCTCGCTCAATCAATGAGTTGTTTAAAGACATGGCAGTCGCGATCGAAGAAGTCGCAAAAAGCGCGGAAGGCGCAGCCGAATTGTCGAACGAAACCGTCAAAATGGCCCATTCTGGCGGCGAAACGATTCAGCTTTCGTTAACCAGCATGCAAGATGTTACGCAGCAAGTAAATAAGCTTGAAGAACATTCCGGCAAAATCGGCGATATTATCAGCGTGATCGACGATATTTCGGCACAAACGAATCTGCTTGCTCTTAATGCCGCTATTGAAGCTGCTCGCGCCGGAGAATCCGGTCTTGGCTTTGCTGTGGTTGCCGACGAAGTCCGCAAACTTGCCGAACGCAGCGGCGCGGCGACAAAAGAAATCACGACGATTATTCGTTCGATGCAGCTCAATATTGAAAAAAGCGTGACGGCTGTCAATGTCAACTTGGAACATGCCAATGAATCGGGACGTGCGTTCAACGAAATTATCGACCGTCTAGGCAATGCTTCGCTCAAAGTGAACAGCATCGCCGCGGCTAGCGAAGAACAAGCCGCGCAAACCAACGAAGTGATGCAGACCTTGACCGGCATTACGATCGCCAGCGAAGAATCGGCGGCGGCTAGTGAGCAGACAGCGTCTTCTTCGCAGGCTTTGGCTCAATTAGCGGATCAGTTGCATTTGTCTGTCGCGACTTTCCGTGTGTGAAAATTGAATAAAACGCAATAAAACAAGACGAAAAAGCAGCCTATTTTCCTTTAAGAAGGAAAACGGGCTGCTTTTTTCACCTTATTTAATCAAGAAAAGAAGTTATAACGATTCAATCACATCGCCGGCTAACAAAGACGCGGGATGTTCCCTTTTTTCAGCGGCACGTTCTCCGGCTTTTCCATGTAGATTCACGCCAAAAGCCGCTGCTTGGATCGGGCTTAACTTTTGAGACAATAACCCTGAGATTACGCCGGTGAGCACATCGCCCGTTCCGCCCGTCGACATCCCCGGATGACCTGTCGTATTGATAAACACCGCTCCGTCTGGCGAAGCAACGACCGTTCGTGCGCCTTTGAGCACGAGAGTAACGCCGTTCTTCATCGCATAATGACGCGCCGAATCGATTCGATCTTGTTGAAGCTCGGCTGTAGGAATTCCAAGTAAACGTCCCATTTCACCGGGATGGGGAGTCAACACGACGTGTTCGCGACGCCCCCATTTTGCAGCAAAGTCTCCGGCATCCGCAAGAATATTCAGACCGTCCGCATCGATCACAAGCGGCATATCGGTATTTTTCCATATCTTTTCGAGCCATGATTGATCTTCTTCAAATCGCCCAAGCCCCGGACCGATCGCAAGTACGCTCATCTTATCCGCTAGTTCCAGTATCGTATCTGCGGAATTCAGATTCCAACTATCTCCTTCCGAGGCTTCGGCAACCATAAGCTCCGGTACATGCCCGGCGATATTCGGGATTAGATCGGATGGCAAGCCCCAAGTGACCAGACCCGCTCCGATCCGAAGTGCCGCGCGTGAAGCCATTAGCCCCGCCCCGCTCATTAAGCGACTGCCACCAATAATCAGCGCATGACCGTAAGTGCCTTTATGGCTGTCTTCGGCTCGGGTACGCGAGGTGTCGAGCTCAAGCACTTGCTGCAAAGAGCGATCTGTAATGAGGTACGTATTCGGCACATCGTCGATCCGATCCGCGGCAAGCTGAGGAATCCCGACAGCCCGAACGCGCACTTCGCCAGCGGCTTGAGCGCCCGGGTATTGTGCCAAGCCACTTTTCAAAAAAGCGATGCAGACCGTACGTTTGGCTTGGATACAAGTCTTGGCGGTCTGACCCGTATCAGCGTCCAGACCACTCGGAATATCCGCGGCAACAATCGGCAATCGGCTATCGTTTGCCGCTTCAATTAAACGGCGATAAGGATCGCGGGGTTCGCCGCTTGACCCCACTCCAAGCAGAGCATCGACAATTCCGGTATATCCGCTGAAATCAAGCTCTTTCAGTTCCGAAGCTTCTTGTACCGTAATGCCTGAACGTCGCAGCGCTTCGAGTTGGACGGTCGCTTCTTCCGAGAAATTCGAAGGCGATTCAGCGCACAATACCGTTACCTGCATCCCTGCGTCTTGCAAATAACGAGCAGTAACCAATCCGTCGCCGCCGTTATTGCCTTTTCCGGTCAAAATCAACCAGTGTTGATGCTGTATGCCCTCAAAAGGCGAGATCACCGTATCTTCAAAGATCGGAGACGTCGAAGTGACGCCGCGTTTGGATGAACCGTCAGGGCGCGCTCCTGCTTGCAGATGCGCAGTCTGGCTTCCTTGTTCCCGTGGACGGCAAAATTCCAATACTTCTTCTGCGATCGCTCGTCCGGCAGACTCCATCAGAGCAAGCGACGGGATACCTAACGTTTCAATCGTATATCGGTCGATCTTTTTCATCTGCTGGGGCGTAACGATCCGCATAATCTATTCAGTCTCCTTTGTACAGATTCAATTAGTACGCAACGGTGAAGCGCGAGCGAATAAAGTTGGGATCGTCCAATTCGTCGATGATCGCCGCAGCGAAATCTTCGACGCTGATCCGGCTATGCCCGTCTTCGTCCGTTACCAACATCGACATGCCGACGCGGAAATTGCCTGTACGTTTGCCAGGTTCGATCCAAGCCGCCGGGCTTACATAGGTCCATTCCAATTCACTTGCGGCAAAAATTTCGTACGCTTCCGCATGAGCTTGCGCAACCGGAAGCAATTCTTCCGGATAGTCCGGCGCGTCCATGACGCGAACGCCCGGAGCGGTCAGCAACGTGCCTGATCCGCCTGCGATAATCACCCGATCTACGCCTGCACTTTCTGCGCCTTCCAAAATCAAACGTGCGGCTTCGGGAAGCAGCGCGCCTTCGCCCGGCTGTGTGCCGAACGCACTCAAAATCGCTTCGCATCCTTTTGCGGCAGCAGCAATCGCACCCGGTGCCAGCATATCTCCGGTGCGTACATGCAGCGCCGCATGTTCTTCTTTCAGCAGCGAAGGATCTTGAAGCAGCACCGTGACCTCGCATTTTCGTTTTAACGCTTCTGCGACTAACGAAGCGCCGATCGCGCCTTCCGCACCTAGAATCAAAATTTTCATCATATCCATTTTTCATCCGTCCTTTCGTTTCTAGCTTACACAGTGTTAGATCAAAACTTCTTTTCCCTATGATTCCTATACCCGTTTTCGGAGAAGAGTTGGCTTCCCCTGCGAAGCGAATTGTACGCGTAGCGAACCTTTTTGTCTATGGAAGAACAAAAGGAAGCTTGAAGGTACCGCACGCTTGTGTAATAGTGGGTAAGACAGGTTTGAAGCGATGTGCGAGAGGAAGGCGAATCAATATGGAAATGTACATATGGCTGGCGATAGCTGCCTTTACGATATGGATTTATGAACAAGCGCGCCGTTCGCTGGAGCGGCGCGCCACAAACCGCGAGCGAAGACTGCGCGCTGCGCTCGAAGCGCTGAGTTCGGCGGCGGCTGCGCTGGACGAAGTGATCGCTCCGGCGGCAACCCCGTCGCCGGAGCTTGAGAGCAGACTGCGCGAGCGTCTGCTGCGTTGCCACGGGATGCAAGGTTTTGCATCCGATGTGGACGGGCAATTGGCGCTCTACTTGCACGGCGAAGACGCCGATCGGTTGCCGCTGCTGCATGCGGCGCTGCACCGCGAACTGGACCGCACGCGCCACGAGCTGGCTCTGCTGCTCGAGCATGAAGAACGCCCGTCTTGGGGCAGCGGATTTCTCCGCTTGCTCAAGCCGGCGCTGATTCCGGCGCTGCTTGCCGCGGCAAGCGCCGCCGGATGGCAGTTCGCCCAGGAGCCGGAGTTCGGCGGCTCCCAGACCTTGCCGCTGCTACGCCTGACTTCGTGGCTGCTTGCGGCTTTGCTCGCCGCACGGCTGCTGGAGCCGGGCTACCGCGCCGAACGTCCGATCATGCGGCGCGTTTTGCCGCTGCTTGCCGCGGCTCCGGCGCTACTGAACCCGGCGCTCGGGCTTGAAGCCGCGCCGTGGCTGCTCGCGGCGCAGCTCATTCTCGCGGCGGCAGGCTTCGCCGCCCTGCGCCCCGCCGCTTCCAAGCGGCGCGAACGCCCGTACGCCGGGCATTCGCCGCAGCTTAGCCCAGCATCGGCACAACCCGCCGATGCCAACACCCAAGTTTCGGCGCACAGCTCCGAAACCCAAGACCTGCAAGCTGCGCCTTCTACTCCGCGCAGTTCCCGCACCGCCGATTCCCTAGCCTCTCACCCCGAGGCTAAAACAGCGCTATCCCCGCGATGATTACATCCATCGCGGCTTTTCATTTCTTGCACTTTATCTCTAATCCCTTGCCTTGCATCTTTGATCTTCTACCTACCTTCTTCACACAAAAAAGGCGGAGCATCCTACACCGATGCCCCGCCTTATGTTTAAATAAACCCACTTCACGTTCGACTGTAAGGAAGCAGTGGGTGGGATTCAGTGTAGGAACGATAGTGTTCGCCTTTGAAATCGGGAAAATACAAATTAAATTTCCAATCAAATTTTCCTGCTTTCAACAAGCGACCTAAAGACTTTCGAAGAAAGGCACATCGTAAGCATACGCTAACGAATCCCATCCACAGCGCCCGCCGCCAAAACGCACACTCCCCCCAGTTTATTCAACCCTCCTCGTACCGCGCCCGATGCTCCTCCTTCATCCTCAAATAATCTTCGTCCGTCTTCGCCTTCTCCAATACCTTCTTAAAAATCTCCGCCGACTTCGCTTTTTCCGGATCGCCTTTATTAATCGAAAGCGTCCCGTTTTCTTTATATTTGCGTCCGCCTTTATAATTCGTATACCGACGCGCCCGCGTATAACCCATCTGGATAAATTTCCGCGCCATATCCATGCCGATAAAATCATTTTGTTTTTTGTATTCCAAAAACATGTCGTAGATCTTTTCCGAAGACTCGGTCGCGATCTCCGGGGTTTTGAAGCGCCAATGCGGCAAAATTTCGCCTTTGTACGGCTCGACCAGCAATACGCCTTGCTCGCCGCGTCCAATTCGATACAACTCGGGATGTTTTCGGAGATCCAAATTTTTATAATCCAGATCGTAGTCGAATGCTTTCATTACGAATCCCTCCTTGAAATCAAAAAATCGACAGACTTAATCCAAATAAGGCTGAACACACACCGGATTCGGAACTTCCAAAGAAAAACCGGTCGGCGTCAATTTGCCGTCTGCCTCATTCACTTTAAACGAGGTCACGTTTCCACTTTCTTGGTTAGCAACGAGCAGCATGTCGCCTACCCATGCAAAATGTCTTGGGACATGACCGCCGGATGAAACTTTTTCGACAAAGAATAGCTCGCCCGTACTTGAATCCATTTTAAATAGAGCGATACTGTCGTCTCCTCGACTCGATACATACACATAACGCCCGCAAGGCGACACCGCGACATGAGCTGAGGTATTTGCCGGGTTTTTGGCGTCCTCATAAGGAAGCACAAAGCTGCGTTGCAGCACTTTGAGCCGCCCGCTTAGACGGTCATACGCCAACGTTGTAACGGTGTTGTCGAGTTCTCCAGAAACGTAAGCAACATTCAGAGTCGGATGGAACACAAGCGTTCTAGGCCCGGTACCTGCCGGAAGTTCCGTATCGTCTTGTTTGAATAAGCGTCCTTCTTCATACGTATATCGAACGATCCGATCGGTTCCCAAATCTGTCGCGAAATAAAATCGACTATCTGGCGAAGGCACGAACGCATGGGGATGTGCACGATCTTGCCTTTGCGGATGCGGTCCCGATCCGCTATGTTTAACACGGCTAGCTTGATCCAAGGTTCCATGTTCGCAAATCGCAAAAGATACGACGCAACCTCCGTAATTGGCAACTAGCAGCACTTTGCCATCGGATGTCGCGTGCACATAACAAGGCGAAGAACCTTCCGACGATTGACGGTCGTTAAGATGCAGTTGTTTCGTATCGGCGTTGATTACGTACGCAAACACTTCTCCATCTTCTTTTTCGCTTACGGCATACAAGTTTTTACCGTCTGGCGCAATCGTCAGATAAGAAGGATTTTCAATGCCGGCTACTCCCGCAATCATTCGCATTTCGCCGCTACTGCTATCAAGTACACCGTGGAACAAGCTATCTTCTTGATCCGAAGCATAGGTGCCTACATAAAAGTGGTGCTCGTGCTGTGCCGTCATTTTTCATTCTCCTTTATCTTCTAGCTGTTTAATTGCCACAGTTGGTATATGTTTCTTATTAACAAGAACGATTAGATGTGAAACGAACGCTTACAAATTCATTTGGAATTTATCGCAGTAATGCTTTTGCTAGCTAGGCATTATATACTGATGAGAAGAAGCATGAAAAACAGTGGAACGGGGAGGAAGCTATGGAACTCGACATTACCGAACAATCGCTGCCGGTGTACGAAGCGCTTGCCAGCAAAGTCCGTCTGAACTTGCTATCGCTACTTGCCGATCGTCCGATGAACGTACGCGAGTTGGCAGAAGCTTCGAATTTGAGCAGTGCAATCATGACGATGCACGTCCGCAAGCTGGAAGTCGCCGGTCTGATTCGGACGGAACGGATTTCCGGGCGCGGCGGCGCACGCAAAGTCTGTTCGCTAGCAGAAGACCGGATCGAAATCATCTTGCCAAAAGCGGGAAGCGATCCTCGGCGTGTGCATCCGATCAATCTGCCGATTGGACATTTTACCGATTGGGAAGTGCATCCGACCTGCGGGCTTGCTACCACAGACAAAATGATCGGACAATTCGATGATCCCCGGTTCTTTTTGTCGCCGGAACGGGTGAACGCTGCAATATTGTGGTTCGGGCAAGGCTTTGTCGAATATCGGGCGCCTAATTTTTTGTTGTCGACGCAAACGCCGGATGAACTTGAGATTTCGATGGAAATCTCGTCCGAGGCTCCTGGCGTCAACGAAGAATGGCCGTCCGATATTACGTTTCATTTGAACGGGATCGAATTGGGGACATGGACAAGCCCCGGCGATTACGGCAAAAGACGCGGCAATCTGACCCCTGGTTGGTGGCCTAACGATATTAACCAATACGGCTTGCTGAAACGACTAAAGATCAATCGCAGCGGTACCTTTATGGACGGTACGCCGCTATCTTCCGTTACGCTCGATCAAATTTCGCCTTCCAGCAAAGAATGGAAACTGCGAATAGGCGTACGCAGCGACGCTAGGCATGTCGGCGGCATGACCTTATTCGGAAGCGGATTCGGCAACTACAATCAAGATATTTTGTTTCGATTATATTATCGGGATGCCGTAAAGCCGGATGTAGAATAAGAGAGATATTTAGCAAAAAAGGAGCTTGCCGCGTCAGTCTTCATACGCGGCAAGCTCGTTTTCTACATTCGACAGTTCGATTTTCACTTCGTGAAGTTCCGCCTGAAGCTCGGTCAATCGTTCTCCCGAAACTTCCGTCTCGGATTCGATTTCTGCTAACAACAGACCGGCACGTTCCGTCAATTCTTCGATCCGGTGCTCCAAATAGGCAATACTCGACGAAGTTCCGGCTCCCGCATTTCCTCGCTGCGAATAAGTCATCGTTCCCCTCCGATTTATAATTTTCCCTACTATAGCACAGCGAAGTTACGGCTTCCATTCGATTTCGGCATATTCTTTATAAACCTTGCCGTAATTATTGATCGTCAAGGTAATCGGTTGCGCGATGTCTCCGTCACTCAAACTCAACGTTCTTTTCACGATCAAGCGGTTATTCTTAGTTATCGTTTCTATACGTTCGAACCCTTTCCACTGATGCGATATTCCTTTGGCGTCAACGAATGTATCTTCGAACATCATCGGAGACGTGTTCAAAGGGTCTCCTTCCGCATACTCGCCTACATCTTGTTCCAGCGTGAACGTTTTTTGCGAAGCATCTACCGATATATTTACGCTTCCATCTCCACCAGATAAAATTTCGCCCTTCTCTGTATCAACGACCATATTCAGCTTTTCTTTGTCTAATGTTGCGATTCCATCGATCGAAAAAATAATCGAATCCGGCTTTGATCGTTCGGCAAGCGCATCGAAAATCAAACTCCGTTGTCCGTCACTTGATTCGTCTTTTTGCAAAAACACAGGAATATGGGTTTGAGCGGATCTAGGAATTTTCGTTTGACCTGACCCGTTCACTTTCAGCTCCGGTGTATCCAAATCAAAAATCCGCTGGCTATTCTGATCGGCGTATCGATAATCGACATACGTACCGAGCGGCGAAAGTTGAACTTGCTGCACTTCAATCCGCTGACCGTCTATCACCAGTTCCTTATCCACTTTCAACGTTTCCACTTGATTCAGCAGGTCTTGCGAATTAAATTGAACCGGAATTTCAAATTCAGTCTGAGGCAGATTAACTCCGCTAAATGGATCTTCATGAAGTTCGACATTGGCGCTGAACACCGCTTGATTCGGGTAATTCACGTCCGATTGCAGTTTGTTTTCGATAAAGAAATATTTTTGCTCGCCGGGACGTACGACGTCTGCATTGCTACTCACCCAAGACGTTGGAGCTTGCTTTCCAAAATCGATCCACGGGTTTTTCAATCGCACCTCTTGATCGCTATCGTTACGTAATTCAGCAACTAGATAAAGTTTGCGATTATCCATCGCCGCTCCTTTTAAAGTAAGGGTGTAACTGTCTTTTTCTTGCTTGGCATCGATAGATTGGAAATAACCTTTTTTGATTCCTTCGAAAAAATGAATGTCCATGCCTACAGAACGATAATCGTCGATTGATAAATAGCCCGGTTTTGCCGGCGTAGGTGATGGTTTTATCGGAAGGTTCGACTTTATCCCAGCAGTAATCGGATTTGAAATCGGTGCATCTTGCGCTCCCGGCATAAGCGAAGCGGACAACGCAATCACGGTCGCGGCTGCCGCTGTCACAATGCCTGCTTGATAGAAGGTTCGGCGTTGCTTCGCACGCTTTTTGCCTTTGGTCATTCCTTGGCGCACCGCTTCGTTGAGCTTAGTTTGATCGATATGACGCGCAGCTTGCTCCGTTTGTTCAGCGTCACTTAGCAATTGGCGCTCTTGATGATCGGTCATCTTGGATTCCTCCTCAAAACTGACTTATACAAAATTTTTAAGTTGCTTCAGCCCTTCGCGTAGCCATGTCTTGATCGTACCTTCTGGCTTGCGTAAAATTTGAGCGATCTCGCTAGCGGTTATGCCTTGATAATATTTCAACATGATAGCGTGGCGATATTTCGGCTTCATTTTGTCAAAAGCTCGCTCCAAATCTATCCGATTATGACTTTGCATCTCGCCTATACCGATGCTGCGTTCTGGAAATTCGGAAGTTGGAAAAGAGCGCTTGCGACGCCTTAACTCATCCATGCAGCAGTTGATTACAATACGGATCAGCCAACTTTCGAATACGTCTGAATACGTCTGAATTCTTCAATTTTTTGCGCTTGATCCAAGCGCGGCAAGTTGCTTCTTGCACAGTTTCGAGCGCGTCGGCTTCACTGCGCAAATAACTGAACGCGATCGCATATAATTTTTGATGTTTGGACGTAATGATCTGAAAAAAGTGTTCTTCTTCGGTCGTCGTATGTTCTTTGTCTGTGTGTTTGATATAGGACGCCATCTTTTCCATAATCCCCTCCTGCTGTGGCTGCTTGAGCCGATGTGTATAAGACGCGGTATCTTACAGAAACGATTGATTTTTTTGAAAAAAGTTAGAAACCAAAAAAAAAAAAGACGACCCTTTCCATCAATGAAGATGAAAAAAAACCGTCTTTATGATACATTTTGCAACTCTATTGTTTATTTTAGCTTCAACTCTTGATGATCAAGCACTTCTTTGTTGTACGACAAAATTTTGAACGTCAGCGGCTGCGCGTAATCCATTTTTTTGTATTCATAAGTCGAAATCGTGGACTTACTGGATGGGAATATTTTTGTTTCAGAACCTCCATTTTCATCCATAAACATGGAAGTCGGGTACTCGGTACCCTTTGCATCTGTAAATGTACGTCCCAAGAACAAAGTAGAAGGCCAGTCGCTATTTTCGATATATCTGCTTGCATCGATCGGATAATGGAATTGTGCGACTTCATACCCTTCCGAGCTTGGACTTACATTGACCGTTATGTCGTCATCCGGTGCTTGCAGCACTTTTGACGTTTCCGTGTTTACGATCAGCTTCTGTTCTTCGCGATCCAATGCTTCGATTCCGTCTACGCTGAATACAACAGAATCAGGGTTTCTTGGTAGCGACGTATTGAAGGTGAATTTGAAACGTACTGAATCTTCCGTCAGATGTTCAATCACGCCTCCGGCAGCGCCGAGACCGCTTTTGAATTCAACGGTTTCGCCGTCTTTGGTTATCATCAGCTTAGGTGCAACTAATCTCGAGATGTTTTTGGTGTTTTTTTCGTCAGGAACCAATACGATATATCCTCGGTTCGGAGTAATCAGCGCTTGTTCGACATGCAGCATTTGTCCGTCTACGGTCAACGTCTGCCCGGCAGCCAGATTCAACTCGCCTTTTGAACCATTCGGGTCGACTTTCACGTCAGCTTCTAGAACGGCAAGCTCTTTACTACCTTTATCATAACCGGGATTTAGCGTGCGGCTGTACAAGGGTGCCTCTAATTTGAAAGATTCCAGATTTTTCGTCTCGCTTGAATCCAATTCGAATGTCGCGTAACCGTATAGACTGCCATCGATAAAGTAGTCTTTGCGATATTCTTGAGACCCGATCTGCTTGCCCGATTCGTTTTTGAGTACGCCTATACTGATTGCAGTGGAACGAACGTCTTCTCCGCTGATTTCATACAGCAGCGTGAGTTTCTGGCTGTCTCGCACGACGCCGTACAAATCCAACGTAAATCCGTCTTGTTCGACTCTAACGTCAAGCGGTTCCACTTCTTTTTTGTCCAGCGCATGTCTCAATACCTGGTCGCCTGTCACGCTAGGACGAAAAATTTCGTATTCGCCCCATTTGCCAGTTACGCGAGGCTGGGTTTGTGGCGTAGGTGCCGCCACGATTGCCGCGCGAACTAGATTTTGACCGCCATCTGTCGCGATAAATACGCCTGTCGCGAGCGCAAGACTTGCTACTCCCGCACCGCCGTAACGATAAATTCGTTTGCGAGATACGGATTGTCCCTGATTCACGCCTACGCGAATCGCGCGCATCAATGCCGCATCGCTTACTGATGTCCGAGTTTTCTCTTCACGAGTGGCTTCTTTTTGGAAAAGTTGTTGAATATGACGGTCTTCCATATTTGATTCCTCCTGTGCCTGTGATTGATATGGATTTTCGTTACAACCATTGCCGCATCTGCTTAAGTGCTTTGTGCAGCCACGTTTTGACAGTGCCTTCCGGTTTATTCATGACTTTGGCAATATCCGCTATCGTCAGATCATGGTAATATTTCAAAATCACGACGTGACGATACTTCGCGCTCAGCTTTGCGATCGTCCTCTCCAGATCGATCCGATGCGAGCTGACCATCTCCACTTGCTGATCTTCTCCGGCTTTGTCTGACGGTACGACCCTTTTGCGTCTTCGAAGTTCGTCCATGCAGCAGTTAATCAGAATCCGAATCATCCAGGGTAAAAATGCCGCATCCTCTTTTAACGATTTTCTTTTGACCCAAGCTTTGCATGATGCTTCTTGAATGACTTCCAGCGCATCCGCTTCGTTATGAAGATAACTGAATGCGATTCCGTATAATTTTTGCCGATGCTGCGCGATCTTTTCGATAAATAGTTCTTCGCTTCCAGCTGCTGCATGTGCGCCTTCTTGCTTGAATTCCATAGGTGTGTCCACCTGCAACCCCTCCTACTTCCACGCGTGTCTGTTGATCTAATCGATTATGTACTATAGACGGCACTTCAGTAGCAAACGGTTTTCGTTTTTGGAAAAATAAACAAAAAAAGCTGGAGCCCTAGGCTCCAGCGATTTGTAATCAAGGCTTTAAAGTGATTTCTTGTTCGTCTTTGACGCCTTGCACATAATCTTCGATTTCAAAAGATAGAGGCTGAGGGTAATCACCTTTTTGAATATAAAAGGTAAGTTTATTTTCTTTTCCTTCGCCCCTCGTCTCTTGTACCGTGCCGTTAAGATCGGTTGTGGTATAAGGCTTACCTTCGTTATCGGTAAAGGTCTGAAGCAAACTGAGCGAACTGGATTCGCCGAAATCGTCTTGTTTACTTGGATAATACAGTTCAATTTGCTGAATACCGGACTTTATCGATTTAACGTCTACTTTGAAGTTTTCGTTAGGAGCTTCAACAATCTTATTTGCATCCGTATCGATCACAATATGCGCGCTTTCTTTGGGCACATATTGAACACCTTCGACTCCTAATACAATCTGATCGGGATCGATGATTCCTTTTTCGTTTGTAAATCTCATATTCCAATCCGCGGACTGCGTCAGATCCAGTTCTTGGAGCTTCAAGGCTCGGTCGCTATGATTCAACTGTAAATAAGGAAAGGCTAGACTGGATATTTTCCCGGTGTTGCTAGCGTCTTCGTCCAAATTTACATAAACGGATAACGGAGTAAACAATAGCTTATGAATCTGCACCGTCTGCCCAGATACGGTCAACTTTTTAGGTTGTTGGAATACGACTTCATGCTCCCCCGTATCTGTATCGATTGGATTTGCGCGAAACGAGATTTGGGAGTATTTACGCAAGTCTTCGCTATCCGATAGTTCTCTATGACCTTCTATCGCTTTCAAGTCGAAATTTTGCAATTTACTGCTTGTTTCGCCCTTAAAATAGAACGTAGCATACCCGTATGTTTCACGGCTGTCGTCTAGATTGAGTTCAGTGACCCCGGTACTGGACGCAAGAATCTGACCATTTTCTTGATCCAATAATTGCATTTCCGTAAAACGAGCGTCTTCGCGCGTATACAATACCGTTAAACTCTGACTATCGCGAATCACGCCTTTGATTTGAATCGAAGAATTTTTTTGCTGCGCCGGCGTATCTACTTGTTCGATTAAACCGCGCTGCATCGCACTATTCAGTACACCTTCTTGACTCAGTAATTGGCTAAAAGGCGCCCAAGGTTTCGCTACCGCTACATTCGACTCTGCCGCTTGATTCCCTTTGCCGTGATCGACTACCCCCTGCAACTGATCGCTTCCAAGCCAAAACAACGTGACAACGGCGACCATAGCCGCTACCGCCCCTCCGTACATCCAGCCTTTACGGATTCTTCGTTCTCCGCTTGCCCGCTGTATCCCTCGTCTGATTGCTGCGCTACGCTGCGCCGCAGAAGGCATAGCTTGTTGCTTTCGAAGGCTTTCCGCTTCTTGCCGCATCAGGCGTTCCATCCGATCATTCATTTCCGTGTACCCCCTTTACCGTTCTGGTCGGCTTCGAGTTTGATTCGCATTTGTTTCAGACTTCGGTACAGTCGGCTTTTTACCGTACTCTCGGACTTTCCTAGAATTTCTGCAATCTCGGCAAGCGTCATATCGTGATAAAAACGCAAGATCAAAATATGTTTATATTTTTTCGGCATCCGTTCCAGCGCGGCTTGCAGATCCAAATGGTCGTTACTTTGCATTTGCGAGATTGAAGAACCGATCTGATCTTCGCGAATATGCTCCACCGGAATCACTCTTTTGCGTCTTCGAAGTTCGTCCATGCAACAATTAATCAAAATACGGATGATCCATGAATCAAATAATTTCTCGTCTTTGAGCGATGCCCGTTTACGCCAAGCGCGATACGAAACTTCTTGCAAGATTTCTAGCGCATCCGCGTTACTTCGTAAATAACTGTAGGCGATTCGATACAGCTTGCCGCTTTGCCGGTCAATCCGTTCGAAAAACAGTTCTTCTTCGCCTTCACAGACCCGCTGCTCTGTCTTTTCCCAATCCAACGTTTCTGCCACCTGCTTCCCCCCTTAATAACCTTCGTGGCTATGACGGGCAATTTGCTATATAAAGTTTCATTTTAGTTGTAAAAAAACAAAAAAGCCGCAACATGCTCCTCTATAGGATACATGTTGCGGCTAAATTTGATCGAATGCGTATTATCCTTTAAGCTCGCGCTTTGGGAACTCTTCCATCCATTCCCGTAGCAATGCCGGGTTTAAATCCGCAGGTGACGATACATGGTGATCGGCATCCGGCAACGTTTCTTCGGTGCCAATTCCGACTGCCGGCATTCCGGCGCGGTGAATCGAAATGACGCCCGCTTCGGCGTCTTCAATCCCGATACAACGCAGTGGATGTACGCCGACGCCTTCGGCAGCGTTCAAGAAAATCTCGGCATCCGGCTTTTGCAGATCGACAGCACCTGCATCTGCGACGTAATCGAACAGATCCGTCACGCCAAGACGATCCAAGACGGTCGGCGCATTGCGACTTGCCGAAGCCAAAGCGGTCAAAATCCCGTCGCGGCGTAGCGACTTAAGCAGCTTACGCACGCCCGGCAACAACGCGTCTGGTGTGAGCGTCTGAAGCAATTCTTTGTACCGCTCGTTTTTTTGATCGGCAAGCTTCATCAGTTCGTCTTGAGTGAATTGACGATCCCCGTTTTGCAAAATGAGCTTCAACGAAGCCATACGATCGACGCCTTTGAGCTTTTCATTATATTCGCGGTCGAATGGGATATTCAGCTCGTCCGCAAGTTCTTTCCACGCTTGATAATGAAGTTCGGCAGTATCGGTAATTACGCCGTCCAGATCGAACAAGACCGCGCCCAATACTCGGTTCGGCAATGTCAGTTCGGTTTCCAAATCCGCAACAACGCCGAAGTGTTCGATTTTGACTGGATCGCCTTCAAGAATCCGGTACGTCGTCGATTCTGCCGACATACTAATATATAGCCGTCGTCCTTGCCATTTCAGCGAAAATCCGCAGCGTTCCCATTGACTCGGCAATACAGGGCGGAAGCTGAGCTTGTCCGGGTCTTGCTTCATTCCGGCAAAGCCATGCACGATTGCCAGACGGCTACCCGCCATTGCAGCGGCATGAATCCCGTCTTTGACGTTGCCATGCGTGTCGTCCAAGTCCAGACGCGCCGTTTCCATAAAGAATTCGTAAGCTTGATCCATATAACCAAGTTCCGATGCGACCATCGAATGTACGCAAGCGGACAACGAAGAATCATGCGTCGTTAATCCTTCGTAATAGAGATACGCACGTGCTTTCTCCGCTCGTTTGAATCGATCCGGTTGCACGTGGAACGCTAACACCAGATCGGCTTGCTTCAATACTTGATGGCGATAGATATCCATTGGATGATAATGCAGCAGCAGCGGGTATTTATCTTTTGGCGTATTGGCAAAATCCCAAGGTGCTTTGTGCAAGAAACTATCATCTTGCCCGATCATGCCTTGCTCGCGGTAGATAAACATTTCTTCTGCCATTTTGCGCCATGATCCGATCTCCGCGTCGCTCACTTGCAGACGGTCGCATAACTCCTCGCAGCGACCTTCGTGCATTTCTTTCATTTCTTCCATCAATTTGACGGTGTATTCGAACTGATCTTGTACCATGACGTTCGTATACGCATTGTTGTTCACAAGAGCGGTATACTCGTCAGGGCCTGTTACGCCGTTGATGCAGAAGCCGCGCCCCGGGATAAAGCTTCCGTAACCTGCGAAGAATCGGCTTGTTTCAATTAGAATCTCAAGCCCTTCGCCGTATTTATAATCCACATCGTTAACAGCTTCGTTATAAATTTTGATGGCATGAGCAATATCGGCATTGATATGAATTTGCGCTGTTCCGGCAGGGAAATACGCAGAAGTTTCTTCGCCGCTGATCGTACGCCACGGGAATAGTGCGCCTTTGAAGTTCAATTCTTCGGCACGTTTACGCGCTTCCGGCAAAATATAATACCGGTAATCCAGCAATTTGCGCGCAATTTCCGGTTCGGTATATAAGAAGAAAGGCAATACATACATTTCGGTATCCCAGAAATAATGCCCTTCGTACCCTTCGCCGGTTAGTCCTTTTGCCGCCATATTGGTACGTCCGTCTCGACCAACCGATTGGAACATGTGGTATGCGCTAAAACGCAAACCTTGCTGAAGGGCATCATCGCCTTCGACGATAATGTCCGCAGACAGCCAAAATTCGTCAAGAATCCCTTCCTGCACGACCGCATAGCTGTCAAAGCCACGTTCCCAAGCTTCGTCCAACTGACGAATTCCTTCTCTCCAGAGATCGCCTGTTTTCGGTTCTTCCGAAGCGT
Organism: Saccharibacillus sp. JS10; assembly: GCF_024436065.1. Lineage (GTDB taxonomy): Bacteria > Bacillota > Bacilli > Paenibacillales > Paenibacillaceae > Saccharibacillus. The sequence goes on from NZ_JANFNS010000003.1 coordinate 147,355, forward strand.
TATAGACGACATACTTTTCCAATACCACTTCTTCGCCGGATTGTGCCGATACGGTAAACCGCTTTTCGACTCGACCGCTTGAAGAATCGGTTTCCAGCTCATAATCAGCGCCTGTTAATTTATGTTCGGCTGCACAAGACACATGGAATCCTGTCACCCGCGTGCGCTGCATAATGCCCATATACGTTTTATCTTCGCGCATCTCAAGTGTCGATAATACCGGACCGGAGAATGACGAACCGGAACGCGGATCTCCTGACGACGATTGGTTAACTACATTACCGTCGATCTCGGATTCAAACCGAATTTTGCCGTCAAAATTCATTGGCTTAACCGTACAACGGAACAGCAGCAGATGCGGATCATCTAGCGATGCCATCCGTTCGAATGTAATTTCAACTTCCCGACCTTCAAGCGAACGCCACTGAATCGTACGCGTCACAATTCCTTTTCGCATATCCAGTTGACGCCAATACCCGAATAACGTTCCTTGGAACATATGCACCGGTTCATCTTCTAGCCAAATACGGATAATTTGGGCGTCCGCTACATTCAGCATCGTTTCGCGATCTCGCGCAGAACCATACGTTTCTTCGCCATATACGATTGGAGCGGATTCGTAAAATCCATTGATATAGGTTCCTCGAAGTGACGTTCCAAGAGGGCCATAATACCCTTCTTCAAAATTCGCACGAATACCGATATACCCGTTGGCTACAGCGAATATCGTTTCGTCTCGTAAATTTTGCTCCGTATCCAGCGTATGCTCGGTCACCGTCCACGGTTCATAGGCATAGATCGGCCCATCGGATAAATGCTTCATCTCGTATCCTCCTATTGCTTGGTCTATGACTTTTTTTCCTCTGCAACACATCTTAACTTATTACCCACCTCGGTTCGGGTAAATAACTTTGTTGAGCGTAAAAGACGGCAAGAATCACAAAGTTTTTTAATGGTAACGGATACATTTTAAAAATTTGCAAAAAAAGGGAGCCTACGCCGAAGCGAAGACTCCAAGTCAGGGTTTGTTGAAAGGGCTTACAATTGCATTATAAGCTCCCTTGCTCCTTTTGTGAATCCCTAATTTTTCAAATTAGAGAAGATTTTTTTTGGATTTCTTGTTCTAATTTCTTATGAGCACGGATCGTTCAAATTTATATTTAAGATTTGAACTCCATAGCGTCTGCTTCTTCTAATACTTTTTTCATCATCGGTACATAGACGTCCCAGTAGAAGGCATCTTCGCTACCCGGTCGATCCCAAGTGAACCAACTTTTGAAAGTCGGCCAACCTGCATATCTGCGCCAAAATGGATATTCGTCGTGATCTGCATAGTCGCCAGCAAAATAATAACTGACTTGCCCGACTGCCGGAGCTACGGTCGCGCCAAACGGCAAGGTAGCGTTGGAACTGCTACTTGTAACTTCCCGTCGAATCACAGCAGGGAAACTTTCCGCTACACCATGCTCGGCGAGTAGTGCACGTCCATTCCCTGTTAACCGTAGATCGTAATTCGCAAGGACTTGGCTGTCAGAAGAAGCCGTTACAATATCAAACCAATAGTTATACCGGTTTTTCGGGTTCATCCCGAGCAATTCTTGACCGTCTTCCGTAAAGGCAATGCATGCTCCGCCTTCGGTTTCTTCGCCTTCGCGTAGTACGAATAGATCCCCATCATCTTGCACGAACAAAAATCCCGGACCTTCGTAATTCCATGTATTACCCGTCATTTCTTTGTAGCGGTTGGGAACCCATGCCGGAACTTCAACGCCTGCTGCTAGATCCGGGAAGTAACGAGCTGTCCAGCCTGTCCACTTCATCCCAAATAGCGCGCTGGCACGGTCTCGCACTGCATCCTCGGTAGGTGCGGCAACCGAATTGAATTCCGCAATTAACATCGCACCGCGCGAAGCTGCCGCTTCAAGAACGTTCACATCTACCGTTTTCATACCGCCTTCTTGCGAATCCGGCGTTTGTCCACCGGCATTCGCTGGCACTCCCGCTTCGTTACCTGTATCGGCATCTTCTTGATTTTGCGATTCCGCCAAGCCATACGTATCCGCAACATAAATCAGCTGCGGCGTTTCTTTGAGCTCACTTAACATGCGTTCGGCTGGGCGTTGACCATTCTGGATCGGGAAATTGCCGTAATAATCGCGATTATATAGATACTTTTCTCCATCCGGCATCCGGTATTTTTGTTGATTCAATACCCAAAACAATCCTTTGTGTTCGCGATAACTATCGTCATTAACGGTTTTGTCCAGTACGGCGATCGACAAACTTTTTGCCGGCTTTACTTCCCAAATGATCCACGGCAACAGCACAAGCAGCATTAATGCAGCAAGACCGAACCAAAATCGAGGAAATGTTTTTTTTGTTTTCAACTTCGGTTCACTCCTTTTTCTCTGTTGCCGCTGGAGGAGGTTCGGTGATGATCCCTGGCTTTTTATTAGCGCCCAGTACGTTGACTCGCGTCATCTCGCCCCAACCATGCTTTTTGCCTCGGATCGCTTGGAATAAACCGTGTGCTCGCCAGAGCGTCAACACCGGACGGTACCAGAACGACTCGGACAATGCGTACCCAAACATTTTCATTACATCTCGAATCCGATTGTAGTTATGGAAACGCCATTCTTCGAATAAAACAGCGCCTGCCGAGACAAGCGAACCGAAAAGCAACATCATAAGGGCAAGCGATAACGAAACTTGGATATTGATTCGATCCAGGAAAAAACCAAACAAAACGGTGATATACCCGAAGATTTCCACTAAAGGCCCTAATAATTCGATAAATAAAAACATCGGCATCGATAACATTCCGACACGTCCGTAACGCGGATTGAGTACCATATTTTTGTGTTTCCAGATACTTTCGAACAAACCACGTTGCCAGCGCGTGCGTTGACGACGCAAAATCGTAAAGCTTTCCGGTGCTTCCGTCCAACATACCGGCTCCGGCACATAAACGATGCGGGCTTTACTTTTTCTTCGGCGCATTTCGGCGTGCAGACGTACGGTCAGCTCCATATCTTCGCCGATCGTGCCTGTTTCATATCCGCCTACGTCAACGACCCATTTTTTATTGAATACCCCGAAAGCACCGGAGATCAGCAGCAACATATTGTAGCGGCTAAGCCCGATTCGTCCCATCAAAAATCCTCGCAGATATTCGATTACTTGCATCACGACAATCGGATTCTTCGACAATCTTACATTATCGCTACTGAGATAGCCGCTATCGACCATGCTTCCGTTCGCGATGCCGACGCTACCGCCGGTCGCAATGATTTCTTCGCCGGGACGCGCATCCATGATCGGCTTCACGACTTTGATAAAAGCATCCGCATCCAGTACGGTATCGCCATCAAGCGAGACGAAATACGGATAACGCGATACGTTGATCCCGACATTCAGCGCATCGGCTTTGCCGCCGTTTTCTTTGTCGACCAGCACCAAGTTCGGATGACGTAATGAACGATACACGCCCCGAATCGGCTTCGTTTCACGCTTGAGCCCCGCAAATGGCACGCGACCTTTAACTTCCGACATATCGAATTCTTCGATCATAATCTGAGCTGTCCGGTCTTTTGATCCGTCGTTTACGACAACGATCTCAAATTGCTTGTAGTTGATTCCCAGAAGCGAGCGAACGCTGCCGACAATATTCACTTCTTCGTTGTATGCCGGAACGACGATACTCAGCGGAGGTACCAATTCGGTTTCTAGCACCGTGCTGTATTGGATCGGGCTAAGATCGCGGTCACGCCAAAGACTTTTCGCTGCGGCTGCATACATAAAAATATATACGGCTGCGGATAATCCGACGTAAACCATGATCGTATAACCTAAAATTTGATGCCCCAGCGTAAACCATTCAAACCACTTGTCGTTCATACGCCCTCCTTTCCAGAATCTCAATCGCCATGTCTTTGGCAAAACGATCTGGGTGATTTTCGGCAACTTGGCGAATTCGTTCAAGCCCGCCTCGATAATTCGATAACGATGCCGCCGCTTCTCTACGGACTTCATACGAACGGTCTGCCATCATCTGCTCCAAATAGGGAGCAAAACGTTCTTCGCGTACGGCTCCCGCCAAGCGAGCATACATCATCCGTTCCGGCCAGATCACAGCATCGCCTTCTGCCATACGTGATTCTAACCGATCTGCCGCTGCTTCGTTCATATAACCGAAATTCGCCAAAGCTTTAATAGCCCGGATACGCGTCTCGGTGTCCTCGGAATTCATGCACCGTTCTAACAAATCCAATACTTCTGTCGTTCGAACATTGCCAAGCCGGAGTGTATCCAGTTCACAACGTTGAATCCGCACGGGAAGCTGATCGAATTCACGAATCAACCGCTGAGCAAGTTCGCCTTTGATCGGACGAAGCACTTGCATCAATTGCAATTCCGAAAAGCGCTCGGCTGCCAGTTCCAAATAATCAAACGTTTCTTCGATTTGCAAAGACGATAAAGTACGAATAAGCAAAAAGCGTTCGTCGTCATTTTTTTGATCAGGATCCAGTTTTTCCAGACGCGCAATCAGCTGATCTTTGAGCGAGACGATATGAAACTTCTCAATATGCAGCAGCACGTTCATTCGGTCGCTCCAACGTCTGCGGTTGAGCAAATATTTGTACTCTTCAGCAAAATAACTTCCAGCAAAATCGAAAATCCGCTGCTTTTCTGTCTCGGATGCGCCTACGTTCAAGCGATCCAACAGCGCTTCTTCCAAAGCTTCCCGGCGAAGCCCTTCGCCGCTACCGGGCGCGTTCAGTTTTCGCGTGCGATCGCCGCTACGCAAATAATCGTCTAACGCCGAAGACTTCGCGGAAAATAATTCGACGGCTTCTTTCACTTGTTGCCGATGCCGCATCCGGCGTACTTTCCGCTCGACCAAATAAAATAAAACCAACAATATCGCAAATACGATGACGGCAATTCCGATCCATAACACGCGTAAAAGTTGAGAATCGCTCATCGTCATAGCATTGCCTCGACTTTGCCAAGCAATCTGCGTACGCGTGCTTCAAGTTCGATCATGCTGAACGGCTTCGTCATATAATCGTCCGTTCCTGCCCGAATCGCTTCTGCGATCCCTAATTCATCGCCAACGCCAGTCAGCATAAGTACCGTATACACAGAGTCATAATTTCCGCTACGCAATCGGCTGAGCACTTCCATTCCGTTCATTCTTGGCATCATCCGATCTAAGATCAGCAAATAACGAGCATGCTCTCGATGCCAAGGATCGCTCAAAAATTCTTCGCCATCGGAAAACGAACGGAATTCCGCGCCGAACTCTTCTTGGATATTTTCAAGCTGTCTTTCCAAAATGGTACGAATCAAAGGATCATCGTCGATGATTGCCAAGCGTAGTTGCCGCGGTGCTCCTTCAGAAGAAGAACCTTCATTCCCGTTGGAAGAATGTCTTCCCGCGTTTTGTTCCAGTGCTTGCAAAGCTCCTGCCAATGCTTGTTGACGATTTTTTCCGTATTCCACATCGATAACACCATACACAGGGCTCACATCGTTAGGTTGGACTACGCTTTTGATCCGTTCACTTGCAAGGATCGTCTGTAAAAATTCAGTGCTTTGCTCGCTGCCCAGACCCGGTTGCAATAGGTAAAAGCGATTGGCACGGTCACGCGCCCAGATATCTTGCGGTCGCAATCTGTTACGTACCTTATCGGAAAAGGCTCGAAGCACCCGGTCGCCTTCACGGTATCCGGTTCGTTCATTCAATTGACGCAGACCGTCCAATTCAACGGCTGCTAAAGCAAAAGGCTCTCGCGATTCATTGTCCGAATCGATCTGACGCGTCAATTCACGCTCCAAAAACGACATTCCGTAAGCTCCGGTCGTCTGATCCAGCAGCAATTGCCCTGTCAAACGACTACGGCGACGCGTCAGGCGACGGATACGCACCACAAATTCTTCAGGATCGATCGGCTTGGTCAAAAAGTCGTCGGCGCCATTCTCATAAGCATGAAGCCTCGTCGCTTTGTCGGTCTTGCCTGTAATCAGCACGACCGGAATCATATACGTATCGCATAACTCGCGCAGTTGCTCCATGAGTTCAAAGCCGGATTGTTCGGGAAGCAGCACATCCAATACCGCACAATCCGGTCGCATTTCGTAGAACCACTCTACTGCTTTGTCAAAGCGCGGCGTAGCAAACACAGTGAACCCTTGTTCTTCCAGCACGTCTTTGAGTAGCGCCAGCAAACTCAGATCGTCGTCAAGCAATAGCACGGTTCCTTCCGAAGATTCTGACTTTGCAGGCGGTTCCGCCAGAGCTTGAGACGAAGAAGACTCATCCTGCGCTTTCGATGCTTCAGATGCAGAAGACTCTTTGGAGTCCATAATTTCGGTGCTACTGATTTCGGCTTCTTCATCGGCAAAACGTTGTTTCTCTTCTGCAAGCAGCTGCGATAATTGCGATAACTGACCTGCCAATTCTTCTCCGGTAAAGACTCGGTCGCCATGTTCGCTAAATTCCGTAATTAATCTCAGCGAAGCGTTATACCAAGTTTGAAGACCGATCGTGCCCGAAGTGCCTTTGATCGAATGCAGCATCCGGTACACGGAACGCTCATCGCTTCGCGCAGTCGGGCTTAATAGCTTGTCCAAATTGCTGCCGGTCTGATCGATAAATAACTTCTGATATTTATTCATGTCTATTCTCCTTCATCTTCGGTTGCAATCTCCGCAATCGCAAAGTGGGTATCTACTTCGATTTGCAACACATCCAGACCGTTTGTTTGTAAAGAAGCTCTAGCCAGCGGCTCGCTCGGCAGCGGCAATACCAATTCTGCTTTGGATGAAGTCGAAGACATCATCCGTTGACCCAATGCCGATAGCTCATGAATCGTAAAAGGCTTACGCAAATAACTCTCGGTTTCCGATTCGCTATGCCCTTCAGGTGGATCAAGTGCCGAAGAAACAATGATCGGAACATTGCGGAATTGTGCATCGTTCGTCAAATAGCGGATAAAGTCCCAACCGCTAAGTTCGCCCCCAAGCGACAAATCGACGATACATAATTTAGGCGAAGCTTGACCTTGCCGCTGAGCTTCTTGCAAAGCGAAGATCGCCGTCTCTGCTTCCGAAAACAGACGAACTTGATTCGATTCGCTGCGGAATGCTTCTTCGATCAATACGCTCAGGCTTTCATCGTCTTCAAGCACTAACACCGTATTTTCTGTCGCGGAAAGCTCTACAGCAGGCAATGCAAAACGGAATGTACTGCCTACGCCAAGCGTCGAATCGAACGAAATTTCGCCGCCTAATCCTTCAATCATTTCTTTTACGATCGCAAGCCCAAGCCCCGTACCGCCAATCTGACGGCGATCCGAATTATCGACTCGGTAAAACTTACTGAACAATTGGGATTTGGATTCTTCCGGAATCCCGAGTCCGTAATCGCGAACTTCTACGATCCAATTGGCTGCGGAATTTGAGGAATCCAACCGGATTTCGCAATCAACGAAAAGTTGGTTAGGCGAATATTTGACCGCGTTGCTCATCAGATTATGAAGCACTTGCTTCAACCGATCCGCGTCGCTTTTGACAATACAAGCTTGCTCCGGCATGGTCAGCCGCACTTGATGTCCTGCGCGTCCGTCCCATTGCGCCGCAATATCAGAAGTCAGAACTTTAAGATCAATCGGTAACAATCGATACGATTGTTTGCCTGCTTCAATACGTTGTAAATCAAGGAAATCACCGATCAAACCGGATAATCGCGTTGCTTCGCCATGAATCGTGCTCAAATACTTTTGAGCTTTCTCAGGTTTGACGCTACGATTCAACATGATCTCGGCAAAGCCTAGAATACTTGCAAGCGGGGTACGAAGTTCATGCGATACCACGCTAACGAACTCGTCTCGCAATCGATTGGCTTCTTCTTCTTCGGTTCGATCGCGGAATACGAATAAATGTACCGTTCCCCAAAACACGTCTTCCACTTTCTGAACATACACTTCGAAGTAGCGTGCCGCTTTCCCTTTAGGTTCAAACGCGTACCGCGATCTTGTACCGTTCAATCCAGATGCCAAGGCTTCGCGAATCCGCTCTCCGCCGCCGTCTTCAATGCCGTATTTTCGGTTCATTTCATCGACGGAGTCCGCAAAATTCCTGCCGGAGCAGAAGATCGGATCTAGCATCTCACCCGTGATTTCGTTACACATCAAAATTTCGCCTTCAGGCGAGCAGACAATCAACGCTTCGTGAATCGAGTCGATCACTTGCTGCGTCGAGTCTCGTTGATTCAGCAAATTACGTTTTTCCGTCTCTAAATCAAGATTCAGACGTTCCATTTCTTCGCTTTGCTGCTGTCTTTCGGCTTGGGTAAGCTGCGCAACCAATGCACCAATAAATTGACGAATCAATCCGAGCGTCAATTCTTCTTCCCCTTCGATAACAGGTCGATCTCCATAGATCGTTAGCAACAAAAATCCAGCCGGAGTCTCCTGATTTCCCCCATCGTATACCGGATAATAGGTATCGACTGCCGTTTCATAAGCACTATGAGCGCCAGCTTCGGCTCCCGACACCGGACGTCTTCGAGTAACCGGACGATTCGCCAAAATCGCTTGCATCGCGGGCCCCGCCGGTTCGCCTGTGAATATCGCTTCCGATGAAGACGGGTATCCACTGCTATACAACAGTTCATAAGCGTCTTCGCCAAAGCGTGCTCGGAATAGATCTTCTGTCGATAGATCGGGATGTTCACTTCCGAATGAATCGGTATTCCATCTGTCGTCCGACTGCTTGTTTCGATCTCCACTACGCATCACCAGCATTGCAGCATCGCGTCCCGTCACGAAAATCAATTGCCCGATCGCTTGATCCAAAAAGTCGCTAAATTCGGTAAGCCCCACTAACGAGCGCTGATACGTATTGATCGCTTCTAATTGTTCTTCGCGGCGAGTCAGACGTTCAAGCGCGCGTTCCAATTGACTGCGTTGCTCCGTGATCTGTTCATTTTGCGCTTCAAGTTCATCGTTCTGCGCTTCGAGTTCTTCGCGTTGCTCTTCCATTTGGAGCAGATTGTCTTGTAGCTCAGCTTGTCTGCTGCGAATTCCTTCTGCCATTCGTCCAATGCCTTCGAACAAACTTCCGATCTCATTGCAATGAACCGAAGCATCAAGTTCAGCACTTTCGCCATGTTCAATTCTGCGAACCGCAGATTCAGCTTGAATGACAGGTTCGATGAACGATTTTTTCAAATATCGAATCAATAACAACGCCGTTAACAATGCCGCAACCAGCGCGACAATCGGTACGATCAACACTAGACGCGCAAGCATTCGACTACGATCCGTTTGTTCTACGATCAACCCTCGTTGTTGCTCGACCAATTCAGCGAATTCCGCTTCCATCTGGCGCACGAGCGCGCTGCCTTCTGTTTGAGACAATGAAGCGAGAGCTTGCTCGTCTCCGGCTACGATTAAGCGTAAAGCTTCTGTGTAATAAGATTCGAATCGATTATTTAACCCTATCAAAGCATCCATGTTCGAGATTTGCTGATCTCCTGCGTTTAATTCGCCTAGCAACCCTTCGTACTGCGCTCTCGATGCCGAAGCTTGCTCTTGCAAATCTTCTCTTCCATATGCCGCGTATGCACGTAAATAAGAAACAGATTCCAAAAAAGCACGTTCTGTATCTTGAAGCACATTCAGATGGTCGATTCGATTTTCGAGTTGCTCCGACATATCCGCATATTGCCGATGGATCACTAGCTCCGCTGCTGCGAGCAAAACACCCAGAACTAGAAATAAAGCAAGCGTCCCATAAGCAATCCGTCGATACAAACTTCCTTTGACGGTGCGGATCATGAAGCAGATTCTCCGGTCAGCTCATGCACGATGTTCACCAATTCGACAGGGCTGAACGGTTTGGATACGAATCTTGAAGCACCCGCTTGCAGCGCAAGTTGGCGATCTTTTTCTTCGGCTTTTGCCGTTAACAAAATGACCGGTTTATCCGCGTTAATTCCGCCTTCGGCGCGTAACCAGCGACAGACTTCGATTCCGGTAGCTTCCGGCATCATGTAATCAAGAATGATCAAATCGTATTCGCCATAACGCAGACTATCCATCGCGAGTTTGCCATCTTCGGCTTCGTCGATATCGAACCCTTCTTCTTCCAACGTCTCTGTGAGTAAAAAGCGCAGCACCATTTCATCTTCAGCGATCAATATTTTTTTGTTTGCCAATTAGGCTCCCCCGTTCAGTTCGGTCTTCCGGGTATTTGGAAACCGATGGAATTTGCATAACTATTCTAATCTTACCCCAAATTGAGGGGGATCAATTCTATAGTCTTCTATCCATTATGTTATAATAAAAGTGACGTCTATAGGGCGCATTTTATACTTTTGTTCATTAATTCTTTTATAGAGAAGAGGCTTGGATATGATCGATTGGATCAACTCTATCTTTCATCAATTTTTTGCTTTGAATCCGATCTTGTTAAGCGTGCTGTTCACGTTGTTTTTTGCCGGCATGGCTTTTATGGCGCTTTTTTTACGAATGAAGGCGAGCAAAAGACCGCTGAACGCGCGTAAAATCATGATGCCGCCAATCGGTATGGCAACGGGATTCTTTATGTTTATTATTCGGGATATTCAGATTCCTTGGTTAGGGGCTTTGGCGGCTTTTCTGGTCGGCTGGTTTTTGTTCGCGTATCCGCTTATTTTGGGGACGAAGTTCGAACAGATCGGCAATGATCTTTTTGTAAAAAGATCCAAAGCGTTTCTGATCATTCTTGTCGTGTTGATCGTGATTCGCTTGGCGCTACACGGTTACGTCGAGCAATTCGTGACGCTTCCGCAGACAGGCGGGGTGTTCTTTATTCTTGCATTCGGGATGATCTTGCATTGGCGCGTGAATATGTTGATGCGGTTCAGACGGATGACGCGTGGGATGCAGGCGGGTGCTGTAGAGGTTTGAGCGTGAGAGGCGCTGCGCTGCGGGAGAAATTCGTTCAATCCGCTGTTTCGCCCAGAAATTTGAATTGGATTTTTGTAAAGGATATTTCTGGGCTCAAAGGCGTATTTCACTGAATTTCTCCCTCCGCTAGTACGTTCACAGTCTGATTCTTGAGTTGAATAGAAAAAGACGTCTCCTTGAAGGAGACGTCTTTTTTACTGCGATTTTAAATTAACGCTTCAAGCTTTTACCGTTTGTCGCGATGACTTCTTTGTACCAGTTGAACGATTTTTTCTTGTAGCGTTCAAGGGTACCGCTGCCGTCGTCATGACGATCGACGTAGATAAAGCCGTAACGTTTTTTGAGTTGAGCCGTCGAAGCGCTGACAAGGTCGATACAGCCCCAAGTCGTATAACCCATGACTTCTACGCCGTCTTCGATCGCTTCGCCGACTTGAACGAGGTGATCGTTCAGGTAGTTGATCCGGTAGTCGTCTTCGACCGTTTTTTCGCCGTTTGCGTTGGTTGTCAGTTCATCGACTGCGCCCAGACCGTTTTCAACGATGAAGAGTGGTTTTTGGTAACGATCCCAGAAGCTGTTCAGCACGTAACGCAGACCTTTCGGGTCGATCTGCCAGCCCCACTCGCTTGCTTTGAGGTGCGGGTTCGGTACGCCGCCGAGCAGGTTGCCTTCGCCGCGAGCTTTGAGTGCCGGATCAGCCGTCTCGCAAATACTCATGTAGTAGCTGAACGAGATGAAGTCGACGGTGTGTTTCAGTGCTTCTTCGTCGCCGTCTTCGAATTTGATCGTGATATTATTTTCGCGCAGGTAACGTTTCATATAACCTGGGTATGTGCCGCGTACATGAATGTCCGCGAACGCCATGTTTTTGTGATCGGATTCCATCGCTTGAATCACGTCATCCGGGTTCGGGCTAAGCGGGTAGATCGGCATACTCAGAACCATACATCCGATTTGGAAATCCGGGTTAATTTCGTGACCGACTTTGACCGTCTTCGCGCTGGCTACCAATTCGTGATGGATCGCTTGGTACAGATCTTGTTGGCTCAGTTCCTTTTTCGGAGTCGAGATGCCGCCGCTCATGAACGGAGCTTCCAGAATCGAGTTGATTTCGTTGAACGTCAACCAATATTTAACTTTGTCTTTGTAGCGCTTGAAGACGGTTGTCGCATAGTTCACGTAGAAATCAACGAGCTTGCGGTTCACCCAGCCGTCGTATTCACGCGACAGATGCAGAGGCGTCTCATAGTGAGAGATCGTTACGAGCGGCTCGATGCCGTATTTGCGGCACTCGTCGAACAGATCGTCGTAGAATTTCAGACCTGCTTCGTTTGGCTCGGACTCGTCGCCTTTCGGGAAAATACGCGACCATGCGATCGAAGTACGGAACACTTTGAAGCCCATTTCCGCAAACATTTTCACATCGTCTTTATAACGGTTATAAAAATCGATGCCGATCAGTTTCATATTGTCATCGGTTGGCTCTTCTGTAATCAGCGGGTCGCTACCGTGTCCACTTGTGCCGATACCGCCTTTTGGCGTAACGTCTTGGATCGAAAGACCTTTACCGTCAGCGTTGTATCCGCCTTCGAGTTGGTTCGCCGCTACTGCGCCGCCCCACAAAAAGTTTTCAGGAAACTGTGTACTCATTATCGATTCACTCCTGTGTGGTAGAATAGTAATTAAGGTTCTACATGTAGCATAAATCGTGAAACGCGTTCCACGTCAAGCTTAAGGAGAGACGTTATGTCGAATCTTGAACAAATTGCGAAACTTTCAGGCTTTTCGAAAGCGACGGTTTCGCGCGTATTAAATAAATCTCGGCATGTCAGCCCGGACACGCGAGCGAAAATTCTGCAAGTGATTCAAGAAATGGACTATGTACCGAATCGAAATGCCATTTCTTTGTCCAAAGGAAAAACGCTTCAAATCGGTATGATTACAACGGTAATGACGGAAATTATCTTGCCTTTTATGACAAGCTTTGTCGAAGTCGCTGCCGAACACGGATTTCAGACCATTATCTATACCTCCGATTCGGATCAAGAACGCGAACTTCAAGCTTTCGAAGATTTGAAGCAAAAAAGGGTCGATGGTTTACTTATTATTACGTGCGTGAATGAACTATCGGTCGTCAGCTCCTATGGCAAATACGGCCCGATCGTGTCGTGGCAGCGTATGGATCGACCGGATATTCCTTCGGTTGCGATGGATCAATACGACGGATACGCGCTGGCGATTGAACATCTGTTATCGCAAGGAATTACGCGTATTGCTAATGCGTTCGGACGCCCCAGCAGTCTGAATACACGGCGGCGAATTCAAGCTTACGAAGATTCCATGAACAAGCACCAGTTAGAGATTCGCAAAGACTGGTATTTCGATGCGGTCTACCATCTGGAGCACGGGCAAGACGTGGTGCGTCGGTTGCTCGGCATACCTTCAGACCTTCATTCAGAAGACGGCTTGCCAGGAAAAAATTTGCCGCAGGCAATCGTCTGCGCAAACGATTATGTCGCAGCGGGCGTACTAAGCGAAGCAAGGCGTCATGGATGGAATGTGCCTGGCGAACTCCGGATCGTCAGTTTCGACAATATGCAGATTGCGCAGACTTTAGGGATTACGAGCGTCCAAAATCCGATTCGCGATCAAGCGTATAACGCTTTTGCGTTGCTGTCACCAAGCTTGCTCAATCGACAACTTCCTTTAAAACCGCTAGATTTCAGTCTCGCGGTACGCGAAACGACCTAATACGAAGACTTACATTAAGCTTACCGAAAAAGGAGCCGATCTTAGTGAATCCCCGCAAAACCAAATCAGCGATGCCGGTATTTAAAATTTTATCGAGCTTATTTTTAGCTCTGATCGTGATCGGTGTTGCTATTATGCTGCTGCGAGACCGCACAGTACCTACCACGACGACAGCGGATTCGCCGCCTGTCGATTCTTCGGCTGTACAAGATTCGCCGGAAGATTCCGAATCGGTAACACCGGTTGAAAATCAGATTAACGCGATTGTCGCTGCCGCCCGTCAAGGAAAACTGACCACCGCACCTTTTGTCGTGGGCAAAACGAAAAAGACGACCGTCGAAGACGTATGGGATTTCCCGGATCAGACGACAGACAACGGGGGTTCTACTTTCGTGGAGTATCCAAGTCGCTTTGCTACAATCGGATACCGTGATGAGATCGCAATGGATCTTCGCACGGATGCGGAATCGCTGCGCGATATTCATTACCGCGATATTTTGGACACTTTGGGCGAAGCGCAAGACGTCAGTACGTATTCAGACGATACCGTCGATCAGATTATTTTGAGCTACGATGTATCCGATGAATATACGTTGCGCTGGATTTTGCCAAAGCCGTGGAGCGGCGAAGATGATGCAGCCGATACTTCGGAAAATCCGGAACTGGATCATATTTCGTTAATTTCTACAGATTCTCCGGCTTCCACAAACGAAGATGCGTCGACGCAGACTCCCGGCGAAGAACCGGCTACCACCACTCCTGCTAGTGAGCCGTCTGCCAGTTCTTCAGAGTCCGATACGCTGGTGAGCAACATGACACTAGATCAAAAGATCGGTCAAATGGTGATTGCTGGCGTGAAAGGAACTTCGCTTGCGACAGAAGACCGAAATTTACTCCGTGATTACGGCGTAGGCGGCGTCATTTTATATGGAAACAATATTGATTCGGCATCCCAGACTTCTGCTTTTGTAAAAGAAATCAAAGCGGCGAATCCGAATCCAGAGCTACCGCTTTTCGTTAGCGTCGATCAGGAAGGCGGGCGGGTCGCTCGGCTTAAAGGCGTAGAATCTATCCCTACAGCAGCCAAAATTGGCGAACGTAACGATGAAGCTTACGCTCGTCAGATTGGCGAACAGCTAGGCGATCAACTATTATCTCAAGGATTCAATCTGGATTACGCGCCCGTACTCGATGTGAACAGCAACCCCGACAATCCGGTGATCGGCGACCGTTCATTCGGCAATAATGCGGATCTTGTCTCGAAGCTCGGAATTGCCGTCATGCAAGGCTTGGAATCCAAAAAGGTCATCCCCGTTGTGAAGCATTTTCCGGGTCATGGCGACACTTCCGTCGATTCGCATATCGCGCTTCCCGTCGTGAACAAAGACTTAAATCAATTGAACAAACTTGAATTGATTCCGTTCAAAAAAGCGATCAATTCCGGCGCAGACATGGTGATGATTGCTCATATCTTGCTGCCGAAGCTCGACAAGACGTATCCTTCGTCATTATCGAAAGCCATTATTACCGATCTGCTTCGCGATCAATTGGGATTCGAAGGCGTCGTTATCACCGACGACCTCACAATGGGTGCGATCACCGAAAATTACGGTTTGGGCGAAGCTTCCGTACATGCCGTGCAAGCGGGAAGCGATATTTTGCTAGTCGCGCATGAAGCGGATAATGCGATTGCCGCAATCGAAGCGGTCAAAAAAGCCGTACAAGACGGAAAAATCTCCGAAGAACAAATCAATCAAAGTGTCGAACGCATCATTGCACTCAAACAAAAGACGGAATAACGCAATTGATGAACTGCACGCTTTATAGAAGATAAAAAAGAAGCCTTTAGCAGATGCTAAAGGCTTCTTTTTAAAATCCCACATTCTCGATCAATTGAACTTTTCCTTTTTCGAAAGTCGTTTTGGCTCCTTTTGTGTTCGAGAGCGTATTGCGTTCAAAAATGACGTTGCGGATATTTCCTTCGCCCCACACTCCGATTCCGCGATGCGCCGCATTTTTGATGATATTGCGGCTGAATTTAACATTGTCGATACTTCCTTGTCCCGCGTACACCAAAACATTAGGGTGTTTTTCCGGCGTTTTGATTCCGGCATGATCGACTGTATTTTGGATGACTTGTACGCCATCTACATTCATCGTCCGATAAGCGCCTTCGACGCCGATATAAATCCCCGCCATTGCCGTATCTTTTACGCGATTGCCCGTAATCGTGACCTGCTCGCCGCCAACGACAGAAATACCGCGTCCTTTGGAGACTCCGCTGACCGTATTTTTACGAATCGTGACCGAACGGACAGGAACCGAACTACTTTGGTAACTGACAACGGCGATTGCGTCATCGCCTGCGCTGGTCACTGTATTGTTTTCCACGGTAAGATTCCGGCTTTCGGTCGTCATATGAATGCCGTCTGCTCCAGTGTTCGTTATCGTATTATTAGAGATCACTCCGTTATTCGAACCGTAAGCAACCATAATCCCGGCAGTGCTCGATTTACTAACTGATATTCCATCGATCACGAAATTACTGGCTCCGCGCACCGTTATACTATTTTTCTCATGTGCCCCATCGCCTCGCGGAACCGTCTTCTCGTATACATGCTTGAGATTACGTAACGAGACGTTAGAGCCTTTCAGATCTATTGAGCCTTTTTGCGGATTGGTCGAGACCAACACTGTAGAAGCCTTGCCCGCACCTTCTACGGCAATCCCGTCAATCGTCCAGATTTGGCTGAGCGTAAAGGTTCCAGCCGGAATAGACAATGTCTTTTTTTGCTGTTTCGCGGCTTGAGCGGCTGCGACAAAAGCTTGATAATCGTCTTTACCGTCATTTGGAACGGCTCCGAAATCTGTCACCGATAATTTAGACGGTACGGTTGCAGCAGAAGCGCCTATTGCAGCAGTCGTTCGGTAGGTAGCTGCTGAAGAATCTGCCTTTTGTGTATAGAAAGAAGTACCGGACAACCAACTGCCACTTACAATCAGAGACAAAGCAACCGTACTTAGGAGTAATGAGCGCGATTTCATGGTGTATGTCCTCCAATTTGGATTTTTGTCTTACCTTTTATTTCCACTTTTTACCGATATATTTTCGCTTTTTCTGATTTTCTATACGAATGCACTATTTGATGTTTATTTTTTCCTATTTTAATCCATAAATATCCTTTATTTGGATAGTTCTTTTGTTCCCTTCGGTTAGTGCTAAGGTATATTTTTCCAAAGGCTTTATGCTTATTTTGGATTTATGTCAGATTCATGTATGTATGTTGGGATAGGACTGATTTTATGTGCAACAAAAAAGACGATGGCATTGAGGCCATCGTCTTTTATCGGTTTTTTTCTATTAAAAATGTAGCTTACAGTTTAACTAACTGTTTGCCCAAGTTCTCGCCGCTGAACAGACCCAAAAAGGCTTCCGGTGTGCGCTCGAACCCTTCGATGATATTTTCACGATATTTCAGCTTGCCTTCTTGCATCCATTTTGCCATTTCCGGAATCGCTTCGCTGTAACGATCTTGATACTGACCGACCAAGAATCCTTTTACCAAAGCTGTTCTTGTCAGCAGAAGTGGCAAGAAACGCGGGCCTGGCTCAGCGTCGGCAATATTATATAGTGAAATTTGACCGCATAACGGAATACGTGCGTTCGAGTTCAGCTGTTGGAATACCGCATCCGTGACTTCGCCGCCAACGTTATCGAAATAAACGTCTACGCCGTCTGGGCAAGCCGCCGCTAGTGCTTCATTCAGCGATTCGGTTTTGTAATTGACGACCGCATCAAATCCTAATTCTTCGGACAGATAACGGTTTTTTTCTTCCGAACCGGAAATGCCGACTACGCGAGCGCCTTTAATTTTGGCGATCTGACCGACAATCATACCGACTGCACCACCTGCGCCGGATACGACTACAGTCTCGCCCGCTTTTGGTTGTCCAATATCCAAAAGACCGAAGTAAGCGGTCATACCGGTCATGCCCAGTACGCCAAGCGCGGTCTGGATTGGCGCAAGATCAGGATCGATCGGCGATACTTGATCCCCGCTGAGCGTAGCATGTGTCTGCCATCCCCAACCGCCAAGGACGATATCGCCGACTTTACGAGAAGGATGGCGACTTTCGATCACTCGACCGATTGAACCTCCGCCAAGCGTACCTCCGATTTCGTAAGGTTTGGAGTATGATTTTGTGTCATTCATACGTCCGCGCATATACGGATCGACCGATACATATAGACTTTCGACCGAAATTTCACCTTCTTGCGGCGATTCTAACTCTTCTGTTTTTAATTCAAAATTATCTGCTGTTGGCATTCCTTTGGGACGGCTTGCCAGCACAAAACGTTTTTTCTGTGTCATGATATTGCACCTCCGTCAAGATTTACCTTTGCTTCTGTATATCGTGTTGTTGGATAGGCATAGGCATAAGACTACATATCCTTCTTACCCGTTCTACGGAAAAAGTCTACCTTTGCCTTATTCGACGTCAGATCGTCTTGTTTTCTATCATCAAAAGCTGTTTTCATACAAATATCGAATTTAGATGTCATGTATAATAACATATTCATTAATTTTAGAGCTGACAAAGCTTCTTTTTTCCGTTAAAATGAAAACTGCGAGTCCTTTTCAACCTTTTCATGTAAAGAATTGAACACTTAAATTTTTCGAAAAAATTTTTCTAATACAAAATATTAATGATCGGAAGTGCACAGTATGGGTAAAAAAAATCGGAAAGTGGCGATTATCGGATCGGGTCTAGTCGGATCAAGTTGTGCTTATGCGATGATTAACCAATCGATTTGCGATGAGATTGTGATTGTCGGTCGTAATCACGACTATGCCCTTGCACAAGCGATGGACTTGTCGCATTGCGCAGACTTCACCTCGACGCGAACTCGCGTACGCGCAGGCTATTATGCCGATTGCCAAGATGCAGACATTGTCGTGCTCACGGCAGGAGCGAATGTAAAACCGGGTCAGACGCGTATGGATATTATGGCAGATGCCGCTGCGATTACTCGCGAAGTCGTATCGTCCGTGATGGCAAGCGGCTTCGACGGAATCTTCGTCGTTGCTTCAAACCCAGTCGATATCGTTACACTCGTGACCGCTCAAGTATCCGGCTTACCTCGTCACCGCGTAATCGGCACCGGCACTTCAATCGACTCGGCACGTCTGAAGACGCTGCTTGCCGATGTGTTCCAAGTCGATCCGCGAAGTGTACATGGTTACGCGATGGGCGAGCATGGCGAATCGCAATTTGTCGCTTGGTCGCATGTCACGATCGGCGGCAAACCGATCTTGCATATCATCGAAGAACATAAACTTCGTTTCCCAGACTTGGATCTGAGCGATATTGCACGCAAAACGAAAGACGCCGGCTGGGAAATCTTTACCCGCAAAGGTTCGACTCAATTCGGAATCGGCAGCGCGATCGCTTATATTACACGCTCAATCTTGAACGACGATCATCGCATTATTGCGGTATCCGCGATTCTCGACGGCGAATACGGCGAATCGAATGTCTGCGTTGGCGTTCCTGCGATTATCGGCGATGGCGGAATCGAAGAATTGATCGAGTTCAATCTGAGCGAAGACGAACAAGTCTTGCTTCGCCGCTCTTGCGATCTGGTTCGCTCGGGAATGGCGAGCATCGCGATTCCTTCTTAACTCTTGATACAAAAAAGCCCGGAACTCTAAGTTCCGGGCTTCTTTACGTTCACTAATAAATATCAAGAACGTGATTTGCGCCGAGCGACTAAAGCGAATCCGCCCAACATCAAGATCAGCGAGCACACCATCGAAATACAAAATACAGAGAAGCGTTTTCCATCGCTCATCGGCGTAGCTCCTGCATGGTCAAGTCCCATATCGACCATAGCGGGAGTCAGGTTGCCTGTTGTCGCTTTTGCCGATTCGATCGCTGCGTATTCGTTATTAGTATTGACCTCTGCCGATCGAAACGAAGTCGTGATTGCTTCTTCATTTTGGAACGTCGAAACGTTCGACGCGGCGTAAGCTTGAGTAGATAATGCGGGGATAACAAGCAATGCCGCTAATGCTACGCCAAGCACTTTTTTTCGAAACATGAATGATCCTCCTTGTGTCCCTTAGCTGCGTAAGTGGACGAATTCGGTTTCTTTTTCATCGTCTGATTGAAGACTCTACCTATATAAACGTCGAAAACGAAGTTTTCGTTAACGTTTTGGAGCCATTTTCCAAAAAAAATTCAAATAACACGTTTCAAAGCTACAAGTATAGGTTATACGGCTTTGCGATTGAAGTAGGTTAATCCCGCAAGAATGAACACTAGGCTACTTCCGCCGATCGTGATCAGCAACGTTTCAAGCGGTAAACCGAATGCACCAAAATCATATTCGCCTCCGGCGCGCATCATGACCAGCATCGGCTGCGCCCAAGGATAATACGGCCCAAACACTTCGGAGTTCACAACCAGCATATTGGGAATCGTAAAAATCACGTTCAATACCATCGGTGCCGCAAAGCTGCTCCACCATGCGGACACGAATAATTGCAGCGCCGCAAGAGGCAAACAAGCGACAAATCCAGCGAGTAGTTTCATACCAAAATCTCCCCAGGGAATCAGAGATACATCTAACCCTTTAATCAGACCTACGCCGAGCACTGTAGCGAAAAACAATACTTGATTCAGCGCGACTAAACTAGCCACGATCACAAACTTCGATGTATACAGTACATTACGTGTTACGGGCAACGACAAGATTTGTTTCCATCCTCCGCCCGCATGTTCATATCGACACACAAGAGCGGCAAAAATCCCGGTCAAGATTGGCAAAAAGAACAAAGCATGTAAAGCAATCATGATTGTAAATAACATATTCCAAGCTTCGGGCGCTGTACCCAAATCGGACATCAGCCCGATTAAAACGCAAAGAAGCGGATCAATAACGGCAAGCCCTAACACATAAGAACGTCTTAGCTTAATTTTTTCACTGCGTATAGCGGCAATCCACGTTTTCATCTACGCCACATCCTTTCTGGAAAAATGAATCGAACCCAGTAGATACAAAGCGGCAAAGATCGCGATACCTAGCCCAATCAAAGTGAATGTACTTTCGCCGCGTACGACAAGTGAAGGCCAAGCAATCGGGATTTGATCGGGTAGAACCGCACCAAACATTGAAATCAGCGACGCTGCAATCCCCAATGTGATCGGAATAGCTTGATTGCGTACGCTAAGCGTCATCCACAACATCATGCCAAGCATCGGAAGCGAAGCGAGCATCGGATAAAAGCCAAATGTCAGAAGTTCGAGATACGGAATCGGCCCTTGTAACTGCAAAAGTAGCCCTAATACTCCAGTCGACACACTCAAGATCACGCAAGCGGCAAGCAATTGAATAAAACTGCATATAAATTTGGAAGCAAACACTTGCGAACGTCGAACCGGCAATGCCAGTGTTTGTTTCCAGGCATTTTGCTTATGTTCGATATTCGCGATCATCGACATGAGCAAAGTCATTGCCAGATAGATCGCAATCGGTACAAACATCGCGTTCGAACTAATAAGACCTCTCCACGGATCATCGGCATATACATCACGGACTAAATAATCGTAGCGAAGCCCGAAATTAAGCGCCTGCATCCCGGTCAACCCGAGTGCTCCGATCCAGACTACCCACCAAATTCCGGTACGCCGCATTTTAAGCAGATCGGACATGACAAGTTTGCCTATCATTGCGCGACCTCCTTCCGCAGCCCTGCCCCTCTTGGAGCTTCCACGATCGAACGTTCCGCAGAATTAGCATTTGCCGTCATGGTCATAAAGAGCTGCTCCAACGATTTCCGGCGTTCTTCCACGCGGTAAATGCTATGACGCGCATCGACCAAAGCCGCAACAAGGCGAGCAATCTGACCGTTGTCGATGCCTTTGAAGATCAACTGATCTTGATGAAGTCTTGGAAAACATCCTTGTTCGCGCGCGATGATCATCGCCGCTTCCGGTTGAGACAACGAGATATGAATTTCACTTCCGGCTTGGCGCTGCAAATTCGGCATGCTGTCTTGGAAAATCATTTTTCCTTCATTAATAATGCCTACACTACTCGCCATCTGCTCGACTTCACTCAGTAAATGACTGGAGACAAGCACTGTGATACCTTGCTGCTTCGGCATTTGCTTAATCAGTTCACGAATTTCAAGAATACCGGACGGATCTAATCCGTTTGTCGGTTCATCCAAAATCAGCAGTTCCGGGCTTCCGAGCAGTGCCGACGCGATACCGAGTCTTTGCTTCATCCCAAGCGAATACCCTTTGACCGGACGTTTGGCATCTTTGGTCAGCCCTACGGTATGCAGCACTTCGTCGATACGAATTTTATCCACATTCAAAATAGACCGGATCGTTTCTAAATTTTCGATAGCGTTCAAATGACCGTAATACGACGGGTATTCCACCAGTGAACCGACTCGGCGCAAAATCGAAATCCGGTCTTTTTTCAAATCTTGATCGAACATCCGAACCAATCCGCTATCCGGTTTAATTAAGCCGAGTAGCATACGGATCGTTGTCGTTTTCCCTGCTCCATTCGGACCTAGAAATCCGTAAATCTCGCCTTGAGGAATCGAAAGATTAAGCGCGTTGACAGCGGAAGTTCCTTTATACTTTTTCGTTAAATTACGTGTTTCGATCATGAAGTTTGTCATCGTCGTCACCTCTTGTTTGTTATCGTTATGATCCAATGATAAAGACGCAAGGTTAAAAGCAAGACGACTCCAAGTTTAAATTCTGTTTAAAAAAAGCAAAAAACCGACAATTCCTCAAAACATGAATGTCGGTTTTTTTCGTTTTGCTTCATATGATAGGAATCAAGAATGAATCGTTACAGTTTCAAGATTCGGCGTTCTTCGAATTGAACAAGAGCGCCGTAAGAAGCAAGATCGCTTTGCATCGAACGGATATGCTGCATATAGGCTTTGGCGACCGGTTCCTTTTTCTCCACATAAGCGCTTGCTTTGAGCAGCAACGAAGAAGATTTGGAAGCATCGTCATTAATCTTGCGGTACAACTCCTCCGCTTCTTCGCGTTTTCCGTCTTCGCACAAACGCACCGTTTCTTCAACCAAAATCATGATCAGCGTATCGCGCCTTAATTTAGGGATCGACTGCGGCTTTGCCGCCTGCATCCATTCGTTTTGGACTTCTTGGGTAAGCTGCATCGCTGCCGCCTCCCTAGAAATCTGCTTGTCCATCAGCTTCACATAATACAAGACGAATAGATCGTAGACGTCGCGTCCTTTTGCCGGGCGGTCGCTGTTGGCGAGGTCTTGCAAATAGCGTCCACTTGCTTCGCTCAGCATACGCAGCTTGTCTGTGTCCAACTGCCGATTTTGAATCAGCATCGTCCAACCGCTGACTAACGCATGATTACGGCGACCGAGCAAGATGGCATTGACTCCATCGCTGAACAAAGTCGCAAGCCCGATCCCGATCGACAGCAATGCGTACATGCCTGTCATACTCCAAAGCTGCGCCGCAAATCCGTAAGCGATCAGCCCCGTAATTAAGCTAAAGGCAGGACCCGCTGCATTGACAATACGCTGGGCTTTGATCGCTTTGGCAAAAGAAGCTTCGTCATGGTAAGGCTGAATATCGGCTTGCATCGCCCCGAAGAAGTAGCGATTTTTCCAGCTGAACCGAACTTTGCGCTCTGGAAAAAGAAAGCTGAAAGGCCCCCAGTATAACCGGGTAACGCGGCTGCGTACGGCAAACGCTCCGAAAATATGACCGAGTTCGTGGATCAATATGGCGATCATCGCAACAAGAGCCAGAGCGAGAATCATGACGACGGGATTCCAGCCTCCAAAAGCCAGCGTATTCGCGGCTTCAGCAGAGGCTTGACCGACATCGTTTTTCCCGATAATCCGAAGTGCGGCAAAAGCGATTAACCCTCCGGCGGCAGCTCCGATCAACAACGGTAGCATTTTTCTGAGCATAAGCGTACTCCTTTCCTGCTTTCTTTTTGAGCGATCTGCTTAAATTTTACCTTTAAATAGCGTCGTTTGCACCTTTTGAAGAAGGCTTGATCGTATTCTTGGAAGCTTTAGTGTTAGTCGAACTCAGCATTTTCAACATCGTACCTACCGAAGGTTTTTGTCCATACAGTAGAACGCCGCCGCGATAAATTTTAGCCGAAAGCCAACCTACGAGCAGAGTCGAAACCATCAGAATCGCAATCGGAATCAAAATTTGCATCAACGTCGGATCGCCTGCACCTACACGAGTCAGCAGTACCATCGGCGTCAAAAACGGGATATACGAAGTCACGACTGTCAATGTGCCATTTGGATCGCCAAGCCCGATCATCGAGATGAAAAATCCAGCCATCAGCAGCAAAGAGACCGGAAGCATCGCTTGATTCAATTCTTCGCTGCGGCTTACCAACGAACCGGCTGCTGCAAACAAGGTTGCATAGAAGAAGTATCCAAGGACAAACAATGCTGCCGTCACGGCCAACGTCTGCCCGCCGAGGATCGATAAGTCGATCGACAAACTGCCCATTTTCAACGTTTCGCCGTCGCCACCGATCGAAATCAGCAGTGCGCCTACTCCGAAAATAATCACGAATTGCAAAATCCCGGCTAGACCGACACCCATCACTTTACCTGCAAGCAATTGACCCGGGCTGACTTTGGTGATCAAAATTTCTTGAATGCGTGATCCTTTTTCTACGGCTACCGAAGTCGCCACGTTTCCGGCAAACAGATAGATCATAAAGAACATCAGCATCAGCAAAGCATAGACCGGCATAAAAGTCTCAACCGTCGATTTGCCGCCTGCATTCAATTCATTCAGTTCAAAAGTAGGCTGTGCCAAGATCGAAGCCGCTTGCTCGGTCGTGACGCCAAGTTCAGCTACACGTTCGTTCACATTCAGTCTTTCAATATAAGCCGACAAACCCGGTGCAAAAGAAACGTCTTCTTGACGGTTCACCGACAATGCAATTTGCGGAGCCGCCGAAGCTTCAGCCGGTTGCGAAATTCGAACGATCGCGTCCAACTCGCCTTGTTGCAACAAGGTGTTCTGCGCGGAGCTTTCGCTTTCCGGTACGATCTTCCACGTATAATTCGGCGATACCGCAGCGGACATGCTTTGTGCATCGATCGGAAGCGGCGAAGTGTTCACGACAGCTACCGTTCCTTGCTGCGCCGTAGCCGAGCTGCCGAACAACTTCGGAACTAAGATGATTGCCGCGATGATCGCAACGAACAACAGTGTCATCATCATGAACGATTTGGAGCGTACCCGTTCTTTGAACGAATAACCGAATACAATACCGAAAGTCTTCATACCGCTTCCCCTACCTTTTCAATAAAGATTTCATGTAGCGATGGCTCTTTCAATTCGAACTTGAGCATAGGCACACCTGCTTGTCCCAGATCGCGCATCAACTGATGAGCTTGAATTTCGTCTTTGACTTTGAGCGTCCATTCTTGAGCATCCCGGCGAATATCGCTCAGACCGCGCGTTTCCAAAAACGGCATGAGATCCACTTCGCTTCGCAAAATCAGATTACTTCGTCCATACGAACGTTTGATATCTGACAATCGTCCGTCGATCTGCATCCGTCCTTTTTTCAAAATGCAGATTTGTTCGCAAAACTGCTCGACTTGCATCATCTGGTGACTGGAAAAAACAAGCGCTTTACCGGCAGCGATCTGTTCTTTGACCACGGCTGCGAGCAGTTCGGCATTGACCGGATCAAGACCGCTGAACGGTTCGTCCAAAATGACAAGTTCAGGATCATGAATCAGCGACGAGATAATCTGTACTTTTTGCTGATTGCCTTTGGACAATTGCTCGGCGCGCTTGTGTTCATGTTCTTCGATGCCTAGACGCTCTAACCAAGTTTTCAGTGCTTTTTGAGCGTCGGATTTCTTCATCCCTTCCAGCCGTGCGAGATACAGGAGTTGTTCGCTCACCGTTTCTTTCGGGTACAATCCGCGTTCTTCCGGGAGATAACCGACGCTTGGACGATTTTCTAAAAAGTTTTTGCCGTTCCAAAGCACTTCGCCGCGCTCATATTCCAGCAAGCCGAGTACCGAACGAATCGTGGTCGTCTTGCCTGCGCCGTTACCGCCGAGCAGCCCGAAAGCTTGTCCGGCTTGAACCGTTAACGTGACGTCTTCGACCACCGTTTTGTCTCCGTATTGTTTGCCGAGGTGCTTGATTTCTAAGGTCATTTGTTGTTCCTCCTTTTATGTGTGTTCGAGTCGAGATTGAGTTTGTTATGTTCAGAGTGATTAGTGTGTATGTTTATATACACACCATAAACGTAGAGGTTTTTGTTGTCAATAGTTTTATTTGGAATTTCAAGTGGATGCTGCGTTATGTTTTCAATATATCAGCAAAGATGAGTGGGGGAGTACGACAATGTGGGTGGTAATTCGCGCAAATTTTTGCGGGGGAATATTAGGGGTTGCGGGGGAGCCGCTGCGAGAGAAATTCGTTAGCGTATGCTTACGATGTGTCTTTCTTCGAAAGCCTTTAGGTCGCGTGTTGAAATCGGGAAAATTTGATTGGAAATTTTGTTTGTGTTTTCCCGATTAACGATGCAAATTTGACGGTGTATGACCGGAAAATCTGCATCACAAAGGCGAACGCTAAAAGCATATGCTTCCGAAGTATCTTTTCTTCGAAAAGATTTGACTGCACTGAATTTCTCTCTCCGCTCTGGGCATCGCATCTACGGTTTTTTTAGAGGGGGTGGAGCCGCTCCCTTGTTGGGGAGCGGCTATTCCTGTCTGCGTACAGTAGAAGGCAAAGGACGAAATTGCTTCTATCTGCTCAAAAAAGTGAAACAGAAAGCCCGTAACTGACAGATGATGCTGTCAGTTACGGGCTTGGATGAAGATTGGGAGTGAAGTTGAAAATTCTAAAAGGAAAAGATAGGCATGATAATGGATTAGAATGTCTTCTTGTTAGAAGCGGATTTGCGTAGTGGACTGAAAGGTTGGGTTCAGTCGTTAAAATAATAGTTGGACTTAAGGTCGTCCAACAGGGGCGGATGCTTGGGTTGCCAGTCGAGCAGCGTTTGCGTCTGCTCGCTGGAAGCTCGGCAGTCGCCGGAAGCGGCAAAGTTCAGCCAGCCGAAATGTGTGCTGGCTTCTTCGGGCGCGATCGAACGCGCGGGAAGATCCGATCTGCGGCTGATCGCTTCGGCGATCTCGCGGAAAGGCACGCCTTCTTCGGCTATGCCATGCAGCCGAGAACCCGCAGGCGCGGATTCCAGCGCCAAGCGGAACAGCCGAGCCGCGTCCAGCCGATGAATGGCTGGCCAATGGTTGCCGCCTTCTCCGACGTAGGCGGAGAAGCCTTTGTCGCGCGCGATCTGAACGAGCGCGCGGGCAAAGCCGTAATCGTGTTCGCCGTGCACCGTCGGTGCGAGGCGAACGACCGATGAGCGGATGCCGCGCGCGGCAAGTTCGCTCACCGCCGCTTCGGCGTAACGTCCGGTGCGGACCGCCGGATCGGCTTCTGTGTTCAGGCGTCCCTGCTCCAGCATCAGGACGCCGGACGTTAGCACGAATGGTTTATTCGTGCCTTGCAAAGCTTCGCCGATCGCGTCCGTCGCCGAACGATCGGCGCGTTCCGCTCCTTGGCGATCCGAGAAATCATGGATATACGCCAGATGGATGACGCCGTCCGCTTCCTTCGCAGCTTCGCGAAGAATATCCAAATCTTCGATCGATCCCCGGCATACCTTCGCTCCTGCTAATTCCAAAGCTTCCGCTCCTTTTTCCGAGCGCGCAAGCCCTACTACTTCATGCCCGGCATCCAGAAGTTCGCGTACAACCGCCGTTCCGATAAACCCTGTTGCTCCTGTGACGAATACTTTCATTTTTACTCCTCCGCTTCTATGGTCTTAGTATAGAAATCCTTATATAAATCTTTGGTCTTGCTTGTTCACATTTGCAGTCTAAACTATAGAGTTCACTCTATAGCAAGCCCGAATTTTTCATGTTATGATCTACGCATGAATACGACATTTACAAGCAAACAAGTAGCCGAAGAGACAGGACTCAGCGTGCATACCCTACGTTATTACGAACAAGAAGGGCTGATCGACAATATACAGCGCGACATAAACGGATACCGGATCTACTCCGCTTCCGACGTCGTCTGGTTTCATGTCATTACGTATTTCAGGCGAATCGGCTTGTCAGTAAACGAGATCAAACAATTCAATATCCCGAAAGACGGAAGCGGCTCCAGCGCAACCGCTCGTCGCGAATTCATGGAGACCTACCGCGAACGAGTCGTCGAACAAATGAACGAACTTCAACAATCTTTAAATAAAATCGACGACAAAATCGCATTTTTCCGAGACATGGAGAAAACAGAACTCCAAAAAACCCAATCCCCCGTCGTTGAGCGCATGTAAGCTCGCGTGGGCGTATAAAAAAAGCCAACTGCTTAAGCAGTCGGCGTTTTCGCATTATGTAATCTGCAAAAAGATTACCTGTTATTTCGAATAGGAACTTCCCCCCCTACCACCCCCGGAGAAGCCGAGCGGAGAGAGAAATTCAGTGCAGGAGCGTAAGCGTTCGCCTTTGAAATTGAGAAAATTCCAAATAAAAATTCCAATCCGTTTTCTCAATTTCAACAAGCGACCGAAACGAATTTCTCTCGCAGCGGCTCCACATGCGAACACACGTCACAAGATCGAGTTCTCCGACAACAAGCCGATCCGCCGAGCCTCCGCAATCGCCTCCGAACGCGAGCGAACCCCTAATTTCTCAAACACGCGAGTCAAGCTATACTCGACAGTCCGCTGGCTCATCAGCAGTTTGGCAGCAATATCTTTATTGCTACTCCCTCCCGCCACTTCTTGCAAAATCTCTTGTTCGCGCTCATTGATCGAGACCGTCTCCATCGTCTTGTCTTCGCGCGGAGTCACGCGGATATCGCTACGGCGAAGTTGGCGCAGCAAATGCACAGGCACAATCGCTTCGTCGCGCATGGCGCAGCGGATCGCGGTCAGCAATTGCTCGCGGCTTGCCGTTTTGCTGACAAAACCGGACACGCCGGAATCGATCAACACGTTAAAATGCGGGCTAATATCGTATCCGGTATAGATCAGCACACGGCTATCCGGACGCACGCCCATCACTCTCTTCGTCAGTTCCAGACCGCTAATACCCGGCATATTCAGATCAAACAACAAAATATCGAACTCTTCGTTTTGCACCTTTTCCAAAGCTTCAATCGGCAAAGATAGCGAAGTGACCCGCATATCCGGGTCTTGTTCCAGCAGTAGCTTCGTCCCTTCGCCGACCGACGGATGGTCGTCGACTAACAAAATTTTAATCATGCGACTGCCTCCTTTTGCTAAAAATTAGATTTTTCCACGCAGCGGCAGCATGATCTCGGCTTGCATCCCTGCGCCGGGCTTGGAACGCCAAGTAAAGGTTCCTTCAAAACTTCTTACCCGTTCTTTGATCCCCGCTAAGCCCATATGGCTGAAAGAATCGGCGGCGTCTTCTTCATTCATCCCAACGCCGTTGTCGCGGTATTGATAAATAAATTGCTCGCCATTCGTCGCAAGATAAATATAGACGCGAGATGCTTCGGCGTGCTTGGACGCGTTACGAAGCAGCTCTTGCGTAATGCGGTAGATCGCAAGGGTCTGCTCGTCATCCAGCACTTCGGTACTGCCAGCAGCTTCGAATTCCACCGTGTAATCGGTACGCATCTGCGCTTCCATGAACAACTGCTCCATCGCTTGAATGAGTCCCATTTCCATAAGCAGCGGCGGACGTAATTCATTGCAAGTTTCCCGGATCTGATGAATCACATCAAGCAGCCCTTCTTTGATGCGTTCCAATTCCGTATTCAGAGCTTGCGGCATTTCGTAATCCAAGATTGCTGTTTCCAGTCGTCTCAGCCATATAATCTGATCTTGCAGCGCCGAATCATGCAGATCGGAAGCCAGACGTCTACGTTCATTTTCAGATAAGTTAAAAATCAACCGTAACACCCACGAAGGCGTATCGCCTTGCTTGTTCATTTCTTCTTCGAGGTTGCCGATCAAC
The DNA here is from genome assembly GCF_024436065.1 of Saccharibacillus sp. JS10. Taxonomy (GTDB): domain Bacteria; phylum Bacillota; class Bacilli; order Paenibacillales; family Paenibacillaceae; genus Saccharibacillus. The sequence continues at coordinate 177,154 of NZ_JANFNS010000003.1, forward strand.
CCTTGAATCAGATACAAATTCTCGAACACGATCGCGCTGTAATTCGCAAGCGTACTGAGCCAGTTGCGTTCATCCGGATTGTAACGGGTATGATTGGCTTTGTCGTCTAACCAGAGCAGATACACCTGTGAGTCTTTGTTCCCGATCACCAAGCAAATCCCTCGCGGTAAGCTCAGTACAACGCCTGGAACCAATTGCTCGGCTTTTTCGCGAAGGACTTGTGCCAATCTGTGCCGTTCCTGTTTTTCCAAGACATCGATGTCTACTTCGTCCATTGAGGGTTCCCAGTTTGTAAAAGCCAAAGCCGACACTTTGATCGTACTTTCGATTTCTTGCTCCAGCGCCCGCTCCAAATCTTCACGCTTCATCACGCGCGATACATGATGGGAAAACCGTTCGAAACTGCCGACCGAACTCAAGCGATTTTTCCCCGTTTTACGCAAATTCCGATCCAAAAATTCTTTGACGAACAACAAAACCACGATAATCAAATAAAAAACGAGAAAAAGACGCACCATCCCGACTTGGTCGAAATGTTCGCTGCGAACCATCCATGCTCCAAGAAGCGCCATAATCGCCGAAGGCACAATTGCAATCGCCGCATAATACAAAAAGCGATTTAACACAAAACCGACATCGAAAATCCGGCGCGTCAGCAGCATATACAAATAAATAACCGGTAGCGTCAATAAAAACGCCGTCGCCGCACCCACCGAAATAAGCGGAAATCCGAACAACCTCGGAATGCTATACAAAAAAATAAATGGCGAAAACGCCAGTGTATGCGCAATCAACGTTAACTTGAATAAAGAATTCAAATCGTCCGAACGGTGTTTCCGATACTTTTGAATCAAACGAAGTACCGCAAAAATATTCGGCAAAGCGAAAAAGACGGTAAATAGCGGAGACTCCCAAGTTAACAAGTTCCGATCTACCAGTTCTCGAATCGCCGTAACCCCGACATGGAAAACCATGCAGACATAAAAGAAGATCATCCAACTTTTATTCGCCAACCGTTCGCCAAAACGCCCCAAATACCGATTCATAAAATGAATAAAAGCGATCGGAACCATCAAAAAGACGAATTCAAACAATAATGTACCGATTGGCTCAAGCCGGTTGACCGTGTAGCCTCCTAAATAAGCCGCTCCTGTAAATAGGAAAAATACAGCTAACCAGAACGAAGAAGGATCGCGGTACGCGTAAATACGCAGCAAAATCGCAAAAATCAAAAATAAAATCGCTGCGGCAAGCGGAGCGAACAAAGGCGATAAAGCTTCGCCGATCGGCAATCGCTGTACTTGAAGCGTCTGCGTCTCCATCCCCGGTTTTATTACCGTAATTTCGTGTACGCGTTCTAACCACCCGTAATGCCGAACCGTATAATGCTGCTCAGGATCTTTTCCATCCACTTCGACAATTCGATCCCCGACTTGTAGACGACCGTCTCCCCAATAACCGGAAGCTACGCTTTCGACGATAACTTGTCCGTTTTCACCCGGCTGTACTTTGACTTGCACCGGCGGCGTGGCGGCGGCTACGTACAAATATTGTGCCACCACCAGTATGTATACCAATAATGCGATTAACCAATTCCATTTTTTCAAAATGAAAATCCTCCGTTGCTTCAGGAATTACCCAACTCTCCAATACGCCAGTTCATCGCTTTTGAGTAGTCGGTCTTCTTTTTTTCCATCGAATATATCACGAAGCGCTTTTTGTTCCAAATCTCCAAGCCCTGCCAGTTGTAGTTGTCCATTTTGAAAAGCCATCCAAGCTTCTTTGCTCCCGCTTAACTTTGCAATCGCTTCTTTCAACATATTCACTCATCCCCCGTAAGTATGAATTCGATACCGCCGAAAAAGTTCTGCTTTTGCTTGTCGTGATCGCCATCGGAAGAAAATAAAATCGGTTTCCGTTATGTAAAAGCGCTTCCGTTTGTTTGGCTTGAGTTCACTATACCAGCGGAGCCTAGAGCAGGAAACGACAATGTATTCGATAATTCCCGCAATTGTGGTTGCGGGACAATTGCGGAGCTTATGTCACTTGCAGGATTTAAACGATCACGATGACAAGGTTTGGAGCAGCACTCGTTTGTAAGGCGCGTCAATAGATAGATTCTCTACAATCTCAAGACAACGGTAATACGCAACTCGCATTCGCACAGACGCGTACGGAATCGCGCCCGAACGCTCTAATCGATCTTGAAAATGCGGCGCTTGTTCTTGAACGTCCTCCAAGCTCGCTCGTCCTTCGAAATAATCAAGCATCCATGCTTCATCGTCTTTTGCTTCTGCAAGCAGCAGTAATACCGGTAACGTTCGTTTACGATTCCAAAAGTCGTTTTTACGTTCGTTACCGGTCAGGTCGAGAATATCGTTTTTGAGCTGCGCAGCAATCCCCAATTGCTCCGCATATTCGCGCGTCTCTGGCTTGATCTCTCCGCAAGCGAGTACTGTCCCGACTTGGCAAGCCATGACAAGCAATGACGCGGATTTGCCGAGAATCATCTCTATATATTGTTCTTCGCTCTCAATATTGTTTAGTAAATCGGTCATTTGACCACTTACGGTATGTAAAGATTGGGCATTGAGCAGAGCTGCCGCCGCGGATTTTCGATCAGGTTCAAAATCGCTTTGCAGCAGCATATGTTGACTTAAAAAAACAAAACCAAGCGCGATGTTCAACGCTAGATCGTGCCGTATCTTGCTCCACGGCGGCGAGTCGTTATCTTGATCTTGCAAGTCATCGATCATATCGAGCGCCAGGATCAAAGCTTCGACCGCGGCTGCGACTTGAATACTTTCGGATTCTAGTTCTCCTTGATACATATTGTAATGCAGCAGCGTCAAATTGCCGAACATACACCGATTTTGCAATTTATACTGTACGCATTCTAAAGCTTGCTGGCGAAGATTTGGTTGTTGAAATCCTTGTTTGACGCCTTCTGTTAAAGCTTGTCCGATCTCTGCGCTCCAATCCATATGTGTTCCTCCCGTTGGTTGATTCTTTGATGATAAAATGGAATACATTTTCCATTTTACAGCGAATCATGAATCAAGATCAATTATCAGGTTAAGTTTCCAGAAAATTTAACTGGGAGGAAATAAAGAAAAACGCCTCTGTAGGGGAGACGTTTAACGTTTTGCAGAAACGCAGTTGCGAGTGAAATTCGTTTTGGTCGCGCGTGGAACGTTAACGCTGCAATCGGCTGCGCTCGAACTCGAGCAGGGCGCCGTAAGAATGAAAAGTTGTGCGCATCGCGCGGATCCGGTTCAGGTAATCGTCGGCGCGAGGGGCTGACGATTGGATGAACGCTTCTAACTTGAGCGAAGATAGGTCGTCTAATTCCCATTGTTGCTTCAATTGCTCCGATAGGGATGCGGCTTCTTCGGTTTGACCCGAAGAATGGAGAGATAGAACTTGTTCGGTGAGAATCATCGCTAACGTATCACGATAGATTTTGGTAGGAAACGCATCTGCTCCGAATTTGAGTCGCTTGTCGATAATCGATTGAATAGCAAGATCAGGTTTCGACGGCACGTCTTGCATCGCCAATACATAATAAAGAACGTTCAGATCGTATAATTCTTTGCCGGGTTGAACCGATTGCCCGGCGAACTGTTGGATATGACGCTTCGAATCGGCAAGCAGCCAATTGCGCTTGTTCATATCCAGCTCATTGGCTGAGACTAGAGCATTCCATGCAAAGTACAAAGCGTAATTGCGACTGCCTAGCAGCATCGCACTTGTACCATCGGTGAGCAGTGTACCGATTCCGATCGCGATAGAAGCAAGACCGAATAGCCCGGCGAATTCTAAAATCCCTTCTGCTTGTCGCAGTACGGCAAGCCCAGCGATCAGGCTAATAATAGGACCTGCTGCGAATACGATCCGCTGCGCGCGGATCGCAGCGGAAAAGCTTTCTTCGTCCCGGTAAGGCGCAATTTCCGAATGAATCGCTCCGAAAAAGAACGGATTCCATCCTCCCCATTTCAAGGAAAGCGGAGCAAAATATACGATAAAAGGTCCCCAGCAAAGTCGGGTCACTTTCGTTCGAGTTCCTAACGCGCCGAGTAGATGCCCGCCTTCATGAAGCAAGATTGCCAAAGCAAAAGCAAGTACAGCTTGCCAAATGATATGCAGCGTAGAAAGCCATTGAATTCGTGCCCATAATCCTTCGCCATTATTGCCGGGCAGTAGGAGGAAAGCAAGCCCTCCTGCCGCTGCGGCTACACCGACGAAGATCAGTATATTCTTTTTCATCTTCATCCTCCTTTGACGTTCGACTGATCGGTTGAACGTTGCGAAGACCGTAAACGTTGATTATTCATCTCCAAAAAAAGTCGCTCCAACATCTGCATCCGGGCGAGCATTAAATGCTCTGCCCATTTTTCGCCTGTGTATGTGCCACTGGACTTGGCATCGTTCATGGCGCTAACCGGGAGAGCGCCTCATACACATTCACACCGCCTACGCCGAAGTCTTTGTCTTTGCCCGGCGTTCCAAAATCGGTTGCGGAATCGAACAACGCACGCTTCACTTGGGACGGGCTTAAGGTTTTGCCTTGTTTGCGTGCTTCTGCAATCAACACCCCTGCCGATGCCGAGACTTTCGGTACAGCCAAGCTTGTCCCAATCATAAATTCATAGCCCGCAGGCAATTCGGCAAGTTTGCTCAGTTCGGATTGCGGCAGGTTCGTCGGGTACGTCGTTAAGCACATGCTCGCCAGATTCAGCTCGCCTTTGGTAAACCAAGTGCTGCCGTAATCGCCAGCCGGCGCCGCGATCATATCGGTTAATCCATAGTTCGAATAATAAGCTTTTTCATGCTGACGATTGTACGCCGATACGGTAATCACTCCCGGCAGACCGCCCGGTGCATGAACCGCAAGTTCGCGCTCTCCCCAACCGAGTTCATTGGCAAGTACGCTCGGATCTCCGATATTATGACCATCCGTACCCGAAGAAGCGACTACGGTCACGCCTTTGAGGTTAGCGTAGATCAAAGCCCGCGCATACGCAAGCAACGCGGCTTGATCGTCTTTTTTGAGTAGCGATTTATACGTACCCAGACTTAAGTTGATTACGTCTACGTCGTCTTTGGATGCTTGGATAATCGCTTCGACGATCCAGGACGTATCGGCGCCGCCGATATCGAATACTTTGTAAGGGACAATGCCCAGATCAGGGCCGACGCCAAGCAGCTTGCCATCGGCAGAGATTGAACCCGCCACCATGGTGCCATGCCCGAGATTATCATCCGTTGATTCGATTCCCGGTACAAAAGAACGTCCTTGACCCACGATACTGTCTGCCAAATCAGGATGGGAAGCGTCGATGCCGCTATCCACGACAGCGATCACTACGTCTCGGCTCCCCCGCTGAATATCATGGCTTTTCCAATCGCCCGTAATTTCTTTGATATCCCAGCCCCATTTTTCATATAAAGGAACTTCTGCGGGTGAACTTTCTTCTACGGTTTCTGTTGCAGATTCATTGATACTCATGGTGTTCATCGACGATGATTTTTGGGAAAGAGAAGCCTTCGAATCCGACTCCGAACTTTCCAGCTCTTGAATCGATTTCAACGCGGCTTGCGAATCGATCGCGCCGGTATCTTCTTTTGGAAGCGTCAATTGAGGATCGCCGCCGGTATCTTCGATCGCATCTTGGAACGTATCGAGCACATCTTGTTCGGCTTGCTGCAACTTTTCGGTAGAAGGCGAACTCAGCCGTACCATACCGATCTCTGGGATTACTTCGACGTCAATATCGTCCCATTTCGAAGTCAGCTCCTTTGCTTCGCTCGGGAACGCATTTTCTTTGAATACAATCAGTCGGCTATAGCTGTCACCGCTCACACTCGGCTGCTTGGCAATCTGAGCAGATAACGTAGACGGAGATGCAGATTCTTCGTTTGAAAGACTTTGCGCGCTTGCCGCTCCTGTAGAAAATACGAGTGATGCCGCCAGACTTCCCAACCACATTTTTCTTGCGTTAAATGACCATTTCATGATTTTCTTCCCCCTTATTCATATACAAGTTGTAATACAGCCCTTTTTGCTTCAACAGTTGACGGTGATTGCCGCTCTCGACGATACTTCCTCCGTCCATCACGATAATGCGGTCGGCATCCATCACGGTACTGAGTCGATGCGCAATTACGATTCGCGTACATTTCATTACGGATAACGATTCTTCGATTCTCGCTTGCGACAAGTTATCGAGTGCGCTCGTCGCTTCGTCCAACAGTAGAATACGCGGTTCGGTAACTAAAGCTCGCGCGAGCAGCAAACGCTGACGTTGACCGCCGGATAGATTCGCGCCGCTCTCTGATACCAACGTTGAATACCCAAGCGGCAGCTGCATAATATCGTCATGGATACTTGCGCGCTGCGCGGCTTGTACGACTTGTTCCAACGTGATCGAATCGTCCATCATGCGGATATTTTCTTCGATCGTACGTTGGAATAACCGCGTATCTTGCAAGATCGAACCGACTTTTTTGCGCAGCGAACGCAAATCAAGCTCTTGCAGCGGCTGTCCGTCATAACGAACTTCGCCTGCTGTCGGCGTATAAAATCCGAGTAACAGCTTCGCGAGCGTCGTTTTCCCTGAACCGGAAGGGCCTACGATCGCGATTTTTTGCCCCGGCTCGATCTGCATATTCAGCCCGGTCACCGCTTCTTTGGTAAACGGCGAATAGCGATACGAGACGTTGCTTAGCTGGACAGATCCTTCCAATTCGTCGACCTGACGGAATCCGTCTTGTTGCTCGGGCTGCGCTTCGATCACATCGTGAATCCGCTGCAAATACGAACCGACGGTAAGGAGTTGCGTGTACGCAGAGCCCAGAGAGACAATCGGAATCATAAATGCCATTGCCAGCGCGTTAAATCCAAGCAATCCGCCGATGGTCATTTGCCCGCTGAGTACCGCCGCGCTGCCTCCCCACAATAGAAGAAGCGGCAAAATAAATTGAATCCCTGTCGAAAAAGACTCTAGGAGCGAGACCCAAATATTGCGCTTTTGCGTGACTTCGAGCTGCCCGACGAATAAGCCGCGCCACGAATCGAAAATGCGTTTTTCCGCACCGGATAATTTGATATCTGTAATGCCATAAATACATTCCGCCAAAAAACTTTGCGTCCGGCTTTGCTCCGTAATTTCGCGACTGGAGAACTTTTTGGTGACCAATGTCGTGACAATCAGCACCGAGAAAATAAATGCGCCCGTGCCGATCACAGTCAAGGCAAGCTTCGGCGCTTGAACCAACATTAATCCCGCATACGAGATCAGCAAAATAAAGTCGATGACGATCGTGACCATACGGTTTGATAAAATTTGCCGGATATACACGTTGGCATTGGTACGGAACATCAGCTCGCCGCCGGTACGCGATTCGAAAAACGAATACGGAAGCCGGAATAACCGTTCGATAAAGATCTGCATCATATTCAAGTCCATGACGCTTTGCAGCCTTGCGACCAGCCAGCCTCGAAGCATGGCAAACACTTCATAGAACACAAATAGCGAGATCAAAGCCAGCCCAATCATCGAGGTTAAATCCCGCTCGCCGCCGATCAGCAGACTATCTGTGATCCAAGCGGTCAGCCCCGGTGCAATCAATCCAAAACTTTGTAGCAATAAGGACACGCCGAGGATCGCGAACAGCCAACGCGGCTGCTTTAATGCCAGTTTGACGAAAAATCCCCAGTCGTTACGACCTTTGCGCTTTTGGAAATTTTCGTCCGGTACGGCGCATAACACATGCCCGCTATATTTTTCTTCTGCTTCTTCAATGCGCATCGTTCGGCGTCCAAATGAAGGATCAACGATGGTAATGCGATGTTTGCCTACTTTTTCAATCACGACAAAATGTTTGCCTTCCCAATGTGCGATCACAGGCAATGGCATACTACGTAAATCCGGAATCCGACAACGGAACGCTTTGCTTTTCATCGAGTAGCCAGACGCGATCGTAATCAATTGAAGAAGTGAACTGCCACCTCTCGATACGCCGTAGCGTTCGCGAATCTCATGCAACGAAACTCGGCAGCCGTAACGTGCCATCACCATCGCAAGACAAGCGATCCCGCATTCCGAATCCTCCATTTGTTCAATAAAGGGCATTCGGGCTTTAAGCATGGGTCAACCTCCGTTCCCGTCTTCTTGGCGCTGCGGACAACGCGTCTACAGGCGGACATATCCATCCGAGGTGACAAGCAAGAATCCCGATCTGGACTCGTGATGCGATCTCCCATTTATCTTTAATAGAGAAAATGATTTCGCCCACCCGCCTGCGACTGATAAACAAGGTCTGTGCAATTTCTACGTCTTTCATGCCTTCCGCGACCAGAATCGCTACTTCTTTTTCCTTTTCGCTCAAATGCATCGTAGTCTCACTCCTAACGTTTATTGAGGGTGCTTGCGTTCATCATAAAACAGTATTTTCCAGCTCGCACCGAAAACACATCGCGCAATTCCCGCCATTTTGTTGCAGAACCTATTGCGGGCAATGGCAAATGAAATTCCGCTATTTTGCGTAGTACCGGAGACTTTTGATCCCGGGTAAGATTAAGCCATGAACAACAGCAACACACACCGCAACACAAACAACTTGCGAAAGGAGGTGGACAAGGATGAATCGAGAACAAGCTCTTCGCTTTTTGGAATCCCAACAACCTGCTGGTGACGCTCTAGTTGAATTGAGTCAAGATGAATTGATGCGTGTGCACGGCGGCGCAGACGTACAACCGGAAACCACTCCGGTATGCGGATTTTTCGTAGGTGTAGGTATCGGCGCAATTATTTCTGCAACAGCATGCTAATCCTTATAACAAACTAAAAAACACATATAATTGGAGGAATTTAAAATGAAAAGACAAGACGTTCTGAATGCACTGGAAACGGTTAACCCTGCTGGCGAAGCTTTGGTTGAATTGAGTCACGCCGAATTGTCCCGCGTATTCGGCGGTGCAGACGTACAACCCGAAACGACACCGGTTTGCGCAGTAGCCGCAACGGTAGCCGCTTCGTCCGCAACATGCGCAGCTGTAGGCGGCGGTGTCGCTGTAGGCGTAACTGTCGTACTGACACTCAAAACTTGCTAAATTAAAAGTAAAAGTAGAACCAACAGTAAAACCGAAACGCCAAGAAATGCTCGACCCAGTGGGTTGCGCAGTTCTTGGCGTTTCGGTTTTTATATTCCTTTCTCATGCCCATTTATATAGAAGAAATCGAATGCAGAAATGCAGTTTTGCGAAGTACAGCGTTAGGTGAGCGGTTGTTATGATGAGGGCATCATTTCATATCGGGAGGAATATTATTATGTCTATGCTGACGAAAACATCGGATACGTTCAACCATGATCGGACGCTCACCGCTGGTTTGTTTTTCAAAGAACGCACAAAGTTATGGGGTCATACGCATTTGAGCGATCAGTTTGTGCAAGAACGCGCAGAAGTCATTCAGCGTTGGAGAACCGATGCGCTGCTACTCGACGATTTGCAGTATCAAGCTTCATTGGAAGCGGCAGGTCTGAATGAAGAACAATTCGGCAGTCTGCTGCTGGCTTCCGCCGACCCGAATATGACTTTCTCACCGCAAGCCAAGCAAGCCGTATCTGAATTAATAGGGATGCAAGAATGGCAAGAAGCGTTGGAACTCAACCGATCGATTCCGATTCAAGAAGGCACGGCGCTCAAACTGATCTCGGCGTTCCGCCCGTTCTTGCTCTGGGCGGCAAAACAATGGGATACCTTTATCGAAAGTCGTGAAGATGTACAAAACATGGTTGACACTGAAGCGCTGCGTGAACGACTAATCCGCGAATTGTCGGAATGTCTGCTTCAGATCGGCGCACGGACGCTGGTGCTGGAGCTGCATGTAGCGAAGCAATTAGAAGAACTCGAAGGCGACACACCGGAAGACCGTTTTCATTCTTTTGTCCAAAAAAAGTTGTGGGATACCGACCAGCTTGAGTTTTTATATGAAGAATATCCGATCTTAGCGCGTATCTTAATGATTCGTACACGCTTTATTGTCGATGCCACAATTGAAGCGGTCGGACGTTTTGCTACAGATCGCGATGAACTGATTACGACGATCGGGCTTTCCGCAGATAGCGGAAAACTGAGCGATTTTGCCGCAGGGATGGGCGATGCCCACCAACAAGGACGTTCGGTCATTCGGATGCGGATGGAGTCGGGTCTACAGCTGGTGTACAAACCGAAACCGCTCGGCGCATCCAAACATTTCAGCCAGTTTCTACATTGGATGAACAATTGCGGCTTCTCGCCTGCGTTCAAACCGATGCGCGTACTGGATAAAAACGAATATGGCTGGGAAGAATTTATTGTGCAACAAGGATGTAACACCACTGAAGAAGTGCAACGTTATTACGGTCGTCTCGGCGGTCTGCTTGCGGTGCTGTATAGTATGCGCGGAACCGATTTTCATATGGAAAACGTCATCGCTTCGGGCGAACATCCGACCCCTATCGATCTGGAAACCGTATTCCACAATATCCCTGCGCTGCATTTCCAAGATACGGCGGATGTCGAAGCGAAGAAAAAAATCGTCGATTCTGTAATTGGAACGGGGCTATTGCCACTCCTACTATATCAAAACGAAGAAGGATTCGGCGTAGAAATGAGCGGTATGGGCGGAGGCGAACAAGTCTTGCCGTTCCCTGTTTTGCAAGTGGAACATGACGAGACCGACAATATGCGTTTTGTACGCAAATCCAAGTCCACCAAAGGTTCGGAAAACGTGCCTTCACTGGGCGGACAACGGACGCATGCCGGGCAGTATGTCGATGAGGTGGTACTCGGATTCCGTCAAGCTTGCCGGATTTTGCGTGAAAATCAACAAGAATTATTGAATCCATCGATTAGCCCATTGGCGGCGTTCCGGCAGGATACCGTGCGGATTATCTTGCGTGCTACGCAGTTCTATGCGAATTTCTTGATGGAATCCGGGCATCCGAATTATACAAAAGATGCGCTGGAGCGCGAAAAATTGCTGGATCGACTGTGGTATACGGTTCTTGACCCTAGAGCGATTGCTTCCGAGCGCGAAGATCTGATGTATGGCGACGTGCCGTACTTCGTCACGAAGCCGGATTCGCTCGATCTATGGGATAGCCGCGGCAAGCAGATTCCGGGCTTTTTCCCGGAAACCAGTTACGATCTGGCGATGCAGCGCATTATCGGTCTGGATCAAGATGAAGAAGACCGCCAAGCGGATTGGATCGTCTGCTCGATCTTGGGTTCGGCAGATTGGCGTTCGGAAGGATCGTCTTGCTGTTCAAGTTCAAGCCGAGAAGCGGCAAACGTGAATACCGGAGTGGTCTCGAAACAAAGTGCAACACCGTCGACCGCAAACCAAGCGGAAGACTTTAACTCCGATTCGGTCTTTTTGGAGCAAGCTTCCGAGATTGGCGATAAACTCCGCCGCGAAGCGATCTTTAGCCAAGGCGGGCACGACGCGACGTGGGTCGGCATCGGCATGAATTACCGCGGGCAATGGAATGCCGCCGCGATGAAAGGCGGTCTGTACGACGGAACCGCCGGCCCTTCGATCTTTTTAGCGCACCTCGGGCGCTTAACGGGCGATGCTCGCCATACCGATCTCGCGAGATTATCGATGCGGACTTCGATTGCTTCGTTGCCGTATCACGCGAGCTTTGGCTCGGCGTTCTACGGGCAAGCTTCGGTCTTGTACGCGATACAGCATTTATCGCGTCTGGGTCTGCAAGAAGCCGATTGGGCAGACAAATCGGCACTCGTTCTGCGCAATCTGCGCGCAGCGGTATCGAACGACCATTGCTACGATGTGCTCGGCGGCGCAGCGGGCATCATCCCCGTATTGCTGGATCTGTACGCATCCAGCGGTTCGGAAGAAGCGCTGGATACCGCGATTCTGTACGGGGATTGGCTGTTGGAACAAGCGGTGCCGCAAGCAGTCGGCACAGGCTGGCGTTCCGCGCTGCAAAACCAGCAGCCGCTCGGCGGTTTTGCGCACGGAGCATCCGGGATCGCTTGGGCGCTGGATCGCTTAGCGACCGTGACCGGGAATCGTCGGTATATCGAAGTTGCCAACTCCGCTCTAAGTTTCGAACGTTCGTTGTATTCGAAAGAAACGAATAACTGGGCGGACTTGCGTAAAGCTTCGACGCAAGAGCAACACCAATCGCACTTCTGGTGCCACGGATCGGCAGGAGTCGGGCTTAGCCGATTGCTGCTTCTGCAAAATCAATCCACTCCAGATGCTGCGAAGCTATTCGGTGGACGCGAAATGCTGCTGGAAGAAACCAATACAGCGATTCAATCTTCGATGGCTCATGGGATCGGAGCGAGTCATAGTCTTTGCCACGGCGACCTGAGTGTTCAAGAATTGCTCCTTCAAGCCGGGAAAACGATGGGCAATACCGAGCATCACGCAGCGGCGCGTCAGCTTGCCGGCAAGATTATTGCCGACAAACACCGTACGGGAAGCTTCCGTACCGGCGTTCCTCGCGGCATTTCCACGCCGGGATTGTTCCTCGGTTACTCCGGCATCGGGTATCAATTGCTGCGCACGATTGATCCGGTCAGCGTCCCTTCTGTTCTGACGCTAGAATTGCCGCCTCTTTCTTAAGAAAACATGTAAAGCCGCTTCGGTCATCTAACGACCAAAGCGGCTTTTTAAAATGATTCTTTTTCACATTGGCTACTACATATCGATTCGCTTATCTACCTGTCTGCGCCGCCGAATAGATCGTAATGATCGTTCCCGTGCTACGGCTATCAGTCTGCCAGTCCATCCCCATTTCCCGAATCATCAACTCTACAATCGACAAGCCAATTCCTGCTCCGTCAGCAGGGCTTAACGGAGTGGTTTTGGAAGCAAGCCGATCAAACTCAGGCAATCCTTGCCCTTTATCGGAAATTTGCACATACGATACGTTGCCATCTTCTAGCTTCCCTACCGATAATCCGATATATTGACCGTCTTTGGCATGACGCACGACATTTTGAAATAGATTATCGAGGATACGCATCAACCATTCACGATCCACTTGCCAAATCCACGCTTCTTCCGGCAGATCGGCATCCACTTGTATCCCTTCTTTTTCAAACACCGGATACCACTGCGCAGCGGCGGTTCGCACGATACGCAGCACATCCGTTTCTTCCAAACGCATCGGGTACCGTCCGGCGGCAATCAGCGTATACGACAATAAATTATCGATCAACCCTCCAAGATCGTCGAGCTTTCGCGACATTAATTGCAGTGATTCTTGCCCGCGTTCGCCAAGCGGTTCGCTTTCCAAAGAATACGCATGGCTACGAATGACCGTCAGCGGCGTTCTCAAATCATGCGACAAATTGGCAATTAACTTTTTGCGCAATTCTTCTTCTTGTTGTTCGCGTTCGCGGCCGTCCCTGAGCTTATGCACCATTTCATTGAACGTGCCTTCCAGCGCGCCGACTTCGTCTTTTTGCTTACTCAGACTGACCGGTAACGGAATTCCTACTTCATCTTGAGCGGTCATTGCTTCTTGAAGCCGGATCAGTCTTTTGCGAATCCGGTAAAAGAACGCCCACGACATAAAAGCAAACAGTAAAAACAACGACACGAATAGCAATACTGCGACGATCTGCGGCAATTTCGCTTCTTGGTTCGGAACTGCCGAATTTGTATATTGCCTGGACACTTCTGCAATTAAAAATCCTTGCCCGGCGTCTGTTTTATCTTCCGGTTTTTCCCCTATAAAAGCGACTACCGTGAAGTTTTGCGAAGATTGCTCTCTCGTTTGCTTCATATAGGCAATAGCATCGCCCGGTGTCCAGACTTCCGGCAGATCGCTTCGAGTCGGCTGTTCGACTAAAACATCGCCTTGATTGTCTGTAGCGACGACTTGCACCAACGGATTTTGAGCGCGGAACGTACGTAACGTCTGCATAATTTCGGTTGGGCTTGCACCGTCAAGTTTGGTCGCCAGATCATGCCATTCTTTTTCTAAATCCGATGTCGATACCGCTTGCTGCGGATTAATGGTCGGAGGTTGAGGCTTCCAGATCAAGTAGGTATAACCTAGATACAGTGCCAATACAACAATCAAAATCATCGGTAACAAAAAAATCGCAAAACCGACCAACATCAAATATCGAGCCATCAGCGAATGACGAAATTTGCCATGTCTAACTTTGATCTTTTTCATCCGCGTACCCGATAACCAATTCCTCGGATCGTTTCGACAATGGTTGGATTGCCGGGATCTTGTTCTATTTTTTCACGCAAATATCGAATATGTACCATTAAAGTCTTGTCACCGTCGATATAAGGTTCTCCCCATACCGCTTCGTAAATCTGTTCTTTCGTCAAGATCTGACCGATATGCCGCAAAAAGTACATAAAAATATAAAATTGTTTGCCGGTGAGTGCAATTTCTTCTCCGCTATCGGCGTCTTCGATCCGATTTTGTTGTTCGTACACCAGCAAATGTCCGACTTTCCGCACTTCCGGCTGAGCGGGAGCGCTCCGGCGTAACATGACTTCGATCCGCGCCGCCAATTCGTCCGGGTGAAAAGGCTTCGTTAAATAATCGTCGGCAAATTTGAGCGCTTCGATCTTATCGTCAATCGCAGTACGTGCCGACAACATCATGACAGGCATCGACGGACGATCTCGCTTTAGCCGTTTACCCACCGTGAACCCGTCCAGACCCGGCAGCATAATATCCAGCACCGCCGCATCACATTGCTCCGCAGCTTGAGAAGCTTCATCGCCACTTTCAAGCCAGACTACATCGTAGCCGCGCTCTTCCAGATTCCGCACGACCCATTCTCCGATCTGACGTTCATCTTCGATATAGAGTACTGTTTTTTTCGTCATGTATAAAATCCTCCTAACTTCCAAGCTAAGCCTTAATCTTTTCGATATTTCTCTATGATTATGATAGCAGTATTTGCGCGCGAACACCTATTTTCTACCGTTTCTTGTAACACCCTACTCGGGTAATACTTTTTACATTTACACTTCAGACGCTGCTGATATAGATTTCAAAATTTGAGGAGGAACCTCGTCATGACGCTTATCACGCTCGGCTTATTGCTTGGAACTGCCTTGTTGATCAGTGCAGGGATAACCTTTATCGTTCTTCGCCGTAAGAAAATATCGCACAAAAGCAAAAATATTATCGATCTGGCTGAGGTTCGCCGTCTTAAAATGTTGCAGTCTTCCGCTCAATCTTCTATGGCAATCGAAGCGCCCAAACGTAAAGTAAGTTCGGCAAATGGAGCTGAGGTACGCGGATTCGTCCCGAAAAACAGCCCGGTGCGAAACCAAACGTGTACGCGATGCCACAAACAAAGCGAGTCCGTCGGTTTTTACGTCGATCAATACGGGAATTTGGTTGGCGTATGCAGAGAATGCCGCAAGTCGGCAAAAAACCGCGATCTGATGCCTTTATAATTCCATTTTGAAAAAGACTTGGTCTACAGCGAAGCTCGCTTTGGAACTAGGTCTTTTTTGTTTTGTCTCCGCTTTGTTTCTCGCTTGCCTTTTATCGGGTATACCTACTGTGTCGGTGCATATGCGCCATTCCACTATTCCAACATCCATTCTAAGGGGGATTTATCTGATGCTACTTGAAGCGATCGAACACCGACCGAAAATGAACTGGGCTTATACAGTCGATAAAGAAACGATCCATCTACGGATTCGCACGAAAAAAAATGACGTAGACCAAATCTTTGTCATCGGCGGAGATAAATACGCATGGGATCGTACAAAAACAGAAATCCCGATGCGCGTATTCGCGTCCGACGAGCTGTTCGATTATTGGGAATGTGAAGCAAAACCGCCTTACCGTCGTCTCAAATACGGATTCCGGCTGCAAAGCGGTACCGAAAAAGTCTGGATGAACGAAGACGGTTTTCATCATACCGAACGCGAAAACTCCGATGACTTTTACGAAATTGCCTACATCAATCCAGAAGACATCATCCAAACTCCGGAATGGGCAAAAAATGCAGTCTTTTATCAAATTTTCCCTGAGCGCTTCGCGAACGGAGATTCGTCCCGCGATCCGAAAAACGTGCAGCCGTGGGGCGGCAAACCGGAAGTCGATAGCTTTTTCGGCGGCGATCTCGAAGGCGTAAGACAGCATTTGGATTATATCGAGGATCTTGGAATCAACGCGATCTATTTCACGCCGATTTTCCAAGCGCCAAGCAATCATAAATACGATACCGAAGATTATTTAAAGCTCGATCCGCATTTCGGCGATATCGATACTCTCAAACAACTGATCGAAGAATGTCACGGTCGCGGCATCAGAGTCGTTCTCGATGCGGTATTCAACCATTCCGGCAAAACGTTCAAACCGTTCGTCGATGTCAAAAAAAACGGCGCGGATTCCGCTTACGCCGATTGGTTCCATGTGCGCGAATTCCCGATCGACGTCAAAGACGGCATGCCGACTTACGAGACATTCAGCTTCGAGCCGAATATGCCAAAATTCAATACGGGTAATCCCGAGGTTAAAAAATATCTGCTGGAAGCCGCGCGTTATTGGATCGGCGAAGTTGGCTTTGACGGCTGGCGCCTGGACGTTGCCGACGAAGTGGATCACCGCTTCTGGCGCGAATTCCAGACGGTCGTCAAAGAAGCGAAACCAGATGCTTATATCGTAGGCGAGCTCTGGCATGAAGCAACGCCGTGGCTCCAAGGCGATCAATTCGATTCCGCGATGAATTACCCGTTTACGTACGCGGTGCGCGACTTTGTTGCACTTGGCAAAACGGATGCGCAAAAATTTGCTTACTCCCTGTCCAAGCAATTGGCACGCTACCCGCTGCCTGTCAGCCAAGTCGCGTTCAACTTGCTGGATAGCCACGATACCGAGCGGATGTTGACCGTAGCCAGCGGCGATAAAAACAAACTCAAGCTTGCGGTGGCGATCCAAATGACCTACCCGGGTACGCCTTGTATCTATTACGGCGACGAAATTGGCATCGACGGCGGCGCCGATCCCGATTGCCGCAAATGTATGGAATGGGATACGTCCAAACAAGACCGTGAACTGCATGAATTTTATCAAACGATGATTCGTCTGCGTCATCAGTATTCGGCACTTCGCACGGGACGCTTCGAAATCTTGCACGCCGAAGAAGGCGGTCATACGCTCGCTTACCGTCGTCAAGACGAAGAAGCGACCCTGATCTTCGCCGTCAACGCATCCGACAAGTCCCAGTCGATCACCATCGACCTGAACTACACTGACGAGACTCCAGCCGATCATTCTTGGAGCGTTCAATACTCCGGCGGTATCAATCCCGACCTCGACTCTAATGAGCACTTAGAGTCGAAACAAAATAAATTGCCCCTGACTCTACCTGCTTACGGCTACGCCGTATTGAAAGCGGAATAAGAAGGTAGTCAAACCAAAAGAAGACCGGCATGAACTTGCCGTTCTTCTTTTTTGTGTATCGAAAAATCTATTTTTTTTCTTTTAGTCTTTTTTTCTTTTTCTTCTCTCCCTCCACCGTAACTGGGGAAGCGAGCAGACGGAGGGGGGATTTAGTGGAGGAATGAAATGTTCGCCTTTGAAATTGGAAAAACACCATTAAAATTTAAAATCAATTTTTCCAATTTCAACACGCGACCGAAACAAATCTCCCCGCAGTCTGCTCGCTTCCCTATGCTCACCTCATCTCAAACAACTGAAACCGCCGATCCCTCTCCATCCGCTCTATCAACGGCGCTTCGCCCGTCAACTCTACAATCACCCGATCCCAAAATCGTTGCGCCGGAAAATTATTCGAAAGCTGGTGCAGACCCCATCGCCCTCGCTTAGTCGCAAAAACAAGCTGCGCCGCTTTTGATCCGATGCCAGAACGGCGGTATTTACGCATCACAAAAAATTGCGCCAGATAAGCCGCTTCATTTTCCCAGAATTCATGTACCATCGCAAATCCGGCAACTTGCCCGTCTGCTAAAATCAGATACGCATAATTGCCGCCCCACTTTTTCCAATACAATTCGAACTCGGGAAAATACGGATACGTCCCGTCTGAACGAATATCCATACCGGTAAACTCGCTAAAATCATATAAATACAATTGCCAAAGTTGCTCAAACAATTTGCGATCTGCACTTCGTGCTTTGCGTATCTCTACATGATTCATATTCATTTCTATTCCCCTAATCGCTAGAATCTAACTTCAATACGTCTATTGAATATGCTCCACTTTTGCTTTACTGCTTTGCATCGTTTATTCTCTAATTTATCAAACCTATTTTCAAAAATCTATTCTGCATCAAGTTTCGCACCATTTCCTCTGAGGAGTGAACATCCATGATCCAAAGCGGCGATCAAGAACCGTCGATTCGTCTAATTGAAGACACCTTACTGCCAAGCGTAAAGATTGAAAGCATCGATCCGTTCAATCCCGTTGTCGTTCATGTCACCCCAACAGGTTGGACGCTGCTCGGGATCGGCAATTACGCGGCAGTATTCGAACATACATCGCTCCCCGGCAAAGTCGTCAAGATCTATGCGCCTGGACGCTCCGGTTGGGAAGAAGAATGCGAGGTCTATCGCAAACTTGGCTCTCACCCCGCTTATTCGACCTTGTACGGCGCGGACATAGTCGGCGACAAATCGTATCTGGTGCTCAAAAAACTGGAAGGCAAAACGTTCTACAATTGTCTGCGCGACGGCACGTATATTCCTTCGAAAGCGGTCGAAGATGTAGATAACGCGCTGGATTACGCGCGTTCGCGTGGTTTAAATCCCAAAGACGTTCATGGAAAAAACGTCATGCTCAAAAACGGCAGAGGCCTGGTCGTCGATATTTCAGACTTTTTGCAACCGGATCGATGCGTCATGTGGAAAGATTTCAAAAAGGCTTATTCCAAGCTCTATCGACCCCTTATGCCCAAAAAGCATACTTTCGCTATGCCCGATTGGTCAATGAATATGATTCGTCATTTGTATCGGAGGTTTCGCAAAAAAGCTCGTCCCAATCATTCATAGACACAAACCAAATCATAAACAAACAAAAAGCCGACTTCTGATGAAGTCGGCTTTTACGTATTACAATACTTTTTCTAGGAAACTGATTGTACGCTCATGCTTCGGATTGCCGAATACTTCCTCCGGCGAACCTTGCTCTACGATGTAGCCGCCGTCCATAAATACGACGCGGTTGCCCACTTCGCGAGCGAAGCCCATTTCATGTGTCACGATAATCATCGTCATGCCTTCACTAGCCAAATCTTGCATAACGCCGAGTACTTCGCCGACCATCTCCGGGTCAAGCGCGGAAGTTGGTTCGTCGAACAGCATAATATCAGGATTCATCGCCAAAGCGCGAGCAATTGCCACACGCTGCTTTTGACCGCCTGACAGTGAAGATGGGAATGCGTTCGCCTTGTCGGCAAGCCCAACTCGCTCCAGCAAGACGAGAGCTTGTTTTTCAGCTTCGGCTGGTGTCGCCTTTTTCAATTCGATAGGTGCAAATGTGATATTTTTCAATACCGTCATATGCGGGAACAAATTGAAATGTTGGAACACCATCCCGATATTTTCGCGAATTTTATTGATATCTGACTCTTTGCTGGTCAAATCACGATCATCGACAAGCACTTGACCGTCCGTAATTTCTTCCAGCAAGTTCAGGCAGCGCAGAAATGTGCTTTTACCCGAACCGGAAGGCCCGATTACACACACAACTTCGCCTTCTTGAACTTCCATATCGATACCTTTTAGTACATCGTTGCTACCGTAGCTTTTTTTCAAACCTGTAACTTTAACTTTACCCACGGCTTACTCTCCTTTCAAGACGATCCGCGATCTTAGTCAGGATCGTGATTACAATCAGATACATGATCGCCATGACCAGATATACGGTAAACGTATCGTAAGTACGCGCGATAACAAGTTTACCGGATTGCATCAATTCAACCAGACCGATAACGGACATGATCGACGTATCTTTAAGCGTGATGACCATCTGATTGATGAATGAAGGAACCATCACTTTAATGGCTTGCGGTAAAATGATTTTTCGCATTGCCGTTTGGTAAGGAACGCCTAGTGAGCGCGCCGCTTCCATCTGACCTTTGTCAATCGATTGAATACCGCCGCGGATAATTTCGGTCACGTACGCACCTGCGTTCAGCGACAGGGCAATAATTGCAGCAAGCCAGACTTGCATTGTAAATCCAAAAGCTTGCGGAATCGCAAAGTAGACGAACGAGACAAGCAGCAACAGCGGAATACCACGGAAAATGTCTACGAACACCGTCGAAATCCCACGTAAAACCTTATTGTGGCTGACTTTCATCGAACCGAAGATCAGACCCAAAATGAAAGCAAAGAACAAAGAAACAATGGTGTAGTAAATGGTAAGACCCATACCTTTGATAAAGGCTGGCATAGACGTCCAAATGACGTCCCATTTGCTCAATTTGTCGCCCACTACCGCTGTTCCGTCAGCACTCAAGTACTTGGCTTGGATCGCATCGTATTCTCCGTTGGCTTTCAAGTTGGCTAAGCCTTTGTTGAACATTTGCAGCAATTCTTGGTTTTGCCCTTTGTTGACCGCAAAACCATAAGACCCGCCGGGTTCTTTCTCCGTTACGGTCTTCATTCCGTTCCCTTGTGCAATACCGAAAGCCAGTACCGGATAGTCTTCGAAGTAAGCGACCGATCCGCCCGCTTTGACTTCGTCGACTAATTGCGTCGAGTCGTCGAATGTCGCGATCGTAAAGCCATACTTGTCTTTAATCGAATCCGCGAAGGTCGCACCTTCCGTACCGGTTTTTACAGCTACACGTTTTCCACGTAAATCTTCATAACTTTTGATCGTGTCGTTGTTCGCGGCAACGCCCATCATCGGACCTGCTTCGAAATACGGATCAGAGAAGTCGAACGTTTGCTTACGCTCGTCGGTGATACTCATCCCCGCGATGACCCCATCGACGTTGCCCGATTGCAACGCTTGAAGTGCCGCGTTAAATCCCAACGATTGGATACGGACTTCAAATCCTTGATCCGCAGCTATCGCTTTAATTAAATCCATATCGATCCCGACAAAATCACCGTTTGCATCTTGAAATTCAAATGGAGCAAACGTCGTGTCTGTTCCGATCACATACGTCTTCTTCGCTTCGGCGGCGTGTGCCGATGGAATCAAACTTCCCGCGAAGGATGCAAAGAAAATCATCAAAACCAAAAATGCTGTAATCTTTTTCTGAATGCGCATAATTTCCTCCAGTCGCTTTGCGCGGCTTTAGAATTTTTTCTTCATTTTACATGACCATGATAGGAAACACTAGAATTATTCATTAAAAATTTTAATAAGCATTATAAAATGAATTTATGTATCAGACATTGATGTTATATTACATGCCGTGTAACTTGGATAAAAAGCGCTTTCGTTTTTTGAGAAGTTTTGCTTGTTTTTAAACTCTTTTTGACTGAAAAGAATCACGAAATACGTTTTGTTTCTGAATCATTCTTTCTATAGTAGAAAATACACAGCTTAAGTGTTGAAAGGCTATTGAAGCAAAAGTGAATGTTTATGTATTTGGCTGATTGGTATTATTGGAAATTCAAAGCTGGGTCAGCGGCGCAAATAGACAAGTTTTCTTTTTAAATTGATCGTAATTAAGTTTTTTAAAATTTTTTTTGGTTTTTGAGGTCGGTAACGTTGAAAATCAGAAATCTTCTTACTATAATATACCTATGTGTTTTTGATAACGAAAAATCCTGCATCTTAGAAAGGATGTTTTTGATTATGACAACAGCTAAATTCAATAAGCTTTTTGACAAAGTTCAACTTAATGACGGAATCACTTTGCAAAACCGTATCGTCCTCGCTCCTATGACACACTCTTCGTCTAACCCGGACCTTAGCGTCTCGGAAGCGGAATTAACTTATTACGAGCGTCGTACAGGCAAACTCGGTCTTGCGATTACTGCGGTTGCCCACGTTATGCCAGGCGGTATCGGTTTCCAAAATCAATTCGCGGCATTTGGCGAAGAAAACTTGCCAGGGCTAACTAAACTTGCGACTTCGCTGAAAAAAGGCGGCGCTAAAGCCGTTCTACAATTTTTCCATGCAGGGATTCAAGGTCCTCGTAACCTTGTACCGAATGGCGACGTTGTTGGCCCAAGTGCGATCGAATTGCAAGACGGTTCCAGTTCGCGCGAACTGAGCCACGAAGAAATCGAATCGATCATTTTGGATTTCGGACGCGCTACGGACCTTGCGATCCGCGCAGGTTTTGACGGTGTTGAGATTCACGGTGCCAACGGCTATCTGGTTCAACAATTCGTATCCGGTTGGTCTAACCGTCGTACAGACAAATGGGGTGGCAGCATCGAGCAACGTCTGACATTCCCACTGGCTGTTACAGACGAAGTACAACGTGTCGTTGCTGAAAAAGCGAAAACACCGTTTATCGTCGGATACCGCTTCTCGCCAGAAGAACCGCAAGAAGAAGGTTTGACGATGGATGATACTTTTGCCCTGATCAAAGCTTTGAACACGAAAAACCTCAGCTACCTGCACGTGTCTTTGATGGAATACAACTCCAAACCACGCCGCGGCGGCGATCTGGAGCGTACGCGTCTGGAACAAATCGTCGAAGCAGCCGGTAATGTTCCAGTCATCGGCGTAGGTGGCGTGCATACGCCAGATCAAGCGCTGGAAGCGATCGAACTGGGCGCGGCAATGATCGCATTGGGCCGCGAACTGATCGTGGAACCGGATTGGGTAGAAAAAGTACACGCGGGTGAAGAAAACGACATCGCCGTGACTTTGACGGCAAACGATCAACACCGTTTGGTCATTCCTGATCAATTGTGGGGCATGATGATGGGGATTCCGGGTTGGTTCCCTGTTGTTGAAGAAGCGACAGAGTAATTTTTTAAAAACTTCTATTGATAAAAGATAAGAACCTCGCACTGCTTTTATAGCCGTGCGAGGTTCTTTTTATATCGATTTTTGCGTACGCTTGACATATCACTACGCGTTGTAGTAGATTTTAATCACTACATCATGTAGTAATATTCGTTATGGACGCATAGCGGAATTTTTTCCTTAAGGAGCGTTTACTTATGAACCGGGTTCAAAAATTATCGGATACGGAATTGGAATTAATGACGGCGATCTGGTCGTGCACGCCTCCCGTCACTTCAACCGAACTTCTGCACACCTTTGCGGAAAAAGGCAGAGCTTGGAAAGGACAAACGATGTCGACCTTTTTATCTCGTTTGGTTGAAAAAGGAGCGCTCAGCGCGACCAGACAAGGCAGAATCAATCAGTACACGCCGCTGATCTCACCTGAAGATTACAAACTACTCGAAACGCAAACGGTACTCGACGGGTTGTATAACGGATCGGTCAAAAACCTGATCGCGGCGATGTACGACGGCAACAAACTGTCTGGCGACGATCTCGACGAATTGAAAAAGTGGTTCTCTGAAAAGTAGGTGACTCTAATGTTAACAATCTTACTCCAAGTGCTGCTTGCCCTGACGGTAGCCGGAAGTGTCGTGACCGTAAGCTTGCTCGGGCTTCGCTGGGTACCGGACGAACAGTTATCCGCGACTTGGCGTTATCGGCTGGGCAAGATGGCGCTACTGCTTTATCTGCTGCCGATTGCACCGCTGGCTTTGCTGCTATTGAAGTCTCAGTGGACGTCCGGGTCGGTGCAACCTTCATCTGGGCTTACAGCTTCGCCGATGGGTAGTGACGTCAATAACGTCGCAACGCTGCATACCGGGCTTTTTCAACCTTCGTTCGTGTTGTCCGCCAACATCGCAACGGTCATCATCGGAATCTGGATCACGGGAAGCTTGATTTATGCGATTTGGCAAATCAACGTCTATCAAAAAGCATCTCGTCTCTTAAATCGGACAAGCGAGCTTATTCCGCCCGACGAAGAGGTACATGATCTGCTGCAAGCTTTAACCCAAGAGCTAAATATTCGCAAAAAACCGCAACTGATGCGTAACCCGTTACTTCAAAGCCCTGTACTTGCGGGTCTTCGCACATCGACCATTTATCTCCCGGCGAATTTGACGGAAGAGATCGACATGGCACTTCGTCACGAATTGACCCATTTGCGGAGTCGCGACCTGCTTATCAAATTGCTGACGCTAGTTGCGGTATCGCTGCACTGGTTCAATCCGCTTGTGTATCAAATGCGCCGTGAGCTTCATCTATGGAGCGAACTTTCTTGCGATGCTTCTGTGGTCGCCAATATGGATCACGCCCAGCGCAAACGTTACGGCAAAGCCTTGATCGTAGCTGCCGCAGGTACAGATCCTGTACGCGGCGGATTGTTCGCACCGCTCTCTGGCGACGGAAAACAACTTAAAAGGAGACTTTCCCATATGTTAACGATTACGAAATTCAAAAAGAAAACGATTATTCTAGCTTCTGCTGCGGCAGTTGCTCTCGCTACCTTAAGCACGACGGCTGCGGTCTGGGCAGCTGAATCGACACCGCCCGTAGCTGCACCTGAACCTGTCACCGTACCTGCACAATCGCTAGGCATCGCACCGACAGATTCCGACGATGTTGTGGCTCCGTCTCCGACTGACCCGGCGCAACGTTCATCGACTTCACAAGTTACGGTTCCGGTACAAGTATGGGAAGCATCTGCCGATCAACAAAATTCGGTTTCTGACAAAGCCGTTCCGATTCCAGCCGAGTCGGTAACAAGCCCAGTCACTGCTCCTACAGACGAAAATTCGTCTTTAAAAGCCGTAGTTCCTTCGGAAGTCGCGACAGAGCCTGCACCTTCCGTCGATTCTCCGACCGAACCTTCGGCGCAACCTGAAGTGACTCCTATTGCGGAAGCTCCAGCCGCATCTACGGTGCCTGCTAAGTAATATCTTTTTATTCTGCGGAAGCTTTGTATCCGGTGCAACCATCCCAACAGTGATCGGATACAAAGTTTCGTGTAGATTCATCAAAAGAACCCCGTGCTTCGCGAACTTGCGAATACGGGGTTTTTGCTGAGCTTTTTTGCTTGTCCTTTCTTTTTCCTACATATTTTTGGGATTTACTTTCAAATTTTCTTGCCTTTCCTCCTTTTTTCTTATTGCTTTCGGCTAAAAAATCCCATACCTTTACATCATCAGGATAAGTTCGTACATTTAAGGGGAAAGGAAGGCTTTTCTTGAATATTCTTTTTTATAGCGATTCACAAGATCAGCTTTTCCATATTAGTCCACGTCAACGACGTGTTGCTGCGGTATTGTCACTCATTATGATTGCTTTGACCGTGATCGGATTATTTTTTGCGCATTGGCAATTGCCTGATTTTTTCGCTTTTTTCCCGGTGATTGGAGCTTGGGGGATTTTTGGCGACATTTTGACGGCTTTTATTTTATTTAATCAATTTCGTGCTTCTCCGATTCTTCCGCTTCTTATATTAGGTTCTACATTTTTATTGAACGGGCTACTCAGCTTTTTGTATCTGATGACTTTGATGGACGCCATGCCTACGATTGGCACTTGGATGACCGATACGCAAAGCGGATCTTGGTTATGGTGTTTCTGGCATGCTTCGTTTCCGATCGGAATTTTGCTGTTTACCGCTTCGATGCGTAGTCAAATCCGCAAAGCATTGATGCCGCGCGAACAAGTACGAAAAATCTTAACGCTGACGACTCTGTCCGTTATTGCGATTGCGGTCTTGCTGTTCATGCTCGTTACGTTCGGTCATGATTGGCTTCCCGTCATTATCGAAAACGGCGATTACTCTAAGCTTATTACTTCGGGAATCGGTCCGTTTTTGTGGGTGCTTAACGCGGTCGCTTTTGTCGTGTCGATCTTTCCTTACCGCAAAACAGGAATTCTACGAGTGTGGCTACGCGTATCTTCTCTTGCTTTTTTACTTGGAATTACGCTGAGTCTGTCGGCAGGTGAACGTTTTACCGTCGGTTGGTACGGCGCCAGAATTGATTCATTGATCGCTTCGATCGTGGTTGTGGTTGCGATCGTGAGCGAAGTCAACAAATTATTTGTACGGCTGAGCCGTCAACGGGAAGAACTCAAAGAATCCAAGCAAGCGCTCGAAGCCGCCAATGAACAGCTCAAAGAACTTGCTGGCATCGACAGTCTGACTCGTATCGCCAATCGGCGTAAATTCGACGAAACGTTAAAACAAGAATTAAATGCGCCGCAACGGGAAAAAGAACCGCTATCGCTGCTTATGATCGATATCGACTTTTTCAAAGCATACAATGATAATTACGGGCATCTTGGCGGAGATATGGTACTGCGGAGCGTCGCGCCTAAGCTCGAATCGGAAGCTCTTGCTCACTTCGGCTTTACTGCGCGTTACGGCGGCGAAGAATTTGCGATCATTTTGCCGGGGCATAGCGAACAGGAAGCCGAGCAGATTGCAGAGCTAATGCTTGAAAGTGTACGTTCCTTAAATATTCCGCATCAACACTCCGGTGTCTCCAATCAGATTACGATTAGCGTCGGAGGTTGCACCTTATATCCGGGTGAAAAAACAACGCCGCACGACCTGATTCACCGAGCCGATCAAGCGTTATATCAAGCTAAAGCTCAAGGGCGCAGCCGATTTGTTTTTGCTCAATCCAACCGTCCCAGGCGATCTTTCCCATAAAACCGAACTTTTTATTCATTGATTCCACTTCTTCATATGATTAGACGAGGAGCGATGCAGGGATGAAACCGTATTTAAAAGTCAACGAATGGCGCATTATTGAAGAAGGTTTCGACCCGCTGCGTAATGAAGTTTCCGAAAGCGTATTTAGTATCGGCAACGGCTACATGGGGCAACGCGCGAATTTTGAAGAGCGCTACAGCGGTTCTTCTCTGCAAGGAAGCTATATGGCAGGCGTCTACTACCCGGATAAAACCAGAGTCGGTTGGTGGAAAAATGGTTATCCGGAGTATTTTGCCAAAGTCTTAAATTCGGTGAACTGGATCGGGATCGATGTCGAAATCGACGATGAAGTGCTGGACTTGTCCAACGTGACTGTGGAAGATTTCGTACGTACGCTGGATATGCAGCAAGGCACATTAAGTCGTTCGTTTACGGCTGTCCTTTCAAGTGGAAAAAAAGTTAAAGTCGAATCGCTGCGATTCGTCAGTATTCCGTTCAAAGAAATCGGCGCAATCCGCTACAGCATCACTCCGGTAGGCGAAGCGGCGCAGCTTAAACTCACTCCCTATTTGGATGCCAATGTGGTCAACAAAGATTCGAACTACGATGAAAAGTTCTGGGAAAGTCTGTCGCAACATGCTGCGGTCGATTCCGCCAGCGTCGAAGTACGCACTAAAAAGCTGGATTTTCGCGTTGCTTCGCATATGGTTTATGAACTGGATGCTACGGGTGATCCCGATCAAGAGTTCCACGTGGAAGCGGAAACGCATAAACGAGACAAATTCGCCGGATTAACGCTGTCGCTTCGAGCAGAAGCCGAGCAGACGATTACCCTCTACAAATATGTTGCCAATGTGACTTCGCGCGATCACGAACCGGATCATCTGAACCATATTGCGCAGGAACTTGCGGAAGAAGCGTTGGAGCAAGGTTTCGATGCGTTATTAGAGGCACAAAAACAAGCTTGGGCCGAAAAATGGCGCGATGGCGATATTGTGATCGAAGGCGACGAGAAAGCGCAGCAAGCGATCCGTTTTAACATTTTCCAACTACATCAGACCTATACGGGCGAAGACGATCGACTGAACATCGGTCCGAAAGGATTTACCGGAGAAAAGTACGGCGGTAGCACCTATTGGGATACCGAAGCGTATTGTATTCCGTTCTATCTCAGCACAGCTGATCCTAGTGTCGCGCGCAATCTGCTCATTTATCGGTATAAGCATCTGGAAAAAGCCAAAGAAAACGCGGCAAAGCTTGGATTTACCAAAGGTGCGCTCTATCCGATGGTCACGATGAACGGCGAAGAATGTCATAACGAATGGGAAATCACGTTCGAAGAAATCCATCGTAACGGCGCGATCGCTTATGCAATCTACAATTACGTGGAATATACGGGCGATACTTCTTATCTCGGCGAATATGGCTTCGAAGTGCTTGCGGAACTATCCCGCTTCTGGGAACAACGCTCGCAATACTCGAAGCATCGCGGCGCTTATGTGATCCTGGGGGTAACCGGTCCCAATGAATATGAAAACAACGTCAACAACAACTGGTACACCAACCGGATGGCGGCTTGGACGTTGGAATACACGACTGAGATCGCGTCGAAGTTAAAATCGGAAGATCCGGACGGATTCGCGAACTTGGTAGATAAGCTGCAATTGACCGACACCGAACTTGCGACTTGGAGCGAAATTTCGGAAAAAATGTGGCTTGCCGAAGATGCGGAAACCGGTGTCTTTTTGCAGCAAGACGGATTCCTCGACAAAGAGATTTTACCTGTCGCGGATTTAGATCCTTCGAACTTGCCGATCAATCAGAAATGGTCGTGGGATCGTATTTTGCGTTCGTGTTACATCAAGCAAGCCGATGTGCTTCAAGGGTTATTTTTCCTCGGCGATCGCTACGATCTGGACACCAAGCGCCGCAACTTCGATTTTTACGAACCGATTACGGTACATGAGTCTTCCCTTTCGCCGTGCGTCCATTCGATTCTTGCGGGCGAACTCGGATACACGGACAAAGCTTACGAGATGTATTTGCGTACGTCGCGGCTGGATCTCGACAACTACAATAACGATACGGAAGACGGTTGCCATACGACGAGTATGGCAGGAACGTGGATGTCTGTCGTGCAAGGCTTCGGGGGCCTGCGCGTTCGTCATGGACGACTGGTCTTGAATCCATTCAGCCCGGATAGCTGGGCTTCGTTATCTTTCAAAGTCGTATTCCGCGACGCGCGGCTTAAAGTCACCGTGTCCGGCGGTCAAACGAAGGTAGAGAATGAAAGTTCGACAAGCGCGGCTTTGACGCTGTATGGACAGGAAGTGGAACTTGCCGGCGGGGAAAGCGTGTCGGGGGTTCGGCAGGTGTAAAGCGAGAAGAATACGATAGCGTAAAACAAGCGCGCTTTCGTGGCGCTGAAGTTCAAAAAAGCGTCCTTCGAAGAAGGGCGCTTTTTTCTGCGGCTCGGCTCGGCTCGGCTCGGCTCGGCTCGGCTCGGCTCGGCTCGGCTCGGCTCGGCTAACGGATTGTATGTCCCTTAAAGTCACCAAACAACCCTTTTCGGCTTTTTAACGGATTGTATATCCGTTAGCATAACTTTCCGCCGCTTTTCTCGCCAAAAACCAAGCAAATATCGCTCTAAGCGTCATCTGAATCCCTTAGAATTCTAAAGCACACTAAAATCGCGTCTAAGCGTCATTTCGATCCGTTAAAACTTTTCTGGCTGGGCTTGAGATCGCCCAAGCCTATTCTGCCAAGCGATATAACCGATACCTTTGCTTATCATTGGCAACCTCAACCTTTTTCCGCTCTACAAGCGTCTTCAAAATGAGCCGCGCATGTCGATCTGTCACTTTTAGATGCTGCGCTAATTCTTTTGCACTAAATGGAACCAGTAAACGGCGCGCATACCGCAAGGCTTCTTCTTCCAGCCAACTCAGATCGTCCAATGTTGAATGAAAAGATAAAAAACGACCCACAAAAGCCAAAATCAACTGTCGACATTTTTCCGGTTCTTCGCGAATCGACAAATAAGCAATCGGCAGCAACGTCCATCCATCAAGACCGAGCAGACTGTGTCTCCAGCACAAATCTTTAAAACGCCTTGTGTCCAAGTCTCGTGCGTGCGAAGCATAGCCTTGAATCTCGACCGCTCCTTTTGCTCCGCCTAGGCGATAAGCCAAATCAATGTACCGAGTTCCACCATGATAATCGCGAATTTCCCATTCTGCATACAGATCGTCCAAGTTCCCTATCGTTGGAACCCAGATTTGTTTGAGAAACTCAACGGTTCCGTGCCCTAGCCCACGTTGCAAAAGTTCTCGGCGTCGAGCATTTTCTTCTTCGACGATTTGCTTCTCTAGCCACTTCTCATACATCTTTTCAAAATAAACCGTCATGTGAATTTCCTCCCCTCTCCTTTGCAAAAAGAACGCAAAAAAGCCGCTCTCAGATCCCTAAGGGTATCGAAAGCGGCGCGTGCTTCGCGTCCATTTATTTAAGATCAGTTTACGTCGCTCACACACACCAAAGCAAGCGTCAAAATCACTAAAAACCATTCCCATCCATCATATACATATATTAAAATAATATGGAGCATGAAATCCATGAAAAAATTGCACGTTTTTGCATATAAAATGATTGATTTGTTGCTAGTTTGAGTAATAAGTGAATGAAAACTTTTGCTTGGTAAAAGAAGGTTTTTGGAAGTTCTTCGGCTTTGTCACCTATGGACTGAGGACAAATTCCAGCATCTTTCCTTTGCCATTCCGAGACGGGGTGCTTAAAATTTGATTAGAAGACGAGAAGCTGCATGCTACGGTTTTTTCCGTAAACAATCGTCTCCACCCTTTCAGGGAGTAAATGGTATCGCTTTCAAAAAAGAGGGGTTGAAAAAGGAGGAATCCGCGTGGACAAACCGACCGGACGATTACTGCCGATCCTGAAGCGTCTTCTCGCTTCACGGGGAGAGTTCGTTACGGTACGGGATCTGTCGGATGAATTGGACGTCAGCGAAAGAACGGTAAAACGCGAACTTCCCGGTGTCGAACAATGGCTTTCGGAAAAAGGAGTTCGGCTAATCCGCAAACCGGGAGCCGGAGTCACATTGGAAGCCGCCCAAACTCAGCTTGACGCTCTTATACAAGAACTGAGCGCAGCAGATTCGGTGAAAGACTACAGTAGAGACGAACGCCACTACTTTCTGATCAGCGAGTTATTGCTTGCCGAAGAACCTGTCAAATCGTACAGTTTTGCTTCCCAGTTCAAAGTTACCGAAAGCACGCTAAGCTCCGATCTCGACCGTGCGGAAGAATGGTTGCAGCCTCTTGGGCTAACCCTGATTCGCAAACCGGGATACGGCGTTTATGTCGAAGGTAGCGAAAATGCCATCCGTTCCGCGCTGATTCAACTGGTTTACGAAAGCGTCGCCGAAGATCAGGTTGCCGAATTAATTAGCGGAAGCACCGGAGATGCCGTTACCGACCCGATCCGGGTACGGTCGCATATTCGAAGCCGTTTGCTTAATCTGATCGACGAAGGCGCTGCCGAGCAATTGCAACAAATGGTCGAACAATTGCAAGAAAGCTTTGATCTCAAATTAACCGACAGTGCTTATATCGGGCTGGCGGTTCACCTCGCGCTTGCAATCCAACGGATTCGGGCGGGGCAGCGTATCGTGATTGACCGCCCTATTTTGGATGATCTACGCAAATTGGGCGAGTTCGAAAAAGCCAAACAGCTCGCCGAAAAGCTAGAACAGCTACTTCATATTCAGATTCCTGAAGACGAAGTGGGCTACATCACGATGCACCTCAAAGGCGCGGAGACGCGCCTGGACCGAGATCAAGACAATTATTACGACTACGTCAGCTTCGAACTTGTACGTCTGGCTCGGAATATGCTCAAAACGGCAGAAGCCGAACTTGGCTACGAGTTAAAAGGCAGCAGCAAATTGTTTGCCGGATTTGTACACCATCTGGGGCCGGCGGTTGAACGGCTTAAGCTTCGCTTGGATATCCGCAATCCGCTGCTTCGCCAAATTCGTGAACAATATGCCGAAGTATTTGCAATCGCAACAAAATGTTCGACGATTCTTGCCGATTACGTCGATCGCGACGTACCGGAATCCGAGATCGGCTACATTGCGATGCATATCGGCGCTATGAGCGAATACGCGAGAGCCGAACGTCCTTCGCCCAAAGTGCTGATTGCTTGCGCGAGCGGCATGGGAACTTCCGGGCTGCTTATGGCTCGGGTTCGCAAAGAATTCCCTTCGTTTAATCTACTTGGCATTGCTTCCGCTTCGGAAGCTGCCGAAAATCACGAAGCGGACTTTATTATCTCGACCGTCGATGTGGAAACCGAAACGCCGGTTGTCCGTGTATCCGTCCTGCTTTCTTTTGCCGACGTGGATCAGATTCGAAACTTCGTGAATGAAGAACAACGTATTTTTGTCAAAAAGAAACCTCGGCAAAATATGCAGCATGATCTACTGAGCACACTGGACGATCATCGCCAAACGTTGAACGGGATTCTTGATCTAATGAACAACGTCGATATTGCGGACGGTTTTACTTCTCGCAACGTCGGGGAGCTGATCGCTGCGATCTCTATGCGATTTACGGTTAACGAACAAGATGCCGCGATCTTGGAACGCGAGCTGCATGAGCGGGAACGTCTAGGCGAAACGGTGCTTTCGCAAGACGGATTGATCTTGCTGCACTGCCGCTCCGAAGTGATCGACAAGCTGATCCTAGGCATTTTCCGCTTCCCTGAAGGGCTTGCTGCGGAATCGGAAGAGAAGCCTGTTCAGCTTAAAGCCGCTTTGCTGCTACTCGCACCCAAATCGAGCGGCAAAGCGTACCTTCAATCCGCCGGAGAAATCAGCAAATCGCTGATCGACCGACCGGGATTCGCCGCGAGACTGACTTTCTCGGAGCCAGATAAGCTTCGAAGAGAAATCTCGGGCATGATGAGAGAGCTTTATGCAAGAAAAATAGAACAATACACATTGGAGGTCGAACAATTATGAGCAGTGTCTCTACCCCTGCCAAATCCGGCGGAGCTAGACAAGGCGTACAGAAATTCGGTCGTTTCTTGAGCGCAATGGTTATGCCGAATATCGGTGCGTTTATCGCATGGGGTCTGATTACAGCCCTTTTCATTCCAACAGGCTGGTGGCCAAATGAAAGCTTAGCAAAACTCGTTGGTCCAATGATTAGCTATCTCTTGCCACTCCTCATTGCTTATAGCGGCGGTAAAATGGTCGCTGATCACCGTGGCGGTGTATTAGGTGCAATTGCAGTTATGGGTGTCATCATTGGCGCACCCGATACTCCAATGTTCTTAGGCGCTATGGCTATGGGTCCTTTGGCTGGTTGGGTCATCAAACAATTTGACCGTGCAGTTGAAGGGAAGATTCCTGCGGGCTTCGAAATGCTTATCAACAACTTCTCTGCTGGTATTTTAGGTGGCGCACTTGCCATTGGTGGATATTATGGAGTTGGTCCATTATTTAATGCTTTCACTAACATCTTGGAATCAGGCGTTCAAACCATTGTAAGTTGGGGATTGCTCCCACTGGTTTCGATCTTTGTTGAACCGGCTAAAATCCTGTTCCTTAACAATGCAATCAACCATGGTATCTTTACTCCGTTAGGTACTGATCAAGTAGCCGAAATCGGCAAATCAGTCTTTTATCTGATTGAATCGAACCCTGGTCCAGGTCTTGGCGTGCTGCTCGCGTATTGGGTATTCGCTAAAGGTTCGATCAAAAGTTCGGCTCCAGGTGCGATCATCATTCACTTCTTTGGTGGTATCCACGAAATTTACTTCCCTTACGTTCTCATGAGACCGGCTTTGATTCTGTCGGTAATCTTGGGCGGTATGGCTGGAGTGTTCACTTTCGTTGCAACCGGAGCTGGTTTGTCTGGTGCGGCTTCTCCAGGTAGTATCATCGCATTGATGCTCGTTTCGCCTAGAGGCGGACAACTGCCAGTACTCGCTGGTGTAGCTGTAGCTGCAATTGTATCTTTCCTCGTCTCCGCGATCTTCTTGCGCAACTACAAAGCAGACGACGAAGATCTGAATAAAGCACGCGAAGCTTCGCAAGCAATGAAAGGCAACAAATCCGGCGTAAGCGGCGCTTCGTCTTCGGCTGGAACCAATGTACGTGTGAACGGCAAAGTCGAAAAAATCGTCTTCGCTTGCGATGCAGGTATGGGTTCGAGCGCAATGGGCGCTTCGTCTTTCCGTAAAAAAGTAAAAGCAGCAGGTCTGCCGATCAATGTAACGAACACAGCGATCGAAAACATCCCTTCGGATGCGGACATCGTCGTTACGCAGCAAAACCTGACAGATCGCGCAAAAGCAAAAGCTCCAAACGCACACCACGTTTCGATCGATAACTTTATCAACAATCCGGTCTATGAAGATCTGATCGAAGAATTGAAAGCTTCCCAATCCGGCGAAACGCCTGCGGAACGCAACACGACCGCTACGACGCCAGATGCACAATGGGATATCGATAACGCACTGGACAAAGCAGCACCGGGCGCAGGTTCTGCTGTAGCTTCTTCCGATATTTTGCGCAAAGAAAATATTCATCTCGGCTTGCCAAGCGTTACCAAAGAAGAAGCGATCCGCGAAGCGGGACGTCTGCTCGCTCAATCCGGTTATGTAAAACCGGGTTATGTCGATGCGATGATCGAACGCGAAGGCGTCGCTTCGACATATATCGGTAACGGCGTCGCGATTCCTCACGGCGTAGGCACAGCGAAAAACGAGATCGAAAATTCAGGCATCGTCGTTCTTCAATATCCGAATGGCGTCGAATTCGAAGCAGGTACCGCGTACCTCGTGATCGGGATCGCTGGCGCTCGCGGCGAACACTTGAAAATCTTGACTAAAATCGCTGAAGCGATTGAAGACGAATCAACCGTTCAACGTCTGGCTCAAACCAAAGACGTGAACGATGTCTACACGACACTCAGCGTACAACCTGAGTAATTCTTCTAAATGTCCAAAAGTCCAAGCCGACGGAGACCCCTCCGTCGGCTTCGGCTTTTACTTCTTGGCTTTTATGTTTTTCTATGATCTTTTTACAGAAAAACCGTTTCCTTTTCGTAGAAACGGTTTGATATCTTTTTGAATCCCTACACTCTTTTTAGGAAGAATCTTCTTCCTCATCCCAGATTGTAGGCGTTGGAATGGAGCGACTTTTGGCTTTCCGTAGGAAAACAAGTCCGAGCGACATACCAACGCCTACAATCTCTACTGGAGGCAAAAAATCATGACTAAAAAAGCAATTCAATTTGGAGCCGGCAATATCGGTCGAGGTTTTATCGGAGCACTGCTTGTCGAAGCCGGATATGAACTCACATTCGCCGACGTCAACGAAGCAATGATCAACGAACTGAACGAAAAACACGGCTACACCATCCATATTCTTGACCTCGACAAACGCGAAATTCCGGTACAAGGCGTATCCGGCGTACTGTCCAGCAGCCCGGAAATGTCGCAACATATCATCGAAGCCGACATCATCACAACCGCTGTAGGCCCGAACGTTTTGAAATTTATCGCCGTTAACATCGCAACCGGTCTTGAAGAACGCGCCAAATCGGGCTCAGGCTTCCTCAACATCATTGCGTGCGAAAATATGGTCGGCGCAAGCGCCCATCTCAAAGAACAAGTTTACAGCCATCTGTCCGACGAAGCGAAAGCTTATGCCGACGAGCATGTAGGTTTCCCTAACTGTTCGGTAGACCGTATCGTTCCTCCGTTCAAAGGAGACAATATGCTGGATGTAGGCGTGGAGTCGTTCTTCGAATGGATCGTGGAAGAACCTGCGTTCAAAGGCGGCGTCCCTACAATTGAAGGCATGAAGCTGACCGACACCTTGGTCGCTTACGTACAACGCAAACTGTACACGCTCAACACGGGTCATGCGATCACGGCTTACCTCGGCTATCTCAAAGGTCTGCCAACGGTCGATAAAGCGATCGAAGATGAATCGGTACGTTCGGTCGTACGCGGCGCGATGGAAGAAAGCGGAGCCGCACTTGTGAAAGAACACGGATTCGATGCAGGCGAACATGCGAAATATATCGATAAAATCGAAAAACGTTTCCGTAACCCTTACCTCAATGACGATGTAAGCCGCGTAGGTCGCGAACCGCTGCGTAAACTCGGCGCGAACGATCGCTTGAGCGGCCCGGCACGTATGGCACTTCGCTTGGATCTGCCAATCGACAACCTGCTTACAGGGATCGCGGCAGCTCTCCATTACAACAACCCGGAAGATCCGCAATCGGTTGAACTGCAAGCTTCGATCGAAGAAAAAGGGCTGGAAGGCGCAATCGCGGACGCAACCGGATTCACCGAAGATAGCGGCGAAAACGCGAAGATCGCTGATGCTTATGAATCGTTGAAAAAGTAAATCGCTAAACGATCGCAGCGAAATCACAAAAAGGACGAAACCGAAGATCATTCGGTCTCGTCCCTTTTTTCATCTTAGACTTATTCAAAACTCACATTAATCACGACCAATTCCGAACGCGTGCCGATTCGCATCGGCAAGCCCCAGAATCCGTAACCCGACGTTACGATCGAGTGCATCTGCTCTTTTTGCAAATAACCCCAATCGTTTTCGTAGATTCGGTTCGTAATGAAGTTAGCCGGGAAAATCTGTCCACGGTGCGTATGCCCCGACACTTCCAGATCGATTCCTGCTTTCGCTGCTAGATCAAGGTCATAAGGCTGATGATCCAGCAAAATAAGCGGCGACGACGGATCGACTTGAGTGACAAGATCTGCAACCGACTTTCGGCTTCCATCGGTACGGTCTTTGCGTCCGATCAACGTAACCGGTAGATCATCGCTTACGACCTCGTCATAAAGCATGTGCATCCCGCTATCTTCAAGCGTACGAATCAACGTCGTGTCTCCGGCTTCCAGCAAATCGTGATTTCCTAAAGACGCATACACTGGAGCTTCGATCCCCCGCAAGATCTCAGGGATCCCTTGCTTCACATACTGCACAATATC
This sequence comes from Saccharibacillus sp. JS10, assembly GCF_024436065.1. Taxonomy (GTDB): domain Bacteria; phylum Bacillota; class Bacilli; order Paenibacillales; family Paenibacillaceae; genus Saccharibacillus. The sequence goes on from NZ_JANFNS010000003.1 coordinate 213,870, forward strand.
ATCGTCAACCAGATCGCCCGGGAACAAGACTAAATCCGGCTTCTGCTCATTGACTAGCTTAACCAATCGCTTAGCGTGCGTAGGCCCCGACAATGAGCCAAAATGCAGATCGGCTGCCATAACGATTTTCATCGATTTGCGCCCGTCTAATGACGGCTTATCGATCGCGACATCATAGGTTTTGATCACCGGGCTGTATGCGCTATACATTCCAAACGCACCTACGCCTAATATCGCTACCGTAGCGACGATCGTTGCCCCGCGAGCCACCTTGCGCCGATCGATCCGAGTAAACAACCATAATAGCAATACGACAATATTCGTGAGTGGCAAAATCATAACCAGCAAATACCCCAGCATCATCCAAATTCCCGCTGCCCAGTGCGCCCACGCATATTCGCTAAAAACAAACCGAAGAATAATCGAAGTGGATGCCAACACAGAGGACGCCGACAATACGACCAACCATCTTCTCCGAATATTCGGGTTAAAAGATTTGATCCCTTTCCATATATTCCAACTAAAATAGAACATGAACCCGCCATAAATCAGCAAAGAAATCACGATGCGAATAAGCAAACTTTCCGGCTCCTCTCAAATTTTCAGCCTCAAACTTCTTCTATTATACGAAGTCACCAAGCGTTAAGTCGAGCCGCGCTCGGAATCCCTCTACTCCTATTCCATCCACGGCATTATTCAAGCTCTAATCGCATCCAAAAAAGCTGCCCCAACCTAACTTACAGGTTTGAGGGCAGCTTTGCTGATTAAACTTATCCGTTAACCTTTGATCGCACCCGCTGTCATCCCCGCAATAAAATACCGTTGCAGGAATAAGAACAAGATGACCATAGGCACAGCCGACAACACGACTCCGGCGAGCAGCGTCGTATAATTCGTAACGTATTCGCCGCGGAATTGCATCAATGCCAGCGGCAACGTAAGTTTCGAATTGCCGTTAATCAAGAGCAGCGGCATGAGCAGATCGTTCCACGACATGACGAACAAGAACGTCGCGCAAGCCGATAATGCCGGAGCCGACAATGGAATGGCGATACTGGCATACAGCCGCCATTCGCTTGCCCCGTCGATACTTCCGGCTTCCAGCACTTCGCGGCTAAGCGAACGCATAAAGCCTGTCAGCATGAATACGGTCAGCGGTAAGAACAACGCCGCCGATACCACCACAAGCGCAAACAGATTGTCCGACCAGCCGAGCTTGCGAACGAGCGAATACAGCGGAAGCATATTCACTTGCGTCGGGACAATTAGTCCTGCGGCATAAAGCGCGAAGAACAAAGCGCCGATCCGACCGCCGAAGCGGACAATCGCATACGCGATCAAGCTTCCGAGCAGCAGATCAAGCGCAACCGTACCTAGCGTCACCATAGCGCTATTGCCGAAATATTTAAGCATCGGCTGCTGATCGAACAGGGACGTGAAGTTTTCAAGCGTCAGCGGATTCGGAAAGCCGAGCGGATCGGCGAAGAAAGCCGTCGTCGGCTTAAAAGCCGAAGTCAAGACGAAATAGAGCGGCGCGGCAATGATTGCCGCATAGAGCAGTACGATCAGTCGCCCTAGCCATTTGAATGCCATAACTGGTTCTTCCCCTTTCCGCTAGGCTGCCCGGTCCGTGCGCAGCGCTTTGAATTGCAAATAAGTAAGTACCGCCAGAACGACAAGGAAAATCATCGATCCCGCCGAAGCGAGCCCGAATTGATAATTGCCGAACGCCGTATGATAAATATACGTCGATAAAATTTCAGTCGCGTTATTCGGCCCGCCGTCCGTCATCACGAAGATCAGATCGAACGCCTTGAACGATTGAATCGTCGTATACGCGATGACAATCGCCGAAGCCGGCGCAAGCAGCGGCCATGTAATATGCCGGAACAACTGCATCCGACTGCCGCCGTCGATCCGCGCGGACTCGTACAGTTCGCTTGGGATCGCCTGCAAGCCGGCGATAAAGACGATCATCATCTGACCGGCGTGCGCCCAGACTTGTACGGCTGCTATCGCATACAAGGCGATATGACGATCGCCGATCCAGTTCTGCGTCAAGCTGTCCAGCCCAACGCCGCGCAGACCGAGATTCAGCATCCCAATCGTCGGATCGTAGACGAAAGACCAGATCAGACCGACCGATACCGACGACAAGATCGCCGGTAAGAAAAAGAGCGCGCGTAGGAAGACGCGCGTTTTCGTATTTCGCGATAACAGCATCGCCAGCACCAACGATACGATCGTTTGGACAATGACGACGCTGAGCATAAACTTCACGTTATTCAGCAGGGTTTTGCGAAATACAAGACTTTCGAAACTGTCTTTGTAATTGTCCAGACCGATCATCCGGTACGAATCGGATACGCCGTCCCAATCCGTAAACGAATAAAACAATCCCGACAATGTCGGATACGCAAAAAGAAACAGATACAGCAGCGTGCCCGGCAGGAGGAACAGCCACAGGGCACGCTTATGCTTCAACCTTTTGATATTCATAGGCAGATTAGGACTTGCTCAGATTTTGATCGATAACCGCTTGAGCTTCTTGCGCCGCTTCCTCCGGCGTAGAACCGCCTAACACAGCTTGGATCGAGTTAGTTACAGCTTTTTGGTTATCGCCGTTTTTGATCGTGAAGCGAGGTTGGAACAGTGTCTTTTTGCTTGTCCAATCTTCAGCGACTTTCAGTTCCGGGCTGTCGTAAGTCACGCCGTCTACCGTTACGTTTTGCCCCGTTGCATTGGCGTATTCGCTTGCGACGTCCTTCTGGCTCAAATATTCCAAGAACTTTTTCGCTTCTTCGGGATGTTTCGATTTGCTGTTCACTGCCAGCATGAAGGTACTGGTATGGACGCCTTCATATTTCGCTTGATCCGCGCTTACCGTGATCGGAGCCAGCAATCCTTGTTCCAACTCTGGATTTTGCGCCGCGTTTTGCGCCAATTGGTACGAACCGCTTGCGAGCATCCCGGCTTTTTCTTGGATAAACAAAGCTCCGGCTGCGGCATCTTTTGTACCGAGTGCATCAGGTTGGAAATACCCTTTGTCATTTAGCTCTTTGATTTGCGTCAGCGTTTTAACCCAGAATTCATCGGTCAGTTTGGCTTCGCCCGCTTCGACTTTTTCAAAAATATCGTCGCTTGGTTCATTGTTCATGACCATCGTGTTCATAAATTGACCCGGACCGATATCCGCACCGGCAAAAGCAATCGGGATAATGCCGTTATCTTTCAACTTTTGGCAAAGGGCGAGAAAGCCTTCCCAATCTTTTGGCGGCGTCAAGCCGTATTTTTCGAATAATTTTACGTTATAGATCGGATCGTTATAGACCAGTTGATACGGAACAGCTAACTGTTTGCCGTCTTTTTGACCGGTTGCGATTAGCTCGCTATTGAAGTTTTTGAGGAACGATGCACCGCTCAGATCAGTGAACGCGCCGGCTTTGGACAACGCATCGAATTGCGCACCCGGGAACGAAGCGAACACATCGCCGACCGAACCGTCGGACAATTTCGCTTGCGCGGTCGATTGGTACTGATCGGACGGCAGCGTCTGCATTTCGACTTTGATCGTTGGATTCGCCGCTTCGAATTTGTCGATAATGGTATCTAGCGTTTTGACGTCTTCTCCGCGCCAATGCAGGAAGTTGATCGTAACGTCGCCGCCCGAAGCGGACGAACCTCCGCCTCCGCATGCGGAAAGCACCGCCGTCAGGGCAAGCGCCCCCGATGCCAATAAGTAACGAAGTTTTTTGCCGGATGTTCTCGTCATCGTACAACCTCCTTTTGAATGTTTGCCCATTTTTGCTGGAATAGCGGCAGTGCTTCACGTCCGAAAATTTCGGCTTCTTCCAAATGCGGATAGCCGGACAAGATGAATGTGGAGACGCCGAGTTCTGCGTATTCGATCAATCGCTGCGACACTTGGTCGGCAGTACCGACGATCAGAATCGCGCCGCCGGAGCGCACAACCGATAATCCCGTCCACAGATTGGGACCGACTACGAATTTTTCGGCTTTCGATTTCTCGCGCAGTTCGTTCTGACGGCGTTGATTGGTCGCGTCTGTCGCGGCGAATTCTTTTTCCGCACGTTCGATCGCTTCCGGCGACACTTGGCTGATGATTTCCCAAGCCGCTGTCCAAGCTTCTTCTTCGGTATCTCGAACCAACACTTGCGCGCGCAGGCCGTAGTTAAGCTCGCGCGGTTGCCGGGTTTCTTGCTCATACGCTTGGCGCAACTGTTCGATTTCTTGAATTTGCTCTTCGATCCAAGCATGAGGTTCGCCCCACATCAAGAAGGTATCGGCGTGCTTGATCGCGACTTTTTTCGCTGCTTCCGAACTGCCGCCCAAATAAAACGGAGGATGCGGATTTTGCAAGGTGAGCGGCGAACTCGATACCCGGTCAAACGTATAATGTTTGCCTTTGAACGGCTTCGCTGGTTCTGCTGCTTGCTCCGAACCTCCAGCGGACGCTACGAACTCCGAAGCTTGCGGTTTGTTTCCATTCGCCCACGTTTTTTTGATGACTTCCAAATATTCATCGGCACGTTCATAACGCTCGTCATGGGAATGTGCCAGAGGATCGCCTAATTCTTCGAGATCTTGCACAGAGCTTCCGGTTACGACGTTAATCATCGCTCTGCCGCCTGATAGTTGGTCGAGCGCCGCGCCCATACGAGCGGACAACACAGGAGCAGACAGACCCGGACGCACCGCTACGAGCGGACGCAATTTCGTCGTACGACCCATGACTGCCGAGCCGACGACCCAAGCATCCAAGCACGCGCCGCCTGTCGGAATCAATACGAATTCAAATCCGGCGCTCTCCGCCGCTTGCGCTACTTCTGTCAAATATTCGAGCGTCGCCGGACGTTCCGGTTCTACGCCAACATGACTGCCGTCTCCCGCAGTCGGTAAAAACCAGCCGAATTCGATTTTACGCGTATTTCCTTTATGTGCTGCCATCATTGACCGCTTCCTTTCGGGTAGGTGCTATTTCGAATAAATTAAATTTAAAATATATTATCCCTACTAAACAAGTTGGATTAGTTTTGTTAGAATAATAACAAGCGTTTTAGGAATAGTAAATGTCATTTCGCCGTTCGATGTTTTTGTCATTTTGTATGCACCGACTTTTAGAAAGGAGCGCCGTAAATGTCGATTGATACCGATTACACCAAAGAAGATCACCACGAGCATCTGCGTGTCCACTTTTTTACACCGTCTACTTACGAGAAATCCAGCCCGGCTTGGCCGATCCGTCTCGGTTCGAATTTAGCAAAATCGAATTATCATATCGGGCCGCGCACGACCGCTTATTACTATCTGCTTATTGTCCTTGAAGGACGCGGCACTTTTATCCAGAACGGTCAGCAATACGATCTTACCGAAGGGGATTTATACTGCCTGTTCCCGCAAGTAACGCATGAATATTGGACAGACCCAGAGGCTCCTCTTCATAAAATGTTTTTGGCTTTCGATGGCAAAATGGCGCTTGAACTACTCAAACGGATCGGACTGACGCCGCAGCGCCCGCATCTTTCTTCTATTGATATCCGGGAAGCCGTAGCCGTGATACGTTCGTTTTTGGAAAAAACATCTGCCGATTCTGCGGAAACGTCCGATCTCATCCGCTTGGCTGATTTTTATCGTATTTTCGCGGCGCTGGAGCGTCAGACCTTGCCCGAAAATGTACAGGAGCGAAGTGGTTCCTGGCTTCAGCGCGGGCTTGATTATATGGAAATTCATTATGCGGACGGGATTACGATTGAAGAAGTCGCTCGGCACGCCGGGGTTGGACGCACGCATTTTAGCAAAAAATTTCATGAACGTTACGGGCATACCCCGGTCAGCCATATGCAGCAATTGAAGTTGGAAGAAGCTCGGATGCTACTGGAGCAGACGTCCTATTCGCTATCGGAAATCGCCCATTCTGTCGGGTATCCCGATCTTTTTTCTTTTTCCAAAGCGTTCAAAAAACATACGGGATTACCGCCCAAGCAATACCGACAGCAGCATCGAATCCTGTAAAGCGGAGGTATGCGTTGCTTGTCTTTTTTGGAGCAGGGTAATAATAAGTAAGAAACGCCCCTAGCCTTCTATAGGCTCGCACCCTTTCGATACAGCTTAAAAAGGATGGGCTGAGCGGACAAAACGGAGGAATACGACGGATTATGGAGGGATTCCGGTAAAAACCTTTTAAAATCTACGATCGATTCCGAAAAAAGCCGTTTTTTTCGTGTTTTTCTTGTGTTTTTGCGCAAAAGTTTGTATAATCCTTCTTGTTGATTTTTTAACCGCAGTTCATTTTAGGATGTAAAATTGACGTTAACTTAACGTAAATGCTGTGTAAAAACTTATCTTTTTAAACGGACTAAGGGGGGACTTGATTTTGGGAAAAGCATTGATTATCGGTGCCGGTGGCGTAGCTAGCGTTGTCGTGCACAAGTGTGTCCAGAATCCGGACGTATTTGAGGAAATTTGTATCGCGAGTCGCACGTTGTCGAAATGTGAAGCTTTGAAAACGAAATTGGACGGAGGACGTACGAAGATTTCGGTCGCACAAGTCGACGCAGACCGCACCGAAGAAGTCGTGGAGCTGATCAAAAGCTTCGGACCTGACATCGTAATCAACGTGGCGCTCCCTTATCAGGATCTGACCATTATGGATGCGTGCTTGGAAACCGGCGTTCACTACTTGGATACTGCCAACTACGAGCCGCTCGACAATCCGAAATTCGAATATAAATGGCAGTGGGCGTACCGCGAGAAGTTCGAGAAAGCAGGTCTTACCGCAGTTCTGGGTAGCGGCTTCGATCCGGGCGTAACCGGCGTATTCAGCGCGTATGCACTGAAACACTACTTCGACGAGATCCACCAAATCGATATCGTGGATGCCAATGCAGGCGATCACGGTTATCCTTTTGCAACCAACTTCAACCCAGAGATCAATATCCGTGAAATCACGGCAAAAGGTCGTTATTGGGAAAAAGGCGAATGGATCGAGACTCCGCCTCTTTCGGAGAAAAAAGTCTACGACCTGCCAGAGATCGGTCCGAAAGATATCTACCTTCTGTATCATGAAGAGTTAGAGTCTCTCGCTCAAAATATGCCGGGACTGCAAAAAATCCGTTTCTGGATGACGTTCTCGCAAAACTACCTGAACCACCTGAAAGTATTGGAAAACGTGGGCATGACTTCGATCGAGCCAATCGACTTCGAAGGTCAAAAAATCGCTCCGCTTCAATTCTTGAAAGCTGTTCTGCCGGACCCTGCATCGCTCGGACCGCGCACGAAAGGCAAAACGAATATCGGCTGTATTTTCCAGGGTACGAAAAACGGCGAAGCGAAAACGTACTACGTCTACAACGTATGCGATCACGAAGAATGTTACCGTGAGGTAGGTTCGCAAGCGATCTCTTACACAACGGGCGTTCCAGCGATGATCGGTGCCATGATGGTACTGAAAGGTCTGTGGAAAAAACCGGGCGTATACAACGTAGAAGAATTCGATCCGGATCCATTCATGGAAGAGTTGAACAAGCAAGGTCTGCCGTGGGTAGAGGATTTCTCGCCGACGCTGCTGGACTAAGGCGTAGGAGGACATCATGACAGACATCGATTTCAGCGCCGTCCCTTCTCCTTGTTACGTGGTGGATGAGCGTCTGCTTACCAAAAATTTAGAACTGCTCGGTTCCGTGCAAGAACGTACCGGCGCCAAAATTTTGCTCGCTCAAAAAGGATTCTCGATGTTCGCAGAGTATCCGTTGGTCGGCAAATATTTGGCGGGCGTCACGTCCAGTTCGTTGTTCGAAGCACGTCTGGGTTACGAGAAAATGGGCAAAGAAGTGCATGTGTACGCTCCGGCTTACGTCGATCGCGAGTTCGACGAACTGCTGAGCTATACGGACCATATCGTGTTTAACTCGTTCGCTCAATGGCGTCGTTTCAAAGATAAAGTGTTGAACTACCCAGGCCGCAAGATCGAAGTCGGTCTGCGTATCAATCCGGAGTATTCGGAACTTGAAGTGCCTCTGTATGATCCTTGTTCGCCGTATTCTCGTATGGGCATTACCCTTGAGAACTTCGACGAAAGCGATCTGGAAGGCATTGACGGGCTGCATTTCCACACGATGTGCGAGCAGAACTCCGATACGCTGGAAAACACACTCAAAGTCGTCGACGAAAAATTCGGTCATTTGATTCCTAAAATGAAATGGCTGAACTTCGGCGGCGGTCATCATATCACACGTCCTGACTACGATGTAGAGCGTCTGATCCGCTGCATCGAATTCGCGCGCGATAAGTACGACGTTCAAGTCTACTTGGAACCGGGCGAAGCGATTGCGCTCAATACAGGCTACCTTGTGGCGACTGTGCTCGATACGATGAAAAACGGAATGGATATCGCGATTCTCGATACGTCGGCGGAATGCCACATGCCTGACGTTCTGGCGATGCCTTACCGTCCGAACATCGACGGTGCGGGTATGCCGGGCGAGAAAGCGATCACGTACCGTCTCGGCGGCATGACCTGCCTTGCAGGCGACGTGATCGGCGATTATTCGTTCGACCGTCCGCTTGAAGTCGGCGACAAGCTCGTCTTCGGCGATATGGCGCATTACACGATGGTGAAAAACCATATGTTCAACGGCGTGAACCTGCCTTCGATCGCTTCGTATAGCGATGAAGAAGGCATTAAAGTGATTCGCGAATTTAAGTTTGAGGACTATAGTTCGCGGTTATCTTAAGAACGACAAATAACCCCCAAGCCTTTTCCGATATTAATCGGGTTGGTTTGGGGGTTATTTATTATTCACTGTGTGAAGCGCTAGCCTTGCGCGCTAAGCGCGTTCTCAAACGTATCAGTCGGGGTCGGTTGTATCTTTGGATCAGGCAAAATGGAATCTGTACGATTACATTCACCAGCGCGCAAATAAGAAAAACAAGCGTGTACTGGCTCGGATTGATCCAGATGCAGAGAAATCCCAAGATCGCCATACCGAAATGCCCGACTTCTCCATACTTTGTCTCTAAAATAAATCGATCGGCATATTCTAAACTCAAGTCGTTATTCAGTGCTCTTTTTTGAAAATCCCATAACTTCCCGCCTTCGGGAAGTTTGTCTTTCCAGCGGTCGAGACGCATTTTTTTGTACAATTTTTTCTCGAACGGTTTTTCCGCGAAAAACCAATCGTTTTTTTCGTACCAGGCTTTGGGCAAGAATCGTACCGCATGGGCTGTGCCCAAGCAGCAGACCAGCCAAAACACCGTGTTGATGATAATCATCCATATCATAAAACCGATGGTCATGGTTCACCTTCCTTGGGCGCGTGGAGTTGCATTCCGAAATGCCGAATGACTATACTCTTTTCAGCATACGATACATTTTGCTTAAAACCTAGCAAAGCTCGTTGAGGAAAGGAAGGAAACTGTAGATGAAATTCAAAATAAACTTCAAACCGATCATGGCTTCGTTAACTTTGTTGATTTTTCTCGGAATTATACTTGCCGCATGTACACAAGCGAATCCTAGCGAATCTTCTTATGCAGCGGTAATCCGATACGAAAATGAACAATATATCGGTCAAGAAGCTGTAAAATTCGACCGAAAATCCTTATCCAAAGTTGGAGAAATTTCAGAAAGAGTCAATGCAGATACTTCTCCTACAGCAAATCTTTCTTCCAATGCGCTGGATAAAGGTACGGAAGTTTTTCAAGACGCGGAAGGCAACTTATGGGTTGCTTATTCCGGAGGTGAGTATCAGATTTTTAAGAAGGATACTAAATAAAACAGTTACTAATCCATCCTTTCAAACGTCATCTCTTATATAAACGAAAAAAGCCGTATACCCGTTAGGTATACGACTCTTTTTCAAAAAGGAGGTTACAGCCCCCCGTGTACTTTTTCATCGGATTATTCATTGTGATCTTCGTACTCGTATACATCTTTGTCCAAAAAGAAAACAAGAAAGAAAACGACGAGATTTCAGAAGGGACAGGCATTATCGTGACAACGATTTTATTGCTGCTGGCTTATATCCCTTTGATTCTCCTCTTTATCATATGCGGCTTATTCTTAGGCTTTTCTTCGTCGCTACAGTTTGTGCAGTTCTCAAGCTGGTCGAATCTGCCGCTGTATATCTTTTTGGTCTTGCTCAGCATGTACGTGATCGAGTCGTTTATCATTCCGATTACGATGGGCGTGCTTCTCCATTACTTGCGAATCAAGCCCAACCCTCGTGTCCCGATCAAAGAAACCGTATCCGTCTTATTGCTTGCCCCTATTTTCTACATTTGGGCAACCATAGTACCGGGAATCCATATTCAAAGCTTTCTCGGAGCGATCGGAATCGCAGTATTGTATCAACTGATTACTTCGATGTCGATCTCTTTCAAAAAAAGATCACAAGAAGATTAACAGCAAAATACCGACGACGAAGCAGTAATAAGAGAAGTATTTCAAGTTTCCTTTTGCCATAATGCCCATAAACCACTTCATCGCAAAATACGTCACGACCAGCGTAGCGACAAACGCCAATACATAAGGAAATAACATACCCGGTGATTCAGAGGTCTTGATAATGTCGGGTACCCCTAACACAATCGCGCCCAGGCTTACAGGAATATAGAGCATGAAGGAGAAACGAAGCGCTGTATCTTGCTTCATCCCTGTTGCGATCGATGCGATAACCGTAGAACCGGAACGGCTGACGCCTGGAATCAGCGCGACGGCTTGAGCCAGACCGACTATCAAGGCATCGCGCGTTTTCAGGTCGCCGTCTTGTTTGCGTCCGCGCATATTGCGAATGAGCCATAATGCGACGCCCGTGACGAGTAAAGCGACAGCAACAGTTTTCACCGAAGAAAACGTAGCTTCGATCCAATCTTTGAACAACAATCCGACGACGACTGCCGGAATCGTACCGAGCACCACATACATCGCGAACATAAAGTCAGATTTGTATTTGGCATCGCGAGTACGAATATATTGCCAAGTTCCCACGATCAGACGCAAAATATCGGCGCGATAAATAAACATAATCGCGATCAGCGATGCTGTATTCGTTAAAATTTCAAAAGTTAATCCAGCTTGATCGACACCAAGCAGACGCTGAGCGATAATCAAATGCCCACTAGACGATACCGGGATCGGCTCGGTGACCCCTTGAACGATACCCAAAATTAAATACTTGAGCCATAGCCAAGTTTCTTCCATTTCTCTCCCACTTTCTTCTATGTATGATTTTGCATCTTTTAAATGTACCATGAATAGAGTTCGCTGTGAAATTCATACGAACAAAAAACAGCTCCGTCCATAGACGAAGCCATTTTTATAAAAGCTTTTTTCAGCTTAGAGCAGGCGACTTGTCTTCCCTTTTACAATAGCGAACCTGTAGCAACCGGCTCTGCTGCGGGACGTCCGAACAAGTACCCTTGAGCCAACGGAATACCTTGACTGCGGCAAAATTCGTATTCTTCGCGGCGCTCAATACCTTCCGCAAGTACAGTCCCGCCGAAACTATTCGAGATTTGCACAATCTCAGCAATTCGGCGCTGCTTGTCTGCGGATTCGTCACAACGGTCGATCAATCCGCGGTCGATTTTGATAAAGTCCGGCTTTAGGTTAGCCAGTACTTCAGGTGTCGAAAAGCCTGAACCTACATCGTCCAGCGCCACGGACACTCCGCGCGAACGATACACATTGAAGATCCGTTGCAAATGCGGCATATCGATAATCCGTTCCGTCTCCACCACTTCGAATACGAAGTCTTGCGGGTCCAGATCATACCGCTGAATCGCGGCAAACGTATGTTTCAAGCAATAGTCAGGATTGTAGATCGACGACGGCAAAAAGTTGATAAAACGTTTTACCCCTTTAGGCAGAACTTCCGCACTCCGGCGAATAGCCGCGATGCGAGCAGCACGGTCAAGGAACGAGTGCATCCCTGTACGGCGCGCGACATCGAATAATTCGAACGGATTGAACGGCTCTTCCCCAGGAGCGGCACGCAGTAAAAATTCATAAGCGACAACAGTTTCTTCATGATTGATGATTGGCTGCATAAAGCTCGTAAAGCGTTCTTGCGTAATAATATCGACCATGCCCATATTTTGAAAACGTGCAGCGATCTGCGAAAAAGGCAACCAAGGAAGCATTGCTTCTACGTCTTTTTCACCGCAAATTTTGATTTGAAGCGGCTCTGTCCATTCCACAGGCAAACTGTTTAACCATTCTGCCATCTCCAAAAACTGTTCTTTACTTGTATATGAGAAAAAAAGAATTCCGTTTTTATATCCATTAAGACCGGCTTTCCAATTACGATCTTGAACCAATTCATTTAGCATTTCTGTGACAGGCTTTAAATAGATCGTCCCCCAATCTTCGATCGGCTTTACCGGCTGACACGTATTACATATATGCTCCATATCGAAGGCACCCCCACAGGCTTAGAATAGACCTATAGACCGTCAATTATTTTTTAAACTGGGTCGTAAGTCTCAAATTCTCTATTCATTACCCGTTCTATCTAACTTAGAATCGAATCTTGGCGATTTATTTTGTGCGCAATGCAAAAAGCCCCAAGTCATAGACTTGGAGCTTAAACGCTGAAACTTGTTTAAAAAGGCTCAACTTAACCTTCCCATACTTCAACTTCGTGTTTGTTTTTCGCATATTCTGCGCGCGTTGGCGTAATTTCGATTACGACGTAGTTCGGATCTTCCGGTCCTTCCAGCCATTGCTCGAACGAATCGTGCCACAGCTTTTTGCGAAGGTCTTCGTCGCGCGTAATTTTCGCCGTACCTTCGATTTGTACTTCGTCTTGCGTGCCGCCTTGTTCAAAGCCCAGCAGCAAAGCTACGTTCGGATTTGATTCCAATTCTTCGACTTTATGCGTTTGGGAACTGGTTACCAAATAAACAGTCATGCCTTCATTGAACACCGTCATATAACGAACTTTCGGACGACCGTTCTCGACCGTAGCGAAAGATCCGAATCGATTGCGTTCCAATGTTTCTGCGATTTTCGTTTCCAATTGTTGTTGGTTCATGATAAAAGCCTCCCGTGTCGTAAAATTAGAATAACGTTTCACAATAGTAAGTACCCGAATAGAAGAAAGTGAACCGATCTTATCAAAATTGAATCGACCCGGCAAGCGATGAAACTGTTTTAAATTGTTCCGTAAATTCCGGCTCACTAAATATTTTTTCTTCGTTTTGGCAACCGACTAATAGTATGAGTAGCAAAATTTCATAGAGTCCCTCCGATTGTTCGTCATACCGTCTAAGACGTGCTTATGCGATCGGCGTTCCGTTGGGTAGGTCAAAATCGGGCTGAAGCAATACCACGTCTCCTGCCTCGGGAACTCCTCCAAGCACCAGTACCTCCGAATCGAATCCCGCAATGCGGCGAGGCGGGAAATTGACGATAGCCACGACTTGTCTGCCGATTAAGCCTTCGGCTTCGTAACGCTTCGTGATCTGCGCGCTGGATTTTTTGATTCCCAGCTCTGACCCAAAATCAATCTCCAATTTAATAGCCGGTACTTTGGCTTTCGCGAAAAATTCGGCTTGGACAATAGTACCTACGCGAAGATCAAGTTTCAAAAAATCATCGAACGTTGCCATTTGAATTCCCCTTATCTATCATTTTTTAATGGAATATAGGCTAACCAAAAAGGTAGCAGCGATTGCAGCTTATGCTCAACTTTATTCATCAGTATGATTCGAATTCGATCATGTTGCAAGAAATTGCGGACAGCGCAGGTTAACCGAAAAATAATGCCCTTCTGGACAGTCGTCTTTTTAACCGCTATAATGACTGCGAAGCAACCCGAAAATTTCATAACCCCCGGGGGGTGTCGGAAAATGGCCGGCTGAGATTGTATCCCAAGTAGATACTGACCCTTATACCTGATCTGGGTAATGCCAGCGTAGGAACGTTTAGCGGACTTTTTTTCGATGTATGTCGAGGGGAAACCGCAGTTTGCATCAACGTGACGCGTGCCGGATTCCGGGACGCTTTTTTTGTGCGTTCCGGCGGGCTTGAACAAACGGGCAATACGGTTGAAGGAGACAGAGACAACATGATGACAAATCAGGGGAAACGAAGATTTTGGAAAGGGCTAGCTCCGCTTGCCGCACTGATGCTGGCGATCACCGCTTGTTCAGGCGGTGGCACGAATGGAAGTAGCGATGCAGGAACCAGCCAGGCGAACGAGGAAAACGGCAAACTGCGCGACGTTAGCGTCGTGCTGGATTGGACGCCAAACACGAATCATACCGGTCTGTACGTAGCGGTCGATCAAGGCTTTTACGAAAAAGAAGGCTTGAACGTGACGATCTTGCAACCGGGTGCAGGCGGCGCCGATCAGATGGTGGCTTCGGGCGAAGTTCCGTTCGGGATCGGCTATCAAGAAAGTATTACGCAAGCGCGCGTACAAGGCGTACCGCTCGTATCGCTTGCCGCTGTCATTCAACATAATACATCCGGCTTTGCGGCTCCCGTAGACCGCAATATCCACTCGCCCAAAGATTTCGAAGGCAAACGTTACGGCGGCTGGGGTTCTCCGGTCGAAGAAGCGGTCATGAAATCGATTATGGATCAAGAAGGCGCCGACGTCTCCAAAGTCGAAAAAATCAATATGGGCGAAGCCGACTTTTTCACGGCGGTCAAACGCGATATTGATTTTGCCTGGATCTTCTATGCGTGGACAGGGATTGAAGCGGAACTGCGCGGCGAGCCGATCGATATGCTCTATGTGAACAAATACTCCGATAATCTCGACTACTATACACCGGTGATCACGACCAACGAGAAACAGATCGCGGATGATCCCGAACTCGTAAAGTCGTTTATGAAAGCAACGGCGGAAGGCTATGAATATGCGATCGATCATCCGAGCGAAGCCGCAGATATTTTGATCAAAGCCGTACCGGATATCGATCCCGAACTCGTCAAAGCGAGCCAAAAATGGTTAAGCCCGAAATACCAAGACGATGCAAAGCAATGGGGCTGGCAAAAACCCGAAGTATGGAAAAACTACGGCGATTGGATGAGTTCGCAGAACTTGCTTGAAGGGAAATTCGATTCTACAAAAGCATTTACTAACGACTACTTACCGAAAGGATGATTACAAATGGCAAGTACTTTGCTGAGTATTCAAGTCATTCCCAAAACACCGAACGGCGAAGATTCGATTCCCTACGTGGATAAAGCGATAGAAATCATCGAACGCTCCGGTGTGAAATACGAAGTGCATCCTTTGGAAACGACGCTTGAAGGCGAACTGCCACAACTGCTCGACATCGTGCGGCAGATGCACGAAGCGTTGACGGATGCCGGAGCGCCAAGCGTCATTTCACAGATCAAAATCGCGCATTATCCTCACCCGGACGGAATCAGTATGGAACGGCTGACCGCTAAATACCGTCCATGATGCGCCGTACATTATATGCTTGGTACCGCTCTGCCTTACCGCCCTTCGTGGCGGTTCTCTTGTTTTTGACCCTGTGGGAATCGGCGGTACGACTGTTCGGGATCGAAGCATGGATTTTGCCTTCCCCTTCGGTGATCGCGTTAGAAGCGTCTCGCAATGCCGAATCGTTATGGGGACACACGCTTTCTACGCTGCAATTGACGTTAATCGGATTTGCGATCGGATCGACGTTCGGCTTGTTGATCGCTTGCGTATTACATCTGGTGCCGCTACTCAAATCAGCTCTCTACCCGTTGTTGATCTTGAGTCAAAACGTTCCGACGATCGCACTCGCTCCGCTTCTGATGATCTGGTTCGGTTTTGGGTTATTGCCAAAAATCATCGTGATTACGCTGGTCTGCTTTTTCCCCGTAGCGGTATCCACGATGGACGGGCTTACGCAAACAGATCGCACGATGCTGAATTATATGCGGATGATCGGAGCCGGCAAACTGCAAATTTTCCGCAAACTCCAACTGCCTCACGCGCTCCCTTCGGTATTTTCCGGGCTGCGTATCGCGGCGACCTATAGCGTCATGGGTGCTGTCATTGCAGAATGGATCGGCGCGCAAAAAGGCATCGGCTACTATATGATTTTGCAAAAGTCGGCGTTCCGTACGGATCGGATTTTTGCCGCGATTATTATTGTCGTGGCTTTGAGTTTACTGCTATTCGTTCTGGTAACTTTGATCGAAAAACTTGTGATTCGCGGCGGGCAGCGCAGCAGACACGCGGAAGGAGAAGAACGCAGATGAATGATTCAGTGAAGCTGGAACTTTCAGACTTACACAAATCTTTTGGACATAAACGCAATCCGCTTCCCGTGATCGGCGGCGTCTCCCTGCAAGTCCGTCAAGGCGAATTCGTAAGCTTAATCGGCCCTTCCGGTTCCGGCAAAAGCACGCTTTTCCACCTGATCGGCGGTCTGCTGACTCCTGATTCCGGCGAGATTCGCTTGGACGGGCGCAAGATCAACGGCGAACGTGGTCATATCGGATATATGCCGCAGCAACCGGCTTTGTTCCCGTGGCGTACGATTGAAGAAAATGTGTTACTTGACCGCGAAGTAAACGGCGTTTCTCGGCGTGAGTCGCTAGAAGAAGCACGGCGTTGGATGAAACGCGCGGGATTAGAAGGATTCGAACAAGCGTATCCGCATACGTTATCCGGCGGGATGCAGCAGCGTGCTTCGTTTGTCCGTGCGCTGCTCAGCCCTCATGAATTGATGTGCCTTGACGAGCCGTTCAGCGCTTTAGATGCTTTTACGCGCAGCGAAATGCAGGCTTGGCTGCTGGATATTTGGGAAGAAACGCGGCGCTCCGTATTATTTGTGACGCACCATATTGAAGAAGCGTTGCTGCTGTCCGACACGATCTATGTGTTAAGCAATCGTCCTTCTCAGGTGCTTCGCAGAATCGAAGTTCCGTTCCCTAGGCCTCGCCGCGAAGAGATTATCGAGACGCCGGAATTTCTGGCACTTCGCCGCGAACTGACCGGATGGATGAAAGAAGAACAACGCAAAAGCGTAACGCAAGCCTGACCGAACACAAACTTCAATACCAAAGGATGAGGGTTATGACTGCACATCGATTTCCGTTAGCCGACACACATATTCATCTGGAGCAGTATACGGATGAGCAAATTTCGCAAATGCTAGCCGAGTTTCAAGAAGGCAACGGTGCCTTTGTCGTCGCGGTCTCAATGAACTTGGAATCTTCCAAGCGAACGGAAAAGTTGGCAAAACAATACCCAGATCTGATCCACCCGGCTTACGGCTTTCATCCTGAACAGCCACTTCCTTCAATAAAAGAAGAAAACGCGCTTTTTGAATGGATGCAGCAGCAAGCACAAGCCGGTCAAATGACCGCGGTCGGCGAAGTCGGGCTTCCGTATTATTCTCGGCTTGAAGCGATCGAACGCGGCGACCGATTAGATGAAGACGGCTACCTTCGTTTACTGGAACGCTTTATCGTTTTTGCAGCCAAACATGATCTTCCGATCATTTTGCACGCCGTTTATGAAGACGCTCCGATCGCTTGCGAACTACTTGAGCGGCACGGAATTCGCCGGGCGCATTTTCATTGGTTCAAAGGCGACGAACATACCGTGAACCGAATGATCACAAACGGTTATATGATCTCGTTCACGCCGGATCTTGCTTACGAAAACGAAATTCAAGAGTTAGCGCTGCGTTATCCGGCATCGCTCGTCATGAGCGAAACCGACGGCCCGTGGCAGTTCGAACATGCTTTTGCAAATCGAATGACACACCCATCAATGACCGCTGACGTATGCCGCGAATGGGCGTCGTTACGCGGAGTCAGCGAAGACGAAGCCCGTCGCCAATTGTTTGAAAATGCGGAACGGTTTTACGGAAGATGATAGCGATCTTAAGCTCGAAACGTTGTATTTAAGAGCAAAAAGAAGGGCGATCTCGTCAAACTAGGATGAAGTGTTCTTTAAACGTATCCGTGTAAGTAATGACTTTGTCACTGACCTGTTTCAAATGGGATTATTTTAGATCTCTTTTTTTCTTTATTGCATACAAAACACCCTACAAGATGTCTTTTTTTAAAGTGTCCATCTTGTAGGGTAGAGTTTACTTCTTCTGGTGCTGTTGTTTTTGATCTGAGCTCCGTGGACGTGTGAAGCGAGGAGCAGGAACGTACAGCCCTTTTGCGGCTCTGCCGCTTAGGGGTTGTGTTTATCGCCCGCAGTAGTGGCCGCTAGCGTGAGCCCTAATTGACTTAAAATTTTTAACTTTGCTGTCACTCTTATGGTTTTGTAGAAATGACAGTAAACTTATTATCAGGGGTGCTTATTACTTCATAATACCTAGTAAGCGGAAACTGTCCAGTATCTCTTATTGTGGTCTCTATTACTATTCTTGCGGAGTTATTATAATGTGAAACAACGGCTAGTTCACCGGCTCTTGTAACTCCAAAAGGCACATTATATATGGAATAGGCGTCATTATAGGTTATCACATAGCCACCAACACTCCCAGGTATTTTAGAATAACCCGTTACTTTTCCTATGTACGAATCAATACTGCCTGGATCAAGGTTGATTACTATTGGATATCCTTTAAATTGAGAGGCTGTTCTTGTAGGATTTTCTAAACCAATATTTGGATTTTTTTAAACCTAATTGCTCGATTACCTCCTCAACAGTAATAGATGGATCTTTTTCTTGTTCAGCAATCACAGTATCTGAAATCAGTTTAAATTCTTCTGGAGTAACCACTCTTCCTTCAGAACTATTTGAAAAGACTTCGTCGGAAGGTGATTCTTTGAATTCGGTTGCACCTGCAACATTAGGAAGCAGCATCACAAAGCATAAAACAAAAATCCAGAATGAAGATTTACTTTTCATCTTATCCCTCCTGGTACTTTTTTAATAACAATTAAATCATAAAATTTTTATAAGATTAATTCAATTTTTTTCTATTTTTATATTTTTAATCCTTTAAATTCTCTTCTTTGACTCCACTCCAATAACGACTACCGTACTTCCAATCTTCACCCTTATAACGTTCATATTCTTTTCGATCTACCGTAATATTCTTATGATCCCTTTTTCTAAGAAACTCTTGTACTCTTATTAATTTTATCACTAACTCATCAGAAGACTCATGCAAAGGCACTTCTCCAGAAAATTCATCACTTACAAAATTTCTGGAAATACGTATGACTTCATTTAAATCCCCATAGGAACAATATTCAAAAATATAAATACCTAAGTGCATCGCTCTCAATTCTTCTAAACTAACGGTTGGATTCCGAACACATTCAAGCATCCTCGCTTCATAAAAAATCTTCATTCTAGTTGAAAATTCGCCCCCCCTTTTTAAAATCTTGATGCCATCCTTAATAAAGCTTGCCACCTCAAGAGAAGTTGTTTTTTGTAAATGTGCTTCTACTTCGTCTTCAGAAATATCTAAAGGACCTATTCTTCTCATCATAAACGTGAAGTAACAAAGCTCCATCACAACTTCACTTAAAACCGTAATCTTCCCCATCTAATCACTCCTTTTTATTCTTTATTTTGGGATAGTAACACAAATTTATATTAAAGTAATCTTCAAATTCATTCGCAGAAATACTCAAAGATTTATTGAAAATTTTAGTAGTAGTCTTCCTTCTTGTTAAGATAAGCGTATCTCAAATCAGAAGAAGAGAACCGGCGGGCCGATTCTCTTCTTAAACTGCATCCTTTGTAAAGGGCATTTAGAAAAAAGTTAGGACACGTGAAGAATCTGTTGCCTGTATCGTTCAGGCGGCAGCTTTTTCACGTTCCATTGCCCGCGTTCCCGATTGTAATACGTCATAAAACGCTTGATTTCTTACTTGACTTGTTGGAGCGTTTGGAAGGCTTTGAATTGTCCAAACTTCATTTTTTTATTGTAGACAAATACGTCCGGCGACTCGCTCCATAACGCAGATCGGTAATATCTGTCAACAGAACTTGGTCTGCGACTCCAGTTTTGAATTTCCACTATATTTTTTGTTGGGTTGTGAACAATTGTGTAGACATTCGTTTCGACCACCGCTCATTTTTCTTTATTGTACACAAAAAGACCCTACAAGATGTCTTTTTTCAAAGTATCCATCTTGTAGGGTACAGTTTAAACAAAAGGGTTGCCTTTTTTATCCCTATAAAATTCCGGAAATTAAGCTTTTTCCAAAATCCCTTTTACCAGACCTACGAAGTTTTCACGTACGCGCGCGGCAACTTCGATAACTTCTTCATGGTTCAGCGGTTGGTCAAGAATCCCGCAAGCCATATTCGTCAGGCACGAAATACCCAGCACTTTCATTCCGCCGTGTACCGCGACTACCGCTTCAGGAACCGTAGACATGCCTACAGCGTCGCCGCCGAGAATACGAATCATACGAACTTCCGCAGGCGTCTCGTAAGCAGGGCCGCTCCACCATGTGTATACGCCTTGTTGCAGCGTAACGCCTTGCTCTTTGGCAACTTCTTCGGCAAGATTACGCAGATCGCGGTTGTAGACTTGTGACACGTCCGGGAAACGAACGCCTAGCTCGTCGTTGTTTGGTCCGATCAACGCATTGTTGGAAACCAAGTTGATATGATCCGTAATCAGCATCAGATCGCCTGGGTTAAAGCTTGTATTGACTGCTCCGCAAGCATTTGTCACGATCACCGTTTCGACGCCAAGAGCTTTCATGACGCGAACCGGGAACGTTACTTCTTTGAGTGTGTAACCTTCGTAGTAGTGGAAACGGCCTTTCATCGCGACAACGGTTTTGCCTTTCAGCTCTCCGATCACCAGCTCGTTGGCATGACCGACGGCTTCCGACTTCGCGAAGTACGGAATTTCGGCATATGGAATCACGACTGCATTTTCGATCTCATCGGCGAGCGTACCCAGACCGGAACCGAGAATAAGCCCAATAGTAGGTTGTTGCTGTGTTTTGCTAGCGATAAAATCGCGAGCTTCCAAAATTTCTTGTGTTTTTTGCATGATGAATCCTCCTTAGATAGTTACTGCACGATCAATGGTTGTCCTCAACCAGTGTACCGGGAGAATCGCCTTGTGTAAACCGATAATCAGCGATGAAAGTTACTCTTTATTCAAGCCTTTGCTTTCCAAAAAGGCACGTAGCAACAGTCTGGACGGCGTCGTCACTTTGTCTGCCATCTGCTCTGACCATGACGATGTACGTTGACCGTTGGTGCGCTCGGTAATATAACGCACCGAAGTCTCGTCATAAGCGGCTACGCCGCGTTCATTTTGCTCGGCATTGTAGCCGTTCATATGCAGTACGGCTTCTTTTGGCAAACGTGGACGCAGACCTGCTCCGTGGTTCGGATCGGGATAACCCACGCACATGCCAAATACCGGATACACGTAATCCGGCAATCCCAATAATTCGGCTACCGTTTCGATCTGGTTGCGGATTCCGCCGATATAGACAATGCCGAGATCCATCGATTCTGCGGCAATCGCTGCATTTTGCGACGCCAATGCAACATCGACCGTTGCGACAACAAAGTTTTCGACCGCGCCTTCATAAGAAGTCGCATCCGGTTGGTGCGTCTCGGCTGCTTTTTTCAAGCGGGACAGATCGGCGCACCAGACCAAAAATACCGGGCATTCCTGAATATACGCTTGATTGCCCGCACACTCGGACAGTTTATTTTTCAACTCGGAATCGGTAACGGCAATCACGGTATAAGCCTGTACGTTGCTCGAACTCGAAGCCATTTGACCTGCCTGTACAATTGTTTCGAGTTGTTCTTGCGAGACGGGTTGATTCGTATATTTGCGAACAGAGCGGTGGTTCATTAACAAAGAAATGGTATCATTCATTGTAAAATCCTTCTTTCTGCGTCAGAGTCCTTTTCGCTTCTATTATGAAACGATGATGTCGTCGATGCAAGAAAGCACAAAAAAGCTCTGATCCGTAATGACTTCTTCCGAAAAAGATAGGCGTCTTGGATCAAAGCTTTGTTCGCAAACTTATTCACTTTGTAGAAATGGTGTCGAAGCAGGATTTGAATTAGAAAAAGACTCAGTAGAAAGCGTATTCATAACTGACGATTGCGATGGATCAGAGGGTTCAGTTATGGAAGACTGCGACTCCACCGTACTTGAAGAATCGCGTAACGTCTGAATCAAAGCGAAAGCGGCGGTAAATGGCAAATGTTGCTGAACTTCGCGGCGTCCTTTGCTCATTTCTGATCCTCCTCACGTAATCTTACACGACATCGAAGTGAAGCTTTGTGTATATTTAACGTGAATTAGAGGGTTTGAAGCAACAAATTCGTCCAAATTTTTACATTATGCGTTCTTTTTGAAGTTATTGAAGCTCCCAAGGATTTCTCGCATCACGGAAGTTTTCAATTTTTGTATTCAAAGCCCAGCCGTTTTTCTGAAGAAGCGCGGTGTATTGCGCTAACATTTTCGCGAATGGCGTGTTGCCGCCTTTTTTTATCTGCTGCAAATAAGCGGCTTTCGCATAAGCATCCAGATGCCCAGTCTCGTCAAATAGAGGCACATTATCGGTTCCGTACAAGACGATATGAAGCGATTGACGGTATAGATCATCGACGACTTTCGTTTCCGGCGAATTCGGATAGAGCATCAGATAGCGACTTTGGCGCTCGGCACGATTCAACAACTCGTTCCAACTTACGATCAAGCCCGCGTCTTTCGTCAGTTCGCTTTTCGTTTCATCCGAGCGAATTTTCAAGTACGACGCATACCGACTTGTTGTGTATGGCGCGTACTTCATATAACGGAGATAATCGATTTTCGGGAAAAAGTAACCTTCGGTCGAGTCCAGCACATAGCCGTTTTTCTCGATTTCGATCAGAAGTTTATCGGCTTGCGCATTTCCGGTTCGCGTGCCGCGTTTCCAATCTCCATAGATGCCGTCTTTTTCCATCAAAGCTTGTTGAACACTTTCTTGGCTTAGCGCTTGCTCCAGACCTGCTACTCTTTTTTGTTGCAGGGCTTCTAAGCGACGTAGCCATACGGTGACCGAAGCCGGAGCCCCGGAATCCGCATGATCTTCGATATAGGTCCATAATCCATGAATATCATTTTTTTCGGATAAAGAATTAAAAGTAGAAGGCGCAGCTTCCACCGATTGTATAGGAACCACCGAACTCGTCAGTGCAGTCATCAACGCGATCGCAGCGAGTGTCGGAATTTTTTTGCGGGTTCGAGATTGGATATTCGTCATTGAAAACACTCCTTAGGTCGTTGGGATGTACTTGTGTGAATATAGATTGGAAGCGGATTCATGATCTTGTGCCTAATATACGCTGAAATTAATCAAAAGACTCAAAAATTCGAAATTTTAATTATGGCAAAAATGTGTCGTGAAGTTTCAAGTTAAAAAAAGCCGCGCCACGGCTCAAATGTCCGTAGCGCAGCTTAATGATTTTAAACATATAGGCTTCTATTGTTTATTTAACTTCACGCGTTGCAATCGCAGGGCATTCAAGACGACCGATACGGAACTGAGCGCCATTGCCGCTCCCGCGAGCCACGGAGCAAGAAATCCCAAAGCCGCAATCGGAATCCCGATCACATTGTAGCCGAGTGCCCAGAACAAGTTTTGACGGATATTGTCCATCGTGCGGCGGCTCATCCAGATCGCGTCAGCAACGCTATTCAGATCGCCGCGCATGAGCGTAATATCCGCCGCTTCGATCGCGACGTCCGTTCCGGTACCAATCGCCATTCCGGTATCCGCCGTTACGAGCGCCGGAGCATCGTTGATCCCGTCTCCGACCATCGCGACTTTACGCCCGGACTGTTGTAACTTTTTCACTTCTGCCGCTTTGTCTGCGGGCAGCACTTCGGCTCGCACATGCGACTTGTCGATGCCCGCTTGCGCCGCAATTGCGTGTGCCGTCGCCGTATTGTCGCCTGTCATCATGATGACTTCAAGACCCATTTCTTTCAATCGCGCAATCGCGCTTGGCGACGATTCTTTCAATGTATCGGCGACCGCGACCACGCCGGCTAGACGTTCGTCCACCGCGACAAGCATCGCGGTTTTGCCTTCGCTTTCCAAGCGCTCCATCTCTGGCAGAGCAGCAGAAGCGTCAATCTGACGCTCTTGCATCAGACGACGCGTGCCGATTAACACGGCACGCTCCGACACGACCGCCGCGATCCCGTAACCAGGCAACGCTTCGAATCGCTGCGCGGACGCAGTAGCAATGCCGCGCTCTCCGATGCCGCGTACCAGCGCCTGAGCGAGCGGATGCTCCGACGCATTCTCCGCCCCTCCGACCAATGCCAATAGCTCGGCTTCCGGAAGATCATAAGCTATCGCATCGGTCAGCTCTGGCTTGCCTTTCGTGACGGTTCCGGTCTTATCGAGCACGACCGTATCTACGCTGCGCGCCGTCTCCAAATGCTCGCCGCCTTTGAACAAAATCCCAAATTCGGCGGCACGGCCTGAACCCGCCATAATCGATGTCGGCGTCGCAAGTCCCAATGCGCACGGGCACGCGATCACTAATACCGCGATCGCTTTCTCGAGCGCATCCGAGAAATCGCCGCTGCCGATCACCCAATACCAGATGATAAAAGTCAACGCCGCGATGCCGACGACAATCGGAACGAAGATTCCCGAGATGACGTCTGCCATCCGCTGAATCGGAGCTTTCGAGCCTTGCGCTTCTTCGACCACGCGCACAATTTGCGCAAGCGCCGTATCGCGACCGACTTTGGCCGCCTGAACAAGCAGCGCTCCGTTTTTGTTGAGCGTCGCGCCCGCCACTTGCGAGCCGACCGTTTTGCTCACCGGAAGACTTTCTCCGGTCAGCATCGATTCATCGACCGAAGAAGTTCCTTCGGTCACGACTCCGTCGACCGGAATCTTTTCGCCCGGACGTACCCGTACTACGTCACCGACGCTTACCTCTTCGACCGGAAGTTCGCTTTCGACACCTTCTCGAATCACGATCGCCGTTTTCGCTTGAAGCCCGATCAGACTGCGTATCGCTTGCGACGAACGTCCTTTGGCTCTGGCTTCGAACCATTTGCCGAGCAATACCAAGGTAATCAGTACCGCACTCGTCTCGAAATACAGTTCCGGCAACCCGTGCCCCGGCATATCCATTGCCATGCCGCTACCGCTCATCGAACTACCGCCATTTGCCGCCCATATGATCGAGACGTACAAGCTATAGAAGTAAGCCGCCGACGTTCCCAATGCGACCAGCACATCCATATTGGCGCTGCCGTTACGCAGGGCTTTGTACGCCCCGATATAAAAGGGAAGTCCAATTACGAATTGAACCGGCGTCGCAAGCGCCAATTGGAACCACGGATTCATGAATAGTTCCGGTACGTAAATCCACGAAGTGAACGAAAAATGCCCGACCATCGCCCACAGCAGCGGCAAAGAAAGCAGTGCCGACACGATCAATTTCGTCACACGTTTGCGTTCTTCGCTGCTTTGGTCTCGCGTCTGCCCTTCTTGCTTAAGCTTCGCTTCATAGCCCAATTGCTGCACCTTGCGCATCAGATCGCCGTTATCCAGCATCCCCGGCGAATATTCGATATGCGCCGTTTCCAATGCCAAATTCACATTCGCGCTAAGAACGCCGGGCATCCGGCTTAACCCTTTTTCGATCCGGCTTGAACATGCCGCGCACGTCATCCCGGTAATATCGAAATCGGACGATTCTTTGACCGTATCGTAACCGAGCGATTGAATTTTACGTTGAATATCGGCGATTCCGATTTCTTTCGGATTGTAGGCCACCGATGCTTTTTCTAGTGCAAGATTCACATTCGCTTCGGAAACGCCCGGTGTGCGGCTTAGACCTTTTTCAATACGGTTCGAACATGCCGCGCACGTCATTCCGGTAATTTGTAGAGTGGCTTGCTGTGTACGCACAGAACTTGAAGCTTCCGTAGAAGACATATCATTCCCCTCCTTTACTTCTATTCAGGTACCCCTATAGGGTATATTTTAATTGTAAAAAAATCCGGTGAAGCTCCAAATAAGCATACACCGGAATCGATCATAACGTTCTTAGACGACGTCGTAACCTTGATCTTCGATCGCATTTTTGATCGCGTCCAACGTGACGACATCTTCATTGTATGAAATATCGACTGTTTTTGCGTTCAGGTCGACCGTTCCTTGTGCTCCGACTTCTTGCAATGCCCCTTCGACTGCTTTGACGCAATGATTGCAAGACATTCCTTCGACGTTCAGTGTTGTAGTTTGCATGATGGAGTCCTCCTATTATTGTTTTATTTCAATAGTTTATTAACCGTAATAAGTAATTCGTCGATCACTTCGGTCTCGCCGGCTTCGATCCGTTCCACGACGCAACTTTTCATATGCCCTTCCAGCAAAAGGCGCC
Organism: Saccharibacillus sp. JS10; assembly: GCF_024436065.1. GTDB lineage: Bacteria > Bacillota > Bacilli > Paenibacillales > Paenibacillaceae > Saccharibacillus. Next base: position 240,224 of record NZ_JANFNS010000003.1, read on the forward strand.
CCACGCTGTTCAGCGCGGATTGTGCGGCAGCGATCTGATTCAGCACATCGTCGCAATACGTATCTTTTTCGATCATGCCTTTGATGCCTCGAATCTGACCTTCCACCCGGTTCAGTCGGGAAATCAGATTGTTTTTCGCGGCTTCAGAATGATGACTTTTTCGCGGAGCTTGATCGTCTTCCGTAGCCACATGACAAACTTCCGACTCTGCGATCGGCTCTGTTTTTTTCTGGATGGTCATGTCTTGACTCCCTTCTTCACCTGTTCTGTCTTCATTTTAATATACCCCTATAGGGTATGTAAAGGTAAATTTTTCTCCTTCGCTATTTTCGGCTTTGGCATTTTCCACTTTGCATATTCCTGATACAATAGCAGTTGGACTTTAAAAGCGTACGTAAGGAGCGAATACAATGGCGCAGCTGTTTTTCAAATACGGAGCAATGAATAGCGGGAAATCGATCGAGATTTTGAAAGTCGCGCATAACTACGAAGAACAAAATAAAAGCGTACTTATTTTCACGTCCGGTATCGACGATCGCGAAGAAGTCGGTCTGGTCTCTTCCCGGATCGGGATGAAACGCGAAGCGATTCCGGTCTACCCGGATACGAATCTATACGACGAAGTGAAAAATTATCAAGGACGTAAGATTAGCTGCGTCTTGTTCGATGAAGTGCAGTTCGTCACCAAAGAACAAGTGTTGCAAATGACGCAAATCGTAGACGAGCTGAATATTCCGGTCATGGGCTTCGGTCTCAAAAACGATTTCCGCAACGAACTTTTTGAAGGCAGTCAGTATATGCTGCTCTATGCGGACAAACTCGAAGAAATGAAAACGATCTGCTGGTTCTGCGAACGCAAAGCGACGATGGCACTGCGTGTCGATGAAAATCGCAAACCGCTCTACGATGGCGAACAAATCCAGATCGGCGGTAACGACCGCTACTTCCCGGTTTGCCGCAAATGCCATGCTAACCCGCCGCTATAAGACAAATAAGCCGCTTTCCTTTTGAACAAGGAGAACGGCTTTTTATTTACAAAACTTTTTCTTTGATCGATATAGGGACGGAACGTGTAAGTATACCTTTTTTGATTTCGAAAAATAAAGTTACAATCATCCATAGCAGCAGCGCGACATTGATATAGACTACTACCAAACCGCTATACACGCCTATATTCCCGGTTTGCACCATCCACAAATTAACCGTTACACTTACGCTCAGCAATACCGTAGGCAACCACCAACGCCGATCATATAACCCGACGAATATACTTAACATCAAAGCCGGCACACTATAACGTTCATGGATTTCGGTAGGTAGCATGAAAAAAGAGAAATTGACGAGTGCCGCGCTTTTAAGCAAAGTTTCGACTCCCAAGCGGCTTCTCCACAGATACACCGCTGCAAAAGCGACGACGATCCCAAGCAGCAAAAACCCGAACGAACGCAGCGTAAGAAATCCCAGCACATGGGTCGTGTCCAATGTAGACGGAGATACGCCTATAAAATAATACCAAATATTCATCGCGTTCATCGTCACTTGCGGATACATGCCGACTGCGCTGAGATATGCCCCTTTGACCATCGCGTATAGACCGCCCGCTTGCGCGAACAGGATGACCGTTATACCCAGCACTCCGAAAAATCCAGCGCCAAACCGAAGCAGAGCTTCAACGGTACGCTTCTGAATAACCAATCGCAAAAAATACATACCGAGTATCGCCAATAGGGTAATCGCTTGAAATTTACTGAGTAAAGCGACTGCAAACAATACGCCTGCAAACACAGGCATTGTCGGTAACAGCAGCAACGTCGAAGCCATCAACATACTATGCAGCATATCGACTTGTCCCCATGAGGCACTGCCGAAGATCAATGCAGGATTCAGAGCCAGCAGACCGAGTACGAATAACCGTGTACCTTTTTGCTTCGAGGCACGCGTAAGGGGGATCGCGCACAGCAATACGATCAGATCGATTGCAATCAATACGCCTTTGAACGAAAGTTCGCCCGCTACAGGCACGATGCCAAATAACCCGACAAGCACACGGTAACTATTCATGATGAGCAAAAAAACCGGCGGGTAATTGATCTCTTTTCCTTCTATATATACGGCGAGTAATCCATGCTTCCGAACCTGCTCCATCCAATCGACAAAAAGCTGCTGATCGCTCATAAAGCCGCCATGCGGCAACGCAACTGCAATACGAATCCCGACCGCGAGCAAAATAAGCCCTACAATCCACAGCCAAAATGTCCGGTTCTCGAACTTTTTCGGACGCCGTAATTCTTGATTTCGCATGGCTCAATATCCTCCCGTTGTCCGTATACATTGCCGATGTGCGATCATCATAGCACGATGGAATCCAGCGGCTCAACTTCCGCTTTTGCACGCTGCGAATTAAGCGAGCGACTATGCAAAATATTGTGTCAGCCTTCTCCTTTACGGGTAAAACAAGGCAAAATCATCTATGTGGAGGTGCAACACTCATGCAAGGTTATCCGAATTCCGGTACGCCGGATGCAAGTCGCCCTGAGAGTCGTCTGCCCGAAGACGTTCATTACTTGCGTACCAAGATCGTGAACGTCGTCATGATCGGAAACCCGGGAGGGCAATGGGTACTCGTCGATACAGGGATGCCCGGCTCGTCTTCCAAAATTGTCAAAGCCGCACGTGAACGATTTGCTCAAGAAAAGCCTCAAGCGATTTTGCTCACTCATGGGCATTTCGACCATATCGGTTCGCTGGAAGATCTACTTGAATTATTCCCGGATGTTCCGGTGTATGCCCATGAACAAGAACTGCCGTTTTTGACAGGCAAAGCCGATTATCCACCCGGCGATCCGACGGTAGGCGGAGGATTGGTTGCCGCGTCTGCGCCTTTTTTCCCGAACAAAGGGATTGATATAGGCGAACGCGTTCAAGCCTTGCCCGCAGATGGTAGCGTTCCCTTTTTGCCTGAGTGGCACTGGCTTCATACGCCCGGTCATTCGGAAGGGCATATCTCGCTATTTCGCAGTAGTGACGGAACCTTAGTCGCAGGCGATGCTTTTATTACGGTTAAGCAAGAATCGGCTCTTGCGGTCTTGACTCAACGCCGCGAAATTCACGGCCCGCCGACTTATTTCACGCCGAACTGGGAAGCGGCACGTACTTCCGTAGCAAGGCTTGCCGCGCTTCGCCCGGCTTCTGCAATTACGGGTCACGGCGAGCCGATGGCTGGCGAAGAATTAGAAGAAGGCTTGCAAAGACTCAGCAGAGATTTCGATACAATGGCGGTTCCGGATTCAGGGCGTTATGTCGATTCCGCACATATTGATCCAGAAACTTAAGCTTAATTGAAATACTTGATTCGAAAAAGACGAAGAACCCTGGTCTACAGATCAGGGTTCTTCGTCTTTTCTACATTTATTTTCAATTTTCGACAAAATAAAATCCAAAAAATTCAAAAAAGTATTAAATTTTTGAAATGATATGTCGATAAATACATTGGTAATTAAATAATTCGACAAAATCAGACTTGAGACTCTGAAACGGAGCATCCGTCTCACCGTTCAAAAGCGCAGGAGGCACACACCATGAAAAATTTAAACGTCCGCTGGAAGATTATGATTCTCACCTTTGTCTCAGCCTTACTTCTTGCCGTAGTCGGTTATAGCGGTTACGACGCAACAAAAAAAGTCTCTGACGCTGCTGAACGGATGTACAATCAGAACGTAATTTCGATTTCTTTGGTAGATGATATTCGAGCAAACAATACGATGATGCAGTCTCTTGTATTGGAACTTATTTTAGCGACAGATCCATCGAAAATTAATGAATTACAGCAAGCGTTCACCGAACGCCAACAAGATAATGACGCGAATTACGAGAAGTTGGAGAAACTTGAAATGACTCCTGAAACGAAGACACTTTACGATTCGTTCAAAGCAGTCGTTCCCAAATACCGGGCTTCGCTCAAAGATGTAACGGCACTTGCCGAACAAAACAAAAATGTCGAAGCTTATTCGATCTTCACCGAACAAACTCAACCGCTTCGCGAAGATACCAATCAGAAATTGCAAGAGATGTCGAAACTGCAATCCGATGAAGCGAAAGTGAGCAGCGATAACACGATTGCACTCAAAAATTCTTCGCTAGTGTTGATTTTGTCGATCCTTGCAGGCGGTATTATCGCATCTCTGATCGTCGGCTACCTGATCGCCCGCGCGGTATCCACTCCGCTTCGTCAGATTCAGACGTTAATGCAAAACGCAGAAAACGGCGATCTGACGGTACAAGCGAATTATCAATCCCGCGACGAATTGGGCGTACTCTCGACTTCGTTCAACGGCATGATCGCAGGGCTTCGTAGCATCATCCAAAAAGTGGACGAAAGCGCGATGACTTTATCCGCTTCTTCGGAACAATTGACAGCGAGCGCAGAACAAACCGCTGTCGCTTCCGGTCATATCGCGACTTCTTCCAGCGCTCTTGCCGACGGATTCGAGTCACAGACGCAGACGGTGTCGGGCGTTACTTATTCCGCGCAACAACTTGCCGACAGCATGAACCGGATTCGTAGCGGCAGCGAGTCGATCACCGAACTTGCCGGCCGCACGGAACACTCGGCTAACGAAGGGTTAAGCGATGTTCAAAACGTGCTTCAGCAAATTCAAGATATTGATACCAGTGTAGGAAACACCAGCATAGTCATTGGATCGCTTGAACGCCAAATCGAAGATATCGACAACTTGGTGTCTGCGATTCAACAAGTCGCGAAGCAAACGAATTTGCTAGCTCTGAATGCTTCGATCGAAGCGGCTCGTGCAGGCGAAGCCGGAAAAGGATTCGATGTCGTGGCGCAAGAAATTCGCAAACTAGCCGAGACATCAGCGCAATCCGCTTCGCAAATTACAGATACCGTTCGCGCGGTTCAAGCGGAAAGCCGCAAAGCCGTAGTCTCCATGAACGAAGCTGCCGGGCTTGTGAAGCAAGGCGTCGAAGGTGCAGGTCGCGCTTCCCAGTCGTTCACCGTAATCCAACGATCGATTGCGGATGTATCGGGGCAAATCGGTGAAATCTCCCGTTCGATCGCTTCCGCTTCCGGTCAATCGGTTGAAATCGGTCAAGCGATGCAAAATATCGGTCAAGTGACGGAGCAAGGCGCGGCTGGACTTCAAGAAGTGAGCGCAGCAAGCGAAGAACAGCTGTCCACGATGGATGAAGTGAACGGTTCGGCTCGTCACTTGTCTCAACTTGCCGAAGAATTGCAACAAGAAATGACGAAATTCAAGCTGTAAAACGTGTTTCTCGGCTTCGGGCGGAACGCCACCGCCTGCAAAAAAGCGTTCCTTCGCTTTTTTGCCGCCGTTAACTATACATGGAACCCCTCGATATTTTATCTATCGAGGGGTTTGTTTGTTTTGGATAAAAATAATTAATTAGTAAGCAAAAATAACTAACAAAATACCTAATACCTTATTAATAGTTGTATTATTTATGACGATATAAAAATGAATGCAGCAAAAATCCGACAAAATCAGACCCATACACACTTAAACGGATCATCTGTTTGACTTCAAAAAAAATTAGGAGGATGCACTGTGAAAAATTTGAAAGTTCGATGGAAGATTATGATTTTGACTTTTGCTTCTGCACTTCTGCTTGTTATTGTCGGTTACAGCGGATATGATGCGACGAATAAAGTATCGAATTCCGCTGAGCGCATGTACAACCAAAATGTGATTTCGATCTCGCTTGTCGATGATATTCGAGCTAACAACACCGCGATGCAATCCACCACATTAGAATTATTTCTCGCTACAGAAGCTTCCGCAATCAATAAGTTAAAAGAAGAATTGAACGAACGCGAAGCCAAAAACAATGAAAATGCTACACAATTAGAACAAATGGATATGTCTCCTGAAACGCAAAAGCTATACGATTCGCTTACGGAAGTCTATCCAAAGTATATGACTTCGATCAAAAAAGTAGCGGCACTTGGCGAGCAAAACAAAAATGCTGAAGCTTACTCTACTTTCGTACAAGAAACACAACCTTTGCGTCAACAAACCAACGACATCGTAAGAAATCTGGCATCTGTCCAAATCAACGAAGCCAAAACAAGCAGTGAAAATATTAAGTTACTCAAAGATTCTTCTTTAGTCCTGATTGCAATCGTCCTCTTCGTCGGGATCGCGATTTCGCTACTTGTCGGTTATTGGATTGCTCGCGCGGTAGCCAACCCGCTCAGACAAATTCAAACCTTGATGCAAAGTGCGGAAAACGGCGATTTGACTGTACAATCGAATTACCAATCACGCGATGAACTCGGTCTGCTGTCCAGTTCATTCAACGGCATGATTGCGGGATTGCGTTCTATTATTCGCAAAGTTGATGAAAGCGCTATGACGCTGTCGGCTTCGTCTCAGCAATTGACAGCAAGCGCCGAACAAACCGCTGTGGCTTCCAGTCATATTGCCACTTCTTCAAGTGTTCTTGCAGACGGTTTTGAATCGCAAACACAGACCGTATCCAATGTGACGCAATCGGCGCAACAGCTTGTTGAAAATATGGGCCAAATCCGCAGCGGTAGCGAATCGATTGCCGAACTTGCCGGACGCAGCGAACACTCTGCTAATGCAGGGCTTAGCGATGTTCAAGGCGTACTCCAGCAAATCCAAGATATTGATAACAGCGTAGAAAATACCGGTTCGATCATTCAATCGCTGGAGCAGCAGATCGAAAATATCGATAATCTGGTATCCGCGATTCAACAAGTCGCGCAGCAGACAAACTTGCTTGCTCTGAATGCTTCGATCGAAGCGGCACGTGCCGGAGAAGCGGGAAGAGGATTCGACGTCGTGGCACAAGAAATCCGCAAGCTTGCCGAGACATCCGCACAATCGGCTTCCCAAATCACAGAAACGGTTCGTGCCGTTCAAGGCGAAAGCCGCAAAGCCGTACTTTCGATGAGCGAAGCCGCCGGGCTTGTGAAGCAAGGCGTGGAAGGCGCAGGTCGCGTCTCCGATTCGTTCACCATGATTCAGCAATCGATCTCTAACGTATCGGGGCAGATCAATGAAATTTCCCGTTCGATCGCTTCGGCATCCAGCCAATCGGTAGAAATCGGTCAAGCGATGCAAAATATAGGTCAAGTGACAGAGCAAGGAGCTTCCGGTCTGCAAGAAGTCAGCGCAGCCAGCGAAGAACAACTGTCGACAATGGACGAAGTCAACGGTTCGGCTCGCCACCTTTCCCAGCTTGCCGAAGAATTGCAGCAAGAAATGACGAAATTCACTTTGTAAAAGACATTTTAAAAATTCAGGATGTATGAAGAAGCTGTTGCCTATATCGTTTAGGCGGCAGCTTTTTTCAGTTCCATGACCCACGTTCCCGTACACAGATCGCCGTCACTTTTGTTCTTCTTTTTAAATTAATTTTGCGAAAAGTGTAATACATCCATGCACACTCCCGTCTAATGCATCACAAGGAACGGAACGCTTTGGTTTTCCCGTCTCCCAAACCCCATTCAGAGGAGTGTTCAACCATGAAACGTACATTTAACCAACCATTCCGTAAAATCGCCGCGTTGACCTTTGCTTTTTCTTTGGCCGTCCCTTTTGCAGCTTCCGATAATGTCCTGCTATTCAATGAGGCGCATGCGGCAGGCACGACTTCATCCATTGCGGCTGCAAGCTCCACCTCCGCCGCAAGCAGCGTGCGCCCGGCGACCCAATCGTTTGCGCTGATGATCAAAGGCGACTATGTTAACCGCACGGCGTATCTAAAACAAGGCAACGGCTACTCGCTGTACGTAGCAAACGGCTATACGTTCAACAAAGCCCAAAACAAGATTTATCTAACCCAATACCCGTCCTACAATGCGCAAATCGAGAAACTCCCGGCTAACTTCAATCTGCAAAAGGTAAGCAAAAAGAGCCGCGCCGAGCTAAAAAAATACGGTCAAGTTCGCAGCTACAAAGGCGATCAATCATTCGAAAGCCCGATGTCTTCCGCCCGGCTGTTATTGCAGGCAAGCGATACGAAGGGCAACCTGCATAACCATGTCATCTGGACCTCGAAAAAAGGGGACTCCTACCTGTTCCGAATCAATGCGCCGACAAGCGAATTCGGCGGAACGTTTATCGAGGTGGTCTCGAATTCGTTGACCAGCATTTTGACCGACAAGTAAGCTTGAAGCCAGGTGAGAAAAAAGAAAACTGCCTAGACCGATTACCGGTTCAGGCAGTTTTTTTGCGTCTATTTCGTACGACCTGTTTTAACGGACAACCGATTCGAATTCTTGCCTTAGTATGGAATACATTTCGGAATCGTGGAAAGCTCCTTTGAAATACAAATGTTCACGCAATCTTCCTTCTCGCTTCATGCCGATTCGCTTCATCACACTGGACGAAGCTGTATTACCTGGGCGACAGGTAGCGAAAATTCGATGAATCTCCCATTGTTCAAATCCTAATTGGACTATCGCAAATGCCGCCTCGGTCGCATAACCTTTTCCCCAATATTGAGGATTGAATGTATAGCCAAGCTCAGCGTTGTAACCGGCTTGATGAATCCCGCATCCACCGATTAGTTCTCCTGTTTCTTTCAACGTCACGACCAATTCATAACTGCGTCTCGGCTTCTCATGACTTAACTCGATCAACTGTGTAACGTACTCCTGCGTCTCCGCTTCCGTATTGGGTCCCCATATCGAGTGCTGCACAACATCGGGATTAGAAGCGTAGATATGGATGCTTGACCAGTCTCCAGGCACGGCGTCGCGTAAGATTAGGCGTTCGGTTTCGATTTCGAATGGCATGGAAGTTGCTCCTTTCAGAGTGCATTTTCGAATAGAATACGTAACAGGTTTTTCTCACGAAGCGTTGTTTAATTAGAGTCATTATATCTCAAAATTAAACGGTAGACTTTCAATCTACATAGACTTGTAATCCTGTTTGTGATTGGAGCGTGAAAAATGTTTGTCAAACGATCTCTTTATCTCATGATCTATTACGTCGTGGTTACCGCTTTTACTTGCTTATCCTTTTCAGCGTTTTTTGCTTCTTACACCAGTACCAAAGTTCTGCAAGACGGATTAACTTCAGAAAGTTTAAAATTTTCGATTATCGACGAGCAAGCTTTGGAAAACAATAGTCCAGTCGAGCTGACTAATCAGACACTTATTCAACAGATCGAATCGAATAGCGACTCTTTTCTTTTATACAAAGGCAAAGAAACGTCGCGCGCAAGAAATGTATATTTGAACAACTTTCTGTTACCCTTACCTATGAAAAACGGGCAAAAGATACAAAAAATTCCTGAACATAGCATTATTTTGGATCATGATTTACTTAATAGCACATTCGACCAAAACGGCGAGCCTTATTTCTCTTATCAAGGACAAGATTATAAAGTGGTCGGTTCTTTCGATAGAGAAAACAAATATATCTATCGAAACAGTAGTCTATTCGTTGCTTTCCCTTTTGAGGAATCAGCAATCGGCGAATATACAATCGAAGGTGTACCCAGAGAAACCTTAGGCACAATTTTAAATGGAATAACTGCGGAAGATCCTTCTCTTTCTTATTCGGTACGTCCTATGATTTCAGGATTTAAAGACCGGATGATTTTAGCTCTGCGTGATCAGACCTTTGTAGCTATTGTGTTTGGCATTTCTATATTTTTAATTGTATTAAGTACATTGGGAACTACACTAGCTTGGTTACAATCCAAACGCGACGAAATTCAAGCCCGATCTTTGGTGGGAGCTAATCGGAATGATATTCGTTTATGGCTGATCAAAGAATATTTGTGGGTTCTTGCAATCAGTTTTGTCATAGGAAATATACTTGCTCAAGTGGTTGTGAAAAGCGGTAGCTTCTATGAAATCATTCCCGAGACCACGGTAACAGGAAGTTTGTTCTCTTTGCTATTTTGTTTCCTTATCGGAACCTGCACGGTCCTATTTTCTACGTGGATCAGCAGCAAAAAAGCACAGAGAAATGATAGGGGGATGTTATGATTCAACTTCGTTACGCTTTGAACGATTTGTGGCGATCTAAAGGGACTTCTTTCATCTTACTTTTGGAATCTCTCATGCTTCTGATTATTGTGAATTTAGTCATCTATAGCGCTCAAGATATGAACCAAATGAAAAGCGAAATCAATCGATTAAATCAAAGCGAAAATATTTATGGTTTTGTTGATTTTACAAGCGATGAACAATACAACAAATTACTCTCCGATGACCGTTATCGATCTAGACTCAGTCAACTGTACGACGAAATTTACGAAAATGATCAAGTAAAAGCTTTCCCGCTTTATACTTCTCAACTCAATTTTGAGAAGCATACATTCGGCGATTCCGCTTCGTATACCACTACCGAAAAAAATGTACTTGTACCTTTTTTATATACAAATGATCTATTTTTTGATTATTTCAATATAGGGCTTGCCGAAGGAAGAAGCTTTTCGAATGAAGATTACAATGAAGATTCTTCGGTCATCCCTGTATTAATCGGGAGCGACTTAGCTGCTAAATTTAAAGTCGGTGATCAGATCACTCCATCAGGTAACACTCAGTATGAAGTGATTGGGGTTTTAAAAAAAGAAAGCTCTTATATCGATATTATGGCAACTCGTGAATTTCAGAGTCTGGATCGAATGATTGTGATGCCGCTGAACAAAAACAATATAGCAAGTGCCGGCAACTATAGCGGTGTCATCCCGCGAGCTTATATCGCCACCGACAATGAAGCTCATTTATCTAAAATAGTAAAACGCGCAGACGAACTGGATACTTTTTCTTTTGCATTCAAAAGCATGTTGTATCAATCTAAGTTCGTGGCTCAGGACAAAACCAAATCTTTGCAAACGCAAATTTTATTATCCAGCTTAATTCTTGTTTTTACTTTTGTAACTGTGACGGTATCTTATTTGCAATTTATCGAAAAACATACGTATGAATTCGGCGTTCATATTTTATCTGGGGCTACAATAAAAGACCTTATGCTTAGATTAATCAGTCAATTTGCGCTTTTACAGATTATAAGCGTAATTATTGTTAGCAGTTTACCCCAACCTCTTGCAAACCCTATTGCTTCTCTGGGAGTGAGCGTACTACTGCTGTTCGTCTTTTTGATCATTCCACTACTTCGGTTAAATAAGATGCCGATGACATCTATGTTAAGGGGGAGAAGCCGGTGAGTTTACTTGAAGTCGAAAATGTAAGCAAAGTATTCAAAACCAAGTCCTATCAATTATATGCTTTGAACGATGTATCGCTAAAGATCCAAACCGGAGAATCCGTTGCGATTACAGGAACTTCAGATTCGGGAAAAACAACGCTTCTACATATCCTTGGCTGTATCGACACGCCTACAAATGGGATATATCGGATCGGGGATCAAAAAATCCATGAACAATCTCCGAAACAACTCGCTCAAATCCGCAATCAGAACTTAGGATTTGTGATGCAAGATTTTGCTTTGGTCGATCATTATAGTGTGCAAAAAAATGTCTTGCTTCCGCTAAACTATGTCAAAAATCGTAAGCTACGCAAAGAACGAGCGGCACGGCTTCCGGCTCTTTTAGACAAACTTCATATCGGGCAAAAACAACACGAAAAAGTGATGAACTTATCCGGCGGGCAAAAACAGCGTGTCGCGATCGCACGTGCGCTAATCAACGAGCCGGACATCATCTTGGCGGACGAGCCGACCGGAGCTTTGGATCAACAGACTTCCAAAGAAATTATCGAGTTACTGAAAGCCATTAACCGCGAAGGCAAAACGATCGTAATTGTGACCCATGATCCCGATGTCGCTTATCAGTGCGACCGAATCATACGGATCGAAGACGGCAAAATCGCCGAAGATCATGCCACGCTACAAGTCGAGGTCTGAAGGTCATAAGGATCAATTTCGCTAAAAAGCCGAAAAAAGCTTGAGCCAAAGGAATACCTCCTTTAGCTCAAGCTTTTTCATTTATGGATCACCCGCTGCGATCCCTATCTAGGTCAGATCGTTAAGCCAATGTCCGCTCGACAGCCGGCGCGCCGACTGCGTTCGCTTTTTTCACCATGCCGCGCGCGATATGCACGCCCGCTGCTCCGGCTTGCGCAAGACCGCGCGTAATGCCCGCGCCGTCGCCGCCGCAGTACAGACCGCGAATTTCAGTTTCCAGCGTCTCGTCCAGCTTCGGACGAGCGGAATAAAATTTCGCTTCAACGCCGTAGAACAGCGTATGTTCGGACGCGATACCCGGCGTTACTTTTTCCAACGCTTCAACCATTTCGATCAAGCTTTTCATCGTATTGTAAGGCAATACGAGTCCCAGATCGCCGGGTACCGCTTCTTTAAGCGTCGGCTCCAAGAAACCTTCGCGAATACGCTCCGGCGTCGAACGACGTCCGCGCAAGATGTCGCCGTATTTTTGTACGATGACGCCGCCGCTGGACAGATCATTCGCACGTTCGCAAATTTCGCGAGCATATTCGTTCGGCTTGTCGAACGGCTCCGTGAATTTGTGCGACACCAACAGGGCAAAGTTCGTATTTTGGGAGCCCAGTGCCGGATCTTTGTAAGAGTGGCCATTCGCCGCCATAACGCCGCTATGGTTTTCGACTACAACGTGCCCCGAAGGATTGCTACAGAAGGTGCGTACACGCGTACCGACCGATGTATTGAATACGAATTTGCCTTCGTACAGATGCTCGTTGATCTGACGCATCACGACGTCGGATGTCTCGACACGCACGCCCACATCGACCTGATTGTTCGTCAATTTCAGGCGGCGCTTTTTGAACACTTCGGACAACCAAGCCGAACCGTCGCGTCCCGGCGCGATCATGACACGCGGCGAGTGGAATTCTTCACCGTTTTTCAGACGAATCCCGCTAACGATATGCTCGCTGCCTTCTTTGGTTGTGATCAGATCTTCGACTTCGGCTTTGTATTTCATTTCGACGCGTGGCTTCAAATATTCGAAGATCGATTTCAAGATCTCCAAGTTCTGCTCGGTTCCAAGGTGGCGCACTTCAGCGCGAAGCAATTTCAGCCCCGCCGCATAAGCATTTTGCTCAATATCGCGAATCACGTCTGTCGTCGGATCGGTAATCGACTCTGTCGCACCATGCTCCAGGTTGATCGAATCCACGTATTGAATCAATTCCAGCACTTGAGACGGCTGCAAATAATCCGTCATCCAGCCGCCGAATTCAGTCGTAATATTAAATTTACCGTCGCTGTAAGCCCCTGCTCCGCCAAATCCTGCGGTGATCGAACAAGCGGGCAGACATCCTGCGAATTCTTTGCGTCCCGCTGCCGGAGGGCAGAACTGAACTTTATTTTCTAAGATCGGGCACCGACGTTTGTAGATATCGTGACCTTTATCGACCAACAAGACTTTCCAATCCGGAGCTTGGCGCGTCAATTCGTAACTTGCGAAAATCCCTGCCGGCCCTGCTCCTACAATGATGCAGTCATACGAATTGGAAGCTGCAGATTGTTGCTCGTTCGGTTCAAGTGTAATGGAATCAGTCATAATCAATAGTCTCCTCCTTGGGTAGGCACATCAAGTATTTCAAATCGATAACATGCAAAAAAGCCCGGCTGCCGGTAGGTATGCGAAAAGCATCCTATCCGTAGCCGGGACTTTACGGTTCCCTGGTAGAGACTCCTGAACCTTATCTTCAGGAATATACGAATGATTATATAGTAAATGATGAAATTGTTCGCGTTTCAACAAAACCAATCATAACGAATTAATCTTTCGCAGTCAATACTAATATTCGGATTTTGAATATATAAAAAGTAGATATATAGTATTTATGCACATTCACCGAAGCTCATAACATCTTTTTCCGAACATTATACGTAAATCTTACCCTATTTCGTTTGAAAAACAACTTCCTTTTCTCTAACGTCCTTCAGCAGCGAATCTTGTAATTGCCCAAATTGATCCGGTTGATTTTCTTTACGCAAAAACTGAACAATCAACCGCTGCCGATCTCCGTTACGATCCAGGGTGTAAAGTATTCCTTTGCTTTCTGCCATCCGCGAACCGCCCGAAGGTTCAAAATCGCGAAACCGCAATTGATCCATCACTTCGCCCCGCTCACTTTGGGTGAGGTCGGTTTGAAGGACTCCCGTCACAAATTGGATAACCGCCGTATCCGTTGCTGCATCTTGAGCAATTCCTTTTTCCACAGGTCCAAGTACGAATTCCAGCTCTCGCAGATTTCCGTCTTCAATATTGCTCCAAGCCGTATAGCGATACCCAAGTTCAGGGCTGCCAAAATGTTGCACGGTCTCGACTAGCAAAGGAATGCTATTGGCATAAGCGACCGCCTTTTTCTCATCTGGAAAAACTCGAACCGAATCGGGATTCGCTGTCGCTGCCCAAGTGAAGCCGAATTTTTCATAAGTCATTGGCGATCGTGGCTCAGCAACCTCCGCTTCTTCTGCATTTTCCAGATTGATCGTCGGCAAAATATCTTCATAACGATCCGATCCGTCGATCGGCACGGCTCCAAATTCCTGCCAAGATGGTGACTGACCGCTGACCGTTACTCCTTCTCTATTTCCTAACCCGTTGCTATCCATCCATCCCCCGTTTTGCATCACCAATACCGCAGCTACAGCTAATCCGGCGCATCCGACACCGATCCCCCCGCCTGTCCACCAGCGTCGCCGTTTTTCGATTCGTTTCACCGTCTTCTCCGGCTCTTTTTTCCAAGAACGGATTTCGGTCATAATATTATTTTGAATTTCGGCTTTGCGCTGAGCGCTTAACTCCGGAATATCGACCAGCCCTTGCACCGGTTCACGCGATTTTCCGCCTGTCGATTTTTTAGTCCCCGTCACTGACTTCTCCCCCTATCCATTGCTCGAATTCGCCGTTTTTACGTAGCACACGCAGCGCCCGGTGGCTGATCGTTCGCACCCTGCTTTCCGTACAATCCAGCAAAGCCGCCGTTTCTTTGACACTCAACTCTTTTTGATATAAGAAAAAAATCACTTCCCGATGTGCCGGCTTCAACGCATCAAGCAAGCTCCACACGGAATCTCGCCGTTCTTCGTTCAGCGCGGCATATTCCGGTTGATCTGTGGCAGGTGCGACTTCTTCTTTGTGAGGCAAAAAGTCAGCCAACTGCCATCTACGGCGACGCATCGCATCCAGCGCGGCATTACGCGCAATCGCGGTCAGCCATGTTTTGGGAGAAGATTGCTTTTGGAAAGTATGCAGGTTGCGGTACGCCTTGATATAGACTTCCTGCAAAATATCTTCCGCTTCGCTCCCCCGCTTGCCGAGCATAAAATACAAATATTGATGAATATCTGCATAATACAATTCGAACCATTCCGCGATCAGACGCTCGTCTTCGGAAGTGTACCGATCATCCAAAGCTTGCCCCTCTATATGCTCATCCAACGTGTCTCCCCCTTTCTGTTTTCTTTTAAGATTAGACGACCGCGATACGAAATTCATGTCACTTTGAAAAAATAAAAAAGCGAACCGAAGTCTTTGCGAGAAACGCCGAGCAAGGAATGCGCATACGCAAATAGCCCGAACCAAGATTCGGGCTATCGACTATGCAGGCAATCTACTGTTGCGCAACCCCTTACGCGACGCGACATTCAGATGACGTCTGCGACTTCTCGCCATACCGGCTGCGATTTCGATTGATCCGTTTTGAGCTTGATTTTCCATTTTTCATGACCTTGATCGTAATCCGCTTTCAGCACAATCGGGATAGACTCGCCGGCTTCGAATTGCTCTAATGCTTTGTTTACGGCTTGATCACGCGATAAACGGGCACCCTCAGGCTTAACTTCCGGCTCGACTTCGATTCGGTCTGCTTGAAAATTTCTCGGATAAGGATCTTCGATTCCGGTTCCCGGCTTCACGGAGACTTTGACCTGCATCCCAAGCGTAATCTGCGGCGAATCGGCAGGGACCGACACCCAGCTTGCGTCATGAACCGAATTTTGCTGTTCCGGCGATACGACGAGAATTTGGTTGCTGTCATTTACATCTACAACGTATCCGCTGGTGATTAAAACAAAGTTATCCTCGGCTTTTTGATTTCCAGCAGAAGATTTCATCGCCTCTTCTACTCCGCAACCGCCGAGCAAAATTATAAATAACGAACTCAAAACAAGCAAAGAAAAAGACTTGCTAAATAACTGCTTATATTTATTCTTTTCCTTTATATCTCTATTCCGATGTCGGGGCATATTCGTTCCTCCTTTTCCAAATAAAAGCTACTTACCTTCCAGACGAACCAAACTGTAATGAAGTTGCATTTATTTTAAAGCGTTACAAAAACTCACTTCATAAAGGGGATTTTCATCCGATATAATCTTGTAGGTCTTTTGCCGTATTCGGATTCGATGATACGGCATAAGCGCTCAGACAAAGGAGATGACATCGAAGTGGCTAAAGCGATTTTTCAAAAAGAACAAAAGGAAAAGGTGAAGCAAAAGAAATTTTTCTGGAACATCCGTAATAAGCTTATTGTTTCTTTTCTGTTGGTGCTATTGATCCCAAGCCTTTTGATCGGAACAGTGGCGATCTTGATCGCTCAAAAAACGGTCGAAAAACAATTGGTAGACAGCGCTACGCAAAGTGTCGATACGGTTAATTCGATCGTTGAGACGCAAGTAAAAGATACGCTGATCGATATCGATTATTTCGCCGCTAATGTAACAAAAAATATGACGTCCGAAGCTACCGGAGTAGACGGCGTGCAAAAAAATCTGGCTCAATATTTGCAATTGAATCCAACGATTTTGAACATTCACGTCGGAACGACGGAAGGCAAAATGATTCGCGGAAACTTGAAAGCGGCTGCCGATCCGAATTACGATCCGAGAGAACGGGATTGGTACAAAGAAGCGATGGCAACGCCGGGAAAAACGTACATCTCTCCGGTTACGACCAATAGCGACGGGGTCACCGTTATTCAAATATCCAAAGCTTTGGCTGACGGATCGGGCGCTACTGGGCTGTCTCTCAACCTGACACAACTGCGCGAACAAGCGTCGATCAAAGTCGGAAAAGAAGGTTACGTCATTATCGTCGATGCCGACAAAAACGTAATCGCTTCTCCTAAGGTAGAACCCGGTGATAAGCTGGAGGACCCTGAAGTTAATCCGATGTACGAAAATGCGTCAGGGGAATTCGATTATAAATATCAAGGCAAGATGAAAAAGATGATTTTTACAACCAATGAAGCGACGGGTTGGAAAATCGCAGGTACGATGTATAAAACGGAAATCAGCCAAGCTAGCGCGAATATCACCACTGCCGTAATAGTCGTACTGGTTATCGCGACACTTCTCGCTCTGCTCTTTATTTTCTTCTTCACCCGTTCGCTGCTTCGTCCGATCCGGCGTTTGCAAGAAACAGCAAAAGCAGTGAGTGAAGGCGATTTGACGGTAGTGATCGAAACGAAAAGCAAAGACGAAGTTGGCGCACTGTCTAGACATTTCGAAAATATGGTAGGCAATTTGCGCATGATGATTCTCGGCGTTCAAGAAACGACCGAGCAAGTCTCGGCTTCGGCTGAACAATTGTCGGCAAGCGCCGAGCAAACGACGAAAGCGATTGAACATTCGACGCTGGCTGTCCAAGAATTGGCTGAAGGCGCAGAGCAGCAAGTGACAAGCGTTGCCGAAGGTTCGCAACAAATGAGCCGTATGGCAAATGATGTTCATGTTATGTCGGATCGGATGCAGCAGATTACAACTTCGATGCGTGAAACTTCGGGTGCAGCCGCATCCGGTAACGATGCCGCCGACCATGCGATGAAACAAATGAACAGTATTCAAGAAACGGTGACGCAATTAGGTACCGTCGTCCAATCGCTCAACGCTCGTTCGGTTGATATCTCCGGTATGGTAGACGTCATCGCATCGATCTCGCAACAAACGAATCTGCTTGCTTTGAATGCTTCGATCGAAGCCGCCCGTGCCGGAGAAGCCGGACGCGGATTCGCGATCGTTGCCGGAGAAGTCCGCAAACTTGCCGAAGAATCGGGTAATTCTGCCGCTCAGATCGGCGAACTCGTTCACAATATCCGTCAAGATATGGACTCAGCTCTCGGTGCGATGCACACCGCTCAAAGCCGCGTCGGCGAAGGCTTGCAAGCCGTGAACACATCGGGACAATCCTTCGCACAGATCCGTGACGCCGTCGAAGCGACCGTGCATACACTCGACGATCTCGCTTCTACGACGAAACAAATGGAAAGCGGAGCCTCCCGCGTTGCGGATGCAATGAGCAGCATCTCCAAAGTTACGCAAGAATCGGCAGCGAACACGGAATCCGTCTCCGCGTCTTCCGAAGAACAACTTGCCGCCGTCCAAGAGATCGCTTCGTCATCCGCGCATCTGAACAGCATGGCTGAAAACCTGCAAGAACTTGTAGGTAAATTCAAAATGATCGAAGACGGGCAAGAACGCAAATCGATCCTTTAATCAAAGTTTGAATGAAATGTATGTAAAAGTCACTTCCAAGAACCTTTCTGACCGCTTTTCGGTCAGAAAGGTTCTTTGTTATTCGGAGCTACAATATATTAAAAAATCATATCCCAATACAACTATCGAAGGTCCGATACATAAAAAAGCCTTTGCCGCATGATTTCCACGCGGCAAAGGCTATTCTTGATTTATTGCGTTTCCGCACACTCTCTATCAGAAAATCCCTTTCAACCCTCGGCGTAACCCTTCCAGATCCAGCCCATCTGCGGCAAAAGCAGAACGGATCAGACCCGGCGGCGCAAATTCGTCGTATTTGCCGAGATAAGGCGCTTCGAACTCGTCGAGCAGTGCAATCGGATCTTCCATCCGTTCGCTTTCCGATAGAATCAAATGCTCCAATTCGTCCGCATCGGTGCGACCCGCTACAACCATATAATGCGGCTCCATCGGCACAATCGAGCGCAGCGACAATTGCTGAGACAGATTGTTTTTCAGCAATCGCTCCAGCGTTCGGTATTCCCGGCTACCGATCCACGGCATGACGAACATCGAATCGCCGCCTGCCGGAAGCACCAAGCGCTCGGTCAGCCCTGTCTCGCGAGAAAGTCGCCGTGCGCGCTCAAGCCGCGCCGCCGCATTTGGAGCAAGATACGGATACAACGTATTTTCCCGCAAAATATCGCGCATTTTGCGTACGATTCGCGTGTGCATATCGCCGCCTGCTCCGAGCCAAAGCGTATCGACTTTGCCTTTGGCATGCTTGACGTATACGGCTTTGTGACGGTTATCGACTTCTTCGACTTTCCACAGTCGTCCGGCAAGGGAAAAGCAATACCCCGCTGGCGGTACCGTCGTAATCGATCCGATCTCTTCCGAACCGTCATAGACCGAATGTTCTTCTTCGTCTTGGAAGACGGCATAAAACCGGTAATGACCCGATACCCGCTCGCCCATCAAACCGACGATCAACATTCCGTCTTCGGTCTGCTCGATATGATCGGTCGCAAGCAGATGTTCCAGCAATTCCCGGTACTGATCGGTCGTAAAGTTGGCAAAAGGCGGCAACGTCAGTACCGAACGCGCAAGTTCGCCCGGATCGGCTTCGCCAAAGCTTCGCAAGACGCTCATCGTCTGATGATACAGCAGACCCAATGGCAATTTGCGGACGACTTGCGGCTCGATCCATTTTTCTTTGACATATAATTCGCAGACCGCGATAGCGCGGAGCAGAGTCCACGGCATCCGCGACGGAAGCTGCGCTTCTTCGTCGTCTTCTTCGGCGCATACGAACATCATCTCCGCGACAGCGCCTTCGCGTCGACCGGAACGTCCCAGCCGCTGCACGAAACTGGCACAAGAATACGGCGCACCAAGCTGCATGACCCGCTCCAGACTTCCGAGGTCAATCCCAAGTTCCAATGTGAGTGTCGCGGCGGCAACCGCCGGCCCATGACCTTCACGTAGCGCGGCTTCGGCTTCTTCGCGCAGCATCGACGAGATACTGCCGTGATGCACGTGGAACACATCGGGTTGCTGCCGCATTTCGGCGATCCGGCGCATTTCAAGAATCGTCGTCTCCGCTGTAGTCCGACTATTGGTAAAGACCAAGGCTTTTTTCAAATGCGTATGGTCGTAAATAAAGTTGTTGTACGACTTTTTGGCGTTTTCCAAAGCTTCGCTTTGTCGTTCGTCCCGAGCATCCGGCATCGCGAAATTTTCAATCGATAATCGCAGTTTGCGCCCGCCGGGCGGCGAGACGAGTTCAACCGGCGTATACGTTCCTCCAGCTAACCAAGCTTTGACCGAATCGTAATCGCCAAGCGTCGCCGATAATCCGATCCGGCGCGGCGAACAGCCTGCCATCCGCGATAATCTCTCCAATTGACTCAGCACCTGCGAACCGCGATCCGCCCCCATAAAAGCATGGACTTCGTCGATCACAATAAAACGCAAATCGCCGAACAAAGCCGGGATCGCGTTCGGACGATTCATCAGCAGCCCTTCGAGCGACTCCGGAGTGATCTGAAGGACACCGGATGGATTGCGCATGACCTTTGTTTTTTCCGATTGCGGAACGTCGCCATGCCAATGCCAGACCGGAATATGCGCATCTCGCATCAGCCCTTCCAGCCGCTGAAACTGATCGTTAATCAGCGCTTTGAGCGGCCCGATATAGAGAATCCCGACCGAAGACGAAGGCTCTTGATCCAATAGCGTCAATGCCGGGAAAAAGGCGGCCTCCGTCTTGCCCGAAGCCGTGCCGGACGCAATCAGCATATGATGATTCGTATCCAAAATCACCCGGCTCGCTTCGACTTGCACTTCGCGCAATTCTTCCCAGCCGCTGCGATAAATATATTCTTGGATAAACGGCGCCAGTCGGTAAAACGGATGTTCCGCGCTCACAGATCAAGCTCCGCCAAAATATCGTCCGGCTGATCTTGATTTTCAGCTTTTGGAGCGGAAGATTTCGGTTCTTCGCGTAACCCTTCTACATCTTCGCCTTTTTCAAAACCGCCACCTCGCGGGCGAAACGGCGCCGGCGCCGAAGCTGCAACCGGAGCTGAAGCCGATACCGCAAACTCTTCACGACGCTCGTCTTCTTTTTGCAACGTAGGATTGGGCATTTGATTTGCTTTGGACGCCGAAGCTCCAAGCCCGCTAAATTCTCCGTGGTTTTGCGCAGATCTTCCGACTACGTCAGGCAGCAGCTCGTCAAAGCTACGTTCCGGATACTGATGCAGCGTATTGAGCAAATCCATAAAATCGCGTACCACTTCGCGCGTCGTCAGCAGCGCGTCTGCGCCCATTCGTCCGAGTTCCGATTCCATAAATCTTGTCAATTGTTGCTGATCGAGCGCTGCCTCATATCCGTAATGTAACGCGTGCAGATCACGCAGTTTTTCGAGCAATACTAAAATCTCGGCATGAGACAACATTTCTAATTTCAAAATAGGCCCTGCGTAATGCAGCATCCCTGCACCTTCGCCGAAACGCCCCGCAACCAGGCGCGAACGCAGCGCATCGTAACTAAACAGCCCCCGGCGCTGATCTTCCACGAACTGCGGCGTGCCCCCAAGGAATATGCCTAAATGCTGCGCTTTGCCTTGCATCGTATCGTTAAAGATCGTAAGCAGCTTTTCATAATTGCTTTGCCGAGACACGGTGTTCGTGATTTTGTATAGATTGACGCCTTCGTCGATAAACAGCAGCAATCCTTTGTACCCGATCTTCGACATGAACTCTGCCCAAATCTTCATATAATCGTACCAGTTATCGTCGTCGATAATGACGCCGACCCCTAACGTTTTGCGCGCTTCGGTCTTGGTCGGAAACTCACCGCGCAACCAACGCAGCGCATTTTGTTTTAGCTCGTCGTCCGACATTTTATAACCGTTCCAATACGCGGACAAGACGCGCGCAAAGTCAAAGCCGTGCACCATATGTTCCATATTGCCTGTCACTTCAAAAATCATTTTTTCCACTTGAACATGCAGATTTTCATCGTCCGGTCGCAAGCCTTGCTCGTTCATCACTTGCTGTTGCAGCGACGCGAACCATTTTTGCAAAATCGCTTCCAGCGCGCCGCCGTCCGGACGTGTGCGCGTCGAAAGATGGGTCATCAGCTCTCTGTACGTGCCCAGACCTTGACCTTTGGTTCCGACCAATCGGCGCTCCGGCGACAAGTCCGCATCGGCTACGACAAAATCGCGATCCATCGCATAATTGCGCAAAATCTGGATCAGAAAACTTTTGCCGCTCCCGTACCTGCCTGTAATGAGCTTGAACGCTGCGCCACCTTCGGCAACATTGCCAAGCTCTCGCAGAACCGATTCAATCTCCAGTTTTCGTCCGACCGCTATATATTCAAGCCCGATCCGCGGCACTACGCCTGCACTCAATGAATTAACGAGCGCTGACGAGATTCGCTTCGGGATCTTCAGTTGATTCATATTCAGACACCTCCACATGTTGCCTTGCTCGAAACTCCGCATCAGCGGAACGTTCCGCCAACACTATACCATACTCTTTGCTTACGGTTCATGCCGGATATAACTGTTCTAAAATCGGCAGATACTCTTCCAGCACTTCACCTGCATCAATCAACAAGTCACCGATCGTTTCCATCGCGGCTTCGTTAATTCGGTCAATGACCGTCTCCGGCAATTCGCCTGCGGCACCGGCAATCTTCATACGCTCCGCTTCATCTTGCTTGCGAAGTACCGCTTGAATCATCTGCCGATCTATCGGATTCAACAGCGTTGCAAAAGCTTGCCAATCGTCATCCAACTGCGCAAGTTCCCAGTCATTTTCGGATAGCGACCCTTCCGGTTCATCTTCGGATTTGGATTCAACATAGGGCTTATCCGCAGACACATCCAGCTCAACATCGAAAAAGATCGCGCCCGGTACAGCTTCATTTGGCTCGTCTTCAATCGGCTCAGCTTCTGGAAGTTCAAGTTCGACCCTAGAGAAACTTTCTTCGTCTTGAGCTTCGATGTCCGGCTTCTGTTCTTCAGGCGTCTCCGCTGGATAAAGCTTCGCTTCTTCTGCGTTGTTCATCAACTCTCCCGTTAACATCCGCAATACTTCGTCGGAATCCCGGCGCAGTTTATTCAATTCTTCAAGATCGAATTTCACTTCGGGCAGCTTCGGCGGTTGCGGCAAGACTCGATCTTCCGGCGGTACAAGCTCACGCTCTACGGCTGCGGCAACAGCTTCGGCAATTCCAGCGTCCAGCTTGATTCCGCGTAATCGACCGCCGAATTTCAGATGCGCGCGAAGTTCATTTTCCGTAAGCCGCACCACTTGCGTCATCAAATCCCGAAGCTCGGTATGCAGACTCCATTTCGGCGCGCGGATCAGCAGCGTTCGTCCGTAAGCTTCAGGATCGTACACTGCACTTCGGAACAGATAGCGCTCGGTTAAACGGATATCTGCTTCTTTGTTGAATAATCCGGTCAAACGTACACCTTTTGTTTCTGTCGCGTATTCATCAATAGCAGCAATTACATGCGGCAGTACGCGTTGGAACACTTTTTTTCCGGTATCTTTATAAAAACGGCTCGTCGTCAGATCGTAATCAGACAATCTAGCAATCAGTTCCCATGTCAGATCTACAGGGCTATTCTCCAAACGCTTTGCTAACTCCATATCCAACAGTTCGCCTTTTAGCTCTCCCGCAGTTTGTTCAAGTACATTAGATTCGGGCAAATCCAACGTATGAACCATAGCAAATTCGCGCACCCAATCCCCCATATACCCATCCAAACGTCGGAATCTGGCACGGTAGGCCTCCCATACGCGGATCATCGACGTCAAGCCTTCTTGCGGATCGCTCCAACCAACGCCGTTAATCAATTCATAGATGTAGATAAATAGATAAGATAGATCGGTCTCGACTTTTTCGCCTTGCCTAAATTCCGTTCGCCAATAAAAATACCAGTCTTCTTGCTCAGGCTTCATTGCCGCGTACGTTGGCCAATAGCTAGAAAACGGCGCGAAAGGCACTTCTTGTGACGTTCGATCTTCATTTTCTTTGGCATAACGAATAAATTCGCGTTCCGCAGATTGCTGCGACGTCGGTCGGATCGGACGAGCCTCGCCGCCGTAGATCGGCGAACGGCTTTGCGAGGGCATCTTCGATGCCGAACGCGGTGACTCCGGCTTAGA
This sequence comes from Saccharibacillus sp. JS10, assembly GCF_024436065.1. GTDB lineage: Bacteria > Bacillota > Bacilli > Paenibacillales > Paenibacillaceae > Saccharibacillus. The sequence continues at coordinate 264,370 of NZ_JANFNS010000003.1, forward strand.
AGTTTGTGTATCTTTTGTATTCGGCTCCGCGCCGATTCTTGGCGGAATCGCCATTCCGCGGCGCGGAGAAGCTTCGTGCCGGGAAGGGCTATCCGTTTCGACGAACATCTCCGCCATCCCGTTTTCTTTTCGCCATGAAGGCAGTTCGAAATTCGGAACATCGCGTAGCGGAGGACGTGCGCTGACCGCGGATCGTTCGGTTTCTGGATTCAGCAGCAGATAACTTCTCGTCACTGAATCGTATAACTTGAGCAAGCGAATCTGCACCGCTCGAACGCGTGCGTCATTCATTGCGCCTTCGTCCGAATAGACGGCGATCCGCACACTTATTTCTGCGGAGTCGAGCCGACTGAACAACCGCGTCTCGTCGGAACGCACAGAAAGATCCGGCTCAAGCATCAGCAAAATATCGCCTTGGAGCCGAAGAGTCTCGTCGGTTCGTTGAAGCGAAGACACCGGAACCAAGATCAATCCTGCCTCTTCGTTCAGCTTAGACTCCGCTTTGTCACTGAGCCAATAGGGCGCTACGTCAAGCTGCGTTGCTTGAACAAGCTCCGTCAATTCTTCCCGGCGACCGACCACAAGCAGTCGGCAATCTGGAGCTTCGGCAAGTTTCTCCGCGACCCAGATCGCAAGTTCGGGCAGCCAATGTTTGACGCCGCCATAGATGCCGCCGTTCATCCCCCATCCTGCCAAATAGCGCAGATGGGTAAGCGCGGGCTGCGCGCCTTCAAGCTTTGCAGCTTGCGGCCCTTCCAGAGCAAGCGGCAATTCACCTGCCGCTGCATCACTCGGCAACCCGATTCGTTGCCGATACGAGAATCCGGCAGTGATCATGCCGGATGCCCCGCCGCCCGCGCCATGCTCACGCAGGCTTCGGGCAAATTCCGGCGCCTCCAAGTCGATCCATCCGTCTTGGAGACGCAAATACCGACGCCCGTCGCTCCAGGCGTCGGTCAATTCAGCGGCGGTGAACGATTGCCCGCCCGCGCTCAATACCGGTTCGGCGCGTACCTCGCCAACCCCTCTTTCTAAGACCGGGCCTCCGCGCAGCGACCAGCGCCAGTCGGACGCATCGTAGATCCGATGCAAATCGCGGAACTTCGGCAACGCTTCGCCACTTGCCATCGCTCCCCAATCTTTTTCGAGTAAGCGGGCGAACTCCGCTAGCTGCTTGCCTTCGGCTTTGCCGCCTTGTTCGCTACCGAACAGGCGGACAATTTCGGTCGTATCCAAAGCCGGACGCAGCCAAAACTGAACGGTCTGCTGTGATTGCAGACTTACCGATTCTACCGTTGCCTTTGCTTCCGGCAGCGCAGTCAGCGGAAGATCATTTTGAACCTCATCGCTCCAAGCCGGTTCTACCTGGTAACCCGGCAAATCTTGCAACCGTATCAGATGTGCCGGATTCGAAATACGTACCTGCACAGAATCGACATCACAATTCACTACTTCAATTTGTCCAACCGGCTTCTCGTTATATTCGATCTCGCTAGACACCTTCAGCAGACGCTGCCGCATCGAAGGAATGGCTTTTACCAATAATTCTTGCCACTCGTCTATCCCGATTCGGCGTCCGATCCAGTCCAGGTCGTCGTCTTCAAATCCCGGCAAATCAATCAGTTCATAGCCGTGATCGCTGAACCGTCCAAACCAACCGGATTCCAGATAGGTGGCCCCTTCCGGCAAACGCCCGATCAATGAAGAACGTTCAAAGTCGAGAAAAAAGGTTAAGCCGTAATCGGCTTCCGAATCGGCAAGTAGCGCCAATTGCACTTCGTCGCCCATATGAAGATGCAGCCCCGGCGCATCTCCTCGCTCTATAGCCCGAAGCAGCGTATCGCGGACGACCAATAACCGCGAGACACGAATCGGCGTTTCTTCTTGGTTCAATCGGTATTCCTTCAACATATAATGCGGAAGCAATGTCAGCGCATCTCGAAGCAGAACGGGGCCTTCCCCGTCCGTTGCGCTTAGCCAAAATGTGCCTCTACTGTCCAAGCTCAGATATAGGTGATAAGCATCCGTCGCGGATTTTGCAAAAAAGTCGCTCATGGTACTCCCCTAACTCATCTTCCTGATTTTTTCGATTTTTTCATTATATCATCGTTTACGGGCAGATAAATCATTTTCGATCATAAAAGGCGAACCTGTTTTCGCTTTTGTACTCAAAAACGCCCTTCGGCAAACATGAAGGGCGTCATTAATAAAGCTCAAATTTGTAACTTAGAATTTAAACTGGTTCATCATATTATTCAGACGCTCGGCACTCTCATTCGTTTTTTTCGCTTCTTCCGCAATCCCGTTCGCTTTGCTGACGACGTTAGCCGTTTTGCTGGCAATCTCTTCGGTGCCTTCTGCGGAATCGTTGTTCGAACTCGAAATTTCATTGATCGCTTGCGCCAAATGCTGAACCGAATCCCGCAGCTGCTCGCTTGTCGAACTGAATTCCGATACCATCCGATCCATGTAAGTCGCGTCTTGCAGATACGATTCGCTGGTACGGTGCATCATCGAGTAATCTTCGAGCACGTTACTGCCAAGCAGTTCCATCAAGCGCTGCGTGAAATGCTGAAGATTTTCGACCGAATCCGTCACGTTACCCGTAATCGTCTGAATTTGTCCGACGGTATTTTTGGAAGCGTCGGCAAGTTTGCGAATTTCATCGGCAACGACCGCGAATCCTTTGCCGGCTTCGCCCGCACGAGCCGCTTCGATCGAAGCATTCAGCGCAAGCAAATTCGTTTGTTGCGTAATTTGCAAAATCGCTTCGCTGAGTGCTTTAATTTCGTCAACCGATTTGGATTTTTCCAACGCTTCGCTTAAGCCGGATTTCACTTCATCGTAAGCATTCGTTGTCGCCGACATCGAAGATTCCAGTACCTTTTTCAAGTCGCCCGCACGTTTGCTAATCGCAGCTGCTTCTTGAGCGCCTTCTTGCGCACCTTTGGAGATCGATTCAATCGCTTTGCCGAACTCGTCGGTAGACGCATTGATTTCTTGCGCGGAAGCCGCAGTCTGCTCCATGCCTGCCGACATATTTTGCGTCGTTGCCGATACGTCTTGGAGTTCGCGATCCATTTCATTGAACATCGAAGTGACGGTACCCGATACTTCTTTGAGCGATGCCGATTCTTCGTTTACCGAGCGAATGATTTGAGTGGTACTCTCTTTCATCAGATTCATCGAACGAATCAACAGACCGGTTTCATCCGATTTTTTTTCATACCGTTCCGGAACCGTCTTCGAAAAGTCGCCTTGCGCCATAAATTCAAGCTGTTCGGAAGCTGCACGAATCGGACGCACGATGCCGCGAATCACGAAGAACAATACGGTCAAAGCAATCACCAATGCGATTAAAGCGATAATGATCATCGTCGTTAACATACTATTTAACTCATTCAAATAACTGCTGGTCGGTAAATAGGTAACGACGTTCATATTCAATACATCGTTTTTGATAAAAGAAGCCAGGTAACGTTGACCGTCAATCGTCACATAGCCTGTCCCTTTTTCAGCCGTAGCCAGTTGGGTCAATCCCTCTTCGTTACCGAGTTTCGTAAAGTCTGTTTTGAGCACTTGGTCGGCATTTTGCGAAGCAATTACAACTCCATTATGATCCGTCACGACTGTAGAGATGATATGCTCGCCATCTTGACTGGTCACGCCGCTAAGCAGCGTATTCAAATCAAGCGGTAATGCAAACACGCTCAAGACTTTGCCACTAGCGTTTTTGACCGGAGAAGCTAACGCGATAGCAGGACGCCCGGATACGGGAGATGTCTGCAAATCACCGATAACCGGATTGCCGCTATCTATGACAGGCTTATACCACGGCGATGTGGAGATCATATCTGTACCGACCGATGCTCCGCCGATTCCATCCAGATACACTTTGTCTTGATACGTGAAAAAGATATTTTCGTACAATCCTTCGGAACTTTGCAATTTGTCGCTGAGGCTTTTCTCGATCCGTGCAAAGTCTGTAGCGTTCGTGCGACCTGTCGCATCTAACTGTTGAAAAAAGTCGACAACGAAAAGTTCTTGAGCAATCAGGTTTGCTGCATTTTGCTGGGTAGCCACTACATCTTGAAGCTGAGCGACTTTATCGTTCGCAACCCGGTTTAACGAATTGCTATTCAATTCTGTATAAGACTGCGTCGTGGTGTAGCCGATCGCTGCGATTGAAGCCACCATCGCAAGTACGATCGACAAAGCGGTAACCGACATAATACGCACAAATAAACTTCGATTCATTCCTTGAAATCTTTTCATAAAATTCTCCTCTCCCCGTATACGTTCTTTCTAAAAAAACCTACCTATTTCTTCGTCATTCCTATTCACAATATGTAGGGGTCTCTATACCTATTATTTGAATTTTGTTTGACGTCTTGAAGCGAAACGATTTTATTGGATAAACTTATATTTTTGTTATGGAAAAGGGCATTTATTTTGTACAAAAAAAGGCTGTGCTCTATCGTCAAATAGAGAACAGCTAGAGAACAGCTTTTTTCTTGATCGCTTTTATTGTACGGAAGAGACAAGGACTTGCACCGTCTCTGCTCGCGTCGCGTGCGCATTCGGCGCAAACTTGCCATCGCTTCCGCCTTGGATGATGCCAGAAGCGCTAAGCGACGCGACCGCTTCTTGTGCCCACGCCGGAATCTGTTCGGCGTCGGTGAAGCGACCGGGTGCGGCTTCGTTCGCGCCGCCTTTTGGCGCAAGCGCTCGATACAGCATCGTCGCCATCTCGGCGCGGCTGATCGGGGCGTTCGGGCGAATCTTGCCCGAAGCGTCGCCTTGCACCCAGCCGAGCGAGGACGCTTCCGCGATCGGCTGCTCGGCCCAATTCGCGATCGACGACTGATCGGCGAAGTCGGTCTTCGCTTCGGCACTGCCCGAAGCGGCGGTCGCTCCCGCCGCAGGCGGCAATACGCGGGTCATCATCGCGATGAATTCCGCTCGCGTAACCGATTGCGACGGACGGAACGTGCCGTCAGCATATCCCGTTACCCAGCCAAGCGACGCGGCTTGGGTGATGACTCCGGCTGCCCAGTTGCCGGAGAGGTCAGTGAACGCGATAGACGGAATCGCGCTACCTGAGTCAGCGTCGCCGTCTGCATCCGGCGGCGTCGCGGTATTGCTCACCGCGAGCACGGCGAAGCGGGTGAAGTGATCGGTCGGCACAGTGATACACGCTGTGTTTACTTTTGCCGTACCGATTGCGTCGCGACCGAGTTCAATGATGCCACCTTCTACTTGAACCCACGGTTCGCCGGGGTTCGTCTGGTAAAAGACCGCTGCTTTTTCGTTTCTAGCGAGCTTCGTTGGATCGAATGTCAGTGTGAGATTAACAGGACGCAAGAAGTTCGCTTGTACGGTTTTCTTCATTTCGTAAACGTTGCTGAGCGTTTTAACTGAGTTAGCGAGTCCGTTGTTCGCGCTTGGCAAAATGTTCATCGTAATGACCGTCGACGCGCTCGTCGCTCCGCTCGGAATCTGTAATTTAGCATCCGAACCGAGACTCACTTCGCCGGCTTGACCTGCGGCAAGCGTTAAGCTGCCCGTCGTTGAACGAGCCACTCCAGTCGATTCAACTGGCGGCGCAGTGAAGATTGGACTGCTCGGCGGTGTCACGACCGGACTCGGTAGCGTAGGTGTTGGCGTCGATGTCTCTTTTTTGGTAACCGTTACCGTTCGTGTTGCCTTTCCCGTCTGTCCAATCGGATTTTGCATCGAATATTCAAGCGTATACACGCCCGGTTTGCTCGTATCCACGGTTCCAGTGACTGTGATATCTTCGCTTAAGTCGCCGTGGAACGTGTCGGATGCGGTTGCTCCGGGATCAGCGAAAGGTTTTCCTTCTTCGAGAGTCATCGAAGCGGCTCCGCTTAGCTTCACGACTGGTGGTTCAATCACATACACCGTCCGCGTCACACTCGATGTATTACCAGCTGTATCTTTCACGTCATATTGGATTACATACGTCCCGGCTTGATTGGCGTCTACGGTATCTCCAGTAATCGCAATATTTGCGGTCAAGTCATTCTCCAGTGCATCTTTCGCTGTAGCTCCTGGATCGATAAAGTTCGTTCCGATCCCCACTGCCATGTTGGTTTGGCCATTCAATAGTAGAATTGGTGCGGTTGAAAGATACGTACGTTCCAACATATTCGATTCTTCGCTTAAGTTGCCTACGGCATCTTTGGAAGCTCCGCTCAAAATCTTCACAGTGACCAATCCTTGGTTGATTGGCACAATATCGAATGTATACGTACTTGGATTAACAGAAACGATATTCTCGACTTTCCCGTTTGTAGTTTGAATCTGATCTTGATCCCAATCCGTAACTGGTTCATTGAATGTCGCCGTAACGTTAAACGACTTGTTCGTCGGATTGCCTGCCGTCGTAGTTAAATTCACTTTCGGTGCACGATTGTCGACCCATTTGGCATACGCAGTAAGATCGGCTGTAAGCGAAGTGTTTAGATCAAAAATCTCGGTCAATGTAGCATCCGTATACCAGCTTTCAAAAGCATATCCGTCACGCGTTGGATCAGCAGGCAACACCTGATTAGCTTTAGCCAAAGTCGTAGCATATACCGTAATCGGCGAAGGTAGCGTTCCTGCTGCTCCGTTCAGATCGAACGATACCTTGTATTTGTTGCCTGTTACATTTAACTGTTCATCAAGTGATACGGTTATCGTCCCTTGATTCGTAAGCGTACCGCTACCTTCTATCTTTCCTGCGCCTTGAATATTTCCTTGGTTGGAAAGTGTTCCGTTGTCGATAATCGTTCCGTTATTGATTACGCTAACTCCAGAAGGAATCAGCAGCGATTGGTTGGTTGGAATTGTAAGTGTTCCTCCGTCTGCTATGGCTAAAACGAAAGAAGGAGTAGCAGCATTTGATCCTGCTCCGATCACATGAGCAGTTATACCGTCCTTTTCGCCTCCATATGCCGTAACTTGCCCCCCAAGGATATACAGGGTTCCGCCATCTTCACCATACAAAGCTGCTCCGATACCTACCCCTTGATCGCCACCTTTGGCGATTACAGTTCCGCCTTCAATCGTAACAGCGGCTCCCGAAGCTGTATCACCACCTCCGCCGATTCCAGCACCTTCAACTGCCCCCTGCGCCTTTACGATGCCACCTGTAATTTTGACAATGCCTCCATCGCCTTGAAACCCCCCGCCGATTCCGGCACTCAAGTAGATTGTATTCGCAGTGACGTCTCCTCCGTTGATGGTGATTGTGCCACCGCTGGCAAAGCTCCCTCCTCCGATTCCGGCACCTTGAGAACCACCTTCGGACGTTACAATTCCTCCATTGATGGTGATTATTCCACCTTCACCTTTATATCCTCCCCCGATTCCAGCTCCACTGTGTCCTCCCGTAGCTGTAACCGTTCCACTTTCAATCGTAATTGTTCCTCCGTTTCCTCCATGTCCTCCCCCAATTCCGGCTGAAGAGTCTTCTCCCGTAGCCGTAACCGTTCCACTTTCAATCGTAATTGTTCCTCCATCGCCTTGAAACCCCCCGCCAATTCCGGCTGCAAGGCCTCCTCCCGTAGCCGTGACCGTCCCGCTTTCAATCTTGATCGTTCCTCCATCCCCTCTATATCCTCCCCCGATTCCAGATCCATATTCTCCTCCCGTAACATTCAAACTTCCTGTCGGTTCTCCTCGAATTGTTAGTTCTGATCCTACTGGAACTCCTATGCCGGCTTCGTAATCTCGTCCAGTAAGCGATAATTTTTTGTCTTTCAAATCCAATGTAATTTTCTTGCCACTCGGTACTTGCAGACCGCTCGAACCGTCTAGCAAATCACTACCTAATTCAATCACGTCTCCGTCCACACTATTCATAAGCGCAGTATTCAACTGTGCCCAAGTATTCACTGTGCGCGTCTGTGCATACGCCTTCCCGCTCATCTGTCCAAACACGCCCGCTCCTACAAGCAATACGCATAGCAACACCTGCATTCCTAATCGCCACACCACACTTTTCCCTGCTCTTTTCACTTTCCGATCTTTCATCTTCATTCCTCCTGTTTTATCGTTGTTTTATGGTCAAATCCGCGATGTTTGCGATGCTTGTACGTTGTCTTCCGCAAGCATACAACGGTTACTTCCTTTTGAATAGGGTTCTCTTGACACGTAAAGTTTTCTTTAAGCACGCCAAAAATCCGATCACCGCTTCATATCGCGGCAATCGGATTTCCTTGTTCGTTCCTTCTTACTTCTTATCGATCGAAATCTTCAACACATCTCCTGCCGCTCCGCCGAATACAATCTTACCGCCTTTCGGCAAAGTGACGGTATCCGTACCCATCGCGCGGGACAATCCCACCGGCGTTCCGGCTGCGTCATAGACGGCAAAACCGGCTTCTTTCGAAAGGTCTGCTTTTAACGTGTAGCCTTCCAACGATTCTGGAATCGTGAACCAACGCGCACTTCCCGAAGCCGGAATGGTCACGAACGACGCCGCGCCCGTATAGATCGGATTGATCGCATCTTCATGAATATACGTGCGTCCATCGGCTTGCAGATATTCGACTCCGTTCTCACGGGAGAAGTTCAAATCGAACGTATCTCGTCCGTTCATTACCGGAATCTCGGCAATATTCACCGCATAATCGGCATCGACGATCTTCGTGCCGTTGGCATAACCGCCGGATTGATCCAATTGGATTTTTTTCATCAGCACGGAAGGCGCGATATAGAAGAACGAACTCATTTTTTCGTCCAACGCGTAATACGTTTTTCCTTCGCGTTGTTTCCAAGTTGCGGCTACCGAAGGATTCACCTTATTTTGATCCAACTTTTGCGATTCATAAAAAGCCATTCTGGAGTTACCAATAGCCGGAAGCTGTATATCGCTGCGGATTCGCATATACGTGTGACCGTTGGTTTGCTTATCGAAAGCAAGCGCGGTACGTCCGTCTTCGCTCGTGAACTCGCCGTCTCCCGTATATAGATAAGATTGAGCCGGAATCATATCGCTCATTAACGCAGGCATTTTGATCTCGTCATTTTGAATATCGATCTGACTCGTACTACCGACCGTGCCGTATAGCCCTTCATATTGCTTCATTTCTTCCGGCATCTTTTGCTTCACGGGCTTATTGAATTTCGGTTCCGGCAATACAGCCGAGATCGTGCCGTTTTGCTGCATATACTGGAGTAAAATGTTCGTCGCCGCGGTCGTATTAAATACGGACGAACCTCCCGATGTTACGAAAGCAATCGATAGATCGTGATCCGGCAATGTGATTAACGCGGAATGATACATGATCGTATCGCCGCCTTTGGTTGCTGCGCGGATGTTATAATCGCCGAACGGCTCAAGATCGACCGAATCCCAGCCTAATCCGTAACCAAACGCGTTTTTCGTTTCGGGAACCCAGACGCCGTTGCGATATTCCGGTTGCAACATCGCGTCTGTCGATTTTTTCGATAACACTTCGGGATGCTTGCCGCTCAACACTTCCGAGAACAACGTCAGTTCTTCGGCTGTCGAGTATACGCCGCCCGTGCCGAGAATATTCGCGTTTTCCGCAGGCAGAGCAGTCGGAACTCCCGGCAAACGAACCGGTTCGAGCTGTTTGCGATCAAAATCGGTAAGCGGCGTCTGCGTCGAAGTCATACCTAGCGGTTGACTCACATTTTTTTGCAAAAACTCGCTGTAACTCATTCCGCTCACACGCTCGACAAGCAGTTCAAGGAGTTGGAAGCCGTCATTGGCATAGACCGAATACTCGCCCGGATCGGATTTCAGACGTTGCTTGCTGAGTTCATTGAGCAGTCGATCATGATTTTGCGTATCGTTATCGTTCATTAGAATCGAATTTTTGTAATGCGAACCGTACAAGCCGGATGAGTGATTCATCAACATACGGACAGTGATTTGTTTGTAGCGCTCGTCCGCCATTTTGAACTCAGGGATATAGCGTGTAAGCGGCTGATCGATATCGACTTTGCCATCGTCTACGAGCATCATCGCCGCAGCCGTGACATACATTTTGCTGACGGAACCGACGCCGAACATGCTTTTAGCGTCGATCTGTTGGGGTTTACCGTTATCGTCTAATGTCGTGCCACCGGACAATACGACTTTGCCATGATCGCGAATCGCGTATTGCGCGCCGGTCACGCCGTAATTTTCGATCAATGCGGCGACCATTTCTTTGGCTTTGGCTTGCGCTGCGCTGTTTTGCATGGTCGGCGCTTTCTGCGTTTCTGTAGCGGAAGGGTTTGCCGACGCGGCGAAACTTTGTCCTTCGGCTACAGGGATTGCGAGCAATAAAGCGATAAGTGTCGCTGTACTTGTTTTTTTCCAACCGTGCATAGATGGGTTCATATCATTGTCCTCCTGAAATGTTGTTCGTTTTGTATGACCTCAGCTTATCGCAAGGCAAAGGACCATGACCCAAAAAGGGCTGAAACGCAAAAAAACACCCCCGAACGACATGTTCGAAGATGTTTTTCGTCATTTAAAAGGCAACATTACCATATTATCGAAAACGCGAGACTCCGCTTTGATCATCATATGGCCGCCGTATTTATCGCAGATCCGCTGAATATTCGTCAGTCCAAATCCATGGTCTTCGGCTCTGCGCTTGCGGGTATTCAGATCGGTCACTTCGCGTTCCGTACGATTTTGCACATGGATAAATAACGCCGTTTCGCTGGAGCGGATCCGAATCGAAATCCACCGGTCTTCGGCTTGCCGCACGTCTTTCGAAGCTTCGATCGCGTTATCGAGCATATTGCCTAATACGACAGACAGATCATACCGCTCGATCGCAAGTTCCGGTTCTCGCAGCGTAAGCTCGGTATTGATCTGAATCCCGTTCGCCCTTCCGACATTCAGCGCATTGGTCACCAGAGCATCGATCACCAGATTCCCGGTATTGACGCGCAAATACGCATGATCGATTCCGTTTAGCGTTTCGCGGATATGCTGCAGCGCTTCTTCGCTACGTTCGCGCTCGATATATTCGGCAACAACCAGTAGATGCTTATTCGTATCGTGAATGATGCGCTTGATCTCTTTGAAACTATGCACCGTTTTCTCGTAATTCGCGTCTTGATAGTCCATCTGGCTTTGCAGCCGATCATTTTGCAGCGTGAGCTGGAACCGGGCAATGACCGTATCGAGCATATACACGACCAGAATATTCAATACGATAAATCCGAATACGGACAAAAAATAATGCACGTTTTTTTCGCTATAAGCCGTGAATGTGTTCACCAGATAAATACTAATGACCGGGACGCTGAGAAAAGGAAGCGAAAACCGGGCTTCAAGCGGAAAACGGCGACGTTTGACGACCAATCGAATGACTTGAATAATCGCAAACATCACCATACAGCCAATCAGTAGAATCGTAGACAGCAATATTCGCTCTGTCATGCCTTCTGCGTGGGATGGATTCGAAGACATCGACGGCAACAGCATATAGACCAGAATAAAATTCACTAACGTCAACAGCACCGCATACAAAATCGCAAACATGATCTTGAGCTTTTGCGGAACATCGTAGCCTTGCGCAACTAGAAATACGATGCCGAGTGCCATCAACGAAGAAAACAAATCCGGCAAATCCAGCATGAGGTACAAAAACGTAATCGGCAAAAAAGCAGCAATCCAGTATTTTTTGGTTGGTTTACTTGTTTCTTTGCCAAATACGGAATTGTAAAAAAAGTGAATCTGCATGGCCATCACAAGCGTTGTAATTCCATTAAACAGCGATAATAGCCACATCTATTGGTATTCGCCCCTTAGCACCATAAAGCGGATGCACGCATCTTTCACTTCTTTGACTTTGGATCGTCCAATCGGCAGTTCAATCCCGCTGGACATCACGACGCGGTTGCCCGCAAATTTATGCACATGAGACAGATTCACTAATACCGAACGATGAATTTGCAAAAAACGACCGGCTTTGAGCGCTTCGGCGTAACTTGAGATCAGCCCGCGTCCATCGTATACCCCATGCGTCGTCGTTATTTTGAGTTTGTTTTTGACCGTAAGACTTTTTGCCGCTTCAATCGCGATAATATCGTCATGGCGTAGCACCAGATCGCCTTCGGCAGATTTTACGATCAGGATTTCCTGTTCTTTTTCTTCAAAGTATCGGCATAGTTTCAGCATTTTTTCTTCGAACACGTCAGGATCGACCGGCTTAAGCAGATATTGAAAAGTCATCACGTCGAAACTTTCCAACATATACTCCGCGTAACTGGTCAAAAAAACGATCTGCTCGCTTAAGCGCTTGGCGTCTCTTAATTTGCGCGCCGTCTCGATCCCGGTTAGCCCGTTCATTTCGATATCGAGTACCCAAATATGAAAAGGTTCTCCGCCGTTCTCGTAAAAAGACAATAATTCTTCTCCCGATGTAAAAGATTCCGAAGTAAACTCGATCCCCGATTTCACCGACAACGTCAGCAACATCTGGCGTACTTCGTCTCGACGAACTTGTTCGTCGTCACAAATTGCGATCCGGTACATGATTCCTCCTTAATTAAGGTTGCAATACCGCGTGTACGATCAAGCGATGGGTCGGATTGATCAAAGGATCGCAAGTAATCAGCGTAAGCGACGACTGTCCGACGATCGGATTCAGTACCCATACGTCTTGCGGCTCCACAATCTGAATATTGTCGATCTCGTACGTATAGGTCTGAGAACCTTGAACGACTTCTACCGTATCGCCCACTTTGGCTTCGTTCAACCGATTGAACAGCCGCCCTTCTTTGTGCGCGCGGTGCGCGGCAATTGCCATATTGCTATCCGGTGCGCCCGCAAACCCGGTTCCGGTCACGTGAACGGCTGCGCTTTTCATATTTTCTTGCGTAGCGCCTTCGACAATCGGCAGCTTAATATTTAATTTATCATAGCGAATCAAGCCCAGCACTTCGCCGTCTTGCGGCGCGCTAGGTTCGGTCTGGGTATCTGCATCATTTTCTATATCGCCTTCATCCAGTAAAGCCGAAATTTTCTCGTAATCCGGTACCGCCGCTTGACTGGAAATCCGGGCGACATCCAACGGATCTACGCTTTCGGCTTCGGCTTCTGCTTGTTCGAGCAGCATATTTTGCGTCCGATCTTCGAGCCAGTTATTAACGCTAGGATAAAACAGGATACAAAGCCCGACCAAGATAATGGCATACGACCACTTTTTCAAGTTCGCTCCCCCTTTTGTTTATAAAAAGTAAGGCGAAACCGCCTACGTGTTCGATAATCTCGTTAGTCTCTTATAACCGCAAAAGCACGATCTCACGCGCTTTTACGGCTCTATTCCGAGATATTTGCCACGACATTCATTAATCGGCGTCGGTCACTTGAGCAAAAGCTTCTTCGGCGCTCATCGATTGTTTGTCATCTTCTGCGCGGCGCTTGAATTCCACGCGTCCTTCGGCAGCTTCTCTACCGACAACGATACGATGCGGAATCCCGATTAGATCCGCGTCTTTGAATTTCACGCCTGCGCGTTCGTCGCGGTCATCAAGCAATACTTCGATACCTGCGGCGCGGAACTTTTCGTACAACTCCATCGCTAGTTTACGTTGAGCTTCGTCTTTGATCGAAGCCGGAATGATATGCACGGCCGCAGGCGCAAGTTCCGCTGGCCAGATCATGCCGTTCTCGTCACAATGCTGCTCGGCGACAGCCGACAAAATACGCGAGATACCGATTCCGTAACAGCCCATGATCGCCGCTTGACGACGTCCGCCTTCATCCAAATACTCGGCGCCCAGCTTTTCGCTGTATTTCGTTCCAAGCTTGAACACATGCCCGACTTCGATTCCGCGATAAAACTTCAATTTGCCGCTGCCGTCCGGGCTTAGATCGCCTTCGGCCGCATTGCGGAAATCGCCAACCAGATCGGCGGTGAAATCGCGCCCCGGCTGAATATGTTCCACGTGATAATCGGTCTGATTAGCTCCGGCGATTCCGCTCTCCATCGCTTGTACTTCGCGATCCACTAACAACCGTACGCCCGATAAGTTTGCCGGGCCTGCGAATCCAACTTCCGCTCCTGTACATTTTTGGACAAAGCCTGCTTCCGCAAGTTCGATACGCTCGCCGCCAAGCGCATTCAGCACTTTCGTTTCGTTGACTTCGCGGTCTCCGCGCACGACGACCGCTACCGGTTGATCGTCGACAAGGTACAATAGCGTTTTGAAAAAGACAGACGCTTCTTGATCGAAAAAGGCACACAATTGATCGATGCTGTGGATATTCGGCGTATGGATCTGACTCATTGGCGGAATCTGCGCGCCGGAAGGTGTCGGTTCTTCCCAGAACATTTCGGCTTTCTCCAAGTTTGCGGCATAATCGCCGTTCTCGCTCACGACGATCGTATCTTCGCCAATATCGGCTAATGCCATAAACTCATGCGTTTCGCCTTCGCCGCCAATTGCGCCTGCATCCGCTTGAACCGCGCGGAAATTCAGCCCTACACGCGTGAAGATACGCGAATACGCTTCATACATCGCGCGATATGTCACGTCTAATTCTTCCCAACTTCGGTCGAACGAATACGCGTCTTTCATCAGAAACTCGCGTCCGCGCAGCAGACCGAACCGCGGACGGCGTTCATCGCGGTATTTCGTCTGAATCTGATATAACGTCATAGGCAGTTGGCGGTACGAACTCACTTCTCCAGCTACCAGTGTCGTAATCACTTCTTCATGCGTGGGTCCGAGTGCAAATTCACGGTCATGACGGTCTTTCAGTCGAATCAATTCAGGCCCGTACACGTCGTAGCGTCCTGACTTTTGCCATAATTCCGCAGGCTGCATCGCCGGAAGCAATAACTCTTGGGCGCCGATTCTGTCCATTTCTTCGCGGACGATTTCTTGTACTTTTTTGAGAATACGAAATCCTAAAGGCAGATAGGTATAGACGCCTGAAGCTAATTGACGGATCAAGCCCGCGCGCAGCATCCATTTGTGGCTTACCGCTTCGGCATCTGCCGGGGCTTCGCGTAAAGTTGGGATCAATAATTGACTTTGTTTCATGTGTATTCTCTCCTTCGAAGGTATAAGTTGATGTAGCGATTTCGCTGCGATCTACGCAAAAAAGACATATTCGTCAGGGACGAATATGTCTTCGCGGTACCACCCTAGTTCCTTTTTTGCGCGCTAGACATGGCATATCCACGGCGGCACAAAAAAGCTTCAAGTCTGTTAACGGTAGACAGCCGATGACGTGGAAACGCCATAGCTCGCGAGGTAGGAGCTTTGCGGTTCTGCCGAGAATTCTTTCAGCGCAAATGGAATTCTTCTCTGACGGCAGCGGCGATCTTCTGGACGTGAATCCGGCGAAGAACTTTGCAAAGTATGGTCTCGGTCGTTGCTATTGATCTGTTCAGTTGGTTGATCTATGTCTTTGTTTGTATCATCGAAAACGTGATTTCGTCAAGTGTAAGGTCCGGTCTATGCCGATTACGGAGTCGGTTGAACTTCGCCAGAGACTTGCGGCTGCACCGGCTGAGTCGGTACCGGCTCGCTCGGAACGATCGGTTTCGGCGTTACGGGAACCGGGCTTTTGATCGATACGGCTCCGGTATCCGGGTAGATCGTTAACGCTGCTCCTGTCGCTTGATTGATCAGACGGACAGGTACGTAGATCACGTCTTCATACAACCTTGGCGCAGCGGTCAACGTTACTTTTTTGCCATTGATCTCAGCGTCCGTTTTCCCCAGTGTAAAACGCAGAGTACCGGAAGTTCCGGTTGCCGTTACGGTCTTGGAACTGCCTTGCCAAGTCGGCTTATATCCGAACGCAGTCAGCAGCGGTTTGTACGAGACGTACGTTACGCCATCTTCGTTGAAAGCGGCAAGTTTTCCTTCGATCTTTTTCCCGTCCAAAAAGACAGAGACTGGCTTAACGGTACTTTTGTTTTTCGCTGCCCATAATGCGTAACCTTCTTGCGCGATCCACAAGCCGATTTTTTTGTTACGACGCCATTCTTCGTTAAAAGCAGACACCGGAAGATTCGTCTCGCCATTCTTGATGCCGATTTCTGGCGTGAATGCCGGACGACCTAACTTTTGGATAAACCAATCCGTATAACCGCCTCCGCCATTGGAGTTGTAGCTTGGGCTAACTTGGCTATATCCGGTGAACGCGGTAAACAGATCGGCAAGTCTTTTGTCCCGTGCATAATTCACCGCAGGTGTACGGAAGTTCCAATAGAGGATACGTCCCGCCGAATGATAAGAGACGGCAATCTCTGGATCGATCTCGTACGTGAACGCGACCATCGCTTTGTTTTCTTTTGCGGTCATCGGAGCTTTGCCTTTATGCCCCATCCAGTGCGGATAATAGTAGTTGTTGATCAGCTCTTTCCAATTGGCATCGTACTGTCGGTTCGGATCGACGCCTTGCGCGTTCGCTTTCCAACGCTTGAAGTTCCGGCTGCCATCGTTCATTGTGATCAGTGCTTGATGCACATGGGTTGGGAACGATTGAAGACCCGTTTGCTGAAGGGTTACGCCATCCGGGTTCACCATCGGCACGAACCAAATCTTCGTTTTGCTCAAAATATCCCGGACGTCATACCCTTCGAATTTGCGATTCTCCGTATATGCCGCCGCGTATTGTTCGATCATCTGCATATTAATCGTCGTCGTTAGCCACTCGCGAGCGTGATGGGAACCGTTGAAAAAGACCGTCGCGCTGCCGCTCCCCAGCCCAACCGCCCAAATTTCGCGTCCGTATAACGTTTTGCCTATCGATTTATATTCGATGATATCCGGGTATTTCGCCGCCAAAGCGCGAATATCTTGCGTCAATACGCCATATGTATACGTTACGGATGGGTTCACGATTTGTGACCCCGCTGCTTGCAAACGCCCTGCCGGCGCCAAACTTAATACGATCAGAATCAACGCCATTAGCGTCATGCTTAACTTTTTCATAACAACCCCCTGTGTATGTATGTGTGTTGATTACATTCGTGCATGAGTTTGGCGATTCCTGCTATTTTTTTGTTTTTTGTTAGGATTCTTGACTTCTTTGTATACCTCGTATTACGATACATAGTAATTCTATGTATGATAATAAGGAGGGGGACATTGTATGAAAATGAGTAAAGAACTGCTGAAAGGCTCGACCGGAACACTCGTATTGACCGTCCTTTCTGGCAAAAGTATGTATGGGTACGAATTGATTGGTGAACTAGATCGACGTTCGGATGGCGTATTTTCATTAAAAGAAGGCACCTTATACCCGATCCTGCACGCGATGGAGGCGGAGACCTGGGTAAAGTCGCATTGGGAAGAAGCAAGCGGACGCAAACGCAAATATTATACGGTGACCGATGCGGGGCTTAAGCAGCTTCAACTAAAAAAAGAAGAATGGCGAACATTCAGTAAAGCGGTCAATACGGTGCTTGGGGAGGGATCGGCATGAATCACAATGAACAAAACCAACTTGAACGTAAACAAGCGGAAGCTTTAATCGAAGATTATCTCGACCGGATGTGCAAGCAGATTCGAGCGCGAGCGTTGCACCCCGAACTTCGAGACGAAATACGCATACATATCGAAGAACTAGCAAGCGTGCAAGAAGAAGCCGGAAATTCACCGATCGAAGCTGCAACATGGGCATTGGATCAGATGGGCGACGCCAAAGAAGTCGGCAGTTCGTTAGGACAGATCCATCGACCGAAGTTTAACTGGCTTTTGCTGATTCCGGTCGGATTGATGATGGGGCTTGGATTATTGGCGTTATTCTCTTTAGGAGCAGCCGGGCAAGGCGTTTATGAACGGTTCAACCCGGGCTTGAATCAACTATTTTACTTCGGGCTCAGTATCATTGCGTTCGTCGTGGGTGTATTTTTCAATTACAGATGGTTACAGAAATTCGCGGTTCCTTTGTATCTGGCAACGTTCGCGTTTTCGGCAGTCGCTTTCTTTTTATCAGATTTGACAATGAACGGATTAAAAGGCTGGATTGCTTTGGGTTCTTTTATTTTCGATTGGAAAACTTGCATGCTCCTTCTGTTTTTGCTAACACTGCCGGGTATTTTTCAAAGATTACAGCTACAAAATAAAGCGAGCCTAGGTTTTCGGCAAGTGCTTGCGCTCGTTGCATTTATCTCTCCGATCAGTCTATGTGTGTATTTCCAACTTACGCTTAGCATACCGTTCGCTATATATATCGTGGCTGCTGCGACTTTGTATGTTCGATCCGGCGCCGCGCGGTTGTATGTCTACGGTCTGCCTGTTGTCAGTCTAGCGGGAATGATGGTTCTTTATTTCCGCAACGAGCATTGGCAGGCCCGCCTTCACTCTGTTTTAAACCCTCAGTCTTCGCAGTCTTATAGTACGAACCGATATTATGTTAATGACTGGATCGCTAGCGCGATTCGCGAAGGCGGCTGGTTTGGGCAAGGATTCGGTACAGAAGTGACTAAAAGAATCGCTACCCACGCTGACTTTATCCTGCCTTATTTCACTTACATTTTCGGTTGGATTGCTGCAAGCATTCTAATTTTGTGCATGGCATGGTTAATTGTGTTACTCACACGCACTGTGCAAAAAATTACCGATTCCCACGGGAAATTAGTGGCTCTAGGGCTAGTCGTTTTTCTTGCAGGTCAATGGATATATGCAATCGGAGCTTCATTTAATGTACTTCCTACAACGGTAATATCCGTTCCTTTTATCGGGTACGAAGGCAGCATGAATCTGATTTACTTCGGGATATTCGGCTTGATTCTTGGGATTTACCGGCGTAAAGATATGATACCTACCCAAGCGATTTCGCAGACTTCTTCACCTATGACGGAAAAATAGAATTTTAAGTTCGAACATTTTAAAGTTGGCAATTTTCCATAAACATATTAAAGTGACGATATTCAAACAAGAAGGGAGTGAGAACGCTTTATGAAAACGAAACTTCATTGCTTCTCGCTCCCTTACGGAATGATTGGATTCGGCGACTTTGCTTGACGTTGCCTTGTTATTCGCGGAAAATCTAGGTAGATATGACGAGGTATGCGGAGAATTTTAATTTAGTACCGGAAAATTGAAAAAAAGCTGTCGAGAATATTTCGACAGCTTGAAGACTTCGGAGAGTTGATTTCCGAAGTCTTTTTTTAATTCAATCGATTATTTTTTGATACCTAACAGACCTTTGGTTACGCCGCTTTGCAACACTCCCGCTGTCGTTGTGGTTGTGGTTGGTGCAGTGGTTGTAGAAGACGATGGCGCCGGTGTTGTCGTTGACACGGTCGTTGCTGGAGCCGTAGTTGTTGTCGTTGTTGCGGTCGGTGTTGTCGTTGTTGTTACGGTTGGAGCCGTGACTGGTGTACTTGTCGTTGAAGAAGTAACGCCCAATGCGCCAGTTACATGATTAAGTGTCTGATTGACTGCACTTGTCGTATTGTTGACTGTCGTAGTTGTATTGGCAACTGTCGTATTCACAGTGCTTACGACTGCTTCGATGACGGTCGGTGTTGGCGCAGGCGTCGGCTGCGTCGCGACCGGTGTGGATGTCGTTGGTGCTGGTTGTGTAGCCACCGGTGTTGGTGCGGCTGGCGCTGGTTCTGCCGCTACCGATGTTGGTGCTACTGGAGTCGGCGTTGATTCAGCTGCGATCGGCGTTGGCGTAGCTGTTGGCTGCGTTGCTGCCGGAGTGGTCGCTACCGGTGTCGACGTTGGTTCTGCTGCGACTGGCGTTGATGCAGCAGGCGTAGATGTTGCTTGAGTTGGCGCCGAAGTCGTTGCGACTGGTGCCGTTGCAGTCGGTGTTGAGTTAGCTTGCGCTGAAGTCGGTTGCGCCGTTACCGAAGTCGTTGCGGCTGGCGTTGCAGCAACTTGCGAAGCTGTTGGTTTCGTCGCAACAGGTGCTGTTGCGGCTACGTTGGACTGCGTCGCTGCCGGGGTTACGAAAGCTGGCGTCGGCACGCCGACCGATCCAGCTACCGATTCAGCAGAGCTAGGCGCACTTGCTGCTTTGCTGCTTCGCTGCATCTGATAGGAGTTGGAACTGATGTCCATACGCAGCTGATGCAATTGCGATTTCCAGCTTACGCCGGCTTTGGACACCTTTTGTTCAATGGCTTTGTCCGCCAGATTTTTCATCGTGCTTTTGAAGTTATCTGCATTCAATGTAAATCCAGCTGGCGCATAGATCGCTTGCAACAAATCGTATTGCTGTTTGCGATTAGTCTCGATCCGATCAAAAAACTGAGTTTTTTCTTTTTTCAATTCCGCTTCGGTACGCACGTTGCGGTCTTTATCTCGGTTCGAAAATTTATCATCCGTTTTTTTGTTGTCGTTATCGAATGTTCCGACTTTGGATACATCTTTTCCCGGATACGCGGTTTTAGCGTTGTAATCGTTCTTGTTGGAAGAATCGAATTTGGATGCGGAAGAGTATGACGACAATGTGCTCATTTTGAACAACCCCCTTTTGTATGTGTACGAAGCAGCTTGGTTAATGAAAGCTTACTTTTTTTGGTAAATAAAAGGAATAGGATTCCATTCCCTATCTATAAAATCCATTTATCTCCAAAAATCAGTCTATACGGTGGGGATTTTTAACCTTCAAGACTGGTTTTTTTGCACTACTTTCGAGTTTCTTCGAAGATTCCGCTTTTAAACGACTTTCTTCTACATCGTTCTCTGCACATTGCAATCAATCTATTCACACACAATACAATAAAAAAAGAAGCCGGCAACCCGGCTTCCTATTTGTTCGCTTGCTTTGCCATTCAGCCCAACGAAAAAAGCCGTCTCCTATTTAGGAGACGACTGCGATTCCACCAAATCTTTTTTTGCACTCAACAAATCGTTTCTTTTATCGTAAGCCGTCTCGCTGATCTCCACCGACACCTGGTGAAGCTCCGACTTCCATTCCACCTTCATCGAACTGCCGTCGCGAACGATCTGCTGCTCGATCGAACGTTCCGCTAACGCCCGCATCGCGTCTTTGATCTGGCTTGGCGCCATATCCACGCGTGCTTTTTCCGCATAAAACGTCTGGAGCAACTTTTGCTGGGCAAGTCGTTCTTCCGTCATCTTTTGAATCCATTCTTCTTCGCGCTTTTTGCGATCGGCATCGCTCATCAATTCTTTTTCTTTCGTTGGGTCTTGATCCAACTGCGTTTCGCTTTTCGAAGTCACGACTTTCGAATGATCGTTTTGCGGCATAGGACGAACAAGATCGGGATTCACAATCATAGATGGCTTATAGTCTATCGCCCAATTTCCGGAGTCTGCTTTATTTAATGCTACCTTTTCCATTTTAACCTCCCTGTGACATTTTTATTCTTAATGTAACGCCTAAGCCAGCCAATTAGCAACAATTATTTATCCGCCTTTTGACCTATGAGCTTATGTCTCATTATCCTTATCATTACAAAACTGTTACTTATCAATCTCCTTCTACACCTTGTTCGCTTATAAAAAACCCGATATAGTCAAAATATGCGTCAAAACGATGCAAATCCGGCGGTCTGACTTATGAATGTGAAGCTCGACGTTGTAATTCATCGCCGAATGGGAAAGGAAATGTACATACCTTATGCTTCTTCGACACCGAAAAAAAATCATTTTACTGTCTCTTGCGATCGTTTTCGCTCTAATTATCGCTGCCTTTTTTACCATCCGATATCTTGAACATTCCAGACTGGTCAACCACGGGGTTACGGAGGATGTGCTACCTGTCGTCTCCGTCACGGACGTTGCGGATCGCTATGATGTGATTGTCACCGGAACCGATCCCGAAGGAATCGCTGCTGCGGTATCTGCCGCTCGTAACGGTCTGAAAGTCTTGCTGGTCGACGGGCATGATCGCACCATGCTGGGCGGTCTGATGACGGTCGGCGGATTGAATATGATTGACCTCAACTACTCGCCGAAGCAACCTTTTATTTTGCCACAACTCCGAGAATCGCGTTATTTGAATAGAGGCATTTTCCAAGAGTGGTACGATCAATTCGACGGCTCGGCATTTGATGTGAAAGTCGCAGCGAATGTCTTTTATAAAATGGTCAAAAACGAAAAAAATATCGATCTGCTCATGGAAACGAAGCAAATGTCTCCGATTACGGCAACGATCAATGAACGTACAGCTGTTACCGGGCTACAACTCACGCTCAAAGACGGAACTGAGCGAAAAGTCAGCGCAGATGCGATTATCGACGCGACGCAAAATGCAGACGTAGCCGCTGAAGCTGGAGCTGAATTCACATTGGGACGCGCGGATATCGGCGATCATAACAGCGTGATGGCTTCGACGCTTGTTTTTCGAATGAGCGGAATGACGCAAGAAATTTGGGAAAAACTCGGTAAGCACGACGATACGGGAATTGACCGTATGAGCGTATGGGGATATAAAGAAGCGAAAGAATACGAGTCTAGCGATCCTTCAAAAGTCAAAATGCGCGGCTTGAATATCGGGCGGCAAAACGATGGAACGATCTTGATCAACTCGATGTTGTTGTTCGGTATTGATCCTCTCGATCCGAAATCGATTCAAGAAGGAATCAAGACGGGTACGGCGGAAGCCCCTCGAATCGTTGATTTTCTTAAAAAACGGTTCCCGGAAATGGCGACTTTACAATATGACGGCGTAGCGAGCGAATTATATTTGCGCGAATCCCGCCATTTGAAAGCGGAGTACCGCTTGATTTTAGCCGATGTGATGGAAAACCGCAAGCACTGGGACGATATTGCTTACGGTTCGTATCCGGTCGATATTCAAAGTACGAGCGACGGACGAATCGGAACCGTGCTGATGAAGCCAAGCCAATACGGGGTACCGTTCCGTACACTTGTCCCTCGTACCGTAGACGGATTGCTCGTAGTTGGTCGTTCAGCAGGTTTTGACACCGTTCCGCACGGCAGTGCCCGCACGATTCCTGTCGGTATGGCAACCGGTCAAGCGGCAGGTGCAGCAGTGAAGTTTGCCAAAGATACCAAGATGACGCTGCGTGAGTTATCCGGTTCGGAAACGGAAATCGCGGCTTTGAAAAAGCAACTGACGAAGCAAGGCATGGATCTATCCCGTCCGAATTTGTCGGAACCCGAGTATATGAAGAGCAAAGATTATCCGGGGATGCTCGTGTCCGCTAATATGTATCTGACATCCGGCGGGTACGACAATGACGGCTGGGGTCTTGACGGCGAAGCGAACGTACAGCGTTTCTTCAATGCAGTGCGCGTGATGCGCTCGCTCCATCCCGACTTTTTCCCTGGCGATATGGAAGATGTCTTGGTGACGATGACGGATAAAGGCACTAATCCTCTATCTCTGGAAGAAGCTTCTGTGTTAATTGCAAGCGCAATGGATCTGCCTGTTACGGAAGGTGCGGCGACGGAAGCCCTTCTTGCCGGCGGATTTTTGGAACAAGGTACGCTAGACAAAATTTCGGACAAAGAAAAGTTAACGAACGGCGATTATTATTCGTTGATCGGCGATTTATCGAAACACTTTTTGACTCCAGAACATGTCCAGTAAAACATATGTGTAACATAGTACCTCCAAGCTTTTTCAACGCAAAAAACCTTCAGACCCTATCAGGGGCTTGAAGGTTTTTTGTTTTTCTATTTAGAGTTCCTTTGAAAGGTTGCGCTCGATTCCTAATGACGTAGCCCGGACTTCAAATCTTCCATCAATTTCGAAGCTTCGACAATCGCGGAATCGCTGTTGTTGTAGAAAATCGCCGTTTTTACGCCGTCTTCTTGCAGCTTGGGCAAAATCTTGTCCATAAACGCATGGAGATCCAGCGGACGACTGGTGTAACCCGACCATTCATCAATCGCGCAATGCTCCGCAAACTCGCTTTTGGGCCATAGTGGCAACAATGAAGCGCCGTCTGGCCCATGAGTCATTGCCCAACCGTCCGCATATAATCCCCACAGAATTTCGACGTCTGCTGTTTTTTTGACAAAATATTCGTAGCGTAAAGTCGCGGGGCTGCTGACAATAGCATTAAATTCTTTTAAGTTCATAAGCCCTCCTGTATGGACGAACCGGACATTTGACCAGTTCGATGATAAATGATGATTCTGTTATTTAACCATATGCGGGAGGGCATTGTCAGGTCGACGGCGTCTCGGACTATTTTACAGGCGTTTGTTCCGATTCTTTGGCGTCTATTGGGTCAAAAGATTCGAACTGCCGCTGTACTAATTTGCGGTAAAACGAATGGGATTCCAACAATTCCGCATGAGTCCCTTGCCCGGTCGCCGTACCTTTTTCAATCACGATCAACTGATCGGCTCCGCGTACGGTAGACAACCGATGGGCAATGACTAGCGTCGTTCTTCCTTGCATCAGCGTATCGAGCGCTTCTTGCACTAACGCTTCGGAAGCACTGTCCAAATGCGCGGTCGCTTCATCCAGCAGCAAAATATCCGGGTCGCGCAAAATGGCTCTGGCGATAGCCAGACGTTGGCGTTGACCCCCGGAAAGTTTGACGCCGCGTTCGCCCGCTTCGGTCTCCAGTCCTTGAGGCAAAGACAATATAAACTCTGACAGATTCGCCAAACGTACCGCTTCTTCAATCGCCGCATCGCTCACATCGGACAATCCGTACGTCAGATTATCTCGGATACTGCCAGCCATGACCGGGCTTTCTTGCGATACGTAAGCAATTCGGCTGCGCCAGTCTCGAATCGGAATCGCCGTAGCTTCTTCCGACCCATAGATCAAGCGTCCTTCGTTCGGATCGTAAAAGCGTTCGATCAGCGAAAAGATCGTCGTTTTACCTGCACCGCTCGGCCCGACAAAAGCAGTCGTCTGACCCGCTTCGGCGATAAAATTCAAGTTTTGTAAAATAGGCTTATCCGCCGAATATCCAAAACTGACGTTATCGAAAACCAACCGTTGCTGCGTAGAGATTCGAGTAGGCGTAGCAGAAGTTGGCGACGATCCCGGTTCGGGTTCGGCCCCTTCTGACAAATCTTCGGAAGGTAAATCCATAATTTCGCGCAGTCTCTCGGTCGCTCCTAACGCTTTTTGGAATTGAGTGAAAAAGGTCGCAAGCTGCGTGAACGGAACGACAATCTGGAACATATACAAAATGATCGCGACGAGCGACCCTGCCGTTAACACGCCGCGCGCGACCTGCGCTCCGCCGTAACCGATCAAAGCAACTAATACGAGCAACATCACGGTCATCATGAGCGGCGATACGATTGCTTGAATCCGCGCTTCGCGTAGACCGAACCGGAACAGCCCCGAAATCCGTTTTTCTCCTTGCGTGCGTTCGAGCGGCTCGGCAAGCGACGCTTTCACCAGACGAATATCGGACAATACGCGACCTAGATCGCCTTGAAACTCCGCCACTTCTTGCTGGGTATCGCGCGAGATCGCGTACATCCTGCGACCGACAGGCCATAGCAATAACATCGCAGCCGGAATGGCGAGCAGCGCAAACAGTGTCATTTTCCAATCAATCGTCAGCAAGATCACGACCGAACCGACAATCGCGACGATGCCGGATAGAAACGAAATCACTTGCCCGGTAATAAAGTCTTTTACAATATTCGTATCGTTCGTAATCCGGCTCATTGTTTCACCGGACGCGCTGCGATCGAAAAAAGAAATCGGTAATTTCAATACGCGCCGCCACAGGTCACGCCGTAGTCCCGAGACGATAAATTGCCCGACATACGACATCGTATACATCGCAAATCCAGACATGACTGCTTGGGCGACGAAGGCAATAGCGAGCCATGCGATCGTACTTCCGGTTAAATTTTCGAGCGAAAATCCGTCGACCAATCGACTTGTGAGTAGCGGAATCGCCAGCGTAAATACGGTTTCGAGCAATCCGAGTACCACCGCTGCGGTCAGTAACCAGCCTTTTGGCATATATTGCACGACCAATTTCCAAAAAGCGCTCCAGCTTGGGGTCGACGCAGTCGATATAGGGTTAGTCTCCATTAGATTCTCCTTGGGCAGAATGTTCGCCGCCGATTGATTCGTTTTCTTCATCCAAAATATGATCCCACATGCGTTCGATATAGACTTCTTCTTTCAACGTAAACGTGACCGGGAATCGGAACATTTGCGAAAAATCGAGTTTGGATACTTGCTCCAATGCCTGGTTCTCCGCTTCGTTCAACGGCGGGTTCAGATTCGACATCACGCCGCTGATCCGTGCGAACAACTCTTGGACAAACCTTTTCACTTCTTCGTCTTCCGGCAGATAGCCTTCTCGCATCAGCTTTTTGAGCCTTGAAATCCATTGGATCGATTCGCGCTCGATCGCTCGCCATCTGCTCGACCCTTCGCCCACAGGCCAAAACCGTTCTAACAGCGAAGCCGGAAGATATTCCTCTAACCATTGCCGCTGCTGTTCTTCGGTCGACATGGAGTACATCGTCAGCAGTAACGTATCGTTCTCCAAATCGTCGTCTGGCTTGGAAGTCTCCAGCGTATGATCGAGTGTGCGGAGCATCTGGTCAAGTTGATCCCGCTTTTGTCGCAATAGCTTTCGTTGACGTTCCAGCGAATCTCGAAGATCGTCGCCTTGGGCTTGCAGTTCTTCCGCAATGCGCTCTAACGGATAATCCAGAAATTTGAGCGTCAAAATCTGTTGCAACTTTATCAAATCTTGCACCGTGTACAGCCGATGCCCTTGCTCGTTGTAGCATGACGGAACCAGTAACTTTTTCGTATGGTAAAAACGCAAAGTACGCTCGGTGACTCCGGTTAACTTGGCAAATGTGCCAATACTGTACGTCTCGCTAGGGATAAGTAACGCCTCCTTTTGACTGCTGATTTCAGTATAGGGGTTGACGTTACGTTAGGGGCAAGTCGTAAATTTAGGATTTCGCAAAAAAATACGCCCACATCGTCTTGAAGACGTGCGAGCGTACTTTGCGATGGATCTCTTCTTAGGGTTGGTTGCGGCTCAATCTTGCAAAATCGGCAAATCCCCTAGCAAGTTTTTCAAATGGATATCGTCCCACGGCATATGCTCGGTAAAGCCTAATCCGACTACATTCGTTTCTTCCGACAATTCACGGAGCAGCTCCGCAAGACGCGCAAACTTCAATCTTCCCGGCGGCGAATAGTTGTACGGTTCATTGGGCTTGTTAAAAAGGAGCGAACGGAATTCCTCAGGATCCAGTACGTCCAGATCGACATGAATCGCGAGATGTTCGATGTCTTGTTCCCTAATCCATGTGCGAATAGAATGGGTTCCGGCTGCTGTTTCTTGCGCGCTCGCGGTACGAATGCCGAGTCGCTGAATCATCGCCGCATCGGTTTCTTTCATTGAAATTCCTAAACGTTCAAAAACTTCGACGATGGCTGCGCCTTCTTCTGCGGTAGGTTCAGACAATCCGGCGATAAAAACATTTTCGGGCTTCAATGGGCTTTTCACTCGCTGGGCAAATTCAGGATCGCCTTCCCCAAGCAGATTGCCAAGCGGCAACGTATGCCCGCGGTCATAGCCGTCGATCTGCACCAGATCGCTATGCGCGTCGATCCAGATCAGTCCCATTTTTCCGCCGTAACGTTCGTTCAAATAAGCAAAAGGCGCTTGTTCGACCAGGCAATCCCCGCCAAACATCACGACCCGATCCGGTTGATGCGCACGAATCAGATGATCTGCCGCGTCCAATTGTTCCAGTAAAGCGGTACGACCATATATGCCGTTCTCGTTTTCAAGTGCGGTGCCGTCGTAACCGCGAACCGGAACACGCACCAAAGGCTGATCGTTAGCAGGCGCAAGCCAAGATAACAGTTCGGCACCGAACGAATAATTAGGGTTGTCTCCGCCTTGCCACTGTGGCATAAGGACGCGTAATGTGTTTGTTTTGTTCATGATTGAGTCTCCTTTGCTTCCGAATTACCGTTACTATAAAATAGACGCAAGCGAAAAAACAGTACGCACTTTCAAGATAGATACTGTCAGAAAGGATAGTGCCCCGTATGAGTATGGAAGCCTACAAAGGCAAAGTGAAGCAGATTCAAGACACCCCTTTTGGCTATACGCTGTCGATTGTCGGCGGTAAATGGAAGATGGTGATTCTGTATCTGTTAGCGGAAAATCCTCCTGTTCGGTTCAACGACCTGAAGCGCCAGATCGGCGCGATTACGTATAAAACGCTAAGCACACAGCTCAAAGAACTCGAAGCCGACGGCATGATCGACCGCAAAGAATACCCGCAAATCCCTCCGAAGGTCGAGTATCGATTGACTGCAAAAGCAGAAAAGCTGATGCCGTTGATGGAAGGCATGTGCGAATGGGGAGCGGAGTATCAGCCGAGTGAGAATTGATGGAGAAGTTTGTAAAAGGAGAAGCCGGATCGTCGGTGTGGACGATCCGGCTTTTTGGGGAGAAAGCGATCGGGGATGAATTGGCTTACTTTTTTATTGGATTAGCTTAATTATGTGCGATGTCGATCTCGAAATATTCGATAGGAAAAGGCAGCTCGTCTGTTGTAGACAAATAGTATGTATCTGCCGTAACCGATTCTTTTAGCCAACCTTCTTGGGGAATGCGAAAAAGCGTATGTAAAGTAACCCCTAGCATAACGACGGATAAAAGAGCGACAAGGATTTTAACCCAATTATGAATCGACGCTTTATTAGAGAAGCCTAAATGCAAAGAGAAAATAGATAACAGCAGCAAAGGAATTCCGATCGCAAAAAGACGTACCGTGTCGACTAAATCTATTTGTTTTTGAAAATTCGCTGTGAAACCTAAAATCATTCCGATCAAAGTCAAAAAACCTAAAATCGCTATACTTTTAAAAAGGATTTTCATGATTTTTTCCTCGATTTCTTCTTCATCTACTCTGCTGGTCTATTTTTTCAAGCAAAAACTTTTCCCAATTCTCATATAACCGATTTATATTTTCTTCTTGAGAATTGTGAAGCGGAAATTGCGCAGGCATATACCTCACAAAAGTAGATACCTCTTCCGGATAATCAAAATCTGCATACACTATCTCAACCAGTTCAAGCGGGTCAGCATATTGGTCACGATTTTCAAAGACCCGATTCAGTACCAGAAACAAAAATTTTTCTTTATGGTTTTTATCGTTATCTGTTGAATATGGATCTGCAAGTTTTAGTAAATATTCATATATGGAATGTTCATCTTTTTCCCAAGCTAAATCCAGTAATAGCGGTGAGGGGTTAGCTTCTTTTTCGATTAAGCTATAAGAATGTTGTACGACCGCTTCTTTTTCAACAAACCCTTTCTCGAATCCAAAAAAAAGCAGATTCCAATCTACATCGACATAAGTTTTGAGATCGTCGTAAGGGATCTTAATATTTAAAGTATTCATATTTGTATTACTCCTAACACTCCCAAATCACTTCCCAACGACTCGCGGTTTTTATCCTCTATCCATTTCATCTTCAAAAATGACACTACAAAAGCGAATAGAAGAATGCTTGAATTTTGAACTTAAAGGTGGTCTAACATCTGCCGTAGCATTAAAACCATGTGGTGCCCACTCCCATTTGTCCGAAATTTTACTAGTAATACTTCGAACACTTTTTTCATTCATCTCATCTTTACACTTAATATAACAACGAACTACAAACCACCCATCAATTTTCCAATATTCCTCATTCTCTTGAATTTTAGAAAAAATAACATCCTCCTGAATACCTGACAGTACTTCATTTGCAATTTCCTTTGATTGTTCAAGCGTACTACACTTAGAAAACACACTTAAAGCCATATCCATTTGACCGTCTCCTTCTTATAGAACTTACTTCATCGCCGAATTCAAATGCGTGAAAATCGATCAAATATATCCCTTTTCGGATAACATTTCGATGTCTGCTGGAACACAATCTTCATTCAAACGATCTATATTTAATAATTTATCGAACAATCCAATAAAATCATGCCCGGTAGAGGCTACAGCAAATCGTTTAATATCTATTTCAAAGATGAATGCTAGAAGCTTTTTAGTCGGGCTGTTGCTCCACAAATGTTCAAGAGAAGATCGATAGGTTCTCAATAGCAAAATGATCTGGGTTAAAAAAGCTTCTATCGACATTCTTAATTCTCCTTTTGCGATGAATCCTCAAATAAGCTTAAAGTTCTATTCAAAACTATTGTTCAATTAAAAACATGGTATTCTTTCGCAACTATCCAACCGTCCAGACCATAAGAAGCTAAAATCTCGTAATAGTTATACTTTTTATCAATCAGATGTTCACGAAAATCTTCCAAATTCTCATAATCCATAGGCCATGAATACTTTTTTGTTCTTCTAAAAGCACTTTGTTCTGTTCCAAAAAGAGGTCAACTGGCGATGTGGTAATACTAAGAATAATGCTGCCAGAGAGCGCTGTTTCGAATCTATGAGCCAGAACGTCAACGAATTGGATAGTAGTGATTACCGAACCTCGGCTATGGTCTAAAGTTCTCAACCGAAGCGTTGCTGCTCGTAGGATCCACTTCGTAAGAAATGATTTCATTGTCGTGAACATCAAGCATTTTTGCTGATCTCTTTAAATTCGGATTCACTTTAAAAATTCTTTGGAAATAGCAGCATATCTTTTAAAGTTTTCTTTAGTCATGCTCACATTTATTTCTCTACACGGTGCAATTCTATATGTTTTTGCAGAGGATTTTTAACTCTTAGAATGGATCATTTGATACATTCCTCGTACACATAATCTATAATCGTTCCTCTTCCAACAACCTTAGAAGGCGTTTGAATAAAAAAAGAATTTCCTATCTGAATAAGATAGCTAATGTTTGTATATGCTTCTTCTTCCGTAAATAATTTAATAAAAGCGTTATAGCTCTTGCCTCTATAAATGACCTTTTCCGTTTCCGCTGCCAAAATATCTCCCGAGAATAACTGATCGTTCCCTAAATTGAATGACGCTCTGAGGATATGTCTGGTTTCTAAATCTTTTTTTAAAGCATTAGGGTTCTCAGATAACGTGTCAAAGTATATCTCTGCCTCAATCAAAAGCATCTCACACCTCTTTCAGCACTTTAGCGAGTGGTGGACTTCGGGTTCAACCTCAAATATCCAAATGGATTGAAAAACAGATCATCCTCGGCATATGTTTCACAGACCTCATGCGAAATTTGAAAGACCGGCTTATCCGGTGCTGTTCGGTAAATCCCATCCAATCTTGTGCCTTATGCGTAATTCAAGACGATTCGACTTTGACTGCTATTCCGCTAGCCCGAAGCAATACGCCTACTGCTCTATTGAATGTCTGTACTTGATTGAATTGTCCTACTGGGGCGAGCAAATATACCGTTGTTTGATGAGATTCAATGACTTCTAACTCTTCGAGTGTAAAAGAACCCGCATATTGGAATGCTGCCGCAAGTTCAGAATCATGCTCATAAATCTCTACCATATGACTTTGCCCGCTCTCGGTATCAAGAAGCAGCTTCCCCATAAGTTTGTAACGTTCATCTCTAAAGCAATCCGTTCACCGAGTTCTTGTAGATCCCTCCAGGAACCCGGGACTCCGACTACCGCTTCTATAGATATATCCATCTGAATCTCTTCCCATATTTCATCAAGTATATTTTATAAAGCTTTTTTAAAATTCAATTTTAAATAAAAGCCGTTTTCGACATCGATTGCAGAAATTACGTTATATTCTATTGAATTTTCAGACTTATTGTTTGTATAAAACGTCATACCTTGGTATTCCAAGTATTTTAAAATATCATGAAACATAACGTTTACGTCCATAGCGGTATACTTTTTTACTTCTATGTCAATAAAGTACTTAGAATTTTCGGTATAGATAACAAAGCTCTTCAAATTATCGATCTCTCCGAGAAAATCTTTCATTTCAATATCTAAACCAGAATCTAATTTATAATTTATCTTTTGCGAAAATAGTTCAAACCATTCATTACTCATTCTATCTTCCCTTCTTTTTTGAAAATATGATTTATCTGATTTCTACTTTTTAATTGTATTCCCTGATTTTCTTATCTCTTTCTTATAAGATAAATGTGCCGTATTCGAATCTTGCTATTAAAAAGAAAAAAACCTCGAAGGGCACTATGCCATTCAAGGTACAGATTAAGTTGAATTTCTAATCCGATAATTAACTCATACTCAAAAAATTTAGGATTCTTTGGAAAACACAAAAATATTCTCTATCTTATTGCAAACCTTAAAAAAGAATTTAAGATCGGACCTCTCGCCGTCCGGCATCGTAGACATAAGTTCAACAATTTCTTCTTCGTTCATAAAACGTATAAGTAAATGGTAAAGATAAAATGTAATCGTCTTAGGAATTGTTCTTTCATCTTTGTATTGTAAAGAAATAAAATCTAGAAAACTCAATAGCTTTTTCGCTTGTTTAGGATTTTTATAGATTGATTCAAAATTTGTATTTATAAAATTGTTGATTTTTTTCACTTCGTCTTCTGGATCTTTAGTAGATTCAAATGAACTTAGCAATACCCGTTGAAATAGCTTCAATTGATGTTGCACTCGATTAAGCTTTTCATCTGAAGGAACATCAGCTTGAACATTTTGAAAATTAATAAGGGTTGAACAACAAAGGTACGATATTTTTTTAGCCACTCGATCGTGAGGAACAACCAACTCTTGAAGTAAAGACGTTATCTGATTCAAATCTTTTGAAGATACAGGTTCGTTGAATCGCAACGCTACGTTGATTTCAACTAAGGTATTTTCCAAAAGTTCTACCTGCTGCTGGGTACCCACCCCACTATCACCTCCCTATTGACGCACTTCATTACACTAATTTCAGCATCTTTCTTTGTATAACCTAACGCTAAATTATAGTATGGATGAGACGAATTTCAATTTTTATCATTCTCATTTTCACTTTCAAGTAATTTAATTACTATCTTGCAAAGCGCGTTGATCGGATCCGCACCTTTAGCTTTAACGACTCCTTCCTTCTCATCAAATATTTCGATAAGATAACCCAGACTTTTATGATTATAAGATAAGGAAAACTGATAGTTACGGTTCTCTAGCCAATACATTAGATCATAAATATTAGGACGCCATTCGCCTTCTGTATAAATATTACCTTCTGCCAAAATGTTTCCTTCTGGTACAATCCTACCACCTAAGCACCACTCCTGGCCTTGATAAGAATACATATCAAAAGGAGCAACTTCATCCACATAAAAACTTCTTTTGAACTCTAAATTCTTTAATTGTTTAGCTTCCTTTTCATTAACGTACAAGTAACCTCACTCCTACAAAATTTTGATTTCTTGTATAAACCTTTTAAGGTTAATTACCACTATCTTTAGATAGACCTTTTGCCTAATGATACCCTCTTGAATCACTTAAAAATTCAGGACTTCTTAGAAGAAGCAAAAACACTTCTTAACTTTTCACAAATATCAACAAACAGTTGAAAATCTGCTCTTTCACCATCTGTTGGCATAGACATTCCTTCGACAATGTTGTCTTTATTCATAAAATCGATAACTACATCGTAAAGATAAAATGTAAGCGTCTTAGGAATGATTGCTTCATCTTGATAGTGCACAGCTATCGAGTCTAGAAAACTCAGCAGCTCTTTCGCTTGTTTTGGATTTTTATGTACCAATTTAAAACCGATTTCTTTCCATTCGTGTATCACCTGATCATCAGGAACAACCAATTCTTGAAGCAAATGCTCTACCTGATCCAAGTCTTTTGAAGGTGCAGGTTCGCTAAAAAGCAACGCTACGTTGATTTTCAACAAGGTCTTTTCCAAAAGTTGTACCTGCTGCTTGGTACCCATGCAACTGTAGCATCCGTATATTTATCAATTACTGCGATGCTGCTATTAATTTTTCACATTTCTCTAAAAGTTCTTCCAATATTAAACGTACCGATCTTTTCTTTTCTTCTTTCAGCCAATCTATCGTGAAATTTTTGATTTCTTCAGCATTTTCTTGATTTACGATATGAAGTAATTTACCGCTGACCGCGCACCTTGAGGTATACGTCCTCTCATAACGTCCTTCAAATAATTTATTTAAGTATTGTTTTTCTTCTAATTCATACATTACACGGTAATATTCGTAACAAACGTAATCTGACTTTTCATTCGCTAAACCTTTTCTAAAATAGATATCATTTCATTTTTCTTTATTGCTAAGGCAGCGGCTACATCATAAAAAGAAAGAACAGCATATGCACGTACGACTATCGAAAATTGCTTGACTAAAAAATAATATCGAATATGTTACTTTTCTCCTTTGAAGTTTGGATCATTTAGAAATACTTTTTATTAAAGTTAAAAAAGTTGTATAGGTTTCTCACAATTACTTTGGTGAATATTATATACTTTCGCCTTCTTTTTCAAAAAATCATAAAAAGCTTCTTCTTCAATAATTATCGAAGAAGAAGCTTTTTATGATTTTCCAAAAAACTTTAAGCAATACAATTCATTTTAAATTAAAATTCTTAGCCTTTATTCTACATTTTTCTCTTTTTACTCTTTAATCTTAACATGTATTCATCGTAAGCTTCTTGAATTTTCTGTCTACAAATCTCCTCCCATATTCCTTTTAATTCTTTTTCTTCATTTTCATTGGCATCATCTGGAACCATATCACCACCGAATCCAATAAAAGATCGCGAATCAGATGTTTCACCAAGCTCACCGACATATGCAATCTCGTGATTAGCATAGGTATAACTAACATTTGGGCAATTTTCCGATAAACATTGATACCCAGGATCACCTTGCTTATTCGTACATTCTTTATCTGTTTTACCCTCTTGATCAAATTTACTACAGTATACTTCTAACATTACGTGTCTAAATATCATATTTTCTCCTTTAAAATTTAATAGCCCTTATGATCGGTAATTTCTAAAACGTTTATGTTCCCTTCAGAGTCTTTAGTATAAATCAACCTTTTATCACCTCGACCCGGACCTGTGCCTTTAATATCAGCTGCCCATTGTCCAGCACGAGGACCTTTCAGTGAATGCAAGTTAAGACCTGTTGATTCTCCATTTTTCAGCTTTTCAATAGCAGAATTATATCCTTTCTGACCCTCGGGTGAAAGCTTCTTAGCGGCTCTTGCTGCTGATTTAGAAATTGAAACCTCACAACTATCATTATGAACCCAAATCCCCAACCCGCTCACAAAATACGTATGGAACCCTTCCACCGTCATGTTGTAAACTGTCGTCTGACGCTGCTGGACTTCGATGTTTCCGACTTCTAATGTCTTCCCGTCGCTTTGCTCCAACAAATCGCCTGTCTTCAGGTCTTTAACAAATACCCAGCCTTTGCCTACAACCCAGAACGGATGATTGTACGTCGATTCGATGACCTGACCGCCGACATGAATGCTGTAGATCTCGTCCGTTTCGTGATTGAAGATCGCGGTCACTTGTTTGTAAGTGACTTCGTCGGTATTTTCGTCTTTCGATAAGACTTTATCACCGATCTGTACATCTTCGATGTTTTTCTCGCCTTGGTCGGTCTTGACTTTCGTCTCTGCCGTAAAGCAGTTGCAGGCTTTATTAACCGCTCTGGTTGCTTTCGCCGCACTCGAAGCTTTGCTTCCTTTCTGGGCGACTTTAACAAACAGTTTACCGCCTTGAAGCACTTTACCTACCGGAAGCAGGCTGGCTCCCGCAATGACTTTGTCAATTGTCGAAGACTGAGAACTTGTTAACGTCTTGATATCGTCGATCACAAGGAAGTCCGCAGCTTCTTTCGCGCCCGTCTTCACTGCGCTCCACGTATTTTTCAACCATTGAGGTGCGTAACCATTCGGGTCTACGAATTTCAGCGGATTATTCTCCACATACGTATACGGATTCAGACTGCTCGGACGATTCACATATCCTTCGAACGTATCCTCCTGAATAAACCGTCCGATACTCGGATCGTACCAACGACTTCTCAGGTATTGCAGACCGGTATCTCCATCCCAATACTCGCTGGAGTAGCCGAATACATTCTCGACTTGGACATCCGATGTCAGTGGATTGCCCCAGATATCGTACGTATAGCGGTTGAGTACGGTACCGTCAGCTTTCACCAATCCCGTAACGTCACCGTGACCGTTGTGCTGATAATATGCTTTTTCGTGATTCGCGTCTTCGCGGTAAATCAGTTAGGCGCCACGTACATAACGAGCTTTGAAGGTTACAGTTCCGTCTGCCGCTACCGTACCTTCGGTTATAATACCTGCAGCTTCATGATGATAATGAGTCTTCGTCGTTTATCTAGGTTTCATTAAGCTTTGCTTGATATAAACATATGACTTCATGCTTTTACTTACAATGATAAAAAGACGATCCATTACATATGCAAAATTAAACAAAGACAATGAAGGCTAATGCCTTCATTGTCTTTTCTTCATTCAGTCCAACTCAAAAGGAGTGATAAACAAGAAGCTTCCTTCTAACTCTTTACATTTCTTAGCTAACTCTTTAATTTTTTTTAAATGCTCTAAAGATCGAATATCTTGCACTTGATCAATTAAAAAATCCAGTTCTCTCATCAAATAAGGCATCCATTCACTTATGACTGGCAAGTATTCAGTAGTAGATAACCCACTGAGCAAAGGGAATTTTTCACTGTCCACCTCCTGGATCAAATACTCTTCATCTCCTTCAATGGAAGACAATTCTTCAATCACTTCATAGTTTTCTGCTTGCAAAAGAATGGTGAACATTTTATTCTCCTCCTAAAACCAAGAGAAAACGTTAAAATTTTATTAATCAAGGTAAGGAGAAATATAAGGCTCGATATAGATATCAACATCATCACTTGTACAAATGTCCGAACTATATTCTTTATAAGTACCAATATACATGTAGTAATCGTAGCCAAAGTGAACAAAAAATTGGTTTTGGAATTCTAGTTTACACCATAAATTTTGTCTCAATATTAAGGGTACTATCGATTTAATTTCATCAAGATAAAAAAGATCTCCTTCCCTTATTTTCGAAAAATTTTTTTTCATTATTTTCGAGTAATAACGTTTTAGTTTTCCCTTCTTAAGCATTCTGGTCCACTTGTTCAATGAAGCTACTTTTAAATAAGGAATTTCTCCATCCTTCATGAAATTCTCGATCGCATTTACATACGCTTTTTCTACCTTTAAATACTCTTCAATCTTAAAAAAATCCTCCCCATATTTTGTGCCTATATCGTTTACTGATGTCCATTCCTCTTGTTTGTAATGACCTACTTTATTTCTGTTTGCAGGATCATATTTAGTAACCCGATAACTAAATTCCATTTCTCCTCCTATTTCGCAATCCAATTTAAATGAGCATCATAAGTACCTAATCGAGTCTTATCATTGTTCAAATATTCTATTTTTTTCGCTCTCTTCCATGTTCCCCCTACGTGAGAATCTAAATCTTGTGTTATGAAGTCTCGGTTACCTTTTTTGAACAACAACCCTTTTGAATTATTACCTTTAACTTCTTTATATCCGAGATAATTTGCAAGGTCCCTAACTTGCGAATTTGTTAGTTTTTCAGTAGGACCTCTTTGCTTTTGGGTTTTCAAAACACCACATTCATCGTTATGAACCCAAATCCCCAACCCGCTCACAAAATACGTATGGAACCCTTCCACCGTCATGTTGTAAACTGTCGTCTGACGCTGTTGGACTTCGATGTTTCCGACTTCTAATGTCTTGCCATCGCTTTGCTCCAACAAATCGCCTGTCTTCAGGTCTTTAACAAATACCCAACCTTTGCCTACAACCCAGAATGGATGATTGTACGTCGATTCGATGATTTGATCGCCGACATGAATGCTGTAGATCTCGTTCGTTTCGTGATTGAAGATCGCGGTCACTTGTTTGTAAGTGACTTCGTCGGTATTTTCGTCTTTCGATAAGACTTTATCACCGATCTGTACATCTTCGATGTTTTTCTCGCCTTGATCGGTCTTGACCTTCGTCTCTGCCGTAAAGCAGTTGCAGGCTTTATTAACCGCTTTGGTTGCTTTCGCCGCACTCGAAGCTTTGCTTCCTTTCTGCGCGACTTCAACAAACAATTTACCGCCTTTAAGCACTTTACCTACCGGAAGCAGGCTGGCTCCCGCAATGACTTTGTCAATTGTCGAAGACTGAGAACTTGTTAACGTTTTGATATCGTCAATCACAAGGAAGTCCGCAGCTTCTTTCGCGCCCGTCTTCACTGCGCTCCACGTATTTTTCAACCATTGAGGTGCGTAACCATCCGGGTCTACGAATTTCAGCGGATTATTCTCCACATACGTATACGGATTCAGACTGCTCGGACGATTCACATAGCCTTCGAACGTATCTTCCTGAATAAACCGTCCGATACTCGGATCGTACCAACGACTTCTCAGATATTGCAGACCGGTATCTTCATCCCAATATTCGCCGGAGTAGCCGAATACATTCTCGACTTGGACATCCGATGTCAGTGGATTACCCCAGATATCGTAGGTATAGCGGTTGAGTACGGTACCGTCAGCTTTCACCAATCCCGTAACGTCACCGTGACCGTTGTGCTGATAATATGCTTTTTCGTGATTTGCATCTTCGCGGTAAATCAGTTGGGCGCCGCGTACATAACGAGCTTTGAAGGTTACAGTTCCGTCTGGCGCTACTATATCTTCGGTTATAATGCTTGCAGATTCATTATGCTAAAAAGACGATCCAATACATCTATAAAATTAAACAAAGACAATGAAGGCTAATGCCTTCATTGTCTTCTTTCATTCAGTCCACCTCAAAAGGCGTAATAATCAAAAAACTCCCTTTTAGATCATGACACTTCTTAGCCAATTCTTTGATTTCTTTTACGTGTTCTAACGCTTGAGCATCTTCAATTTGGTCTAACAACAAATCTAATTCTTTAATCAAGTCTGGCATATCATCACTGGTTGTGAGTAAATACTCCGTACTGGAAAAGTCACTCAGCAAACGAAATGTTTCCTCGTCTTCTTGCATCAAATACTTTTCGTCTCCGTCAACTGAAGGTAGTTCTTCAATAAATTCATAGTCCTTGGTTTGCAAAAGAATCGTAAATATTTTAATCACCTTTTTTTAAAACTCCCATACATACACTAAATATTTACGAAAAAGTCAGTTCAAGCTCGTTAAATGACCATATGCTGACTTATACTATTCTTTAACAGACTCCTGTGAATCCAAAATTCCTTTCATCAACAAAGCAATAGGAAAGCCTACTTCAATATCTTTGAAGTCTTCATTAAGTAAGTTTGCCCAGTAATTAACCCATTCTCTATGAATAAAAAATTCTTCAATAAGAGTTTTGAATGCCATGCTACCCTCTGTCGCCATTTTAGCTTCGGCTATAACATTTGCGCCCTCATCATGATAAGAAAACGATCCAATACATATGCAAAATTAAACAAAGACAATGAAGGGCTAATGCCTTCATTGTCTTTTCTTCATTCAGTCCAACTCAAAAGGAGTGATAAACAAGAAGCTTCCTTCTAACTCTTTACACCTTTTAGCCAACTCTTTGATTTTTCTTAAATGCTCTAAAGACTGAATATCTTGTACTTGGTTAAGCAGCGAATCTAATTCTCGTATTAAACCAGGTGTCCTCGCACTTATCACTAGCAAATACTCAGTATCCGATAACTCACTAAGAAAAGGGAAGTTTTCATCGTCCATATCTTGCATTAAATAATCTTCGTCTCCTTCAACTGAAGGCAATTCTTCAATCACTTCAGAGTTCATTCCTTGCAAAAGAACGGTAAACATTTATTCTCCTCCTCTTAAAGTTGATCCACCCGGAAATGTATTCATTAGATTACCAAACTTGTCTGTAAAGACAGTCAAAAATCTTGTAGGTGCTCCCCCATAATCACTTGCTAAATTCCCTACTCCTTTATCTAAAACAACTTTTCTTGCATAATTCTTGGATAGAGGTTGGTATACCGCTGGTGTATTTACCACTTTTGGGGATTGAAGCACTTTTGTAAGTTCTTCGTTAGATACGGTAAATTGTGATTTATTAGTTTTTGCAACATTTTTATGTCCCTTTAAGGCATAATTAAGTCCAGAAGATGTTTTGTCAGAGCTGCCGTTACGTATATTTATTCGAGATTGAACCATTGGAGGAACGGCATTTGGCTTATTTGCTGTATTTTGCTCACGAATTGTTGTTCTGTTATCAGTTCGTGTAGTAGATTTTGATTTTGGAGCTGAAGATCTGCTACCTGTCGATGGAGAAGAAGGTGTGATCTTAGCTCCGCCGCCACCTCCGCCACCGCCTCCACTACCTTGTCGGAATTCATGCCCAGTCGGATCGGTGTACTTCAATGGGTTGTTCTCGACATACGTGTAGAGGTTTAAACTACTTGGTCGGTTTATACGTCCTTCGAACGTATCCTCCTGAATAAACCGTCCGATACTCGGATCGTACCAACGACTTCTCAGATATTGCAGACCGGTATCTTCATCCCAATATTCGCCGGAGTAGCCGAATACATTCTCGACTTGGACATCCGATGTCAGTGGATTGCCCCAGATATCGTACGTATAGCGGTTGAGTACCGTACCGTCAGCTTTCACCAGTCCCGTAACGTCACCGTGACCGTTATGCTGATAGTACGCTTTTTCGTGATTCGCGTCTTCGCGGTAAATCAATTGGGCGCCGCGTACATAACGAGCTTTGAAGGTTACAGTTCCGTCTGCCGCCACTTTACCTTCAGCGATGATGTTCGCGCCATCGTAATAGTAACGCGTTGTCGTCGATTGCCCGTCTTTCGTGATACTGCGCTCCGTCATCAGACCGTCGCCATTGTACTTGTAGCTGACCGATGTCTGGTTACGCGTAACCCCGCTTAGCTGCTCCGCTTGATTATACGTGTAATCGATATTGTCTTTATGCGGCATCTGGATACTGGATTGCAGCGTCAGACGATTGCCTTTGCCGTCATACGTGTACGTCTCGTCACCTTCGGAACTGGTGATGATGCGATCCAGTTCGTCGTAGCTGAACGTTCCGCTTGTCGTGCCGTCGCTACGGCTTGTGATATTGTCTCCGTTATCGTAGCCATACGTGAACGCTTGGGTCAAGCCACCTGCCGACTGAAGCAGCTTGGTCAATCTTCCAAAACCATCGTTCGTGTACGTCGTCGTGATTTGTCCATTATCGCCCAGCTTCAGCTGATAAAGCTGCGAAGATTTCAGGTGGTTCTCATCCGATTCCACCAAGCCGTCGCGGTAGATGTACTCCGCTTGCTTCGTGTTTTCGGTACGTACTTCCGACAATTGGTTGTCCGCATTGTAGATATACGTGGTGGTCAACCCGAACGGATCGGTCATTGTATTCGGCAGACCGTTTTTGTAATACGTGTACGAGATTTCTTTGCCGTCCGGATAGACCATACGCTCCAGCAGATTATCTAGCGTATAGAAATATTGCGTCGTTCCGGTCTCGTCGGTCATCGATTTACGTAGACCGTTTTTGTAATACGTGAACGAACCGTTTTTGTCACCGCTGCTCCATGAAGCCAGGCGGTTCTGTTCGTCATATTGATTGACAACGTTAATACCGCCGCGCGTTGTACCGCCCGTGATATTACTGTTGTTGTCATACATGTAGCTTTCTTTGCCCAGTACGGAGTCCGTTTTGGACAGGCTTCGACCTAATTCGTCGTACCCGTAGGTGATCTTTGTGAGATGAATGTGCCATACTCGAATCTTATATTTACAAGAAAAAACCTTGAATAGCACTATGCCATTCAAGGTACAGATTAAGTTAACTTTCTAATCGGATGATTAACTCATACTCAAAAAATCAGGATTATTTCACAAAAAAATATTTCTTATCTTCACACAAATATTAGAAAACAGTTCAATGTCTGATCTTTCTAGATCCGTTGACTTAGACATTCCTTCGACAATATTATCTTCATTCATAAAGTCAATGAGTAAATCGTAAATATAGAATGCAGTCGTCCTAGGAAGTGTTTCTTCATCTTGATATTGAAAAGCTATCGAATCTAGAAAATTCAGCAACTCTTTTGCTTGATCTAGATTTTCGTATAGTGATTTAAAACCGATTTCTCTCCATTGCTGTAGTTGCTTTGCTGTAGCATCTGGATTGTAGCTTGGTTTAAATGCATTTAGCAACATTCGTTGAAATGACTTCAGTTGATTTTGAATTCGATCAAGCGCTTTTTCTGAAGGCGCATAAAATTGTATATATTGAAAATGAGTAAGTGTATACTCAAAATCATACAACATTTTTTTATTCACTCGATCATTAGGAACAATTCCCTCTTGAAGCAAACGTTCTAACTGATTCAAATCTTTTGAAGATACAGGTTCGCTAAAACGCAAAGCTATATCGATCTCGACTAAAGTCTTTTCCAAAAGTTTTATCTTTTGCTCGGCACCCATCCAACTATCGCCTCCCTATTGATATACTTCAATACACTAATTTCAGCATCCTTCTTTGCAAAAGCTAGCGCTCGAGAGTAACCACGATGAGATGGATTTAGATTTTTCTCAGCCCAATAATATTTCTGATTCAACTTTTTAAGATTGATTATTGCTATTCCATTTTTATTAGAACTCGCACTTCCTCTATCATAAAAGTCAGCTCGATCGAAAAGAGGTGTTGTAGAAAGCCACTTATCATGCTTAACAGACTCCTTTGTATTCGAACCATAAGCCACATGATCAGTAAGTGTCCAATTCCCTGCTGGATTTTTAGCGGCTAATCCTCGTCCTTGACCCAGTGTTTTGACGTCTTGCTTATTGAGTGCTCTAAAAACATACGAGGAGTTTTCACGGTTTCGATAGCTTCGTGCTGTTGCCTCAGCTACTAAGGTCAAACCTAGATATTGAGCAGCTCCCCTATCAACACTGGCTTGATCTTCTCCCATAGAGGTTGGGTTTCCTAAAAGTCCTCCTACTACAACTCCAAAAAACATCCCTACCGGACCATACTTTTTATTTGCCTTTGCTCCTTCTAAGCTACCTGATACTGCTTCAAATCCTATTCTAGCTACCTTATTCCAATCTATATTAGGAAATGGAATAGCACTACGCCCTGATGGGTCCAAATACTTCAGCGGATTATTCTCTACATACGTATAAGGATTTGAGCTGCTCGGACGATTCATATACCCTTCGAACGTATCTTCTTGAATAAACCGTCCGATACTCGGATCGTACCAACGGCTTCTCAGGTATTGCAGACCGGTATCTTCATCCCAATATTCGCCGGAGTAGCCGAATACATTCTCGACTTGGACATCCGATGTCAATGGATTGCCCCAGATATCGTACGTATAGCGGTTAAGTACCGTCCCGTCAGCTTTCACCAATCCCGTAACGTCACCGTGACCGTTATGCTGATAGTACGCTTTTTCGTGATTCGCGTCTTCGCGGTAAATCAGTTGAGCGCCGCGTACATAACGAGCTTTGAAGGTTACACTTCCGTCTGCCGCTACCGTACCTTCGGCGATGATGTTCGCGCCATCGTAATAGTAACGCGTTGTCGTCGATTGCCCGTCTTTCGTGATACTGCGCTCCGTCATCAGACCGTCGCCATTGTACTTGTAGCTGACCGATGTCTGGTTACGCGTAACCCCGCTCAACTGCTCCGCTTGATTATACGTGTAATCGATATTGTCTTTATGCGGCATCTGGATACTGGATTGCAGCGTTAGACGATTGCCTTTACCGTCATACGTGTACGTTTCGTCACCTTCGGAACTGGTGATGATGCGATCCAGTTCGTCGTAGCTGAACGTTCCGCTTGTCGTACCGTCGCTACGGCTTGTGATATTGTCTCCGTTATCGTAGCCGTAGGTGAATGCTTGGGTCAAGCCACCTGCCGACTGAAGAAGCTTGGTCAATCGTCCAAAACCATCGTTCGTGTACGTCGTCGTGATTTGTCCATTATCGCCCAGCTTCAACTGATAAAGCTGCGAAGATTTCAGATGATCCTACCAAGCCATTTAAAAGTCTGTTAAGAAAAAAACTTCGTTCTCTATAAATATCGAGAGCGAAGTTTTTTCAAAAATTCAAAATAAATAATATTTCTATTTAGCAAATTTCATTTAAAAGCTTTGATAATAGCTTTACTTTATGACTTTTTCAATGTTTTCTTTAACAGTAGAGAAGGATGTGATATTTTTCAATATTTCCTCTTTGATTCTAACAATATTTGCTTGGAGTCTGTTAGGTAGCAAGCTTTCTACATCTTCCAACTCACACCCTTCTAAAATTATATTAATTACACTTTCAGAAAACCCATAAGCTTTTAACTTTTCGCTAGTGAAAGGACTAAAGAGATAAGCTTCTGCTTCTTCGATTGTAATTACCTCTTTTTCAAGCGCTGTTAAAAATCCTAATTGAATAATAGATACAAGTTTTTGGTTTTCATTAGTACTTTTCATTTGTACTCCTTTCTTCTATATAATATTATTGGTTACTCCAACCACTTTTTGTTTTCACATCGAAAACTTTTCCAGATTGACTTTGGAAATAATGTATACTTACCTTATTTCTATTGGCATCATACCCATCTTTATAAATCTTATCCCATTTACCTGATTCAATTTCACGTAAAGCATCTAATACCTCAACGTTTTTTACATTATTCTTTTTGGTACCATTTTGAATAGCTTTAAAACCTGCAGGATATTTAGGAGCATTTTTAATAGAATTATAGACATTTTTAATAGCTGATGGATCACATTCATCATTATGAACCCAAATCCCCAACCCGCTCACAAAATACGTATGGAACCCTTCCACCGTCATATTGTAAACGGTCGTCTGACGCTTCTGGACTTCGATGGTTCCGACTTCTAACGTCTTCCCGTCGCTTTGCTCCAACAAGTCGCCTGTTTTCAGGTCTTTAACAAATACCCAACCTTTGCCTACAACCCAAAACGGATGATTATATGTCGATTCGATCACCTGATCGCCGACATGAATGCTGTAGATCTCGTCCGTTTCGTGATTAAAGATCGCGGTAACTTTCTTGTATAAAAGCTAGTTCTTCTCTAAACTCTATGAGAAGAACTA
This sequence comes from Saccharibacillus sp. JS10, assembly GCF_024436065.1. Taxonomy (GTDB): domain Bacteria; phylum Bacillota; class Bacilli; order Paenibacillales; family Paenibacillaceae; genus Saccharibacillus. The sequence continues at coordinate 309,342 of NZ_JANFNS010000003.1, forward strand.
GCTTTTATACAACCTAATTGATTTGAGAAATTACTTTTCTTATTATCAAACCGCACAAAATATTTTTAGATATCAAATAAGAAACATCTCCATAACTTATGCTTACATCTATTGAATGAGTTTTCTTAAGCCAAACCAAAAAAATGTTTTCTTTAATTTCTAGAGAAGTATTCTCATACTCATCCTTATCCAATTCGAATAAAGGAATAAAACTTTCCAACTTTTTGATAATATTAAATTGATTTGGCTGGGTTTCTTTTGGATGAATAAACTCTATTTCTCCAATAATACCTTTTTCATTTAACCAAATACACCCTCCATTTGGAACTTGATATGGAATTGTATCATCTGTCATAAATTCTGTTACTACATTTAAAGTTTTTACAGATTTAATATAGCTAGATTGGTGAGTAAAATCTTTAGTCACTTGTCTTGTCTCTTTCAACTTAAGTACCATTTTCCACCTCTTTAATCTTTAAAACTACCAGGTTGTACTCCTACAATTTCTTTTGTCGTTGTATTTACATAAACTTTTGTACCTGAAGAAGGGTTTTTGTACACTACACTACCCGTCTCGCCAGGTACAGGTTTTCTAGTTAAAGCTACTGTGATATCACCAGGTAAAATATCTTTTCTTCCCGATTTAAATAATCGGTTATACGCATGATCATTTAAACCATATGTTTTTTGTTGAACTGTGACCCCCTTCTCTCTCCATTCATTAAATATAGGACGTCTCAATGAGCGAATTGCTGGATTACTTTTTGCACTAAATAAATCAATTTTAGATTCATTTAAATAAATTCGAGTAGATGAATTTTTTGAGCTTGCGGACTTGGAAGATGTAGATCTTGATTTTGGAGCTGAAGATCTACTGCCCGTCGATGGAGAAGAAGGTGTCATTCTAGCTCCGCCACCGCCACTACCAGCCGAGCGATTCCAATCATGCCCGCTCGGATCAATACGTACAAGCGGGTTATTCTCCACATACGTATACGGATTCAGACTGCTCGGACGATTCACATATCCTTCGAACGTATCTTCCTGAATAAACCGTCCGATACTCGGATCGTACCAACGACTTCTCAGATATTGTAGACCGGTATCTTCGTCCCAATATTCGCCGGAGTAGCCGAACACATTCTCGACTTGGACATCCGATGTCAGTGGATTGCCCCAGATATCGTAGGTGTAGCGGTTGAGTACCGTACCGTCAGCTTTCACCAGTCCCGTAACGTCACCGTGACCGTTGTGCTGATAATACGCTTTTTCGTGATTCGCGTCTTCGCGGTAAATCAGTTGGGCGCCGCGTACATAACGAGCTTTGAAGGTTACAGTTCCGTCTGCCGCTACCGTACCTTCGGCGATGATGTTCGCGCCGTCGTAATAGTAACGCGTTGTCGTCGATTGCCCGTCTTTCGTCATACTGCGCTCGGTCATCAGACCGTCGCCATTATACTTGTAGCTGACCGATGTCTGGTTACGCGTAATCCCGCTTAACTGCTCCGCTTGGTTATACGTGTAATCGATATTGTCTTTAAAGTGTTTATTCGTTTCTTTTTCTGACCATAGAGCGTTAAATACAGTTCTTGATCCGTACAAAAAAGACACATTTCAAATTTTTCAGATCGAAATGTGTCTTTTTGAATTTAGTGAAAACTATTTTTTAGTAGGCATCTGTGAATCCAAAATTTCTTTCATCAATAACGAAATAGGAAAGCCCTCCTCAACATCTTCAAGATTTTCATTAAAAAGTAATCCCGCCCAATAAGTGATGTTTTTTTTGTGAATAGAAAATTCTTCAATTAGTAAATTTTTAATTTCCTCCCACTCTGAAAGGTCGATTTCATATTGAAGAAGTGAGTCGTTGTAGGAAGAAGAAATAATCATCATAAGAGCGAATTTTTCTTCAACGCTTAAGTTCATTTGTTGATAGGCTTGAACGAATTCATCTACTCTAGAGCTATCACTTACAATAAACTCCCAATCTTGTTCAATATCATCAAATTCCTTTGGAAATCCAACTTTATCTTCTAATCCCTGCCTTGCTGTTAACGAAACATATTCAGGAGTTTCCATATAGAGCTTCTCCTATTCTGGTTGTAATGGTTTACTTAAATCATTCTTATTCGAACGATAATTACTATTAAAAGGATATGCAGTGCGCACACTTCCATCAGCCCTTACAGCAATTATTGCTCGGTCAGCATCAATATATCGATTGTTTCCAAAGAATGTCCGTGCATTCATACTAGAAGGAACAGGTACATTATAAATACCATATCCTTGTTTTGCAATTGGAGTAATAAAATCTGCTGCCTCTTGATCATTCCACCATCTACCTTGTTGGGTTCCTTTAGATCTCGACCTATTATAAAGTTGACTCGAGCTTTGAGTTTGCCCATGATCACTAAAGGTATGTCCATAAGTTGGAGTACTTTTTGGATTTCCCCATTTCAAAGTAGGTTGTTTTGGAGTTTTTGGAGTTTTTGATTTTTTACTCTTTCCACCTCCACCTGGATTAGATGGAGCTCCCGCTGCACTACTCGCTCTAGGAGGTCCGCTTCCTCCTCCTAAGTTATCAGATTCGCGTTTTTTAGGATTCTTCCCGTCAGGATCTACATATTTAAGCGGATTATTCTCCACATACGTATACGGGTTCAAACTGCTCGGACGATTCACGTATCCTTCGAACGTATCTTCCTGAATAAACCGTCCGATACTCGGATCGTACCAACGACTTCTCAGATATTGCAGACCCGTATCTTCATCCCAATACTCGCCGGAGTAGCCGAACACATTCTCGACTTGGACATCCGATGTCAGTGGATTGCCCCAGATATCGTAGGTATAGCGGTTGAGTACGGTACCGTCAGCTTTCACCAATCCCGTAACGTCACCGTGACCGTTGTGCTGGTAGTACGCTTTTTCGTGATTCGCGTCTTCGCGGTAAATCAGTTGGGCGCCGCGTACATAACGAGCTTTGAAGGTTACCGTTCCGTCTGCTGCTACCGTACCTTCGGCGATGATGTTCGCGCCGTCATAATAATAACGCGTTGTCGTCGATTGCCCGTCTTTCGTCATACTACGTTCGGTCATCAGACCGTCGCCATTGTACTTGTAGCTGACCGATGTCTGGTTACGCGTAACCCCGCTTAACTGCTCCGCTTGGTTATACGTGTAATCGATATTATCTTTATGCGGCATCTGGATACTGGATTGCAGCGTCAGACGATTGCCTTTACCGTCATACGTGTACGTCTCGTCCCCTTCGGAACTGGTGACGATGCGATCCAGTTCGTCGTAGCTGAACGTTCCGCTTGTCGTACCGTCGCTACGGCTTGTGATATTGTCTCCGTTATCGTAGCCATACGTGAACGCTTGGGTCAAGCCACCTGCCGACTGAAGAAGCTTGGTCAATCGTCCAAAACCATCGTTCGTGTACGTCGTGGTGATTTGTCCATTATCGCCCAGCTTCAACTGATAAAGCTGCGAAGATTTCAGATGGTTCTCGTCCGATTCCACTAAGCCGTCGCGGTAGATGTACTCCGCTTGCTTCGTGTTTTCGGTACGCACTTCCGCCAATTGGTTGTCCGCATTGTAGATATACGTGGTGGTCAGACCGAATGGATCGGTCATCGTATTCGGCAGACCGTTTTTGTAATACGTATACGAGATTTCTTTGCCGTCCGGATACACCATACGCTCCAGCAGATTATCTAGCGTATAGAAATATTGCGTCGTTCCGGTCTCGTCGGTCATCGATTTGCGCAGACCGTTTTTGTAATACGTGAACGAACCGTTTTTGTCGCCGCTGCTCCATGAAGTCAGGCGGTTCTGTTCGTCATATTGATTGACAACGTTAATACCGCCGCGCGTGGTACCGCCCGTGATATTGCTGTTGTTATCGTACGTGTAGCTTTCTTTGCCCAATACGGAGTCCGTTTTGGACAATCGACGACCTAATTCGTCGTATCCGTAGGTGATCTTCGTCAGATCCGGGAAGACTTTTTCGGTCATCGCCCCTTGTTTGTTATACGAATATTTCGTATTGAGCGATGTGCCGCCGCTAGTTTGCGTGACATTTTGCAATCGGTGCAGACCGTCGTTGGTAAATCCAGTGGTTGCGCCTTTGCCGTCGGTCGAACTGGTCGAGAACGGATTGCCGCCCACTTCGTACTGATTGCTCGTCTTGATGATATTGCCTTTATCGTCGGTACGCGTCGTGCCTGTCGAACGTCCTCCGGCATCGGTTTCTTCGGTCACTTTTGCACCGTAATCCGTTGTGGTCGTCGCTTGGTTCAGCACATCGTTGTAGCCATATCCTGTTACGCGACCTGCCGCTGAGATCGTTTCTTTGATCTCGCCGTTAGCGTCGTACTCGTAACGCGTCTTGTTGCCTTCGCCGTCTGTCGTGTAATCCAGTTCGCCCAGATCGTTGTAATGATTAGATTGAACCGTGTAGAACGAGACGTTGTTATTGTTGTCTTTACGCTTCAGTTCGACCGCGGAAGGGCGACCGAGACCGTCGTAAATTTCTTTGCTTTCTTTGCCTTCTTCGTCGACAATCTCATACTGGGCGATTTGACCAATCGTATTGTACGAGAACGAAGAAGACGACGTGGCGCGCGTTCCGTCTGCCGCTGCAGGGCGTGTAACTTTCGTGATACGACCCACATTGTCATACGTATACGCTTCGTCAGAACCTTGAGGTGCGCCTTTGGCTACTGCGTTACCGTCAAAATGCTTCGTGACGCGACCTGTAGGCAGATCGTATTCGTAGCGCTCTTCGATCGTTTTTGGCTTACCGTTTTCTGTTACTTTTTGCTTAATCGATGTTGGGTACGCATTTTTTACCGCTGCTCCGTACTCAATGTCGGTTTGCTGCGTTTTATCATTTTCGAGTTGCTGCACCGACTGAATCATATTTCCGTACGCATCATACTGATAGCTCATTTGCAGGAAGCTTGCTTGACCGCTATCGTCTGCGTAATTTTGCGTCATTTGCGTAATATGCGGCAAAGCCGGATCAGCCGTGTACGAAATGTCGTCGGTCACGACGCCGGATACCGTATTGCGCTCGCTCAGCGTAAGCCCTGGGTAAGTGGTCGAATAACTGTAGCTGCTAATATGTCCCAGCGGATTGGTATACGTGAGTACGTTGCCGTAATTATCGTATGTATACGCGTGAACTTTATTGCCTGTTTTTTCTGGCGTTTGGGTATAATCCGTGTCCGTTTCGGTGATCTGTACAGCAAGCTGTTGATCTGGATCGTAGACCGTATCGACTTGCTTTTTGTATTCGCCAGCTTTTTCACGCGTTTCTTTGATTGCCAAATGGTCTGCGTTCAGAACCGTCGTTTCGCTGATTTTCTCGACTGTCGGCAAGTGCGACGCATCATTTGGATTCGTGATCGTGGTGCGTTTCACTGTAGAAGTCGTCTGCGCCGGATCGGAAAAATCGGTCGCATTCGTATAATCGTATACGACGACGTTTTTCTTTTTGAACGTGCTTTCGCGCATCTCGTCATAACGCTTCGTCACGCGGTAGTAACCGAGCGTCCCTTGGTCGCCTAAATGCTTGGACGTCTGACCGTATTCATATCCGGTACGCGCGCCGGTCGGATACGTCGCTTGGGTCAGCGCCATATAGACCACTTTTTCCTCAGCCGCTCCGGCATTGGTTACGGCATCGTATTTCGTTTCTTGTTTCGCATAACCGTAGCTCGTCGTTTCGCCGTTTTCGTTCACGACCGAAGACAACGTACGTTTTTTGTTCGTGCCGCTAATCAGCGTTTTGTTGAACACCAGCGATTTTCCGGCGTAAGTCACCGTGACCGCATTCGCTTTGTACGAGAACACGATTTCGCGGTTCAGCGTGTCGATGATTTTGCTTATCAGCGGATAGCTGTTCTGCTCGTTCACGGCAGCCTGTGCGTATTGCACCAAGATCACATTGCCATAAGCGTCTTTGGTTCCGATCCATTGTCCATTGGCATTAAAATAAATCTTCGTTCCGAGCGTATCGGTCAACACATAAGCCGCAGTCGCATTTACTGTCTGACCTGCAGCGTTTTTCGTCGAGATACTGTCGGAAGAAGAAGCGAAAGTCACGTCTTTCAGCGGGTAATCCACCAGTCCTTGACCGTTCGCTTGGACTTGATACACCGTTCCGTCTGCAAAATGCAGATACCGAACATCCCCGCGCAGCTCAACGGACGGAATCGCCCATGCCCAGCCTACGCCCAGATTCGAAGTGCGTTCGTTGTACGTATAATACTCGCTGCTGTTGGCATAAGAACCCGCGTTACCCGTAATCTTCGGTTCTTCGATATACGATTCGTTACTTTCGTACAGACGTCCCAGCGTAAAATCCAAACCGTTGCGTCCCGGCAGGCTAAAATCGGTCTCCATACGAGCCAATGACCCGGTGACGTCCGAAATATTTTCGCCTTCAACCGCTCCGCTATAAGGCGTATTGGCTTGTAGTTCATACAACGAAATCGGTGTAGCCGTATCGTTAAAAGCCCCGCTGACAAAAGTTGGCGACGACACCGCAGCAGATTTTGCCGAAGTCGCGGGAGCCGCTGCTTGTGCGCGTGCCGGCGCGCCGATTTGCGGTACAAGCAGTGCTGCGACCAGCGCGATATTGATCCATTTCAAGTTTTTCACGAAAAAGTTCCCCTCGTTTCTTTATAGTGGGCTTAAGAGCCGGATACGTATTCTCTTTTGATCAGATTGCCGTTCGTGTCGTAAGTAAAGTTAATGCGCTCGCCCGAGGAGAATAAAATATACTGCAATCGGCTCTGCTCATCGTAAAAGTATTGGAACTGCATCGGCGTACCCGCCGCGCTCAGCGTGCTGACAGAGTCTCCACTGTGACGAATATGCAGCTGCGGCGTTTCTTCGAACGACATCGGCTCACTTCCGCCATCGATCTGTAGTCCGTAGTTAGGCTGATCTTCGGTTAACCAACGAGTGATCAGATCGGGATCCAGATCAATCCGGCTTGTACCGTCCGCTTCATTACGCAGCTTGCCGTAGCTTGCTCCGTCTGCACGCAGCGCCGTTCTTGGTTCGTTAGCCGCAGCTAGTGTGCCTTCATGCCACGGTTCTACCGCTCGTTTGACTTGAAGCGTGTCCGGGTTGCCCCTACCGCTATCCGCAGTTGTAGTCAGATAGGCTTCGCGTACTCCGGTATCTTTCGGCAAACTCGACAAATCGTATTGGACATAGGTGCGCGTATCCGGCGTCGTCGGTGCCGAGAACGCAAACAGACTCATTTCGCCAACACTTGAAGTCTTTTCTTGCGCCGTTACGGTCGCGGTCTGCGATGGACGTTGAAGTTCGATACCTGTGTGAAGCTCAATCGGATAAGACATGTCTTCTGTATTTATATCGATATTCAGATAACGAACCCCGTTTTCTTCGCTAATCGTCTGAGTGACTTCGCGACGTTGTCCGTCTGCGCTGCTCAGCCAAGCCGAAGACAAAGACAAATCTCCGCTGGTTAGCTTGTCATCCAGTTGCCCTTCTACTTTGAAGCGGAAACTCGAAGGTGCATCGGCAGCATTCAAATGAATAGTCTGCGAAATTCCCGAAGGCGTTAGGGAAAGATCAACGTCTGTGGCTGTCCAAACATTCGAGTAACCCAACTTACCGATAGAAGCTTGCGACGCATCGGCAGTTGCAGCCACAGCATCGACAGGCACAAGAGTCAGTTGGTGCTGCTTGGTTCCGATAGAAAAGCCTTGTGTGTAGAGCGTATGTAAGCTTGGCGTATAAGGAACGGTTGACGAGGTGTATCCGGGTTCGGAAGACGGAGCTGACGGCGTTTCTTTTGGCGTCTCTTTTTCGACCGGAGCTTCTTCGACGACTTCCCGTTCTTCGGTAGCCGGAGCTTCGACTTCGGAATCGTTAGGTTCGGTAGGTTCTTCGGACGAGTCTGGATCAGGTTGCGAAGGGTTACTGACCTCGCTGGACGGTTCATCTTGAGAAAGTTCTTCGGAAGAATCTTCGCTAGGCGATTTGGCTTCTTCCAGATTGGTCAGGGCAGATGCTCCAAAAGATTTGGCCGAACGTAGCGACGACGATAGCAGCGCCGAAGGTTGTGCTTCTGACGATTCGACTTGCGGATCGGAAAACAGGGATTCCAAATTCAAAGCCAGTTGAATATCTTGGTAGTTCCCTTGATCGTCTTGGTAATGGAGCGGTACTGCCGACAATACCGTTTCCCGGCTGTTGTCACTGAGCAGATAGTCTTTGCTGAACAGAGTACGGCTGGCTTGATCTTCGCTCACGACCTCCGCTTTTTCTTCGACGAATGCCGCCGACTCTTGTTCGTTTTGAATCTTCTTGTCGCTTGCCGCTTGATTAGCTTCAGGGTCTGCCAAAGCCGAATGAGGCACGATTTGAGCGCCTAACGACGACAAGAGCAAAGTCGACAAAATCCATTTTCCTTTTGCTTGCATGTGCAGTATTCCTCCAATTCTGATATTCATTCATTTTCTTCAAGTTCCAAACCAAACACTGACCTTTGCGCCTAGTTCAAATGTTCTGTTTCTTGAAATCACTTGAATCTTAAGCCTGTGTTTCGAATGTTTCTTGCAAGCAAACACAAGATAAATAAACAATATTAACCAGGTCTAAACGTTTATATCCTGATTATTTTTCTTTAGAAACATAAAATTTCCATTTCATTATGAATAGGAAATAACCAAAAGTCCTACAATTCGCTTGTCCAAAAGACCAAGTTAGCTCTTTTTCGAAATATTTAAACTATTTATTTACATAAAAAAAGACCTCGCGCATACAGTTCCAACTGTATGCGCGAGGTCTTTTCTCATAACTTGCTATCTAACTACTAATTACTCCGCTCCGGTCTCCGAGCGAACCTCATACCGCTCATCCCCGACGATAACCGCGGCGATGGTGGACTTAATCGTACCGCCGATATTGTATACGGCTTTGTACAGATACTCACTCGCATCCGCAGGCTCGCTAGGCGAGCCGCTTCCGCTTGCCGAAGACTCCGCCGCGCCGTCGGTTGCTCCGCCGGACGTTCCGCTATCCGCACCTTCAGCCGGTGCGGACGAATCCGCTGCGCTTCCGCCGCTTTCGCCAGCTTCACCGCCAGTACCAGCTTCGCCTGCCGCAGCATCGCCAGTATCCCCGGATGTGCTGCCCGCGTCCGCGCCGTTGATATCCGCCGCTCCCGCTTCGGTGCCTTCGACCGAACCTTCCGCGCCGGAAGTCCCGGCTTCTGAAGCTTCGCCCGTATCGCTGCTTCCATCGGTATCTCCGCTTGCATCGCTACCACTCTGCCCGCTACCGCTTCCGGCAGCAGGATCTTCTCCCGTTGCCGGTGCTCCGTCAATCGGATCAGGATCTGCGCCTTTTGACAGCGAAGCGCCGTCAATCGGTTCGCTTTCGCCGTTTTCCCAGACCAAGGTCAGCTCCGGCGGCGCAGCTTCGAAAGCATCCCGTTCCTCGGCGGTGCGAAACCCGAATTCAACCGAAGCATTATCCGCTCCGCCGAACACAAGCAGATCCAAATTCGCATCAGCTCCCGGGCTTGCTTCGCCAGAACCGGACGTTCCCGGCGAAGAGATTCCGTTATCGTCACCAGAATTCGAATCCGGCGTCGTCTGTACCGTTTCTTTCGGTTGGCCCAATACGCCTGTCGCGTATAAAATGCCGACGCTTGCTCCGCCCACGATAATCACCGCAAAAATCCCCATTAGCAGCATCGTCAGACTCCGGTTTTTACGCATCCAACGCACCAAAGGCGAAGCTTGCTGAGACTGCACTTTGCGATAGACCGAAGCCAGCGGAACCGGTGCACGGTCGAAATAATCGCGCCGATTGTTTTTATCGCGGAAAGCTTCACGGTCATGCGCGGTAAAGTAATGCAAAATCGCCGCTTCATAAGCCGGATCTAGCTTGCGCCCGTCCGCGTAAGGTTCTTGCCCTGCCGACCATTCGAAGAACCGATAGATCGATTCTCGTCCTCCGGCATTCGAAGAATTGATACGCACCGCATCGACAAGGCGGCGATAATCCACGTCTTCGCCGCCACCGCTGAGGCTGCGCGAAAAAGCAGGCATCAGGCGGTTATACCGACCCGCTGCGATCTCCGCAGGAAGCAATCGGCGACCGAGCTTTTGCACTTCGTCCACTTCGCGAATCGCCAAGCCTTCGAGCAGGCTGGCATCCGGTCGATCCAGCGTGAACCATAGATAAGCAGCGCGCAGCGCAGCGTATCTCTCCGTTCCGCGAGGACCGCGCACTTTGCGGCTGCGATCTTCTTCGCTTTCGCCTTCGAACAAGAAATGAAGCCCCGTTACTTGTTCCAGCGTGACCTTTTCCCATTCCCATTCGTCCAGCAAATATTGAATCGCTTCATCCGCAAGCGCGACGCAAAGCGGATGCTTCATCAATTCTTCGCCGGTGCCGTCCATCAATCCGGCAGTCGGCTTGCCATCGCCGCGAAGCGTCTCGACAACGCCGCGAACCGCCGAGACCGGCTCTCCGGAACGACGAAGTTTACTGCCGAGCGCTTGAAGCGAAATGTCGCAAAAATGTTCGTTGTTCAGCAGCCCCGGATGATCGTCCGACCAGTTCTGCACGATCCGAATCACCTCTGCACCGCTGGATGCGGCTTGCATTTTCCGCTCTAAATATGGCTCGAACAACATCGACGACAACTGACGGTTGCCAATCAAAGTCGAGAAGAACGTGTCGGCTAACTCAGGATCGCTTTCGATGACCGCGTAATAAGGAAGTTCGCCGTCTTTGCGTTTTTGACGCGTGACCATCGGCATTAAGGTCAGCAAATATCGAAGCACCAGAGCTGCCGCGCCTTTGCCGCCGACCCGGAAATACGCTACGATATCGCGCAGCAAATCCGGTTCGGGAATCCGACCCGCCATCACGTCTTCAAGTTCGCGGTCGAAGCGTCCGCTCAGCAAATCCAGCATCCGTGCTTTAAGACGTGTATCTCCTGTGCGTCCTGTCCAATCGAGCAGCAATCTCCAGATTCCGCGACGATTAGCGTCATACGCGCTTTCGTCGCCTTCTTCGATGCGGAACAACCGCGACATATCCAGATAACTTTCTGGATTCAGCTCCTCCGGCGTACTGCCGAGAGCTTCGTCCGCAAAGTTATAAAACCGCTCCAAACGCTGAGGATCCCGAAGCTCGGTATACAAAAAGTCCGCCAGTTCTTGCAGACTTCCGCCTTCTGCCGCATTCACGATACGATTACGCGAAAAATCGAACAAAAAGTCTTTTTCGATATTCCGATCGCCCGGACGCATCGAACCTTGCTCGACAAAAGTCAGATGTACGCCTTTGCGGCTATGCGGTTCGCGCGAATATGTCACAAAGCCAAGTCGACGACGGAATTGCGGCGGCAGCGCCGCATACAACACTTCCAGCAGCCGAAGCGCCCGGTCATTCATTTCCGCGATCGGCGTATTCAGCGTCACATATACTTTGCGGCGTCCGTTGATCGATTCCATCACGGCAAGCAGCAGCCTTTTGAACGAAGAAGCATCCAAGCCCAATTCTTCAAGCTTATCTAACGCGATTTTCGGTTGCGGAAGTTGACTTCGCATCGGCAATTGTGCAAGTTCAGGCAGTTGCGTAGACGAAACTTGTCCTTCCGTCGCCTCTTGTGCGTTCCATTCATAATCCGCATATAAAAAGTTCATATATTCCGTACGCAGCGCATCGGCATGTTCAGACGGAATCACATAGTTATGCGTGAAAAAGGTGCTCCGAAGCCCGGCGAAATCGACAGACTTGTAGACATTTTGCCCCAAGATCACGTCGCCGTTTTCCATCTGTACCAGATGGACCGAATCCGGGTAAGCCGATTCTTCTTTGACCCCTGAAGCGGTCAGCTCGGCGGGTGCGTCATACGTACATAGCGGATGGAGATTTTTTTTGATAAAAGTATCATCCAGACTTTCCGAACGCGCAATCGTATCGTAGCCTTCCGTATCTCGGAAAATCCCGCTACGCGCCCGTGTATACATCTGTTGGGCGATTTGTTTTGAAGAGAATGAACTCACGATTTATTCTCTCCCCTCAATATAGTTCAGCTTATGCAGCAGCCAGATAAAAGGTTCGTCGACCCGAATCGGGCTCACGACGCCTTGAATCTTCTGATCGACCGGATTACTGCCGAGCGCAGATACCGCAAAATAGCCGGTTTCGTTGAAATATACATCCATCGTGCCTTTGAACGGACGATCGACTTTTTCGATAAAGCGACGGACTTCGCCGTCGATATTGCTAAATTCGGTGAGGTCGAAGTAATCGTGATGTTCCATATTGTTGAACACGTTGCTGTTCGGACGAATATAGTCGCCTTCTTCATCGGCAAGCGAACGCAGCATATCGCTTTTCGTTAATACGACAGCCGTCGGAATATCCGTTTTGCCTTTTTCTTGATGCGAAATAAAGTCACTGAACATCGTCAGCACCACGTCGCGCGGTTCGTCGTAACGGTTCGTCCATTCGCCCGGCTTATCGCCAAGCATAATCCGAATCCGCTCGCGGATCGAACGAATTTGCAGAGGATCGACCATAAACAAGATACCTGCCGAATTGCGGATATGGCGTCCGTGCAGGTTCAAATATTCTTCATCGACCATACCTTCACCCGCCACATCGAAAAAGACGAGCGTAAGCGGCGGCTTTTTGTCGTCTTTGAATACGAATTGGAAAATAAACGGTTCTTGCATCCGTTCTTTTTGCGTCGAAGCCAGCAGATCGCCGCGTTCGAACAGCGGTTCTTCGTAGTTCATGCGGAACTTGCGGCTAATCTCCGCGTTAAGCGGCATACATGCCGCGTCGAAGCGATCGGCAGTCGTTTGTTGAAGCGTATGAATAAGCGCGGTCATATAGACCGACTTGCCGACTTGGGAAGCACCGACGATCGAGATAATATTGCTTGGCACTTTGCCCGCAGTTACAGGCAGTTCATTATGGCAATGCGGGCACAATCTTCTGCGCGTCGTCTCGCCGTAACGATCGGTCAGCGCGGTCAACACATGATCCGTATATGTACGATGTTCCATCAAAAAGTCTTGAGGCTTCAAGATCGCTTCCATATCATAGACCGTATCCAGCCCGAAACGCTCGCGGTATCGGTTCAGCGGCGCATCTTCGCGAAGCGCAAAATCTTCATCGTCTTCCCGGTGGTGCGAAGCGCGAAATACGACTTCTTCCGGTGCAAATTTCGTAAAACAATACGGACAAACGATATCGTAAAATAAAGGCCGTGGTTCTTCTTGAGGCTTTCTTTTGAAGCGACTAAAAAAGCTCATTCCCGTTCCTCCTCATGGCGCAGCCACATACTGGTTAGATGGTTTTCCATTATTCAGGTAACAGTTCATATAACTGCCCATAGGTCTTCGCATCGGTAAAAAACACACGAATATAATCGTTTTTGCCGACTTCAATATCCGGCAAGCGCGTACGCCCGGCGGGAAAAGCTCCTGTAAACGGATAAACCGTTCCGTCTTGCGGGCCTGTCGGATAAGCGCCGCTTTTTTTCACATAACAGAGTACGTTTTCGCTCAGCGAAACTTCGCAAGAAATTTCGATGCGTACCGTTTTGAATGCCCGGAATAACGGCTTTTTCTCAATCACCGCATATCGGATCTTGGCTCGACCCGCAGGCGTCTCGACCGTGTTCAATCCGTCGGTTTGGCGAATCAACACGGGTTCTCCCGAACCCGGAAGCGCCGCATAGACCCAATACGCATAGCGTCCAATCCCGTCCAGACGATCTCGATAACCGCCTGCGGCTTTGTATTCTTCGCGTGTATATAACTTCAATCCAGAATCGTCGAATCCTCCATCCGGTCCAAATACCGAGGGTTCAGATTTCGAAGATGCGTCATGCGCAGCATCCAAAGCACGGCGTCCGATATATACAAAATCTGTACCGGACGGCCATTGCCATTGCAACGTGCACACATCGCCGCTCACTCGGCGCGTCAATTCGCGAATCACTGGCGAATCCGGCTTTGCTTCGATAAACCGCATCGCGGATATCCCCTTTCGTTGCATCGTTCATTAAGCTGTATCCCTTTCTTCATTATAACACAGCAGCACTGCCCATTCCCTAGCCTCAAGCCCAGCTTTATCCATAAAAAAGCAGCCGATCTATACAAGATCGACTGCTTGCGAAATCAAATCAAAATCTCGATTACTCCATTTGCCCTTGACGGAGCAACGACGGGATCGTCGATTCGAACGAAGGGAACGCGTAAACCAGTCGATCCGCTTGCTCTGCCGAAAGTTTCAACGTGATAATCGGCGTCAACGCATTCACGATTTCCAATGCTTCTTGGCTATAAGCCGCCGCACCGACGATATGGCCTTCTTGATCGTAGACCAGCGTCAGATGCGCATCGGTATCGCCTCGACCCGCAAAGTCCCACTGCTTGCCGAGTTCGACCGACTTCACTTTGTAAGCATCGGATTGCTCCGCTTCTTCCGGCGATACGCCGATTTGCGCGATACGCGGCAAAGTGAAGGTGATCGTCGCAATCGGCGGGTACTCGATAGGCGTATTCGTCATTCCCGCTAAGTAAGCACCGAGATATTTCGCTTCGAAGATCGAAGTCGGCGTAAGACGTGGCTGCGTTTTGTCGAGTACATCGCCGCTTGCATAGATATGCGGCTGCGATGTGCGCAAATATTCATCAACGACGATGCCTTTTTCCGTATAGGTTACGCCTGCTTCTTCCAGCCCGATCCCTTCGGTATTCGGAATACGGCCGATCGCGCTCACGACCAGATCAGCGCTGAGCGACAGCCCTTTTTCCGTAGTCAGGACGAACTCTTCGCCTTGCTTCTCCACTTGAGTGGCTTGATCTTCAAAATGGAACACAACGCCGTCCGCTTTCATCTTTTCAACCAACGAATTCGCATACGGTTGATGGAATCCAGACAGCACTTGGTTCGAATTTTGAATCACTTCGACATGCGAACCAGCTTTGGACGCAATCGACGCCAGCTCCATCGCGACATAACCTGCACCGATCATGACAATGCGTTTTGGAAGCTCAGGCAAGTACAAGAAGTCATCGCTGGTCTCCAGCAGCTCTTTACCCGGAATGTCTGGGATCATCGGACGTTGCCCAGCAGCGACGACAAAGTTCTCTGCTCGGTAATGTTCACCATTGACGACAACCGTCTGCGCATCTTCGAATTTGGCTTCGCCGTGAATAATCGTCACGCCCGCGTCACTTAACATTTTGCCCAAAAAGTCAGGTAACGGGTCGAGAATCGAATTTTTATGCTCCATCAACTTTGACCAATCCAGCGTGAACGAGCTATCTAGCCCTTTGCCGCCGTACAGCTTCGCATCCGAGATCGTTTTGATCGGACTATCCAAAATGATTTTTGGATTGCAGCCATAGCTTGTGCAGACACCCGCGATTTTGTGGCGCTCGATAATCGCGACTTTTTTGCCCGCTTTCGTCAAAGGCAATGCCGCGTTCCAAGCTGCTTGTCCGCTGCCGATAAATAACACGTCGTACATTTGTTCAGAAGATTGAGTCATGTCCATTCATCCTCTCCGGTTAAATTAGGGATTCTCCAAGTAGTCGATAGCACGCTATTTAATCACTCGCAATATCTTTACCCGATCTTCCAAATCCTTAACCGAAGAGCAAGATGACGCTTTTGAACCGATTGCGTTAAAAGCCGCTGCTGCGATCGTCCGAACGTTGTCCCAATCCCGCCGAAGAATTCTTATACTTGGCTCCTCGCCGACGTTCTTTGCGCTGCTGCTCTCGAATCGGAACCACTAAAGTGAACAGCGCGATAATCGTCGCGAGCGCGAGTACCGCAAACAGACGCACCCCCGAATGGTTGACTTCATCGCCTTGCAGCCCAAGTTCCAAGATTAGACCGGCAACAAGACCCGATACGGCGCCGCCGATCCCGAAGCTTTTGGCAAGGAAACGGTTATCGAACATCACGCCAAGCGCAATGCCCAGCGCAGCTCCGATAAGTACAATCAAAATCACGTGCAGCACTTGCAAATACGTACTGCCAGCCGGAGCGCCCGTGCGTTCGGTCAGCAAGGTATGATCGTCCAGGTTTTGATAAATATCTTGGAACGCCAACGAAATCTGATCGGCATTCGCGACATTCGTATACGTTCCGCCTGTGCGCTCCGCCATTTTTTGCAACAGCGCGAATCCGTTTTTCAGCTCTTGCAGCGAAGCTTGGTTAAGCGCCGAATTCTCAGTATCGCCCAGAGCGATCGCGTTAATCGGAACACGTTTCTCGCGGTATGGCGTGACGACTTTGTTCATATCGATATCGGTAACCCCGTCCGACAGCAAAATGACCATCGCTCCGTTATCCGGGCTACCCTGATCCTGAATCTGCTTCAGCGTCTCGCTGAGCGCGACATCGATATCGGTCGGATAATCGGTTGGCTTGATCGCATCGATTTTGAAATTAACTCTCTGCTTCTGCTCGTTCGTCGCGACCGAAGTGAACGGCTGAATCAACTGCGCCTGATCGTCAAACGTCAAGACCGCAACCCGCTTATCTCCATCCATGCGTTCGATTAATTCTTTTGCCGCGTCAAAACGTTTTCCTTCATTATCGTTGCCTAGCCCGCCTTCTTTGCTGTCGACCATACTGCCGGAATTATCGATCAGCAGCACGATATCGTTGACTTTTTTGACGCCGCCCAAATCCAGCTCGTACACAAATTCGAACAGCGATCCTAAAATCAGAAAAGCCGCCAGCGTAGTCGGAACCAACAGTTGCCACGAAAATCCGGCGTAGCGCTCTCTCCACGATTTTCCGCTCAGCTTCGGCGAAATCATTTCCGCGACCAGACATCCTAACCCGATACAGAAAGCCAATACCGAAAAATAGACGCCGACCAGCACAACCCTCGATATCTGCCCTTCAAAGCGGGCAAGCCACCATTCTCCGATTCCGAACCCGACCGCCCCGCCTACAATCGCCAGCAAAAGCAGCAGCAGATTGACTTTGCGCTGCATGCTGCGCCACCTCCTTGTTTAACCTGATTCCTGGATTTAACGAATATCCGGTAACGTTGAGTAATCGATCGCGTGGAATAAATATCCGGCTTTGATATACGTATCGTAATAGACGCGTCCGTTGCGATAATACATCAAGTCCTCGATATGGAACCCGCCCATTAGATTGAGCTTTTCGACCCCGTCGCTACGGCGCTCATGCACGTAACCGATCCGGTAAATCCGAGATGTTTCTTCTTCGTTGAGCGCGTAGCGCATAAATTCCCCGTTGCCGTCGCCGAAGAAATACTTTTCTTCATGGCGATGTTCCTGCGTGTAATCGAACAACCGAAGATTGATTGCCGCGCGTTCTTCCATCTTCCGGTACAAAATGCGGAACAGATCTTCTTTGGTCATCGTCTCGCGGTTTTCGTATTCGACGGCGACATTGGCGCGGCTCAACAATTCTTGTTCATACGTCTGCATGAGCGGCTGTGCGCCAAACATTTCACGTGCGCAAAGTTCTTGCAGCCGCTCAAGTAACCGCCGCTCTCCCGCATGGATAGCCGAAAGCCCGGATGCAGGTGCGCCGAAAGCTCCTTCGTCAATTGCGGCATAAGCGTCTTCCGGACGCTCCATGACTAATGTTGCAAGATCATTCAGCCTACGTTCTTCAAAGTAGTAGGGTTTGCCGCGGCGGTCTTCGGCGTCGCGCATGATGACGTCCACGACGCGTTCGTAATAAGGCATCAGATTCTGCCCGATGTAATCGTCCGCGCTTTGCGCGCTATACTCGGCGGCGCGGCGCAGCCGTTCTTCCAAATGTTCGACGCGGCGCACTGTCGATTTGTACTGCGCATGCAGATCTTTGAGCGCGTCTTCGTAGCGACGATATAGCTCAATCTCAAGTTCCAGCCGCAGCAGTTGCAGCTTTAGACCGTACACTTCTTCGAAAAAGTACCGCAAAAAGTTGCGGACATTTTGACTGTCGCGCAGCCAAGCTTTTTTGAACGGTTGTTCTTCCACGATCCCGCTATAGGCTTGCTTCAGTTCGGCGCGTAGGCTGCCTTGCTCCATCATCGCTTCGCGCATCCGCTCAAGCAGCGCCTTCGGCGCCGCGTTCGCGGACTCCGAGCCATCGCTCCAAGCCGCGATGACGTACAGACCATGCTGCGCGTCTTCAGCCGTGACGCGCGAAGCATACTCGCGCAGCCCTCTGCCGATATCGGCTTCGGCTAAATACCGCTGCGCTTCTTCTTCGAAGTTGACGCGGAAGAAACTCTCCGCCCCTTTCCCGAACAAACTCTCTTCCGCTTCGGCGAGTGTCATCCGCCGAAGCGACGAGTAAGGTACGGATGAACTCATAATCCCGTTCATATCCGCTAATTTGTCTTCGTCCGGCGCAAGTCTTGCCGCGCGGGCGCGCATCGCGGACCGATCCAGCTCCAGCCGCGTCAATTGCTCGCCGGCTGGCGTCTCGGGAATATCGCGCATCCGGCGATTGAGTCCGCGCGTGAACTGATACAGTACGGCAAGAGCGATCGACCGATCCGGCCTTACGACCCGAGCGAAGCCGCCGGAAGCCAAGCCCCGGCGCCCGGACTCGCTCGACAAGCCGCTTTTGAACGCGGCATTGTTGTACTGCCCCGCGCCTGTTTTCAGCCCTTCCAGCGGCTGTTCGTCTACGGCATTCGCCATGCCGTTTAGCGAAGCCGCCGTGCCGGCGTCGCGGCGCCGGTTTTTGAGCAAATGAGCGTGACAGATAATGTCGTACGCGCCTTGCAGACCGCCCGGCGCCGCGATGCCCCGTTCGTTTTTATCGGACAAAAGATAGACAAGGTCGAACAGCGGCGAAGCGGCATGGTTCACGTCGATGTTCAGACGGTTTTCGGTCACTTGTAGGGGCGCGGAAAACGTATATTCCGGGCGCTGCATGAGATCCAGCTCGCGCAAAAAAGCGACGCCGACCGAACTTGCGTAACCGAAAGAGTCCGATTGTTCTTGATCGCGCACAAGCACATAGAGATCGGTCTGAACGGATTTGAACGATTGCCCGAATACAGAAGCCGCAAGCAGCGAAATCTCAGGCGTTAGGACGTTCATCACATCATCGGCATGTACGACGATAGATAGATACAGTCGATCGAACGAAGCGAATAATCGTCCGCTTTCCGACAACATCCGGCTGGATTTGCGAAGCTCCCGGTTCAATTCATACAAATGATCCGCTTTGGAACTGACGAAAGCTCGGTGCAGATCGCGCCGATACGTATTTTCTTCAATCTGTCTTGAACCAAACGCATCCCAGCGAAAACGTACCGCTTGATGATGACGATCTAACTCGTCTTGCGGCAGATCGCTTGTCGCCAGATGAAAATAAGTAATCCCGGCTGCGTTATCGTATTTATGTGCATTGAGCTGTGTCAACGTGACAGCGGCTTCCGCTGCGCGGTCTCCGATGAACAAGAAAGCGGCCGGATAATGCAGGCCGCTTTTCCCTTCTGCGAAGCCGGGCAGTTCTTGTTCTCTCGCCGCATAAGCGGCAGTGAATTGCTCCAGCAAATTCATATTAGTTCAACCTTTTGCGTAAGTCGTTAAGTTTCGCCGCGGTTTCTTGATAGAAACGGTAGGCTTCGTCACCGTTCACAAGTTCCATACGCTCGTATTCCAATTGCTGGCGCGCTTCGATAAACGTATTGTACAATTCGTCGAGCTTGCCAAGCAGCAGCGATACGTCTTCCGAAGCGGTCAATTGATTCGAACGACGCGAAGCTTTGCGCAGCAATACCTGACGCTGACGATCGCTTAGGCTGCGGAACACCGTGTAAATCTCGAAGTGCGGATAATTCCGGCTTTTCATCAAGTTGACGAAAGGCTCCCAGCTCTCTTCGTCTTCTTCTCGGTCATAGATATAGAGCGCGCCTTTTTTGACAATCGTCTCCGTATAGAGCGCTTCGATATATTGATCGAGCAATTGTTCTTCGCCTGCATGCTGCGAAAGCAGCGATTCAAGTTCCGTAATCTTCGCTTGGATCTGCTCGTATTTCGCTAATTCTTCACGCACGCGGCGGATTTGCTCCGGCGAACGAATCAAGTTTTCTTTCGCCAGTTCTTCGTTAATACTGCCGAAGATATCTTTGACCGACTGACGTTCGATCCCTTCGCTCAGCAGACGTTTCAATTCCGCATAGGCACGTTTCACTTCGCCCAGATTCGGCTTCGCGCTTTGCAATTGCGTATCAAATTCAGAGAGCGCGGAGAACAGATCGAACGGCTTCGTCGTCACGACCGAATAACGGCTGCTTGTCGTCTGATCGGCGTCTTTTTCAATAATGATTCCGTATCCGCGAGCTTTGGAAAATTCGTCTTTCACCCTTTGATTGTAGGCTTTCACGCGAGCATTTTCGTAGATATCGCCCCATGATTGTTGCGGAATCGGAGACGGCAGATACGTCCAGTTATCGCGCTCGCCTTGCACAAGGTGGCGTCCGACGCCTTCTTTGCCGAGAATCGTCCGCTCGTAACTTTCTTCGTAGACTTTAAGCGGGGTGTACACGAACAACGGCACACCGTTGCGCGTATTCAGCCAGAAGATCCGGTTTTTGACCTGACTTTCTTTGACCGTAAAGTTCGATTTGCCGATCGCGTTTTCTTGGTAATTTCGAATCCCTTTGAGAATCCCCGGCGCTTGAACCGGCACGGACACAAAGCCCCAAGAAGGGAAATGCAGATTGCCCGAACTGTTGCTCAAATGGAAGACCGGAATCGCTTCTTCATCCAGCTTTCCCGCGATATTGCGCTCGACGAATTTCTCGATCGACTCGTCTTCGCCGAATTTCATTCGCAAGAAATCTTCCATCGATTGCGTGATCAGATCCCCGAATTTGCTTGTTAGGAAGTCCGAGATCGAACCGACGATATCGACTTCTTGTTCTTTGATCCAGCGATCGGAGTGGTCGATTAATTCTTGCGAGAAATCGCGAATCAGATCGTCTACGTCGCGTTTCTCCATCAAACTACCGACCACGCTCGAAATATCGGGAACGCTGACGACATTCCAGTAATACGTTTTGTTGCCTTTATGGTCGACTTGCTCGTCGCCGCGTGTCAAAATTTCGCCGTTACGCTCGAAGATCGAGCTGAGCGCGTTCAAAATTTCGGTGAACACGCCGTAAATCCGGTTGTTTTCGCGATTGAGCAATTCGTAGAAGTCTTCGTAAAATTGGATCATTTGCTCGGTACGCTCAACATCCGCTCTTAACCAATACTCGTTCGTTTTGGCTTCGATATAGGCATTTTTCTTTTTTTCGCGCGCGATTAAAGCACTTTTGGCATCACCTAGGCGTTCGTTCGCTAGTTCTTCCGCCGCCTCGATATCGCGAGGAATCCGCAGCAGCGACTCGCGCAGATTTTCGATATACGCTTGCAGCATTTTGAGCAACGAGAACCCTTTTTCCGTATAGATCAAGCGAGATACGTAGAAAGGCCCTTGCTCCGGGCTAAGAAAGGCACGGCGAATCTGTTCGGAGAAACGCTCCATCATTTCGCCCGGAAGCTGCTTTTTCATTTTGATATATTCTTCGCGCGCCCGCGCCAAGAAAGTCTGATCCAGCTCGACATCCATGTTGACATTTTGCATCTTGATCACGTTGGCGTAATTCAGACGTTCGCTGTTCTGGTAGCCTGGAATCGGTTCCGGTACGCGCGATTCGAACGTTTTGAGCATCGAATCGGGGTCAAGCATCAGCTTTTGGGCAAAACGCTCGATTTCTTCTTGGTTCGGCGCGTGTTGGAACATCTTCTCCATCTTCTGGAACAGACGGTACGCGAGGTATGTCGTCATTTCTTCAATCGGAAGTACCGCCGACGAAGCGCCGATAATATTGTAATCGTAATTCGCCGGGTAAGCTTTGGTCATTTGCGCGATATTCGTGCGGATATTGCTGATATAGTCGTGGATCGCAAATTCTTCGCCGGATGCTTTTTCTTCGCTCGCCATAAAGTTCGTAATATTTTCTGCCGTGACGTTCATACAATAGTCGTACGCGTTTTCCAGCAGCTTACCTTCGGTATTGGTCGCGGAAATCAGATGGCACAAGTTGAACGGCGGAAGCGGCGAGTTAACGGTCAAAATACTGCCGTACTGCTGCTTGAAGCGTTCGCCGCGCGCGTCGACGTTCATCCAATAATCCAATTCTTTAAGCGCCGCGAATCCGTTTTTGCGAACGTATTCGCGCGTATGTTCGCTCAAGCTTTTATTCGACAAGTTGACGTCTGGCGTGAACAAATAGCCGAGCATATTCAGACGGTCGATACCCGCCGAACCGTGGTCGCGTTCAATAATTCCGCGAATAATATAGGAGATATCGAGGAACGAACCGCTGCCTGTACCGCCGGATAGACCCGTCAACAGGAATACCGTCAGCTTTTTGTTCGTGCCGACCGAGAGTGTTTTGATCTTTTTGTCGATCGCTTGCACGACTTGGTTGATCTTGGTGAACAGAAGCAGACGTCCGGCTTGACGTACACCGGCCGCTCCGTTCATCCCGTCGGTGATGCTCAGTTCAGGCGACAACCATTCGGTGATATAAGGCTCCAAAATACTGCGGTTTTGCAGCAATCCGCCGATCTCCGCATTGGCGAGCAGCACGAATTCGTTGATTGGGTCAAGCCCGATCCCTTTGTAGCGCTTGCCGCGGTCTTGCTCGTTCGTCTCGAACGCGAGGAACTCGACATTCGAAGGTTTTTCCATTTTATTTTTGGAGACTGGATCTTCCGGTAGTTTGAAGCGTCGGTTAATCTGATATTTCAGGCGCAGTAGCGCATCGATCCCTGTACCGCCCAGACCGATAATCAACATCGGGTTATCGATGGTGTCTACGCGAATTTTCTCGCTGACAATCCCGCCTCCGAGCGAGACGTCAAGCTGCTGAATATGTTCTCTTACAATCGGTTTCATGAAAAGCTCCTTTCGAGATACGGTCTTTATGCGCTGCCTCAGCGGCGAGAAAGCCGGTTCGAGATGTGGATACGGCTATGATTCTTCTATATCGTATTGTAGGCAATCGTGGGAAAGAGTAACACCGTCTTGAGACGGGGATGTGTAAAAAAGAGAATATTGTTCGGATGCCGAGCTTTACACCAGATACTCAACCATAATCGTTTTACCGGCTTGAGCCATCGGGATCGTAATACGGTCGCCGCTTTTCAGTTCCAAGCCTTTCGACGTATCGACGACACGCCCGGATTTTTCAATCGGAACGCCCTCTGCGCTGCTGCGCAAAATGATACGGTCTTCGGAACCTGGCGTCAGCACGATATTTTCGGTATCTTTGAGCTCGGGAGCCAGTTGAAGAAGTTGGTGCATGTTAAAGCGACCTTTGTACGTATTGAGTTTTTTGTACTGCGGATACGAACGTTCGCCCGTGTTCTCGTCACGGATCTCAATCACCATTTGACCGACAAAACCTTTATTCGCTTTTTTCAGATATTTCATGACGAAGAAAGCGATCACGGCGAGTAAGATCAGACCCAACACACTTAAAATGACGGGCATCCACGGGAAAGCTTTCTCTGTCCCTGCTCCGCCTGCTACTGTCCCCGCCGCCGCATCGATCTGGATCGGAGGAGATTCGCGGTAAAAGCTGTCGGCTTCCGCGCGAACCAGCAACGTATACTTATGGGCTTCCGGCAATTCGTAACTTCCGCTGAACTGTGTGTCTTTTAACGTCATCGGCAATGCGCTTTCTGTTTTTGTTTCGGTATCTTGCACAACCAATGTCGCTTTCATCGTCGCGTATAATTCCGGGGAATCCAGCTTGTCTCCACCGCTTGTCAGATACGCGGACACATCGACTTTATCGCCTTTGCCATACGAGCTTTTGCTCAGTGGATCGGTAGCGAGTTCCAGATCGTAGTTGAAGACCAAGTTGATATCGATCTGATCTTGAGTCGCACCTTTGACGCTGAGTGTCCAATCGCCTTCTTGCGGCTTGATCATTTTGAGCAACGAATACGTTTTGGAACTCGAACGTGTCACGGAATCGGAAGGAATCGCCACTTCGGCTCCGCTCGGATCTTTCAGTTTCAACTCGACTTTTTGCTTCGATGTAATCGATACGTTCGCTTCTAATACATTCGCGTTCGGAACGCTGATCTTCACATCTTGAAAATCGCCATTTCCGGTTAGCGAGTCCAGCGGTACGACATTCAGCTGTTGGTGACTGGCGAAAATTTCGCTCAAAATACTCGGTAAATCTTCGGCTGAATTCGTAACGAACGATTTGCCGCCTGTATCGGTCGAGACTTTTTCAAGTTCGGCTTGATTGAGCTTGCCGTCGGCATTAAGCCCAATCGTATAGACCGGAATACCGGCTTCTTTCGCTTTTTGTACGGAATCGCTTAATTCTTGCTGGGACTGCTCTAATGTTTTGGACTTCTTCGTATTCAGCTGGGTATTGCCGTCGGCCAACAAGACGATAAGCGGCTCACGACCCGCTTCCGTGCTGCGTTGCAGCATGTTGACCGCTTCGGTCACACCCACCGCGGTATCGGTATAAGCGCCCCGGCCCAATTGTCCGATAAACGTTTTGAGTTCTTCTTTGTCGGACTGACTTTGAATATCGAGCAATGCTTTTTCGCGCTGCACGACGTCGGTATACGAGACGATTCCGACGCGGTCGCCTTGAACCGGTAACATATCGATAAACAACCGCATCGCTTCGTTGCCGATTTTTTGCGGATCGCTTTTCGCCATCGAGTTACTGGCATCCAGCACCAGTACCGCGTCGATCGGAGCCGAGCCTGCGGAATTTGCAGATGTCGTAGATGCGCTGCTGCTGGCAAAAGCCGATTGCCCGCTTGCAGGAAGCAATCCCCCGATCAATAACAAGGCTGCAAAAAGCGGATAAAATACTTTTTTGATCTGAGGAACCATGTGTACAAAACCCCTTTAATTAATCTTTAAAAACTATCATAGGCTTGTTTTCTGTGAAAATCCTTAATATCCGGTTAACAACTTCTGAAAACACTGTAACCTTTCGTTGTTGCTTTCCCGATCTTGTTGCACAAGGTTGATTTTCCAGCTATCGTTAAGCAAGGAGGCGTTACCCAAATTATAGCTTAAAATGTGCATCGGTTCACGAATGTATAAATTTTGGATTCTTCCTCCTTAAGACGCAAGACAGCAACTCCGGAAATTCGCCCGAGACCGGGTTAAGAAAAGGACGTGTCGCGATTGTCCGCTTATCTGATTTACCTCACATACGGCTTACTGGGGATTTTGTTTCTTTTTACCGGAATCAAATTGATCTTGTATATCCGCAGATCCAAAAAAGCCTCGTCTCGCCAAGAGATCGATCAACGATTGTTAAATACATTAAATGAACGGCGTGATCCTTCATGAGCAAAAAAATCCCGGTGCTTCTCAAGCCTTATCTACGCACCGAATACGCATACGATAAACTTCGTGTCTGCGGAAAATGTGGCAGTTATACCGTACTTTCGCAAAAACTTTGCCCGGTCTGCGGTAAACGGAAGTTAGCGAGTGTACCGACCCTTGCTACCCGTCATGTCAAACGCAAGATGCGGTCGGAACTGCTATTCGCTGCGCTGCTGATGCTGCTGGCGATGTTTTTTGCCGATTCGGCACTGTGGCTAGGTATTTCGGCGGCAACCGGCATCGTATCGATCGCGGCGCTGATCTGGGTACAAAGCCACGTGTTCGAACCACAGCTTCGGATTGCGACCGATCAACTTTTTGCACGCGACCAGAACCGGATTCGGCACGGTCTGATTCAAGACATCAAAGCTGCTGAAGGATTGCTACAAGCCCATCCTGTACAAGCTTACGAGATGCTACGCGAAGTCAATACGTTGCTCCGTAACGATCCGATCAAAGGGCTGCAAACTGAATTGCTACAGTTATTTGTTTTGCGCCGCGATATGGATCTGCTTGTAGACTCCCTTATTATGGATGGATTTTCTGCGCATCTGGCAGGATATCTGGGTGAAGTCGCGAAATTAAATCCTGAATTGATTAAAGAACGTTCGATCCGATATTGTATCCAATACGAACCTCAAATACGCAATATGTATAATGGCGAATTTATTCTCGCGGCTGTCGCGGGAGCATCTGTACGAATGAAGCGATATATCGAACTGTACCCGGAATTTATTCGTAGATACACACATAAATTTCCGAATGATCGTTTGGAACGTCTGCGTGACGTTATTTCGCAAAATCCGGGTAGATTTCCGGCGCTCAAACTTGAAGCAGACGAAGTGTATCGAAGACGTTTAGGCAGTGTTCCAACCCAAGAAGGATCAGAACGACATCTGTAGCGTTAAGATGTCGTTTTTTTATATGATGCTTGGCTTTCAAAACACGACAAAACAGGCGAAAACGATTATACTACATACATATAATGAATATTTTAATCTATCGAATTACATAAGATGTAAGGTACTTGTTACATGATTCATAACCAGTCTGGAGGAGAGTGAGTTGACCTATAAAACAAGGCAGCTGCTTGGATTTGGCTCTTTGTTTGCGATCATGCTATTAATTTTGGCTGTATCGGCTTCTTTTTTGTATTCGATTGATCGCTCCGTCAATTCTACAATCGCTGAACGCTACGATAAATTTAAAGCCGGCTCCGATCTTCGTAGCGCTTTTTATTCATTGGATAGCGAGATCGGTAGATTGAATGCCGAAGATAGCGACGCAGAAATTCAAGAACGATTAACTAAAATCTCCACGTATCGTCAGCTTACTTCACAAAAGATTATGATCGTCGAACGATTTAATGTGAGCGACAAAGGCATTGTTCGATTATCGGGAATTCGCGACGCTTACGACGGTTATCTCAATGCCGCAGATCGGATGATTGCCGAGATTTTGGATCGCTCTTCCAATAATTCGATCGATGAGCAGAACCGACAAACCGAAGTCTTCCGGGCACAGCTGGTTGAACATTTGGATGCCTTCCAAAATGCCCAGCAAAATGCGTTGACTGAAGCACGCAACGAAAGCGGCGCCGCTGCACGCACCATGCTATGGAGTATTGCAATTTCCGCCCCTCTTCTACTCGCTGCTGCCGTTATTTTGAGTCTATGGACGATTCGCAGCACGGCTCGTAGGCTGCAAAATGTGAGCAACGTGATGCAAAATGCTAATTTCAATGAAAGTGAAGCACTCCCTAGGCTCGATGCTCAGATTCAAGACGAGATCGGTCAGATTGCGGGTTCCTTTAATGCGATGGCAGATTCGCTGGAACGACACAACCGACAAGCTAGAGAACTGAAAGAAGATCTGCAAGAACATAACTGGATTCAAACGACGCTTGCCGAATCTTTTGTGCTCTATCAAAATATCAATTCGTTAGAACAACTGGCAATGACGTTCCTTCAAAAAAATGTACCGCTTAGCGGAGCGGATTACGGTGTGTTTTATTTACGTGTCGGCGAAGAAGACTTGGTTCGTATCGCTTCGTATTCCGACTATGCGAAAGAATCTTCGATTACTGCTTTTAAAATCGGCGAGGGGTTAGTTGGACGCGCTGCACTTCAAGGCGAACTCATTGTCATCGACGAATTGCCCGAACATTATTTGCGAATTGCTTCCGGGCTTGGCGAGACGTTACCTCGCAGTCTGATGATCGCGCCTGTTCTTTTTGAACGCCGCGTCGAAGCCGTCGTCGAATTAGCTTCGCTGTCCTCCTTCACTTCGACGCAGCGCAGACTTGTTGAGCAGTTGGTCGGAACACTCGGAATCGCGATCAGCGGCGTAGCCGGGCGTATGGAAGTCGATCGGTTGCTGCGTACCTCACAACAATCGGAAGAAGAACTTCAAAGCCAGACCGAAGAATTGCAAGCGCAATCCGAAGAACTTCGAACACAACAAGAATCCCTTCGCGCTGTGAATGAAGGGCTGGAACGCAACAATATTCAGATCGAAGAAAAAAATCAGCTGCTTGAGACGGCACAGCGTGAGCTACTACTCAGTGCGCAATTCCAATCCGAATTCATGGCGAATATGTCGCATGAACTGCGGACTCCTCTCAATAGCATTTTGATTTTGTCGCAATTGCTCGCCGAGAAAGAACAAGGCGAGATGACCGAACAAGAACGGAAATATGCTTCGACGATTCATAACTCCGGTCATGATCTGCTCGGGATGATCGATGATATTTTGGATCTTGCCAAAGCCGAATCCGGCAAAATGGAAGTCTCGATCGAAGCTTACAATTTGACGGAATTGCCGCAAACGATGCAAGGTCTTTTCGAAGAAGTCGCGAAGAAAAAAGACTTGAGCTTCGATATCGTAACCGATTCCGATTTGCCGGAACTGATCTGGACAGATGGCAAAAGACTTCAACAAATCGTACAAAACTTGCTCGCGAACGCGATCAAATTTACTGCCGAAGGTCATGTATTGCTCCATATATCTACAGCAGAACTGCCACATGCGGATCAAGAAATATCCGGTCTTAAGATTGAAGTGACCGATACCGGCATCGGAATAGCGCCAGAGAAGCAAGAATTGATCTTCGAAGCGTTCCGGCAAGCCGACGGTTCGACGCAACGGCATTTCGGCGGCACAGGGCTGGGACTATCGATCTGCCGAGAATTTTCTCGTCTGTTGGGTGGAACGATCCAGTTAAAAAGTACACTTGGACAAGGAAGTACGTTTACGATCTATCTGCCAGCGGATCTTAGAGAAGTTGCTTCTTCTTCGGAAAGCAGATCTGCGTCCAGTGGACGTAGTGATTTAGAACCTTCGCCCGCGCCAGAACAAGACCCACAAGAATCTGCGAATACGATCGAATCTGCCGATTGGTCCTCGCTTACGCAAGACCAAGAAGGCGATCGCAGCATTTTCGAAGGGCGAAAATTGCTGATTGTCGACGACGATGTTCGCAATGTGTATGCCATCTCTGTCGCATTAGAAAGCCGAGGCGCTCAAGTCGGTGTAGCGGAGAACGGTTATGAAGCACTCAAAGTATTGGAAAAGGAACCTGATTATGATCTCGTTCTTATGGACATTATGATGCCCGTCATGGACGGTTACGAAGCGATGCGCTCAATTCGTTCACAACCGATCTTTGATGAATTGCCGATCATCGTCTTGACCGCGAAAGCGATGAAAAACGAACGCGAACTATGCCTGCAAGCCGGTGCTTCCGATTACATCAGCAAACCGCTAGACATCGACAAATTGTTCTCGCTTCTACGTGTATGGTTGTCGAGATCATGAATTAATATTGAAGAAGCCCTGACCTCTAAAGGTCGGGGTTTCTTCAATATTTCGACATATTTTAAAAACAGACTGGGATAAATTCGATTTTTTTGATTGCTGTCTCGTTGCTTTTTTGATCAAAGTATGGATAATAAGGAGTATAAGACGTGATAATGATTATCATTCCTGCAAGGCGACTTCATACCAAAGGAGCATAACCGCATGAAATTATCGACTTCCAGAGTAAGCCTTACCTTTGATGATTACTTGGTTTTATTGAATATAGCCGTTCAAGTCGGCGACAAAAAATGGCAAAAAGAAATCACGCGCAAGCTCGAAAGAATCGCGCGTTTTGAAGCGGCGAAAGCCTGATAAAAGTCAAATGGCATAGAAAAAACCGGAAGCTCCGATAAGAGCTTCCGGTTTTTTGATGTGCTTTTCTCAATAATACGGAGCCATAAACAGATACACGATCACACCTGTCGAACTTACATAAAGCCAGATCGGCATCGTCCAACGTGCAATTTTGCGGTGCTTGGCGACTTGCATCGTCCATCCGAATACCAGTGTGAATAGCGCCAATGGTACGATCAGAGCCGCCAAAATACTGTGCGAAATCAAGATAAAGAAGTAAATCGGACGTAAGATGCCTTCTCCGCCGAACTTGGTCGTTTCCGGCGAAACATAGTGGAACGTTAAGTAAGATACCAAGAACAATAACGTGGAAGCAAAAGCCGCTAAAATAAATGCTTTATGCACCGGCACATTTTTACGAATGATGGCGATCAGTGCACACACCAAGAAGATAAAAGTAAAGCTGTTAAAGATGGCATTCAAACGCGGGAAAATCGTAAGGTCGAAATGGACGCTGCCTTGATAACCGATTGGAGAGAAAAATAGAAGCAAAATAATAACGTTCGCAACGATCGAAACGGTAATAATCAGCCCGGCAAAGTTGCGATTCGTGGTCGGACGGTAATTCTCGTTTTCATTCGGTGAGCTCATAAAGGTGGATTCTCCTTTGATTTTGTCGTTCATTATTATATCGCGTCCAAGCTTTGATGTTAAGTGACAACAATTCGAAATATTTATGGGAGATCATACGGCAGCTTTTTACTTCGCAAGTTGAAAATGGTAAGGTAATAAGTATCGCACAAGTCGAAAGGGGATCATCATGTACTCGGCAAAACAAAACCGCAATCGGCATTACCTCACGAACACGCTTAAAATCAGCGCTTTATCTCTGCTTCTTTTCTCGGCAGCTTGTAGTTCAGAGAGTGGAACGGCAAGCAATACGGACAAAGAATCGAAGCCTTCGGGAGAAACAACGCAGACCGCCGCAGCTGTGTACGACTCGGCTTTGAAAGAAGCGCAAGCGTTAGAGAGTTATGCTATCGAATCGAAAACGAATTACAGCGTCGAACAACCTGCTGCAGAAGGTGCAGAAGCACCTAAACCGACAGAAACCGTGATCGATATCACGGGCGACGTGATCGCCAAGCCGGAAGTTCAATATGGGCTCAAAATCGACACCGTCGCTCAAGGTCAACAAGGCACGACAGAATTGTACGCAGCCGGCGACGAATTACATACCAAAAGTGGTTCGGACGCATGGAGTACGAAAAGTCTGAAAAACACAGACGAAGAAATGTCGATTACGACCGATCTGCTTGATCCGGCTCCTTTGCTAGAAGAACTGGAATCGTACAAAGATAGCTTGAAGCTGACCGAAGACGATAAATCTTATACGTTAAGTCTGGAAGCCAGCGGCGAAGAAGCAGGCAAATTGATCCAAGCTTCGCTGGGACGTCAACTCGGCGAGTCCGCAGAAGCCGATCAACTTTCCCAATTGCTGCAAAACGGCTCGGAAGGTAGCGTCAGCTACAATCTGACCATCGATAAGACTTCGAATCAATTGATGTCTTCCGCAGTAAAACTGGATACCAACCTTACCGTATCCGAGCAAGCTCTGCATATCACGGCAAACTCCGACGGTACGTATTCGAAACAAAACGAAGTCGGCGAAATCGCCGTCCCTGCCGAAGCTACGGCAGATACGAAAACTTCAAAAAAATAGTTTCCTTCTTCCTACAACCACACTACCCAGAAGCCCCTTCCATCTTTGGAAGGGGCTTCTCTTGTCAGTAAACTCCAGCGTAACTAGAAGAAAAGAGACGGAGAGAGAAATTCAGTGCAGGAACGATAGTGTTCGCCTTTGAAATCGGGAAAATCCAAACAAAATTCTAATCAAATTTTCCCGATTTCAACACGCGACCGAAACGAATTTCTCTCGCAGTCTCTTTTCTTCCACTCCATACGCTGCTTTACAGACAAACAAAGCCCCTCCCAACTAAGGAAGAGGCTTTTTATATTCATCAAAAAGTTTCAAACCGATCATCGTCAACACGCCTCGGTGCTTCTCATATTCGATCTCGCGTTCACGGCTGTGAACCCACGTTCCGTCGGCGCGGCGACCGCCTGCGTCGTGAACGCGCAAAAATCGAGTTCCGTTGGCATCGATTCGATAGCCACATCCGACCGTCCAATGATAATCGAATATCGGCTTATGACCGAACCAGCGAAAAGAAAACCATTTATCGAATTTCACCGCTACCAAGCGACCGGCATCGATCTCGGCTCGATAACTTTCAAATTTTTTAAAACGCGAGGTTACCGCTTTGCCAGGTAATCCACTTTCACGCAATCTTTGATTTAACTGGTTGCGCAGCGCGTAAGCCAACATCGGAGCTGCCATACCTATCGGCGTACCTAACCCTGCTCGATACATGGCATTGATCGCTTCCGCCGGATCAGCGGGCAAAGACTCATACGGTTGACCTTGTTGCGCGATCCAATTTCGTTCCCAAAAACCGATCATCCCCGCAATAGCTGCGGCGCCACACGCAGAAGCGGAAAAGCGAACACCGCTTTCCCACTGCGTATAAGGTTGAAAAGGCAATCGACGTTGCTGCTCCATGCCTTCCCCTCCACTGAATTAGATGACGTTCAGTTTCACATCGATGTTGCCGCGTGTTGCTTTGGAGTAAGGGCATACTTGGTGAGCCGCTTCAACCAATTTGTGTGCAGTATCCGCATCTACGCCTTCGATTTTCACATTCAATGTAACTTCAAGTTTGAAGCCATTGTCCGCTGCGTCTTTCAAGATCGATACATCGCCAGTTACGCTTGTACCTGTTACTTCTTTCATTTTTTGCATACGGATAACCATGTTCAAAGCGCTATCGAAGCACGCCGAGTAACCTGCTGCGAACAATTGCTCAGGGTTCGTTCCGTCTCCACCTGGGCCGCCAAGACCTTTTGGTGTTTTCAAACTGATATCGATAATACCGTCGGAAGAAGTTACCTTCCCGTCACGTCCACCTACTGCTGTTGCTGTTGCTGTATACAATGCGCTCATGTACATTCTCTCCTTTTAGGTTCCATTGTTTAATTTTTTGTTTTAAGTTGTTTACAATCAAATTGTATTCTATTTATTTTTAAAAGTCAACTTTTCTTCTTTTTATTTTTAATCTTGTTGCCAGACATCGCTGTATTCTTTTTTGCGTTTGAACAATGCCGCCGCAAACGGGCACACTGGATCAATCTTCACGCCTTCTTTTCTTGCCAATTCTACGACTTGTTCAACCAACTGTTCACCCGCATGTTGCCCACGCATCGATTCCGCCACAAATGTGTGATCAACCATCCATACGCCGCCTTCGCCCACTGTCCAATTCACTTTCCCTACTTCTTGCCCGTCTTTTTCCATAACAAAAGAATGATCTTTGCGCTCGATTTTTGTAGTCATTATAAATCCTCCTCGATTTTTGTAAGTATTATGATGGATACGAACTTCAGATTATTCCGATTTGCCGCTAAGAATTTTGAGCGTATTCGACGAATCGCCTTTTTCTGTGCCGACTTGGTAAATCAGATCATAGACCGCGGCAGCGGCACTGCCGTCTTTTTCACGCTCATCGGCTGTGATTGAGACGTAGACGCTGACGGTTCCATCTCCATTTTCGACGCCAACACAATAATCCAGATACACACCCAACGTATCTTTGTATCCGGCTGCGAAATTGGTATACGACTGCTTTTGTTGCCAAGTGGTGCCCATCAGACTGTACGCAGTTTTGTAATCTTGAACAGAGATGGCATCGTAAAAGTCATACAGAACATCTTCCGCTGCGTATTCCAGATCGGTAGCGACGTCTTCATCTGTATACCCATCATCGCCGTAGTCGTCTGCCGGAAGATCATATTCTTCTGAATCGTAGCTTGGTGTCGGTAAAACTTCCATCGGCTGATCCGACCATTTTTCCGCAGAATCTACAATGTTGACGACTGGAATACTGAAGCCGATCCCGCCTTCGCTGGTCACTGCCGAATTGATCCCTAGCACTTGACCATTTCGGCTATCAACGAGAGGCCCTCCGCTATTACCCGGCGCAATAGGCGCTGAAATCTGATATAACCCTTCGTAATAATAAGGATCAATATCAAAAGTCCGATCAACGCCGCTTACAATCCCTGTCGTTACCGTATTTTGAAGCCCTAACGGACTACCGAGCGCCAGCACTTCATCGCCAATCTCGGCTTCGGCGTCAAGTTTCAGCTTCAAAGGCGTGGCACCTTCAAGATCAGGCACGCGCACGACCGCCACATCTGTTTCTTCACCGATTCCGATAACGGTTCCTGACATTTCTTCTGAATCCGATGTCGTCACGGTCACTTCTTCGTACCCTGAAACGACATGCGCATTCGTTAAAATATCACCGCGATCATTGTACAGAAATCCTGATCCGATCGAGCCATCTGCCGTTTCGATCATGACCACTTTTTCGCTTACGGATGAAATGATTTCTTTGAGCGTCAATTCATCATCGCTTTGCGTCGTCGAAGTCGTATCTTGTTTATTTTCTGTATCTGCATTTGCAGCTGTCGATTGCGTCTTACTTGCCGAAGCAAGCTGTGTGCCGCCTTCGACATTGGCAAGCAATGCGCCTTTATTATCATCCGTAGCGTAGCTGCGATGAATCACATACGAGCCGGCGGAACCGGCAAGCAGCAAAGCAGCACTGACAACAAGGCTCACTATCGCTTGTTTTTTCATACCGATTCCTCCTTATTTTCGATACCAACTGACAGAGTCAATGACGACAATCGTTCCGGGTTTGGCTGCATTCACTTTTCTTGAGAAGGTAGTGGTGTCTCCTGCCTTAATAAGGTCCGGGGAGATCGCCATCCAGTCTTCGCTTAAAAAAGAACCTTCCGCATCATACGCTCTGTATTCTAAAAGCAATTCATACATATCGTAAGAAGACGCATTCGTAAAAACGCCCGAAAACGTAATCCCGTTCGATTCCGCTTGTTGCTTAAAATCGCTCAGACGCAAATCGCTTTGGCGTTGATTGAGCTCAGAGCCTGACAAAAAAACCAATTGCGATTCGGTCGAATCGTTTTTGTCCGAGAGCGCTACAATCTGCTGCTCCAATTCGATCAATTTTTCCGCTTCGGGTACATATTTACGTGCTTCGTCGATCGCGGCTGCCGCTTCGTGATAACTTCCGCTTTCGATCGCTTGTTCGGCAGTGCTAACTCCGACTTGTACAATACGGTCGCTGATCAAGTTTACAATCTCTTGTTTGTCTTCGGCTTGATAACGCGATGCGGTATGCAGCAATCCTCCCAGTTTCTCGACTTGATTCGTCGATTCTGCTTGAGTTCGAATACTCGCCAAATCCAGCTTTTCGCGAAGCTGCTCAAAACGAGTACGAAGACGATTGTAAGCTCCGCCTTCCAAAGCCGACAATTCATTTTGAACTTCGTTAAGCTTGCCGTTAGCTGCCGCCATTTCCGATTTTGCAATCATCCGCTGAACTTCCGTTAATTTGTCGTCGAGACTTCGAATTTTTTGGATCGTCGCAAGATCGGCGCGAACTCCAGGTTGATCGGGGCGTTTTGCCAACGCTTGGTTTAATTTAGCTTCGGCAATTTCATAATTGCCGCCAAGCGCTGCATCTGCGCCTGAACGCTGAATACTGGAAACCTCATCGTTAAGCGTACGCTCGTAACCAACCTGCCAGATCAATATGCCCGCTATACATACAGCAAGCAGAAGCGGCAATATCCAAAGTAAGGGTTGCTTTTTGGGAGGAAGAGGCCGCTCTGAACGCGTGATGACATGCGAAGGCTCCATCGTGTCGGCAATAGGCTCAATCACCGACGGAGAATGCGGTTCTTGATCGACCTGTAACTGTTTGGCGCCGCAATGACTACAAAATCGACTGTCTTCAGGCAGCTCCGCTCCACATTCGGGACATCGCATCTGAACTCCCCCTCTTTTTTTCTCTATACCGTCATGACTTACTCAAGTTTTGAATTAATTTTTATTACCCATAAATGAAAGCAAACGCGACGTTGAGAAAAAAATAAAAGCAGGTCACCCCATTCTCGTATTCCGAGACTACGGTGACCTGCTAGATCCATTTACACACGTGCTGATGCAATTCGTCGTTTCCACTTTTCAACTAACGATTCAACTTCTTCGGCAAACAAAGGTTTGGAAATTACATCTTGCATCCCCGCTTCCCGATACCGCTCGCGACTTTGGTTGTCCGCATAAGCGGTCACCGCAACAATCACCGGTTGTGGTTCTTCAAGCTTCGCTCGAATTTCAGTCGTCGATTCGATTCCGTCCATTTCCGGCATCTGAATATCCATAAAGATCAGATCGTAGCGGTTCGCATCGGCTGCTGCGATCGCTTCAATACCATTTCGCGCGGAATCACATACACAACCGTATTTGCTTAACATCTCTTCAAGCAAACGTCGATTGACCGGGTCATCATCGGCGATTAGCG
Organism: Saccharibacillus sp. JS10; assembly: GCF_024436065.1. Classification (GTDB taxonomy): domain Bacteria; phylum Bacillota; class Bacilli; order Paenibacillales; family Paenibacillaceae; genus Saccharibacillus. Next base: position 345,476 of record NZ_JANFNS010000003.1, read on the forward strand.
CGTGAAGTTTAGGATTGGAAACCACGTCTGTCGGACGTTCTTCAAGCTGTTCCAGCCCGGTTAGCTGAGCCATACGCTCAGCGAGTAACCCTTCTGCTTCGCCCGGTTCATCCGAAGAAGAATCGCTTGGAATATGGAGCGGCAAAGTAAAGTGGAAAGTCGCACCTTCGCCTTCCCGACTTTGCACCCCGATAAATCCGTTCATCAATTCGATCAATTTTTTGCAAATCGCAAGCCCCAGACCGGTTCCGCCATATTTGCGATTGATTGACGGATCGATCTGAGAGAACGATTGGAACAACAACCCTTGCTTATCCGGTGCAATCCCGATCCCTGTATCTCGAACTGCCACTTCGAGCGTTAGCATGTGTTGATGATCGAAAAATCCCGGTTCGATTGTTACGGCAACTCCGCCTTCTTCGGTGAACTTGATCGCATTGCTGATCAGATTCACCAACACTTGCCGTACTCGATCCGGATCGCCCATTAATACTTCTGGAACCGATGGCGCCACATTTGAAGTCAACATCAAGCCTTTTTCCGATGCGCGAGAAGAAAAAAGATCGATTGCTTGATCCAGCACATGACGAATCTGCATCGGCTCGTTGCTGAGTGCCATTTTGCCAGCTTCGATCTTACTAAAGTCCAAGACTTCGTTTAAGATGTGCATCAGACTTTCGCTACTCTGCAAAATGATATCCACATAAGAATGTTGAGATTCATCAAGTTCGGTTTCGCTAAGCAAATTCGCCATCCCGATAACTCCGTTCATCGGTGTCCGCAGTTCGTGACTCATAATCGCCAAAAATTCGGACTTCGCTCGGTCAGCACGCTCGGCAGATTCTTTGGCGCGAATAATTTCTTTTTCACCCGTGATATCGGTAAAGACGACAACTGCGCCTTTTCGTTCACCTTGATCATATAACGGATTGACGCGATACGAGACCAAGAAGCTGGAACCGTCTTTGCGCCAAAATACGGCTTCGCTGTCTTTATGGACTTCGCCTGTGCGTAAAGCGTTCATCAGCGGCGAATCATGAGGATCATACTGTATCCCATCTTGACTCGTTTGCTGAATACGAGACAGATTAAGTCTGTTAATCGCTTCGTTTGGACGACTTCCGAGCATCTCCGCTCCCGCTGGATTGATAAAGACCAGATTCCCGTCCAAGTCTGTACCAAAAATCCCTTCGGATACCGAGTTCAAAATCAATGTATGTTCATAGCTTAATTTTTCAATTTGAGCCAAATGACGTTTACGTTCCGTAATGTCGCTAGCAATCCCATAGACACCCACAACGCGCTGATCGACAATAATCGGTGTATTCGTCACACTCACATCGACGACACTGCCGTCTTTTCTTACCAGGCAGACTTCATACGTCTGTGCATCGCCGCTTTTGACGATTTCAAGCCCGGATTGGACGCGTGCACGATGCTCGGGTACTGCAAGTTCAGCAATCGGAACCCCGATCAGTTCGTGCTCGGAATACCCGATCAGCTTTTCTTGACCTCGATTGACCGTTACGAATCTGCCTTCCAGATCGTAAGCATATACACCGGATGGGTTGTAATCGAACAACGACTTGTAACGCTGCTCGCTTTCGCGAATCAGATTCTCAATCGTCGCTTGCTGCGTCACATCTTGGGTCATTCCGACAAGTCGCAGCGCTTCACCGTCCGGTCCGCGCCACAATTCATATTGGCTCCGAATCGTTTTGACAGAGCGATCCGATAAAATGATGCGATACGTAATAAAAGGCTCCGCGACTCCGCGCAGCATACGCTCGGTATACTCAAGTAGTTTTGCTTGATCCGCCGGATGCACAATACGTAACAAAGACTTCGGGTAACTCTCGTCTTGAATTAATTCGCCTTCGAAAATACGCAACGTTTCTTCGGAGTAATGAATACGTTCTTCCGCCATATTCCATTCCCAAGATCCGATATGGGCGATTCGTTGCACTTCGTCCAGCATATCTTCGTACATTTTGCGGGTTGTTACGTCGCGCCCAATGCCCATAATGGTATCGGCTTCGCCTACTTTTCCGCGCAAAATACGAAACATGGTCTCAAACCAGAGATAACGACCGTCTTTATGGCGAATACGCCGCATCATGATCTGTCCTTCGACTTGTTCGACCGGCAAATTCGAGGACTCCCTAAACTCTTCGGGATGGTAAAACTCTGAACGATGATGACCGATCATTTCGTCAGGATCGTAACCGAGTAGCGCTTTCACCGAAGGAGAAGCATATAGCAACTCACCTTCTTTTGTACTTTGCGTGATCAGTTCACGTGTATGATCCATCAGCATATTATAAGCATCGCTGCTTTCCATCAGCTCTTGACGATCTTTGTAAGCGCTCGTGACGTCTAGGGCATGTACAATGATGCAGCGTCCCGGCTGAGCGTCATCCGCTTCCAATTCCATAAGATGAAAAGACACCCAGACCAGACTTCCATCTTTACGGCGTAATCTGCGTTCGAATTCCATAGGGTCTTCTGGATTGGCAATCGCTTCGCGAATATGCTTATCGGCGCGCTCAGAAATTTGGGTTGCTTCGCTTTGCAGCAGCGTCATAAACTCGCTTCCCATCAGCTCTTTTTCGGAGCAACCCAAAATCGCGCCCAGTTTGGCATTTGCATACAACAAATGCCCTCTGCCTACAGCTAGCACAGCGATACCAACCGGAGCTTGTTTATAAATTTTTTCGAAAATTGTCATTTCCCGTTCCGGCTGCTTGCTCATCCTATTCCCCTCGCTTACGCCGCTTATTCGCTTCTCGCCATTCAAACGTTATTGCCGATTTATCGCGCGCGGTTATTTACCAATAGTATACAATTATTTTGCGGAATCTAACACCTTTTAATAGGAAGAAAAACTTACTTTAAAATAAATCTATATAAATAGTCGAATTTCGTCGATATAAGGAAGTGAGCGATTTCTTTATACGAAAAGAGCTGATACAAATGATTGAATATCTACAGTCTATTCATTTTAATCTTTTTTATGCCATCATCGGATTTTTCTGCTCGTTAATCGGATGTTTAATGATTATCAAAGTTTCTTCTACCGTTTTCAAGTCGCCTACTCCCCGGATTTTGTACACGTTTTTGACGGCGATATTATTCGCAGGAACGCAATATTTCGGCATTATTTGCGTTTTACCGGGTGGTGCGGCAAATATGGGGATTGCCAACTTTATCTTTTTACCTTTGGCTATATTGATGATCTGTCTGATTGCTTTCAAGCTATCGGGTAACGGTATGCAAAATGCTATTGAATTTTTGTTAACGGCGGGGCTACTCAGTGTTCTGATTATTGCCGCTTATTATGTGAATACTTATCTGATGTTTGGAACAATCGATACCCGGTTTCAACCGCTATTGATTGCTACGCTCGGTTTGTTTTCTGTCTTATTCCCGCTGGTGCGGTTGCTCACGCTTATTGTGCGTAGACAAGGCACGCTGTTGAAACGTTTTCCGCCTGAAGTGATGTTGTTATCGGCTGTTGCCATTGCTATGGTGTCTCCTGTCTTAACGATGAGTGCTTTTTATAACGAAAAAACTTCGACCTCTTTATTCGCTGCCGATATTATGTTGCCTTATGTCATTTTATTGACGGTATCTGTATTCATGATGGTGCTTACCGACCGTTATCGGGAAGATGACGCGACGGATCAATATCAAAAAATTCGTGAAAAAGAACAGCATTATACGTCGTTGTTCGCCCATACGCCGGATGCCGTGATTGCTTTGGATCGGTATGGAAAGTTGTACGATTTGAATGATCGAGGACTTGAGTTATTTCGTAAATTGGGTACCTCTCCGCCTTTTAACGAAGTACCGAATTTTGCGGCTTGGGGTCAGCAAAAAAGGATCGAAGAACATTATACAAAAGTCATGACCGGGCAAACTGACGAAATCGAAGTCGAAATTACGCTCAAGCAAAGTGATACGCTGCATTTTATTTTGACATCATTGCCGATTCTGATCGAAGGCGTATTCGAAGGGGCTTATATTATTGCGAAAGACGTTACAGAAAGCAAAAAGAATCAGGAGAAAATTCGACATTTAGCTTATTACGATGAGTTAACCGGACTGAACAACCGTAAGTATATGGTTGAACATATTGCTGAACTGACTTCGTCGATTTCTGCGCCGCCTTTCCATCTCTTTTTTATCGATTTTGATCGGTTCAAAAAAATCAACGATATGTTTGGTTTTGATTTTGGCAATAAAGTCATTCGGCGGGCTGCCGACAAACTTTCGAATGCGTTGCCGGAACATACTCTGCTGGCGCGAGCGACTGCCGACGAATTTATTGCGGTCCTTCCGCCCGGATTCGATCCGATCTATGCGGCCCAACAAATCGGCGATGAGTTTTCGGTTCCGTTCCGGGTAGGTCAGCAAACGATCGGGTTAACCGCAAGTATCGGAATCGCACGGTTCCCCGAAGATGGCGCGAATGAAGAAGTATTGTTCAAGCACGCGGATCTGGCGCGTTTCGATGCTCAAAGTCGCGGCGGTGGACGCTTTGCTTTCTTTGATCGTACTCGTGCGATTGAAAATCATGAACGATTGATTCTGGAACGCGACTTGCAAGCAGCGATTGAGTATGGCGAACTGGTCTTGTTCTACCAACCCAAAATCGATATGCGTACCGAAGAATTGGTCGGCATGGAAGCTTTGGTTCGTTGGAATCACCCTGTGCTCGGCATGGTTCCTCCGCTAAAATTCATTTCGATTGCGGAAGAATCGGGGCTGATCGTTCCTCTGGAACGATGGGTATTGCGAAATGCCTGTCTGCAAGTTCAGCGGTGGATCACGGAAGGGCATCCTGCAATCCCGGTCGCGATCAACTTGTCGCAAATTCACTTGATGCAGACCGATATTGTGGAAAGTGTACTCGCGACATTGGAAGACTTGAACTTCGACAGTCGTCTGCTTGAACTGGAAGTAACCGAAAGCGCGATGATGCACAATGAAGCTCAAGTCATCGAAGTGTTAGGCAAATTCAAGCAAGCCGGAATATCGATCAGTCTGGACGATTTCGGTACAGGATATAGCTCGCTGAGTTATCTGCAACTACTGCCTATTAATTGCTTGAAAATCGACCGCTCGTTTATCAAAGATATTACGACCAATACCAGCAGCCGTGCGATTGTCGAGATGATCGTGACGATGGCTCGTCAATTAGGGCTTCACATTATTGCTGAAGGCATCGAGGAAGAAGAACAAGTCATCTTGCTACGCGAATTGCAATGTTTTACGGCGCAAGGGTTTTATTACAGTAAGCCGGTTCCGGGTCACGAATTATATGCGTATCGGAAGATGAGTTCTTGAGGGAAGCGAGCCGACTGCGAGGGGAATTCGCTTCGGTCGCTTGTCGAAATCGGAAAATGATTTAAATTTTTAGTGGAATTTTTCCGATTTCAAAGGCGAACACTATCGTTCCTGCACTGAATTCCCCTCTCCGTCGGCTCGCTTCTAGATAGTTTAGAGTTTTATAAAAAGCAAAAAGCCACTGCGATCATATCGCGGTGGCTTTTTTATCATGTCATCATTTAATGAAACTACTCTTATCAAGCAGAGTCACTTCACTTAAGCTTCAAAAGCTTTCGTCAATACAGGAACGATTTGCGATTTACGGGATACAACGCCTTTGAGCAGCGCGGTATTGTTTTCGAGCTTCACGCCATACGCGCGTTCTACTGCGTCTGTTTTGCTGCCGATCGCAAGAGCGACGGAATCGTTGTTCAAAATATCGGTAATAGCCAGAACGAACAAATCCAGCCCTTTATCGACGATTTTGCCTTTCAACGCTTCTTCCAGTTCGGCTTGTTGTTCCAATACTTCATTCACGTCAACAGCGTTGATTTGCGCGATTTCGACTTTGCTATCGCCCATTGTGAATTCTTTAGCGTCGATCGAAATCAGATCCAGAGCTGTTTTGCCGCTGAGGTCAGCGCCAGCTTTGAGCATATCCAGACCATACGTATCCAGATCGACACCTGCGATTGCCGCAAGTTCTTTTGCCGCTGCCACGTCTTGCTCCGTGCATGTCGGCGATTTGAACAGCAAGGAATCGGATACGATAGCCGATGCCATCAGACCTGCGATTTCTTTGCGAATTTCAATTCCGTTCTCTTTGTAGAGCTTGTTCAGGATCGTAGCTGTGCAGCCTACGGGCTCGGCACGGTAGTAAAGAGGATGTGCCGTCTCGAAGTTGGCAATCCGGTGGTGGTCGATGACTTCAAGTACATGGGCATCTGCAATATCGACTGCGCTTTGCTGACTTTCGTTGTGGTCGACCAAAATAACGCCTTCCGATTGATCCGCTACCGTCTCAACGAGACGCGGAGCTTCCACTCCGAAATGCTTCAACGCATAAGCAGTTTCGCCATTAACCTCGCCTAGACGAACCGCTTCTGCATCTACGCCCAACTGTTTTTTCAATTCTGCATAAGCGATTGCCGATGCGATTGTATCCGTGTCTGGATTTTTATGACCGAAAACTAATACCTTTGCCATTGTGTAACGCCTCCTCTAAGCTTATCTCCTGAATTCCGATGCTAATTATATCATTAATTCCAAAATGGTAACATGTTTAGTTCGCATCGGGCTTCAAATTTTTCGATTTATTTCTGTGGAGCGGGTTGTAGACCGCCGAATACGATCGCTTCATACGGACGTAATCTATGCGGAACTTGGTCTGCGTCTTTTCCGTATTCCGGCTCATAGTTACCAAGAGCGCGGTACGCCGAGTCGAGACACACCCCAATATCTTCAGGTAACTCAAATTCGGCATCTTGATCGGAGAAGTTCAGCAGCACCAAGCCTTGCCGCTCATCATTACGGCGTACGTAAGCGAAGACTTGCTCATGGTCTTCAAGCAGTATGGCGTATTCACCGTGTACGATCACATCCGCATGTTCGCGGCGAAGCTTAATCAATTGACGGTAATAGTTCAAGATCGACGCTGGATCGTCTTGCTGCGCGGCGACGTTGATCTCACGATGATTGTCGTTGACTGGCATCCACGGTTCTCCTGTCGTAAAGCCAGCTTGCGGTGATTCATCCCATTGCATCGGCGTACGTGCATGATCTCGTGTACCGGCAAGAACACGTCGCTCCACGCCTTGTGGATCTTCGCCGCGTTCGGTACGTGCTTTGTAATAATGCAGCGCCATCTGATCGTCGAGCTGCTCGATCGATTCAAATGGATAATTTGTCATGCCAATCTCTTCGCCTTGATAAATGAACGGCGTTCCCCACAGCGTATGCACGAGAGTCGCTAGCATTTTAGCGGATTCGACGCGGTATTTGCCGTCATTCCCGAAGCTTGAGACCATACGCGGATGATCGTGATTACTCGCAAATAAGCCGAACCAGCCGATATTGAGTAGTTCTTTTTCCCAACGCGTCACGATTTCTTTGAGTTCTGTCAGTTTCCAATCGCGGCTTTTGAATGAGTCATCAGGATCTGTTCCGATACTTGGCGATTCCATCATAAAGATCATATCCAGCTCGCGTCGATCCGGATCGGTGTATTTCGCGACGTCCTCCATCGATACCATCGAAGCTTCGCCAACCGTAATAATGCCTTCTTTGGTCGAGAACGCTTTTTCATTCAATTCCCGCAAATATTCATGGACATTCGGACCGTTTTTAAAATGCTTATAGCCGCTGCCTTCCATTTTGCTTTCTTTGGTATCCGGCAAGTTGCTGTCTTTGGAAATCACATTAATCGCATCAAGTCTAAAGCCGTTCACGCCTTTATCGATCCAATACCGAACCATGTCTTGAATTTCTTCACGAACTTTGGGATTGTCCCAGTTGAGATCCGGTTGCTTTTTATTGTAAAGGTGCAAATAATATTCGTCGGTCGATTCTTCGTACGTCCATGCGCTACCGCCTAAGTAGGACGTCCAGTTGTTCGGCGGCTCGCCGTCTTTTTCGCCTTTGCGCCAAATATAATAATCCCGATACGGGCTGTCTTTAGAATCGCGAGCTTGCTGGAACCAACGGTGTTGATCCGAAGTATGGTTCAGCACGAGATCCATCCACAAGTCCATTCCACGTGATTGCGTCTGCTGAAGCAGCTGTTCCCAATCTGCCATCGTACCCATCATCGGATCAATCTCGCGCTGATTCGCGACGTCATAGCCTTGATCGACACGTGGCGACTCGTATACGGGGCTCAGCCAGATGGTATCGACGCCGATCGATTGGATATAATCCAGGCGCGAAATGATCCCTTGCAGATCGCCGTTTCCGTCTCCGTTACTATCTTGAAAGCTGCGAGGGAAGATCTGATACACCACTTTTTCTTTCCACGATTCCCGATTCATAGGCTTAAGCCCCTTCCCGTATATTCAAAAATGTAAGATATCAATTTCACCGTTCACTTGCTTGATTTATTTACCCAGAAAAGAAGGTTAGGAATGAGCAATTTGTCGAAAAATCATTGTGTAAAATATAAAAGCAAAAAACCTTCGTTTTGGAAACGAAGGTTGATGCACAACATATGAAAATCAGGCGTACGTTTGTGTTATCCTCGAACGGTCAATACCGTCACCGACATCGGCGGTAATGTCACATTAAGCGATCCGTGATCATCTTTTGTAAAGTCTTCGAACACGGTTGGTGCAATTTGTTCCGGCTGTTCGAACGTATTGTGAGCATCCATCTGAGTCGATGTCAGCACACGTCCGCTTACTTCACCTTCAGCTCCGATTCCGCGAAGATCCAGTGTCAGATTCGCAGCATCTGTCGTGCTGATATTGCACAGACTGATATGCACGCTGCCGTCTTTTTTCGAAGCCGATACGCTCACTTGTGGCAATGAATCGCCGTTTACGGTATAGTCCCCGGATTGTACCGACATTTGCAGCACATCCGCATCTTGATGGACTTTGAACATTTCGAAGACATGATACGTTGGAGTCAACAGCATTTTGTCGCCTTCTGTTAAGATCATGGCTTGCAACACATTGACCATCTGCGCGATATTCGTCATTTTGACGCGTTCATGATGTTTGTGGAAAATGTGTAGATGCAGACCGGCTACCAGAGCGTCGCGCAGCGAATTTTGTTGGTACAAGAAGCCTGGGTTTGTTCCCGGCTCGCTCAAGAACCATGTACCCCATTCATCGACGACGAGCGCGACACGTTTCTCTGGATCGTATTTGTCCATGATCGTCGAGTGGCGAGTAATCAGTTCGTCCATGAACATAGACTTCTTCATCACTTCGAACCAACCGGCTTCGTCGAATCCGAGCGCGGATTTCTTTTCTTCCCAACTGCCTTCCATCGTGTAATAATGCAGACTCAGACCATCCATATGACGCTCGGCTTCGCGCATCAATACTTCTGTCCAATGGTAATCGTCGACGCTTGCTCCTCCTGCGATTTTGAACAGCTTGTTATCGCCGAAGTTGCGCGAATAGGTCTGGTATCGACGGTATTCGTCCGCATAATACTCAGCGCGCATATTGCCGCCGCAACCCCAGTTTTCGTTACCTACGCCAAAGTATTTCAGTTTCCACGGCTTGTCTTGACCATTCTCTTGACGCCACTTTGCCATCGGCGATTCGCCGTCGAACGTCATATATTCGATCCACTCCGCCATCTCTTGTACCGAACCGCTACCGACGTTGCCGCAAATATAAGGTTCGGTCTCAAGCAGCTCACATAGACGGAAAAATTCGTGGGTGCCGAAATGGTTGTTTTCCACAACGCCGCCCCAATGCGTATTGACCATGCGTGCTCTGCCTTCGCGAGGACCTACGCCGTCTTTCCAATGGTACTCGTCCGCAAAACACCCACCCGGCCAGCGAAGTACCGGAATACTTAAATTTTTAAGCGCTTGCAAAACGTCTTTACGGATTCCGTCTACATTCGGCATTTCCGAATCTTCGCCGACCCACATGCCTTCATAAATACAACGACCCAGATGCTCGGCGAATTGCCCATAAATATTGCGATCGATTTTGCCCAATACGACGTCGGCGTTAACCACTACAGATGCTTGTGTCATTAAAATTCCTCCTTAAACGGTTTAGAAAAATAGGATATGTACGTTGGATAGACCAAGAGGAACGCACCAGCAGCGCTTCGCCTACTCCGAAGAGATTGCCAGTCGTTCCTGATTGATCTACTTACCGACTTTCGAGATTAGCCTTGTTTACGCAAACGAATCACGTTCCAAGATGCTTTGGCGATACGTCCTGTAATCATGCCGTCTTTCAGTTCGGAAGCACCACGGTTATGCGGAGCTACCTTTTCCGAATCGACTGTGTTTACAGCTTTCAAGTCTTCGTTTTCCAACACGAGATGTTCTTCAATCACATAACCTTCGAAGCTGCGCACGTCGCAAGTCAGATCCAGTGCTTCGCTCAGGTGGCGGTTCAGTGCGAAGATCGTCAACGTATCTTCTTCTTCGTTATGAACGACAGCCGTATCCAAGTACGGGACATCGGTATAATCTTTCGCATCGTATTTCGGCGAATCTACGACTGGCTTGAGCGATACGCCGCGTCCATAGATGGAAGCGTGTAGATACGGATAGTAAATGGTTTGTTTCCAAGAACGTCCGCCTGTCTCGGTCATGATCGGAGCAATAACGTTAACAAGCTGTGCCATACAAGCCGATTTTACGCGGTCTGCGCGGCGCAGGAACGTCATTAACATACTGCCAACAAGCAGCGCGTCTTCGAAGTTGTAGACATCTTCAAGCTGCGGCGGAGCGACGCTCCACGGGTTGCGGTCGATCTTCTCGTCCGCTTCGTTGGAGTGGTACCATACGTTCCATTCGTCGAAGCTGAGCTTCATCGTTTTTTTGCTGCGTTTTTTCGCTTTGATGTAATCGGTCGTTGCAATAACGGTATGGATAAAGTGATCCATGTCCATGCCGCGTGCCAAGTAGTTTGCCGAATCGTTATCGCGGTTGCCGTAATATTGGTGCAGCGATACGAAGTCGGATACTTCATACGTATGGTCCAATGTATCTGCTTCCCATGAAGGGAATGTGTCCATACCTGTATTCGAACTTCCGCACGATACCAATTCGATCGACGGATCGATCATTTTCATTGCGCGCCCTGCTTCGAGCGCAAGACGTCCGTACTCTTCCGCTGTTTTGTGCCCGATCTGCCACGGGCCATCCATTTCGTTGCCCAGACACCACATTTTGATCTTATGCGGCTCTGCAAAACCATGCTGCTTGCGCAGGTCGCTGTAGCGGCTACCGCCCGGATGGTTGCAATACTCGACCAAGTTACGTGCTGCGTCGATGCCGCGCGTTCCGAGGTTGACTGCCATCATCACGTCGGTTCCCGCGTCTTTTGCCCAGCGCATAAATTCATTTGTTCCCACATAGTTCGGCTCAAGCGTTCTCCATGCCAATTCCAGACGCTTCGGACGATCTTCGACCGGACCTACGCCATCTTCCCAATCGTAACCGGATACGAAGTTACCGCCCGGATAACGCACAATCGGAACACGCAGATCGCGAATCAGTTGCTTAACGTCACCACGGAAACCATATTGATCCGCTGTCTCATGACCCGGATCGTAAATGCCGCCGTATACCGCGCGACCCAAATGCTCGATAAAAGATCCATAAATCCGTTCGTCGATCTCCGAGATACGAAAAGCTTTGTCGACGATCATGCTGGCTTTCAAGTTAGATGCTGCCATAAGATTGGGTTCATCCTTTCACTCTGCAAAATTAGGAAAAGCATTTTGGGTAGAACGCTTACATTTGCTGAACAAAACGTGTGCCATGAACATACGAAACTCGGTTTGGATAGAGGTAGATCATTTGAAAAACCTTTACAAACGAACTTTATCACGGCTTTTTGGGTAAGTCAATTATTATATGAATGATTAATATATATGTTAATTTAAAAACCGGGTAGGACTGCTATGTTGTTAATGAGTCCATTATTCATAGGCAAAAAGCAATAAAAAGCCCCTACAAGACGCCCTGTGCCTGTTCACACAGATGACGTCTTATAGGGGCTCAACTTTTTAGCCTAAGCGATATACTGCCGCTTCGTAAGGGCGCAATTCAAAATCGCTGCCTTCTACGATTCCCGGCTCGTAATTGCCGATCAGGAATTCGCGCGGACGTTCGCATAGACGTTCCGGGCAAGGGAATGTAGGCGTGCCGCCAAAGAAATTCAATACGACCATCAGCGTCTCGTCTTCGTAAGTACGTGTGAACGCAAAGATATCGGTGTTGAGCGGCAGCAATAGACGATACTCGCCGTAGAGCAGAGTCGGGCTGACTTTGCGCAGCTCGATCAGCTTTTTGTAATACTGATAGACCGAATCGGGGCTTGCAACAGCCGCTGCCGCATTGATCTCTTCATGCCCCGGCGCAAGCTTGATCCACGGCTGCCCGCTTGTGAATCCGGCATTTGCAGAAGCATCCCATTGCATCGGGGTGCGACCCGCGTCGCGCGTATTGCGGCGCGCAAGGCGCAGCGCTTCTTCTTCTTCGATGCCGCTTTCGCTGGCATGGGCAAGAAAATTCAGCGTTTCTTCGTCGCAGAAATCGCTTGCCGACTCGAAGCCGCCGCCGATCATACCGAGTTCCTCGCCTTGATAGATCACAGGCGTGCCTTCCAGCGTCATCAGCAGCGTCGCTAACATCTTCGCGGATAATTCGCGGTATTCGCCGGTATTCCCGAATCGAGCCACCGAACGCGGTTGGTCGTGATCCGCCAAGTTATTCGCGTTCCAACCATGACCGTGAAGAACGGTCTGCCAATGGCTGATCGACTGCTTCACGTCCAGCAGTGTCCACGTCTTGTCTTGCCAACGCCCGATGCCTTGCGACGCATGGGAAAGCAGCATATGGTCGGAATTCAGCACCATATTGGCTTTGCCCGGCTCGTCGCTGATCGAATCCAGCGTTTGCGAAGGATCAAGCCCTGCCGCTTCGCCAATAGCTACGATATCATAAGATTCGCCGATTTCTTGATGAAGTCTTTTAACGATGCCGTTGACTTTATCCAAGCTCGAAAACATCTGATACGCCCGTTCGACCGGCATATGCTGAGCGTTTCCGGTATCTTCGTCGTCGTGCCCTTCGGTCTTGACGATATGTGCGATCGAATTGAAATGGAATCCGTCCACGCCTTTGTCTGCCCAAAACTTGACGATCTGATACGCTTCTTCGCGTACTTTCTCGTTTTCCCAATTCAGATTGGGCTGCCGGTGGCTGTATAAGTGCATATAATATTCTTCGGTATCGGCATCGAATTCCCATACGGAACCACCGAAGTACGAACCCCAGTTATTCGGGAATCCTGAACCTCGTCCTTGCCGCCAAATATAATAATTTCGTTTATCGTTTTGCAGAGAAGCACGCGATTCTTGGAACCACGGATGTTCGTTGGACGTGTGGTTAAACGGCATTTCCAGCATGATCTTCATACTGCGGGCATGAGCCTCTTCCATCAACTGGTCGAACTCGTTCATCGTGCCGAACTTATCCATGATTTTGCGATAATCCCGAATATCGTAACCGCCTTCATAATCGGGCGAATCATAGATTGGCGTTAGCCAGAGTACATCAACGCCTAAGTCTTGCAAATAATCCAGCTTCGAGATGATACCCGCCAGATCGCCTACACCGTCTCCGTTTGCATCCATAAAGCTTTTCGGATAGATCTCATAAACTACGCTTTCTTTCCACCATTTCGGATTCATGAGTCTTCCTCCTTTCGATTCGCGAACCAAAAGAAGCGGAAAGGTCTGCTTTTAAATTCAGACAACTCTCCGCTTCCCCTCATTTACATCCAGCAACCGATTACCCTTTTCCGCCTTGGAACGAAGGATATTTCGTCATGCCTCCGTCGGCAAACAGCGTGATACCCGTCACATAGCTGGATTCCGACGACGCGAGCCAAGCCGCTACCGCAGCAATCTCCTCGGGTTCGCCGACATAACCCATAGGAATCATGCTTTCGACTTCTTTTTTCTGCTCGGGATCTTCGAATTTCTTTTTGTTGATCGGCGTATTGATCGCACCCGGTCCGATCGAATTGACCCGAATCCCGTGCGGTGCATATTCCAGCGCTAGCGTTTCAGTCATCGCTTTGACTCCGCCTTTGCTTGCCGCATAGTGTACGAAGTGAGGCCACGGAATGATCTCATGAACGCTGGACATATTGATAACCGTACCTTTGATGCTGTGCTCCAGCATATACGCGATCGCTTCGCGGCTGCCTAGGAAATAGCCCGTCAGATTCAGTTCGATGACTTTGTTCCAGTCTTCGAGCGAAAGCTTATGCGATTCGACTTCATTTTCTTTGCCCGCGTTATTCAGCATAATATCGATTCTACCAAATTGATCGTGCGCGGCTTGAATGAGCTTTTTGACCCCTTCTTCTTCCGAGGTGCTTGCTTGAACCGTAATCGCTTGACCGCCTGCCTGCTGAATTTCTTTCACCATATCTTGGATGCCTTCGCTGTTGCTATGGTAATTGATCACGACATTCATTTTTTCGCGACCTAGTCGCAATGCGATCGATTTGCCGAGGCCTGATGCGGCTCCCGTTACGATCACCGTTTTTCCTTCCAGATCCGGATACATAACCATCCCTCCTTCTTCTTATTTGTACACGTTTGGGAGATGACAGAAACCTTATTTTTACTATCGCTTTTTTCAAGACACATACTGACTTAAGCTACGTTTAAGATTAGAGGGGTATACTAAAAGCAGAAACATAAAGAAAGCGAGGAATTTGGAATGAACCCTTTGCACAAACGATATATGAAAAAAGGCATAGCCACTCCACATATTAATCTGAAAAGAATCTGGATTATCGGCACTTTGGCGCTGGGCATTACTCTTGGAAGCAGTCTTTCGGGCAGTAAAGTCGAAGCCGAAGCGATCTATAGCGAAACGCCTCCTTCATCGAGCGATGATGTCTCAAGCACCCGCTCTAGCGCATTTCTACATGCACTCGGCGTATCGAATGAGCAGCAAGTCTACGATCTGATGTACGAAGGATTTTCTTTGCGCGATATCGCGAGACTCAGCGGAGGACATGAAGCTCAGTTGTTAACCATACAGATTGACGAGTTGGATCAGCAGTTGAAAGAGCGTCTTGCCGATGGACAGATCACCGAAGAAGCCTACATAGCGTACAAAGCCGAACTGCCGGAAATCATCGCTTCCAGTCTGTCGTCTAAGATCGAAATCGAATAATTTATATTCAAGTCAAAAAGACTCCTGTTTCCAAGCGAAGCAGGAGTCTTTGCCTATTCCTTGTGTTCAATCTTCTAATTTCATAATAAGCTGCTCGAGCCGCACCGACATCTCTGTCGATTCTTCTTCCATCCCACGCATGATCCAATCTTCAATAACGCCGATTACCCCGGACGCGATAAACAAACTTTCCGTTTCCTCTAACGCCGTAGGTATATGACCTTGAGCTTTTTCGATCAGCATTTCTTGCAGAATCTTTGCTTTGAAAAATTGCTTGAATTTGATCGGAGTCAGCAGCGTTTCTTCGGGATTCGTCATCATCAGAAATAATGTCCGGTTGCGCTGGATATAGTTCGTTAATTGCTTGATAAAATACAGCACGCCTTGCCTTTCTTGCATTGGAAACGATTCATCGTATAGCTGCTCCAATTGCTCGAACATCTCTTTTTCGATTTCTTCGTACAGCGCGTAAATATCCTGATAATGCAGGTAAAACGTTCCTCTGCCGATATTCGCGAGTTCCGTCACTTCGAAGATCGTAATTTTGGCAATACTTTTTGTCGCAAGTAAAGTCAGAAAGGCTTCTTTAATCGCTATTTGCGTTCGGACACTGCGTCGATCTGCCACCTTGGCTCCTCTTTTCTGCACAAATTGCTTCGCGATGTTCATTATTGAACAAATTCGGCAAACCCTCTATAGGTCGCTTTGACATTCCATTTTACAATAAAAAAAGTTCTTCACTCCATACTTTTATCAGAAAAGGAGAAGTCGTATGCCTACTTACCGTCTAGCGAAAAAACACGAACTTCATGAAGTCGCGGCTTTACTCACCCAGTCTTTTTTGGATTATCCTTTATTTTCACAGCTTTTATCCTCGTCGGGCGACCTGTACCAAAAGCAGATATTTCAATTGAATTGGATTAATACGAAGTTGTACGCTCAGCAGAATTCCTGTTTTGTCGGGGTGGTAGACGGGCAGATCGTATCGGTGATGTTGCTCAAAAAAGGCGGTAGTACTAGCCCGGGATTGTGGCAATATATACGCAGCGGCGGCTTGAAATTAGCGTCGTTAGCTGGAATCCCGCGAGCTTTGCGTATTGTGCGGACTTTAGACGCCATGAAACAAGCCTGCAAACCGTATGACCAAGAAAGCTGGTATGTGGATTCCATTGCTGTCGCAAAGCATATGCAAGGTCAAAGTCTAGGTAGCGCTCTGTTCCATTCGTTTTTGTTCCCGTATATTCGCAAGCATGGCGGTGGAATGATTACCCTAGTTACGCATACGGAATCGAATAAAAAATTTTATTGTAAAAATGGATTTGAAGTTTTTAGCGAATATTTAATTGGAGCTTCGGGAAAAGAGATTACGAACTATAGTTTCCGGCAAGTGGTCACTTAAGACGTACGCAGTATTTTTATACTTTGGCGGTTCCTAGCGGAACTTGACGGATACCGAGACGATTCGTAAGCCCTTCTATGCAATCTGCCATCACGCGATTATGGTTCCACACGAATGCCGGACGAAAAAAAGGCGCCCACAGATTCATCCAACGCTTTTTCGTTCGGACTTCCCATGTATAACGTACGCGCGTACATGCTCCGATCTGTTCGAACTCTAGGCGACCGCGTCCTTCCAGATGACCATCTGCACGCAGTTCGATCAGATACGGTTTGCGTTTTTCGACGATTTGGGCGGTAAAAGAAAGCTTGTAGAGCATACGAGTACGAATCACAGTCAGATACTCGTCACCGATTCCGTCGCCGCTACTTCCGGCTTTGACTTTGAGAATCGAACACCCCCACCACCAATCGGCACGCTCCGGTTCTTCGATCAGGTTCCACAATTGCTGCGCATCCGTCTCCAACATCCAATCGCTTATAAAACGGTATCCGTTCATACTGCCCACTCCCTCGCCGATTAGGTCCTATTCTTTTCATTAACACCGGGCAAGAAACTTGAACAGAATGTAAGCATAATATTTTTCTTCTATGAAAATAAGAAGCTAACGTCAATTTTTGACGTTAGCTTCTTATTTTTTAAAACTATTATCCATTAAGCAAAAAAACAGCAGTTATAAAAACAAGAAGTATAATCGAAAAACTTAGACTAGCTAAAAATACATCTGCTTTTGGAGCAGCATTGTTAATCACTTTCAGCGATTTCCAGACAAATATAAAACCAAAAACGCTTACTAAAACCATAGAAATAATATCCATTTTACATCATCCTTTTACTTCAAATAATCTGACTGAGACCAACTCCACGTATCTGAACTTGGGGTTGCACCTTCATACCCATATTCTACACTCAAACTAATAGAAGGCTCTTTTGCAAAAGAAAATGCTCCTGAAGGATTTACACGAAGGCGTTTGTGAAAATAATTAGCAACCATTGAACTTGTGATTTTATTTCCACTATAATCATGTCCTCTTTGTAAAGTGATTGTAGACCATCCTTTATGTTCTTGTGGTCTACCATTGCTAACTAGATTAACTATCCATCCGATACCTGTACCTGGTTGAATGTCTGCATACCCGCTTGCTTGAACTCCCCCTGATGTTTTTAATTCTCCAGTTATATTGTCGTTAAAAAAGTACTTGTATGAATGTTTAGCTGAATTATTGACAACAGAATAATCATTATTCCACGCCAATCCAAACTTATCTTCCCCAGTAAAAACAGGAGCATATTTCCAACTCCAGTTATAATTCACTTGAAATTGAGCTATGCCTTTTTGCGAAGTTCGTATACGACTTACTGATACTGTATGAACAAAATTAGTGTCTTGAAGTGCCTGAATCGAATATTCTCCTTCACTTTTTGGATCTCCTACAAAATCATTAACTTTTTGGCTCGATAAGTAATATGCGCCATTATCGTATAATGATTTCTTCTGCTCTAATTCGTACTGACTAATTAATTCTGAAGGATAACCATGTTCTTTTAGATAATTATTATAAGTTTCTTCATTTTTTATAATTCCATCATTCTCATTGAGTTCATAATTATTAACTATACTTTCAGATTGGTTCATTTTGCTTAAATCTACTGATTCCGCCGATGCTACACCTCCAAATAATGATAACATACCTGTAATACACAAAGAAATTTTTAAAATTTTCATTTTTTTACCCCTTTCTATTTTCACTAATACCTTTTTTAACCTTATTAATACTTATTGTCAACCTTAGTTCAAAAATCCCTTTTAAAAAATAATATTTATATTTCCAATCTAAGCATTTTTGAGGGCGATTATTAATTAGACGAAGCGCCTTTTCAAGCTCCGCATTCATGACTTGAGCAAAATAATGTCCTTTCGGGAAAACTACCGAAAGAGCTCATTCGCATTCTCGTTCGATCTGCACTGCCAAGACGAATATGGATCCTCAAAGTAAACCTTCACGCCATGGATCGCCTTCAGCGCAGCCCGAAAGGCGAATTTTTTACCTAGGTCGGCGGTAGCGGTTTGGATAGCTGCTTCGGGGAATTGCCTCGCCGATTGGATTTTCTCTTTATCAGTACTCGTTATTGACGATATCCATATCCGATAAATACAAATGTATTGGGATTGAAGTACATCTTTTTATTTGTATTTCCGTATTGCGGATTAAGATTCGGAACAGTCACCTCGACACTATGCCCTCCGTTTAACTGAGTCAAAAACAGATTAAATTTCTGAAAACTTGATGGACTCCCCATTTTTTCTGGCTTTTGCTTCACAAGCCTGACTTCCAATTGCTCTGTATACTTTTGAAAAGTACTTCTTTCCGTATCCTCCATGTGTCTCAAAGCAGATTGGATAAAAAAGGATTTAGAAATAAAAAGAGTGCTGACGACGAAGTAGGCTACAATAAACGCGAAGGTCAAAAAGCAAAATATAATTTTTCGTTTCGTGATGTTCACCTCTTTCTGTATTTAATCTTTGATACGCATACTATTGATCTTGTTTAAAGGAGGCATTGAATGAAACTCCTATCTCTCATATTGATTTGTATCTTGTTTTTATCCGCCTGTTCGCCAAGTAGCAAGCCTGATTACATTAGCAAAAACCATGATGGAGTCACTGCAACCAAAAAAATCGAAAATAGCGATTTTGAAATTAGATTATTTACTAAAAAAGTTAACCCGGATGATAACACGTTCACACTAGAAGGAGCTATTCGCTACACGGGAAACCGTTCGGAAATTATTATTCATCACGGCGATCCGATCTTTGCAGCTACTTTAAATATAGACGGCAAAACAATCGGTGATCCCACCGACATCCAAACCATCGGCTTATCGGCTACACTAAAAGCAAATGAGTGGTTAACACAGAACATCACGCTTCAATCTTCCCGTACTCAGATGAAAAGTTTTTTTGAAAAAGACGGCAAGATTACTCTGCATGCCTATTTCGATGCCGAAGGTTATGCACAGAAAGCAGGAGAATACTTAAGCTTAACAGCAGAAGAAATTCCCTATTAAATCTGTACAAAGAAAAGCCGCTTTCGCAGGCATCATGCCCGCGAAAGCGGCTTTCTTATCCCCGACGTTCATCGAGTCATGAGTTTACTTACTTCGCCGCCAATTTCTTCACGGTTTCATCCATTTGCTTGAACAGTTCTTCTTTCGTCGTCTTTTTCGCGACATAAGCTTGCATCAAGGCACCGAATTCTTGGGAAGTGCCGTCCGGAAGCTTAGGCCATTGCCATCCAAGTGTTTTGTCTGCTTGCACGTACTCTTGGATACTTGCTGCGATTGTACCGAGTTGTTCTGGCTCATACGTGATTGTTTTGAGAGCCGGGATGAATTTGAATTCTTCAACCGTATAACGTTTACCCGCGTCGGATGTTACCATCCAGTTCAAGAACTTTTTCGCTTCTTCTTTGTTTGCCGAGTTTTTGTTTACGACCCAGTTGTTCGGTACGCCAACGAAGATGTTGTCGTTCAATGCTTCGTCGTCGTTGATTGGCATTGGCAGAACGCCGACTTGCAGTTCAGGATCGATACCGTCGATCTGAACTTGTGTCCAGTTCCCTTGTTGCGTCATCGCTGCCATACCGGAAGCAAATTCAGTCATTTGCGTATTGTAGTCTGTTGTCAACGGACGATCGTTGCTGAATTCCATTGTCAGGTCGACCAGATCGATCCACTGATTGAAGATTTCGTTATCCGCAACCGAGATTTTGCCTTCTCTCCAGTCCGCGATAAATTGGTCTGGGTCTTCTTGTTTCGCATACGCGTCATTCACCAAGTGCTGTCCGATAACCCACCATTCTTGGTAGCCGTTCTCGAACGGTACGATTCCTGCATCTTGCAGTTTTTGCGCAGCTGCACGCAGTTCAGTCAATGTCGTTGGAATTTCAGTGATACCCGCTTGTTCGAACAACGCTTTGTTGTACAAGAAGCCGTATCCTTCGATGTTCATCGGAAGACCGTACAATTTGCCGTCCATAGTCATTGGATCTTTTACGTTATCCGTAAGATCCGCTACCCACGGTTGGTCGGACAAATCTTCCATGCGGTCTTTCCACAATTGAGCTTCGTTATAGCCGCCGTTATTGAAGATGTCCGGTTCGTCGCCCGAAGCGAATTTCGCTTTCAGTGCCGCGCCGTAATCGGCTCCGCCGCCGACCGTTTCGATCGTGATCTTCACGCCGGTTTCTTTTTCGTATTCGGCAAGCAATTTCTCCATCGCGTCTGCGATTTCGACTTTAAATTGGAACATCTTGAGTGTAACGCCCGACGCTGCCGGATCTGTGCCTGTTGCAGGTTCAGCCGGATCGGTTGCCGCCGTGCCGTTGTTGCTAGCTTCTGGGTTTGGCATCGCGCCCCCGCCGCAAGCGGCAAGGATCGAGATCATTAGCACTAAAGCTAACGTGAGAAAGCTCATTTTTTTCATCGGTGTAGCCTCCCTTTTGTGTGATAAAACTGGACTCCCCTTCATCGTTTAAGCTCTTTCCAATTGCTTGGCAAGCGTTTACAATAAGAATGCTTCTTTTCTCTTAGTGTCGCTTTTATGTGTTCTTTCCGCTTACCCGTCGGTTAATGAATCAGCCTTTCACGGCACCTGCCGCGATACCTGCAATGATATGTTTTTGGAGCGCCAGGAAGAAGATGATAATCGGCGTAATGCCCATGAGCAGCCCTGCGAGCGCCAAGTCCCATTGCTTCGTGTATTGAGAGAAGAAAGCGTTCGTTGCGAGCGGTATCGTTCGAAGTTCCGCATTTCCTCCGACAATCAGCAGCGGTAGCAAGAAGTCGTTCCAGATCCAAAGCGTATTCAGGATGAATACGGTGACGATCATTGGCTTAAGCAGCGGCATCACGATTCGGAAAAAGACACCAAACGGTGAGCAGCCATCGACGATTCCGGCTTCTTCGATCTCGATCGGTACCGATTTGACGAAACCGTGGAACAAGAAGATCGTAAGCGAAGCGCCAAAGCCCAGATAACAAATGATCAGACCTGGCAGATTGTTCGTCAGACCCAGATTGGCAGCAACGCGTACCAACGGAATCATGATCGATTGGAACGGAATAACCATCGCGGCGACGAAAGCCATAAATACGATATTATTGAAGCGGCTAGGATGCCGAACCAATCGGTACGCCGCCATCGAACAAAATAGAGCCAGTAACACATTCGCAAGCACCGTAATGACGAGCGAGTTGGTGAATGCTTTTGGAAAATCGAGAATTTCCCAAGCTCGCGTAAAGTTATCGAAGGTGACGGCTTTCGGTAATGCCGCAGAGTCTTTGAGGATGTCCGCGAACTTTTTGAGCGAGTTGACGATAACGAAGTAGAAGGGAACCAAAAACATGATTGCGACCAGAACCGTTAGAAGTTCAAGCAGCAGCGTGCGCCAAGAATATTTGCGGCTCGTTTCCATTTAGGACTGGACCTCCCTTCTTTTCGTGAACCAGACTTGAAGCGACGAGACAAGTGCGACGATGACGAAGAACAGTAACGCTTTTGCCGTACCTAGCCCATAATTACTGTTTGTAAAAGCTTCGGTATAGATATTGAGTGCCAACGATTCGGTTGAACCGAATGGGCCGCCTCGTGTTAGTGCCAAGTTCAGATCGAACATTTTGAATGCGTTGGACATCGACAAGAACAGACACACCGTCACCGCAGGCATAACGAGCGGGAATGTAATAAAGCGCAGTTTTTGCAAATATCCGGCGCCGTCGATCTCGGATGCTTCGATTAACGATCGGTCGACGTTCATCAATCCGGCGATATAGATAATCATCATATATCCCGCAGCTTGCCAAACGAATACGATCACGATCCCCCAAAATCCGGTTGCTTCGGTGCCGAGCCATTCCAGATTGAAAAATCCAATCCCTGTCGCTTTGCCGACGGCTGCGAATCCGCGAATAAAGATAAACTGCCAGATAAAACCAAGCAGCAATCCGCCGATTACGTTAGGAATGAAAAACAGCGTGCGAAGCAGATTACGCATTTTGAGCGGTTGTACCAATAACAGGGCGAGTCCAAATGCGATCACATTCGTCAAAATAACGACGGCAAGTGTGAATCGAATCGTAAACCAGAAAGACGTCCAAAACTTTGCATCAGCGAACATCACAACAAAGTTGCGCACGCCCACCCAGTTTACCGTAACAGCTACGCCGTTCCAGTCTGTGAACGAGTAGTACATGCCGAGAAAAAACGGAACGATCACAATCACCACGAAAAAAAGAAGTGACGGTCCTAAAAATACACTTTGCATCAAAAGATTCATCCAGCTTTTGCGTCCAGCCAAGTGGGTACACCTCCCGGTTCGGTCTTTTTTCGGCTACGCACTTATTATAGAATTAAAAAGAAAGCGCTAACATGGAAATAAATGACGGATTCAGTGGACTATATTGACCTGCATCTTTTAAGCTTGGGGAAAGGAGCCGTTTATGTTCAGACAATCGATTCGAAGTAAGCTTATTATCTTTCTAGTATTCGCGACGGCTCTGCCGATCTTGCTGTCTGCATTGATTGCTTATAATTTGACGAAAGAAAACGTAAAGCGCAGTGCAATCGAAGATAATGCCAGTCTGCTGTATCAAGGGCAGATCAATATCGTCAACTATCTCGATACGGTCAACAAACTTTCTTTGCAGATTTACGACGAGTCCGTGTTTGGCGATACGGTAATCGATATTATTCTTACCGGTTCGGACGAACTGGATTCCGCGCTCGACCGAAACGATGTGATGAGTGCATTACGGCGTTCGTATTATGCGCTGGACGGCATTTATCAAGTGTTTTTACATATCGACAAAAGCAGCAACTCGTATCTGTATTACGCGGGCAGACCTTACGGTCCAATTCGCCAAGAACAACTTCCCGAATATCGCCGCTGGAATCAGCAAGCATTCGCGGGATTGACGCATCGCGCGGGTACGTACCGACTTCGCCCGGAAAATGAAGCCCGAACGACCGACGTATTCACGTTCAACCGTGTTGTCTACGATATTCCGCGCAATCAAAAAGCCGGGCTGCTCGCGATCGATGTCAAAATCGACTTTTTGCGCTCTCTCACTCAGCGTTTGGCTGCCGAAGGCGAGCAAGTCTATATCGTCGATCAACAAGGCAGATTGATTGTCGGGCCTCCCGATCGTTTGGGCGAAAAGCCGGAACTTAACGGATTAGACGAAGTATTGGCTGCGAAAAGCGAGTCTGGTTACACGGTACAAAAAGACGGCGGGGACTCTTTTCTTTTTTATGAAAAAGTACGGAGTTCACTCGCCGATTGGACGCTGATCAAAAAAGTAGATACCGATCTTCTCTATCGTCGCGAACGACAAATTTTACTGCTTAATGCGGCTGTTGGCGCACTTTCTTTACTCGTCGTGGCGATCGCGACCGCTTTTATCTCGCTCAAATTCACGCAGCCGATTCGCAAATTGATACGCGGGATGCAGCAGGTCGAATCCGGTGGATTACCGCTAGAACTTGAAACGAGTCGAACCGACGAATTCGGGGTACTTTCTCGCAGGTTCGAAGGCATGGTGCGAAGATTGAACGACTCGATCTTGAAGCAGTATCGTCTGGAAATTATGAACAAAACGAATCAGCTTCGAGCGCTGGAAGCGCAGGTCAATCCGCACTTTTTGAACAACGCGCTTCAATCGATTGCGACACTGGCTCTGCGAAAAGGAGATAAAGAAGTATACGGTCTAATCACTTCATTGGGACGGATGATGCACTACAATATGCACGTCGGCGATGCTTTCGTTCCGCTTCGCCGAGAACTGGAATATGTCCAAGATTATTTGGGACTGCAAAAGCATCGCTTCCAAGGGAATTTCCGCTTTTCATTGGAGATTGAAGATCAAGCTAGATCGATTCAAGTCCCGAGAATGATTTTGCAGCCGCTCGCGGAAAATTATTTCAAACATGCGGATGAGTCTTTGGAAAAAGAAGGCGTACTGCGAATCCGAGCTTTTATACGGGAGATTGAAGAACCGCTGACTATGGACTCCAATCAGCAGATTGCCAAGCGCGAACTGATCGTGATCGTAGCGGATAACGGTCCCGGCATTGCGCAGAATAAGCGACAACAATTGCAGGAGATGCTGGATCGCCCGCTCGTTTTTGGTCAAAATATCGAATCCGCGCATATCGGTCTACGCAGCGTCGGCGATCGACTGCGATTGTATTTTGGAGATTCGGCTGCGGTGTTCCTGAGTCAAGCTCTGGAAGGCGGGCTTCAAGTCACGCTTCGTATTCCGTTATTCAATGAATCGACAAGTTCTATAAAAATATAAGCGACCGAAGATTTCTGGAGAGGGGCGTATCCGATGAAAGTTCTGATTGTAGACGACGAGGCTCATGTACGCGAAGCGATTACGCTCCTGATCGAGTGGGACAACTACGAACCGATTGAAGTGCTGGAAGCTTCGAATGGACGCGAAGCCGTAGCGATGATCGAACGCCATGCTCCGCAAATTGTTTTAACCGATATGATTATGCCGGCTGGCGGCGGGATCGATCTGCTTCAATGGATCAGCTTACATTGCCCGGATACGCGAACGCTGGTCATTAGCGGGCACGGGGATTTCGATTTCGCCCGTCAGACGTTGCGGTATGGCGGGATGGATTATTTGTTAAAACCGATCGATACCGATCAGCTGAACGAATCGTTCGCCCGCGCTGTAGAAAGTTGGAAGATTAGCGAAGCCAATAGGCAGCGGATTCTCGCTCAAGCGATGGAGGTGAACCGCTTCAAGCCGGTGTACCGAGATAAGCTATGTTCGGATCTGCTGGGCGCACCGAGTGCGCGCCAGACAGCGGAACGCGAATTAGCCGGTGAGTTCGGAATCACCGGCGCTGTCGGAACGGTGCGAAGCGCTGTCGTGCGCTTCAGCGAACAGTCGCGGCTTTGGCATAAATATGCCGGACGCACCGAGCTATTGTTTTTTACTTTGGCGAACGTCGCCAATGAGCTGCTGCGCCGTGGCAAAGACGGCTACGCGTTTCGCAACTTAGGGCGCGAACGCGAGATTGTGATCTTTTTTTGGAATGGCGCTGCGCATGCCAACGAAAAGCTTAACAAAATCAATGCCGGGCTCGCCGCCGTACTCGGCGAACCGCTGCATTTTGGAATCGGAGCCTGCGCCGAAGGGCTAGGCGACGGATTACGCGCTTCGTATCTGCAAGCCGAAGAAGCGCTGAAGAAGTACGCGGCGCCAACAGCGGTATCGATCCCAACTGCCGATAACGCTTCGCGGCAGGATCAAGCTCAAGCTGTCCGCTCGATCGGCAGCGATCCTCGAACGGACACATATAGTGAAGCGTATGTCCATCCGTTCGAGACCGGAACGGTCGGAGGCGCAGGCGTGATGGAAGAGATCGCTTCTTATATCCGCGAACATTACCAAGAAGAATTGACGCTGCAAGATCTAGCGGACCGATTCTTTTTGAGCCGCGAATACATTTCGCGCCGCTTCAAACGAGAATTTGGCGAAAATGTCTTCGACTATCTAGCCAATATTCGTCTGGAACGTGCCAAGCGTCTGCTGCTTGGCTCCGAAATGACCGTCGTCCGAATCGCCGAACTCGTCGGCTACCAAGACGAAAAATACTTCAGCCGCGTCTTCAAAAAATCAACCGGCTGCACCCCAAACGAATTTCGCCGCGCTTCGCTGGGCAAAGATTTTTCCTAGCCGGCTCGGCTCGGCTCGGCTCGGCTCGGCTCGGCTCGGCTCGGCTCGGCTCGGCTCGGCTCGGCTCGGCTCGGCTCGGCTAACGGATTCTATATCCCTTAAACCCACCAAACAACCCCTTTTCAATTTTTAACGGATCTTATATCCGTTAGCTATATTTTCCGAGTCTTTTCTAGCCAAAAACCAAGCAAATCCAGCTCTAAGCATCACCTGTATCCGTTAAAATTCGTAACCGCTCCCCCACCTCTCTAAGCGTCATCTCATTCCGTTAAATCTCCATATATTTAACGCTCTCTTTCTACACAAAAAAGCCGACTGCATTCAGCAGTCGGCTTTTTCACCAAACTCCACCGTAACTGGAAGCGAGCCGGTGTAAAGGGAAATTCAGTGCAGGAGCGTCAGCGTTCGCCTTTGAAATTGGGAAGACTCCTTTAAAATAAAATCATTCTTCCCAATTTCAACAAGCGACCGAAACGAATTTCCCTTGGAGCCGGCTCGCTTCCCCACATACGTTTTTTTGGAAAATCAGACTCTGAACTGCCCCACCTCATACTGCAATTCACTCGACAACTGGCTCAACACCTCAGCAGATGCCGATACTTCCTGCATCGAAGCCAATTGCTGCTGCGAAGCCGCAGCTACGCTTTGCGAACGATTCGAAATATCTCGCGACAACTCGTTCATATCGCGCTCCGAACTAAGCGTCTGCTGCATCCCCGCCGAAATATGCTCAACCGCAGATGCCGCTTCTTGCATGCGCCCTGTGATTTGCTCCAGCGATCCATAGATCCGGTAGAACGATTCGCCGGCGCGGTTCGCGGTCTGCGCGCCATTTTCAACCTCGCTCGAACCAATCTCCATCGCTTCTACGGCTCCGTGCAACTGATTCATAATACTGCCCAAGATCGATTCCACTTCGGCTGCTGCTGTGCGCGATTGTTCCGCCAACTTTTTCACTTCTTCCGCAACGACGCCAAAGCCTTTGCCTTGTTCGCCGGCACGAGCCGCTTCAATCGAAGCATTCAGTGCAAGCAAGTTCGTTTGCCCTGCAATTCCTGCAATCGTCTGGACGATTTCCGCGATCCGTTTCGATTCGCGTTCCAGTTCATGCACGGCTTGAGACGAACGGTTGACCGTTTCTTTTGCCGAACGCATCCGCTCCATCGTTTCTTCGATCAATTTCGTTCCTTCTTGAGCGCCTTCCAAAGCTCCGAGCGAAGCTTGCGATACGTCGGATGTGGTATCGGCTACGCGGCGCAGGTTTTCTCCGCCGTCTTCTAGCGCCGTTTTATTCTCGTCCATGCCTGCCATTTGACGTTCTGCTCCGTCCGCTACGCTTTGGATCGCGGAGCTTACGTGGTCTGCCGCTTCAGTCGCTTCACCGGAATTTTTAAGCAAACGTTCCGAAGCGCCCGATACTTGCTGCGAACTGCTGCCGATTTTCACAATCAGATTCCGCAAATTGTTTTTCATCAGATTAAAGGCTTCTGCCATATCGCCAATCTCGTCTTTGTTGTCGACTTTAAGGTCTTCCCCGCGCAGGTCGCCTTCCGAAATCCTTTTCGC
This sequence comes from Saccharibacillus sp. JS10, assembly GCF_024436065.1. Taxonomy (GTDB): domain Bacteria; phylum Bacillota; class Bacilli; order Paenibacillales; family Paenibacillaceae; genus Saccharibacillus. The sequence goes on from NZ_JANFNS010000003.1 coordinate 373,429, forward strand.
TTGAGCAGCGATCAACGATACCGGACGTGCGATTTTGCGCCCGATCAAGAAAGCAATCAAAGCTCCCAGCAATAATCCAATTACGACGACAGTCACAATAACCATTTCAATATTACGTACGCTTGATGCCGCATCGGCAACGGATTTGTCGAGCATCGTACGTTGAATCGTTTCGAGCTGCTGCGAACGGTCTGCCAACGCATCAGCTAACGGGACACATTCTTCTTCGACCACTTGCGTATATCCAGCTGTATCTCCCGCTTCTTTCAATGCAACCAATCGTTGCCCGACTTCTCCGTACTGAACTTCAAGTGCCTGAATTTCATTAAGTAGGGCTTGTGACTCCGCATCTGTAGACAGCAATTTAAGTTCATTCATTTTAGCTGCCATATTCACTTTATTTTGTTCAAACGAGTTAGCGTGTTCAACGTTCCCTGTAATCAAATATCCACGTAAATTTTTGGCTTGAGCCGTTGCTTCGTATTTCATGTCGGCAATGGTCTGAATTTCAGCGACATGCCGATTGATCAGGCTCGAATAATTGCGATGAACTTGCTCCACTTCATAAAAACTAAACGAAGCCAATGCCAACATAATCACCAGTACTCCTGCAAATCCTGCATACAGCCTTTTTCCGATTGTCATTTTCATAGTATCTCATCCCGTCCTGTCTCTGAAGTATGTGCGATACGTTCCCATCGACAGGAGGAAAGAGGGAACCTCACAACCTGAGTCCGGGTCTTTTGGTGACTTTTCTTCTTGCAACTTGTAGTTACTTAGACTCATTTTTATAGCTTGAAACAAGATTCGGCAAAATTCGATTGTACGCACGATAGTTGTAACCTATTACTGAAGTCACGCATATTTTCATACGGTTATCTAGCTTATCGCTTCCGACTCCCTGCTTACGGGTATAATGAACATATAGGGGCAAAAAGATTGTAGACCGTCCCCCACTTTGACGCAAAGGCAGGTTGATTGTTATGTTTTTGTATCTATTCCCTGGCACGATGCCAGAAGATCCGCAACTTGAACATGTCTATGAATTGAAAAGCGATGAAGAAACCTTTTATGTATTCGAAGCGACGCATCCTTTGGATACGTCTATCGATTCCAGATCCGCGTATCAAGCAATTGATAGCTCCGGTACACTTGCTGGCGGCTTTGCGGTATTGAACAATATTCCGGTTAGCGAAGACGGCAGATCCGCGTTTGAAGAACGGTTCATGAATCGTGCACGCCGCGTCGAATCGATGGAAGGCTTCGCCGGAATCCGGGTGCTGCGTCCGCTGCAAGGCGATACGTATATCATTTTGACGATTTGGCAGAGCGAAGACCATTTCAAAAAATGGCAAGACTCCGAAGCCTACAATCATGCCCATCAAAAGCGCGACACGCCGCAAGGCATCACGCAGCAGCGACCTGAGATTTTCGCCAGACCTTCTTTTGTCAAAACATTTCACGTGTCTTCGACAGAAAACAATCACAATGAATCGTGTTAGTTTGAAGCTCTTGTAGTCAAGCTCATTATTCAATCGTCAAAAAGCCTTGCCCTCTCTACAAGAGACGGACAAGGCTTTTTCGATTGCATAAGCGTATATGATCGATCTATGGATTCTTTTGCTTAGAACGTTCCAAAGACATACGTAAACGCCGCCTTTTGCGGTCTTTTCCTGGGTTAAGCTGAATCTCGTCTGACCAGCTATACGGATACTGAAGTTCTTTAAAATCGTCTAGTTCGCCGGGTTGCGCAAATGACAAAGCAAGTAGCGGATACTGCTGTTCATTTGGCTTTGCAGCACGTTTACCATCGCCATCGCTTCCGCGCAACGGAGCCGCCACGCCGTGCAGCACATCAAGCGCAAGACCACACTGGAGTGAACGTTCGATCTTGTCCGCATCGAATGTATCGGACTCGGCGGTTTTAGCCAATCGCGTAAATCGCGTTGAACGCCAGCGGCGAATCGAATGATACATATTCCGGTATTCTGGTGTGACAGTAAATATAGGCAACATCAACCGCACCGGAATTGTAGCGAGTAGCGCATACGCCAAAATCTTTTGTCCCGATGGATACGGATAAGGTTCTACCCCTACTACCAAAGTCCCGATCAGAATCATGGCGACAAACCAACCTCGGCTTTTGACTTTGATCGAAGCCATTAAGGCAACGGCCGATATCGCTACGTTCCAAAACATCCCATTTTCGTCCCATCCCGAAGGTTCCGCTTGAACTGCGAGTACCGCGACAATTAAGATCAACGCCAAGCTCCACACAAACAACCTGAGCCCTATCGATTTTCGAACCATTTCTTTCAATTCGTCGCGCTGACCCACTTTGGTTCTCCACTCGCGAAACGCCCGTTTTAATGCACGCTTTTTCGCACGGTAATAATTTCGTTCCTCTAGACCGTCTTGAGGCCCAGCAGGTCCCGCAAGGTCATCCAGACGAAAAGATCGACGCTTGCCGTTTTCGCCAAACAACGAATCCATCAACCAACGTTCATCTTCGCTCAACGGAACAGAAGTACCGGTTTTACGAAATTCGAGTGTGTGATTCGGCGCTTTCTCCGCGTATCGGTAACGTGGTTTGGACGGGACTTGCTTCATCGTCAGCACGCCGCGCCTGGATAAAGACACTAATCCGATTGTAAAATGCCGATACCGCAGCAAACTTTTTCGGTATAGATAAGTGAGCATCAGCGGATCAAGCGCTTCGATCTCTTCGTCGGACAATGACCCTTTTTTTCGCCAGCTCACCACTCGAACGACCACGATCGCAGTTAAGATCAACGCCAGTACTCTTCCCAGTATTAACGCCCAGTCGGACGTTTGAAAAAAAGAATCATTTTGCGTGAAAAATTCCATCTGTTTCACCTCCACAAAAATTCACAAAAACTCCCTTATGCCTTTGACGCTTTTAAACCGAACATGATACATTTATAGAATCGGATTTTTAACGGATAAGGAGATCAGGCAGTGGAAAAATCGACATCGGGATTTGAACATAAGCCGTTCGGCATTTCCTCAGCGCGCGTACCGCGAGCAGAAATTGCAAAGATCGGAAACGCAGAAAAGTTTACTACAAAAAGACTCAGCGGACAATTCCAAGAATGGGATACCGCTTATTTTGGGCGATTGGAGCAGTCTGGGATTTCGCTCAATGCGGCTCAAATTGCTGCCGTGCGCTGCACGGAAGGCCCTCTGCTTACGTTGGCAGGAGCGGGCTCCGGCAAAACGAGTACGCTTGTTTGCCGAACCGGTTATCTACTGGATGTGAAGCAGATCGACCCTTCGGGGATTTTGCTGCTGACGTTTTCCAGTAAAGCCGCAGCGGAGATGCGTGAGCGAATCGCGGCTTTGCCGGGGATTTCTTCACATGATGCCGCACGTATTCAAGCCCGCACTTTCCACTCCTTCTGCTTATGGCTGCTATTCAGTCAAGGCATGCAAAAAGAGATTTTCGGAGATACGCGCAGACAACATATCCAGCTTCAACAGATCATGCGCGAGCTGAGCCTATCGGACGCGTATCCGCCGGAAAATTTATTGGCACTGCTCTCGTCATACAAAGTCAATCTGATGAAAGCCGAACAGCTTCCCGAAAGCAGCGAAGCCGATCGTCAGATGAAGCGAATTTTGCTCCGTTACGAAGCTTGGAAAATCGAACATGACCGAATCGACTTCGATGATGTGCTGACGCTAGCTTACGAGATGCTGCAAGAACGTCCGGAATTGTTAGAGCGACTGCGCCGCCGTTTCTCGCATCTCATGATCGACGAATTTCAAGATACGAATTTGTTGCAATACGAGATTGTCAAAATGATCGCCGCGCCGCGCAACAACCTGATGGTCGTAGGCGACGATGACCAGACGATCTATTCGTTTAACGGCGCACGCAGCGAATTTATTTTGGAATTCGAAAAGTTATATCCGAAAGCTCGCGTCATCACGCTCGATATCAATTACCGCTCCGTTCCGTCGATTGTCGGGCTTGGTAACGAAGTGATCAAGCATAACAAAATGCGACGCAACAAAACGTTACGGGCAGCTCATAACGGAGCTTTATTACCGGCTTATATGCGCCCGGAATCTGCCGACGACGAAGCCAATCAGATTATTGCACATATTAATCGGGAAGTATCAGCAGGTAGACGGGAATACGGCGACTTCGCGATTTTGTACCGATCTTCAAGCGCCAACCGCGCGGTGCTGGAACAACTCGTGATTCGCGATATTCCGCATATCGATTACGGAGACGGACGACTGCTGTACGAACATTGGTTAGTCAAACCGGTCATTGATTATTTGCGGCTCTCGATCAATCGTCGCGATTTCGATGCGATGCCAGGAATTCTGCCAACCTTATATATCCCGCGCGACAAAGGGATGGCGCATATCCAGGCGACCGACGAAGCACGTCCGAAAAAAGGCCCTCTGGTGCATCTGCTGACTTTACCCGGTCTCAAAGATTTTCAGCTTGATAAAATCCGTCAGCGGCTGGAAATGATTCGTTCGTTAAAAGGATTGGTTCCTACGGCGGCAATTACGCAGATTCGCAAAAGCTTTTACGATACGTATATCCAAGCCGGAGAACATAGCGAACAGACGTCTCACCGTGAAATGCTCAAAGAAATGCTCGACGAGCTAGAGACGTCGGCAGGACGATTCGACTCTATCGTCTCATTCCTTGCTTTCGTCGACGACATGTTGCTGCGTAACCAACAGACCGCTGCTGTGAAGTCGCAAGCGCAAGGCAACCGGGTGGCTCTGATGACGATCCACAAATCCAAAGGCTTGGAGTTCCCGGCAGTCTTCCTGATCGGAGCCTCCGAAGGCACCTTGCCTCACTCTTCGGCTCTTGGAGCCGATTCTTTGCGCGATACGCGGATCGGCTCCGAAGGCGAAGCCAGCTATACGGAGGCGCTCGAAGAAGAGCGCCGGCTGGCTTACGTCGCAGTGACCCGCGCCAAAGAGCAACTGTTCGTCAGTTCGCCCGCTTTGCAGCGCGGCAAAAAAGCCGCCGTCTCGCGCTTTTTGCTTTCCGCTTTCGGGCAAGACACCGCCGCTTCGGACGCGGCAATCCGCTCTGAATACAGCGGACGCCGCAGCGGCCCTGATCCGACCCGGTTCGGCAAAGTCCGTACCGGACGGATGGGAAGATCCGGCGATGCGCCGTCTAGCGGCGGAAATACCGCTGCGCAGCGCACGCAAAGCGTGCCGGTGTGGATGTGTACCACAGGCTCTTGCGTCGCATGGACGCGGATCATGCACAGCAAAGATATGGCTTCCGCACACAAGCCTTGTCCGCTATGCGGCTCGCCGATGAAAAAAGGACGCAAAGACGTTCCCGTCTAAATACTCCTGCATCCTATATCCTTGTCTTTTCTTGCTTTCGCTTTTCGGCGCTTGCTCTTCCTATACAAAAAAGCTGTCTTCACTCCCTGATTCGGGAACGAAGACAGCCTTTTTTTGTTGCTACAAGTTAGATTCGATCTTAACTCAAGCTCTTATTTTTTAGGATACGGATCGAATTTATACGTCCAAAACTTTTCGGTCGAAAAACGTTCGCGGATCGACGGATGCGAAGCGGGTAAACCTTCGAATACCGGATCGGTATGGAACTGCGACTTGTGCGCTTTGATCGAACCGATTTTTTGTTCCAGATACAACGTGATATCGACATGAACATCCGCAGGACCCAGCGCGCGCTCGTGCCCTTGAGCAAAAGCCACCACATGCACTTTCGGGCGATCTTTCGGCTTCATCGCTTCTACAACGCGGATCACCGCCGCTCCGCAAGCATCATGATCGGGATGCACGCTATATTCGGGATGGAAAGTCAGAATCAGCGAAGGATTTAATTCTTCGATCAATTCGCGAAGTCGACCATCCAGCAATTCACGATCTTCGAATTCAATCATTTTATCATGGAAACCGAGTGTACGCAGATCGGTGATGCCGATTGCTTCGCAAGAAGCTTCCAATTCGCCTCGGCGCACAGTAGGCAAAGTCACTCGATTGGCAAATGGCGGATTCCCCAAATTGCGACCCAGTTGACCCATCGTTAAGCAGGCATAAGTGACCGGTGTTCCGTTATGCAAATGATAAGCGGCTGTACCGGATACGGTATAAGACTCATCATCAGGATGAGGGAAAACGATTAGTACATGACGTTCCACGGGAAATACCCGCTCCTTTCTTGATACGGGATGACCCGTCTTAATAATCAATCATGAAATTTTAAAAAGGTTCAGGGCTAAGCATAAGGCTCACAACGAGTTTGCCGTCATTATCGTTGCCGGCAAGAATCATACGCTGCGTCTCGGTTTCTTCGTAATGCGTAAGCCCTTCGGCATAAATCCAGCCTTCTGGCATTTTCAGCCCGACCCGATACGGCCCTACTCCAGAGATCGAACCATTCGAATAGCTGACTTTCACATTGCGAATCAAGTTCGAAGCAACCAGTTTCGATCGATCACGATCGAATGTATAGGCGCCGTTGGTCAGCTCAAGATGCAAATACAGTTCTTGATTTTTCAGCTGGTCCAACAGTTCTTGAACAGCTTGCGGTTGAATCGGTAGCATCGGAGTCTTCCCTTCGGTTTGAGATTTACAAAAGTAACTTTCATTATAGTACAGGATGTCGCCCGGAACAACGAAGCCCTTCGTCTACTCATCGCGAAAAAAGGTGCATTTCCCGAAGGAAACGCACCTTTTTCTACATTTATCAAGCTTTTAATTCGTGAACGTAAAGTCATTCGAAGCCGAAGACAAAGCGTTCGATGCGGCTTGAGTACCGTTTGACACAGACAATACATAAGCACGGTAAGGCGTACCTGCTTGCAGCGCGTTACCGTAAATATCGGTGTCGCTGCTGCTCAAGTTGAATGTTGCACTTCCGTTCGAAGATTTCGAGAACGACTGCTGAGCATTGCTCGCCGTTGTTGTCGTGAAGTTCGCAACATCGGCAGCACGTACCAACAATACGCGGTAATCGGAGATTCCAGACGCATTGGTCGGAGGCGTGAAGTTAACCGTTACTGTACCGGTATTCGCTGTAACTCCGATCGAAGATACCGCTTGTACCGAAGCTTCGGACAGCGAAACTTCTGCCGAACCACTCGACAGCGAGTTCGCACCGCTTCCAGCCACAGTCAAGACATAGATCCGGTACTTGTTGCCGGTCGTGATCAGGTTGCCGAATACATCTCGGCTATTTGCCGCAAAAGCTTGGCGAATTTGCCCCGTTCCAGCTTTCGATACCGTTACATAGTTGGATGTTGCGTTAGCATCCGCTAACGAATACGAACCGGAACGATCCGAAGGAACCGCAAGCAAACGATATTGGGATACATTGTCTTCGTTCGTCGAACGTGTGAATGTCGCTTCGATGTCGCTTGCATTACCGCTTGCTCCGGTTACGGTTGCCGCTACATTCGTAGCGCCGGATACCGCAGAGTTGCTTGTCAGCGATACGGCGTTCGATACGCCAGACAACGCATAGTTCGCGTTGTTGTTTGCGGAGTTCGTCGATCCAACGGAAAGGACGAATACACGGTAGCTTACGCCGTTACGAATCGGCTCACCGTTCACATCGCGAGTCGATGCGTACAAGAACTGACTTTGGTTCGCGCCTGTTTTCGGTACAGCCGTATAGTTGGCTGTAGACACATTGATTGCCGACGCCAGATTGAAGTTTGCCGCGCTCGCTGCTTTTACAACCAAGATGCGGTATTGCGACAAGCTGTTCTCGTCTGCTGCACGGCCGAAGGTTACGAGCAAGTCGCGTCCGTCGCCATAATCGCCAGCATCGTTAAGAGTCGGCGTCGAAGCTGCACCTACGCTGTAGTTGCCTGTCAGCGTGATGGCTTGAGAAGCGCCCGACAATACGTTGGTGCTCGAAGATGTACCCGAACCGATGGTCAGAACGAAGACGCGGTAAGCTGTACCGTTGCGAATCGGATCGCCATCTGTATCGCGTGCTGTGTTTGGCAGCGTTTGTGCGATGTTGGAGCCATTTTTAGTGATCGGCGTGAAGTTTGCGCTAGCTACGCTGTTCGCATTGTTGACTGTGAACGCAGCAGCTTTCGAATCTTTTACGACCAATACACGGTATTGGTTAACCAGAGCTTCATTCGAAGCTTTGTTGAACGCTACGCGAAGATCGCGTCCATCGCCGTAGTCGCTCACGTCGCTTGCCGCTACCGCTGTAGCCGATACATCAGAACCTGCTGTAGTCAGTGTGATCGAAGGCGATGCAGTCGACAACGTGTTGTTGGCTGCTACGTTCGACGAACTTGTAGCCAATACGAATACCGTGTAAGGCACATCGTTTCGAAGCAGTTCACCTGCTGTATCGCGAGATTGCGCGTTCAGAGCTACCGTCGGATTGCCGCCTGTTTTGTTCACTGTCGTCGAATTTTGCGCCGTTACTGCGTTCGCGTTATTCAAGTTGAACGAAGCTGCGTCTTTTGTTTTTACGACAAATACTTTATAACCGGATACACGTGATTCGTCTTGAGCTTTGGCGAAGCTTACGTTCAGGTCGCGTCCGTCGCCGAAATCGCCGACGTCAGTACCTTTTACCGCTGTTGCTGTAGCAGCCAAAGTTCCGTTCAGCGTTACTGCTGTAGAAGACGCCGACAATGCCGTCTTATTCGGAGCAAATGTGTTGCCTACTGCAAGAACGAAAATTTGATACGACTGTCCAGAAGCCAGAGCTTGACCGTCGCTATCTTTTGATTGTGCAGTCAGAGAGACGGTCTGATTCGATCCGCTTGGAAGAACCGTCGTATAGCTCGAAGTCGCGGCTTTTGCTGCATTGAACGAAGAAGCATTGCTCGATTTTACTGCATATACGCGGTAATGATCGACATACGATTCGTCTGCGGATTTTGTGAACGATACTTGCAGATCGCGTCCGTCGCCGTATTGACCCAAGCTACGTGCCGTTACCGAAGAAGGAGCTTGCAGATCGTTCGATGTGGTAATCAGAACGCTTTGGCTTGCCGAGTTCCATTTTACGTCTTGACCGAGAGCTTCGCCGACAAAACGAAGCGGAACAACGGTGTTGCCGTTGATCGCGCGTGCCGGTACGTCCAGCGTTACAGCATGACCGTTGATTGTAGCGGCTTTGGAGCCAATTTTCAGCATAACCGTGTTACTGCCTTTGTATGCGGTAATCGTTTGTGCTTTTTGGTTCCAAACTACTCTTGCGTTCAGCCCTTCAAAAATACCGCGCAAAGGAACCAAAGTCGTATTGCTTTGGATCACCGGAGCTTGACGCGTTACAAGTTGTACGCCATCGATATAAATTTTAATCGCTGCTGCTGCGTCTGCCGAATACGGAATAGCCGAAGGAAGCAAAAGCGCCCCCGCAAGTAAAGCTGCACCCATTTTTTTCATGTTCTTTTTCATATATTGTATACTCCCTTCCAAGCGATGTTGGATTTTTGTAAGGATTTCTTTTTTGACTCTGAAAGGTAGACGCTGGAAATAGGTAAAAGGTTGCACAACTTTATTAAATTAATTGAATCAGTGATAAGATGATCCCGACCAAGAAACCGCAGACGGCGCCGTTCACTCTAATCCATTGCAGATCTTGTCCGATCTTTTCTTCCAATAGCTCGACCAATTGCTTATCATCCATGCGATCGACATTGTCGCGAACGAGTTGACCGATACGGTAATGATTTTTTTCGGCAAGCTGCACGATGGCATCACGCGTCTTCGTTTCCCACATTTCGATCCGTTCGGGTTCAGCCATCAGATTACGCATAATCGCCGCATAGACGCGGAACACGATTTTCCCGCCTTTGGCGCGTTCTTCGGCTGTTTTCTCCAACGCGAACTCACGTAACTTCTCCAGATTATCCAAAATGAATTTTTCAGTCGCTTGTTCTTGTAAGACTTCTAACACTTGCCCACGCAAATATTCCAGCTTTTCTTCATCGCCTGCCGCTTCGAACAATTTCACGCGTACTTCGCGCAAAATCGCAAGACGCTGTTCGCCGTAAGGATCAAGTAACGAGTCGACACCGGCGACAAGCATGGTCTGAATCATCGAACCCAGCTTATCTTCGTTGACCATTCCTGCAAACGCTTGAAAAGCAAAACCGGTAAAGCCGCCTACCTTCGCATTCGAAAGCTGATCCATCGCAAGCGTTCCCATTGTATCTTTAGTCTCGGGACGCTGTGCCCATGCTTTGGCTTCGCCAAGCACATAATCGAACAACCGGATTTCATAGCCGTCGTTTAACACTTTCGTCAACGCCCGATCGGCAAGCCCCGCAGCATCGACATTACGAATATAAGCAGCCGCAGCTTCACGTACCGGCTCAACAGCTTTTTCAAGCGGCAGATTAACGATCGCTTCTGTCGCAAAATCCAGCACTTGCTGACGTGTACGCTTGCGCGCCACCCTACGAGTCAACATCTGCCCTGCGGCATGAATCAAATTCAATTTGCGTAGTTGCTCCGTAATACTTTCTTTGTTGAGCAATTGCGTTTCCATCGCGGATACAAGCGAGTCCACAATCCGTCCTTTATTTTTGAGCAACAAAGACGTGTGCGGAATTCGCAAACCGAGCGGATGACGGAACAACGCAGTCACAGCGAACCAATCGGCAAGCCCGCCAACCAGACCTGCTTCAAATCCACCAATCAGCAAAAAGGTCCAATTGTTTTCCGGTAAAAACAAGCTGCCGACAAACCCCACTGCCATGATAATCAGCGAGATTCCAGCCAAATTTCTTGACCCCACATTCATCTCCCCTTGCTTCGCTTCTATCAAATGATAGGTCTAATTTCTAAAATTTGTCCGTAACGACCAAACTTTATTGTTTATTTTAGTATAGGAAGTGATTGAAACGCAAAAAAGAGCTGTAAACATAGAGTAGAACATTCAAAAGTCCGGATTTTTACGATAATAAGCTTGGTGAAAGGATGAACATACAGTATGGATAACATCATTTTGGTTACTTTCAAACAAGAAGAGTCATTGCTTCGAGTCGTTGACGAATTCAGTCAAACTCCATCTTCCGAAAATTATTCGGTTATGCAAGCGGCAATCCTGCGTAAATCTTCCGGCAACATCATTCGCGAACGCAATCTTCTTTTTAATGAAGAACTCGGCGCGAAGCATCTTACGGACAATCTTATTGATTCGATGATCTCGGTTATGTCGGGTCCGATCGGAAGTATAATCGGCGGTTATACGGCGCCGCTGCTCGACGCCGAACTCAATGCTCGGCAAATTGTCGAAGAGGCGGGTATGCTTGAAGCGATCGGTGCCAAATTGAACGAAAGCGAATGGGCAATGATCTTATTGGTGCGTGAACATAATGAGATCAGCTTAAGCAGTCATCTGAATCGAATGGGCGCAAGTGCCGTTGTACGCAAAGACGCCGCTCTCGTTGCGTACGAAGTGATGAACGCACGCGCAATTCGCAGCGAATGGGAAGAACGAAGCGGAGCTTTTCCGGCAGAAAGCGACGAAGCGTTCAAAGACAGTATCCGCAACGAATTGCGTGAACGAAATCAACGAAATTCGTATGAACACGAGCAATCTCTTCGCGAACGCTTAGATAGCGATTTTGCTCATATCGAACCGAAAAACTAGATTTTTTTCCGAAATAACTTGGGTCCCCCGTCGCTTGCGCTTACATATATAGAGGAGGTTATTTATTTCATGAAAAAATGGTGGTCTTTATCGCTTTCCCTGGCTTTACTCAGTTCTGCAGTGGTTCCAACTTCGGTATTCGCAGCTCAAACTTCGGCAGCAGCTTCCAGTCTGACCGCAACGCAAGAAGAGGCGGCACTTACGCCGTCAATGGCGCAGGCTGTTAAGTATGCCGATGCACTGGACAAGATCGTGAAATACGAAGACCTAGCTGCCGATACGTTTAATTCCGTCGGTTACGTCTCCGCTTCGAACCGCAAATCGGTCTATACGAAGCTCAACAGCGTGATTGTTCCGAACTACAGCAAATTTTATTACCACCTCAAACAAATCAAGCCAGGTAATGCCGAAATCCAAAAGCTGCACAATTATTACCTACAAGGCGCAGCCCTTCAACTTGAAGGCATGCAACTGCTGAAAAAATCGCTATACGGCTCCAAAATTAATTGGACAACGTATAAACAAGGACAAGCCAAGTTAAAATCCGGCAAAGCCAAAATCGATGTCTTCATGAAAGGCTTCGAATCCTATATGGATAAACTAGGCTAAATCTTTTTTCTTTTCCCTACCGGCTCCACATATCCAAAAAGCAAAAACCAGACCGCGCTTGCAGTCTGGTTTTTTGCAATTAAACTCCACCCTAACTGAAGCAAGGAGACGGAGAGAGAAGTTTAGTGCAGGAGCGTTAGCGTTCGCCTTTGAAATCGGGAATATACAAATAAAACTTCAATCTCTTTTCCCGATTTCAACAAGCGACCGAAACAAACTTCTCTCGCAGTCTCCTTGCTTCCTCCCCCACAAGTAACTTTCTCGGCATCCCAGCAGACCCCAACTAAAGTCTGTTTTTTTGTTCTTTTTGCGACAAAAAAATCCAATCTATTCAGTTTAAGCTCCTTTTTACCGATAATATATCGTTATGCAACAAATTATGACTGATTTTGCGTACAATTTATTGCAATTATGTTGTTCAAAATATAAGATGCTAGAAGAATATGAATTTTTATTGACGAAAGGATCGGTACTGCGATGGATCAACAACGCTTCACACTTGACTCTCACCTCTGTTTTTCCCTTTATGCTTGCTCCCGGGCGATTTTCCGGATGTATCGACCTTTACTGGATGATCTCAATCTAACGTATCCACAATATTTGGTTTTACTTGTCCTTTGGGATCGGCAAGAGAGCAGTATCAAAGAACTGAGTCAAGTGCTCAGCTTGGATTCCGGAACACTGACACCGATGCTTAAGCGTATGGAAGCTTCCGGTCTTCTCGAACGTAGCCGTTCGCTTGAAGATGAGCGCATTGTCACGGTACGTATCACTGAAAAAGGCTTAGAACTTCAAGATCAGGCTAGTTGTATTCCGGCTTCGCTCGTCGAATCGAGCGGTCTGGAAATGGAGCAGATCGATATGCTCAACAGCACCATTCGCACACTTATGAAAAGTGTAGATAGTTATCGTTAATCGCGACCTGATCACCGATCGTTCATTACGAACGATCGGTTTTTATTTTTCCAACTTTCGGCAAACCTAGAACACATGTTACTGTAACTACACAGGTCTATTTATCCGATAACAAGAGTGAACGATGTTTTCAGGAAAAGAGGAATCTCAATGACCGAATACCGACGCTTTCTACTCCGGCTTGTGCGCAATTACATCATCGGGTCGGTGCTGGCTGTTCTTTGTCTGGGAGGAGCCGTCATCTCTTCCGCACTCGATTTACCCGTAGGGGGATTCAATTATCTCTTTATTGTGCTTTTTATTTCCTTCCTTTGTATGATGGGTGTGGAACTTTTAACTTTCAAAAAACAAGTGAAACCGATTCAGTTTTTATTTTTGCAAGAAAAACCAGCGCTTCATCATATTCAAGACGCTTATGTACAAATCCATAGACTGCCGGCATTATCCGTATTTCGGATCATGGGACCGCATCTTTTTGGTTTGTCGATTCCAGCCATGTCATTGACTTTGATCTTTATGAATATCGGCTGGGTCGATCTGCCCGTCTATTATATCGGAATCGCAGCGTCAGGCGCTGTGCTTGTAGCCGGTATGCACGCCCTGATCGAATTCTTTTTGACGGATCAAGCGATCCGCCCTCTGCTGCAATACGTCAGCGATATGGGTGAACGCGAGTACGGAGTCAGCGTATCGCTCGATGGACGCGTCATTGTATCGACGCAGCGCAAGTTCCAATTGAGCGCCTTTTCGATCGGTACCTTTCCTTTGTTCTTTTTCGTGCTTGCTACCCAAATTCGTCTTAGCGTGACCGGTTCGCCTTTGATCCAGGATTATTGGCAATGGGCTTCACTGATTCTGATTTTCGGCATTGGCTTCTCTTCGCTTGGCGCATGGCTGCTGAGTCGAAGCGTTCGTCAACCGATCAGCAATTTGGAAAAAGCACTCCGTGCCGTGCAGACCGGAAATTTGGAGACACGCGCTTCCGACCTGTATTCGGATGAATTCTCAAAATTGGTTGCTGGATTTAACCACATGGTGCAAGGATTGTCTCAACGCCAGCGGGTTAATGAACAATTGCTGCAAAGTTATTTTTCTACCTTGGCTGCCGCACTTGATGCTCGCGACACGTATACAGCCGGTCACTCGCAGCGGGTTGCCGAATATTCGCTACTGATCGGGCGAGGTGCCGGGCTTAACCGCGAAGAACTGGATCTGTTGAACAAAAGCGCACTGCTTCATGATATCGGCAAAATCGGCGTCCGCGATAGCGTTCTGCTCAAAGACGGCAGATTGACCGACGAAGAATTCGAACAGATCAAAAAACACCCGGCGCTCGGCGAAGAAATTTTGAAAAGGGTCGAGCCGCTTGAGATGATGGCTCCTTTGTTACCGGGCGTTCGCTCTCATCATGAACGGTACGATGGACGCGGTTATCCAGACGGGCTTGCGGGCAATGATATTCCGCAGCTAGGTCGAATCATTGCGGTTGCCGACGCGTTTGATGCGATGACCTCAGATCGTCCTTACCGAAGCGGAATGCCGCTGGAGAAAGCGATCTCGATCATCGCTGAAGGCAAAGGCACACAATGGGACCCTTATTATGCGCAGGTTTTTATCGATGCTTTTTATCAAAACAAAGAGATTTCAAGCATTTCTGCCGAGTCGTTCAAAACGAAGTCTGGCTGACTTTTACTTGCCATTGATCAGACCAAAAAACGCGCCAAACGCTTCCCCTTATTGGGCAAAAGCGTTTAGCGCGTTTTTGATTTGTTGCGGCGATAACGGCTGATCGATATCTTCCCAATCGTAAATCAATTGAAAATACGATCGATAGATCAAAAAAGAAATAAGTTTTGGCTCTAACCTGAAGACCTCGCCTTGCTCTATATGTCGATTCACCAAAGCTTCGATGTAAGCCATGATGCCTTTTTCCAAAGCTTGCCGCATCTCCATAATCCCATGTACGCCCGATTGCCGGGCTTCGCGGTAAATACCGACCAACAGCCGATGACGGGCTCGTAGAGCGATCATGACATCCACAGTTCGCTCAATATCTTCGCTGAGCCGCTGTCCCGGAAGACATACCTTTTCTGATTCTGACAACAAATCTTTCAGCACATCGTCGACAATCGCTTCGATCAAGGCTTCTTTGTTGGCAAAACATTCATAGATCGAGCTTTTGCTAACATGTGCGAATTTGGCAATCCGTTCGATTGTCGTGCCGCGAAATCCGAATTGCTCCAAACAAAGAATAGCTGCTTCCAAAATTAAACGTCTTTTTTCCTCCATTTCTACCCCTCTTCCCTATAAAAAAGCTTCCCGGCAAAGCGAGAACGCTCGCTTGCGGGAAGCTTGGTATTAATCCTTGATGCGTGGAACTGCCGCCCGCGACGACATTACGCTTTAGCCGGTGTTCCTGTCGAGATTGAATCTGACTTTTCTTCGTTGTTTACTTTTTGAGCGCGTTTGTTGCTAAACAAGAAGACAACCAGCGCAAGGATGATAAAGACAACGCCGAAGATTGCGACATGACCCAATTGATTCCAGAAGAAGCTCCAATCGTTTCCGAGCGAGATGACTTCACGCAATGCGCGAATACCGTAAGTCGCAGGCAAGAATGGATTAATCGCTTGGAAAAATGCCGGTGTCAGCACTTTCGGGAATGTACCTGCGCTACCGCCGATTTGTGCAAGCAAGATCAAGAAGGCAATAAATTGTCCGACTTTACCCAGTGCGGCAAACAGGAAGAATAGCAGAGACAAGAAGGTCAGACTTAAGGTGAACGTAATCGCGTAGAAGTGCCATAGACTTTGCACGTCAAGCCCTACGATTCCCATCAGTACCACATCCAAAATCGCCGATTGCAAAATCGCCATAAACAGAATCAGGCTGAATTTACTCCAGAACCAAGACCAGCCGGAACGCGGCGTCACTTGCGGTGTTTTGAGCGGATACACCGACGAGAACATCAATGCGCCTGCAAAGAGCGCAATCGAAATCATATAAGGAGCAAGCCCTTCGCCGTAATCCGTAATTTCATGCACATCGGAATGCTGGAGATCGGTTGGTTGCGCGAACATATCGTACGTCTTATCGTCGGAACTTACGTCTCCGGCTTTTTTCACGCCATCGGCAAGAGAGGTGTACAATTCGTTCGTTCCGTCTTTCAGATCGCCAACGCCGTTGTTCAACGTCACCGAACCGTCTGCAAGCTGATTGGCTCCGCTTCGCAGTTCGCCTGTCGCACCGCCGAGCTTGCCCAATCCGCTAACCAATTGACCGCCGCCGTCTTTCAATTGACCGAGACCGCCAACCAGACTTTGCGAACCGGCTTTCAATTGATCGGTTCCGCTCACCAGACTTTGCGAACCGGCTTTCAATTGATCGGCTCCGCTTACCAGGCTTTGTGAACCGGCTTTCAATTGATCGGTTCCGCTTACGAGGCTTCCTGCGCCTGTAGCCAGCTTTTTCGAACCGGCTTCGGCTTCGCCGAGCTTCGTTGCAAGAGTTCCCAGACCGTCTGTAACTTGTTTTTGTCCATCGACCAGACTTGAAGAACCTTGCAGCAATTGAGTCTGCCCGTCTGCCAATTGACCGACCGCGCCTTGAATCTGCTGCGCGCCTTCGTTTAGCTTCGCTACGCTTGTTGTCAACTGATCCAGTTGACCGAGCGCTTGCTGGAGCGATCCAGACTGGCTGTTATCGCCCGAAGATTCGCTACCCGAAGAAGAAGCGCCCGCCGCGAGCAATGACAGCAATTGTTGTTTATCTGCATCAGGAATCGTCGAACTGCTTTGAACATACGAAGCAATCGCTTCTTGTTGTTCTTTCACCGCGGCTGCTTTTTGCTGCAATTGCTGCTGCGCCGCGCCAAGACCATCGACAGCTGCCGAAGCTTGCGAACCCAAGCCTTGAACCGCTTCGTTAAGCTGCGCCATTCCTGCTGTAAAAGGCGTAAGCTGCTCTTTTAATTGATTCAGACCCGCGCTTGACTTGCCCAGACCTTCATTAAGCTGCTGCGCTCCGCTTTGCAACTTTTGCGAACCGCCAGACAACGTAGTCGCGCCGTCTTTTAATTGCGATAGCGCTTGATCGAGCTGCGTTGCGCCATTTTTAAGCTCACCAGCGCCGCTTTGAAGACTGCCCAGACCGTTGTCTAATTTGCTTGCTCCGTTCGACAGCGTGCCCAGACCGTTATCCAGCTTGGTCGCTCCGCTTGATAATGTACCCAGCCCGTCGTTCAAACGCACGGCACCGCTTGCTGCACTCGCAATACCGGTACTCAGCGTTCCTGCGCCGTTCGTCAGATCCGCTACGCCTTGTTGGAAGGTGACGCTATTTGCTGCCAGCTTTTTGAGATTATCGGTTAACTTTTGCGAACCGTCGGCAAGATCCGCAGCGCCGTCATCCAACTTTTTGGCTCCGTCGTCTGCATCTTTTAAGCCGTCCACCAATTCGCTCAGACTTTTGAATACGGTTGTTGCATACTCTTTTGTCACTTGCTCGGCAATTTCTTTGTCTACTTCTTTGACCGCTGACTTGGCGATCTGTGCCGAAGAATAACCCATCCCGGAATTCGTGTAGTAGCGAATATCCATCTTTTTCGGATTTTTGTTCAGCAACGTCGAAGCATTTTCAGAGAAATTGTTCGGAAGCTCGATTACCATAATATACTTCTCGGTCTTCAGCCCATTCAGGGCGTCGTTTTTGTCGGTTGCAACCCATTGGAAAGAATCGTTATCTTTTAGCCCATCAACAAAATCTTTGCCGACGTCCAAACGCTTTCCTTCATAATTGGTGCCCGTATCTTCATTGACGACTGCGACTGACAACCGATCCGTATGACCGTAAGGATTCCAGTAAGCCGAAAGAAAGAACAGACCGTATAATCCTGGAACCAACAACATCGCGATAATCGTCAACATCGTCATTCGATGTTTTAAAATACTTTTCCATTCTGATTTAAACATCTCCGCAATCAAGCTCCTTTCTAAAAAGTGACTATAAAAACAATTCGGTCAATCGGTACTGTGAGAAGTATATCACATTAGACATATAATTCAACCTCTTTTTTTGCGTTTTTAAAAATGGTTAGAAATTGTTTGGTATTCATGAATTTTTTTCTTTTTTTTGAATAAATTTTACGATCCTTACCTATTGGTAGCTACTTTTCCTGATAAACGGATGCTATAATTGCCGTATAGGGAAAGTCTGATAAATGAGGTGAGTTTTGTTGAACACGGAAGCCGATCTGGAACTAAAATATAAAGTGCTAAACGAACTGCTGCCGGGAATACTATCGAGTGAGACGCCTTCGCAGCTTCTTACGCATGTTTTTGGTTGTGTAAGCAAGCATTTTGGTTTGGATCTTTTGCTGAATTATTGGGTGGAAGAGAAGTTCCCGTACCGACTTCAACTCATTCATCATCGCGGTGTCACATTAGAAGAAGCCGAAGCGCTGCTCTCTCTCGATCAAGGGCAAACGATTTGCGGAGCTGCGATCAAATCGATGCAACCTTACATTTGTGAAAACCTGCAAGAAACGACGGAGTTTCATGCACGCATTTTACGGCAAATGGGTCTTCGGCGTTATGTGTGTTTTCCGATTGTGGTTGGCGACGAGACTCGTCCTTTTGCGATCGGATTCGGTTCGCGTAGCGGAGATGTTTTTGATCCGACGGAACTTGAAGTGCTACATATGTTATCGGAAAATTTAATTCATGCATTTGCTCGTATCGGAAAATTCGATGAATTAAAACGGCAAAATGCGGTGCTCGCGGAAACCAATCGCTTTTTGTCGTCTTCGGAAAATCGGTTCGCTGCGATTTTCGCAGCCAGCCCTCACCCGATGCTGATTACGACGCTGGAAGATCGGGAGGTTATTGAAGCCAACGACGCTTTTTTG
Source organism: Saccharibacillus sp. JS10 (assembly GCF_024436065.1). GTDB lineage: Bacteria > Bacillota > Bacilli > Paenibacillales > Paenibacillaceae > Saccharibacillus. The sequence continues at coordinate 392,481 of NZ_JANFNS010000003.1, forward strand.
CTTTTGCTTGGGATTACCCGACTTCAAATGGATACACGGTACGGTGAACTGATTCGCGGTAATGAACTGATGATGCAAATTCCTCAGCCGGATGAACAATCCAGCGTACCGGAAGGCATTAGCCGCGAAGTGACGTTTACCAATCATCTTGGCGATGAGAAGGTCTGTATTTTGCGTACGGTCCTGCTCGATTTCAATGGTGAATTGCTGCTGCTTACGATGATTAGCGATCTGACGGAACACAAGCAGTACGAACATGAATTGCAGCGCTTGTCTCAGCTTCATCTGGTTGGCGAAGTAGCAGCCGGAATCGGTCATGAAGTACGTAACCCGATGACGACGGTTCGCGGCTTCCTTCAATTGATGCTGATGCAAGGCAAAAATACGTTGGAACCGGCTTATCTTCAAGTCATGATCGAAGAACTCGATCGCGCCAATCAGATTATCACCGAATTTTTATCGCTCGCAAAAGACCATATGGTACAGCTCAAGCGCGAAAATCTGAATGATCTGATTCGCAAAATTTTACCGTTGATCGAAGCCGATGCTTCCGTAACCGGCAAAATGATCACGACGCATCTGACTCCTGTCGAATCGATTGAGATGGATAACAAGCAGATCACACAATTGATTCTCAACTTTATCCGTAATGCGCTAGAAGCCACAGGCGAGAACGGTTGGATTCAATTGAAGACGTATATGCAAGACGGACGCGCTGTACTGGTTATCGAAGATAACGGCCCGGGTATCGCTCCCGATGTGGTCGAGCAAATATGGAAACCTTTCTATACGACAAAAGAAAATGGTTCCGGGCTTGGGCTTGCGATCTGCTTCAGTATTGCCAACAAACACGGTGCTTTGATCGATCTTTCGACTGGCAAAGAAGGCACAGCTTTTTACGTACGATTCCGTACGAATTAAAAGCAAATCAAAAACAATAGGTTGAACCAGAACGATTTCTACGGAGATCGTTCTTCTTTTTGTCTATTTCTTTTTAAAATCTCCATCCTCCAAAAGTAAGCGGTTTCAATTAAGAGGATTTTTATGTTAAAATCAGTTACGAAACGTTTCGATTTAGATTTTTTCAACAAAAAAATGAAAGTTCGAGAGGAGAAAAGACATGAAAAAAGTTACGATCTTTAGCTTCGTTCTCGCTTTTTGTCTGATCGCCCATCTGGCGTTGGTTCCTGCCGGTTCCGCTCAAGCCGCATCTTCAACGGCTGGGCTCAATGCGGAATTAAAATCAATCTCCAAAAAAACATATCGTTTTTTCAAAGATTATACCGATCCCAAAACCGGGCTGACTTCTGACGAAATTCGTATGACCGCAAAAGGCGTAGAAGAAGCCAAACGCACTTCGCCTACAAATATCTCGATGTATATGATGAGTACCGTGTCTGCGCATCAGCTCGGCATTATTTCCAAAAAAGAAGCAGTATCGCGTCTGAAAACGACGTTGAACACGCTTGAAAGCATGGATAAATGGAACGGGCTTTTCTACAATTGGTACAATACGGACGATGCTTCGCTCAAAAAAGATTGGGGCGAATTTATTTCGCAAGTCGATAACGGCTGGTTATCCGCAGGTCTGATCGTCGTCGGTCAAGCTTACCCGGAACTTCAACCGCAAAGTCATAAACTTGTCGACGCGATGGATTATTCGACGTTGTATGATCCTGAAGTCGGTCAATTCCGTGGCGGTTACGATGTAGCCAAAGGCGCTTTGACCGAGCATCATTACGGAACTTTCTATACCGAGCCAAGACTTGGCAGTTATATCGCGATCGGTAAAGGCGACGTTCCGAAAGAACACTGGTGGAAAATGTACCGCACGATGCCGCAAGAATGGGATTGGCAGTCTCAAATTCCTGAAGGTCAGACCGTGAACTATGACGGCGTCGATGTGTTTGAAGGTCATTACACGTATCAAGGTCAAAAATTCGTGCCAAGCTGGGGTGGCAGTATGTTCGAAGGTCTGATGCCAAGTCTGGTACTCAAAGAAAAAGAATTAGGCAAAAAAGCATTAGGGCTGAACAATCAACGTCATGTGGATTTACAAATTCGATATGCCAAAGAAAAAGGCTATCCGGCATGGGGCTTCTCCCCTTCTGCGACGCCAACCGGCTATAGCGAATTTGCGGCAACGCCGCTTGGCATCTCGGGCTACAAAGACGGAGCGACCGTGACTTCACATGCCACATTCCTTGCTCTGGACTATGCACCCAAAGAAGTCTATCAAAATATCAAAGCACTCAAAAAAATGAAGATGATGGGCAAATACGGGCTATACGATTCGATCAATATGGACACGAAGGAAATCGCGAAAGCTTATCTGGCGCTGGATCAAGGCATGATTATGGTCTCGATTGCCAATACGCTGAAAGACGGCGTGATTCGCGATTATTTCCATAGCGATCCGATTGGCAAAAAACCGGAAGAGTTGTTGAAGAAAGAAGAATTCTCGATTCAATGATTGTAAAAGGTAAAAAGTCTATGGAACAAAAAAGCCGCCGGGAAATTTCCCGGCGGCTTTTTCTATTCTAAGCAAGTGTGATAAGATCGCTAATTCTTAGCCGATCCACGCCCACATAAATCCGTCCCGATCCCAAGCAATTTGCCCGTGATGCAGTTTACGGAATTCTTTTTTAACATCTTTTTCAAGCGATGTATTGCCGTTATCGTTGACGAAAATAAAATGTTCGCCGAAATGTTCCCGCACGTAAGCAATCGCTTCTTCTTGCCTTAAAATTCCGCGAAAACGAATTTCCCCAACCATCCATTCCGCTACTTGTTTGGCAGTCGTTTCTGCCTGTTGATTGTCGCTCATGAAGCCCTCCTGAAAATCGCTTTTCTTTGATTATAGGAGTGATTACTTCAGAATGTCTACGTTTGGCATGAACGGAAGAGGTTGTTTTCTGCCGTTTACTGCATTCATTACGCCCAGCACGATGTAAACCAAAGCCGCGATATTCAGAACCGGCATCAACATCCATCCGATAAATGGAATGATCGACAATACGATATTCCCCGCGATCAGTGCCAACAATAGCAGCAATCCCTGATTGGCGTGGTACATGGCAAAGCGAGAATTACGAGCCGCTAGCAAAGGTACGAAAAACAGAATGTAAGAAATAGCGGCAACCGTTTTGTTTTGCTCGACATCGTGTGGATCAACTTGTTGGTCGTGCGGATTGTGCGGATTTGGATTTTGCATCATTGGAACCCCTCTCGATTTTAAACTCCCGTTTTTGAAAAGCTGATGAACCTGTTGTCGAATTGCTCAAGTGTAGACGTCGGATCATTCATCCATCGCCTGTTATCTAAGCGAATATACGCCGATATCGCAACACGGTTTCATTATTTTTACATTATTTTAAAAAATTTTTCGAAAACTTTTCGAAATAATTTTTAATAACGCACTTGCTTTTTTTCAGTAGACAGTTTATATTAATTGACGGGTCAACCATTGAGGTATCAATCATTATACGGAAAGGAGGGCTGCGCATGTGTCCGGTCACGCCCGAAGCGTCCATCTTGGAACGACTCCAACTTTTAAATACTCGAATCGGAACTGCTTTTTCTGGCTGCGCAGGGGTCAGTTCTTCTCGTTTCCGACTGATGCAGCAGTTGTTTGCTATCGAAGAAATCGGACAGAGCGCTTTGCAAAAGTCGCTTGGCATCGATGGAGCGGCAGTAACTCGCCACCTGAAACAACTTGAAGCCAACAATTTCGTCAGTCGGCGTACTTGTCCAGAAGATAACCGCGTCACTTTGGTTTCACTGACTGAACACGGACGTCTGCACGTTAATGATTTTGTTCAAGAAAAGTCTCGTCTGATCGAAGATTTGTTTGAAGGATTTGACGCTGAAGAACGTAAGACGCTAGCGGATTTGCTGGAAAGGATGCAGCGAAACGCAGACACCCTCTGATCCGCGAACGAAATAAGACCTGTATCCACAGGCAGACGCTACAAGCGTCCAAAATCTAATTAATCAAGAGGAGATGTTTTTATGAGTACTGTACAAAAAGTTCAAGATTTTATGGAAGTTCTGAAAAGCCGTCGTTCCGTTCGTTATTATGATCCGTCTGTAAAAATCAGCCATGAAGAAATGACGCAAATGTTGGAAGAAGCGACTTTGGCTCCTTCGTCCGTGAACCTACAGCCTTGGCGTTTTGCTGTGATCGAAAGCGACGAAGCAAAAGCAAAACTGCTTCCTTTGGCGAAATTCAACGGTCACCAAGTTGAGACGTCTTCGGCAGTATTGGCGGTATTCGGCGATCTGGAATTCAAAGAATTTGCAGACGAAATCTTCACTAAAGCGGTTGAACTGGGTTATATGCCACAAGAAATCAAAGAACAACAGCTTGGTTCGTTCATGCCTGTGCTTGACGGTATGACACAAGAAATGAAACGAGATTGGGTATTGATCGATGCAGGTCTGGTATCGATGCAATTCATGCTGGTTGCTCGTGCTCACGGTTACGACACGAACCCAATCGGTGGCTATGACAAAGCAAAAGTAACAGAAGCTTTCGGCTTCGATCCAGCTCGTCACGTCCCTATTATGCTGATTTCGATCGGTAAAGCGGCTAAAGAAGGTCATTCTTCTTCCCGTCTGGACGTTGCTCGCACAACCGAGTGGCACTAAGTTTAAACTTCAATCCATATTCATTACAATTCTAGGAGGAATTATTCATGATTATCGTTCATGCAACACTTCACGTTAACCCAGCTAAAGAAGCTGAATTTTTGGAAGCAATGAAACCACTGGTACAAGGTTCGCAAGCTGAAGAAGGCAATGTCGCTTACGATCTGCATAAAGCTGTAGGCAAAGAAAACACGTACATGATGGTTGAAGTTTGGCGCGACCAAGAAGCAACAGCTCTGCATAACAGCAGCGAACACTTTACTAAATTCGTTGCATCCGCAAGCGAATATCTGGCTGCACCTCTTGACGTTAAAGCTTTCGAAGGACAACCACTGTCCGCGTAAACGCTATTTATATAGATGCTCGACGAAAAAGCCCTCATTGGAAAATGAGGGCTTTTTATTTTTAAAACATAACGTAACTAAAAGCGAGGAGACGGAGAGAGAAATTCAGTGAAGGAACGATAGTGTTCGCCTTTGAAATTGAGAAAACTCCTATTAAAATTTAATCAAAGTTTCTCAATTTCAACACGCGACCGAAACGAATTTCTCTCGCAGTCTTCTCGCTTCTCGGCATACGTTACTTTTAGACATTCAAAAGCCCTCATCCATGGATGAGGGCTCTTTCTTGTCTTTCTTTTCGATTAGATTAGTAAAAACGACGTTGTTCGTTACCGCGCACATCGCGTTGTTGTCCGCTCAAAGCGTTGAACAACAGTGCGATACCACTCACCAAGTGCAAGATCCAACCCAAGATCGGAATCCAAGCCAGTGCCGCTGTCACCATACCGAGAATCGGTCCGTAAAAAGCAACTCGTTCGCGTGCGGCAAAGATCAACGTCACCAAGTGGTACACGAACATAAATCCAAGTGCCGAGTAACCTGTGCCGATGACGAATGCCCCGCCCAAAAAAGGAACGGCAAGCAGAAGTTCAAACACAGCTCCGACTAACAACAAAATTCTTGAAATTTTCATATACGCTCTCTCCTGTCTGTTATGGAGTTTAAGAAATCGTGCCGACTTTTCATGAGGTGTATACGAGCTGGATCACGAACGGTTTCTTTTACCCATAAATTATTTTGGTTTTTGGAAATCCGCTGCCTTGACGTCAATTGTTCAAATAACGTCTTGCACCTGAAAATTCGTTTGCATATCCAGCTGTAGAAATCGGAATGATTTCGACTGTTTTTCCGGCTTTCGGCGAATGGATCATCTTCCCGTCTCCGATATACATCGAAACGTGATGCACCTTGCCTTTGCCGTTGTTATGCGCAAAAAACATCAAGTCACCCGGCTGCAAATTCGCCTTTGATACGGCTTTACCCGCTAAAGCTTGCTGCGACGCGTCACGCGGCAGAAGAATCCCATAATAAGCATAAATTGCGCCGGTAAACCCAGAGCAATCAAATCCGTAAGCCGATGTACCTGCCCATAGATACGGCAAGCCCAGGAATTCGCGTCCTGTATTTACGAGTTGCTCTCCGCTTGGCTGCTGTGTCTCGCTGCCGATCTTTACGATCTTTACATCTTCACTGCGTAGGCGCGCCGTCCCGTGCTGCGGCGTTCTAACATTCACCCATCCGTCTTTTTCCGAGATGACCGGAAGACGCGTCCCGAAGCTTAGCTCCAAGAGTCGACTTGAACTCGTCGATTTGTATAAGTTTGCTTTGTCGGCACTCACCACGGCTTCATTGCCGGAAGTTCGCGACCACTGCGCGGCAGGCACACTTTGCAGTTGCACGGTCGGCAACCATCCCGGATAGCCGTAACGGCTTTTCGGCGTCGACTGATCGGTGACGACCACTTGCGACCAACTTCCTTTGGTCTGTACAATCTTCACTTCTTGTCCGTACAAGGCTTGCGTCTCGGTCTTGCCTGTCAACCAGCGCCGCTTCGCCGCCGTATTCATAGCAGCTGTCCATGCCGTCATATCGACCGGCGCTTTCAAAGAAGGCGCGTCGAGTGAACGCGCCAATCCCGGCGCACTCCATAATGTAGCGACCGATACGCCGATTACCGTTTTATTTTTCACACCGTTTGTTGCCGTAGCCGCGGCTACGGGTTCCGCTATGTTAGAAAACAAAACAATGCTAATAAGCATCAGCGATAAGATCCAAAAGAATCTGTTTTTACTTCTCGTCATTGGTGAATAACCCCTCATTTCTGGATGAATGTAGAAAACACGCGTAGGTTTTGACCTCAGTGTACCAGAAAGCTTGCAAAAATATAACAAAACAGCCCCAGAAAAAACCCGGGGCTGTTTTGTGAATGAAGCTTATGCGTTTTAACGCTGTATCAACAACTTAGGAAACGGTTTGCGGCACTTGAGCCACTTGGCGCTCTCCGTTGAATTGCGGCAACCAATCGCCGTGCGCTTCGATCAGTTCATCGCAGAGCGCTACGATTTCTTCGATCGTCAATTCGGCTGCGGTATGCGGATCAAGCATTGCTGCATGGTAGATATGCTCTCTTTTGCCTGTCAAAGCCGCTTCGATTGTCAGACGTTGCGTATTGATGTTCGTCTGGTTGAGTGCAGCCAGTTGCGGAGGAAGTTCACCGAAATACGTTGGCGTCACGCCGGAAGCATCGACCAGGCAGGGTACTTCAACGCAAGCGTCTTTTGGCAAGTTCGTGATCAGTCCGTTATTCATGACATTGCCGGCAATTTTGAACGGAATATCCGTCTCCATCGCTTCGATGATATACGATGCGTATTCCGGGCTGCGCGTGTGCTCCAAAGACTCGCTTTGCATCAAGCTATCGCGCACTTCGCCCCACTCGCGAATCTGATCCACGCAGCGACGCGGATACTCGTCCAACGGAATATTGAAACGTTCGATCAATTCCGGGTGATTCTTTTTGATAAAGTACGGGTGGTATTCGGCGTTATGCTCAGACGATTCTGTTACATAGTAACCGAAACGATTCATCAGTTCGAAGCGCACCATGTCGTAATGTTTTTCTTTTTGCTTTTCAGCTGCGCGGCGTTTGATTTCCGGATACAAATCTTCTCCGTCACGCGTGACTTCAAGCAGCCATGCCATATGGTTGATCCCTGCGATCTTCGCACGTACATTCGTTGTATCCATATCCAAGTTTTTGAACAGATCGGGAATACAATGTTGGACGCTGTGGCACAAACCAACGGTTTTGATTCCGCCTGCGATATTCATCACAGAAGTTAACACTGCCATCGGATTCGTGTAGTTCAAGAACCAAGCGTCCGGGCAGACTTCGCGCATATCTGCGGCAATATCGAGCAATACCGGAATGGTACGCAGGTTACGGAAAATACCGCCTATTCCCAGCGTATCGGCAATCGTCTGACGCAAGCCGTATTTTTTCGGAATTTCGAAGTCAGTGATGGTACAAGGATCGTAACCGCCGACTTGAATCGCGTTGATGACATATTTAGCGCCGCTAAGTGCTTCTTTGCGGTCGGTGTATGATTTGATTTCGCATTGGCTATTTGCTGTTTTTTTCATGGCACGAAGCAAGGTTTCCGATTCGTTCAATCGCTTTTCGTCGATATCGAATAACGCGAGTTCGAACCCTTGAAGCGCTGGCGTCAACATAACGTCCCCTAATACGTTACGTACGAAAACGGTACTCCCTGCGCCGATAAACGTAATTTTCTTCATTTAAAATGTCCTCCTCGTGAATGTCTTTCGTTGATTTCACTATACTGCCAACTGGCAAGCGATGACATGGAGTAATGGAAGTTTTGTTTGTTATAATGTAAGTATAGTTGTGGGGAGGGGGAAGCGATGAGACTTCGGGATAAGTTCGTTTCGGTCGCTTGTTGAAATCGGGAAAATGGATTGGGATTTTAATAAGGAGTTTTCCCGATTTCAAAGGCGAACGCTAACGCTCCTTCACTGAACTTATCCCTACGTCTCATCGCTTCTAGTTATGTTGGAGTTTTTAGATATTTTAAAGATGAGACTGCAACGAATTTTGTTACAAAGGAGCCGACTCATATGCCCGCTGAACAATTTACACATACGCCGGGAGAATCGCGGATCCAAAGCGAACTTTCGATTTTATTTTACGGGCGCGAAGACTGTGCGCCGCATCATTTTTGGGGTCCCGGGCTGCGGGACTCGTTTGTCGTGCATTATATTTATAGCGGTAAAGGCATATTGCGCACCGAAGGACGCGAATATACGCTTTCAGCCGGGCAAGGCTTTGTGATCGTGCCCGACACGCTCGTCCATTATGAAGCGGACGCCGACGATCCGTGGGTCTACGCTTGGGTCGGGATGCGCGGACTGCAAGTCCGCGCATTGCTGGAGCGGGCGGGGCTGACCGCCGCGTCTCCGGTCTATACGGCAGCGGACGTGTCGCCGCTGGAGCGCTTTTACGCCGCGATGCTCGAGGTACGCGAGCTTCCCGGCGGCGACCTGCTCGTGCAGGCGGAAGTCTACCGCCTGCTCGCCGCGCTGGTCGCTAGCGCGCCGCCGCAATCGGCGCGCGCGAATACGCCTCCCCCGGCGAGGGAGGCGCATCTGTCCAAAGCGGCTGCCGTGATCGAGAACGGCTACAGCCGCAAGCTCGGCGCGGAAGATATCGCCCGCGCTGTGGGGCTGGATCGCACGTATTTGTCGAGTCTGTTCAAAAACGCCTACGGCGTTCCGCTTCAGACTTTTTTGCTTCAATACCGCATGCGCCGCGCACGCGAATTGCTGCGCAATCCGTCGCTGTCCGTGAGCGACGTCGCAAGATCGGTCGGCTATCCCGATCCCTTTTTATTTTCGAAGATGTTCAAACGGGTCTGCGACGTATCGCCGACCGCATACCGGGAAAACCCGGATTCGACAACTTAAAGACGCCGATCTTTTAATAGTTCCGAAGGTGAACCGCCTGTAATCTTTTTGAACGTCCGGTAAAAATACGAAGGATCTTTGTAACCGAGAAATTCGGCAATTTCTGCGGCATTTAACTGCGATTCTTCTAACATATAGAGTGCGCGCTTCATACGCTGTCGATGTACGTAGTCGCTGATCGTGCGCCCCGTGACTTCTTTGAACAAAGAAGCCGCGTAATTGGGCGTGCGATTGATTACCTCACTCAACACGTCTTTGGTAATCTTTCCGCGATAATTCCGTTCGATATACCGCTTCATCTGCTCGACATGTCGCTGCTTTTCGGTCTGGATCAATCCTCGGTCGAACTCTCGGCTAATATCGATTAATAGCTCCGTCAATATACATTGCGCCAATAGTTCGTAATACGAAGCTTCATCGTTCCATTGCTCCCGCAATACGCGAATTCGTTCGTGTATCGATTCGTATCTTCCCAGACGCCTCTTATACGGCTGCCGATGCGCAAGCAAAGGCAATGCCTGCCGATCTTCAAGCGTCACCGTGAATCGCACGACGGTTTTGGTATGCGTCAACGTCGGAATACTTTTTCCATAATACGGCGTCTTCGCCGGAATCAGCAGCACGTCGCCCCGTTCCATCAGATAACGTTGTTCATCGATCCAATAGATACATTTTCCATACGTCGCCAGTGCCAATACATACTCTTCCGCTCCGCTCTCGGATCGTTCATACCACTGCGTTCCATTGTCTTGATGTACCGCTTCGACTTTGGGCATAAACGTCTTCCTTTCATCGTACTATAATTCCTACATTGTACTATAAGTCATTTCATCCTGTCTTTTTCAGCGGTACAATAGGTACAAAAGGTTGTTTGCAACTCCTATCATTCCGTGAATAAGGGGTATACAAATAAAGAGCGGAAATTAGGCTTAGGATCGATCACGCACCAACCCCTAAGTTCAATCAAACCAAGGAGGCTTTTATCGAATGATGAAAACTAAAATTGTATGTACCATGGGACCTGCTTGCGATACCGTTGAAATGTTAAAAGAAATGATTCAATCCGGAATGACTGTGGCTCGTCTGAATATGGCGCACGGCGAACCTGCCGACCATAGCGAAAGAATCCGCAAAGTGCGTCAAGCGGCAGCGGAGCTGAACACTTTCGTTCCGATTATGATGGATATTAAAGGCCCTGAAGTACGGATCGGCAAGCTGCAAGATGAATTCGTACAACTGGAAGCGGGCAACACACTCGTATTGACTACAGAACCTGACGTACTCGGCACAAGCGAGCGCATCGGTGTTAATTATGAAAAACTAAACGAAGATATTAAAGTCGGCGACCGTATTCTGATCGATGACGGCTTGATCGCTTTGGATGTTTTGAATATCAAAAATAGCGAAATCACATGCACAATCTTGAACGGCGGTCGCTTGAAACCTCGTAAAGGCGTCAACTTGCCAGGTGTTAAAACAAGTCTGCCAGGCGTAACCGAGCGCGACGTGATGCACATCAATTACGGTTTGAGCGAAAATGTGGAAATCATCGCGGCTTCGTTCGTGCGTAAAGGCGAAGATATTCGCGAAATCCGCCGTATCCTGGCTGAAAAAGGAGCCGATCACGTACAGATCATCTCCAAAATCGAAAACCAAGAAGGTATGGACAATCTTGACGATATCATCGAAGCTTCCGATGGCATCATGGTTGCTCGCGGCGACCTTGGGGTCGAAGTTCCTGTGCAAGACGTCCCAGCTGCGCAAAAGCTGATGATCGACAAATGTAACTTGGCTGGCAAACCGGTTATCGTGGCGACGCACATGTTGGAGTCGATGCAAGTCAACCCGCGCCCTACCCGTTCCGAAGTCAGCGACGTGTCTAATGCCGTTCTTCAAGGCGCTGACTGCGTCATGTTGTCCGGCGAATCGGCAGCAGGTAAATATCCGCTGGAATCGGTACGCACAATGGCAGCAGTAGCCGCTACAGCAGAGACGATGATCGACTACGATATGCAGTTCAATAGCAAACGCGCGCTTCACTTGAACGATATTACCGAAGTCGTAAGTCAAAGTTCGGTTAATGCTTCGCTCGTTCTGGATGCAGCGGCATTGATTATTTCGACAGAATCAGGCTTTACGGCACGGATGATCTCGAAATACCGTCCAAAAGCACCAATCATTGCAATCTCTCAACACGAAAAAACATTGCCGAAAATGAGCCTTCTCTACGGCGTGGTTCCAGTCAAAGGCGAAGCGGTAACGACGACAGACGAAATGTTCGAAGTTGCTACGAAAAATGCGCTTGAAGCGGGTTATATCAAATCCGGCGATACCGTAGTCTTGTCCGCGGGGATCCCAATCGGACAGACCGGTAATACGAACGTTATGAAAGTTCAACAAGTTTAAGTTCATTTTATTACCGACTAAAAATACAGAATACTCCAAGCCTTATCGATCTTTCCATCGATAGGGCTTATTTTTTGAGTACATCGGCTCATTTTTGCGAAAAAACGCATGATTGTTGCGAAAAACGGGTATTATGTGTTGAAACTATGCGTATTGAAAGATGCGGAGGTACATACATGAATTCAATGAAACAATCTTTAACCAGCAAGCAAGAAGTTTCTAATCCTGTCGAAAAAAACGAAATGTCTTCTTTTCCTTTTCGCCATAAAGGTCTGGCTTCTTTGACACTTGCCGCCGGGATCGGCGCAGCGGTACTCACGGTATCGCCTGGCGAAGCTCATGCCGACAATACATACACAGCCAAAGTTCATACGGATTCGCTTAACGTACGAAGTACCGCAGGACCCGATACGCCGATCGTCGGTTCTTTGCGAAGCGGAGATATCGTGACGGTCACTGATGAAAATTTGGGCTGGCTCAAAGTCAACAATGGTTCGACTTCGGGTTGGGTAGCCGGATATTACCTGAAACGTACCAATGGCTCAGCGGCTTCAGCGACAAGTTCTAAACCCTCTTCTTCGGCTAGCGTTCGTAATGTTTCTACTTCAACGCAAGTGTCGACAGGAAGCAAAGCTTTAGTCACTGCCAATTCCGTTATTATTCGCAGTGGACCCGGCAAAAATTACGAATTACTCGGCTCGTCCAATCGCAATGATGCAGTAACGGTAACGAAGCAGCAAAATGGTTGGTCTCGGATTGAGACATCTTACGGTGCTCACGGCTGGATCTCGACCAAGTATCTACAAGGCGGAAGCGGAGCTATCGTCAAATCGGCTGTTCAGACGCAAAAAGCGACTAATGTCAGTAATGCTGCGGCTCAAAGCCCGAAAGCCAGCACTTCTGATATTCAATCCGGCAGTTTGCAAGGCAAGCTGATCGTTCTTGATCCGGGTCATGGCGGGAATGATCCCGGTACGATCGGAACGACGTACGGATTGGTTGAGCAAGAGTTGAATCTGAAAACCGCGATGTATGTACGTGATTATCTCGTATCTCGCGGAGCACGCGTCGAAATGACTCGAACCGATAGCGGGCAACGCCCTTCGTTATCTTCCCGTGCGCAACTTTCGGCTTCACTTGGAGCGGATGCGTTCGTGAGTATCCATTACAACTCTGCGCTTACCTCTTCGTCGAACGGGACTTTGGTCTGCTTCTACTCCGAGTCCAAAGATTTAGGGCTTGCGAGAGCGATGGAAGCTCCACTGAAAGGCGGAACCGGCATTCGCAGTAACGGTCTGGCTTTTGGCAACTTCAAAGTTATTCGCGAAAACAGCGTACCGTCTGTTCTGCTTGAAATGGGCTTTTTGTCCAACGCTTCGGATGAAGCAACGATCGCAAGTAACGATTATCAGAGAAATGCAGCCAAAGCGATCGCTGATGGCCTTCAATTGTATTTCTCAAAATAAATGCAGCAAAAAGCCCGACTCTTCACAGAGACGGGCTTTATTTAATTGCCGATAATGCGCTATATAATTGAAATCTGCGCAGCGGCTTAAATACAGTGAAGCATACACGAGCTAATCCTTCCAAATCCGGAACCGTGCCTAGCGGAGCAAGCAATCCGATACTTGGAGCTTCTGGAAGCTTGGCAATCTGACGCGCAAGATCAATCACATGCAAATCAAGTAAAACCAGATCAAACACTTCTTGTTGTAATTTTTCAAAAGCTTCTGAAGCTGTATGTACCCCAACCGAAATAACGCCCCACCCCGATAACAAACGCTCAAGTACATGTAAAGCAGTCTGATTATCATCTACAATCAGAATCCGCAATTCTTCCAATCGCGGTAGAACCGGCGGCGCAATATCGAATTCCGTATATAAGGAAAAAGGAAGATTGACAACAAATTCGGTGCCGACGCCAAGTTTGCTCGTCAGACTAATCTGACCGCCCATGAGTTCAACTAAATGCTGCGTAATCGCAAGCCCCAAACCTGTGCCTCCATAGCGACTGCTGGGTTCACTAGGTTCATACACTTGATGGTACGTCTGAAATAGACCTTCCATTTGATGCTCGGCAATCCCGATCCCGGTATCTTGTACTTTGATTTCAAGTTGGATCATCCCAACTTCGTTACAACTTCCTTCGCAAATCGAAAGCAAAATCTGACCTTGATGCGTAAACTTTACCGCATTCCCCAATAAATTCAGCAAAATTTGTCTGAGTTTGCCCGCATCGCCTTCCAAAAAAAGCGGCAATCCTTCTTCAATATCCAAAATCAGTTCAACATGTTTCTCAATCGCTCGAGGAGCAACCAATACCGCCACATCTTCAATCGTGGAGATTGGATCAAATAAAGAAACTTCGATATTGTGCTTGCCCGCTTCAAGTTTACTAAAGTCCAAAATATTGTTCGCCAGCGTCAACAAAAAATCGTTACTCGAACGAATCATATTCAAATACTGCTGCTGATCCGGGGTAAGCTTCGTCATTGCCAAAAGCTCAGACATCGCGACACTTCCGTTGAGCGAATTGCGAATTTCGTGGGTCATAAAAGCAAGGAACTCGGCTTTTTGCTGTGTCGATTGCTTGGCAGCTTGTGCTTCGCCGCGATAAGTCTCGGCTAACCCTTCGACCACCTGCTTATCTTCTACCAGTTTCCCTAAATGTTGATTATCGATTTCGTTACGACGTTCAAGTTCGATAATATAAGAAAGAAAAAGTGCCATCGAAGTCAAAAGCTCCAAATCGGCATCGGAAAAAATATGTTCAGCGCCTAAAGCGATCAATCCACCAAATCTTTTGCCATCCGGATAAGAAATCGGAAAGCCGATCATTCCACGTTCAATCGGCGTATGAGCTCCACGCGGAGACTGGCAAAGTTTTTGCGTCAATGGGTGTTTAGACATCTGTGGGATAATGATCGGTTTTTGCCAATGCAGTTCTACCCATTCTGCAAAATATTTCGGGTCAAAGTGAAAAACTTGCCCTGCTTCTGCGATTTTTTCTTTTCGATTAAACGCTTTGATTACGGTGCTGACCGGTCCCTCATTAGAAACAACGATCACAGAATCAGCTGGAAGGCGTTGACTGAGCAATTTGACTACATGCGCTGCCGCTTCCGTAAAATCCCCAAAAAAATTCCGATTACTTCCTGTCATTTTTTGGCACCTCCTGATGACTTTATAATTTCTTTTGTTGCCCTTCACTATAAACGAAAAAAGGCGTAAAACATATATGATTTCACGCGTTAAGACAATTATTTTCAAAGAAACGACTCTATATAAATCATCAAATCTATGTTAAAGTTATATGTTGCAGCACTCTATCTATTTTTATGACTGATTTACGCAATTTTATGGACAAATCATACGAAAATCTATCGATTTTTTTTATATAAAAGGAGCTACCATGACATTTAACGATTTGAAACTGATCCCTTCGATTCTCAAAGCTTTGCAAAAAGAAAATTACGAGACGCCGACACCGATTCAGCAACAAGCGATTCCTGTCGCTCTTGAAGGTCGCGACGTATTAGGTTGCGCACAAACCGGAACAGGCAAAACGGCGGCATTCTCGCTTCCGATTATCCAACGTCTATCGATGCAGAAGCCGGCAGAAGGAAAACGTCCGATTCGCTCATTGATTTTGACGCCAACACGTGAATTGGCGATTCAGATTTTTGATAATATCCGTGCGTATAGCCGTTACACAGAGCTTCGTAGTCAAGTGATCGTGGGCGGGGTATCGCAGATGCCGCAAGAACGCGAACTCAAACGCGGAACCGATATTTTGATCGCAACGCCGGGACGTCTGCTTGATCTGATGAATCAAAAACATGTAAGCTTGGATCAGATCGAAGTTCTCGTACTCGACGAAGCCGACCGGATGCTCGATATGGGCTTTATTCATGACGTCCGCAAAATTCTAGCGAAAGTCCCTGCAAAAAAACAAACGTTGTTCTTCTCGGCAACGATGCCGCAAGAAATTACGGATCTCGTAAATTCGTTACTGGTGAACCCGGAAAAAGTCGAAATCACGCCGGTTTCTTCGACGGTCGACCGTATTCGCCAAGCCGTCTACTTGGTTGATAAACCGAATAAACAAAAACTGCTCAACGATATTTTGCAAGACAAGTCGATTGAGTCGGCTCTCGTATTTACACGCACGAAGCACGGCGCCAACCGCGTCGCTCGTTTGCTTGATCGCGCCGGTATTTCTGCACTCGCGATTCATGGCGACAAATCACAAAATGCACGGCAAAACGCATTGAATAATTTCAAAAACGGAATCACCCGCGTTCTCGTTGCCACAGATATTGCCGCACGCGGAATCGATATTGATGAATTGTCACATGTCATCAACTTCAATCTGCCGAATATTCCGGAAACCTATGTGCACCGGATCGGTCGTACCGGTCGCGCAGGTCGCGATGGAATTTCGATTTCATTTTGCGAAACGGAAGAACTGCCTTATTTGAAAGATATTCAAAAATTGATCGGCAAAAATATTCCGGAAGTGAAAGACCATGCGTATCCGATGACTGGCGAAACTCCGGCTGCGCCTCAATCTGCGCCAAAAGGTCAATCAAATGGGAACAAAGAACGCAAAAATGTTAAGCCATCAGCGTCAAAAACACAGTCTCAACCGGTAAAAAGCAGTCATTCAACTGCCTCGAAACCGCCACGTAAAAACGAGACTCGTCCAAATACAGGTTCACGCGCAGCCAATAATCCGAATCGTTCGGTAGAAAAACCGAAGAGTTCTGAGTCTGCAAACTCGGTGAAACCTGCGGCAAAAACGGAAGCGACGACAGGAGCACCAAAACCGCGTGCAGCTAGTCATTCCAATCAAACGCCGCGCGCAAATAGCAACGGATCCAAGCCTGCCCAGCAAGCATCGAATACCGAAGCAAACCGCAATCGCGCGCCAAAAAATGGTTCTCGGAACGGTAATCCGTCGGACAACAAACGCCCACGTACAGGCGGACGTCCTCAACCAGGCAGTGCGGCTTCAGCACGCGCTACCGCCAACAAAAAGTGGGTTGATGGTCAATGGGCTGCCGATACCTTGTACCGCGCAAGCTATGGCTTGTCGGGTGACAAAACCTAAGTTTTTGCCCGTTTCTCAATCGGTTTAACACAACCATACATGTCAAAAAGCGCGATTTCTTGTCGCGCTTTTTGTGCTGCGTACAATTTTAACTTTACAGTTACATGTATAACATCGAGAAATGAAGTTCATGCCCTTGTTGCTTCAGATAGTTGTAAAGCTGAGAACGGTGATGGAACAGATGGGTTAAAGTTTCGATCTGCCACTGAATTTGCGTATGTCCCGATTCTGCATAAAAAGCTTGAGTCGAGCGGTTCATTAGATCATCAAGTTCAAGCGAGGTTATGTAGGCTTTGTACTGGTCAAAACTTTCGCGCAGCGCCGCTGCTAGTGCCTGTGGATCGGTATTTTCATTGAGGCTGTTCTCGACGAGAGCGACGTCTTCAGCCGAATGTTCTTGCATGATGGCAAGATCGCTGCGAGGAACCAAAGCCAAATGGCGAACCAATTCGATAAGCGAACGCATATTGTCTTGAGGGCGATATTCCCATTGTTCTGGAGAAATCCGAGCAATCAGCGCTTCTCCGGTACGTACCCCTGTCTCAAGTTCATTCAGTAAATGATCGCGAATCTGTAGAGCTTCATTCATTTAATTTTCTCCTTTCGATTAAAAAAATGGACTTCAATGATCATACATCTTGATTATAAGCGGTAAATAAAAAGCGAACAAGTGTTTGTTTCATGAATCACTCGTTTTCAACTTACTTTTTAATGATTTGACATATCGGGAATTCTAGATATAAAATATCTTCATGAAAACTATCGATATATTTAAAGCTTTGTCCAACGAGACACGGTTAAATATTCTGCTCTGGCTCAAAGAACCGGAAAAGCATTTCCCCGCGCAAGGCGCACATATTCCGAAAGGCGTAAGTTTTGTCGGTGGTGTCTGCGTCGGAGATATTCAGGAAAAAGCCGGTTTGTCGCAATCGACGGTATCAAGCTATCTGAATATGATGCAAAAAGCAGAATTATTGGAATCGTTCCGTTACGGACAATGGACGTATTACCGACGGAATGAAGCTTCGATTCAAGCGTTAGCCGAAGAAATTCGTACTCACCTCTAAAGCGCCGTCCGCCTTCATCGGTATGGACGGTTCGCTTTTGTGTTTGAAAAAGATCTTTTGCGTTTATTTTGTTTTTCATATCGATTTTTCTAAATATTCAAGTATAGGGAAAAGGGGAAAATTATGCGTCCTATTTATTATGTACTGGCTCTTTTAGCAGGTGCAGCATTAAGTTTTGAAGGAGCGATTTACGCTGAACTCGGCAAAACGATCGGTCAAGTCGAAACCAGCTTTTACAATTTCGCAGCAGGTAGCATTATTGTCGGATTACTTTGGCTCTTTTTCGGCAAAGGAGAAATGATGCAAATTCGCCGTGCTCCCAAGTGGTCGTTAATCGGTGGATTACTCGGTGTCGTATATCTGACTTCGATCGTGATCAGTGTTCCTTTTGTCGGTGTAGGGGTAACGATGGTTGCCGTCATTTTGGGTCAAATGGTAATGAGTATGGTCATCGAACATTTTGGCTGGCTCGGCAGCGAACCGACCAAAGTGAACAAAGAAAAAATATTCGCGGTCGCCGCGATGGCGGTTGCTTTACTGTTGATTAATTAAAAGGAGGTCCGATATGGGATCGTTTATGATTTTATTCACCCTGCTTGGCGGGATTACCTTAAGCGCTCAATCTTCGATCAACGGAACATTGAGCCGCAAAGCCGGATCATTGGAAACAACGCTTCTGACTTTTATTACCGGTACTTTATTTTTGGCTTTATATTTATTGTTTTTCGGAAACGGGCATTTGGGCGCTTTGTTTCAAGCTCCGAAATGGCAGCTTAGCGCCGCATTTTTAGGTACGATCTATTTGCTGCTTACCGTAATTGCGGTTCCTAAAATCGGAGTCATCGCTGCCAATATTTCCGGAATCGCCGGGCAATTGGTTGCCGGTATCCTGATCGATCATTTCGGTTGGTTTAATAGCCTGGAAATTCATCTGGACGGCAAACGCATACTCGCGCTCGGATTTATGGCTGTATCGCTCTATCTGATCTACCTGGGCAATAAACGTTCGGCGGCAGAGAAAGCTAAAGTCGCGGTATAAATTCCGATCATCTAACGTATAAAAAAAGGACTGTCCGACAGCCGCAATTTGGCTATGGAACAGTCCTTTTGATTTGTTATCAAACTATTGAAGCTTCTTCGCCGCCTAACAAAATCGCTTTCATATCCTCGAACGAATCGGCGATTTGCCTCACGTGCGGCTCTACCTGCTTCCGCATCGATACCCCGTTCTCTCCAAGACTAAATAGATCGTCATGCAGAATCCAGATCACCGGGCAATCTCCGCCTTCGTCTCGCCGCTCCAAATCAAAGCATATCGGCCCCTGTCCGTCTTCGCCGATCGCAAACGGAAGATAACCTGCCGCGATCAGCTTGCCCCAATCTTCTTCGGCATTCCGAGCAAGCTCCTCAAGCCGTTTATCCGTATCCAATGCCGGAAGCGTGAAAGACATACACCCGCCGACGTATCCTCCCTGACCGTCGCTTAACCCTGCGGAAGTCCAGCTCACAAGATGATAGGCTTGCAGCAGCGCACGGAATCCCGGCGGAAAAGCCGCACCTATTTTATCTTCCAGCGCCTCGATCTCTTCGCTCGAAATCGTGGACGGCACCGGCTTCCAGAACTTCCATTCCCCATCGTCTTCGTCTCGAAGCTCTTCTGGAATCTCGCGCTCCGTATCCAACATGTCTACCGGAATATTATCGCCCAAGTCGTAAAACAACATCCGGAACTTCTCGTTTACGTAGCGTACGTCAATTCTTCCACGGATATCTTCGATCTCCAAAGCAAGTTTCTGTTCTTGTTCCTTCATAAGGATTCCTGCCTTTCTGTTTCCTTTTTCAACTTTAACAGGCGGACTGTTTATGGAAAAGCCAAATTTATTTTTCGATATTTTTGCCACCTTTGACTCTTAAACGCCATCTAACTAGAAAATCTGAATTTTCGTAAAAGCGATATAAATTCCGATCATGCTCCGTCTTCTCTTTTACCCGGGGCAAGAATACAACATCCAGAATATTTAAAGGAGCTGAATCCCCATGATGATTTACGTTTTGTACGGAGGACAATCGCCCGAGCATGAAGTGTCGCTGAAAACAGCGGCTACCGTGCTCAAGGCGTTAAATACGCAAAAACACGAAGTGTACCCGATCTATATTTCCCGTGAAGGGGTATGGACCAGTCTAGGCAAGATGCCGGTAGAAGGATTAAGCGCGGCAAATCTGACGCCTGTATCGCGACATGCCAATGCGGCATCTTCTCTTGGTGAAGTGTTAGCGACCGAATTTTCTTTGGTCGGCGAAAAAGTCGCTTTGCCGCTTCTGCACGGCGCGAACGGCGAAGACGGAACCGTTCAAGGGTTGCTGGAACTTCTTGCGATTCCTTACGTCGGCAACGGCGTACTCTCGGCGGCTATGACGCTGGACAAAGACGTGACCCACCGGCTTGCCGGGCTTGCGGGTATTCGTCAGACCGCATACGAGATCGTCACCCGTCGCCAATGGGAAGAAGACCGTGCGGGCATAATGAGCCGCCTTGAGAAGCGCGGTCTGCTACCGGGGTAT
This sequence comes from Saccharibacillus sp. JS10, assembly GCF_024436065.1. Taxonomy (GTDB): domain Bacteria; phylum Bacillota; class Bacilli; order Paenibacillales; family Paenibacillaceae; genus Saccharibacillus. Next base: position 413,105 of record NZ_JANFNS010000003.1, read on the forward strand.
GTGAAGCCCGCAACTCTCGGCTCCTCGATCGGGATCAGCCGCTGCGAAGACCGCGACGCGCTGGAAGCCGGAATCGAAGAAGCGCTGCGCCACGACGCCAAGCTTGTCATCGAGCGCGAAGTTCTCGGTCGCGAAATTCAGGTCGCCGTCATGGGCAACGACCAGCCGCAAGCGTCGCTGCCGGGCGAGTTCTTACACGGCGTGAAATTTTTCGACTTTCATGCGAAATACGCCAATCCGAAGCTCCAGATGTCGATTCCAGCCGAAATCCCGCCCGCGGCAGCGAAAGAAATCCGCGAATCCGCGATTCGCGCTTATGAAGCGCTCTGCTGCTCGGGGCTGGCGCGAGTTGACTTTTTCTTCGGCGATGACGGGCTGATCTATCTGAATGAGATCAATGCGCTTCCGGGTTTCACAGGCACGAGTATGTATCCGGTCATGTGGGAGCGGACAGACGGCACCACTTACGCAGCCTTGATCGAAAAGCTAATCGATTACGCATTAGAGCGTAAACGCGCCCAAGCATCCTTAAACGGTAGCATCCGATGAGCGCCTTATACCGCGATACCCAAGCATACGTCGATACGGCGGCAGTGCAGCGAAACTTATCGAAGATTCGCCGCCGCTTCCCGTCTTCCGTGCAACTGATGGCGGTCGTAAAAGCGAACGGTTACGGGCACGGCGCGATCCAAAGCGCCGAAGCCGCTCTCGCCGCCGGCGCCGACATGCTTGGCGTCGCCTCACTTGAAGAAGCCGTCGAACTTCGCGAGCACGGCATACAGCTCCCTATTCTAGTACTAGCCCCAATTCCGCCGCGTTACGCGGAACTTGCTGCCGCGCTGGATATTCGGCTGACCGTTACGGAAGCGGGCTGGTTCAAGCAGCGCGAAGAGTTTCGGCAGACGCCGAATGGCGCTCCGCTACGCGTGCATATCAAGCTCGATACCGGTCTTGGCCGGATTGGCTTGAGAAGCCGGGAAGAATGGAAACAGCTTGTGCCTTGGCTAAAACGAAAAGACATCGTCGTAGAAGGAATGTTCACTCATTTTGCCACGGCAAGCTGGGCGGACACGTCATTCGTGAAATTGCAATATGAACGCTTCTTGTCTATGACACAGTGGGCACATTCTTCAAGGATCTTCCCTACCCTTTTACACTGTTGCGGGAGCGCGTCAGCGCTGCGATTTCCAGAAATGGCACTTGATATGGTACGGATAGGCGCCGCTGCTTACGGCTTCTATCCTTCAGCCCTTGCTCCTCAATGGGAGCTTGAGCCCGCGCTAACATTGCGAAGCGCATTAATTCAGGTCAAGCAAGTATCTGCTGGAGACACGATCGGCTACGACCGTGCTTATAAGGCGAGGGGCGAAGAATGGATCGGTACCGTACCGATCGGTTACGCCGATGGATGGTCGCAGATCATGCAAAACGGCGAAGTACTCGTAGGCGGCAAACGCGCCAAAATTGTTGGTCGTATCGGCATGGATCAATTAACGATAAGACTATCCGAACCGTGCCGAGCCGGCGATCCGGTCGTCTTAATCGGCAGTCAGGGCAGCGAGAAATTGTCTTGCACAGAAGCTGCATCGCGCGCAGGGGTTGTTCCTCAAGAAATCACCGCTTCTTTGACCGGACGGGTACCGCGAAATTACGAAAAGTTATCCAAAGATGAAGCTTTACAGAAGGAGGAATACGCATGGAAACCGAAACAAGACCTATTGCGCCGATTCTAATCAACCCATACCATCCTGTAACCGAAAGTGCCGCAGATATCGAAAATCGGCTTGCGCGGGTAAAATCTTTTCCGGATATCCGGGTGCTGGACGAGGGTATCCAACTCGACCGAATCTGTCTGGAACGGTTGGATGCGCTGCTGGAAGCTATCGGCGGAAAAACCGATATCGTCGTCGTCAGCGGCTACCGCGACTTAGCCGAGCAGACAGAAATCTACTCTTCTTCGCTGGAAGAAAACGGTGCGGAATATACCGCCAAATTCGTGGCGTTGCCGGGATGCAGCGAGCATCATACCGGGCTTGCTGTGGATGTCGGTTCGGCAGCGGGCGGGCTTGATTTTATCGCGCCGGAATTTCCAGACGACGGCGTCTGCGGCGCGTTCAAAGCCAAAGCCGCCGAATTTGGCTTCGTGCAGCGCTACAAAGCGCACAAAGAACGTCTCACGGGTATCTCCTGCGAGCCATGGCATTTCCGCTATGTCGGTGCGCCGCATGCCGCGATCATGGAAGAACGCGATTTGTGCCTTGAAGAATACGTCGAGGGTCTAGGGCAAGCGCAGACCAGCGCTAAAGCTCGAAAGGCTCCGTATGGGAACTAATCTTGCAGAGCAACGTTCGTTACGGAATATCGGGGGTACGGATTGGTTGAAATTTATGGCGGCACTGCTTGTCATCGCCAACCATACGTCTCCGCTGGCGAGCATCAGCCCGCAAGCCGATTTTTTAATTGCCGGGCTGATCTCCAGAGTAGCCGTACCGATCTTCTTTATCGGATCCGGATTTTTCCTCTTTCGAAAATTCGTGGATAACGAAGCTGCCCCGAACCGCTCTATTGTCATACGCTATACCAATAAGATCGCTTTGCTGTACGGTTTCTCGATTCTGCTGTACCTACCGCTAAACGTATATAAAGGCGATTTTGCGAAAGGCTTCGACTTCGTTGCCTTTTTGCGGGATCTCTTATTGGACGGTACTTTTTATCATCTTTGGTTTTTCCCTGCACTCTGGATGGGCATCTGGCTGATCTATTTCCTAAGCCGTCTGTCTTCGCCCGTCTGGGCATGGGTTGCCGCGACCGCTTTATACGTATTCGGTCTGCTGGGTGACAGCTATTACGGTTTTGCCACGAATATGCTGCATTTAAAGCCGATATATGGCGCGTTGTATAGCTGGATGGATTACACGCGTAACGGTTTGTTTTTCGCACCATTGCCGATTTTGGCAGGAGCAGCTCTCGCTCGGCGGAACATGTCGAACTCCATACCTTCGCGCGCCGTATCCTTCCGGCTTGGCTTGGCATCGATCATCGCTTTGCTGTTGCTTATTGCCGAAGGAGAATGGCTTCATAGCCTGAATCTTCCCCGGCATGACAGTATGTATGTATTCTCAATCCCGGCTGCATTTTTGCTATTCCTTTGGTCGACGACCTGGAATGTCCACGGTTCCAAACGATTGCGGGCTTGGAGAACTTGGGTGTACATTTTGCATCCTTTGGCGATTGTACTGGTACGCGGCGCCGCCGAAGTCGTAAAAGGCGAACAACTGCTAATCGCAAACAGCCCGGTGCATTATATCGCGGTCTGTCTATTATCGATTGGGCTATCCGCGTTTGCTGCTGCCGCCACAAGTCGAATCAGCAAGCTTATTCTGCAAACACGCACCAAAAAGCGCGAAGAAGATTCTTCCTCCGCGCCTTCGCAAAAACTTTCCTGATTTTTCTACTCAATGCCGCCCTATGCGCTCGCTGAGCGCTTTGATGCGCCTGCCTTTCCTGCTCAGGGAGAGGCTTTCGCTTTGTCCGCACTTTTGCGGTCTGTATACCGGAACAATAACCGGATCAACGGCGGGATCGCAAAGAAGATAAAGAACGTACGGAACAACTGGTATCCCGATACGGTGGACAGATCTGCTCCGATCGAGTGGGCGATGATGCCCATCTGATCCATTCCGCCCGGCGCGAGACTAAGAAGCGACGTCGGTAAAGAGACGGGCTGAAGATGAGTGAGCAGCATCGTTAATCCTAGCGAACCGGCGATTAGCAGCAGCCCGCTTAACACGGACAAAGACAGCGTACGTGTTTTGTGCTGTATCTGCCCTGGCTTCAGCAATGTGCCTACGTATGTGCCCAATGCCAACTGAGCAGCGGCGGTTAGCCCATGTGGCAGTTCCGGCGCATGGAAGCCAGTCGCTTGAAGAAGCGCTGTTCCGAATGCCGGGCACACTAGAAAAGCACTCGGAAACCGATATTTTTTGCCAAGCAGTGCGAGCAAGATGCAGAGCGGAGCATATACCAGAATGTTCGGGAATAACCCACTCCACGGTATCCGCTGCTGCGCGGCGACATGCTCGGCGACTTCGGCAGGTTGTCCAAATAACGGGCTGTACACCAGAAGCGGAATCCCGATGATGATCAGCAGCAGTCGAATAACCTGGTTCACCGTAACGAGCGTCAGATCTACGCCTTTGGTTTCCTCTGCCAGTACCACGATCTGCGACAATCCGCCGGGTACGCTGCCAAGCAAAGTCGTTTTGAAGTCTGTACCGGACAGCTTGCCGATGATGAAAGCGATACCTGCGCATAGTACAAGCAACAAGAACGTCATCAGAATCATATAAGGGACCTGTGAGCCCATACGCTGCAAAGCTTCGCCGGTCAATACTATCCCGATTGTGTAGCCGATCACGACCAACGCACCGTTACGTAGCTGCGCCGGCCAAGCATAATGCTTTTTTAACAGATTCGAAGCAATTAGCGCTGCCAGCATCGGCCCGAGCAGCCACGGAACAGGAAGCCCCAATACATTGAACAACCCTGCGCCCACCAGGGAGATCAGCAGGGCAATTCCTATACTCAGCCACAGACTTCCTATCGCGGAGAGTCGATCTTTCATTACCTATTCCTTCTTTCTTCGAAGCCTTCGTATTTGCCGAAAATCATATCTTTGTATTATACCTTTTCTGTTCTTCTGACGCCAAAATGAAAAAAGCGAGATCGCCGATTTGTCGACGTTCTCGCTTGATCCTATGAGTTGCTCAATTCATAACCTGCTGGATGAGACGCAGAATGCGTACTTTTTACCACGGAATCTCTCCGGTTTCGTCAAAAAATTTGCCGGACGGCCCGTCTTCGCCAATCAAGGCTAATTTGGCTACCGTACCCGCAGAATGTTCCACGCTACGAGGCCCGCTGTTGTTATTCATATCTGTCGCCGTATAACCGGGATCGACTGCGTTGATCTTGAGCGGCGCTCCTACAAACTCTTTGGCGAACATGACGGTCACGGCATTCAGCGCCGTTTTGGAACTGTTGTAATCCAGCGGATTAACCCCGTAATGTTCATGCGAAGGATCGCTGTGGAACGTCAAAGAACCAAGACCGCTCGATACGTTGACGATCCGACCCAGCGGCGATTTTTTCAATAAAGGAAGCATGGATTGAATGACCTGAATCGGTCCGAATACGTTGACTTCGTAGACTCTGCGGATATCTTCCATACTTTGCTGGCTCGGCACATTGCCACCGGCTCCGATCCCCGCGTTGTTGATAAGCACGTCGAGCGAAGGCGTAACGTCCGCAATCGCTTTCGCCGCAGCCGGGATTGTAGACGGATTTGCGACATCGATCAGAACGTATTGGGCTTCAATGCCTTCTTCTTGCAATTTGCGAACGGCTTCTTGACCGTTTTGTTGACTTCGCGCTCCCAAAAAGACGAAATATCCCTGTTTGCCCAACTGTCTGGCTGTTTCGTACCCGATTCCTTTGTTTGCTCCGGTAATGAAAACCGTCTGTTTACGCATCGTCGTCCATCTCCAGTTCGTCTTATTCGGCGGCTGCCCGAAAGCAGACGGCTAACTGGAATATACCACACTCGCTTTATGACCAACCAAAATTCAGGGTCGCGCCTGTCTCGCACCATGTTTTGACCGAACTAAGTACCATAGGCCATGCTGCGCGTGAGTTGTCGATGCCTGGATGGTTATCGCTCCATTCGTCGTTGATGAGCGTTACCTTCGTGGTCGATCCGGCTTTTTCCAGTTCGAAAACGATCCGACTCGTTAGCTTCGCGTGTTGCTCGTAATAAGACGGTCCCGGATGTTCGAGATACGCTAGTTGACGGTAAGGTTCGCATGATAAAATATGGCCGTACACATGCACAATCGTGTCTCCGCTTTGATTAGGACCTACATACTGAAACGGCGCCCCTTCTTCAAACGAAGATTGCAGTTCCGAACCGAAAAACGCTGCTTTTGTTCCTTCCGGCGACACTAGGGCTTCCCAGACTTTTTCCGGCTTCGCATCCACATAAATCGTATATTCCAGCTTCATGATCAAACCCTCCCTGTATTGGATCGGAAATGCGCGGCGCCTTCGTTTCGATCTCGCGACGTCATGCTTTCCGTGTTATAATCAGCTTACCTTCAAGAACATACATTCGTATTGTAGAAACGCGACAATCTTCCAAATAAAAATGTAGGAGGACCTTATGAACCGCTTTTTGGAAAAGGGACAGATCCGCAAAGCAGTAGAGCTACCAGCGAAAAGTCCCCGAGCTCCTTTTTTCGATTCTTCCGAACCTCGGCTCGGCGTGTTGAACGCGGGAGCCGGCAAAAACCGATTCCGTCTGCTCCGGTACGATCCCGCTCCGGAACTTGCCGGCTTTGTCCGCCACTACTGGACGGTCGAGTGGGAACTGGATGCAGCGGAATCTTACCAGCAAGAAGTTGTACCGAATCCCTGCGCCAATCTCGTGATCGAGCATGGCCGCACATCTTGCTACATGCCTTCAACTTCCCGATTTTCGCATCTTCTTCAAGGCAAAGGCAGCGTGTTCGGCGTCAAGTTTTTGCCAGGCGGATTTTATCCGTTTTACCGCGAATCGTTATCGGAGCTTATAGGAAATTCCCTTCCCGTGGATCGCGTGCTCCGAAGCAATGCCGTAGCGTTGGAACAAGCACTGGATACGACAAACGACGTGGGGCTTTGCGAGCTTATGGATATGTTGCTACTGGAGGCCAAACCGCAAATGGATCATGAGACAAAGCTGTTAAGCGAGATCTTCAAAGCCATCGCTGGGCGGCAAGATCTGACGAAGGTAGATGAATTGTGCAAGCTTTTCGGCATCGAAAAACGCAATCTCCAACGTTTGTTCAGCCGAAGGGTCGGTCTCACTCCCAAGTGGGTGATTCGGCTTCATCGCCTGCAAGAAGCCGCCGAAGCCCTTGATCGGGGTAAAGAGCAAGGCACAAGGACGAAGCTGCTGCATTTATCGCAAGAACTGGGTTACCACGACCAAGCGCATTTTATCAAAGACTTCAAAGCCGTGATCGGCGTAACTCCGGAAGCTTACGTTTTGGGAACGCGAAGCTGAATCCGGGACAAAGGCAACTTTAGCCGGAAGAGGCAATCGGGCAAGAGTCTTCGTTATCGAATACCTGCTCGCACCACGTCCAAAATTTCCGCGCAGCGTAAAGACGCAGAGAGCGGCATAATGTCGCTTTCTGTGAGTCCTTGTTCCAAACACTGCACGAAATGATGAATCTCACTATAAAAGTCGTCGACTTCGTACGGGATTTCTACGATCTCCGGTTCTTGTCCATCCCTATACACGGTCAACCTTGTTGGACGATGCAGATCCTCGACGACGATATGACCTTTTTCTCCGCGAAGGACGGCTATGCGATCCTTTTTCCGGTCAAAAGCGCATTGTAGCTGTGCACGGACATTTTCCGTTTCCAAACGGGCGTCCACATACAACTCAACGGAATCCTGTATCTCTGATCGGATCGATTCCAAACGCATGTCTCCGAATGAAAAATCTTCGATCCAGCTTGCGCAGTATGTACCGATATCCAGCAGCGCTCCTCCGTGATCCGGCTCCGTATGATAGGTCGCTTTGTCCAGCTGAATTTTATCGCAAAAGCTAGTTTCGATTGACATTACGGCTCCGATTTCTCCTGCATCCACTCTACGCCGCAACTCTCGATATAGCGGCACAAATCTTGGCTTCATCGCTTCCATAAACAACACATTTCGGCTGCGCGCTGCATCTGCGATATCTTGCATTTCCTCTGCATGGAGTGCCGCCGGTTTTTCGCACAAAACGGCTTTGCCCGCATCTATAGCTTGGATTGCCCATTCCCGGTGAAGTTGATGCGGCAGTGCCAAATAGATCGCGTCGATCTCGGGATCAGCTAACAGTTCGTCATGCGACAAATACAGCTGATGGACTGGATAATGGTCGGCAAAAGTCTTCAGCTTATTCTCGTTACGTCCGCTAATCGCATAGAGCGTGCTATTCGGCTCATGCACTAGAGCAGCGGCGAAACGATAAGCGATATTCCCTGCGCCGAGAATTCCCCATTTGATCATGAAATCCACTCTTTTTTAAGCAGTGCGTACAAATAGGTATTCTCGTATTTCGGCGTTCCGTCTTCGTTTTTCGTAAACGAGATAAACTCCTTCATACAGCCTTCTTGGCGCATGCCCAGCTTTTCGCACAGCTTTTGCGATCTAAAGTTGTCGTCTTCCGCATAGGCGTACACCCGTCTGGCGCCTTGTTCCGTAAACAAATCGCGAAGTAGCGCTTCCGCACTTTCTCTCGCCAAGCCTTTACCTTCGTAAGCCGCATTAAAATTCCAGCCGACGCTGAAAGTATCCGGTTCTTCTTTGATCGCAAATAGTTCGCCGATCAACGCATTGTTTTCTTTGAGCGCGACGGCAATTTGGGAATCGTCTGTACTTTTTTTGCGAACTTCTGCCAAAGCTTGATCTAAGTTATCCATTTTGCCATCTAAAAAGCAGTTCACCCGAGGATCGGAGGTGTACGCGAATAGTCCCTCGGCGTCTTCTTCCGTGAAATTGCGTAAAATCAAACGTTCCGTTTCGATCGGTTTCATAAAAGGTGCCCCTTCTTTCCGTGTAGAAGTTTATACCTCGATTGTAACGCGAAGTTATGTTTTTGATGTGTCTTATTTTGAACTTAGCACAAAAAAAGGACGCGGCATTTCTGCCGGTCCTTTTGTTCAAGTGCTTCAATCTTCAATTAGCGAGACTTTGTAGCTTCTGCTGCTTCTTGAGCTTTCAGCTCGGCTATCAGTTTATCGCCTTCGACGTCCAGATTCGGCAAGATACGATCCAGCCATTTCGGAAGCGCCCAAGCTTTATCACCGAATAGCGACATGACCGCAGGAACAAGCGTCATCCGAATCACGAACGCATCGATCAAAATCCCGATCGCGAGTGCGAAACCGATTTGTTTGATCATAATATCATGCGTAAAGATAAAGCCCGCGAATACCGCAACCATGATGACGGCAGCAGCTAATACGACGCGGCTGGCTTGACCGTAACCATGAACGACGCTGTCGTTCCCGCGATGCCCATGCACATAAGATTCGCGCATCGACGAGACAAGGAATACCTGATAGTCCATCGCCAGACCGTACAAGATCCCTGTAACCATGATTGGCATAAAGCTCAAGATCGGACCTGCGGTATCAAAAGCGAAGACTTGATGCAGCCAGCCCCATTGGAATACCGCTGTGGTCAGCCCGAACGTTGCCAAAATACTGAGCAAAAATCCGACTGTCGCTTTGATCGGAACGACGATCGAGCGGAAAACGAGCAGCAAGATAATGAGCGACAACACTACGATAATGCCGACGTAGATCGGGAAGACTTCGGCAAGTTTCGCGGACATATCGATATTGACTGCCGTCATACCGGTTACGCCAAGCGATACTCCGTTATCCGTCGCCAACGCAGAATTATCGTCGCGAAGCTCTGTCACGAGATCCGATGTCGCTTCGTCGTTCGGCCCTGTTTTCGGAATCACGCTGAGCATCGCGAGCTTTCCGTTCTCGCTAACGCCAAGCGGCGATACGACCGAGACATTATTCACTTGCTGAATACCTTGCGCCAAAGCGCCAAGCGTTTGCGGGGTAACGTCTTCTCCGTTTGTCGATTCAGCGACGATTAGCAATGTACCGTTGTACCCTTCGCCGAAACTTTTGGAGATTGCATCGTAACTTTGACGCTTCGCGGTATCCAGATCGGCAGAAGCCGCCGAAGGAATCGCCAGATCCATTTTCAATGCCGGAATCGCCGCGACGCCAAGAACGACGACAATCAGCACAATAACGCCCCAACGGTATTTGATCACGCCGTGAATCCAGCGTGCTTTTGCTTGTTTTTGCGCACGTTGTGCTTGCTTCGCTGTTTCTTTTTCTCTAGCTTTGCGGGAGCAAATACGTTCTCCGATCAGTCCAAGTAACGCTGGAAGCAGCGTCAATGCGATCAGGACGTTCAGCAATACCGTCACCGAAGCGACCAATGCCATCGTGCTCAAGAACGTAATGCCGATCACCAGCAGACCGCATAACGCGATAATAACGGTCAAGCCTGCGAAAAACACCGCGCTGCCTGCGGTTCCGATCGAACGGCTTGCCGCTTCTTTGGCAGTTAATCCTTGATCGAAAATGAGGCGGCGTTGACGGTTGATAATAAACAGTGCGTAGTCGATCCCGACCGCAAGACCAACCATCAAAGCCAACACGGGCGTGATTGAACTCATGCTGAGGTAAGTCGAGAACGCATACGCGCCGCCGACGCCGATCCCGACGCCGAACAACGCAACGAGCAGCGGCAGCCCTGCGCTCACTACCGAGCCAAGCGTCATGATGAGGACAATGACGGCAACGACCAATCCGTACACTTCATTGCTGCCGACCGGAATATCGAGCGGCAACAACGATTCGCTCGGTAAGACGTCGAGACCTGTTTGGTCCGCAACGCCTTCGACCGTGTTGATGACCGATTCTTTGACTTCGTCAGACACCGCCGATTGCTGCACGGTGAATTGGAACTGGAACAATGCCGCGCTGCCGTCATTTGCCACCGTCACCCCAATAACCGGGGCGCCGTCCACCATCAGTTGGTGGTACGGCAGATCCGCCGCTGCGGCACCTTGACCGGCTGCCGCGCCAGCCGCCGCGTCGCTACCTTGCGCCGCTCCAGCACCTTGCTGCGCTGCGCCTTCTGCCGCGCCCGCTTCGCCGGCGCCCTGCTCCGCCATGCCAGCGCCTTGCTGGGCATCGACTTCGCTACCGCCTTCTGTTCCGGCTCCGGCTGCGTCGCCGCTTTGCCCTTGCTGCGCCGCCGCGTCTGCGCCTTGCGCCGCACCCGCAGACGTCTCGCCCATACCCGCCGCACCTTGGGCGGCTTGGGCTTGAGCTTGCGCCATCGCTTGTGCAGCAAGCTCAGGAGCGTTCAATACCTGATCCAAGCCGTATACATCGTTAACGGCTGCTTGAATCGCCGCTAACCGCTCCGGCGTATCGAGACTTTCGCCTTCGGGCGCGACGAACACGACGCTGCCTTGACCGCCCGACGCTTCCGGCTGCACTTCAGCCAACTGGTCGAGCACTTTTTGCGATTCCGTGCCTTCGAGCTTCATATCCGAACTTACGCTCACGCCGTTCACGCTGAGCATCGTAATCACGAGCGCCAATACGACAACCCATCCTCCGATAAACAACCACGGTTTGCTATACGCCGACTTGCCTAATCTGTACAGAAATTTAGACACTTATTTTTCGCTCCTCAAAATCCATTTTTCAAATAACCAAACGTCATTTCCAAAAACTGATCGAACGGGATCGCGTTAGTCTGCTTATCCGCATCTTCCCCAACCTCTTCACCTGCAAAGCGTACCGGAACTTCTTCTTCGAGAATCGACAATACGGCTCCGAACACAGCGCCGACCAACAGATGCGGATACCCTAGCGGATAGCGATCTCCACATACTCGCTTGACCTCGAAATGCCCGGCTTCTTGCAGACGATGCAAGACGTTCAACACATAAGGTTCAAGCGTCGGATACGACTTCGACAAAGCAAACAATTGACGCAGCTTACGCAGCAAATTCGCCGTAAAGTTCATTCTCAACCATTGATAAAGCGCGTCTACCGGCGATTCTTCCGAAATCTTATCTACTTCTTGCAACACTTCGGCACGCTGCTTCTCGCCTTGCACACTGGTGACGGAAATAACCGACATCGCAACCGCTTCTTCTTTACACGAAAAATGATTGGCGAACGTTCGCCGCGAATAATGGGCACGTTGCACCACATCTTCAATCGTAAATCCGTCCAATCCTTTTTCCAAAGCCAGCTCAAAAGAAGTCTGTGCCAACACATGCCACGTTTCTTCTTTTTTCAAATCCCGCAAACTTTGTTTTGCCATGCTCTACCCTCCGATCTTGCTCTGAAAATGACTATAGCATTTCGTTGCCCATTGTGCAATTTTACACATTGAGAATCGAAAAAGACTTTTAAGCGCACAAAAAAACCGGAAAGCTGACCGCAGTCAGTTCCGGCTTTAAGAATTGTTACGAATATTCGCTACTTTTAAAAAAGGTGCTTCCGAAAATCAGTCTCCGGCAGAAGTTCCTTTATCCCCGCTAACACGAGTAGACTTGTTCGTAGCCCGATCTTCCGAAGCACCGAATCCTGTCTGCTGATCGGATTTCCCGCTCCATTTCGCAACTAACAGACCGCCGATTCCGCCTACGATGGCAGGCAACAACCAACCTAGACCTACGGTATATAGAGGCAAAATTTCAGTGAATAAATGTTCAACTGCCGTCAGTTGGATACCGGCGGTTTTGATGCCATCGAACAAACTCACGAGGAACGTCATCAGCATCACGCCTTGATACACTTCTTTTTTACCTTTGAACAGCGGATGCAAAAAGGTCAGAATCACCAATGCAATGACTAGCGGATACAGCATCATCAGCACAGGTTCAGAGACTTTGATCAGCCCGTTCAAGCCGATATTCGCTACTAATGCGCTAAATGCCGCCAAGAAAATCGCGATCTTTTTGTACGAAAATTTAGGGAATAGGCTATGGAAAAAGGTCGAGCACGACGTAATCAATCCGACGCAAGTCGTCATACAGGCTACCGTAATCATCAGCCCAAGCAAGATCGAACCGTAAGATCCGAAGTAATGCGACGATACCGCAGCGAGCACGTCCGCACCGTTACTCATCACGCCGAACTTGCCTACGCTGGAAGCGCCCATATACGTAAGCGACGTATAGATGAAAGCGAGCAATACTGCCGCGATCAGGATCGCTTTCAGGCAAGCGCTCATCAAAGCCCCGCGACCTTGTACCCCACGTTCTTTTAACGCGCCTACGATAATGATCCCGAAAATCACGGCTGCCAGTGCATCAAGCGTCAGATAGCCGGATTGGAATCCTTTGAAAAAAGCATTTGCCTCGTAACTCACATCGGGGGCTTCGAATTTCGCAATCGGGTACAGCAATGCCGCGATAACCAAAATCCCGATAAACGTTAATTTCATCGGAGTCAGTACCCGCCCTACCACATCAATAATGCGAGTAGGATTCAGCGATAACAGACAGGCGATCCCGAAAAAGAAAAGGGTGAAAATCGCCAATGCCACATGATGCGAATCGGCTTGCGGCAACAGCGGTTTTACGCCGATCTCAAACGAGACGCTGCCCGCTCTTGGCATCGCAAAAAACGGCCCGATTGCCAAATACAATACGATCGTGAAAATCAGCCCGAATGTCGGATTCACGCGGTTAGACATTCCTCTCAGATCGCGTTCGCCCGAAAAGACAAACGAAGCCACGGCGATCAGGGGCAAACCCACGCCCGTAACCAGAAATCCAGCGTTCGCCGACCAGATATTAGAGCCTGCCATCTGACCAAGCATCGGTGGGAAAATCAGATTGCCTGCTCCGAAAAACAAAGCAAACAACATCGATCCCAATATAATAATGAGCGACAAAGGCGCTTTTTTCGACATATCATTATCCTCCTGTTGTAAAAACTATCTCTATGGTCCGATCATCGAAAAGTAAATCGGTCTATTGTGCACGCTGTCCGTAATAAATCTCGATCGCCCGGTTCCAATTGCGGCGGACAATCAATCTGGCTTCTTCGCGGTCGCCGCGTTCGAACGCTTGCAATAATTTTTCATGATCTTCGATCGAATCTTTCGTTAAAATAATCGAGTTATGGAAAAACAATCGCCGCACATGGGCTTGGAACATCGAGATGGTATTCGAAATATACGAATTATCGGTCAGCTCCACGATCAAGCCATGAAACTCTTCGTCGAGTTTGAGTGCATAAGCGGTATCGCCTTTGCCGAGCGCTTCGCCGAATTCCATATTGAGTTTGCGTAACACTTCGATCTGTTCCGGTGTGATCGTCTCGGTAACGAGTTCCGCGGCGAGCGATTGCAGCGCGGCAAGCGGCGGTAAAATTTTCGTAATATCGGCACCGTCTACTTCGGTAACTTGAGTCGAAACGCCGGGATTCATCTCGACGAAACCTTCTGCATTGAGTAGTTGAAGAGCTTCTCGAACCGGTGTACGGCTGACGCCAAGTGCGCTCGCAAGCTCCGCATCGTTAAGCTTTTCGCCCGGTCGCAGCGTTCCGTCAACAATCCATTCTTGAAGTTGTTGAAACGCGCGTTGCTTCGCCGATAATCGGTTAGGTGTCGAAAATCCTGCTGGGATCGGCATAATATCCTCCTTCAAAAGCTTACATTGTCGTGACAAGATTTGTTCATTATAATCCTTCAAAATCCTTCATGCAATATATTGCATACATTTTTTAAAGTTTTTTTATCCACTCCAGACGCACATTACGGATTAAGCGTTTACACGAACGTTGCTATCACTTGTTTTAGAGATTGAAATGTCTATATCAACGTAATTTTCATCAAAAGAAGGAATTTGAAGGAAATTGGTTCTTCGTCCATATCGGGTACAGACGTTCGCTTATGCGTGGTATAATAGCGGATAGCATCATACAGCCCTTGAAAAAGCGGAACGGGAGAAGATAACGTCATGAACGAAACCCCTATATTTACCGACGAACAATGGAATACATTAATCCAAAACGTTGCCGCGACTTACGATGACGTGACGTTAAAAAAAGGATTTCTATATGAACGGATCGGCGTACAGCAGTTGACCGTATCGGAAGACCGCACACTCCATGCCGAAGTAAAAGAAGGCAGTTCGATTTGCCAAGTCGAATTGGCTCTGGACGCTCCTGCGGACGGAAGTTGCACTTGCGTGGACCGCAAACCTTGTCGTCACCAAGCCGCGGCGCTGATGAGACTTGCGAGATTGCGCGGACGCCCGGTATCCGCACTAGCGAATGCGAGCGCTACAGCTTCGTCAGGAGCTAAAGTAGCGAAGACTACCGAAGAAGCTTCTTCCCGTTTTTCATCAGAAAAAGCCTCGGAAGAAAGCGGGCAGGATTCGAGCGCATCTTCTAATGAAGAATCGCGTAAGCCGCAGCCGGGTATCGAACAAGCTTCTGTGCTTGCGGCTGCCCCGGTCTCGACTTGGATTCGGCGCTTCGAACAAGCCGCGGCGGCTTTGTCCGGGCGCACGCGCAACCCTAAATTCGCCGAGTTAACGCTGAGCGGGATTTTTGAAGAAATGCCTCCGTTGGATGCGGGGATTGAGCAGCTGTATCGACTGAACGCTCACCTTTTCGTTTTGAAAACGATGAACGCTTCGGCGGTCGGCTACTACGCTCATTTGGCGGTGTCCGATACTCTAACTGGAATCAAAGAAATTTTAAAGCAACCTCTTGCCGACCGATCGGATATTCAGATCCAAGATCGTTTGAGCGAAACTCTCCATTTGGTGCGGCGAGGAATGTTGACCGAAGAACGCGAGCAAGATGCTTTTTCCCAAAGCTATTACGGTATTTTGCAAAATTGGGCGGCTCCACAGCCATCCAATACGGAGCAGAGTAAAGAGTACGAAGATGTCTACGAATCGGAACTGCAATATTTAATGGACGAAGAACGGGAACTGGGACGGTCGATGAACCGGCAAGCTTGGCTGGGTGCGAATGCTTGGAGTCGGTTCTGTATCCGTCAAGACGACAAAGCTCAAGCCCTTCTGACCGAAGCGGCGGACAAACCGTATTTTTCACTCAAAAAGTTACCGGACTTCTTGACTCCTCTTGCCAAAACTAAGCAATGGGATCGTCTGGTGCATTGGTTGAATATATTCGGCCCGTTATTGGAACGCGCACGAACGGGATTAAACGATTACGGTCGGTTATGGGACGAAGCCCTTACGCAGCGTCCAGACGCCGAACCTTTGATGTGGGAAACCCTAAGCCTGATGTTGCCTTACGCAGCAGATTTTTACGAATCCAAGTTGTTGGAACGCGAGCGTTGGGACGATTGGATGGATTATCAACTGGCAACGGGAGCGGAACCGGCGAATTTCAAAGTGACCGAGCTTGCTCCTATCGAAAAAAACGCGCCGGAACAGCTGCTGCCTTTTTACCATCAAGCGGTTGAGCGGTTTGTCGAGCAACGTAACCGAGACGGCTACAAACGCGCGGCGAAGCTGCTTAGACGACTGGAAAAGTTATATAAAAAGATGAAGCAAGACGAACGCTGGGATACCTTTATGGAACTGTTTAATGCCCGGTACGGCAGGCTTCGAGCGCTGCAAGAAGAATTGAAGAAAGGAAAACTGATGCCATGAATGCAGTAATGGAGACGGTCACGGTACATGCCGTGTTAAGCGAATACGGCGATGCGCTGATTTATGGAAGCAAGCCGACTTACGGATCGATGCCGGGTCTTTATTTCAAACAATTGCTGTTCGCGCGTCACGAAGAATCGTTTTACGGGACAAGTCTGGAGATTCAGCAAAGCGGCGAATTGGAACTCGTCGTGCTGCCTGCGGAGATGGTGCTGTCTTTTTTCGCGGAACAATCTCGGCTGCGCTCCATTCATTGGAATTTCGAAGGCGACGCGCAGCTGCTGATTCGTCATGCTCCGGCGCTTGCGGCAAGTATCGCGAAGCGAGCGTACAAACCGGACTTCGGCGCGTACCGTTCCGGTAAGCTGCAATGGAAATGGGATCGTCACGCGCTCAAAGAACGCGAATACGTCTCGATTCTGGCGGCGCTCGATCGCGGCAAGCTTCAAGGCACCAATGCCGAAGCGGAAGCGCTTGAGACGCGCAAGCAGCAAAGTCAGGAAGAAGCTTACGAAGAAGCGATGTTCGGCGGACGCGATGCGGACGAAGTCGCGGCAGAAGAAAATTTTCTAAAAGGGCTGCGCGAAGCGTATTCGGCGGCGGTCTTCCAGCGGCGTTACGGCAGCGAACAAGCGGCGCTCGATTTGCGCCGCGAGCATCCTCGCCTTTTCGATCGCGGCGCTTCGGCGGCGGGGCTCGACGAAGACGCTTGGTTGATCGCGGTCGGTTGGCGCGAAGATACCATGCCGTTCCGCCCGGTTGTCCGCTTCTTGGAGCCGAATGAAGAGAGCGCGGATTGGCGGTTGGAACTTGCGTTGCAAGACAAAAAAGACGAGACGTCGCTTACGCCGATTACATTGTCGGATACGGGAGAAGCCGCCGGGAAGTGGAATAAGTTATGGGACAAGCATGTGCGCGAACGCAGCGCCGAATGGCTGAAAAGCTTACGGACGGGACTTCCGACTTCTCGCGTCGCGGCAAGCACGGATATTTTGGGACGCGGGATGAACGGCCCGTCGGCTTGGCAGTTTTTGACCAAAGACAGCCCGCGGCTACTGGATAACGGCTGGCGCGTATTGCTGCCGGCATGGTGGCAAGCGGCAAGCAAAAAGAAACCCAAGCTCAAAGCGCGGGTCAATGAAGAAGAAGGCGAAGGAAAAAAAGGCGGCAAATCGGTATTCGGCCTTGATTCCGTGCTCAACTTCGATTGGCGGATCGCGATCGGAGACGCGGAATTCAGCGAAGAAGAATATATGGAACTTGCCGCGCGCAACGAGCGGCTTGTGCAGTTCCGCGGCGAATGGGTCGCGCTTGATCCGGCGCTGCTGACGCAGATCAGCCGCGCGATGAACGGCTTGGACAAGCGCAGCGGCTTGTCGTTCCAAGATATTATTCAATTGCAATTGCTCAAAAAAGAAGAACAAGACGGAGAAGACGCCGATCATGCGCGTGCCGAACTGGAAGCGCGGCTAGAGATCGAAGTACAACTGAGCGGGCATTTGTCGGCGCTGATCGACCAACTCAGCCAAAAAGAAGCTTGGCCGGAAATCGCTATTCCGCGCGGTCTGCGCGCCGAACTGCGCAATTACCAGCGCGAAGGCTTCGGCTGGCTCGCGTTTCTGCGCCGCTTGGGGCTAGGCGCTTGCCTTGCCGACGATATGGGTCTCGGCAAAACCGTGCAGCTGATCTCGTATCTGCTGCACGTCAAAGAAAGCCGCGCCGAAGCCCACGCGGCAGGTCAACCGCTGCGCGGCGGCGTTCCCGGCGGCGGAAGTGCCGCCAATGCCCCGGCATGGCTGCCCAAAGACGACGGCATTATCCGTCCCGGTTCCTATCCGCTGGAAGCTTCTCTGATCATTTGCCCCACTTCGTTACTGGGCAACTGGCAGAAGGAAATCGCGCGCTTCGCGCCTGACCTTCGCGTCATGCTGCATTACGGAAGCAACCGGCGAACAGGCGAATCGTTCGCCGCCGCGGCGTCGGATGCCGACGTCGTGCTGACGTCTTACGCCACCTCCGCGCTCGATCAAGACCTGCTGCGCGGCTTCGATTGGTTGACGATCTGCCTCGACGAAGCGCAGACGATCAAAAACGCGCAGACCAAGCAGTCGACGGCGATCCGCAGTTTCCGTGCGCTGCACAAAATCGCGTTAACCGGTACGCCGATCGAAAACCGGCTATCCGAATTGTGGTCGATCTATGATTTTATGGTGCCCGGTTATCTCGGCGGGCCGAAGTCGTTCCAGGAACGATTCGCGAATCCGATCGAGAAAGAACAAAACGAAGAAAAAATCGGCGAGTTGCAAAAACTCGTCAAACCGTTTATGTTACGGCGCAAAAAGAAAGATCCGAATATCCAATTGGATCTGCCGGAAAAAAACGAGATGAAAACCTATATCCATCTCACTCCCGAACAAAGCGTTCTGTACGAACAAGTCGTCAAACAATTGCTCAAAGAAATGCCGCAGCTTGAAGGCATGAAGCGCAAAGGCGCGATCCTATCCGCGCTCACGCAGCTCAAGCGGCTATGCGATCATCCGGCACTGACAGCCGGCGAATCCGCCGAACCCGACGACCAGCCGGATTTGGATACATTAATCGAACAATCCGCGAAGTTGTCCCGCCTTGTCGCGATGGTCAAAGAACTTCGCGCCGAAGGCGAACGCTGCCTGATCTTCACGCAGTATATCGGCATGGGCGAAATGATGCAGCGCGTCTTGAGCGAAGAACTCGGCGAAAATGTGCTGTACCTGAACGGCAGTACGCCGCGAACGGTACGCGAGCGTATGATCGAACAGTTCCAAGAAAAGCAGCAGCCTGTAGGCGAGACCACCGCTGTATTCATATTATCGCTCAAAGCCGGCGGCGTCGGGCTGAATTTAACCGCAGCCAATCACGTCTTCCACGTCGACCGTTGGTGGAACCCGGCTGTCGAGAATCAGGCAACCGACCGCGCTTACCGCATGGGTCAGACGAAAGACGTTCAAGTCCATAAGTTTATTTCGATCGGAACGCTCGAAGAACGAATCGACGATATGCTGGAAAGCAAGCAACAGCTTAGCGATAGCGTTATTGCAGGTTCCGAAGGTTGGATTACCGAACTCTCGGATAGCGCGCTGCGCGATCTGTTCACCTTGCGGCAAGGCTAACGCTCAGCGGGTTACCCGTAAAACGGATATATTGATAAAAGGAGCTTGACGATGACCGCTAACGAACAAAGTTCTCCATTAATTAAAGCTTACGAAATTCCGGAACCCGAAGAATATATCGAACTTCGCGTCGCGGGCGGGATGAGCACTCGTACACTCGAAGCCGCGCAAAATGGGCTGCCCAATTCTCTGTTTTGCGTGACATTGCGCCAAGACGGTAAACTGGTCGGGATGGGTCGCGTAATCGGCGACGGTGGCTGCGCCTATATCATCTCAGATATTGTGGTTCATCCATCGGTGCAGCGCCGGGGTCTAGGCAAAATCATCATGACCGAAATCGAAACGTATTTGGATGCCAACGTCCCGGTCGGTTCGTTCGTCAGTCTGATTGCCGATACGCCAGCCGATCATCTGTATCGACAATTCGGATTTATCGAGACGGCTCCGGCTTCGATCGGGATGTACCGTCCAAGCCGTCCTCGTACTTAATTATTAATTTGCTCTAAAATTTAAACTTAAAAAGGTCTGATCAAAGGATAGTTCACACTTGTCCTTTGGTCAGACCTTTTTTGCATTAAGATAAATTCTATTTAAGAGTAGTTCTTAATTCTTATAGCAAGTTTCGTAATAAGATTTTAGATTGAGGACTACACTTCTACAAGCAGCCCCGTTTTCATCATAAATTTCTTCAAATACGTTTAAACTTTTAGATCTGTTGTTCCCTTCTCCAGCCGATTCGTTTTTGATATCGAGTATTTCGTTATTTTTCCATTTTATTTCTACAATATCTTTGCCCGTAGAATGATAAACAATTTTGGTTTGTCCAGTTTTAGCAAAACTCACTTCAACGAAAATTTCTGCATGCCCGGTAGCTCCCCCAACCGGTTTCCAGTAAACACGTGCTGTTTGATTTTTGTCCGGTGATTCAACAGATTCGGTTAAAGGTTCTGCTTTTGCCAGAGAACCGAACGTATAGGTATATCGATTAACTACAAAAAATAAGCTTAATACGACTAAAATGATAGCGACGATCTTATATTTTTTTTCATTTCTCCATCCTTTCAGTCTCGATAGAACCTGGAAGCAAAACTCGAAATAAGTCTCTCCGTAATGAACTCGTTTCTATCCAATAGATGATTTGCTTTTAAACAATTAAACGTCTGATTTTCACCTCTAGTTACGCATGAATTTATATAATTGAATAAAATGATTTCCTCAAAGCTTTTTATGAAAATTTAAAAAGCTACTGCCTGATTACAGACAGTAGCTTCAAACCTTCTAACTTTTATTGAATTTCCGCCGCTACTCCAAAATGATCCGATACGACAGGACCGTTTTTTCCGTCCAATACGACTTCCGATTTCTGCGTATCGATCTCTTGGCTACACAAAATATAATCGATCCGGCGCGGTTCTTTGTTATTTTCCCAGCCGCCGATCGCTTTGAGAATCGTCGATCCTTCGTCTTTGACTTTAGCCATCGTGTGCAGATCTTGCCAGCCTTTTTGAAGAACGTAATCGTAGCCTTCATCCCGGATTTGCGCGACATTGTTCAGATCGCCTAGCAAGAACACCGGATCACCGGAATTTCGCAGCGGCTTAAGCAGTTGCTCCGCGTTATCCCACTGTGGGCGGAACGGTTCTTCTTCGTCATGCCACCAGCCGCAATGCGCGCTGCACGCCCATACCGGCTTTGACTGTGATTCGTCACTGAACGTTTTGACTGCAAGAAGACGACGCGTTTTGTAATTATTATAGTCGCGAAGCTCTGATATATAGCCGTATACCGTATCGGTAATACGTTGTTTGCTTAGTACCGCTACGCCTTCGTCATAACGCCCCTTGTACGCGCCATGCGTCGATAGCCATGTCCAGTAATAAGGAGCATCTAACTGTTGAAGTAACAGCAGCGCGTAATTGTCGCTACGGATCACCGTTCCGACTTCTGTTTCGATATATTTCAACAACGATTCACCTTCTGCGACTTCGGAATCCGCACGTTGGTTCACTTCTTGGAGCGCGATCAGATCGAAATCCCGTTCGTTGATAAAAGCGGCTAATTCCGAAATCTTGCGTTCTTGTTCGTCTTCATGCCAAGCATGCGTATTTAATGTGAGTAATTTCATAGGTCCACCTACATTCTTGAATTTTGAATTTCCACTGACAAAAAAAAGGGCAAAACCGGCTTTTTCAAGCACCGCTTCGCCCTCTTCAATTCAATGATTCTACAACTTCCATAAGCGACATAGCAAGCATGTATACAGATCTACTCGTATATTCGATCTGCTCGCTTTTTTGTACGCTTACGCAAAGTCTTCTCTAATTATCGTGTTGATGATTCTTCGGGCGGCAAAATCGGTCGGTTGATTACTGGCGAAGCCAATACGACAGAAGTTTGTACATTGCCAAAATCCATCAAACAATCGACAAGTTTTTTTAGCCCCTGAGTTCCGGCTACAGTCGCCTGAAGAAAATGGCTCGCGTTCCCCGTTACGCGATGGCATTCGACGATATCCGTCTCTGCTTGTGCCCATTCTTCAAATTCTTTTGGCGTGACCCGAAGATCCGTAACCTGCAAGATCAGCCGAGTATCTCTACCCACTGCCGGCGGAGATACACGCGCCGTATATCCTTCGATTACTCCCCGTTCTTCGAGCCGATGTAACCTTTCCGCTACGCTAGGACGGCTTAAAGCCAATTCCTGTGAAATCGAAGTGATATTCATGCGTGCGTTTTGTTGCAACAAACTAAGAATCTTGACATCCAAAGCGTCCAATTTCCCCATCACCCTATTCCGCTTTGCCTTATGAATCTTTGAAACGTTTACTATTATATCATTCTTGAGTCAAAAAGCGGTATCCGACTCCAGGTTCGGTTATGATGAAACGGGGTTGCGAAGGATCTTCTTCTAACTTTTTGCGCAGATGCCCGATATAAATACGCAAATAATGACTATCCCCTTCGTCATGCTGGTTTCCCCATACTTGCTGAAGCAGCTGGCGTTGGGTGACGACCTTGCCCGCATGCGCGGCTAAAGCTTTTAGCAGATCATATTCGGTTGGGGTGAGCTTGATCCGCTCTTCGTTCAATTCGACGATTCGCTGCGCCAAATCAATCGTCAACGACCCGCTACGGATAATCGGTTCGTCGGTCGATTTTGCGCTATGACGAAGCGCCACGCGGATACGCGCGACCAACTCACCCATGCCAAACGGCTTGGTGATATAATCGTCTGCTCCTGCATCGAGAGCCGTGATCTTGTCTGCTTCTCGATCTTTCGCCGTGAGCACAAGGACAGGGATACCTGACCAATCGCGAATACGCATAAGCACTTCCATTCCTGTCAGATCCGGCAAGCCGAGATCCAATACGATCAAATCGGGATGAAAAATCGAAGCTTGCCGAATCCCTTCTTCGCCCGTATCGGCTTCTTGAACGACATATCCGTGTGCAGCCAAAGTCACTTTTAACAATTTACGGATTTGAGGTTCGTCGTCTACGATCAGAATCCGTGCGCCTGCATGGGCTTCATTCCCCATCTTGTCCACTCCTTTTTTCTGGCATTTCCGGCAAAGGCAGACGCACCCACACGATTGCGCCTTGCTTGCCGTCGGTTCGAGAAGCTATAGCGATCTCCCCGCCGTGCAGATCCGCGATTCCTTTGCAGATCGCAAGCCCAAGCCCCGTTCCCGAGACATGTAGCGTAGAATCGGAACGATAAAATTTTTCGAATACCCGTTGTTCCTCGCCTGCGGTAAGCCCCGATCCTTCATCGGCAATACTTAGCACCAAGGTATCTTCGCTCACTTTGGCTTCAATATCGATCACACTGCCGTCTGGGCTATATTTGATCGCGTTCCCCAGTATATTATCGATCATTTGCTCAAGCAGCACTTCGTCTCCGCGTACCATCGGCAATTCATCCGGCAGATTCACGCGAAGTTTGCGATGACCGCGAATATCTTGGATTTGCGCAAGGGATACGCCGAGCAAATCTTGAATATCGCACCATTCCCGCCTTAGTTGCAACATCCCGCTTTCGAGTCTCACCATACCCAGCAAATTTTGCACCAGACGGTTCATCCGCATCGAACCGCTCCGAATCGTCTCCAACAACTCCATCCGATCTTCTTTGGAAAAAAGTTCGTCGTTCTCGATCAACCCCGTTGCCGAACCGATCACCGCGGCAAGCGGCGTACGCAGTTCATGCGAGACCGAATCCAAGATCGCCGCGCGAAGCCGCTCTGATTCTGCGGTCAAATGCGCGAGCTTCGCTTCTTCCGCCAAAGTAAACCGGGCAATCGCGGCAGCTGCCAAGCCGCATAACGCTTCTAATAAAAGCTGCTGTTCTTCGGTCAACCAATTGCCAGTGTTTCTCTGATCGGCAGGCACCCGTAACACCAATACGCCGTAAGTTCGTTCTTCGGTACGGAGCGGCATATAACGTCCCGGAAGTTCTCGCAATGTCTGCGATCCTCGCCCCACTTGTTGACCTTCTTCATACACCATGCGCACCAACACTTCTTCTTCGCGCACACGTTCATCGTCTCGGCTGGTATCCGGCGACGAAGCATGTACGCGGCGGAGCGTACCGGACGAATCCGGCAAATAGACAGACGTCTCCGCTCCGATCGTTTGGGTAAGCTGCTTCGTCACTCCGTCGAGCAGCGAAGACACGTCCGACACTTCTCCGATCTGTCGACTGAACGCATACAAAGACGCCGTATGGGCTTCGCGCTGACGCGCTTGCTGAGCTTGCCGTTTGAGTCGGTCTGCCAAACTTGCGGTCAAACCCGCTACCGACAAGTACACCCCGAACGAAATCAAATACCGCAAATCCGATACGGTAAAGCTTAATTGCGGCGCAATAAAGAAAAAGTCGAGCGCAAGCACCCCAACTCCTGCGGCAAAAAGTGCCGGAAACAATCCTCCATACACTGCGCTCAGCAGCACCGGAAACAAGTAAATCAACGCGATATTTACGATTTCCAATTCTTCGGCGTATATCCCCAATATCCAAGTCAATACGCTGATCAACAAAGTCAACAAGACGTAAATCAACCATTTCGGCATTCTTTCTATATTTACCTTTTCCATGTTCTGGATCTCTCGCTTCCGCTTTTGGATGGGTCTGGTTCTTAGTATAAGTCAACGATCTTCAGTATAGCGAAATCGCGACCGTAAAACCGTATAAAAAACGCATAAATATATGTCGTAAAGGTGTAAAAATAGCGTAAAAATAAACGAAAAAACGCGTAAATAGAACTTTTCGATATTAAATGGGACTATATAAGATTTTTTGTCCAATAAATCCTTTAAAAAGATCATTTTTGATTGAATTTTGTCTTTTATTCATTTTACACAATGATTGCCCGGGACTAAGATACGTCACATGAGTCGTGAAGCTTACGAAGATCAACGTCTTTTATTTTAAAAGCAAAGGAAGATGAACATGCTCGATCTATTGATGCTAGGTGTGGTCGCGTTGCTAACTCTCGCGGTATGGGGAATTACGCTCTGGTCGACGAATGTCGTGAACGAAAGAAGTGACGCTAGATGATCGGATTGCTTGCTGCCGTTGTCGGATTGCTGTTTGTGTATCTGTGCTACGCCTTAGTAAATCCGGAAAAGTTCTAGAGTTTCAGAGTAAATGGAGGGAATTTTGTGACCGTAATCAGTATTCTTGCAATCGCCGTTACGTTACTTATCATGATTGCGCTAGCTAAGCCAGTAGGTTTATATCTAGCAGCAGCTTTCGACTATGCGCCAAACCGTATCAATCGTATCTTCAGTCCAATCGAACGCATTTTGTACAAAATAAGCGGGGTGCGCGAAGAAAGTCAAAGTTGGAAAATGTACGCTCTATCCTTGATCGGCAGCAATGCCATTATGATCTTCATCGTGTATCTCGTGCTTCGGTTTCAAGGGATGTTACCTCTTAATCCAGCCGGGATCGCCAATATGGAACCGACGCTTGCCTTTAATACGGCAATCAGTTTTATGGCGAATACGGATTTGCAACATTACAGCGGCGAAAGCGGCGTCTCGTATCTTTCGCAAATTAGCGTCTTGGTCTTCGCGATGTTCGTGTCTCCGGCAACCGGTCTGGCGCTAGTGATGGCGTTTATTCGCGGGCTTACGGGTAAAGCGGCAGGTAATTTCTTCGTCGATCTGATCCGTGCGCTGACGCGTGTATTGCTTCCTGTTGCTTTTGTCTCCGCGCTATTGTTCGTATTTATGGGAGTTCCGCAAACGTTCGAACCTGCGGCGACGGCAACGACGATAGAAGGAACGCAGCAAGAGATTGCCCGCGGCCCGATCGCTTCGTTCCTTGCAATCAAAGAACTGGGCAATAACGGCGGCGGCTTCCTCGGCGTCAACTCCGCGCATCCGTTCGAAAATCCGAACGGTCTGAGCAATTTATTGCAAATTCTGCTGATGTTGCTCGTAACGACCTCTCTGCCTTTTGCTTACGGCAAAATGGCAGGTTCCATTAAGCAAGGTCGAGTCTTGTTCGTATCGATGCTTATGATGCTGATCGTGATGACAAGCATTTCGTTGACAGCCGAACACGTAGGAAATCCTGCGCTAAACGCGCTGGGTATCCAGCACGATCAAGGTTCGATGGAAGGCAAAGAAGTTCGCTTCGGCGAAGCGCAATCGGCATTTTACTCCGTCATTACGACGGCTGCCGAGACAGGTGCGGTCAATACGATGCACGATACGTTGACGCCGATCGGCGGGATGGTGCCTCTTGTGAATATGATGCTCAATACGGTATTCGGCGGTATGGGCGTCGGCTTCGTCAACGTCTTGATGTACGCGATTATCGCAGTCTTTTTGTCGGGGCTGATGGTTGGACGTACGCCGGAATTTTTGGGACGCAAGATCGAAGGCAAAGAAATGAAGTTAATCGCGGTTACGCTGCTTGTTCAGCCGTTTCTGATTCTCGTTCCAACCGCGATTGCGTTGGCGACCAACCCGGATACGATCTCGAACCCCGGCTTCCATGGATTGACTCAAGCATTGTACGAGTTCACGTCGAGCGCAGCCAACAACGGCTCGGGCTTTGAAGGATTAGGCGATGCGACGCCGTTTTGGAATATTTCGACCGGAATCGTGATGTTCTTGGGTCGTTATGTCTCTATGGTGACCTTGCTTGCCGTAGCCGGTTCCCTTGCGGCGAAAAAACCGATTCCTCAATCGTCAGGCACTTTCCGTACCGATACGGCTATGTTCGGCGCCGTATTCGTCGGCGTCGTGCTGATCGTCGGTGCGCTGACCTTCTTCCCGGCGGTTGTCCTGGGTCCGATTGCGGAACAATTGACCTTATAACCTGTAGAACAAACCTCAGATCAGAAATGGAGACGCTGAAGTATGGATAAGATCGAAAAGAAAAAAAAGATGCTAAGCGGCGATATGCTCGGCGCTGCTTTGCGAGAATCGTTCGTGAAGCTTGATCCGCGGATCATGATGCGCAATCCGGTCATGTTCGTGGTCGAGATCGGATTCCTCGTGACTTTGCTGCTTTGTTTTGTACCGGATGCTTTCGGCGGCAGCGTGCCGCGTTGGTTCAATATCGTGACCACGCTTATTTTGCTGCTCACGTTACTTTTCGCCAATTTTGCCGAAGCTCTTGCCGAAGGACGCGGCAAAGCCCAAGCCAATTCGCTGAAAAAAACGAAGCAGGATATTAGCGCCAACAAAATTTCTTCGGGCGGCGCAATCAAGACCGTGCCGGCTTCCGAACTTCGCAAAGGCGACTTTGTCGTCGTCGAGTCCGGCGAACTGATTCCGGGCGACGGCGAAGTCGTGGAAGGATTGGCTTCTGTCGATGAATCCGCGATTACCGGTGAATCGGCTCCCGTGATCAAAGAAGCCGGCGGTGATTTCAGTTCGGTCACCGGCGGAACCAAAGTCGTCAGCGACCGGATCAAAGTCCGCATTTCCGCTGATCCCGGCGAATCGTTCTTAGATCGGATGATCTCGCTTGTCGAAGGCGCTAAGCGCCAAAAAACGCCGAATGAAATCGCGCTGAATACCGTGCTTGTGAGCTTGACGCTGATCTTCTTGATCGTCGTCGTCACCTTGCCGTTCTTTTCCGGGTTCCTCGGCATTCAACTTGAAATTCCGATCTTGATCGCTCTGCTTGTCTGCTTGATTCCGACCACAATCGGCGGTCTATTGTCCGCAATCGGGATCGCGGGGATGGACCGGGTGACGCAGTTTAACGTTCTGGCGATGTCCGGTAAAGCGGTCGAAGCTTCCGGCGATATCAATACAATCATTCTGGATAAGACCGGCACCATCACGTTCGGTAACCGGATGGCAAGCGAATTTGTTCCGGTGCAATCCGTCAAGGAAGAAGAAACCGCCTATTGGGCAGCCATTAGCTCGCTCAAAGACGAGACGCCGGAAGGTCGTTCCGTACTGGAATTGATGAAAAAAAACGGGCTGCCTTACGACGAGAAAATCGGCGAAGGCGGGACGTTTATCGAATTCCAAGCCGAGACGCGGATGAGCGGAATCGACTTGGTCGACGGCAGACATGTACGCAAAGGCTCGGTCGACGCCGTCAAACAATGGGTACGTTCGCAAGGCGGCACGATCCCAGCCGATCTGGATGATCGCGGCGCAGTGATCGCAACCGCGGGCGGCACGCCGCTTGCCGTAGCGGTGGATAGCCGAATCTACGGCTTAATTCACCTCAAAGACACCGTGAAGCCCGGCATGCGCGAGCGATTCGAACAGATGCGCCGCATGGGCATCAAAACGATTATGTGTACCGGCGATAATCCGCTGACTGCGGCGACGATCGCCCGCGAAGCAGGCGTAGACGACTTTATCGCGGAAAGCAAACCGGAAGATAAGATCGCGGTCATTCGCCGCGAGCAAGCCGAAGGCAAGCTCGTCGCCATGACAGGCGACGGCACGAACGATGCGCCCGCGTTGGCGCAAGCCGATGTCGGCATCGCCATGAACAGCGGCACCGTCGCTGCCAAAGAAGCGGCGAATATGGTCGATCTGGATTCCGACCCTTCGAAGATCATCGAAGTGGTTGCAATCGGCAAGCAATTGCTGATGACACGCGGCGCGCTGACCACGTTCAGTATCGCGAACGATGTCGCGAAATATTTCGCGATCATTCCGGCGATGTTCATGGTCGCGATTCCGCAAATGCAGGCACTGAATATTATGCGATTGGATTCGCCATTGTCCGCGATTCTGTCCGCGCTGATCTTCAACGCGATCATCATCCCGCTCCTTATTCCGCTGGCGATGAAAGGCGTCGCTTACAAGCCGATGAGCACCAGCCGTTTGCTCGGCAAAAACTTACTCATTTACGGCTTTGGCGGTCTGGTCGCGCCGTTTATCGGGATCAAATTAATCGACTTGGCGGTTCAAGCTTTGATCTAGTTTACTAATGGAGGAATCAATCATGCGCATCATCTGGGTTACGCTACGCACGACTTTTACGCTGGCAATCGTTTGTTGCCTG
The DNA here is from genome assembly GCF_024436065.1 of Saccharibacillus sp. JS10. Classification (GTDB taxonomy): domain Bacteria; phylum Bacillota; class Bacilli; order Paenibacillales; family Paenibacillaceae; genus Saccharibacillus. Next base: position 442,052 of record NZ_JANFNS010000003.1, read on the forward strand.
ATCTATAATCTCGCCGTCTGGGCAGTCGCTCAAGCGGCAGCACCGGACAAAGCGAATGGAAGCCTAATCCGTAATGCCGAAGGGCAAGTGATCGGCTCGTCTCTCATCGGGCAATCGTTCACCGATCCCGGTTACTTCCACGGTCGTGTATCCAGTATCGATTATGACGCGAATGGTTCGGGTACGCCGAACTACGCGCCTTCCAATCCTGAATTACTGACGCGCACCGAGAAGTCGATCGCGGAATGGAAGACGGAGAATCCAGACGTTGCGATCTCGGAACTTCCGATCGACCTAATCACGAACTCTGGCTCCGGTCTTGACCCGCATATCAGCCCTGCCGCTGCCGAAGCGCAAATCCCGCGTGTGAGCAAAGCGACCGGGATCGCAAAAGACAAGTTAGAACAACTGATTCAAGCCCATACGCAAGGTCGTTCGCTCGGTCTTTTCGGCGAACCTGCCGTCAACGTACTGGAACTGAATTTAGCCGTACAAGCGGCGAAATAAGCCGTAGCAGAATTTCAAGGCATCCTGCCTGTTCTCTATTGAAAGGAAGAACCGATTATGCCTGATTTCAAACGCAAATCGCCGGAAGAAATTCTGCAATCGATCCATGCTCTATACAAAGGACGACTCAAAATCATTATCGGAGCGATCGCGGGTTCCGGCAAAACGTATCATATGCTGCGCGACGGTCAGAATCTGCGTAGTCAAGGCGTCGATGTCGCGATCTGCGCGGTATCGACCCGGCAGCGTCCCGAGACGATGGAGCAACTTGAAGGATTGGAACGTATTCCGAGTATTCATTGGCATCACGGAGACGGCAGTGAACGCAAAGACCTGAATTTGGACGCGATCTTAGCACGTAATCCCGAAGTCTTACTGACCGATGGGCTTGCTCACCGCAATCGACAGGGCGCTGTTCATAAGACGAGACTGGAAGATATTCGTTTTCTGCTGGAAAAAGGCATCAGCGTAATCGCGACGGTCAATGTCTACGAACTTCAAGGCATTACCGAGATGGCGCGTAAATTAATCGGGATCGATGTCAAAGAAACGGTGCCCGCCGATACGCTGGAACTTGCAGACGAAGTGATCTTGATCGACGTGACGCCCGAAGCTTTGCTTTCTCGGATCGAAGACGGTCTGCTCAAAAATATGCCGGAGCGCAGTCTATTCAACCGTGGCAATATCGGGGTGCTGCGCGAACTGACACTGCGGCTTGTTGCCGAAGGGGTCAACGGTACGTTACTGAAATACCGCAACGAACAAGGATATACCGGCGCATCCGGTACAGCCGAGCACATTCTGGTGTCTGCGCAATATCATTGGAACGGTTCGATCCATATCCGCCGCGGGCAACAGATCGCGCAGCGGCTCGGCGGTGAATTATCGGTCGTCACCTTTTTCAATCCTAATGAAAAGCTTGGCGCGGAGCGCGAAGAATTCAGGCGTTCGATTCAAAAATTATGTAAAAAAATCGGTGCAACGCTGCATGAAATCCCGATCCGTTCACGCCGCGAGATTCCTACCCTATTGGTTCAACTTGCGCTGGAACAACATATCTCGCGGATCGTGATCGGGCACTCCAATCAGACGAAGACGCAAGAAATATTCAAAGGCTCGATCGTCGCGAATATGGTCAAAAAAATGTGTAATGTCGATATGTTTGTCGTTGCCGATCGCACAGTCGGCGGCGGCGAACGTATTTTGCCGACCAAACGCAAAGAACCGCTTCAAGACCCGGCAAGCCCGTATCGACGGCTCAGCGAAGAACAAGCGGATCGCAAGATCGAAGAAATCAAACGCGGACGTTTCAAAGTGTATATCGGAGCCGCTCCCGGCGTAGGCAAAACGTATACGATGCTGCGAGAAGGCAATATTTTACGCAAAAAGCAGATCGATGTCGTCATAGGCTTGCTCGAAACGCATGGACGCCAAGAAACGCAAGGTCAAGTGGGATGCCTGGAGCTGGTTCCGCGTTCGATCACGCCCTACAAAGGCACGCAGCTTGAAGAAATGGATACCGATGCGATTATCGCGCGCAATCCCGAGGTCGTGTTGGTCGATGAATTAGCCCATACGAATATTCCGGGTAGCCCAAACAAAAAACGTTACGAAGACGTCATACGGTTATTGAACGCTGGCATTTCCGTGATTTCGACGCTCAATGTGCAGCATTTAGAAAGTCTCAACGACAATGTCGAGCAATTGACCGGCGTACGCGTGCGGGAAACGGTGCCGGATTCCTTGCTCAGTCTTGCCGACGAAGTCGAATTGATCGATGTGACGCCCAAAGCGCTGCAAGAACGGATGCGATCCGGTCGTATTTATGCGCGGGAAAAAGTCGATCAAGCACTCGGGAATTTTTTTAAAACAGGCAATCTGATCGCGCTTCGGGAATTGGCTTTGCGGGAAATCGCGGACGACGTCGACGAGCGGTTGGAATCGTGGGAACGCAAGTCGTCGCTACGCGGCCCGTGGCGGCGCGAAGAAGTGATTTTCGTGGCGGTCACGCTTAGCGACAACGCGGAGCGATTGATTCGGCGCGGATTCCGAATTGCCTATCGTCTCAAAGCGCCGTGGCATGTGTGCTATATCCCGGATGGCGCTTGCACCGCAGCCGAAGAACAAGAACGGATCGAGCAAATCAGGCGACTGACGCAGCGGCTAGGCGGTCATTTCGATCTCGGCGAACGGGTAAAACCGCGCCTGCTGGATCACGAGTTGTTAATTCGAGCGAATCAGCGCAATTGCACGCAGTTGATTCTAGGGCAGTCGCGACGCTCGCTACCCTATCGAATCCTGTTCGGTTCGGTCATTCGGCGGCTTCTTCGCAAAGCTCGTCATATGGATCTCTTAGTCGTCGCAAGATTCGATCAGTCTGCGCAAGTGAAAAAAGACGAATACATCTAAGGAGGAGAACAGGCAACATGAACGACAGCAAATTGTCGGGTATCGAGGTATTCGCATTTGACGTCAGGGTCGACGCCGAAGATCAACAGTCGCGCCGATTGATTCGCCGCTACGGCTTACTAAAATTGTCTTGCGGCACTGCCGCCGGATACAGCGTATGCCTGATCTCTGAAGACGTCGCACCGGCTGATCTGGTGCGATGGAGCGCTTGCTTGGTTCGGCTGCGCGGATTGACACTGGAATCCGCAGATTCGGTCAGCGGATTCCAGCGCTTACACGAGCGCCACGCGGCGCAGTGCGCCCTGCTGCGCCGGGCGCTGGCGAATCTTCGCGAGGCGCTCGAAGCTCGCCATGCCAGTGCGCGGCTGCTGCTCGGTCTTGGCGCAGCCGGCATACTGAGCGGCTTCGCCGCTAGGTCGTCGGTGCGAGGCTCCGACGTTCCGCACCCGCCGGTACGCTATGCGCCGGACGCGGTATTACGCCAGCGCAAGCTCGCTGCCAAAATCCAAGGCCCTTCTTCTTCCGCGCTTATGGACCGCGCAGATGCGTACTATTCGATTTTTTAACCGCGAAGCTTGCTTGATCTTGATCAGCGCCATTGCGAAGGCGTGCCTCCGCGAAGCTGCCGGAACACGCGATTGAATGTACGCACATTGCCGAAACCGCATTCCAACGCGATATGGATTAATTTCTCGTCGGTTTCGGCAATCATTTTTTCTGCGCGTCTGATCCGAAGTTCGTTGAGATAGGTGTTATAATTCATCCCCGTCACATTTTTGAAAAAACGCGAAAAATGAAAAACGCTCATTGCAGCGCGATCTGCGCCGTCTTGAAGCGTTAAAGGCAAATGACAGTGTTCCTCCAGATAATTCAGCAATTCTTGCATGATCTTAAGATGATTTTCCGAACGGGCGCTGCGCCTAAGTTGCGGCGAAGTGGTCGGCATATACCGCAAAGTCAGCCCGCCTAACAGATGCAATAGCCCGATCATAATCGTCTCCGAATGTTCCAATCCCCGTTCATGTTCTTCGGCGATTCGCTCCATGACTGCCGATAATTCAACCAAAGCTTGTTGTTCGAACTCGCTAGGAACCGTATCTTTTTGATAAGGAATAAAAGAAGACGACAACCCCCCTTTTTCCGGCCATCCCGCAGGGCTACCGATCAGTCTCGGATTGAAAATGATCATCAATACTTCGGAATCGCTTTTCCCCTGATCGTAATAATGAATTTCTCCGCTTCCGCATACCGAAAACTCTCCGGCTTTCAGCAGACGTGTCTCCGAATTGATGCCGATCTGAATACTGCCTTCCCGTACATAAATAAACTCCAAATCATGATGCCAATGTGCCAAAAAATTCATGTTCCGAACCCGTGATACTTGGATCGGCATCCTGCTTCCGTAGATCCGGTTTTCGTGAAAAGCGCGCATATCGATTCCCCCCGTTCTTTTACTCCGTTGGTTCCAACTTAGCAAAAATTGTCCACTTTCACAATGAATTTGGCGAGAAAAAGAGAGCGCTCTCCGATAAAGTGGGGTTGTAGAGTGATCATATAGTCTCAATTCAATCGTAAAGATGGGAGTTTGATAAAAATGAGTAAAAAAGCTTTGATCGTCAGCGGTGGCTGGGACGGTCATCAACCGAAAGAAGTTGCCGACATTTTTGCCGATGTTCTGCGCCAAGAAGGATTCGAGGCGGAGATTTCTTATACGTTAGACGCTTTTTTGGATGAAGAACGTTTGATGCAGCTGGATCTGATCGTTCCCGTATGGACGATGGGCGAGATCAGCGAAGCACAGCTCAAGCCCGTGCTTAAAGCCGTAGAATCCGGTGTAGGGATGGCAGGCTGCCACGGCGGGATGTGCGATTCGTTCCGCAATAGCGTAGAGTGGCAATTTTTGACCGGATCGCAATGGGTCGCGCATCCGTTCAACGACGGCGTGGAGTATGAAGTCCGAATGACCGGCACTTCGTCCAGCCCGATTGTCGAAGGCATTCCCGATTTCACGGTGAAATCCGAGCAGTATTATTTGCATGTCGATCCGGTTGTCGATGTACTTGCAACCACAACGTTCAAAATCAGCGAAGGCCCTCACTCGGCAAACGGCGAGATCGTCATGCCTGTCGTGTATACGAAGCGCTGGGGCGCAGGCAAAGTCTTCTACAACTCACTCGGTCACCAAGCGAATATCTTCGATATTCCGGAAGCCAAAGAACTGATGCGCCGCGGCATGTTATGGGCAGCTCGTTCATAAACTTTTAATTACAGGAGGGCATGATCTATGCGTAAAGTCAAAATCGGAATCATCGGCTGCGGCAATATTAGCGGAATTTATTTGCAAAACCTGACCCATGTCTTTGCCAATACCGAAGTATTCGCGGTATCGGATTTTAGCGAAGAACGGATGCAGCAAGCCGCGGATACGTACGGAGTGCCGAATCAATGGACAGCGGAACAAGTATTGAACAGCCCGGAAATCGAAATCATCGTGAACTTGACGACGCCTGACCAACATTTCCGTATCTGCAAACTGGCTTTGGAACACGGCAAGCATGTATACGTCGAAAAGCCATTATCGCTCCTGCCTGAGCAAGGGCATGAACTCGTAGAGTTGGCACGAGAAAAAGGGCTGCTGCTTGGCGGCGCACCGGATACGTTTCTTGGCGCGGGTCTACAGACTTGCCGCAAGCTGATCGACGACGGTTATATCGGCCAACCGATTGCGGCTACCGCTTTTATGCTCTGTCACGGGCATGAGAATTGGCATCCGAACCCTGGATTTTATTATCAAGCCGGCGGCGGCCCCATGTTCGATATGGGACCGTATTATTTGACGGCACTGGTCTCGCTACTCGGTCCTGCGGAAACGGTAGCCGGAATGACGTCCAAATCGTTCGAGCAACGTACGATTACGAGCCAGCCGTTATTCGGAGAAAAAATCGATGTCGAAGTGCCTACGCATATTGCGGGAACGTTAAAATTCAAAAGCGGCGCGATCGCGACGATGATTACAAGCTTCGATGTCTGGAGCAGCACCCTGCCGCCGATCGAAATTTACGGCACGCAAGGCACGCTGCTTGTACCGGATCCAAATAACTTCGGCGGTCCGATCTCGCTTCGTCCCGCTGGCGCTACGGAGTTCAAAGAAATTCCGGTCGTCCATCAATACGGCGAAAATAGCCGAGGCATCGGTGTATCGGATATGGCGGATTGCGTGCTAAGCGGCGGTACCCCTCGCGCCAATGGCGAACTGACCAATCACGTACTGGAAATGATGCACGCATTCCATGAAAGTTCGGATAGCGGCAACTACGTACAGTTGAAAACGACTTGCGAACAACCTCGTCCGCTCAACACCGGATTGATCAAAGGTTATTTGTCTTAAGTTTGAGAAACGACAAAAAACGCCGGAGCCTGCATCTAATGCAGATTCCGGCGTTTTGATTTTTGCCCTTCATCATTTTTTGATTCCTTTTCGATTATGAAGTCAGCTTTTTTCTCATCCTATAATGCGGAATCCCAACTTCTTCGAACCGTTCGCCTTCACGCGCATACCCTAGTTTTTCATAAAATAACACAGCGACTTCGCGAGCGTGAAGCATCAACTCTTGCGTCTGCTGCTGGATCGCAACTTCTTCCGCGTACTCTACCATTTTCCGACCGATTTGCATCCCGCGTAACGTTTCGTCAACAGCGACTTGTCTCATTTGAAGCACATGCTCACCTTTCGAACAGAGCAATAAGATACCGACCAACCGATCTTGAGCAAAAGCTGCGATATGGATCGCCGAGACGTCACCGGACAGGTCATCGTCAAAAAGACTATGCCCTAAAGGGCGACGTAGCACTTCGTCTCGTAAGTTTAATGACTGCCGGTGTTCGTCGCTTCCATAATCAATCAAACGCACCGTTACAGCAGAATTCTGTCTTTCTTCCGATATTTGCTTATTCATCGTATTCTCCTCTCATTGGACTTGGACGTCCATCATACGCTTTGCGACTGCGTGCGCGCTCCAGGCATTGCTCGGCTTTGCTATATTGACGATCTCTTTTATATAATTCGGCAAGCTCCATATTCGCTTCTCGATCTTGCGGATCGATAGCAATCAATTTTTCGAAAGACGCTTTGCTTGCGCCGTAACGACGTAAATCTTTGTAGATCAGACCTTTATTAAATAAGGCAGCCGTCGAAGCAGGATTGACAAACAATGCCCGATCCAACTGTTCCAGACACTTCGAATACGGTTCTCGCAGTTCGTAATAGACGACAGCGAGATGAAGATGGGCTTCTTCGAGTTCTCGATCCAGTTCGATTGCTTTTAAGTAACAAAGCTTCGCTTCTTTCAGTCGCATCGTGCGTTCGCAAATATAACCCAAAATCGCCCAAGTCGGCGCCGAGTTCACCTGAAGCATTAACGCCCGCCTTGCTAGCGCCTCGGCTTCTGCATAATCGCCACGATCGGCGTAAATCCGTGCTTTTCCTTCGTATGGCTTGTCCCAAGTCGGCTTCATCTCCAGGATCTGATCGAACAATTCCAAAGCTCCGCGCGAATCGGCAAGCATTAAGCGACAACGTGCCAAATAATCCAGAGTCTCCGCCTGCAATCCTTTTTCCACCAATACTTTTTTGAAATGAAAATCAGCGTTTAAGAAATCTTTGCGCCCGTAGCAGTCGATTCCTTTGTCGAAATGATTCATGCGGCTTCGCCTCCTTCTGCTCCGATTGTAACGGATATTGAAAGATTCACAACTCAAAGATTTTTCGGCTGCTGCTGTTTGCGACGTTTTTTCTGTTCGTAACGCTGATGTTTGTCTTCGGCGATATAGAAAGGTTGGATCTTTTTCAGTTCGGTGGCTTGGCTGGCGATCCCTTGCCGGGACATCTGCTGTTGAACCTTTTCCATCACCTTGCGCTGATCTTCGTTCCGATAAAAAAGAAGCGAGCGGTAGCGAGAATCGTCCGGCTTATATCCTTCTATTGCAGCTGGATTATGATGTTTCCAAAAGATCTCAAGTAACTTCTCCAGCGTGATCACCTCGGGATCAAATCGTACGTCGACCACTTCGGAATGACCATTCAAACGCCGATGAGTCGGCGCTTCGGCTTCGGAAGATTGAGAAGAGACGACAGATTCACCGCCCGAATATCCAACGCGCGTAGCGGTGACGCCGGGGATTTGAGCAAATCGTTCTTCGGGCCCCCAAAAACACCCCATCGCAAACGTCAATTGATCGCTGCTCATCTGTCATGCCTCCTTTACGATCTAGCGATATGTTTTCACCCGTTCATCATCAATGACGCCGCTGAAATTTAATCCGTATGCGAAGTCGTATACATGACCTTCACTATCCATATAACTGTTCATATCGCGCGGCACGTCTTCGAACTGTTCTTCGACGGTGCGCATATCGGCAGGCATCTGCATCGGCAAAAGACCGGATGGTTCGGTATAACCGCATAAAATCTCAAGTAACGCTTGGTCTTGTAATCCGAAATGAACCAAAATGACGTCGGCTACCGGTTCGAACTCCGCAACAATCGCCGGATTCGATAATCGCATCGAGACGATCACAGGTTTATCGCCCATTTTGGCACGTGTATCCAATACCAGATCAAGATCCGATTCGTTACGCGTTCGTACCGATTTGCCCAAATGCGAGCGGTTCATCACATCACTTGAACGAGAATCGCCAGCCAGGCTTTCTTTGCGACCGAATACAGCGGTATAGGGACGATATTGCAAACTAATCGGTACATAACCACTTCCCCCGGCTTCGGCATCTTCTCGGCTATAGCCCATACCGGAATCTGGATTTTCGATACAGACCAGCGCAAAATCGGCTTGCTCCGGGTCATCGGTTAGATCAAAGTATTTGGATGCGATAGACGGGTTCAAGGGATCGACCGTTTTCTCCGGCGTGATTCTCCCGAACCAATCGCGACCGGACGCGATATAACGGCGAGGGATATACGCTTTTTTGCGTGTTTGCTCAGGCGCAGACAGTGGAAGAACATCGTTTTTGTTTTTTAACAAAACGACTGATTTCAACTGTGCTTCGTAGCCTGCTTGCATATAATCCGGTTGCCCGACGATTTGCTGACTGTGCTGGGGTTGCACATATGGATTTTCGAAAAGCCCAAGTCGGAAGATATTCGTTAACAACCGTACCGCAGAACGTTCGAAACGCTGACGCATCCATGCTTCGCCGTGCTCGCGAACACCCATTTCGTAAGCTTCCAAGACCGGGCCCATTTCATTATTGCCGCCAAACTGATCGACACCCGCAAGCAGTAACTTGTAATGACGTTCGGCTACGCTCAGCTGTTCGACGCCCCACGGCTTGCCGCTCAGGAACGAATCTTTTTCTCCGTTTTCGTCGGCGGTAATGAGCCAATCGGTACAGACTACGCCGTCATAGCCGTATTTTTCACGCAGTAGAGCGGTAATCAAGTATTTGCTATAGGCATTGCCGACATTCTGCCCATTGACCGTATCTTGCTCCCAGGACACCGTGTAATACGGCATGACCGCAGAAGCTTGACCCGTCGCGCCTTCAAGCTTGAACGCTCCTTCGGTGAACGGTTTCAAATGCTCGTCGAATTTCCCGCCCGGGTACACGGCGTATTTGCCGCTGGCATAATGCGCGTCGCGTCCTCCTTCGCCTGAACCTCCGCCCGGCCAGTGCTTCACCATCGCATTAACGCTGGCTCTGCCCCAGCCGTTTTCGATTTCATCGCCCTTTTCGGATGTCTGGAATCCATCGATATAAGCGCGGCCTAGATCGGTCGACAATTGCGGATCTTCGCCGAACGTGCCGTTAAACCGGAACCACCGCGGATCGGTCGCGATATCGACCTGCGGGGATAACGCCGTGGTCAGACCCAGCGCACGGTACTCGCGTGCAGCGATCTCGCCGAAGCGGCGTACCAGCTTCGGATCGAACGTTGCGGCAAGCCCCAACGTTTCGGGCCACATCGAGATTGTGCCGCCTGCTCCGGCGTTAAATTCCGAATCCGAATTCGATCCGTGACGCGGATCGGAACTATTATTTGCCGGAATGCCCAGCCCGACCGATTCGGCATAAGCTTGCACGGCATTGTTCCATTTGGCTGCAACCTCAGGGCTTTCGACATTGGTCACTAAAATATGCCGCAGATGATCTCGTTCCAAAAAGTTTTTTTGCTCGTCGGTCAAATCCCACGGCTTTGCGCCGCTTTCTTCGTACGATTTGCCGTTATATGTAGAAGAGATCCAATTGGTTTTTCCAGCAGGGATCGATTGATGACGACTATACAGCATCAACCCCGCGATTTGCTCCGGCGTCATCCGGGAAGCTAAGTCTTGAGCACGCTCGGTAGACGAAAGCCGCCAATCTTTGTAAGGCTCCAATACGCCGCTTCGGTTGAGGTCTTTGAAAAACAACCCGTCTTGCTGAATCTCTTTTACCCCTGATGAGGTGGACAGACCGAGCGTTGGACCTTGTTCATTTTGGACATACCGAATTTCGGCGGAATTCCCTTGCTTTCTCTCCTGACTCATTCCATCGCCTCCCTTTTTTCTATTATAACGAACCGATTGCATCACCGCTTGCCTCGAAGTTTGTTGACCTGTTCTTTTTTGCTACACTAGAGTGCAGAACCAGCTGTAAACCAAGCGTTGAAAATTCAGCTATACGGAGGGATAACAACCATGAATACCATCTTAAGCAGTGAATCGGCTACGGTCGAAATCAGACCGCTCGGCGCGGAACTGATCAGCTTCAAACGCAAAGACACCGGGCTTGAATATATGTGGAGCGGCGATGCGGAATTTTGGACGGGACGCTCCCCGGTACTTTTCCCGATCGTCGGATCGGTCTACGACGGCGTCATGCGTACAGAAGGCGGCGAATATTCGCTGAAAAACCATGGCTTTGCGCGCAATCGCGAATTCCGTCTTGTGGAAGCGGATGAAAATAGAGCCGTGTTCCATCTGTCTGCCGACGAAGAAACGCTTGCGATGTATCCGTATCAGTTTGCGTTGACGCTCACGTATACGCTTGAAGGTTCAGCGCTGCGAATCCAATATCGAGTCGATAACGACGACGATAAACCGATCTACTTCCAGCTCGGCACACACCCAGCATTTAACTGCCCGATCAACGATGAAGGGCAATTCGAAGATTATGTACTGGAATTTAATCAAGAAGAAACGTTGGAGCGATTCTTCGTCACGAGCGGCAATATTCAAATTCCGAATAAATCCGAAATCGTGTTGGAAAAAGGAAATGTATTGCCGCTTACGCGCGCGCAGTTCGAAGAAGGCGCGATGATTTTCCGCGACGTTAACTCGGATCAGGTTACGCTCAAAAGCGACAAAACGGAGCATCGCGTTAGTGTGTCTTCCGAGAATTTCCCGTATCTCGGCGTGTGGCAGCCAAAAGGCGCTCCGTTTCTGTGTATCGAACCGTGGCATGGGTTGGCAGACGCCGATCAATTCAGTGGCGAGCTAAAAGACAAAGAACTTGCCGTCGAACTATCGCCGGGCGAGTATTTTGAAGCGGCTTTGATCATCGAAGTAGGTTAATCGAGTTTGACATCGAAAAACCGGGCAGAGAAATTCTCTGCCCGGTTTTTTAACGAAATTTACTGTCTCGCTTTGCCGGAAGCCCCGGTGCTTGCTGCGGATCGGCATCGCACTGCTGCTCATTGAGTAGCGTGCCTTGCTCAAGCTTCAGATCGATAAAATCGACGATCGTTTGGAGCGATTGGATCTGTTCTAGCACGGTCGCCCGGTACTGCTGAATCCGTTCGACAGCTTCCGGGGTAGCCGCAAGATTTCCGTCACGGGACATATCCAAGTAAGGCTTCATTTCGTCGAGCGGCATGCCTGTTTTTTTGAGACAAACGATCAATTGCATGGTCTGGATATCGGTTTCGCTATAGATGCGGTGTGTGTTGGATTTTCTTTTGGCTTTGGGAAGCAGATGAACCTTTTCATAATATCGAATCGTATCTTCCGGCAGCCCGGTTAATTCCGAGGTCTGCTTAATCGTGTATTGGGCTTGCGACTCTGCCAAAAAGACTGCTTGCTCTACCATGTCAGCTCACGCTCCTTTATCAGCAAGTATACAAGTTGGAGCCAACTCCAAGTCAAGCTTAGTTCATACAGCTATTCGATCTAAGGTATGAGTTGAATATTAAGATTTGACTTGGAGCCGACTCCAAGTTATACGCTAGACTCCATCATCGAGCAATCGACTGGAGGCAATCATCATGAATCAGATCCAAACAAAAACCGATCAGACCCGCACGGCTTTAATTACTGGAGCCAACAACGGTATCGGGCTTGAGCTAACCCGCAAACTTCTTCAAGAAGGCTGGCATGTCGCGGCGTTGATCCGATCTTCCTTTTCCGTAGAAGATTCAGAAATCACAACCGCAATCCAGCGCGGAAGGCTGCGTATCTATACCGCCGAATTAACGGATTTCACGCAGCTGGCGGCAGCTTTGGCGCAGATTCAACGTGAAGAAACGTCAATTGACGTGCTATTCAATAACGCAGGCGGAAGCTTACCCGCGCTTGCTTTTTCTCCGCAAGGACGCGAAATGCACTATGAATTGCAGACGGTAGTCCCGTATATTATTTATCAAGAAATGAAGCCTTTGCTGCTACGCGGTTCGCTCAAAACAGTCATCGGTACTTCATCGAACGCTTTCAACTTCACCAAAGTCTTTGAGGCGGATCAACTCGCAAATCCTACACGCTTCAAGCCTTTGACCGGAGCTTACGCCGATACCAAGCTCGCGCTGTCTTTGTGGACGCAAGCTCTCGCTCCAAGCGAAGCCAAAGAAGGGATTCGATTGCGTAGCGCCGACCCGGGTCCGAACAATACGTTGCGTAAAGGCAAAAAGTCAGGGCTTCCTTTTCCGATCCATTATTTGATGAAGTTCTTTTTCGCTCCGCCTACGCAAGGCGCGGGACGTCTGTATGATGCGGCTTTCGGAGCTTATCGCGATGAGATCGGCGTGCTAGTCAATCAAAAAGGCAAAGTACAACTTCCGTTCTCCGATCAAGCGCAGCAGGTATTGGATAACGTGAAGCGGATTTATGAAAAAGAATATAAGTCGTAAAAACCAAACAGCCTTACAACAGAGTCGTTGTAAGGCTGTTTGACGAGAAAATTTATGAATTCAACCTTTCGTTAAGCAGCTTAATCGCGGCTTTCAATTGCTCTTGCGGTACGTCTTCATAACAATCCCCGATCGCGATTTCCGTCGCGCAAGTCGTCTCGCTCGTCTCTTTTAGATAAGCGGCCAATGCGATACCACTCTCTTCTTGCACCTCGGCAATCACAGATTCCGCGACAGACATCGGAATGTTGAGATGCAGATGGAACATATTCGATACCGGAATTTCAGGGCGCGTACGCATGCCTGAGCACGTATTATACAAAGCCGCCAATTGCTTGGCTTGTTCGTAATACCGTTCCATTTTGGGCAACCGCAAATCCATATAATATTCGGAACTCAGGATGTACGGATACAAACTAATCAGATCGCCGCCATGCCGACGTTTCCAGACTTTCGATTGCTCGGCTAGGTCGGCATCACCAAGCAGCATCGCTCCGGCAATCCCACCGATTCCTTTGTAGAACGAAACGTAAACACTATCGAACAAGCCGCATACTTCGGACGCTTGTTTGCCGTAATACGGCAAAATCTCGAACAGTCTTGCACCGTCCAGATGCAGAGCAATGCCTTGTTCCCGGCAGTACGCCGAAATCTGCTCCAGCTCTGTATACTCCGGCAACTCGCCGCCGATCTCGCGCTGCGGAAGCTCCAATAACAAACAAGCGACGTTAGCAGGCATCTTTTTCACATCGTCCAGCGTAATTAACCGATCTTGAGTCCCCAGCAGAACCGGCTCCAAATGATGCAATTCTTTGAGCCCGTCTTGTTCGTGAATTTCCAGATGGCACAAAGGATGATATGCGACAGCTTTACTGTCCTTTCGGTCGCTCCATATCCGTAAAGCAATCTGCTGCGCCATCGTGCCGCTTGGGAAAAAGACCGCCGATTCTTTGCCTAGCATCTCCGCAAGTTTGCGTTCGAATTTCTCGATGATTTCCCCGCGTCCGTACATCTCGCTCGGCGTATCTCCGTCTACGTGTTGCAGCGATTGAAGCAGCACGTTTACATCTCTTGGGCCGTTGCCGGTCGTTCTATATTTCGCTTGTTTGAAGGTATCGCCTAAAGTTAAGGGTAAAGTCATATCAGAACGCCTCCTTTTTCAATATAAATAGTGTACCGCTATTGCTCCTGGTCAGCCATCCTTTCATAATAAAGGATGTCATTCTATTCCAATCCGAAAGGTTCTGCTTGCATGCCTAACTCTAAACCTAGCATTTACGACCGTTATACGCCTGGATTAAGCGCAGAGCCTACAGACAAACCCGCTTATTGGTTTATTTTCTTGGCTCGCACCGGACAACTGCTGCTGAATCAACAAGAAGGTCTCGCGGCGATTCCTGTAGCGGCGGATATCGAAGATTTACATTTCACTCCCGTTCGCTCTCTGTATCTCGGTCTACTGGACGGTGCTCCGTGTTACGCCGCGGAAGCTCCGGAAATCACCGAACCGCTGGTCGGATCGAACTTTTTGCCGCTTCGGGCGCTGTATGACCAGATCGACGAAGATCTATTCCATCTTGCCGGACGCGCTTTGCAAATGCTGAATTGGGACGATACGCATCAATTTTGCGGACGCTGCGGTTCGACGTTGACTCTGGCTGACCGCGACCGTGCTAAAGTCTGTCCCAACTGCGGATTGAGTCATTATCCACGCTTGTCGCCGGCTGTAATCACGGCGATTTTAAAAGACGGGAAAATTTTGCTTGCCCACGCGCCGCATTTCCCGGATAATTTTTATGGTCTGATTGCCGGATTTGCCGAGCCGGGCGAAACGTTGGAAGATTGCGTCCGTAGAGAAACGATGGAAGAAGTCGGCTTGACGCTTGGCGAGATCCGGTATTTCGGCAGCCAACAATGGCCGTTTCCCCATTCGCTGATGATCGGATTTATCGCGGAATACGCTAGCGGCGAC
Source organism: Saccharibacillus sp. JS10 (assembly GCF_024436065.1). Taxonomy (GTDB): domain Bacteria; phylum Bacillota; class Bacilli; order Paenibacillales; family Paenibacillaceae; genus Saccharibacillus. The sequence goes on from NZ_JANFNS010000003.1 coordinate 457,057, forward strand.
ATTACGGTAGACGGCGAAGAAATCGAACATGCCGATTGGTTCTCACCGGATAACATGCCAAATATTCCGCCGAAGCTGAGCATCGCACGCAAAATTATTGATTGGTATACCGATGAATACGGAAGTTCCGTATAATCTGACCGGAATCTTATCGTTTGGAACGGTTCGAATCTGTTCCAAATTGTGGATTCCGGGTACATAAGCTATAGCTGGTAAGCGAGAAATTCACTATTTTAGGTTTATTCGAAGGAGGAGAACGTGTGGCTGAAGCCCATCCGTCCGAAGTCGGACAAAAAGAATCGTTAGGCTCGTTGATCAAAAAAGGCAATACTTCTTCTGCGGTCGCGATGATCGGCAACGCGGTTCTTGCCGCTGCAAAAGGCGGCGCCGCTATATTTACAGGCAGCGGCGCGATGTTCGCATCCGCGATGCACTCGCTAGCCGATGCGGTCAACCAAGGTTTCGTATTCGTCGGCAGCGTATTGTCCGAGCGTCGTCCAAGTCGCCGTTTCCCGCTCGGATTCGGACGCGTCATCAACATCTTCTGTATGATCGCGGTTATCGTCGTCACGATCATGGCGTACGAAACGATCCACGAAGGCATTCATCTGCTGCAACATCCGAGTGAAGCCACCGGAGGATTTTGGATCAATATCGGCGTGTTGCTTTTGAACATTTTGATCGATGGCGCGATTTTGCTTAAAGCCTCCAAAGAAATTTTGAAAGAAGCACGAGTCCCTAAAGCAAGCGGCTTTAAATTGCTGCCTACGGCTTTCAAAAACGTAGGTCGCGCGGCTCCTCCGACTCGTCTCGTATTTTACGAAGACATCGTGGCTGTGTTAGGTGCTTTCTTGGCGTTGGTCGCGGTAGTCGTCATCGCTCTGACCGATTTCACGTTGATCGACGGTATGGCGACGACTTTGATCGGTTTGTTGATGATCGTGGTTGCGTTCCGAGTAGGCTACGATAATATGATCGGTCTGATCGGCGTATCGGCTCCGCAAGACGTTGAAGATAAAGTCTCTGCAACGATTCTCGGAGATGCCGACGTACGCGATATCGAAAGTATGCGTATTGTGCAAGAAGGTCGCTATTACCATGTCGATGCGGTCGTTGAATTGCGTACCGGGCTGACGCTCGGCGTAGCCGACGATATTAAAATCCGGATTCAAAACACGCTGACGAACAATCCGGATATCGCGGATGCGGCAATCTCGATTGTCGAAGACGACGGCAAAACCAGCTGGAAACGTCGCGAAGCGGAGATTGAAAGAAATTAAAGCTTCGACTACAGCTTAAATAAGCTTCGAAATTAAAAAATCCCGATTCTCTTTATTGAGAATCGGGATTTTCTATAATCATTGCTTTTATTTTTTCGGGAAATACGCTTCGAACTTCAAATCCGGTCCGAGATTTTGCACTCGCAGCCCCGTCAAATCAATCGCTTCATTCATATCCGCGATGCCCAGACCTTCGATAAACGTCGGCGCATCTTTGCCGCCCACTAGCTTCGGCGCCATATAGAGCACCAGCTTATCGGCAAGCCCCTGCTCGACAAACGAAGCGATCACTTGACCGCCGCCTTCGACCAGTAACGATGAAATCTCACTCTCGCCAAGCGTATCGAGCACTTCTTCCAGATTCACGCGTTCGCCGCTTGTCGGAACGACACGTACGCCTGCGGCTTCCAGTCGTTCACGCTTCGCTGAATCGAACGTCGAACCTGTAAAGATCCATGTCGGCGCTTCGCCATCGGTCACAACGCGTGCAGTCTCGGAGATCCGCAACGTGCTGTCCAAAATAACTCGAAGCGGATTGCGACCATCCGGCAAACGTGTGTTCAACTGCGAATCGTCATGCACAATCGTCTGCACGCCGACCAAAATCGCACCGTGTTCATGACGCAAACGATGGACGTCTTCACGAGCTTCTGCCGACGTGATCCAACGGCTGCTGTTCGTATGCGTCGCGATTTTGCCGTCTAGAGTCGTTGCAGATTTCACCGTCACAAAAGGACGCTTGCTTACGATATAACGATTAAACACCTCGTTAAGTTGCTCCGATTCTTCTCGCAATACGCCTTCGATCACTTCGATGCCGGCATCGCGCAAAATTTTAATTCCGCGCCCTGCAACAAGCGGATTCGGATCGGGCGCCGCCACGACAACTTTTGCCAATCCCGCTTTAACGACTGCTTCGGCGCAAGGGCCTGTACGACCGTGGTGCGAACAAGGCTCCAGCGTCACATAGATCGTGCCGCCTTTCGCATGTTCGCCTGCCATACGCAGCGCATGAATCTCCGCATGGGGTTCGCCCGGCTTGAGATGCGCGCCGATCCCAACGATTCTGCCTTGATTCACGATCACGGAGCCGACCAAAGGGTTCGGTGCAGTCTGACCTTTGGCAGCACGCGCATTTTCTAGCGCGAGCCGCATATATTTTTCATGAATCGACTGATCTTCGCTCATGTTTCGTCAGTCTCCTCCTTCGGCAGCCGGAAGCTCGGTTAGACCTTCAATCGGATTTTGCGTCGCGAAGTGACCTGACCGATTTACTTTCGTGCGCAAATATTTTTCGTTAAATTCAGAAATATCTCCCCATAGCGGCGTGCGTCCAGACACATTCATTCCCGATGCTCGCAACGCTTCGAGTTTACGCGGGTTGTTCGTGATCAAAGTCACTGGAAGCTGACGCAAAAATTTCAGTACGCCGATCGCTCCGTCGTAATTACGCGTATCGTCTTCGAACCCAAGAGCCAGATTCGCTTCGACCGTATCCATCCCTTGTTCTTGTAAAATATACGCCATCGCTTTGCTGAACAGACCGATTCCGCGACCTTCGTGATTCGCCAGATAGAACAAAGCGCCCGAACCGTGTTCCGCGATCATTTTCATCGATTGACGCAGTTGATACCCGCAGTCGCAACGTTTACTGCCGAAAATATCGCCGGTATGGCAAATGCTGTGCATCCGGATCAAAGCATCCGGCGAATTTTCGAAATCGCCATAAACGAGTACGCTAGACTGTTGGCCTTCTGCCAAGTCCATTTTCGGCAAGTTACGGATCAATTCTTCGGCAGACATATCTTCGCCGCCTTCAGGCTTTTTCAGCCAGCTATACCAACGGAAAAGGAGCGTTTCTCCTTCTAAATTGACAGGCAGTTTGATCGGCCCTACCAGCACGTAACCTTCTTTTGAATCTAATGGCGACGGTACATGATGAATACTGTCTTTAAGCATAAAAGCTGCGCTATTGTGTTCCATGATGGCACATCCTTATTTTCGTATTGGTTAAGTCGGTTAAGCCGTCAAGCAAGTTCCTGCGACGGACCGTAAATGAGTTCGCGATAAAATGGACACGGCACCTAAATCGGTTCCGCATCCTCGTTACCTGTAGTTCGCAACTTGTCCGACTTTGGATCATCTTAGGATCAAAAAATTTCCGATACGCCATATTGTATAGGGTATCTGTATATTATCGTCGCATTGTGTATGAATTGAAGGTTAATTGTTAAAATTTTGAGCATAAGTCAATTCCATATCAACTTGCTCGCGTTGCCTACGTTCTACATCGCCGCGACGGCGTTGTTCCAATCGTTCTAACGACGTTAAAGTTTCTTTGTTTTGGCTTAGACAGTTGAGGATTTCTTCATGCAGCACATCGGCATCCCGTAACGCTTCATTCAATCCAAAAGCGCCCGTCGGCGTCATCGTATGCGCCGCATCTCCGATCAGCACAAGCCCGGGCTGTGCCCAGCGTTCGGATTTACTACTGAAAATATCGAGCAATACGAAGTCTTGCCACGACGTAATATGCTGCCGCACGCTGTCTTCAAGCTTTGGAAAAGCTTCGATCAAAGTCTGCGTCAACTCTTCAAAAGGACGCTTGCGCAGTTCTTTGTACGAATCTTCCGCGATATTCCAACCGATCTGGACATATCCGCGAGCTTGCGTGAACAAATGAAGCTGTTGCCCATTCTGAATGGTAGAACACATCACCGGTTCCCAACCTTGCGGTGCAGGTATTCTCGCCCAAAGCAGATCGTAACCGTGACCTGCTGAATTCACTGGGATTCCAGCATATTTACGAACCGAGGAATATCGACCGTCCGCGCCGACGACAACTTGGCTGTGAATCGTCAACAGACTGCCGTCTGCTGTACGTACTTTCACTCCGGTGTACGTTCCTTCTTCATTCTGAAGCAGACCTCGAACCATTGTGCCCGGCAAATACGTGAAATTCGAGTACGACTTCATTTCATTCAATAAAGCGTGAAGCAGATCGGCTTGCGGAATATGAATGCCGACATTACCGTCGGCATGATCCGGGAAGATCGTTTTGACGATCTTCCGGTTCTCCCAGTATTCCAGACGAAGAAGAGGCAACACCGCTTCGGGATTGATTTTATCCAAGATTCCGTGCTTTCTCAGCACGCTTTCGCCATCTGCATTAATGATTTCGCCGCGAAACGAAGGTCCAGGCACAGGCTGCTTTTCGACCAGCACAACTTCTGCGCCGCGCCGAGCTAGCAGATACGCCAGCAAAGTGCCTGCCGGACCTCCGCCTGCGATACATATCTCCGTATGTCGCTGCATGGTTTGATCCTCCGATTTGGGCTTTTAGAGATTTAAGAGACTTAAAAGATGGGAAAAGTCGAGAGCTTCAAAGGCGTTTTGAGCGTTAAAAGCTTGAAAAGCGTTAAGAGCATTAACAGCTTTAAGAGCGTTTAGGGCTTGAAAAGCTTCCTGCTTCTGTATTAGAAGCAGGAAGCTTTTTGTAGGGCGATTTGAAGCGGATTTCATCGCTTCAAATTTTGCGGTCTTGAACGTACGCTTCGCTCACGTAGTCAAGAACGCTTGTAGAGCAATTCGAAGCGGATTTCATCGCTTCGAATTTGCGGTCTTGAACGCGTGCTTCGCTTGCGTAGTCAAGACCGCTAACTCACCAAATTACTTTATGTAACCTAGTATATTTACTTACTGGAGCGGAGTCAAGTATTAATTATTACTAAATGTAAGCTTGTTTAATTTAGTTATTGAATGTATACTTATAACAACAAGCATTCAATCTTACCTTTTCAATCCCCAAAAATTTGGGTTTTATCTGTTTATAGATGTTCGGAAATTATCACACAACAAAATTCTTATACAAACGGAGAGTGATCCCTTTGGCAGCAAAGCTGACCGAACTCTGCCCCAGATTCGAAAAAGCAATCGAAGTACTCAGTAAACGTTGGACAACCTTAATCATCTATCGCTTAATGGACGGGCCTCGTCGGTTCGTCGATATCGAAAGTTCGTTATCCAACCTCAGCGGTAAAGTCCTTTCGGAACGACTGAAAGAACTTGAAGAAGAAGGCATCGTGCTTCGCACGGTATATCCAGAAAAGCCGGTAAGGATCGAATATTCGTTAACGGATATGGGACGAGACTTAGCGCCTTTGATGGATCATATTCAAGGCTGGGCAACGCGCTGGGTCAAGATTGAGCCAAAAGAGCACGACCCCGGTTCGTCTGAGTGTCTTTTCCATTCGACAACGACCGATTCTCGGCTATGAATAAATCACAAACGCCCGAAACGTGACGGTCTATTTCCGTCAAACGTTCGGGCGTTTTTCATTTTAATTGGGCTTTTAGCATGTCTTTATTGTACGACCTCTGGATGAAATCCCCGATTGTCCGCATACCCTTCTACACTCCAGACGCCAATTTTCGCTTTTTTCGCTTTGGCTTGAATATCACGGAATTCGTCGATATATTTATCGTTTGGCTGATAGACCACGACGCGCGCCAAACCTTTCTCTAACAGCTCCGTATTCACCATTTTGTTGTCCAAATAAATATAAGCTAGCATCCGGTCGTATTGATCGCGCTGTTCTTGGTCAAATTCAAGTTCAACTGATTTTCCGGTTAGGAGCTTTTTCGTGTATTCACTTGCTTCCAGACCGAAAGGTTGAACCGGCGTACCTTCTTTTTTGGTTTCGGGTGTATCGATCAATAACATTCTCACGCGTTCGCGGCTTCCGTCCGCCAAGTTTACGATTACGGTATCTCCATCGACGATTCGTTCGACGGTAGCCGACACACGTCCTTCGACAGGCGCAGGCGTTGTTGCGGTTTGCTCTGAAGTATTGGGTTGTTGAGACTGCGTCTGCTCTTTTCCATCTCGACCTACAATATTATTGAGCAGTTCGCGTCCCGGCGTTGTGAACAGCAATATCGCGAGTACGACGATAGTGATCACAATCGAAATGATATTCGGCTTGGGACGTCCGGTTTTCCCGGGCTGACCGTTAGGATCGTGCGGTGTGTTCATATAGAGTTCCTCGCTTCCTTATGTAGACTGATTTCGTTAGTATACGCGTTGTTCCTTCCAACTCCAAAATTCCTTAAACTGGTTTCGATTCTTTTGCCATAAATCAGGAAGTTCGCTACAATGCAAGTATCCGTGTTTTCAGGAAATCAACAACGCTTTTTCAAGCAGTAGGAGAGAATGTAATGAGCAAAAAAATCGTCGCAATTGATATGGATGATACGATCTGTCACCTCGTTCCGAAAGCGATTCATTACCATAATGCAGCGTACCCGGACCTCCAACTCACGATCGATCAGGTTAAAAGTTTCGATCTGAGTACGGTTTGGCATCCCGAATGTAATGAAGAAATCTTTTTCGGTCGTCCAAACTTATATGAAGAACTCGAAATTTTCGATGAACATACGATCGACGAAGTTCGCCGGATTAGCGAGCAACATGACGTCATTATCGTTACAGCGGCTCGCCCTTCGGCGGTAGCGGAGAAATGGAATTGGCTTCAGCGTCATATGCCGTTTATCCCGTTCGAGAATTTTTTCGTCGCGAAACGTAAATATTTGCTGGAATTCGATCTATTGATCGACGACGGGCCGCATAATCTACTTGCCGCGCGCCAAGCAGGTAAACGTACGATCGGGATTCCGCGTCCGTGGAACCAACCGTTGCAAGACGAATTTTTGATGAAAGATTCGTGGGACGGCATGGGCGAATTGGTGAATCATGTTCTGTCAGGATCAGGCTTTCCGGTCAAAGGTTGAATGAAACTTAGTTAAAAAACTCCCGAAGCGGCGTCGATACGCGGTTTCGGGAGTTTTTTTGTAGCAAAGCTCAAAAGATCATTTGGATTCGTTCTATCGACTTACTCGTAAGCGCCTCGGCTCGGTAATCCGTTGGCGGATTGTCCGCGGGGCTTGCCGTCGAAATCGTTCGCAGCATTTAATACGGCATCGACTACGCCGCTGGCAACAGCCGGAGAACCCGATTTCAAGCGATAATTCCCTTGCTTGGCATCCACGAATTGAGGATCGACGAAAAGCGAATTGGCATCGTTTGCGCTTCCTTTGCGATACGCGTCGAAGCTCGAATAATTTTTCTTTTTCCAGACCCAAGAACCTTTTTTGTTGTCTGGGGCAAAGTATAGATTGTAATCGACTTTGTTGCGTGTATTCTCCGTATAATCGTTGCGAATCAGCGTGTTGGAGCCGGACGCGACGAAAATATTGTTTTGAACGATATTGTCTTGCGTATCAAACTGGATATACAGTTGCCCGGTTCCCCACTCCAACGTATCGTTGTACGCTACCGTGTTGCCTGTGATAATGCTGTTCGTCGTGGAACCGCGCTTTTTATCGTAACCGCCGATCGCAATTCCGGTCATCGCGTTACGAACAACCAGATTGCTACGCACAGTAATGCCCGAAGTCGAACGTCCGCGATGCTCGGACGCAATCTCGATTCCGATATCGTTATTTTCCGAACGGTTGCGTTCAATGACAATATCGCGCCCGCCGTCTACATAAATCCCGCCTGCCGAATACGCCTCATTGGGAACAGGCATGCCGTAAGACGGATTGCGAACCGCTGTATTGCCCGTCACAACGTTACCTGTAATCGTGCCGTTTCGAGCCTGATCGTACTTGCTATCAGGCGAAGTGCCTTCAAAGCCGATCGCGTCGATCCCGATATTGTCGTTATCGTGTACATGATTGTTCTCAATCGTAAATTTCTCGACATTGCCGTTCAGCACCAGCGCTTCGCTTGAACCTAGAGTCAGATTGTAGACTTCGTTGCCCGAGATGGTCAGGTCACGAATCGAAGCTGGCGATTTCGTGCCATAGACCGCGATCCCGTGAGCATCGCGCCCGCTCAGATCGCTGCCTTTGGGCGTTGACGTATTGCCGATGTCATGCACTTTGTTGTCCAGCAAGCTGACAGCTTCGCCTGCGCCATGCACATAGATCCCGATCGGCACGCTACCGGACTTTGCCGTCTTGTAATTACGCACTTCCAGACCGCGAACGGTGACGCGGCTGACATCGGACAGTTCGATTAAAGCGCCGGTCAAGGCAACCGGCAGATCGGTTCCGTCGAGCACCGCCGTCTCCGACGGATAGCTTGCGACGGTCAAGTGCGCCGCACTATTTGCGGCGCCGGGTGCTCCAGTCAGCTTCAGTGACTGGTTATAAATGCCGCCGCGCAAATAAACGGTGCCGCCCGTTTTCATCGCGGCATCGACTGCGCGCTGCACGGTCTGCCACGGGCTAGCTTCCGAGCCCGTTCCGGCTTGGTCGCTGCCGCTTGGCGCGACGTAATAATAAGGCTGAGCGTCTGCCTGCGCAGCGGCTGACGCTGAAGTTCCCGCCGATGCAGCGGGAGCAAGAGCTTGCGACTTGGACGACGCGGAAGCGTTAAATGCCGCAAGCTTGGTGTGCGACGCGGAGAGACTTGTGTCGCGTGCTTGCATCGGGGAGACGCAAGCAGGTAATACCGATGCAGACAAAGTCAGCGCTGTAAGCAAGCCAAAAGATTTCAAAACATTCGACAAAGGGAATCCTCCTTTTAGTAAGAAACGATGAAAGCTCCATATCCATCATTATCGGTAGAATAGATAACAATAAGTATGGGTAGAGCCAAAACTCAATCTTTAACGTTGCACCGTTTGAAGCCCGATCCGCAGTCGCTCGATTTCCCGCTCCTGCTCGATATCTAGCATTTGCGCTTCTTGAATCGATACTTCTTCGAAGCGAAGTTTTTGCCCCGGACGAAGCTGGGCAATCAAGCGAAGGTCGGCAGCAATGACCTGCGCGATCCGCGGATAACCGCCTGTTGTCTGACAATCAGCGGTGAGCAAGATCGGCGCGCCGTCAGGCGGAACTTGAATCGTTCCGGGCGCCACCGCTTCGGAGATCAGCTCTTGCGGTTGTTCCAACCGCAAAGCCGCTCCCGCTAGGCGGCAGCCCATTCGGTCGGATTGCGGCGTAATCCGAAAAGTCTGCTCCGCCAACGCTTCGCGGCTCGCCGCATCGAAGCGCTCGAAATGCGTGCCGCGTATGTAGCGCACGCTTACCGCAGCGGAAATTCCGCTGCCCTTTCCCGCTTGGCGATGCGCGGCAGGGCTAGAGCGGTCGCCCCAATCCCGGCGACCACTGATATAGCCGTGCGCGGCGTGCCACGGCGCAGCGGCAAAATCTTCGCCCGGCGCAAGAATTGTCGCCAAGCGTAGATCTTTCGCGGCGCGCGTATGCAGCGCGTCGCCAGCGCGAAGCGCTCTGCCTTCGAGCCCGCCCAAGCCGGCTCGAAGATCGGTACTGCGGCTGCCTAGCGCCGCAGGTACGGCGAAGCCGCCAGCTGCCGCGAGATAGGTGCGGCAGCCTGCACGTGCGGAGCCGAATTCCAGTACGGCTCCGGCGCGAACCCGCACAGGGCGCCACATCGGCAGCGGCACGCCGCCGATGTGAGGCGCAAGATCTGCGCCTGTCAGCGCGATCTGCGTCTCGCGCTCGAATCGAAGCGTAGGCCCCGCCAGCGTAATCTCTAGCGCAGCTTCACTATCTTTATTTCCCGCCATGAGATTGGCGGCGCGCAGCGCATAACGATCCATCGCACCGCCTTGCGTGACGCCGTACTGCCGATACCCGGAACGTCCGAGGTCTTGAATCGTCGTCAATAATCCCCCTTTTATGATCGAAATCGAGAGCGAAGAATTTTCGTGAATAGGATCATCCGACACTTTCCACCTTTTAGCCAAATGCTCATTCTGCTTCTCGGCAACGTCGCGCAAGCGTACATATTCGTCTTCGTCGATTGCAACAAATCGCACCTCGTCACCAGCACGCAACAAACTCGGCGGCTCTTGATCCGGTCGAAACAAAGCAATCGGTGTTTGTCCGATAATACGCCATCCTCCTGGCGTAGAGACGGGATACACACCGGTCTGCTTGCCTGCAATGCCTACAGCTCCAGCAGGAACGCTTAGTCGCGGCGTCTCCATTCGAGGCGATGCGATTGAAGTATCCATCCCGCCCAAATAAGGAAATCCCGGTGCAAATCCAATCATATATACCGGGTATGTAACCTCGCCATGAATGAAGACCACTTGTTCTTCATTCAAATCCGCATGCTGAGCGACAAAAGGCAGATCGGGTCCATACGCCCCACCGTATCGAACTGGAATTTCAACGATTCTCGAATGAGCTTCCTTTTCTTCGACCTCTCTTTTTAGAAGACGAAATAAACTCTTTTTTGTTGCATCGAAAAGGAAATATTTTGAAGTTGGCGAAAAGGAACTGTCGACGCCTTCTACTTCTTTTGCCAACTGCATAAGATCATAAAAGATCGTGACCGCGCAAAAAGAAGGCACGACTTCGATCATTGCGGGCAACGGATCTTGTTCCAGCAAAGCCGCGAATTGGCGTACTTGACGATGGATATCCGGCGAAATTTCTTTACCAAATACGACGGAAAGTGCGTATTCATTCAACGGTTCAAGCTCGATATCAGGAAAATCTGAATTTGCGTTCATCTCCCGGCTCCTTTCGAATTCGGCTTCTAGTTTTGTCCAAAGGCTCGAATCACAACACCTTCCTGCTCACAAGCCTCGACGATCCGCTGTGCGAAAGCTAGCGCTTTTGCACCGTCTCCATGCAGACAGATCGTATCCGCATGAATTTGCAAATGCTGCCCGCTTCCTATCGATATTTTCCGCTCCATCACCATTTGCACGACTCGCTTCGCTGCTATATCCATATCTTCGATCAACGCTCCCGGAAGATGCCTTGGCATCAGCGAGCCGTCCGCTTGATAACCACGATCCGCAAAAGCTTCATGTGCGACTACCAGACCTGACCGCTCTGCTGCTCTAGTTAGTTCACTGTTCGCCAGTCCAAACAAAATGAGCGCTGGATTTGTCCGATATACCGCTTCGGCAATCGCTTCCGCAAGATCCGTTTGTTTTGCCGCCATATTATAGAGCGCGCCGTGCGGTTTCACATGCCGAAGCACGCCGCCTTCTGCTCGAACCAAAGCTTCTAACGCTCCGATCTGATACACCGTCATCGCATACACTTCTTCTGCCGATACCGCCATATTTCGCCGACCAAAGCCGACTAAATCGGGCAAGCCCGGATGTGCTCCGATTGCCGCTCCTGCTTGCAGCGCCGACTGCACCGTTTTTCGCATCACACTCGGATCTCCGGCGTGGAAACCACAAGCAATGTTCGCGGAAGTCACGTAAGGTAAGATTTTAGCATCTTGACCGATTGAATACGCGCCGAAACTTTCTCCAAGATCGCAATTCAGATCGATATAGGCTTGGCTTGAATGATGGTCGCTCATAAGTTTTCGAACCCCTTCAGCTACGTTTAGATTTCTTTTTATCATAGAAGAAAATCAAAAAATCGTCGAACACCCATACCGGGCGAACGACGATTTTTCAGATGAATGATTTTTATTTGGCTGCCTGCTGACGCATATCCGTCACACGTAGATTCCGACTAAATACCGCGCCGTCGCTCGATAGTTTGAAAGACGGATAGTTTTGTTCCGCTTCCAGCTTCATCACCGGATCGAATTGCTGTTCTTGCTGGCGATCTGTCCAGACTTCAAACTGATCCGACTCTACACGTACATCCGTTTCCCACGGTTGATCCGCAATCTGGAGCGTTACGACGCCGTTACAACCGCAATTAATCGTATCGTAAACGAGGCGTAAGCTACCGGGATGTTCTCCGATTTTTTCTTTGATTTTGCTTTCGGTATATTCGTTCATTTGAAGGCGCATTTTATCGTTCCTCCTTGTATTCGATTGGCTCTTATCCTTATATTGTACCCTTTTTCAGCTTTCACATAGCTTTCGAATCACTGCCGTTATCGAATCGTCGTTATTCAAAATAAAATCGGGTTGAACGCCGTTCGCCGGAATCTGACCTTCTCGTCGATTGATCCAGATCGCATGCCATCCTGCACCTTTCGCTCCGACAATGTCGTTGGCATAGGAATCTCCGATATAATACGTATCTTCGGCTTGTATCCCTAAAAGTTGCTCTGTATGGCGGAAAATCCGCGCATCCGGCTTCATAAATTCTAGCTCACCCGATATGACGACTTGATCATAATCTAGCCAATCGTAGATGCCGAGCTGCTTGACCTTTTTCCGCTGATGTTGGGCAGGCCCGTTCGTGATGACTCCGAATTTTAATCCATGATCTCGGCAGTAATCCAGCGCTTCCCTCATATCTGGCGTCGGTTCAAGCTCTTGCTGAGCAGCCGCATAATCTTGTTGGAATTGAAGCGCTTCTGTGTCCGAAATTTGTATGCCCATAACTCGAAAAGCTTCGCTAATCCGGTAAATGTGCATCTTTTCGATCGACATTTCACCTTTCACCGTCAAATCGAACACTTCGTCGCTATAATAACGGTTATGCCGATACAGCTCGCTCAGCGACAACTGATGATATTGGGAAAAGTTCTTCTCGAACGCTTTTTGAAAAGGAATCATTTGATCGTAAACCGTGTCGTCGATATCAAATACGAAGTTGTACATGGAAGTTCTTCCTTTCTAAAAAAAGCTACGATCTTTATATCAACTTATGCCGATACCATTTGCGTCCCATAAATCTCCATACAAAAATTATTCCTCGAACCGCCCATTCGGCGTTCATCGCAATCCAAACGCCCAAGATGCCCATATTGAACGTAATGCCAAGAATATAGCCGAGTACGACGCGGAATAGCCACATCGACAACATGGAGATCAACGAAGTGAATTTCGCATCGCCTGCCGCACGCAGCGCCGAAGGAATCATAAAGCTAATCGCCCAAAGCGGAATCTGTGCAAGAGCATTAATCAGTACAATCAGGAAAATATCGTCGACGATTTCTGCCGGAGGATTGAATAGACTAATTAACGGATGGAACAGAGGCATAATGATAAGCGTCATAAGCACGTAGAAAAAGGAACCGAGAATCACAAACGACTTGGTTAACTTTTTCGCGTCTTTGACATCGCGGCGTCCCATACATTGACCGACCACAGTGATCAGCGTAAGCGATAGCGCGTTTGCCGGAATTTGCATTACACCCGCCAACGCGCCGCTGATCGCATTTGTCGCGATCGCATAAGTTCCCATACTGACGATAAAGATCTGAGTCAAAATTTTACCGCCGTTGAAAAACATTTGTTCTGCTGCAAACGGCGTGCCGATTGTGAAAATCCGTTTGAGCATATCGAAGCCAACATTGAAAAAATCGCGAATTCGAATACGCAGCTCGGCATCGATCTTAATCAGATAATACACGGCGCAAGCCGCCGCGAAATACCGCGCGATATTAACCGACAACGTCATGCCGAACACGCCCATATCGAGTACGTTGATAAAAAGCAAATTTAGCCCTACGTACGGTAAGTTTAAAATAAGCGATAAAGCGAGCGAAGCTCGGGAGCGGCCGATTCCGCGCAGCGCGCCGCATACGGCTTCGACGAACGCAAGCCCTAGATACGACAACCCGCTGCCGATCATATACGTACGCGCCAAATCCATAACCGCAGGTTCCGCTGACCCGAATAACAAGTTAAGCAAAGGGTTATGGAAGACGATCATGATGATCCCGATCAGCAGCGCGAGCAAAGATACCGTCGAAGCCGAACCGGCGGTCGCTTTCGATACCATAATCGAATTTCCGCTTCCTTTGTACTGCGCCACAACGACGGTACCGCCAGTCGCTACTGCAACGAAGATGCTAAGCAAAAATACATTCAGTGAATCGACCATATTGACTGCGCTGATTGCATCGACGCCCGCGGAGCTAATCATTGCGGTATTGATCAAATGTAGCCCTACGATAAAAATCTGATCAACGAGCAAAGGCACAAACAACCCGACAATTTGCCGGTAATCGATCGATCTGCCTGAAAAATGCTTGTCCAAAAACGAATGCACATACGGTTTTCGTATCCGATATTCTGCCATCTCCAACCCTTCTTTTCATCAAATTTGCTTCTCGAATTTCTAAACAAAAAACGCCCTTCGCGGTCGCAAAGACCGGAGAGCGTGGCTGACTCGTGCAATAAAATATAGGTAAGTGTATGGGTACGAAAATTGATCGGGCAGCCCGATTTCAAACCTTTTTCGCCCCTTATGTCAGTACGTTCAGTTCCGCCATGTCCGAAAATATAGCATAATTGCAGATCAACGGCAACAACTAATGAAAAATTTTTGAAAAATAAATGAAAATCAAGAAAACGGATCTTGTTTCTTTCCTTGAAGATCCAAATAAAGACTCCTGTCTTTGTCTTCGTAGCTCCAATACAGGCTTCCATCAATTTCGAATAGATGAATATTTTCTTTTTGAATATTCGTGGGAGTACCTTTATCGTTGCTTGTTTGTTCGATGATTTTGATTATATCGTTAAAGAATTCGCACATGAAGCTAGTACAAGAGAGCATAGTAGCAGCAGCCAAAGACTTTTTTTGAAAAGCATAAATACCCTCCTCGTCCTTTTTTTAATTCAAAGTCGTAAAAATGTACAACAAAAAAGCTTCTTGCTTCTGATGATATCAGAAGCAAGAAGCTTTATGTGTAAATCATGATGCGGTCGAGAGGACTCGAACCTCCACGGGGGTAAGCCCACACGGACCTGAACCGTGCGCGTCTGCCAATTCCGCCACGACCGCATATCTGGATGACCGCGATTACATCGCGAGCACAAGAAATAATATATCACGATCTGTAGAAGATGGCAAGCACTTTTGAAGCATTTTTGTAAAAAAGATATTCCTTTATTTTTCATCGTTGAAAATAACGGGTATTTTATGGTTTACGAGAAGATGGTCTCGAACTTTACATCCAAGAAATTTTCATAAAAAGGAGTGGAGACGATTGTTCGGATTCTCCGATCTTTTCTCACTCATTGTGTCGGCATTTATCATTTTGCCTGTCGTCGTGTTTTTTCGGGAATCGGGGTATCTGCTGGGAAGTCTCTTATCCGGTGCGGTTAATCCTCGAATAACGCTCGGTTCCGGGCCTCGTTTATTCAAAATCGGAATTTTGGATGTACGCCGGTATTATCATCTGTACAGTTGGTTTTCTTATGACGAATTAAAACGAGAAAGTCGATTTGCTTACGTCTGTCTATATGCGGGACCAATTTTGGCGAATCTGACACTGGCTTTTGTGATTAATATGCTGATTGCAAATGAAGTGCTGGAGTGGCAGGTTACATTCTGGAATCGATTGATCTTTTATGCGTTTTATTATGCGCTGTTTGATATTGTACCGATGCGCACGACTAATGGGAAACCGAATAACGGGAAGATCATTTACGATATGCTGCGCTACGGGCGCCGAACCGATTACAATCATGAACCGTTCCTTCCTTCGACGAGCGAAAGCGAAAAGCAATATGAACAAGAGATGGAAAGTATCCGCGAACTCGAAGAAAAAGATCCGATTTTGAAAAGCAAAAAAGAACGCCGCGTCAAAACGATGAGCCGATTCGGACAGATGGGTAAACGCTTCTATCCCAGACCCGAACCCAATGACGCTTCTTCCGTAGAGGAAAAAGAAAAAGCAGGGGCTTCCAAGCATCGGCGCAGGCAAAGACGCGGTCATCTATAATCGCAAAAAAAGACCTCACAACCCCCTTTTAAAAAGGTGTTCGAGGTCTTTTTTTATTTACTGGATCAGACTAAGTTAGACGGTTTTGAATTCGATCGCGCCTAATTGCAGACCCGGCTTCGTGAACTCGACTTCGAGTTTGTATGTGCCTACTTCCAGTTCGATCGTCACCAGACGTTGTTTTAACCAGCGCCCTTTGGTACCGTTCATTTGTACCGTAGTCAGAACTTGACCGTTCAGCAGCAGATTACATGCGCTTTGCGCAAGCTCTTGTTCTTCCGACATCGTGTTCACCGCTACGCGGTAATTCCCCGGTTGCTCCACTTTGATATAGACAGGCGCATCTACCGAAGGTTGGATTTCGCCTTCTCCCGCAAGGGCTTGAGCGCTATCGATTTGAATCGTGCTTTCTGCGGTGAATTTCTGAATCTTCTCTTCGGTACGTTCTCTGGAGAAGACCGGTGCGTTCATGATGAAGTTGCAGATGTTTTTGGCACTGCGTTGCAATTCGCCGCGAGTGACCGTACCGTTTTCCAACGATTCCATCGTGTTGTCGCCCCAAACGTTGGTTTCCGCGCCGTAGTTCATCACGACCATATACAGATCGTTTTGCGCCCGAACCATGAAGTTGGTATTCGTGCGAGCCGCTTCGCCGCCATTTGCCGAATCGTTCATGATTGCCCACCAATCGGTCATAACGATGCCGTCAAAGCCCCACTCGCCGCGCAAAATAGTCGTGTTCAGATCATAATTCGATGCTGCCCAATGACCGTTGATCGGGTTATACGACGTCATGATCGAATTCGCGCCGCCTTCGCGCACCGCAAGCTCGAAACCTTTCAAATAAATTTCGCGAAGCGCGCGTTCGGAGACGACCGCGTTTACTTTCGTCCGGTATTGTTCTTGGTTGTTACAAGCAAAGTGCTTCAGCGTCGCGTTCGATCCGCCTTTCATGATGCCGCGAACGCAAGCTGCCGCAAATTCGCCGGACACGATCGGATCTTCGGAGAAATATTCGAAGTTACGTCCGTTCAGCGGGCTACGACGAATGTTCAGACCCGGTCCCAGCAGCGTATCGACATTGTTCAACACCAATTCTTGACCTTCCAGAACATATAGTTCTTCGATCAATTCTTTGTCCCATGTCGCCGCGAGCAGCGTTCCGATGGAGACTTGCGTCGCTTGGCCGCCGCTATCCATCCGAATACCGGAAGGGCCGTCGGCTGTACAAGCTACCGGAATTCCGTAACCGAGCAGCGCATCGCTTACTCCGCCGAACGCCGAAGCCGTACCCGAAGTGACGAGCGGGCTACTCATGCCTTCGCCGCGAACCAATGTCGCAAGCTCATGGTTGCTCAATTGCGCGACAAATTGATCCATCGAAGCTTTGCCGGCTTTTACGTCTTGCAGCTTGATGCCTTGATC
Organism: Saccharibacillus sp. JS10; assembly: GCF_024436065.1. Classification (GTDB taxonomy): domain Bacteria; phylum Bacillota; class Bacilli; order Paenibacillales; family Paenibacillaceae; genus Saccharibacillus. Next base: position 474,409 of record NZ_JANFNS010000003.1, read on the forward strand.
GCCTGTCTCTGCAATCGTAGCTGGCAGACGATCTTCGATCCGCTTCGCCATGTCCACTTTGCGCGTCGGTACATTTTCGTTAATCAGTTCGTATGTACCGTTCTCGTTACGCGCACCCGGCTTGATCCGTGAGAATTCTTCGACCGGCGCCATCGCTTCTTCCAACTGCTCGATCATGCGAAGCTCATTCACGATATAACCGTCGGCTTCGTCGACTTGCACCGTAACGTTTTGCTTCACGCTCGAACCGACATGCAGCACATAAGTGCCTTCTTCGAGTACATACGCATGGGCATGACCGGTTACGCCGGAATCATCGTACGAAACTAATTTATTCACCGGGAAACTCAGCAGAAGACGCTCTGATTCGCCGGGTTTGAGCGATTTTGTTTTGCCGAATGTCACAAGCTTCAGGATCGGTTGTCCCAAACGTCCTTGCGGCGCTTCTACATACAATTGAACGACTTCTTTGCCTTCAAAAGTATCGCCGGTGTTCGTTACGTTTACGCCGACTTCGATCCATTCCGCGCCGTCTTTTTGTACAACGGTTGCGGTTTCCGGCGATTGGCTAAACGTCGTGTACGACAGACCGAAACCGAATTCGTACTGGACTTTTTCCGGTCGAAACGTTTCGAAATATCGGTATCCGACATAGACATCTTCTTCGTAGGTACTTTTAAATTCGTTCCCGTAATTGCTCGTCGACGGATAATCGTCAATCGAATACGCAATTGTATCGGTCAGCTTTCCGCTTGGCGTCACATCTCCAGACAAGACGTCCGCAATCGCGTTGCCGCCTTCCATACCGCCGTGCCATGCGTAAATGACTGCCGCGATCGGATGCTTATGCGACGGTTCTTTGACCCAGCTCATATCGACGATATTCGAAACGTTTAGCACGACAATTGTCTGTTCAAAATGATTCGTGACTTGAGTCAGCATATCCAACTCGTCTTCGGTTAGACGGTAACTACCCGGTGCGTCGGCGTTGTCTTGGTCTTCCCCGGCTGTACGTCCAATGACGACAATGGCTTTCGTCGATTTTTCGCGCGCAGCAGCTACCCATTCATCGGTCAAAGACATTTCTTTTTGATGCCACGGTTCTGCTGCCCAGCCGCCTCCGCCGTTATCAAACGGATTTTCGGCAATCCACTGCGTATAGATTGCGGCAAGTTCTTCGTTTACTTGAACCGAAGGCTTGCTGCGCAGTCCGTCCAACAGATTAGTCGTATGCGAGACATGTACGCTACCGCCCGATCCTGTACCGCTGCGATAATAATCGAGCTGAACGCGTCCGAAGATCGCGACATGGTCATTGGATGTAATCGGTAAAGCGTTATGATCGTTTTGAAGCAGTACAGCACCTTGCGCCGCTACTTTTCGACTAAATTCCGAGAAGCCTTTCAAAGGCCCTCCAACGTTTGTTTGATTCAAATGATTTCCCTCCTGATATCGGCATCTATAGCTTCCGTTGCACAAGTAGGCTTCCCTCATTGATTGCGCTTTCCGAAAACATTTTCGTAAATGTTAGGAACTTACCGTGCACCTTTCTCCACTATAAAGAATTGCGGAAAAAGAAGCAAAGCTTTCTACAAAAAAAGATGTAAAAAAACGACAGTCATTGGCTGCCGTTTGTGTAATAGATGCGAAAAATCTTCTTTTTAAGTTTCTCGCTGTACTAAATAATCCAATAAATGTTTGAGAAAATATAGCGACTTCGGCAATTTTTCTACCGCATCCGATGCTTCGCAATAATGGTTCCACATCTCCCGCTTGGCGCCGCCAATTCCTAGCACCGTAACGAAAGTCGAACTGCCGTTATTCGTATCTTGCCCGGCTGGTTTGCCGAGCTTCAATGCTTCGCCTTCGGCATCCAGCAGATCGTCTCGGATTTGGAACGCGATTCCGGCATGATATGCGAAATTTTTCATTTGCTCCAATTCATTGTCCGGTGCATTCGCTAACATCGCGGGCATAATCAGACACGCTTCGAACGCGACTCCCGTTTTGTAAAAGCAAATCTCGTTCAGCCGCTCAATATCCAGCACTTGTCCCCGCGATTTCAGATCCAGTTCTTGCCCCATACATAACTCTCCCGCTTTGCGGGCTGAGTAATGGATCAGAGACAATATCGCTTCCGGCTTAAATCCTTGAAGCGAAGATTGTTCGCGTACGCCTTGCTGAATCAGGAGTAGCCCGGATAATTCAGCCGTCGCACTATCGTAACGCGTATGAAGCGTCTGCCGTCCGCGCCGAGTATCGGCATTGTCTTGCGAAGGCAGATCGTCGAATATCAACGATGCGGTATGCAGATACTCTAACGACTTAAGCATGGGAAAGATCGAAGTTTCGCTAAGCCCGTAACCTTGTGTCGCTACTAGATGCGCCAAGATCGGGCGAAGCCTTTTGCCCGAACCTTCCAGACTGTAGTTTGCCGCATGTATTAACGAATCCCCGATCGAAGAAACAGGCGAATCGGCTGTAATCGGCAGCTTTTGCTCAAGCACACTGCGAATTTCATCTAGCTTTTTGCGGAATTGCTCACGTTCTTCCCGATCTTTTTTCATCTCGTTCAGCATCCGGTCACGCAGCAGTTTATCGAAAAACTCGACGTCTTCCGCTTGCTGAACCATTTTCTGCACGATACGGTTTAAGTCAGGCATCCCGCTCGTCAAGATGCCCATCAACTCTTCGTAGCGCGGAATCCCTAGACGCTGACGAGCTCTTTTTAACCCATTGATCGCCCGATCCAAAATCACTTCGCGCGCATTGGAATCATTCCGGTACACGTTACGGATCAGATGCGCGATCACTGCCCAATACATCTCGAAAGGATTCGGCAAATCTCTCCGCTCCTGACGGTATTTCCAAAAATACGTATAAGGCGTAACCGCTCCGTGATCCAAATCGTCAAATAAATCCGCAAAGTCGTCGGCAAGCTGATTATAGATCCCGTAATCGAATGTGCGCTGTTCAAAACCTTCGTCTTGCTCCGTTTGTCCCACCGAACGCGCGATCAGACGCGAACCGGACGATTTCAACATCACTGGAACATAAAGCTCGCTTGCCGTATAGTTGTTCATATTCAGATTTTTGTTCCGGTCTTGGTCTTGCGATTCGAAAAAGACGTACGCTTGCTCGAAAAAAGATGTGCCGCTTCCTTCGATCTGGCGATTTTGGATATAGATAAAAGCTTCGCTCAGCTCGCTATGGATATAACGGATTAACGCAAAGTTCTCGGCATGACCGCTCTCGAATGTCCCGCTCCACTCGTCCCACTCCGGTATGCTTCCGGTCAGCAAAGCACTTCGGATCAACGACGAATATCCCGATTTTTCTTCTTCGGTGAGCAACTTCGAATCCAGTAGATCGTCTACGAACGGATACGTTAACCCATAGGAATACCCTAGCCTCACCGCTTCGTCCATCAGACGCGAGCGTTCGGTTGGCGGTGTCTGTTCATCCATACTTTCACGCGTATGCAGCACAACGCCCGCAATAATTTTCAACAACTTGCGCTGCGCTTGCTCGGCGTTCAGCCCTTCGGGAATATTTTCGGATACGCGCTTCATCTTCGCAATCATCCAGATGATCGTATCTTCGATCTTCTCTTGCTGTCCCCAGCGGTACAAAGCCGCCATATCGAAGCCATCTGTCGGCATCTCGCTCTGCGCAGTCTCTTTATGAAGTAGAGATTGCTTGAGACTTGTAGCGGTGCGGCGAATGCGGCTTTGGGTATGAGAATCGTCCAACGCTTGGCCGAGATCGCGCATATACAAATACGACACGCTGCGCGTCAAATAATCGTCGAGTTTCCCCGTCATTTCCATCCACTGAAGGTAACGTTCGTAATCTTGAGGTTGCTTGTCTTTGGAATGCCATAACCGCATATAGAAAGGACGTACATGCCCTTTTTTCCACACTTGAAAATCTTCCGTTAACTCGCTGATATATCTACCGCTCTGAACAGATTGGATAAGCTGCTCCAGATACCGCTCTGCGCGAAGCTCCGATTTGCGGTAGGCATTTTGCGCTTTTTGTTCAAGTACACGTGATGACAAACTCATAATCATTCCCCTTAAGGTTGTGTCGTGTTGAGAATTATTAACGAGTTATACGGCGCAGAAAGAAATGGGTTACGGAAAATCAGATTGAGGATGATGGATTGGCGGAGATTTCGGTCATTGTACACAAAAAAGACGAATTCCCGGATCGGGAATTCGTCTTGATTTGAGAAAGTTCATAGTAGCTAGAAGCTAGGCGGCGGAGGGGAAAATTCAGTGAAGGAACGATAGTGTTCGCCTTTGAAATCGAGAAAATTCCAATAAAATTCAATCCTTTTCTCGATTTCAACATGCGACCGGAACGAATTTTTCTCGGAGTCGACTCGCTTCCACCGCCTATGTGACTTTCTTGATCTAACAAATTCCCGGATCGGGAATTCTTCTTTTTCTAGTCGAGCATATGAAGTTTAAAACTCCTCGTATTCCGCAGGGTCTTGATTCCACAAACGCTGGTTATTCACGCTGAACGCGGAAATGATCTCCATCTGATCTTCAGTCAACTCAAAATCGAAAATGTTCAGGTTTTCTTCCTGATGCTCGCGCGAACCGGCTTTCGGAATCGGAACCGCGCCAAGCTGCGTATGCCAACGCAAAATGATCTGAGTGGGCGTTTTGCCATGCACGTTCGCGACAGCTTTCACGACCGAATCTTGCAGCACGCCGTCGCCTTTGCCGCGACCAAGCGGGCTCCACGATTCCGTGATGATGCCGTGCTTGGCATTGGCTTCACGCTGCTCTGCTTGTTCGAAATACGGATGAAGCTCGACTTGGTTGAGACTTGGCGCAACGCCTGTCTCGCTGACGATATGATCCAGATGCTCCGGCAAAAAGTTGCTGACGCCGATCGATCTGACGTAACCGCGCTTTTTCGCTTCGATCATCGCTTGCCAAGCTTCGAGATATTTGCCTTGTTTCGGATTGGGCCAATGAATGATATACAAATCGAAATAATCCAGCCCGGTTCGCAGTAGCGATTCTTCAATCGTCAGCAGCGCTTTGTCATAAGCATGATGGCGCCCCGGCAATTTCGAGCAGATTCGCAGTTGATCGCGAGGAACCGAAGCTTCGCGCACCGCGCGTCCGACCGCTCCTTCGTTCTCATAATTGAAAGCCGAATCGATCAGGCGGTACCCGGCTTCGATTCCGGTTTGGATCGATTTCGCGCCTTCGAATCCGTTCAGCGAATACGTACCGAGTCCAATTGCCGGAATGTCTAATCCGTCGTTTAACGTAAGGTTAGGAATATTCGTTGTCATCCGCAAAAGCCCTCCTTGTTGTTGCTTATTTCATTATTAGTTCACTTCGTCCAAACATACCGCGCCTTGCGCGCGGACTTGAATTTCAAGCGACTCCGTACCGAGCGTGCGTGTAATGAGTGCTTGGTATTCTTTTACCGCGTCTTGCGGCAAGATCGCCAAGATGACACCAGCAAAGCCTCCGCCATGTACGCGGCAAGCGCCTTTTCCAAGTTGCTGGATATAACGCTCTGTAATCGCCAGCGCCAAAGCCACTTCTTGCTCTTGGCTAACCGCTGGACGGTACACGTTTTGCAGCCATTTCCACGACGAGTTGCCGGATTCCGTAATAAACGGCAAGAACGCTTGTAAATCTTCGTTACGTAGTGCTTCTAACATGCCGTCTACGCGGTCGTTTTCTTCGAAGAAATGCAGCGCACGGAGTACTGCGCGATCTCCGGCTTTTTCCCGGATTTCCGGCAGCCGGTCATAGAGAGCTTCCGGCGAAGTTCCTCGGCATACATCGGTTCCAAGCAGCTCTGCGACTGCAAACATTTCTTGCGGAACGCCTGCGTATTCGTTCGTCAGATCGGCATGGTTGCCGCCTGTATCGACGATCACCAACGCGTAGCCATCTTGGTCAAAACGATACGTGACCGGTGCGATCTCGGGTTCTTCCGGATTTGCAAAATCGATCGAAATCAGACCGCCGTGCGCGCAAGCAATCTGATCGAGCAGACCGGATGGTTTGTTCCAGAAAATATTTTCGGCGTACTTGCCAATTTTACCCTTATCGACCGCGTTCAAACGTCTTTCGTTATAAAACTCGTTCAGAATCGTACAGATCAGCATTTCAAAAGACGCCGACGAACTTAGCCCGGATGCGCTATATACGTTACTCGACACATACGCACGGAAGCCGCCGATCTGATATCCTTTTTCCACAAAGCCTGCCAAAATACCGCGAATCAGCCCTGCTGTTCCGTCGTCTTCTGCATTTTTGTCCAATTTCCGAATATCGATCGAATAGCTTCGCTCATACCCTTCCGAACGCAGCGAAATCGTATGATCGTCTGTTTTCGCCGCAGCGGCGATCGTATCCAGATCAATACTTCCCGTTAACACTTTGCCGTGGTTATGATCGGTATGGTTGCCGCCGATTTCGGTACGTCCTGGCGCGCTAAACCATTTCACTGAATCTGCGCCGTAGGTCTGCGTATAAGCATCCAGCACTTTGTTATAACGAGCAGTCTGCTCGGCAAGCTTCGCTTCCCCGTACAGTGTGGTCAAAGCAGACACCATTTGCGGGGTTTGCAACAAATCAGAGTTCGATGTATTCGTCATTAAAAGTTCCTCCTAAGCCGGATATCAGCGTTCAAATCAGCGGCGTTTTTCGCCTACCTCTTCAATATGCCATACTTTTGAATACGGATACAGAGCGATAACGAAAGATTGAAGGGTATCGATGAATTTTTTTATAAAAAAGAACGGCACTCATACCCTAACCTCGTCTTTGATCCGCGCAAGATCATATCCGGTCGGATTTTGGAAAATACGCAGTCCGAACATCGGCGCCACCGCGTAAATATGGTCGAAAATATCGGCTTGCACCGACTCGTATACCGCCCAAGTCGTATCGTTGCTAAACGCGTAAATCTCGATCGGCAATCCGGTTTCTTCCGGCGCTAGCTGGCGCACGATCATGGTCATGTCTTGATGGATTTTCGGATGACGACGCAGATATTGCAAAATGTATTCGCGGAACACGCCGATATTGGTCATCTGCCGTCCGTTGACTTTGTTTTCGCGATTGATATGCTGCTCGATGTTGTACGTATTGATTTCTTCCACACGCGAGGTCACGTAATCCGAAATATAATGAATCTTTTTGAACTCTGCGATCATCTCGTCACTGCAAAATACGATACTGCTCGTATCGATATTGATGCTGCGCTTGATCCGGCGCCCTCCGGAAATCTGCATCCCGCGCCAGTTGCGGAACGAGTCCGAAATGAACGCGTAACTTGGCACCATCGTGATCGTTTTATCAAAATTCATGACTTTTACGGTGTTTAGCGTAATATCGATCACATCGCCGTCGGCGTTGTAATTCGGCATTTCGATCCAATCTCCGACGCGCACCATATCGTTGGACGACAATTGCACGCCTGCGACCAGACCGAGAATCGAGTCTTTGAAAATGAGCATCAAGACTGCGGACAACGCACCTAGACCACTGAGGATAATCAGCGGGTTTTGCCCGACCAGACTAGAGATCAGCACGATTCCGCCGACGATGAACAAAATGATTTTGACGACTTGAATATAGCCTCTGATCGGACGGATTTTGGAAATTTCGAATGAACGGTAGATCGTGTCAAACGTATCCATCACGGAATTCAGTACAATGATCGTAGCAAGCACCATATAAGCGGCGGCAAGCTTTTCGATTAATAGTTGATAACCCGGAAATACGGGGGCGAAAAAGAAAATGATAATCGCCGGCACGAGATGCGACAGCTTATGAAAAACCTTTTTCTCGACAATGACGTCGTCCCAGCGATACCGGTTTCTTTTCACGATTCGAATAACGGCTTTGAGCATAACTTTTTTGGTAATGATGTTGGCGACGATGCAGATGAGCGCGATGAACAAGATCATGAGGATATTCGACACGTAAATATTCATCGGATCGTCCATCCCGGCATTGTGAAGCTGACTACGAATAAAATCCATAAGTTCCTCCTTGCTGTATATCACAGTCTGACTCTTATATACCCGATTGGGCGAAAGTTTATTATAGAGGATGGTGAAGGGGTGGAGCAAAGTTTGGGGACTTTCAGAGCAAAAAAAGAGAACCGATAAGCCGGCTCTCTTTTTTATATAAAAGGGAAAATTAGATTGTCATCTTACTTCGCCCAATATTGCTGTGCGATTTTTTGTCCTTGATCGATTTTCGCCCATTGCTCGGCTTGGCTCAGTTCATTACCGCCGTCGCAAGAAGCGAAGCCGCATTGGTGCGATAGGAGCAGACGGTCTTTGTCGATGATGTTGGACGCTTCATCTAATAGACGCAGTACACGCTGTTCGTCATCCAACCTGCTTGTTTTCGAAGACAGCAGACCCAGTACGATCTCGGTATCTGGACGGTCTTTGAAGACTTCCAACGCTTCGAGCGAACCTGCACGCTCGTCGTCCCACTCCAAGAAGAAGCGATCGTATTTCAACTGCTTGAGGAACAAGTTCGCAATCTTCACATACGAACCGCCGCCCATGTTACGGGAATCATAGTTACCGCGGCAGTTATGCGTCCACATTTTCAGACCCAATTCATGACCGAAATCGATCACCGTGTTGTTAATATCGATGAATTCAGCCGCCAATTGTTGCACTTGTTCTTGATCGATATTTTCGCCCGTGTAAGGCGAGTTCGGGTTATCGTCAGCGAACAATTCCCATAAGCAATCGTCGAATTGAAGGATCTCGCCGCCAGCGTCAGCGAAGTCTTGCACAAAGTCTTTGTACGCTTTGACCAGTCCGGCTTTAAGTTCTTTCGTGTCTTTGTAGACCGAATCTTTGCCGCCGATATTATCCGACCACGACAGTTCTCCGAAGATATGGGACGGCGACGGTACGCACAATTTCGTTTCACGATCGCCCGCGCTTTCTTTTAGCTGCTTGAACGATTTGATGAAATGGTGGTTTTTGCCGCTCAGCTCGCCTGTGATCCGCAGCCCGATGTCTTTGCGCGTCTCGTATTTGGAAGTTCCGTCAACGTCGCGGAAAAAGTAGCCATGGTCGGCGATATAACGTTCGATGCCTTCGAAGCCCCATACGAAGTCGAGGTGCCACATCGATTTGGAGTATTCGCCGTCCGTGATGATCGACAGATCGTGCTTGATCTGGTCTTGAACGACCGAGTCGATCGCGTGAGCTTCACATTTCTCGTAACCTTCGAACTCTTGGTAGAACGGATATTGGATATCGTCGCGGTGTTCGATTTGCGTCTTATATTTGAGAAGATCCGACGGGCGCAACAAGCTGCCTACGATTTGGAATTTATCTGTCATGGGAAAGCCTCCTTAGGAATGTTCGCATCGGATGCGATGAAGTCGTTGAAGATTCGAAACGTTTGAATTGAATATAGTGTAGCATGGGTAGGCGGTTGGGTGAGTAGACGAAGAACGTATGGCTGGTTATAGGGGATGGGTATAGGGAGTTTGACGGTTGGTTTTGAAATTAGCAATTAAATGCTTTGAATCGTACTCAAAGCGATATCATTCTTGAATATCAGAAATTGTTTCTTTTATTCAGGGATAAGAGTTTCGTAAATGCAACGAAATTGGAATTTATTGATTTTAAAGAAATTTTATGGCGACTAAAGTTAAGTATTGGGATTCTTCGGTGTATAGCTGATCGGAAAGTGAAATTGGATGATGAGGCTGTCGAGCAAATGAATCGGTTGATTGAGTTTGGGGAGCGGTTGAGTGCTTTTATCTAGAGATGAAAATGAATGAGGACTCTTATATCTCGGTAAACAAGGTCATAACAGTTTTTTTCAATTTTACTCATGATGTTCGTACTCTTGGAGCTGTTCTCGAGTTTCAAACATCTGGAATCCCTTAGATCGCTTCCTTAAATTATCAACTTCTCTACATGCTTCAAAGTTAACTCAATTGCATATCTTTTTTATAACTTAGTCCAGCACAAATCCTAAATTTATATATTTTATTGCACTTATTGCATAACAAGCATTCATCGGCTACCTCTTTTAATATACTTAGAAAGTCAACAATTCTCTGCTGTATGAAGTCTGTTCCATCATTAGCAGTTAACTTTTATATCATTTCAGTTTGAAGTTTGAATAATGAAAACATCGGTCCTCCCTTGACTATTTCTCTAACTAAATTCTTATAATCTGAAATATGTATAGAGCTTTCCTTCTTACTAGTCATTAAGGTCAATGTCCTCACTCCAAATTTATTAATAGAGTAATTAGTATTACTAGGATAATAGATTGATATACAAAAAAGGCCACCAAATGGTGGCCATCGCTGACACTGCTAATGAGGGTGAATTGTGGCTGTTCAAAAAAAAATCTCCCAAAAGTCTTGTTGTGTCTGTTGCAGATGGATGATTTCATCAACCGTTTACTTCCATATAAACTTCATTCATCATATCTTCCATAATTACAGTTTTAAATTCATTATTTTCCAATATCTTCATAAAAAACTCTTGATTACTGCTCATACGGTCAATAACGAAATTCATAAAGGATTTTTCAAAAGCAAATTTAAAATTTTCTTTTGTATTATTTTTTGCTCTTTGGCGAATGTCTTCATCATTTAATATATCTTCTTTTACTTGCTCGCGAGAAAGAAAATCCGTTTCTGTGAATTGTGTACCAAAACGCTCATTCAACTTAGCTAACACGCTCGATAAACGAACTACTTCATCCTCAGTTGCACCACTAGAACCATGTTTCTGAGGATCTAAATCGTAGCCACCTATTTTCTCAAGCACAATGCTTCCTTCAAACATTTTCTGATTACGATAATATTCAAGTGCTACATCATCAGCCAAATAAACGTCTTTGTCTCCTTGACCACGTGGTAATTTACGCAAGAAGTACGTTAAATAAATATATTCCTTGTGCAGACCTAGGTCGATAAATGTTACAACTTGCAATATAAAGCCATACGTACGCATGAATTTTGTAGCCGTTTGTTTAAATACGAATTGTTCTTCTACCGAAAGCTTTTTAAAACGCTCTATCCCTTTATCGAGGACCGCATTCAACTCGGCTTGAGCCTTCGTAGACTTCTTCACACCGCCTATTACCTCAAGTTCATTTACCCTTTGCACTTCTTCTTCCGTAAACACTTGATATGGCTCTAACTCAGCCTGCATATCATAAAGGATATTTGGATCAGTAATTTCTGCTAGACTTGTCGATTCATAATAAGGCTGGAAAGACGCCTTCATTTCTTCTGCATCATTTACAAAATCCAATACGAATGTGTCATCTTTACCAGGGCATGTACGATTTAAACGAGATAGTGTTTGCACCGCCTTAATACCGCTTAATGGCTTGTCAACATACATTGTGTGCAACAGTGGTTCATCAAATCCAGTTTGATATTTTTCCGCAACAAGTAGCACTCTGTACTCGTCAGAGTTAAATTTTTCAGGTAACTCTTTTTCAGAGAACTGATTCATTTCTGGCTCGGTATAATTAATCTCGCTATCTTTCACAGTGCCTGAGAAAGCGACTATTGTTTTTAAGTCATTGTAGTTCATTTCATTGATATACTTATCGAAAGCCAGTTTGTAACGTACTGCATGTAAACGGCTCGCTGTTACAACCATTGCCTTTGCACGACCACCAATTTTGCGCTGTACAAAATTACGATAATGCTCGATAATAATCTCTGTTTTTTGCGCGATGCTATGCGGATGTAGTGACACGTATTGCGCTAGCTTTTTTGTTGCTTGTTTTTGTGATACCTGTGGGTCATCGTCTACTGTCTTTGCGATTTTCCAGAATGTTTTATAGGTTGTATAGTTTTCGAGCACATCTAAAATAAAGCCTTCTTCAATTGCTTGTCGCATTGTGTACTCATGGAATGCTACTGGTTTACCATCTACACTAACTGTGCCGAATTTCTCTAATGTCTTCGGCTTTGGTGTCGCCGTAAATGCAAAGAAAGATATGTTATCTTGCTTACCACTTTTCATGATTGCTTCAACGATTTTCTCGTCCAAGTCATCTAAGTTCTCTTCCGCAATACGGTCTTCCTCATAAGCTGCTTCTAACGTTTTATCCGATAACACATTTGTTAACGCAGTTGAAGCTTTACCGCCCTGGGAGGAGTGAGCCTCATCAATAATGACCGCATACTTTTTACGCTCTAAGCCCACTACTTTTTCTAAAACAAACGGGAACTTTTGAAGCGTCGTTATAATAATACGAGTCTCATTATTAATAGCTCGTACTAATTGTGCTGAATCTTTATCAATCGGCTCTACCATCCCTGCTTTATGTTCCAACTGATAAACCGCATCTTGCAATTGCTTATCTAACACTCGGCGATCGGTAATAACGATTACACTACTAAAAATAGATTCATTGTCCTCGTTATGTAGCTTCGCTAAACGATGTGCAAGCCACGAAATCGAGTTCGTCTTGCCCGATCCCGCAGAGTGCTGAATTAAATAATTATGACCGACATGCTTTTGTTCAACATCTGCTTCTAACTCACGTATAACATCCAGTTGATGAAAACGAGGGAAAATGAGCATTTGACGCTCACTTATTGTTTCGCCGTTTGAGTCTTTAATGTCATCCTTCTTAATAAAGATGAAGCGATATAATATGTCGAGTAAGCTATCTGGGATTAAAATATTTTCCCATAAATAATGCGTACGATAATTATCATCGTAACTCAAAGGATTACCCTTTCCGCCATTATTGCCTTTGTTAAAAGGTAAGAAGTATGTTTTATCTTTATCAAGCTTTGTCGTCATAAATACTTCATCTGGATCAACAGCAAAGTAAACAGCAACACGCTCATTAAACTTAAAGAGCTGCTCACGCGGATCACGGTCAGACTTTAACTGCTTCATCGCATGTTCGACTGTTTGATTTGTTAATGGATTTTTCAGCTCCATTACAACAAGGGGCAAACCGTTTAAAAACAGCACCATATCTAAGCTATTGTTATGCTTATCACTGTAATACACCTGGCGAGCAACGTTAAAGCGATTTTTCCCATACTGCTCATTTAATGTTTTATTCATAACCGTAGGTGGCTTATTATACGCAAGTTGTAATGTCACACCACGGTCTTTAATCCCTTTACGTAGACATTCAACCAAACCTTGACGATGTAGCTGGTCTTTAATACGTTTTAAAACTTCTTCTTTATATGAAGAACCATACCATTTCTCTAGCGTACGCATACGTTTTTCCTGTGTATCCTCTAAAAAAGAAAATAGCTCTTCTATGTCGATAGCATGCTGCTTGAAAGCATCACTCTCTTCTCCTTTTAACACACGCTTTTTATAGCCATTCGCAATTAATGCTATTTCGATATTCGTTTCAAAACCTTTTTCTGAAGTATCTACTGCCATCACAACTCACCTCACTTCATCGAGTTCCGTATCACGTACATTGATTTTTCCTGTTGCCGCTTCGTAGATAAGGGACTGGCGGTATTCTTTTAGTTTTTCGATTTGTTCTTTCACTGTCGAAATCAAATTAAAAATGGCTTTCTGTTTATTAAATAACCACTTATTTATTTCACGTTGTTCTTCTAATGTCGGAGGAATAGCAAATATAAGTTCTTTAACTTGTACAAAATTTAGCCCCTCTCTCGAGCTACCGTTTTGTGCAAACCAAATTTGTTGATTTATAACGTATGAAGACATTAACATATTGAAGTAAAACGGATAAACTTTCCTTTGATTTAATCGAATAATACACACATGCTGGTTAACATTTGCTCTCCCGAAGTCTTTAGGAACAATTGCTGTTCGTCCAATGGAAGCTCCTGTGATATTCAATAAAATGTCTAAAGGTTTAACTTGTGAAGATTTCATTTCAGCATTAGTCTCTTCTGAAATAAATGCTAAATCTTTCAAACGAATTCCATCAAAATGAACATTCAAACTTCGTAAAAAAGGCACTCCTTCATCTAAATATACCTCTGATCCACCTGATGGAGTCTTTCCACTTCCTACATGATTAGCAAAATGTTTAACTTTTTTCACTTCCCAATGTTCAGGAATCACCCCAATCCACTCAATACCTGAATCTTTCATTTTCACATTCGGATTTAAACCTTTTGTAACAGCTTCTGTGATGATTGATTGGCGTTGTTGTTCTAACAATATTATTAGATTTTCTTTATGTTTCAATAAAGCCTCGATTTCAACACATTTACATTCTAAATATTTCGCTACGATTTTTTGCGTTTCTTCAGAAGGGATATTTAATTCATAATTTTCTACTTCTGACCCTACAATACTAGGCAAAGCTGTTTGGGTTACAATTTGATTCCATGGAAACATTTCTAACAGATAATAAAAATATCTCGGAGAATTACCTGGATAAATCTCAGTGTAATACATAGTATCTACAGTCCAAAAATCACCTTCAACATATAAAGGTTTACCTATTGTTCCTTTTCGACCAAATAACACTGAAGGCCCAGTAAAAAGTTTCTTATCAGTATATTTAAAAACTCCGCCCGATCCATATACGTCAATAACATTATCATCATAGTTCACTTCATTTGTTACTTCTCGACCATTCTTAACTTTTAAATGGTATTTTAATTTACTCTTTTTAAAATCTACACTCATCCTATCACCTTCTTCAACTGCTCCGTAATCTCCGCTTCTAATATACGAATCTCGTCCATAATTTCTGCTGAGCTGCGTAGTGCTGTGTATTTATAGAATTGGCGAGTGAATGGTACTTCATAGCCAATTCTTGTTTTCGTTTCGTCTATCCATGCATCTGGTACGTGTGGTAATACTTCAAGTGCAAAGTAATCATGAATATTTTCTTTCAAAGGCACATTTTCAGTATCACGTAAATCCGTATCAGGCTCAATTTCTGTTTTGTTTTTCATGCATACGTCAGCTGTTTCATCTTTTTCAGATAGACCCGCTGAAATCGCCTTTAAAACAGGTGCTCCGATAGTAATACCAGCTTGCTTCAATGCATATTTTACCACTTTAGTGAACTCGTCACGATTTCTATATACTTTGTCATTTTCTAACGTGCGTAAAACATATAATATTTGCGTTTGCAGCTTTTTACCTTCTTCAATTTCAAAGTGACCTGCGTCGCCCTTTTTATTCGATGTGGCTAAGTTCACAAAGCCCTTTTCCGCTACAACACGTGCAAGACGCTCTTCGTTTACTTGGAAGTTTAAACGTAAAGGACGGTCTACTGTGATTTTTGCGTAACCGAAGTATTCATTGTCAAAGATCTTCACGTACTCGTTTGGCTGTGCATCACCGTATAAACAAACAATCTCACTTATTTGCTCTTCTGTAATTTCATTTCGCTTGCTACCCATCGACTTTTTCATTTTTTTTGAGAAATCTACAGCGTTAACTAAACGTACTTTCCCTTTATGAAGAGGCGCCTTATTGTTTGTTAAAATCCAAATGTACGTTGCAATACCTGTGTTATAGAAAAGGTCGTTTGGTAGTGCAACGATGCCTTCTACTAAATCATTCTCAAGCACATATTTACGAATTTCACTTTCGCCAGATCCCGCATCCCCTGTAAATAATGGTGAACCATTCATAATGATCGCTAAACGAGATCCTTGTGGGTTTTCCACTGTGACTGGCTTCATTTTTGATAATAAGTGCATTAGGAATAACAGTTGCCCGTCACTTGTACGAGGCGTACCAGGACCGAAACGACCGTCAAAACCTTGTTTCTCATGTTCATCTTTAATTAGTTTCTCATATGATTTCCAGTCCACTCCATAAGGGGGATTTGAAATTAAGTAATCGAATTTATCACGTGGGAATTGGTCGTTTGATAACGTATTTCCTAAACGGATATTACGTGCGTCTTCTCCCTTTATAAGCAAATCTGCTTTACAAATCGCATATGATTCAGGATTAATTTCCTGACCAAAAAACTCCAAATGCGCTGTTGGATTTTGGCTTAGTAAATACTCTTGTGCCACAGAACCCATACCACCTGTACCAGCTGCACAGTCATATAACGTTTGTGTTAAGCCTGGCTTCCTTAAAATACTCGCATCGTCATGGAGGAACAATAAATGCGTCATTAAGCGAATTACTTCACGTGGTGTGTAATGATCTCCTGCTTCTGCATTCTCATTGAAACGACGAATTAGTTCCTCAAATACATAACCCATTTCAATGTTTGAAACTGTTTCTGGATGTAAGTCAATCTCACTAAAGCGTTTAATCGTTAAGTATAATAAGTTGTTCTGCTCTAGTTTATCGATTTGGCGATCAAAGTCAAAGTGATCCATAATATCGCGAGCCACTTTCGAGAAACCATTCATATAGTCACGCAAGTTATCAGCAATGTTATCAGAATCTGTTAATAACTTGTCAAAATCATATTTACTTGTGTTGTGGAAGTTTTGCTTTGAAACACGATTTAAAATCGGTTCACGAGCATCTTCATTCATGGCAACAAACTGCTCTGCCTTTGCTAATACTTCCTCTTTGGTGCTCTCCAATACGCAGTCAAATCGACGTAATACAGCTAATGGTAAGACGATTTTACCATAGTCCTCTGGTTTATACGGTCCACGCAAGATCTCTGCGATTGACCAAATAAAACTTACTTTATCCTGGAAGTTGATCATAAGTAATCTCCTTAATTGATTAAAAAGAAATTTTAGAATAATAATATATAATTAAAACAGACTGAACAATTTATATGTAAAGAAAACTCAATAAAAACAATCTGCTTTGATAGATCTTTACACTTCGTTATTAAATACAATTATAAGTGCTTTAGTGAAAAATCAAGAGAATCCAGGACGCCTGCGTGTAGGAAGTAAAAAACATGACGCAAGTGCATATGAAAAATCCACACCTGTTTTCAGGTGTGGATTTACAGAATGGAGGCGAGGGGAGTCGAACCCCTGTCCGAAGATAACGCAGCATAGGCTTCTACGGGTGTAGTCACAGTTTTGATGTCACCCGAGCAGCGCCCCGTAACCGGCTCTGCGTTGGGTCAGCCTGATTTGCTTCTTCCGTCTACCCCCAGGCGGAGACTAAACGGCGTATCCCACTATAGGTTGGGCCCTCATCCCGGTACATGGGCGATACTGAGCGAGAGCACGCATCACAGTTTCTTAGGCTGCGAAAGCGTAGTTGTTTTGTTGTTTGCCATTTAATAGGCTTTAGCGTTAGTAAAGCGGACGCGTCCCCACTACCCGCTACCCATGCCCGAACTACCCCCGTCGAATCCATAAACGCCCCCTGATGGGAAAACGGTCGCCGTCCGAACCTCGAACGAACGTGCCTTTTCCATAAAAGGGAACTTTAGGATTAAAGGGACGTCGATGAAGGAACCGTAAGATTCGCTACACGAGTCGCATTGTCCAAAGTTCACGCAGCCTTTCCCTCCATAAAAGAAAGAACTGCTCATGAGAAAAGTCTAGCTTTTCCCACAGACCTAGATTATAGCATATTCCAAGCTACAAAGATAGATTACCCGACCTCCGCAATCACCAAACAAGGAAGAGACCGGATCTACCGTTGCCGAGACTTGAGCGCCCGCTGGATATCCCGCTGTGCGTCGCGTTTTGCCGCCGTATCGCGTTTGTCGTGTTGCTTTTTACCTTTACCGACACCGATTAGCAGTTTCGCATAGCCGTTGCGGACATACACCTTCAGCGGCACGATCGTATACCCTTCTTGCTTCGATTGCCCGATCAGCTTACGAATCTGAACTTTATGCAGCAGCAGCTTACGCGTGCGCGTCGGATCAGACGGGTTATTGATATTGCCCTGCTCGAACGGGCTAATATGCATATTGTGAATAAAAGCTTCCCCGCCGCGGATCGTCGCAAACGAATCCCCGATATTCGACCGCCCTTTTCGCAGCGACTTAATTTCGGTTCCTGTCAGCACAAGCCCGGCTTCATACGTATCTTCGATAAAATAATCGTGAGACGCTTTTTTGTTCTGTGCAAGCAGCTTCCCTTGCTCGGTATTTTTCTTCATATTCTGCACCTCCAGCCTGTTCCTAACATTAAAACCTTACCTAAATTCTAACCCTCTCTTTTGGAAAAAGGCAAGAAAAGCAGCGACCGGGGAGTTTAAGCGATTCATCTCAGAATGAGGTTACCTCCACCCTGACAGAATCCATTCGCTCCCCGCTTCTGCCTTCTCTATTCAAAAGAGCCAACCCGACTTCAATCCACCGGAGCCTTAGCTCCGGTCTTTTTTCGGTCTGCCGCCGCCAGAGCGACCGCCTTTCGAACCGCCGGAGCGGTCGTTGCGCGAGAACGAAGCCGTCTCGCCGCCGTAGCCGCCGGTGCCGGAGCCAAAGCTAAACTTCCCTTTGCCCGGTTCGCGGCTGTTGTCCGCGCCGCCTGAGTTATTGCTGGCGCTTTGCGCGCCGCCAGCAGTTCCCTCGCCGTTCCCGCCGCCGCCGCGGCTCGAACGGCGTTTCCGCCCGCCGGCTGCGCCCGGCGAGCCGTTGTACGCATCTGCGCCGCCGTTGCCGGCTTCGATCTGAATGCCGCCGCCTTTACGCTTGCGCGGCGACTTTCCGGCTTCGCCGCTCGGCGCGACTGCGTCCGCGCCGCTCTTGCCTTCGGCTGCTACGCCGCCGAACGCCCAACCGTCGCCGCGCTTTCCTTTGCGCTTGCGACCACTGTCTTCGCCGCCAGCTTGCGGCGAAGAGGAATCGGCGATCGCAGCCGGATCGCCGGGCTTGCCTTTGCGGCTCGGATTCTCGCCGCCGCTACCGCCTTTACGCTTGCGCTTTTTGCGCTTGCCGCCATCGGATGGCGAAGCACTGCTGTCTCCTCCAGCCGCCGGCACTGTAGCCGCGCCGCCGTTCGGGCGGAAGACATCTTGTTTTTTCTTGCCTTTTTTCTTATCTTTTTTGCCTTTGCCTTTATCTTTGCCGAACTTCTCTTTACCCGTTTTGTCGCCGCGAGGACCGCGTTTGGAAGAATCGCCGGAGCCGCCTCCGTCACGTCTGCGTCCACCGCCGCCGCGGAAGTTGCTTTTTTTCATATCAACCAATTCGAAATCGATCGTATGCTCTTCCATGCTGACTTTCGCTACGCGGATCTCCACTTCGTCACCGATACGGAACGTACGCGAAGTGCGCTCGCCGATCAGCGTCAGGCGGGATTCGTCGTAATGGTAATAATCGTCGGTCAGATTGCTGATATGGATCAGACCTTCGATCGTGTTTTCCAATTCGATGAACAATCCGAAGCTGGTCACGCTCGCGATCACGCCGTCGAATACTTCGCCGACTTTATCCATCATATACTCGGCTTTTTTCAGTTGCGCCGTATCACGCTCGGCATCGACTGCCACGCGCTCGCGAATCGACGATTGCTGCGCATAATCCGACATCCGCATCGCCAACTGTTCTTCGCGCTGCTTCGTCAACTTGCCTCCGTTATCCGCCATTTCCCCGATCACCCGGTGAATCACCAAGTCGGGATAACGACGAATCGGCGAAGTGAAATGCGTGTAGTACTCTGCCGCAAGGCCGAAGTGACCCAAGTTCACCGAGTCATATTTCGCTTGTTTCATCGAACGAAGCAGCAACGTGCTGATCGCTTTTTGCTCCGGCGTATCTTGCACGTCTTCCAGCAGCGCTTGCAGTTCTTTTGGCTGAATACTGCCGCCGCGCGTTCCTTTCACCTGATGTCCCAAGTTCGCCGCGAACGCCGCAAACAATTCCAGACGCTCTTGGTCCGGGTCTTCGTGAATCCGGTACAAGAACGGAACTTTGGCTTTGCTGAAATGCTCCGCTACCGTCTCGTTTGCCGCCAACATGAATTCTTCGATCAGACGCTCGGCGACCGAACGCTCACGCGTGACGATATCGATCGCTTTGCCTTGATCGTCCAGCAAC
Organism: Saccharibacillus sp. JS10; assembly: GCF_024436065.1. GTDB lineage: Bacteria > Bacillota > Bacilli > Paenibacillales > Paenibacillaceae > Saccharibacillus. The sequence continues at coordinate 494,334 of NZ_JANFNS010000003.1, forward strand.
ACTTTCGCTTCTTCGAAATCGAAATCGACCGCGCCGCGCTTCATGCGGCGAGCGTTCAATTTGAGCGACAGATCGCGCATCGTGCGGAACGTCTCGATCAGATCGCTATATCGTTCCATCAGTTCCGGATCTTCGTCTTCCAAGATCAAGCGAACGCTTTTGTACGTCATACGCTCTACCGTTTTGATGACGCTTTTGAAAATATCGTAGCGCACGACATTCATCGACGCGTCAAATTCCATTTCGCAAGACAGCGTCAATCGATCGACGCGCGGGTTCAAGCTGCAAATGCCGTTCGACAGACGCGGCGGCAGCATCGGAATCACCCGATCGACCAAATACACGCTGCTGCCTCGGTTGTACGCTTCTTGGTCGAGCGCCGAACCTTCCGGTACATAATAGCCGACATCGGCAATATGCACGCCGAGCATATAGTTGCCGTTCGGCAAAATTTCTACATTGACCGCGTCGTCCAAGTCTTTGGCGTCTTCGCCGTCGATCGTCACGATGATTTTGTCGCGCAGATCGCGGCGACCTTGACTTGTAATTTCTTCTTCCGTAATCTTGTCCGGCGCTTGCTCCGCTTCCGCCATCACTTCGTCAGGGAACGATTCCGGCAATTGGTGCTTGCGAATAATCGATAAAATATCGACGCCGGGATCGCTGTTATAGCCCAGCACTTCGATGACTTCGCCTTGCGCCGCAGCTCTACCGTCCGGATACGAAATAATGCGCACGACTACTTTTTGCCCGTTAATCGCTCCGCCTGCACGTCCAGCCGGGATAAAGATATCGCGGGTAATCCGCTTATCGTCCGGCAAGACGAATCCGAACGATTCTTCGTCTTGGTACGTACCGACGATTTGGGTAACTGCGCGTTTGATAATACGCACCACTTCGCCTTCTGTACGACCGTTCGACGAACGCCGGGACGCAACGCGCCCAAGCACAATATCGCCGTTCATCGCGCTAAGCATATCGCTTGCGTTGATGTACAGATCGGATTGCGTACGGTCTTCCGGAATCAAAAATCCGAATCCTTTCGCATGTGTCTGCAGTCTTCCGCGCAGCAGATCCATTCGTTCAGGCACGCCATAGCGCTGGGCACGTGTCAGCACGACTTCACCGTTTTCTTCAAGCGTATTAAGCATGTCCATAAATTCCCGAAAAACATCGGCATCTTCGATTCCGAAATGTTGTTCCAGCTCTTGATAGGTCATGGGCTTGTACGCGTCTTCTCGCATGAAGCCCAGCAGCATCTCTTGCGTTATCATGATTATCACCTCAAAATGGCTCCGGCTGCACGCAGACCGCTTGGTCGCTTACAGATCGCGAATGCTCGATTTTTGCTTCTTTTTCTACATCTTCATTATACGTTAAAAATACCCGTGCCGGAGCCTGCTTAATCCATTAAATAGCGGGCAAGCGTCAGCGCAAGCTTTATTTCTACACAAAAAAACCTTCGCGTCCTTTGAATCAAGGATCAACGAAGGCTGTTTGGAGCGAACAAGCCGCCCGCAACGTGATATTAGTTGGTTAGAGCCGTAGTCAGAAGCGCCATAACGACGAATCCGATACCCAATACAACGGTAATACGCTCAAGCACCAAGTCCATACCGCGAGCTTTGGTTTTGCCGAACAAATGCTCTGCACCGCCGGAGATGGCGCCCGCCAAGCCTGCACTTTTTCCTTTTTGCAACAATACTACTGTAATCACACCTACGGAAAAGATCAAAAGAACTACTTTCAAAAAGATTTCCATTGTCATTCCACCTCCTAAGCGTAAGCCGCATATCCTGTATAATAAGTGGGTTACCCCGATTACCGCATCTTCAACGTCATGAAACAAAACACCACTTTTATCCTAACACAAACCCCGATATTTGACAATCAAGCAAAAAAGAGCTTACAACAATATTCGCACATTTAAAAACCCGCGCTACAGATGATGATCTGCAACGCGGGTTTGGCTCATAGACGTTTTGGAAAATACTCTATACCTGCGACCTACCGATAAAACTTAGCGGCGTTGTTCTTTTGCCTGAGCGGTACGGTCAGTCCAAAGAATGTATCCTGCGGATACGGCCGTAAGGACCAGAATGGCCATGATCACCATGGCATCCGACATACTCTTTCCTCCTCTGCTGATGTAAAACAAGATGAAATGCGGACGTTGCCTTCTTTGCGAAATAAAAGTAGAACGGAAAGGTCACCTCTCCTGTTTCTGCTTAAGAATACAAATTCAGCAGTTAAGTTGTGCGATTAAGTGTAAAAGTGACGAATTCCATCATCCTTTCCGAAAGTGTGGGCAACATACCTGAAACCTTAGATTTCGATCTACGAAAAGTTAGGTTCCTTTGGAGGATCGATCTTTTTCAAAAAGACCGAAAGAGCGTTACGCCAGATTGATGATGTTCAACCTTGTGCGTTGCTTTTATGAATCGTATCTTACTCCTGCTGACATGTTGTGTAAAGGACGAAATTTACCTGTTTTTGGGGGCTGCAAGCTAATATCTGACATCGACAACTACTGAGCTGCACAAGCTTTCATTATCGCCTGAAACCTCTTTTTTTCTTCACTTTCCTACAAAAATAAGCTGTAAAATCATCAACGCTGATCTAAATAGTCTTTTTTTAGCATCACAGTATCGTAGTACGTAATTTTTTGGATAATTCGCTGCATATGAGAAAACGTTTCAGTCATTTGTTGTTCGATTCGTTTTTTGTGTTGTTCAAGAAATTCGCGGCGCTCAATTAAGGTATCGTCTCCTTCAAAAATCATATCCACATAGGATTTGATTTCGTCCAAAGTCATGCCTGTACTTTTTAGTGCGATCACGAATTTTAGCCAATCCATCTGCTCGTCCGAATAAATACGTCGTCCATTTGAGCTGCGGGAAACGGAAGGCAATAACCCTTCTTTTTCATAATAACGCAAAGTTGAAGCATTCAGCCCTGTTAAGGTTTCGACCTCGCTAATCGAATACGTCATATTTCCACCTCTTAAAGTTAACTTTAACTTCAGTATATAAAAATAACCCTCAAAGCAAGGAGTATAGATCATTAGCTCGCTTCAAGGGTTATGAATACATTCATTTTATTGTATAGATAATCTTAGATTCAAGATCAAATCTTACGATTTAAAGTCCGCGTTCTGAGTGACTTCTTTCCATTCTTCGATAGATTGAAGCAAATTGTTGAACTTATAAGTAGCTGCGGCATAAGCATCATTGCCAAGAAGCAAGCGTAAAGGCGGGTTCTCGCTTTCTACGATTTGAAGCACGGCTTCGGCTGCTTTAACCGGATCGCCCGACTCATGGTCGGAAATATCCGATCCTGCGAACCTATTCATAAACGACTGATACTCTTCGATCGAAGAAGCTGTTTTGATCGAAGAACGTCCTGCCCAATCTGTACGGAATCCGCTAGGTTCGATCAAAGAAACACGAATTTGGAACGGAGCCACTTCTTGAGCTAGACTTTCAGAAATACCTTCTACCGCGTATTTCGTCGCGTGATAATAACCCAGCGCCGGGAAAGAAGTCAGGCCGCCGATCGAAGAAAAGTTAATAATATGCCCGGAACGTTGACTGCGCATCTGAGGAAGTACCGCGTTCGTCATATTCATTAGACCCCAGAAATTAATCTCGAACATTTTACGCGTTTCTTCTTCTACGCTTTCTTCGACAGAACTGAAGTAACCGATCCCTGCGTTATTCACCAGTACGTCGATCGAACCGAAACGAGCGATACTTTGCTCGACAGCCGCTTGAATTTGCTCGGGTTTGGTCACATCGAGAGGTAAAGCCAGTACGCGCTCTTCATGACCTTGTGCCAAATCCGCAATCGCTTCTTGTTGACGTGCAGTAGCCACGACACGGTAACCGGCTTGAATCGCTTGCTCAGCAATAACCCGACCAAAACCTGTAGAACATCCTGTAATGAAAAAGACTTTATTTTGCGACATCGGACATGCTCCTTTTTACTTGAGATAAGTACTGTCATCACTGTACTTCTTCAAGTTAACTTGAAGTCAAGCTCAAAAATTCATGTCTTTGAAAAGGGTTTGGTATCGCAAATTACATTCAAAATCTGCTAGGATGCCGACCTATTTAGATCGAATTCGTATCTTCTTGCATCAAAAGACTCCATGCGCGCTGCAATTTGTCGTTATACGCCGGATCATCTGCGGAGTTCATAAATCGTACTTTTCGGCTCCCGCCGCCGCTTAGACCTCGCTCGTTTAATACACCCGACAATCGGCGCACTGTACCGGCACTGCCGTCGATGATTTGAATATGCTCGGGCAAGATCGTTTTGAGCAAAGGCGCGTAATACGGATAATGCGTACATCCCAATACGACCGTGCCATACTGGCTTAAGTCAAAAGGCTCAAATTTGCTACGGAAATAATCGCCCAATTCTTGCGGATCGAAATTCAACTGTTCGCAGTATTCGACGAGTTGCGGCATCGGAAGCGAATCGACAATGCCCAGATCGTCTACCCGGGAGACTAAATCTCTATATTTCGTTTGGCTTAACGTTAGCTCTGTCGCGAGTACCAGTACTCTGCGTCCATTGGCTCCGTTCATTTCGACCGCGGGTTTGACCGCCGGCTCCATCCCGATTACGGGGATATCGTATACCCGCCGAAGCTCGGTTGCCGCTACACTTGTCGCTGTATTGCACGCAATGACGAGCGCTTTGACTTTTTCGCCCAAAATCCGTTCTGCCGCTTCGCACACATATTCCGTCACTTGCTGCTTGGTTTTCGGTCCATAAGGCACATGCAGCGTATCCGCAAAAAAGATAAAGTCTTCATTGGGAAGTTGCTGGAAGGCTTCGCGCAAAACAGTCAGACCTCCGATTCCCGAGTCAAAAAAAGCGATACTCATCTATTTCCCCTGCCGTTTCATTGATTTAATCGAACTCATCTTTTACGATTATAGACCTCTTGGAAGCAAAACGCCAAGAAATGCGGTCTTTGACCTTTCTTTTTATGGCTTGATTTCAAATTGCAAAACAGGCCCTTCCCAATCGACTTCCTGCCCTTCGGCATAATGAGAAGCCGCGACACAAGACGCAATCGCATGTCGCCAAAATCGTAAAGCAAGTTTGTTTTCTTCCATAATGCCAAGCTTCCACGATCCGCTGAATTGCCGAAATAGCCAATCTGCCGCTAACGTACCCAAACCGCTTTTTCGATACTTTTTCATGACAAAAAATTCGACCATCTCATGCCCGTAAGTATCAGAGGCTAGATCGATCACAAAACGGCGAATCAAAGCGAACCCCGCCAATTTCCCGTCTACACGCAGCAAAAAAGGAAAATGTCCCGGTTCATTCCAGTAAGCATCCAAATCCCGATATTCATACAATCCCGATTCGTTCACGTCTTCGGGGTCATATTCCGTAAAATCGTATTTATATAATTCAAGCAATTGCCGTAACGCCGATTTATATTCATAAGTAGCCAATTGGAAAGTTACAGAAGCACCGAGTTTTTCAACACTCAAGATCGTTGTTTCTTTGGCATTAACTGATAGATAAGAAGTTCCATAATCGTTCAAGTTAGCTCTACTCCCGTTCTTTTATAAATAAATTACACAAGCCTTATCATGTTAGGCAAAATGCTCCATTGCTTTATGCAGGGCGCCAATCGCTCCGCTATAAGCCCCTAGCGGCGGAATCACGGCGGCAGCTCCTAGCATTTCTGTAAAACGAAACGTTAGCTCGTGCAGCAAAGCATTGTTTTCATACGAAGAACCGACGTATACGACCTTAGTCGTACGCTCTAACTTTGCCGCTTGCACACCGACGGTCACGACCAACTCCGCGACCATACCGATCATGGCTGCCGCATAATCTTGCGGCAAAACGCCGCTCTCCGGCGGAGCTTGCCGCGCAAAATTCGCGGCGGTCAGGTCACCGGCAATCGGCGGCGGCGCCGGGGCATAGATCTGCCCCACCGTCAGATCGACCGCCTCCCGGTTGCCCAGCGGCGCAAGCCGCACGATTTCGTCGTAATCGCGCAGCCCGCACAGCAGTCCGGTCAGACCGACGATCGTGCCTCCGCCAAGACCGATCCCGCCGAGCCTCAGCCGCTCGGCGCCTTCAATCACATGCAGCGACGTCCCTGTCCCGACGTTCACCAGCACCCATCGCTCCGCTGCCGCCTCTTGACCTCCGGCTTCGCGCTGCATGATCCGCACGGCACCTTCCGCCGTCGCTTCAAATTCGGGTACCTCTACCGCCGACGCGTACTCCGGCAGTAAATCCCGCAACCGGTTCCCGCGCCCGCCTGTAAATCCTATTTGCGCACCCAGCGGAATAGTTCTCCGCACCCAAGACGCCGCAGACTCCAGCTCCTCTGCCGCAAACTTCACCAGCTCTTCTTCGCTGTCGCCGCTACGATACACCATTTTAATCAATGTGCCTCCCGCATCGATCCCTACATATCCGCTCATATCGGGCTCCCTTCTTATTTCGCCGATCTTTTCTTTCTTCTATCATAAGCGTCGTCAGCATGAAGTCCAATTTTTTGGTTGTTCACAATTTTCTTCTTGATCTTTGGTCTTGATTCCTTTAAAATAGGCGAAGTTGACATTGTATACCTCAATAAGACGGTTTGAGGGTATCTACCGGGGACCACACCTCCCGACTACAAAGTCGCGCCGAAGGCGCCCTTTGCAGTCGGGAGTTTTTGCGTGCTTACGCAAAACTTCTGCCTGCAAGAGTGCACTAATTTTGCGTGAAAAGGAGCCCTACCGCACTATGAATATTAAAGTTCTTGTTCTGACGATCGCTGCTTTTACAGTCGGTCTTGTCGAACTCATTATCGGCGGCGTATTGCCGCAAATCGCCGCAGATCTAGGCGTGTCGGTCAGCACCGCAGGTCAGTTGATTACCGCATATGCGCTCGTGTATGCCGTATCGGGTCCAACGTTGCTCGCGTTAACGGCTAAGATCGAACGCCGCAAGCTGTATCTGTGGTCGCTCGTCGTGTTTATTTTAGGCAGTCTGCTTGCTTTTTGGAGCCCGTATTTCTGGGTTCTGCTTATCTCTCGCTTTGTTACCGCAGCTAGCGGATCGCTGATTACGACATTGTCGCTTACGATCGCAGTCAAAGTCGTACCGGAAAAATTCCGTGCTCGCGTGATCGGGATCGTATCTATGGGGATTAGCTCGGCAATCGTGCTGGGCGTACCGCTCGGCGTTCTGGCTGCCGACAAACTCGGCTGGCGCATCCTGTTCTTGTTTATCGCGATCTTCGCTGTATTTGCGATGTTCGTCATCTACAAGCTGATGGAGCCGATCCAGCCGCAACAAGTGATGCCGCTGCGTCAACAACTTGCTTCATTGAAGAACACTAAAGTCGCAGGCGCACATCTCGTGACGTTGCTGCTGCTTGCCGGTCACTATACGTTGTATGCTTATTTCACACCGTTTTTGGAAAACGTCATGAATCTCAGCGCTTCATGGATTAGTGTCGTGTACTTCTTCTTCGGTCTTGCCGCAGTAGCTGGCGGAATGATTGGCGGCGTCATGTCGGATAGTCTAGGCGCGAAAAAAAGTATTCTAATCGTGGTCGGCGTCTTCGCCTTATCGCTGTTCGTTCTGCCATTCACAGCATCTATGATTCCGCTGTTCGCGGTTCTTGTCTTCGTCTGGGGCGCACTGAGCTGGGCGTTATCGCCTGCGCAGCAAAGTTACCTGATCGAAGCTTCGCCGGAAACGTCGGAAATTCAGCAAAGCTTTAACTTCTCGGCACTTCAAGTGGGAATCGCAGCCGGATCGGCAATCGGCGGCGTGGTCATCAGCCGCGCTCCATCGGTCACGTATAACGCTTGGGTCGGCGGTGTGATCGTCGTCATCGCTTTTGCTGTCGCTCTGTACACGTTCTATCACAAAACATCGACTCGTCGCTCAGATGAACAAAAATCAAGCAATCGTTCGAAGCTGGAAGCGAACCTGAGCGGAGATTGATACGTTTATAAGCCACAAATATAATCGAAGCCGGATCGACAGCACCTCTGTCGATCCGGCTTTTTTATACGATGTTTTGGAACAAGGCGTAACCTTTCGCTCATCGACGGCGTTCAAGAAGTACAACTACCGATCTTTTCCAATCTTCGATATTGTTTTAAGAAAGGAGCTAGGTATGAACATCAACCGATTAATTTTGGGGGCTTTACTGTTGGGTACACTACTTCTTCTTTTAGCGGCATGTTCCACAAAAAACGAACGTATTTTGTTGGTCGGCATACATTCCAGCAAAGACGTCGTCGCTTATAATACCGATCAAGGCATTACAGACCCGGAAGCGATCAAGAAATTCAAAACCTTAATCGAAAGCGCCGCTCCAATCGAACGCAAACCTACAGGAACGAAATTAGATTCGGATTATACGGTGGTCGTCAATAATGGAAAAGACTCGACGATGGAACTCGGTGTAGAACTGTGGCAAATGGAAGACGGTACGTTTCTGATCGGTCAACCGTTGTTCGGTGATCCTCAAAAGTATTCTAGAACCAACTCAGAGAATAGCGAAAAACTCAAAGAGCTGCTACCTCTCGAAGAAGAATAAAACAAAAAAAAGAGACGCCGCGTCCGGCGTCTCTTTTCCTATTCAAATCTATTCGCGAACCAAAAATCCTATTGGAATTTCTTTTGGTCCAAGTTGTAGAACGATTTAAGACCATTGTATTGAGCCAAGTCGCCCAGTTGGTCTTCGATGCGAAGCAATTGGTTGTATTTTGCAACGCGGTCTGTACGGGAAGGAGCACCCGTTTTGATTTGACCCGCGTTAGTCGCAACTGCGATGTCTGCGATTGTGCTATCTTCGGATTCGCCCGAACGGTGAGAGATAACTGCTGTGTAACCTGCACGTTTAGCCATTTCGATTGCATCGAAAGTCTCAGTCAATGTACCGATTTGGTTAACTTTGATCAGGATCGAGTTACCGATTCCTTCTTCGATACCGCGGCTCAGACGCTCAGTGTTCGTTACGAACAGATCGTCGCCGACCAATTGGACTTTATCGCCCAATTTTTCAGTGAGCAATTTCCAACCTTCCCAATCGTCTTCTGCGCAAGCATCTTCGATTGTGATGATTGGGTATTTTTCAACCCAAGAAGCCATCAGGTCAACGAATTCTGCGGAAGTGTAAGATTTACCTTCGCCCGCAAGAACGTATTTACCGTCTTTGTAGAACTCAGTCGAAGCTACGTCCATACCCAAGAAGATATCTTTACCTGGCGTGTAGCCAGCTTTTTCGATCGCTTCGATGATTGTAGTCAATGCTTCTTCGTTCGATGTGAAGTTAGGAGCAAAGCCGCCTTCGTCGCCTACTGCTGTAGCCAGACCTTTGCTGCTGAGTACTGCTTTGAGGTTGTGGAAGATTTCCGCACCCATGCGCAGAGCTTCTTTGAACGTAGGCGCGCCTACTGGCAGAACCATGAACTCTTGTACGTCAACGTTGTTGTCGGCATGTTCGCCGCCGTTTACGATGTTCATCATTGGTACTGGCAATTGTTTAGCGTTGAATCCGCCCAGGTATACGTACAGTGGCAGATCAAGAGCGTCAGCTGCTGCGCGAGCTACAGCCATCGATACAGCCAGGATCGCGTTAGCGCCCAGTTTACCTTTGTTTGCTGTTCCGTCCAGCTCGATCATCGCTTTGTCGATGCCCAGTTGGTCAAGAGCGTCCATACCGATAACTTCTGGAGCAATCGTTTCGTTTACGTTTTTAACCGCGTTTTCTACGCCTTTACCAAGGTAACGGCCTTTGTCGCCGTCACGAAGTTCAACTGCTTCGTGAACACCTGTCGAAGCGCCGGAAGGAACGATTGCGCGACCGATCGCGCCGGATTCCAGGTATACTTCAACTTCTACTGTAGGGTTACCGCGGGAGTCAAGGACTTCGCGTGCATAAACGTCAGAAATAATCGTCATTTTTAAGTAATCTCCTTTGAGTTCGTTTTTATAAGTTAACTATGCCACATTTGCGGCTTAATGAGAAGTTTTGCGACCGGAAATGACCGATGTGCCTGTCATTTCGGCAGGTTGCGGAACTTGCATCAGATCGAGAATCGTCGGTGCGATGTCGGCAAGAATGCCGCCTTCGCGCAGCGTCACGTCTTCGCTCGTTACGATAAACGGAACCGGGTTCGTTGTATGCGCCGTTTGCGGGCGTCCAAACTCATCGATTTCCGTCTCCGCATTACCGTGGTCAGCTGTAATCAGAACAACGCCGCCTTTGGCAAGAACCGCGTCTACAACGCGTCCTACGCATTCGTCTGTTGTTTCTACAGCTTTGATCGTTGGCTCCATCATGCCGGAGTGTCCAACCATATCCGGGTTTGCGAAGTTCAAGATGATGCAGTCTTGACGCTCTGCTTCGATCTCGGCTACGCAAGCGTCCGCCACTTCGTAAGCACTCATCTCCGGTTGCAGGTCATACGTTGCAACTTTCGGCGAGTTGATCAGAATGCGAGTTTCGCCTTCCAGCTCTACATCGCGTCCGCCGCTGAAGAAGAAAGTCACGTGCGGGTACTTTTCAGTTTCCGCGATACGCAATTGCGATTTGTTGTGTTGAACGAGTACTTCGCCCAGTGTATTGGTCAAGTTTTTCGGCGAGTACGCCACCAGACCTTTTACATTGGCACTGTACGTCGTGAACGATACGAAGCTCAGCGTTTCCGGTTGACCTTCGCCGCGTTCAAAGCCAGCAAATCCCGGGTTTGTCAGCGCTTCGGAAATTTGAATCGCACGGTCAGGACGGAAGTTGATGAAGATAATCGAGTCACCGGATTCGATTTTCGCCGTTGGCTGTCCGTCTTTTGCGATTACGGTAGGCAATACGAATTCGTCCATGACTTCTTTCGCATAAGAAGCTTCTACCGCTTCCAGACCGCTTGCCGCGTGTTCGCCTTCGCCGTATACCATTGCACGGTAAGCCAGTTCTACGCGTTCCCAGCGTTTATCGCGGTCCATCGCGTAGTAACGACCTTGCACGGTCGCGATTTGACCTACGCCGATTTCGGCGATTTTATCAACCAGAAGCTGCATATATTTCTTGCCGCTATCCGGAGATACGTCGCGTCCATCCATGAAAGCATGGATATATACGTCGTTGAAGTTTTCTTTTTTCGCTAATTCCAACACAGCAAAAAGGTGATCGATATGACTGTGTACGCCGCCGTCGGACAGCAGACCCAGTACATGAAGCTTTTTGCCGTTTTGTTTAGCCGAAGTGATCGCGGACAGCAACGTTTCGTTTTCGAAAAAGTCGCCTTCGCGGATCGATTTGGTGATGCGAGTCAAGTCTTGATACACGATGCGGCCTGCACCGATATTCAAGTGACCCACTTCGGAGTTGCCCATCTGACCTTCTGGCAGACCTACGGCTTCGCCGCAAGCTGTCAGTGTCGTATGCGGGTATTTGTTCCAAAAACGCTCATAGTTCGGTTTTTTCGCTTGAGCAACTGCGTTGCCTTCTACGCCTTCGCGCAGACCGAAACCGTCCATAATAATCAGCGCTACCGGTTTTGGAGCTGTCATTACTTCGCCCCCTCAACTAGGGCAACGAAGGAATCCGGTTGAAGACTTGCACCGCCGACAAGCGCGCCGTCGATGTCGCTTTGACCGAGGTATTCCGTTACGTTCTCAGGCTTCACGCTACCGCCGTATTGGATACGGATCACGTCAGCTGTCGCTTGATCGTACAGATCAGCAAGAACGGTACGGATATAAGCTGTTACTTCGTTTGCATCTGCGGATGTAGACGATTTGCCTGTTCCGATTGCCCAGATTGGCTCGTAAGCTACGACAACTTTCGCCGCGTCTTCTTTGGACAGACCTTTAAATGCGCCTTCGGTCTGTACTTTGCAGACGTCTTTCGTTTGGTCGGCTTCGCGCTCTTCGAGCTTTTCGCCTACGCATACGATCGGAGTCAGGTCGTTGCGGAAAGCCGCTACGACTTTTTTATTTACGATTTCGTCGGTTTCGCCAAAGTATTGACGACGCTCCGAGTGACCGATGATTACGTAATCTACGCCGAGTTCTTTCAGCATAACGCCGCTGATTTCGCCCGTGAATGCGCCGTTGTCTTCGAAATGAAGGTTTTGTGCGCCGACTTTGATTCCAGTTCCTTTAACCGCTTCGGTCAGAGCAGGAAGATTGGTGAACGGTGCACAGATGACCGTTTCCACGCCTTCTACCACTGCGCTACTTTTTACAGCTTCTGCAAAAGTCAGCGTTTCGGATACGGTTTTGAACATTTTCCAGTTACCTGCGATGATTGGCATTCTCACGAAATAATCCACTCCTTTTAAATGACTGATCTCATAAAACGGATTGCGTCAGCATTGGAAACGTAGGAGCTAAGATGGCGCTGCGAGTTGCCGGCGCCTCCGATCGCGTGTTGAAATTCGATTTCTTTGATTGAAGCATAACAGAGGGGGAAATCGAATTTCAAAGGCGAACAAGCTTATGCTTTCGATGCCAGCTTTCCCTAGGAAAGCTTTTAGCTTCTCCGGCTGCCTGCAACTCTTCGCTACTTTAGCACGTGTACCAACGCTGACTAAAACCATTTTAGGATCGCTTTAAAACTCGCTCCGGCGAGGGGAGGGCGGCGGGGACAGGTGAAACGTCCCCGATCGCTTCTCCTTGCTGAAGCTTGGACATGCTTGTAAAGCTAGTTCGATCTATGGACAGCTTGCTTCCGCTGATGAGGCGGAAAGCAAGTTGGTTTTACTTATCGTTGAGAGCTACAACGCCTGGGAGGGCTTTGCCTTCCATGAACTCCAGGGAAGCGCCGCCGCCTGTGGAGATATGGTTCATTTTATCAGCCAGACCGAATTTCTCGGTTGCTGCTGCGGAGTCGCCGCCGCCAATGATGGTGTAGCCTTCTGTTGTTGCGCAAGCTTCGCCTACAGCACGTGTGCCGTTGGAGAAAGGCTCGATTTCGAATACGCCCATCGGTCCGTTCCAAACAACCAGTTTGGAGTTTTTGATGATTTCAGCGTATTTTTCGCGAGTTTTCGGTCCGATGTCGATGCCTTCCCAATCTGCCGGGATGCCGTCTTCAACGTTGACGATTTTGGTGTTTGCTTTTGCGCTGAATTCATCGGTAATTACGATATCCACTGGCAAGTGGAACGTTTTGCCCAGTTTTTTCGCTTTTTCGATGAAGCCCAAAGCTACATCAAGTTTGCTGTCGTCAAGCAGGGATTGACCGATTTCATAGCCTTGTGCTTTGAAGAAGGTATATGCCAATCCGCCACCGATCAATACGTTATCTGCAATATTGATCAGGTTGTCGATGACATCGATTTTGTCTTTAACTTTCGAACCGCCAACGATCGCTGTGAACGGACGTTCTGGGTTCGACAAAGCTTTACCCAATACGTCGAGTTCTTTTTCCATCAACAAGCCGGATACGGCTGGCAGGTGGTGTGCGATACCTTCAGTCGAAGCATGAGCACGGTGAGCGGCGCCAAAAGCGTCGTTTACGAACAGATCGGCAAGCGAAGCAAACTCTTTAGCGAGTTCAGCATCGTTTTTCTCTTCGCCTGCATGGAAACGAACGTTTTCAAGCACCAGCACGTCTCCGTCTTTGAGCTCGGCGATTTTAGCCTTGACCGCTTCTCCGATCGACTCATCTGTTTTCACGACTGGTTTGCCCAGCAGTTCAGACAGACGTTCTGCGGCTGGAGTCAAACGCATCGATTCGACAACTTCGCCTTTTGGACGTCCAAGATGGCTCGCCAGCAAGACTTTCGCGCCTCTTTCAGTCAAATAATTGATCGTTGGAAGAGTTGCACGGATACGCGTGTCATCCGTAATTTTTCCATCTTCGAGCGGAACGTTAAAATCGACGCGCACAAACACAACTTTGCCGCTTACTTCTACGTCACGTACACTTTTCTTATTCATAAATTAATCCCCCATGCCCTCAAATTTAGAATTCAGGATTCCAAGGAATACGCCTCGCCCGCTCCGGCAACTTAGAAAAAGCGGAAACACAATGAAGCTGTTTCCGCTTTTTCTGCATGAACTACGTAAGCAGAGTCTTTATCCACTCTACCTACGCGTTTTCATTATGCGATAAGTATGCCGACTTTCGCGCGAAAAGGTCCGGAATTACTGAGCTTTTTTCGCGAAGAATTCAAGCGTACGAACGAGTTGAGCTGTGTAAGACATTTCGTTATCGTACCAAGCTACTGTTTTAACGAGTTGCTTGTCGCCAACTGTCATTACGCGAGTTTGCGTAGCGTCGAACAGGGAACCGAAAGTCATTCCTCTGATATCGGACGATACGATCTCGTCTTCTGTGTAACCGTAAGTTTCTGGGTCAGCAGCAGCTTTCATTGCCGCGTTAACTTCGTCAACAGTTACTGTTTTTTCAAGAACAACAACCAGCTCAGTCAGGGAACCTGTAGCGACTGGTACACGTTGTGCAGCGCCGTCAAGTTTACCTTGAAGTTCTGGGATAACCAGACCGATTGCTTTAGCAGCGCCAGTCGTGTTAGGAATGATGTTTTCTGCTGCCGCGCGAGCACGACGGAAGTCGCCTTTAGGGTGCGGAGCATCCAAAGTGTTTTGGTCGCCAGTGTAAGCGTGGATTGTAGTCATAAGACCTTGAACAACGCCGAACTGATCTTGCAGTGTTTTTGCCATAGGAGCCAGGCAGTTAGTTGTGCAAGAAGCGCCAGAAATTACCGTTTCCGAACCATCAAGGATTTCATGGTTTACGTTGTAAACGATTGTTTTCATATCGCCTGTAGCTGGTGCGGAGATCACGACTTTTTTAGCGCCAGCTGTGATGTGCTTTTCAGCGCCTTCTTTAGTTGTGAAGAAACCTGTGCACTCCAGAACGATATCAACGCCGAGATCTCCCCAAGGAAGTTCTTCTGGGTTGCGGTTAGCCAAGACTTTAACTTCTTTGCCGTTTACTTTGAAGAAGCCGTCGTGTACTTCAACGTCACCGTTGAATTTACCTTGCGTTGTATCATATTTCAACAGGTGTGCGAGCATTTTCGCGTCAGTCAAGTCGTTGATTGCGACAACCTCGATACCTTGCACGTCTTGAATACGACGGAATGCCAAACGTCCGATACGACCAAATCCGTTAATACCTACTTTTACAGTCATTGAACAGTTCCTCCTAAAATAGATGGTTTGTGAAGAAAAGTTTCATTTATTCAAGGTGCCACTTCTTCATATTCGATGAAAAAGCCGCGCCGTGAGTAACAAGTTTGTTAGGCGCTCTCCAGCACTTGAACAATTTCCAGCGCCGCTGCTTCGTCAAGAATCAAAATGTCTTCTTTTCCGAATCGCAGTACTGCGTGAATTGCTTTTGCTTTTGATTTGCCACCCGCGATACCGAGTACGACGTCTGCCGCCTTAATATCATCGAGTCTAAGTCCGAGAGTCAGCATGTTATGAACGACATTGCCGCTCTCGTCGAAGTAATAACCGAAAGATTCGGCTACCGCTCCTTTTTCATGGAGTTCGTTCGTTGTTCCTTCATCCAATCTGCGTCGCCGCGCCATATCTACCGCATTGCCGATCCCGTGAACGATCACGCGTGACGTACGGATTTCGCGAACGATTTCCTGGATATTCGGATCTTGCACCAGCGACTCGTAAGCTTCGCGGCTCAGTAGATCAGGTACATGCAGCAGCCGATAATCGGCGCCTACCCGCTTTGCCATATTGGAAGCAATCGTGTTCGCTTGGATTTCTAGGCTTTCGCCCAGTCCCCCGCGTGCTGGAACGAACCAACTTCCTTTGAGAGGACCATTTACCGGATAGGTCAACTGTTCAGCCATTTCGGCTAATGTTGTTCCTCCAGTTACCGCAACTACATCTCCGCCTTGCATGACGCCGAGCAGTGCTTTGGCTCCCGCTTTGCCAAGTTCTCGCTTGGATAGCGGCGATTCATCACAATTTCCCGGAACCACAACAACTTTGCGAAGTCCGTAAAATTGACGAATTCTCTCTTCTAGGTTGGACAATCCCACTAATTCCTTCAATACGGGTTCCAGACGCTCAAGAAGGAGTTGCCCCGCATCGCTGATTCGCATACCTGCCGTATCCGTCTCGATCAAGCCTTGTGCTTTCAACAAGTCGGTCTCGGCTCGAAGCACACGTTCGGTCATTTGCAACGAGTTCGCTAACGTACGGCGACCGGTTGTACCTGTCAGCATAATCTGATGAAGGATGGTGTACCTTTTCTTGAGAGTTTCCATGAGATCGGGAAGCAGCTGCTGCTGGATTTCGAGAATATTCTGCATGCGCTCCACCTCTGCAAACTTCGTCTGCCTGTATAATTTAAATCAGTGGACATTTAATGTCCCGGGAACACTTTTTCTGTCCCACACCTAGTTTACCCAATTTGACGCCGCGATGCAAGCTTTGGCAAGAGGTAATTTAATTCTTTTCCAAGTCTGATTCATCTCTACTATATATAGGTGAAATAAAATCATTAACCCCTCTATATAGCGGTAGTTTTGCTCCATTTTTCACAGCTCAATCAAAACTTGCTATTTACCTTGCAAATGACTATAATCATAATTACTGCTGTTTCTTCACATATTGTGCGCCCGTGGTCCAATGGATATGACGTAGGCCTCCGAAGCCTGAGATCCAAGTTCGATTCTTGGCGGGCGCGCCATTATTATTTAACTGTATTTTTTGTTTATGACGCCGATAAGGCTATTTTTTTTGTAGAAAGTTTGACTTTCTTTGACTTTATGTTTGGAATTGTTTATCATATGGGTAATACCAGCTAGACGTTTACCGGGTCCCTCGACGTATAAGGGTTCGGCAGGCACTCCAGCCTGGCAGTTATTCCAAATCATAATGACGGAACTGATCCGTTCACAAGGAGGTTTTTCACTGTGGGTTACATTCCTATGGTCGTTGAACAAAGCAATCGCGGCGAGAGAGCGTATGACATTTACTCCCGCCTGCTGAAAGACCGCATTATTTTCCTCGGTACCGAAGTTAACGATGTTGTAGCGAACGCAATTATTGCACAGCTTTTGTTCCTTGAAGCGGAAGATCCTGAAAAAGATATTTATTTGTACATCAATAGCCCAGGTGGTTCGATCACGGCGGGTATGGCAATTTTTGATACGATGCAGTTTATCAAAGCAGACGTATCAACGATCTGCGTAGGCATGGCGGCTTCGATGGGCGCTTTCTTGCTGAATGCAGGCGCAAAAGGCAAACGTTTTGCTTTGCCGAATAGCGAAATCATGATTCACCAGCCGCTCGGCGGCGCGCAAGGTCAAGCTTCGGATATCGAAATCCGGGCTCGCCGCATCATCGCGCTTCGCGAAAAGCTGAACCGCATTATGTCTGAGCGCACCGGTCAACCGATCGAGCGTATCGACAAAGATACGGATCGCGACTACTTCATGGATGCTGCCGCAGCAGCAGAATACGGAATCATCGACAAAGTGATCGAAAAACCCGTTGCCGAAATCGGCGTGAAGTAATCTCGGAACAAGCCTGAACGAATTTGCTGATCCAGCGAATTTGTTCAGGCTTTTTTGTTTATATTTTCTTATCTACACTTCGCAACCGACAAGCGCAACTCTGCGTAATAGGTGCAGAACCTTATTCAATCACGCGTACATATACCGAGGAGGAAAACATTTATGCAATTTCGTCATAACGATTTTCGCGTGTTCAGCTCGTTAAAAAGAGACAATCTGGTGATCGAAGTGATTCAAGCGGGTGGATTGCCGGAAAACTACAACGCAGATTTGGCAAAATCGGTCAATCACCATGATCAAGAACGTTTTAGCTGGCAACAAGTTCGTATTTTGCTGAAAGATACCTCTGTAGTACTGGAAGCCGGCGCGTTGCAATATATGTTCGGCAATATCGAGATGGAAAATCGTTCTGGCGGCGTAGGCGGTTTTGCCAAAAAATTCGTGGGTAGCGCGGTTACGGGCGAGACGGCAAGCAAACCGATCTACCGTGGAAGCGGCGAAATGTATCTGGAACCCAAACGCAAAGACTTCACACTTATCGAATTAGCTCCCGGCGAAGAAATTATTGTGGACGACGGATTGTTCTTCTGCGCGGAAAACACCGTCAAAGTCGGCGTAGCGAAACAAAGCAACGTATCCTCGGCGCTATTTGGCGGCGAAGGTCTGTTCCAGACCAAAATTACCGCGTCGGATAACGGTTATGTAGTCTTGGAACTACCAGTACCGGAATACGAATTGGTTCGTTATGAGCTAGACGGCACCGAGACGTTAAAAGTAGACGGAAGCTTCGCCGTGTTACGCAGTAGTACGATTGAGTTCAGTGTAGAAAAATCGACCAAATCCATGCTCGGTTCCGCATCTTCCGGTGAAGGGATGCTTCAGACGTTCCGAGGACGCGGCGAGGTCTGGCTTGCACCGACCCTTCCGTTTCGCGCGCGACCTTTTTAAACCTTAAATGATCTATACAAAAAGCCCGACGTTTTCGTCATTCGAAAACGTCGGGCTTTTATCATACTTTCTAGCTACCCACTACAAACTAGGCTGCATAAAGTAATCGGGAAATACGACACCTTCCAACTGCGCAATATCGCCTGCGACATCGGCAACCGTGGTCTGCGCCAACACTTGCTCCATCGCTTGTTGGGCACGAGCCAAGATCGTCGTCATCGTCGAGTGCATATGACGTCCGACTTCGCACTTAATACTTGAGTTGTCGTGTACCGCGAATAATTGACCTTCACCGACTACATTCACCGCTTTATAGACATCAAGCAGAGTAATATCGGACAACGGCTTTTTCAGCTTGGCTCCTGCAATTCCTGCTTTGGCTTCTACAAGATTTGCACGACCGAGCATGCTGGTGATTCGGCGAATCACGACCGGATTTGTATTTACGCTGGAAGCAATAAAATCCGAAGTGGCTGTACCGGGCTGCGAAATGTTCAACAATATCAACGTATGCACCGCAACCGGAAACCGCGTACTGATATTCAATTCGCATCCCTCCTTCATGATGTGAAACTATTTTAGTTACATTTCATGCAAATGTCAATTAAGATTGAGCCGTTTCCGCGCGGCATACCGTTTGCGTCCATCCGAAGCGATCTTCGGAATCGCCGCGTTGCAGCGAAGTCAATTCATCGTACAGACGACGCGTACATTCGCCTGTTTCGCCAGCTCCGATCTTCACTGTTTTATCTTCCCAACCAATCTCGCCGATTGGAGACACGACAGCTGCTGTGCCTGTACCGAAAGCTTCGATCAGCGAACCGTCTTCCGCATGCTGCCAAAGTTCGTCGATGGTAATCGGACGTTCTTCAACTTCAAAACCGAAATCGCGCAACATATGAATTGCGGAGTCGCGTGTAATCCCGTTCAAAATGCTGCCGCTTAGCGAAGGTGTAACAATACGGTCGCCGATACGGAAAAAGACGTTCATGCTGCCGACTTCTTCGACATATTTACGTTGTACGCCGTCTAGCCACAGCACTTGTGAATACCCTGCTGCATACGCGTTTTCTTGCGCTTGCATACTTGCTGCATAGTTTCCTGCCGTTTTGGCTTCACCTACGCCGCCTGTTACCGCGCGTACATCGCGAGTCTCGACATAGATGCGTACCGGATTCAATCCTTCCGCATAATAAGCGGCAACCGGCGACAAAATGATCATCATTTTATAGTTAAGCGAAGGGTTCGCTCCCAGATGGTTTTCGGTAGCAATCGCAAAAGGACGGATATACAGCGAAGTTCCCGGCTCCGAAGGTACCCAGCTACGATCCAGTTTAATTAACTCTTTCAAAGCGTTCAATACAAAAGCTTCGTCGATCTCCGGAATACTCATCCGGCGGCAAGAACGATTGAAACGCTCGAAGTTTTTCTCGGGACGGAACAAACGAATATCGCCATCCGGGCCGACATAAGCTTTCATTCCTTCAAAGATCGTTTGACCGTAATGGAACACTTTAGCTGCCGGGTCCATCGGAATCGGTCCGTAAGGAACGATTTTGGCATCATGCCAGCCTTGACCTTTGTCATAGTCCATCGTGAACATATGATCGGTCATATAGACGCCAAACGAAAGATTGGCGGTATTCGGTTTTGGTTTGAGCTGCGTAGATTGTTCGATTTTCAATTCCCCTTGCATAATGCACGCTCCTCTTTTTATATTCCATCTTATCAGCATCTTGCCTTTTTACAATCGCAAATCAGGCTGTATCTTTATTTTACCTGAAAAGTGATCCAAATCGAAAGCCCGAAACCTAACGATATGGAAATGATCCATACCGGTTGGGTTCCGGGCTTGTAGGTTGAATTTGATTTACAGTCCAGCGAAAGGATTGGTTCCTTTAGTCAAGACGGATGAAAATTTAATATCGAAAGAAGGAAGACCTGCTGCATAAGGCGTGTATTCATATTGTTGGAAGAAGATCGTGAAGCCGCTGTTTGTCACATAAAACTCCGGCGATTTGCCGATGGTTTGGAACGAACTATCGTCATACAAGATTCCGCGTTTTTTGAATTCTTGAGTGATTTGTTTATCCACGACTTTGCGATAATTTGGGTTAGCTTTCAGCAATTGATCCAATGTGACTTCTTTGCCTGTATTCACATCGAAATTATATCCGGTCTGAATCGTCATTCCGTGTGCGCCGCCGTAGAAGCTATAATCTTGCGCCACGATGCTAATAAATCCGTTTTTGTTGTACGTAATCAGATAATCGCCGTCTGCTTCGTAGTACATTTCTTTACTTGGTAGTGGTCCAAAATCTTTCACCTGAGCTTCAAAATCGGTTAAGAAAGCTTGAGCATGTTTTTTCATCGCTGCATTGATTTTCGCGATTCCCGCAGCATCGCCAGACAATTCCGGGTAGCGAATATCGACGACTTTTTCACCTGTGTTTTGTTTTAATGTTTTTTCTGTAAACGTGACGTCGGAAGCCGCAGAAGGTTTTAACGAAATGATGTTCGTGGAAGCATTCCATACGCCATCCATGCCAGCGTAATCTCGAAGCACAGATAGCGGCACGTAGATCGATCCGCTTTTCACGCGTCCTTCGGTTTGAAGACCGACTCCGTTAGCGCCGATCCATACTTGACTATTATAAGGGGACAATACTAAACGGTTTGGCGATGTGCCAAGTGTATATTGTCCCGACGTTTTATCGTAAGTGAGGGAAAGCCCTGCGGCTTTTGCCAATGCTTTGACCGGGATAAAGGTATCACCCGAAGCTTGGAAAGCAGCCATGCCGATCGCTTTGTCGTTCCAACGTACATTGACGCTTTTTGCAACTTTTGAACTTGCACTCATCGAAGCAGCATGAGCGTTAGTCGGCTGTAAAAAAGTCGTGGTTGGAAGCAGCAATCCGGCTGTCAGTAAAGCTGCGGTCATCATCTTCGCTGTTTTTTGTAAAGTAGGGGTTGTCCGTTTCATGTTGATTCAGCTCCTTCGCTTTTGAGCGATCTCTATAATTTCTTTCTCCACTTGTGATTATAAAGAGATCTCAGCGACATTGGGTGACAATGAGCGTTACAGTATTGCAATACCCGAGCAAGTTGTTTGACAAAATTGTCAAAGTTCTATGACAATATATACATTAGGCATCAACACCGGTATCCCATTTCGGTTGCATATTCATAATATTCGAGAGACGACCTCCGGGCGGTGCAGGACGTACCGGGAAATCCAGTTCTAGAATCAACATCGGTAATTTGTGATGATCCAGATTACGGTCAGCGAAGTAACCATAGAACGAATGCAGATACCCACACGGATAATTATCGGCGTCTGATTCTTCATAAGGACGCATGATCGCTGCTCCGTCGATATCGCTAAAGTCTTTTTCTTGCTTCAATGATTCTGCGTAATTCAAGTGAGCGTCGAAGTTATGCCCGTCTTCGACTTGCTGCGCAAACCATTCGACCATTTTCGCCAACACACGTGCAGGTCGATTAGGTGAAGCAATCAAAATCTCAGGATGCCCGAAGCTATATTCCAATCCGATCGTGAAGGCATAGTTCATTCCTTCGTCCGATAAGACGATTGACACCCAACCTTTTTGCATCAATTCCGGAATATAAGACATTCGTTTGCGAGCAAAATCACTATACTCTTCACAAAACAAGGAATAGCGTTCGACTAAGTTTCTTGCCGGATTTTCTTGCAACATTCTACGGTAATATTGTTTTCGGTTTTCGGGAATGTTCAATGTTTCGATCACTGGAATCACCTCGCTTTCGGTTCCGAAGAATTTGTAACTACGTTTGTTTCTTACTCCATTTATAAACTCCGTGTCTAATTCCAAACAGCTTTATGCTCATTTTTTACAAAAAGAGGTTTTAAAAAAGGTTCATATGCGAAAAAGCCACCTTCGCAATAAACGAAAGTGGCTTTTTCAAAATGCTCGATACAGATCTTATTTCATTTCGTATTGAACGGTTACATTCGTACGAAGCGTAATTTGGCCTGGCTCGATCGAAGTCGAAGAATTGGCAGTATCCATCGTTGCTTTTGCCATTTCATACTGTGCATAAACGATCGGAGCATCGGCATTATCGAGACTGATCGAAGTAGCCGCACCCAAAGTACGTCCTGCTGCTTTAGCCACGGCTGCCGCTTTTTTCTGAGCGCTAGTCATCGCTTTAGCAATAGCTTCTTCTTCATATTGGTCTGGATTTTCGGCAGCAAAACTAATATTTTGAATTTGGTTTGCTCCAGCTTCGGAAGCCGCATCCAGCAATTGACCGATCTTATCCAGATCACGGTAAGTGACTTTCAGCGTATGTGTAGCCGTATAATCTTTAACTTTTTGACCGTCTTTTTCGCTATACGTGTAGTTTGGAGACACATAGAACTGATCCGTTTCTACATCTTTATTTGCGACTTTCCAATCGGTTTTAAGCAATTTGCTTAACTTGTTCATCGCTGCTGCTGTTTTTTTCTGAGCATCTGTTGCAGTGGCTGCATTGGACTGCACACCGATATACAGATAAGCAACGTCTGGTGTAACTTTTACTTCGCCTTTGCCCGTTACGTTAATTACGTTCATTGCGACAACCTCCGCTGCTTGAGCTTGTCCAAGCCCAAAAGATGATGGAAGTGCTGCTCCGCCTACCAGTAAAGAACCTGCGATCAACACGCTACCTAACGGTTTCATCCACATTTTCATTTGTAATTCCTCCTCTTGTCGTTGGTACTTTTCTAAACGCCAAAGTTTTGGAAAAGGTTGCAGTCAACGCAGAAAAGGCTTACGAAATTAGTTACCTGGTAGCGAGCCGTCTCCGAGTTGCGAATTACCGGCAAGGCTGCTTGTTAACAACATGTCGTTGATCGCCGCGTTTTCAGCGCGAGTTAACACTTTTTTAGACAAGAAATCAGCGGCTCCCGCACTATTTTTTTTGACTTCTGGACCATGATAGCCCATCGTCACCATCAGTTTAACCGCACTTACTGCCCATTTGTCGGTATGACCCGACAGCTTAATCGGTTGTAGCAGCTCATCTGGATATAATCCGCCGAGCGAGTTATAGATAATGACGGCCGCTTCTTGACGGGTAATCGGGCGATCTGGCTGGAATAACCCTTTGTCATTTCCGCTGACAAGACCATATTCGTAAGCCGTCTGAATCGCTGCTGCATACGGATGATTCTGGATATCTTTGAATTTCGGCGTTTTTTCCGACAATGGAATCGCTGAAGTACGCATCAACATCTCGACATACTCGGCTCTTGTCATCGCTTCATCTGGACCGAAAGCTTGATTCGGATCATTCGGATAATAACGTAGCGATTGCAAGTCGAGAATGTATGAAGCATACGGGTGCGTGGACGGGACATCGTTGAATCCAGCTGGCTTTTCGCCTTTTTGCTCGTAACCCATCGGATTCAAATACGGTTCTTTCAGATACGTCACGTTACCCGCATCATCCAGTTTGAAGCCGACCAACCGTTTATTCGCATCGATAAAAAGTCCCGGAGCGACTTGCTTGAGCGCACGTTCGCCGGTTAACGGATCAGACATCACCATACGTCCGCGCGACCCTGCTCCCACTTTGGACACGATACTTTCGACGCGTAAATCTTTGTAGAGACCGGCATAACGCGCCAGTTGCTCTGGAGATTCTGGAGTAAACGCCGGGAAAGTCGCTTCTGCCGCATATTGTGGGAAAAACTTCGCGATAAACGCTGCATACAACTGCTCGCGCAGCCCACCGTTTTGGTTATACACGACAAATACACCGGTATCTTGTTCTGGAATCAAGAACATCAATGAGCTTGCTCCTGCAATATCGCCAGCCTTTGTGATGACTTTGTCGCTGCTACCTGCGCCCGGAAGTTGGGTAGGGGCTTCAAAGCCGTAAGTCGCATCGGGTAACAAAGGATGAATCGCCGAACGATACTTCGTCATCGAATCAATCGTATCGGCTTGAAGCAGACTTTTCCCGGAAGGCAGTTTACCCTCGTTCAAAAAGGCAATCATAAATTTAGACATATCGTCTGCGGTCGAGAACATTCCGCCGGAAGGCATCACGGTCGGACGCACGGTATAAGGTTCTACCGGTTCACCGCCTGCATAACCTGTCGCAGCGCGCTTCATCAGGTCTTCTCGAATCAGAAAGTCCGTGCTCTCCATACCTAAAGGTTCGAAAACATGTTGCTCCATATATTTTTCATACGGCATGCCGCTTGCTTGCTGCACGATATAACCCAATAACAAGAAAGCGAAGTTATCGTACATATAAGCCGTTCCCGGTTCGCGTACCACATCCGGCATATACTTCTTGATGTAGTCTTTGAGATCGACATACTCATCCAAGTTCGGATTCAAATCTTCCGCGACCGGGTCTTGAATTTGGAACCCACTGAGGTGAGTCATTAGATCTCCGACCGTCACAGGTTTGTCAAAAGGATTATTGAATGTCAAATCGCCGAGGTACGTACGAATATCGGTATTCAGACCGACTTTACCTTGCTCGACAAGCTGCATAATCGCTGTAGAAGTAAAGGTTTTGGACACCGAAGCCATACGGAATACATCTTTTTTGGGATCGACTTTTCGTTTACTATCGACATCCGCGTATCCGTATCCTTTTTCTGCGAGCACTTGGCCGTTTTTGACGACAACGACTGCGGCTCCTGGAGCCATCTCTTGAATAGCCCCTTCCGCAAAAAAAGCATCCAAAAATGCGGTAACTGAAGATGCCGTTAAAGTCGGAGTTTGGACGTTTGTTGAAGATACAGCCGTAGGCGCAGCAGCCGCCGATGCCATCACTGGAGGTAATAAAGTCAGTGCCAGTGCAGCAGCCATGGTTGCTTTCGTCAATTTGACCGAAGCCGCTTTCCAATTTTTATGTAGGTTCAATCTATTTCGCCTCCCTTGGTATTGGATCAAAGTTCTCTTCACATACGTAAAAACCCTCCCGAGGTTTCAGGAGGGTTAAGATCAAGATCTGCTTTGAAACGGATAAGAAGATTATTGGTTTTCCAATTCTTCTTTACTCACGAGACTAATTAAAGCGTTTACAGCCTGTTCATCGTCTGCGCCTTCTGCGCTGATGTGAATTTCAGTTCCCGAACTAATTGCCAAGCTCATAATTCCCATGATACTTTTAGCATTTACTTTTTTATCTTCCTTTTCTACGAAAATCTCGGAAGAGTATTTATTAGCTTCCTGAACGAACAAAGCCGCAGGTCTAGCGTGAAGCCCTGTTTTCAGTCGAACGACTACTGGGTGCTTAGTCATGTGCAATCTTACCCCCTATACAAAATAAAATTCCTGTCTAAACGCATTATTATACTTAGTATAACATAACTTCGGTTGCTCACAACAGTTAAAAGCATCCATACAAACTGTATCCAAAAAGAGACGGCTTTTAGCCGCCTCGAATTTTCTCTGCCATAATATCAAGCTTACGCAAACGATGGTTCACGCCAGACTTGCTGACCGTTCCTTTTAACAACTCTCCGACCTCAGTCAAATTGATTTCGGGATGTGCCAGACGTACTTCTGCGACTTCGCGCAATTTGTCCGGTAGACTTTCCAACCCGACTTCTTTTTGCAAAAACCGGATATTATCGATCTGACGCACAGCTGCACCGATCGTTTTATTCAAGTTTGCGGTCTCGCAGTTGACGATTCGGTTCACCGAATTACGCATATCGCGCATGATTCGAACATCTTCGAATTTAAACAGAGATTGATGCGCTCCGATAATATTCAACAGTTCGATAATTTTTTCGCCTTCTTTGAGGTAAAAGATAAAGCCTTTTTTGCGTTCGATACAGCGTGCATTCAAGTTGAATGTATTCGCGAGATCGACAAGGGCTTGGCAATGTTCTTCATACATCGAAGCAATCTCCAGATGGTACGAAGATCCTTCCGGATTATTAACCGAGCCGCCCGCCATAAAAGCTCCGCGTAAATAAGCGCGTTTGCAGCAATTCTTTTTTACGATGTCTGGGCTAATTCCGGGCAAAAATTGAAAACCTTGCGACGTAATTTTAAGCGAACCCAGCAATTCTTCCACACCTGCCGGAATCCGAACAATATAGACATTATTTTTTTTGAGACGCATTTTTTTACGCACAAGCAGTTCGGTATGCACGTTAAAATGCTTTTTGATCAATGAATAAATTCGGCGAGCGATCGCCGCATTCTCGGTCGAAATATCAAGACTGACTTTTTTGTTGGATAATTGCACCGAACCGTTCATCCGGATCAGTGCCGAAAGTTCCGCTTGTTCACAACAAGCATCTGCTTCCACCATCGTCAGTTCTTTTTTAGTTTGAGCCGCGAACGACATGGACTATTCACCCCTTTCGCATCATCCAGTCTTCCACCAGTCGATTAATATGTTCACTTAATTGCTCCGCATCGTGACGTAAATACGTACCGTACTTCACAAATGTATCGGCAATCACCGTACAATTGGTTCCCGCCATTTCTTCCAGATCCAGCCGTACCGGAGTTGCGCCTTCTTCGGCATAACGCTTTTGCACTTCGTCGGGGATATGCCCACTATTAACGAGCACATAATCGAACAGATGGCTGCCAACATGGTCATGTACCGCTTGAAGATGATCGGCAACGCTGAATCCATCGGTTTCTCCTGGCTGCGTCATCACGTTGCAAATAAACATTTTTACAGCGCTGGATGCCACGAAGGCTTCCGACAACTGCGGAACCATAAGATTAGGGAGCAGACTTGTATATAAACTGCCGGGACCCAGCAAAATCGCGTCGGCTCGTTGAATCGCAAGTATCGCTTCCGGTAATGCTTCGACTTCTACGGGTTCAAGAAAGACTCGCTTGATCTTGCCGCCATATTCCGGAATATTTGATTCTCCGGTTACGATTGTTCCGTCTTCCATCTCAGCATGCAAAATAACGCCTTCTTTTGCCGCTGGATAGACACGTCCCCGGACGGCGAATACCCGCCCAAGCTCACGCACGGCGGTTACAAAATCTCCCGAAATATCGGTCATCGCAGCCAAAATCAAGTTGCCGAGACTATGCCCCGCCAAACCGTTGCCGGCTTTGAATCGATAATTCAACATCTCTGACAGCACCGGCTCGACGTCCGCCAAAGCCGTTAATACGTTACGAATATCGCCTGGCGGCGGCATCTGCATCTCATTGCGCAAAATACCGGAACTTCCGCCGTCATCGGCAACCGTCACAATCGCCGTAATATCAAGCGGTTGTTCTTTGAGACCCCGCAACATCACGGATAAGCCTGTTCCGCCACCCATGACAACGATGCGTGGGCGGCGTACAGGACGCTGCGGTTGTTGTTTCATATTCATTAAGTTCACTCCTCAGTACGTTGGACGCCTGAACTTTTGTGTAGCAATCAGTGACGATCCCGTTCGGCGTCCCGGTGATTCACACGGACTCTTTCCGTCTCGCTGGCTCCTAACATCCGACCCAAATATTCGGAAATCGCGACCGAACGGTGTTTACCTCCGGTACATCCGATGCCGATAATCACCTGGCTTTTGCCTTCTTTTCGGTACTGGGGAATCAGGAAATGCAGCATATCCAATAACTTCGTCAAAAACGTCTGCGTTTCCGGCCATTTCATCACATAGTCATACACATCGCTATTTTGACCGGTCAGCGGACGCAAATTGTCGATATAATGCGGATTCGGTAAAAAGCGAACGTCGAAAATAAGATCGGCATCGATCGGCACGCCATACTTAAAGCCAAACGACGTCACGTTAACCGACAATTGATGAGTTTCCATATGCGCAAAACGCGAAATGATCTTTTCTTTCAATACAGCCGGCTTCATGTTCGTCGTATCAATAATTTGGGTCGCTGAATTTTTCAGCTCCTCCAGCATTTTGCGTTCCAGACGAATCCCGTCAAGCGGCATTCCGTCCGGTGCAAGCGGATGACGACGACGTGTTTCTTTGTATCGTTGTACCAACACCGAATCGTTCGCATCGAAAAATAGAATTTCGCTATGAATCGTAAAATGATCTTTGATATAAGCGAGAGATTCGGACAATGCCGCAAAAAATTCGCGACCGCGCAAGTCAATGACCAACGCGACTTTCGCGATTTTGCCATTCGATTGTTCAATCAACTCTGCGAATTTCGGGATCAAAACAGGTGGCAAATTGTCTACACAGAAAAACCCTAAATCTTCTAAGCTTTGTACGGCAATCGTTTTACCGGCTCCCGACATGCCTGTAATAATCATCAGTGTAGCGGTCGAAGTTGCCGCTTTTTCTGTTGGAATTTCGCTCATGCGACTTCCCCTCCCGATTTTGCGGATACTAACGAATTAACAAACCAGCAGCCCCAATCATGCCTGCGTCGTTGCCCAGCATAGCCGGTACGATCTGAACACCACCTTGAAGCGGTTCTGGCGTTAATTGAGCGAATGTTTCTCGAATCGGATCAAACAAAATATCTCCGGCTCTCGATACACCGCCGCCAATAATAAAGCTTTGTGGATTAAGAACAGCTGCTACAGTCGCCATCGAT
Source organism: Saccharibacillus sp. JS10 (assembly GCF_024436065.1). Taxonomy (GTDB): domain Bacteria; phylum Bacillota; class Bacilli; order Paenibacillales; family Paenibacillaceae; genus Saccharibacillus. Next base: position 523,339 of record NZ_JANFNS010000003.1, read on the forward strand.
TTACCCAAATAGAAGGCTGCGCGTTTAACAATACGAAGAGCCACTTCGTCGCCCGCTTTTGCCGCATCAAATACCGTTTTTGCCGTAATTTCGCTAGCATCTGCGATAAATGTACGTTCGCCGCGCTCGACCGCTTCTTTTGCCATGCGGATAATCCCGGTTGCCGAAGATACGGTCTCCAGACAACCCAATTTACCGCAACCGCATTGAATCGCTTCAAGATCCGGCACGACATCGATATGTCCGACTTCGCCTGCCATACCGAAAGCCCCTTGATAGATACGACCGTTGATAATAACACCGCCGCCTACACCTGTTCCCAGTGTGTAGCAGACGCAATTTTCGATGCCTGCTCCTGCTCCGCTCCAAGCTTCGCCCAGTGCGGCTACATTCGCATCGTTATCAATTTTAACAGGCTTGCCGAGTCGTTCCTCGAGGATCGCTCGGATCGGCACGTCTTTGAAGCCTATGTTCGGTGCCATGATAATGATGCCATCACGGACATTCGTGAATCCAGCGACTCCTGCTCCGACTCCAGCCAGTTGTTCCCAAGAATACGGCGATTCCTCTACAACTCGACGAACGTAATCCGCCATATTGGAAATTACGGCATCTGTTCCATCCGCAACTCCTGTGGGTCCTTCATACGTATGCAGCAACGCGCCACTCTCGCTACATAACCCGACTTTAATCGTAGTGCCACCAAGATCCATACCGACGTAGACATTTTCAGACATGATACAAGCCACCTTTTTTCTTCTGAATTATAGAAAATCGAAAATGATGAATCCGTTTGCGTAAGTCCACCTTCGTATCCCACTATAAGCGAACACCCGGGTTCGGTCAAGCGAGATACCTCCTTACAAAGCCTTGTCCCGCAAGGCTCGAAAGCTATTTACCGTATTATCTGCGACTCTTCTCTTGCATTCAAACTTTGTTTTTTAAGAGCGCGGCACGCCCGGGGGCGTTGAAACCCTTGTATGACGCGGCTTTTGCTTGGATCGTCTCTATTTAATTTTCCTCGTCAGGCAAAAGATGCTTCAACATTTGTTCATGATGATTTAAAAATTGTCGGGTCACTTGATAATGTTCCGTTTCTTCCCAACGACTTTCGCGAATGCCGTTTGCGGTCAAATGATACAGTCGGCTATAGGGATACGCCATCAACAAAGGAGAATGGGTGGAAATAATAAATTGCCCGCCTTTTTGCACCAATTCATGAATACGCGAGAGCATGGCAAGTTGACGAACAGGAGACAATGCTGCTTCCGGCTCATCCAAAATAAACAGACCGTCCGAACCGAATCGATTCATAAAGGTTGCGAAAAAAGCTTCTCCGTGCGATTGTTCATGCAGCGAACGCCCGCCGTAACTATCGATGACCCTGCCGCCTAACGATTCTCCTTTATCCAACTCATCGATCTCGGTCGCCATATTGTAATAACTCTCCGCTCGGAAAAAGAACCCGTCTTTAGGCATAACAGTGCCTTTAATCAGACGTAGACATTGATGCAGCGATGAATGCGTCTCTGCTGTAGAAAAAGTGAAGTTCAGCGTACCGCCTTCAGCATTGAATCCCCAAGCTACGGCGATCGCTTCCAGTAAAGTCGACTTGCCGACTCCGTTTTCACCCACAATATAAGTCACCCGATCGTGAAAATGAATCTGCTCAACCTCGTTCACTACAGGAAGGTTAAAAGGATACTGGTCATGATTTTCAATATTCTCCTTTTGCAATTGTATCCGGCGCAAATAACGACGGTCGATTTTGCTTGTGGACTTGGAATTACCATTCATTCTACGATTCACCTCCTTGTTGATTACGATACAAATGATTGCGATACACCTATATAAAAAGAACGCGCCGACGAAAGATTCCGTGTGCGGATTCTTGTCTGCGCGTTCTTTAATCAGTTCTTACGATGATTGATCAAAAATGAATTAACGGTCGAGCGTTTCGCTCCAGTCGTGTACAACGCTACCTTCGAGATACTTTTCGCAATCCATCGCTGCCATACAGCCACTTCCTGCAGCCGTAATCGCTTGACGGTATTTCGTATCCTGAACGTCGCCGCATGCAAATACGCCTGGAATATTGGTTTCAGTCGTACCCGGCTTCACGATTGCGTAACCGTGACCGTCCAGGTCGATATGACCTTGCAAGAAAGTCGTATTCGGCGTATGTCCGATCGCGACGAATACGCCGTCAGCTTCCAGCAACTCTTCTTGACCCGTTTCGTTGTTCAGAACTTTAAGACCTTTAAGACCTGTATCGCCTGCGACCACTTCAAGCGGTTGACGGTTCAGCGCCCATGATACTTTCTCGTTCTCGCGCGCACGGTCTTGCATGATTTTCGAAGCGCGCAATTCTTCGCGACGGTTTACGACCGTAACTTCTGTCGCAAAACGAGTCAAGAAGCTCGCTTCTTCCATCGCCGAATCGCCGCCACCGATTACGATCAGTTTTTTGCCACGGAAAAAGAATCCGTCGCACGTTGCGCATGTACTTACGCCGCGTCCGATATTGTCTTGTTCGCCTGGAATTCCGAGGTAGCGCGCAGAAGCGCCTGTCGAAATAATGACCGATTCAGCTTCGATTGTGCCTGCGCCTTCAACGGTAATTTTGAATGGGCGTTGCGAGAAATCGACAGCGTCTACCCAACCGTTCATGAATTCGGCGCCAAAACGCTCCGCTTGCTTACGCATATTGTCCATCAATTCCGGTCCCATGATTCCGTCAGGGAAGCCTGGGAAGTTCTCGATTTCAGTTGTCGTCGTCAATTGACCCCCTGGTTGAAGACCTTCAATCACGAGTGGGTTTAAGTTAGCGCGAGCCAAATAAATAGCTGAAGTCAAGCCCGAAGGACCTGTTCCGATTACGACTGTTTTATATTTTTGCATATGGGCATCCTCCTTAAGATCCATCCAAATAATGTGTAGTTCTTGTACGTTACAGCCCTTTTCGATGATCTCGGCTGTGCATCGTCATGCGTTCTTTGATATTGCAGACTTGGTCGATACGCTTCACGTAACGCCCTACGGTAGAAGCAGATACGCCATAACGTTGTCCGATTTCTTCATAGGTCGATTCGCCTCGGCGAAGCTTATCGGTCAAATAATCTAAAGCCGCTGCCCAACCTTGAGCATACGAGAATACCGGTACATCCGGGTATAATCGCCGCAAAAAGTCTGTCCATAACGCTTCAAGATCGCGCCGAAGCCCGAAATCGCTTGGCGCACATGAAGCGCGGATCGCCGTATCCAGCACATCTTGCCAACGCTTTTCCCATACTGGAAGTTCAGCCGGTTCACGCGAAAATTGAAGTTCCGAACGTTCTTTTTCTTCTGCGACATTTTCGCCAGAATTTTTTAACGCCTGCTGAGCAAGACTGCGTAACTCTTGGTTTTCGCTCGAATCTTCGGCAAGTACGCGTAGCGCATCCAGCCATTTTTCGTCTGTAAACGAATAAAAAGCTTTCAATACTTGACGCTTCTCTTCTTCGTTACCCGATTGCAACGTATGGATCAACGTTTCTTGCATGGATGACGAATCTTGCGTCAAGCGCTCTTCCCAGCGTCGCCAAAGTTCGGATCGCTTGACGGCTTCCAGACGGTAATGGTAGCTGACCAATTCAGAAACCCCGTTTTGCTTCCATTCCGGTAAACGCTCAACATAATAACGAGCAGCTTCCGCTTCGGGATCAAGCTTTAACGTCTGCTTCCACATTTGTTCCGCAATACCGATTCGTCCACTCAGTAGCGCCGCTACGCCGCAATAATGATGAATCGAAGCATCAGACGAAGCTTCTTCTCCCGACAACAATCTGCGGAAATGCTGGTATGCCGCTTCGTGTTCGTCCAAAATCCCGAGCGTCGTCGCAAGTTTAAACGCATGTTCCCGGTGAAATGGAATGACCGTTGATAAGCGTCGTGCAAGCTGCGCCGCTTCCGCTGCACCTTCTGGACCCGAATGACGGCGGAAAATCGCCAAATTGCACAGTCCGTGCAGATTTCCCGGTTCTTTTTGCAGCACATCTTCTACCGTTTTCAATGCTCGATCGGTCATGCCCATATAATAATAAGCTAGCGCCAAATTATTTGCCGCAGCCGCGAAGTCGGGATACTCTTCAAGCAATTGTTCCAATAGATCGGACGCTTCCGCGAACATTCCTTCTTCCAGCATCGTACGCGCACGTTCATGGCGATCCGATCCTTGACGTGCCAACACATGATGTTGTCGAAGATTTCGTTTCAGCTCAAACTGAAGCAATTCGATCATTTCTTCGGCTTCATGTAAAAACTGTCCAGACGCATCGGCTTCCAGATAAGCGAGCAAGGCATCTTCCGCTTCTTCGAACCGCTCCATATTGGCAAAGTTATTCGCCATATAAAATCGGCATTCCGTCATAGACGGGTCGACATGCTCAAGCACATGAAGCAACGCTTCGTTCGAAGCTTCATAATTGCCCATCTCTGATAATATACCCGCCATGTTGCAATGATTGACCGGATTGCCCGGTTTCAACTCTACTGTTTTACGAAAATATTTCAATGCCTTGTCATATTGGTAGCGATCCAGCGCTCGGACGGCTCTTTCAAAAAAAAAGCTTTCGTCCATGGTCAAAGAAACTACAGTGTTCTGTGGTTTCTTTTCACGCCGATAATTCCCGTTCACCTGAGCAAGGCCCCCTTTGTTAACTGTTTAAAAACCAATATCCAGATCAGTATAACATACTTGTACAGCCCTCCCAAAAGGAAGACGGTACACTGGATTTTTCTTAAGCGATCCAAAAATCAAATACCCGAATCGCTAAATAGCGTCGCTAACGATCCGCCTTCTAAGATAATATGGATTGCTCTTGCGAGCATAGGCGCAACCGGAAGTACCGTGAACCGTTCCGAATGATCGTCTGGCAAAGCAATCGAATCGGTAATCACGACTTCGGCAATACTCGGATGATCCAGACGCTGAAGCGCTCCATCGGAAAATACACCGTGAGTTGCGCAGACGATCGGGTCTTTGGCATTGCGTTCTTTTAAGCCTTCGACGACTTTCAGAATGGTTGAGCCCGTATCGATTAAATCTTCCATGATGATCGGCGTACGTCCTTCGACTTCACCAATGACATGCGTAATCATCGCTTCGTTGTGCGAAGGGCGCTTTTTGAGCATAATCGCGACTGGAGAATCCAATCGATTCGCCAATTTTTCAGCGAGCTTCGCTCGGCCTGCATCTGGAGATACGACCACAGGGTCTTTAATATTTTTGCTGCGCAAATAATCGGCAATCAAATCCAGTGTCGTCAGGTGATCGACCGGGATGTTGAAAAATCCTTGGATTGCCGCTGCATGCAGCTCAATCGTGACCACCCGGGTAGCTCCGGCAGTCGTCAGCACATCGGCAACCATTTTTGCCGAGATCGGCTCGCGCGGAGCGGCTTTGCGTTCTTGTCTGGCATAACCGTAATACGGAATAACAACGTTAACGGTACGTGCCGAAGCGCGTTTTGCCGCATCGATCATCACAAGTAATTCGACGAAATGTTCATTGATCGGATGAGAAAGCGATTGAACGATAAAGACGTCCAAATTACGAATACTTTCTTCATAGTGAACATAACTTTCGCCACTTTTAAATTTGGTAAGTTTCACTTTACCGGGCGTAACGCCCAAATCGTCGCAGATCCGGTCCACTAAGCTTGGATTAGACGAACCCGAAAATACACGCATCCTGTGCTGCATGGCACCCTCCCGCAAGTTTATTATTGATATGGTATGATTTTTCGTTGATCTTCTTAGGTCTGTTTTGATTATACCCCAATCGAGGGAAGCGCAAAAGCAAAGAGACGCCAAATTTTGGCGTCCCTATATCCGAAAATTCTAATCTTGCAACGGAATCATGATTCTTTGGCGGCGATCAAACGTAGCAACTTCTTTTACGCCTAATTGCTTGAGTTGCATACGTGCCTGATCCAAATTTTCCGAAAGCTTTTTAGGATCATGCGCATCCGAACCGAGCGTTAGCGGAATGCCGCGTGCAATGGCACGGCGAAGAATATCTTCAGCAGGGAACATTTCGGCGCAAGGTTTGGTTAATCCCGATGCGTTCAGTTCCATCGCGATGCCACTTTCTGCAACGCTTTGAAGGGCTTGATTTTCAAAAGATTCTTTTTCCGCAGTTTGTTCCGCTGTTGGCGCGTAGCCAAAACGTTTAATCACGTCGAAATGACCGAGAATATCGTAAAATCCGGTCGCGGCCGCTTTTCCGATCGCATCGTAATACGTTTCGTACACTTTCAAGGGATCGCGACCTTCCCAGCCCGCTGTTTGACGAAAATCGGTGATGTCCCATTCTCCGAGAAAATGTACAGAACCAATCACATAATCCCACGGATAACGTTCGACGATTTGCTGAATTTCAGCTTCATAACCTTCGATATAGTCGCCCTCTAAACCTAGTTTGATGTCGATTTCACCGCGATATTTTTCTTTAAGCATCAGCACTTCTTCGACATAACGCGGCAACTCGTCCATCGGCATTGCCATCTCAGGGTAATACGCCGCCGGATCGACATGCAGTAGTGGCATATGATCTGATAATCCCAGTTGGCTTAGACCTAGCTCTATCCCTCGGCGTACATACTGTTCCAGCGTTCCGACGGCATGACCGCAACGTTCGTGGTGGGTATGGTAATCGATCAGCATCGCTATTCTCCTCTGCTTGTTAGTCGCGGCGCGGACGCTCGTGACGACGAGCCAGCTCGTCCATAATTTCGTCGAGTGGAAGTTTGCGTTCTTGAAGCAGAACAAGCAAGTGATAGATCAGGTCGCTGACTTCAAGGCGAAGTTCCGCATTGTCACCGTTTTTCGCCGCGATGATCGACTCCGCTGCTTCTTCTCCGACTTTTTTCAAAATTTTATCGATGCCCTTTTCGAACAGATAGGTCGTATACGCACCTTCTAGACGTTCTAGATCGCGCGCAGCAATGATGCTTTCCAGTTCGCCGAGTACGTCGAAGCGTCCCGCCGAAGCTGTAGTACCTGAATCGGCTGCATCCGAGCTTTGCCCAACTTCAAGCGCCGCTTTGTTGAAAAAGCAGCTGACTTTGCCTGTATGGCAAGCAGGTCCCGCAGGTTCGACATTCACAAGCAAAGCATCCCCGTCGCAGTCATAACGCAGTTCAACGATTTTTTGCACATTGCCTGACGTCGCGCCTTTATGCCAAAATTCTTGACGGGAACGACTCCAAAACCAAGTTTCGCCCGACTGAACCGAACGGCGCAGCGATTCTTCGTTCATATAAGCTAATGTCAGTACTTCTTTGGTATTAACATCTTGGATAATTGCTGGAGCAAGCCCTTGAGCATCCCATTTAATATTGGCTACAAATTGTTCCGGTGTAACGATTACATCGCTTTCTCGATTCATCTAATTTCGACTCCTTTTTGCTTCAATTGATTCTTGAGATCTGGAATCGCGATTTCTTTGTAATGAAAAATAGTCGCCGCAAGACCTGCGTCCGCCGTTCCTTCGGTAAATACATCATAAAAATGTTCGCTTGTTCCCGCTCCGCCTGACGCGATAACCGGAATCGACACTTCTCGGCATACCGCACGAGTAAGCTTAAGATCAAAACCGTCTTTTGTCCCGTCGGCATCCATACTGGTCAGCAAAATTTCGCCTGCTCCCAGCAATTCGGCGCGTTTGACCCACTCCAGCGCCTTTATTCCTGTCGATTTGCGTCCGCCATGCGTGTAGACTTCCCACTCTTGCCAGTCTGGGTTGTATTTCGCGTCAACGGCAAGCACGATACATTGTGATCCGAAGCGCCGAGCGCCTTCTGCAATCAGTTCCGGGCGAAGAACCGCTGCGGTATTCACCGCTGTTTTATCCGCGCCTGCACGCAAAATTCTTTTCATATCGTCCACTTGCGAAATGCCGCCTCCGACCGTGAACGGAATCGTAATTTCTCCCGCGGTCTGACGCACCACTTCGACCATCGTTGCACGACCTTCGACCGACGCAGAAATATCAAGAAAGACCAATTCGTCTGCGCCTTCACGATCATAAACGGACGCAAGTTCTACCGGATCGCCGGCATCGCGCAAATTGACGAAGTTGACTCCTTTAACGACGCGCCCGTCTTTTACATCCAGACACGGAATAATTCGTTTCGCGAGCATGCCGTTCCTCCTTCTTTCTGTCTCTATCTATTTACCGCAGCCAAAGCTGATTTCAGATCAATATTACCTGTGTATAGCGCTTTACCGACAATCGCTCCGCCAATTCCATCGTTCACATGCGTAGCCAGAACTTCCAGATCGTTTTGTACGGTAACACCGCCTGATGCGATGACCGTTTTGCCGGAAGCTTTTGCCAAAGCGAGAATCGCTTCTACGTTAGGCCCTTGCATCATCCCGTCTCTGGAAATATCGGTGAAAATGAACGTTTCCGCTCCTTTTGCAGCCAATTCTTTGGCGAGATCTTCTGCGCGCACTTCCGAAGTTTCCAGCCAGCCGCGAGTTGCGACCAAGCCGTTACGTGCATCGATCCCGATCGCCGCTTTGTCGCCGTATTCAGCAAGTACTTTTTCCGTAAAAGCTCGGTCTTCGATTGCGGCGGTTCCCAAAATAACACGGCTTACACCTAACGAAAGCAGCAATTTCACATCTTCAAAGGTACGCAGCCCGCCGCCGATTTGTACAGGTACGTTCAGCGTAGACGCGATTTTGCCGATAATTTCGTGATTGATCGGACGTCCGGCTTTGGCTCCATCCAGATCGACCAGATGCACGTATTGTCCGCCCAGACTTTCCCACTGCTTCGCCGCATCGAGCGGGCTTTCGTTGAATACCGTTTCCTGCTCGTAATCGCCTTGTAGCAAACGCACGCATTTGCCGCCGCGAATATCGATAGCCGGATAGATCGTAAATGCCGTCATATCAATTCTCCTTTTTATCTAATCAAAGTAACTTCATTCACGCCTGCGCTTCGGACAACTTCAAAAAATTACGGAGCAAGCTCATTCCGAGTTCGCCGCTTTTTTCCGGATGGAATTGCATCCCGTACACGTTCCCTCGTCCGACAATCGCCGTTACAGGAAGCCCGTAATCCGCGGAAGCGATCAGATCGCCCGGTTGCTCAAGCTCGACGTGATACGAGTGAACGAAGTACACATGACCCGGCTCCAATCCGCTGAGCAGCGGCTCGTTTTCCGATGTGAACCGAAGTCGATTCCAGCCCATATGCGGAACTTTCAGTTCTCCGGCCTTGAAGCGCACCGCACGACCCGGTAACAGCCCCAGCCCTTCATGGTCGCCGTGCTCTGCGCTTCCGTCAAACAACAGCTGCATTCCCAGACAAATGCCGAGTAGCGGTTTATTTTCACTCGCCGCACGCTGCATCACTTGATCCAGCCCTGTCTCACGTAGATGAATCATAGCATCGCCGAAAGCACCTACGCCGGGCAGCAATATGCCGGAAGCTTGCATAATTTCGCGTTCGTCGCCGCTAATCACATAGTCGTAACCTAGACGCTCGACCGCTTTGCTGACGCTGTGCAGATTGCCCATTCCATAATCGACGATGGCGATGGTCATCTTAGAGCACTCCTTTCGTCGAAGGAATCCCGGTTACGCGCGGATCGATCGAAGTCGCTTCGTCAAGCGCACGTCCGAGTGCTTTGAAGATCGCTTCGATCATATGGTGCGTGTTTTGTCCGTAATGAACGATAACATGCAAGGTAATGCGCGATTCCAACGCGAATTTCCATAAAAATTCGTGTACCATTTCTGTCGAAAACGTACCGACCATATTCGACGGATATTGAGCGCGATATTCGAAGTGCGGACGCCCGCTGATATCGATCACGACTTGCGCCAATGCTTCGTCCATCGGAATGAACACATTCGCGTAGCGTTTAATGCCTCTTTTATCCCCTAACGATTCCAGCAGCGCGCTACCCAGACAAATCCCGATATCTTCAACCGTATGGTGATCGTCAATCTCGATATCGCCGTTCGCGTCCACGTTCAGATCAAATTGACCGTGCTTCGTAAACAAATCAAGCATATGATTCAAAAAAGGAACGCCCGTCGAAATCTCCGAGATCCCTGTACCGTCGATTCCGTAAGACAATTTAATATCCGTTTCGTTCGTTTTGCGAGCAATACTTGCGCTGCGTGTCTGTGATTCGTTGATTTCTGTCATAAAAAGTGCCTCCGTCCTGTTTTCGCTTTGCCGTGTCTTTTATTTAGTTGGAATCTGGCTGCTGAGCGCCTTCTTTTTTCACCCGGACTTCGATTGCACGTGCATGGCCTTCCAGCCCTTCGCGGCGCGCAAGTTCCATAATGGTCGAAGCATTTTGTAGCAGCGATTGCTTGCTATATTGGATCAGACTCGATTTTTTGATAAAGTCATCGACATCAACGGGAGACGCGAAGCGCGCTGTACCGTTGGTCGGAATAATATGGTTAGGTCCTGCGAAGTAATCGCCAACCGGCTCCGAGCTATAAGGCCCGAGGAAGATCGCTCCGGCATTTTCGATCAAACCGAGGTATTCGGTAGGGCTTTGCACCATGACTTCCAAATGTTCGGGAGCCAGACGGTTCACAACTTCGATCCCCGCTTCGATACTGTCCGTCACGATGATCGCGCCGTAGTTTTCGATCGATGCGCGCGCGATTTGTTGACGCGGCAGTTCCGATAGCTGGCGTTCCACTTCGGCCGCTACATACTCGGCGAGCTTTTCTGACGTGCAGACCAGAATCGCCGAAGCCAATTCGTCATGCTCTGCTTGCGACAGCAAGTCCGCAGCGATATATTCAGGGTCTGCCGTCTCGTCGGCTAAGACGACGATCTCGCTAGGTCCGGCAAGGCTGTCGATATCGACCAGCCCGTACACTTCGCGCTTCGCGAGCGCGACGTAAATATTGCCGGGACCGCAGATCTTATCGACGGAAGCTATGCTTTCCGTCCCGTAAGCAAGCGCCGCGATTGCCTGCGCGCCGCCGACCCGGTAAATTTCGGTTACGCCGGCTTCAGCGGCGGCAACCAGAATATACGGGTCGATTCCTTCTTTGCCGCCAGTAGCAGGCGGCGTCACCATCACGATCTCCGGCACTCCCGCAACTTGAGCGGGAATGACGTTCATGAGTACGGAAGACGGATAAGCCGCTTTTCCGCCCGGTACATAGACGCCGACCCGGCGAAGCGGTCGGATAATTTGCCCGAGCATGCCGCCGTCGGGCTGAAGTTCCATCCACGAATTGCGCTTTTGCCGCTCGTGGAACGTACGGATATTGACTGCTGCGGCGCGAATCGCCAGTACGAACGATTCTTCGACGCGGCTATAAGCCGCTTGCAGTTCGTCTTCGGTCACTCGAAGCTGTGACGCTTCCAGCGTAGTGCGATCTAGCGTTGCGGTATAACGCAACAATGCCGCATCGCCTTCGGCTTTAATATCGCCGACGATTTTTTTGACCGTCGTTACTTGTTCGTCCGAACCGTACTCGACATCCCGGCGCAGATCGAACTCCGCCGCAGGTACAATCTTCATAGTCGTTCCTCCGTCTATTATTCATCAGGCGGCAGTAGATTGCCGCTTGATCATTGATTTTAAAATTAAGATTTCACTACGCTCGGCATTACTTTTTCCAATTGATCGCATAACTTTTGGATCGCGTCATTTTTCATCCGGTAACTCACTCGATTGGCGATCAGACGGCTTGTAATCCCGAAAATACTCTCCAATTCGACCAGCCCGTTATCTTTGAGCGTTTGCCCGGTTTCGACCATATCGACGATTCGGTCCGCAAGACCGATCAACGGCGCAAGTTCAATCGAACCATTCAGCTTAATAACTTCGACTTGTTCGCCTTGTTCGCGGAAATAACGCGTTGCCACATTCGGATATTTCGTCGCGACACGAAGATGAATCCCTGGCTGACGATCAGGCAGCGCGATAACCGACATCCGGCACCGAGCAATGCCCAGATCCAATAGTTCGTACACATCTCGGTTTTCTTCGAGCAACACGTCTTTACCGACGATGCCAATATCGGCTACGCCGTATTCCACATAAGTCGGCACATCCACAGGCTTCGCCATAATAAATTCCATATTCGCTTCCGGAATCGGAATCACCAGTCGACGCGAATCATCGACATCGGTCGGAATCACAATACCTGCGCTGCGGAACAACTCTGCCGCTTTTTTATAAATTCTGCCTTTCGGCATCGCGACTTTCAGCACTTCGCTCAAGCGGTTCTCCTCCTTTTAAAACTCGTTCATGTTCTTATTTATCCTATAATGACTCAAACTCCATTAACGGCAGCTTTGAGCTTTGATTTATCGAATTTCGTTTCCTTCTTCCGTGAACAGAAGCACCTGACTATATCGATGACTTTCGGCAGGCTGATGGGGATTGTTGTCTGCTGCCAATATCGTAACGGCGGCTCCGCCTTCTGAGCGGATTCGAGCCGCTTCATTCAATGCTTGAGCACGCTGCTTCAAGTCATATACGATCAACACCGGGCGTTCTTCTTCATCGGCAGGATCGCCTACGCCGTCCAAAATCCGTGTTGTTTTAAGCGCAAACCCCGTAGACGGAACATCGCGTCCGAACTGCTTCAACAGGTTATCGTAGCGTCCTCCGCTGCATACCGGGAATCCCAATTCAGCGGCATAGCCTTCGAATACCATTCCGGTATAATACGAGAAATCGCCGATCATCGTCAGATCGATCATGACATGCTGCGACACGCCGTAGTCTTGCAAAGCTTCCCAGACGCTACGCAGATGCTCTAGCGACTCTTGCGCAAGTCGGTGGCGGCTTAATCCCGCCGCCTGATCACATACGCTCACATCGCCGCGCAATCTGAGCAATCCTTCCAGCTCTTGTTGCTGCTTCGCCCCAAGACCGAGCGACTCCGCCGCTTCACGGAATCCTACATAATCCCGCTTGAGCAGACGTTCTTTGAGCGCTTGTTGATCTTCTGCGCGATCCGGCAGCGACTCATCGAATAGCCCGTTCAAAAACCCGACATGACCCATTGCGAACTTGAAGCTCTGTACACCTGCTGCTTCCATAGAAGCAATCGCAAGCGCAATCACTTCTGCATCCGCTTCGGGAGAACGGTCGCCGACCAGTTCCACGCCGGTTTGGAAAAACTCCGCTTCGCGTCCTGCTTCTTCTTCGATCGCGCGAAACACGTTCGCGTGATACGACAGTCGCAGCGGCAACGATTCTTCGCGCAGCAGCGAAGATGCGACGCGCGCGATCGGCGCTGTCATTTCGGAGCGCAATACCAACGTCTGCCCACGGTTGTTGAGCAACTTATACAATTTGCGATCCGGCGTCGAGCTTGCCAGTCCAACCGTATCATAATATTCCATCGTCGGCGTTTTGATCGGATCATAGCCCCAACGCGACATACAATCAAGTACACTTCGCTCGATACGGCGCAATCTGCGGGTAGCGCGAGGCAGATAATCGCGAACGCCGATCGGTTTTTCAAACCCTTGCGGTTTGGACATTAGATTCACCTCTATAAATTGTTCATGACGTATTTTCGTTAATTTCATCTATATGATATTCACCATATCCGAAAGACGCATATCCGGCAAATATTCATTTTAAATACTTTAATATGGTACAGTGATAACATGGTAGTAAAATAAAGCGTAGAGTTATATTATCATTTTGTCGCCTTTGTCGTCAATCTGCGTCCATTTATCTGAACAAAAAGCTCTTCCCACCGAGGCAGAAAGAGCTTTTTTGAGTAAAGATTATGAGTTTCTTACTCCTATATACTGCGATCGCTTGAAGTTGCAGGTGCAGGCGGTGCTTTTTTCTTTTTCCGCAAAGAACCCGGGACATTCCCAAGTAAGATCCAAGCTCCAGGAATCCAGCGCAAAATCAACTGCGTGACGATCCACGAGATCGCCAGAGCTGCAATCAACCCGCCGTATACCCATACGAAATACGTTACCGATCCCATCGCAAAATGGCTAAAGAACCAATCTTTCGTATCTCGGTAATAACCGAGGACCAGCGGATGCACAAGATAAATCGCAAACGACAATTCGCCTAGTCGAGTCAGGATTTTGATCAACCATTGCGGTGCTTTGCGGTATAAAGCGAAGGATACACGCATCAGCACTAAAGCGGTTAACATCGTATGCACATTCCACAATAGTTCGTACCACAGTGAATTGGCAGTGAAATGTTTCAATCGAATCCCTTGATAGAACCAGACATGCACAATGACCACAGCTGCCCAAGCAATCCATAATGCCCAATTCCAGAACCAGACTTTCGTCGGCAACTTTTTGGAATCGTTCATCAGCCAACCCCGGATCTGATCGAAATGGATCGCGAGAAAGGCACCAATCATATAGTAGGACAAGTATGTAATGGCGAGACTTCCTTTAGTTGCATAGTGAAGATCATATTTATTCCAAAATACGAAGCCCCACTGCAAGATCAATCCAATCGGAATCGCGAAACGCACGACCCATTTAGACGATTTTAACAACAGCAGGATGAGCGGAAACAAAATATAAAATTGCACACTAATATACACAAAATACAGATGCGTATATCCCGTACCTTCTTTTAAATTCGTCCAATACCGCGCCAGCATTTCGCTATACGTTTCTGCACCTGTACCGAGCGTCCCTGCTACATGCATTTTATAAATAAAATAAATAGCGGAGATCAGGATGTAAGGCAGCAAAATGTACAACATCCGCTTTTTATAAAAGCCACCGATCAATTTACCATTTAGCGGGCGATTATAATAATTGTAAAACAGGACAAAGCTGCTCAGCATAATAAAAGAAGGTGTCCCGTAGCGGAAAAACACATTAATAAAGTTGATCAGATAAAAAGCTTTCAAATTCACCGATTCCACGGTTGCAAAAGAGGTCGCGTGAACATGCAGCACGCCCAAAATCGCTAAAGCCCGAAACGTATCGAGTTGCGGCAGTCTTTCTTTTTTTATTGAAACAGAACTCAAAGTCATAAACTCCTTTCCCTATCGACTTCCAATTACGAAGCGAAAACGGGACGACATCGCTGTCTCCCGTATACCATTTACCCAATTTTATTTTCGCGTACCCGTCTAAACAAGTTCGATCCAACATTATGGCGTTTTTCGTTCGATCACCCGAAGTGGATTGCCTCCGACAAAAGTTCCCGGCTCTACATCACGATAAACGACTGAACCTGCCGCTACGACAGCTCCATCCCCGATCGTAACCCCGGGCAAAATCGTAGTGTTCGCGCCAATCATGACTTCGTCCCCGATCACGACATTCCCGAGGCGATATTCCCGAATCAAATACTCGTGCGCCAAGATCGTCGTGTTATAGCCAATGACAGTGTTGCGTCCGATCGAAATCTTTTCCGGAAAAAACACATCGACCATAACCATCAGTCCAAAAGCCGTATCCGGCCCGACTTTCATGCGCAGCATATGACGGTAAATCCAATTTTTCATTTCCAAAATCGGACAGTACCGCGCAATCTGGATAAAAACGAAGTTTTTGACGCCTTTCCATGGGCTTACCGTTCTATAGATCTGACGCAAAGCGTTCGGGCCGTCTTCCACGAAATGGCGCTCCGTTTTTCTCATAATCGATCTACGCTCCTGTTCCGGTCAAAGCATACAAGTCACGCATATCGCGGATAATATGATCCGGATTGTATCCCGATAGCACCGCTTCGCCTTTGAGCGACCAAGCGACCGCCGCTGCATAGACGCCCGCATTTTGCGCAGACTGAATATCTGCTGGGCTATCGCCTACCATGAGCGCTGTTTTGGGATCAACGCCCATTTTTTCTAATGCCATCTGTACAGGCTCGGCATGAGGTTTGGGATGAGTCACATCCGTTACCGTTACGATCGCCTCCATATACGAAGTTAGATCGAACATATCGAGCACTTTCATCGTCGTCGGACGGATTTTGGTCGTCACGACGCCGAGGCGGATTCCTGAAGCATGCAGCGTTTGAATGACTTCTTGAACATGCGGAAAAGGTTTCACCATCGAATCGTGATGCGCCAAATTATATTGCCGATAGGCTTGCTCCAGTTCGCGTACATCTTCAAGCCCGGAAAACACTTGCAGCTGATTTTGCAACGTCGTACCCATATGCGGAATAATCGTTTCACGCGTTAACGGAATATCCGACATCGCGTTCATGAACGAGTCAATAATCAATTGATTCGTATCGATAATCGTTCCATCCAAATCAAACAATACGGTAGAGATCTTCGGAGGAGTAGTCATAATCCGCTCACTCCTTCCGGGAAAGTTCATCGTCTGTAGAGCTTTTGCCAATACGTTCCGATGAGGATTTTGGATCTGCACCTTCTACACGATGATTTTCATCTACCGCTGGTAGAGCTGTCGACAACTTCGAAGACACGA
The DNA here is from genome assembly GCF_024436065.1 of Saccharibacillus sp. JS10. Lineage (GTDB taxonomy): Bacteria > Bacillota > Bacilli > Paenibacillales > Paenibacillaceae > Saccharibacillus. The sequence continues at coordinate 539,777 of NZ_JANFNS010000003.1, forward strand.
TCGGATCAGAGTAACGAATATTCGCTTGCCCGTTTTTGCGACGAATGATAATCAATGCGATCGCAATAACGAAGAGCAAGATTGCCACCAACTGCGAAATGCGGACATTTCCGTAAGCCGCATCCAAATACCCTTGTTCGAATCCAAACCAAGTCATTGGCGTCCACATGCCATTGATCAGCGAAGCCAACCAATTCGGTCCTTGGAAAGCCAAGCTATCGGTGCGCAAAGCTTCGATAAAGAAGCGACCGATCGCATACCACATAAAGTATCCGATAAAGATTTCGCCGGCACGTACAAAAGAACGTCGACGAATAACAAAGATCAATATAATACCCAGCACATTCCAAAGCGATTCATACAAAAACGTCGGATGGTGATAGACCCCTTCCACGTTCATCTGATTCACGATAAAGTTAGGTAAATGTAGCGTATTGCGCAGGAAAGTTTCACTCACTTCGCCGCCATAAGCTTCTTGATTGACGAAATTCCCCCAACGTCCGATCAATTGACCGGCAAGCAAGCCCGGCGCACACAGATCGGCAATCCGCCAAAAACTATAACCCTTGATCCGCGTATAGATGACTGCACAAATTACGGCACCAATAAGCGCTCCATAGATCGCGATGCCGCCTTCCCATATCGCAAAAATCTTAATCGGGTTATTTTTGTACTGATCCCATTGAAAAGCTACATAATAAATCCGCGCACAAATAATAGCCGACGGTACGCCGAACAGCAAAATGTCCATAAACAATTCCTGCGGCAGACCGAATCTTTTTCCTTCGCGCATCGCAATCAACATTCCGACTACAGCTCCGAGTCCAAGAATCAGCCCGTACCAATGGACGGCTAACGGACCGATACTGAACGCGATCGGATTGATCGCAAGTAATGCCCCCATGCCTTAACCTCCCAATCCCTCATTCTTCAAAAAGTTTTAATCCAAATCATCCATATCGTCTGCAATCGTAGCCGTCAACTTATGAGTGAATTGTTGCGCTGCATTGTATCCCATACGCTTCAATCGGAAATTCATCGCTGCGACTTCAATAATAACCGCAAGGTTTCGTCCAGGACGAACCGGAATTGTCACAAGCGGCACATCCGTATCGATGATACGCGTCGTTTCTTCATCCAATCCCAAACGGTCATACTGCTTGTCCGGCTGCCAATTTTCCAGACGAACGACCAACGTAATCCGTTTGTGGTTGCGGATCGCTCCGGCGCCGAATAAGGTCATGACATTAATGATGCCAACCCCGCGAATCTCCAGCAGATGACGAATAAGCTCAGGAGCCGTACCATCCAGTTGATTGTCCGCGCTTTGACGAATTTCTACAGCGTCATCGGCAATCAGACGATGCCCGCGTTTAACAAGCTCCAATGCGGTTTCACTTTTACCGATACCGCTGCTACCCGTAATGATAATACCGACTCCATAGATATCGACCAATACACCATGAATCGTAGTCGTTGGTGCAAGCTTGCGTTCCAAAAAGCCAGTGACTCGGCTAGCAAGACTCGTCGTAGACATCCCACTACGTAAAACGGGAATCCCACGTTCGTTACTGATTTGAATCAATTCTTCCGGTACATCAAAAGAGCGGGTCACGATAATACAAGGCGTCGTCTCTTCATTGCAGAGTCGGCTCATTCGATCCAGCTTGTCTTCCTTAGAGAGCATATGATAAAAAGTCAGCTCAGTTTTACCTAGCAGCTGAACTCTCTCCGGCGTGTGGTATTCAAAATATCCAGCCATTTCAAGCCCAGGTCGGTTCAGATCGTCGACCGCGATCGGACGGCGTAATCCCTGTTCGCCCGATACGACTTCGAATTGAAATTGTTGGACAAGCTCGGCTACTTTTACCTGTTTAGCCATTGCGTATTCTTCCCTTCTTCTGTCTCTTGGTCTTGCTATCTTACCCATCGTAAAGGAAATACGCATTGAAAGCAATGCTATACCCAAACGTATCTCTTCCTATTGTACATACGAAAAAACCGCCCCGAAGGGCGGTTCCTTATTTTCATTTCAATAGCAAACGGAATTATTTCGCGTCGTAGAAGACGTTGATTTCCGATTCTCTATCGAAGATGTGGACTTTATTCATGTCGATCGCAAGACGAACCTGCGAACCTTCGCGAACGCTCGAACGACCGTCTACACGTGCAATCGTAGTGTCGCCGCCCAAACCGCTCAGGTAAAGCAACATTTCGTGACCAAGGTTCTCGGTAACGTCAACGTTAGCTGTGAAGATTGTATTCGGGGAAGCTTCCAAGAATACAGGCTCTTCGTGTACGTCTTCTGGACGCAGACCCAAGATCACTTCTTTGCCTACCAGCGATTTATCGCGCAAGATTTGCGCTTTGCCGCGTGGGATTTCAACATCCAAGTTTTGCGCTTGGAAATGCAGAGCATCACCTTGATCAACCAGTTTGCCGTTGATGAAGTTCATCGTAGGCGAGCCGATAAAGCCTGCAACGAAGATGTTCGTTGGGTTGTTGTACAGCTCTTCTGGCGGAGCAGCTTGTTGAATAATACCGTCTTTCATAACGACGATACGATCGCCCATTGTCATAGCTTCGATCTGGTCGTGCGTTACGTAGATACAAGTTGTTTCAAGACGTTTAACCAGTTTTGTGATTTCCGCACGCATCTGACCACGCAGTTTAGCGTCCAAGTTGGAAAGAGGCTCATCCATCAAGAAAACTTGTGGATCACGGACAATCGCACGTCCCAAAGCGACACGTTGACGTTGACCACCGGAAAGTGCTTTTGGTTTACGCTCAAGCAAATGTTCGATATCGAGGATTTTCGCAGCTTCGCGAACGCGTTTCTCGATTTCGTCTTTTTTCACTTTACGCAATTTCAGACCAAACGCCATGTTCGAGTATACGTCCATGTGCGGGTACAACGCGTAAGATTGGAATACCATCGCGATATCGCGGTCTTTTGGAGCTACGTCGTTTACGACGCGATCGCCGATGTACAATTTACCTTCGGAGATTTCTTCCAGACCTGCGATCATACGCAGTGTCGTCGATTTACCACAGCCGGAAGGACCGACCAGTACCAAAAATTCTTTATCTTTAATATCGAGGTTAACGTCGATTACCGTTGCTTTGTCAGTACCTGCATATTTCTTGTAGATATGTTCTAAGCGTACACCAGCCATTGAATGTTGCCTCCCTGTATTGAGGATATGTGTATGAAACAAACTGCTTTCTTTTAACTGTTTCTATATTAACCTGAATACGCTTTCTTTGGCTATCCGCAAACTGCACAAAAATACATCTAGTCTTTTGTGACTTTATCTAATAGCAAAGACAGTTTCATTAAGATGGCATCTCCAAAATTTCGTACATCAAGTCCCGTTTCTTGTTTGACTTTATCCAATCGATAAATCAACGTGTTCCGGTGAATATACAATCGCTTCGCCGTTTCGCTAACATTCGAATTCATTTGAAAAAAAGTTTCCAATGTCGTCAATACCTCGTTATCTGCAAGTATGACATCCAATCCTTCAATCTCTTCGACAAAGCGTTCCCGCTGAAGACTTGGAATACTATAGACTAACCGCTCCAAACCCAGTCCCCACGGAAGATGCACATGCTGCGTCACATGAAACGTTTTCCCCAAAAACACGCTTTCCCGAAGTAATCTCAATGTCCGAACCAGTCCGTACGCCGGTTGCAAAGGTTCTGATACAGATAAATTGAAAATCCCTGTCCATTCGCTGGCAATCAGTTCATACAGCCCAAGTCCGAATGCTTCAAGTAGCTCCTGATCACTTTCTTCTTCTCTTTCTTCCGACACTTCAAGTACGTCAAGGCGATCTATTAATAGTAGCCATTCTCGAGCATGAAGTGGGACAACCAGTACCTCACGTTCCAAAAAGGTCGAAAGCAATTGGTGAAGTTCTTCATATCCACCCAAAGAATTTTGAGCCCCTTCACACATCAGCAAAAAAGGAATTTTTTCTGTAAAAAGACGACTTTTCAGTAGCAAGGTATCTGGCAATTCTTGCGGAGAATCGTCTTGTTCTAATTTATCGGACAACCAGCGACCTAGCTGCTGAACATCGTTTTCTTCTTCTTGAGATTCTTTATATGTAGAAAAAGATACCGATTCGACTAACAAAGCAATCAGTTGTTGAACTGAATCTTCTAATTGAGGTGCTTCTACTCGAAACGCCCAACGTTTACTCTCATCAACAAATTCTGAATGAGGAATAGCAAACCAAGTGGAGTCTTTGTCTGTCCAACTTAAAGATGAAAAGTCATCGCCTTGAGATTTTGGCTTCCATTCTGCAACTTCAACTTCCAAGAGCTCAACCGGATGACCCACAATTTCTTGTAGTCGATTCCGAATTTGTTGCACGTTCATAAGGAAAGAGCCCCCCAACACCGTTTTCTTTTTATCTTAACATACTCTAGAATATGCAAAAAAGCCGTATCCCGTTGAACGGAATACGACTTTTAGATGAGCCATGAAGGACTCGAACCTTCGACACCCTGATTAAAAGTCAGGTGCTCTACCAACTGAGCTAATGGCTCGTAAAAACTGGTGGAGGCTGATGGATTCGAACCACCGAACTCGGAGAGAACAGATTTACAGTCTGCTGCGTTTGGCCACTTCGCTAAGCCTCCACAATATAAAGATGGCTCGGGACGGAATCGAACCGCCGACACAAGGATTTTCAGTCCTTTGCTCTACCAACTGAGCTACCGAGCCATACTCCATGAAACTTAATTATTAAATTTAAATGGCGGAACCGACGGGATTTGAACCCGCGATCTCCTGCGTGACAGGCAGGCATGTTAACCCCTACACCACGGTTCCAGGCCATTAAAAATGGTGCCGGCGAGAGGACTTGAACCCCCAACCTACTGATTACAAGTCAGTTGCTCTACCAATTGAGCTACACCGGCATATGAATGGTGGAGGCTGAGGGGATCGAACCCCCGACCCTCTGCTTGTAAGGCAGATGCTCTCCCAGCTGAGCTAAGCCTCCATGGGAAGTGAATCTAAAAGTAGCGGCGGAGGGGATCGAACCCCCGACCTCACGGGTATGAACCGTACGCTCTAGCCAGCTGAGCTACACCGCCATATTAATTTGCCAATTCCCATTCTTATTCAAGAAAGGAATGGCGGAGAGAGAGGGATTCGAACCCTCGCACCGCTAACGCAGTCTAACCCCTTAGCAGAGGGTCCCCTTATAGCCACTTGGGTATCTCTCCAAACTGGTTTTTTCCGTGCGATTATTCTTCATCGAATAGAACCCAGGAAAATAACCTACACTAGAACAGACATGCATGTTGCAGTCGATACAAGGTTTGCACCTTGAAAACTGGATCCGAAACGATCTCTTCGCGTCTTTCGAAGCGGTTTTCCGTAGAAAACCAAAAGGATAAGCCCTCGACCGATTAGTACTTGTCAGCTGCACACATTGCTGCGCTTCCA
>NZ_JANFNS010000004.1 GCF_024436065.1 Saccharibacillus sp. JS10
CTCACGATCATCTGCATGATCGCGACTCACTTACTGTTCAGTTTTCAAGGAACAAACACTTGATTTTCGTTTCTGCCGCTCAGTGTTTCGCTCGCAGCAGCAACTCTTATATATTAGCACGTTCGTTTTCGTTTTGCAAGTCTTTTTTTTAAAATCTTTTATTTCGCTTTTTCAAAGCGTAATATCGATCTCAATTGGACTGGCTCGAAAGTTCGAACGCCACGGTTGCTCTCGCAAAGCCGTTCTTAGAATATATCACGCTGATATCAAGAAAGCAAGCATTTTTTTCAAAGAAACGATATATTCGTATAAAAAAGGCTTCTGATTGCTCAGAAGCCTTTTCCACACACGCTTTAGATACCACTTATCTTTTTATAACACTTCTAAAATATATAACTGACGATCTTGAATTAAGTTGATAATCTCGCCATTACTCGAAACGATAGGTCTGGTCGGTTGATGGGCATCGGCATAAACGATCTCCCCCATCTTACGATTGCTAAGTTTAACCCGCGTGCCTAACGATAACTGAGTCGTATGCTTAATGAGTGTACGTACAATAGTAGGATCAAGTTTGCCGAACGAATCTTTCTCCAGTTGTTCTAGCACGAGATAAGGCGAAGTCGAACCTTGGTAACGTCGATCAAGCGTCATTGCATGGAAGATATCGGCTACAGCGACGATCTTCGAATAGATATGCAGCTTTTCTCCGGTAGATCCGAACGGATAGCCACTGCCGTCTACACGCTCATGATGTTGAAGAGTTGCTAAAAGTACGCCTTCTTGCAAAGCTGTCGCGTTTTTAAGGATGTGATAGCCGTAAGTCGTATGATTTTTCATCTCTAATTTTTCTTCGGCAGCTAGCTGATCCGGCTTGTGCAAAATATTCGGTTCAATCTTCACTTTACCGATGTCGTGCAGCAGTCCGGCTAAAGCGACTTGAATCCAGTTTTTTTGCGGAACATTCATCCAGCGCGCTAGCATATATGAAGTTAAAGCGCATAATACGGCGTGATGATACATATAATCGTGCTTATCCGGCATCCGCGGCGTAAATCCTAAAATACGATACCCTTGAATTTGGTCGATCAGTTTTTCGAGCTGCGCGCGCCACTGGAAAATCGGCATCTCCATCGCTAACACGGACGGAAATCCGTTTTTGATCAGCGTAACCATTTGTTCGTATTCTTCGATAAAACGTCGTTCTCTACGATCTGGCGTATTGTGCAGCGTTTCAGCATTTTGCGAAGACGAATCTCCGGATTGCTCTGAAGCTGTTTTGTCGTTAGTGGTTGCTGCTTCTTGAAGTTCAACATAATCAATCATAAAAGCATGTAGGATTTCTAAATCTTTAGGAAGAATGACTCTACCTTTTTGAAAAAGTAAATTGCCTTTTTCCGTATAGACATCCGCTACGATCTTTTTGCCTGCTTTGAGTTCTTTTACAGCGATACTTACCACGGTCGTCCACCTCCTTTATTGCGGTCTTTCGTTTTAATCGTCAATCTACCTGTTATCTATGAAAGAGCGATCATTTGATTGAGTATAAAAGGTTCAGCTTGCTTACTCTTTCGATTATATGCCGTGATACCAAGCTCAACAATACCAAAAATATCCGAAAACGTTCTAAATTTATTCTTTTATATAAAAAGCATAACCTATAGCAAAAAGGAGGTTCCGAAGAACCTCCTTTTCATTCTTTATATAGATGTTGAAGTTATTCTGCCGACTCTTCTTCAGTGTTTGGCGCTTCTTCAACAGCAGTTTCCGCGCTCGCTATCTCTGATTGACCTTCGCCTTCTGCCAAATCGCCTTCAAGCAATTCGTCTTCGTCGACTTCTTCGCTTTTATCGATCCGACAAACGGTAGCAACTGCTTCATCTTCACGCATATTGATCAGCTTCACACCTTGCGCATAACGTCCCATCGAAGAGATGCCGTCCATACTGGTGCGAATCAATGTTCCGTTATTCGTGATAATCATCAAGTCTTCTTCGGATTTTACGACTTTCAGACTTGCGACTTCGCCATTTTTGTCCGTAACATTGATGGTCTTGATCCCTTTACCGCCACGGGTCTGAACACGGTACTCGCCAATTGGTGTCCGCTTGCCGTAACCTTTGCTGGTTACGATCAATACTTCGCGATCCAATTTCACAACATCCATGCCAATTACGGTATCTTCGCCTTCAAGCGAAATCCCTTTGACGCCTGTAGCGCTACGTCCCATGGAACGGACATTGCTTTCTTTGAAACGAATCGAAAGACCCGACGCTGTACCCATGATGATTTCTTGCTCTCCGTCAGTCAGTCTAGCTCCGATCAATTCATCGTCTTCGCGAAGATTGATTGCAATAAGTCCACCTTTACGGATATTTCCGTAATCGGTCAGCGGCGTCTTTTTCACAATGCCTCGGCGCGTCGAGAAGAATAAGAACCGATCTTCTTTGAACTCATGCACCGGGATTACCGCATTGATCGATTCGCCTTGCTCGATCTGGATCAAGTTAATTACCGGTGTTCCCCGAGCCGTGCGGCTAAGTTCCGGAATCTCATAAGCTTTGATCCGGTAGACTTTGCCTCGATCCGTGAAGAACAGCAGATGGTTATGCGAGTTGGTCGCAAACAGATGCTCGACAAAGTCTTCATCTTTCGTTCCCATCCCCATAACGCCGCGACCGCCGCGCTTTTGGCTCCGGTACGTACTTGCAGGAAGACGCTTGATATACCCGGTATGCGAAATCGTAATGACGACTTCTTCTTGCGGGATCAAGTCTTCATCCAAGATGCTGTCTTCTCCGATTGTGATTTCCGAACGACGCTCATCAGCGAAACGTTCTTTGATCTCAGTCAGCTCACTGCTAATGATTTCAAGCAGAAGCGTCTCGTCAGCAAGAATCGCTTTGTATTCGTTGATTCTGCTCAGCAGCTCATTGTATTCGCCTTCGATCTTTTCACGTTCCAGACCTGTCAGACGTTGCAAACGCATATCGAGAATCGCTTGCGTCTGTTCTTGGCTCAGCGAGAATCGCTCGGTCAATTGTTCGCGAGCGGCATCCGCCGTTTGTGAACCGCGAATAATCGAAATGACTTCGTCCAGGTGATCCAGCGCAATACGCAAACCATCCAAAATATGTGCGCGAGCTTCGGCTTTTTTCAGATCGAATTCGGTGCGGCGACGTACCACTTCTTTTTGGTGCTCCAGATAGTGATACAACACGTCGCGCAGATTCAAAATTTTAGGCTGACCGTTAACGATCGCAAGCATGTTCACGCCAAAAGTCGATTGCATTGCCGTATGGCGATACAAATTGTTCAACACGACACTTGGGTTCACGTCGCGGCGAAGTTCGATCACGATCCGCATACCGGTACGGTCAGATTCATCGCGCAAGTCGGTAATCCCGTCCAGACGCTTTTCGCGTACCAGTTCAGCAATTTTTTCGACCAAACGCGCTTTATTGACTTGGTATGGAATCTCGGTCACGACAATACGTGCTTTGTTGCTGAATTCTTCAATCTCAGCTTTGGCACGCATCGTAATCGAACCTCGACCGGTCTGATACGCTTGGCGAATGCCTGAACGTCCCAAAATATAACCAGCGGTCGGGAAGTCAGGGCCTTGAATATATTCCATCAGATCGAGCGGTTCCAGATCCGGATTTTCGATTAAAGCAAGTACACCGTCGATAACTTCACCCAAATTGTGCGGCGGAATATTGGTCGCCATACCTACTGCGATCCCGGATACGCCGTTTACGAGCAAGTTCGGATAACGTGCAGGCAGAACAACCGGCTCGTGTTCTTCACCGTCGTAGTTATCTTGAAAATCAATTGTTTCTTTGTTAATATCGCGCAGCATTTCCATCGCGAGCTTCGACAAACGAGCTTCGGTATACCGCATCGCTGCCGCTCCGTCACCGTCGATCGAACCAAAGTTACCGTGTCCATTGACGAGCATATAACGCATCGAGAAGTCTTGCGCCATACGTACCATCGTTTCATAAACGGCAGAGTCACCGTGTGGGTGATATTTACCGATAACTTCACCGACGATTCTCGCTGATTTTTTGTGCGGCTTGTCCGGGGACATGCCGAGTTCCGACATCGCGTATAATACGCGGCGGTGAACGGGTTTCAACCCGTCTCTTACATCGGGCAGCGCGCGGCTGACGATAATACTCATTGCATAGTCCATAAAGGATTCTTGCATTTCCGTACTAATATCCCGGTCTACGACTTGTGATCTTTGTTCTTCCGCCATGACGGCCTCCTTCTATCTTGGATACATTACGTTATAGGTATCTGTATAAGCATAAGGTTTAGTTTTAAAATTCGAGCTTTCTACATCCTTATTATTATACCATCAATCCAAACAAATGTCCGTATTTTGTACTAGAAAGACGCTTGAAACGAAAAAGAAAAGGCGAACCCGAAACGGGTCGCCTCTTCTGAAAAACGCAGCTGCTTCAGCCGAAACGTACTTTCGTTAAATATCCAAATTTTTCACGTACTGTGCGTGCTCATTAATAAAGTCGCGACGAGGTTCGACGTTGTCACCCATAAGGGTATCGAACATCGTATCTGCGATCATCGCATCGCCGATGCTCACTTGCATCATCGTACGAGCGTCCGGATCCATCGTCGTTTCCCACAATTGCGTAGGATTCATCTCTCCCAGACCTTTGTAACGTTGCACATTGACTTTCACGCCTTCACCGAAACCGGCAATGATTTCATCGCGCTCTTTTTCCGAACCCGCATACAACACCGTTTTGTTACGCTCGATTTTGAATAAAGGCGGCTGTGCGATATAGACATAACCGGCTTCGATAATCTGACGCATGTAGCGGTAGAAGAACGTAAGCAGCAGTGTACGAATATGCGCACCGTCCACGTCCGCATCTGTCATGATGACGACTTTATGATAACGGGCTTTGGCAATATCGAAGTCTTCTCCGATACCTGTACCGATCGCTGTAATAATCGCGCGAATTTCCGTGCTCGATAAAATACGATCCAAACGTGCTTTTTCGACGTTTAAGATTTTACCGCGAATCGGAAGAATCGCTTGGAAATGACGGTCGCGACCTTGTTTTGCCGAACCGCCGGCGGAGTCACCTTCAACGATATACACTTCGGAGATCGAAGCGTCTTTCGACGAACAATCGGCAAGTTTACCTGGCAAGGCGCTAACTTCAAGCACATTTTTGCGGCGCGTCAATTCGCGTGCGCGTTTTGCCGCTTCGCGTGCTCTCGCCGCTTGCAGGCCTTTATCGAGAATTCGCTTCGCTGCCGAAGGATTTTCGTTTAAGAAATCGGTCAACTTTTCAGAGAACAAGGATTCTACGATCCCGCGTACTTCGCTGTTGCCGAGTTTTGTTTTCGTTTGACCTTCGAATTGCGGCTCAGGAATTTTAACCGAGATAATCGCGGTCAGACCTTCGCGAACGTCGTCACCGGTCAAGTTATTACCTGCGTCTTTCACAACGCCAGCGCGGCGCGCATAATCGTTGATAATCCGCGTCAAGGCACTTTTGAAGCCGGATTCGTGCGTGCCGCCTTCATGCGTGTGGATATTGTTCGCAAACGAATAAATATTTTCGGTATAGCTATCGTTGTATTGAATCGCGATCTCGACGGCGATCATATCGCGTTGTCCTTCAACGTAGATCGGTTGCTCTTGAATCACTTCTTTGTTTTGGTTCAAGAACGCTACATACTCGCTGATCCCGCCTTCGTAGTGGAACGAAGCATTTTCGCCGGTACGCTCGTCAAGAAGCGAGATTTTGATGCCTTTATTTAAAAATGCCAATTCGCGAATCCGCGTTAGCAGCGTCGTGTAATTAAAAACAGTCGTTTCCGTGAAAATCTGTGGATCCGGGTGGAACGTTGTTGTGGTTCCTGTATCTTCTTCGCTGGTTTCTCCGATTACACGCAAATCGTATTGCGGAGCGCCGTAACGATATTCTTGTTCGTGAATTTTGCCATCGCGTCTTACTTTTACAATGACTTTCTCGGACAATGCGTTCACAACGGATACGCCAACGCCGTGCAGACCGCCAGATACTTTGTATCCGCCGCCGCCGAATTTACCACCTGCGTGCAAGACCGTCATAACGACTTCAAGTGCAGGACGTTTCAGCTTCGGATGTTCGCCGACTGGAATGCCGCGTCCATTGTCGATTACGGTTACGCTGTTGTCTTCATGTACGATGACTTCGATATGATCGCAGTACCCGGCGAGTGCTTCGTCGATACTGTTGTCCACGACTTCCCATACTAGATGGTGAAGACCTCTTTCACTCGTGGAACCGATATACATCCCCGGTCGTTTACGTACGGCTTCAAGCCCTTCAAGAACCTGTATCTGACTGGCATCATACGATTGTTGATCCATTGACATGCTTCGTTCACCTACTCCTGTATGTTGTGAAATTGTGAGAAAAGAATACGAAACGCCCGCTCTCGAAGCTCAGGTAGCGGCAACGAGAAGGGCGGCGTATATAAAAAAGGAATCGCTATAGACCCGATACGAATGACTTCGAACGCTTTTTGAGCGTTGCCGAAGAGATCGGTGAATAATAGACGACGGACTTGGTAACTACGATCGATTTGGCTTCTTCTTCGCCAATCGTTTCGACCACTTTGTTTTCTTTAGCGGCGTTCACGAACTGCTTGGAAATGCGTGAAGACTTTTCAATCGACACGTCGAAAATCGCAATCAGTTCCGAAGAACGGATAATTTTTTCGCCGCCGAGATGAATATACATAAGAACTCGAAGCCTCCCTCAAACAAGCTTTAGGATTCGACCTGCCCTTCGCTGACCTGATAAATATGGGCGCCTTGCAACTTATCCGCATGAATCGTTTCGATTCCGGTCGCGGTAATAAAAGTCTGCACCCGACTTTGAAACGTCTCGATCAGTTGGGTCTGACGGTACGGATCGAGTTCGGACAAGACATCGTCCAACAGAAGAATCGGATATTCGCCGATCTCTTCATGGATCAATTCGATCTCCGCTAATTTAAGCGAAAGTGCGGTTGTCCGCTGCTGACCTTGAGAACCGAAATTATGCACTTCTTTTTCGTTGATGAAAAAGCTAAGGTCGTCTCGATGAGGACCTGCAAGCGTCGTTCCTCGACGAATTTCTTGTTCGCGCACTTGTGATAATTTTATCATAAATTGCTCCAATAAGACAGCTTCATCTTCCTCTTCGGCTTCGCCAAAGGAAGGGACGTATCGAAGAAGCAATTGTTCGCTGCCACCAGTTATCCCCTTGTGGATAGTTTCTGCCCAGACCTGTAGCTTGCGGATAAATCGCTTGCGGCGACGAACAATACTGATTCCGTGCTCGGCAAGCTGTTCGTTCCAAATCTCCATCATGACCGGATCTGGGGTTTTGCCGTAAGACTGCTTGAGCATATTGTTTCGCTGCATCAAAACTTTTTGATACTGCTGCAAATGAAATAGATAGCTCGGTTGTACTTGCCCAATTTCCATATCAAGAAAGCGGCGGCGTATACCGGGTGTACCTTTGACAATCTCCAAATCTTCAGGCGCAAACATCACCACATTCAACGTTCCGATAAAATCACTGAGCTTCCGCTGCTCCAGCCCGTTGATTTTCGCTTTTTTTCCTTTGGGCGATAACGATAATTCTAAATGCACATTCCCGTACTTTTTTTCGACATGACAGCTTGCATATGCCGAGTCTTCTCCGAACGAAATTAACTCTCGATCTTTAGAAGTACGATGCGATTTGGTCAAAGCCAAAACGAACAAAGACTCTAACATATTTGTTTTGCCTTGCGCGTTTCTGCCGATCATCAAGTTCACGCTGCCGAAGTTTTCCAGTTTCAATTCGTCATAGTTGCGGTAATTTCTGAGTGCGATGTCTCTAACTTGCACGTGATTTCGATGCCTCCTGTACGTCTGCCGCAAAATGAAGACGGAGCCGCTTTTGCATCTTGCAAAGCCGCCCCGTCCGCTAAGGATTGTAGCTCGTTCGCGATAAGCGAATCGGTTACCACGCTATATTTTGCCGCCGATTGAAGATCGGAACAATTTATTTTTCTTGAATGACTTGATACGTACCTTCTCCGTCGACTTCAACCGTGTCTCCCGGATATAACTTACGTCCTCGGCGTTCTTCGCTTTCTCCGTTTACTTTGATCAGCCCTTCAGCGATCAACATTTTGGCGCTTCCGCCTGTCGAAATGCAGTCGGCGAGTTTCAAAAAGGTGTCTAGCTTGATGTATTCCGTGCGAATCGAAACTTCATTCATGATTAGGTCTTCCTTTCCAAAAATCAATTCGTTGTGCGGTACGGCAAGATGATGTACAAGCTGTTGCTGTCATCGGTCGGTTCGATAATGATCGGGCTCATTACGCCAGTGAAACGGATCGTCAGCTGCTCGCTTTCGATTACTTTCAGTACGTCGAGCATATATTTAGAGTTAAACGACAAACGAAGTTGTTCGCCTTCGAACTCAGCAAGTTCAATTTCTTCTTTCACTCGACCGAGTTCCGTAGAGCTGGACGATATTTCGACTCCGCCTTCTTCGAGCGTCTGCATCCGGACAATATTTGTTTTTTCTTCGCGCGACAGCAAATAAGCACGGTCGATCGAGTCGCTCAAGTTTTTCGTATCGAGCAGAAGTCTTGTTTTGTGACTGGACGGAATAATTTTCGAAGTGTCTGGGTACAAACCGTCCAAAATTCGCGAATAGAACAGAACACGATCGACTTTGAACAACACTTGGTTGTCCGCAACGACAATTTCGACCAGTGTATTTTGATCCGGAATGATTTTGCTTAATTCGTTTAACGTTTTGCCGGAAATGACGATGTTATTAAACTCCAAATCTTCTGATCCTTCAAGTCTAACCGTACGCGTCGCAAGGCGATGGCGGTCGGTTGCCACGAATTTGAGTTGCCCTTCTTTCAAACTCCACATTACGCCGGTCAAGATCGGTGTTGTTTCTTGCGTCGAAATGGAGAAGACCGTCTGACGAATCATATGGCGGAGCAAATCTCCAGGTACGGATAGTATGCGGTTTTCTTCGATGCTCGGCAATACCGGAAATTCTTCGGGATCTAATCCGACTAACTGAATATCGGTTGCGCCGGCACGGATAAAGGTTTGGAAACCACTACCGACTTCCATTTCGATTTCTTGAGTCGGCAATTTTTTGATAATCTCAACGAAAAATTTAGCAGGAAGCACAACGCTGCCCACTTTTTCGACGGTTACAACGGTTTTGTTGCCTTCTTCGGCTGGAATAAACGATTGGATCGAAATATCGGTATCGCTTGCGGTCAAAGTCACACCGTGATAAGCCACATCGAATTTGATACCGCCAAGAATCGGAATTGTGGTTCGGCTGGAAATGGCTTTGGATACATGTTGAATCGCTTCGCTGAGGTGGGTTTTGGAAATGCTGATTTTCATCTCGTCACTCCTGTAATAGAGAATATATTATTTAAGATCTTTATAGTAAAAGTAGTAGGGGCACTGGATATGTGGATAAAGGTTCAAAATGCCCGACAAACATAACAAACTAAGCCTATCCACATGTGTATAAGTTGTGCATAGGCTTTTCGTTTATTCAGGAAGGGTTTTTGATTTTTTCTGTCAGACTGTGGACAACTTTTGAAAGTTCTTGATCCACTTTCAACGAATGAGTGATCTTTTCATGCGCATGGATGACTGTCGTATGGTCACGCCCGCCAAACGCTTCGCCGATCTTCGGCAGCGAGTAGTCGGTCAATTCCCGAGACAAATACATCGCAACTTGACGCGGAAAAGCAATCGCTTTGGTCCGTTTTCTCGCTTTGAAGTCTTCCATTTTTAAATTATAGTATTCGCCGACTCGCTGCTGGATATCTTGAATCGTAATGATCCGCGGACGGCTGGACGGGATAATATCTTTTAACGCTTCGGCGGCCAAATGCGCGGTTACATCTTGATTCGTCAGCGACGAATACGCTACAACACGAATCAACGCCCCTTCAAGCTCACGAATATTCGTATCGATCTGATTCGCAATATACATCATCGCTTCGTTCGGAACATCGAGCTTCTCCGCACGTGCTTTTTTCCGCAAAATCGCAATTCGCGTCTCTAAATCCGGTGGCTGAATATCGGTAATCAATCCCCATTCAAACCGTGAACGCAAACGTTCTTCCAATGTCGGGATCTCTTTGGGAGGTCGGTCACTGGAAATAATGATTTGTTTACTTTCTTCATGCAGAGCATTAAACGTATGGAAAAATTCTTCTTGCGTCGATTCTTTTCCGGCGATGAACTGAATATCATCAATCAGCAGAATATCGATATTGCGATACTTATTCCGGAAACTTTCACCGCGGTTGTCACGGATCGAGTTAATAAACTCATTCGTAAATTTCTCGGAAGAGATATAAACGACGCGGCTGCTCGGATTATGTTGCAAAATATAATGCCCGATCGCGTGCATCAAATGGGTTTTGCCAAGCCCTACTCCTCCGTACAAAAACAAAGGGTTGTAAGCTTTTGCCGGCGCTTCAGCGACGGCGAGCGATGCCGCATGGGCAAAACGATTGCCTGAACCGATAACGAAGGTATCGAATGTGTATTTGGGATTCAACATATTCGTATTCGCTTCAACATTGACCTGCACCGGAGCCGGTGGCGGGGTCATTTGCTTTTGCAATGATTCTTCTTCGTGCCCAGGTTCTTCGATCACGAATTTAACGGTCACGCTGCGACCCAGAACATCAAAAGCAACTTGCGCAACAAGCTTGGTGTATCGGCTTTCGAGCCATTCGACTGCAAAAGTCGTAGGTGCCGATACCGTTAATGCGCCTTGCGTGAGTTGAGTGACTTGAGTGGCTTTGAACCAGGTATCGAAGCTGGGTTTGCTTAACTTCGTTTGGATAATCGATAAAATTTGTTGCCACAATTGAGCGGTATGGCTGTCCACAAACTGTCACTCCTTTACAATCATACGATGTGGCTTGAGCCTTCGCTTCCGCCAATAGTTTTCGGAATTACAGGTTATCTTCGGACTACTTCTTCGATGGCACTTCTCGCTTCCGCCGCCGCGCCCACTCAGGCCGGAAGCCGATGAAGAAGCGGAATATGCGAAAAAGGAGCAAGAAAGAAGATAAACCGAGAAAAGTCGGGAGGGTTTATCCCCACCGTCCATAGAGATGGGAACAAAAAAAGATGGATAAATTGTACTTGTTCACAACGTTATCCACAGACTGTTGATAATATAGAAGCTAAAACCGAATATTCACATCGAAAAGTAATCTAATCATAGCAAAAGAAGCCGTTCATTTCAACGGTTGTCGCTATTTTATCCACAAAACCAAGACCTTGTGTATAAAAACTATCCACACCACTAGATATTGTTCATAACGTGTTTAAAATCGACCTGTGAATAAAAGTGACTTTTAAAATTATGCACAGTCCAAAAGGCAATACGGTGGAAAAGTAGGTTACGTAAAAACGTGCTTTCCAAGTGGGTTGTAAAAAGAGGTTTGTGGATAACTTTTTCATAATGAAAGCGAACCTCTTTTTGAAAAAGGAAAAGAAGATGAAATTTGATGGTCGTAAATAGGGTGGGGGAGCGAACTTGAAAAATCCAAAAAGTTGAATCCAAAATAAAGAGGAACAAGATACAAGGAAGATCGAGGAGCCGCAGCAATATAAGGTTTCCAGCATGCAAAAAGAGGGAGAAGAAGAAGTGAAGAGCGTTCGTGAAATTTCCCTTTCCTTATATATAGGCATTTATCGCCCCTTTTTTTCTTGAAAAAAGAGGAAGGATGACGAAGAAGTTTGCTTGACTTTGCTGGAAACGCGTGATTAAATGATAAAAGGCATGTTCTGCGAGAAGAAGAACGAATGTGTGTAATTATATTGGTTTCGCATTTTGCAAAACCTGTACTACCCGTATAAGGAGGTGCTATAGTAATGGGTCCTACTTTCAAACCAAACACCAGAAAGCGTAAAAAGGTGCACGGATTCCGTAAAAGAATGAGCACGAAAAACGGCCGCAAGGTGCTGGCTGCTCGTCGTCTCAAAGGCAGAAAAGTGCTGAGCGCGTAAGCTTGAGCACATGAGCGAAGACCACCTACAGGTGGTCTTTTTTTCTTAATAAAGGGGACGCGAGCAAAGGTGCAAAAAAAGTTACGATTACGGAACCGTGCCGAGTTTACTCGCGTATATCGTCACGGCAAATCGTTCGCCAATCGGCAGCTGGTCTTGTATTGGTTTCACAAACGAGACGTTGAACAGTTTCGAATGGGCGTATCGGTCAGCAAAAAGGTAGGCAATGCCGTCGTTCGGAACCGGATTCGCCGTTTAATGAAAGAAATCGTTCGGCATCATGCCGGCGAGATTGTCGATCATATCGATCTGGTCTTCATTATTCGAAAAGGCGCGGTCGATATGGATTATAAGGAATTGGAGAAGAGCGTGCTGCACGTCCTTCGAAAGTCTTCGTTACTCAAAAAGAAAGGGCGTTGAGCAAGATCGACGCCGTTTTGTAAGTAAGCGTTCTTTTACGTTTCAAAAGAAAGGCTAATTATGGTATGATTTTCACAACTGCAAGCGGTTTGCCGATGCGGGAGAAGATCCTGCGGGAGTGCAGGAACATGAAGGTTAAGAGAGGGGTTATCTAGTGTCTCATTTGTTCAAACGCAGAGGCAAGTGGGTGATGGTTATCGCCGCTGTTCTGCTGATTGCCGTCCTTGCAGGTTGCGCGCCAGCTACGACACTGCATACAACGGAAGACTTGAAAAACAGCGGCAGCTTCTGGCAAAGCAATGTCGTGTACTGGTTCGCACTAGCACTTGATAGCTTTGCAGAATGGTTCGGGGGAGAATATGGTCTTGCCGTTCTATTGCTGGTATTGATCGTACGTACGCTGATCTTGCCACTGACAATCAAATCGGTGAAAAGTTCCAAAGCGATGCAAGCGATCCAACCGGAAATGCAAAAGCTGAGAGAACAATTCAAAGACGATCCACAACGCATGCAGCAAGAACAAATGCGTTTGTTCCAAGAAAACAAAGTCAATCCTGCCGCAGGCTGTTTGCCTTTGATTATCCAAATGCCGATTTTTATCGCGCTGTATAACGCGATTATTTATAACAGCGATTTGGCTCAGCACTCTTTCTTATGGATGGAACTGGGTAAACCGGATATTCCATTGACGTTGTTCGCAGCGGCAACGACGTTCTTACAAACGTGGTTGATGATGCGTCAAAACCCAATGCAACAACAAGGACCGATGAAGTTCATGTTGTTCGTATACCCGATTTTGATCTTCTTCATGGGTTATCAATTCCCGTCTGCTCTGCCGCTGTACTGGGCAATGAGTAACGTGTACACCATCGTGCAAAACTTCTTCTTGTATCGCAACAACACACCGAAAGCTGCAGCAGCGGCGATCGCTCAACAAGGCGGAGCACCTACAGGTAAAAATGGCGGTGTAAGTCTTTCTAAAGGCGCAGGTCCGGTCTCGGGTCGCAAAAAGAAAAAGAAAAAACGTTAAGTATTAATGAAACAAAAGAAATGTATTGCTGAAAAACGAGCAGGTGCAAAAGACGAAGCGTAACATGAGGGGGCGCGGATTCGATGACGAGCAAAGTGACGGCTGTAGGCAAAACGGTAGATGAAGCGGTCTCGTTAGGGCTTAATGAGCTTGGCGTAAGCAGAGATCAGGTTGAAGTGAATGTACTGGAGCATCCGTCCAAAAAGTTCCTCGGTCTATTCGGCGGTCGTAAAGCGAAAGTCGAATTGACGCTTATTCGTTCTCATCACGAAGCGTCGCCGAAACTTTTGGCGGAAGAAGTCGCAAGCGATCAATCCACGCGGCTTCAAAGCCCCAATCTTGCTACGCCGAAACCGATGAATGTTTCTTCTTCGGTCGATCCCAAGTCGGCTCCGCGTAGAGAACAAGAAAATTCGGCGATCCGTTCTTTGCAAGAGCATTCGGCGCAGTCTGAAGAGTCGCTGGGCACAAGCCCAATGGAACGTTATCACGAAGCGGCTGACTTTATTCGCGATGTTGCCGAAACGATGGGGCTTCATGTTGAAGTTGATGTTCGTAAAACTCGTGAAGGCGGTCTGCTCGATATCTCCGGGCCTGAACTTGGGATGTTGATCGGACGTCGGGGTCAGACTTTAGACGCTCTTCAATTATTGGCGAGTGTGGTTGCCAATAAAGATTCGGATAAATTTGTCCGTCTGACATTGGATGCCGAGAACTTCCGTCGTCGCCGTGCGAAAACGTTAGAAGATCTCGCAGATCGATTAGCGGAGCGAGTTGTTCGTAGTCGCAAAGAAGTCGTGCTGGAGCCGATGCCGCCGCAAGAACGCAAAGTCATCCATGCTCGATTGCAAAATCATCCCGGGGTAAATACGGGAAGTCGCGGCGAAGAACCGAACCGCCGCGTGGTGATTACGCTCAAATAAGCGCCTACTCCAAAGTAAGCATTCAGGCGAGCGCCCTCTTTGCCCTCAGGCGAAGAGGGCGTCTGCTGTTTGATGAAGAATGAGATCTTCTGTATTTATGACTTTGAAATCGAAAGAAACGGGGAACCGAAGCTTGCGCAGCGAGTGGTGTAGCCTCCCGTTTTTTCTTGCATATAAGACCGAACCATTGTTAACAAGAAAGAGAGGGATACCGATGATTAGCGATACGATTGCAGCCATTTCGACAGCGGTCGGCGAAGGCGGTATAGCAGTGATCCGAGTGAGCGGCCCTGAAGCCGTGAGCGAAGTCAGTTCATTGTTTCGCAGCGCCCAACCGCTAACAGAAGCTGCAACGCATACGGTTCATTATGGGTTTATTATCGATCCAGAAACCAAAGAAAAGATGGAAGAAGTATTGGTGACGCTGATGCGGGCGCCCAAGTCATTTACGACCGAAGACGTGGTTGAGATCAGCGCACACGGCGGCGTGGTATCGGTACGTCGCATTATGGAGCTGCTGCTCAAACAACGTATCCGCTTAGCCGAACCCGGTGAATTCACGAAACGAGCTTTTTTGAACGGACGTATCGATTTGTCGCAAGCCGAAGGCGTTATCGATCTGATTCGTTCGAAGTCGGACAAAGCTTTTTCGGTCGCGTTCAAGCAAGTCGAAGGGGATCTATCGCGCCGTATTCAAGAATTGCGGCAGACTTTGATCGAAACTTTAGCCCATATCGAAGTCAATATCGATTATCCTGAGCATGACGTGGAATCGATGACTTCCCTTTTTATTCAAGAAAAATGCGGCTCTGTGCTAACCGAAATTGACCGACTGCTCAAAACAGCGAGCCAAGGCAAAATTTTGCGTGAAGGTATTACGACCGCGATCGTCGGTCGCCCTAATGTCGGGAAGTCTTCGCTCCTCAATGCATTGTCCAGACAAAACCGGGCGATCGTCACCGATATTCCGGGTACAACGCGCGACGTCATCGAAGAGTTTATTACGATTAATAATATTCCGTTGAAATTACTCGATACCGCAGGGATTCGTGAAACGCTGGACGTCGTTGAAAAAATCGGCGTTGAACGTTCCCGCACTGCTTTGAACGAAGCCGACCTGATCTTGCTTGTGCTCAATAATGGCGACGAGTTAAATGAAGAAGAACAACAATTGATGGAACAAATCAGCGGTCGTCAATCGATCGTCATTTTAAATAAAATGGATCTGCCGCAAAAAGTCGAAACCGAAAAAGTAAAACAGTTCTACAAAGAAGAGCTGATTGTGCCGATGACGGTAAAAGAAGGCGAAGGCGTAGATCGACTGGAAGAAGCGATTTCTTCTTTGTTCTTCGAAGGTAAGCTTGAAAGCGCGGATTTGACTTATGTCTCGAATGTACGTCATATCGCGCTGTTACATCAGACGAAACGTTCGTTGATCGATGCGATCGAAGCTGCCGAAATCTTCGTTCCGATCGATATGATTCAGATTGATGTGCGGATGGCTTGGGAGCAACTGGGCGAAATCATCGGCGATACGGCTCAAGATTCATTGATCGATCAGATCTTTTCTCAATTTTGTCTCGGCAAATAAGCAAATCTATTGGATCTTACGTTATCTAATTAGGAGGATCACTCATGACATATACAGGCGGAGAATTCGACGTTATCGTCGTAGGCGCCGGGCATGCCGGTGTAGAGTCGGCGTTGGCGTCGGCTCGTATGGGCTGCAAAACTTTAATGGTCACTATCAATCTCGATATGGTCGCGTTCATGCCTTGTAATCCGTCGATCGGCGGACCTGCAAAAGGGCATGTGGTACGTGAAATCGATGCGCTCGGCGGCGAAATGGGACGCAATATCGACAGAACTTTTATCCAAATGCGTATGCTGAATACGGGTAAAGGCCCAGCTGTCCATGCACTGCGCGCACAAGCCGATAAATTCTCGTATCAACAAACGATGAAAGAAACGATGGAAAAAGAACCGAATCTTACGATGCGTCAAGGCATGGTCGAAGAACTGATCGTCGAAGACGGTAAATGTGTAGGCGTCTTGACGAAGACCGGTACGCGTTACTTGGCAAAATCGGTTGTCATCACGACCGGTACGTATCTGCGCGGCAAAATCATCATGGGCGAATTGATGTACGAAAGCGGCCCGAACAATCAGCAGCCTTCGGTTCGTTTGTCCGAACATTTGCGCGAACTTGGCTTTAATCTGGTTCGATTCAAAACAGGAACGCCTCCACGCGTACACAAAGATACGATCGACTTTTCCAAAACCGAAATTCAACCGGGCGACGATAAGCCGAAGTTCTTTTCGTACGAAACGAAAGGTTCGACGAATGAGCAGCTTCCTTGCTGGTTGACGTATACGTCGCCAGAAACGCATCAAATCATTAATGATAATCTACACCGTGCGCCGATGTTCTCCGGATTGATCGAAGGAACGGGCCCGCGTTACTGTCCGTCTATCGAGGACAAAGTGGTACGCTTCAGCGACAAATCGAAGCACCAAATCTTTTTGGAGCCGGAAGGTAAAAATACGTCGGAGTATTATGTACAAGGATTATCCACGAGTTTGCCGGAAGACGTGCAATTAAGCATGCTTCGCACGATCGCGGGTATGGAAAAAGTAGAAATCATGCGTAACGGTTATGCGATTGAATACGATGCGATGGTTCCAACGCAACTTTGGCCGACGCTTGAAACGAAGCTGCTTCCAGGCCTATTCACGGCTGGGCAAATCAACGGTACATCGGGCTACGAAGAAGCCGCAGGTCAAGGCATTATGGCAGGCATCAACGCTGCTCGCAAAGCCCAAGGTAAAGAAGGCGTTGTACTGGATCGCTCGCAAGGTTACATCGGCGTGCTGATTGACGATCTCGTAACCAAAGGAACGAACGAACCTTACCGCCTGCTAACTTCGCGCGCCGAGTATCGTCTGCTTCTTCGTCATGATAACGCGGATCTGCGCCTTACGCCGATCGGTCATGAAATCGGCTTGATTCCGGACGAGCGCTATGCCGCTTTTGAAAGTAAAAAAGCGAAAGTCGAAGCCGAAGTAAAACGTCTGGGCAAAGCGAAAGTACACCCGGATCAAGTGAACCCAACATTGGAACGTCTGGATTCAGCTAAGATTCATAACGGTTCCGATCTGCTTACTTTATTGCGTCGCCCAGAAGTATCGTATACCGATATTCAAGATATTATCCCGACCGATATTGAGCTGGATGAAGAAATGAAAGAACAAGTCGAAATCCAAGTGAAATATGCCGGATATATCGAGAAGCAATTGGCGCATGTCGAAAAGTTGAAAAAGATGGAACAGAAAAAAATTCCTGAAGGCCTGATCTATGACGAAGTACGCGGTCTTGCGATGGAAGCCAAACAAAAGCTAGCGGCGATTCGACCGTTGTCGATCGGACAAGCTTCACGTATCTCGGGGGTAACACCTGCCGATATTTCGATTCTGCTCGTTTACCTGGAACAGTACCACCGGGTAGCGGCTGCGCGGGGGTAAGTATGGATTCTATTCAGCAACGATTTGTTCAGCGATTGAAAGAAAAAGGCATCGAAATTAATGACACTCAACTCCAGCAGTTCGAGACGTATTACGAACTGTTGGTTGAGTGGAATGAAAAAATGAATTTGACCGGGATCACAGAGCGCGAGCAAGTGTATGAAAAGCATTTTTACGATTCCGTCACATTGGCTTTTTTCGTCGATATGAAACGGGTCGAAAATCTCGCAGATATCGGTTCGGGCGCTGGGTTCCCCGGTGTTCCGCTCAAAATCGTATTCCCGCATTTGAAGCTTTGCATTATCGATTCCCTGAATAAACGGATCACGTTCCTTAAAGCTGTTTCTGAAGGTCTTGGTTTGAAAAACGCAGAGTTTTTGCATGGTAGAGCCGAAGAATGGGGACATAAGCGCGGATACCGCGATTCTTTCGATCTGGTAACCGCGCGCGCTGTTGCTCGCCTTGCCGTATTGAACGAGTTTTGTCTGCCTTTCGTAAAGCCTGGTGGTGTTTTCGCCGCTATGAAAGGTACCGATCCTACAGAAGAAATCACGGATTCAGCGAAAAGCTTGCGTGAACTTCGCGGAGAGATTACCGATGTAGATGCGTTCCGCTTGCCTTTCGACGATTCGGAGCGCCATATTATTCGTATTCTCAAAACCGCGTTCACGCCTTTCAAGTATCCGCGTACACCGGGATTGCCTTTGAAAAAACCGTTGGTTTAATCATTCTGTTTCACGTGAAACAGCTACAGGTATAACTGAATCTCGAAAAATAAGGTCATCTGAAGCTTCGCTTAACCGCGATTTTTTAGATGATCTTTTTTTCGTTTATCGAATATGTTCGAAGCGATTTCAGGATAGGATTCAGCTACAAAAAGTGATAAACTGAAAGTGTCTGTTCGTAGGTTTTTTTGAATGAAATGGATATCGAAAAGAAGTATTGCCGCATCATGCGGGGGGAACGCAGCGGCTTCGGGATGGTCGTGAACCGATCAATGATGCAAAATCGGGAGTTGAAATTTCTTGAGAAGGACGATGCAAAAGGTCGCCTTCCCGGAATAGGTGGTCATGTTCGGAATGAAAGAACAATTTTCCAAGTTATTCGGGTTGACAGAACGTTCGATCGGAGACGAAATCAAGCAAGTTCCAATCGACGATATTGTGAGTAGCCCTTATCAGCCGCGCACGATCTTTGATGAAGAAAAGATCGAAGAGTTGTGTCAAACGATACGCACGCATGGCATTATTCAACCGATCGTGGTTCGGATGCGAGACGGTAAGCATGAGATTATTGCAGGCGAACGCCGCTGGCGCGCGGTGCGAAAATTAGGGCTGCCTACGATTCCCGCAATTGTGCGTGAATTTAACGATTCGCAGACCGCTTCGATTGCGCTGATCGAAAATTTACAGCGCGAAGGGCTGACGGCGATCGAAGAAGCGGTTGCTTACGAGAAGTTGCTGGAGCTGCATCAGTTGACGCAAGAAAGTCTGGCGCAGCGTTTGGGCAAAAGCCAATCGACGATTGCGAATAAGCTTCGGCTTCTGCAATTGCCGGAAGGCGTCAAAGAAGCGTTGATCCAACGGAAAATCACAGAGCGTCATGCTCGCGCTTTGCTGTCTTTGAGTAATGAAGAGCGACAACTGAAAGTGCTGCAAGAAATCATCGACAAAGAATTGAATGTGAAGCAGACGGAAGCCAGAGTTGCTTTTTACAAACAAGTGAAGTCTACCCCTAAGTCCAAAAAAGTCTCGTATACCAAAGATGTTCGTCTCGCACTCAACACGATTCGTCAGTCGATCGATATGGTATCCGGATCAGGTATGGATATTCAGACGACGGAAGCGGATCAAGGAGACCATTACGAGATCGTGATTCGAATTCCGAAGAAGTCATAGCGGAATCATCAAAAGCCAACCGAGGTGAATCCGATTGTCTAAAATTATAGCGATTGCCAATCAAAAAGGCGGCGTCGGCAAAACCACGACTTCTGTAAATTTAAGCGCCGGTCTAGCCAAGCTAGGCAAGCGTGTGCTCCTGATCGATATTGATCCGCAAGGCAACACGACAAGCGGCGTCGGGATCAACAAAGCGGACGTCGAACATTGTATCTACGATATTTTGATCAATGAAGTTCATCCGAACGAAGTGATTGTCTCAACGCATATTGAAGGGCTAGATGTCATTCCAGCTACGATTCAACTAGCAGGTGCCGAGATCGAACTTGTCCCGGTCGTGACCCGTGAACTTCGATTAAAGAAAAATATTCATTTAGTCAAAAAAGACTACGATTATATTTTGATCGATTGCCCACCTTCTCTCGGCATTCTCACTATCAATTCGTTGACGGCTGCCGATTCGGTGATCATTCCGATCCAGTGCGAATATTACGCGTTAGAAGGTCTGAGCCAATTGCTCAATACCGTGCGTCTTGTGCAAAAGCACCTCAATACCGAACTTCAGATCGAAGGTGTATTGCTGACAATGCTTGATGCACGAACGAACCTCGGGATTCAAGTCATCGAGGAAGTGAAAAAATATTTCCAAGATAAAGTATACGGAACAATCATTCCGCGTAATGTGCGTTTAAGCGAAGCGCCATCACACGGTCAGACGATTATGACCTACGATCCGCGTTCTAAAGGAGCCGAAGTCTATATGGAGCTGGCAAAGGAAGTGGTTATCGGTGAATAAGAAGTTAGGTAAAGGCTTGGGAAAAGGGCTAGATGCTTTGATTCCTTCTTTGTCGGTCAGTGAGAGCGACCAGATCGTCGAGGTTCCGCTGAACCGGCTTCGCGCCAATCCGTATCAACCCAGACATACTTTTGATGAAGAAGCATTGCGAGAACTTGCAGAATCGATTCGGCAGCATGGCGTGATTCAGCCGATCATCGTGCGTAGTGTATTAAAAGGTTATGAAATTATTGCCGGTGAACGGCGGACTAGAGCTTCGGCTTTGGCAGGGCGCACAGAGATTCCCGCTGTTGTCCGTGAATTTACCGATCAGCAAGTGATGGAGATTGCGTTGATCGAAAATGTGCAGCGTGAAAACTTGAATGCGATGGAGATCGCAGTCGCTTATCAATCGCTGATGGACGAGTTCAAAATGACGCAGGAAGACCTTTCGGTCAAAGTCGGAAAATCGCGTTCGCATATCGCTAACTTTTTACGTTTACTTACGCTTCCGGAAGAAGTGAAAGACTGTGTTTCACGTGGAACGCTGTCGATGGGTCATGCCAAAGCTATCGTAGGGCTTAAGCAGCCGGCGCTCCAAATCCAATTAGCCGAACAAGCGATTGCGCAAAAATGGAGTGTTCGCGAGTTGGAAGAAGCGGTGCAAGAAGCCGGAAGCAAGTCGAAAAGCAAAACGAAAAATAAGCTTAAAAGACGTGATCCTTATATCGCAAACGTCGAAGATTCACTTCGTGAACATTTTAAAACGACGGTCAAGATCAAACCCGGCAGTCAAGAAAAAGGCAAAATCGAGCTTAGTTATTACAATCAGCAAGACTTGCAGCGGTTATTGGACTTGCTTCAATAATCGGATCGGAAGGAGCCAAGAAAATGAACGACACTATTCATCAACCGGTCATTTATCTGGATCATGCCGCAACGTCTTTTCCAAAGCCTGAATCGGTTCTTCAAGCGATGCAACATTCAATGCGAGAAGAAGCTGCAAACCCGGGTCGGGGTGGTCACAAAATGGCGATTGCTGCGGGTCGCGTACTGATGCGTACCCGGCTTGAATTGTCTTCGTTATTCGGCGTATCCAACCCAAGCGATATTGCATTCATGCCCAATACGACAGCTGCTTTAAATCAAGGCATACAAGGTTGTCTGCAACCGGGCGACCATGTGGTCACCACGATGATGGAACACAATTCGGTGCGCCGACCGCTGGAATATATGCGTAAAAAGTATCAGGTAGATGTGGATTACGTGACTGTTGATGAAGCTGGGCAGATCGATCTGAGCGAGCTTCGTAAGCTATGCAGCAGAAAGACTCGTTTAATCGTCTGCAATCATAGTTCGAATCTGCTCGGCAGTATTCTTCCGATTCAGGAGATTGCTGAAATTGCTCAAAGCGTCGGAGCTTGGCTACTGGTTGACGCGGCGCAAAGTGCTGGCAGTATTCCGGTAGATGTAAAAGCGCTTGGGATCGATATGCTGGCTTTTCCCGGTCATAAAGGATTGCTGGGTCCGCAAGGAACCGGAGGTCTTTATATCTCGCCGTCGTTGGATTTAGAACCGCTTATCTATGGCGGAACAGGGAGTCAATCCGAAGAAGTGGATCAACCTTCTGTTCGTCCAGATCGTTATGAAGCAGGCACACCGAATACCGTCGGAATTGCGGGACTCGGTGCTGGCGTTCGGTATATAAAAGATATCGGAGTGTCCGTGATTGGACATCATGAATGGCTGCTCACTCAATATGCGATAGAGCAATTGTCCGCTGTACGAGGACTACGTCTGCTTGGACCCCAATTGGGAGAACCGCGCACGGGTATCGTTTCTTTTATCTTGGAAAGTATTGATCCGTCGGCACTCGCTTTTCGTTTGGATCGAGAATATGGGATTGCGGTGCGCGCGGGTTATCATTGTACGCCGCTTGCCCATCAATCCGCGAATACGACTTTAAGCGGAGCCGTGCGTAGCAGCTTCGGTTATGACACAACAAAAAAAGATGTAGAAGCGTTGGTTGACGCAGTACGACATATTGCCAGTTCGGTGTAACTCCGTAACGAATCGGGTAAATATCGAAAATGTACCTGCCGCAGACAAGCGTATAGAAGGGGAAGAGTCAAAGCATGACAGAATTAAATCAATTAGTCTCTGAACAATTATTCGTGATCTTGTCCGTCGTGACCGTACTGGTTCTTTTTCTACTCCTGATCGTATTGATTCAGTCGGTGAAGATCAGCCGAATGCGCAAACGGTATGAGCGGATGATGGCGGGGGCAGGCGTGGAAGATCTGGAATCGTTATTGCTGAATTTGAAAACGCAGACCGACTCTGTAGAAGACGAGCAAGAAAAGCAGCGCCGTTCTTTAATGATGATCGAACAACGTCAGCGGATGTCGAAATCCAAACTTGGGATGAAGCGTTATAATGCGTTTTCCGATCAAGGCAGCGATCTTAGTTTCTCGGTAGCCCTTCTAGACGAATTAGACAACGGAATCGTGATCAGCGGTCTGCATAATCGCGATAGCTCGTATGTCTATGCCAAACCGCTTGAACAAGGCAGCTCCAAATATGCGTTATCTCCGGAAGAAAAAGAAGCGATTGAATTAGCACGACTCGAAGGTCGAACATGAATACTTTTGTGATGGCGTTCGATTCTTCGCAGCAAGCGCTTCGCGCAGAAATGCTGCTGGAACAAAAAGCGATTGTATTCGAAATGATTCCGACACCGAGTGAGATTACAGCCGGATGTGCGCTCAGTCTTTCTTTTTCTGCTCAAGAAGTAGACCGGATTATAGAGATTGTCAAAGCGGAACATATTGAAATCCGAGGTGTTTTTCGATCTAACCCATCTTCAGCTTCTGGAGACTCTTCTTTCGAACAATGGGTCTAATGCACTTCAGCAACGAAAGCCAATCCCGATGACAAAGACTACCCTAAGAGGCTTGCGGCAGTGGCATTCAGGTACAAACTACGAAACCAGGTAGCGAGGAAGGAGTGTTACGATTGTTGAATCCTTTTTGGATGTTAAGTGCAACAACAGGTACAGAAGGAACAGGAAATGAATCGGAACCGGGCGATACGGTCAAAGAAGCTTTATCTTTTACATCGAGTCTATGGGAGAAAGTCACAGATCCTGCGATGTGGTGGGGGCTTGCAGATACGGCGCTTCGAATCGTACTGATTGTTTTGCTTGTGCAGATTGCGATTCGTGTTTTTTACAAAGTGATCGATCGTGCTCTACTCAAGCAAAAACAACATAGTGGAGAAAATAAATTTCGCGTTAAACCGCGCCGCTTCGTCACGATCGGTAAACTGCTAAAAAATATGGTCGTTATCGTACTGAACTTTATGATGCTGATGTTGATTATTTCCGAACTTGGTTATGACCTGGCTCCGCTGATTGCGGGTGCGGGTGTGATCGGGCTTGCGATCGGCTTCGGCGCACAAAGTTTGGTGAAAGACGTCATTACCGGATTTTTTATCGTATTCGAAGATCAGTTCGCAGTCGGTGACGTGGTACAGATTGCGACGTTCAAAGGAACGGTTGAAGTCATCGGGCTACGTACGACTCGGCTGCGCAATTGGAATGGCGAAGTCTACGCGATTCCAAACGGAACGATCACGAATGTGACGAACTTCTCGCTAGCGGATGCTAAAGCTGTCATTGATATTCCGATGAGCGCCGACCGTTCGCTCGACGAAGCTAATCATCTCGTTGCACGGTCGTTGGAAAAAGTACGCAGCGAAAATCAGAAAGTGCTTGCCGATCCGAAAATTCTCGGGATTCAAGCGATGACGACAGGGGAGTATACACTACGAATCGCGGTGAGTTGCTCTCCGAACGCTCAAGCTGAAGTTGAAAGTATGATTCGCGGCGAAGTGAAAAGAGCGATGGAACGCAGCGATGCTTTGAAGCAAGCGTTGGCGGAAGAAGCGGAGCGTAACGCGCAATTGGAAGAAGAATCCAAGCCTTTGGTACTTACGGAGCCTAAATCCGAGGGACCAGGTAAGCCGGAATCGGAAAAAACGGATGCAGAAAAAAAGCCGAACACGGAAGATAAACCACATTCGGCGCAGTAAGTGAAAGGGGTGGCTTCGTTGGAGCGCAAAGTGTTTGGCCTTGGGGACATTGTACAAATGAAAAAGCCGCATCCTTGCGGGAGTAACGAAATGGAAATTATACGTATGGGGATGGATATCCGAATCAAATGTGTCGGATGTCAGCATAGCGTATTGATTCCACGGGTTAAGTTTGAGAAAAGTATGAAAAAAGTATTGAAATCAGCAGAAGCTGATTCGGAGTGATTTGTAGACTCCCACTATGGACTCCAAGGCAGCTCTATCTTTAGCTTATGGCAAGAGATGGATCCGACTTGGAGTCATTTGTTTTTCAAAAAGTTTTTTGTATATCCCGGCATAATAACACTTGATTTTTATATTTGCCTGCTATATAATAAATTCTGTTGTGACACTTATTTTTGGAGAGGTACCCAAGAGGCCCAAGGGGGCTGACTCGAAATCAGTTAGGCGTGTCAAAGCGTGCGTGGGTTCGAATCCCACCCTCTCCGCCATATTGTTACTCAGACTAACGACCGAGGGTCGTTTTTTTGTTTTGTAAAGGTTGAAAATGTAGTTGATGCCTATTACAAAGTCTGATATAATAATACGGTCCGGGCTTACAGCCCGTTCCTTGCTCCTGACTTGATTAGGGGCCTTAGACCAAAAGGAGGTGAAACATATGCGTAACTATGAAGTGATGTACATTATTCGTCCAGACGTTGAACAAGAAACTGTAGACGCTGCAATCAATAGATTCTCTGGCATCATCACTGACGGTAACGGCGAAATTACCAAGCACGATGCTATGGGTAAACGTCGTCTCGCGTATGAGATCAAGAAATTCCGCGACGGATTCTACGTTCTGACTAACTTCACAGCTGAACCAGCTGTTGTTACTGAACTTGAACGTGTCATGAAAATTTCCGATGATGTCATCCGCTACCTGATTACCGCAGTACCAACGAAGTAACAGTCGAGCTAATCGGCAAAGGAGGGGACCGAGATGTTGAACCGAGTCATTTTGATCGGCCGGCTGACACGTGACCCTGAGCTGCGGTACACGCCTGCGGGCGTAGCCGTAACCCAGTTTACGATTGCAGTCGACCGTCCGTTTACGAGCCAGGGTGGAGAACGCGAAGCGGACTTCATTCCGGTAGTTACCTGGCGTCAATTGGCTGAGACTTGTGCAAACTATTTGCGCAAAGGACGCTTGACGGCGGTAGAAGGCCGTATTCAAGTACGGAATTACGAGAATAACGAAGGTAAGCGTGTATACGTGACCGAAGTTATTGCCGATAATGTCCGTTTCCTAGAATCTTCGAATCGCGAAGGCGGATCGGGCCGCGAAGAGTCGTCTTCTTACGGAGGCGGCAATAATGGTGGCAGCGCTGGTGGTGGAAATCGTTCGGAATCGTCGTATGGCGGTAACAATAACGGTGGAAATCGCGGCGGTGGTAGCCAAGCTCCTCGCGGAGGCGGCAGCAACAATCAGGATCCTTTTTCCGATGACGGAAGACCGATCGATATTTCGGATGATGACCTGCCATTCTAATTATAGAAAGGAATGAATCGAATGAGCTTTAGACAACGTGATGCTGGAGACGGCGAAAGACGTCCTAGCGGCGGCCGTCGTGGTCGCAACAAACGCCGTAAAGTGTGTTTCTTCACAGTAAACAAAATCGCTTACATCGACTATAAAGATACGGATCTTCTTCGTAAATTTATCAGCGAGCGCGGTAAAATCTTACCACGTCGTGTAACAGGCACAAGCGCGAAATACCAACGCATGCTGACTGTTGCAATCAAACGTTCGCGTCAGGTAGCTTTGCTTCCTTACACAACGGAATAGTTCGAACTTTTAAGAGACGATTGGCTTTTGCCAATCGTCTCTTTTTGTTGATCAAAAGAAAGGTAATAAAAAACAAAGGCAATAAAAAAAGCTGTACAAATATGAAAACGTTCTTATAATAGAAGAAAATAAAAAAACCCGTGTTAACAAAAAAAGCTATCCTTTTACCATCGGTATGATAAAATGAAAAAAATCCCTGATTTAAAGTCTTATTCCTATAATACTTACTTAAACATGTCTTAATTTTGTTAGATAACCTTACATATTTGATTCTCGGTTTTTTTATTTTATTTAAAAAAGCTTATTTACATTCGTTTATCTGTTTTTTTATGCAGTTCGAAGTGATAAAACGTAGATTTATTTATAGAATGAATTACAAAAAGCTGCTTTTTATCAAAAAAAGGTATTGACGTGAATATAATTTACACGTATTATTGACAATAAATTTACCGCTGGTTCATTACATTGATGCACGATACAAGCGATTGTACGTCTTGAAATCGACCAAAGGTTAAATGTGAAAGAAGAATATGCGTTTATGCATATATTCTTAAGTCGGATACACCCGATGTACTAGCGGCTGATTCAGTTGACATAGTGCACGAGGAATTGTAATCCGAATGTCGATCGCCGTATGGAGGTTGTATGAAATAATCGAATGATTGCTCATTTCCGATTATTTTGATAGCTTTTTCTGTTTTTAAACTTCGATTAGGGGGATCTACATGAAAAAGAGACTATCTTTGATGCTCGTAACACTGTTGGCTTTTGGTTCGATTTTGGCTGCTTGCGGCGGGGAAGAAACGGCTTCGACCGATAACACGCCTTCTACAGAAACAACAACACCAGACACTTCGGGAGAAGCGGCTGAAGAAACCGGAGAAGCAGGCACAGACTCCGAAAGCGCAATTGGACTTACTGAAGCTGAAGATGTAACAACAGGTAACGAAACTGCACTGGCTCGTACGGATTCGGCAATTATCGGTACAGTAGCTCCTCAAGGTATTTTCAATCCGTTGTTCCACCAAACAAGTTACGACTTCTATGTAGACTATCTCATTTTCCCTTCTTTGACGAAAGTCAAAACAGACGGCACTTATGAAAACGATCTTGCCGACGATATTAAAATTTCCGACGATAACAAAACATACACGTTCCATATTCGTGATGACGCGAACTACAGTGATGGCACTCCGGTAAAAGCAAGCGACTACCTGTTCACGATGAAATTGTACATGGACGCAAGCTACGATGGTCAATCCGATCCGCTTAGCTGGAACGTTGTTGGCGCTGACGAATATAACAAAGGCACAGCAACGGACATCTCCGGTGTTAAAGTCATTGACGACAAAACCGTAGAAGTTACTGTAAGCGACTATGATGCTATGACACAAGTGAACTTGGGTGGTATTGCGCCTCTGTCTGAAGCGTACTACGGTGCTAACTACAAACAAGGCGAAATTGCAAGTGTCAAAGAATTCAATACAAAACCTATGGGCGCAGGTCCTTACAAGCTGACGAAATATGCAGCAGGTCAAGAAGTAGACTTCGAAGCCAACGAAAACTACTACGACGGCGCACCAAAAATTCCTAAACTGATCTACAAAGTAACAACAGATACGACAAACCTGGCTATGCTGCAAAACGGCGAAAGCGATTTGGACAATATCACCGTTACAGAAGACAACGTAGAAGAATTGAAAGCTGCGGGCTTCCTGGATGTTAATATCTTGAAAAACAACGGTTACGGCTATGTGGCAATGAACAACAAAAACCCAATGTTCGCAGACGTGAAAGTGCGTCAAGCACTGACTTACGGTCTGAACCGTGCAGAAGTCGTAGAAGCGGCTTACGGTCCTTACGCTGAAGTCATCAATATCCCGCAATCCGACGTATCGTGGGCTTACACAAGCGACAATATCGATCCTTACGATTACGATATTGAAAAAGCAAAATCTTTGCTGGACGAAGCAGGTTGGGTTGAAGGATCCGACGGTATTCGCGAAAAAGACGGCAAAAAGTTCGAAGTTAACTTCTCTGCAACAGCAGATAACCCAGTCGTTGACGCTCTGATTCCAATCATGACGCAAAACTATGAAGAGTTGGGCGTTAAACTGGTCGTAGAAACACTCGACTTCAATGCGATCATGGAGAAAAAAGACCGCGGCGATTACGATATGTTCTTCGCAGCTTGGGGCTTGACACCTGACCCGGATTCCACGGTGTACATCACAGACGGTGCGCAAAACAACTCCGGTTACTCGAACCCTAAAGTCGACGAACTGTACAAAAAAGGTAAAAAAGAATTGGACATCGAAAAACGTAAAGCAATCTACGCTGAAGCTTATCAATTGATCAATGCTGACGCTCCTGAAATTCTGATGTATCAAAGAACGAATATGCTGGGCATCAACGGAAGACTCGATGGATGGGATATTAGCCCGTACAAAGATTTCCCATTGAGCTTGCACCAAGTTGAAATTGCACAGTAATTACGTTTAATAAGATATTCGGTTATCCGATATGCTCAGCTCCTAACCAGAGCTGGGCATATCGATTTATATGCCAGAAGGAGACGTGTCAATGAGTCAGTACATCATCCGGCGTTTACTACAGATGATCCCGACTTTGATCGGTATTTCGATCATTGTTTTTGCCATTTCCCAGTTGGTACCGGGAGACTACATCACAGCAACGCAAAATCCGAATTTGACCGCAGAAAGAATTGCTCAACTGCGTGCGCTTTATGGTCTGGATCTGCCACCTGTTCAGCAGTACTTTGTTTGGGCAAAAAATATGTTAGTCGGGGATTTAGGTCAATCGCTTCAACATCAGATGCCGGTTACCGAAGTCATTAACACTTATGTATGGAACTCATTCATTATTGCCTTTTTCAGTTTTATCTTTAGTTGGATTATTGCTGCTTTTGTCGGGGTGTTTTCCGCACAGTTCCAATATTCCTTTTTCGACAAAGTGGTTACGTTGCTCGTATTCTTATTAATGTCGCTTCCGTCTTTCTTTATCGGTCTGCTTGCGATTAAATATTTCGCATTGGATATGAAATTATTGCCGACCGGAGGGATGACGACAGCTGGACTGAATGCTACCGGCTGGGCGTACATCAAAGACGTCGGCTTGCATATGTTTATGCCTGTCGTAGTCATGACGACTCTTTCTGTAGGCGGATTAACCCGTTATTTCCGTACCGGTATGCTGGAAGTCATCCGTCAAGACTATATTCGTACGGCGCGCGCGAAAGGCTTGAAAGAACGTACCGTTATTTTCAAACACGCTTTCCGTAACGCGTTGCTGCCAGCGATTACGTTGTTGGGTTTCGAACTGCCAGGTCTTTTCGGCGGTGCGATGATCTTGGAGCGGGTATTTAACTGGCCGGGTATCGGTCAGATTTATCTGGCTTCACTAAATTTACGCGATTATCCGTTGATGCTCGGGTTTACGATGTTTTTGGCGGTACTGACGCTTCTCGGAAACCTGATTTCCGATGTTTTGTATGGGGTTGCCGATCCGAGAATTCGTCTTAAGTAGGAGGGAGATTCATAGTGGAACAGCCGTCGCTAAACCGAACTGAGCAGCTGCAAGAGCAGCTCAAAATTGTAAAAGCCGAATCTCCTTGGAGAATCGCCATTCGTCGTTTTGCCAAAAACCGCCTGGCTTTAATCGGGCTTATCATTTTGTTTCTTATGGCAATCATTTGTGCATTTGGACCTTTTTTCTCGCCTTACGAATTGAACCAAACAGACATCAAAAACAAAAATTTGGCGCCGAATGCTCAATATTGGCTCGGTACCGACAAGCTGGGTCGTGACGTATTACTGCGCGTGATGCTGGCAGGACGAATCTCGTTGACTGTAGGGCTTGTCGCTACAGCGATTTCCGTAGTGATTGGGGCAACGCTCGGCGCAGTCGCTGGTTTTTATCGCCGCTTTGCGGATACGATCATCATGCGTATTGCCGATATCTTCCTAGCATTGCCGACTTTGCCAATCTTGATCACACTGGGCGCAATTTTGTCTGACCTTAAGATCGAACCTTCTAAACGAATATACTTCCTGATGTTGATTATCGGGATATTGGGTTGGGTCGGATTGGCACGTCTTGTGCGAAGCCAAATTCTGACGCTTCGTGAACAAGAATTTATGCAAGCTACGGAAGCACTTGGACTGCGCGATTCGCGTAAAATTTTCCGTCACTTGTTACCGAATACGGTTCCGATCATTATCGTATCTGCGACGCTTGGCGTAGCGGGTGCTATCTTGACCGAATCGGCACTGAGCTTCTTAGGTCTAGGTGTCGTACCTCCGACCCCTTCATGGGGAAATATGATTAATGCGGCGAACAATCTGATCGATTTCCGTAAACGTCCGTGGATCTGGATTCCGCCGGGTATGTGTATCCTCGTTACCGTAACAGCAATCAACTTGATTGGTGACGGTCTGCGTGATGCACTCGATCCGAAAATGAAAAGTCGCTAATAAATAATGAAGAAGTAGGAGAGACGAAATGGCAAAAGAATTAGTCGCATTCCGAAACCTAGAGACCCATTTTAAAACGTCTGCAGGTACTGTCAAAGCTGTCAACGACGTCAGCTTCTCGATTCGAGAAGGCGAAACGCTTTGCGTCGTCGGCGAGTCCGGCTGCGGAAAAAGCGTAACCGCGATGTCGCTGATGCAATTAATCGAATCTCCTCCCGGCAAAATCGTTGGCGGAGAAATCTTTTTCGAAGGTAAAGACCTGCTGAAATTAAGCAAAAAAGAGATGAGCCGGCTGCGCGGTAAAGAAATCGCGATGATCTTCCAAGAGCCGATGTCTTCGCTTAACCCGGTATTCACAATCGGGAAACAGATCACCGAGCCGCTGCTCTATCATTTGAATATGACGCAAAAAGAAGCGAAAGCCCGGGCGATCGAATTGATCACGATGGTCGGGATTCCGCGCCCGGATAAGATTTTCCATTCATACCCGCATGAACTAAGCGGCGGGATGCGTCAGCGGATCATGATCGCGATTGCGTTGAGCTGCGATCCGAAGCTGCTGATTGCGGACGAACCTACAACTGCGCTGGACGTTACGATTCAAGCACAAATCCTCGATTTGATGCGTGATATCAAAACAAAACGTAATACAGCTATCATGATGATTACGCATGACCTTGGTGTTGTTGCTGAAATGGCGGACTTTGTTGTCGTGATGTATGCGGGCAAAGTCATTGAAGAAGCTTCGGTACTGGAATTGTTCCGCGAGCCTCGCCACCCGTATACACAAGGCTTGCTCAAAGCAAAACCGGTTATCAATCAGCGTAAAGAACGATTGTATTCGATTCCGGGTCAAGTACCGAATCCGGTAGACTTGGGCGAAAATTGTCATTTCCATGATCGTTGTGAGTTCTGTATGGAAATATGCAAAACAAAAGCTCCGCCTTTGCGTGCGCATATCGATGGGCACAAAACGGCTTGCTGGTTGTATGAAGAGGAGGGGAAAGCACAATGAGCGAATCGACAGTTCCTTTGGAAAAGTCATATGTCGGCGGTAACGGCGAACCCCTCATCCAGGTTGAAAACCTTAAAAAGTACTTTCCGATTACAGGCGGTGTATTCCAACGTCGGGTAGGCGATGTAAAAGCAGTCGACGGCGTATCGTTTACGATCAACAAAGGCGAGTCTTTCGGTCTGGTTGGCGAATCGGGCTGCGGTAAAAGTACGATCGGTCGTACATTACTTCGTCTGAACGATAAAACCGATGGCAAAGTCTATTACGAAGGCAAAGATATGCACGAATTGTCCAAAAACGACCTGCGTAAGATCCGCACTAAAATGCAGATCGTATTCCAAGATCCATTCAGCTCACTTAATCCACGGATTAAAGTTGGCGATGCGATTGGCGAAGCTTTGCTGGATCACGGTCTGGTCAGTCGTAAAGAACTGAAAGAACGCGTCATCGAAACGATGAAAATTTGCGGTCTTGCCGATTATCATTACGATCGGTTCCCGCATGAATTTTCTGGGGGTCAACGTCAACGGATCGGGATTGCCCGGGCATTGATTATGAATCCTGAATTCATCGTTGCCGACGAACCGGTATCTGCACTCGATGTCTCGATCCAAGCGCAAATCATCAACTTGCTGAGCGATCTGCAACAGGAAAAGCAATTGACCTACCTGTTCATTTCCCACGATCTGAGCGTCGTCGAACATTTGTGCAACCGCGTTGGCGTTATGTATTTGGGAACGATGATGGAAATGGCGCCGACTGAAGAGTTGTTCAGCAATCCGCTGCATCCGTATACGAAAGCACTGATGTCTGCGATTCCGGTTCCTGATCCGACGCTCAAACGCGAGCGTATCGTCCTTCAAGGCGATATTCCAAGCCCGGCTAATCCGCCGTCTGGTTGCAAGTTCCATACCCGTTGCCCAATGGCTTCGGATATTTGCAAGCAAGAAGTTCCGGAATACCGGAATGTAGGCAACGAGCATTTTGTAGCGTGCCACTTCGCTTGATTTTTTAATAAAGGTTGTGTAAAGTCGAAATTTGGACATCTTGTTCAGATTTCGGCTTTTTTGCGTGTGATTTTCCGAAATGAATTTGTTAAAATCTAACTTTTTAAAAAAAGTTAAAATTTTTTTACTTTTTTGGAGACCAAACGACGGTTTCGTGCGTCTATAACAGTAACAAGGAAAGGAGCGGATCGATTTTGAAAAACAGGGGCATCTGGAAAAAAGGGATATTGATTGTGCTGGTCGCCTCGCTACTGCTGATTCCCCAGCAGTTGCTAGCCAGCAGACCGAAAGTCGAAGCGGCTGCTGCCGTGTTGATCGATGCGCAGACGGGCAAAGTATTATGGCAAGCTCAAGGAGATCGCGTCGTTCCTGCACCCGGTATTGCTCAGCTGATGAGTGAATGGTTGGTACTGGATGCGGTTCGAGGCGGTCATGTCGCTTGGGAAGATTCGGTACGCGTGGGGAATACCGAGAAGATTCAGCAAGCGTCGATGTCACCTTATCAAACAAGCGAGAGCCTTTCGCTTCGTGCGGACGATCAAATTCCGCTGAATGAGTTATTTATGGGGCTCGCTGTATCGTCGTCCAGTGAAGCCGAGAAAGTGTTGGCACGCTATACAGGCGGTTCGGAAAAGTCGTTCACGTGGATGATGAATGAAAAAGCACGCAGAATCGGGCTGTCCCCTTCGGCAGTATTTAAACCTAGCGAGACCGAAACGAAGCCATCTTCAAATTCTTCGAAGTCTGTACATAAAGGTGTTGCTTCCGGAAGTGCGATGACGGCAAAAGATGCTGCTATTTTATGCCGGTCATTGATCGAGGAACATCCCGAAATTTTACGCATGTCGTCGGTTACGCAGACCGAAATTAGTTCGCGCGGTATTTATATGACGAATACAAATGCGATGTTGCCGGAGTTTGCAGGCCCTCATGCGTATTACGGAATGGACGGACTCAAAGCATATGGTTCGAAGCAGCAAGGGTATTCGTTAGCAGGTACGGTGCAGCGCGACGGTCGCCGGATGATCGTGGTGATTTTAGGAGCCGATAGTCGGGAAAAAAGTTTTCGAGACGCTGGGCGGTTGCTCGATTACGGTTATGCGCAGTCCGGTTCTTTTGTTCAAAAAGCAACGTCTTGGCTAAAATTAGTATAAGAACTCCAATCGGCGACCGATATTCGGTCGTCGATTTTTACTTTGTACGCCTAATAAAGAGCGATATACGTTATAATAGAAAAGAAGCTTTGAGGATTGAGCCTTTTACTTTCAGGGTGATGAACAGAAGAGCCCTTTTTGCCTCAACAAAGTCATGAAGAAGGAGAAATCCGTTATGAATATCGCTTTTTTTCTGCTGCCTAAGCACGAAGTTGCTTTTGTGACCTTGGATGCTACACTTCGTCAGGTCATTGAACGTATGGAACATCATCAGTACACCGCGATTCCGATCATCGATAAAGAAGGTCAATATGCCGGAACCGTGACCGAAGGGGATATCCTTTGGCATATGAAACGTTCGGAAGGTCGGATTACTTTTGAGAACGCTTCACGTTTTTTGCTCAAAGAATTACCGCTTCGAATGAATAACAAACCGGTATCGATCGAGTCGGATATGGTGGATTTAATTAATCTATCGAAAATGCAAAACTTTGTACCTGTCGTAGACGATCGGAATCATTTTATCGGAATTGTACGTCGCAGTCAGATCATCGAATACTGTGC
This sequence comes from Saccharibacillus sp. JS10, assembly GCF_024436065.1. Classification (GTDB taxonomy): domain Bacteria; phylum Bacillota; class Bacilli; order Paenibacillales; family Paenibacillaceae; genus Saccharibacillus. The sequence continues at coordinate 34,819 of NZ_JANFNS010000004.1, forward strand.
CGGTTTCGTGCCCAGACAAAACGAAGAAGCGCAGAATCGATAATGCGGCGAGTGCTCGGTATCGGGCGTCGCTGCGAATATGCTATAATGAGGGCTAAACTTTCATATCCGCACAAGAGGTGAATTTACTTGAAATTGCGTTTGTCTTCGGCGATGTGGGCGATTATCTACTTATTGATCCTGCTTTCGCTATTAACGCCGCTGTCCGCAATCCTGCTGCTGGTTATGATTGTTCCGGTAGCTGTACTTTATGCCTCACTACGCGTTAACGTATTTTGGCTGCATATCGTGCCTGTACTTGTGATTCTCGGTCTTTTTTCGGGTTCGTTAGCACCGTATACGCTACTTTTAGCCGGTTATTTTTTGGTTACGGGTATCGTTATGGGGCATTTGTACAAAAAAAGAGCGCCTGCGCTGCAAACGATTATGTACGGAATGGGTACGCTGATTGGAACGTTGCTCATTTTACTCGTTGCCGCCAAATGGATGCTCGGCTTCAATCTATCTGATTACGTGAGCCAATTTGTGCATCAGACATTCGATCCGTTATTGGTGGTTGCCGAAATGAATCCGATGTTGAGCAATCAATGGAATCCGGATTTTATTTTCGCTCTAGCTAACCAGACCGTGATGATGATTCCGCTTGGCATTGCGATGAGTTCGTTCGTGCTTGCAGTCGTGACTCATGCGATTGTGCGTCCGATTTTGTCTTCAATGGGCGTTAATGCACCCAAACTTCGCGCTGCGCATGAATGGAAACTTCCTCGCGCATTGATCTTTTACTATTTTGTCGTGGTCATTATTGAATTGGTAACGTTCGATCAAGGCGATGGATTTTGGAAAATGGCTGCGGTCAATGTGCTTCCGCTGCTTCAATTCTGCTTCATTATTCAAGCGATCGGATTCTGGTTCTTTATCGGGCACATCAAAAAGTGGCATCGAGCTCTGTGCATACTGATGGCGGTCGTGACGGTCATATTCCCTCCGATGCGTATCATCGGGATTATCGACCTCGCTTTCCCACTGCGCGAGTTCATTACAAGACCTAAACGATAGGGTGGGGAAACCATGCCGAATTTTTTGTTAAGACGCTGGTACGGTTACCGAACCGTTTGGGCATTTCTGTTGTTACTGTTGTTGACGGCTGTAGTTGGCTACTATAACTGGCAGATCGGTCTGCTTTCGTTATGTGTAGTCTTGGTCGTCGGCTATGTAATGATTCGTTTAGAAATGAAATTCAGAACGGAATTGGCTGAATACACCACGACGCTTTCGTACCGCGTAAATAGTATTGAAGGGGAGATTACGAGCCGTTTGCCGTTTGGTCTGCTTTTATATGACGCTGAACGTACGATTGAATGGCATAATCGGCAAATCTCTCAACTTTTTAAATTGGATAGTGCAGTCGGTCTGCCTTTGGTAGAGATTTTACCGGGCTTGCCTGCGCTGAGTCGAGAAAAAAAAGATGGATCGAAAGAGCCGCTGAGTCTGGTACGGGCAGAGATTGAAGTCGGAGGCGAGACTTACGACGTTCGTGTATATCCGGAAGAACGGCTGATCTATCTGCAAAAAATGACCGAAATGGCAGAGTTGCGCGAACGTTACGAAAAAGAAAGTTTGGCGCTCGGCGTATTGGTTCTCGATAATTTGGATGAAGCTTTTCAAGGGATGGACGATCAGCAGCGGACGCTAACGATTGCTCGCGCGGCGACTCTGATTACCGAATGGGCACGTCAACATGATGTGTATTTGCGGCGTCTTTCCAGCGAACGCTATATGATGCTTCTCAATCAGGCGGCGCTGGAAAAGTTGGAAAACACGCGCTTTGTTATTTTGGATGAAGTTCGCGAAGCGACAAGCGATTTGAAGGTACCGATGACGCTCAGTATCGGGCTAGCTTGCGGCAGCGAAAAGATCAGCGAGTTAGGCGCTTTGGCGCAGTCCAGTCTGGATATGGCACTTGGACGCGGAGGCGATCAAGCGGCGGTCAAAGTCGGACAACGATTATCGTTTTACGGCGGTCGATCGAATGCGGTCGAAAAACGGACTCGCGTACGCGCCCGGGTTATCGCACATGCGCTGCGTGATTTGATGAAGCGTAGCGATCACGTGTTGATCATGGGGCATCAAAATCCGGATATGGACGTGATCGGAGCTGCCATCGGAATGCTCAAAGCAGCAGACCGACTCGATGTAGAAGCGAGTATCGTGCTTAATGGCGACAATCCTTCGATCAGCAAAATCATGGAGCGGATTCGCGCCGACCAGACGTTGGAAGATCGGTTCGTGAATTCGGAAGAAGCGCTATCGATGATGACCGAACGTACATTGCTTGTCGTTGTCGATACGCATAAGCAATCGCTCACGATCGAGCCGAAGCTTGTGCAGCGCGCGAAGCAAGTCGTCGTGATCGACCATCATCGCCGCAGCGAAGAATTCATTAATGAAGCGGTTATCGTTTATTTGGAGCCTTATGCGTCTTCGGCAAGTGAGCTGGTGACGGAATTGCTGCAATATATTCACGACAATATGACGCTTAGCCCGCTCGAAGCGACGACGTTACTTGCGGGAATCACGATGGATACGAAGCATTTTACGCTCCATACCGGTTCTCGTACGTTTGAAGCCGCAGGCTTTTTGCGCCGCAGCGGAGCGGATACGATCTTGGTGCAACGGGTATTGAAAGAGGATTTGAGCGAGTATATCTCGAAAGCAGATATTATCAAAAATGCTCGCGTCGTGATGGGCGGCGTAGCGATTGCGGTGACGGACGAAGACCGTCAATTCCCACAATTGTTGATTGCGCAAGCTGCCGATACGTTATTGAATATGACAGACGTGAACGCATCGTTCGTGATCGGTAGTCGTCCCGACGGGCTCACGGCAATCAGCGCACGCTCATTTGGCAAATTGAATGTACAAGTTGTGATGGAACGTCTAGGCGGTGGTGGGCATTTGACGAACGCGGCTGTCCAATTGGATATTCCTCCGCGCGAAGCCGAAAAGAAACTACTTACCGTACTTGAAGATATTGAAAAGGAAGAGGGGCTATTCGAATGAAAGTTATTTTTCTAAAAGACGTAAAAGGTCAAGGCAAAAAAGGTGACGTTAAAGAAGTATCCGAAGGTTACGCACAAAACTTTTTGTTCAAAAACGGCGTAGCTAAACCAGCAACCGACGGTAACGTGAAAACGCTCGAAAATCAAAACGCGGCCGAAGTAAAGCGTAAAGAGGAAGAAAAGCAAGAAGCGGTCGAACTTGGCAAAAAGCTTGAAGAAGTGATGATCGAGATTAAAGCGAAATCCGGCGAAGGCGGCCGTTTGTTCGGCGCGATCACAAGCAAACAAATCGGCGAAGCGTTGTCCAAAAAAGGCTTCAAAATCGACAAACGCAAAATCGAGCTTGAAGAACCGATCCGTACATTAGGCGTGACGCAAATCCCGGTTAAATTGCACAAAGAAGTTAAAGCGACGCTCAAGGTTCAGGTTTCGGAGGAATAAGATGAGCGAGGATCTCTTTTTCGATCGGATTCCGCCGCAAAATCTGGAAGCAGAGCAAGCTGTACTGGGTGCGGTCTTGCTTCAAGCCGAAGCGCTTATTACCGTCATGGAAAAGATCACCGCTGACGATTTCTACGACAAGTCGCACCAGATGATATTCGAGGCTATGGTCCAGCTCGGAGAAGAGAGTCAGCCGATCGATCTGGTGACGCTGACCTCGTTGCTCAAAGATAAAGGACAGCTAGAAGATCTTGGCGGAGTCAGCTATTTGGCGAAATTGGCACATGGCGTTCCAACTGCCGCTAACGTCGAATATTATGCGCAGATGATCGAAGAAAAAGCGATGCTGCGCAGATTGATTCGTACCGCTACGCAAATTGTAAGCGAAGGATATACGGGCGGCGAAGACGTCGGATTGATGTTAAGCGATGCCGAACGTAAAATTCTTGAAATTTCGAACCGCCGCTCAAGCGGCGGTTTTATCGCGATTCGCGACGTTTTGATGGAAGTCTTCGACCGTGTGGAAATCATGCATCAAAACGCGGGCGGCGGCGGAACAACGGGAATTCCTTCGGGCTTTGTCGACTTGGATGGGATGACGGCAGGATTTCAGCGCAATGACTTGATCATTCTCGCGGCGCGTCCTTCTGTCGGCAAAACGGCGTTTGCTCTAAACGTAGCGCAAAATGTCTCCGTTCGTGCAGGTGAGACGGTCGCGATATTCAGTCTGGAAATGTCAGCCGCACAGCTTGTCCAGCGGATGATCTGCGCCGAAGCGAATCTGGATGCAAGCGTGATGCGGACCGGCGAATTCAAAAACGACGAAGATTGGACGAAACTCACGATGGGAATCGCCTCGCTATCCGAAGCGGAGATTTATATCGATGATACGCCGGGGATCACGGTCGCCGATATTCGATCCAAATGCCGTCGCTTAAAAAAAGAAAAAGGCTTGGGCATGATCGTTATCGATTACTTGCAACTGATTCAAGGTCGCGGTAAATCGGGCGAGAACCGCCAGCAAGAAGTCTCGGATATTTCGCGTACCTTAAAACAAATCGCGCGGGAACTCGAAGTTCCGGTTATTGCTTTGTCCCAGCTGAGCCGCGGCGTTGAGCAACGGCAAGACAAACGCCCGATGATGTCCGACCTTCGGGAATCCGGTTCGATCGAGCAAGATGCGGATATCGTAGCGTTCTTGTACCGGGATGACTATTACAATGCAGATACGGAAAAAAAGAATATTATCGAGATCATTATCGCCAAGCAGCGGAATGGACCTGTCGGAACGGTGGAGTTAGTCTTTTTGAAAAACTTCAATAAGTTCGTTAATTATGAACGTGCCCATGATTCGTTCGCTGGATAAAGATTACCGAGAATGAAATACAAAAAAAGCCGTCGGAAAAGTTCCGGCGGCTTTTTGATCTACAATCTTATTTTATCGCTGAGCAGGGAATCGGGCATGACCGTTGTTGTCTTTGCGTCCCGGGATGCCGTCTTGAAGTAACCAGATGTGGAAAAAGAATTCGAATACGCCAAGTACAAAAGCAATAACGAAGATTTCAAAATACGAAAGATTCCAACCGAGCAACGAAGAAGCACCCCATAGAATGAGATAACTCAAAGCCGCATCGCCGATCGTTGCCGCGATATTGCCAGCTGCCGGAAGTACCATCATATCGCCGAGTACATAAGCGATAGCGCCGAGCAACACCGCGATCAGAAGCGCACTTAGAAAACTTGCGTCGCCAAACCACATCGTTAATCCGACAACGACTGCTGCACTTGCAATCATTTTTACCAAAAGTTTAGTCATGGCTACTCACTCCTCTATGTTGTTAGTTCTAGGTGTAGATCTGATTGGGAAGTTATGTGTAGTTTAACCTTGCAAGGCTAGACGTAAACCCTTTTTATGGAAAAATGCTAAAGAACAGTTTGTACAAAAATGAACTTGTCTAAACAAATTTACAAATTAAAAATATATGATATAATAAAGTAAGTTAATGAAATTAAGTTTATAAACGATTTTAAAATTTGAAAGGACGTGCAAGTTCATGAACAGATTCGAACAAAAAGTAGTCATCATTACCGGTGCAGGATCGGGGCTGGGACAGTCTGCCGCCTTGCAAATCGCAAAAGAAGGAGCCAAGCTGGTCTTGGTCGACTTGAACGAAAAAGGTCTGGAAACCACAAAGCAACAAATCCTCGATGTGATTCCTTCTGCGGAACTGCTGCTCATTACAGCGAATGTAGCCAAAGAAGAAGAGGTTCAAAATTACGTGAATCAAACGGTCGAAAAATTCGGCAAAATCGATGCCTTTTTCAATAATGCCGGAATCGAAGGGAAACAAGACTTGACCGAAGAATTCGGAAGCGACGAGTTCCATAAAGTCGTGAGCATCAACTTGGATGGTGCGTTCTACGGTCTGAAATATGTATTAAAAGTGATGAAAAACCAAGGATACGGTTCAGTCGTCAATACGGCTTCTGTCGGCGGTATTCGCGGGATCGGTAGCCAATCCGGTTATGCGGCAAGTAAACACGGCGTGGTCGGCTTGACGAAAAACTCCGGCATTGAGTACGGACAATACGGCATCAGTGTCAAAGCCATCGCACCGGGAGCGATCATGACGCCAATGGTTGAAGGTTCGCTTCGCCAAATCGGCGGCGATGATTGGGAGAAAGCCGGTGAAGAATTTATTCAACCGAACCCGATGAAACGTTACGGCAAACCGGAAGAAGTCGCTTACCTCGTAGCTTTCTTGCTTTCCAACCAAGCCGATTACATCAACGCCGTAGTCATCCCAATCGACGGCGGCCAATCCAACAAATATTAAGAATGTTAAAAGCGGAAGAGACTTGTTCTCTTTCGCTTTTTTTTATGTGTGGAATTTCTATTCGCTCTCAGAGAGAAGGGACTGGAGAGCGGGCTCAGGGAAAAATTCGTTCAATCCGCTGTTTCACTTGGGTCATGGATGATACATACGGTGTTGTTTTCCAAGTTCAAAGGCGGATTTCACTGAATTTTTCCCTGAGCCCCTCGCTTACGCGAGGAATAGATTTTCCACCAAAAAGCGAAAGAAAAATCTCTTTCGCTTTTTGAGTGCGGGCGGGCGAAAAGATTGCGCTTCGCTTTTCTTTTATTTTTTTGATCTTTATCTTTTCTCTACCCTCTCCTCCAATGTAATGCCGAGGAAAAATCAGCGAAGGGTTAGTTCTGTAAAGGAAGCCTTTGAAACCGGAAAATCCTTTATAAAATCCAATTCAAATTTCCGGTTGAAACAGCGCCCGTACAGAACTCACCCGCAGCGCCTCCAACGCTCCCTGATCCCGTCTCCCGATCAACTCCTTTTTCCGAACATTATATTATCCTCCTCTATATTTTGTTCGTCATTTATTTGACTTTAAAAAATGAGGCTGGTACACTATGAGTGCTGCGTTAAAGCAGCATAAGGAGCGTTTTTCGTCTTTTTACGTCTGAAAGGTCTAGGCAGAAAAGATGTTGAAATCGTCTCCGCTCGTCCGTTAGCACGCTTCTCTGTGGGCACTTTTCACTGACGAAATTCCTGCCGGGATAGAGGACGGACGACCAATACAAAGGTGCAAAGGCACCCACGGAGGAATGAAAAATGTCGACAGTAGTAGTAGTGGGAACGCAGTGGGGAGACGAAGGAAAAGGTAAAATCACAGACTTTTTGGCAGAAGGCGCCGATGTAGTCGCTCGTTATCAAGGTGGTAACAATGCAGGGCACACCATTTTGATCGAAGAAAAAAAGTACAAATTGACGATGATTCCATCGGGTATTTTTTATACAGATAAAGCCTGCGTAATCGGCAACGGGATGGTCATCAACCCAAAAGCGCTGATCGAGGAAATCAACTATATTCACGATAACGACTTCACGACGAAAAACTTGTCGATTAGCGATCGTGCTCATATCATCATGCCGTACCATATGGTACTGGACGCGCTTGAAGAAGAACGCAAAGGTCCGAACAAGATCGGCACAACAGGCAAAGGGATTGGCCCTTGCTACATGGACAAAGCTGCTCGTATCGGGATTCGTATGGCGGATCTGATGGATGCGGAAGAATTCGAATTGAAGCTGCGCCATCTGGTGAAAGAAAAGAACCATATCATCGAGCAAGTCTATGGCGGCGGCAAAGTCGACGTGGAAGAAATTCTTAAAGACTACTTGGGATATGCTGAAATTTTGCGTCCTTACGTACGCGATACTTCGGTCGTGCTGAACGACTATATCGATCAAGACAAAAAAGTACTGTTCGAAGGCGCTCAAGGCGTCATGCTGGATATCGACCAAGGTACGTATCCTTTCGTGACTTCGTCCAACCCTTCGGCGGGCGGCGTATGTATCGGTTCGGGCGTAGGTCCAGCGCGCATCAACCAAGTGATCGGCGTGGCAAAAGCTTATACGACGCGTGTAGGCGACGGTCCTTTCCCTACCGAATTGCATGATTCAATCGGCGATACGATCCGCGAAACGGGTCATGAATACGGCACCGTAACAGGTCGTCCACGCCGCGTAGGTTGGTTTGATACGGTAGTGGTGCGTCACGCAAGACGTGTCAGCGGAATCACAGGTCTGTCTTTGAACTCGCTCGACGTGTTGACCGGTCTGGATACCGTTAAAATCTGCACAGGCTACAAATTCCGCGGCGAGATCATTTCGCATTATCCGGCAAGCCTTAAGCAGTTGGCGGAATGCGAAGCGGTCTACGAAGAAATGCCGGGTTGGAGCGAAGATATTACAGGCGCGAAAACGTTGGAAGATCTTCCGGAAACCACGCGTAACTACGTGAACCGTGTCAGCGAACTGACAGGAATCCCGATTGCGATCTTCTCGGTAGGTCGGAACCGTGAACAAACAAATCCAGTTCTGCCCATTTACGTGTAAGCAAAAAATAAAAGATTGACCCAAAAACCCGCGCTGGACGCGGGTTTTTTGTTGTTTGCAAGTTTGTTTGTAAAGTTGAAAAAGTGAAGCGTGCTATGGTACAGTAGACAAGTGTTTTTAAAAGGTTAAAATTTTGACACTATTTGCGGATCCGTTTCTACATACACAGCGTCTATAGGTAAGTTTGCTAGTCAAAGGAGAAGATCATGAAGAGTTTGAACGATAAAGATCAAGGCGCAAAAGGGATTTCCGAACAATCGGAAATGCAGCAAGCAAATAAGATTGTCGTCGTAGGCAAACATAAAGCGAAGTTTCGCCGTATAACAGCGGGAATCGTCGGTGGAGTCGTCCTTGCAGGCGGGCTGACATTCGGCGGATTTCAATATGTACAAAACCATACGTATACATACTATAACGTGTATTCCGGAGATAAAGTCGTCGGTACAATCGCCGATCCAGCGGAGCTTGATACGTTAATCGCGAACAAGCAAAAGCAGTTTTCCGCTCAGTATCCAGATGCAGACATGAAATTGTACACCGATAATATCCGTACCGAAAAAGCCGAAGGCTACAAAGTTGTACCCAATACGCAAGCGACGTTAGATCAATTGGACACCGCGATTCGAGCTTACGCGACTGGCGTAGAATTGGTCGTCAATGGCGAAGTGATCGGAATCGTCAAAGACCAAGCGACAGCCAAAAAGCTGATTCAGCGTGCCAAAAATTCATATATCGAGACAGGAACGCAGTCGGATAGCCAAGCGACGACGAAGCTAGCTTCTACAAAAAATACGGATGCTTCCGAGAAATCGACATCCAAACTCAACTCGATCAAAGTCACCGACAAGATCGACTATACGCCTACCCAAGTCTCGCCGACCCGGATTTTGAGCGAAAAAGAAGCGTACAAACTTTTAACGATCGGCGAAAAAGATCTTGTTACCTATACCGTAGCCGAAGGCGATAGCGTCAGCTCGATCGCAGAAAAATTTGGGATTACCCAAGATGAACTGTATGCGAATAATACGGATATCAAAGAATTCACTTTGCAAATCGGCGAAGTATTGCGTATTACGCTCCCTGATCCGGCGATCAACGTCACAACGGTACAATCCGTATCCGAATTGATTCCGACCGCACCGGAAATGGTCATTCGTCATAATTCCGAGCTTGCTGCGGGCAAACGAATCGTCGCTTCCCAAGGCAAAAGCGGCGCCAAGCGCGTCGATTACCGGATGACCAAGAAAAACGGCGAAATCGTGCGTGAAGAATGGATCGGGCAAGAAGTCGTCCGACGTTCGGCTCCGATCATTATCGTCAAAGGAACCAAAGTCATCGTTGAAGAAAAACCAGTCGTCGAAGAACCGAAAGAAAAAGTATCGACATCTTCCGAAGAAAGCGAGAAATCGACAGCTTCTAATTCTTCTTCCGAAAAGTCATCGGATTCCTCGTCATCTTCGGAATCTCAATCTTCGTCTAACGACGATAATCAAGAAGCGGTCACTTCCAGCGGTAGCGGATTTAGCTGGCCGGTAAGCGGCGCTTCGATTTCGAGCACATTCGGCACACGTTGGGGCAAACTCCATGCCGGCGTCGATCTGACAGGGTCTTCGACTATTATGGCTTCTGCGCCGGGAACCGTTACGTTCGCTGGACAAATGAACGGGTACGGCAATATCGTCGTGATTAGCCACGGAGACGGATACGAGACGCGGTACGGTCATTTGAGCAGTATCGGCGTAAGTTCCGGTCAGTCGGTATCACGCGGTCAATCGATTGGTGTGATGGGCAATACCGGCCGCTCGACAGGCACGCATCTTCATTTTGAAATTCGGGTTGGCGGTTCTCCGCAAAATCCGTTGTCGTACTTACCTTAATGCAAAAAGTAGAGATTCACGCGTCGTCGGAGCCTTTTCCGTCGGCGCTTTTTCTTGTCGCCTATGGTAAAATAACGAAGAGTGTGAAGCAGGGGGGCTGAGAAAAATGCAGGGTAAAATCCTGGTTGTAGACGATGAACAGCCGATTGCCGATATATTGAAATTCAACCTTGAAAAAGAAGGCTACCAAGTTACTTGCGCGTTTGATGGGATTACGGCGGTGGAACTTGCTTTAAGCGAATCGCCGGATTTGATTTTGCTGGATCTGATGTTGCCGGGCAAAGACGGAATGGACGTCTGCCGCGAAGTGCGCGCCAAACTTCCGGTGCCGATCATTATGCTCACCGCAAAAGACGGCGAGATCGATAAAGTCTTGGGATTAGAGCTTGGCGCAGACGATTACGTCACCAAGCCTTTTAGCACACGCGAATTGCTCGCGCGGGTAAAAGCGCAGATGCGCAGACACCAACCGGGTGCGCCGCTCTATGCGGGCGTAGGAGGTTCGGGCGCGGCAGAAGCACCGCAGCGCCAAGGGCTGACCGTCGATGCGCTGTTTATCGATACGGATATGTATATGGTATACAAAAACGGCGAGCCGCTAGACCTGACCCATCGCGAATACGAGTTGGTTTATTATATGGCGAAAAATTCAGGCAAAGTCATGACGCGCGAGCATTTGCTTCAAGCCGTCTGGGGATTTGAATATTTTGGCGACGTTCGTACGGTGGATGTGACGATTCGAAGACTGCGCGAAAAGATCGAAGACGATCCGAGCAAGCCGGAATATATTTTGACGCGGCGCGGGCTGGGTTATATGATGCGCTCCAACAAACCGGGAGGATTTTGACGAATGCTGCGCAAAGCGTCGTTTTTCCGTTCGGTACAAGCTAAGCTGATTATCGTATATATGCTCATGATTTTAATCGCGATGCAGCTGATCGGCGTCTACTTCGTCAGTGCGATGAAAACGTCGCTCACCAATAATTTTACCAATGATCTCAAAGAACAAGCCGAACTACTCTCGGTACTGGCGGGTCAAAACTGGTCAGGCAGCGGCGAAGCGGCGGAAGATCAAGAAGCCAGTCTGCGCACGTTAGTCGATAATTTTTCCAGTATGAGCAACGGAGAAATCCAAGTGCTTGATGTGAGCGGGCGCGTATTGATTACGTCGCTCTCTACTCATGCCGACCTAGTAAATAGCAAAAACACGCAGACCGTCGTCAGCCGGGCGCTACAAGGTATCGACGACAACGAAGAGTATATTATCGACGAAGACAATGTACGCAAAAAAGTCGTCGCCAAGCCTGTATTTAGCGGAGGCAAGATCGTCGGTGCGATCTATATCGTGGCTTCGATGCAAAATTTGTACGATACGATGCAGCGGATCAACGGGATTTTTATCTCCGGCGTATTGATCGCACTCGGCTTAACCGCGATTCTCGGCGTGATTTTAGCGCATACCGTCACGCAGCCGATCAAAGAAATGACGAAGCGCGCCACTGCCGTCGCCGAAGGGCGGTTTCATGTGCGAATGCCGGTCTTCGGAAGCGACGAGATCGGGCAACTCGGCGAAGCATTCAACCATATGACGAGCCGATTACAAGGCGTATTGTCTTTGAATGAAGAAGAAAAAGAAAAACTCGCTTCGATCTTGACCAATATGAGCGACGGCGTAATTGCCGCGGACGAATCCGGTTCGGTTATCTTGGTTAACCGCGTCGCAAGCGCGATGCTTGGTATGCGAGAAGACGAGATTATCGGATACAGCATTTCGAAGCTGCTCGACTTACCGGAAGAAGATGAAGAATTGCCGTCTGCCGGTCTACGTAGCATCATTCTGGGAGGCAGCGGAGGAACGCCGGATTCGCCGGGCATTTCGGAAGGGCTTGGCGATGTGACGATCCGAGCGACGCTTAGCCCGATCCATCGCCGGGAAGGCGGTACGGAAGTCGGGATTAGCGGTACGATTGCCGTCTTGCAAGATATTACCGAGCAAGAACGTCTTGATACCTTGCGGCGAGAATTCGTCGCGAACGTCTCGCATGAACTGCGTACCCCGCTGACGACGATCAAAAGTTATACCGAAGCGCTGGAAGACGGCGCATTAGACGACCGCGCAGTTGCGGGACGATTCGTCGGCGTGATCCAAAACGAGACGGAGCGTATGATTCGTCTTGTCACCGATCTGTTGCAGCTGTCTCGGATGGATTCCAGAGAAACAGCGATTCGGCGCAAAAAAGCGGATTTATTCGAATTGGTCGAAGAAGTCGCGGAACGCTTCACATTCCGTCTTCGCGATCAAGGAATCGACCTTTCGCTTAAAGCTTCGCCGCATCTAGGCACTGTCCATGTCGACCGCGATCAGATCGATCAGGTCCTCGACAATGTCGTGTCCAATGCGATGAAATATACCAAAGAAGGCGGCGAAGTGACGCTTGACGCGTACCGATTGGAAGACGGGCTTCGATACGCGATCGTCGTCTCGGATACCGGAATCGGGATTCCCAAAGAAGAATTGGGACGGATCTTCGAACGGTTCTACCGCGTCGACAAAGCACGTTCGCGCGGCATGGGCGGCACCGGTCTAGGTCTTGCGATCGCGAAAGAAATCGTAGAAGCGCATGGCGGAGAGATCGCAATCGAATCCGAATTGGGTCAAGGAACGCGGGTTACATTCACGCTTCCGGCTTATATCGAAGGAGGCGGATGACCGATGAAAGAGCAGCTCAAAACGATAGCGCTCACGCTTCTTGTCGTAGTCAGCTTGGTACAAAGTTATGTACTGATCTACCGCCTTCCGGGTACGGGTTCGGTCGTTGTCTCCTCGGCAGGTTATGTTCGAACCGACGAGATGGGCAAGCAGCTTAATATCGAAGATACGCTGTATCCGGATCGGATGATCGTGCATATGGGCGAAGACAAACATACGATTTTTTACCCCGATTCTTCATTCTATAAATTGATTTATGCCCGGATTCAAGCACGGGATTTTGCGGCGTTCCAATTGCAAAGCGTCTCTAATGAAGATTGGGAAAAAATCGCGACGAATAACTCGGGGATCGAGTTGTCTTTTGGCAGCGGGCTTCCGGTCTCGTTGTTACAAAAAACGATGCGGTTGTCCGTCGATCAGACGTTTGAGACGGCGAATGTCGACCGGGTCTGGATTTATACGGCAAAAGGCGAAGAAAAACCGCGCGCGTTCTTTTTTAGCTCCAACAACCAAGATGTGTATGAAGCGAAGCAGCTGGATTTAACCGTACAAGACGTGCTTCAACATGTCGCGTTTGGTGAAAAGTGGACGCCGTACACGCCGTTGAATAACCACACGTTATATGTGCCGTCTAAACCTATTGTATTGGCAGAATCGATGCTTCAGACGAAGGCTTTTACAAGCGATCAAATGCAGCGCAATCTGTTTGCCGATCCAGCGGTCACACGGAATATTCATGAACAAGACGGCTCGGAAATCTATACGGATAGCAAACGAAGTCTTCAGATTCAAGATGAAGGACGCTGGATGACGTATACCGATCCGGCTGCGATTCCTTCGATTCGAGCAGACGCTACCGAAAGCGTATTGTCGGCTGTCGATTTCGTGAATCAGCATGGCGGTTGGAACGGAACGTACCGAGTTGAACTGAATAGCAAACGCGCCGATCATTCCGATACCGATCTGAATGTCCGTTTTCAGCAATATTACGGATCGCTTCCGATCTTCGGCAGCGGCACGGTGCGATATGGCTATATGGATCTGATTTTGCAGCAAGGAACGGTATCGTTCTACGAACGCTCGCTGCTCGAAACGCCTCAAAGCGGTGAAAAAGGGCAACCGTATACGCTATCCGGAGGCGAAGACCTGATCCAGCGGATTGCCAAAGTCGAAGAAGTGCATAACTCGAAAGTGATCGACTTGTATCCGGCTTACACGCCGCGCATGAATGAAGAGCTACTGCGGTTGGTTCCCGGTTGGGTCGTTGTATTGTCCAATGGAACGACCGTGACATTCAACTAAGAAGCGAAGTGGTCGAGGAAAAGGGGGAAGCGGAATTTGGATTGGGGAAGAGCCAAAAACGTGTTGATCTACGCATTTTTACTGCTGAACCTTGTGCTCGGCTACCAGCTTTGGAACGATTATCGGGAGCAGCAAGGCGCGAGTCTGGGAATCGATTCGCTGAGTGAAAGTACGCAGCGGGCGATGGAAGAAAAAAATATCCAAGTGCTCACTTCGGTTCCGGCGGAAACGCCAAGTCTGCCGAAAATCTCGTATCGTTATACCGAAAAAGTACCCAGTAAGCCGATCGAGCTGGAAGTTCCAGCCGATAGCAAACTGATTTTTGCTCCAAGCGATCTTAAGTCAGCGTTGCAAAACGAAATTCCGAATATCGGCGATTACAGCTATGACGCGTTCGCGGGAAGTAACGAAGACGATTTGTTTACGCTGCATCCGCTGTTTGACCAACAATGGCCGTTATTCAACGCGAAGCTGGATCTTTTTTATACCGATCAAAAAATCACGTCTTACCTCGGCGCTCCGGTCGATATTCAAGACGCCGGAGGCGAAACGCAAGTGTTGCCCGCGCAAAAAGCACTGGGAACGCTCGTCGAAAATTATTTGCCCGAAGGATCTGTAGTCAAAGAAATTACGCTCGGCTTTTACGGTCAGACTTTCGATTCGGAGACACAGGTGGCTGCGCCGGTCTGGCGATTTACGGTGGAAAATGACGATCTTTCCGCGTACAGCGTGTATTATGTACAAGGAGGAAACGGAGACGTCATTAGCCCTTCAAGCAGCGAAAGAAAAGGAGATCAATAATGAGTATGGGAATGCGTTTTACCGTATTGTCCAGCGGATCGACAGGCAACGCCACTGTGATCGAACACGGCGATACGTCGCTGCTGGTCGACGCGGGGCTAAGCGCCAAACGATTGGATGAATTGTTTCGCGAACGCGAAGTCTCGCCGGAACAACTCAAAGGGATTTTGATTACGCACGAGCATTCGGATCATATCAAAGGGCTCGGAGCGCTGGCGCGTAAATACAATCTTCCGGTCTATGCGAATGCGAATACATGGGACGCGATGCAAAAGCATGTCGGTAAAATCGATCCCGAGCAGCGCCATATTATCGAGACCGGCGCGCCGATCGATTTCGGTTCATTGCGCGCTCAATCTTTTGGGATCTCGCACGATGCGGCGGAGCCGGTCGGATATACGTTTGACGATGGTATACACAAGCTGAGTTTGGCGACCGACCTCGGTTATATGAGCGACAAAGTCAAAGAAGCGATCTACGATTCGGACGTGCTGGTCTTAGAGTCGAATCACGATATCGAGATGCTGCGTATGGGACGTTACCCGTGGAATATTAAACGGCGCATCTTAAGCGATCTCGGTCACTTATCGAACAATGCGGCAGGCGAAGCGCTGAGCGATCTGCTCAACGGACGACTGAAACGGACGTATCTGGCGCATCTTAGCCGCGATCATAATATGATGGATATTGCAAAAATGACTGTGCGTTGCTCGATGGAAGATTGCGGGATCTTTTTTAAAGACAGTGAGTTCGAATTGCGCGATACCCATTGGAATATGCCCACGCCGTGGGACGAAGTCGGCAGCAAATCTGGAGAATAACGATCTTACCAACGGGTCTAGGTAAGATCGAACGATCTTACCAACGTTTTTGGGGTAAGATCGACCGGTCTTGTTCTGAAGAAAAGGCGTCGGGATCAGAAGAATGCGTTTAATGGATAAAAGATGTAAATTTCAGCAGAATATCGTCAGGTAATCGTCGTTAGATGGGAAAGGATGAGCGCAGATGGGGTTGTTTGACGACGAATATTATAGCGGTAGCGGGAAAAAAAGAGGATTCAGCGAACGCCGAACGTATCGCGGGCGTAAAAGTTCCGGCGGTGCAGGGGTAGCGGCTTTTAGCGCGATTCTCGCTTCGTTACTTACCGCGCTGCTACTTTGCGGCTTATTCGCAGGGTTCGTATTGCCGAGATTGAATACGACTGCGCTGTCCGCAGGAAACAGCCCTTACGACCGGATCGTGCAAGCGGCAGCCGTGGTGCGTCCATCGGTCGTCAGTATTGTCACTCACCGTAAAGCCGGAGATGTTTCTCCTGAAAACGCGGCACTCGGTTCCGGCGTCGTTTTTCAAAAACAAGGCGGCAAAGCGTATATCATTACCAATCATCATGTGATCGCGGACGCCCAAGAGCTGCAAGCGGTACTGATCGACGGAAGCACGCTGACAGCGAAGCTGGTCGGCTCCGATATGATTACCGATATTGCGGTACTTGAAGTCAGCAGTGCGAAGATCGGCGTAGTCGCGAAGATTGGCAATTCAGATCGCTTGGATCTGGGTCAGGGCGTTATTGCGCTCGGCAATCCGCTCGGGCTCGGCGATACGCTGACGTCAGGCATCGTGAGTTATCCGAAGCGCATTATGCCGGTGTCGCTCAACGAAGACGGCGTCTACGATTGGGAGCAGCAAGTGATCCAGACCGATGCGGCGATCAACGAAGGCAACAGCGGGGGAGCGCTGGTCGATCTGAACGGTCAATTGATCGGGATCAATACAATGAAAATCTCCAGCACCGGCGTCGAAGGGATTGGCTTCGCTATTCCGATCAATCAAGTGATGGTTACGGTTAACGAACTGCTGCAAAACGGCAAAATCGCCAGACCTTATCTCGGCGTCTACTCACTCGACCTGGATAATCCGTATGCCCCGATGGAAGAAGACCAACTGAAAGATTTGAAGTTGCCGAGCAGTGTCAAAAAAGGCGTTGTCGTCTTGGAATCGCTCGGTCCCGCCAAAGAAGCCGGCATTAAGCTGAACGACGTCATCGTCGGTTTTGACCGCCAATCGATCCATACGACGCTCGAATTGCGCAAATATTTGTACGGTTACAAAAAGATTGGTGATACGATGAAGATCAGCTACTACCGAGACGGTAAAAAGCAAAGTGCGACGGTCACGCTCGGCGAGCGCCCGGAAGCTCCGCAATAAAGTTCAAAATATGTAAAAGCATAAAAAGTCGGGAGTGTCTGTTCATGTATTGTGTATGTAAGCAACATATCGAAAACGCGTTGGAGCAATTTTTGGAAGAGTATGGGGAAGCACCGGATCTAGTGAATCTGACCGAGACGGAATTTTCGGATTGGGACCCGCCGGTTCAATGCGCGCATTGTGATCAACCCGCTATTGTACTGGTCGTCTAATTAGGCAGATCAGCATAGCTTCATCTTACAACTAATTTTACGACTGACGGAGAAGCCGCCTGTACGATCGATTCGGCATTGCCGGAACGCATACAGGCGGCTTTTTGCCTGACGGCCGCGAAAGGGAGCTTGAACAGACTAATGATCTTCCTTTTTAGTTACGGGCTGACTGCCCTTGTATTGCTTGGCTTCTTGATCGCTTATCGGCGTGACAAACGGCGGATTCGCGTCGGCATGCTGCTGACATTCGGATTGCTGCTGCTCGCTTTTTCGCTGATGATTAGTTTGCTTCGCGTCGCGGACGACAATTCTACCGTTCGTTATGTGACCGCGCTCGGTGCCATTAGCGTTGTTGTGTTGATTCCGCTGCTTGTTATTGGAACAGGCGCAGGGCTGATCTACAACGCGCGTATTTTGCTCAGAAAAGAAGGGTTAAAGCCGAAAAACCTGCTGACGTTAGGGCTTGGGCTGCTGATTTTTGTTTACTTGGGTGTGCTGGTCTTTTCTCCTTTATGGACAGGCTATGAACAACTTGCGTTTCCGATTGCGATTGTCGCGACGATCACGGCTTATTTAGGCTTTGTGTTTTTGTGTTATCTGGTTTCGTCGATTCTGTATAATCTTGTGCGTCCGCGCGTGCCGCGCGATTATATCGTTGTGCTTGGTGCAGGCATTAACGGCACCAAAGTAACGCCGCTGCTTGCTGGACGGCTGAATCGCGGGATTTCTTTTTCCAAAAAACAAGTCGGTCTGGGTCATGCTGCGCCTACGTTCGTCGTGTCGGGAGGCAAAGGGTCGGACGAGCAAATCTCGGAAGCTGCGGCGATGCGGAATTATTTGCTGGAGCAGGGGATTCCGGACGAGCAGATTAAGATGGAAGATAAATCGATCAATACGCTGCAAAATATGCGATTTTCGAAAAAGATCATGGATGAAGCCAGCGGCGAAGGAACGTATACGTGCGTATTCGCGACGAATAATTTTCATTTATTCCGAGCCGGTGTGTATGCGCGCCAAGCGGGGTTGAATGGAGACGGAATCGGTTCGAAAACCGCTTTTTACTATTTGCCGAATGCGTTTATCCGTGAATATATCGCGATTTTGACGTTGTACCGGAAATGGCATCTGTTTTTTATCACGATGATTATCTTGATGTATGCCGCGGCGGCAGGGTTGTTCTGGTGGGTTGAACGTGCTGTCGAAGGCTAAAAAAACCGAATAGGTCGATTGTTGGCGCGAAAAAGAGTACACTAGAGAGATCAAGAATGCGGAGTGGAGTGAAGACAATCATGGCAGAAGAAGAAGTAGTCTTAACACAAGAAGGGTTCGACAAGCTTCAAGCGGAGCTGGACGATCTTAAATATGTAAAACGCAAAGAGCTGGCGGCACGGATCAAGCTTGCGATCAGCTACGGCGATTTGAAAGAAAACAGCGAGTATCATTCGGCGAAAGACGATCAGGCGTTTATGGAAACGCGGATTATCATTTTGGAGAAAATGCTCAATAATGCTCGGATCGCGGACGCTGGAACCAGCGATTCGAGTTCGATCCACGTCGGCGCTAACGTGTTGCTGAAAGATATCGAGTTCGGCGATACGCTGGAGTATCAAGTCGTGGGACCTGCGGAAGCGGATGTAGCCAACGGCAAGATCTCGTACGAAAGCCCGCTTGGCAAAGCACTGATGGGCAAAGAAGTCGGCGACAAGATCAGCGTGGAAGCGCCAATGGGCAAAATCGAATATGAGTTGTTGGAGATTAAAGGGCTGTAAAGGTTGTAGATTAGAATGGAAAAGACGGATTTTCGCGTAGGTTGCGAAGATGCCGTCTTTTTTGTTTGCTTGATTGAGCTGGGCGGTAGAGCGGTGGCTGTCGTATAATGGAGACATCTTAATTACACTTAGAGCGGAATTCAGGAGGAACTATGTTTATTCAAATTATCGGAGTCGGAAAATTGAAAGAAAAGTATCTGGTGCAAGGCATCGCCGAGTACAGCAAGCGGCTCACGCCGTACCTCAAGCTTCAAATCGTCGAAGTCCCCGACGAGAAAGCCCCGGATAGCTTGAGCGATGCGGAAGTGAAGATCGTGAAAGACAAAGAAGGCGAGCGCATTCTATCGCATATTAAGCCGGACGCCCACGTCATCGCGCTCGCGCTAGACGGCAAGATGTGGAGCTCGGAAGATCTGGCTTCCGAGCTGGACAAGCTCGCGACCTACGGGAGCAGCCACGTCGTGTTCGTGATCGGCGGGAGCCACGGGATCGGCGACGATGTGCTGAAGCGTGCGCAGCAGAAGCTGTGCTTCGGGAAGATGACGTTGCCGCATCAGCTAATGCGGCTGGTGTTGGTGGAGCAGGTGTATCGGGCGGTGAAGATTAACAGAAACGAACCGTATCACAAGTAAAAAAGCCTTTCGTCGTATATTTGATTGTATCATACCCATCACCCATACATTTGTGGCTATAACATCCCGAAAACAATGATAAAATAATAAAAAAACTGCGTTCGGATTGGAGAGGGGATGAGATGGTTTTTACAGAAGGGGTTCTTTTAAAAGAGATGATGGACGGCGCCTCCATGGAAGTCGGTACCTTTTTGCATATAGCCATAGGACTGACGGAGTCGGTGCATCATGCTCATAAGCAGAATGAACGATATGGAAATTTGAATCCGGCGAATATTCGAATTCTGTCCAATCGGGAAATCGTGATTCTCACAGATCCGCAACTGAAGGATTACACTTATATGTCTCCCGAACAAACGGGCAGAATAAATGATATCCCAGATGGACGCAGCGATTTATATTCCCTGGGTATGCTCTATTATGAAATGCTGTCAGGTCGTCTGCCGTTTCATGCGCAAAGTGCGGAAGAATGGATACATGCGCACCTTGCTGTTATACCGAAGCCGCTGCGCGAATGGCGTTCAGATCTGAGCGACTCGCTTGAGGCTGTTATTATGAAGCTGTTGTCGAAGGATCCAGAGGCGCGCTATCAGAGTGCTTATGGTTTATTAAGTGATTTGAAGCGGTGCGCTTTATTGCTGGAAGAAAAGGGAGAAGTGACCTCTTTCGAGATTGCCCGTGCAGACGAGGCCAGCCGGTTTCGGCTTCCTCAGATTCTTTTTGGGCGTGAAAGGGAAACAGCAGCTTTAAAAGATGCTTTCGCACAAGCTAAAACGGATGCATCCTCGTTTGTTTTCGTCAGCGGAAGTGCAGGCAGTGGCAAGACGGTACTCGTCCGAGCGCTTCAGATGGAAGTTAGAAGAGATGGAGGTCGGTTCATTAGTGGCAAATGTGACATGATGAATCGCGATATTCCGTTCTCTTCTTTGCTGGAAGCTTTGCGAAGCCTAATTCGACAAATATGGAGCGAATCCCCGGATCAAATAGCGAAATTGAAGAAGGAATTAACAAAAGCTTTAGGCCAGGGAGCAGCCGTTATTGTACAACTTTTACCGGAAGCTGCTGAGCTATTCGATGTCATTCCAGCGATAGAACCGTTGCAGCCTGCAGAGGCTGCGATTCGCTTTAATCGGTTAGTGCCGATATTCATTAAGGTTTTTGTGGATGAGCAGCATCCCTTACTCATATTTCTGGATGATCTGCAATGGGCCGATCCTGCTACAATAGATGTTCTTCGTACCGTCGTACACGATCAGACGCGGCCTGGCTTACTAGTAATCAGCGCGTTTCGGGATGAATTCGCTCAGGGCGGGAACAAAAACGAAGGAAATAAAGCGGATGCGGCAGCATGGATGTCGGAGTCGCTTGCCTTGCACAATGAATCAAAATTATCTGTCCATCATATCCGTCTTGATGCGCTGTCCTATATCGAAGTGAGGCAATTCGTATCCGATGTTCTGGATGAGAACTCAGCCCGTATTCGCGCCCTCGCGGAGGTCTTATACCACCGAACAGGCGGCAACCCCCTCTACTTGAATCGGCTGCTAGATAAGCTATATCGGGAGAATAAGATTTATTATGATGAGGTAGAAGCGTCATGGGCGTGGAATCTATCTGTCATTATGGAAATCCCTGAGGATCCTGACATTGTCCATTTGATTGAGGCTCGTATTCGTATGCTATCTTCTGCCAAAATCGAGCTATTAGCGATCGGTGCGGCTCTCGGACATCGTTTCTGTTCATTAACGATCTCATTAGTAAGCGGATACCCGCTGCTACAAGTACGCGGACTTCTGCATACTATAGAGGAAGAGGGGCTAATCTGTCGAGAAGATGATAGTGATACATCAGACGATGGGGAACGTTATCGATTTTTGCATGACCGGATTCAACAGGCAGCTTACATGACTATGTCTGAGTCAAACAAAACGAGCTTGCATCTGACCATTGGCCGCGTGATACGCGATGATTTATCCAATGAAGGTGGATTTACGATTTTTGATCGGGTACACCACTTGAATTTGGGTAGTGAGAAGATAGAGGATGACGCAGAGAAAAAAGAGCTTGCTGAATTCAATTATGAGGCGGGATTAAAATCTAAGGCATCAACCGCGTTTACGTCTGCCCTGCACTTCTATGAGATTGCTTTACGTCTATCTGATGGCGATTGGAAGAATACAGCTTCCTTTGATTACAGGATCATGCTGGAGATCGCCGAATGTGAATATATGTGTGGTCATACAGATCGTGCAGAGGAACTACTGGCGAACTTGATGTCTTGTACAACGAACATGGTTGAACGTTCTCGTATTTATTTGATCCGTATTGCCATGTATTCGTATTTGAAGAAAGATGAAACAGCTGTCCAGATTGGGCAGCAGGCTTTGGCAGAATTGGGCTGGAAGTTCCCAAGCAAGCCTTCCAAAGCATTAGTGATCAAGGAAATCCTGCTCACCCAGAGCGCATTGTTCAATAAGGCTAACGATATTCCTCATTTGCCGATTAATCATGATTCACACTATAAAGCATTGTCAGATCTGGTCATGGCGATTTCGCTTCCTGCCTATGTACTAAGTATTGAGCAATCCGCTGTGTTATTCTCAAGATTCGTACGATATGGTCTAAAGCATGGAAGCAATGAGGCGTTTTCTTTTATGCTTGCCAGCTACGGGATGGTTATTTATAGAATATCAGGCTTCCGCACGGGGACTCAATATGTAGCTCAGGCATCTCGCCTAGCCTCTTCCTTTGATAGCGCAGACCTGCAAAGCCGATTGTACTATCTGAAAGGTCTTGTCGAAATTATCAACCCGGATGAAGGAATCAAGAAGTTTGAGCAATCGATCCAAGCTGGGATGGAATCGGCTAATCTAACCTATGTCGGAATTGCAATGATGACGACGATCACCAACTTCACCGAGAATTCGTATGCATTAGCTGCACGGATACAAGAATATGAAAAGACTTCACAGCAGCTTGTAGACGGCGTCACAATGAACATTTTCCAAAGAGCAAAATGGTATATCTCACAAATGCAAGATGAGGCTGGACATAACGATGACTGTATTACGCCATTATTGCATGAAACATACAAAGATTTTGTGAATAATGAAGTCTATTATGCATGCACTTGTAACTTGGAAATTGCGTATCTCTTCGGTCGGTACCGTGAAGCTCTTGAATGGGCACATAAAGGGGAAAAGAATACATTCCTCCAGACACGGCCGCATATTCGTAAACAAAAGATGTACCATTCCTTGACGCTTGCTGCTATGTACTCGGAAGTGTCACCCCGTGAGCAGAACAAGATACGGATGAAGCTGCGTAAGCACCTGCGCGCCATGAAGCGATGGTCTGGATATAGCGGCAAAGATTCGTCTACTTATTTACTGTTATCCGCTGAACGTTATCGGATAGAGGGCAACAGAGTCGATGCTGCACGATTATACGAAAGGGCTATACGAGCAGCTCGCCATGCAGGAGAAGGGTTGATGGAGGCGATCTCTTGTGAGCGGGCCGCTGTATTCTATCGGCAGATGGAGAGCGTTAACGGTGCCGAAGCGCTCATCGCGGACGCTTGTGACGCTTATTTAAGATGGGGGGCTACGTTCAAGGTCGCGCAATTGAGAGCAAGCCATCCGGGATTACGTATAGCTGCGAGTGAGGAAGTGGGTGAAGACAAGCCATCCACAGAGCAGTCTGGTGCAATCGACATCCGGTCTGAAGCTGGATCTTGGCGTACTGCGGATAATGGGCAATTTAAGCAGCCAGAATGGATGGATGCACTAGACAATTGTCGTACGATGGATCAATTTCTGATGCTTGCCATCCGCTATTCCGGAGCGGAAAGAGGGTGTATGGTAGGTAGCGGAGGAGAGATTTACGCCATTGAAAAGAAAGGCTCGTTGAACGATCATAGGGGAGCTTCGTACGGCGAGTCGATTGTCAGATATGTACTGAAAACAGGAGAATCGGTCATACTCGCGGATGCGTTGAAAAGCTCTTATTCCGCTGATCCTGCGATTAGCGGCAGCCAGTCCCAATCCATACTGTGTATGCCTGTTCTTTTCTCAAGCAAACGAATGCCGTTCGCGCTCTACTTGGAGAACAGTCTTATAGCTGGAGTGTTCACTTCGCATACGCGAACCATGCTGGAGCAAATGACTGCCCGAATGATGTATGTGACATCGTTGGATGAAGCACGCGTCCAGAGTGATTCACCCATCGTCTCGTCAGCTCTTTTGTCATCCACTTCTGAGGAAGCTTCACGGCTGGTAGTCGAATCACTCACGAATCGTGAAAGAGAGATCTTGTACGCGCTGACAGACGGATTGTCGAACAAGGAGATTGCTTATCGATTCGGATTAACCGAAGGAACTGTCAAAAGTTATATTCATAATGTATACGGCAAGCTGGGAGTGAAACGAAGAAGTCAGGCGATTGCCCGTGCCAAGGAATTGGAACTCATTAATTAGGCTATTTTCTACAATATTTTCGAAACACTAACTTTGGTTAGTGTTTTTTTTATGGCTTGGGTTCTATACTGAGGACCGAATTCAATAGGGGTATGGAGGAGAGAACGACATGAGTACAAGATTTCGAGTAGGTAGGAAGGTAACGGCGCTCTTACTGATCATGATGATGGTAATCGGCAGTATGCCGGGATTGTTTACAACAGGAGGAGGTAAGGTTTTTGCGGCTGATTTTAGCGGCGGTGATGGATCGGTAGAGCATCCTTATCTGATTACTTCACCGGAAGAACTAAACGTTATTCGCGATTATCCGGACAAGCATTATAAACTGGCAAATGATATTGACTTGACAGCGTTTCTTGAAGAGGGCAAAGGTCTTGACGGTGGTACGTCATGGCAGCCGATCGATAATTTCTCAGGGTCATTGGACGGTGCCGGGCATATCATTACAGGATTGAATATAGACCTTCCTTTTAATTCTCTTGTTGGACTTTTTGGTTCCATAACGGCTACTGGTTCTGTTACGGCAATTGGTCTGGAAAATGTCCGTATAAAAGCGTACGAGATGGTTGGCGGTATAGCAGGAAATTTAGAGGGAGAGATCTCTAACAGTTATACAACGGGTACCGTATCAGGATGGAGTCTTGTAGGAGGGTTGGCTGGAGCTGCTCTTCACGATTATTCATCGATTAAAAACAGCTATTCGATGGCTACCACTTCGGGGAATAATATGGTGGGTGGAATAGCCGGATTTAAGCATCCAACAGTTACGATCGAAAATACGTATGCTACAGGAAACGTAGCAGCAACTCGGCAGCAAGGCGCAATAGTAGGTGATGGTGGATCTAACCTCGTTATAAATAGCTACTACGACCAAATCACGACAGGAGTTAGTAGTGGCGCAGGAAACGGAAAAAGTACAGAAGAAATGAAGCTCCAAGCTACATTTGCAGGTTGGGATTTCGATCAGATTTGGTTTGTTCCCCCTCATCAATATCCTCAATTAAGAATATTTGCGAATGCTCAACCTGTGGCTTCCCCAGATCCTGCAGACGGATCTGTCGCGGTAGGTTCAGAAGTGACGCTTACGGGTGAGAGAGCGGATACTGAAATTCATTACACGACAAACGGCGAGACGCCGACGAGAGCTAGTGCATTATACGATTCAGGCACGCCAATCGTAATCAACGACGATGTCACGATCAAAGCGATGGCGGTGTATCCGGGGAAATTAGATAGCCCGATTATGAGCAAGAGCTATAAGATTGTAAGAGCAGCAGCTCCTTCAACCGCAACGTTGGAGAAAGGGTCACAGTATGGAACGAAGCTGAATAATGTGACGAGCCTGATGGAATATAAGGTCAATGATGGAGCGTTTCAACGTATTACAGGTACAAATGCAGATAATATTCCCGTACAACCGGGCGATAAAATCTATGTTAGATTCCTTGCCGACGATGAGCACCCAGCGTCTTATGAGCAAGAGTTACTGGTAGCTGAGGAACATATCGGCTTAAAAACAGAGGCTACGCTGACCTCGGCAATCGGAACCGTAAGTCAACTCGGAACAGCTAATGAATCCATAACCGATGTTCCATACAGTACGAGTTTGGCAGATCTGAGGGGAGCGATCACGCCAGCGGCGAATGCAACGTTTCAGATTTACAAATCGGATGGAACCACGCTAGCCACTGAAGTGGTGACGGGCATAAAAGTCATTGTTACGGCTGAAGATGGAGTGACGCAGACTACGTATACCGTGACGATGAGCGCTGCAACGGCCATTAAGACGGCCGCGATCAGCGGGTTGGCTGTGCCAGTCATGGGCGAAAAGCCAGTCAGACAGATAAATGCAAATGAATATACCGCATCCGTCGTTTGGTCTCCAGAGGTGGCTTCCCGGTATGCTCAGGGAGAGACTTACACGGCTACCCTGACGATTACACCCAAGAGAGGGTATGGGTTAACGGGGGTGCCTGCGAATTTCTTCACGGTAGCAGGTGCGACGGTTGTCACCAATTCAGCCGATTCCGGTGTAGTGACGGTAACATTCCCGGCAACAAAGCTCCTATTTTCCGGCGGCTCGGGAACAGTAGCAGATCCTTATCTGGTTGGAACGGCATCTGAACTGAATAAGATTAGAGATTTCTTGGATTCGAGCTTTAAGTTAACAGCGGATATCGATTTGAGCGGCTATGCAGAAGGAGCAGGCTGGGTGCCAATCGGTTCCGATTGGGACAATGCGTTTGAAGGAAACTTCGATGGCAATGGGTATACGATCAAGAATTTAACGATAAATACAACAAGTTCTGATTTTACAGGGTTATTCGGCTATATGGAGAGCATCGCGACGATTAATAATGTCATTCTGGAAAATATCGATGTAGTCAGCAGTAGAGGCTATGTAGGCGGACTGGTCGGAGCGAGCGATGGAAACATCGCAAACAGCGGGGTCGTTACAGGGCGTGTAAGCGGGGGGGACGGCTCGTATACAGGCGGGTTGGTTGGTGATAACTTCTCTGCAATTAGCGATAGCTTCTATAAGGGAAATGTGAGTGGAACAGCGGACGTTGCAGGCGGGTTGGTCGGCTTTAACGAAGGTGGTACGATTAGAAATAGCTTTGCTATCGGAAGCATTAGCGGTCTGTACACAGGTGGGCTTGTAGGATCGAATAATGGACTACTATCTTATAGCTACTTCCATGGAAGCGTAGATGGGAAAAATGTTGCAGCGGGATTAGTTGGAGCAAACGTTTTTCGTGTCGATAACAGTTATGCAACGAGTACCCTAACAGGAGAAGGAAGTTTAAGCGGCTTAGTTGGGATGTATGGCGGTTCGGTAAAAAATAGCTTTTACGAAAGTGAAACAACCGTACAACCGAGTGTAGGGACGGCACTAACGACAGCGGAGATGAAGACGCAAGCCAGTTATACAGATTGGGATTTCGGTCAGATCTGGACAATAGATTCCGCGGTTAATAATGGATATCCTTACTTGCGGAGTTCGGAGCTTCAAGTTACCTATAACGGAAACGGTAAAACGGGTGGAGAATTGCCGATTGCCCAAACCTCTCATGTTCGAGGAGATACGGTTAGCGTTAGTGGAAACACAGGCAATTTGGTCAGAAAAGGTTACACCTTTGCGGGATGGAATACCTTAGCGGATGGATCCGGCAAAAATTATTCGGAGGCAGATCGTTTTACGATTACGGCGAGTAAGACATTATTTGCGAAATGGGTCAGCGCCAAAGCGACGTTAACCTCTACAATTGGAACCGTAAGCACAGGCGGAACGGCCAATGAAACGCTGACGAACATTCCTTACGGAACAACGTTAGCCGCATTGAAGGCCGCTATCACTCCAGCAGCAGATGCGACATTTGAGGTATATGCGGCGAATGGGACTGATCTTGCGACTGCATTATTGACAGGCAGCAAGGTCGTTGTGACAGCGAAGGATGGAAAAACGAAAACGACCTATACGGTAACCGTACTAGCAGCACCGATCACACCAACACCTACCGTTCCGTCGCCGACACCGTCAACACCAGCTATCGTGCCGATTCCAACACCATCAACGCCAGCTAAAGTATCGTCAACAGACGGCAGCCTAACGCTTCCAGTTGGATCACTTGGCGAGGTTAGTCTGGAAGATCAGTTGAAGATTACTGTTCCTGTAGGCTCGGTCAATCAGGAACTGAAATTAACGATTTCAAAATGGCTGGATACGGAAAAGGTTCTCATTCATAAAGAGGTGCTTGCAAGCCCGGTATATGAGGTGTTGAAAAATATTTCGGGTAATTTCATCAAGCCGGTAACGTTAACCTTTACCTTTAATGCGAGTCAAGTGAAGAGCGGTCAAGGAGTGGCAATCTTCTATTTCGATGAAAAAAACAAAAAATGGGTAGAAGTGAAAGGCAGTCAGACAAGCGGAAATTCAATTAGAGCGGAGGTTGATCACTTTACGAAGTTTGCGGTGCTTGTTGTAGACCAGGCGACAGGGCTTCCTGTGTCGGAGGAAGGGGCGGTAACCCCTGCCGAACCTGAAATTAGCTTTAGCGATATTGCTGGGCATTGGGCTGAAGCAAACATCAAGCAAGCAGTTCAAGATGGAATCGTAAACGGCTATAATGACGGAACGTTTAAACCGGGTAAAACGATAACCCGTGCCGAGTTTGCAGTCATGCTGATGAATGCCTTGCAGGTTCAGGAAGCAGGCGCGGAGCTGACCTTCACAGACCAAGCAGACATTGGGCGTTGGGCACGGTCTGCGGTAGCACAAGCTGTGCAAGAGGGTATTATTAGCGGCTATAACGATGGTACCTTCCGGGCGAATGCAAATATTACGCGCGCAGAGACGGCAAAGATGATTGCTCATGCTTTAGGTTCATCCACCGAAGCGAATACAACAACAGGCTTTGCGGATGATCAAGACATTCCAGCTTGGGCGAAAGCTAGCGTTGCTTACGCGAAGCAAGCAGGGCTTGTGCAAGGAAAAGGAAATAATGAATTCGCCCCTCAAGATCTTACGACAAGAGCAGAGGCTGTAACGCTTCTGTTGAACTTGTTGGCGAATAACATAAAGTAAACATAATCAAACGTAACTGAAAATATAACGACTTATTTACTTTAGTGAAATAGATTTGAAAAACACTATCCTAACCAATTAGGATAGTGTTTTTGGTTTTAAGACAATATAGATATTTCATTTCAGGCAAAAACTCCAATGAAAAAGGCAAAGACTGTCGTACTCAATCCCCTATACTTAGTTTATACACCTCTAAGCCAAAGGAGCAATCCCATTGTTAATTTCAGTAACACGTTTAAAAGTCAAAGGTCTATGGGCGCTCCCTTTTTTCATTTACCATATCATCCGATCAACCAAGCAGATGAATACGACTTCCGGGCTCCTCCATTCCGATCTTACGCGAGACGGTTGGCGAGTAGGCTGGACGATGTCGGTATGGGAGAACAAAGAGCGCATGTTGGAATACCGCAATCATGGCAATCATCTCCAAGCGATGAAGATCGCGCGCCGGATCGGAGATGAATCCGAAGCTGTTCGCTGGGATGCGGATCAGATTCCGACTTGGCAAGAAGCGAAAAGCCGTTTGCATCAAAAGTATGGCAGAAAGCCAGACTACAACAAGTCGTGAATGGTTTCTCTACAGGATCGAAGGAGGGTTATTCCTATGGCAAATAGAAGGGTTCGGACACTCATATTTTTTCTCGCTTTTGCGATTGCCGCATACGCTATTGTTCAGTACGGCTTTCTTAACGCTAGCGATGCCGGGCTTGTTTCTTTCAAGTTGCAAAAGCCGGACTTTGAACTCAAACCTTGGATCTATGTGCTATACGCTCATATTTTTACCGCGATATTTGCGTTGGTGATTGGACCTTTTCAGCTATTTATAAAGCCAACTCTTGCGAGGAAACGTTGGCACCGCCGATTCGGGTATGGATACGTTCTTTCGATCATCGTCAGCGGGATCGTGAGTGTGTATTTATCTCTTTTTGCAACGGGAGGTTGGATTTCCACGCTGGGGTTCATGTCGCTGGGCGTATTGTGGATGGCGACTACGTTTATCGCAACGGGAAAAATCATAGCCAAAAACATCCAAGCTCATCAAGAATGGATGTTTCGTAGTTATGCGTTAACTTTTTCGGCGGTCACGCTTCGAATGTGGTTAGCGCCGCTTGCTTTTCTACTCGGGGATTTCGAGGCGGCATTTCGGGTGGTTGCTTGGATTTGTTGGGTTCCCAATTTGCTTGTTGTAGAAGCTGTCATTTCTAAGAAGAGGTCTAAGCAGCTACAATGATTCACGGCTACCCTGTCAAAAACACAAAAAACTGCGCCTTAATGGCGCAGTTTTTTGGCATACATGCTTCTACTCTGCGTATCAAGCTTGCGTATGAAGCGTGACAAGGTAACCGTCTGGATCGACAAAAGCAAAGCTTCGCCCGAAAGGTCCGTCCGTCGGCGGCGATGTAATCGTTACACCTGCTGCCGAGAGCTTATCATGAATTTCTTGCGTATCCGGTGCATAAAGCCACAGAGCAACGCCAAGCCCGGGCTTATTCCCTGATCCGAGTTCTGTTCCCGGCAAAAGGGTACGAAGCGCAAACGTAATCGGTTTGGTGTCAAAGACCACGGCATGAGGCGGTCCCGACTCTGATCGAACAAGCCCCAAATAGTTTTGATAAAATTGCGCGGAATCTTCAACATTGCTCACCTGAAGTGAAATAAAATCGGGTCCGATAACTGGCATAAGTTCCTCCTTGAATGCGAAATTGTTTTGGTGTTATGTTGAGTATATAAGCCCCTTCCTGCCAACAGTATGTCAGTAGCTTCCGAAGCTATGAATTGAAGATTTTATATCTTAGAACTGAGGAAACGAATATGAACAAAACCGATCGGCAGCTTGCTGTCATGCTGGAATTGCAGCGACATAAGGTGATTCGAGCCGAAGATTTGGCAGCTCAATTCGAGACGAGCGTACGGACGATCTATCGAGATATTCAAGCACTAAGCGAAATGGGCATTCCGATCCTCGCGACGACGGGTCATGGCTATTCACTCATGGAAGGATATTTTCTTCCCCCTGTTACGTTTTCTGCTGAAGAAGCCGTCGCTTTGCTGATGGGGACTGACTTTATCGAGCAGCGTTTAGACGGAGAATACGTAGCCATCGCCAAATCCGCTCAACGTAAAATCGAAGCGGTGCTGGCTCAACCTGTGCAAGATGAGTCGATGCGTATTCGAGAAACGATGAAGCTGCTGCATACTGATCAATCGGTCACAGGTGTAAAAGAAAAAGATGTTCTCGGGCAGATCCGAAAAGCTATTCTGGAGCGGCGAAAGATCAAGATGACGTATCAGAAAAAAGCCGAAGACGCTACAAGCCAGCGCGAGATTGCCCCTTATGGATTGGCTCTTGTGCAAGGGCATTGGACGTTGGTTGCGTATTGCGAATTGAGACAGGATATTCGTCATTTTCGGTTGTCACGGATGATCGAACTATCGGTATTGGATAAGCGTTTTGCAATGCCGCAAGGATTTAACTTGAACGATTATCGTCCCAAAGACGATCGCATCCTGCACGTACTTGTCCAAGCCGATTCAGACCTCTTAAGCACCGTTCTTGATTCGACTAGCTTTTACGTGGAAAAGATCGAGGAGAAGGAAGGATGTCTTTTGATCCATTTCCGCGTTCGATCCATAGAGGAGCTGCTGCATCCGATCCTAAGCTGGGGAGGAAAAGCGGAAGTATTGGAGCCGGAATTGTTACGTGAACGGGTGCGAGGCGAAATCGAAAAAATGATCAAACGCTACTGACAAACTGCTGTCAGTAGCGTTTTTTTATACTGAATTTAGCTTAAGAAAAAGGAGTTGGGTTCAGCAATGAAGGAGAGCGAAAAAGCTTCGTATTGGATCGGCGTCGTATCGGCATTACATGTACAGCAAGGAGTAAGCGGCGGATTCGCGCAAATGTGTCATGGTAAATCCGCACCGTTACGCAAAATGAAACCCGGCGATTGGCTGGTCTACTATTCACCGCGGACGGAGATTAAAGGCGGCGAGCCGCTGCAAGCTTTTACGGCGATTGGAAAAGTGAAAGACGAACACGTCTATGAATACGCGATGTCCGAGACGTTCGTCCCTTACCGCCGAGATATCGAATATATGCCTTGCGAAGAAGCGAGAATCAGAGAGTTGCTAGATCAGCTGTCTTTCACCCGTGGCAAGCCCAATTGGGGTTATGTGTTTCGTACCGGTCATTTTGAGATCAGCCAAGCAGATTTTTGTATCATTGCAGAAGCGATGAACGTAGCCGTCCTGTAGAGGATGGCTTTTTGTTATCTTTGTAAGAGTCATAGAAAAACGTATTATGAATAATTTATTTTAATTTAACATCGAATAATATTAGTGGAAATATAGAATTAAATGTATTATAAATAAGTTAAACTCTATAAACTTACTTTTTAATTTAAAGGAGAATTCAAGATGCTAAATTGGGTAAATTTATTAAATGGAGAAAGAGAAAGAATATCAGAAAGTCAAAGCACTCCTTACAGAAATGAATTTGATAAGGATTATGATAGAATCATATATTCTTCATCTTTTAGAAGATTACAAGATAAAGCTCAAGTTTTTCCACTACAGGATAACGACTTTACTAGAACAAGATTGACACATTCTTTGGAGGTAGCTTCTTTAGGAAGATCGTTAGCTTGGAACATTGGAAATTGGCTTATTGAGACAAAACAATATCACGATTTTTCTGATGCTAAAAAACTCGCTTCGTTAGTAGAAGTGTCATGTTTAGTACATGATTTAGGAAATCCTCCTTTCGGTCACTATGGTGAAGACATTATCAGAAGTTGGTTCGCTGAATGGTTTTCTTCTAAAGCATATGAAGAAGCTTGTAGGAAATATGGCGATCTAAATGAACAACAGAAATACGATTTTCTTTACTTTGAAGGTAATGCACAAGCTATCAGGATTTTAAGTAAATTACAATTTTTAAATGATCAATATGGAGCGAACTTTACATATGGTACATTAGCAACCTTGATGAAATATCCATGGGAATCGAATCATAAAAAAGTAAAAGAAGGTAAGAAAAAGTTTGGATATTTTTATTCAGAGAATGAATTATTTGAAACAATTAAAGAAAAAGTGGGTATTATTGAATGTAGGCATCCTGCAACATATATTCTTGAAGCTGCAGATGATATGGCATATTTAACCGCTGATATTGAAGATGCTGTAAAAAAACATGTAATTACTTGGGATAAAGTGTACGAAGAACTTAGAAAAGAATTTGCAGACTCATATCCTACTGAATTCAATAGACTAGAACAACTACGTGAAAAAGCGCTATCAAACAAAGTTTCCAATAAAGATTTGATAGATGTACAAAATTTCAAAGTAGCTGTGCAAGGAATAATGATAAATGCGGTGGTTGATACGTTTAAATCAAATTATGAGATTATAATGAAAGGCGAATTCCAAGGAGATTTATTGTCTCATTCAACTGCTAGCGCACTTTCAGATAAGTTAGAAAAAGTTGCATCCACACATGTATTTTCAAATAAAGAAGTCTTAACTCTTGAACTAGTAGGTGATAAAGTACTAACAGATCTACTAGATCTCTTTGTTAGCGCTGTAGTAAATGTTGGAGATATAGCGAAAACAAAATCTAAGAATGAAAAATTAGTCCATTTAATTTCTGAGAACTTTAGACATATTCAAAAAATCTCTGAGAGTGGAGAACCAACAGTGGAATTCAAGAGTCTTCCCCTGTATAATAGACTTCTATTAGTTACAGACTTTATTTCAGGTATGACTGATGGATATGCAGTAAATCTTCATCGAGAATTATTAGGGGTAAAACTTCCATAACAAAAAATTATAGGGGTGATAAGAATGAGAAACGTTGAGAAAATTATTAAAAATCAATTGATTAGTTTTCTTGACAAAAACTCTTCTACCCTAGAATTTATTGAAGAACTTTCAAGTGTGGGAGATCTATTGTTTTTTGGAGGATCAATAAGAGATATTTGTTTTTTCCCTGATGAGCCTCCGATGCCTAGAGACTTTGATATTGCAATCAAATTTAATGATAAGAAAAATTTTGATTCAATAATAAGCAAGTATAATCATAAAAGAAATAGATTTGGTGGATATAAGTTACAAATATCAAATTTAGAATTTGATATTTGGGATTTGGAAAACACATGGGCTTTTAAGAATACTAGTTTGTATCCTAGTGAAGAAAATTTAGCTAAGACTGTATATTTAAATATCGATGGTATCGTATACAACTTTAACAAGGAGAAGTTGTACGATGAAGTGTTTAGATCTACAATAGAAAAATCGAAGCTGGATATAAATTTAGAAAGAAACCCTCAAATTGAATTAAATTTATTAAGAGCTCTGGTTTTTAAGGAAAAGTATAATCTGGAGCTTTCAAGCAACTTAAAGAATGTCATAAACGATTATTTAAAAGACGATGCTTATGCATTCGTAGACAATTTATACGATTTACAGACGTCTCATTATAATAATAGTTATTTCTCAAAAGAAAGAATCAAAAGAGAATTGAGTTGTTTTTAAAATTTTCACGAAAAAGTGGTTATGGGGCAAATCCTATACCACTTTTTCTTTTGTAATTAAGTAATTGATTACGTTATATAGTAAAAGTTTTTTAATAGATCTTCTCTTGATCAATTTCAGTAATATTTCTGAGTTTTATTACATAGAATTTATAAGCATTAAAATAAGTGTTACAGGAGGTTATCGATATGATTACACTTCGAACAATTACGTTAGAAAATCGGCGTGCGATGTTTAATTTGGAAGTGTCCGACGATCAGAAGCGTTTTGTCGCGTCTAATCTATCGAGCGTAGCTTCTTGTCATGTGCTGGCGACGAATGGCGGGCATCCTTTTCCTTTTGTCATTTATGAGAATGAGCAGCGGGTCAGTTTTGTCATGTTGGCTTACGGCATTACGGGCTACGACGAGCCTTCTTTGGCAAAAGATAACTACTGTATCATGCTATTGATGATCGACAAGCACCATCAGAACAAAGGCTATGGCAAGGAAGCGATGCACAAGATTATGGAATTTATTCGTACATACCCGGCAGGACTGGCGCAATATTGTTGGATTCCTTATAGCCCGGAGAATACTTCTGCGAAAAAGCTTTATGAAACTTTTGGCTTCCGAGATAACGGAGAAGTGTTCAATGAAGAATCGATTATGGTTGCAGAACTGTGAGGTGATCTTTTTGCATGAAAAAATACCCAACTTCATTTTCAGCTTAATCTTGCTATTATCAGTGACAGCTTGCGTTCCGCCGGGAACCGAAACTTATTATTTTTCTGAATACGAAGCCGATTCGCAAAAGTTCGATATTCAGCTAAACGTTATCCAATCCCATACACCTGCTCCAAAAGACTCGACGCTGCTGATCCAAAGTAAAGACGATAACGAAGCCGAACCATCGGATCAAAAAGCGAAAATCTTTTTCCGCGTCTACGACGGATCGGTCCAAAGTCAGCTTAACCAAACGACCATAATCGACGTCGACAAGATTCCAAGACCTCTTTTGAACGGACTGGATTTCGAAGCCGTACTTGTCTATGGAGATTACAAGGAAGAGATTACTTTTCATCAGGTAGACACGGGGAGGAAGCATTTCAGACCTTGATTTTCACTATTTACGACCAAACTAACTCGCCAGCTATCGCTTAACCATATGACTAGACATGCTTTTTTCCTATGACAAGAAATACGTTTAACCATGGTATACTCATAAGAATAAAAAGATAGAAGGAGCAAGCCATATGATCCCTTTCAGACACGACCATGTAGGTAGTTTTCTACGTCCAGCTAACTTAACTCAGTCACGAGAACAATATAAATCAGGCAATATCACGCATGAACAACTCAGAGCGATCGAAGACCAAGAAATCATTCGAATCGTAGAAAAGCAAAAAGAAAACGGCGTATTCGCCGTAACCGACGGTGAACTCCGCAGAAGCTGGTGGCATTTTGACTTCTTGGGCGGTCTGGACGGCGTTGAGTTGTATGAGCAGATCGACGGTCCGAAATTCCACAATATGCAGACGCGCAAAGGCGGCATCCGTGTGATCGGCAAAGTCGACTTCTCGACGCATCCTTTCGTGGAAGACTTTAAGTTTTTGAAAAAGCACGCAGGAGACACGGTAGCCAAACAAACGATCCCGAGTCCGAATATGCTGCTGTACCGCTTGGAGAACGACGCCAACATCTATACGGATCGCGAGTCTTTCTTGCAAGATACGATTGCCGCGTACCAAAAAGCGATCCAAGCGTTCTATGATGCGGGATGTCGTTATCTGCAATTGGACGATACGGCTTGGGCAGATCTGTTCTCGGAAGCGGGTCATGACAAACTGCGCGCTAAAGGTATGGAGCCAGCCGAAGAATTGAAAACAATGCAGCGCATGATCAACGAATCGCTAGCGAACAAACCCGCTGATTTAGTCGTAACGATGCACATCTGCCGCGGTAACTATAAATCCAATTACTTCTCCACAGGTGGCTACGAGTATGCTTCGGAAGTGATCTTTGGCGGCTTGGACGTCGATGGGCTGTTCTTGGAATTCGACGACGAGCGTTCCGGCGGTTTCGAATCCCTGAGACACGTCAATCGCAAAGACCTCAAAATCGTGCTCGGTCTGATCACATCGAAAACAGGCAAGTTAGAAGACAAAGAGCAGATCAAAGCCCGAATCGCGGAAGCGGCGACTTATGTTCCTTTGGATCAACTGTGCTTGAGCCCGCAATGCGGATTTTCTTCGACTGAAGAAGGCAATATTTTAACCGAAGACGAGCAATGGCGTAAGCTTCGCTACGTAAAAGAAATTGCCGACGAAGTGTGGAATTAAGCCTTAAAAAATAGCGACTAGGATTAATGGAGGGGATGTCTAATGACAGTTCAATCGAATCAAGAGCAAGAGACCATTACCGTTGAGGCATTTATTAAAGGTCAAAATGTAAAATCCCTTTCACAGTCGGCAAAAGAAAACCCGACTAATCCATCTGAAATCGTAGGCTACTTCCCAGTTACGACGAAAGAACAAGCGGTTGAAGCAATCGATGCAGCGGCAGAAGCCTTCAAAACGTGGAAAAAAACGAAGATCGAAGATCGTATCGCAAGTATGCGCAAAGCGATCGAGAAGATCCGAGCTGCCGAGAATGACATCGTGAATCTGCTATCCAGAGAACACGGCAAGCCTGTATACGACGCGCACGGCGAGATTTACGTATCGCTCATGTGGATGGAGTTTGCTTGCAATGAAGCGCAAGCGGCTCTGCAAAACGTAGTCCAAGAGCACGAAGGCGGCAAAACGATCATTTCGTACGATCCGATCGGCGTAGTCACGGCGATTAGCCCGTGGAACTATCCGATTGCGTTGTCGACGATTAAGATCGCGCCGGCTTTGCTTGCAGGAAATACGATCGTATTGAAGCCAAGCCCTTACGCGCCGCTTGCGGCAGCAAAAGTCGCCGAGATTATCGCGAGCGAGTTCCCGGCTGGCGTCATCAACGTGGTACACGGCGATTCGGACGTAGGCGTAGAGCTGACAACGAATCCGAAAGT
Source organism: Saccharibacillus sp. JS10 (assembly GCF_024436065.1). Taxonomy (GTDB): domain Bacteria; phylum Bacillota; class Bacilli; order Paenibacillales; family Paenibacillaceae; genus Saccharibacillus. The sequence continues at coordinate 72,371 of NZ_JANFNS010000004.1, forward strand.
GACCAAGATCGCGTTCACAGGCGGAACCGAAACGGCGAAGCATATCATTAGAGCGGCATCGGAAACGATCAAAGACATGACGCTTGAACTTGGCGGCAACGACGCGGCGATCTTCTTGGAAAGCTTCGATGTGAACGACGAGCGCGCGATGCGCCGGATCGTAGTCTCCAATTTCTTGACAACGGGTCAGATCTGCATGATCGCCAAGCGCGTCTACGTGCATCGTTCGATCTATGACCAGTTCGTGGAAAAATATATCGAAGCGGCAAACCGCTGGGTTCGGATCGGCGATCCTTTTGATCCGAATACAACGGTCGGTCCCGTGAACAACTTGAAGCAAAAAGAGTTTGTGCAAAGTCTGGTTGAAGATGCAAAGCAGCGCGGAGCCAAAGTGATTCCTTTGGGACAAATTTTGGATCAAAAGCTGTTCGATCAAGGCTATTACCTCCAGCCTACGCTTGTGCTCGGTTGCGATGTGCATGACCGGATCGTGGTCGAAGAACAGTTTGGACCTACCGTTCCGATCTTGCCTTTCGACAATGAAGATCAAGTGATTGAGCTTCACAACGAAAGCATCTACGGGCTAACAAGCTCCGTGTGGGGCAAAGAAGACGAAGCCATCGCGGTTGCGCATCAGCTCGAAGCCGGCACGACGATGATCAATACGGCTGCGGTACAAGGTCTGGACGTTCGCTTCCCATTCGGCGGCTTCAAGCAGTCGGGGATCGGCCGCGAATACGGCACGGAAGGGATTCGCACGTATACGGAGCAGCACGTAATCAACGTTCCGAAGATGCTGGATCTTCCTTATATTCCTGAATAAAAGTCATCAAGAAGATGCGCTTTGTTTACGGATTCCTGAGAATCGGTAAGCAAAGCGCTTTTCTTTTTTCAAACTTGTCTTATGTCCTAGGCTTACGCATTCACCGTATAATCGACAACTACAATCCCGTCTACAAACGTCCCAATTGATTGCAAAAAGCTCTGGTGCAGCGGATGCACCGCATAATCTCGGCAAGTCTGCTGATCTTCGAAAGTCACTCGAATGCCAAGCGAAAATCCTTGTGCGTGTTCGGTTTCTTCCGTCACATTAATTCCAGCGCTAAGATCCACAATGCCCGGAATCTCGCCTTTAAATCCATAGACGCGCTTAACCGCCTCTTCTTGCACCTCTGCCGTAACTTCCGGTTTCAACTTCAACAATACGATATGTTCAAACATGGGTTTTTCCTCCTAATTGTTGCTATTCCTGCTGAGTCAGGCATACACTAATGTACACAGGTCAACGAAGTACAGGAAGAGAACACATTATCCTAGGACTACCTATCCTAGTGTTCCCTATATCGATAGGAGGTAACAAAGACCATGACGAACTCATTGGATCGCTATCAGGAACTGTCTCGTTTTTTGCGTTCATGTCGTGAGCGAATAGCGCCGGAACAAGTTGGTTTGCCGCAAACCGGACGTAGGCGCACACCCGGGCTTCGCCGGGGAGAGGTCGCTTTGCTAGCAGACGTGGGGCTGGATTGGTACACGTATTTGGAGCAAGGGCGCGCTATTCAAGTGTCCGCTGAGGTGCTGGAACGAATCGCTCGGGTGCTGCAAATGGACGAGTCTGAACGCAAGCATTTATACCATCTTGCGCGGATGCAGTATCCGCTCAGTTCCTTACCACATACATCCGAGGTGCCGCCTGAGTTGCAACGTTTTTTGGATAGTCAGCATCGATCCCCGGCAACAGTCATGGATGCACGGATGAATATTATCGCTTGGAACGAATGCTACTCCGCACTGAACGGCGACCTCACTCAGCTATCCGAGATTGAGCGGAATTTCGTCTGGATGACGTTTACTTCGGAGCGGTTTCGTTATCTCAAAGGTGATCAGTGGGAGCCACACGCGCGGCGGATCGTAGCGTCTTTTTATGCCGGGTACGCGCGTCATAGCGAAGATCCATGGTGGTCAAGGCAGTTCGAGGCATTGTCAAAAGTGAGCACCGAGTTTTGCGAGTTCTGGGAATCTCATGAGGTACTGGATGCGATCGATGCACCGAAAACTCTACATTGTCCGAATCTCGGCAAATTGAATTTTGACCTTCTATCTTTCGAATACATGAACGACTCCAATCTCAATATCGCTATCCATGTTCCTCATGCTGACGGTACGGTAGAGAAGATGCAGCAATTGCTGACGGATTACCGAGGTTCCGTTGACCGCGAAATCGTTGTATTTTAACAGCTTCAAGTCTGCAAACCTTCGGCGTCTGTGGATTTTTTATATTTTGAAAGATTCCTTATATTTTCTACCTACTGATACATTTCCCTTACAACCAACGTCTTCTTATCAGCGACCGATCTGACTTCATCGCTAAAAGGAGACTTTTTTATGATTTCAAAAAACTGGCATCGCCTGACTCGTATATTCGCAATTTGTTACTTTGCCTTACTCTTCTTTTTCCTTTTCGTTGGATTTGATCGTTCGAGCGGGGTGTCGCGGGATGGTTACTTTTATAACTTTGCGGTTGAGCCGATTGTGCCTTTTCAATTTTCGGGGCTGTTACACAATCCGTTTATGTTGTTCCAACTCGGAAATTATTTAGCTTTTATTCCTTGTGGACTGCTTCTTCCTTATCTAAGAGGCTGGGGATTTTTGCGTTTGACCGCGACTTTTTTAGTCGGGATGACAATCGTTGAGACGACGCAAATGCTAACGGGACTTGGGCGGTTCGATGTTAACGATATTATTATTAACGCGCTGGGTTATCTGACTGGATATGCGGCTTGGACGATTGGGAAATTGTTCGGGGGCAAAGAATTTAGTCTAAAAAGATGGATCTATACCGCTTCTTCGTGTACTCTGTTGATCGCCTTATTTCTTGCTGCGCCTTCGATCGTTGAGCGTACTATGCAATTGCAAACAGAAGGTACCGAAATTCCTTTGGCGAATCTTTCTTCGCCTACCGGAAATGTTCGGTGGGAACAGACACCGCAAGAACTGTTGAATACGTCAAAAGAAGCAGAATCGTCTGCCGTATCTTATCTTCATGCTTGGTCAGAAGATGGGACTGAGATACTGGAATACCCATTGGACGGTAACTATGTTCGGTTCTATACTTCCGGTACTGTGGAAGGCGGTACAGGCGGATCTGCACGGTTTCTAGTTGACGGCGAAGTCGTATACGAATTTTCGTATCAAGGCGAAGAAGGTCAGACCTTCGATATCGATCAAGTCGAACTGGATGTGCGTCACGCGCAGCGATTGAAGATTGAACTGACTAAGCCTGATGAGAATGTGGACGGAAAAGTGATGTTGTGGGATGCAAGGCTGTTGCAGCGTAAAAATGCAGACGGATAAGGTCAAAGCAGAGCCGAACTTCGTTTCGGTCTCTGCTTTTTCTTCATTAAAGACTCTTTTTTAAAATCATCGTTTGAACTTAAAGGCAAACAGTGTTAATCTAACAAGCGGTAAACGCGATATATAATCGCTATTTTAACTACCCAGAAAGGTAATACCATGATAAAAGTTGAAAACTTATCTTTTGCTTTTCCGAAAAAAGAATTGTATGAAAATATATCGTTTACGCTCGAAGAAGGGCAACATTGCGCTTTTATCGGTACGAGCGGTAGCGGAAAAAGTACGTTAATCGAGATGCTTATGGACCCGGAAAGACATTTGTTCGTAGGCAAACTCGAGATCGATCCAGATTGCCAAATCGGACATGTCAGCCAGTTCCCTCAATTGGATACAACCAAAGAAATTACCGTGTTTGAATATATCGCAGCCGATTGGCTGAAGCTTAAAAATCAACTCAACGAAATCTATGATGAGATGGCAACCACTTCCGATATGGATGCGTTGATGGAAAAATACCAGTGGACTTTGGATGCGCTTGAAGCCCTCGGCGGCGACGACGTCGAAAGCGAGATTTTGAAAAAACTTAATCTTGCCAATCTTATGAAACTCAGAGACCTGCCTGTATCTTCGATCAGCGGCGGGGAGTTCAAATTGATTCAGGTCATGAAAGAAATGTCGAGCCGTCCCGACTTGCTCATCATGGATGAACCGGATGTCTTTTTGGACTTTGAAAATTTGAATTCGCTCAAAAAACTCATCAACTCCCACAAAGGCATGCTGCTGGTTGTCACGCATAATCGATATCTGCTGAACCATTGTTTCAACAAGATCATCCATCTCGAAAATACAGAGCTGCAAGAGTTTGAAGGAAGTTATATCGACTACAACTTCTACTTGCTTCAGACGAAGATTGAGCTACAAGAGATCGCCGTTGCGGAGCAAGAAGAGATCGATCGCTATGACGATATTATCGACAATCTGCGAGAGATTGCGACGATTAACTCGGATGCTTCCCGTGGCCGCGCGCTCAAAGCCCGAGTGAAATTCCAAGAACGATTGGAAGCGCGCCGGATCAAAGCTCCGTTCGTTGCGATCAAGCAGCCGAATATCCGGTTCGATCTGGATCATGACGTCGAAGAAGGCGTAACGGTCAACGTAGAAGACTACAGCGTATCGTTCGATGAGCTGCTGCTGGAAAACGTAAACTTCGAGATCAAGTCTACCGACAAAGTCGCGATTATCGGGCCGAACGGTACAGGCAAAACGACGCTGCTTCGCGATGTTTTCCGTAACCAAAATGAACAGATCCATATCGACCCGTCTAGCAAAGTAAGCTACCTGTCCCAGCTTCAAGGCGAGACATTGAACGACGAGAATACGATCATGACCGAGTTCATCGAAGCCGGATTCCCGACCTATGAAGAAGTGACTGCTTACTTAGCCGAGTATGGTTTCGAAGCGGAAATTCTGAACCAGAAGATTCAATCGTTGTCTGGTGGCGAGAAAAACATGCTTCAATTGGCAAAAGTCGGAGCGAGCAACGCCGATTTCTTGCTGCTCGACGAGCCGACCAGTCATTTGGATCTGTATTCGCAGTTGGCTTTGGAAAAAGCGATTGTCGAGTACAAAGGCGCGATCTTAATGGTGTCTCACGATTTCTACTCCGTCGTAAACGGCATGGATTACGTGCTGATCATCGACAATAAAAGTATCCGTAAAATGACGATGCGTAAATTCAGAAAAATGATCTACACCCGTCATTTCGATAAAGACTATTTGGAACTTGAACAAAAGAAAAAAGCGCTCGAGGTCAAGATCGAACTTGCGTTGAAAGACACGAATTTCGAAAAAGCGAAAGTCATACTCGACGAGTTGGAGCAGTTGATTAAACAGCTTTAACCCTTGGAATACTGAGAAAATGTGCAATATATTTAACGTTCTTCGAGATCAAAGACAGTGGATTTTTCTACTGTCTTTTTTTCTTGAACAGGCATAATCGGCTAGGACGCTAGCAGATCATGAACAACCCTAGCTTTTCAAAACAGCAACAATCGATTAATCTAAAGATCAGACAAATTTGTATACGTTTACATCGAGGATCGTAATTAATCTATATCTTTAAGGAGCTGTTGCTATGAAGTTGAAAAATAAAAATGTATTAGTTACAGGCGTATCGGGAACGCTCGGTGACAAGATTGCCACCAAGTTCTTAGCTGAAGGCGCACAGGTTAAAGGATTAATTCGTAGTGAGCAACAAACTTTTATCTGTGAGAACCTTCACATCGAACCTGTAATCAGCGATCTTAACGATAGTGAGAAGCTTAAGCAAGCGCTGCAAGATGTACAAATCGTAATTCACGCAGCCGCTTATCTAAGCGATGACCCAAAGCTTGCCGAAGAAGCCAATATTCGCGGTATGCAGACGTTAGTCGATGCTGCCATATCGGCTGGCGTAGAACGCTTCGTACATATTTCGACGTTGTCAGCCTATGACCACCTTAAAGGAGGAAGCGAGGTTGACGAATCCCGCGAATTGGCGGTCGGGCATTTCGACGTGTATGTGTCCACCAAAAGCGAGTCCGAGCGGATCTTGCGGCAAGCAGAAGCCCAAGGTTTAGAAATCGTGATCTTGCGTCCCGGCTTGATCTCTTCCGAGCACAATTCGCATTGGGGAGACCGTCTGGTGAAAAAGCTTGCCGATACGGATCATGTGGACTGGATTCATCCCGAAGACATCGCGCCTTGGGTACATGCCGAGAATGTAGCCGAGATGTGCGTGTTGGCGGCGACTCATTCGAAGGCTGCTGGTCAAGCATATAACGCTGTCGACGGTAATTACCCAGAGCAACAGTTCAGCATACGTATTCTTGAAGCTTTGAACAAGTCTTTCACGATTCCAGGCGGTGATCCGATCAAGACCGTATATAGCCATAATAAGATCGTTGAGGAGTTGGGCTATCGTCCTATCCGTACATTCGAAGAAACCGTTGCTTTGCTGGAAGAGCAAGCACGTGTTTTAATTTCTGAATCGTCTTGAGGTGCCTGAAAGTTCGTAATGCAAAAAGACCTCTCGCCATATCGCGAAAGGTCTTTTTGCACATGAAAGCTTGTTATCAAACGGAAACCAACTGTTCTAGCGTTATTTTTTCATGACCTTTTCGAATCGAAAGAAATCATCGTCACCGGGGAAAAGACTTCCTTCTTCGTGATGAGACTCATGGGGATCGGGATTATGTTTATTGTAGAACTCCACGATATGAAACCCACATTTGTTCACATAAAAATGAATATTACGCTTTTCAAAATAAGGCGTTCCCGTCTCCCAGACTACCGTATCTGGATACATCGCTTCTATAGCTTGCCAGCTTGCAAGCCCGATGCCTGAACTATGATGCTCAGGCGATATATAAAATAATTCTAGAGCATTCCGGTGCGTCTCTTCATTGATCCGAACTACAGCGCCGCCTACAGCAACACCGTGATTGGAAATCACATAAGCAGCTGCGCCTGGAGCATTTAACGATTCATCGATATCCCGGTCGGGTGGAATCGGTTCGTTTTCAACTTTGCCGAACGTCTCGACGACAGCAACGGCAAAAGCCTCTTGCAACTTTTTTTTGAATTCCGGAATATCCGATGTTTCTAACGTGGCGAGTGTAAGATTTAGCTCTTTTTTAGTAGTCGACATGAAAAGCATCCTCTTTTCTTGAATGATTATCGAACCGATTCTCCAATAGAAGGCACAGACGTTTTGGCGCGCTCGGTAGATTTGCCGTAAGTCAGTTTACGCCATACAAATTCCATAGGCCCGTATTTGAATTTTTTTAACCAGAATGTACTGAATAGAGTCAGAAACGCATATACGGCAATCGCCATCATCAATGTACCAACCGGTTGGATACGTGTCGCAAGATTCAATCCGTACCCAAGAAGCAGCCATGTTCCGATAATGGAATGTAGCAAATAACAAGTCAGCGACATCCGTCCGACTTTAGTGAATAGCATCAACACTTTTTGCGATCCAGGAATGAAAAGAAGCAGCATCGCCAGCGTACTCATATAGAACATACTGCCAGCCAATCCTCCGCTTTGCATCAGAACGGAAGACAGTTGCATCGCGATCCCCGCTGGTTCACCGGAGTAATTTGTAAATAGCGAAACGCTCTCCGTAACAACAAAAGCGATCGTGCAGACGATCCAAATTCGCATCCAGAGCTGTCTTTTTGCGATCATATCCTTGAAAAATTCCATTTTAACAAAATACACGCCTAACAAATACATCAGAAACATCGAGTATACCGTCGAAAAAGCAGTTGAGAACATCACTTTCATATCGACCCATCTAGCTGTGATTGATTGAAGATACGTGAGATTGCTGTTATGACTGTTCAACACGAAGTCTACAAATCCCGACATGTCCGACGACTGCGGCATAAAGGATTGGTAGATTGCGCTCACAATCGGAATCAATAGTTGCAGCGAAATCAAGGCAATAATCCAGCGCAGGATCGTTTGAGGTTTACATTTGTAAAAACCGAGCAATAAAAATCCGGTTAACGCATAAAAAGCCAAAATGTCGCCGACCCATACTAACGTAATATGCAAAATGCCGAATCCTAATAAAATAGTCAATCTACGCGCGAAAAGAGTATTCGGGTTTTTGACCCGTGTTACCGCACGATTCATAAAAATCATAAATCCGACACCGAATAAGAAAGAAAACAACGTGACAAATTTCCCGTCGACAAATTGAGAAACAAAAGTCTGCACGATATTGCTGGAGCCCATTTCAAATCCTTTAACAGACTCTACGATCAGAAAATAATTGGCAATAATAATGCCCAGCATTGCGAACCCGCGGACAATGTCCAAAAAGTGTATCCGTTCTTGTAAACTCATCGGTTGGGCGAGACTTCCTTTTTGTGTACGCATAACAAAGCTCCTTTTATTCTTAAATATGAACTCACTTCAACATTCAGATGTGCTTGTCGAACACCTTACGTTGAATAATATAAAGAGCAAATCTTAACGGTTTATGAAGGGTACACAAATAATAAAAAATTAATTTAGATCAACTAGACAGTTGCTTTCATAAACGATTAAGATTTGCTTTATATGCTAGTACGGAAGGTATACGAAATTCATTAGGACGAAAAGAGGGAGCGGATTTGACGCATCGCGATTATAAATCCAAGCTAACCGGAAAATTGACTCTATTGATTGCAATTGCTCTGCTCGTAAGCGGTACCGTATTTGCAATTTCGCAAAAAGTGACGGACGACCTGATCAACAATTATCTAAATTCCAACGAATATTACGAAAAAGAATCAGCACGATATATCGAGAGATTTAGCAATTATGTATCAAGTCAGCGCTTATCAACATCAGATCGTCAAGCTTTTGAGGAGTGGGCGAAAAAAGAGAATTACATTTTGCTTTCGATATCCAAAAACGGCATTCTTCAATTCGATTCCACATATTCAAAGTCCGACGAGTCTGCTTACGGCAAAGAAAAAGTATCTCAATACCATCAGAATCACTCGCGTAATGTTGCGTTCAGCGACGGTGAAGCACAAGTCATGATCGACGGATTTTATTCTTCGCGATATTTCGGTCTGGCTTTCGTAATCGAACTTCTCGGCGCGACCTTGATTTTTCTAACGATTATTCTGCTCGGCATTCGCAAAAGCTTGAATTATCTAAAAAAAATCCATCAAGAAATCCATATTCTCGAAGGCGGCGAGCTGGATTATCAGATGACCGTCAAAGGTAACGATGAGTTAGCGAGAATCGCGGAAAGTATCGAAGGGCTAAGAAAAGCTTTTCTCGGCAAACTCAGAGCGATCGAAGATTTGCAAAAAGAAAGTCGCGATCTCGTCACCGAAATCTCGCACGATATGCGCACGCCGCTGACTTCCTTGATGATGTATCTGGAGTTTGCCAAAAAAGAGCGCGGCGAAGCACCGATCGAAGAAAAAGCAGGCTATGTCGACAATGCGTACCAGAAAGCGTTACAGCTCAAAAGTATGTCTGACAATTTATTTGCTTATTTTTTGCTGGATAAAGAAGCGGAAGCGGAGTTAGAAACGGTTGCGGTAAAAGAAGTGATCTACGATCTAATGTCCGATCAGATCGCGATTCTGCATCAGGAGCATTTCGACGTTTCGATTTCAGGTGAATTACCCGACACATATATGGATGTAAGTATGGAAGAGCTTGGACGCGTGTTCGATAACCTGATGTCCAATCTGCTTAAATACGCTGACCCTAAGGAAAAAATTCATATTATATTTACGGGCAATCAAGAAACATTTGAAATCCGTATCCATAATAAGATCAAAAAAACGAATACTTCTATCGAAAGTAACCGACTCGGCGAAAGAAGTATCGGGCGTATGATGAATCGTATGCAAGCACAGTTCAAAAGCACGCAAGAAGATGAAGAATACTTGATCTTGTTAAGATTTTGGAATACGAAAAGATAAGCTTTGATTCAAAAGTATAAATAGACAAGGGTGAATAAGATGAAAAATCGGATTTTGCTTGTTGAAGACGATCGGGAAATCCGAGATTTGCTGAAGCTTTCGCTTTCCGATCAAGGTTATGAAGTGATGACCGCAGAGGACGGAGAGCAGGCGCTAGATCTTGTAGACGCATCGATTGATTTGATTGTACTGGACGTCTCGATGCCCGGAATCTCCGGTATTAAGACGTGTATACAGATTAGAGAACGATTTAATATGCCGATATTATTTTTGACAGCGAAATCCGGTACGTTGGACAAAGCCGAAGGTCTACTCGCGGGCGGCGACGATTATCTCACTAAGCCTTTTGCCCAACATGAGCTGCATGCCCGAATTATTGCTTTGTTGCGAAGATATACCGTTTACCAAGATAAAAAAGAAGATCAGGAAACGTTTCTGATTGCGGGAATATTGAAAGTCAGCGAAGAGTTCAACGAAGTTTGGAAAGGCAGTCAGAAGATCGAGTTGTCCGAACTGGAATACGGTATTTTAAAATTATTGATGGGGAAGCGAAATAAAATTTTTCCGGCACAAAATATTTACGAAAGCGTCTGGAAGCAGCCGTACTTTTACGATTCCAACAACACGGTCATGGTGCATATTCGTAAATTACGCAAAAAAATCGAAGACGATGCCGCAAGCCCAACGTATATTTTGACCGAATGGGGAAGAGGCTATCGGTTCGGGAAATGAGCATAACTATAGATAAGATCGACAGATCAAAAGCCAAAAAGAGCGACGCCATGGCAACTTGCCAAGCTCGCTCTTTTTCATAAGCTTATTTAGAAAGATTCGAAGTGCCCCACTCTGTAATTGGCTCTAACCACGTAATCTTCCGATCCAATACCAGATCATTCAATCGGTCTTCGTAAGCTTGGCGGTAAGGCTTCGGTAATTCTTCAGCCAGCCAGCTTTCTTTGGTTCCTTGCCACACTTCATAAATCACAACGTCGTCCGGCTGATCGAGATCGTCGGAGATGACCGAACTGATAAACGTCTTCTCCGCAGACATGATGTCTACGAGTGAAGATAGTTCCTCGCGGAAAGCTTCTCTTTTACCCGGCTTGGCTTTAAATCGAACGTACAGATGAATTTGCGAATGTGACATGATGAATTCCCCTTTTCAATATTGAGTATAGGGACAGTATAAATTCATCGTGGATCTTGTTCTGCAATCTACATTACATAGCACATCATTAGCTTCGTTCTTGCAAAACTTGCCTCGTATGCACCCGAATATTTCCGCGAGACGTAGTGAGTACGCCTTCTTGCGCCAATTCTTTTAACGTCAATGATACCGCTTCTCTTGTCGCTCCGATCATATCGGCTAATTCTTGATGCGTCAGAGGAATATTCAGCTCATGGTGTTCATTTTCTTGGATATTGAGCTTTTTGGAGACCCGCTGTAGAAAGTACAACACTTTGCCGCGCAAATTTTGAAAAACAAGCTGATCGACCAATTCTTCTTGCTGGCTTAATCTGTGGCTAAGTTCGCTCAATAACCGAATCGCCAGCTCTGGATGTTTGCGGAGCAGCTGTTCAAAAGGCTCCGTAGGAATCGAAAACACGATCGCATCTGCCGTCGCTTCGGTATAAGTGCCGCGCGTTCCGAGCGAAAAAAGCGGAATCTCACCAAACATACCGCCTTCATTGACGATACAGACCGTATGTTGTTTGCCTTCGGCATTGATTTTATAAAAATGAAAACTGCCTTCGATTACGAAAAAGATACCTTCGCGTTGATCGTCCGGCGTCTGAATCATATGATCTTTGGCAAAAAAGTCGATATTTTCAGGCGTGACCCATTTTTCGACCTCGTTCCAGACCGGATCGGCAAGCGATTGAAAGAAAGGCATACTTGGCAAAACGTTTTTGACCTGGTCCACGATTTCTGGCTGGGACATATTGAACTCCTTTTTGCGCTATTTTCGAGAAAAGACCGTTTCCCCTGGAATCAATATCGGTTCATAATACGTTTTCTCCGGCAACTCTTTTTTGCCTTGCAGCTTTTTGATAATCCAATCCGCCGCGTCGCGTCCCATTTGTTCTTGAGGGTGCGTGAGCGTCGTCAGCTGAATATTCGCGTTTTTCGCGATATACGAATTGTCTTGCCCGATAATCGACAATTCGTCTGGAATCGAAATCCCTAGCTTTTTGCAGACATTTACGACTTCTAAGCCCACTTCGTCGTTGTAGCATACCAATGCCGTCAAGGTATCGCGGTTGCTGCTTAAATACTGCTCCAGATTTGTAGGCAATTCATTCTTCGTCTCCGTGTCAAAAGAAAGCACATGCTCTTGTTCGAAGCCCAATTTGTGCTCGCCCAGCGCTTTGATAAAACCTTTCATCCGAAACTTGCCTTGCAAATCGTCCATTTTCGCGATAATCCCGATCTGCGTATGCCCGTTACCGATCAATTCTCGCGTCGCCAAATAACTGGATTCCACATCGTTCAGGCAAAAAAACGGCACATCCAATTCTTCGTAATACGCATTGATCATTGTAAAAGGAACGTCTTGTTCCTTGAACGACAAATAATATGCAATATTCGGATTGTACACATTACTTCGTGTCGGCTCCACGATCAGCCCGTCTATTCCGTAAGCAAGCATCATCTCAAGCGCTTTGCGTTCTTGCGCAATATCGTTATTGGTACTTGCCAGCAGCAGCGAATAATTGTCTTCGTTCAACCGACTTTCAATTCCGCGAATAATCGAAGGGAAGATATAATCGGAAATATACGTCGTAATGACGCCAATCGTTTTGTTCGAAGATTTACCCCCGGATTTCGAACGATATTGCCCGCTGACATACGTCCCCGACCCTCGCTCGCTCCGCAAAAACCCTTCATTCGCCAGCTCCAACAACGCTTTGCGCACCGTTTGCCGACTTACTTCATATTTCTCCTGCAACAGAAGCTCAGACGAAATCTTTTCCCCGACCTGATACGCCCCCGATAAAATCTCGCTTTTCAATTCATCCACAATCACCTGATACTTCGGCTTCATCCCGCTCACTTCTTTCTTTTTCTATACATTCCGCTCAAGTTGTACGTACACATTTTAACATACATCCTTTCTTTCTCAACACCGTCTCTCTATGTTCGCCAAGCTCTCAAGCTAAAAGTTATTTGATTTATCTTTGTATCTATTTTCTTTGTCATCTTTTCTCTCTTCTCTTTTCTTCTTACTACCCCCGCCCCCAAAGTTATAACTACATCCTCCACCCACCCCGCCTTTGGTCTAGAGTTGCCCAATCGCACCAGCGGAGGGAGGCGTGGAGTGAAGGAACGGAGTGTTCGCCTTTGACTTGGGGAAGCGTCCTTACTCCAATTCCAATCCAGCTTCCCCAAGTCAACAAGCGACCGAAACCCACGCCTCCCGCAGCGCCTCCCCATCACAACCCCAACTCCCAACTCCACGCACTCTCCTCTAATGTATGTATAACTACCCAAACTAATTGACAAATGTACGTACAAAAAATATACTGAACTCGTCACTTGTTGAAAACGTATTCTTTTCGAATCTCAGCACCACCAGCAGTAGAAAGGGGACACCGCTAATGACCCAATCGGACGTAGCAAATAGGATCACCCAAGGACAGACCTCACTCGGTATCGAATTCGGCTCTACCCGAATCAAAGCCGTTCTGATCGACTCCCGGTTCGACACGATAGCTTCCGGCAGCTACGAATGGGAAAACCAGTTGAAAGACGGCTATTGGACGTATGACCAGACCGAGATTATCGCCGGGCTTCAAGCCGCTTACCTCGAATTGAAACAAGAAGTCAGCAACAAACACGGCGTTCAGCTTCAGACCATCGGTTCTATTGGCTTCTCCGCGATGATGCACGGATATATGGCGTTCGATAACGATCAGAATCTACTCGTTCCTTTTCGCACATGGCGCAACTCCAACACCGGAGCTTCGGCGAAAGAATTAACGGAACTTTTCCAATTCAATATTCCCGAACGTTGGAGTATCGCGCATCTATATCAAGCCATTTTAAATCAAGAACCACATGTGCCGCAGATTCAGTATGTAACGACCCTTGCCGGCTATATCCATTGGCTGCTTACAGGGGAAAAAGTGCTGGGAATCGGCGACGCTTCCGGCATGTTCCCCATCGAAGAGTCGACGCATACGTATCACGCACAGATGATCCGTCAGTTCGATCAGCATATCGCGTCAAAAGGTTATCCGTGGAATCTTCAATCGATCTTACCTCGCGTAGCGACATCCGGCGAATCCGCAGGGCTGCTGACGGAGCAAGGCGCGAAGTTACTCGATCCAAGCGGCGATCTTGCCGCAGGTATTCCGCTGTGCCCACCGGAAGGTGACGCGGGCACGGGAATGGTCGCGACGAACAGTGTCAAAAAGCGTACCGGCAACGTATCGGTCGGGACGTCCGTTTTTGCCATGATCGTATTGGAACGCGAATTGTCTCGGTTGTACCCGGAGATCGATATCGTCACCACGCCGGACGGAAGCCCGGTAGCGATGGTTCACGCCAACAACTGCTCTAGCGATCTGAACGCTTGGGTCGGGTTGTTCCGCGAATTTGCCCAGCTTTTAGGCGTCGATGCCGACTCCGGCAAGCTTTATAGCTTGCTGCTCAATCAAGCGCTCAAAGCCGATCCCGATGTCGGCGGATTGCTCAGCTATGGCTATCTGTCGGGTGAAAATATCACGGGGCTGGAGCATGGAAGACCTCTATTCGTTCGTTCGCCAGACAGCACCTTTAATTTGGCGAACTTTATGCAAACCCATCTGTATAGCGCGTTCGGCGCACTTCGATTAGGCATGAATATTTTGACGGACAACGAGAATGTTCCGATCGATAGCCTGCTGGCGCATGGCGGTTTGTTCAAAACTCCGGTTGTCGGGCAAAAAGCTCTCGCTGCCGCGCTGAATGTCCCGATTTCCGTCATGTCTACGGCAGGCGAAGGCGGCGCATGGGGAATGGCATTGTTGTCTTCTTATATGCAGACACGTAGCGACAATGAGACGCTGGCGGACTTTTTGGAAAACCAAGTGTTCGGAAACGCCGAAGTTCAGCAATTGTCACCTGAAGCTCAAGACGTCGCAGGATTCGAAGCCTTTATCCAACGTTATGAAGCAGGGCTCGAGATTGAAAAAGCGGCTGTCCAGCATTTACCCGGGAAGGAGTGAGTCATGGTGTTAGAACAATTGAAGCAAGAAGTATACGAAGCGAATCTGGAATTGCCCAAGCATGGTCTGGTCAAATTCACTTGGGGTAACGCGAGTGCAGTAGATCGTGAGAGCGGATTATTCGTGATCAAGCCAAGCGGCGTGAGTTATGAAAAGATGCAGCCGAGCGATATGGTCGTCGTGGATCTGGACGGTCAAGTCGTCGAAGGCGAGATGCGACCGTCTTCGGATACGGCGACGCACGCGGTGCTGTACAAGCATTATCCGCAGATCGGCGGCATTGTACATACCCACTCCACATGGGCGACGATCTGGGCGCAAGCCGGTCTGGATGTTCCGGTGATGGGGACGACGCATGCGGATACTTTTTACGGCGCCGTGCCTTGTGCACGATTTTTAACGCCTGACGAAGTGGATCGCGGGTACGAAACGGAGACAGGGAACGTTATTATCGAAACTTTCGACAAGCTCGGTATCGATATTTTGGAAATTCCGGCGGTGCTGCTGCAAGGTCATGCGCCTTTTACCTGGGGCAAAGACGTCAAATCCGCGGTCGTGAACAGCGTGGTCTTGGAAGAAGTCTGCAAAATGAATTTGTATGCGCGTCAACTGAACCATTTTGCCAAAGAATTACCGCAAAGCATTTTGGACAAACACTATCTGCGTAAACACGGCAAAGATGCCTACTACGGTCAAAAATCGACAGGAAAAGGATGATAACAATGACAACAGCAATCGAAAAGCAGTTCTGGTTCGTGGTCGGTTCGCAACATTTGTACGGAGAAGAAGCGCTCGCCGAAGTCAAAGCCAACGCCCAAAAAATGACGGACGCGCTGAATCAAAGCGGACTGCTGCCTTATCCATTAGTGTTACAAGATTTAGCGGTGAGCGCCGATAAAATCACGAGCATCATGAAAGAAGTCAATTACCGAGACGAAGTCGCCGGAATCATCACATGGATGCACACGTTCTCGCCGGCGAAAATGTGGATTCGCGGTACGAAAATGCTGCAAAAACCGCTGCTCCATCTTGCCACGCAATATAACGAAAGTATCCCGTGGGCAACGATCGATATGGACTTTATGAACTTGAACCAAGCCGCGCACGGCGACCGGGAATACGGATTTATCAATGCGCGCCTGAACAAGCAAAACAAAGTCGTCGTCGGCTATTGGGAACGCCCCGAAGTGCAGCAGCAGATCGCGGATTGGATGGACGTGGCGGTTGCTTACAATGAAAGCTTCGGGATTAAAGTCGCTCGTTTTGGCGACAATATGCGGAACGTCGGCGTAACCGAAGGCGACAAAGTCGAAGCGCAGATTCAATTCGGCTGGACAGTCGATTACTACGGCATCGGTGATCTTGTCGAATACGTAAATGCGGTGACAGAGCCGGAAATCGATCAATTGATGGCGGAATACGCGGAACTTTATGAATTTGATTACGGCAGCAACAGCCAAGAATCTTGGGAAGCTAGCGTTCGCGTACAAGCCGGGTACGAGATCGCAATCAAACGATTTTTGGACGAAAAAGGCTATAGCGCGTTCACATCGAACTTCGAAGATCTGCACGGCATGAAGCAGCTTCCGGGTCTTGCGGTGCAACGCCTGATGGCGCAAGGCTACGGATTTGCCGGTGAAGGGGATTGGAAAACAGCGGCGCTGGATCGTCTGATGAAGATCATGAGCCATAATCAAAATACGGGCTTTATGGAAGATTACACGTACGAGATGGCAGCCGGGCAAGAAGCGATTCTCCAATCGCATATGCTGGAAGTCGATCCGTCTCTTGCGAGCAGCAAACCGAAAGTCGTAGTATCTCCGCTGGGGATCGGCGATCGCGAAGATCCGGCTCGCTTGGTATTCGACGGCAAAGCGGGCGACGGCGTTGTCGTGTCGATGATGGATCACGGCACGCATTACAAATTGCTCATTAACGAAGTCACTGCATTCGAGCCGACAGAGCCGGCGCCGCATCTTCCGGTTGCGCGAGTGCTTTGGACGGTGAAGCCGAATTTCCAAGACGGCATCAAAGCTTGGATCGAAAACGGCGGCGGTCACCATACCGTCGTATCGCTGAATCTGACAACGGATCAGATCGTAAGTTACGCGAAGCTTGTGAACTTGGAGTATGTCGTCATTAAATAGTTTTGTTTGAAAAGCGTATGGAGAAATGCTTCGGCACAAACTCCATACGCTTTTTTGTGTGCTGAAACCTGAAAGTAAATTCTGTGTTAAATTTTATCTCTTTCATGAAAAATGATGAAAAAAGTATTGACAGAATCTTTTTCAACCGGATAATGTATATAGACCGATTGGTATAATTTTTTGAGGGAAGTGTGTAGATTGAGTGAAAAGTCCAACGCCAGAGACAATATTATCAGTACGGCAGCGAGACTGTTTTTTTCACAAGGATACCATGCGACCGGGTTGAGTCAGATTGTCAAAGAAAGTCAGGCACCGAAAGGCTCTTTGTATCATTATTTTCCGAATGGAAAAGAAGAACTCGCGTCAATTTGTATTCAACAAACGAATGAATTGATTTTGCAAAAATTCGAGGATACGTTTGCAGCGCATAAGAGTGCCGCAGACGGCATTCATCAGTTTGTTCAAGATATGGCTCACGAGACCGAAGCCGCAGGGTTCACCGGATTTTTGCCGTTTAGCTTTTGGGCAGCGGTCGAGACGTCTTGTATTAGCCAGAACCTACGCAAAATGTGCCAAGGCGTATTCGCCGATTGGCAACGGGTGATTGCCCGACAATTGATTCATGAAGGAATGGAGACTGCCAAAGCTGAAGATACGGGGCTACTGATCATCTCTTTGCTAGAAGGTGCGCTGATTATCAGCTTGACGAATCAAGATAAACAGCCTCTTTTAACCGCGTCGAATTACATGGCGGCGGTCACCAAGCATGCCAAAGAAATACAGTCTCATCCGTAAGTCACAAGAAAGTTCGAGATGTTCGAGGAGGATGAAAGCGTGGAAGGTACGATGAAAGCGGGTTCGGTTGAGACCCCAAAAGAAACACAGCAATATAAAGTATTCCCGATTTTGTTTGCGATGTTGTTAAGTGGTTTTATCGGTTTGTTTGGCGAAACAGCGTTGAACGTTGCGTTAACTCCTCTAATGTCGCTGCTGGAAGTAGGTCCGACCACGATCCAATGGCTGACGACCGGTTATCTGCTCGTATTGGGCGTATTGGTTCCGGTATCGGGCTTGCTGCTTCAATGGTTCACGACGCGTCAATTGTTCACGACGTCGCTGGTGTTTTCGATCGCGGGAACGTTGGTTGCGGCATTGGCACCGAGTTTTGAAATTTTGCTGCTCGCACGCGTGTTGCAAGCAGTCGGTACAGCATTGCTGTTACCGCTCATGTTCAATACGATCTTGGTTATTTTCCCGATTGAAAAGCGCGGCGCCGCAATGGGCTTGATCGGTCTTGTGATCATGTTTGCACCCGCAAGCGGTCCAAGTATTTCGGGCTTGATCTTGGCGAACTTGAGCTGGCATTGGATCTTCTGGATTTCGCTTCCGTTCTTCGTGATTTCCTTGATCTGCGGATTATTGTTCTTGCCGAATATTTCTAAGCTTACGAAGCCGAAGATTGATATCGTATCGATTGTCTTATCGACACTCGGTTTTGGCGGTATCGTATACGGCTTCAGTAGTGCGGGCGGTCACGGCGAAGGCGGCGGCGGTTGGACAAGCCCAATCGTAATCGGTACGTTATTGATCGGCGTATTGTCGCTCGTATTCTTTAGCTTCCGTCAGTTGAAAATGAAGCAACCGCTGATTGATCTGCGAGCATTCAAATATCCGATGTTCACGATCGGTCTGATCTTGGTCTTCATCTCGATGATGCTGATTTTGTCTTCGATGTTGATCTTGCCGATGTACTTGCAACAAGGCATGGCAGTTACCGCGCTTACAGCGGGTCTGGTCTTGCTTCCGGGCAGCTTGCTCAACGGTTTGTTGTCTCCAATTATGGGTCGTTTATTCGATAAATTCGGACCAAAATGGTTAGTTCGTATCGGTCTTGCAATCGTAGCAATTGTATTGTTCTTGTATACGAGCATCAACCCAGGCACATCACTGGGCTTGATCATCACTTTGCATATCTTTATGATGATCGGGATTTCGATGGTCATGATGCCTGCGCAAACGAACGGTCTGAACCAGTTGCCGCCTGCGTACTATCCGCACGGTACAGCGATCATGAATACGTTGCAGCAAGTATCGGGCGCGATCGGTACAGCTGTAGCCGTAAGTATCTTGAGCGCGGGGCAAATGAACTTCTTAAAAGGAGTTGCAGACCCAGCAGATCCGGCGAACCAATTGGCTGGATTCACATCCGGCGTACAAGGTGCAT
Source organism: Saccharibacillus sp. JS10 (assembly GCF_024436065.1). Classification (GTDB taxonomy): domain Bacteria; phylum Bacillota; class Bacilli; order Paenibacillales; family Paenibacillaceae; genus Saccharibacillus. The sequence continues at coordinate 91,792 of NZ_JANFNS010000004.1, forward strand.
TCGTGTTCGCGATGGTACTGGCGATTGTCGGTCTGATTGCAGCATTCTTTATCAAACGTGTAAATGTAGGATCGGGAGCAAAATCCGATACGCCTATGCACTAAATTTTGATTAAATAGCGAAGGCTCCCTAATCCAGGGAGCTTTCTTTTTTTGCATACAGATCATTCATTTGCTGCAAATAAGCTCGGAATTCTGCGAGATAATCGCTCGGCTCAATCACTTTCAGACTTGTGCCGAAGCTTGCTAGAAACTGAAAGCCGATCTCGTTTTGAGGAACGAGCAACGTCGCGAGTAACTCTTGATCACTGTAGGGAGCGATACTTGTTCGACCGTAGCGTTCAATCATGCGATCTTGGATTATCGGAGAAATTAGAGCTTGAACCGTCACTAATTCCGGTCTATATTCGCGATCTGGCGGTAGATCAGAGGACGGTTCTCTTGGCAAAAAGGTCTGCGACGTCATCTGCAAATGATCGATCCGCGATAACTTGAACAGCCGCGTATCCATACGCTCCAGGCAAAAGCCTTTGACATACCAACTGCTTTCATTGAAATGAATTTGTATAGGCTCGATGGTACGGCTCGTCGTCTGCCCCGTTCGGTCGATATAACCGAACGTTAATATTTTTCGCTCCGTAATCGCGGTTTGGCAGATTTTTAATACATCCCGCAATTGAGATCGTCCGTCCCAGTCGTAAAAAGAAAGCTCGATCGAATGTGCAGGCATCGACGTACTGATCATCGCTTCGATCTTTCGGATCGTAAGGGCGACTTCTTCGCTCAATAAAATCTTTTCCAATCCGCCAAGCGCACTCAAAATATGCTCTAGATCGGCACTGGTTAATAGACGTTTGTCCATTTTATACGTATCCATAATTCCATAGCCGCCGTTCGTTCCGTTGACCGCATAGATCGGGATATTGGCAAGACTTAGCGTCTCCATATCTCGCAAAATCGTTCGTTTGGTTACGCCGTAAAGCTGCGCAAATTCGTTGCTGGATACGATTTGTTTGCGCAGAAGTACCATAATGATCGAGATCAACCGTTCGACTTTGTCCATAAAAACTCCTTTGAAATATTGATTCTTACATTTGGAACGGTGACAGACAGTTGTCATCGATCCTAGCTTATCATAGGCGTATAACAAAGAGGAGGTTACGAATGATGGCAGCAATCGTATATTTGAATTTTGACGGAAACGCAAAGCAGGCGATCGATTTTTATACACAAGCTTTGACAGCGACAGCGGTGAAATCCGTGACTTTTGGAGACATGCCGCAAAATCCAGAGTATCCATTACCGGAAAATGAACAAAGTATGATCATGGAATCTTCTCTGCAATTTGAAGGCGGAAAGTTGATGATGTCCGACGTATTGCCTTCGATGAAATCGGTGACAGGGGAATGGGTGCAAGGAAATAATATGTTGGTGACGCTGGTACTCGAGGATAAAGCTCAACTTCAACGGTATTTTGATCGGTTGTCAGAAGGCGGAATCGTCACGATGCCATTGTCAGAAGTACCGTGGTCGTCTTGCTTCGGGATGTTGATCGATCGCTTCGGCATCCACTGGAAGTTCAACCGTGACGCAGATACGTTCTTGGATCGGGTCTATGCTCAAAAGCAATCTTAAATAGCGAAAAAAAGTCTTGCCCAGCAAGGCTTTTTTTGTTTGTGTGCGTTACGTTTTTACTTGCTGATCCAGCGTATAATAAACCAAACACCTTTCTACATACCTACTTTACAAAAAAGGAGCATATCTTAATGAATCTTACACTCAACTGGATCACGCTGCGCGTGCGCGATCTGGATAAGTCGATTGCTTTTTACCATGAGATTCTAGGTCTGCCTATACAGCGTCGCTTCGAAAGTCGAGGCAAACAAATCGCGATGCTGGGCGCCGAAAGTCAGCCGAAGATCGAATTGATTCAAGGAAGCGACTTGATCGTGCAACCGGATAATGGCGTATCGGTTGGGTTCGAAGTGAAGTCTTTGGATGCCGCGATGAACGAACTTGAGGAAAAAGGCATAGCGATCTCGCGGGGACCGATTCAACCGAATCCGCATCTGCGTTTCTTTTATATTCTTGACCCGGACGGTTTCGAGGTCCAGTTGGCGCAGCATCGATAAGAGATCATTGACTGAATAGAAACCGTTTTAGTCTCTATACCAAGCGAGCAAACTACGATATGATAAATGCAACATACAACCAATCTGCAAGATGCGCCGGAAGGGGAATTTACGATGGAATTTAACGACGTGATTCACGGACACCGCTCGATTCGCCAATATGAAGATCGGGAAGTCAGTCAAGAAGTGCTGGGACGGATTTTGGAAGCGGGCATTCGCGCCTCGTCCAGCGGTAACATGCAGTCGTATTCGATTATCGTGACGCGCGACAAAGCGCTTCGGGAAAAGTTGTATACGCCGCATATGGATCAGTCGATGGTACTGGACGCGCCTATATTGCTGACATTCTGCGCCGATTTCAACCGGATGCGCAAATGGCTGACGCTTAACGACGCGCCGGTGCATTTTGACAACTATATGAGCTTTATGATCGGTACGATCGACGCAACCTTAGCTTCGCAAAACTGCGCGTTAGCGGCAGAAAACGAAGGCTTGGGCATCTGCTACATGGGCTCGACGCTTGCAAATTGCGATCAGATCGGCGAACTGTTGAATTTGCCGCCGGGCGTCGTGCCGGTAGTCGGCTATTCGCTCGGTTATCCTGCAGAATCGCCGCCTCTACGCGACCGTTTGCCGCAGCAAGGGCTTGTACATTACGAGCAGTATCAAGATTATACGGACGAGCAGATTGAAGACATCTACGAAGACCGCAACGAAAAAGGCTGGCAGCGTTATATGGACGTTCCCAAGCTCAAAGCGATGACCGAAGAACTCGGCTTGAAAAATCTAGCCCAAGTCTATACCATCGCGAAGTACACCAAAGAATCGCATCTGGAGTATTCGCAGACGATTTTGAATTATTTGAAAAAGCAGAATTTTATGAATAACGATGAAGTGAACTGAGTATATCGGATGAGAAGTAAAGCTACCGTCTGCGTTTTGTGGACGGTAGCTTTTTGATGAGGCGCAAGTCACTCGATAATATTCAATGCGTAACTTTATATTCGCTCTCAGTGTCTATATAACTGGGGTGTTGTTATCGGTGACTTGATGGGAATGATATTACTTGCTATACTTTTGCTCGTTTCATTTAGAGCCGTGCGCTATGGAGTCGATCATCGTTCCGAAGAAAACATAGCTTTGCTTCTTTTGGGCGTGCTTGTGTGCATCGGCGATCACGGTTCGGCTTTTTTTGACTGGGCGAGAAGGGTTTATCCTTTGGCTGTATTATTTTATTTTGTGATTTATGCCGCTTTCCGAGGGCGCAAGCGAAGTAAGCAGAACGATCTTTAAGCATACGATCTAAACGAATATTCCTTGAAAAGAAAAACCCCGACCTAATAAAGGTCGGGGTTTTTGGCATACCTATCGTTTATCGCTTAGCGAGCATGGTAAGCTCGCGTCACGATCTTGTAGCCGCCTACCGCGTTATGCGGCGTGCTCAATTCCTCGCCGCGTTGTTCCAACACGTCGCTGGCGTAAGCCGCTTCGACGTCGAAGCCGACTTCGACATTCAGCGAAGCTTCTTCGTCCGCGAGGTTGTACCAGCGGACGATCACGTCTTGAGTCTCCGCATTCAGTTTCAATGCGGAGAACGCCATCGTCGTGTCGGATTCGTTCCAGCCGACGAATTGCGACGATAGCGGCAGCGTGCTTGCCGCATCTGCTGCGGCGCCGGCGTTCGCTGCGCGAACCGGCTTCTGCGCATCGCGCTCCGAAGCGTCCGCAAGCGTTCCGGCTTGCACGACGGTCCACGGCACCGGATAGCTATACGCTTCTCCGATCGCACCCGACTTCGCGGCATCGCCCGCGAAAGGACGGATCGCATACTCGGTCGTCTGCTCTCCCAGACATTGCGCTTCCGGCGTCTCGAACACGCCCCAGTCGCCAAGTTCCGACGACGCGCGAAGCAGCGTCACGGCAATCGTGTTACGCCCGTCGCGCAACACTTCATACTCGTTCAAGCCTTTGTTCGCGATCAATAACCCTTGCTCGCCATCGGTCACATGCACAAATCCTTGTTGATGCTGTGCATTGCTTGGATTGATCCATTCTTTTGCCGGCGCCGTATCCCGCTTCGCGACTTCGAAGATCGAATCCGCGTAATGGTGATCGACTTGGATACCGGTCGGGAATAAGGCACGCAGACGATGGTCTTTCGCCTGGTTGTTGAACGAAGTGCGTACTTTCACCATTTCGCTGCCGGCTTCCAGCGTATACTCCGTCGTCAGCACGAGCGGAACAGTCTGCTTTTTGCGCTGCGCCGTACGTTCCGTGAACGGAACCATCTGACGTTTTTCCATATCGAACGTCTCGTCTGCGCTAACCGGAATCTCCCAGCGCAATACGCTTTGGATGACCGCGCGGTACGGCGAATGTTCCACGACCGTAATCTCGGCTTGCAGATGTTCCGTCGTTAGCGTTTTTTCGCCTTCCGGCTGGCGATATACATATTCATTTCCGATATCGCCCGTATTTTCGAACACGTTCAGCCCGCTATAGATATGACCGCTTGCTTTGAGCTGCACAGTCAAAGACCCGTTGGCTTCTACGGTCGCGCTGAGCTTGTCGTTTTCAATCGTATTTCCGTTGACGACGACCGAAGATACAGCATCCGATTGGATATTCGACTCTTGCACAGGGGCCGATTCGGTAGGCACAAGTGCATACGTCCGGTACGACAAGGAAGGCACGTCGACCGCTTGGAAAATGACTTTTACTTTGCGCGCGATATACGGTTGGCGGAACCGGTCTTTCGGCAATTCATAGCCGAAGTGCGCGCCGAGGTCTTGAATCTCGGCGGTATAGACGCGCCCGGTTTCGTCTTGAACGACGAACGTCGGCAGCGGAGTCGATTCTAGTTCGCGCGCCAGAGCTTGCGGATTAGGGCCTTCCGGGAAATACTTTTTCCCGATCAACAATTCGGTCTCAAGCACGCCGCTGCGTGTCAAGCCCGCTGTATTGAAAGCAACGAAAGGCACAGCGCCTTCGCCCCATTGCGCCAACACTTCCTGATTGATCGCAGCTGCAATCGCTTCTGCGCTTTGCTGCGCGATTTTTTCCGCGACATGGCTGCTTTTCGCAAAACGGGTCAACATCTCGCGGTGCACTTCGTCCACGCTACAGCCGCAAATGCTGTCATGCGGATGATTCTGCATTAACGTTTTCCAAGCATAAGTCAGCAGATGGTGCGGGTAAGCTTTCACCCCGGCAAGATGCGCCATCGTCGCGAGCGGCTCGGTCACTTTTTCAAGCAATGTCTGACCTTGCTGGTTCAATTGCTTGAGATACACGCGCGCAGAAGCGGTGTTTACAAGCGTGCCCCAACCGTCTGTGTGCTGACTGCGCAATTCGCCTTGAATAACTGCCAGATCGTCCGGTACTTCCGCAGCTACAGCTTGGATATAATCGTCGAAATTCGAATGAACGAATTCAATATCCGGGTACAGTTCCGACGAGACTTTGATCGCTTCCGGCAGATCGGTCTGGATCGGTTGATGGTCGCAGCCGTTCATGAACAGCAGATGATTCGTCGAAGCGAATTTCTCGGCGTCCGGTAAGTTTTTGTCCCAATACGCTTTGGCTTTGTCGGCTTCGGCAGGCACTTCCATCCCGTTGCAATACCAGTTGGCAAACAAAATCCCGAGTACTTCCGAACCGTCCGGTGATTTCCAGATCATTTCGGAATACGGCGATTCATAACTATCCGCATCTACGACCGCGTTATTGAAACCTGTCGGTTTGACGCCGCGTCCGAAGATCGCGTTATCGATCCCGGCTTGTTGCAAAATTTGCGGCGCTTGCCCCATATTGCCGAACGAATCCGGGAAATAGCCGGTTTTGGATAACACGCCGAACGGCTTCGCGTCTTGATGCCCGATCAGTAGATTCCGCAAATTCGCTTCGCTGCTTGTCAAAAATTCATCCTGCAAAATATACCACGGCCCGAATTGAATCCGACCTTCGCGGATATATTTGTCCAGACGTTCTTGTTGATCCGGCCGGACTTGCAAATAGTCTTCGCGAATAATCGTTTGCCCATCCAGATGGAAATACCGATATTCCGGGTCTTGATCGAGCGTATCGAGCAATTTGTCCATCAGCTCAATCAGCAATACATGATGGTGTTCGTAAGGCATATACCATTCCCGATCCCAATGCGTGTGCGAGATCAGATGAACCGTTTTTTTGTCAGACATATGAACCTCCTATAAAATCGCGGGTTTCTTTTGCCGGCAGCTTAACCTTTTGTCGCGCCGCCCATACTGAATCCTTTGGACATATAACGTTGCGAGAAGATATACAGAACAACCGAAGGCATCGTGTATAGCAGAGAGAATGCTGCAAGTCTACCATACTCGACCATGCCGTGACTGCCGAAAAATTGATAGATCGTAACGGAAGCCGGCAGTTTGTCCGGAGTTTGGAGCAAAATATACGGAACGAAGAAGTTGCCCCAGCTTCCTGAAAAGGTGAAGATCGCAATCGTCGAAATACCCGGAAGCATGAGCGGAGCGACCACTTTACGCAGCCCGGTCCAGACCGAAGCGCCGTCCATCCAAGCTGCTTCTTCCAGATCGATCGGCACGGAGTCCATAAAGTTTTTCATCATCCAGATGCCGTAAGGCAGGGAAGACGAGGTTAGGAACAACATCGTAGCGAAGATCGAGTTTTGCAGATTCAAGTACAAGAACATTTGGAAGACGGGAACCATAACCGCCGTGATCGGCAGCGCCGTCATGAACAAAATCGAGAGTAAGAAGCTTTTTTTGAATCGCATTTCGTAACGGGATAGCGGATAAGCCGCAAGTACGGATACGACGACGACAAGCAGCGCTTGACCGCCCGATAAGATCAGACCGACGCCGAATGAACGCAGATTGCTGGAATCGCTTAAGACGTCTTTAAAGTTTTGCAATGTCCAGGTGTCCGGTGCTTTGATGCCTTGCTGTGCGTTAGGATCGAATGAAGCAAGAATGATCCAGAGCAGCGGCAGTAAAAAACACAGACCGAGAATCACTAAAATGCCATATTGAATATTACGTTGTAATCGATGTTTGACCATTGCGGTTGCACCTCCTTCAGCTTAGACCTTAACTTTCATCGAACGCATATAGAACAGACTTGCCACAATTCCGATTAGAAGCAGCACGAGCGAGATCGCCGTACCGTAACCGAATTGATAATTGACGAATGCTTGATTGTACATAAAGATCGGGAGCGTTTGCGTCGACGTACCCGGCCCGCCGCCAGTCATCGTATACACCAGTGTGAATACGCCAAGGGTTTGGAGCGTAACGAGCATCATATTGGTAACAATCGAGCCTTTCACCATAGGAATGGTAATATGGCGAATGATTTGGAAGCCGGTTGCACTATCGATAATCGCGGCTTCTTCGACTTCTTTCGGAATATCATCGAGTGCGGACTGATATACCATCATCGAGAATGCCGTACCGTGCCAGATGTTGGCTATAATGACACTGACCATCGGGAACGAGAACAACCACGATATCGGGCTTACGCCGAACCATCCCAAAATCTGATTAAGCGAACCGCTATCACTGAAAAACGCGACCATACAAAAAGCAACAACGATCTCAGGCGTCACCCAACCTGCAATAACGATAATGCCGATGATTCGGCGGAACGTGACATTTTTTTCTTTCATTAGAAGTGCCAAAATAAATCCAAGCAGCACTTGTCCGATTACAGCGGAAAAAATCAGGAAGATCAATGTGCGCCAAACGCTAATCCGAAAATCCGGGTCTTGGAACATATTGACGAAGTTTTGGAAACCGACGAATTCAAGGCTTTTCGCAGCCGCGCCGGTCAATGCCATATTGGTAAAAGCCAGTCCGATCGTCAGAAAGATCGGTACGATGAAAAAGATCAACAGCAGCAAAACGGAGGGCATCAAAAACAGGTACGCTCCGGGCATTTTTCGGGTCATAATTCACACTCCATTCGCGGAAGGGGGCGGAGAAGCCGACGCTCCTCCGCCCCGTAGATGGCAATCAGGTTGATGCTGAATCTTTATTCGATGCTATCTGCACCAAGCGAGCGAGATACGTTTTCTTTCAATTGGGTCACGGCATTTTCCGGTGTCAGATTGCCGGAAGCGATACTTTCGACGATACTTTGCAGTTGCGCCGATACCGTCGCATACTGATCGTTCGCCGGGCGGAAATGAGCGACATTCAATAATTCTTGCGCTTCTTCGACGAATGGACGATCGGTATATCCTTCGACATCGACCGAATCGTTACGTGGGCTAAGGCTACCTTCGGCTACTACGCGTCCGGTTGCATTTTCTTTGTTCATCAAGAACTCCATGAATTTCCAAGCCGCATCTTTTTGCTGCGCTTGAGCCGGAATCGACCATGCCCAGCCGCCCGACATTGTCGTCGAACCCGGTTCTTGACCGTTTTGGGTCGGGAATGGAGCGAAGCCCATTTTGTCTTGAACATTTTCGATCGGCGCTGCGCCGTCAGCCGACCAAGTCGAACCTGCCCAGCTTCCGTCTACTGCCATCGCCAGTTTGTCTTGCGGGAGCAGCTGCTGGAACGCGATACTGCCTGCTTGGCCGTTGAGTGCGACTTGCATCGACGGCCCGACTTTATCTACGTTGAACAGCTGATTGATAAAGTTGAACGAGTCGAGCATCCCTTGGCTGTCCAGATCCCATTTTTTGCTTTCATCGTTGTAAAGTTTATCTTCGGTGCCGTACAGCAGCATTTCCAAAGTCTGCATCGTTACGCCTTCGCCGTTGGATTTGCCGACGATCATGTTCAGCGGCGTTACATCCGGCAATTTCTGCTTGATCGTTTGAGCGGCTTCGAGCACTTCTGCCCAGCTTTTTGGCTCAAAAGGAATCGGAAGACCGGCTTGTTTGAACAAATCTTTGTTATACCAAATGCCGCGCGTATCGGACGTTGCCGGAACGCCGTACACTTTGCCGTCTTCGCCGGTTACGCCGGCTTTAAGATTTTCGATAATATGTTCGTCCCAATCCGACCAACCTTTGACTTGCATATCGAGCGGTTCCAGATAGCCGGCTGCCGCATCGGATTTGATAATCGAAGTGTCTTCCGCAATCAGATCAGGCGCAGTATCCGGAGATTTCATTTGCAAGACCATTTTGGACGTATAGTCGCCTTCGCTGGCAAGAACCGGAGCGATATTGATTTTGATATCCGGGTTTTCTTCTTCGAACTTGGTTACAAGGCCAGATTCGAAAAATTTGGTCAACGTATCTTGCGAACCGGAAGAGCGGAACGACACGGTGACTTCGGTTTTACCGTCAGATGCCGCGTTGCCGCCGCCACCCGAACATGCTGCCGTGAAGATCAAAGCGGAAGCCATAGCGGTTGTTGCGATCGTTTTGAATGGAATCGTCTTTCTCATGAAGATTCTCCTCTATGGGATATGTAGTCCCGGTTTATTTGGTGATACGAATACCGCAATAATCCATAATCAATTCGCTAAACAACATGTTCGACCAAGAGAACCACGGACGAGTAAATTCGCTTGGATCATTGGCAGAAAATCCTTCGTGAGTAAGCCCCGTATCGGCATCCGTGTCGCGGATCAGTTCCAGCAACCGAAGCTTTTCTTCGCGTTCTTGAGACGTTAGCCCTTGCATCGATAACGCGATATGCCAGATATAACCTTCCGGCGTATGCGGGCTTCCGATTCCCGAAGCGGCGGTTCCTTCGTAGAAATAAGGGTTCGACGAGCTAAGAATAAAGCGTCGTGTATTGAGATAAATTTCGTCGTGTTCATCGACGTATCCGAGATAAGGAAGCGAGAGTAGACTTGGGACATTGGCATCGTCCATCAGATGGTGATTTCCGAAGCCGTCCGTCTCGTAAGCGTAAATTTTTCCGAATTCCGGATGTTCGACAATTGCGTGTTGCTCAATGCCGTTTTGAATCTCGGCGGATAGCTTGCGCGCTTCTTCCGCTAAAGCTTTATCGTTGTAAACGGTTTCTGCAATCTCGGTCAAATAGCGTAAAGCGACGACCGCAAACATATTGGATGGAACGAGATATCCGTATTCGCAGCAATCGTCACTCGGACGGAAGCCCGACCAAGTCATACCGGTATAGGTCGTTTCGCTGCCTTTTCCTTCACGGACGAGGGTGTCGGTGAGCGGTGCGTTTAGACGTTGGAACGTATACGGCGACTTGGTTTCGTGATGTTGCTCGGTACGCCATAATTCCAAAATCGTGTTTGCCGCTGCTCGGAACGATTCGTCGAACTGCGAAGTCTTACCGCTATTTTTCCACAATAGATAACTGAGTTGGATCGGATAAGCGAGAGAATCGATCTCGTATTTACGTTCCCAGATCCAATCGTTCATTTGCGTCAAGTCGTCTTGGTGGCCGTTGCCGCTTTCTTGTTCGTTAAAAGCGTTTGCATAAGGATCAAGGCGGATATACTCAATCTGGCGTTTGACCAGCCCTTCGATCATCGAAGCGATTTGCTCGTCTTCGCGTGCCAGCACCAGATAAGGTCGAACTTGAGCCGCAGAGTCGCGTAGCCACATCGCCGGAATATCGCCGGTAATGACAAAAGTCGTACCGTCTTCTTTTTGTTGAATGGTGGTGAGTAGGGTGTTTGTAAAACAATTTTCAAACATCGTAACCAGCTTAGGTTGATCCGGTAGGTTTTCTCGGATGCGCTCGATCATAGTCTGCAAAGATGTCGGGATTGTCGAGTTGTTAGAATCCGTCACTATTCAGCCTCCTTCAAATTCGTTCTTAAATTGAATCGCTTTCACTATCCTAATTGTATTGTAATGTCATGTCAATATGTTTATTTGAGAAAAATCACGCTTTTTTTGAATGTAAACGATATTGATATATCATATTTTAGGGACTGATTTCCTTCTTCCGCCAACAATTTCTAGCCAAAGAGAAAAAAGAAATGAATAAAAAGAGCAATAAAAAAAGCTTTTAACGGATAACTTATCCGTTAAAAGCTTAAAACTCTTGATTTCAACACGCGACCTAAAAGTTTTCGAAGAAAGACACATCGTAAGCATACGCTAACGAATTTCTCTTGTAGCGGTTTTTCTCAGCAAAACAATGCTTAAGACCGCTTAACTCCTTGCTCAACTCCCGCCGCTTCACTTACAGTAACCCCTTCAACGAGTTCGGCCGCAAGCTCCACTCTTTGCACCGTCTGATCGCTGCTTTTCATCAATTCCAGCACCATCTCAAACGCCTGCTTACCCATCTGGAACTGATTTTGCCGCAGATGGGTAATGCGGATGTCGTCTGGATTTTCCGGGCTGTCGAAGCAAATCAGCGATAGATCTTCAGGAATACGAAGTCCAAGTTGAGCCGCGGCTTCTTCCGCTAACAGGGCGATCGGATATTCCGCGGCAAACAAAGCCGTAATCTCGGGATGTTCTTTGAGATGCTGCACAATCGTATTCACATCGTTTACCCGATCTTGCGGATCGAATGAATTCGGCAATGTCGAAACCAGGGAATCCACCCACAAATCGCGATTTACCAAAATACCCCGTTCACTATGCGCTTCGACAATACCTTTGATCCGTTCTTCAATCGCTGTTGTATTGATTGGCGGCTGCGTCAGAAACGCGATATGTTGATGCCCTTGATCGAATAAACGCTGCGTGCCTATTTTGGCGGCGCTTGCATTGTCTGTGCTGACCGAAGAAGCCGGAATTCCTTTGAGGAAGCGGTCGATCATCACAAAAGGAAATTTTCCGATCACAAGCTTCAAAATCTCTTCGCTGAAATATTCGCCCTGCGCCGGGAAAATGATCAGACCGTCTACGCCGAGTTCCAGCAGTTCGACAATATTGCGTTGCTCCTGTTCAGGAATACCGAAAGAGCGGCGTAGCACGAGAAAGCTATCGTGTTCACGCGAAGCTTCTTCCATCCCGTAGACCAGCTCGGTTCCGTACATATCGCTGAAATGCGTAATCACTAGACCGATCAGCGGTTTGCGTTTAGGCGCCGAAGGTCGTTCGCTTTTTTTATCCGAAAGCCCGAGATTTGAAGGCTCATTGCTAGTTTGCAGAGCCGGAGATTCGTCGAATGCGGACAGATCCGCCACAAAAGAACCTCGACCCGGTTGACGGACGACAAGCTGCTGCGCGACCAGCATTTCCAGCGCTTTTTTCGTCGTAATACGGCTAACTCCGAATTCGTCGCATAATTCTTTTTCGGAAGGAACCCGTTCGCCGATTTTGTATTGGTGAAGACGTATGCGTTCACGTAAAGCTTCGAATATTTGCTCGTACATCGGCTTGGAAGCCGAATCGTTTCTCAATACAAGCTCCTCCTCCAGAAACGTTTTTCTACTCTATTTCAATATAATATATCATGTTATATCAAAGAAAGGAAGAATGGAATTTCTGCGCTAGTTAGATCTTAAACAGTATACTCTTTTTCTGTAAAAAGAAAAACATGGAAAAGTCTGTATCTCTCCAATTCCAACTTCTTGCTCGGAATCTAGCGACCATCTCAATAAAACGGTTAATAATAAGGACATCTCAACGTCTTTCTACCTCAGATCGAAAAGGAGAACCTTATAGCACATGCAAAGAACAACTCTCTCTTCGCAGTTTTGGCAAAATGACGGCAACGACTTACTCCTTCAAGTTCCGACCGAATTTAGTTTCACACAAAATTACGACCATCTATCTACCGCTACGAATGAATCTCTATATACGCTCAAAGACGGCGCGATCTACAAAGCTATCGCTGTCGGTAATGTGGATACAGTCGTCGCGATCACTCCGGAAGATGCTGCCCACTTACGTATTCGTTGGATCGACGAGCCACAAGTTCAAAATGAGATGTTGCGTGCTGGCGTCGCTAGGTACGTCTACGATTGGTTTGATCTAGGTACGGATTTGAAGCCTTTTTACAAAATGGCAGAGCAAGACGAGCTGCTTCGGCAAGCCGTGGCTTCGTTCTACGGGCTACGCAATATGGGAATTCCCGATCTATACGAAGCGATTTGTTGGGGGATTCTCGGTCAGCAGATCAACCTGTCTTTTGCGTATACGTTAAAACGAAGATTTGTCGAAAATTTCGGTAGAAGTATTCAGCGCGAAGGCGAAGAATATTGGCTATTTCCGACTGCGGAGACCATTGCGGCTTTGACGCCGGAAGATTTGTCCGCGGTCGGCATGACGACGGTCAAAAAATGCGAATACCTCGTCGATACCGCCAAATTGATTGCAAGCGGGAAGTTAAGCAAAGATCAACTGCTCCAAACGCAAAACGTCAAACAAGCCGAAAAGGAACTCGTTAAAATTCGCGGCATCGGTCCGTGGACGGCTCATTATGTACTGATGCGTTGCTTGCGAATGCCGGATGCTTTTCCGATCGACGACGTGGGTCTGCATCATGCGATTCGCCATGTATTGGGTCTGGACACTAAGCCAAGCAAAGAACGGATTTTGGAGCTTTCCGCCGGATGGACAGCTTGGGAATCGTATGCCACGTTTTATTTATGGCGCTTATTGTATTAAGGTGTTTTTATACATCCAAATTTGAACTCGGAAAGGGGAAAAACAAATGGATCATCAAGCTGCACGCCGAGCTGCCAATGAAATGCCGGAAGGTACACAGGTGTTATACGGAGATTTTGCCGAAGCCGGCAATTTTTATTCATGTAATTATCATCCGAATGTGGTCTATGCCAATCATGAAGGTACGGAGCGAACGCTTCAGATTATTCAGCCGCAACGCGAAGGGTACCTGTTCCCGCTCATTATTTTTATTCAAGGATCAGCTTGGCGTCCTCAGCAGATGTATGGCGCGATTCCGAACTTGTCGCATATTGCGGCTAAAGGTTACGTAATCGCCAGCGTGCAGATTCGCGATACCGATATTGCTCCTTTTCCGGCGGCGCTTGAAGACGTGAAAAGCGCACTGCGATTTATGCGCGCACACGCGTCCGAGTATAGTGTCGATCCAAAGCGTGCTGCGGTATGGGGCGATTCGTCCGGCGGGCATTTGTCCTTGATGACGGGTCTGACGATCGGACAATATAATAACGGATCGCATGCCGATCAGTCGGACGAAGTGCTGGCGGTGATTGATTATTACGGCGTAACCGATCTGCTGACTTTGGGAAAACATAACGATATTCTGGATCATGACGCGGCAGATGCGCCGGAAGGATTATTTGTCGGCGGTAAAGTCCAAGAGCATCAAGAAGTAGCGAAAAAAGCGAGCCCACTGCATCAAGATTTAAGCGGCAAACTTCCGCCTTTTCTGATTATTCACGGAGATTCCGACCGCATCGTGCATATCAATCAGAGTATCGAAATGTACAAAGCGCTGCGAGCGAACGATCAGAACGTTCTGTTTTATAAAGTAGCCGGAGCGGATCATGGTACCGGAATCTGGAGTCCGCAAGTACTGGAGATTACCGCTAAATTTTTATCCACGCATCTGAATCGTCCGTTTACAGATAAGCTGAACTTTCAACAGCGGAGCGATTAAGCCATGACTTATTCAGAGCGCGAAGAAATCATGAATATTCACGTGAAGATCAATGAAGAGATTCGGATGAGTCATCCAGAAGGAGCTTCCGTCGTCATGATTCTTTTTAGCGGTCATGCGACCGGAGCCTTTTTCGAAGGCGATATTCTAAATGGCGGCGTAGATACGCAGATGATCGGAAAAGGTGGCTCAGATCATCATCTATCCGCTCGGTATATGCTGCGTGGAAACGACCATACGGGACAAAGTTGCGAGATTTATATCGAGAACAACGGGAAGTTTGATTCCAGTGTAACGGATGTTCTTTTTCGCACCACGCCGCGGCTATTTACGAATAGCTCTGCGTTGTCTTTTTTAAACGACAGTATATTAATTGGAGAAGGCTTGCCGTCAGAAGATGGCGTGAAGATTGTGATTTATCGGCAAACGTAACAAGGAAGTACGGAGAAAGCCCTGTCCTGCAAAGGAATAGGGCTTTTTTGTATGCAAAAATAAAGGTTAAAAAAGATAAAAATACCTATTGACTGTTCGAACAAACAGTTTTATATTAAAAGCACGAACTGACTGTTCAATCAAACAGTTTTTAAAAATCAAGGTATGAATTAGGAGCGAATAGATATGACAAATGAACAATCTCCGCCTCAGGACGAACGAAAAGCCGCAATCATGCAAGCTGCTTTTACTTTATTCGGTCAAGTCGGATATGCCAAAGCTTCAATGAAAGAGATCGCCGCAAGAGCGGGAGTTGCTCAAGGGTTGATCGGCTATCACTTCGGTACGAAAGAAACATTGCTCGTCGAAGTGGTCAGAGAGTGGATGATCAATCGCGGTATGAAAGCTGCTTTTGCTCAGATCGATCCCACATCTACGCCGCAAGACATGCTGCAACAAGGGTTGCAGCATGTAGCGACGTTCCGCAAAGAAAACCCGGAGTGGTTTACACTCCTCATCAGTTTATGGTCAGAGAGCGTCAATAACGAGAAGCTTGCTGCCGAACTGCTCAGCATCTATACGCAGATGAAAGCCGGCATTATGCACGTGCTTGATCGATTGGAGTTACCTCTACAGCAACAAGAGAAAGAGCTTCTCGCATCGCTGATCCAGGCAGTCTTCGACGGGCTTACGTTGCAATCGCCGTCGCTACTCACCGAAGCCCCGATTTCGTACGAGCAAGTGTCGCAAAGTATCGGCTGGATTCTCGGCGGTATTCAATCTCAAAATCAACCTAAAGGAGATCAATAATCATGAACAAAAAAATTATTCGTTTAGAAGATATCGTTATCGCTGCCGCTGCGATCACATTCTACTTTGTTAGCGGGTATAGCTGGCTGGCTTTCGTACTCCTGCTGCTTGTTCCGGATGTATCGATGGTTGGATACGCAATGGGCAACAAAGTCGGCGCTGCTGTCTACAACGCCGCTCATACGTATTTGATTCCGATGCTGATCTTGTTTGCCGGATTGATCTTCGACGCCCAGTGGCCAACGATGATCGGTCTGATCTGGACGGCACATATCGGCATCGATCGGACAATGGGTTATGGTCTGAAATACGAAACAGGCTTCAAAGACACACACGTTCAGCGCGTATAAGAGGTAAGAGCGTTCGCTTCGCGTAACACTTCGTCGCCTCCTGCTTTTCGGAATTCTTGCACGAAATTATCGAATTCATCGAGTGGACGTTCACCCGTAATAAACGCCAGATAAGCTTGATTTCGCAGCGCGATCAATTGCTCGCTGCTGCGAACGAGCGACGGCGTTGCGATTTCCAGCGCATTATAGATCCCGTCTTGATCCAGATGAAGCGTCGAAGCCCATTGTTCACGGCGTCCGGTCTGAGGAAAAGGAAGGGTCATCCCGATATTTGCACCGATTTTGTTGAGCAAGTTGGTTTCCCGGTCATAAGGCGGCAAGGTCACGATATCTTGATGCGAAGCATCTGCCCAATTCCAATGTTTTCCGATGATGCCGTTTTTCCAAGTGGTGAGTTCGTTATCGTCGGGATTGGCGCTCACGTCATCGAGGATTTGCAAAATCTTCTCCATTTTTCCCGGTTCGTCTACCACATTGGCTCCAATAGCTGTAAAACTCATCAGCATATCGTAAGCTTTCGAACCCCGTTTCCCATGTGGTCCCATGAACGGACGTCCAAACGAGACTTTGGCGTCCGGATTTTTGGCTTTTAATTCTTTGATATTGTAGGTTGCTTGAACAGGCTTTTCGATCACCAGACCTCGTTCGTCCACATTCCATGCGAGATAATCGTTATCGTCGATCCAATGATAGTAGTTTCCCATCGAAGTCATCCCGATTCGCCCATTGATAAAAGCATGGGACAGATGTTTGTAACCGCCTTTATTTTCCCCGGTCAAAAACTGCGGATCAATTACACCGTCTGCATACCATTTTCGCAAATAACGGAGCGCTTCTTTCATTTCGGGTTCTAAGGCGCCGATCACTTTTTTGCCGTTTTTCTCATTAAAATAAAGCTGATCCGCAAATACGATTTGTCCAAAAGCTCCAAACACCACGTTCATGCCTTCCATCGATAATCCATACGTATCATCGATTCCGTTACCGTCAGGATCTTCAAACGTAAACGCATAGATCATCTTTTCGAATTCTGCCAACGTATCCGGTACTTTCAACCCCAGTTTGTCTAACCAATCTTGCCGATATACGACCGGAATCCGATACGCGTTGGTTGGGTTGATGACGGGAATTCCATAAAGTTTGCCCTCGATTTTCCCGTCTTCCAGATAACCTGGCGCATACTTGTTCAGTGCTGCAAAGAGATTAGGCGCAGAATGCTCCAAGGTGTCTAAAGGAATCTCTGTGACCAGCCCTTGTTGCTGGACTTTAAGCAGATCTTGCGGTTGACGCACCCGAAGCAGATCAGGCGCGCCTTGCTGTGCAATTTTCAGTTCAAGCAACGATTCGTATCGATTGTTTTCCAGATTCCAGATGTCCAGATCCACATTGTATTTTTCTTCGAGATAACGAATCATTTCTGCATTTTCGGGAATCGGCGCATTTTGATGAAGCGTCCAAGAGATTGTCGATGTCGCCAAAGAATTGGACTGGACTTGTACCTCATTGTCGTTTTTATTGTTGCCGCAACCGACGGCGCCGAATCCGATTCCTGCTGCTACGAAGCCTGCGAAGATGCGCGTGCCTATTTTGTTCATGAGGCTCCTCCTTGCTGCAAAGACTTCGTTTGCTTACGGCTTTCGCGTAAATATTGACCGGGCGTACAACCATGAGCTTCTTTGAATTTTTTGATAAAATACGCGGTTGTGGTGTATCCGACCGCGGTCGAAATTTGCTCAATCGTCGCTCCGCCTTTTTCGAGCAAGATTTTGGCGGTATGAATCCGTTGTTTGGTCACGTATTCGGTATAGGTGATGCCTAACTCTTCTTTGAACAGCCGGCTTAAATATTTGGCGCTGATAAATACCTGCGAAGATACGGCTTCCAATGACAAATCGTCGGCTAGATGAGTATCGATATACTGTTTTGCCGATTCTAGCGTGTCCGTGGATCGATCGCTGTTCCTTTTTTCCGTTTCCGACAGAAAAATAGTGAGTGTACTCAGCAGCCAGCTTCGAAAAGCATTGATATGAGGCAGCACGATATACTGACGATGCAGATCGGGATGACCGCCGCTCGGTTGCTTGTAACGAATACTTTTCAGATAATCGGAGAACGCGAATACCGTATTCGACAAAATAAAATGACAATAATCCGCTGGATAACGTCCATTTTTGGTTGCTTCAATAATATCGTCGACAGATTCAATAATTTCGTTCAATTGACGTCCCGGCAACTTGTCGCGGAATTTGGATAAGACGGCTTGCGGAATTTCTTCCAAACTATCTTCTCGCTCTGCCCAAGGAAAATCTTGCAGAGCAAATTTCTCCGGCAAAAAGTACGCGTAAGTCAGGCGGCTTTCCGCTTCGCTTCGGCTACGATGCAGAAGCGCAGGCTCCCTAACTTCACATCCCCACGCCATCTGGATCGTCACACCGGGGATATCGCTGCAAGTCTGTTGGAAGCTAGAAGCAAGCTCCGCCATTTCTGCATGATGAACGTCTGTATATCCATCATCAAGATGCTCTGTCGCAGGCGTTGAACCGCTATGGCGAACGATAATCGCGGCGATTGTTCCGTTCGATAATTTTTCGGCAATGACGCGAAGATTTGTTGTAATGACACGCTCTAACCTAGAAAGAAGGCGAGCATGATCGAAGTCTGTATCGACTGGATGTTCATGATTTTTTGAGATATGGCTCACGTGCAGCAGCATGTAACGCAATCCGACTGCTTCATGGAACAATTGCTTGATCCAAATCTGTTCTTTTTCCGAGAGTTCTGCCGAGTACCCTTGTAATAGTTTTAAGATCAGATTGCGCTGCACGAGCGGTTCAGTCGCGCGAAGATGCTCTTCCAACGTATAGATTTTGTTATTCAAATGCTGCAAAGCCGTATCGATGATGCCGTATTCGTTACTGTCGGAAATCGGATGCCCGTTAAGCTTGTTGATTGTGGCAACGACTTTTTTGAGTGGACTATAGATTAATTTGGTCATTACACCGGAAAGCAATAATCCAATGAGCATAGCGACTACCGATACAATCAACACCAACCGTTGAATCACCGAAGATTGTTCTTGGAAAAAGCTATGCGGCGTCGCACTATACAGCGTCCAGCCTGTCGTCGGCAAAGTTTCGTGGAAAAGGGTATAGTCGCCTTTTGAAGTGGGGTGATCTTCATGTGCGCTGCGACTCCATTCAATATACGGCTGCATGGCAGATAAAGCTTGCGGCATCATCGCGAGAGTACCGGAATCTTGCATCATCCACGTTTCCCGATATTGAAAGGGCATCATATTATGTATGATCGCTTCAATCGCGGTTTCTTTGACATCGACGGCAACAATCAATTGACTATCAGCACCCGAAGCTTGAAACGGATAACTATGGGCATACGTCAGCAGTTTTTGCTCGTCGCCGCCCGGTAGTTTGGAAAATAAATCAGTCGGAATTTCTCTGGATTTCGTCCACATACCGCTAGCTTGTAGCGTCGACATCTCCTCAATCCAATCAATCGACTGGTTGCTACTCCGTTCTCGATCTTCGCGGTCAATCAAGCCGTAGGATGAAGACAGCATCATTCCGCTGCGCGGATCGTAAAGATGAATCGCTTCGATCAGATCAGGCTGCGCCGCAACTTTTGATTTCAATAATTGTTGCCATTCCAATATTTGCGTAGGTTCTTCTGTCCATGTGGTCTGTTGAAATAAACTCAGATCGGATGTCCGATCAAGCGTTAAGCCGAGCACGACTTGTTGAACGCGTTGAAAGACTTCGGAATTAATCGTTCTGGCTACGTTCGTCAGTGTCATTTGATTGCGATTTTCAAGTTCCGATAAATGGCGCTGCGACGAATAAATATAGAACACCGAGCATAGTGAAAGCACGATGACGAGTACAATAGATAAATAAGAAACAGCCAGACGCGTCCATACCGAATTTCGTTTTTTCATCGTACACACTCCTCTTCGCGTGCGATTATACCGAAACGACAATTTCTTTATTCTTTATTTATGTAAAGGGAGCGTTAAATCCTTTGAAATCCGCAAAATCAGCAAAAAAACTCTCAAAATGCTATGAAGGCGAAATTGTTCTATTGCTGAAATTCTCGGCTGGATGCTACATTCTTAGCGATTCTAGTCCACCCAAATCAATATCCAAACGAAGAGGAGCCATCTACCCGTGAAAAAAAGACCGATGAAACAAATGTTAGTCGTTGCAATGGGATTTGCTATTTTGTCCAATACAGCTATGATCCATCCAGCAATCGCGGCACCCTACTCTTATAATATTGAAGTTCCATCAGCACCAGCGTGGGGATACTTTGTCGATAACTATAAGACGAACAAAAATGACAATCAAACGGTCGAAAGTAATGCGGCTATCGGAACGTTGTCTGAATTTTTAAAATTGTGGACACCGGGTACTTCTTGGGATAACGGAACGAAGAACCCAGAATTTGAGTACGTTCTGAATCAAAATATCAAGTACGTAGACGATTTATCCAAAACTCGCACAGAAGCCGATGCCGAACTGGCTTTTCTCATTGACCGCCGTGGTCAGACGTATAGCGCAGTCGAAGGTTTGGGATCACTGACTGATGTGTATCGTGACATAAGCGGAACAACAACAACGATTCCCAAAGTTCCATCTGACGCTACGACTGTAAAATATAGCGAAACGGAAGGGACTCCAGGCAGCACCAACTCAGGCGGAGATTCCAACTCTCCTTTAGGCAAAATGGTCGATCTGGTCGGTGCCGTGCGTAACGGCAGCGCTTCGGGCAATCCATCCAAAAACTTCTTCCAATATATGCGTCCTTACCGTTGGGTAAACCAACAGGAAAATACTACAGAGAACCGGCTCGTCCTTCCAACGCTTGTACCTGTAATTAGTGCAACGCCAGCAACCGACGGCGGATTCCCAAGCGGTCACACGAATGCGGCATATCTTGCGTCGTTGTCATTTGCCTACGCAGTACCGGAACGTTTCCAAGAATTGTTGACGCGTGCTTCGGAAATGGGTCAAAGTCGGATCGTAGCAGGTATGCACTCGCCGTTTGACGTGATGGGCGGTCGCGTTCTGGCGACTGCGCTGGCAGCCGCGGCATTGAATGATCCAGCTAACGCTGAGTTGAAGAAACAAGCTTACGATCAAGCGCATGACGTATTGTTGAAGCAAACAGGTACAGCACCGGATCGTTTTGCAGATTACGAGAAAAACAAAGCCGATTACACGAAGCGTCTGACTTACGGATTCCCGCAAATCGGAGATAAAGACAAGCCGATGGTTGTACCGAAAGGCGCGGAAGTACTGATCGAAACACGTTTCCCTTATTTAGAAAAAGAACAACTCCGCGAAGTACTGGCTTCCACAGGTCTGGAATCCGGCTATCCGCTGTTGGATGATCCGGAAGGTTGGGGACGTCTGAATCTGTTCGAAGCCGGTAACGGATACGGCGCATTCAGCGGCGCAGTCAATGTGAATATGGATGCAGCGAAAGGCGGATTCTACGCAGAAGATCTGTGGCGCAACAACATCACCGGTGTAGGCAGCCTGAACAAACAAGGCACGGGCAAGTTGAAACTGTCTGGTGCGAATACGTATAGCGGCGGTACTCAGATCAATGGTGGTACCATCGAAGCGATGTCAACCTCGGCGTTCGGTACAGGCGATGTTGTAAACAACGCGACGGTTACGCAAAACGTATACAACGGCGGTATTTTGACAATCGACGGAGACTTCACGCAAAACACAGACGGCACGTTGCAACTGAATATCGGTTCTTCAAAAGATATGCTCGATGTCAAAGGCGCATTGAAAGCCGATGGTACATTGAAAGTGAACTTCGCAAACAGTTATGTACCCGCGAACGCAAATGTAACCTTGATTGCACATGACGGCGCTGCGACCGGAACATTCAAAAAGGTAGAAGTAACAGGATTACCTTCAAGTTATTCTTCTAAAGTGAATTACGAGAATGGCAAAGTAGTATTGGCTGTGACGAGCACAACGACAAATCCAACTCCAAATCCAGGCACAAGCAACCCGCCTTCGACTGGAGGAGGTACAGTCACACCTGCACCAACACCAGTACCGACGCCAACGCCAGTGCCAACACCGGTGCCGACACCAACGCCTACCCCGACCCCAACTCCGGGTACGCCTTCGGGTTCGACGGATGTGCCAGCGACAGTTAGCCCATTCCGCTCGAACGTGATTGATTCGGCGCAGCTGCTTCAAGCGTTGACTGCCGCAGTAAGCAATGCGTCAACAACAGTGAGCTCATTCTCTGACGTGCCGGCTAATTATTGGGGACGTAGCGTACTCGATAAAGCGGCAAAACTTGGGATCGTCAGTGGCTACAACAACGGAGCGCTTCGTCCAAATGCACCAGTCACTCGCGCCGAGTTTGCAGCGATGATCTCGCGTGCTTTCGGAATTGAGCCATCGGCTACGAATTCTTCATTCGGTGACGTTCGTTCGAACTGGGCTTCCGGTTATATCGATGCCCTGTCCAAACTGGGTGTAGTCGCTGGATACGGCGATGGAAACTTTAAGCCAAACGCATCCGTGAGTCGTGCTGAAATGGCGGTTATGATCTCGCGTCTGATCAGCTTAAATGCACTTCCAACCACGTCAACTTCGACATCGTTCGGCGATGTAAGCAACAATCACTGGGCTTCTAGTGTCATTCAACAAGCTTCCGCAGCAGGTCTGTTAAGCGGAACTTCCGATTCTTCATTCGCTCCAGACAAAAAAGCAAGCCGCGCTGAAGCACTCGCGTTGATCGTACGCACGCTTGAGAGCGACGAGTCTGTAAAAGCGTTGCTGCAAGGGCTGTAAGTACATTGAATTGATCGTAAAATCCAGACGAAAGAAGCCCTTCCAGTTGGAGGGGCTTTTTTTGCTTAGAAAAGCATGTGATTTTTTTGAGAATGAAGCTTGTATAATACAAGCAACGGCTTTTTGCCGATTAGATCGTCACGTAAGGAGAATGAACACCGATGCCGACCATTTTAGTTGCGGACGACGATGCTCATATTCGCGAGCTAGTCTGCCTTTTTTTGCATAACGATGGATTTACAACGATAGAAGCTGTCGATGGAGAAGAAGCGCTTGCGCTGCAAGCTTCGAACTCGGTTGATCTGGTTGTGCTTGATATTATGATGCCGGGAATGGACGGATGGGCATTGTGCCGGGAATTAAGACGCCGCAGCGCTCATCTGCCCTTATTAATGCTGTCGGCAAGAAGTCAGACGTGGGAAAAAGTAAAAGGATTCGAAATTGGAGCGGACGATTATTTGACGAAGCCGTTCGATCCGCTCGAATTGACGGTTCGTGTGCGCGCTTTGCTCAAGCGTTCCCGCAGCGTTGTCGATAAAACGGTCACTGTAGGCAAAAGCCTGAAGCTGGATCGCAATACGTATAAAGTCACCGCTGGAGTCGAGACCTTCACGCTGCCGCTCAAAGAATTCGAGTTGCTCTACACACTGGCTGAGACACCGGGGCAAGTCTATACGCGCGAGCAATTGATCGAACGAATCTGGGGCATCGATTACACCGGAGACAATCGCACCGTAGATGTGCATATCAAGCGTTTGCGAGAACGTTTTGTCCCTTTCGGTGGGCTTCAGATTGAGACTGTGCGGGGACTTGGATATCGCTTGGAGGTTGAAGCATGATCCGTTCGCTATATACGCGGGTCGTCTTGATCTTTCTTGTTTCAGCGATTGGGAGTACTTTATTGGCTTTTTGGTTGGCGACATGGGCTTTTCGAGATCAAATGAACGAAAACCTACAAATTCCGTTATTTCAGTTCGCTGAAGATATCGGAAGATTGTATGAAGTGATGCCATCGGAGCAAGCGGACAAGTTTGTCAGTGAAATGAAGCAATTGGATTCATACTATATTCGGATATACGAGACACCGGAGCAATTCCAACGATATGGCACTCCGGCTTCTCATGAGACGACGATCACACCAGATATGGTACAACGGGTATTTGATGGCGAAAAGATTCGGATCAATACTAATGGCGTGACGATCGAACTGATTGGCATGTCCATTCAGACTAATCAGGGCGTTCGAGCTATGTTTATCGAGCCGGTCGGTTCCGCTACGGTTCCTTTTATCGTGAAATGGTTGTTAAACTTTTCTCTTTACGCGTTGGTTGCGGGAAGTTTGGTCTTTTTGGGAGCAGCGGCATTTATCGTACGTCCGATTCAGCAGCTCACCCGGGCGACGCGGCGAATTGCAGCCGGGAATTTCGACGTCAAACTCGATATTCGGCAAAAAGGAGAGTTGGGCGAGCTTGCACGGAGTTTTGAAGAGATGTCGCAGGATCTTCGGCAATTGGAAGAGATGCGCCGCGACTTTGTCGGCAATGTATCGCACGAAATCCGTTCACCGCTGACGTCGATCTCAGGTTATGCGCAAGCGCTCAAACACTCGTCTTTGTCCGATGAACAGCGAAGTCGCTACTTGGATATTATTGCTTCCGAAGCCAATCGAATTTCTCGAATGAGCGATAACTTGCTGAAGTTAAGTGTATTAGAGTCGAAGCCGCTGCTGCAACGTGCTGAAATTCGGCTAGACGAGCAGATTCGCCGGGTGGTTATTGCATTACAGCCTCAATGGTCGATCCGTCAGATTGAATTTGATTTAGAACTTCCGGTCGTAGAATTTATTGCCGATGCAGATCAATTGGAGCAGGTATGGATCAATATGATTGGGAATGCGATCAAGTTTTCTCCAGATCACGGCACAATTTCGATTACGCTGACGGAACGCAAAGAGCAGATTTACGTGCAGATCGCCGATCAGGGTGTAGGGATCAAGCCGCAGGATCTGGAGCGTGTATTCGAACGTTTTTTCAAAGCAGATCGTTCGCGCAGTCGGCAATATGAAGGCAGCGGAATCGGTCTTGCGATTGTGCGTCAGATTGTACGACTGCATCACGGGAAGGTTGAAGTGGAAAGCGAATACGGGCAAGGAACGGTCTTTACCGTGACTTTGCCTCGCGAAGTACCTCGTTATTCCGACACCTCTATATCTTAACTTTCTGAGTCTGTTCATCTTGCGTTCATATTCAGGTCACGATAGGTCTATAACAGCTTGCTATACTGGCTTGCAAAGGTCGCTAAGCGGCTGAGTAGACTTCACCTCAGAATAGGAGAGACTGAATATGAACGAACTTCAAAATATTAAGCCAGTCAAAAAGAAAAGAAAAGCGCTACGCGTACTGCTGATTACGTTAGGTGTGATCGTGGGACTTATCGCGTTGTTTTTCATTACGGTATTCGCGGTAAATAAAATCGCTTTGCGCTCTGAAGCAAGCAAGATTATTCCTTATGGTCAGACCGTGACTGTAGACGGCGATAAAAAGATGAACGTCTTGATCCGCGGCGCAGGCGAAGAAAATATCGTGTTATTGCCGGGTTACGGAACGGCTGTACCTGCGCGCGATTTTGAGCTGCTGATTCGTGAGCTGGAAAAAGATTATCGGGTGATTGCGATTGAACCGCTTGGTTATGGGCTTAGCGACGAGACGGACAAAGAACGCACGACAGCGAATATAGTCGACGAAACGCATCAAGCGTTGCAGCAACTCGGAGTAGACCGTTATGTGCTAATGGGACACTCCATTGCAGGGTTGTATGCGCTCGATTATACGAAAAAGTACCCGGATGAAGTGATCGCGTATGCCGGCATTGATACCAGTGTGCCGAATCAAGGCGGTATGGATGCAATACCCGCTACGGGGATGTTTACCTTTTTAAAAGAATCGGGGGTGCTCCGTCTGCTGACGAACCTTAACGCAGATCCATACGAAGCTTTGGGCTATGATCCGGAAATGGTCAATCAAATACGGATGATTACAAATCGGGTGAGCAACAATCCGACGATTTTGAACGAAATGAGCCATATTCCGGAAAACTTTAAATCCGCAAAAGAGGCAGAAGCTACATTCCCGGCGTCGTTACCGTTACTTCTATTCGTCAATACAGAAGATGCGGAGGTTCAAGATTGGAATAAGCTGCATGAAGAACAAGTCGCTCACGCGGAGAAGGGCAAAATGATTGAAATGAGTGGTGGGCATTATCTACATCACAAGAATTCGCCGCAGATTGCTTCGGAGCTTCGTAGCTTTTTGAAAGATGTCCAGACTATAAATCGTTAAGTGCAATCTTCATTCAAAAATGGAAAAGGGCAGCCGAAGCCGCAAGGTTCGGTTGCTTTTTTAATGGGCACAAAGACTTGGGCTAATCTAGTAAATCCCTCGCTTGGCGATCGTTAATAGGTGAAGTATAATATAAATGTAATTGTGTTCCATTTTTTTAAAAAGAATACTGAGGAGGTGTGTCATGTTAGCCGTCATTGAATCGAATGGCAAAGGATACAAAGCCCGTTTTGAACGTCGTTTGACGTCTCCGATTGAGCAGGTATGGGCGTACTTAACGGACAATGAGCGTTTGAAGCAATGGTTACCGGAACTGTATATCAAAGAACTCCATCTAGGCGGTGCGATTCAGTTCGATATGCAAGACGGGACGTTCGAAGAACTGCGTATTGTGGGGTTCAAAGAAAGTTCGATGCTGGAGTATACGTGGGGAGAAGACCGGATTCGATTCGAACTACGCGCCAAGCAATATGGCAGCCACCTCGTATTAGTGGAAACAATCCGGCAGATTACTTCATACACACCCAAAGATTTAGCAGGTTGGCATGTGTGTCTGGATACGATTGAAGCGCTGATGGACGGGCGGAAGATTGAATCGCGAAAAGAGAATTGGGAAAAGTGGTTTGGGGAATATCGGACTTTAGTTGAGACGAGAGTGTAACGCGGCTTTTGCGGCAGCTTGTTTGGAGGGAAAAGTTTATGTAGATGATGTGGCGGACGCTGCGAGAGAAATTTGTTTCGGTCGCGTGTTGAAATCAGGAAATATGACTTGAATTTTTATTTGAATTTTCCCGATTTCAAAGGCGAACGCTAAAGCTCCTTCACTAAATTTCTCTCTCCGCTGGGCTATCTCATGTATAAAACTTTTTGATGTATGAAGGCTGCCTTATGGCAGCCTTTTTGAATTGGGCAGGGGAGAGAAAGATAAAGACACTAAAGGTTCGGAGTGGTATCTGCCTTTAGGGACAATCATGGGAGAACCGGATATCGGGTCGGGGATCACGGAAGAATCCAAACCGAAGATCTCGTTTACACGTTCGCTGGTGATGACTTCGGTTGGAGTGCCTTCGGCGATCAGGTGACCGTCTTTAAGAGCGAAAATATGATCGGCGTAGCGTGCGGACAGGTTGATGTCATGAAGAACCATGACGATCGTTGTGCCTTGTTTCCGATTCAGATCGGTGAGCAAATCCAGGATTTCGATCTGATACGTAATATCGAGAAAGGTCGTAGGCTCGTCCAAAAATAAAATATCGGTCTGTTGCGCGATTGCCATCGCGATCCAGACGCGTTGGCGTTGACCGCCGGATAGTTCGTCGATATTGTGGTTGGCGAATTCGGTAATGTCCATCATCTCCATCGCTTCGGCGACGGCGGCGTAATCTTTTTTGGACCAACCGCCCAAAAGGGATTGGTGCGGGAAACGTCCGCGACCGACCAAGTCCGCGACTGAAATCCCTTCCGGCACAATCGGCGATTGCGGCAGCAGTCCGAGAATACGGGCAAGCTGCTTGGACGGATAACGGGCAATCGGCTTGTCGTCGAGCAAAATACTGCCTGATGTCGGCTTAATTAACCGAGCCATCGCTTTGAGTAACGTTGATTTACCGCAACCGTTGGAGCCGACGATTACGCTAATTTTATGGCTCGGAATCGTGAGATCGACGCCGTGGATCACCGTTTTGTTTTCGTATCCGGCGACGATCTGTTTCGTTTCAAAATGATGTTGGGGCTTCATTACAATTCTCCTTTCCGGTTCATACGAATCAAGAGGAAGATCAGATACGGCGCTCCAAGAATTCCGGTAATGACGCCGACAGGGAAGCGGGTGACGAAAGCATACTGACCGATCAGATCGGCAGCGAGCACCAGATTGATTCCAACTAGACCTGAAGGAATCAGATTATAAAAGCCGTTACCGACCAATCGCTTCGCGATAGGCCCAGCTAGAAAGGAGACAAAAGCGATCGGTCCTGTCGTAGCGGTAGCCATGCCTACAACTAAGACCGCCGCGACGATCAGGATCAAACGGCTCCAATGCGTATGAACGCCAAGCGACGAAGCCGATTGCTCGCCAAGTTCCAGAATATGCAGATGTTTGCCGAGTATCATCAAGATTGGCGTCGTAATCAATACGATCCAAATCAGCGGGGGAAGTTCGCTCATTTTAGAACCGTTCAGACTACCGGACAGCCATTGAATGGCTTTAGGCACGTCTTTTTCTGAGCTGATCAGTAGCAGATAAGAAATGACCGAATCGAGCATGGCTTGAATCCCGATTCCGATTAAAATCAATCGACCGATCGAGAAGATTTTGCCGCGAGCCAGCATATAGATGACGAAAGCTGTGAGCAGACCCGCGATCACCGCTACGAAAGAAGTAAAAGCTTGACCTGCGCCAAGTACCGTTAAGCAAAAAACAGCTGCGGCGCTAGAACCGGACGTGATGCCAATCACGTTAGGATTTGCCAGCGGGTTACGCAGTAACGTCTGAAAAACATGACCGGCAATGCCAAAAGCAAATCCGGCAAAAAGCCCGGCTAACATACGCGGCAGACGCAGCGTACTGACAGCGAACGATACACCTTTGATTTTTTCGCCGGACAGTGCAAGTAGCACTTGATCCAGCGGGTAAATCGTATTGCCGAGCATCAGCATAGCGGCGCATAGGCTTAAAGCAATCAACGCTAACATGCCGGTAACAAGTAACCAGCGACGCTGACGATGACGGCGCCCTGCGCGAATCAAAGCGATCGACGTCGAAGCTTGATCCATAGAAGAAAGTAAAGTCATAACGAACGCACCTTTGCTCGCATCGCGAGAAAAATAAGAATCGGAGCGCCGACGAAAGCCGTCACGACGCCAACTTCAAGTTCACCGGGACTGCCGATCAGACGTCCGGCAATATCCGATACCGTTAAGATGACCGCTCCTGCGATTGCCGAGAGCGGAATAACAAAGCGCAGATCCGGTCCGATCAGCAATCGAACCAAATGCGTGGACAACAAGCCGATAAATCCGATCGGCCCTGCGAGCGCGGTCGTTGCTCCGCAAAGAATCACGCCAGCCAACGCGGCGATTAAGCGTAACCAGCCTGTTTTTACGCCTAGACCTTTGGCGGCTTCATCGCCTAGCGCTAGCGCATTCAGCGCCGGAGAAGTTAGGAAACCGATTAACAAACCGATCAGCAAAAAGGGCAAAAAGATCGTAATGCCGCTCCATGTCCCGGCACCTACGCTGCCGACTTGCCAGAAACGAAACTGATCCATCACATGGGAGCGAGGAATCAAAATCGCGGTCACTAAAGATGACAAAGCTGCGCTAGTTGCTGCTCCAGCGAGAACTAACTTAATCGGCGTTGCGCCGCCGCGACCGATCGAACCTATTCCGAAGACGAAAACTGCGGTGATCCCGGCGCCCAACATCGAAAGCCAAATATATTGACTAGCTGTACTGATATTCCAAAAAGCCATGCCGCCTACCACAAACAACGAAGCTCCTGTATTCACGCCAAGAATACTTGGATCAGCCAGCGGATTGCGCGTTACGGCTTGCATCAAGGAACCTGATACGCCAAGTGCTGCCCCGCAAAACAAGCTGAATACCGTACGTGAGATTCGTTTGCGAATGATATTCGCCTCGTAAGTATCGACTTCGGGGCGAAACAAACCGTCGATCAAATCATGAAACGGCACTGCCCGTGAGCCGAATGCCAGAGAAGCGAGTATACTCGCTCCCAGCAATATCAGACTCAAGATCAGTACCGTATAGAAATGCTTCGGAATGTGCGGGCTACGACGTTGTATCGTCGAGACCGTAACATGATTCATTCGTTCTATTTCACTTTGTCGGCAGCAGCGCCGAGCAGCTTCATGTAATCGTCAATCGTATACGCAATCGATAGCGGAGTTGGCGTACCTGCCGCAACGAGTGGAGTATCCGAAGAGATGAATGCAACAGAACCACGTTCAATCGCCGGGATTTTACCAATCAGCGGATCGGCTTTAAGTGCTTCGTATAGCTTATCGTCGCCATAGCCGACAATAATATCGACATCGTTCAGCGCTTGAGCATTTTCGGCACTCAATTCAAGCGAGTAGCTAGTAGGATCGGTAATCAGCGAAGTAATGCTGTCCGGGTAAGTCAGACCCATTTCTTCAAGGAACGATACGCGAGTATCGACCGGCGTGTAGATATGTAATTTCGATAGATCGTCAGCAGAGAAATTCACCCAAGCGATCTTTTTGTCTTTTAATTGTGGATAGGCATTGAATTTGTCTTCGATCAATTTCTCGGTATCGGTAATCAACTGCTCGCCTTGAGCTTTCATGCCTATACCTTCTGCGGTCAAAGTGATTTGTTCACGCCACTTTGTTGTCCAAGGAGACGTTGGATACGCAACGACCGGAGCGATTTCGCTCAATGTATCGAAGTCTTCTTGCGTGATTCCGGAGTACGCCGCCAAGATCACGTCTGGCTTAGCATCGGAGATCGCTTCAAAATCAAGACCGTCTGTATCTTGGAATACATTTGGATTTGTTGCACCAAGTTCATCCAACTTTGCTTTCGTCCATGGCAATAAGCCGTTGTCTTCTTCTTGTACGCCGAAGTTCGCCGCCGAGAATCCGTCGGGTACGACACCAAGTGCCAAAGCGACGTCTTGATTGCCCCATTGAATGGTCACGATACGTTCTGGCTTTTTCTCCAGCACGGCTTCACCTAATGCCGACTTGATGGTGATCGGATATTGCGTGTCATCCGCTTCGGCAGCCGTTGTATTGCTATTCGCAGCTTGCTCCGTGTCCGATGTCGCCGTTGGATCTGTCGCCGCCGCTTCAGTCGAAGCAGGCGTCTCTGTAGTTGCTTTGTTGGCAGCACCACAACCTACCAGTGCCAAAATCAAAATCAATGAAACTAAGCCCAGCAACGAAAACTTTCTCTGTCTATTCATAAGCATCCCCTTTTGATAATGATTATCAACTTCAATTACTATATTCGTTTCCGTTACGACCTGTCAACGAAAACCTTTCATTTTTAAACATAAATTTGAATATAAAAAGAACCCTTTGGATAATCCCAAAGGGTTCAAGCCGTTGGAAAGTAACGTAATTGGAGTCTCTTCGCTTCTACCGCCTAACTACCTTTTTCGACAGCTTAAATCTTAAATTTCCCGATCACTTGATGCAGGTTTTCCGCCAAGTGCGACAATGCCGTCGAAGATGCCGAAATTTCTTGCATTGATGCGAGTTGTTGTTCGGCAGCAGCGGCTACGCCTTGCGAATGGTCGGAAGTTTCGCCAGCGATACTCAAAATACCCGACAAATTCACCGAAGCGTGTTGGACGCGAGAAGATACATCCTGCGTAGACGAAGACATCTGATCGACGCGATCGGTAAGGTTGCTCATCAGCGACAAGATTTCGTTGAAATTGGTCTGCGTGCTTTGTACAACTTCCAATCCAGCTTGAACTTCTAGACTAACTTGTTCAATCGATTGATTGGAGCGTTCCATGTCCTGTTGAATTTCATGAATCAGACCCGAGATTTGCGAAGAAGATTGTTGCGATTGCTCGGCTAGTTTGCGCACTTCATCGGCAACGACAGCGAATCCTCTGCCATGTTCGCCTGCTCGTGCGGCTTCGATTGCCGCGTTCAATGCAAGCAAATTGGTTTGCGCAGCAATCGAAGAAATAAATTGCGAAATCTCTTCGATTTCTTTGGAGCGACCATCCAGCATCTGGATGACTTTGCCGCTTTCTTTTACGGAGCGATCGATTTCTTGAATTTGCACAACGGTTTTTTCAACAAGAAGATCGCCTTCCGAAGCTTTACGAATCGTCTGATCGCTGACTTCAAGTACTGTCGCGGCACTATCCGAGATCGAACGCACGCCGATTACGACTTCATCAAGCGTAGAAGTGCTATCCGTTAAGCGATGAGACGAGTGTTCCGCGCCTTGCGCGACATCTTGAATCGACGTCGAGATCGTTTCGGTTGCAAGACTACTTTGCTCCGCGCTTGCCGAAAGTTCTTCCGAAGAAGCGGCAACTTGCTGCGAAGTATCGATGACTTCGTCGAATAGATTACGTAAATTTTGCGTCATATCGTTGAAACTATTTGCCAAAGTCGTCAATTCATCGCCGGTATGGTCGGTTACGCAACGCGTAAAATCGCCTTCACCTGCAAGTTTCAATGAACCGGCTACAGCGCTTAGACGTTTGCGGATACGACGTGTGAATAACAATACGGCTGCTGTTGAGACGACCAAAATACCCGCTAATACGATAACGAAAAGAGTGAAAAAGTCAGATAAGATTTTTTCGATGATGCTTTGCGGGGCTCCGACATAGAAAATGCCGATAATTTGATCTTGCGCATTCAAGATAGGACGGTAAGCGGCTTGATACGTATTGCCAGCCACATTGGCTTCGCCGACAAACAATTCGCCGCGATCCAGTACCGCTTGTTTGACTTTGTCGGATACTTGAGTGCCTACTGCGCGTTTGCCTTCAACTTGGACATTGGTGGCAACGCGCGTATCGCCTTGGAAGATCGTGACCGTGCCGCCGCTATCGCTACCGATATTGTCGACCAGATCAAAATTATCATTCATCAACGCAGTGCCTTTATATAATTTCCCGTCTGTAATACTCCAGTCTCCGGGGAAAGCACTGTCCATATAACGATAAGCTAATGCCAAATCGCCTTTTGCTTTTTCGGCTGCGAATGACTTGATTCCTTTACTCACTTGCTGGTGAACCAGAATCCCTACAATTCCGGCAAACAAAATCATAGCGGTGAGAAATAACAAGTTAATTTTCGTTCCTAATTTCAAAGATAAATGTAATTTTTTACGCACACTCTAGCGCTCCTTGTCACGTTTAATGCTAGTTATATCGGTAAAATTTAAAGTTTTTAAATACATTTCACCAAAAAAACGACAAAAAACAGGACTTTTAACATAAGTAAAAAGTCCTGCGATGTATTTGATAAAATTGAAACGTTTCGATCTATTAATGCTCTAAAATCCCTTCCGGCAGCGCTACAGGGAGGCAGAAAGCGAAGCATGTTCCGGAAGACGAAGAATGTTCCAAGCGAATATCCCCGTCCATCAATTGGACAAGCTGTTTGCAAATCGATAATCCAAGCCCTGTTCCGCCATAACGGTTCACGTAATTCGCGGTGTGCAGCTGAGTAAAAGCATGGAATAACTGAAGTTGCTTATCCGGTTCGATGCCGCTACCGGTATCGGTCACAGTGAAATGCAGATAGGTCTCGTCCGTGCCTTTTCTAGTCGTCAGCGATTCGCATGAAGCGTGAGGGTCGGAATCTGCATAAGCTTCAATACGAATTTCGCCAGACTCCGTAAATTTCAATGCGTTAGAGATTAAATTCACGAGAATTTGTCGAATTTTATTTTCGTCTCCGATCCATAGATCAGGCACGCTCAGCGGGATAATATCATGAAGCTGAATGTCTTTGCGCTGAGCTTCGGCTCGGAAAAGCTGCAACACGTCAAATAAACACCCACGCAATGAAAACGGCTCGCGAATCACTTCCATTTTGCCTGCATTGAGCTTCGAGTAGTCTAGAATCTGATTAAGAATCGTCATTAGCGAGCTGCCGCTGGTATGAATCAGATCCAAATACTCCGATTGCTTGGCGGTCAGCGGCGTCGATTGCAACATCTCGCCGATATTAAGGATGGCGTTCATCGGAGTGCGGATTTCGTGACTCAAGATCGCAAGCAGATTCGCTTTTTCTTCCATCGTTTTCTGGCGTTCTTCTTCCGCTGCACGCCACAATCGATACGTTTGATCCAGATCCAGCATATTTTCAAAAAAAGTCGCAAGCGATTGAAGCATCTCCACATCGCGAGCTTGGTACGCATAAAATTGATCGTCAAACGCGCAAAGCGAACCGAAAACTTTGCCGTCGCTGGTCTTGATCGTTACCCCCATAAAGGAACAACCGCCGACAAAAGGAGTCACGTCCATATCGCGGGTCAGTGGATGGGTCAAATTATTGTCGATGATCAAAGGCTCGGGTCCATTTTCCGTCACAAGATGACAGTACGAATCGGTATGATCGATAACCAGACCTTCTTCTAAAATAATCGCGCTGCGATTAATCGTATTTAGAACTTTCGTTTCCGCGTCGTCGCTGAGTGCAATACAAAAGGTGTTAGCGGGGATTGACTTGCTCGCGGTATCGACAATCTGCGCCGCAGAAGCATAAAGTTTGTCGGACAATACCTCTACAACGTCGATATAACTGGTTTTAAGCAAGATACTCGCCTCCAAAAAAATGAACGTTTCTTCAAAATCCCGAAGGTAAAAGAAAACGTAAATATATTTATTCATAAGTGTTAAATAATAGAAGTTGTTTATGCAAATTATTGGCTTTCTCTTCTAATAAACCGGGGTACAAGCGATTTAAACAGGCAAAATCATCTGATCTGCTCCTAATCATGTCATAACGTTGAACGGCATATGCAAAAGGGAATCATTGCTATTTTTACGCCGCTTCGCTATGCTAGTCTCAAACCGAACAAGAATGCGGGTGCTGGATGAAGTCCGGCTGAGATGGAAGCCTTATGCTTTCGGACCGTTAATCTGATCCAGATAATGCTGGCGTAGAGAACCTCATTCGAATTGTTGAAGCCATTCGTGTATTCTCGGATGGCTTTTTTGCATATTCGTAACGGCAAGCGGATCTCTGGAATAAGGAGAGGGCCATGACGAACACCTTAACACAAGAAGGACACCGAGAACGGTATTCGAGACAAATTTTGTTTCAGCCGATCGGTACGGAAGGGCAAAAGAAGTTATTGCAAAGCGCAGTCTGCATTGTGGGGATGGGTGCATTAGGCACGGTACTCGCCAGTCACATGGTGCGCGCAGGCGTAGGGCATGTTCGGATCGTTGACCGCGATTACGTGGAAATGAGCAATTTGCAGAGGCAAATGCTGTACGACGAACAAGATGCGGCAGAGTCTTTGCCCAAAGTCATTGCAGCAAAACGTAAATTGCAAAAGATTAATTCAAGCGTCTTCGTCGAAGAACTTTTTGCCGATCTGACTCCAAGCAACATCGATTCTGCCTTAGAAGGAATAGATCTGGTTTTAGACGGAACCGATAATTTTCAAACGCGTTTTCTACTCAACGACGGTTGTTACCGTGCGAATATTCCTTTTGTATACGGCGGAGCGGTGTCTTCGCGTGGGATCAGCGCGATCTTTGTTCCGGGCAAAACGCCTTGTCTGCGCTGCTTGGTTCCGGAAGCAGATTCCGGCGGAGAGACTTGCGATACGGTCGGCGTGATCTCGCCGGTCGTCGATATCGTCGCTTCTTATCAGGCGATTGAAGCGATTAAATGGCTTGTCGGCGATATAGAGGCGCAGCGAACAAGCGTATTGTCTTTTGATCTATGGCATCATCGGATTCACGAATTGAAGCAGACGCCGGCGCGAGTCGATTGTCCGTGCTGCGGCCTCAAGCTTTATCCGGCGCTGCACCAAGACGAGAAGTTAGTGTTGTCGTTATGCGGACGGGAATCGATCCAAATCTCCGGGCATGCCCCGTTCGACTTACAAGAGTGGGCGAATAAGCTTGAAGCCACGGCTAAATCAATCAAAGTCAATCCTTACCTGATCCGAATCGAACTGCTTGAACACGTTCGCCTTGTCCTATTCGAAGACGGACGCGTATTGGTGCAAGGTACAGACGACCCCGCAAGAGCGAGGACTCTGTACGACCGATACATCGGGAGCTGATCTTACCTTTGAGAATGGCTAAACAAGGAGGCGACTATATGAAAGATTTTAGATTATATGCGATTACAGGCGAAAATTTTCATCCAGGGCGAAGTCTGGAAGAAGTCATGGAGCAAGCGATCCTAGGCGGCGCGGACATCGTTCAATTTCGAGACAAATCCAGCGGTAAACATGAACTTTTGCAAAAAGCAAAAAGTCTGCGGCAATTGACTCGTCGGTATGGGGTACCGCTCATTGTCAACGATCATATCGATCTAGCGCTTGAAGTCAATGCGGACGGTGTTCATCTCGGGCAAGGAGATGTATCGCTTACCGAAGCGCGGCATCGACTTGGAAGCAAAATCATCGGAATCTCCACGCATGCTCTGCAAGAAGCAGTCGCTGCGCAGCAAAACGGCGCCGATTACATCGGCGTAGGTCCGATCTATGCGACGCAAACGAAAGCCGATGTCGTTGATCCTGTCGGATTGGACTATATTCGCGAAGTGTCGCCACACGTCTCTATTCCGTATGTGGCGATAGGCGGCATCAAGCTCAGCAATGTCGATGCTGTTATCGAAGCGGGAGCGACTCGAATATGCGCAGTCAGCGAGATTGTCGGAAGCGATGATCCTGCGGCAGTCTGCCGAGCTTTTCTCGAAAAATTGTCACTTAAGGAGCGGAGATCATAGATGGTGGAGCTGATCATTAACGGTACGGTTCGACAATTAGACGCTGCAACGCTGACCGAAGTCGTTGAACAACTTGGTTTGAACAATCGTCCGATTATCGCTGAAATTAACGGAGAAGTTGTGCTGTCGGAGCATTGGCAGCAGACCGAAGTGGCAGATGGAATGAAGATTGAATTCGTGCATTTTGTAGGAGGAGGCTGAGCCGCATGGATATTCAAGATCAATGGAAGATCGGCGATCAATTGTTGACGTCACGCTTTTTCCTCGGAACCGGATTATTCCCGAATCCGTTCGTACAGACGCAAGCGATTCAGGTGTCAGGCGCCGAAGTGCTGACTTTTGCGATTCGCCGAGTGAATCTGGCAAGCAGTGAAGACGATAGCATTTTGCAGCATATCGAACCGGATCGATTTCGTTTTTTGCCGAACACATCCGGTTCGCGCACAGCCGAAGAAGCGGTGCGGATCGCAAGACTAGCTCGCGCTTCGGGACTCAGCGATTGGATCAAAGTCGAGATTGCGGCAGATGAACGAACCTTGTTGCCCGATCCGATCGAGACATTGAAAGCGACAGAGATTTTGGTGAAAGAAGGCTTTACGGTGCTTCCGTATATCTCGGATGACCCGATCATGTGCCGGAAGCTAGAAGAAGCGGGAGCGGCTGCGATCATGCCGGGCGGCGCACCGATCGGAACTGGATTAGGGCTGCTAAATCCGTATCATATCGGGCTGATTATAGAAGAAGCGAAAGTTCCGGTGATCGTCGATGCAGGGCTGGGAACAGCGAGCGACGCGGCGCTTGCGATGGAACTAGGCGCGGCGGCAGTCTTGATGAATACGCCTGTAGCGAAAGCTCAAGATCCGGTGAAGATGGCGCTTGCGATGCGGTTAGCGATCGAAAGCGGACGCCTTGCGTATCTTGCGGGGCGTATGCCGCAAAAAAGATACGCGTCTGCCAGCAGCGAATATCATTCGCTAAAGATCAAGTGAGCGGAAAAGAGGTTGCCGTATGAATACATCGTTTATCGTGCTGGGCGGCGGCATTATCGGGCTTGCTTGTGCGCTGGAGCTGCGGCTGCGCGGCGCCGCAGTGACGGTGCTTGAAGCCGAAACGTGCGGCGGACAAGCTTCGGGCGCGGCGGCGGGAATGCTCGCGCCGTATTCCGAAAATCCGGAATCGCCGGATGAATTTTTCCGGCTCTGCCGGGAAAGCCTGGATCTATACCCGAATTGGCAGCAGCGAATTCGGGAATTATCCGGTATAGACTTCGAATATACCGAGAGCGGAAGCCTGTATGCCGCTTATCACGAAGCGGATCTGCTGGCGCTGGAAAGCCGGCTTCGCTGGCAGCGCCAGCATGGTTCGAGCGGCGAGCTGCTGCGCGGCGCTGCGCTGGTCTCGGCGGAGCCGGGGCTATCGCGGCAAGTGGTGGCGGCGCTTCGCACGCCGGAGGAGCGGCATGTGTATGCGCCGGATTTAGTCGGCGCGTTAATTGCGGCGTGCTTGAACGCCGGGGTGTTGATCCGCGAGCAGCTTGGCAAGCTTGAGCTTGCGGCATGGGAGCGCGGCGTGGAAGTTCGCGCAGCCGGGGATTCCGGCGAAGCGGTCTTTCAAGCAGATCAACTGGTGATCTGCACCGGGGCGTGGGCAGGGCATCTGCCAAGCGAGCTTGGGCTTGAATTGCCCGTGCATCCGATTCGCGGGCAAATCTGTGCGTATCCATGGGATACGCGGCAAGCCGGCACGGAGCCTGTGCGGCATATGATCTTCAGCAGCCAAGGCTACTTGGTGCAAAAAGCAAACGGAACGCTCGTCTGCGGAGCATCCGAAGACGTAGCGGGCTTTGACACAAGCGTGACGGAGCGCGGTATCGCGCGCTTGCTGCGCTGGAACCGCTCGGTGCTGCCTGCGCTGGAAGACAGGCAGCCGATCCACCGCTGGGCGGGGCTTCGCCCAGCGACTTTGGATGGTCGCCCTCTGATTGGGCGACTGTCGCGCGCAGAGCGCGTGATCCTTGCGGCGGGGCATTACCGCAATGGGATTTTGCTCGCTCCGGCGACGGCGAAGCTCGTCGCGGATCTTGCGCAAGGGCGCGAAGCAGAGCCGTGGCAACAGGCTTTTCGTCCAGAGCGTTTTCATCGCCAAACGGTACATCGACCATAAATTTAATCGATCCGTTTCTTCTATTATTGATTTAGAAGAAACGGATTTTTGCGTGGAACAGAATAGGTTGGCGGTAACTCATTTTGTACGTAAACTAAAAAGATCAAATAAAAATAGAACATTTAGGAACAAGATGCCCGAAAGACTCGTCTTTCTTTATGAAGAGTTCGATCTAACGTACAGGTACGTTTTTTAAGGAGTGAATAGAAGATGAAAGACGTTACGATTTTGATCGCGGACGACGAGCAAGAAATTGCCGATCTGGTCGCGTTGCACTTAGAAAAAGAAGGATATCGGACGCTGACCGTACATACCGGGCAAGAAGCGATACAGCGGGTGCAGTCGCAGCCGATCGACCTGATTATTTTAGATATTATGATGCCTGAAATGGACGGTTACGAGGTGACGCGGCAGCTTCGAACGCAGTACCGGATGCCGATTATTTTTCTCAGCGCCAAAACGTCCGATCTGGATAAAATCACAGGGCTTGTGATCGGAGCGGACGATTATATGACGAAGCCTTTCAATCCGATGGAACTGGTCGCTCGCGTCAATGCCCAGATTCGCCGTTCGACCCAGCTCAATACGCCGGAGAAACGCAGTTCCGTTATCGAAATCAACGGACTGACGATCGATTCCGAACAGCGTCAAGTGCAAGTCTATGCGCAAACCGTAGAGCTAACGCCCAAAGAATTCGATATTTTATATTTGCTTGCCAGCCATCCCAAAAAAGTGTTCAGCGCGGAAAATATTTTTCGCCATGTATGGGAAGACGATTATTTCGAGAGCGGCAATACCGTGATGGTGCATATCCGTACCCTGCGCCGAAAATTAGGCGAAGATTTGGAAAAAAACAGATGGATCAAAACGGTGTGGGGGGTCGGCTATGCGTTTAATGGCTAGGCTGACGCGAAGTTTCCGAATGCGAATGATTGTCCTGCTCGGTCTGAGTATGCTGCTTTCCGGTACGGTCACTTACCTGATTTATAAAGGATTGCAAATCTACTACGTGGAAAATGCGAAGTTTGGCGATTCTCTTGCGAATTTCCGTAAATTTATTCGCGATGTCGGCGACTTGAACTTTTTCTTGATCTTTTTTGTGCCGTTTGCGATTTTCTTTTTCTTTTTGCTGACGAAGCCTTATGCGCGTTATTTTCGTGAAATTTCGATCGGGATTCACCGGCTGGCGAACGGAGATTTTGAAAATCGGGTAGAGATTCGTTCCAGCGATGAGTTTGGCAGTATTGCGGCAGATATGAATGAAGCAGGCGAAAAATTGAAAAAAGCCGTAGAGCGCGGTGAATTCGCCGAAAATAGCAAAGACCAGTTGATTTTGAATCTGGCTCATGATCTGCGCACGCCGCTCACTTCGGTTTTGGGCTATTTGGATGTCATTTTACGCAACGAAGAATTGCCGCGAGAGCAGGTGCAGCATTATACGAATATTGCGTTTACGAAGTCCAAGCGGTTGGAACGATTGGTGGATGAATTATTCGAAATTACGCGAATGAACTATGGCATGTTGCCGTTACATACACAGACGCTCGATCTCGGCGAATTATTGATCCAGATGCAAGAAGAACTCTATCCTGTGTTTGAACAAAACGGTCTGACCGCCAAACTCCGGATTCAGCCGGGAATTCAGATTCAAGCCGACGGCGAATTGCTTGCCAGAGTGTTTGAAAATTTACTGATCAACGCGGCTCGCTACGGGCAAGACGGACAGGTGATTGAAATTCAGTGCCAAGCGGAGCCGGATCAAGCGGTCGTCACGATTACGAATTATGGCGATCGTATTCCAGAGCATGAACTTCCGCATGTATTCGAGATGTTCTATACCGGAGATTCGGCGCGGGTATCTCATCATCAAGGCGGGGGTACAGGTCTAGGTCTATTTATCGCCAAAAATATCGTCGAGCGCCATCACGGACAGATTGCGGCAAAAAGCGATTCTATTCGGACTTCGTTTGAAGTCAGCCTACCGATTACTCCTGCTTCTTAAGAAAAACTTTAACTTCGTCCTCGCTTTTTTTTAAACGCTGCCTTCTATGCTGAGATGTATAGAGACATAGGAGGGCTTGGATCAATGAAAAAGTGGATGTTTGCTACGATAGTTATTGCGTTATTGCTTACGATAACGATATTTAAATTAGCCGAACAACGAGGGTGGATCGCTTCGGATTCAGGAATTTCAGCCGCAGACGGAATCATCCAAGAAATTGCTCTTCAAAGCAGCGGTCAATCACTTGAAGTTAGCGACGAAGAGTTATACAGCGGCGATCTGCTGCTTGTGAATAGCGAATATCCGATCCATCCGCCAGGTACACAGCCCGACGTGACGAAGTTATTCGGCAATTCGGAACTGACCGGGCCGGCTGCATTGCTAGATAGCGAGTTACAGTTGTCCAGACGAGTCGCATTGAAATTCGTTGTAATGGTTGACGCGGCTGCGCAAGACGGAGTGAGTCGGTTCCTTATCAGCAGCGGCTATCGGGACGAACGGGAGCAAAGCCGATTGTATAAAGAAAAAGGAGCCGAATACGCGCTTTCTCCCGGTTATAGCGAACATCATCTTGGATTGGCACTGGATATTGGCTCTACGGAAGGTACGATGGCAGAAGCCAAAGAAGGACAATGGCTTGCCAAACATGCCGCTCAATACGGATTCGTTTTGCGTTATCCCGCACATAAAGTAGGGATCACCGGAATCTCGTTTGAACCGTGGCATTTTCGGTATGTCGGATTGCCGCATAGCGTTTTGATGCAAAAAAATGATATGGTACTGGAAGAGTATTTGAATAGACTTCAAGATCAATCTTCGATTTCGACTACGATAGAAGGCAAAAAATACGAAGTCTATTATTATGCACCCGATCAGTTGACGAAGCTGAAAATACCGAATAACCGCGATTATGCGCTATCCGGCGATAACCGAGGCGGATTGATTTTGACGGTATATCCGTGAGTCACGACGTTTAAGTGAAAGATGGAGGAGAAACATGAAACAGATCAAACTGGCTGTAATCGGGCTTGGCAATATGGGACGCAATATGATCCATCGCCTTGTGCCCCGTTATGCCGATCAAGTAGAATTGGTCGCACTGTGCGACAGTAGCGAAGATCAGTTGCAACGCGAGAGCGAAAAGGTCGCCGGTTCTCCGAAGCTTTATACCGATTATCGGGTCTTGCTTGCCGAGACGGATGCAGACATCGTCTATATTGCCGTTCCGCCGTCGATGCACTGCGATGCGTTCAAATTAGCGTCTGAGCGAGGGCTGCATGTATTTTGCGAAAAGCCGCTTGCGAATAGTCTGGAAGAAGCCAAAGAAATGATGGAGTTATCGAAGCAATCCGATCGATTGAACGTGATCCATTTTTCATTCCCGCTGGAGCCGACGGTGCTGAAATTCCGCGAGTTGATTGCTCAAGGTGCCGCAGGGGAGATCGAGCAGGCACATCTTTATTTGGAATTCCCGCGTTGGCCGCGAGATTGGCAACAAAATGATTGGATCGGCACGCGCCGCGAAGGCGGTTATTTGCTCGAAGTCGGGATTCATTGGATCAATCTGATCCAGCAAACTTTCGGAGCGATCGTTGAGGTGCGTAGCGACGTTCAATTCCCTGCCGATAAAAGCTTATGTGAGACCATCACGACGGCTACATTACGTCTGGAAAGTGGCTTGGAGATCCAATTGTCGGGAACGGATCAGCGTGAAGGTGAAGAACGGGTATCGCTTGTGGTACAAGGTTCGGGCGGCACGGTCGCGTTAGAAAATTGGGGCAATCTGTTCGTTGGGGCATGGGGTGAAGCGCCGCAACTTGTCGAGGTTGAATCAGACGATGAAGACGACAAAATTCACTTGCCGATCTTTGGACGGATTTTGCAAATCCTAAACGGAGAACAAGCAACGGTCTACGATTTCAAAGATGGCTACCATGCTCAATTGGTGCTGGAAGCTTTGAGAAACCCGTCTGAAGATGGCGGATTTATCGATCTGAGACCTCAGTTATCTATGTGAATAAAAGTGTGATTGCAGAGCCGACCTTCTGATTATGGGAAGGTCGGCTCTTGCGTCTGTTCAAGACGAAACGGTATAGTTAATCTATTCTGTAAGCGTTAACAAAAATCTGCGAAGGAGCTGATTTTTTGTCTGTTCAGCCTGCTTATAATGCGGCTTCCGATGTGCAAAATCCGAATAAAGGTCATACCCTTGCCGATATGCCGGTACACGACCCGTTCATTTTAGCCGATCCTACTTCCTCCACTTATTATTTGTATAGCGGAGCTTCGCCAAGATTAAATGGAGTTGATCGGTGCGGTGTGCTTTTTTATAAAAGCCAAGATTTGAAAAGTTGGGAAGGGCCTTATCTGGCGTTCACGATTCCCGATGGAATATGGGCAGATCCGCATCACGGCGCTTGGGCGCCGGAAGTGCATGAATACCGGGGAAAGTATGCGCTGTTCGTCACGCTGCACAATGAATATCGACCGCTGCCGGGAGAACCGGTTCAAGGGTATTCGCAGCATCTTCGCGGAACCGCTATCGCGATCAGCGATTCGCCGGAAGGGCCTTTTGAGCTGGTCGATCCAGATCGACCTATCGTTGATTCTTCGCTGATGACGTTAGACGGAACGCTATATATCGACGAGAACAATGACCCGTGGATGGTCTATTGTCATGAGTGGGTGCAGACGCTGGACGGAACGATTGAAGCCGTGAGATTAACGGAAGACTTGTCTGCTGCTGCTTCGGAGCCGATGATCATCATGCGAGGTTCGGAAGCGCCGTGGTTGGATGAAGTTTTGCCTACGTATGTCACGGACGGTTGTCAGCTTTATCGCACGAAGAACGGCAATTTGCATATGCTTTGGAGTAGTTACGAGCATGGCAGCTATGTGCAGACAATCGCGCGTTCCGCGAGCGGGAAGCTTCAAGGACCTTGGGAGCAACTGGCTCCGCTAGTCAAAAACGATAGCGGACACGGAATGTTTTTCCGCACGTGGGACGGAGAATGGATGTTGGTGCTTCACCGTCCTTTTTCGATGCCGGATTCCAGAGCTTACCTATACCGAATTTCCGATAGCGGCGATACCTTCGAACTTGCTTGAATCCAGCAAAAAACCGGCGTTCCTACGGCGTATCTTTTGCCGTTGGAACCCGGTTTTTGTGACGTGTATTTATTTTTTGGACATCGATTTATCTGAGTCTGGACGTCGTTCCACTCTAAGCCACAAAATACCGCTAGTTAGCGCGTAAGCGGCAACAACGAGACTGAAAATACCCGCGACCAGATTATCGAGCATATTGATTCCGACGAGGATCATAATGGCTGCGAGTACGAAGCGAATCAAGGAACGGCTGTGCTTTTTTACATTCATCTAAAAGTCTCCTTCGATAACGA
The DNA here is from genome assembly GCF_024436065.1 of Saccharibacillus sp. JS10. GTDB lineage: Bacteria > Bacillota > Bacilli > Paenibacillales > Paenibacillaceae > Saccharibacillus. Next base: position 136,209 of record NZ_JANFNS010000004.1, read on the forward strand.
TGATGGGTGCTCATACGTAGCGTAGAGGGAATCGGTTTCATTAAAATGAATCCCGATGTCTTTTATCCGGTAAAGCAATAGGATTTAAGGTGGTTTTGGTTTATAGTAAATAGAGACACGACATTGCAGGCAGCTTCTTCGCTTACCGGCAGTAGAACCGGGCGACGGACGCATAGCCTGTTTACTTGGCAAATATACGGATAAGGCAGGTTTTGTTATGAGTAGCGTAGTGAAAAAGACAGACGTGATCTTAATCGGGGCCGGAGTCATGAGTGCGACGCTCGGAACCTTGCTAAAAGAACTAGCACCGGACTGGGAAATCAAAACGTTCGAGAAACTGGCTAGCGCAGGCGAAGAAAGCTCTAATGAATGGAACAATGCCGGTACAGGTCATGCGGCGTTATGCGAATTGAATTACACGACGGAAAAAGCGGACGGTTCAATCGATATTACAAAAGCCGTCAATATTAATGAACAATTTCAGTTGTCTCGGCAATTTTGGGCACACTTGGTCAATCACGGGTTGCTGCAAAATCCAGCCGAGTTTATTCGTCCGATCCCGCATATGAGCTGGGTGAGCGGCGAGAAAGACGTCGATTTTTTAGGCAAGCGATTTAAAGCGCTATCAGGAAATCCGTTATTCCAAGGGATGCACTATTCGGAAGATCACTCCAAGCTTCAAGAATGGATTCCGCTCATGATGAACGGACGCGAACCTTCGGAAAAAGTAGCGGCGACGAAAATCGATTCCGGTACAGATGTGAATTTCGGTGCGTTGACGCGGCTTCTTTTCGATCATTTGAAAAGCAAAGGTTCTGAGGTACATTACCGCCACGCGATTCGCGATATTAAGCGTGCGCCGGGCGGCGGTTGGCGCCTAAAGGTACAAAATTTAGATAATAATCAAGTCGAGCATCATGAAGCGCGCTTCGTCTTTATCGGTGCGGGCGGCGGCAGTCTGCCGCTGCTTCAAAAAACAGGGATTCCTGAATCGAAGCATATCGGCGGATTCCCGGTAAGTGGACTGTTTATGGTCTGCAAAAAGCCGGAAGTCGCAGAAAAACACCATGCCAAAGTATACGGAAAAGCGAAACTCGGCGCGCCGCCGATGTCGGTTCCCCATCTGGATACCCGCTATATCGATGGCAAAAAAGCGTTGTTATTCGGCCCGTTCGCGGGCTTTACGCCGAAGTTCCTCAAAACCGGCTCCAATATGGATTTGATCGGTTCGGTCAAACCAAGCAATCTGTTCACGATGCTTGCCGCCGGAGCCAAAGAAATGGGCTTGACCAAGTATTTGGTGCAGCAATTGATGTTATCGAATGCTCAACGCATCGCGGAACTACGCGAGTTTATTCCGGATGTCAAAGACGAAGATTGGGAAGTCGTGACTGCGGGTCAACGTGTCCAAGTCATCAAAGACACGCCGCAAGGCAAAGGCACCCTTCAATTCGGTACTGAAGTTGTCAGCGCTGCTGACGGTTCGGTCGCGGCATTACTCGGCGCTTCGCCGGGTGCTTCGACAGCGGTACACGTCATGCTCGAAGTGATGCAGCGTTGTTTCCCGGAACAAATGCCGCAGTGGGAAAGCAAAATCAAAGAAATGATTCCGTCTTACGGCGTGAAGCTGTCGGACAATCCAGAGATGTTCAAAGAAATTTTCGATGCGACCGCCGAAGCGCTGAAGCTCGAAAAGATCGCAGCGGTGCAAAGCTAAGCCGGATTGCATCCGAATAGGACTGAAAAATAAAAGACCGAGTCTTTCCGTATATGCGGAAGGACTCGGTCTTTTTGAGCATGAATAGGTGTAGAGTCTTAACTATTCTTCTATTCCTTGATCGGCAAGATGTGCATTTCGCCATCGTCGATCGGTTGGATCGTAATTGGCTGCTTCAATTGATTCATATAATCAATCGCGTTATATAGCATCACTGCGGCTTCGGCGCGCGTAATTTCTTGTTGCGGGTGGAACTTTTTATCGGCATCCAGCTCTACGATTTCGAGAGCAATTGCAAGCTGCGTCGAGCCAAGCGATAGGATATCGAACTGATCTTCGTCTGCGATTTCCGGTACAAGGATATTAATCATCGGCAGATTGCCCGCTGTTTTGAGTGAATCGATCAAGTAATCGACATAAGCTTCGCGCGTGATTTTATCTGTAGGTTTCACGTCGGCTGGGATACTTGCGCCGCTATTGGCTGCATCTAAGAAAGCTGCTGCATACCAAGCATCGTTTTTCACTGCCGGGAATAGATCGTGTGCAGTCTTCGTTAGATCGGTATCCGGCAATTGCAGCTTCGCAAGATTCAGACCGTTCGAGATAAATTGCACGGCTTGAGCTTGCGTCAGTGTAGCGTTCGGTGCGAACGAAGTTGCGCTTACGCCTTTCAAGATGCCTTTTTCTTGCAGAGACTGAATTTTGTTTTGACCCGGCACGTTGTTCAAATCTTTGAACGTCGATGGCGTTGCGGCGAACATCGAACCACTCAGCGAAGCGGTTAAGATCGAAGCGGACATCAGGGAAGCAGCTAGTTTCTTTTTCATTTCAAAAAAACCTCCTAGAAAATTTGTGGATGATTCTCGTTTTCTTCTTCTTGTCTACCCAGACGAAACGTTTTCGGAAAAGGTTGCGTGAAAATGGAAATGAGATCTTGAAATACGCTAGCGCTATAAATAAAAAGATGCCAACAGGTTTAAAAAACCGGTCAGCATCTAATAAATAAAGTCTAAGTTTTTTTTGTGAAATCAGCTACACTGATTAATTCAAAATCATTTTCGTTCACCAGATAGCTATTAAAAAATTTAAATTCAATTCCTGTGAGCTTATGGAAAAATTCGATATTGGCTTTCCAATCGCGATCAAGCATTTTACGCATATCGATGATGTTTTTTCTAACTACCAAATCTATAATACTTTTCATCTTCATTGGTTTTTGCACAGTAATATGTTGGTCTAAAGGTTCAAGCTTTAAATATCCTTTTCGATGTAAAGCTGCATAAAAATTACGATGTTCTTTGGGCGGCATTAATCCTAATTGAGCAGCGCGATAACCAAGTACTTGCAAAGAAGTCTTCCATTTTTTCTTGAGTTCCAAATAACTATCTGGGTTCGTAATTCGAATAATATGCTTCATATCTTTAGAAAACTCTTCTTCAGGGATTAAAAAAGCACAAGCAAATGTGTTAGCTTCATTCTCAATATTTTTATGTTCTTGGCGACTTAAATTGCTAAATTCTAATCGATAATGTAAAAGCAAATGTCCTAATTCGTGTGCAATATCGAAATTTCTACGAGCTGCTGAGTACTTTAAATTGCCTAAAATAATATAAGGACGATCTTCCTGAGTCCAAAGACTGTAGGCATCAATGTCTGGACCTATTGCTTTTTCGAATACAAATATACCACTTTTTTCAATCGCAAATAATAAATTATTATTATGATCGGGCGGAAGGTCGAGAAGTTTGCGCGCTATAGCTGCTGCTTTTTGAATTTGAATCAGACGATCTTCTGTAGATTCGCTCAAATATTCGATAATTTTTTCTCTAAGTTGAATAATCTTGAGCAAAGGCATATTGATTTTGGTTGTAATGTAGTCAATGAAAACGTCTAGGTATTCAATATGTTTAGCTTCGGATTGACTTTTTGAGACAGTGTTTAAAATTTTAGATCGATAAGCTATGTTTGCAACATTTACAGCTGTCGGTCTATTACTTTTCAAGAGCATATCTTTTTCATAAAAGTATTTGCTTTTTACATCGAAAATTCGTTTCAGCTCATTTACAATTTGTATTTTAGGAGATGTATATCCATTCTCATATTGCCAAATCGTTTGCTCAGTAACGCCTAGTTTTTCGGAGAGCTGATTTCTCGAATATCCATGCATGATTCTTAAATTGGTTAAATTTTCACCAATGAACATGCCTGTTCCCTCCTGGTTTTAGGAACTTCCACAGGCTCCTTTATTCTCCTGTTTTTTCGTCTTCTAAGATTCCAATATCGAATGCTGCTGGATCAACAATTTCCTCATCTGAATCTACAGCAAATACTTCAAGATCTTCAGCTGTTAGATCAGCTCCAGAAATCAAATCAGATAAATCTTCTACTAAATAGGCAATATTGTTTTTTGAATTGGGAAGGTAATGAACGATTTCTGCAACTTGATAAGCTTCATCCAGTTTGTAGGTCAAGATGTGGAATTCTTGATAGGAGGACTTGAAGCTTTCCAACTCTTCTTTTACCTTCTCTTCTGCTAAAAACAAAGAAAGTTGTTCAACTCTTTCTTTACCATTTTTTGAAGGAGGTACTACGGGAAACTCTAAAGAATCGTTAATTTTAGAAAGTTCATGCAGATAGGTTCGTTTTTTGCCCGAAGTTTTATGTTCTCCAGGTATCGTAGCCAAAGAAAAAGCATTCTCGTTAAAATAGTTTGCGTTTTTTACAAGAAATAAAATCTTAGACCCTTGATGAACAAATTGCAAGTAGTCCCAAGTCAAACCAGCTTTTGACTTTTTGTAAGTGAACCCGTGATTGGCAGCTTCCTCTGCAATACGGCTTTCTATAAAATTACCCTTTGTCCAAGCAAATGCAGAACTAATTTTCATCACAGCTTTTCGATCTTTTCGATGCTCGATGTACTCACGGTATCCTTCTACAATAGCGTCAACGATCATTTGGCTTTGTTGTGGACTAAAACGGTACTGATCCATACCATCACTCCGATCATAATTAGACTTAAAAGCTAATCATAGTGTAAAGGAAAACTATAATTTTTAAAATGATTTTTTTTGAAATTTTTAAAGTGAGTGCTTAGACTTTTTAGTAATTATGCTTCAATAAAAGGGTATGGGCTTATAAGCAAAGTGAGCAGTAACATATGATTCACAATTGTACGGATGAAGAAAGGAAGTCACATGATGCTCGTTATACTGGCGATTTTACTGCTGCTGATCGCGATCGCCTGCGCGAAATGGGTTCGTCTACCTGCTGTGCCGACAGCAGACGGAGCCGCAGTGATGGCATTCGCGATTTTTACACAAGGCGTTTTTGTTCATTTTGCAGGTAAAGGTTCGGAATGGATCAAGATTTTTACGGTGATCACTCTGTTATTGGGATTGTTTATGCTCAGTGCTTATTTGCGGTCGATCTTTGACGGGAGCTTCAAAAGTCAGCATTGGGACGATCCGATCGGGCGATTTGCGATTGGAACTTGGGTAGCAGGCATAGGGGCGGCTGTGACGACAGCTCATCTTAACTTTCCGGAACTTCATCCTTTTCTAGTCGCGCTCGGAATGTTGAATGTCGGTCTGCTGCTTTTTTATCTGTTCAGCGTATCGCTTGCGGCAGGCGAAATTGCAGGATTAGGACGATTTAAGAAATTGCACGGCATCATTTTGCTGACAACGGTGGCACTGCAATCGGTGTGCTTGATGCTGCACGAGTTGTTCGGAGCGACGGAGTATATGATGTACCGCGTGCTGATTTTGCTCGGTATTTTATTTTATATCGCGGGAACTACTTTACTGATTTTGCGGTATCGCCGTTATGCTTGGGATTTGGCAGACGATTGGCAGGAAAGCAACGGGATCTTGTATGGTGCTGTGGCGATTACCGGAGCGGCTGCGCTTAAATCGTCGGTCTTTCCGAATTTTGTGTTACTGGGGATTTGGACGTTGGCTTTGCTGCTTTTGCTGATTATCGAAGGCATGGAGGTAAAAAGAGCCGTTGTTCGGATTCGCCGTTACGGTTATGCCAAAGGGCTTGGGGTCTATACGCCGTCGCAGTGGTCTAGATTGTTTACGCTAGGAATGTTCTATTTTTTCAGCAGAGAAGCAGGCAAGTTGTTTGGAAAAGATACACCCCGATTTTTTAGTGTCCTTCATGAGTGGATAGTGTTCGGCGGAGCATGGATATTAATTTTTCTTTTTATCGCTCATCTATTGGTATGGGCAGTTCATTTTTTGAGTCATTTGTCCACTGGTAAAAAACATTCTTCTTAAAAATTTTCGTATAAATATACAAAAATCTCTCCAAACGCAGTATGATACAGACAGCAGATGTTGACTTATACAGAAAATGGAGAGATGAACAATGACTCGATTCGAATGTGATTACACCCAAGGCGCTCACCCGCGCATTATGCAAAGACTGTTGGAGACGAATATGGAGCAGACGAGCGGTTACGGTACCGATGAACATTGCGAACGCGCGCGCAACTTGATTCGACACGCTTGCGATCATGATCGTGCTGACGTCCATTTCCTGGTTGGCGGTACGCAGACCAATACGACAGTCATCGCGGCATTGCTACGTCCGCATCAAGGTGTGCTTTCGGCAGATACGGGGCATATCGAGGGGCATGAGACAGGCGCGATCGAGTCGACCGGGCATAAAGTATTAACGCTTCCGCACCAGAATGGCAAAATTACAGCGGAGCAAGTGCGCGAAGCTTACGAAGCGCATCTGAACGATGGAGCGAAAGAACACTGCGTGCAGCCGGGCATGGTCTATATTTCACAGTCAACCGAAAACGGAACGGTCTACAATTTGGCGGAACTTGAAGCATTGAGCGAAGTGTGCCGCGCCTACGGCTTGCCCTTGTTTGTCGATGGGGCAAGACTTGGCTACGCGCTGGCAGCGGAAGGCAGCGACGTAACGCTCGCGGATTTGGCGCGTCTAACCGATGTGTTCTACATTGGCGGTACGAAGCTTGGCGCACTGATGGGCGAAGCAGTCGTGATCATCAACGAAAGCTTAAAACGCGATTTCCGTTATTTGATCAAGCAGCGCGGCGGTTTGTTGGCAAAAGGGCGTCTGCTCGGGATTCAATTCGAAACGCTATTCGAAGACGGGTTGTATTTCGAGATTTCGCGTCATGCCGTCTCGCTAGCGATGAAGCTGCGTAACGGTATCCAAGAGCTTGGTTTCGGATTTTTGCACAACTCGCCAACCAATCAGCAGTTTCCGATTTTGCCGAATGAACTGTTGGAGCCTTTAAAAGCCAAGCATACGTTTACGACTTGGGAAAAAGTGGACCACGATCATACCGCCGTTCGTTTCTGCACAAGTTGGGGAACGACGGAAGAAGAGATTGACGAGCTGATTGGCGATTTGCAGAGTTTGAAAACAGGCGAACGGTTGCCTGCGAATGTTCTTGGCTAGATCGATATTGAACAAGAAAAAGAAGCGGGTTCCAGCGTCTTGATGACGATCGGAACCCGCTTCTTTTTGGTGCTGGATCACGCTTGGAATAAAAATTGGATTGGATTACAACTTCGCGCCGTGCGAAGCGATCACGTTGCGGTACCAGTCGAACGAATCTTTTTTCATCCGCTCCATCGAGCCGTTACCCGCATTGTCGCGATCTACGTAGATCATGCCGTAACGTTTTTTCATTTCGCCAGTCGTGAAGGAGACAATATCGATAATGCCCCACGGCGTGTAACCCATCAGTTCCACGCCGTCGTACAGCACCGCTTGTTTTACCGCTTCGATATGCGAGCGCAAATAGTCGATACGTTGCGGATCATGGATCGAACCGTCTTCTTCTACGGTGTCGACTGCGCCAAATCCGTTTTCTACAATAAACAACGGAATTTGATACCGGTCATAGAAGCGATTCAGCGTATAACGCAGACCGGTCGGATCGATCGCCCAGCCCCAGTCGCTGGATTTGATAAAAGGATTTTCGACGCTTTGCGGCAGCCCGCCGTTGTTGACTTTGCCATCGGTATCAACCGATACTTCGCTGTTGACCGTAGTAGACATATAGTAGCTAAAGCCCAGATAATCGACCGTTCCCCGATTCAAAATATCGGCATCTCCGTCTTCGAACGGAATCGTAATGCCTTCACGCTCAAATTCTTTGAGCGCATAGCTTGGATAGTATCCGCGTACTTGAACATCCGGGAAGAAGTAGCGTTCGCGCATCGATTCTTCGGCAAGCATGACGTCTTCCGGGTTCGACGAATACGGATAGACCGGTACGTGAGACGCCATCGCTCCAATCAAGAAGTCGGGATTGATTTCTTTGCCTTTGATGACAGATAGCGCGCTCGCAAGTAATTCGTGATGTCCCGCTGTATACATGACTTCGCGTGCATTTTCGCCTTCTTCCACGATGACGCCCGAATTCGTCCATAAGAACAGCGGGTTGCGTACATCCATTTTGTTGTTGATTTCGTTGAACGTCATCCAGTATTTCACCTTATGCTGGTAACGCTTGAAGCAAGTCTCGGCAAATTTTACGAAGTAATCGACGACTTTGCGGCTACGGAAACCTCCGTATTGCCGCGCCAAATGCAGCGGCATTTCAAAGTGCGACAATGTGATCACCGGCTCGATCCCGTGCTTGATCAACTCGTCGAACAGATCATCGTAAAATTGCAGCCCGGATTCGTTCGGCTGTTCTTCGTCGCCATTCGGGTAAATACGGCTCCATCCGATCGACGTACGAAGCGCTTTGAGACCCATCTCGGCAAACAGCGCAACGTCTTCTTTGTAACGGTGATAAAAGTCGATCGCTTCATGGTTCGGATAAAATTCGCTTTCTTCCACTTGGTCGGTAATCCGGCGCGGAACGCCGTGTTCGCCAGCTGTCAGGACATCGACGACGCTAGGACCTTTCCCTCCCGCGTTCCAGCCGCCTTCGAATTGGTGAGCGGCAAGTGCGCCGCCCCATAAAAAGCCTTCCGGCATTTGATTTTGAGTTTGTTCGTTAGAGTTGGTCATGACTCAAATTCCTCCTATTAACTCTTGCTGATTGGATTTATATAGATTATGGCTATCTGATCGCTGTCAGAAGTTTCGTACTTAACGTACTCTCGCTAACGGATTCGATCGTCACGTCTTGGTAATCGAAAGCATTCGTAACCAATACAGGAGTGATCGTAGGCATTCCTGCTGCTTGGATCGCGTCTGTATCGAATTCGAGCAATAGATCGCCTTTTCGGAAAGAATCGCCTTCTTGCACATGTAGAGTGAACGGCTCGCCTTTGAGCTTCACCGTATCCATGCCGACATGGACAAAGAGTTCGACGCCTCCGTCCGATTGCAACCCAATAGCGTGCCGGCTTGGCGTCGTGGTCGCGACTACGCCGTCGAACGGTGCATACAACTTGCCTTCTTCGGGTTCAATCGCAACGCCCGGACCCATCGCACCGGTGCTGAACGCTTCATCCGGTACTTCCGACAGCGGCAACACTTTGCCTTTGAGCGGCGACATTACGATCTCGTCTTCAAGCGGAACCGAAGCTTCGGCAATTCCGCTAGCGTCGCTCGAAGAAGTATTGCTGTGCAAGTTTGTTGTTTGCGGAGCAGTCGCTGCTGTGACCCCGCCATTCGCCGCAACGGCACCGCTTTCGGCGTCCCCGCCTGCAAAAGCAGCTGCTTTTTCGGTCGCGTCTTCGCCGTAACCAAAGAACATAACCATCAATACCGGAAGCACGAGCGCAATCGCGCAACCGATCAGAATGCCCCAGACTGACGTTGGATAAGCCTCATTTATCCCGTTCACGATCGTCAGCGGACCCGGGAGCCCGGCATAAGCAAAGTAATACGGGTTGAAAAAGCTTGCGACAATCGCGCCGATTGCACCGGACAGACAGCCGTAAAGCATCGGTTTTTTGAATTTGAGCGTGATGCCGTAGATCGCAGGTTCGGTAATCCCGAACAGACCGGTAATTCCGGCAGACACGCCGACTTTACGCGTTTCTTGCGAACGGGTTTTGATAATAACGCCGAGTACCGCACCGATCTGAGCGATAATCGCAATCGTCTGGTACGCTTGGAACGAATCGCGTCCATATTGTTCGAAGTTGGCGAGTACCATAGGCGTGACGCCCCAGTGTACGCCGAAGATGACGATGACTTGCCAGAATCCGCCGACAATAGCGCCGGCAAGAGCCGGAACGTTTTCAGCCAAGAAGTTGTAGCCGTTGGCGATGCCGTTCGCACCCCATGTCGACAGAGGACCGATTAGTACAATCGTGAGCGGTACCATCAGAACCAGACACAAAAACGGAACGAATAGCGGACGAATCACTTCGTGCATAATCTTGTTCAAGAATTTTTCCAAGTAAGACAAAATCCATACCAAGAACAGCGGAGGCAGTACGGACGACGTATATGTCGTTTCCGTCAACGCAATTCCGATAAAGCGGAAATTTTCTCCGTCCGAGATTCGCGCCGCTATCGCTGCCCAATCCGGCGTTACCAATGCGGCGCAGCTTGCTACAGCGATAAAAGTGTTGGTTTTGAAATGTTTGGATGCCGTAATTGCGATAAAGATCGGCAAGAACGTAAACGGCGCCCAAGAAATAAAGCTGAACACTTCGTATGTGCCGGTTTCGGCAAACGCCGGATAAATCAGATTCGTAACGATCAGCAGACCTTGCAAAATCCCTGCGGCAGCTAATATGTATACAAAAGGAGCAAATACCGCCGACATCGTTGCGATGATTCGGTTCAAAATCGTGCCTTTCGGCGCGTCGTCTCCTGTATTCGCTTCCAGATTGGCAAGCCCGGCAAACGAATCGTACACTTCGCCGACGTGTTGACCGATGACGACTTGGAATTGCCCTCCGTTTTCTACGACCGTGATGACGCCCGGCATAGACGCGACTTGTTCTTTAGCAGCAGGGCTGGTTTCTTTCAATACCAATCGAAGCCGGGTTGCACAACGAGTGGCACTGACGATATTGTCGCTACCGCCGACGGCTTCCAAAATATCTTTTGCCAATTTCGGATAATCTCTTACGCTAGTTGCCAAAATAATCCCTCCTACGATCGCAAACGATCCATCTATAGATTTCAATAATTGTAACGGTATAATTTTATAATAACCAAACAAATATAATTTGAATAGACAATTAAATAAAAAGGTTTAATTTTTTTCGAAAAGCTGTTTTGCTAAAAGACTATGCTATAATTTCGTTAAAATCAGGGGTTTCCCTAGCGAAAAGGAAATGACACCATGCTCAAATACCAGCAAATTGCGGACGAAATCGAACACTATATTGAAGAACGGGAATTGCAGCAAGGGCACAAGCTTCCGGTGCTGGAAGAATGGATCGCGCGTTTTGAAGCCAGCAAAAGTACGCTGACCAAAGCTTTAGAGCTGCTGGAACGCAAAGGCGTGATTTTTCAAGTGCGGGGAAGCGGCATCTTCGTCAGACGACACAAGCGCAAAGGCTATATCAGCTTGACGTCCAATCAAGGCTTCAAAAAAGACTTGGAAGATTTCAAACTCAGCTCGAAAGTATTGGAACTCGATGTTCGCAAACCGACTCGCGAAGCCGCTTCTAATCTGAATGTGAGCGTGGACGACGACGTGTATTACGTAAAGCGGATTCGCTATATTTTCGAGCAGACATTATGTTTGGAAGAATCGTATTTCAATAAATCGATCGTGACGTACCTCAACCGCGAGATTGCCGAAGATTCCGTTTTTCAATATGTAAAAGAAGGTCTGGGTCTGAAAGTCGGATTTTCCGATCAATATATGCACGTCAATAAATTGAACGTAGAAGAAGCGAACTATTTAGGCTTGAAAAAAGACGATCCGAAATTCGTGATGGAAAGTATTTTTTACCTGACGAATGGGCAGCCTTTCGATTTCTCCAGAGTGACGTATAACTATATTCAGTCGCAGTTTTTTATTCAGGCGGGGGAGTAGAAAAAGGAAAAGGCGAAGATGGCTCGGTGAATGGCGCGTAAGATGGGTAAACAAGCTCTGTGGGCTGATTTATAGCCGAAGCGGACAAAACGTAGATACATACAAGTAAAGAGCCGCACTCAATATGCCAAAGGAGTGAGAGCATCATGAAACCCGAAACCAAACGCAAGGTTCATGACCATTCGTCGCCGGAATACCTGAGTAAACTTGACGCTTACTGGCGTGCAGCCAACTATTTATCGGTCGGACAAATTTATTTGAAGCAAAATCCGCTGCTCAGGCGACCGCTTGAAGAATCGGATATCAAAGTGCATCCGATCGGTCACTGGGGCACCGTTCCCGGGCAAAACTTTATTTACGCGCATTTAAACCGTGCTATCGATAAATACGATCTGAATATGTTTTATATCGAAGGCCCCGGGCATGGCGGGCAAGTGATGGTATCGAACGCTTACTTAGACGGCAGTTATACCGAGATCTATCCGCAGATTACGCAAGACGAACAAGGGATGCAGAAGTTGTTCAAACAGTTCTCGTTCCCCGGAGGCGTCGCTTCGCACGCGGCACCGGAAACGCCGGGTTCGATTCATGAAGGCGGGGAACTCGGCTATTCGCTCTCGCACGGCGTCGGAACGATTCTCGATAACCCGGATCTGATCGCGGCAGTCGTGATCGGCGACGGAGAAGCAGAGACGGGTCCGCTTGCGACTTCGTGGTTCTCCAACCGGTTTATCAATCCTATCACGGACGGGGCCGTATTGCCGATTCTGCATCTGAACGGATTCAAGATCAGCAACCCGACGATTATGGGACGGCAAACTGATGAAGAGTTGGAACATTATTTCCGCGGGCTTGGCTGGGAACCGTTATTTATCGAAGGCGACGACCCTACCGTCATGCACCCGAACATGGCAAAAGTCGTGGATACCGCGATCGAAAAAATTGGGCAGATTCAGCGTCATGCCCGCGAACACAACGATCCTTCCCGTCCGACTTGGCCGGTGCTGCTCTTCCGTACGCCAAAAGGATGGACAGGTCCGGAAAAATGGGACGGCAAAACGGTAGAAGGTTCGTTCCGCGCGCACCAAGTGCCGATTCCCGCGGATCGCGAACATATGCAGTACACGCCTGCGCTGACAGAGTGGATGCACAGCTATCGTCCGAATGAACTTTTCGACGAGCAAGGTTCTTTAAATGCGGATATTGCCGAAATTTTACCGCGCCCCGAACGCCGTATGGCAAGCAATCCGGTGACGAACGGCGGCAAACTAATTCAAAACTTGAAGCTACCGAATCTCGCGGATTACACGGTGAAAATCGATAAGCCCGGCGCGCAAGATGCTCAAGATATGGCAGTGCTCGGCGAATATGTCCGCGATGTGATGAAACTGAACGAAGCAGAACGGAATTTCCGTATTTTCGGCCCTGACGAAACGATGTCGAATCGTTTATCCGCCGTCTTCGAAGTCACAAAGCGGCAATGGGTAGCCAGAATCGACGAGGTCAACGACGAAGATATGGCGCACGCAGGACGCGTGATCGATTCGCAATTGTCGGAGCATCAGGCAGAAGGCATGCTGGAAGGGTATGTGCTGAGCGGCAGGCATGGATTTTTCGCCAGTTACGAAGCATTTCTCCGCGTCGTCGATTCGATGATTACCCAGCATTTCAAATGGATGCGTAAAGCGTCCGATCTGCCGTGGCGCGAAGATATTCCGTCACTCAATCTGCTCAGCTCGTCCACCGTATTCCAGCAAGACCATAATGGATATACGCATCAAGACCCTGGCATTTTGACCCATCTCGCCGATAAAAAGCCTGAATTTATTCGGGAGTATCTGCCTGCGGATGCGAATACATTGCTAGCGGTATTTGAAAAAATCGCAAACGACCGTCAACGGATTAATGTCGTCGTCTCGTCCAAACACCCGCGTCCGCAATGGTTTGGAGCCGAAGAAGCGGCAGAGTTGATCGACAAAGGGATGAAGATCGTCGATTGGGCGAGTACGACCAAGCCCGGCGAAGAACCGGATATTGTGATCGCGGCTTCCGGTACCGAACCGACCGTCGAAGCTTTCGCGGCGATTCAGATTTTGCATCAGCAGCTTCCAGAGTTGAAAATTCGTTGCGTGAACGTCGTCGATCTGCTGCGTCTACGTCATCACAAACGTGATCCGCGCGGGCTGACCGACGAGACGTTCGACGCAATGTTCACCGTGGATAAGCCGATCGTATACGCGTTCCACGGGTACGAAGGATTGCTTAAAGATCTATTTTTCGACCGTGCCAATCGTAAACTGTATGCGCATGGTTATCGGGAAAACGGCGATATCACGACTCCGTTCGATATGCGTGTGCTGAATCAAATGGATCGATTTAGTATTGTCAAAACAGCGGTCAGCAGCTTGCCTCATTCCGAACGACACGTCGAAATTTTGCGCGAAATGGATGAAATGCTGGATAAGCATACTCGTTATATTCGCGAAGAAGGTCGCGATTTGCCAGAAGTAACCGAGTGGAAGTGGGAAGGGTTAGAGTAAATGGAGAGAGGTTCTACTTTTAAAAATTTAAAAGTAGAACCTTCTTTTTTATGCTTGTCGTCGTTATAATTTGAAAAATAGAAAATAAAACTAATAAGTGTGTATCAGGCTAAGGAGTGAACATCCATAAAATGAAATCTAAATTCAGATATAACTTGGCGTTAGTGGGGATAATCATGTTAGGCTTGATGATTGCTGGGATTGTACTTTATCAGCATTCCGGGCACGAAACGTATACGCAAGCGACACTCACGTCATTGGAATCCGATTCTTTGACGATTAACAATTATGCACACGATTCGTTAGAGCTGAACATACATAATCAAGTAGATACCGCTGGGCTAGAAGTCGGCGAAAAGTATTTCTTTCTTTACGTGGATCGTATTGGATCGCCGATACAGGTAAAGCGAATAGATCGTTAATGTTCGAACAAAATTAAATTCAAAAAACCGCTATTGCTTTCCAACGATAGGCGGTTTTTTGGTCTTCTATCGCTTACATATGTACATTTGAACAGGATTCCCGAATATTATATGAAAACGCAACCAATTATCCGGGTAGTTTGCTTCTCCACATCTATTTTAAAATAGAAAAAGAAAGCGTATTCGAAGGAGGAACTTCATGTCTACCGAAAATAACTATCCATTTCAACATACATCCCTTCCATTGGAAGAACGCGTAAACGACTTGGTTTCCCGTTTTACCTTGGACGAGAAAGTGGATCTCATGATTCAGTATCAAACGGCGGTCGAGCGTCTTGGCGTCAAGCCGTACAAGCACGGTACAGAAGCGGCTCACGGCATGGCTTGGCTCGGTGAAGCAACGGGTTATCCGCAGCCGATCGGGTTATCGAATATTTGGGACGAAGAACTGTTGGAGCGGATCGGCAGTGCGATTGGCGACGAAGCTCGCGGTTTCTACAAGCGTAATCCTGAGATCAACGGGCTGACACTTTGGGCGCCGACGGTCGATATGGAGCGTGATCCGCGTTGGGGACGTACCGAAGAAGCTTACGGGGAAGATCCGATTTTGGCAGGTAAATTGTCTGCGTCACTCGTGAAAGGGATTCAAGGCGATCACCCGACTTATTTGAAAGCGGTTGCGACGTTGAAGCACTTTATCGCGAACAATAACGAAGTCGGACGCGGCGATGCTTCGGTCAGTATCGATCCGCGCAATATGCGGGAGTATTACCTCAAAGCGTTCGAAATTCCGTTCAAAGAAGGCGGCGCTCAGTCGATGATGACGTCGTATAATGCGGTTAACGGCGTTCCTGCCAACTTGAACCCGGACGTCAATGGTATCGTTAAAGGCGAATGGGGCATGGACGGCTTCGTCGTCAGCGATGCGTTCGACGTATCCGGTACCGTGCGCGATCACGGCTATTTGGAGTCGCATACCGAAGCAGTCGCGCGTTCTGTCAAAGAAGGCGGAATCGATAGCTTGACCGACGACGGCGAGCTGATGAAATCTTCGCTGCGCGAAGCGTTGCAGAACGGGCAAATTACCGAAGACGATCTTGACGTGGCGCTGCGTAATACGTTCCGCGTGCGTTTCCGTCTGGGCGAATTCGATCCCGAAGAAGGCAATCCGTACGCAGCGATCGACGAGTCTGTTATTTTGAAAAAAGAACATGCGGAACTGGCACGCGAAGCCGCGCGCAAAGCGATCGTGCTGCTTAAAAACGATCAAAATCTGCTGCCGCTGCAAGCGGACAAGCTGAATAAAGTCGCAGTGATCGGACCGCTTGGCGATATCGTGTATCGTGACTGGTATAGCGGCGAATTACCGTATGCGATTACGCCGCTTGCCGGGATTCAATCCAAACTGGACTCCGCGGGAAAAGGCGCACAAGCTACTTTTGCGACAGGAACAGATCGAATCAAGCTTAAATCGCAAAAAAACGGCAAATACGTGACGCTTCAGTCGCAAGAAGATTCGCCGCTTGCCGCAAACGCGGAATCGTCTGATCAAGCCGCGATCTTCGACCATACCGATTGGGGCTGGAACAACTCGACGTTGATTGCGGAGAGCAACGGTCGTTATCTGACGACAGACGATCGGATCGTCAAAGCTTCGTCGGACAAGATCTGGGAATGGTTTACGAAAGAAGTCTTTTTGATGCGGGAAGAAGATCGCGAAGTTTCGGGTGCAAAAGGCACCGTAACCTTCTCGACGTGGAAAGATACTCCGGTCACGGTAGGCGCAAACGGCGAGTTACTTGCCGGGGACGGAAGCGCGGAAGAAACATCCAATGAAATCGATGCAGGCGGCACGTCCGCATTGGATCATAGCGCGGCAAAAGTATTGCAAGCCGACGTTTTCGAAGTGGAAAAAGTAACCGATAAATACGAAGCGGCAAAAGAAGCGGCGAAAAACGCCGAAGTTGCGGTCGTATTCGTGGGTAACCATCCGCTTATCAACGGCAAAGAAACTGTCGATCGCCCAGATATCACATTGCCGGAATCGCAAGAACAATTGATCAAAGAAGTGCTGTCCGTCAATCCGAATACGGTCGTTGTCGTGATCGGTAGTTATCCGTATGCGTTGAACTGGGTCGATGAACATGTACCGTCGGTCGTGTATTCGACTCATGCGGGACAAGAAGTGGGTAGAGCGATTGCGGACGTATTGTTCGGAGAAGAAAATCCGGCGGGACGCGTCAGCATGACGTGGTACAAATCGGTCGATCAACTTCCGGAATTTATGGACTACGATATTATCCAAGGCAATCGTACGTATCGGTATTTTGACGGCGAGCCGCTGTATCCATTCGGTTACGGATTATCCTATACGACATTCGATTACCAAGCATTGAAGCTCAATGCGACAAGTATCGAAGGAAGCGAGAATGCGAAGATCAATCTGACGGTGACGGTAAAAAACACAGGCGAAGTGGACGGCGAAGAAGTCGTGCAAGTGTACGGCCGCGTACAGCAATCCCGCGTGAAGCGTCCGCTTAAGCAGCTGCTAGCGTTCCGCCGCGTCAAACTGAGTGCAGGGGAAACGAAAGAAATTCCGTTTAGTATTCCGCTGTCTGAACTTGCGGTCTGGGATGTCACACGCGAACGCTTTGTGATCGAACAAGCTTCGTATACGCTGCTTGCGGGTTCTTCGTCGGCGAATTTGCCACTGGAATCGCCGCTTGACGTATCCGGTGAAAAGATTCCGCCGCGTGACCTGACGCAGTCTACGAAAGCGATCAATTACGATGCTTACGAAGGCGTAATCTTGGACGAATGCGTAGAAGGCGGAAGCGCGATCGAAGTCGTAAACGAATCGGGCTGGATTGCATTCCGCGACGCTGAATTCGGTAGCGGAGTGCAAAATGTTCAAGTTCGCGTCGCGAGCGCTACAGGCGGTTCGATCGAACTTCGTCTCGGGAGTACCGACGGTCAGCTTGTTGGCACGGTTCCCGTGGAAGCTTCCGGGGTGCAACAATGGGCAGATGGATCGGCGTCGCTCAGTGGCGTCGAAGGTCGTCAAGACATCTATATGGTATTGAAAGGTAAAGTTTCTGTGAGCACGTTTGTATTTGGCTAAGTGAAATCAGTCGTGAAAAAAGCTTCTTCCCACCATTTGGCGGGAAGAAGCTTTTTGTCGATCTGACTATATGAATCTAAAATAAAGCCAGACGAAATCTTTGATTATCTCATGTTGCCGATAATCGAAGCTCTCGAATCTTGCATCTTTTTCATGAAGTTTGTCATCACGTCGAAAGCTTCGTTGCGTTTGTTCGACAAAGATTGCAGACGCAGCATATCCATTTGTTGGGTGTTATTCAGTGCGTCGATTTGTTGTTGACGCGCAGCAGCTGTTTCGGTATCGCCGTTAGCTTTAGCCGTTGCCAATTGCGAATTTAAAAGCGCCAATTCAGCGTTTTTGTCTTGAACTTGACTCAGTTGGTTTGCAAGCTGTTGATCCAGTAATTTTGCACGTTCGCTTTGAATCGTCATCAATGCGGTTTCCAGATCCATAGAACGGATGTCAATCGACGAACTTGCCGAAGCCGGAGCAACAACTGCAAATGCAGTCAGAGCCGCGAAAGCCGAAGCAGCGAGCGCTTTTTGGAACTTTTTCATTAAATACCCCTCTTTTCTTGTATCCTGATGTGGGCTTAGCGCCAAAAAGTGCTCGCCAGCTTTCGCCATCTTATATCACGATTCCAAAATAAACAATTTCAAGTTCTGGAATTTAAAATTTATTTTAATACGTACCGTAGCAAGACGGGAGGGGCTTTTTGTTCTATACTGAATCAAGGTTGAAGTAGGGTACAAAAGGAGTCTATATCATGGAAGAAAATCAGCAGATCGATAACATCATTCTTGTGCGTTTTGACGTTGAACATATCCCATATATTAATGATACAAATGAAGCTTTCCCGATCTTTGGACGCTTGATTCCGACTTTTCAGCAAGGTATCTGGACATATACGGAAGAACTTTTTGAAGACACACGTTTTATTTGTTTTCCAGACGATCGGCTAGATTGGGGATCGTATATCAACAACGATCAAAAAGTCATTTTTCTCGCTTTTTACGGGGCTGAATGTATCGGACAAATTCGTCTGGTTCGGGATTGGACGAATTATGCGTATATCGAAAATATCGCTGTACGAGGATCGCACCGTGGACGAGGCGTTAGTGATATGCTGCTAGATCAAGCCGAATCTTGGGCACGCGAGCAAGAATTAATCGGCTTATCGCTAGAAGCACAAGACGATAACCTTGCGGCTTGCCGCTTCTATATCAAGCAAGGCATGAAGCTCGGCGGAGTCGATACCCTGAAGCAAGCTGCGAATGCCGAGATCGACGTTACGCTGTACTTTTATAAAATTTTCGAATAAGAAAAGAGGGCAATCATGGATCGTGAAGCATCGGGCATATCAAAACCAACGGTTTCCTATACGCAAGTGCCTCCTCCAGATTTGAAGCCTGCCACTTCACCTGTCGATCTGACGGATGACACGATGGCGTTACATCTTGAAAAAGTGCTCCAACGTATGCAGACAGCAGGATTGGACGCGCTCGCCATTTATGCGGATCGTGAACACGGAACGAATTTTGGCTATTTGACGGGTTATGAACCGAGATTCGAAGAATCGGTCTTGGTACTCCACACAGATGGAAAAGCGGTATTGACGTTAGGCAATGAATCGCTGCGTATGGCGCA
Organism: Saccharibacillus sp. JS10; assembly: GCF_024436065.1. Lineage (GTDB taxonomy): Bacteria > Bacillota > Bacilli > Paenibacillales > Paenibacillaceae > Saccharibacillus. The sequence continues at coordinate 155,593 of NZ_JANFNS010000004.1, forward strand.
GTATAGCCGCCTTGCGGCAACTACCGTACATACGCCTTATTTTTCTTTGCCTAATCAGCCGATGGAAAACACCCGCACACTTGCCGAATTGATCGGAGATGCAGGGATCGTTCCAGGGTTGAAAGTCGGGCTGGTAGGCTGGAAAATGTTCACAAGTCTACTCGAAGATAATGGTCAGTTATTTGATCTGCCATCTTTTATTGTGGATGCGATAAAGTCAGTGGTCGGAGAAAATGGCGAAGTCGTCAATGCAACGGGGCTATTTATCCATCCCCATTACGGTGCGCGCGTGCAGATGAATGCTAACGAAATCGCCCATTACGAGTTTGGAGCTTCGCAAGCTTCGGATCGAATACGGCGTTTGCTGGAGCAGATCGAGCCGGGCAAGACCGAGATGGAATTGGCGCACGAACTTGCTGTCTATGGGCAACCGAACAATGTGCAGACGATCTGCGCGACAGGCGATCGATTCACCAATGCTGTCGTTGCGCCGCGTAATAAAGAGGTCAAAATCGGCGACAAGTTCTCGGCAACGCTCGGTTATCGAGGCGGGCTGACAAGCCGTTCGGGGTATGTGGTGTCGGATGCGAAGCAGTTACCGAGTGAAGTGCGCGATTATTTGGACGCCGTAGCGATTCCTTATTATGCGGCGGCAGCGACTTGGTACGAGCAACTTGAAATCGGCATGACAGGCGGCGAGATGTATGAGATCATCGATAGCGTTCTGCCGAAGTCGAAATATCATTGGCATCTGAATCCAGGTCATTTGACGGCAGGCGAGGAATGGATGTCTTCGCCGTTTACGCCGGATTCGAATAGTCCTCTGCAAAGCGGGATGCTGCTGCAAATGGATATTATTCCTGCGGTTCCGGGCTACGGCGGAGCAAGTGCGGAAGACGGAGTTGCGATTGCGGACGAAAATTTACGGCTTGAACTTGCGAAAAAATATCCAGAAGTCTGGGCACGGATGGTTGAACGGCGTCTTTATATGGAGCAAACGCTTGGGATTCGGTTAAAACCGGAAGTGTTACCTTTATCGACGATGAATGGTTATTTGCGTCCTTTTTTGCTGAACAAAAAATATGCGCTGAAGATCGAACGTTAAAAGAAACGAATAGATTTTTATGATGTAAGCGCTCTGATTTTGAATAGACAAACGGTACGCAGAGTGATATATTTTCTACGAAAAATCATTCGATTTTGTGGATAAAAAGGAGTGAGTCGCTTGACCTTGATCGAAAGCACTTTGAAATCTTTTGACGGTACGCAGCTCTATTTTAGCCAAAACAAAGTAGAACATCCCAAAGCTTCGGTTGTGATCGTGCATGGATTAGCGGAACATGCTACCCGGTACGATTACGTGACCGAAAAGCTGAATCAACGCGGAATCAGCGTGTATCGCTTCGACCACCGGGGTCATGCGAGATCGGAAGGCAAACGCGTTTTTTACAGTGACTTCAACGAACTGGTCGATGACGTGAACGCGGTCGTAGAAGCGGCGCTTCAAGACAGCGGAGACACTCCGCTATACATCATCGGGCACAGTATGGGCGGATTCGCTTCTTCGGCATTCGGTACCAAATATCCGGGCAAAGTCAAAGGCATCGTGTTGTCGGGAGCATTGACCCGCTATAACACGAAAGTTGCGGGCGAGCTTCCGATGCAGCTTCCGGCTGGAACGTATTTCCCGAATGAACTCGGCTCCGGCGTATGCAGCGACCCGGAAGTGGTAGCCGCCTACAATAGCGACCCCCTAGTCGAAAAAGAAATTTCCGTCGAATTATTCAACAGCTTGGGCAGCGGTATCGAATGGCTCAAAACCCATGCGAAGCAATTCGTCGATCCCGTATTACTCTTGCACGGTGCGAACGACGGATTGGTCAGCGAAAAAGATTCCCGCGATTTCTACGGCGATATCGCTTCGACGGATAAAACGCTCAAAATCTACGCTCATCTGATGCACGAAATCTTTAACGAACCGACACGCGACGAAGTGATCGAAGAAGCGATCGCTTGGATCGAGAAGCGACTATAAAACAATTCTTGCAGATCGGCGAAACCCGATTTTCGTCGATCCCGCTCTACCTCTATGCGATCCTATTTCATGGATCGCAAAAAGAATCTCTTTCCGCCATGATTAGGCGGCAAAGAGATTCTTTTTTTGGCTCTGCCTTTCGCTCCTTTGCCTTTCCGTTAGATTCTAACGGATTCACACGACGCTTAGCGCATTTTCACAAGCGCTTGAGAATTCTAACGGATACAGATGACCCTTAGCGCAAATATAGCCCGTTATTTTGGGGGAAATGCCCCCAAAACGCCTTCTAACGGATATACAATCCGTTAACGATCCGAATTGAGTTTTTTTCGCCTTCTAAGGGACATACAATCCTTTAGGCAAGGCAAGCTCTTAAAAGCAAGCCTTTCAACCAAGACATGGAACAGCTGTTCCCCAACCAGGGAGCGGCTACCCTGTCCATCCCCAGAAGTGTCTGTTCGCGTCGCTAAAAGCGAATTTCTCTCGCAGCGGCTCCACAACCGACACCCAATCCCCTCAACGAACAGACGCCTTCTGCCCCGCCATCCATTCCATCAACGTCACCGCTTTCCCTTTCATTTTAACCGGCTTTCCGTCAAAGTCTTTCGTCAGCTCATTGTTCAACGCATGAACCCACGACCAATGCCCGTTATACTCATACGGCGACTTATCGCCATTCCCTTTCGTATACGTCCCGCTCAAATCTTTCACCTTATCAAAATACGAATAATGTACGTTTTTCGCTCCAGCCGCGATCAGGCGTTTGTAAGTCGGGGTCGACGTTTTCGACGTATCGACCGTTTCGTCCGCACCCGCAGCCGTGAACCAGATCGGAATATTTTTAAGCTTCGCAATATCTTGCTTCGTTAACCAACTGTCGTCATACGCTTCCGCCGAAGGATAAGCCGCCGCAAAATAATTCGGATTCGCAAGCAGCATATTCAGCGTCATAAACCCGCCGTTGGAACCGCCTCCGATGTAGATGCGGGAAGGATCAATATCCGCGGCGTGCTGCTTCACGTATTGCTTGATAAGCGTGGTCAACGCCGATGTGTACATACTTTTGCCAGTTTTCGTGTACTGTCCAGTGCCGTCATTCATCCAAAACGTCGGCGTTTGCGGAACGAGAACAGCGGCGCTGCCGAAATGCTTTTGAATATCCGGACGCACTAACGCGGTCACTTCGTTGCCAAGCAGTGCCACACGCGGATCGGTTCCGCCTTCGCCCGCGCCGTGGAGCCAGATGATTAACGGTTTTTTGTTTTTGCTTTCCGGTATGTAAGACGCGTAAGTCAGATTGATTTTCCCGTATTTTGAATCCGCGTAATTGAATTTGCCTGTCGTATCGAATAGCTCAACATCTTCTTCAATCATTTTGTGCGGCGTCTCCGATCGGGTCGTCAGGTCATCCACCGTATTGCCGGCTTCGTCTTGCAAAGACTTTTGCTGAATAATCGTGTAGTTCAGATCCACATATCGATTCGTAAAGCTTTGTAAGTCAAAAGCAAACGGGCTAGACGTCACCATATCGGGATGAACCCTCATTTCAATCGTAATATAACGCCCGGTCGATTGAGAAACGCGGTTTCCTTGCTCGTCGGACAAATAGATCTTTTGAATCGCGCGGCTACTGCTGTCGGAAGCTTTGTATTTTTGTTGGTTTTGCAAATTGACGGCATCGTAACTCCGTTCGGCAAGAACTTTGAACGTATTGTTGGATAAAGATTGGCTTTGAATGAGAGTTCCCGCGTCCAGTACCACTTTGTAAACGGCTGGACCCCAATCATAGCCTTTGGTAATGAGGGAATACGAGACAGAAGAAGGAAGATCCGAAGATAAATTGTTTGCGCTTACATTTGTTGTGACAAGTAAAGCAGAAGTGAGAGCTAGCGCCATAAATCCTGAGAATACTCTTTTTTTCATTACAAAGAAAGCCTCCCTTATCGAAATGTATGCGTTCTCATAAAGTGTAACACGGTTCTTCGATACGGGTAAATAGAGCTTGCGGACTGGAAAAGAATGACGTTCTGCTCTACTCTTAAAGAGAACAGAATGTTCAACAAGGAGGTAAGGTTCATGACTGACCATTCTACGCCACATTCTTCTGGGTCAAAAGCCGGATGGAATTTCGATCATAGTTACGCCGAATTATCCGAAGTGTTTTATAGTTCGTTGTCGCCGGTTCCTGTGGCGGCGCCTGACGTTGTAATGGTTAACGAAGCGGTAGCCGCTGAATTAGGCTTGGATTTAGAGTGGCTTCATAGCGAAGAAGCCGCAGCCGTATTTGCCGGCAATATTTTGCCGGAAGGATCGAAGCCGCTGGCGCAAGCGTACGCCGGGCATCAGTTCGGGAACTTCGCGCGTCTCGGCGACGGACGCGCGGTACTGCTCGGGGAGCAGCAGACGCCTAGCGGCGAGCGCTTCGATATTCAGCTCAAAGGCTCGGGGCGAACGCCTTTTTCGCGCGGAGGCGATGGGCGCGCAGCGCTAGGTCCAATGCTGCGCGAGTATATCATCAGCGAAGCGATGTATAGCTTTGGGATTCCGACGACGCGCAGCCTTGCGGTCACGGCGACGGGCGAACAGATTCGCCGTGAGACGCCGCTTCCCGGCGCGGTACTCACCCGCGTCGCGGCTAGCCATCTGCGCGTTGGGACGTTCCAATACGCGCTGCAATGGGGCGGCGTCGAAGCGCTGCGCGAACTTGCCGATTATGCGATCAATCGGCATTACCCGGAGCTTAACGAGCCTGGCGCGGCATCTTCCGATTCGCAGCGCTACGAAAAGTTCCTGCGCAGCGTCGTTGAGCGCCAAGCGCAGCTTGTCGCCAACTGGATGTTGGTCGGGTTTATTCATGGCGTCATGAATACCGACAATATGACGATCAGCGGCGAGTCGATCGATTATGGGCCTTGCGCGTTCATGAACGCGTATGATCCTTCAACGGTATTCAGCTCGATCGATACCGGAGGGCGTTATGCTTATGGCAATCAGCCATATATCACGTTATGGAATTTGTCCCGCTTGGCGGAAGTATTGATTCCGCTACTGGACGAAGATGCAGACGTCGGCATGGGGATTGCCGAGCAGACGCTTAGCGGATTCGAACGTTTATACCTGGATATTTGGTTCGACGGAATGCGGGCGAAGCTTGGCTTGTCGAACCGCGAAGAAGAAGACGAGAAGCTGATCGCCGATTTGCTTGATCTCATGAAAGCTTTCCGCGCGGACTATACCAATACGTTCGTCGGCATGACATTCCGTATGCCGCTTGGCGAAGATCAGGCGGCAACTTCCGATGCCGCCGCTTCAAGCCGGACGTTCCCCGGCGCAGACGCGCTGCTCGCAAGCGGCGAATACCGCGCTTGGGAACGTCAGTGGCGAGAGCGACTCACTCGCCAGAACACCACGCCGGAGGCGGTGCGCGAGATGATGCTCGCGCATAACCCGGCAATCATTCCACGCAATCACCGCGTGGAAGAAGCGCTCCAAGCCGCCGTGAATGACGGCGACTACGAGCCGCTGCACCGGTTGCTTGCGGCGCTCAAGCAACCTTACGCCCATACGGCGGAGCAAGCGGAATACGCTCAGCTTCCGCTGGACGAAGACCAAGGCTACCAGACGTTTTGCGGTACCTGAATTCGGTACTCCGATCAAAATCAAGACGCTCGCATTATCCGCGAGCGTCTTATTTTCCGTTGGTCTTTTACGCAGACTGCTCTATAATGGAAGAAATAAATCAGGCGATGTCTACCTTTTACCGAAAACGTTTGCGATCCAAGGTGCCACGCCGTTATTCTTTTTGAAAAGAGGGGATTTCTATCTTAATCAGACCGACTGAAGATGAGCAGTATTATGAACTCACCAGCCCGACCGCTTTGCCGAAAGCTTCCGGTTTTTTGTGGAACAACCAGATGATGATCCATATGAATTGCCGAGGGTACGCGGTCGCGCAGTTTATGCAGCCGGAACCGGCAAAGTATGCGCACGCGCCGAACCTGGAAGCCAAAACCTTTATGCAGCCGGAACAACCGTATTACGCGCATCACCCCGGACGGTTTCTTTTGATTAAAGATGAAGAGAGCGGTTACATATTTTCGGCTCCGTACGAACCGACGCGTGAAGTTCCCGAGAAATTCGTATTCGCTTCAGGCAAGCACGATATGAATTGGACGGTCGAACACCAAGATTTGCGGATCGAAATGACGTTAACTTTGCCGAAAGATCATGCTGCGGAACTATGGAAAATCAAAGTGATCAATACGGGTAACCGCAAGCGCAAAATCAGTCTGTATCCGTATTTTAGCGTCGGCTATATGTCATGGATGAATCAAAGCGGCGAATACGTTGAGAATTTAGGGGCAATTGTCTGTTCATCCGTCACGCCGTATCAGAAAGTGCATGAATATCCTGCGATCAAGCAGCTCAAAGACAAGACCTATCTACTTGCCGAAAAAAGACCGGAAGCTTGGGAAGTGAGCCAAGAAGCATTCGAAGGCGAAGGCGGAATCATGCGTCCGTCGATGTTGGAACTTGAGACGTTGGCTTGCGGAGACGCGCGTTACGAGATGCCGGCGGCAGTGATGCAATATCGGATTCAACCGGAAGCGGGCGAAGAACAAGAGTATCGATTCGTATTCGGCCCGGCAAAAGACGAAGCGGAGATTGCGGATATTCGCGAACGGTATTTTGGATATGACGGCGAAAAAGAAACACCAAGAGCGGCAGACGTTGATCCAGCATCTTATGCGATCTATTCCGAATACGGTTTCGATGCAGCGGCTCGCGATTATGCGGCTTATGTCGCGGAAGGACGAGGCAGTCTTACGATCCAGACACCGGACAAACAACTGGACAACTTCGTCAATCATTGGCTGCCGCGCCAAGTCTATTATCACGGCGTAACCAATCGGTTATCGACCGACCCGCAGACGCGCAACTATTTGCAAGATCATATGGGCATGAGTTATATCGATCCGAGCTATACCCGGCAAGCTTTTCTGACGGCTTTGTCCCAGCAGCGTCCAGACGGTTCGATGCCGGACGGAATCGTACTGTATGAAGGTGCCGAGTTAAAATACATCAATCAAGTGCCGCATACCGATCACTGTGTCTGGCTTCCGGTCTGCCTGATTACGTATCTCGACGAGACGAACGATTATGGCATTTTGGACGAACAAGTGCAGTATGCAGGCGGCGATAAGGTAGGCAGTGTCTTCGAACATATCGATCTGGCGGTAAAATGGTTGATCGGAGATCGTGACGAACGCGGGCTGAATTATATCAATCAAGGCGACTGGTGCGATCCGATGAATATGGTCGGTCACAAAGGACGCGGCGTATCCGGTTGGCTGACGATTGCGACCGCCTATTCGTGCCAAGTATGGGCAGATATTTGCGAGCGTAGCGGACATGCTGCGGAAGCGGCAGGTTACCGTCAACAAGCAGACAATATTAACGAAGCCGTGAATACGCATCTGTGGGACGGCGATTGGTATGCACGCGGCATTACCGACGACGGCGTACCCTTCGGAATCAGCGCGGACGAAGAAGGTCGGATCTTTATCAATCCGCAAGGCTGGTCGCTCCTGAGCGGCGCAGCGAACGATGATCAAAAAGAGCGATTGATCCGTGCCGTAGCCGAGCAGCTCGAAAGCCCTTATGGCGTCGAAAAGTTGGCTCCTTCGTATACCGCGATGCGTGAAGATGTCGGACGCGTAACGCAAAAACATCCGGGTTCCGCGGAAAACGGAGCGGTGTACAATCATGCGGCGGCTTTTTATATTTATGCGCTGTATGCGGTCGGGGAAAAAGAAAACGCGTATCGTCTGCTGCGTAAAATGTTGCCGGGAACCAGCGAAGAAGATATTGTGCAGCGCGGACAACTTCCGGTCTTTATCCCGAACTATTACCGCGGCGCGTATCGCCAAATTCCTCGTACGGCGGGACGTTCTAGCCAGCTGTTCAACACCGGTACGGTGCCGTGGGTATATCGCTGCTTGATCGATGGGTTGTTTGGCGTTCAAGGAACCCCGGACGGTCTGCGCGTAGCGCCTCAGCTTCCGAACGATTGGAACGAAGTGTCGGTAGTGCGTGCTTTCCGAGGTGCGGAGTATCAGATTTCGATTACCAGAGAAGCTGGCGTCAGTGATACAGAAGTGTATGTACAAGGCGAGCGAGTCGCAGACGGCGTGATTCGCGGCGTACAAAATGGCGAGACTTGCATCGTCGAAGTGAAGATTCCTGCAATAACGGCGGTATAAAAATTTTCACGTATCGCTTTATATCTGTAATTAAAAAATGTTGCGAGTTTGAGTCGGTCTAACTACCGATTCAAGCGTCGCAACATTTTTCATTTTCATTCTTTGTATAGTATAATGTAGATAAAATAAAACTTAGTTTCACTAAATGAAACTTAAGTCAAACCATCCAAAGGAGGAAGGTTAAAATGGACAGCAAACAACGTTTTTCCGATCGCGTAGATGCTTATGTGAAATACCGCCCGGACTATACGAAGGCGGCACTGGATTATTTATACACAGAAGTAGGATTGGATTCGGTAGAGAAGATCGCAGACATCGGAGCGGGTACCGGAATTTTTTCGCGACTGCTTTTGGAACGCGAAAGCCAAGTGATTGCCGTCGAGCCGAACGACGAGATGCGGAGCGTCGCGGAAGCGCAATTGAGCCAGTCTCCGGCTTTTCGCGCGGTTGCCGCTCCTGCCGAACAGACGACGTTGCCTGACTCCAGTATTGACGCTATTGTATGCGCGCAGTCGTTTCACTGGTTCGACGCGCAAGCGGCATATACCGAGTTCAAGCGAATTTTGAAGCCGGGCGGCATTGTCATTTTGATCTGGAACAATCGGCTGACGTCGGGAACGCCTTTCCTCGAAGCTTACGAGCAGTTGTTGCTCACTTACGGCACCGACTATAGCCAAGTGAACCACCGCAATACGACGCAGGTGGATTCCAACGCGTTGCAGTCGTTTTTCGGAGAACGGCAGATGACCAAAGCGACCTTCCCGAATCAGCAACTGTTCGATTTTGAAGGGCTGAGCGGTCGATTGAATTCGTCGTCTTACGTGCCTGCACCGGATCATCCGAATTACGCGCCAATGATGGAAGAACTACGCCGAATTTTTGATCGCACCGAGCAAAACGGACAGATTTTATTCGATTACGTAACGGAAGTGTACTTCGGAACGTTATAGAATCGAATAGATTTGTCTATAACCGTTTGTAGCGTGGAGGTCAAAGTGAAAACTCATTATGTTTCAATCATTGCGTTTATTATCGTGTGCGGTTTTTTGTGAGCTTTTACAGTTTTCCTCAAAAAATATCGGAAGTTCAACCGGCTATTATAGTCAAGGAAAACGGGTCAACGGTCGATACCACGATCACGGTCGAAGGAACATTCAGGCGACCTGTTTTTAAGCAGTCGGAATTTTCGGGTCGGGTCACGATTAAAGGGATCGAGATGACGGAGAAAAATCGAACGTTTCCGATTTACGTTATAGAAAGTCATAAAGGCGTTCATATGTCGTATTTATTTTACTTCACACATAAAAACGTAACGGATTTTACGCAGATCGGTACTCTATGGTTTGAAAAAGGTTTTGAGAAAATAAACATCAAATTTACAGACGATTCGCAGCTTGTTTCTCCGGCAACGAATATCGAACAAGCATTAACTATTCAAAATGATCTAGTGAAAAAGTTCGGAGAAGACTGGGGGTTAGAAGCGTTAAGTTTAGCAAAATGAGCACATAATCCAAATAAAAACGCAGATCCTTATTTCCATAGGCTCTGCGTTTTTTGTTTTGCTCTAACTATCCTTCACATAAACTCGAAAAAATAACGAACCGCATGGAAAAAGACAGGTGCGGTATAAGTGAGACTGTCGATTTGGCTGAGGTAGCTTTTTTTGAGCGTTGCCGCTTTGTCTTCGTCGCCTACGAGCAGATCGCGCTTGAGCACGGATACGGTCAAACTTCCGAATAGACCCGCCAAAGCCAATAGCCCACCGAACCAAGCGGCGGCTGTAGGGCTGAACGGAGTGAGATACGGCGCAAGCGCAAGCGAAGCGCCAATCGTAGCAAGAAACGCACAGACAAAACCTTCCCACGTCAATTGAGGATTGGCGGTCGGTACGATTTTCTTTTTCCCGAAATAAAGAGAGACGAGCATATGTATGACATCGTTCACTTGCGTAAGTACGACTAGAAACAGCACCAATCCGCCGCCGTATTCCGGGGTCGCGAACTGGAAATACGCCAAGTGGCTCAGACCGAATACCATGAGCATGATGCCCCATTGGGTCGAACTGACGCTGCGCAAAAAGCCGAAAGTTCCTTTGCCCAGCAGACGCGGAATCGGCAAAACCAGAAACACATACAGCGGAATAAATACGATAAACATGCCGTACCAGCCGATATAAATCCAATAAAATTGAACCGGAATCGCAAGATACGCCCACAAAAAAAGCCGACGGTCGGCTTTGCGCGTACCGCGAATCATCGAGAAATATTCTTGCAACGCAAAAAAAGATAAAATCATCAACGAAATAAGCGAGACGGCAGGCGTGAATAACGTAGCCAAGCAAAAAATAAAGAACATGCCCCACCAGGTTTTCATCCGATTGCCGATCGACGAATAATCTTTGCCCGGCTGACGACGGCTGACGAACCAGAAGACTAGATTTGCGGCAATCAGCACGGCAAGCACGATCAATAACACGACATAAGAGCTGAACATCACGTCACCAACTTTAAGCTAAAATAGCAGTTGTAACTGCTTGATTATGCTATCATAAAGCAATCATGGAAAAAGGCGCAATATGAAACTTGTCTTGGCGTATTTGGTATACATCACGATCCGATCAACCGCCGAAGCGGAAGGAGAATCAGGCGATGACAGAGTCGCGTTCGATCTACATTTTATTGACCAATACCGGTACGCTGTTTACCAAAATGATTCAAGTGTACACGCGTGCGCCTTACAATCATGCTTCGATCTCGTTCGATCGCGAGCTGACGGAACTCTATAGCTTCGGTCGGAAAAATCCGTATAATCCGGTAGACGGCGGCTTTGTACGCGAAGATATCCGCACCGGGACATTTAGCCGTTATCCAAATACGGCGTGCGTGATTTACAAGATCGAAGTCAGTGAGCGGGAAGAAGCCAAAATGCGCCGAGTACTGAATGTCTTTATCCGCAGCCGTGAAAAATATTTGTACAATCTGCTTGGGATCGTCGGGGTTGCGCTCAAAGAACCGGTAGAATTCAGCAACTCGTATTTCTGTTCGCAATTTGTCGCTGAGATTTTGCATCGTTCCGGCATTAAGATCTGGAACAAGTTGCCGGCATTGGTGACACCGGACGATTTTCGTCAAAGTGAGCGGATGGAACTGATCTACGAAGGATTGCTGAAGTCTTATCAAGATTCGTCGATTTTGAAATCAAAGGAGCTGGATTGAAATGATTGCCCCGCTTATTCTGATGGTCATTACGGTGGCTAGTTATTTATTAATGAATTTCTTCGTGAAAGCGATGCGCCCGGATGTGCAAAAAGGTCTGGTTACGGCGATCAGTGTTTGTTTTGCTGTCTTGGTTCTGGCGTTATTCGCTACGTTGTTCTTGCTGATCTACGGCATGGAAGTGCTTGCCGGACGTCTAGCATAAGCAAGTATGAAAAAGAGTGCCTTCCGAATTCGGAAGGCACTCTTTTCTATGTTCAGACCGGAAAGTGCACGGAGAAAGTCGTCTGCTCGCCGACGGTACTTGCGGCAGTAATCTTCCCGTGATGCTGCTCGACGATCGAGCGGGCAATCGCAAGTCCCAGACCGTGACCGCCTTGCGAACGGGCACGGGAAGGGTCGGTTCGATAGAATCGATCGAATACGCGGGGAAGATGTTCGGCGGCGATGCCTTCGCCGCTGTTGGTCACGTCGAGGCGAATCTCGCCGTGATAACGCCCTAGAGACACGTCGATATTGCCGGTATCGGCGTATTTGATCGCGTTGTCGAGCAAGATCATCGTGACCTGTACGATCTGCTCACGACTGCCGACGATCGAGAGGTCAGGCTCGATCGTATATTGTAGCGAAAGCTGCTTTTCGAAGACGACGGCTTCCATGGTCAGCATCACATTCTCGACCGCTTCGCTGAGATCGAAGCGGCTGTGTACCAAAGCCGACCGCGCATCGTCCATCTCGGTCAGATAGAGCAGGTCGCTTGTGAGCTTGCTCATTCGCTCGGTCTCCGACTTGATATAATGGAGCCATTTCTGTTGGCTCCGAATACTTTCCTCGCCGCTTGCCAGCAAGACATCGGCATTGGTGTTGATGACCGCGAGCGGTGTTTTCAGCTCGTGAGAAGCGTCCGCGATAAATTGCTTTTGCTTGTCGAACGCTTCGCGTACCGGCTGAATCGAACGGTTCGCAAAAAATCGGCTGAAAAAGAACAGCACGACCAACATCAAGGCGCCTACCGCGAGAAACGCATAAATCAGCGTCGTCAAAATCTCTTCGCGAGAAGTCGTATCGATAAACACGTACATGATCTGATCATTTAACGGAACGCGGCTGTACGTCCATCGATTATCTTCAAGCGTGAATGATCCGCTAGCGTTACCATTTTTTATCGCTAAGGCTAACGCTTCGGCATAACGTTCTTCCGTCATATCGAAACGCGACTCCGTATCAACCAGCGTACCGGCTGAATCGGTCAACACCATAAAAGAAACCGAACGTTCCGGAGCATCGCTCCCGCCCATATCGTTTCTTGGCGGTTGTCCGTTTCCTTGCGGGTTTCGATTAGGCATCGCATTGCTGCGTTCGCCTTGATACATATTCGTCGTGCGCTCAAGATCCATCTGAATCTCGTCATGCACCTGGCGGTACACGAACGTATAAATCGTCGCGAACGCGACCAACATAATCATCACGATCGTCACCAGATTCACGATCAAAAACCGATTGCGGAGCTTTTGAAAGATCAGCGACGAAGTTTGCGAAAGCTCGCTCATTGCGCTTGACCCTCCTCCAGCACATAGCCGATGCCTCGAATCGTCGTGATCCGCGTCGTTGAGCCGAGAAAGTTCAATTTTTTACGCAAAAAAGAGATATACACTTCGACGTTATTATGTTCCGCTTCCGAATCGAATCCCCATAACTTTTCGATCATTTGTTCTTTGGACGTAACCGCTTGTTTCCGTACAATAAGCAGTTCCAGCAGTTCGCTTTCTTTCGGAATCAACTTAAGCTCTTTACCGCGTACCGTCAGCTTCGGATTAGTCGCATTCAGTTCCAAATCTCCGAATTTCAGCGCATCTTCCGGCATCACTTCGCCTTTTCGCCGCATCGCTGCTCGGATCCTTGCCAGTAGTTCATCGGCTGAAAAAGGTTTCGCGACGTAATCGTCGGCTCCGTGATCCAGCCCTGCGATTTTGTCCGGCGTCTCGCCTTTGGCAGTCAGCAAAATAATCGGCACACCCATGCCTTCGCTTCGCACACTTTTCAAAATCTCAATGCCGTCCATGCCCGGAAGCATAATATCGAGCAGGAGCAGATCGTAAATACCGCTGAGCGCGTAATCCAATCCGGCTTCGCCGTCATGCACCATATCCACGGAATAATGATTCTTTTTCAAAATTTGCGAAAGGGCTTCGGCAAGATGTTGTTCGTCTTCTACGATCAAAATTCGCATAGCGGGATCACCTTCTATTTTCATTTATTTTTCAGTTCATTCATCGATAAGGGTTGTTGGTGTTCATTATATCGGCAAACCCTGTAATCAACCTTAAACGCTTTAGGGATCCAAATTTATGTATTAAAATCATTCTTTATTATGATTACACAATAAAAAGCCAGCTGCATGTAACAGCTGACTTTTTTGCTTGTATAGAAGATAATGATTAATTTGTATGGTGAGAAGCTTCTTCATATCCGGTTTGTCTGGCTAGGCGATAAAGAATTAATTGATTAACTGAGGTTGATTCTTTTTGAGCATCTTTCAAAATTTGTTTGTGTAAAGATTTTGGTAGACGTAGAAGTAATTTCCCCGAAGGTAAGTCGCTTGGCTCTGGAATTTCAGCACCTACCTCAATTTTTATTTCTAAATAATCTTTTTTTACCATCTCAAGTTCTTGCAAGGCTTCGATTTGAGTTTGTGCATCGGTGTGGCATCCAGGCAATTCTTCAATTTTAGCGAAAAAATAAGGCTTTCCTTCATTTTCTACTTTTTGAATTAACACTGTATACGGGAGATTCATATAATAATCAATATTTTTAATATTTTCGATCATATGCGCAACACCTCCTTTAATTATGATGTGTACTTTCTTTAGTGCTTTGAACCAGTTAGAAATGAAAAGCATGGCTTTAACAAGTCTATATGATTCTAAAAACAACTGTAATCAAAGCGCTAAATTATGTATTAGTCTTATAGGCCGTTGCCCTGACTAAAACCGAACTGGCTGATACGACGGGAATTATTCCCCGTCGATCATCGCCAGAATTTCGGTTATGTAAGAGATTTTCATAGGAGAGTCATCTTTTAAAACAAATACATCTCCTCTTGTATTCTTAAATATCCGATGGGATGTACCGCCTTTTCGAATTAGCGTATAGCCGTAATAGTTCAAGACTTTAACTGCTTCTTCGTAACGGATCCCTCGTGGCTGACTTCTCATCTTTTCGATGATTTTGTGTACAGCCGGCACTATGCCACTTCCTTCTTTTGATATTGTATATGATACCACTAAAATATGGGTTTATCAATTTTATAGTTTTCATCCTTTTAAGATTAGCTAAAGGTTCCAGACCTACGATACAGGCATCCCACTTCAACGTGAAAGGAACGAAGGAATATGGCAATCGAGGTCTTCAATCGTTACGAAAGCAAGTATCTGATGGATCATGCGGCATATGAGCGGATCTACGCGGCGCTGCTTCCTTATATGGAAAAAGACGAATATAACGAAAACGAGTTTTACGCAATTAGCAATCTATACTTCGATACGCCGCACGATTCATTGATTCGGCAAAGTTTGTCCAAGCCGGCGTACAAAGAAAAGCTTCGTCTGCGAGCTTACGGAGTTCCGAATAAAGAGACTAGAGTCTTTTTGGAAATCAAAAAGAAAGTGTCGGGGCTTGTGAACAAACGCCGTACCGCGCTCAAACTTCATGAAGCTTACGAGTTTGTACGCACGGGTCAACCGCCGAAGTTAGAGCCTTATATGAACGCGCAAGTGATTGATGAAATCGAATATTTTTTGAGATTGTACGATCTGACGCCGAAAGTGTACCTGTCTTACGACCGCAAAGCGCTGTTCGATAAAAGCAGCCGCGATCTGCGCATTACGTTCGATACGAATATTCGCTGCCGGCGAGAAGACGTGCAATTGGAGTGCGGGGACTACGGCGAAGCGCTCATGCAGCCCGGTCAATGGTTGATGGAAGTGAAAGCGGAGAAGACCGTACCGGCGTGGTTGTCGAGGCTTTTGTCGGAACACGGTCTATACCGGACGAGTTTTTCGAAATACGGCAATGAATACAAAAAGCAGCTCAGAACCCAAGCGCTGCAACCTGCTTTTTATAAGGCAGAAGATATGAAGGAGAGTGTACGTTATGCTTGAGACGATTTTTGGAAGTACGCAGCTGAGCACGACCGATCTGACGGTGACCCATGCTTTAATGACGATTGGTTTGGCTCTATTATTAGGAATCCTGATTAGCCTGACTTATATGAAAACGAATAAGGCGACGTATACGCAAGGCTTTACGTTAACGCTTGTGATCCTCCCGATTGTCGTCGCCGTCATTATTTTGATGATCGGCAGCAATATTGCGCGTGCATTCAGTCTGGCGGGTGCGTTCTCGATTATCCGATTCCGCAGCGCGGCGGGCGATCCGAAAGATATTACGTATGTCCTGTTTACGATGGCATCAGGTCTTGCTTGCGCCGTAGGGGCGTTGGGTTATGCGGTATTGTTTACGATCGTTTTATGCGTGGTCATGTTCAGTCTGCATCTGTTCAAATTCGGTGTCAAACGTTCTCAGCAAAAAACACTCAAAGTCACGATCCCAGAGACGCTAAGTTACGAAGAAGCGTTCGAAGAAGTGTTCGCAAAATTCGGCGTGAAGCATGAGTTGAAAAAGATTCGCACGACCGAACTAGGCAGTCTGTATGAACTGGTTTATTCGGTTACGTTGGATCAGAGTATCAATCAGAAAATGTTTTTGGATGCGATCCGCACCCGTAACGGCAATCTGGATCTATCGCTGACGATGGCACCTCCGGTTACGACCGAATACTGAGGATCTGTGCTAGAATCAAGCTATATAACGCCGGAAGTTCGAAAGGGGTTACCTCAATGACCGCATGGCCACTACGCCGAGGGTGGATGATGACAAGCATCGTCTTGATCTATCTATTTGCACGATTGTTGCCTGATTCTGCCGAGTCGCGTTGGGCTTCAGGAATTTTGTTCGTGCTCTATATCGCTGGGCTAGGGATAGCAAGTTATATCAGCAGCAACAGAACGCGGTTATTGATCCTGATCGGTATTTATATCGCATCTGTCCTGTACTGGTGGGTATTCGGTCAAGATACGGTCGTGCTGATGGTCTTGCTTGGCTTTTTGATCAGTTATACCGCTTTGCTTTTAACCGAATCGGTATCGGCTTGGCTGGCGGGCAGCGTTATCTTTGTGACCTTTTTGCTGCGAGTTGTCTATGGAGGTGCGGACGTCGCCGAACTGCTGCAACAAGAGTTATTCACGTATGTAGGGCTGTATGCGTTACTTCGTATGATTCGCGTCAATCGAATCAAGCGACTGGAGCAACAGCGTCATACCGAAGAACTTGCTGCGATCCATACAGAGCTTGCGGAGACGTACGCACGTCTTCAAGAAGCGCATCGGGAGTTGGAACAAGCGACTGTTCAATCTCTGCGTTATGCGGTGTTGGAAGAACGCGGACGGATTGCTCGGGATCTGCACGATAGCATCGGTCATCGCCTGACCTCCGTTATCGTGCAGCTTCAAGCTCTCCCCTATGTCCTCAAAAACGATTCGGAAGAATCGGAGCGTATCGTGCGGACGGTGCTGGAAGTCGCGCGTTCGTGTATGCAAGAAGTACGCTCGGTTGTTCATGCGATGGGCACCGACGAGAGCGGAGCAGGTCTGATCTCGCTGCGAAGTCTGATTCAGCAGACTGCCAAAATGCCCGGAGCGCCGACGGTTACGCTGAATGTCATCGATGAAGGGTCGTCAACGTCCCCGGAGTGGACGCCGGAGATTGCAGCGACGCTATATCGCTGCGTCCAAGAAGCATTGACGAATACCATTCGTCATGCGGAGGCGGAGTCGGTCGAGATTACGATCGAAAGCCGTCCGTCTGAGGTCAGTCTGCGTTACGCGGATGATGGCAAGTTGCAGCCGGGCGAGCCGCTGCGCGAAGGCTTCGGACTAGGCGGTATTCGCAAACGATGCCGGAATGTTGGCGGGAGTTGCGAGATTTTCGCTCAAGCGCCGCAAGGCATCGTGATCGAGATTGGACTTCCGTTAGAAGCGAAAGGACATGGAGGGGATGGGCGGTATGACGGATACGATGCAACATAGTGAAGCAGGGAGCGGCGAAATCGCCAAGATTTTACTTGTAGACGATCAGCCTTTGGTTCGGCAAGGGATGAAGTATATTATCGGGGCGCAGCCCGATCTACGCGTTGTTGGAGAAGCGGGGAGCGGACCCGATGCCGTCGCAGCTGCGCTGAAGGAGCAACCGCAGCTGATCTTGATGGATGTTCAAATGCCGGAGTTCAACGGCATCGAAGCGACGCGGCGGATTATCGAGCAATTGCCGGACTGCAAGATCGTGATTCTTACGACATTCGATACCGAAGAGTATGTGCTGGAAGGGATTCGCGCAGGGGCGATCGGTTATCTGCTCAAAGATACCGAGCCGGAGGAGTTACTTGCCGCGATTCGCGGAGCGTTGCGCGGCGAAGTGATTTTCCGTACCGCGCTTGCCGCGAAGTTGATCGGGCAAGCGTTGCAGAAGCAAGTCGCAGAAAGCGAAAGTTCGGTGTCGATAGATGAACGGAACGCTTCGCAGCGCTTTGCGGATTCGCGCAGCATAGAATCGGCGCAACTTTTTACCGCTCGCGAGTTGGAAGTTCTTCAGCAGATGGCTTACGGTCTGCGTAACGAAGAAATTGCGGCGAAGTTGTTCGTGGGCGAAAGCACGGTCAAAACGCATGTGCATCGTATTTTGCAGAAGTTCGATGTCCAAGACCGTACCCAAGCGGTCGTGTACGCGATCCGTAACGGAATCGTGGAGTAGAAGAAACCGCTTGGCTGATTTGGAGTTATACACAGAAAAGGCGATTACGCATAAGGCGTAATCGTCTTTTTGGGCTGTGGATAGTCGTTATTTGAACGTAGGCGTATCCATCCACAGGTGGATAACCGCAAAATTAAAGATCGACCTCTCGGTGGACGCGGCAGGTTGGGAATCGGAAGTAAGATAAAGACATCCCAAACAGACGCCATAAGGAGGCACTACTCATGACTTTAACCACTTGGATTTCAACGCTTGCTATGTTCGCTTTTATCGCTTGGAGCACGTTCGGTCGCAAAGTATTCAACCCGATTCGCGTATTGATTCCAATCGGCATTTTGAGTTATTTTGCTACGACTTACCTAAAAGATATTCCGAGCGGAGGCAATAACGGATTGCTGCTGATCGCTTCTGCCGCTTTCGGTGCATGTATCGGAGGAGCATTACTTACCATGTCTCGCATGGAGTACGATCAAACCATCGGCAAAGTATACACAACAAACGGTATGGCTAGCATCGGAGTCCTTTCGATTATGTTCATTCTGCGTTTGGCGCTTGTTCAGTGGGTCACTAGCCATACCGATACTGCTTATCAATTTTCGCAACTGCATCATTTCAGCTTGTATATTATCGGCCCGGCATTTATCTTGATGGCAGCTTCGATGTTGATTGTACGTATCGTCGGACTATTTATTCGGGTAAAACAAACGACTCGGGCTTTTCACGCAGCAGTAAATGGATAAGCCCCGGAAAACGGCTCTCCAAATCTGCGGTTCGAAGCGAGTAAAAATGTTCTTTCCCTTGAAATCTCGGCTGGATCAGACCGGACTCGCGCAAGATTTTAATATGGTGAGACAGCGTGGATTTGGAAATATGTTCGACTTCGAACCCGGAACAATTTTTCTCGCCGGAATCTGCCAAGCATTGTACGATTTTCATACGGATCGGGTCGCCGAGCGCGGCGCAAATAGACGTCAAATTCATTTCTGCAATCGAAGGAAGAATTAAAGTTTTCATGGTTGTAGGGTAGCATAGCTGTTCCAAATGATCAAAAGTATGGTATAGTCCTTGATAGTTCGAAATTTTTCGAATTATAAAATGGTTGGGCGTTTAAGCTCAGGAGGACTACATTGATGGAACATACAACTTTATTAAATACGTATTTTCGCTTATTCGACGCTTCGCGTACAGAAGATACAGCTATGAACGATCTGCTATCGTTATTTACGGAAGATGCGGAGATTGTATTGAATGGGCATTCGCGTATCGGATTCGAAGATTTCGTCAAAGCTTTCCATGCGAATAACCAAGACATCAAGCATATGTGGGACGGCTGGAACCTTCAAGAAGACGGTACTTACCATACGAACTGGGCAGTATGCGGCAAAGCTTCTAACGGAGCGGTCTATGCCCAAACCGGTGTCGATATCGCTCGCTTGAACGCAGACGGCAAAATTATTTATTTAGAAAATAAACCGACGGACAAAAATGCTTTCTCCACCTACACCGCTTAATACTCCGAAACTTTGATCTTTCCTTCGAACTTTAAGATTGGTTAAAGCTTGGCTCGTTAATCTAAGGGCAAGCACACAGAACCTACTGCGGATCACCGCAATCTTATTGTTCAGAAGGGAACGATTATTCATGAAAAAAACAACCTATACCCCCCACAAACGTAGTTTCCAAGCAAAAAAACTTACAGCCTTCGCTTTATTCCTTAGCGCGATGCTCACTTTGTCGGCATGCAGCTCAGCTTCTACTTATGCGACTTCAAGCTCGGCATCTACCTCGACGACTTCTGCTGTCGTTTCAAGCGAACCGATTGAGTTAAGCGGCGTTACGGCTGCAAGTCTCAGCACATTGGACGATGAAGACCGTCTAACCGAAGCCGGAGAAAACGCGACAACGATTACCCTTAACGGTACGACGGCTTCGGTAAAAGGGACAGGTGCCGCAGCTTCGAATGGATCGGTAACGATCTCTGCCGCCGGAACTTATGTAATCAGCGGTACCTTAAGCGACGGACAGATTATCGTGAATACGACCGACGCCGAATCGGTACATCTGATACTGAGCGGCGTGAATCTGACGGATTTAGACAATGCGCCGATCTATATTCAATCTGCGGAAAAAGTGATCTTGACACTCGCAGAAGGTACAGACAATGTGGTGACGGACGGCGATAAATATACGCTGAATACCGACGAAGAACCGAGTGCGGCTATTTTCAGTAAAGCGAATCTGACGATCAACGGAACCGGCAATTTGACGGTCACGGCGAATTACAACGACGGTATTACCAGTAAAGACGATCTGAATATCGTGAGCGGCAATATCAATATTCAAGCCGCAGATGACGGATTGGTCGGCAAAGATCACGTCTATATCGAAAACGGAACTATTCATATTGATGCAGTCGGCGACGGAATCAAATCGACCAACGATGAAGATAGCGAAAAAGGCTGGATCGCGATCCAAAACGGAGTCTTCGATATTACCGCAGGTCGCGACGGGATTCAGAGCGAGACGCAGCTTGTTATTGATGATGGGGATTTCCAGATCGTAACGGGAACCGGGCATGAGAATGGACCTCAGCATACGGAGGAGAACGGCGGAGGGTTCCCGGGCGGAGCGCCGCGTGACAGGAATGAAGGCGGTACTCCTCCAGACATGGACAATCCGGATTTCGAACAAATGGCTCCGCAAGACGGTTCGCAGCCTGCTCCACCAGAGTTCGATGCGGCGATGGACGAAGCAAATGCGTCGGAAACTTCTACAGACACGACCGCTACGGAAACCGAATCCGAAAGTATGAAAGGCATCAAAGCAGGCGTGATGTTATCGATTAACGGCGGCGCTTTCCAGATCGATTCGGCAGACGATGCGCTGCATAGTAACGGAGCAGTGGAAATCACGGGCGGCGATCTACACCTTTCCACCGGAGATGACGCGATCCACGGCGAGACGAATCTTATCATTGCCGACGGAACTATCGATATTCCGGTGAGTTATGAAGGGCTTGAAGCCCAGCAGATTACGATTGACGGCGGCGATGTGCAAGTCGTAGCAAGCGATGACGGGGTGAATGCGTCGGAAGCTTCGAATAGCGATAGCGCTACAACGACGGCTTCGGCTCCGGGAATGAGTGCGGGACAAGCACAGCTGACGATTAACGGCGGTACGCTGACGGTTGATTCGCAAGGCGACGGTCTGGACTCCAACGGTTCGATTGTGATGACAGGCGGTACCGTAACGGTTGCCGGCCCGACCAATGACGGCAACGGAGCGCTGGATTACGACGGTACGTTCGAAATTACGGGCGGCACGCTGATCGCGACAGGCAGCGCAGGCATGGCTCAAGCGCCAAGCGACGATTCCGCCCAGCGTTCGATCGCAATGACGTTCCCAGAAGCGCAAGCAGCAGGTACGGCGGTTGTACTCAAAAACAATGCAGGGCAATCAATCGCAACCGTCACTCCGTCCAAAGAATTCCGCAGCGTGGTGATCAGCTCTGCCGATCTGCAAAGCGGCGGAACGTATGCGTTGTCAGCTAACGAAGCGGATGTTGTGACCTTTACATTGGCAGACGCTCAGACAACTTGGTTGAACGAGTCGGGCATTACGACCGGGAATACGCAAGGCATTATGGGTGGTCGAGGCAGACGCCAATAAAGAAGCATGTACAAGGTTAGAAAAAGCCGGACGAACGCTATGAGAGCGGTTCGTTCGGCTTTTTCAATTAAGGAAGTTTAAAGATCCTAATGAACTTTATTAAATGCTATTTTTCGATGTTACCTTCTAAATGCAAGGGCTTAACTTTTATCAATTTCGATTTTTCGATTTTAAGTACATGATCACATAATAAGTCAATGTCTTCTTGATTATGACTTGTTAAAAAAATCGTTTTTCCTTGTTTCTTGAATTCAAGTAGCAGTGCTCGAATTTGATGAACACTCTCAGAATCGAGTGCATTAAAAGGTTCATCTAAAAGTAACACTTCCTGATCTTCCATAATAGCTTGTGCCAAAGCCAATTTTTGCTTCATACCTAATGAGTATTGGTTTACTTTTTGTTTGAGATTGGGATCTAATCCAGTGAGTTTCATGGCTTCTCTCACTTGGTCTTCTGTTATCTTGCCTCTAATCTCTGCAAGTCTTTTTAAATTTTCTAAACCTGTTTCCCCTCCTAAATATCCTGGACGATCAATGACAATGCCGAAATTTTCAGGAAATTGAGTTCCTTTCTTTTGATACTGCTCGTCAATTTGAACTTCTCCACGGTCCGGGCGTACAAATCCACAGATCATTTTAAATAAGACCGATTTCCCCGAACCGTTGGATCCAGTGATTCCGTGAATTTTTCCTTGATCAAACTCTGCATTGGCTTCATCAAATAGAACTTGCCCTTTAAAAGTTTTACTCACGTCTTTCAAAGCAATAATCATTGGTTGTCTCCTTTAAAATAAAATCTTTTTACGATAACACAAGTTTAATATGACTCCGATCTCAACGATCAAAAAAGCCAATAACACAAAAGTATGCTGCACATTTTCGCTAGCTGACCCCAGTATTCCCATACTATTGAGTGCAAAAGGCAACCATTGCCCAATATTCATCGTTGGCAGACCGCCAATCAAAAAAATACAAAGTACGACAAGTCCAACATAAGCTTCCTTCCAGATCCAGATCGCGATAATAGAAATCAATATGTAATTGAGCAATTGCAAAAATCCATTAACTACAAAATGATATAAAAAATCAAGTATAGTTGAAGGTAAATCTGTTTGTTCGAAATCAAAGCTTTGCCCCATTATAGTACTGATCCCCACACTTAACACAAGAAGCCCGACTATTAATAAAGCCGCATACCCAGCACTTTTTAAAAAAAATCGGGTAAATCCATAGGCTAGCGAACGATAACGAATGAGCAAGTAATAGATTCTTCCATTCATTAATTCGTAAAAACGTAGCTGAACGAAATAAACAAAGCCGAGAAAAACAAAACTGAAAAATAAGTAATTCAATAATCGAAATCCAGATTTAGAAACTCCAAAAAAGGCATTGTACACTGAATTCCATGTGTTTTGCTGAAATATAAAATTGCTATGCCCTATACTTAATATTCCCCAAAATGTTAAGAGTATATACAAGAAAGTAAAGAGATGCATTCGATTAAAAGAAGAAGTGGAAATTTGGAATATTCCTTTTGCGTATACAATGTACCAGCCAAATGCAATCAATAACACCTGTATAACAAATCCGATCCAAAGCGAATGGAAATCATAGTAAGAAAACGAGAGAATCGAGTAACTGCTAGCTTTGAACAATACCCAATCAGAAGGAAATCTTTTAAATGAAATAATAGATCCAAGGTACAGAATAGTTCCAACAATAATGACGATATAACGTTTTTTTGCAATAATATAAAAAGTGCACAACCAAGTAGCTAGTGACAATAAAAATAATGATGAAAGTACAATTTGAAGACCAAATAAAAGAAATGGGTATTGACCAGAATAAGCTAGCAAAGAAACACTAGAATTGAAATAACTTTCGCTTAAGGACCAACTACTCCATATAGATTGATAATCTATATGGATTGTTAAAACAAAACTGATAGTTATAAAAATAGTAATTGTTTTAATCAATAAACGAAAAATTTGTGAAAAAACATAACTCATCCATTTAAATTCTGTTTTTAAACGTATCCTGATAAATTCTCTATGCTCACTAAAGAAAATTTTGATACAACAAAATATCCAATAAGGAACGATTAAATAAAAAATCAAAAAAGGGTCTCCCCAAAAAGATAATAAAATATCCCATTGGTTAATTGACTTATTTTCAGATGTTGAAAACTCAATTATCCTTTCTCTTACAATAAATCCATAAACAGAAAAAATTATCATTAAAAATAATGAGTCTATTTTTGCGTATTGTTTCAAAATTGATCTGATATTATTCATGATTTGTCATCCAAACGTTTTGCTTGAGCCTGAACATAGATATAAAGCACAGAAGAAAGTAAAACTAAAATTACAAAAGGGATAAAAGCTGTCCATATTTCTTGCTGAACATACCCGTAAGGGAATATAGAATTCACGAACCAATATGGAGTCAAAGTAGGATCTATACTTGGAAGTAAGAAAGCTCCAATCATGTAAAATAAAAAAGGTAAAGACAATGCAACGAATGAGTTCGAAATTAACAATAGTAGTAAAAAGCCTAAAGAAGCAAATAAAGCAGCATGAAGTGAAACCCATATAGAGTATGTAAGTCCATAAACTACTGTTCCGTATTGAAACAATTGAGTAAACGTATGTTTAGTATAGACATCTACCGAAAGAAGCGTCCCTGGAATAAGCGACGTGTTAGGTTTGTAATCGATAAGATCAAAAGCAGGAGCGATATAAAAACAAAACATAAAACATATCAGCATGAACATCAAAAACAATAAGAAGGTAGATAAAAACATAGCTGAAAATTTGATTTGAATAAGCTTTTGAACAGGAATTCGAATTTTCTCATAGAAAAAAAAGTTATTTTTTAATTCTTTAGCAAAATGGATCAAATAAACAAAGCTCGCTAACAAAACAAATAGAAGCGGAAAAACACCTTGCAATATAAGAGTGAAAAGATCCAATGGATCTTCTAAAATGTATTCTTGTTGTCGGGCTAAAGTATAGCCTATAGGTAAAATCATAAGCACCAAAATCAGGAACAACTTTTTTATAGGAAAAGCATTTCTAAGTTCTTTGATGAAAAAAGTATACAATTTAAAGCTCCTTTCTAAAACACGGTAGAAAAATTAAGCTAGAGAGCAACAAGCACTCTCTAGCTTATGTTATTTTCTATGTAGAAAATAAAACTAATTTAGTTACTTCTCCAGCGATAATTAATTACTGTGGTAGGCGAAAATAGATCAGCACTGAATTTCAATTGTACTTGACTGCCAACTTGCTGAGAACTAGGAATTGAGCGAGTTGTACCCCCAGTTACATTTCTTGCCCAAGCACTAGCATTTCCCCCTCCAACATTTTCTGTACGAACGTCAATATTATAGCCTTGGGTAGCGTTCATTAAAAGGTCGGCAGAAAGGGTTGAAGCTTTAATTTGAGAAGAAGAGTAAGCGCTACCATTACCTCCAGGTAAAGTTGGAGATTCTGTGCCACTATAGGAAGTTCCTGCATAAGCAGAAGCCCCACCTGCTACCAATAATAGTACACCAGCTAATCCTACTAGTTTCTTTTTAATCATTTTTTCCTCCAATTAACTATTTATTGTTATTTCATATTTATATTCTCATATAAATGATAATTGGTCAACCTACTTTGAGTTGAAATGTGCAATTTGCGTGTAATCAATGGTATACTTAAAAAAACATAAAACAAGAACATAAGTTCTTATCTCTATCAATAAGGAGGCGCATGATTTGTTGCAATTAACTTCATCTCATATTGATTCTCTCGCCCCGAATGCCGCCGCAATCAAAAACGGCCGCGGATTGGTACAGCAAAACAAATTCGTCAAACTTCAGATTTCCGAGCAAGGCGATCTATTGTTCGGCGAATGTGCCGGCAGCGGAAAATCCAACTACATATGCTCCGTCGATTTCGTCAATCCAGAAAACCCAATATCCCGTTGTAACTGCCCGAGCCGTCAATTTCCGTGCAAACACGCACTCGGTCTGATGTACGCGTATGCCGAAGGAAAAAATTTCGAACAGTCCACGGTGCCAGAAGACATTTCTTCGAAGCGTGAAAAAGCAGAAAAACGCGAAGAAAATAAAGCCAAACAAGAAAGCGGCGAACTCCCTCCGGCTAAGCCGAAAAAAGTAAATAAAACCGCGCTGAAAAAGAAAATTGCCCAGCAGATCGAAGCGCTCGAAGATTTAGAAAAACTCGTGTTGTCGATCGTACGCGGAGGGCTAGGGACGACGAATACCCGAACGGTAAAAGAATTAAACGATCACGCGAAGCGTCTGGGAAGCCGTTACTTAACTGGAGCCGAAAACGAACTTCGCCGCTTGGCGCTGCTTTTGGATCAAAAAGATCGGGAAAGCGCTTATACCCATGCCGCCGAGCAGTTGACTTTTCTAAATGCTGTGATCAAAAAAGGCAAAACGTATCTGCAAAACAAACAAGAAGATCCCGAGCTTGCTCCTGATACAGAATCGACCATCGAAGAATGGTTGGGTCATGCGTGGCAATTGGCAGAACTCAAAGACGCAGGGCGCGTCGTAGAACGGACTGAACTGATTCAACTTGCGTTCTACAGCGAAAAAGACGAAGCACGTAAAGAATTTGTCGATACCGGCATTTGGCTACAGCTAGATGAACCTCATATCCATCGCACCATTCAGTATCGTCCGTTCAAAGCGGTGAAATTTATGAAAGAAGACGATAGCTTTTTTAGCGTGGCGCAAATTTCGGAACTGTATCGGTATCCGGGTGGGCTGAATACGCGGGTGCGTTTCGAAGGCATGATTCCTCGGCAAGTGATCTCTAGCGATTATGAAAAAGTTCGTAGCGCAGCGGCTTCTTCGATTACTGACGTTGTAAAAATCGTAAAAAATCAGTTAAAAGACCCGTTAGCGGATCGTGCGCCGATTGCGTTGGTGCAAGCTTCGCAAATCTCGCGTACAGACAGCGGGGCATTTGCTCTAGTCGATCCAGAAGGAAATACGCTGGAACTGCAAGACATCTATCGGCTGCCGCAGGCAACGACTTCGTTACTGACTTTGCTTGATCCGTCTTTGCTATGCGATTGCACCTTGCTATTGATGTTTGAACATCAATTCGATACGGGCAAATTAGTCGCTCAGCCGCTTACGCTGGTTCAAAATAATCGGATCGTCAGATTGTTGTACTGAAAATTTTTGTGAAAAAGCTCGGAAGGAGCCCTGAACATGAGTCTATTACAAGAACTTCAAAGCGAGTTGCGTCGTTTGTATATCGCGGGCAGCGATCTGGCGGCAGATGATTTTCGGCTAGTTCGTATTCAACCTAAGTTGGAACAGTTAGGCGAACGCGCTCCCGTGTTCAAAAAGCTGGCGCAAGATGTGGCGGAATTGACAGGAGCATCCGAATCGGAAGCAAGAGCTACCAAGCTTCAAGATTTGTCGCTGCTGCTCAACTCGGTATTGTCTACGCAAGGCACGACGGAGGTGACAGGAGATTTATCTTCGCTTGAAGAGATTAAGCCGTATTTTTCGGAACTGACTACGCATCATTCGTATCGTCAGTTAGCGGAAGTCCAGACCGCTTTATCGACATCCGGCGGTGGACGTTATGAGATTGTGACCGAAGCGTACAAAAACGGACTGTTCCGCGATTTACGCTTATTGCCTTTTGCTATCCAAGCGTTAAACGATTCGTATTCGGACCTTGCCGATTATGCAACTCTACATATTTTACCGTCTTATGGGGCTCAGATCGTACCGCATCTGCTGACTGGACTCCATTTGCAAGGCGGGCGTGAAGAAGAACGTCGTCTGGAAGTCGTTCGTAAGCTCGGCGTCGATCCAGGCGATCGGGTGTCGCTCAACATTTTGTCAAAAGCGGCTGATGAAGGTTCGGACAAAGTACGTGCTGCGGCAATCGCTTGTCTCGGGCTCCATCCAGACTTTGAAGACAAATTAATCGAATGGTCGATGGATAAAAAGAAACCGGTACGCGAAGGCGCGTTCAAAGCGCTTGCAGTGCGTAACTCCGAGCTTACTCGTCAAAGGTTGTATGAAGCTTTTGTAGGTAAAGACGCGTTGCCTGCGGCGCAAGCTATTGCGGAGTCTCCCACAGAAGAAATGTTGCTGAGACTGATTCCGCTTTACCGAGAACGTCTGAGTCAAAAGAGTGCAGGTGAACCGGATGCAAAAAGCAAAGAAAAGCTTTGGAAAACGTTGGAGCCTTTCCCGATCGCATTCCGAGCCGCTATCCATCCAGAGTTGGAAAAACTGTTTGTAGAGCTGATTCAGCATGAAGATCGTTATCCGGCGCTTACGAATGGGTATCTGGAGTTCTCGGGAAAACTACGTATCATGAGCCAAGCCGCAGGATACTTGCAAGATACAAAGACCGAAGAGGCGCTGCGTACGTTGCAAGACTTGGAAGAACGCGACGTGAATTATCTGCCGTATGCGTTCCATGCGATGAAGCAGATTCGCACACCTGCTGAATTGTATGAGCGGTACGCCGCATCGGGACTTGGACGATTGCGCGAAGCGGTATCGAAAAAAGCCCAAGCTCGGCATAACAAGATTATGGACACGCTACGTGAAGAAGTCTATGTGATCAAAGATTATGTGCGTCATCGCTTACCGGCAAAAGAAGTTCAAGCCATGTGGGACCCTCGCTGGTTGGATTGGTTGATTGATCGGGACGATCTGCAATTGGTCGCGGCGCTTGCGGCTCCGTCGAGTTCAAATAACCGCAAACTGCTGAATTACGTAGAGCGCCAGATTGATCGAAAATCGAATCAGACCTACGGGTATTATATTTTTCAGATTTTGGACGAAGGCGGCTTTGACGAAAAAACGAAATACGAACTATTCATGCGTTGGATGGAAAAAAAGGAATGGAAAAAAATCTATAGCGTGTATCGAGATGAAACGCAGCGTCTTCTACAAATCCCGGATGAGTTTGCCGCAGATGCCGCGAACCGTTTGGAGCCGTTGATTGTGGAAACCCGTTTCGAAAGTGTCAAACAAGAAGTGCAAGACATTATCATCGCTTTGCGTAGAAAAGCGGCTTTGCCAGAATCGAAAGGAGAATGATCTATGGCTAATGAACAAGCAAATATCGAAAATTCAAATGTCATTCGGCTGCCCGCTGAGCTACTGTATCGACAAGAAATCGAAGCGCTGAAAAAAGAAGACAAAGGTGTCGTTCCTCCGGGCTGGCAGATGTCGCCGCGTGCGGTGCTTACTTATATTACAGGCGGCAAAGCCGGGAAGCTGGATATTACGCCGAAGTATATCGGCAATCGGCGGTTAGTCGAAATGGCGATCGCGACGCTTGTGACAGACCGTGCGCTTCTACTAATCGGCGAGCCGGGAACCGCGAAGTCGTGGTTGTCCGAAAACTTGGCGGCGGCAGTCAGCGGGAATTCCGGGCTTGTCGTACAAGGAACAGCAGGAACGAGCGAAGAACAAGTACGTTATTCGTGGAACTATGCGATGTTGCTCGCCAATGGACCGACGCCGGAAGCTTTGGTACGAAGCCCGATCATGCGTGCGATGGAAACGGGGCAGGTCGCAAGGTTCGAAGAAATTTCGCGCTGTGCTTCGGAAGTGCAAGATGCGCTGATCTCGATTTTGTCGGAAAAGACCGTGTCCGTACCGGAGCTTTCTAATGAAACGAGCGCGAACAAAGGCTTCTCGATTATTGCGACAGCGAACACTCGCGACCGCGGCGTGAACGAAATGTCTGCCGCATTGAAGCGTCGTTTCAATATTATCGTGCTTCCGGCGCCGTCTGATCTCGATACCGAGTTGTCGATTGTCAAAAAGCGGGTTAGTGAAATCGCAGCTTCTTATGATCTTCAAGCGTCGCCACCAGCTGATGAAGCATTGCTCAAAGTGGTCACGATCTTCCGCGAGCTTCGCAGCGGCATGACGCTGGATCGGAAAGAAAAACTGAAATCGCCGGGCGGCGTGATTTCGACAGCCGAAGCGATCTCGCTGCTGACCAATAGCATGGCATTGTCCGCAAGCTTCGGTAGCGGAGAGATGACAGACGCCGACTTGGCGGCGGGGCTTCAAGGCGCCATCGTCAAAGACGACGATAAAGACAAGTTGATTTGGAAAGAATATTTGGATAACGTCATGAAGAAACGGGGATCGGAGTGGCGCGGGTTGTATCAAGCGTGCAAGGAGCTAAGCGAGTGAAGACGGCGGAAGACGTCAAAGTCTCCGTATTCGGCGTGCGGCATCTATCCCCTGGCGGCGCACGCCATCTGCTTCAAGAGTTGGATCAGATTCAGCCTACAGCCGTGCTGATCGAAGGCCCTTCGGATGCCACAGATCTGATTGGCGATCTGGTGCATCCGTCTACCGTGCCGCCTGTGGCTTTGCTTGCTTTTACCGATGAAATGCCGGTGAGAACAGCGCTATGGCCTTTCGCGGTCTATTCGCCGGAGCTACAGGCGATGAGATGGGCAGCCAAGCATCAGGTATTATGCAAGCTGATTGATCTGCCGTCTGGCGCGGCGCTGGCGATGCAAGATTTGCGGCGTCAAACGGAAATTGCGCCGAGTATGGAAGAAACCCAAGTGGACGCCGAAAGCTCTTCGATTTACGAGCGTATCGCGGAGCTTGCGGGCGAACACGATTACAATACGTATTGGGAAAGAAATTACGAACATAACCAGAATCCCGGTAGTTATCGAGATTCGATTCTTGCTTTTTCTGCCGAAATGCGAGAGCTTGGCGAAGATCGCGAGCGCACGCAGCAACCTCAAGAGTACGCGTACAACCATGTGCGCGAAGCGTATATGCAGCGTCAGATTGTTCAGACGATTGAAGCGGGGCATGATCCGGCGAAGATCGTAGTGATATGCGGTGCTTACCACGCCGCGGCACTTGAACGTCCAACGCAAGGAGCGATGACGGAAGACGAATACATAGCGATGCCGTCACGTAGTTCTAAGCTAACGTTGATGCCGTATTCGTATTACCGGCTATCTAGCCTGTCGGGTTACGGCGCAGGCAATCATGCGCCGCATTATTTTCAATTGATGTGGGAAAGTATGCACGCAGGCAAACTTGAAGAGTTGCCGCAAGTCTATTTGTCTACGGTAGCGCGGACATTGCGCGAATCGGGTACGTATCGTTCGACCGCCGAAGTCATCGAAGCGGTGCGGCTTGCCGAAGGCTTGGCTTCGCTGCACGGAGGCAGCGCGCCTACCTTGTTGGAACTTCGCGACGCGGCGCAGACTTTGCTGGGTCGCGGCGATTTGTCGGTCGTTGCCGAAGCTTTGGCACGGATCGATATCGGCACGAAGATCGGCAGCCTAGCCGAAGGCGTCAGCCAGACGCCGCTACAAGATGATCTGAATCGCCAGTTGAAGCGACTGAAGCTGACCAAATACAAAACTTCTGTCGCGACAGATTTGTCACTGGATTTACGTGAAAACCGCCGTGTATCGTCACAAGAAGCAGCGGATTTGGATCTGAACCGTTCCTTTTTGCTGCATCGGCTGGAATTATTGAATATTCCGTTTGTCCGTTTTCGGGCAGGTGCCGCCGATCGGGCGGTCTGGGCAGAAGACTGGATCTTGCAATGGACGCCGGAAGCCGAGATCGTGGTCGTTGAATCGACGTTGCTTGGGGAGACGATCGAAGTTGCTTGTGCGTATCGGTTGCGGGAAAAGTTAGATCGTTGCACGTCGATTTCCGAAGCATCGCTGCTGATCGAAATCGCGGTACGTTGCGGAATGACTGCGCAAATGGAAGACGGGCGCCGCGTGCTGCAAAATCTTGCCGCCGATAGCCGCGACGTCGCTCAGATCGCAAGCGCCGCTGCAAAGCTCGCAAATCTGATTCAGTACGGTGATATTCGGCGGATCGATACGAAGCCGCTGATTCCGTTATTGGAGCAACTCTTTTACCGGGCTTGTCTGTATCTGTCCGAAGCTTCCAACTGTAACGACGAAGCGGCTTATGGCATAGTCGCGGCGATGAGCGAATTGAATCAAATCGCCCAAGCTCACGACGATACCGTCGAAGTCTCATTGTGGACGCGGGAACTGAGCGAATTGTCGGAAAAAGATGACCGAAATCCGAAGTTATCCGGCTTTGCTTGCGCGCTGCTGCTTGAGCGCGGCGAGATGGATGCCCAGCAATGTGCCGCCGAAGTCTCAAGACGTCTATCGCCCGGTATTCCCGCCGATCTCGGAGCGGGTTGGTTCGAAGGATTGTCGATGCGTAATCGGTACGCGTTGTTATCGCGAATGAGTCTATGGGTGCAGCTAAGCGAGTATATCGATTCGCTGGACGATGAGCAGTTTAAGCGTGCGCTTGTCTTTTTACGCCGTGCGTTTAGTTCGTTTTCGGCACATGAGAAGACGATGATCGCGGAGACGTTAGGCGAAATCTGGGGCGTGGACACCGAACAAGCGGCTGAAATATTGACCGGGGAACTCAAGGAGGATGAAGACAAGATGCTGGATGAATTGAACGATTTCGACTTTGGGGACTTTTAATATGGGGAATCCTACTGATCGCAATACAGATACATCGCCTGAAGCTTCGGTCTCGCGCTGGCGTCTGATCTTGGGCGAAGCGGCTCAGAATAAATTGGAAGACCTAAGCGGCGCCGGAGGTCTGGAACTAACGGAAGAAGAAAAGATTATGGATGCCGCGCTCGCCGCGATCTATGATGATACGAGTGGAGAAGGGTTGTCGCAGACCGGCGGCGGTGCCGGCTCAGGCTCGGTAGGCAATGGAGGACAAGGTCGCGGAGCGGGTAGCGGCAAAGGCTCGGTTAACTTGTCCCGCTGGCTAGGCGACGTGCGGAACTTGTTCGCAGAAGATGTCGTCTCGATCATTCAGAACGATGCGATCGAGCGGCGCGGCTGGAAACAATTGCTGTTCGAACCGGAATTGCTGGCGTCCGTGAAGCCGGATATTCAAATGGTCGGCACATTGATGTCGCTGCGTGGCAAAATTCCCGAGCACACCAAAGAAACCGCAAGATTGCTCGTCAAAGCAGTCGTAGACGAATTGATGATGCGGATGAAAGAAGATATGCAGCGCGCAGTTACGGGCGCGCTCAATAAGCGCCAACATACGCCGCTTCCTTCGCTGAGCGGTTTGGATTGGAAGCGCACGATTCAGCGTAACCTCAAACATTATGATCCCGAGCGGAAGTTGCTGATTCCTGAGCGATTTTATTACTTCGATCGATCCAGACGCAGCAAAGAATGGAAAGTGATCTTGGATATCGACCAAAGCGGCTCGATGGCAGAATCGGTGATCTGGGCTTCGGTAACGGGCGCGATCTTCGCAAGTATGCCGGCTTTGGATACAAAGGTCGTTGTGTTCGATACCGAAGTCGTCGATCTGAGCGAACAATGCGCCGAAGATCCGGTCGATATGTTATTCGGAATTCAACTAGGCGGCGGCACAGACATCAACAAATCGGTCGCATACTGCGAATCGTATATCGAAGATCCGAAAAAGACTTTGTTTATTATGGTGACGGATTTATACGAAGGCGGCAATCAAGCAGCATTAGTTCGCCGGATGCGCGAAATGCGCGAATCCGGGGTGCGTACGCTTTGTTTGTTGGCTTTGTCGGATAACGGTCGCCCGTTCTACGACGAACGATTGGCGAAGCAGTTATCACGGGACGGAACGCCGTGCTTTTCGTGTACGCCGGCTATGTTACCGGATCTTGTTGCCGGGGCGCTGCAAGGTCAGGATTTGAGCGTGTTGGCGGAGAAAATGACGGTCTCGAAAAAGTGAGATTCACCTCGCTTTGCCCGGAGTTTGGAAAAGTAGAAAAAGACTGCTGAATCAGCAGTCTTTTTTTGTTAAAGGTTATTTCCTCAGACTTTTTTTGCTTTCAAAAACAGACTGACAAAACTTAACGGAACGAGCCGACGCTTAGACGAGAATTTCGAGCTTTTAAGAATTTTAACGGACTCAGACGACACTTAGAGTAAGATTTGCTTGTTTTTTGGCGAGAAAAAGCACAAAAAAGTCCGCTAACGGACATAAGATCCGTTAAAAAATCAAATAAGCTTGATTGATGTCTCTAAGGAACATACAATCCGTTAGCTAAGCCAAGCGTTTTACTTTCAAATGTTTAGATAAGAAGGCAACGATATTAAGTTGGTGAGCTGGATAGTAGATTTGCATCCTGCTAAAACACAGGAAAACCGCTCCCCAACAAGGGAGCGGCTTCTCTACCTGCCTCAACAAAACGCGTTCGCACAAAGCCCAAGTGGAGAGAGAAATTCAGTGAAGGAGCGTTAGCGTTCGCCTTTGAAATCGGGAAAATCCTATCCAAGTTTAATCAACTTTTCCCGATTTCAACACGCGACCGAAACGAATTTCTCTCGAAGCGACTCCCACACGAAAATTCATCTCAGCCAACAACGTTTACTCCTCCTCCGGAACAATAACCTCTACATGCCCCGGCAAAATGTGCATCTCAATCGGAAGCACAGGTCCCGGCTCGCCGTCGACGTTTGTTTTTACAGGTTCGGTCGAAGAGACTTTGATCCGGCGTGAAGTGAAGTACTCCACGTCTTTGTGGTCTTTCAAATTGCCCAGTAACAGCGAAAATCCAGCCGTCAGCGTATTCAGGAACTTCAGATCGTGCACGATAAATCCATGCAGAAGTCCATCGTCGACCGAAGCATCTGGCGCCAAATTTTCGAAACCGCCGACCGAGTTCGTCAAAGCCGCGATAAAGATCGGAGCAGGGCCTTCCCAAGTGCCGCCGTCGTGTTCGATGACCAGATGCGCTGCCGAACCGCCGAGCAGTTCTTTCACGCCTTCTTTGAAATAAGCGAATGCGCCGAATTTCGATTTTTCTTCGGACGTTACCGAAGATAGCGTATCGGCTAAGGAACCCGCAGCAACGACGTTAGCAAACAGCTGATCGTTAATCCGAGCCATATCGACTTTACGCAACTTTGAAGACTTGAGCGTAGTGATCGCTTCATCTGGATTAAGCGGAATATGCAGGGCGCGTGCAAAATCGTTGACCGTTCCAAGCGGAATGACGCCGAGCTTCGGTCTATGCTTTTGATCAAGCAATCCGTTAATCGTTTCGTGCAATGTTCCGTCGCCACCGATCGAAACGACCAAATCGAATTCGTCTTCGCAAGCGGAAATACAAAATTTAGTCGCGTCTAATTCTTGCGTCGTTTCCATGACTACGACGTCGTAGCCGACTTCATTACGTAGAGTATCTTCGACTTTGCGAACATACTCCATCGCTTTTTCTTTACCGGAAGAAGGATTCATAATAATCATCGCCTGTTTCATACCTGTTGCCTCCATTCAATATAGGGGTGAGCCGTGTTTATGTAATCCTATGGATGTGCTACTTCTTTTTACCCATAAAAATCAGATTCGCCGCGAAAGAATTCCAGCGATCAGGTACAATGACAAGTAACGGAATCATTTTGGAGCATAAATAAGGAGGTGCAGCTTTTTGAGCGAATCAACTTTACCGAAAAGCACGTTACAACAACGGATCGAAAACCATATCGAAACGTTAAGTCATTTCACGGCGACACCCGGCAAAGGCACAACAAGATTGACGTACAGCGAGCAAGATCGGCAAGCCCGGGAGTATATCAAGCAAGTGATGCAAGAGTACGGATTACAGGTGCGCGAAGATGGTTTTGGTAATATTTTTGGCAGGCTCGAAGGCAGTATTCCAGATGCGCCGGCGGTGCTGATCGGTTCGCATTTCGATTCGGTTCCCAATGGTGGTTCATACGATGGGCCTGCTGGAGTTGTGGCGGGGCTTGAAGTTGCGAAGTTGTTCCAAGAAAACGGTCTAACGCCGAAGTATCCACTTGAAGCCGTCGCGATGATCGAAGAAGAAGGCGGACGCTTTATCGGCGGATTGCTGGGTTCTCGGAGCATGTTAGGCGTGATCAGCGCGGAAGAGTTCGCAGCGATCACGGACAAAGACGGAGTGACGACGATTGAAGCGATGCAAAAAATCGGATTAGATCCTTCGCTGCCGGGAAAACGCGATGCGTCTTCGATCCGTGCGTTTTTGGAATTACATATTGAGCAAGGGCCGATTTTGGAAGAAGAACAGATTCCGATCGGGATCGTCGAAGGCATTGTCGGGCTGACGCAAGTGCAGATCACGGTAAAAGGCAAAGCCGGGCACGCGGGCACGACGCCAATGGATCGACGTAGCGATGCGCTGGTAGCCGCTTCTAAGATTGTGGCGGGACTACCTGAACTTGCACAAGCGCAAGGCGGCGGCAGCGTCGCTACAGTAGGTCGATTGAATGTATTTCCGAATGGAGCCAATGTCATTCCCGACCAAGTGATCTTTACGGCGGATCTGCGCGCAGAGCATGAAGAAGATGTGCAGGGCATTCTTGAAAAAACAGAGCAGTTCGCTTACTCGTTCGCAACTGACAACATTGACGTCCAGATTGAACGTCAATTGTATATCCGTCCGAAGCAGATGAGCGAACAGGTGAAAAATCTGCTGCGAGGCATTAGCGATCAGTTAGATATTCCGTACCGTTCTCTGCATAGCGGAGCCGGTCACGACGCGATGATCTTTTCCGATTTTACGGATGTAGGAATGCTCTTTATTCCGAGCCGGGCAGGGCTGAGCCATTGTCCGGAAGAATGGTCGGATTCCGCAGATATGGAGCGTGCGGTACGTGTTTTGTATGAAGCGGCAAAACGTTTGACCGAAGTCGAATAGAGCTTAGATAAAAAAGAAACGAGGACTAAATCTAATGAATGAATTACCAAACTGCCCGGTGTGCAACTCGCCTTATACCTACGAAGACGGAAATATGTGGGTCTGCCCGGAGTGTGCACACGAATGGACAGCAAATTCGGAAAATGATAATGAGGCGCAAGACGAAAAAGTCGTACGCGACTCGAACGGGAATGTATTGCAAGACGGCGATTCGGTAACGGTGATCAAAGATTTGAAAGTCAAAGGCAGTTCTTCGGTACTTAAAATCGGAACCAAAGTGAAAAATATCCGCTTGGTTGATGGCGATCATGATATTGATTGCAAAATCGAAGGATTCGGCGCAATGAAGCTGAAATCCGAGTTTGTACGCAAAGCGTAGAGCCGTTCAGACTAAAACTAATATCCGCACAAAAATAGAGTCAAAATCTTGGAGGATTTTATATCATGACAGACGATCAGAACAAGCAGATGCCGAACCTGGATCATTCGTTTCGGCAAAAATATAAAGGCGACTGCGAAAATTGTTTTGGCTTATGCTGCGCGGCTTTGCCTTTTTCGGTCTCGGTCGATTTTGCGATCGACAAAGCCGCCGGAGAACCTTGCCGTAATCTGCGCGAAGATTTTCGCTGCGGGATTCATACCGCTTTGCGCGAAAAAGGATTTCGCGGCTGCACCGTCTACGATTGTTTCGGTGCGGGTCAGAAAGTCTCGCAGCAGACTTTCAAAGGGCTAAGCTGGCGTGAGCGTCCGGAGACCGCGCGCGCCATGTTCGAAGTGCTGCCGATCATGTGGCAGCTCCACGAACTGATGGTGTATCTGGAGGAGCTGCTGAGCCGCCCTGCGGCTTCGTCGCTCCACCGCCCGCTGCGCGAGGAGCTGGAAGAAATCCAGCGCCTCACGGAGCTTGAACCTGGCGCGCTGCGCGAGACAAGCGTCTTCGTGCAGCGCGCCAAAGTAAACGAGCTGCTGCTGCAAGGCAGCGAACTCGTGCGCGCCGAAGCGCAGCGCAGTTACGCAGCGCGCAGCGAAGCCTCTGCGCGCGGTAACTCCAATCCGCGCGGCGGCGGCAAAAGCGGGCGCCGCCGCAAAGCCCAGATCGGGAGAGGCGCCGATCTGGTGGGCGCCGACCTGCGCGGGGAAGACCTTCGCGCCGCGAATCTGCGCGGCGCTTACCTGATCGCCGCGAACCTCAGCGGCGCAGACCTACGCGAAGCGGATCTGATCGGCGCCGATTTCCGCGATACCGATCTATGCGGAGCGAACTTGACCGGTGCGTTATTCCTAACGCAAGTTCAAGTGAACGCAGCCAAAGGCAACGCGGCGACCTTATTGCCGCCTGGGCTAGAACGTCCGCAGCATTGGAATTCGGCAAGCTGACTTTTAGAAGAAAGAAGGATGACCATGGCGGAATCTATAACTGTTGATTTATTGCCGGCTCAATCTTCGGATGCAGAGCGCTTGGCGGAGCTTCGGGCGGAAGCGTTGTTTGATTCGCTCAATCAACTCGGGCGTTATAGCGAACAAGGGGTACGCGAGCGGTTTTACCGTTCTTTCGATCCTCAGTTTACGAAAATCATTGAAGTGAACGGCGAGTTTGCGGGATGCGTGGCTCTCAAGCCTAAAGAAGACGGCTACGTGCTGGAACATTTTTATTTGCAGCAATCCATGCGAGGAAGCGGCGTTGGCGCCGAGGTGTTACAGCGTCTACTTCATGAGCTAACTTCGAAGTCGCCCGGATCGGTCGTTCGATTGAACGTTTTGCAAAAAAGCCCGGCGAAGCGTTTATATGAACGATTCGGATTTGAAGTTGAAAGCGAAGATGAGATCGACGTATTTATGAAATGGCAACATTCAATGTAAAACTTTATTAACACGACGACCGAGAGGCTGCTAAAGGCAGCCTCTTTTTGGAACTTCATCCAACATTACACGTAACATAAACAAATCTTTAGATTCAAAAAAACGCCTAACCGCGCTGAATAGACAAGCTTTTTTGTATGAAAAAGCTATTTTTAAAAATGTTAACAATTGTTTAGGATTGTTTAATCTGCAATTCGAATGTATTTTAAACATAGATGGTAGGATAGATAGCATTCCCAACGGTCAAAATTCTATCGAAATCGAGGGACAAGTATGAAAATCTTGATTACAACCGAATGCTACCGACCCACCATTAATGGCGTCGTCACTTCGGTGGTTAATTTGCAAAATGAATTGGAGAAGCAAGGGCATGACGTACGTATTTTGACGTTATCGCTAGACACAAGTTCATTTGAGCAAAACGGCGTAACTTACATCGGATCTGTAGCGGCTTTGTATCCGGGTGTGCGCACGGCACTTCGCGTCCATCGCAAAGAACTTCGATCACTCCTGCAATGGAAGCCGGATGTGATCCATTCGCAATGCGAATTTAGCACGTTTCGTATGGCACGGTATTTGGCGCAGAAATTGAAAGTCCCGATTGTACATACGTATCACACGGTCTATGAAGATTACACGCACTACTTCTCACCGAGCCGAACTTGGGGCAGAGCCGCAGTCGCTTGGTTTTCCCGTTATATTCTTAATCATGTTCAATGCGTGGTTGCACCGACTGAGAAAGTGCATCATTTGCTAACCAGCTACGGCGTACCGACAGATATTCAGATTGTACCGACGGGCGTAGACCTTATTCAGTTTCAACATAAACGTTCTTTCGAACGTCGCTCTCTTCTAAGAAACCAATTGGGATTGACCGATAACGATCTTGTATTGATTTCAGTCGGACGATTGGCGAAAGAAAAAAACGTCGAAGAAGTTTTACGCTTCACGGCAAGTTATCTGCATCAAGGCGTTAAATTATTGATCGTTGGCGATGGCCCGTACCGCGAAACGCTGGAGCAATATGCAAAGGAATTAAATCTTGGAGATTCGATCGTCTTCGCTGGAATGGTTCAGCCGCACGAAGTCGGGGATTATTATCAGCTGGGCGATGTATTCGTCAGTGCATCCAACAGTGAGACGCAAGGGCTGACGTATATCGAAGCGATGGCTTCCGGCGTTCCCGTATTGTGTCGCCAAGACGATTGTTTAAAAGGCGTCGTCGATACAGGCGTAAACGGCTGGCAGTACGAATCGTTCGAACAATTTCAAGCGGCGATGAACGATATTCTTCAAAATCGTGATAAATTAAGTGAGTTTGGTCGTCAGGCTTCGCTCAAAGCGCTCAGCAAGTATTCGTCATCGGCTTTTGCTGAAAGTATCGAGCAGATTTATATGCGTGCGATTACGAGTTATCAACCGGCTTCCAGCCGACTTTGGTTACCCGCTTCTACAAAAGCCGCAATCAAATAACGTTTTTTACAAATCGGAGGAACCGATGATGAAGCTGTTTTCGCTTCGCAATATGATGAATGCTTCGACTGTTGCCGGGCTTGCCGCTTGCGCGACACTTGCCGTGTACGGTTTTTATACAGGTATTTTCAGTTCAAAAGAAGCGCTGGGAGCTTTTCTTCAAGGCTTCGGGGTCTGGGCACCGCTGATCTTCGTTGTGTTTCAAGCCGTCCAGGTCGTGATTCCGATCCTGCCGGGAGGTATTGCTTGCGTCGTAGGCGTATTGGTTTTCGGTCCGGTCGCTGGATTTTTATATAATTATGTCGGCATTTGTCTGGGTTCTGTCGCAGCATTTCTATTAGCTCGTCGGTACGGACAGCCGATTCTCGAAAGTATGTTCAGTCCAAAGCTGCGTGCTAAATACAATCATTGGACCGAAGGACGGCGTTTTAACAATTTATTTGCGGTTGCGATCTTTATGCCCGTCGCGCCGGATGACTTTTTATGCTATATGGCGGGAACGACCAAAATGACGTTGCGTCGGTTCACGACGATTATTTTACTCGGAAAACCGCTTGCGATCGCGGCATATAGCTTCGGCTTGAGCGCTGCGATTACGTATATTGCCAGATTGTTCGGTCTAGTGTAATTCGCTCGTAATCGGGAAGGAAGATCAAAGATGAAAATATTGCTATACGCCGGCTCTTTGAACACAGTCAGTCGCAGCGGAGTAGGCGAAGCGATTCGCCATCAACGCGAAGCGCTAGAGCGGCTGAACATTCCATATACGATGGACGAAAAAGACGACTATGATCTGGTACATCTGAATACGATTTTCCCGGATTCGCTACGAATGGCGCGCAAAGCCAAACGAAAAGGCAAAAAAGTCGTCTACCATGCCCATTCGACGATGGAGGATTTTCGCAATTCGTTTATCGGTTCGAATCTAGCGGCGCCTCTGTTCAAAAAATGGATTTTGCGTTGTTATCGCACAGCGGATTTGATCATTACGCCTACCGATTATGCCAAAGGGTTGATCGAAGCTTACGGTGCAATTCCTCCGATCGTCAGTTTGTCGAACGGGGTAGACAGCGAATTTTTTGCGCCTGATCCCGAAGCAGGTCAACGTTTTCGGCAAAAGCACGGATTGTCTCGGCAGACCAAAGTCGTGCTGTCCGTCGGTCATTATATCGAACGCAAAGGAATCTTGGATTTCGTCGAACTCGCTCGCCGGATGCCGGATCATGAATTTTATTGGTTTGGATTTACGCCGCTGTATTTGGTTCCGCCCAAAATTCGCGAAGCGGTCGAAACGAAGCTTCCGAATCTGCATTTTCCCGGTTATGTGACGCGAGGCGAGCTACGCGATGCTTATTGCGGGAGTGATTTGTTTTTGTTCGCGACCCATGAGGAAACCGAAGGCATTGTTTTGCTGGAAGCGTTAGCTGCGGAAATTCCGGTGTTGGTGCGCGATTTACCGATTTATGCAGAGTGGCTTGAAGATGGCGGAACGGTACATAAAGCACAAAGTTTAGAGACTTTCGAGCAAAAGATCCGTGGAATTACAGAACGTAGCTTGCCGAACTTGACGGCAAACGGCCGTCAGCTTGCGCTAGGTCTGGATCTAGATGCGATCGGAGAACGGTTGGTGGCGTTTTACGCAGAGACGTTGCAGCAAGAATCGGTACAACAAAGCATACAACTGCCCACGCGCGAAGCTTAATATCGTCATAAAAAAGAACCTTTGTCTGTGCTTAACGGACAAAGGTTCTTTTGGTTTTTGCGCAAACTTTTTAATTCGATCTTTACGGAAGTTTGTTTCCTGCCGCGCGGTAGATGCTGTACCATTCTTCACGGGACAGTTTTACTTCGCTAGCTTTGATGCAGTCTTGAATACGCTGAAGATTCATCGTACCCGTAACCGGCTGCATATTTGCAGGGTGACGCAGGAGCCACGCGATCGCGATCGTCGTGTTGCTTACGCTATGCGCTTCGGCAACTTTGTTGATTTCTGCGTTGAGTTCCGGGAATTTTTCGTTGTCCAAAAATACGCCTTCGAAAAATCCGTATTGGAACGGCGACCAAGGCTGAATCGTGATATCGTTCAGGCGGCAATAATCGAGAATGCTACCGTCGCGATCGACCGATTCGTCGATCAGCATGTTCACGTTTACGCCGTTAGAGATCATGTTGGCATTCGTGATACTCATTTGAAGCTGGTTCGCTACAATCGGTTGCTTTACGTATCTTTTGAGCAGATCGATTTGCATCGGTTTTTGGTTGGATACGCCGAAATGACGCACTTTACCCGAAGCTTCGAGTTGATCGAACGCCGCTGCGACTTCTTCCGGCTCAACGAGAGCGTCTGGACGATGCAGAAGCAAGATATCGAGGTATTCCGTGTTCAAGCGTTGCAAAATGCCGTCAACCGACGACAAGATATGTTCTTTGGAGAAATCGAATTGTCCGTCGCGAATGCCGCATTTGGATTGAAGAATCATCTTTTCGCGTACAGTCGGGCTCATTTGCACCGCTTCGGCAAAAATTTCTTCGCATTTCCCTCCGCCGTAAATATCGGCATGGTCAAAGAAGTTCGCGCCAGCATCCATCGATGTCTGCACGAAAGTCTCGGCTTCTTTTTTATCCAGGGAATTAATCCGCATACAACCGACTGCCACAACAGGCACGTCGAGATTGCTTGTTCCAAGCTTAATCGTTCTCATGATTTCGGTTCCTCCTCAATATGTAGAAACGTTGAAAGTCCATTTGTTGCCGTCACACATACCAATCTTCACACAAAAGTAAAACGGTTTCAAGATAGGGGGAGAAGTCAGTAGAAAATTCCGAGCCAAACCGCTAGAACGATTGCAGTCAGTAGCATCTTTTTTTCACAGGAAGTTACTGCTTCGGCGTCTTTTAAATCCACTTTTGCCAACCAATACATAGATATAGCTGCCGCTACAACGATGCCTGCTGCGCCTAACCATCGATCTGAGGTCGCAAGCCAGATCGCGGATAGCACGATGATCGCGAAATAAACAACCGCAGGCATTCGAGCGTAAGCAAGTCCGAAACGCTCGACCGCCCATACCACGCTTGTCACTTTACGCGGCGAAGCTTGACGATCCGCTTCCAAGTCGGGGATATGATGCACCATTACCCAAGCGATGCAGTACATCGCGTTGATCCAAGCATTTTGCACTGCCCATTCAGGGAACGTACCCAGCATTAGCCATGCCCCGCCTAGCCCTAGAGCAAAAGTCGAAGGAAAGGTACTTAGCCATTCGCCTGCAAAAGGAATATAGGCAAGTCGCAGTGGAGGAACGGAATAGGAAGCAGCACCCCAAATACCGATCAGAAGAATGATCGCGAGCGGAAGTTGCCCCCATATAATTAGAGCGACTGCGCAAATTAGTAATACGATCGCTAAACCTAATCCAAATTTACCGAGCGTTGCTGGCGACATATGCCCATTTTGAATAACGCGGCTTCCCCCTGATAACATTGCCGGGCTATGCTCGTCTGTCCCTGATCGGTAATCCGTATAGTCATTCAGTGCATGAGTCAGTAGCCCATGAATGAGTATGCAGCCGATCAATAGAAGAAGCGCTGTGCCGAAAGCTTTGCCTACTGAGATCGAAGGTTCAAAAAATAACGGATACATGCCCGAAAAAATAATCACGACGCTGGATGCCCCGACCGCAGCAGGTCGCATGAGGGTAAGTAGATTTTTTAACGTAATCGCCGATGCAGCGCTCAAAGCTCCAGCTCCTTTTGCAAAAATTTGGATAGGATCAAGATGTATATAACGCTTAGAAAGGGGAAGGAACCATTTTTTGGAGAAGGTTGGGCAGGATAGTCTCTTGTTCTAAATTCTATTTATAGGCTCCGTGTCTTTTGATTCTAAGCAAGAATCGAACGGACATTCAGTAAAACATTTTTCAAGCAATCAGAATTGCTGGCGATGCGATCTACGATTTTAATTTTTCGTTTTCGGACAT
Source organism: Saccharibacillus sp. JS10 (assembly GCF_024436065.1). Classification (GTDB taxonomy): domain Bacteria; phylum Bacillota; class Bacilli; order Paenibacillales; family Paenibacillaceae; genus Saccharibacillus. The sequence goes on from NZ_JANFNS010000004.1 coordinate 199,698, forward strand.
CCAGACTTTTGAATTGATCAGTCAATATAACACCTGTGAATGCCGAATCAGAAGGAAGCGCGACTTCAAACGCATAGCCTTTTGATTGATTGGTGATTGGACAAACGACAGCAAAACCGGTCACATGGTTAAAATCGTATTCAGAAATTACGATTGCTGGACGTGTTCCAGCTTGTTCACGTCCAGCTTGTGGATCAAAGTTAAGCCAAATTAAATCTCCGCGCGAGGGAATCAAAGAAGGTGTCAAATCAATTCGTCTCCTTCAATGCCTAAATTCACTTCTCCATGTCTTTGAGCGTTGTTTTTCACTTGCGAAAGTAATGTTTTTAAATGATCTTTTAATTCATCTTCAGTTTTCAGCTGTTCAACAGGACGCAACAAAATATGATTTTCTGGAGTCAAAATAGCTTCCATCTGCGTTCCTTCTGTTAGATTCATTTTTTTTAAAAGCTGGTTAGGAATACGAATCGCGCTGCTATTTCCCCAACGACTCACTTTTACAGTTGTCATTACGCTCACTTCCTTTTGTTCCGATTATAGAGTAATTGTACACTAATGTATATACAAAAGATATACATTAGTGTTTTAATCTCTACCTTTCTACTTTTTGTAGACAATTTCCAAAACAACACTTGAAATTTACAGGCAAAAAGCTGATAATGAGTATATAAAATAATTATAGTTACTTACTTTAATAAATATAACATCCGTTCTGGAACAGTTCGGTTTATAAAAAGGAGATTCAATCATGGAAATCGGAATTAGCACCTTTGTAGAAACTACACCCGCAGACGGGAATGGACCCACAATTAGTCACGCAGAACGTATTCGCGAAGTCGTTGAAGAAATCGTACTCGCGGACAAAGTGGGTCTGGATGTATTCGGCGTAGGCGAACACCACCGCGTTGATTATGCGGCTTCGGCTCCTGCGGTTATTTTGGCGGCAGCGGCTGCACGTACAGAAAAAATTCGTCTGACTAGCGCAGTAACGGTATTGTCTTCGGCAGATCCGGTTCGCGTCTTCCAAGACTTTTCGACTGTAGATGCGATCTCGAATGGGCGCGCGGAAATTATGGCAGGTCGCGGTTCGTTTATCGAATCATTCCCACTGTTCGGCTACGATCTGAATGATTATGACGAATTGTTCGATGAAAAATTGGAGTTGCTGCTTCAAATTCAACAATCCGAGATCGTCAATTGGAAAGGCGGACACCGTCCGGCGATTAAAAATCGCGGCGTTTACCCACGTCCGGTTCAAGAAAAGCTTCCAGTCTGGATCGGTAGCGGCGGCAATCAAGAATCGGTAGTTCGCGCAGGGTTACTGAATCTTCCGCTCGTGTTGGCGATTATCGGTGGACGCCCTGCACAATTCGCGCCACTTGTGGATCTGTACAAAAGAGCGGCTGAACACGGTGGTAACGACGCTTCGCTGCTTCCGGTGGCTTCGCACTCTCACGGTTTTGTCGGTGAAACGGACGACGAAGCCGCAGAAAAATTCTTCCCATCGATGCAGTATGCAATGAACGTGCTCGGCAAAGAACGCGGTTGGGCGCCTTATACACGTCAAGGTTTCGATGCGCTTCGCGCACCGGAAGGCGCTTTGTATGTCGGCAGCCCGGAAACGGTAGCGAAAAAAATTATCGATCTGCGTAAAAAAGTCGGTATTACTCGCTTCATGCTGCACACGCCAGTCGGCACGATGAAAAACCATGATGATGTTCTTCGTTCGGTGGAGTTGCTTGGTACGAAAGTCGCTCCGATCGTGCGTGAGGAAATCGCGGCTTGGGAAGCGGCGGGCAAGCCTGCTGAGTAAAGTCGGATTTGGGCAGGCGCTTCGAGAGAAATTCGTTTCGGTCGCTTGTTGAAATCGAGAAAATTTGATTAAACTTGGATTAGGTTTTTTCTCGATTTCAAAGGCGAACATTCCATTCCTTCACTGAATTTCTCTCTCCGCTTGGCTTCTTCCGTGTGTGGTGGGGGGGAGAATTCCTATTCGCAAAAGAAGCATAGATATGAATCTATATTTAAGATTAAGCTGACTGCATCTAGCAGTTGGCTTTTTTTGCGGCGAAGTCTAGGAGCTTAGATTTTTAACGGATAGAGGGGACACTTAGAGATCGATTTGCTGGATTTTTGGCTAGAAAAGTGGGGAAAAAGAATGCTAACGGATATACAATCCGTTAGCAAAGCCAAGCGCTGAGTCTTTTGTTTAGTACGAATTTAGCCGTGTTCCATTAATATCACTAGTCAAAGGCAAAGTTTCTTGATCCGTAAAATCTATAACCAAACAGCAAAAGCCGCTCCCCAACAAGGGAGCGGCTGCTCTACACACCCAACAAAACGTGTTTGCGTGAAGCCTGAGCGGAGAGAGAAATTCAGTGAAGGTCAAGCATTTCGAAGAAATGCACTTCGGAAGCCTATGCTAGAAGCGTTCGCCTTTGTGATGCAGATTTTCCAGAGAACAACTGTCAAATTTGCATCGCTAATCGGGAAAAACCCACTATAATTCTAATTAAATTTTTCCGATTTCAACACGCGACCTAAAGGCTTTCGAAGAAAGCCACATCGCAAGCATACGCTAACGAATTTCTCTCGCAGCGGCTCCCAGCGCAAATCCCCCTTCCCAACTCCACCCTCATCCAGCTATAGTAAACATAGGTTTGACTACCATTTCGGGAGGTTGGGACACATGGGAGAAACGATCGTGAAAGCCGAAGGCAAAGAGTTTGCAATGGAGCGTCTCTTCGACGCGACGCAAGACCAAGTATTCGCTGCTTTTACCAAATGCGAGCATCTACAGCATTGGTGGGGACCAAGAGGCTGGCAACTCACGACATGTAATCTGGATTTTCGCCCAGAAGGCGCTTGGCATTACTGCATGACTTGTCAGGATGAAGCGCAAGGTGAATTTTTCGGGATGGAATCGTGGGGAAAAGCCGTCTACCAAAGTATTGATGCACCGAACTCTATCGTGTACACCGATTATTTCTCCGATGCCGAAGGCAACCTGAACGAAGAAATGCCACCGTCCGATACCACGCTCATTTTCGAGCCGTTCGAAGGTGGAACCAAAGTCATCTCCCGCACCGTATACGATTCGGAAGCTTCGCTTCAGACCGTGATCGATATGGGCATGGAATATGGAATCCGCGAGACCTGGGATCGACTCGACGACTATTTGCTGAAATAATCGCATAGATAAAAAAAGCCGCATGCCTATGAGCCTGCGGCTTTTTTTCGTAACGACTCAAGCTTTAGGACGCAATACTTTGCGCTGAATTAACGTTAACGCTTGTTCCAACTCTTGCAGTTCGTCCGCAGTCAGATCCGCAATTCGCTGCTGAAATCCTTGCTGAGCTTGACCCATGACGCGGTTCATCAGAGCTTGACCATCCGGGGATAAGCGGAAAAGTTGACGTCGCCGATCTGTATCGTCGGTCGCTTTTTCGCACAGGTTTTTTTCCATAAGCTTACGCAGTTCGCGACTTGTGTTCGGTAGTGAGAGATCGACGCAATCCGCGATTTCGCTTGGAGTCACGGGCTGGCTTACCATCATATACTCCAATATCCGATATTGAATCGGCGTCACATCTTCTTGCTTGACCCCTCGCGTTAATTCATGACTGACTTCATGTAAAGATGCTGTAAAAGCAACAAATTTTTCGAATAACATAGAATGTTCCATTCCGTCACCTCTTTTTTCAACATAGCAAAAAACTTGTCTATATACAATTATCATTTGACAACTAAATTATATTCGTGATATATATTTATTGTCAAATGATAACTAAAAGGAGAATCACATCATGAACTTGTTGCTCATTTACGTTCACCCCAACCACAAAAGTCTCAGCCATTCTTTTATGGAAGAAGTGTTAAAAGGAAGCGAAGGAAATCCGGGCGTTGACGAAGTTCGGGTAGTTGATTTGTACGAAGAGAACTTCAATCCGGTACTGGTCTTCAACGAAGACAAAAAAAGACGCGATATGCACCGTGATCCCGAACTTGCCCGTTACCGCGAGCTGCTGACGTGGGCAAACAAAATTGTTTTCGTGTATCCGATCTGGTGGGGCAGACCGCCTGCGATGTTAATGGGTTTTATCGACCGGATGTTTGCCTCGAATTTCGCTTATCGCGACAAAGGTACTTTGCTGCCGGAAGGTCTGCTCAAAGGCAAATCTGTCGTGTGCATTTCTGTCATGAAAGGCCCGACCGGATATTTACAATGGTGGCTTGGCAACGTTCATCAAATTTTGATGCGCAAAACGTTATTCAATTATGTCGGAATCCGGCATGTGAAATTTTTTGAATTCGGCAATATGGAAAGCTCCAAAGGCAGACATTCACAAAAGCTTAATAAGATTTACCGATATTTCAAAGCCGTCAATGCTTAGTTCCAAGTTTGTATTCGCTTTCTCTGCGTGCTAAGGTCTAAAGTGAACTGAAAATGGAAATGCCAACCAGCCGCAAAATGCAACTCACTTAGACGGAGGCGAACCTATCGATGAAAGCTTTATTTATTGGAGGAACAGGCACAATTAGTACAGACATCACCAAGTTGCTTTTGACGCAAGGGCATGAGCTGTATTTGTTGAATCGAGGCAATCGTAACGAAGGATTACCGGAAGGTGCAAAGCTTCTCAAAGGCGATATCAACGATGAAGCACAGGTACAAGAACTGCTTGGCGAGCATACTTTCGATGTCGTGGTTAACTTTATTGCGTTTACCCCGCAGCATGTCGAGCGCGATTACCGATTATTCCATCATAAAACGAACCAATATATTTTTATCAGTTCGGCTTCCGCTTATCAGTCACCGCCGGCGGATTATCGAATCAGTGAAGCAACGCCGCTTGCGAATCCGTTTTGGGAATATTCCCGTAACAAGATTGCGTGCGAAGACTATCTGATGAAGCAATACCGCGAAGAAGGTTTCCCGGTTACGATCGTTCGTCCAAGCCATACGTATAGCGAACGCTCGGTTCCGATCGGTGTACACGGCGCAAAAGGCCCATGGGCTGTAATCAAACGAATTCAAGAAGGCAAGCCGGTTATTATCCACGGGGACGGCGCTTCGCTCTGGACATTGACGCATAGCCGAGACTTCGCCAAAGGATTTGTCGGGCTGATGAGCAATATTCATGCGATCGGCGAAGCGGTGCAGATTACATCGGACGAGTCGCTGACCTGGAATCAAATCCATGAGATCGTCGCTTTGGCTTTAGGCAAAAAGTTAAATCCGCTTTATGTCCCGTCGACTTTCTTGGATGCGGTGAGCGATGAAGATTACCGGGGAAGTCTATTAGGGGATAAAGCCAATACGGTCGTGTTCGATAATTCGAAGCTGAAGCGTTTGGTTCCCGATTACGTAGCCACGATTCGCGGCGATCAAGGCTTGCGCGAAGCTGTTGAATATATGTTACAAAACCCGGATACTCAACAAGAAGACCCTGAATTTGATGCTTGGTGCGATAAGGTGTCGGCAGCGCTGGATCGGGCAATCTCAGAAATCAAAAACGGATAAAGTCGCTATGCAGAAAAAAGTCGTTTTGCACATTGTGCAAAGCGGCTTTTTTTGGGTAATCTTATGCGACGATAAGTTTGTTATTTAGTAATAGTTATGACAAGCATATTTATCTTATAATTAAGTAAACATAAGAGTATTAGTGAAATGGAGTAGATGAACATGGCTCAGCAATTACTCGGATATGTGACCGTCGTTTTGTTGGGTGGAGCGCTGAGTCTTTTTTTAGTCGGATATGCAATGTTTCGTTTTCGTCAGGCTCCGGGTGGACAATACTACATGCTCGCTGCATTAATGGCGTGTATTTTTTCATTCGGATATGCGTTTGAATTAACGAGTACTACTCTATCTCAGGCTAAATTTTGGATCGGAATTGAATATTTCGCTTTACCTTTTTTGCCGGTTTTTACATTGTTGATGTGTCTGGAATATACGAATATTCAGATTGGACCTTGGAAAAAGCGAGCTTTGTTTTTCATTCCATTGTTGACGTTCATTATTCAGCATACTAATGATCTTCACCATTTATATTATACATCGATGGCTTTTCGTCCTGATATTCCTTTTCTGATTATAGATTTGGGCAAAGGGCCGTGGTATTTCGTGCATACGATTTATTTATACTCGTGCTTGGCGATCGCGATCGTGGCGTTGAGTGTACGCATGTTCAAAATAAAAGGTCAATTTCGATTGCAGATTGCTTTTATGATCGCGGGATTAATATTTCCGATCATCGGCAATCTGTATTATTTGGCAGGCAAAAGCCCGTACGGGATCGATTTGGGTCCTGTATTTATTAGTATTTCGTTTGTCTTCCACAGCATGGCGCTTTTTCGGTTTCGGATGTTCAATGTCGCTCCGATTGCCCGGGAGATTGTATTCGAAAATATGGGTGACGGCGTATTGGTCTTCAATCATCAAGACGTAATCGTTGACTACAATCGGGCGATGTTACGCTTTTTGCCGGAATTGAGTAAACGAAGTATTGGTCAGACTGCGGCACAGGAACTAGTTGCGTACCCGGCGATTGCAAAATGCGTAGAAGTCGGAGGCGCAAGCGATCTGCAATTAGGTACGGAGCAAACGATTTATGTGCATATTCGCTTTTCGCCGATTCAAGGTCGAAATATGAGCCGAGCAGGACGTATTGCGACTTTTGTCGATATTACAGAACGAGTCGTACTGGAACAAAAGTTGAAAAAGCTGGCGAGTACCGACGGATTAACCGGACTGTTTAACAAAAACACGTTGATCCAAAAGTCGGAAGAAATTATACGTGAGTTATTGCCGAAAAGCCCGGGTGTATCGGTCATTATGTTCGATGTCGATTATTTTAAAAAGGTCAACGATACATTCGGGCATGAAGCAGGAGATCGGGTATTGACTGAAGTCGCGAAAGTAATCCAGCATGCCCTAGGGAAAAAAGACATCGCAGGTCGGTACGGCGGAGATGAGTTCGTACTCAGTTTGCCGAATACGACCATCGATCAAGCGGTGCGGGTTGCTGAGCAAATACGGTCTTCGATCGAGCAGTTGAGCATGGTCGTGCAAGATCAAACGATTTGCGTAACATCGAGTTTCGGTGTTTCGCATCTGCCCCCGATCATGCATTATACCTACGGCTCGCAAGAAATGCAGATGTTGATGCGAAATGCGGATCAGGCATTATACATTTCCAAAAAAAGAGGACGCAATTGCGTCAGCGTGTACGAAGAACCAGAAACGCCGACGCTTGAAGCAAATTGACACGCCAACCGCGTGTCTTTTTTTATGACTTGTCACTGACAAGCGTCTCGCGTAGGATAGAACGATAGACGTCCATACTCATCGGCAAACGATCCGCAGCAGCGGGAAGCGAAGGACGCGAAAGCGAGGCGAATCAAGCATGGCAGCAAGCAAAAAAGGCGGCACGGGACGCGGAACAGGCAAAAAAGGCTGGAACCGTTGGCAAAAGGCGGAAAACCGCAAAAAGAACGCACCGAAACCTTACAAAACCAAAGGTAAAGAAACCGAAAGTAAATCCGGCAACGACGGATCAGACGCAGCTCAATAATTTTTTCTGTCCGTTGCCGATCGATATAGTGTCGGCACAGCACCAGAAAAGACCGTATTTTCGTCATCTACGCGATGATAAAAATACGGTCTTTTTGGTTTATGGCGAATTGTGCGCAGCCATTTTGGCATTATGTTCGTCGATCGATAGGTTGAAGTTGTCCAGATTGCCAAGCTCCGTCGTATAGCCGCCGCCATGACGACCGTACAATACCATCCAGTAAAAGATCGGATACTGACGCAGCAGTTGGCGTTTTTCGCCTATTCGCACATCCGCCAATTGTTCGTAAGGGTTCCAATAATCTGCGATATTCGGCGTGATTTTGCGGTGAGTGCGTCCGCCGTCGATATATTCGCATACTTTTTCAGGCTGTAGACGTTCACGCCAACTTCCATAAAAAGTATGGGTGCTGCCATGTGTCCGGCATAAAAAAGGACGAGCAGGGTAAACGCGGCAACGTCCGTTTTCTACATCAAGCAAAGGGCAAGGAAAACTATTGCGACCGGCATGGTGACGAATATCGTGGAGTTCTCCTTCGCGATCGATAGGGTGAACGAGCGAAGCGTACATTTCTTTGTTTTCTTGCTTGAGCCGTTCTAGATTTTTCTCGGATTGCTCGAAAGCTTGAACGATTTCGTCTTTGCTCCAGTGGCGTTCCATATAGACCAGCAGCAGTTCGAATTCGACTTGTGAGACCGGGAAATAATCCGAACAACAAGAGCTGCATCCTTCTCGGCAAGGCGGTTGTTTGGGGCTGTTGGCACGGTAATCGCTAATGGTCTGTTCCACATCGCGATAGAATCGAACCATATGTGCAGCGCGGCTATCGGGCGAAGCATTTTTATGACAAAGCCGCATTTTACGTCCACTTCCGCAAAAGCAAGGCTCATTTCCGTCTGATTGATGAAGCGTATTTACTTCCGGCGTAGTTGGCATATCGCTTCACTTCCTTTTTTGAATTTCAATTTCATTATACACGTTGCATTTCGATCTGGTGAAGGAACGCTTGATTACACGATTTGACAGAGAAACCCCTATCTTTTAAAATTGATAGTAACAAAATGTTCATAACAAAAATTAAGATCGGAGCGTTCTGATGTTAAAAGAAGACGAACCGCAATACTCAGAGCCGATTCGCGACGCCAACGGCTTAACCGAAGAAGAGTTTCTTGCCACTTATAACGTTGGCGATTACGAACGTCCTTCGATTGCTGCAGATATGGTGATTTTTACAGTCGGCGGCGAACAAGAAGATAATTACCGCAAGCTGCCGAAAAAAAAGCTAAGAGTTCTGTTGATCCGGCGCGGCGCACATCCTTTTCTTCGTCATTGGGCGCTTCCGGGCGGATTTGTGCGTCCGAATGAGACGATCGACCAAGCGGCGACGAGAGAGTTGGTTGAAGAAACCGGGGTAGACCGCGTGTATTTGGAGCAGCTTCATACGTTTAGCGAAGTGGGACGTGATCCCCGTGCATGGGTCGTAAGCTGTGCGTATATGGCACTGGTCGATTCGACAGAGCTTCACGTTCAAGCGGGCGACGACGCGGATCAAGCCGCTTGGTTTGATCTGTCTTATCGACTCCATAGCGAAAGCCGAGAACGGGTAGAAGGCGGCGGCATTCGGCATATTCAGCGATATATATTGCAGCTCGAATCAACGGACGAAGAAGTTGGCAAAATAAAATTAACAGCGACCGTAGAGCGTCAGATGACGCGAACGCATAAAGCTTCTTCGGAAACGTATACGGCGGTGGATCGCGGAAATCTTGCTTTCGATCATGCTCAAATGATCGGAATGGCGATAAGTAGGCTGCGAGAGCGAGTCGAAGACTATGACCTAGCGCTACATTTGATGCCGGAATTGTTCACATTGACCGAACTGCAACAAGTATATGAAGCGATCTTGGATCGCGAATTGCTCAAAGCGGCTTTTCGTCGCAAAGCAGAGCCGCTGGTTGAACCAACCGATGGCTATACGGAACATGCCGGGCATCGCCCTTCCAGATTGTACCGAAGAAGTATCAAAGAATGGGGAGATTATTCATGATTTTCAACGAAATCGAAGGCGATTTGTTCGCTTTACCGGATGAGTATGTATTGGCACATTGTATTTCTGCCGATGCCAAGATGGGCAAAGGGATCGCAGCCGAATTCGTACGCAGATTTGATTTGCAAAGTTTGCAGGAGCAAGCGGCGAGCGAACCTTTGATTATCGGGCAATGTTATCGAAAAGATCGTGTGATCAATCTGGTTACCAAAGCCAAATATTTCAATAAGCCGACCTATAAGTCGCTGACTCAAGCTCTTCAATCGCTGCGCGACATATGCGAAGCTGACGGGATTGCGAAGCTTGCGATGCCAAGGATCGGAAGTGGGTTAGATCGATTGAGATGGGAAAAAGTTCGAGAGATTGTCCAACATGAATTTGCTGAGATCGATATTGAAATCACAGTGTGCGTATTATAAAAAAAGTTCGACCCTTTGCTTTCTGTACAAGTGTACAAAACAAAGCAGGGGTCGAACTTTTTTGCTTCTTTTAGTGTTCGCTACTGCGTCTTCGCATCGATTCCGCATACGTATGACGCCGGAAATGCAAAATCGGATCGTCGGATAACGCGATACCGTCTGGAACGACAGTAGGGTCCATTACGAGATGACGCGGTTCTTCAATCGGCTCGAATAAGACCAGACGCCCTGCATTGATTCGCAGACGATCACTCGGCCATCTTTTGGTCGGATCATCTGTCGGGTCGCCTTCTTCGCCAAATATGATGTTCAGCTTGAATGAAGGAGGCTGGGCCAACAAACGAAGTTCCAGTTCTCGCTCCAAATAATCGTCCGGCATGTTCGCTGCGTCGTGTACGGATAAAGTATGTACGCCAAGATCAGGAATCCATTCGAATTTTACCGGACGCCGCCGACCTTCTGCATCGACCAAGATATAAGCATGAACACAATAATATAGATTCGTTGCGTAACTCGCTGGAGGCTTAAGACGCTTCACAGCAAGCAGACTTTGACGGCTTTCACCGAAATGACGAGCGAATCGGCGTATCGCTTCGGATTTTGGCATTTTGCCGGCTTTGGTTCGATTGAGTGTCGTCAACATTTCCATAAACGATTTCGGCGTTCGCGCGAAAAACACGGGAACGGTCACGCCGACCATATTCGTTACTTCGCCTTCCGGCAACATAAACTGTACACCCATCCCTTTAGCCGGCGACAACATATCGGCAAGTATAGGATCAGTCGAGCTTCCAGAGAAGCGCACAATCGCTTGGGTTTCCGTATGTTGAAGATGTGGAGCTATGGTAAATGGAGCGGCTTTTCCACTTGGCAAAAACGATGCCCGGCAGCAAAAACCTCGAGCGTGAGCACGGCGGTAGCCGGGATGAACCCCGGACATTTGCTCCAGTTCGTCTACCGCGTATTTAGCTTCGGTCACAGACAAAGATTCGGAAGAATCGGTTACGCCGCCGGATGAGTGAGGAAGATAAGAATCTCCAGAGTTGCTGAACATAACGGCATTGCTCCTCTCGCTTCCTTTTTATATTTGATTTTGTTAATCGATCACAGGCTGCATCCGGTACACGTCACGGCTTGCAATAAATTTCTCGGTCGCGATTCGATATTCTTTGTAATGTTCACAGTCCAAATGAGCTTGAGCGGCTTCAGCATTTGCCCAGCGTTCGTAGAAAACAAACGTGTTCGGATCTTCCAGCGATTCATTCAATATATATTCCAGGCATCCTGGCTCGTTACGGCTAGGTTCTACGACTTTGATCAATTCTTCTCGCAGATCTTGAGCTTTACCCGGCTTGGCTCTTAGAATCGCAGTCACGGTAATAGCTTCCATCACAATTCCTCCGTTTCGAAAAATAGATAGGCAGACAGCCTTCTTCTAAGCCATTAACTCGATTATGCGGTATTGACTCACGAACCGCTTTTTACGCTTTTGCTTCTTTTCCAGAAAAAGAATCCGATACCGCCAATCGCAAGCGCACCGATGACGATATAGACGATATTTGAGAACACATCCATTTGCCCCACTACATTTTCCCACGATGCGCCTACCGCACTGCCGATATACGTCAAAATCGTATTCCATAGCAGCGAACCGATCGTGGTCAAAAGCAGGAATGAAAACAAATTCATTCGCACGCTACCCGCAGGAATCGAGATCAAACTCCGTACAAGCGGAACCAATCGACATAAAAAGACAGCCCATTTCCCGAAGCGGTCAAACCAACCGTACGCTTTGCCGACATCTTCTTTTTTCAGCCGTAACCATTTACCGTACTTCTCGACGAGAATTTCCATCCGTTCTTGCTTCAACACAGCACCGATCGCATACAGCACGGCAGCTCCGGCGACCGAGCCAAGTGTCGAAGCAATAATCACGCCGAAGACCGTCATATCGGTCTGCGTTGTCATAAAGCCTCCGAACGTCAAGATCACTTCGGACGGAATCGGCGGAAAAATATTTTCCAGAGCAATCAGCAAAAAGATACCGAAATAACCCCACTCGTTCATAAAGCTGGTGATCCAATTTTCCATTACTTTCACCTCGGTTTTCGAATGTAGGCAAGCAGATTTAGACAAGAAGAATAGATATGTAAGTGTTGATATATTTTCAGAAAAAGACTGGCGTTTTCAATTTCATAGAAATAAATAGATCGAAAATAAAGCAATATCGCCGCCAAACCTTTTCTGAACGTAGGGTCTTTTTGATCTTAAAGCAAACAAGAATACGGTTGCAACTTTGACTCGCGAGTCAGCTCGAACATGAGAAATATAAGCTTCTTCATCGTTTTACCCATAAAAGTGAAGACCTACCCGAAAAGCAGCAGCAAACGCTATTTTTCGACTTTTTACGAACGTTTGTTTGTATTATAATAAATGAAGAAGGTTTGAGAAAAAGAAGACGCGAACGAAGGAGAGATTTCATGAAGATTGATCGACTACTGGCAATTACGATCTTGTTGTTGAACCGTCAGCGCGTGAATGCAGCAGAATTGTCGTCGCGATTCGAAGTCTCGACCAAAACGATCTACCGGGATATCGAGACGTTAAGCCGAGCCGGTATTCCGATCGTGTCTTATCCGGGTATAGGCGGCGGATTTGAACTGATGGAACGTTACACGATCGGGCGTCAATTGCTGAGTCCCAGTGAGATTCAAGCTCTCCGAGCAGCGGTTCAAGGCGCGGCAAGTGTCATCGATGATCAGACATTCACAGACCTGACCGACAAAGTCCAAGCGTTACTCGGAGGGGCTTCGGAAACAAGGTTGCCCGGCGTTGTTTTTGATTTGAATACGTGGAGTGGTATTGCTTCGGTACGTGATCGGGTAGAATGTCTACGGCAAGCCGCTCGAAATGCGATCCGCGTCGAAGTTCGGTATTTGAATATGAACGGACAAGAAAGTCGTCGAATCTTGGAGCCTGCGATGCTGCTGATGAAAAGCGGGATTTGGTATTTGCAAGCCTACTGCTTGCTACGCGGGGAATTTCGGATGTTTCGATTATCCAGGATGTTGGAGCTTGCAGAGACAGGTGAACCTTTTGTGCCGAAGATCGCTCCTGCGATTGATACCGAGGAATGGAGCGGAGATTGGAGACGGAATCCACGAAGTGAAGTTACGCTGCATTTCAACAAGAACGTTCGATTGCGGGTAACCGATGAATTTGAGTCGTCGATGATTACTGAGCTGGAAGATCGCAGTGTTCGAGTCCAAGGAGAGTTTGCGCCCGATTCGTGGTTTTACGGCATGTTGCTGAGTTACGGGGATGAAGTGAAAGTCGAATCGCCTAATTTTATCGCTCAAGAATTGATGAATCGGGCAAAAAAAATTGTCGAACGGTATACCGAAAGTTTGCTTAATGTGGACATAGGGGTGTCCGCGTTATAACGATATACTAACGGGAAATCATGAACAGAGAGGAAGATTCGGATGAGTCTCGCTCATTTTTTACCCGACCATGAACAACGGACTTTCGTGCATAAGCCTGGTTTTGCGTTGACCGGTTTTGCGATCCATACCCATCGCGATCCGCAAAACGTGTGCAGCGGCGAAATTTCAGAACTTTGGCGTTCTTATTACCAGAGCGGATTGTCGCTTGATTATTGTATTCGTCGCCCATACCTCATTTATGCGCTGTATACCGATTACGAAGCTTCGGGAGCTTATACGTTTGTGATCGGTCACGAGACGGCAGTCATTGACCGAACGGCTCCGATCCCGCGAAGAAGTTTTAGTACGGAAGAAAGTGAGAGATTTCGAGCTTGGGTACCTAGCAGTAAATATCGAATATTCCGTACGAAAAAAGGAAAAGTATCGGAGGTCGTTGCGCAAACGTGGGACGAGATTCGAAGCTTTTACGAATCTTCGTCCGAACGTCGGGCATATACAGGTGATTTTGAAGTGTATGATACAAGAGATTTTGATCCAGAAGCGGCTGAAGTGTGTATTTACATTGCGATTCGTTGAGCGGAACAGACCATTTTAAGATTGCGACGTAGCTTTCAACAAGTTATTCATTTCGCTAGCTGGAACAGGATGCCCGAACAAAAAGCCTTGCATATCCAAACATTCGATCTTAGACAAAATCGCGGCTTGCTCCGGATATTCCACGCCTTCGGCAACGACAGCGATATTTAGCGTACGGGCAATATCGATGATATGCGAGACCACCTTCTGCTGGATCAAATGATTTTCCAGTTTACTTGTGAACGGTCTGGCTATTTTGACTTTATCAATCGGCAAACGTTCCAAGATCGATACAGCCGAATAGCCGATACCGAAATTATCGATACAGATTGAAATGCCGGATCTTTTCAAAGCATGAAGCTGATCGATACTTTGTTCAGGTAAAGCAACGGCTGCCGATTCGGCGATTTCAAAAATCAGCAAACCCGCAGGCAGACCTGTTTGTTGCAAAATCGATTGGACATTCTGAACAAAATGATCGCGCCGCAATTGAACAGGAGACAAGTTGACGCCGATCTTGATCGGAAAGCCCGCATCAAGCCAAGTCTTTCCTTGCATACACGCTTCATTCAGTACCCACTCGCCGATTGCCGACATTTGACCGCTATCTTCCGCGATCGGAATAAATTCGCTAGGCGGCACAAAGCCGAATACCGGATGATTCCAACGAAGTAAAGCTTCGACTCCGATCCATTCCGACGTTCGGTAGTCAATCTGGGGTTGATAGTGCAGAAGCAATTGTTCGTTTTCGATCGCTTGTTCCAAATCTTTTTCGAGCGTGAATTTACGGGAAAAAGCCATATCCATCTCGCAGTACATCCGATGATGACCTTTACCTCCGTATTTGACTTGATACATCGCAATATCCGCTTTTTTCATCAGACCGCCTGGCGTTTCGTCGTCTATCGGATATAGCGCAAGCCCGATACTTGGCGGCGTAGAGATCATATGCCCTTCAATCAGATAAGTAGGTATAAGAGTCTCCAGAATCCGCTGGGCTGCGATTCGTGCGCCTTCGCGATCGCCGATGTCACGCAAGATCAGTGTGAATTCGTCCCCGCCTTGCCGCGCTACAAAATCGGATTCCCGAATACATTTTTTGAGTCTTTTTGCCACTTGAACCAATAATCGATCTCCAATATGATGACCAAGCGTGTCGTTGACGTTTTTGAATCGATCCAGATCGATAAAAGCAATCGCAAACGTTTCTTCGAACGGCTCCGCTTCTTCGATGGTATGTTTCAACTTTTCCTCGAACGACATCCGATTCGCAAGCCCGGTTAACGTATCGTGATAAGCGAGCGAACGGTAACGACGTTCGCTTTGCTCCAATTCTTCTGTTTTTCGATATAAGTTCACTAATAATCCGTGATTTTCGACCATAATCATAATCTGACGCACGATCACCAACAGAATCGATATTCCGATCCCGACCGTGAATGCGCCTATCGTATCCGAGCCCGCAATCATGAAGAAAAAGAGAGCCACAACATTGATATAAGGCAAAATAACGCGGGGAATATCGATCTTTTCGATATTCTCTTTTTGCGTCCAAGCCGGGTTTCCGAGCGAACCATGAGGGCTTTGTAGAAATCCTGCATACCCTACGAGCAATAAACCAAGCATAAAGAACGGATCGATAAAACCGCCTGACACATAACGGTTATCGAATAATTGCAGCATATAAGCGGTATTGGCAAGCATCTGAATCAGTAAGCCGAGAAACAGAAAAAGAATCGTTTTTCGACCAAAATGGTTACGAGCGCCCAAATACAAACTGACCACGCCGAATAGCAATGCCAGAGGCGTTATCGGATACGATAAATTCAGAATTAATTTCAGCGGAGACGTTGTGCCTTCTTGAAGAATAGGCGCAATCAAATAATGCCAGCTGAACGTCGTCGCTACCGTCATGACGATCAGCACATCCAAAATGACTTTCAGAGCCCCTTCATGCTTTCTCAATTTGAAAAAAGGAACAGCGAACGCAGCAAAGTAGAAGGCGATCTGGATATTATAAAAGAGGTCAGTCCAACCCGGAGAATGAGGCGGAATAAGCAAAATTTTCTCTTCGTACAACCAGATTACCTCAGCGATAAAGTAACTGAATGTGCCAATCGATAATAAAGTCCAAAAGAGGCGGGTTTCGCGGTGGCAACGTCTTGCCGCGCCGATTAGCCAGATGGTCGCGATCAGGCTGCCGGAAGTGGCTAAAATATCTCCGCCCCACGTTGCCATATTGCTATCGTGACTCCAGACCGTGACCCAGACGCTATATAAGATAGTTAAGCAAAGAATCAGTACAAGTGCGGCTATTGTTTTAAAGGAGCTACGCATCGATCAATCCTCTTTTTCTATAGTTCTTTAGTTCTACAGTTATAATAATCGATCTGAACCGTAACGGGTATGAGAAAAATGAAAAACTGTAAAAATTCGTGCGAATGTAACCAATCTCAGAGTGAAGCGCACTATAAGGGAGAAGCAAAGCAAAAGGAGTGAACAGATTGGAGAGCTGGATCGAAAAAGCAAAAAGCGGCGATTCCGAAAGTTGGGCAATTCTTGTCGAGCGTTACAAAGGTATGGTGTTTGCTGTCGCGTATGAACGTTTAGGAGATGTTCATCTAGCCGAAGACGCAATGCAAGAAGCATTCGCGGAAGCTTTTGGCAGTTTGGAGCGCCTAGAGGAAGCTCAAGCTTTTTCGGCATGGTTGCGTACGATTGTGCGACGTAAAGCAAGCAAATTGTCAAAAAGGACAGATCGGCATAAGCCAATTCAAAGCGAGACGGAAAATAAATGGATCGATGCGGAGCCGGATACGGCAATTGTCGCCGAACGTCGGGAACTACGCCGAACACTCTATGCGTCTGTAGATGCTTTGCCGGATAAACTCAGACTTTCTGTGCGCTTATATTATTTGGAAGGTTACGCGGTTCGTGAAATTGCTGACTTTTTGAATATCTCGGAATCGGCGTTGAAAAAAAGATTGTTTGACGCTCGCCTTCGTCTTCGCTCTGCTCTGCATGTGTCTGACTTTTTTGCGGCGTTTCGAGATTTGCACGAAGGAGGAAAACATATGTTGCATATTGTGAATGGGGATCATACAGCCAATCTAATGCGAGAAGCGGGTATTCAAGGGGAAGTGGTGGTCTGGCGGGAACTGTATCCGTTCGGTCCGGTTTTTAGCGATATGGAGGAAGCTTCGGCTATTTTCACCCGTGCGGAAGTATTGGAGCGCGAGTTAGGTATTCCGCGTGCATTGTATCTGGACGGTTGTGCCGAGCAACAGCGTCAGTTGCGTAAAATAGAGGATTTCGAAGAAGTCGTTTTATGGTTCGAACATGACTTGTTCGATCAAACCATGTTGTCGTTGCTGCTGGATCGCATAGGGCGAATGCAGCGAAGGCGTACCCGGGTCAGCTTGCTGAGCATCGGCGAATTTCCCGGAGTTGAAGTGTTCCACGCGTTCGGGCAATTGAAGCCCGAGCAGCTTCAAACGCTTTCCGGCACTTGGCAGCCGGTCGGCGAAGCGCAATACGAGCTTGCTTCGCGCTTTTGGGCGGCGTATAGTTCGCCCGACCCGATGGAGCATGCCCGCTTTCTGGAAGCGGGCACCGAAGCGCTGCCTTTCGCCCGCGCCGCTTTCGAGGCGCATTTGGCGAGGCTGCCGTCCGCTTCGGACGGGCTTGGCAGTATCCAGCGCGCCGCACTGGAAGCTGCCGCTTCCGGGATATCGGCGCCCGGCGAATTATTCCGGCGCGTCGTAGACCGGTTAGTCGCCCTCGGACTGGGCGACTTGGAGTTTTGGCGGTATCTGGAGGATATGACCGCCGGTTCGTCTCCGCTGCTTTGCGTAAGCGGAAGCGGAAAGTTCCCGAAATTCGATAGCCCCGAGCCGAATTTCGAACACCGAAGATTTGAGCCGACCACGCTAGGCAAGCAAATCTTGGCAGGAGAAGCCTTTGCGCCGCCAAGCAGCGGCGCTTATCCAAATTGGGCAGGCGGATTGCGCTTAAAGTAGCAAATCGTAACCTAAATGCAATAGACGCGTATAAAAGGGTACTTTACTTATATAGACACGCCGAAATATCATTTAGCGACGATTGGAGAGATCACGATGGCAGAGGAACATCAGGAAGCCGAACATCAAGACACTCAAAATCAGAACAATGAAAATTCAAAACCCGAGACTTCTATACCGGACGAAAAGCCTGAGCTCCAAGTTGCTCTAAAAGAAGTCGAAAAATGGATGAAAGACCAGCGGAAATTACCGATTTGGGATCGGATCGCCCGAGTTCCGTTCAAATTGCTTGATAAAGTCACACCGAAATTTATCCATGCCAAAATCGGAAGTTTATTGGACGAGCTAGGCAACTATGTGCAAAACGGCGGCAAATATTTGATCGCTCGGCGTCATGTGGTTAGCGTATTGGAAAATATAGCACGCAAGCGTGGAGCGTCTGCGCCTTACCCGCTTGCGGTGATGGATGAAGCGGCAATGCGCATATCCGCGGAAAGTCGCAATATTGCCACCGCTCAAGGCGCAACGACGGGTGTCGGCGGTGTATTCACGCTAGCGGCTGATATTCCGGCTGTACTCGGCTTATCGCTGAAAGTCATTCAAGAAGTCGGCTTGTGTTACGACTACGATGCCAATCACAAAGTCGAGCGTGTATTTGCGGTCAAAGTTCTTCAATTTGCGTCTTCCGATATTGTAGGCAAGCAAGCGATACTCGAAGAACTCAATCTCAAAGCCGGCGAAGACGGCAAGCTTCCTCCTTCGATTACCGCGATGTCCAAAATCCGGGGATGGAGTGAAGTCGTGACGACATACCGAGACAGTTGGGGTTGGAAAAAGTTACTCCAAGCTGTTCCGGTAGCCGGTATCGTATTCGGAGCGTTTGCTAATCGTCAGACGCTGAGTGATGTCGCAGAAGCGGCACATATGCTGTATCGCAAACGGCGGATTTTGGAGCGATTGGAAGCTTTAGAGAAATCGAATTCTTGATTGGATCAAGCGCCTGTAAGCCATCTGCCGACGAACTTTTGGATTGCGCGTTATTTCCTGCTGTGATCGGTTAATTCTGTGTAATAGAACCCGAGGAGGAACAACGATGCAATGGAAAGGCAGAAGAGCGAGCGGGAATGTAGAAGATCGGCGAGGTCGCAGCGGCGGCGGAGGCGGGTTGAAGATCGGAGGCGGTCTTGGCGTTGTCGGAATCGTGATTGCGATTGTTATTATGTTACTTGGAGGCAATCCAAGCAGCATCTTGAATGGCATCACTTCGACCGAGACGCAGACTCAAACTCAAGGTACATACCAAGGAACGGCGCAAGAAGAAGAACTTGCCGACTTTGTCTCCGTGGTTCTCGCCGATACCGAAGATGTATGGGGCAAGATTTTCGCGGAAAACGGTCAAACGTACCGGAATCCAACTTTAGTGTTGTTTAGCGGAAGCGTACAGTCTGCGTGCGGTACGGCAAGCTCCGCTGTTGGACCTTTTTATTGCCCCGGCGATGAAAAGTTATATATTGATCTAAGCTTTTACGATGAGCTGAAGCAGCAGTTTAATGCACCCGGCGACTTTGCGATGGCATACGTGATTGCACACGAAGTCGGTCATCATGTACAGAATTTGCTGGGGACGAGCGGCAAAGTCGATCGGTTACGCCAAACATTGAGCAAAACGGAATATAATAAATATTCGGTTCGATTAGAGCTTCAAGCCGATTATTATGCAGGCGTATGGGCGCATTACGAGCAAGGTCAAAATCTGCTTGATCAAGGCGATCTCGACGAAGCGTTAAGAGCGGCGAGCGCAGTAGGCGACGATAGTATCCAGATGCAGGCTCAAGGTTACGTCGTACCGGATAGCTTCACGCACGGGACATCAGAGCAGCGTAAAAGCTGGTTCTACAAAGGATTCCAAAGCGGTACGATACAAGGCGGGGATACATTCGGCGGAAGCTTGTAATCCATAGTCAAAATAGATCAATAAGATCTACAACCTGATCTTTGATTTTCGTAGCGTGAATTGCGATTCTGTGATAGGATGGGCAACGCTAGTCGCTCTGATTTAACGCGCTAGCTATTGACTATTTAGAGGAAGTGACAATCATGATTTTGATTACAATGCCGAAGCCGGACGTCGTTATCGAAAAACAGACCGATCCGCAGCTCAGCCATATTTACGGATTTACCGATTTTCATCTGATTACCCGTGAAGAAGCCGGAATTTTTATGTTTTACGGCGAGAACGACGAGTTATTGTTTGTCGGTAAAGCACGCAAACTCAGACCCCGTATCAAAAAGCATTTTGAAGACCAAGTATCTCCAATGAAAAATCATCGCGAAGAAGTTCGTCGCATTGAAGTCTGCCTTGTATCCGATCCGACAGATCGCGAGATCTACGAGACATTCATGATTAATAACGGACGTGCCAAATATAACGTTGATAAAGTCTTTTATAAGTAAAAGATCGCTTAACTCCACTGTCCAAAAAAGCCCAAAAAGCTCTCCTTTCATGCACAATGTGTGCTTGAGAGGAGAGCTTTTTGTTGGATAGGATGCCTAGATTAGCATATATCCCGGTTACGATGAATGATTCCATTGATGATCGCCAGACAAATACTTTTCGGTCAGGATCGACAATAGTTGAATACCGACTTCGTTGTGGCCGCCTTCTGGGATGATCAGATCGGCGTATTTTTTCGAAGGTTCGATAAACGCTTCGTGCATCGGCTTAACCGTGCGCAAGTATTGATCGTGAACCGAACGAATGCTGCGCCCGCGTTCTTCAATATCGCGCAGCACGCGGCGCAAAATACGCACGTCTGGATCGGTATCGACGAAAACTTTAATATCAAGCAACTCGCGAAGATGTTCGTCAGACAAGACGTGCAGACCTTCAATAATGACAATGTTGTTCGGTTTGAGTTCAACCGTTTTGTCAGCAGAACGAGCATGTAACGTAAAATCGTACACAGGTGCGTAAGCCGCATTGCCTGCTTTCAGATCGTTCAAGTGCTTGACCATCAGATCGTTATCGAACGCGAAAGGGTGATCGTAATTGATCGCTCCACGCTCTTCGAAGCTTAGCTCCGGATGATCTTTATAATAGTTGTCTTGAGATATGAATGTAACTTTTCCGGCGCCGAGCCGGTCAATAACGGACCTTGCGACCGTTGTTTTGCCGGAACCTGTACCACCGGCGATACCAATTGTAAGCATGGCGATCGATAAACCTCCCTAGGATGATGGCCGATTGCAATTCTTTGCAATTTCAGTATTGTAGCACAGTACGCTCTTTTTTTCACCCGATTTTATAGGTTTCATGCAACAAATCGTGACGTTTTTTCAAAAAAGGCGCATTTCTTTTCTTTCCTCTATGAATAATGGATTGATTACGCTCGAGTGCGCCGCTACAATTGAGACACACGGATACTGCGAATACATGTTTCGATCAGACTATATGGCTGAGTTTCGATCATGTTTTCACGCAACGCGATAAACAGCATAAGAACAGGAGGCAGTCTCTTGAAACATAAAACCGGCAGCCCTAGCTTGAGCCGGCTGATTCGTCGCTCCATGAATTCATCCACGTTGTTTACGATCCTCGTCTTTGCGGTCATTGTCACGATTTTGCTTTCTGTCGTGATTCGTCCGCTTGCTCAGCTTGGGGCGCAATTGGTCGCCCACTCTACCATGCGAGAAATGACCTCCCCGGCTTTTCCTGAAAATCACGGTATAGCACGTCTGGAAGATCTGGCTCCCGATTCTCCGGGTTTTGATCGATGGTGGAAAACCGTCGAGCGGCAAGAAGTCGTAAATTACCGTCTTCCTTTTATCGATGACAATACGCCGCGCGCTTACGACGAAGGTCGAGAAATGCCGCGTGCGCTACACACGGTGGATATGGTTGTCGAATTGGACGGTCGCGAGTTGTATCGAAGTGCTTATCTATCGGCTTCTGGTACAGCGGAAGAAGCGTTGCAAGAACGCAATTGGTTCACCAATTATTTTAATAAACCTTATCTGGCACCGATATTAGATGAGAACGATCAACAAATCGGGCTGATTACGGCACGGATCTATCCGCCTTTATTAGTTGAAATTGTTGGCGTTACCGCGATTTTAATGCTATTGCTCGGATTGCTTTGTTTCTATGTAAACTATCTGCTCGGTAAATGGTTAATCGGACCTTTGCTTCGTTCTTTGGCACAGCTTCGTAATGTTTTCCGGCGTTTGGCAGACGGAGATGTAGATGAGCTGTATGAAAAAGGGATTCAGATGGATCGTTCTTACTCCGAGATCGAAGATATTGCCGTTGAAACGGGTAGAATCATCAATAATACCAAGATGTATATGGAACAATTGAAAGAAAAAAATGAAGAATTAGAAGCGCAGCAACTCATTTTGACTCGGCAAGCGACAATTGATGGTCTGACCGATCTGAACAATCGTCGTCATTTTTTAGAATTGATCAGTAGTCGATTGGACGAGCCTGGGCTTGTTTTTATGCTGCTCGATATTGATGATTTCAAAAAAGTGAACGATACCTATGGTCATTTGGCAGGAGATTTGGTTTTAGAAGGATTTGCGACTGTTTTGCAAGAAAGTTTTGTCGGTCATGCCGTAACCGGGCGTTTTGGCGGGGAAGAGTTTGCGGTATTCGATACAGGGTTATCTCATGAAGAGGTCACGATGATTGCTGAACGCTTACGCGCTGCGATTGAAGATTCCATAGTCGATTTGCCAGGAGGTCGCTCGATTGGAGTCACATCAAGCATCGGAATCGCTTATACAGCGCGCCTTTCATTAACGTTTGAAGAACTGTATCAACAAGCGGATGCTGCACTTTATCATTCCAAACGTAATGGCAAAAATCGATTTACCTTATTGGATGAGAGCGATCCTGTTCATTTTCATAAGCCTTTGAATTAAGCCGAATATTTGTGGATTTTTCTAGCAGGAATTGGATGATTTTCGTTGAATGTTTCAATACTTGGAGAAAAAAGCTTGCGTCTGTGCATCCCAGTATTTTTGGACAGGAGGATCTGTTTATTTATGAACATGGATGAGTTGAATGAACAAAAGGTCAGTGATAGCTTCGTGGTTCGAGCATTAGAAGACAATTTGGCAATCATCCGTTTTGATCTTAACCGTCGAGTCGTCTATGTGAATGATAATTTTGCGGATGTAATGGGATATCCTACAGATCAAATGATCGGCATGGATCATCGACGGTTTTGTTTGCCGGAATTTGCGAATAGCGCAGAGTATGAGCGATTCTGGCAAGGTCTGCTGAGCGGTCGCACCTACGAAGACAAAGTCGAACGATTAGCGTCAAACGGCAAAAGACTTTGGCTGCAAGCGACTTATATGCCGGTATTTGATGCGAAGCGCAAAGTCGTCAGTGTATGCAAAGTCGCTTCCGATATTACAGATCGGATTACGACAATCTCTAATGTGACAGGCGAGCTTCAACAAATGTCAGATGGGCTGAATGTTCGAGCCGAAGCTGGAATTCAGCGAAGCCATGAATTGATGGCAAGTATCGAACATATCGCCGAAGTATCCAGCGAAAATATGTCTACGCTAGAAAGTCTGCAAGAACAAGCCGAGTCGATTCGCGGTATTGTTCAGACCATTCAAGATATCGCTTCGCAGACGGGTCTTCTTGCTCTTAATGCTGCAATTGAAGCCGCACATGCGGGCGAACATGGACGCGGCTTTGATATTGTTGCTAAAGAAGTCCGCAAATTATCGACACGTGTTAGCGAATCGATTATCGAAGTACGTCATAATATCGAAGGCATCACACGCGAAGTCAATAATATCACCGCAGGCACAAGTCGAGCACAGCAGACCGTATCCAAAAGCCAACAAGAAATTAGATTGGCTTTGGATGAATTTGCCGACATCTCTGCGGCTTCTGGCGAGTTAGATGCGCAAGCCAAAGAATTCTCAAGATTGATTTAAATCGTCGATTGTTTTCAAAGACCGGTTATGGTAACCGGTCTTTTTTTGATGATTACTTTATGATTGGAAAGTTTATATATAGTTCAAAAGATTCAGTAGTATATCATGAGTAACCGCTTGATTGCGTCCAAAAGACTACCCTAATGGAATAAATTCCAAAATATTTTCGAAAAATTTGTCGAAAAATATAACAATCTAGTTCAAACCGACGATATATATAGTAAGAGTTCATATTGGGCAAAATTTGATTGTCAGGCTTTTAATTTTGAAGGTTATCAATTTTTTGAAATATATAAAATGAGGAACAGGTGAAACCCTTATGGAACGGACCATAATGACAGAAGCGGTAAGTGATGAATTGGTCGTATCGGCGCTTGAGAAACATTTAGCTCTGATTCGTTTTGACTTGAATCGGCGCGTTGTCTATGTGAATACGAACTTTGCGCAAGCGATGGGCTATACGGAGCAGCAGATGATCGGTATGGATCATCGGCAATTTTGCTTTCCTGGTTTCGCAAATAGTTTAGAATACGATCAGTTTTGGCGTGCCTTATTTTCCGGTCAAAGTATTCAAGACAAAATCGAACGTATGGATGCTCAAGGGGAGCGAATCTGGTTGGAAGCGACTTATATGCCGGTTCTGGGCAGCAACGGTAAAGTGTTAGGCGTGTTCAAAGTCGCAGCCAACATTACGCGTCGGCAAAGAAACATCGAAGAAGTCGTTACGGAATTACAGCAGATGTCGGAAGGGTTGAACGTTCGAGCAGAATCGGGGATTACTCGCAGTACAGAGCTGCTTCAAAGTATCGAAAGTATTTCCGAAGTGTCCGAAAAAAATATCGCTACGCTTGCGAGCTTGCAAAGCCAAGCTGAATCGATCCGAGGAATTGTCCAGACGATTCAAGATATCGCTTCGCAAACGAGTCTGCTTGCACTGAATGCCGCGATTGAAGCGGCACATGCCGGTGAGCATGGCAAAGGCTTCGATATCGTTGCCAAAGAAGTCCGTAAACTTGCCGGTCGCGTCAGCGATTCGATCGTTGAAGTGCGCCGCAATATCGAAGGGATTACGAAAGAAGTCACGAATATTACCGAAGGTACGAATCTTGCCCAAGATAATATCAACCGCAGCCAAGTACAGATTCGTAACGCGATGGATGAATTTGAAGACATTTCTGCGGCTTCCGAGCAGCTTGATTCGCGTGCGCGCGATTTTGATAAAATTATCTAACCGATCGCTAGATCATTAGATACCCGATACGCAGTAGAATTTGTCAAAAGTCGGCGTATCGGGTATTTTTGTGAGTATGGGTACAGATGAAGATTTATACAAAGGATAGGCAAGGAGGGTTATAACATGAGATTATCGATTCTGGATTACTCCGAGATTCGCTCAGGAGCTTCACCGGAGATCGCGTTTCGAGAAACGGTGCAGCTCGCTCAAGCCGCAGAACGGTGGGGCTATACGCGGTATTGGGTATCGGAGCATCACGGTAATGACGTACTTGCCGGTTCAGCGCCGGAAGTGTTGGTGTCTTCGCTTGCGGCTTCCACGCAAGGGCAGATTCGGATCGGTTCGGGCGGCGTGATGTTACCGATGCACAGCCCGTTTAAAGTCGCGGAAAACTTTTCGGTATTATCCGCGTTATACCCGGGCAAGATCGATCTAGGGATCGGGCGGTCTACAGGCGGGAGAGCCGAAGCGTCTACCGCACTATTGGACGGTCGAAGCGGTTCTTTTCGGCATTATCCCGATCAAGTGAACAAGCTTGCGGGCTATATGCGAGGAATCGGTACGGCGGTTACGCCAAAAGCGGCTTCATCGCCGGATCTGTGGCTGCTCAGCGGTAGCGAGAATGGCGCGCAAATCGCAGCGGACAACGGCATGAATCTAGCTGTCGGGCATTTCGTGAGAGGACGCGCCGGGCGTGAGACGGTTCAGCGTTATCGAACTGATTTCAAAGCTTTTCATGCAGGGGATCAGCCGCAAGTGTTAGTGTCGTTATTTGCGGTATGCGGTCGCACGGAAGAAGAAGCGCAGCAACTAGCTTCGGTATTCGACGATTATTTGCTGGATATTGGAGAAGGCGGATCTTTGCAGACGGTACCTTCGATCGCTGAGGTTCAGTCGCGCACTTATACCGAAGATCAGAAGCAAAAAGGGGTTGCGGGAAGAAGCCGAATGGTCGTCGGCGATCCGCAGAGCGTACGCCGGCAGTTGATTACGCTTGCTAACTTCTATGAAGCCGATGAAATGATGCTCGCGACGGTATCTCCTGATTTTGAGATGAAGATGCGGATGTATGAACAGTTAGCCGAAGTTTTTCAGTTGTCTAATCACTAAAAGAAAACGCCGAAAAAGCCCCGACTTTAAATAAGTCGGGGCTTTTTTGGCACACTCGTCAACCGTTCAAAATCCCTCTAGCCGCACGCTGACCGGAAATCACGGCACCTTCCATCGTCGCGAGGAAAGGTTGCTTCGTGTAATCGCCCGCAAGAAACAGACCCGGAATCGGGGTGACTTGTTTCGGACGTTTTTTCTCATTTCCCGGAGACAGACGGTAGAAGTTTTCGTCTCCGCGAATGATTCGATAGTCAGTCGCTTGATCGACTCCGTCAAGCCCGATGTCATGAAGACTATCTACCGTTCGTTTCCATACTTGTTCGTCCGGCAGATCTACCAATTTGTCGGGATCGACGAGAATGATCGAAGTTCGACCGGCATGATCGCGGAAGGTCGTTCGAGATTGTTCGCCAAAAGAACCGAGCTGTGTGCCTGGACCGAATGTTGTACGGTCTTGTGGAAGCAAAGGCTCCGGCAATTGGAATTGCGCGGTCACATGGGGCATAGATTCCAGTTCGAAAAACGGCTTGAACCAAGATACTTCGCTAAAATGTTCGGTCAGCAATTTTTGGGCGCGCCGAATGTTCGTTGCGACGACGACATTTTCCGCGAGTAGACGTTCTCCGTTTTCCAATTCGACGCCGCTGATTCGATTATGTTCTACGATTAAATGACGCACAGGCGTAGACGTTCGCACTTTCCCGCCCAATTGTTCGATACGATCGGCAAGAGGTTGGCACATCACATCCGTCATCCCGCCGCTGAAGGCGCCAATACGCATTTTATGCAATCTTGGAATGCCCGGTGCAAATAACCCGAAAAAGGCATAAGACGAATATTGATCGGGCGGCAAAAAGAAGATCCCCGACGATAGAGGTTCCAAAATACGCTCTAACGCTTGAGGCGTCACATGATGATCTTCGGCATATTGTTGAAGCGGAATCTCGTCCAACTTTTCTGGATTCGCTAAATAGTCCTTGAAGCCCGCTGTGAAAAAAGGAATAAGCGAAGCTTTATCCGCAGGCGTTAAGTAGCTATTATTTCCGAGGGCACCAAGTAACGTTTTGAGCGGAGCCCGAATCACGTCTAGCCCGAACTCACCGGAATCTTCTGCTTCAGGATGCCGAGCTTCCATAGAAGTCTCCCAAAACAGCATTTCATCGAGATCGATACCCGCTCGTTCTAAAAGCTCAGGCAGAAGCGTGTAGTACCCGATAAATTTGTGGAAACCGGATTCGACTTCCATGCCGCGTTCATTCCAGTTCGCTGTGCGACCTCCTACATAGGGTGCAGCTTCCAGCACGATCACGGATTTGCCTTGTTCGGCAAGTTCGAACGCACAACTGAGCCCGGCTAAGCCGCCGCCGATAATAAGTGTCGTTTTTTCAGAAGAAGCAGATTGCGACAAAAGGAATTCCTCGCTTTCGGTATGGGATATTGTGCTGTTCATTACCCTACACAGAACGTTTGTCGTCAGCTGGCTATCCTAATCGCTGCAAAAAATATGAAAATTATAAGGATTTATACCTGTCCCCCTTCAAATCGATTGCTAATTTGACGATAAATCGAAAAGGACGACTATCTGTAATTCGAAAAACTCAATGCTCAATACCTATAGATATCTAATGTGAATGAAAGAAAAAAGGCTGGAGGAGAATCAGAATGGACAGACCCCTCGGGAACGGAGAAAATAACACCAGAGCCGAGAGCAAATGGAATATTCTCCTGATCGGAAGCGGCCATGACGAAGCGGAATTGTTCTCCCGTCTACTGACCGGTTTTTGCTTCGAAAATCGCGTTGTTCGCGTCTTGCATGCGACGACGATCAAGGAAGCACGTCTTTTGTTGGAGGAAGAACAAGATCTTGCTGTGATGCTGGTCGAAATGAAAGAACTGCAAGATTGTGAATCGCTTGAGCTTATCAATTACACCCGTCAAATATTGATAAATGCTGCGGTTCGAATCGTCGTTGTCGCCGAAAAACAATGGGCAGGCATGGAAGAAGAAATGATGATCCGTTATGACATCAATAATTTTCGGGTCAAAGGTGAACTGGATAGTGCGGCAAGATTGAAGTCGGCATTAATCGGTTCACTGCGTGCGTATCGAGATTTCAAAAAAACCGAAGACGAGAAAAAAAGTTTGGAATACGTAGCCTTGTCTTCTTCGCTTGTGCTGAATGCGACATCGCTTGAAGCACTCGCCCAAGATGTGCTGCATCATCTATCGTCGATCCTTAATACACGTAGCGGATATGGCGGGCTGATCTTGCAGCGCAGTCATCGAAGGTGGCGTAAGTTAGCTGCAACCGGCAAATACACGGATATGGAAGTTAGCACTTTGCCACATAACATTGATAACGTATTGATGCTCCTGCGTAGTCTGGGTAACCACTCTTCGAAGCTGCAAGGTTTTGATTTCCATTCGCCTAGTCTATCGGGGACAGAGCGGTTAATCTTTATCGATCCGCAGCGAAACGCGAGTGATTGGGAAATCTATCTTGCCGAATCGTATTGTGTGAATACCGATGCCGTGTTCGAGAATTTAGAATTAAGACACGAAATCGAAAGTACGCAAAAAGAGATCATTTATACATTAGGCGAAATCGCAGAAACGCGTTCACAAGAAACCGGATTCCATGTGAAACGCGTCGCGGAGTATACCAAGCTATTGGCTTTGAAATACGGTCTTCCTGAAGAAGAAGCGAATTTATTGGCATTGGCAAGCCCGATGCACGATATTGGCAAAGTCGGCATTAGCGATTCGATCTTGAACAAGCCCGGCAAGCTGACTGCGGAAGAGTATGAAACGATGAAAAGTCATGCGATGTCCGGCTATGAAATGTTAAAACACTCCACCAGACCGATACTCAAAACGGCGGCAATCATCGCACTGGAACATCATGAAAAGTATGCAGGCGGCGGTTATCCGCAAGGGCTAAGCGGCGAGGAAATCCATCTGTATGGACGGATTACCGCGATCGCAGATGTATTCGATGCGCTGGCAAGCGATCGGGTATATAAGAAAGCCTGGCCTTTGAATGAAATCGTCGAATTGTTCCATCAAGAACGCGGCAAACATTTCGATCCTAAATTAACCGATCTGTTTTTAGCGCATTTGGAAGAGTTTTTGGAGATTCGCGCGCAGTATGCCGACGAAAAAGTATTCTAAATGGTAACTTGTGTTCATGCCTGAAATTTGGGACAATAAAGAACAACGAATCGGCTGTGCGGCTTTTTGCCGTAGAGCCGAATTTTACGTGCTAGAAAAGAGGTTAAGTACCATGAACAATAAACCATCCATTTACGGATTAACTTTGGAAGACATGTCTAGTTGGTTAACGGAAAACGGGGAAAAGAAATCCCGTGCCGCTCATATTTGGAAGGCGCTCTATACCGAGCGTGTGAATGATTTTTCGCAAATGACGGAAGTGAATACCGCTTGTCTGGAATTACTTAAAGAGCGATTTTCACTGAACACCATGACGGAATTCGTCAAGCAAGAAGCATCTGACGGAACCGTGAAGTTTTTGCTGCAACTGCATGACGGAAGTCTGATCGAAACCGTATTGATGCGCAAAAAATACGGATTGTCCGTCTGTGTGACGACGCAAGTCGGTTGCAATATCGGATGCAGCTTCTGCGCAAGTGGGTTGATCAAAAAGAGCCGCGACCTGACAGCAGGCGAGATTGTTGAGCAAATTATGACCGTGCAACATTATTTGGATGCAGCCGGTAAAGGCGAGAAAGTAACGAATATTGTCGTGATGGGTATCGGCGAACCGTTCGACAACTTCGAACATCTGATTAACTTCCTGAATGTCGTTAAAGATCGCAAAGGGCTTGCGATTGCAGCAAAACGGATTACGGTATCGACTAGCGGCATTCCCGCTAAAATCCGCGAATTCGCGGATCTGGGTACCCAAACGCATTTGGCGATTTCGCTGCATGCTCCAAATAACGAACTTCGCACTCAGATCATGATGATCAACCGTGCGTTCCCGCTTGAAAAATTGATGGACGCTGTACGTTATTATTTGGATACGACCGGACGACGCATTATGTTCGAATATATTTTGCTAAGCGAAGTGAATGATGGTCTGGACACGGCTGCTGAACTTGCGGATTTGCTGGACGAATTCAAAGAACTGGCGAGCATCAACTTGATTCCGTACAACCCGGTTGACGAACATAGCCAATATCAACGCAGTACGCCGGAAGCGATCAACGGATTCTACGATATTCTCAAAAAGCGCGGAATCAACGCAACGGTTCGGATGGAACACGGAACCGATATCGATGCCGCTTGCGGGCAATTGAGAAGTAAACAGATGAAAAAAGACAAAACCGCTGTATAAGCGGTTTTGTCTCTCAAACCAAAAGAGCTGTGCCTGACCGCCGATGCGGTTTGGGTACAGCTCTTTTTGGCTATGTGTATAAAGGAGCTTTTAATCTAGTTGATACCTTTCATCGCTTGACGGATTTTTGGAGCAAGAAGGAGTAAAACGATCGCGAGTACGATCGATGCTCCGCCAATGATGCCGAAGTATAACGTCTCGTTTTGCTCCGAATACAATTGCCCGATCAGTGCATTAATCGCTTGAGCCGCCGCAGGGGCAAGGAACCATAAGCTCATCGCTTGTGCAGAGAATGCAGCGGGCGCAAGTTTGGTCGTCGTCGATAATCCGACAGGCGACAAACACAGCTCGCCCATTACCACAATGCAGTAACTTAGTACCAGCCATAGCGGGCTAACCAATCCACCGCCGCCAAACTGCCCAGGGATCAAAATAACGAGGAACGATAACCCGGCAAAGACCAGACCCAGCGAAAATTTAACAGGAACACTAGGCTGTTTGTCGCCAAGCTTCGTCCAGATCCAAGCAAATACCGGAGCCAAAATAATAATGAAAAAAGGATTTGCCGATTGGAACCAAGAAGGCTCGATCGTAATGCCTAGAAAGTCTAACTGTGTACGTTTGTCTGCATAGACGCCTAGAATCGTCGAACCTTGTTCTTGAATCGACCAGAACATGACGGCTGCGATAAACAGCGGAATATAAGCAAGCAATCGAGAACGCTCAATCTCGGTCGTTTTATCGCTCCGGTACATCACCGTAAAGTAGATGATCGGAATCAGAACGCCGAGCACGCCGATTGTAATCGTAAACGAATCAATCGTGAGCCAGCCTTGCCAAGCGGTAAGTGCAATAATCGCTCCAATAACCAGTGCCCCAAGCCCGAAGCGTGTCAGTACTTTTCTACGTTCTTCTTGGGTCAAAGGGTTGGCAACAGAGACTCCGGCTAATCCCAATTGCTTTTTGCGTGTGAACAGATATACGACCAATCCGGCAAGCATCCCGATCGCAGCGAGCGAGAAGCCTAAGTGATAATCGACTTTTTGCCCGACAGTTCCGACAATCAGAGGTGCGATCAACGCGCCGAGGTTAATGCCCATATAATATAGACTGAAACCTGCATCGCGGCGGTTATCGTTGTCTGCATACAATTCGCCGACCATACTGGATACATTCGGTTTAAGTAACCCCGTACCGATAATAATAAGCCCCATCGAAGTGAACAGTGCCGGTGCTCCGTAAGGTAAGGCAAGTACGATATGCCCCAGCATGATGAGCACGCCGCCGCAGAACAATGATTTTGACTTGCCCAATACTCGATCGGCTAACCAACCTCCGATGATCGTGGACATATACACTAGCGAACCGTAGATCGACATGATCGCAATTGCCGTAGACTGCGAGAAGCCTAACCCGCCGTTGACGGTCGTATCGTAGATGTAATACAGCAGAAGCGCGCGCATGCCATAATACGAAAATCGTTCCCAAAACTCGGTGAAAAATAGCGTCGATAATCCTTTGGGATGACCGAAAAATCCGCTTTGCGGAACGCTATCTACAATATTTTGTTTGGTTATATGTGCAGGTTTTTCTGTTTTTTTGTCCATTCGGATTCCTCCATGAGAGTTAACAAGTGGATTACTTGTTGTTGCTTGCTATTCCTTAAATAAACCGTTTACTGAATTCGAATCTTTTCTTAGCTGATCACATTGCCTTGTTTTCAAGAAAATCGTATGCTGGATGGGAATATCGGGAAAAACAAGCGGTTTACAACCTTTCCGCAACGATTTGCTTGGAACTACGTATACAACAACCGTACGCGAATATGATCTGTATAACCTCTCAAGCTCATCAATTTATATAAGAAAGAAGGATAATAATATGGATAAAGATATTGCAGTTGTACTTTTTGAAAAAATGGTAGGCGGAGAGCTTCGCCAGATCGAAGAACGTCCGTGGAGTATGAATATGGTGGCAGCACTGGAACATGCGAATTACCTTGTTGTTCAGGGTAAAGAATACGAGGCGGTAGAAGGCAGATTGAACGTGGATACCGGCAAGCTTGAATTGCTGCTCGTCCCGATGCACGGCTAATAAACCGAAGAAAGGTCTGAAGGAGGGGAAATCTAGTGAGTGATCAAGAAAAAGAACGCTATACGTTAAAGCCTGAATCCGAAGAAGGAAATCAAAGTTCGGCTACGGGATCAGAAAAATCGTCGGCAAAAGAAGAGCAAAGCGAACCGGGATTCAGCCGCCCGATCAAAGTATTATCGACTTCGCTTGGGCTTGCGCTGATCGCGAATACGGCTTTTATCCCGGGCGGAGCATTAGCGTCCAACAACTCATCAAGCAGCTCGTCAGAGCCGACGTTAGTCGAGTTTTCGACCGAAGAAGTGAAGCAATATTATGATCCTAGCGTGGACTGGAGTCTGCCGATCAGCGAAGAAGATCTGCAAGAACAAGAGCAAACAGCGCCGCCGAGCGGGAGTTCGAATGAAGGTACCGTCGTTAACAACTATTACGGCGGTTACGGTTCGGGCTTTGGTTGGAGCGACCTGTTGCTGTATCATTTCTTATTCAATAATGCGGGCGTCTATTCGTCGCGGGGTTGGTACGATAATCGCCGAGGTTACTACGCCGGTTCGACTCGTCCGTATACACCGCGCACGTATAGTACAGGGAGTTTCCAAAACCGTGAAGTTGCAGGCTCGACCGTGCGTCCAAAAACGTCCAATTCGACAGGCAAAATTACACGCCGCTCCACATCGTCCGGTTCCGGCGGCATCGGCGGCAAATCGAGCGGTCTAAGTTCGTCTGGTTCCAAATCTTCCGGTTCCAGATCAGGCGGATTTTTCGGCGGATGAGCGAGATGTTTCGCATCGTGGGTCAACCGTCGGAAAATCGCGCTGCACATGTACGAGAATTGTATGACCTAGGCTTTACATGGGCAGATTACGAAGAAGAACGTTATTGGATCGATCAGGTTGCGGTCATGGAGTCGTCTGTACACGCCGAACTTGAGCAAGCCTCGCAAGCGCTATGGAATGTGTTCGACAAAGCCGTTCGGTACGTGCATCGCCGCCGCGATCTGTACGAATTGATCGGGATTCCTCCGGTGCTGTGGAATATGCTGGATCAAGCTCCGGTTGCGGAAGAAACGAAAATCAGCCGATACGCTCGGTTTGACTTTGCGATCTCTAGTCATCCAGAAGCGCCAAACGGGAATAGTCTGAAATTGCTGGAGTTGAATGCGGATACACCCACCGGTTATGTCGAATCTTCAATCGCAACGCCGTGGCTGTGTGAGCGTGCAGGTGTCGGTCACCGCAATCAACAGATGGCAGAGCAAGTCAGGGCGGCTTGGGATTTTGAGAAGCCGGATACCGCAGCGTGTATCGCTTACGGCGAACATGCCGAAGATTCGGGAACGATCGAAGCGTTGGTGAAACATAGCGGACGACAGATGCGGTTAGTCGATTGTCTGGAACTGACGATTGATGACGGTCTGGTGAAAGACGCAGAAGGGCAAGTGATTGAACGGATGTTTGCTCTGTATCCCAAAGAGTGGATGTCGGTCGACGATGGCGGCGAAGCGTTAGCTTATGCGGTCGAGAGCGGACAATTGAAGTTGTTCAATCATCCTCACGCGATCTTGTTGCAGTCCAAAGGCATGATGGCGGTCGTATGGGGGCTGCATGAGCTTGGAATGTTGTATAGCGACGAAGAGCGAGAAGCGATCTCGCGGTATATGCTGCCTACATATAACAAACCTTTATTTTCCGGCGATTACGTATCGAAGTCGATGTTCGGTCGCGAAGGCGGTTCGGTGCGCATGTACGGGCAAGCGGGCGAATTAGAGCTTCAAGACGAAGAAGGCTATGACACAAGCGGGCTTTTCCCGGTCGTGTATCAAAAAAGAGCGGATTTGCCGCGTGTACATACAGCCGAAGGCGAACTTCATTTGCTGGTCGGGATGTTCGTGATCGACGGAGTGCCATGCGGAATGCTGGGCCGCGCCGGAGGTCTGATCACCGGTAATGCCAGTCATTTTATTGCGTTAGGGGTGGAATAAATCGTGCGAAAAGAAGAAAACGAGCTGGCGCGCCGCTTACGAGTGAAGATTTTTTTGCCGGTCTTACTGATCCTACTGGTCGTGGTGGTACTCGGCGCTTGTTCGAAAAGTTCGGTGCTCAGTACAAACGACGATGGACCGGGTACGAACACCGTACCGTGGGATTACCGGATTCAAGAAGGTTCGGTCGGCGATCTGATCGGTAGCGATATGACGGTGCTGCCTGACAACGAGTTACTGCCGAACGATAACAATTACGCGACCGGTCAAAAAGTATGGACGCTACAATCGATGAGCGCGACACTGACGACCGACGAGCAAGGGCGCAACGATGTGCAGCTTTCCGGTTGGACGACGCTCAAATCGTATGCGGACGAGTCTTCGGCAAAAACGGATCTGGAGAATCTAAAAGTCTCCGTCACGACTGATGTCGATGTGGTCGGCGTATACAAAACAGCTTTGAACGGGGAAACGCGCAATTTTGCGGTGTTGGAACTGCCGTCCGGTAACCGGATGAAGCAGCCTGTAGATGACGAACGTTACGGGAAGTTAAAAGACGTCAAACAAACGGCTGTCGTGTTAGAAGAAGTACATGACTTTGCCGATTATGATCTGGCATATGCAAAATTTCGGGGGTGGGCAAATTGATGGCAGAGTTTGGATTTGATTGGATGGCTTTTTACAATATCGGCATTAGCTTGATCGCGATTATCGTGCTTCAACTTGTAGGCATGTTGATCTTTTTCCTCAAAACGCCGTTCAACGATATGGATGAGTTGAAAAAAGGAAATTTGGCGGTCGGGCTTGCGATGGGCGGGAAATTTATTGCAACCGGCATTTTGCTCGGGATTTCCGCGTATACGAATACGTCGATCTGGTTTATGGCAATCTGGTTCTTGATCGGGCAAGTTTGCCTGATTATCGTGTACTGGGTATTTGAGCTAGTGACGCCAAAATTCAAAGTCACTGAAGAGTTGCAAAAAGGGAATGTCGCGGTGGGGCTGCTTCTGTGTGCGGTGTTTATCGGGACGGCGATATCGATTAGTAGTTTGATTATTTGACGCTTGGCAATAGGTAAAGCTGAGGGAAGCTTAGGTGCTTGGAGGCGCTGCGGGAGAAATTCGTTCAATCCGCTGTTTCACTGAATTTCTCCCTTCGCTATTGCGGCGCCTTCGCATGCGCTGGGCTGGGGTGGGAGAGTTCAAGATTATCGCATGAAGAGATATACGATTTGGGAAAGTAAAGACCGCGCTCACGGAATTTGTGGGCGCGGTCTTGTTAGAACATCGGGATATAGCGTATAGATTGAGCGGTAGCCTATTGATTATGAATTGCCGCCGCGAATCACGCGGACATCGGCGGGCGGGATGTCTTCGCCTTCGTACAGCATAAAGCGTCCGTCCATCCATTCGATACGGAGCAGCTTCATGTTGTCGGACTGGTATTGCCAGACCGATTGGTCGCCGCCTTGCATGAAAGGCGTTTTGCCGACGGTCGAGACGTGACCGTTGTATTGCTCTTCGAGATGGTAGACGGTGCCGTCGAGATCCATCGTGGTCGGCACTTCTTGGATCGAATCGAGGCGACCGTCGATCGGGTGATACAATGCGTATTTGTTCTCTTCTCGTTCTTCGATGACGAGATACGAGATATTGGCGCCGTCGCGGAGCGTCAAGACGACAGCTTTGCGGCGCGTATTTTGCGTGCGCCCTGTGACTTCGTAGGTGACGAGCGAAACTTCGCAGATGTCGCCGGGACCCACTTCGAGAATACCGCGTTCTCGAATCGGTGCCTCGGGTTTGGCGAAGATATTGCGGATACGTTTGAACATCGACATGATATAACCTCCAGCTTCAGTTAAAGCCGGGTTTCCCGGCAGATTTTACATACGTGGTGTTACGTGATAGCCCCTGTCTTCGTTTCAAATCGATCACCTCATATTACATACGGTGCGTTGCTACATCTGAGCAGCGTAGTAGGAGGAAACAAGCCGTGCATTTTTTTATTCGGCTATCGACAAGGTTGATGCATCTGCGCAAAACGACGATTGGCAGTATTATTTTAGTGTTTGTTGTACTCAGTGCGACGATCGCTTATGCGCTGGAACCCGCAACTTTTGAAAATTGGTTTAATGCGTTTTACTGGGTATTAACCACAATGGCGACCGTTGGCTACGGCGATTATTTTGCGACTTCGCCAGCAGGCAAAGGATTCACGATATTTCTGTACATTTTCGGAATCGGCTTACTCAGTCTGGTGATCGGGAAAGTGATTGATTCGATTGCGGAAGTGCAGCGTCAGAGAGGAGCGGGGACATTGACTTTTGAAGGGAAACAGCATGTGATCATTGTGAATTGGGGTAAAAAAGCCCGTTCAGCGATCGAAGAAATTTTGGAAAACGCACCGAAAACGCAGATCGTCCTGATCGATGAATCGAATCGCCATCCGCTCGAAACGTGGGAACAAGTGCATTTCGTGAGCGGCGATCCTTCTTCCGATTCTATTTTGGCAAAAGCGAATATTAAAGATTGCCGCGCGGCAATCATTTTCGCGGATGAACGGATTCAAGAAGCGGCTTTGATCGACGGGAAATCGCTGCTCGTCGTATCGAGTATTGAACGGATCGCGCCGCATGTGCATACGACCGTTGAGATCACGATCGAAAACCACGTGCAAAATTTCCGTCATGCCCAAGTCAACGAGTTTATTTTGTCGCATGACGCGATTTCTCGCCTTGCTGTTCGCGCGGCGCTGCATGAAGGCAGTTCCGACGTCATTACCCAACTGCTCAATCGAACGAACGGCAGCGACGTATATGAAGTGGTGGTTGATCTCTCTTGGAAGACTTACGGCGATGCTTTTCAATCTCTACTTGCTCAAGGCGCGACTTTGATCGCGGATCGGGAAGATTTGGGGATCAATCGCAAATTGGATCAACAGATTCCGCCGAATGCCAAGTTGTATGTGGTTGCGGACGCGGAGACGCACCGAAAGATTTCTAAGCAGCGTTAAAAGCAATAAATAGTGCCCAAAAACGTCTCTACCGTGTTCTGCATAAATCAAAAAAGCCGATTGCACACAGCAATCGGCTTTTTACTATGAGTAGCACCAATCAAGACGTCGGCGGGAACCAAATCGTACGAAGATCGATCCAACCTTGCGAACCGAAGCTTATGCCGCGAATACTTGGCAAGTAAGCAGTTTGCAAAGGAGTCTCGTACAGAACATGCAGTTGATGGCTGGCGATCAGCAATCGTTCGATATCGTCCAGTTCGCGTCCGCGACCACGCGGCGTAGCATCGAACGAAGCTCGGCGCAGTGCATTTCGTACAGACAGACGCGTTTTGGAATCGGTATGTTCCGAGACATTCATGTACAGATCGAATAATCGCAGTT
This sequence comes from Saccharibacillus sp. JS10, assembly GCF_024436065.1. Lineage (GTDB taxonomy): Bacteria > Bacillota > Bacilli > Paenibacillales > Paenibacillaceae > Saccharibacillus. The sequence continues at coordinate 237,912 of NZ_JANFNS010000004.1, forward strand.
GTTCGTCCCGATCGCGAATTAACGAAAATAAGATTAAGTCTGCGGCAAGCCTAGTGCGACCTTTAAAATCATCAACGGTCACGATAATGATGCGGCACGCATATCCTTTTTTCAATAAACGTTCTCGAATCAGCAACGCATCTTTGCGGTATTGCGGAATCGTCAGTAATCGTAGAGATGTACGGTTCGCGAGATTCAAGTCTTCGGTAGATTCCGCCGGTGAAAGTTCGCCTGGAACCGAGATTTCTGGTAACGCCCCTTCAAGTTCAGGAACGTCAAGATCTGCAATAGCCGCAATGACTGCCGCACGCCGCTGAGGATCGCGAAGAGGTCCGCTTTTGGTATTACAGGTGACGAATTTACGTGAAAACACTTCAGTATGGGTACGCGTCCAGCCAGCCTGTTTGCCAGGTTGCGCAGTTGGCTGATCATTATGCCGAAAATGCGGGCGGTGATGATGATCGAATCTGGGTTGAATCGGCTGCGTGACTTCGCGTATCGATGGCTGAGCCGAGGAAAGGCTAGGCGTTCCGCCCGGAAGCACATGGAAAGGCAGATCGGTTTCTTCTTTTGGATCTTCGCCGCCTTGGATGCGCCACGGAATATTTACGATCTCGACACGGTCAAGATGGGCTCGACCCGCATAATGAGCCGGAAATGCTTCCAAGATGCACAAGTCTCGATCCAGGTCATGCAAACGAAAAGGTCCAGTGCCGATCGGCTGCGCGCTAAACGCTTCTTCTCCGCGCTTTAACGTATCTTTGGGTAGGATCGCGGCTCGGCTGGTACATAAGAAAGGCAAAAATAACGTATGCGCGCGCTTGAGCTTGATTTTCACCGTGAGCGGACCGGTTGCCCATACTTCTTCGATATTGCGGAACATAAACCCGTACAAAACGCGTTCCGGCAACTTCAGCATCCGTTCGAAAGAGTACACGACATCTTCGGCGGTCATGATGCTGCCATCGTGAAACGAGACATCTTTTCGCAAATAAAACGTCCAGCATCTCGAATCTTCCGAAGACTCCCAGTGATGAGCAAGTGCAGGCAAAATCTGATCCGAGCCATTTTCTTTTCGCAGCAGACCATCGAATAGATGGCTGACGACGAAAGATTCGGCGAGCAAGTTGGTTCGTAACGGATCAAGCGCGTGCAATTGCTGACGGATCGGGAGCCGTAGCGTGTCGATCTGGCGATTGGTCAGCAGTTCCGAGTGGTGCCCGAAATAGTTACGTAACGATTCTTGCAGGCGTTTTTGCATAGTGGGGGAAGGTGGATTGTCGCCAAGTTCTCCGGCAATTCCTCTAAAATCGCCACGCCGAATCGCTTCCGCTACCGATTGTGCCGCAATTTCTTCAGGTGTGACATGAAATACTAATTCCGATCGTTTGCCGCGCCCTCGCTGGGACAACCATTGAATCCATCCGGCGTCTCCCATTTTTCCGATTACCGTTAATGCGCTTCGATGTGTACAATCCAACGTCTCGGCAACTTCGGCAAGCGTAAGCTGTACCCCATTCGCTTCGGTGGCCTCTGCTCCGTACCGTTCATGGAGTAGCAAAAATTGCCTGTGCAACTTCATGATGTATCCTCCTCTACAAAATAAGAAAAAACTGCTCCAAAGCTTTCTCTTTATCTTCTTATTTTATCACCTACAATGGAAAAAGAATACAACGCGGATAGGAGATTTCATAAATGAATAAGGGGATCAAAGAAAGCCGTAGAAAGTTAACGTATCCTTTGATTGTGGCAGTAGGGCTTGGAGGGTTACATCAGTATTTATTTTTCGGGCATTTGCCGGGTATATCGGTGCCGTTATTTTGGCTGCTGCTGTACGCCTATGTATGGAAGTTCGGGCGAAAAGTCATGCGTCCACTGGAAGTGCCAGGTATTCTGCTTGCAGGTGCGGGTTTTCTACTGTCTTTTTCGTATGCGCTGTTCGACAACCCGGTCTTTTTTACTTTGAATTTGATTGCCCTTCCCAGTCTTATAGCGTGGCAGTTAACTTATATGCTGAGCGACCGCAAACGGGATTGGTACGATCCGATGTTGATTGTAGATGGAATCGGTTATGTGTTGAAACAAACGATTTTGCATATTCCGGATGTGTTCTTGATTTTTCGTCTTCAAAAAAAGTCGGAACAAACTTCGCAAAATTCGAATAAAAATTCAGCGGGCAAACAAATCTTATCCGGATTATTAATCGCTATTCCGATCCTGACCGTTGTACTGATGTTACTTTTTTCCGCAGACGGGGTGTTACGCAATCTAGCTGGCGAGATTCCACTGCTTTTCACCAATCTGACGCTGGGAACTTTGCCGATTCGTCTAATCTGGGCCGTCATCATCGGGGTCTTCTTGTTTACGTATTTGGCAGGGTTCTTGTCGCCGCGCCGCAAACCGTTGGTGCAAGGGCCTGCAATGCCGAGTATCGAAGAACCTTTCGCTAAATTTCAGCCTTTGGTAACGATTACGCTGATGATTATCATTAATCTCGTTTATCTGTTATTTGTCGCTTTTCAATTTTCGTATTTGTTTGGGGCTTGGCAAGGCGTACTGCCTCAATCCTCGTCATACGCGGAGTATGCTCGAAGCGGTTTCGGTGAGTTGATCGGGGTAACGTTCATAAACTTTGCATTACTGCTATTGGGAATGTATGCGACGAACTCGGGAGAAGGCAAAATGCCAAAAGTATTAAACGGTCTGCTCTATTTTCTCGTTTTTTGTTCGGTCGCGATGTTGGGTTCGGCTTTTGCAAGGCTGCTCTTGTATGAAGAAGCTTATGGATATACGCGTCTGCGATTTTTGGTACATGCGTTTATGATCTTTTTGTTTTTGCTACTGATGCTGTTCGCTTTATGTATCAAATTCCGCAAACTTCCGCTAGGACGCTGGAGTGTCGCGCTTGCGGTATGTGCGTATGTGGCGCTCAATTATTCGTTGATGGATCGAACCATCGCACAGCTCAACTTGCAGCGTGAAGCGGAGTCGGCGGATTGGACTTACCTGATGGGGTTATCTGCCGACGCAACGCCGGTATTAGTAAAGGAAAGCTTATCTGGAAACCAAGAGATCCAACACTGGATCAACAAGCCGACGCTGCAAAGACGAGATGGAGAAGGGGCTTGGCAGTCTTGGAATCTATCTAGAGCTTATGCCGATTATTTGTTGCGAAAAAACGCGGATTCCGCAGATCTTCCTTGATCGATGAAAAGGATAGGTCAAAAATGTTGTGGGTTACGACTTATTTTGATCCAAAATTCGATTTAATACGTTTTGTATAGTAACACCGTCGAAGTAACGCAAATAATGCTGTTCCGCTTCTTCGAAATAATCGTTCATCGCACCTGAAATACCCGAAGAGATTGTACATTCGCTGTCTGCAAGACCTGTACTTTTTTTCGGCTTAAGTGCACCGCAGCAAGCAGCACGGTAGACATCTGCCAATGAAATGTCGGATGGAGGAACAGTCAAAAAGTATCCGCCGCCTACCCCTTCACGCGTTCCGACCCAACCGTTGGTACGCAAACACCCCATCGCTTTGCGAACACGGGCGGCGTTGGTTCCGACATTGGCGGCTAGTTCTTCGCTATTTGCCGGATTGGGAAGATGATACGCAAGATAAACAAGAAGATGTACGGCTGTAGGAAATTCGCTATTCACTGTTTATCCCTCCTCAACTTGACTTAATAATAAAGATAAGTTCTGAAAGGCGGCTAAGACGGTTTCACCTTTGTTGACCTTTTGAACTGTATGATTTATAATTACAGTTATAGCACAAGTATAATTCCTTTTAATCAATCTAGCAAACAACAAACTTTTAAACGGGGAAGAGAGAGGTGTATCAACATGAGTAAATGGACGACGGGAGATTGGGTTCAAGCATATACCGACGACGGAGCTCTGGTACACGGGTATCTGATTGCCGCGAGCGCGCCGATTCAGACGGCTTTGCTACAGGTGACCCATAGTGATAATCGAGAGCTGATGGGCAAAGAAATTGCTGTATCGGATCGCGGAATGAAGAAGCTATCGGATACGCCGCGCAGAAGCGAACAAGAGTTATTGAGCTTGATCGATCTAGCGCTGGAAATGCGTGACGAAGCTTGGTTTACCGAATTGACCAATGAACTGCGTAACGGCTCGAAGCATGCTAGACGCCGTAGCGATGGTCAAACTCCAAGACACGTTAATCGTCTAGGCTCGTCAGACGTTCGTTAATGCAAGCTATAGATATTCGTTGCCAATTCAGCTTCAACCTTATAAATTAAAGTCACACCCATTCAAGCGGAATCGTCTTCGGGCGATGCCGCTTTTTTGTTGAGGTGAACGACTTGAAGCGGAGGCAATCCTCATGATTTATACGAAAATAGTAGCCGCGCTAATTGCGGCTGCATTACTACTGAGTTCAAGCCCAACCCCGGATCTCGGAGCGACGCCGCAAGTTGCGAGTATGCCGATTGTGTTGGGATATTATACGGATCAATCCGACGGATCGCTTAAACAGTATCACAGTCAATTCAATCTGCTTGCGACAGATACACTCAATACGGATGGCAACGGAAATCTAGTAGGATCTACCCCGATGCAAGCTTTGAAAAAAGCCGATCAATATGGCATAAAAGCGTACGCATTAGTCTCGAATTACGGGGAAAAGGGTTGGGACGGACAGATTGCCCATCAGGTTTTAAATAATCCGACAGTCAAAGCCCAACTCATTGCGAATATGATAAAAACTGTGCGAAACCATGATTATATCGGGATCAATATCGATTTTGAAGAAGTGGTTCCCGAAGATCGCCAAGCGCTAAGTTTATTCGTACGCGATACGGCAACAGAAATGCGTAAATACGGCAAAAAAACAATGGTATCCGTGCCGGCAAAGACCGAAGACGATATTCAAAACGGTTGGTCAGGCGCTTTTGATTACAAAAAAATCGGTCGGTATGCGGATCTCGTGCAAGTGATGACTTATGATGAGCATGGCATGTGGAGCGAACCCGGTTCTGCCGCGGGGCTAAGTTGGATCGATGCTTCACTCAAGTTCGCGGTTACGAAAGTGTCGCCGTCCAAGCTGCTCGCCGGAGTTCCGGCTTACGGCAATGATTGGAATCTATCCGATCCAAGCGATGAAAGCGGCGGTATGATGGCTTGGAAAAATATTCGCAAGCTGATACGCGAGCAATCGCTTACGGGTAAGCGCGATCCGCAGTCGAAATCGATGAAGGCTGCTTATCAGGCAGATGACGGAGATCGGCATGTCGTCTGGTATGAAGACGCGTATAGCATCAAGTTGAAAGCACAGTTGGTGAAAAAATACCGTCTAGCCGGTATTTCGGTTTATGCGCTTGGGATGGAAGATGCAGCATTTTGGTCCGCGCTGCAAGCCGGTCTAAAATAAGAAAAAACATTCCTTATATCTTCTCTTTATCTTCTTATTTTATCTTTTACAATAAAAGAAAGAAGAGTGATCGGCTGACGTCGGTCGAAAAGGAGGAGTTACTATGGAAAAAAGAACAGACGAAGATGTGATTCGGATTCGGGTTTTGCCGGAAGAAGTCAACGAAGTCGCGGAATGGGCAGGATTGATGTTGGGCGAGCTGGTCGGGCACGATGATTCTACCAACGGAGAACCGGTTGCTTTTCGCGATCCTGAACGTGCCGCAGAGTTGATGGAATTGCTGATGCTTTGCAGCGAAGAAGGCGCAGATGCTTCAGCGGCGTTAGAGCCGATTGTATCCAAGCTTGAACTTGTGTCCGCAGAACAGGCTCCGGATTCATCTTCTTTTTTATCAGATTTCTCCGCTTTTTCTACCCCGCCGCCTTTTGATTCTGCATACTCGCCGTACGCAAGTGAGGTTGAAGCCTGTTCAGAGAAGATGCCGATATATCGCGACGAGCAAGAGCGAGAAGAGGTACTTATGGCAGTTCGTTACGGAGCATCTGCGTTGCTTGATTTAGCTCGAAGTCATGGAATGAATGTGCCTGACCGTTTACGGTAAAAGAAGCCTTCTACGCATCCGGTTGGAATGTGTAGAAGGCTTCTTTGTTTGGATGGTTAGAAGCTTAAGCAGCTCCGAATTTATTTTGCTGAGGCGTATTTCCGACGACATCTTGATTTTTTTTGTTGCGACCCCAGACATGGGCTCTCAGGTAAGGGATGACCCAACGATCCAGACCGATTTTTCCAGCGTTCAGAGCTGCGACGACGATCAAGATTTCAGCGATGATCAGGTAAGGGTTGGTGCTTACTGTGCCCGAGAACAAGAAGGCGAAGTTCATGACCATGCCCATCAGAGCGGCGAAAGTAGTGAAGGTGCCGAGGATCAGTCCCAGACCGACTGCGAATTCACCGATAGGAACCAAGACGTTGAACAGCCCGACATTCGGAAGGGCAAAGTGTTCGAGGAAGTTCGCCCAAAGCGGTTGCACCGCTGGGTGATCGCCGCCTGCTTGGGCGAGTGCGCCTTGCATAAAGCCCGAAGCGTCGAATCCTCCGCCTGTTAATTTACCCCATCCGCCTTCAATCCATTTGATCCCGATATACACACGCAGTGCTGTCAGTAACCACATTGCGACTTTGTTTGTTCTTAGCCAGTTGTTCATTTTCTCCACTCTCCTATGAGTTGTATTGGGTCGCTTGTTCAGCGGCTCTTTTTGTAGGTGACGTCTTCCATGTCTTTATCATAGAGGAAAGATTAAATTTTAAATGTGACAAAAATCACAAAGTGAAAGATTCTTTTAAAAAAAGTTTTGGTGGAGGGGAAGAGGCGCTGCGAGAGAAATTCGTTTCGGTCGCGTGTTGAAATCGAGAAAATTTGATTAAACTTGGAATGGGTTTTCTCGATTTCAAAGGCGAACGCTAACGCTCCTGCACTGAATTTCTCTCTCCGCTTGGCTTGTAAGGTGCGGACGTACAAAATCTTCTTTTAAATAAAAGACTCTTTTCCTAAGAAAAGAGCCTTTTGAAATAATTCTATACAATTCGAATACAGTAAATCTCAGCTAAATCGCTGGATTTATCGTGGGGATAAGGAACTCAAGATCATATCGATCATACGTTGCGATATGGGGTGAGTTTGAGGTTTGGTGGGATCGCCGAAGCTCAATTTTTGGAGCAAGCCCATCATGGCGGTAAAGATGAATTCGCCGGTTTCCAGAACGTGAAGATCAGGGCGGAGCGAGCCGTCGGAGATTCCGGCTTGGAGTGGAGCGTTTAGGAAATGCGTTTGTTTTTTTAGATCAATAAAAGCTTTGTATTGATTCAGCAGTTTGGCGTCGGGCGGGTAAGCGTCGTAATGCAGATCAAATAACAGAATAAATCGCATATCTGCTTTGTTTTGCAACGTATAGACGCTCCAGGCTTGTAGCATTCGATGAAGACGATCGCGTCCAGATAGCTGAGGATCGTCATTAATTTGGATATTCTCGGACAAATGTTCGAGTGCTTGCATTTGCACAGTGAATACGAGTTCGTCGATAGATTGAAAATGCTTATAATAAGTCACGCGGCTGACGCCGGCTTGTTCGCAGACGTCTTTGACGGATACGCCCGGGAAGCCTTGTGAGAAAAAGAGTTGCCGACCCGCGGCGATAATATCGTCACGGTTTTGTTGTTTGCGGTGTTGATGCCAAGTTTCACTCATGGCTATGCTCCTTGAGAGGCATCTGGCGCATTTTGCGTTCCAGCGTGAATGCTAGCGCGAATATTAATATGACCGCGCCTAATACATAAGGCAGATCGATCTGAACATCGAATAACCAACCCGCGAACAGAGGGCCGATCATACTGCCTATACTGCTGTAGGTAGTGTTAAGCCCAGCCGCATAGCCTTGACGATCTCCCGCCGAGTTGGCGATGAGTGTGCCTGCCGTCGGACGTAAAAAGGCATTAAACGCAAAAAACAAAGCCGAGACTATAAGCAGATAGATCATATTGAATTGGATTAACATGAGTAGCAAAGCGACCGCGCTCATGACGAGCGAGATTCGAATTAGCTTAATTTCGCCAAAGCGACGTACCAGGCGATCGAGCAGCCAAATCTGGCAGATGATCCCGACGATCGCGCCAAGCGTAATAATGATCGAGATGCTTTTTGCATCAAATCCGTATTTTTGCGAAACGAATAAGGAATAGACCGTCTCGTAATTCATCAAGCCGAAGGTCATGACAAGCACAAGCAGCAAATAACGGAAGTAAGGCGTACGGAACGATTCCGCGATTTGCCGAGTGACCGGTTCGCGTTTGCGGATCGTTGCCGCTTGTCGATGCTCCGGTGATAAGGTTTCACGTAGCAGCAAAGTCAGCAGCGTTGCGACTAGGCTCAGCCCAGCCGCCCAATAGTAAGGCATCCGAATGCCGTGCTGGGCAATCAGCCCGCCAAGACCGGGTCCAAGTACCATGCCGAGGTTCATCGCTGCGCCGAGATAACCCATGCCTTTGGCGCGATTATCGGTTGTCGTACTATCCGCGACATAAGCCATAACGGAAGGCACCATCAAGCCAAGCCCCATTCCGCCGATAAAACGAGCGATATACAGCAGAGCTAGCGTATTGCCGATAGCAAACAAATAGTCTGAGATTACGGTTAGAAACAAGCCAGCGATGATTAACTTTTTGCGACCGAAACGGTCAGAGAGCTGACCTCCGATCGGCGAGAATAGAAACTGTGCGGCGCCGAAAGCCGCGACTAAATATCCTGCAGCGGTTCCTGCCGCGCCGAATTGTTTGAGATAATCAGGCAAAATCGGAATAACCATGCCTTGTCCAAGCAGTGCGATAAATAGATTGAACATCAGCAGCAGCATCGGAAGTTGAATTTTGCTGGAAGGGTTAGGCGAGAGGGTAGAAGCAGGCATCAGATAAACTCCTTTTTCAATGGTTTACATAGTGTAACTCTTGGCTTGACTAGCATACTCTTTTTTCCTGGAGAAGTAAATGACATCAATTTTAATATTTTTGGAACCAAATCTAGTAAAAAGGGTAACAGAAAGTATACTTATTCACGTAGCAATCTCTATAAGATAGATCCATCAACCCGCTTTTTTGAAAAAAAGACACCCGGGAGGCTTCGAGGATGAACGAGTTCAAAACACGGCTCCTTACTATGGAACAAAATCAGCGAACGTTATTGCGCGAAACGCAAGAGCTGCTGAAGGAGTATGAGTCTAGCGATTTGATCCATGAGAATGAAAAGCTTCGCCGCGAAACCGAAGAAGACAGGCGAAAGTTAAATGAGCTTCGGATCGAAGCTGCTAAGTTGAAGCAAGAGAATTCAGATTTGCGTCTATCATTGAGCGAGCAGATTTTGGACGAAAAACTGAACATTCTCAGATTGTCGAACCGAAAGCTGGAAACGTATTTTGCCAGCGAAGACGTGATGCGCAAAAACCGGCTGCGACAATTTGAAGAAAAGACGCGCGAGCGTATACATAAAATGATGACTGCTTCGCGCAAGCTGACTGATCAAGAGCAAGCGGAGTTTGCTACACGGCTGGACAACTTATCGCAGCATTTGGAACGTAGTTTAGAATATCAACGCAGTGTGCAAGAACAAGAAAATCGCCGGACATTGGGACCTCTCAACGACGAATATAAAGGGATGACCGAAGAAGGGGTCGACGAAGCGACCATTCAGCGCCGAATTCGGCAAAATCGCTTAGAGATGAAGATCGGTCTGAATTGGATCAATAAGATCGCGATTGTGCTGATCTTGATCGCGGTCGGTCTAGCTTTTGGTTACGGCTATTCCAATTGGTTCAACGATTATACAAAAGGAACCGTGTTCTTCGTTTTCGGTGCTTTGCTACTGGGTGCCGGAGAATTTTCGTATCGCAAAAATCGCCGTACCTTCGCATTGGGGTTACTTGGAGGCGGAACGGCAGTATTATATGGTTCTGTTTTCTACAGTTATTTTTTACTCGGCATTATCGGGATGTTTACCGCGCTCGGACTATCGGTACTCATCACGGTCGTGACCTTGCTGCTGTCGCTGCGTTATGAATCACAAACGATTAGCGCACTTGCGCTGATCGGCGGTTATTTACCGCTGCTGTCGTTCGCGTTGGCATTCGGATTGGAAGGGACATTTTTGTACGCGGCGATGGGCTATCTGTTCTTGCTCAATTTACTCCTGCTCCTCGTCTCGCTTCATAAACGCTGGATTTTTATCGCGTATCTCAGCTTTGTTTTGAATACGCCTTCGATGATCTTGCTGGTATGGCTTGCAGACAGCCGTTGGGTCGGCGCCGCTTATGCGTTCTTGACGTTCCTGATGTACTTGGGTTCAACGCTTGCTTACCCAATGCGCTTCAAGCAAAAGTTGAAAGAATGGGATGTGGTACTGCTCGCGATCAACACGCTGGTTGGATGCGGCGTGATGTACGCGCTGTTAGAATCGGCTGGAGCGATTGAATTCCGAGGATTATTGGCTTTGCTGTTCGGTCTGCTGTATTTCGGGCTTGGACGATTGACAGAAAAGTTCGTGCCGGCAGAAAAAAATACGCGTTTGCTATTCGATCTGACTGCATTGGTCTTTGCGATTCTGATCGTACCGTTCCAACTGGGTTGGGAATGGTCAGCAATGGGCTGGCTTGCCGAAGCGCTCGTGCTTTGCATTTACGGCAGTCGTAGCGGTTCGAAAATGCTCGAACGAGCAGGCTGGGCAGTCTGGGGGCTTTGCGTATTGGCGTTCGTCTTGGTCGATCTGCCGCAGCATAGCCTGAGTCTGCTGGTTATAGATGCGAGCCCGTATACCTTTATGGTCAAGTACACGTTGATTACGATTGGAACCTTAGCGCTTGCCGCTTTTTATATCTGGGAATGGAAAAATTCCGCAAGCCGTACGGATTCAGCCGATTTGGAACAAACTCAAGCTCCGCGTATGCGGTATTCGGCAGAAGAACGAAGTCTGCTGCGCATTATCCGCTATGTCGCGATCGGCAACACATGGATCTATGCGCTATATGAAGCTTTTTATGTGTATGATCTGCTGCGCTTCCCGTCGGATCTTCATTACCTATTCTACAAAATGTTATTGGCGGCAGGGGTGACGGCGTTGCTGTCGTGGGCGGTTACGCGTTTCCCGTCGATTCAAGATCGTGTTATCCGAGTATACGCACAAATCCAATATGCAGTAGGTTGCTTGATCGGGATCGCCCTTATGTTCACTAGCCCGGTGCTTAAATCAGAATGGTCAGAAAATACGCTAGCCGATTATGTAGCTCTCTTTGTCTTGTTAGCCGTTAATATTCTGATTTTCTGGAGCGTTAGCCGCCGAGTGCAAAAAGCGGTACGCCGCTATCCGCAAAACGGAGAATGGTACCCGGTTGGGATCGCGTTATATGGTCTGGTGATGGTGAGCGCCTTACTCGGTGTGCAATTGCATATCCATAATGCGGGAATCACCTACAGCGTTGTGTATCTGCTGGTGGCATTGGCATGTATCGTATACGGATTCCGTCGCCGTTATGTCTATATCCGTCGTATGGGGCTGATCTTGACGCTGCTCTGTACCGCCAAATTGTTAGTGTTCGATCTTGGATTAAGCGGTGCAGGCAGCCGTATTATTGCGTTCTTTGTAGCCGGATTTATTTTGCTCGGCATCTCGTATATGTATCAGCGAGTATCAAACCGTCTAGAAGAAGAGGAGGCGGCAGGGAAGGAGAATTCGAATGCGGACAACCAACAATGATCGCGAGCCTGCGACAAGATTTAATCGGTTTTCGATAAAAAAACGCCGAATTATCTGGAGTCTGCTAGCGTTGTTAACGGTGACGTCCAGTCTTCCTGCTACTTCGACTATCGGCAATCTGCCGAGTTATACTGTGATGAACGCTTTGGCGCGACCTTCTGAAAATGATGACGAGAACTCAGGCGTATGGACATTCGCCAAAGAAATCCAAGTTACGCAATCGTCTCAATACCAATCGCTATTTCTCGATTCGGATATTTACGGACGAGCGCAAAATAACTTGGGCGATATTCGAATCGTCAACGCTTCGGGGAAATTTATGCCGTATTACTTGGATACCGGGGAATATGGCGAACGGGGATTGGACCGAGAATATCGATTGGAAGAGGTACGCCGAGCCGTTGGAGCAAATACCACGAAGTTCGATTTTCGAGTCATTCCAAGTGCACAAAATGAAGATGTACGCGGAAGTCGGTTAACATTCGAATTGCCGAAGACGTCTTTTCTCAAAAACGTTCAGATCGAAGGCAGTTACGATGGCAAGCGTTGGGAAGCTGTGACGCAAAGCGAATTGTATTCGACGAGTGAAGGTGCGTATCGGAATACGATTGAATTAAATAGCCCGGTTACGTACAGTTATTACCGAGTCACAGCTCCTGTTGGCAACGATTCTTTTGATCTTACCGCAGGTAAGCTAATCGATGTGGCAACGGCGGTGAGCGGCGAAGCTTTTCTGCGTACCGAAGAGATTCCTTTTAACGTAGAGTCTGCGGATTCGATGTCTGAGGTTGTTTTGTATAATGCGGATAAGCTCAAAATCGATCGTATTAAGTTGGATGCAACAGCATCGGACGGAGCGAGCGGGTTCAGCCGGATGTTTTACGTCAATCGGGAAAAAGGAATCGGCGCGAATACACGTATCTTGTCGCCGAGTCGTCTAAATCGTCTGCAACTTTCAGGCTCGAAGATTGATGATACCGAGATTAGATTGGCTGAGCCGATTGATAATGAAAAGCCTATTGTCGTGATCGACAACGGAGGCAATTCGCCGCTCAATATTCAGTCGGTCAAAGTCAGCTATCGCGTGGATCGACTTGTGTTCGAAGACACAGGAAGTGGGCCGTACCGCATTGTGTACGGAGCAGAAAACCAGCAGATGCCGGACTACGATATCTACGCTTTTCGTACCGAGATCGAACAGTCGAAGCCAAGCAAAGCGACATTAGGCAAAGAATATGCGATGCAATTCGTTCCGCCTCCACCCGAAGAAGATTCGGATGCAGATGTTTCCGGTCAAGACAAACCGAAAATCGGCGCAAGCGATTCGCTTCAGATCTTGTTTAATATCGTGCTGATCGCCGTCGCGCTGATCTTGATCGTGGTTGTAGGAAGGAAGTTGAGAAAGAAGTGAATGATACCAAGGAGGGGAAACTCAATGTCCCAACATACAAACAACACATCGGAACCATCGATTGAAGACGTCAAAAACCAACTTTTGCACGCATATAAGTTTCGTCATGCGGTCAAAGACTTTGATCCAATTCGTAAAGTAAGCCAAGAAGATTTTGATTTTATTTTGGAAGCAGGTCGAATGTCTCCAAGCTCTTACGGCTTCGAGCCGTGGAAGTTCGTTGTTGTTCAAAATCCAGAATTGCGCGATAAAATCGCGGCATATGCCGGAGGGGCGCGCAGGCAGTTAGCTTCGGCTAGCCATGCGATCTTGGTCTTGGCGCGTTTGCCGCAAGAAATGGTGGCGAACTCCGACTATATCTCGCATATGCTGAACGACGTTCAGCGGTTGCCGGAAGAAATCTCGTCGATGAAACGTAAAACGTACGATACCTTTTTACGTACAGGCTTCGCCCTACAAGACAACGAACGTGCGATGTTCGAGTGGGCTTGCCGCCAAACGTATCTGGCGTTAGGCAACATGATGACCGCCGCTGCGATGATCCATATCGATTCTTGCCCGATGGAAGGCTTCGTGAAGCATGAAGTCGAGCGTGTGCTTGTCGAAGAAGGCATATTGGACAATAGTCGATTCGGTCTGGCTTGTATGGCGGCTTTTGGTTACCGCGCTGCCGATTCGCCAACGCCGAAAACACGTCAGCAATTAAACGAAGTGGTGGAGTGGCGCTAGAGCTGCGCCGAATACTCTAGTGCTAACTAGCGATCCATGAAATAAATAGACGACAACGTCAAAAGCAGGATGCCGGTATCGGCATCCTGCTTTTTTCTAAATTCGATCAATTCTCCTGATCCAATTACTTCCCGACTCGGAACAAATCAAATCCGTCGATCTCCGCGTACCCTTCACCTTTGGCAAAGCGAATCGTATGTTTGCCTTTGGTCAGGCTCATCTTTTGCGTAGACGTGCCCCAATTGTCCCAACCTTGATTGGTCACAAAGAAATCGCTTGGCGCGCCGCCGTCCACCGATAATTTCAACGTCGACCAGCCGCCGCCTGCCGTACCGTTGCCGGTTCGCGCGTACAAGACGTACGTTCCGTTTTTATCGACGTTCACATCGACTTCGACATAACTCTCTGGCGTATCGATATATCCGACTTTGGCACCGCCCGAACTGTCTGGATGCTGCGAGACTTTTGCGGTACCCGCCAGTCTTCCATCTTCCGCTTCGTAGCGATCGCGCTTCGGCTCGCCGCTTGGCAATTCAATCGGGATATTCGGATCGAGCGGCACGCCGAAGTTCGGCGTCTTATCGCTGTTCCACGTGAAGCGCTGCGCTCTGACTTCGCGATCCCAACCGGAACCTTGACGTTTTGCCGTATGGTAGACGATCCAATCTTCGCGACCATCCGGTGACTTCGTGAAGCTGGCGTGACCCGGGCCGTAGACGCCGTTGCCGCTTTTGAAGACTTGATCGGGTTTTTTGCTCCATGAAGACGGATCTAACAAATCGGCGCTTTTTTTGGACGTAAGTAGTCCGAGCGAATAATCGTCTGTCCAACTTCCGCTGGCGGAATAGACGACGCTAATATCATTGCCTTTGGTCAGGATCTGCGGCCCTTCGTTCACGTAAGGCGTATGATTGGTTTCCCACGTATGTTCCGGTCTTGCGATTTCGACTCTAGGCGACTCGATCGTCCACGGATTGCTCATTTTCGCGATATACAAAATTTGCTGGACGTTGTCCGCGCCTTCCCATCCCGACCAAATGAAGTACAATTGTCCGCGGGCTTCGAGCACCGTTCCGTCGATCGCCCAACGGTTCGTCGAGTCGGTAATCATCCCTTTGTCCGTCCATGTGCCTTTGAGCGGATTCAGCGATTTATTTTCCATCACGTACATACGGTGATTCGCATTGTCTCCGTCGTCTTTGGCGTAATAAATATACCAAGCTCCTTTGATATGATGCAGCTCAGGCGCCCATACATTTTGCCCGCCCGTCGGGATTTCAAGCGTCTCGCCCGCATCGATGCCCGTCATCGATTTGGATCGCCACAGCGTGACGTTATTGCCGGTCGTTTTCGTGTAATAGTAATACCCGTCAGCGTGCCGCACCATATAAGGGTCTGCGCCGTCTTGCATGATCACGTTATAAAAATCGTTTTTTTGCGTAGACGCGGCTTGTGCCGTACCCCATCCGCCGCCGCTTACGGTCACGCCCAATAACAGCAGCGCAAGACTGCCTTTCATTCCTGTTTTCCACTTCATTTCTCCGTCTCCTTTCGAATTTTACAGGTTTAGATAACGCTTACAAAATTCTTGTTTGACGTGATACGGAAAAGCACGCTCTCAACGTAACGTAGCGGAAAAGCTTTGAACAGGACGAATCTTTGGAGACAAGTGTCTTATTTTTGGAAAAAGGTTTCTTTCTAGACGCAATGGACATATTTTTAGATATAGACGGTATTTTGGAGAAAAAGCCGAAAAACATCGCGAATGAAGCTTTTGGATTTACAATAAAGAAAAGAATCGCACACCAACAGATGAGAGGGGAAACATCATGCGCCGTGCTGATTTTTGGTATGGGAAAAGAACGCCGCTGTGGTTAGTGCCTGTGCTGATTGTCGGAGTCAGTCTGCTTGGATGGCGTTTAACCGACAATTATGAAAGCGGATACGAAAATGAAGCGGCGGCTCCAAATTCGGTTTTGATTGAGTTTTGGACGCCTTTTAGCGGCGGAGACAGCTCGTTTATGAACGCGCTGGTCGCCAAATATAACGAGGAAAACGAAGACGGCATTACCGTGCGAATGACGAACAACAAATTAGACGATTATTACGCAAAATTATCGACGGCGATCGTCACGGGCGAAGCGCCGGAGCTTGCGATTATGCACGTCTCGAAATACGCCCAATTCGTACCTGCAAAATTCGTTTCCGTCGTCGGCAAAGAAGAATCGGCGCAGGCCGGCATTGACTGGGACGGGTACAACCCGAATATTTTACGCAAAACGATTATAAACGGTACGCATTACGGCGTGCCGCTGGACGCGCACTTCGGCGTGTTGTATTACAACAAAAAGTGGCTCAAGCAAGCCGGTCTATACGCTGATGGACAGGTGCAGATTCAGCCGGGCGAAGAAGGATTCACTGAATTTTTGAGAAAGATTCACGCCCAAGTTCCCGAAGACGTCGCGCCGCTTGCGGTTCCGAGTATTCGAATTGACTCGCTATGGCTATGGTGGTCGCTATACAGCCAAATCGACGGAGGCGGGCAGTTGTACGACGTATCCGGTACCCATGCGCAGCTCAATGAACCCGCAGCGAAGCGCTCGTTAACTTATATCGATTCGTTATATCGGGAAAAGCTGATACCGCCTGATATCAACGACGCAACCAGTCAATTTGCACGCGGACGGGCGGCGACGTTATTTTTGGGGGTGTGGTCGATCGGGTTATTCGAACAAGCGGAAAATCTCGATTTCGGCGTGATGCCGCTGCCGCAAATCTACGATCATCCCGCGTCTTGGGGCGATGCGCATACGCTGGCGCTGCCGACCGGCACAGACGGCGATCCCGCTGAACGCCAAGCTGCGCTGAAATTTGCAGACTGGCTCACGAGACACGGCGATCTATGGGCGCAAGCCGGGCATATTCCTGCTTTTGAAGCGGCGGCGCGTTCACCGGAATTTTTAGCGCTCCCTTACCGCAGCGATTATGTCCAAGCGGCTGACGACGTCGCTTATTTCCCCGATCATCGGAAGCAAGGACGGATCAATGACGAGTTGGTCGCGGAGTTGGAGCGATTATGGTCAGGAAATCTAACCGTCGATCGTTTGCTGCAAAAAATCGGACCGAAAATCGAACAGATTTTGGAGGAATAGCCGATGCGTCAGTTTATCGCAACTTGTCGAGATCGATACTGGAAAGACCGCGGGCTTGCGTTCAAGTTGATCTGGATTAATCTTGTGCTGATCGCTTTGCCGCTTCTATTGTTTTCGATCTTGAGCAGTATCGGCTATTCCAAGTCGATGCAGCGAAATGTCGGGCTGTACCAAGCCGATGCGGTACGCGAGTTCAGCGCAAACCTAGATATTTATATGAATGAACTTGCGCTGCTCACGACCTTGCCGTATCAGACGCCGGATTTGCTGGATTATTTAGAGAACCGAAATACAGGGCAAGCGACCGTATACGAAGAACGAATGTTATTGGAAGATGCGATGCGGCGTATCCGGCTCAATGGACGGGTCGATACAATCGGCATTACGCTGCAAGCGCAAAAAGTCCGTTCGTATGTCGAGCCGCCGGATAGCCCCGGACGCTTCACCGAAAACGACGACCCGGATCTGAGCGCTTTTTTGTCACCTGTCTCTTCCGGGCAAGCGGTATTCGTCAGACCTCATCGCGTATTGTCGGACAACGGCTCGACTTACGATGTGTTTTCGGCGGTGCGCGTGATTCGGAGTCTGGAAAGCGGCGAACCGCTGGCGATTTTGAAAATCGACGTACCGACTCACGATCTGCAAGATCGGATTGCTAATCTGTCTAGCGGAGGGCAGCGTTCGGTCGCCGTGCTCGACAGCCAATCGGTCTCGATCTATACGAGCGGAGCTTTTCCCGATTCGACAGGTAACTTAGGGACATACAGAGGAGAAGGGACGGTCACGCTCGGCAGCGGCAAATCGGCGGTGTTGATGACGTACCGAACATCGCCGATCACAGGTTGGACCGTGCTTCAAGCGGTACCGCTCAGCGTGTTATTGCGCGATGCGTCTACAGTGAATCGCCAAATGTTATGGGTAGGCTTGGTCTGCTTGGTGACATCGGTCTTCGTATCCGTGCTGTACTCGCTGCGAATTACAAGACCGCTTAGCGTGCTGAGACGTTCGATGAAACAAGTCGAAAAAGGAGAATTCGGCGTCTCGATTCCGGTAGCCAGCGAAGACGAGATCGGTCATTTAAGCCGAACTTTCAATCTTATGGTTTCTCGGCTAGGCAGCTTGACCTATCGATTGTATGAGACTGAAATTCGCGAAAAAAATGCCGAGATCGCTTCGCTGCAAAGTCAGATCAACCCGCATTTTCTGTACAATACGCTCGGTTCGATCAGTATGTACGCGGAGCTTGAAGGCAACCATGAAGTGGTCAGCATGACGAATCATCTGAGTGCGCTGCTTCGCTATAGTATGGGCGGCGGACGTTCGGAAGTGACGATTCGCGAAGAAATCGAACATATTCGGGGGTATCTTGCCATTCAAAGTATTCGGTACGAAGAACGTCTGCATTACCGAATCGTGGCAAGACCGGGGCTGTTGGAACAACCGATCATTCGCTTGTCGCTTCAACCGATTGTCGAAAATGCGATTGTACACGGGCTTGAGCGCGGAAGCGGCGAAGTGCAGATTGTACTCACGATTTCCGCAGACGATACGAAGATCCGAATCATTGTCGAAGATAACGGTCCCGGTATGGACGACGATGCGCTGGCGCTCCAAAATGCCAAGATGGAAGAAGGGTTACTGCCGGACGGACCCGGCGGTCATGGGCTGGTGAATGTGCATCGCCGATTGGTGCTGCAATACGGGAGCGGATTTGGCGTAGTGTTGAACCATTCGGCAAACGGAGGGATACAAGCTTGTATGACGTTGCCGCGAGTAAGCGAGGAAGCATCCGAAGAAAGGAGAGATGATCATGAATAAACGTACCGTGCTAGTCGTCGACGACGAAGCGATTTTCCGAAGAGGGCTGCGTCATCTAATCGGAACATCGAATACACCGTGGGAAGTCGTAGGCGAAGCGAAAGACGGTCTGGAAGCGTTAGAAGAGATAGAACGTCTTCAGCCTGAACTCGTTATTACCGATATTCGGATGCCAAAGCTTGACGGGATTGAGTTGCAGCAGCATATTCATGAAAATCACCCGGATATTCGTTGTTTTGTTTTGAGTGGATACAATGATTTTCGGTACGCCCAAAGTTCGCTGCGTTACGGGGCAAAAGATTATTTGCTCAAGCCGATCGTCAAAGAAGAACTGTACCGCGTTTTGAATGTGGTGGATACAGAATTGACAGAAAAAGAACAACAACATCAAAAACTTGTGCCTAACGTACTGTCTACGCAAGAGCGGGAGCGATTGCTGGATGAATTGGTGCGCGGCGAGTTGCCGCATGCCAAATATGGAGAACTACAAAGACTCGGCATCACCTTTGAAAAAGGCATTTACTGCCTGATCGCGGAACTGGATAAAGATTCGGTGGAACGCAATCGTTATGAGCGGCAAGAAGCGGAGTTGTTCTCGCTCTATATGCAGCAGTTTATCGAAGAAGCGTTGAAAGGGCTGCGTTCAGGCTTTGTTTTCCGGCGCGGAACCAGCGTCGTCGCATTGTTGGACGCCGAGTCTTCGGCGGAGTCGCGCCAAGCGTTGGCGCAGCTTGCCGGGCAGATCGCGGCGAAGATTCGAGCCGAAGCTCAGTTGACGATTACGATCGGAATCGGCGGAGGGGTACAAGCTATCGAAGATGTCGCCAAGTCTTACGGCGAAGCGAAGATTGCTTTGCTGTACCGATTGACTTCAGGCGGCAATCGGGTGCTGCTCTACGAAGACCCGCCGATGCAAGAGGCGGCGTCGATCCCTACGCTGCTGACGCGGCGCAGCGACCTGGAACAAGCGCTGCTCGAAGGCGTCGACGACGACCTCGGCGAGCGCGTGCGCGAAGGGATTGAGCAGTTATGCGGCTTAGCCGCAAGCCCTGCCGCAATCCATGAGCAGGTCTGCCGTATGCTGCTCGAAGCCTACGGCTTGGCAGTAGATCGCGGCGTACACAGCCAGTGGCTAAGCGGCGCCGAGATTGGCGGCGTTCTGCAAGGCGCGCTTGCGATCAACGCGCGCACCGAACTTGCCGCGTATTGCGCAAGCTTGCTCCATACGCTGCAAGCGCTTATCCGCCGTAGCGACGACGGCGGGCAAGTCCATGCCGTAGACAAAGTCGTCCGGCATATCGAAGCGCATTATGCCGAGCCGATCACGCTCGGCAGCATGGCAGAGCTTGTCTTTTTGAATGCTTCGTATCTAAGCAGCTTGTTCAAAAGCCGTCTCGGACGTTCTTTTGTCGAGATTTTAACGTCGATACGCGTACGCGAAGCATCCCGGAGATTGCTGCATACCGACGACAAAATTTCTTCGATTGCGTATGAGACAGGCTTTGTGAATATCCGGCATTTCAACCGCGTCTTCAAATCCGAGACCGGACGAACACCGAAAGAATTCCGGGATACACTGCGACCCGATCGGGCGAAAGTCTAAAAACGCCGGAATAAGCAACCCCCAAATATATGTCCATTCTCTCTAAAAAAGCGTCATTCAGTCTTCCTTCATTTCCATCTATGATGTTTTTGTAAGCGTAACCAAAAACGGCTGCGGGGTTGAAGCAAAAGCCATCATTCGAAGATAAGGGAGGCATCACGATGAAAAAAAGACAAAGATTGCAAATGGCAAGTTGGGCAATGGCAGTCATGCTGCTGCTCAGTGCTTGCGCAGGCGGCGGAGCCGGTACAACGAGCAATACGGCGGGAGAAACCGGTAGCGGCGGGGAAAGCGGAGCCGCGCCGGCGGGCAAAACGACGATCTCGTACTGGACGCCTTTTAGCGGTGGCGATGGCGAATTCATGACGCAGATGATCGAGAAGTTCAACGCGGAGAACCAAGAGATTCAAGTCGAGCAGCTCGCAAATCCGGCTGGCGATTACTATACCAAGCTTCAGACCGCAATCGCGTCGGATCAAGCACCCGATCTGATGGTGCTTCACTCTTCGCGGATGCCGCAATTCGTTCCATCCGGCTTCGTGACTCCGCTGGACGATCTGGCGGCAGAAGCCCAGCTCGATTGGGGCGAGTTCAATCCAACCATTCTCGATTCCACGATCTATGACGAGAAACATTATTCGATTCCTTTAGATACCCACGCGATTGTCATGTACTACAACAAAGAACATCTGGAAAAAGCAGGCGTACTCGATGACAAAGGCAACCCGGTCTACGACCAATCGCCGGAAGGATTCACGGAGTTTTTGACTAAAATCAAAAACGCGGTACCTGCCGACGTCGCGCCTCTCGCTCAGCCCGATGTGCGGATCGATTCGTACTGGATGTTCTGGGGCTTCTACAACCAGTTGACCGATGGCGGTCAATTCTACGATGACAACGGCAAAGCCGCGTTGAACAATCCGCAAGCGCTGGAAGCTTTGGAATACGTAGACAGTCTGTACAAATCCGGTCTGATTCCACCCAAAATCAATGATGCCGTGAAGTTGTTCCAAGACAAACGTGCCGCGGTATTGATTACCGGCGTATGGAGCACGGGAGCTTTTGAAAGTGTAGACGGCTTGGACTTCGGCGTTGTGCCGATGCCGCAAATCTATGATCAACCCGCGACTTGGGGCGACTCGCATACGCTGGCATTGCCGAAGCACGGCACAGAAGACCCGGCGAAGCAAAAAGCGGCTTTGATCTTCGCCAAATGGTTAGCGGATAACGGCGAGTTATGGGCGAAAGCCGGCCATATTCCGAGCGTAACGAAAGTACTGGAATCGCAAGCCTTCAAAGATATGCCGTACCGCAGCGACTACGCGGAGTCTGCCGATTTCGTTAAATACTGGCCTCGTAACGAAAAACAAGGTCAAGTGAACGATAACATCGTCAAAGAATTCGAGAAAATGATGGCAAACAAGCAAGATCCACAGACGACTTTGGAGAAAGCGAACGCCGTTATCGATAAAACGACAGGCAAATAATTAACGCAGATCGTTAGCGAAACGAAAAACGGAAGACAATGGAAAGGAAGCGAAATAGCGGCTTTCCGCAGACCGCTTCCTTTTCGATTTGTTAACGAAGTGCAGGAAGGAGCGACAATATGGCTACGCAAACCTCTACAAGCAAGCCCAATACCGGAGTCGATACAAAATCTCCGAGAAGTTCACTGCATCGGCAAGGCTGGGTCACAGGAATTTTAATGGTACTTCCGTACACGGTCTTTTTTATCTTGTTTTCGATGATCCCGATCTTTTACGGCTTCGGCGTGAGCTTCTACGATTGGTCGCTGCTCGGGGACAAGACGTTTATCGGTCTGCAAAATTACATCAATCTGCTCCAAGACGAAGAATTCCATACCAATCTGCTGAATACCGTATTGTTCACGCTCGTTAGCGTGCCGCTGATTACAGTAGTCGGGCTATTGCTCTCGGTGATGGTGAACAGTATTCGTAAAGGTCAAGCTTTTCTGCGAATCGCCTTTTTCATGCCTTACGTGCTCTCCGTATCCGTCATTTCAAGTATCTGGGTCATTTTTCTTCAACCGTATACGGGTCTGCTGAACCGGATTTTACGGGGGGTTGGTCTTATTCAAAACGAAATTTTCTGGCTATCGGATTCTACGCTCGCTTGGGCTTCGATCGTCATGGCGACGTTATGGTGGACGATCGGTTTTGTATTCGTGTTGTTTTTGGCAGGGCTGCAAGATATTCCGGAATCGTATTACGAAGCAGCGGGTCTTGAAGGAGCGAATCGTTGGCAAACGTTCCGTTACATTACTTTCCCGTCGCTTTCGCGGATCACGGTATTGGTTGTCGTGTTGCAGACCATATCTTCGTTCAAAATTTTCGGTCAATCCAAATTGATTACCGGAGGCGGCCCGGCGGGAGCGACCAAGACAGTCGTGTTCTCGATCTACGAAAATGGCTTTCAGACTTTTCAGATGGGATACGCGTCGGCAATCGCTTTTGTACTGATGTTGGTGATTCTCGTGATCTCGTTGCTGCAAACGACGTTACTGAGAAGATTCGGGGAATAACTCATTTCATACCGTCACCATTCTGTGTAAGGAGGGAATTCGTATGTTAGATCGTCTATATCCGTATGTGGTTCGTATTGCGGCGGCATTGTTCGCTCTGATGTTTTTGACTCCGATCTTCTGGATGTTATCGCTCTCGCTCACACCGGAAAGCGGAAGCTTATTCGCCGGAGGATTCAATGTATCGCTTGATAATTACAAGACGGTGCTTAACCGTGCTCCGATTTTTGGTTGGATGGGAAACAGTTTGGTGGTCTCGGTAGCGACGACGGCACTTGTGCTGCTGTTCGCTTCGATGGCGGCATATTCGTTTTCGCGTGTGCGGTTTCCGGGTAGCAAAGTGCTGTTTATTTTGTTTTTGTCCGCGATGATGATTCCGGGCGAAGCGACGTTGATCCCGCTTTATCTATTGATGCGCGACGCCGATCTTTTAGGAACGCGAATTTCGCTGATTTTGCCTGCGCTTGCAGGGCCGATGGGGATTTTTATCCTCAAACAATTTTTCGATGGATTGCCTAAAGACTTGGAAGAAGCGGCGCGGATCGACGGAGCCGGGTTTTTCAAAATCTGGTACCGTATCTTTTTACCGTTATCCCGTCCGGCGCTTGCGGCACTTGGGATTTTCACTTTTATCGGCTCGTGGAACGACTACGTCTGGCCTTTGATTTCGATTTCGGACAAAGCGTATATGACGATTACCCTCGGTCTGCCGATGTTCCAAAGTTCGTATAACCAAGAGTACGCACTGCCGATGACTGCAAATGCGCTTGCCGCAATTCCGGTACTGATCGTCTTTCTTATTTTCCAAAAACAAATTATTAAAGGAATTGCGTTTACCGGTGGCAAAGAAATGTAAGTGTCGCTGTCGTCGCTACCCGATCATCCATATTTCAAGGAGGCATTATGACTATATCTTCTATTGATCCTATCCCGCGCCCTGAATACCCACGTCCGCAATTTGAACGAAAAGACTGGCTGAACTTGAACGGAGAATGGGAATTTGCTTTTGACGATGCCCGTCTGGGAGACCGTCAGCGATGGTTCGAAGGCGAAGGCGGAGATTTTAATCAACGTATCGTCGTGCCTTTCGCTTTTCAAAGTAAACTCAGCGGAATCGGCGATCCGGGTTTTCACGATCTAGTCTGGTACCGGCGCAGCTTCGAGATTCCGGAAAGCTGGGGAGAGCGCCGCGTCGCGCTACATATCGGAGCGTGCGATTACCATTCGACACTGTGGGTAAACGGACGCTGGGCGGCAACGCATGAAGGCGGGCATACGCCGTTCCACGCGGATATTACCGATCTGCTCAACGCCGAAGGCGATAATATCATCGTTATCCGTGCCGAAGATTTTAGCCGCGACGTGACGTTGCCTAGAGGCAAGCAATATTGGAAAGAAGGATCGGAAAGTATCTTCTATACGCGCACGACCGGGATCTGGCAAAGCGTGTGGTTAGAACCGGTGAGCCCTGTTCATATCGAAAAAATAAAGTTCACGCCGGATATTGATCGCGGCGAAGTGCGCACTCGTTTGTTTTTCTCGCGTGAAGCCTATGGACAAGCCGCAAGTGATAATCAGGTTACGGCGGTCTTGCGGATTTCTTTTGACGGGCAAATCATTGCGGAAGAATCGTTCCCGGTGCTACATGCCGAAGAGTCGCGTGCCATCGGGCTGAATGATTTTAACGATCACGGGCTCGGACGCTGGTGGACACCGGAAAAGCCGAATTTGTACGACGTAGAGCTTATTGTCAAACAAAACGATCAAATCTTGGATCATGTCGATAGTTACTTCGGTATGCGTAAAATCTCGATTGAAAACGGTCGATTATGTCTGAACAACCGTCCTTATTTTATGCGGCTCGTACTGGATCAAGGCTATTTCCCGGACGGGATCCTGACGGCTCCGACCGATGAAGATTATGTACGCGATATTCGTTTGACGAAAGAAATGGGCTTTGACGGCGTGCGCAAGCATCAGAAAATGGAAGACCCGAGATTTTTGTACGCGTGTGACAAGATGGGGCTTCTCGTCTGGGGCGAAGCGGCGAATGCGTACAATTATTCCGAAGAATATGTCCGTAAGTTTACGAAAGAATGGCAAGAAGCGATCGAGCGCGATTACAATCATCCGTGTATCGTCGCTTGGGTACCGATGAACGAAAGTTGGGGCATTCCGAACGTGCAGGTCGATACCCGTCAGCAGCAACACGGACTGACATTGTATCATTTGACGCGGTCGCTCGACGAGACTCGTCCGGTCATTTACAACGACGGTTGGGAAATGATGCAGACGGATATTGTGGCGATCCATGACTATGAATGGCGAGAAGAGATTTTGACCGAGCGTTACACGTCTACCGAAACGGCGCTTCAATCGATGCCCGCCAACCGGCGTATTTTTGTAGGCGATAGTCATTACGCCGGGCAACCGATTCTAATTACGGAATTCGGCGGAATCGCTTATCGCAAAAGCGAGCAAGAAGGCTGGGGATACTCCGGCGCAGACAATGACGAAGAATTTTTGCAAAAGTTAAACGCCGTTATTCATCCACTGACCGTATCGGGTATTGTGCAAGGGTTCTGTTATACGCAACTGACCGATGTAGAGCAAGAAATCAACGGCTTAGTGACTTACGACCGTGTACCGAAAGTGCCGCTGGAACAGATTCGGCAAGTGGTACGCGGGGAGAAGAAGTAAAGCTCTACCTTACGAAAATCAAAAAAATCCAGCCTCCCAGAAGATGTATGAATCAACACATCGAACAAGTGGGAAAGGCTGGATTTTTCATTTAATAAGTATCTGTTGGCTTGGATAACAAATGAAGCTTCCAATT
This sequence comes from Saccharibacillus sp. JS10, assembly GCF_024436065.1. Taxonomy (GTDB): domain Bacteria; phylum Bacillota; class Bacilli; order Paenibacillales; family Paenibacillaceae; genus Saccharibacillus. The sequence goes on from NZ_JANFNS010000004.1 coordinate 263,696, forward strand.
TGGTATGAATCCTAAAAATGATAAGTTTAAAGTATGTTGGTGATTGATGACAAGAGATTCTAATTCATTTACCCAATCACTCCAAAACTCACGATCTGTAACAAAATACTTAGCAGAAAAAATCAAAGCATAAAGTTTTTTTCGGTTTAGCTTTAAAGCTACTGCATTTTTGGATAAGAGCACATCTTTGCCCAAAAACGTATAGTAAAGCCGTGAAAAGTGCGCGCATTTATTTCTCAGTACCGAAAAGCCATGAAGCCAATTTTCTAGTAAATTTGGAGTTTTTAAAAGATAGCTTTTGGCAATATCCCGTTTATCACTTGGTTTAAAATTAGAAAAAAAGGTAGAAAGATTGGAGAACGTCAAAACTTCAATCGCTACCCATATAGGAAAACGACCTCCATAATTTGAGCGATGGTGTTTAATAAAAATTTCAGAGCTTCGATCCAAATTTTCATCCCATTTAGTGATGAATTTCGCGAATTGTTCAGAAGACCTGAATTGAAAGCAAGAGGGATTTCGATAACATAAAGGGTCTGACACATGCTGCATCGCAAGAAAATAAGAAAAATGAGCTCTCATCTGAATTTCAATATGCTCACATAAACGTAAAAGATGAAGTCTAAGTTTGGAATCGAATTCGTAAATATTGCTTACGTGTTCAAAAGTTGTTCCATTTCTATAATTGCCTGTTGAGGTTTTAAAAGGAAGGAGATAACCGGTAAAGCGATAATAACTGATTTTTTGTAACGTTTTTTTCGCAAAATCAGGATCTTGAATAATCAAGTTCCGTGAAGTCAAACGTTTAATTTGATCTTCAAGCGATATGGCAGGTTTTAAAGGAGGAATATTAGGATTCATCTACAAAAGCCTCCGTAAAATAAAAATGGCCCGTCCTTTTTTGCATCAAACCATAAAATGGTCTGCTAGGCCGGACGGGAACTGTTAGCTTCATATTATCATACCCTGCAATTGATAACAATGTTCTCTTTGCTATTTCAGCTATGCTACAATAACAACGTCCGGGCGAAAAGAACGGCAATCGAACCGGTGAAAGGATGACGAACATGAGCGAACAAAAAATCAATGAAACCGAAATGATTGCTTATATTGTAGATCAAACAGGGGTCAGTGAAGAAGGCATCAAATTAGTACTCAAACATGAGCAAGCCTTTATTGCAGCCGCAGCGAAAAAGCCGGGCAGCACGATTGAATTAGACGGCGACGAGTTAGTCGATTATGTCGTTGCTCAAAAAGACGTTAAGCTGAACGAACTTGAGATCGAAAATGTACTCGATTCCGAGATGGCGTATCTGATCGACAAAGGATTCGCTGGATACGAAGACTAAAAACAACGAGATTCGAAAACACGCGTTTTCGCGGTAGAATTTGCAGAGGTACGCTAACAGCGGTGTAATCGGCAAAGTCTTACGTAGAAAACGCGTTTTTTTGTAGAGGAGGAAAATCGGTTATGGATCAAGACGAACGGGCGAAACGTAGAGCCGCGATGGAAGAATTGGTTGCTCAAGCGGATGCGGGTCTTCCGGCTCAGCAGCCGCAGACTTCTTCGGAAGGAAGCGGAGGACCAACAGGTCCGGAGAAGACGAAAAAATCAAAAAAGCCGAAAAAGAAAAAAAGTTTTTTTAGACGCCTTTTATCTGTAATCAGTTGGCTGATCATCATTGGGCTCGTCGCGCTTTTGGCCGGATTTGTGTATCAAGCGATGGGTGAACGCGAAGATCGTGCCGCTTATATTGCACCGGGCGAGAAGGTCGAAGTGAACGGGCACCGGATGCACGTCTATAGCGAACAAAAAGCAGGCAAAGCAAGCGATGAACCGACAGTGGTATTGATTGCTGGGTGGGGAACCGTCAATCCATATACGAGCTTTTCCCCGATGTATCCGTTTCTGCGCGATAAGATTTCTTTTGCCGTCGTCGATCGATTTGGATATGGCTACAGTGACTTGACCGACGAGAAACGCAGGGTTGATCGAATTACCGAAGAACTCAGACAAGCGTTAATCGAAGCGAAAGTCGAGCCTCCTTATATTTTGACCGCGCATTCGTTAGGAAGTCTTGAAGCGATTCGTTTTGCTCAAAAGTATCCAGACGAAGTGGCGGGGATCGTCACGATTGATTCAGGCTCACCAGAATTTTATCTGACTTTCCCGGAGCAACCGACGCAGCTAATAAGACTCGCTGTCAAATCCGGCATTGTGCGAGCATTGTATCATGTGAATGGATTTACCGAGTATCTGAATGGGCAGCGTAACGGTCTGCGCCTGCTTTCTCCTACGATGAAAGAACAAGAACGTTTGGCTACGCTGCTTGTCTCCATGAATGATAATGTCATAGACGAAATGCGCAATATGAAAGCCAATGCCCAGCAAGTGATTGATGCGAAAACGCGTCTGAATATTCCGATTGTTCAGCTGGTAGCGGATCGATTTGGCGAGGTGAGCGAAGATTGGTTAGAGATGCAGCGTAATTTCGGAAAGTCTTGGTCGACTCAATCGGAGACCGTCGTGGTGCAAAATTCGGCGCATTCGATTCAGTCGTATGATCCTCAAGCAATTGTGGACGAAGTGCTTGAAATGGCGGCGAAAAGCCGCTAACAAGAGACCGGTTGACAAATGTTCTAACCTGAAACTATAATGGTTACAATTCGAATCGAATACATCCATTTTATATTTTAAGGAGCGGATACACATGGGCAAAATTATCGTAACCGGAGCATCGGGTCATTTAGGAACGGCAGCTATTCATCATCTGATCGATCTTGGCGTGCAAGTAGGAGACATCGTTGGCGTCGTGCGCGACAAAGCAAAAGCTTCGGCACTTGCAGAGCTCGGCGTTGAACTGCGTCTCGGCGATTACGACAATGCCGCTTCATTGCCGGCAGCTTTCGAAGGCGGCGAAAAATTGTTGTTCGTCTCGGCTTCTTCGATGGACAATACGCTCCGCGTTCGCCAACACGCGACTGTTGTTGAAGCGGCGCGCGACGCAGGCATTCAACATATCGCATACACAAGCTTTGCTTTTGCAGAGAAAATGAGTATTGGTCTGGAAAACGTCCATTTAGCGACGGAATACGCGATTCGTACAACAGGGATTGCTTATACGTTCCTGCGTAACGGATTCTATCTCGATCTGCTTGTCAATGAGACCACACCTGGCGTGATTGCGGGCGGTACCGTGGTTACAGCTGCGCCAACAGGCAAGCTGAACTATGTGACCCGCGACAATCTGGCTCGCGCGGCTGCTGTTGTGCTGACACAAGACGGTCATGCGAACCAAACCTACGAACTAACATCGCCGCAGCCGTTCTCGTATGACGAGTACGCGTCTGTGTTAAGCGAAGTATCCGGCAAATCGGTGAGCCACCAAGCCCTTCCGGCTCCGGAAGCGGTGAGCGCATTGGTTTCGGCGGGCGTACCGGAAGGCGGAGCAGGCTTTATGATCCATGTCGTAGATACGGCGATCGAAAGCGGACAGTTCTCTTCTCCTTCAAACGACCTGACTACATTGATCGGTGATGCGTATACGCCGCTGAAAAGCGCAGTCGAAGCTGTTGTAAAAGGTTAATTTAGCAATCAAGCAGTAAACGTTCAATTAACAATCTATCCTATGAAAAAACACCTTCAACGAAAAGTTTTCGCTTTCGAGCGAACTATTCGCGAAGGTGTTTTTTCGTATCATCAAAAAATCGAAATCAATTCTTTTGTATAGGGATGCCGGGTTTCCGACATCAGTGCGCTTGCGGCAAACCGATCTACGATCTTGCCTTCACGCATCACCATCATGTGCTGACTGATCCGGTGTACCGCTGCTAAATCATGCGAAATAAATAAGTAAGACAGTCCAAGCGAAGTGCGTAAGGTAGCGAGCAAGTCCAATACCGCGCCTTGCGAGATCACATCTAGGCTCGCTGTAGGTTCGTCGAATAGGATCACATCCGGCTCGATTCCGATTGCGCGCGCAATCGTGACGCGTTGGCGCTGCCCGCCGCTCAGTTCATGCGGATAACGGTTCATCAATTCAGCAGGCAATTCGACGGCTTCGAGTAATTGCCGGAGATAAGCTTCGCGCGACGTATACGTAAAATGCTGCAACGGAGTACCGTTCACCAGTTGTTCGTACGGATCGATCAATGAATCGGCAATCTTGAGCTTAGGATTTAACGACGCCGAAGGATTTTGGAACACGATCTGAATACGTCTTCGGTACGCCTTAAGCTTACGTGCGTTCAAACGGGCAATATCTTGCCCGTCAAGCCAGATCGAACCGCTGTCTGCATCTTCGATTCGCATTAGACAGCGCGACAATGTGCTTTTGCCGCAGCCGCTCTCGCCGACCAGACCTAGACATTCGCCTCGCTCCAGATCGAAGCTGATATTATCAACAGCCGGACGCTTGGCACCCGTGTACGTTCGACTTAGCTGCTGGACACGGAGTAGGGGCTGCTCTTCGCCTATTGGCGCGCCACCGCTGTGCTTAGCTTGGTAATCATTGTTCATCACGACTCATCCTCCAGTCCCGAGTTCAACGAACGCCCCAATATCGGCGCAGCTTCGATCAATTTCCGCGTATATTCATGTCTGGGATGGTCCAAAATCCGGTGCTTGCCGCCCGATTCGACAATTTTGCCTTCTTGCATGACCGACAACCGGTGGGCATAACGCCGCACATGCCGCCAATCATGCGTAATAAATAAAATCGCACAACCGGTTTCTTTTTGCTTGGCGGCAAGCAGTTCCATGACCCGATGACCCGATACGCTATCGAGCGCGGTCGTTGCTTCGTCAGCAATCAGAAGACGCGGTGACAGCATAAGCGATGTCGCGATAGCCGCGCGTTGCAGCTGCCCGCCGCTTAGTTGGAACGGATACCGGCGTAGGAGCGACGCATCCAGACCGACCGATTCCAATGCTTCTGCGGCTTTAACTTTCCGAACCGTAGATGACTTTTCGCCGTGTACTTTTTGATATTCGTCGAAATGTGCGCCGATACTGCGAAACGGTGTAAATGCTCCTTGGTAATCTTGAAAAATATATGAAATGCCAGTACCTCGAAGTGAGCGCATTTCTTTTGGCGTACGCTCCAATAGATTGCTTTCTTCGAATTGAATTGTGCCTGTTGCTTTCAAGTTTGACGGTAAGAGTTGTCCGATCGCTTGCGAGAGTAAGCTTTTCCCGCTGCCGCTTTGACCGACAAGCGCCATAAATTCGCCAGCCCGAATCGCAAAAGACACATGGTCCACAAGGGTACGGCGGTGAGCGGTAATACTCAATTCTTCGATCGATAAAATCACGGCTGCACCTCCTTTTTCACATCGAAAAGATCTCGCAGGGTATCTCCGAGCATATTGGCGAGCAGCACGACGCAGACGATCGCAAGACCCGGATAGATCATGAGCTCAGGGCGAGATTGGAAATAAGGACGTGAATCGTTGAGCATCGCTCCCCATTCCGGCGTCGGAGGTTGCGCGCCTAAGCCGATATACGACAGCGAAGAAATAAGCAAAATAATTTTGCCCAGATCCAGACTTGCAAGAACGAGCACGTGCCCGGCGATATGCGGCAGCAGATGTTTGCGCATAATCCGTGCATCGGATAAGCCATTCGTTCGAGCGATTAAGATATACTCTTTTTGCGATTCGGACAAGACGATGCTGCGGACAAGCCTGGCGTAACTGACCCATTTGACGATCACGATAGCGAGTACGAGATTGCCGATCCCTGCACCCAATAGACCGCTAAGCACGATCGCGACGATCGTATCGGGGAAAGCGAGAAAGCCATCGGCAACACGTACAAATAACCGATCGACCCAGCCGCGTTTGTATCCTGCGATGATGCCAAGCGGAATCCCGATCAACAGTGCTACGCCTAGCGCGAGCAGACTATACCCAAGCGTTTGTACGCCGCCAAGCAGAAGCCGGGTCAATACGTCGCGTCCTAAATGATCGGTTCCGAAAGGATGCTCTGCACTTGCGCCGAGCAATCGACCACGAAGATCGGTTAACGACGGATCATGTTTTAGAATAACAAAAGCATAAAAGGAGGCAGTAAGTACAAATAGCGCAAAAAGAATAGCGATTATAGCTTGTGCACGGGGTTTATGCCATTTGCGTTTATGCGGATCTGATGTCTCTACCGACACTGTACTTTTCATCGATGTGCCTCCTTTTCTTTCAATTTCATTTCTGGATTTAAAAAGCGATACGACAGATCGACGGCGGTGTTCACGACGAATACGACGATTGCCATGATCAAAATATAGCCTTGAATAAGCGGGTAATCGCGTTGACGTATCGCATCGACGACCAATTTGCCGATGCCCGGATAAGCGAATAACACTTCGATTACGACCACGCCGCCGATTAGACTGCCGAGACTCACTCCGAACACGGTGATAACGGGAGGAAGGCTATGACGAAGCGCGTGGAGCCAAAAGATCCGATTTTCCGATAACCCTCGAGCTTTTGCCGAACGAACGAATTCCTGGCTGAGCGAATCGAGCAGACTAGAGCGGAGCAAGCGTACATAGACGCTGGAAATCGCAAGCCCAAGCGTCAAAGAAGGCAGGATCAATGAAGATAGACCGCTGCGCCCCATCGTCGGCAGGTGTCCAAAACGCACACCGAACAGGTCGATTAAGATCAGCCCCAACCAGAAGCTAGGCACGGCAGCACCGAGAATCGATAACATCCGACTGAGCGTATCGATCCATGTTCCACGGTATACCGCCGATAGCGAACCAAGCGGCACAGCGACCAACAACATGACCAGCAGCGAACCAAGCGTTAACTCTACCGTTGCGGGCAACGATTGAAGAAGCGTCTGCATCACCGGCTGCCCGGTCGAATACGAGTTGCCAAAGTCCAGACGAACAAAGTTAAGCAGCCATTTGCCGAACTGGATCAGCAAAGGATCGTTAAAGCCCATTTCTTCGCGCATGGCTTCAACCTGTTCTTGGCTGACCGAAAGTTCTTCAACGTTCAAAATCGTCAGCACCGGATCACCCGGCGCAAGCCGGATGAACAGGAAACTGACGAACATGATAAACAGTAGGAATAAAAAGACTTCCAAAAACTTACGCAGCAAAATCCGAAGCATTACATCACATCCAGCTTGTTTGTAATCATGTAGTATTCACTACGTGAAGTGACCCAATTCAGGATCTTCTTGCTGTTGTAAGCGACGATGGTAGAAGGATGCAGCACGAATGAATTGAGCACTTGGTCGTGCACATAATTCGCAGCTTGCTCCGCAAGCACGGCACGCTTTTCAGGAGCGACGGTCAGATTCAGCTCGTCGATAATCGCGGTCAATTTCGGATCTTCCGAGCCGCTGAAATTCAGTGCGCCTTTCGGGTGATAGGTCGCGTTCAGGTAGTAGCCTGCGTCGCCGCGCGGAGCGGTCAGATTGCTATAAGTCGCGATATCCCAATCGCGATTGGACGCCATATATTCTTCCGGCGTATCAATCTGGCGAATTTCGACATCGATTCCGATCTGCTTCGCGTCGGATTGGAATACTTGCGCGATCAGCGGCAAATCGGCACGCGACGAGTAGGTCAGCAGCGTAAGCTTGAGCGGCTTGCCGTCTTTGGTCATGACGCCGTTAGTCAACGAATACCCTGCGGCTTGCAAATGTTGGATTGCCGCTTCCGAACCGAATTCCGCCGCTTTGCGATCGTATTTCGGCGCAAAAGGCAGCGAAGGCAGGAATGGTCCGATCGCTGCTTCGCCATAACCGAGCAAGATCGTATCGATAATGCCTTGACGATCAATCAGAGCGTCTAACGCTTTGCGTACGTTCAGATCTTGAATAGCAGGGCGCTGCATATTCATCGTCAATTGATGCACGCGGAACGTCGAAGTCGATTCGACTTTCATCCCGTCTATCGCTTTGAGCGATTCCAGGCTTTCGACTTCGGGGCGGTACACCATATCGACTTGCCCGGATTTGAGTGCCAGCGATCGGGCATTCGCATCTTCGTTGAACGAGAACGTGACATGGTCAAGAGGCGAAGCGCCATCCCAATATTTATCGTAGCGACTGAGTTCTAGCTTGCTCCCCGGCGTGAAAGTATCTAGCGCGAAAGGCCCTGTCCCGATCGGCTTATTGACGATATCCGGCTCACTGACGTCGATAATCGCCGTGTTCGGATTGACTAATTCAGAAGCGAATTCCGGAAAAGGCTGGGTCGTTGTGATGGTAAGCTTGTTTCCGTCTGCTTCAATCGTATCGATCTTGAGCGCATTTTGGATCGCGACGTTTTCTTTCAAAGCACGTTCCAACGAAGCTTTTACTGCATCTGCGTTCATCGGTTTACCATTTTGAAAAGTGACGTCGTCTCGCAATTGAATATTCCAATGTTGACCGTCTTGGCTATCCCAACTTTTTGCAAGCCACGGAGCAACGGTCAGATTTTCTTCGTCGAGACGTACCAGCGTTTCGGTAATTCCAGCGCGAAGCGGCACATAGCTGGAATCGACATGCGGATCAAGCGAGCGAGTCGAGAAGTTATACAGGAAATGAACATCTTTGCTGCCGGAAGCCGCGTTTGCTTTTGCCGGTTGCGCGGCGTTATCCGAAGTCGAAGATCCGCAAGCGCTGAGTAGCGCGGCTCCCAATGCTAGAGAAGCAACTAGCGGAACGATTTTTTTAAACAAAATAAGAACCCCTTCCTAATTCGTAAACATTATGATTAACAGAATGGATTTATATTATCGTAAGGATTACGATTTGGCAATATAGGTCATTTTATTCATATTGGAAAAGGTTTATCCCACACAAAAAAAGCCCTTCCGGTTGGGAAGGGCTTGGGCTGTTAAATACGAACGTAACTGGAGTCGACTCGCTTCGTCGATCCACTGTAGAATTTCAAAAAATCAGCTATTCATTTACCGCGAGGCGTATAATTCAAGTCTTTGAACAATCGATCCAATTCTTTTGCCGTCAGATCGCGCCATTTGCCCACAGGCAGACTGTTCAAGTGAATATTCATGATGCGGATCCGCTTCAGCGCACGCACATTGTAATCCAGCGCTTCGCACATGCGGCGGATTTGGCGGTTCAATCCTTGCGTTAACGTGATCTGGAATATGAACTTGGATAGTTGTTCGACTTCGCAAGGCAAAGTTTTAGTGTCCAAAATCTCGACGCCTGCCGCCATTTTTTTTAAGAATTCGGGCGTGATCGGACGATCTACCGTTACGATATATTCTTTTTCGTGACGGTTTTCGGCGCGCAAAATTTCGTTGACGATATCGCCGTCGTTTGTGAGCAGAATCAGTCCTTCGGAGTCTTTATCCAGTCTGCCGACATGGAAAATCCGCTGACTATGACCGACGAAATCGACGATATTGCCTTTGATATTCCGCTCTGTGGTGCTGGTAATGCCGACTGGTTTATTAAGTGCAATATAGACGTTTTCTTCGACGTCTTTGCCTTTGATCTTTTTGCCGCTGACCCTTACATCATCGCCCGGTTCGACCTGACTACCGAGATCGGCAGGTTCGCCGTTGATCGTCACTTTACCTTCAGCAATAATTTTATCTGCGCCGCGACGCGACGTGAAGCCGGATTCGGCGATATATTTGTTAATTCGCAAAAGTTACGCACACCTTTCTGGTTGAAAAAATACTCTGTTTACCATATCGCAAAACAAGCAGAGTGTATAGGCTGTCTACGCAAAGAAAAAGCCGATTCATTTGAACCAGCCTTTTTCTTTGAAACGGGTGATCGCTTCGATCCGGTTGCCAACGCCCAGCTTATCCAAAATCACAGACACATAGTTGCGAACGGTACCGTTTGTGAGTGACAACTCACTGGCGATTTCTTTGGTGTTTTTGCCTTCGGAAATCAAATGAAGCACTTCTTTTTCGCGATCGGTCAACGGATTCGTTTCGGCATAAGGCGCATCGTCAACAAGCTCTGGTGCATAGATTCGTCTGCCTGACATAACGCTGCGAATCGCTTCCGCCAGTTCTTCGCTTGGGCTGTCTTTGAGCAGATAGCCATGGGCGCCGGCTTTGATCGCACGTTCGAAATAACCGGAGCGAGCGAACGTTGTCAAAATAAGGACGCGGCAACCCGAACCTTTTAACTCTTCGGCGGCTTCGAGCCCTGTTTTTTTAGGCATTTCAATATCCATGACGCATACGTCGGGCTTATGCAGACGAACGAGACGCACCGCTTCTTCGCCATCTCCGGCTTTGCCGACGACTTCCATATCGTCTTCCAAATCCAGCAACGAAGATAATGCGCCAAGTAGCATCCGCTGATCTTCCGCGATGACGATCCTTACCATGTCTTACTCCTCCTTGTTCACTTGCGCTACAGTAGAGTGGATCTGATCGGGCTCGGGTTGCACCAACACATTTGGAATTCGCATGGTCAACGATGTCCCTTTTCCGTCTTGCTCTGGAGTATAGCTGGCAATATCCAAGCTTCCGTTTACAAATTCCAGTCGTTCGCGCATCCCGCGTAGACCGCTTCCTCGCCCTTTTTCACGTTCGCGCAAGCCTTGTCCATTATCGGTAACCCGAACCACCAATTCGCTAGAGCGCGGTTGTATTTCAATCATACAAGAGGTTGCGCCGCTATGTTTGATAATATTCGTAACCGCTTCTTTCAAGCACATGCTTACCACATTCTCATTGAGCAAAGACGTGCGCGTCTCGGCAGGATCACCGATCAGACTAAATTCGATATTCGCCGCTTTGAGAATTTGCCGGAGGCGGTGAATTTCGTCTTCAACATGTGTGCCTCGCATTTGAGTGACCAGTTCGCGTAATTCTTTTAATACAACGCGCGCCGTTTGCTGAACGTCACGAATTTCTTCTTCAGATCTCTGCGGATCTTTGGTCACGAGTTTGGCAGCAAGATCGCTTTTAAGTCCAATGAGCGCGAGTTTTTGGCCCAAAGTATCATGAAGATCCCGCGCGATCCGCTGACGTTCTTCCATGATGACAAGTTCCGAGATCCGTTTGTTCGCGTCTTCCAATTGACCTTCCAAATGTTCGCTTCGATTGCGATTGTAAGTCGTCACCGGAAGCAAGATTACGGCAATGATCGTCAACGCTACGAACGGCCATTGTGTAATCATAAGAGGGTTGAGATGGACATACCCGACGTAAGCGGAAGCAAGCGCTGCGGAAAGCTGAATCGAATACAAAGTGAAAAACGTGCTTTTACTCCGAATATTACCGACGAAATACGCTAGGAATACCGCAAAATACATATAACCGAACATCAAGGTCATCGATACGGAGAATGCAATCTGCATACTTGTCCAAAAGTAAAAAAAACGTCCTTTTGAAGCAAAAGCGAGTAAATAGCAGACGAAAAATCCGATAACCATCGCGATTCCGCTGACGGCATGAAAAGCGGTGGACGAGCGAAAAATAAAGTAAAACGGCAAAATATAAAAGACAACCCAGACATAAGGATTCAGCCCGGTACTTCGTTGAAAAATTTGATACCACTTCTGCATGATGGACAATCCTCCGCGGCTATTCGTTGGAATCGGCAAGGTTCGATTCAACATCTGCACCGTCTGATTTTTTGAGATCATTATAACGCGCGCCCTCCTTTTTCCCAAGTGACAGCCGAAATTTCGATATTTGTTTTCAAAAAAATTGCAGGTATCCATCAGATTGCTTGGATTCTGATGGATACCTGCAACATATTAACGTCCAAATAAGATTAATCTTTCGGCATAGCAGGAGTCTTTGGCTTCAATTCACGTGCAACCGCTTGAACCGCATTTTTTGGCAATCCACTGCGCACTTTGCGGCGTTGACTATATCCCGTGAACGTCTTCGTTTCTTCGTCCCACAGTCTGAACTTGAGCGATTGAAGACTCGTTTTCAACGTGATCGTCGTTGCTTTTTGAAGAGGAGTCGAAGAATCATGTGCTTTTTCCAAGTTATAATTCGGAACTTTCGGGCTTAAGTGATGCACATGGTGGAACCCGATATTGCCGGTCATCCATTGCAAAGGCTTCGGCAGTTTGTAATACGAGCTGCCTTCGACAGCGGCATTCACGTAGCTCCATTCTTCTTCATGCTCAAAGTAAGAATCTTCGAATTGATGCTGCACGTAGAACAACCAGATGCCGAACAGCCCGGAGAAGAAGAAGACCGGAACTTGTACCAGCAGGAACGCTTGCCAGCCGATCGCCCAGATCAGCGCCGCATAGAGCAACGCGATGAATAAGGTGGTCAGGTGGGTGTTGATCCGCTCTTGACGCTTTGCGCCTTTGCGGTTGAAGCGCGATTCGATCAAAAAGACGTAGATCGGTCCCAGACCGAACATGACGATCGGATTGCGGTAACAACGATAAGCCAAGCGTGTCCAAAACGAAGCGCTGTTGTATTCATCGACCGTCATCAACCACATATCGCCTTCACCGCGTTTGTCGAGGTTACTGCTAGTTGCGTGGTGACGCGTATGGCTATATTTCCATTTGCGATACGGCATCATCGTAATAACGCCTGTAATCGTACCGACAATATCATTGGCTTTTTTATTTTTGAAAAACGATCCGTGCGTGCAGTCGTGGAAAATGATGAATGTACGAATCACGAAGCCCGAAGCTACGATCAGTAGCGGCAGTGCGATCCAATACGAAAGTGACAAACTCATATACCCGCCGAACCAGAGCAAAATAAGCGGAATCAACGTGTTGATCATCTGACGGATACTCGCTTTGGAATCTGTTTTCTCGTAAGGTTTCATATGCTTTTTTAATTCCGCAATTGGGTTAGCGGATGCAGGGTTAGTAGACGGATTCATGGATGTAATCCCCTTTCGCGGACACCGAAGCGGCATCTCTATGTACGTAGTATAAAAAAAAGCGCTTACGCTGCGTAGTCATAGATGTCAGTGACTTTGGGTGACAAATGTCATGTAAGCTTCGAAGAAGGCGGAAAAGGAAATAAAAAAACAGCGAAGGCATCATGCCTTCGCTGCTTTTGGGATGAACATTCATCCAAAATCATACCGAAATTTATTTATCGCCCAGCCCTGTGCTATGCAGCAGGTTGATCAATAAAGCTGCCGCTTCGCCAGCTGTACCTTGACGTTTGGCTTCGACTTTTCCGCGATCGCCTTGGAATAGACCTGCGGCATACGCTTCTTCTACATAAGAATCTGCCCAATTCGAGATATTGCTCGAATCGCTGAACGCAGTTTTCGCATCGGTCGAAGTTGGCGTGCTTAATGGATTCAATGCCAGATCGAATTGACGGCTAGCGTTAATCAGAATCGCCATCATCTCTTCACGCGTCACTTCGCCATTTGTTTGCGTGCCTTGCGGGAGCCCGTCCAGAAGCCCTGCGCTGATCAGAGTCGAAAGCGCCGAACGACCAGAGCCGTATGATTCCAGACCCAGTGCGCGCACAGTCATCCGTGCGAAGTCTTCGCGATCCAATCCTGCCGAAGGCGAGCGATCTTCTAAGATCCCTTTTGCAGAAGACTCTCCAAGTGCATTATCGAACCATTTTCCGGTAGCGGTCGGAGCTTCGTAACGAACCAACATAACCGGGTTTCCGCCTGTTGTATGCAGAACGGCTTGACCGTCTTTGAAGGTGACTGGGATCGGTACGTACTTTCCGCCCACCAGCATCACTGCGCCCAATTGACTTGTATCCGAACCTTCAGGTACCGGAATCATTTGCTGGCCGTAACGTTTGTCATAACCGTTGATTTCAGTCGTTTTGGTACCGCTGCTTGCGAGCATACGGAACGTATACGCATCTCCGACTGGAGTCGCTCCTGTGATTTTGCTCCATACATTATTATCTGTCACAGGTGCTGATTTTTGAATTTGGATTCGAATTTGGACTTGGTCGGCAGGTACGCCTAGAATCTCAGCAGCTTGACCTACACGCAGACGATCTACCGGGAATACGATCCCGACGTCGGCAGTGCTAACCGAAAGTTTGTTGGTATTCGTTGCAAGCGGCGCTAACGTAGTGCCGTCCAAAACGATCTGCATATCGGTTCCTTTTAATTGCGGCAGACGATAAGCAAGCGTCTCGCCGCGAGTGGCTTGTTGAGAAGCGAGTGTAAGCCCTTGTGCATTCAGACGAAGTTCTGCGTTTGGTGTTCCATTTTGCCCGGTAGAACGAACCAAACTAGCCGATTGCCCAGTCAGATTGCCTGCCGACACAGCCAAGACTTGAATCGAATCTTCGGGGTTGGCAGGTGGTGCCGGAGTCGAAGGGACGAAAGTGACCGGAGCAGGCGTGTTATTCACAGGAGGCGGAGTTGGCATTTCATGGCCTGGATTCGAACCGCCACCAGGATCAGTTTCTCCTCCGTGGTCTTCCATCTGAACGCTATTTGGATTATCGATCGTTTCCGCATTTGCGGAGTTAATACCGAGGTACTGACTCAAGTAAGCGAACGAATCGCCGTCGTAGGCAGCCGGATCAGCATTAGTGATCGCCGGCGCGCCTGAAAGCAGGTGTGCCGTTAGCCCTGTCGTTAATAACGCGGAACGCAAAACGACTTTCTTTTTATTGTTTTTTTGGGCTGAATTTTTCTTTTTGCTCATAAGGCACGCTCCTGAGATTCGATTTTTGGATGTGAACCGATCAATGAGATACAAGAAGGGACAAGAATAGATGCAGCTTCGAGTTCTCGATTGATCACGCCGACTTTGTTCATGTTCGCTTCGTACAACCAGATTGAGCCATCTTGTTCGATACCCAGATCAAGCCCGATCTCCCATAAGCGATCTTCCAGCCGCTTCTCGATCTGAGCGGCTACCGCATACGCAAAACGATCGATCTTCGTGTTCATCTCTTCTTCGCGACCCGGGAATTGATAAGGTAAAAACCAATGCCACTGGGTGAAAGCACGTAAATTAGAATGATGATTGACGACTTTATGCCGCTGCTGCGTCGAGATATACGGCATATGACCGATAATTCGGAAGACTCCTTCCGCGTCGCGAATCATGTGGACGCGAATATGGAACGGCAAGTCTTCCGAGGTCACGCTATGGATAAATTTTTGTAAGACCATGTCTTTGTTTTCGGCAAGACCTTCAAACAATGCGGATAATTGTTCGGTGGCGAGCAAATGGCTATACATCGGATCATCGACCCGATAATGTTCGCCTTCGCGCTGCACGACGATAATCGCTGAGCCTTTTGTGCCGCCGCTTGGCTTGATGACCGTCTGCCCGTAATCCGAGATAAACTTCAAAGCAACTTCGGCAGAATTTAGCGCAGCGTACGGAATCAGATGCGGCTGGATGCTTGGATCTTCCGAAAGCATTTCGTAAGCTTTGATCTTGTTGAAGCTTCCCGCAGGTCTCGAATGGGTATTCGGAATTCCTTCCAATCTTGCGTACGCTTTTTCGGAACGTCGAAGCCCTCGTTCTTTGAGGCGATCGTAGACCACGTCAGGCAGTCTCCGATATTGCGACTTCCATTGTCCGTATTGGAAAGTTATTGCTTTGAGAAGCGGAGAATCGTAAGCGGCGTCTATAGGGCGGAACCAGATAAAGTCGGTGTCGTAAGCGGCACTCGCGAACGCCAAGGCTTCGCTCAGACGAACTTCTGCATCTTTCTCTGCGACGAGCATTCCGATTGTACGGCGATGTCGAATTTGACCGGTTCCAACTTCGTGCAAATGCCGGCAAAATTGAAGGACTCGAATCGCGCGTAGCGGTTCATGGTCGCGAGTCTCGGGTGAAGCATTAGCTTCCAGAAAATGAATCTTGCCTTCTTGATCCATCAGCAGATCGATCCCTAGCTCGTTGCACAAAAACGGATAAGGACGATTCACGCCTTCTGCAAGCCGCAAAGCCGTTTGTTCCAATTTTGCTTGCATGTCTAAAGCTTGATTGCCATAAAACGACGACAAAACAGAATGAAGGTCTAAGCTTTGTCCACCTGCACTCAGATTGCTGATAAACCCGCCGGGTTTACCGATACGCGGATACGTTCGTGTCACTTGAAATTCGCCATTTTCATCGCGCTGAACATGCACGCGATAATCGAGCGGTTCATTATTGGAAGTTAAGGTTGGGACGTAAGGTTGAATGAGATAAGATTGCCGGGCGATCAGGCGACGCAACGCTTTACGTAATTCGCGCAAATCCAGTAGCCGCGAAGTTCCGCTACTTTCTTCCCAGCGATAGCGTGCATGGTCGATACGGATACGGACAATACCGCCGCCTCGTCGTCCGTCAGAAGGTTTCAAAAGAAGATCGCGATGCAGGTTTAGCATACGTTCAGCATCAGCAGGGGAGGATAAATTTTCTGTAGGTAATAAAAATTCGGCAAAATCGGTTTGAAGAGATCCAGTAACGGCTTCTTTATTGCCAATCAAATGAACAGCAAAAGGAACTTGAGCACGAAGAAGTTTTTCGACTTCAGGACGCTTCGCTGCCACTTCCGGCGACTCATTCAATACGACATCTGGATAAGGGGTTTCCCGTTGATAGAATTGATCGTTATGCGCGTGTAGAGCGGTTATAGTAGAACGTTCGGGATGAATACCGTCTACGTTGAAAAAGCAGAGCGAAATATGTTGGCGCTTCGCTTCTGCAAGAAGTGCATCGATTCGTTCGCGTGAAATATGCTCGAACGGATCACTACGATGGTATACACCAATTAGCATAATGCCGGATATTCCTCCTGTTCAAATAAACCATCAAATTTAATCTATATTTCGGTGAAGAGCGGGCTTTTTTGAATAGGATGTCACATTTAGATGTAAAAAAAATTTAAGGGGGCTTTGTTTTATTTTGAGGGGGAAAAGCGATCTACGATCATCGTTTCCAATAGCGCGTACGTTTTTTCCAAATCAAGTTCAGGACGCAATAATTTCTGCAAAGCCAGACCATCGAAGCAAGCAAGCAAAATAGCAGACAAAGATTCCCGTTCTTCTTCGCTCAAATGGATCAGCGTGGAGTCTAGCACATCGGCAATTCCTTCACGTCCGACTTCAAGAAGTTGATACACGTCGTGAGACAGAGCGGGATCACGTAAGCCTTGTGCGAAAAGTTCATATCGAAGCTTATACCAATCGGGATCACGACGTTCTGTGACATGCGCTTGATATTCTTCCGAGCCAAATAAATCAGAAGAAGGACGCAAGCTTGGATTTTCGAACTCTTCTTCGTACCGTTCACGACTTTCGCGCATGACTTCACGCAAAATTTCTTCTTTGGATTTGAAATAATAATGAATCAGCCCGGGAGCGGTCAGCCCGGCTTCTGTCGCGATTTCTTTGATCGAAGCGCTCTCGTATCCTTTTTCTGCAATAATTCGTGCTGCCGCTTCAACGATTTGCTTTTTTTTCGGATTTTTTTTCATGCGGCATCCTTCTTTCCTGAACATTATTGTGCGTTTAGCGTAGCAGTTCATTAGATCCGTCGCAATCATGTTTCTGCTTATGGGGAGCAAAACCGTGTATAATCTGGATTAACTTGCAATATTCAAGCCTCTACACAAATATGCGCTGTTGATAACGATAGGAATGAGTGAGAAGCCGTGTTCAAAAAATGGATCACGTTAATATTGGCAATCATCTTGATTGTCGGGCTACCTGTGATTGGAATGGTCGATAGTGTGACTTCGCAGCGTGCGCTTCCTCGCGCTGAAGGAGGGAATATCGATTTAAGAGGTTGGGATTATGATCAGCGCGGCGTCGCGAATCTAGATGGAGAATGGACCTTTTATCCGGGCAAGCTGCTAACGCCGGAAACGTTAAATCAGCCTATATCAGATGCTAAAAGTCTTCAGGTGCCGGGTGCTTGGAACAAAGCGATGTCGGGCGGAGGATCGGGATACGGCACCTATCGCCTGAATATCGATCTGGGTCAACGATTCGATCAAGATTTTGGTCTGCGTATTTCAAATATTCGAATGGCAAGCCGGGTGTACGTCAATGGAGAGTTGTTGGGATCAAGCGGTAATCCTTCGGAAAACCGGGATACAGATATTCAAAGAAATATCCCGTATACAGGCGTTTTTAATTTGAATTCAAACAAAGTTGAAGTTCTGATTCAAGCTTCCAACTTTAGTTATGCGACAGGCGGAATCTTTGATTCGATAGGCTTCGGACCGGAATCCGTCATTTTACGAGACCGGCAAGGCGATTCGATTCGCGACTTTTCTTTGATTAGCGGATTTTTGCTTCCAGGTATGTTGTTTTTGTTACTGTATGTCTTGCACAAGCGCGAAAGACCACAGCTTTTTCTCGGTTTATTCTGTCTATTAGGCGTTGTCTACATGTTGACACATGGCGAAAAGTTGATCGATTATTTTTTGCCGTATATGCCTTATGTGATATTGCTCAAGCTTCAAGCGATCTCTGGAAATCTCATTTATCTATGCCTGATTGCGTATATCAATGCGTTGGTGCCGGGAACGATTCACAAAGTCGTAATGCGTATCTATGCCTTTTTGACGATTTTGGGCGCGTTTTTAGCTTTGGTTTTGCCGATGCCGATCTTTTCGTCGCTCGAAAATTTAGTATTGTTTTTCGCCTTTTTGACGATGGGCTATACGATCTGGGTGATGATTCGTTGGGTCAACCGAAGCGCCGAAGACTGGTTTTTGATTACGCTGGGTCTAATGAGTCTCACCATGTTTATGCTGCTCAATATGATCGATCTGATCGCTCAAGTCGATTTGCGCTGGTGGGCGATTTACGAGTTGATATTGTTCGTATTGGCACAGACCGTATTATTGATTCATCGATTTGTACGTGCTTTCGCTGATGTCGAACGATTATCTGCTCGGCTGCTCACTCTCGATGGGCTAAAAGACGAATTTATGGCGAATACGTCGCATGAACTTCGAACGCCGCTGCACGGTATGA
This sequence comes from Saccharibacillus sp. JS10, assembly GCF_024436065.1. Taxonomy (GTDB): domain Bacteria; phylum Bacillota; class Bacilli; order Paenibacillales; family Paenibacillaceae; genus Saccharibacillus. The sequence goes on from NZ_JANFNS010000004.1 coordinate 282,558, forward strand.
TCAATATCGCACATTCGATGTTGGAAGGCGCGGCAGGGCCGATCTCCGTCAAGCAGCAAGAAAATTTATCGATGATTATGACAACAGGGCAACGTCTATCGCTTTTGGTTGGGGATATCCTTGATTTTTCGAATTTAAAAGAAGGGCGTATGCGCTTGGAGCTTCGCACCTTGCATCTGCCGTCTATCGTTCATTCAGTCGTGGAAGTTGTCTCGTATACGCTTAGAGATAAGCCGATTTTGATTGTGCAGCAATGCCCGGAAGATTTGCCCGGCGTACAGATGGATGAAGATCGTTTGCGGCAAATTTTGTACAATCTGATTGGCAATGCGGTGAAGTATACCGAACAAGGACAGATCGTCATTACAGCTTCTGTAGAAGGCGATTGGGTCACCGTAGAAGTTGCCGATACCGGAATCGGGATTGATCGGAGTCGCTGGCAAAGTATTTTTCAACGGTTCGAACGTATGGATGAGGCATTGAATAGTGAAGGAAACGGTCTGGGTCTGCATATTACGCGTCAATTGGTTGAACTCGGTGGAGGACGAATCTGGCTGAATTCCACGCCGAACAAAGGAACGAGTTTCTTTTTCACTTTACCGATCTCAAGCTTCGAAGTAGAATCGCCAAATCTGCAACCGACAGATATTATACAGGAAGAAGAAATTGAAGTAAGGGACGCCGATGCTTTTGAACTCGCCATCTTCCATGCGGGAAGTGTGCTCATCGTTGACGATGATCCGGTCAATCGACGGGTGCTACAAAATTTGCTGACTACAGCAGGTTATGAGGTTCATGCGGCGTCTGGCGGCGCTGAAGCGCTTGAGTTTATGGAGAAAAAGTTGGACGTTGAACTTGTGATCACCGATTGGATGATGCCAGGTATGTCGGGATTGGAGCTGTGTCGTCAATTACGTCAACGCTATACGCTCGCTGTATTGCCGATCTTGCTACTCACCGCACGTGGTCTGCCTAAAGATATCGAAGCTGGATTCGAAGCAGGCGCCAGTGATTTTCTGCGTAAACCGGTCGATGCCGGAGAACTTAGGGCAAGAGTCGGTACGTTGATCGGAATGCGCCGCTCTGCGGAAGAAGCGATCCGCACGGAGATGGCATTTTTGCAAGCACAGATCAAGCCGCACTTTTTGTATAATGCGCTTAATGTTATTATTTCGGCGTGTACGACCGATCCTGACAAAGCAATCGATCTATTGATCGAACTGAGTCATTACTTGCGAGGAAGCTTTGATTTCCATAACCGAGATCGCCTTGTACCGCTACAAAAAGAATTGGAACTTGTTCAAGCTTACGTGGCATTAGAGCAGGCAAGGTTCGATGATCGGTTGATTTTTGAATGTGAAACCGACGATCTGATCGGAATCTTGATCCCTCCGCTCAGTATTCAGCCGCTTGTTGAAAATGCAGTTCGTCACGGCGTGATGCAGCGGTCTGCCGGAGGCGTTGTTCGATTGGAGGTTCGAGATACCGGTTCGACCGTCTCGATTCGTGTAAAAGATAATGGAGTAGGGCTAAGTGTATTGGAATTCGAAGAAATTATGGCAGGTCGTATGGGCGGCGTCGGTCTGCGTAATATTGACCGCAGGCTGTCGGCGATGCACGGAGCTTCTCTAAAACTTGAAGCTTCTGCCTCCGATACAAAAGGTTGGACCGAGATTGGATTCGATCTGCCGAAAGATCGGTTGCTGCAATAAAAATCCATCATGAATGTTGTTCAGAAAATGTTCAGCCCTTTCCGGTATGCTGAAGCTATGAGTACGAGTATCTGCTCGTATCCCGGGAAAGGGATGAGAATTATGCGGATTTATCTATTGGATAACGATCAGGCATCGTGGGTACAGACGTCTCAGATGTTAAGCCATTATAGCGATGTCGAATTGGTCGGCAGCTCGTATGAATCGGATTTTGCATTGGATGATGTGTTGGTTTTGAAGCCAGATGCTCTTTTTGTGGAGACACGTCTAGGTAGTTTGTCTGGATTTGCCGCTTCGCAGCGCATTCGGCAATATTTGCCTGATTTGCGTGTGGTCTATGTGACGACCAGCCGAGCTTACGCTCTTCAAGCTTTTGAACAACAAGCATTCGATTATTTGCTAAAACCTCTGACCGGAGAACGACTGGAGCAGACGATTGTTCGTTTGCGGCGTGTTTGCGGTTGTGATATTCATACGAAAGCAACAACGAATAAAATGGAGTGATTACAGATGCGTGCCATGCTTGTCGACGATGAAAAGCCTGCGCTTGTTCATCTTGAACGATTGATTCGCGCTGATGGACGCTTGGAAGTGATATCGCTGTGTACATCGGCGCGTGAAGGAATCGAACTTCTTCAAAAAGAGCCAATCGACGTTGTCTTTTTGGATATCGGAATGCCAGAGATGAATGGGCTGGAAGCAGCCGAGTATATTCAGCAGCATTATCCGGGGATCGCGATTATTTTTGTTACCGCTTATTCGGAATATGCGGTGGAAGCTTTCGATCTTCAAGCGATCGATTATTTGCTCAAGCCAATTGGATCGACGCGGCTACAAAAAGCGATAGCACGAATATCTGTGAATCTCAGAGCCGAGATCGAGGAACTTCCAGCTGCAAGCCCTGCGGCAAAAACTTTTCAAGCTGAAACGCCGGGCATTCTGATGTTCCGTCGATTAGAGCTGTACGATCTTCAAGCCAAGCAAGTCTTTCCGGTCAAATGGAGAACGACCAAATCGCAAGAATTGTTTGCGTATTTACTGCATCAAAAAGAACAATGGATTCCGCGAGACGAACTGATTGAGTTGCTGTGGACCGATATGCCGAATGACAAAGCAGCGACCCATCTACACACTTCCGTCTATCAAATTCGCAAATTATTGAAGACGGGTAAGCCAGAGATGACGCTTGAGTATCGGCAAGAAAGTTATCGGTTATTACGCGGTAACGTTGTGACGGATGCCGAATATGTAGAGCAACAATTCGAGCAGTTAATCGGCTGTGCGCACGAAGAAACTGAAGCCGTAAATTGGATATTATCGTTATGGCGAGGCGGTTATTTGGCACATCATGATTATACGTGGGCGGAATCGCGAGCTGAAAAGTTGGAGCGCCAGCGGTTTCGGTTGACACTTGAATTTGCGCAGGTGCAAAAAAATAAAGGCAGCGTCGACGAAGCGATTCGTTTATTAATTGCGCTTCAAGAAGATGAGCCTTATGCGGAAGAAGTCTGCCGCGAACTTATGACGACATACGAAGCAGCAGGGAACAAGCGGCTGGCGCGTGAATGTTACCAAGCTTTTGAGCAACGCTTGGACGAGGAACTGGGGACAACGCCTGAGATCAAGACGGTTCAAATTTATGAGCGATTGTCATGAAAGTTCCTTCATATTGAGTCGAAAAGGCAGTCATCAGCAATCGAATACATCAAAAAAAGCGTTCCGGCAATCTGCCGGAACGCTTTCTTTGAACTTGATTATGAGTTATTCCGGTTTCGTTTGCGGAACTGCGCAAGCTCCGTCTGCACATCCGTCCAGATCGTCTACATCGTTGCCAAGCACCGTCAGTGCTGGGCGTTCGCCCCAAGCTTTTTCCAAAGCTTGATCGAATACGCTATCCGGCTGCGCGCCGGATACCGCGAATTTGCCGTCCAATACGAAGAACGGAACGCCGCGTACGCCAAGCTGCATCGCTTCGTTCTCGTCATCGCGAACTTGCTGGCTATACGCATCGGATTTCAGCACCTCAAGCACTTCTTCACGATTCAAGCCGACTTCTTCCGCGATTTTTGCCAACTCTTCATGGTCGCCCAAAAAAGCACCTTCAGTAAAGTAAGCTTCCATCAGACGTTCGGTCAACGGAGCAGGCAAGCCTTTTTCGGAAGCAAAATGAGCCAAACGATGGGCATCGAATGTATTCGTATATTTCATCCGATCAAAGTCGTAATTCAGTCCAACGCTACGTGCGGCTTGGATGACATTGTTGTTCGCAGCGACGGCTTCTTCACGGCTCATGCCGTATTTTTTAGCAAGCATATCGTTAATGTCGCCTTCATGGTGTACAGCCGAGTTTGGATCAAGTTCAAAGCTTTTGTAGACAACTTCTACTTGATCTTTGTTCGGGAAACGTTCTAAAGCATGTTCAAGGCGGCGTTTACCGATATAACAAAACGGGCAGACATAATCTGACCAAACTTCGATTTTCATAACAAATAGACTCCTTTTGCCGAACGATCTTTGAGGTCTCTACAGTGCTATTTCATTCGTGGGATACCTCAAACCCGGCTTTGAATTTACTTACTTAAACTTATTATAGTTACATTTAGTAAGTAAATCAAGAGGCAATATAAAAGAAAGAAAGTGAAATAAAAAAATCCACGTTATGCTTAAGCACAACGTGGATTTTCTACGTTTATTTATACGCGAGCTTTGAAGATACCGAAAGCTTTGCCGATCGGCAAAAATTCGCGACCGAAGTGAGTATTGAGTACGTTCGCTCCGCAACCGTATAGCGATACGATACCAATTGCCAGTTCCGCATAAGCCGCCATCGAATGGAAAAATTCAGGTGCTCCGAAAGCATCAAAAGTCAGACCCAAGAACAGTACATCGATCAGGCAGAAGATAATAAAGAGGACTTTATTCGTCTCCATCGCTCCGATGGTCATAAACAAGGTAAAGACGAGGTAACCGGCAAAAGCAAAACCAAGCTGCTTCCCGTCGACAGCGCCTGCAAGTTCAGGTCCAAAGGTGCCCATTTTCATCAACCAGTTGGTCGCCATCGCGAACCAGAAAAAAGCGTAAGCCGCAAACGCCGTCATACCGAACGTGTTATTGTGCTTGGCATCTTGAATACTGGCAAAAAGCTGAGCGAAAGCGCCTAAAAAAACAGCCCAAGAAGCGGCATAACTTAGGCCCTCTGTGAATCCGAGCTTCTGCGAAGAAGCAACGAGTGTAACGATAGCAAGACCGAATAAGCCGATAGCGCCGGGATCAGCGGTAACCACTTTTACGGTAGAAGGGGATGGGTGATTCATGACTGTAATAATTCCTCCACAATATAAAATAAAAAGCTCAAAATTTCGATTCGTTCCGTTCCGTAACGAACTCAACTGACCCATTGTACTCGAAAAAAAGTACAAAATGAATACTAAAAAGTGTGTTTTCATAAAAAAATCTGAAAACATCATGATTTGCATAGAAAAGACCGCCGAAAAACCGGCGGTCATAGGATTTTTAACACTCTAAAGTAACTAGAAGCAAGCCGACGTAGAGAGGATTCAGTGGAGGAGCGTTAGCGTTCGCCTTTGAAATTGAGAAAACTCCTACAATAAGAGTCCAATCCTTTTTCTCAATTTCAACACGCGACCGAAACGAATCTTCTTGTAGTCGGCTCGCTCCCTCCATCGTAAAAGATTAGTCTCTGAACAAGAAATCGATTTGCTGGATTTGTTCAGGTGTGAGTTTCACGTCAAGCGTTTTGAGATTGGCTGCAACTTGACGGTCGTTTTTAGCACCTGGAATGACAGCATCGATTGTATCTTGAGTCAAATACCATGCGAGTACGATATTCGAAATATCGACGCCATGAGCGTTGGCGATCTCGCGCAGAGCATTGACTTTCTCGACGTTGCGTTTGAACGTATCGCCTTGGAACATCGGATTTTTCAGCTTGCTTTCGTCCAGCTGGTCGTCCACATGATATTTGCCTGTGAGCAGACCCGAAGCGAGCGGGAAGTAAGGCACGAACGAAATCCCGTTTTCTTTTGCGTACGGAAGAAATTCGGATTCGGCGCCGCGTTTGAATAAGTTGTATTCGCCTTGGACTACGTCAACGTGCCCGTCTTTGTTCGCTTCCCGCAATTGATCCATCGAGAAGTTGGATACGCCGATCGAACGGATCTTGCCTTCTTGCTTCAGCTTCGCAAGCTCGCCGACCGCTTCGTCTTTTGGCGTATGCTCGTCTGGGAAGTGGATGTAATACAGATCGATATAATCGGTACCGAGACGCTTCAAGCTATTTTCAACGGATTCTCGCAAAAAAGCCGGAGAATTATCGAACACCGTTTTTCCATCGGTAATTTTATGAGCGCCTTTAGTCGCAATTACGATCTCGTCGCGGTGACCAAACTTTTTGACGACTTCGCCGACCAGTTCTTCCGAACGTCCGGGTCCGTAGATAAATGCCGTATCCAAAAAGTTAATGCCGCTCTCCAAAGCCGATTTGACCGAAGCTTTACCCGCTTCTTCATCCAAGTTAGGGAAAAGGTTATGTCCGCCGACAGCATTGGTTCCGAGTCCGACAGGTACGATCTTCAGACCGCTTTTTCCCAACGTTACTTTCTCGTTCACGATTTTCGTCATTACAAAAACCTCACTTTCCACAAATAAAAATCAAATTCCGTTTTAATTGTGTACCCTAAAATTTAGGAAACGTAACTTTCTAATCTTAAAATCCGATTAAAAATGTCGGAAAAGCGTTTTCTTTAATCCACTTTCGCTCCATAAGAACGCATAAACAACACCGCTTGCTCGCGATCCATCCGAACTTGCTGCACATCCAGTGCTTTGAAATTCACGCCGTCGAGCACCGCATCTCGTAAATCTGCGCCTTTCAGCTTCGCTTTATCGAGGATACAGCGTGTTAGATCAGCTCCGCGTAAATCGGCTTTTTGCAGACTGCTTTCGGATAAGTCCGCTTCGAAAAAGCGCGCTCCGCGCAAATCTTGTCGATCCAGCCGAGCAAGGCGAAGGTTGGTATACGACCAGTCGCCTTGCACAATCGTAAATCCGTCAAGCTTCGCTCCCGCAAAATCAGAACCCGTCATTTTACAACGATCGAACTTTGCCGCAAATAGATTGGCTTCGGTAAATGTGCAATTCTCGAACGCCGATTCGATATGAATCGAGCCGTTCAAAGCAGCGCCGTGAAAATTACAATCGGTAAACCGGCATCCACGCGTCAAAATTTCTTCAAGCGAACCATAAACAAAACGGCACCGTACAAACGTACAGTTCGTCAGCTCGCCGTCTCGAAGTTGCTGCGAGCCAAAATCAACATCTTCATACTCGCGGTTTTCGTAATCGAACAAAGTGATGCTCCTTTCGCGCTTTCTTTGACGCCCTAATCCTCTTATGCTTACGCTTGACGTTCGAAAGCTTGAACCACTTCCAAAATCACTTGTGTGGCCTTCACCATATTGTCCGCAGACACATATTCATAACGACCGTGATAGTTTTCGCCGCCAGTAAAAATATTCGGCGTAGGCAAGCCCATATAAGAAAGCTGCGAACCGTCTGTACCTCCGCGAATCGGACGAATATCCGGCGTAATATCAAGTGTTTTCATCGCGTCGCTTACCACATCGAAAATTTGTATCACAGGTTCGATTTTTTCGCGCATATTGTAGTATTGATCGCGTAGTTCAAGGATTACATTTTCGTCGCCATAAGTTTGACGGAATTCGCTTGCGATGTTTTCCATCAACTTTTTGCGGTTTTCGAAGCTGGTACGGTCAAAATCCCGGATAATGTACGACAATGTCGTTTGATCCGTACCGCCGTTGATATCGAGCAGATGGAAAAAGCCTTCGTAACCTTCTGTGAATTCCGGCGATTCTTGCTCTGGCAGACGACGATGGAATTCCATCGCGATTTTCGCGGCATTGATCATTTTGCCTTTTGCCGTACCCGGGTGAACGCTTACGCCTTTAATGGTCACTTTTGCCCCTGCCGCATTGAAGCTTTCGTATTGCAATTCGCCAAGAGGGCCACCGTCCATCGTGTACGCGTATTTCGCGCCAAATGCTTCGACGTCAAAACGTTGAGGGCCGCGTCCGATTTCTTCATCCGGTGTAAAAGCAACGCGGATTTTGCCATGTTTGAGCTCTGGATGGGCAATTAGGTAATTTAACGCGGTCATGATCTCTGCCATACCGGCTTTATCATCAGCCCCAAGCAGCGTCGTACCGTCTGTGGTCATCAGCGTGTGACCGATATAATGCGATAATTCCGGGAATTCGCGCGGCGACAACACGATCCCAAGTTTTTTGTTTAGCATGATATCCCCGCCGTCATAACTTTCGACGATCTGCGGGTTCACGTTGGCGCCGCTAAGTTCGGTTGCGGTATCCAAGTGGGCGAGGAATCCGATCACCGGTACATTATTTTTATCGGTATTGCTCTCCAGCGAAGCCATCACATAACCATTTTCATCCAGTGTAATTTCGGTCAGACCCATTTCCGTCAATTCGCGTACCAGTTGCTCGGCAAGCTTCATCTGTCCGGGTGTAGATGGGCAAGTATCGCTTTCTTCATTAGACTGGGTATCAAAACGGGCATAACGGTCGAGGCGTTCGATCAGTTCTTGTTTCATAGGTAAGTTCCTTCTTTCCGTCAATTTGGTGGCTGCAAAAGCCATACACACATACCGTTAGTTTAGCATGAAAAAGGGTTTCGTAAAAAGTTGGAGAACAAGATCCAAACGTGCGAGAATATATCGTATGTCTGGATCAAAAAATGATGAGAATCATTTAATCTGCCTCAGATTTAATACTTAATATTCGGAGGTTCAACAAATGAATATCGCACTTATTGTGTTTCAAGGGCCGAGTGCTTCAGGCAAAACGACACTTCAAGCGGCTCTCGAGTTACCGCGCATCGTCACATGGACATCGCGAGCACCGCGAAGCGGCGAAGTAGATGGCGTCGATTATCATTTCACATCTCGCAGTACACTTGAGACCATGATGCAAGAAGGCAAAATGTTAGAGACTAGCGAGTATCGCGGTCATTTATATGGAACGTCGCGATCTTCTATTGAAGAAACGGCGAGCGGAAACGAAGTCCGTTCAATCGTGCTTGACGCAAACGGTGCACAAGTGGCTCGTAATCTGCTCGGTAATCGTGCACTGACAGTAGGCGTATCGGCTTCGCGCGCTGAATGTGAGCAGCGGTTACGGGATCGCGGTTCCGATGAACAACAGATCAGAACTCGCTTAGCAGGCTACGATGAAGAGATTGCGGCTTTGGCTGAGTGTGATCTAATCATTCGCAGCGGCGAAGGGGCTTTGGAGCGTGCAAGCGAAATTGTTCGAGCGCTCCATTCGATGGTATAGAAAATGAGGCAGACAGGCTCAAGACAATTTCGGGAAAAAGGTAAACCTTCAGAAACATAGATTGGGCCTGAACATATGATCTAATTAACTTGCTTAATTAGAAAAGAAAGGTTTTTTAATGAAGGAAACGTTTGCTTTTGATTAGCTGTTGTGTTAAGCTATTAATCAATAGCGACTGGGCAATTTAGATTTACTTATTGGAAAGGGTTGTCATCTATGGGTTATGGAGCCTTTTCCAATGTGTGATTTTTTTATATCCCCACGGAGCATAAAAAATGCATGTTGCCGGAACTTGGATATACCAAAGTTTCGGAAATAAATTTTTGGAGGTTTTCTTTCATGGAAACAGGAACAGTAAAATGGTTTAACGCAGAAAAAGGTTACGGCTTTATCGAAGTTGAAGGCGGCAGCGACGTATTCGTTCACTTCTCCGCTATTCAAGGCGACGGTTTCAAAACCCTCGACGAAGGCCAACGCGTAGAATTCAACATCGTTGAAGGCAACCGTGGACCACAAGCAGAAAACGTAACTAAACTGTAAGAACACACGAAACGGACTGCTCTTAACCCTGTGTTGAGAGTAGTCCTTTTTTTAGATTCATCAGCTACATCAATATAATCGGGACCGGTTCCGGCCCTATCGAAGACGGGGAGGCATCGAACATGTATTTTCGTAAAAAGCAAGACGAAGAACTTGTGAAAGAAAGTACCGCGGTATGGACTTGCGAGAAGGAAGACTGTAAAGGTTGGATGAGAGATAACTTTTCGTTCGAAGATGAACCGACTTGTCCGATTTGCTCATCCCGGATGAAAAGAGATACTAAAATGCTGCCAGTCTTGGCGAACCCAACAGGTGACCCTAAACCGGAAAGTAAATAGGATCGAAAGCTCGCCTTCAGGTGAAGGCGGGGTCCTTTAAATTGTGATACATGATAGGATTCATCAATAGAAACGAAAAATAGAGACGAAAAATCGTCTTCGGTACGTATCGCTCGGTAACGGGCGACGAACCGAAGACGATTTTTTATGTTGTAACCTAAACCAAAAGGCAATTTTCATTTAAAATGTGGATAAACGTGTAGAGCTTATATGTTGTCCACATGTGGAAAACTGATTTTTATAAATAAAAAAGCACTTTTTATACGATTTTATATAAAAATCGTGGATAGATCGGGGATAATGGGGATAAGCTTGCTTGGTTCTTATACATACTTAGGTAGCGTTACCTTGTTTTTTTCTATAAAATAACGGTTAGAAATAGGTTAACGATCTAGTTTTCGAAAATCATGAACAAGAAATATACCGGAGCCGATCGGGGTCCGGTTCTCTTGTTGTCAGAGGAGGAGTTTCATCATCGCAGAGTCAACGATTATTCGTTTCGAATCCGTAACGAAGACATATGACGACGGATTAACTGTACTTAAACATATCGACTTCGAAATTGAACGGGGTAAATTTTATACGCTGCTAGGCCCTTCCGGATGTGGAAAAACGACGATTTTGCGTATGATCGCAGGATTTATGGAACCGACAGGCGGTTCGATCTTTTTGGACGGTCGCGTGATTAACAAAGTTCCTCCAGAAAAAAGACAGGTGAACACCGTTTTTCAAGATTACGCACTGTTCCCTCATTTAAACGTATTTGAGAATGTCGCATTTGGACTGCGGATCAAAAAGCTTAAAGCCGATGTCATTGCTACGAAAGTCAAAGAAGCGCTCAAAATGGTGAATTTGGATGGATACGAAAATCGCGGAATCACGGAAATGTCGGGCGGTCAGCGTCAACGCGTCGCAATTGCGCGCGCGATTGTGAATGAGCCCGAAGTATTGTTGCTAGACGAACCGTTATCTGCGCTCGACCTGAAGCTGCGTACCGAGATGCAATACGTCTTGCGCGAACTTCAACAACGTCTCGGCATCACTTTTATTTTCGTGACGCACGATCAGGAAGAAGCTTTGGCGATGTCGGATTATATCTTCGTCATGAATGAAGGCAGAATCGAGCAAAGCGGTACGCCGAACGATATCTACGATGAACCGATTAACCGCTTCGTCGCTGACTTTATCGGCGAATCGAATATGGTTCCCGGCGTCATGTTGGATGACTATTTGGTGGAGTTTAACGGTAAACGATTTGAATGTGTCGATGCCGGATTGCGTCCGAATGAGCCGATCGAGATCGTGATCCGTCCGGAAGATTTGGAGATCACGACGCAAGAAATCGGCAAACTCAAAGTACGCGTAGATTCGCAGTTGTTCCGAGGCGTGCACTACGAGATCAGCTGCTACGATGAATCCGGTCAAGAATGGCTGGTACATTCGACGAAACGCGCTGAGGTCGGCGCGCAAATCGGCTTAACCTTCGATCCGGAAGCGATCCACGTTATGCGTTTTGGCGAAACGGAAGAAGAATTCGACCGCAGACTGGAAGCGTACGAGGAGGACGAAGAAACCGAGGTTGGCACGCATGAACGGTAAAAGCAGCTTGAACACACGGACACTCGCGTATATCCCGTATTATTTATGGGTTGTGTTGTTCGTTATTGCGCCTGTCGTGCTGGTCGTCTATTATTCGCTGTTCGATATCGAAGGGAATTTCACCTTTTCGAATTACGCAGAATTTTTCACGCCGGTTTATTTGAAAATGACGTTGAGTTCGTTTTGGTATGCTTTTTTAATTACGTTATTCTCGCTTTTGATCGCCTACCCGGCAGCTTTTTTGCTCACGCGAACGAAGCATAAACAACTGTGGTTGTTACTGATCATTTTGCCGACTTGGATGAACTTGCTGCTCAAAACGTATGCGTTTATCGGGATTTTAGGTGCGGAAGGTCCGATCAATACGTTGTTTAGCGCAATCGGGATCGGCGAGCAGCAATTGTTGTTCACGAGCGGAAGTTTTGTTTTTGTATCGATTTATATCTTCGTGCCGTTTATGATTATGCCGATTTATAATGCGATCGAAGAATTGAATGTTTCGCTGACGGATGCGGCTCGCGATCTGGGTGCATCCAGTTGGACCACGTTCCGCCGAGTGATTTTTCCGCTAACGCTCTCGGGCGTCAAAGCCGGCTGTATCTCGGTATTTATTCCGGCATTGTCGTTGTTTATGATTACGCGCCTGATCGCGGGCAACAAAGTCATTACGCTCGGAACCGCGATCGAACAGCATTTTCTGGTCACGCAAGACTGGGGTATGGGCTCAACAGTCGCTGTATTTCTGATTATCGCGATGGCTGTCATTATGTTCGTGACCGGCGGCAGTAAGAAAGGGGTGCGGAGATGAGGAAAAAGAACGGGATCTCCAATCTGTACCTGGTTTTGGTGTTTGTCGTGTTGTATGCGCCGATTTTTTATCTGATGTACTATTCGTTCAACAGCGGCGGTACGATGCACGGTTTTGAAAACTTTACGTGGGATTGGTACAAAGAAGTATTTGCGGATACCCGCCTGATTATTATCGTAATCAATACGCTGATTATTGCGCTGCTGTCTTCGACGATTGCGACGATTATTGCGATTTTCGGTTCGCTTGCGATCGAAAATATACGGCGTGCACGGTTCAAAAATACGCTGCTTTCGCTCAATAATGTACTGATTGTAAGCCCTGACGTCATTATTGGCGCTTCGTTTTTGATTTTATTTACGATGGTTGGGATCAAGCTGGGTTTTGCTTCGGTATTGATCTCGCACGTGGCGTTCAGTATTCCGATTGCGGTGCTGATGATCTTGCCAAGACTCCAAGAAATGAGCCCGACGTTGATCGATGCGGCAAGAGATCTTGGGGCGAGCAAACGAGATGTGCTGACGAAAGTCATTTTGCCTTTTATTCGACCGGGCATCTTTAGCGGATTCTTTATGGCACTCACGTATTCGCTGGATGATTTTGCGGTAACGTTCTTCGTGACGGGTAGTGGTTATTCCACGCTTGCGGTGGAAATCTATTCACGGGCGCGTCAAGGCGTATCGCTGTCCATCAATGCGCTCTCGACTCTCATCTTCTTGTTCACGTTGTTCCTCGTCGTAGGGTACTATATTTCGACGCGGCGTAGCGAAAAACGCAAAGTTGCGGAAGCGGCTTCCAGAGTGGGGGTGCCGGAATGAAATCGATGACACGCACGCTGATTTTGATCTTGGCGGTGGCTTTTGCTTTGATCCTAACAGCGAATCGGCTGAATTCAAGCCAAGGGTATAGCAGTGGCAACACACTGACGATCTACAACTGGGGCGATTATATCGATCCCGAATTGCTGACCCGTTTCCAAGAAGAAACCGGAATTACGGTCATTTATCAGACGTTCGATTCAAACGAGGCGATGTTAACGAAGATCGAACAAGGCGGTACGACTTTCGATATCGCGGTTCCTTCCGATTATGCGATCGAGAAGATGCGAGAAGAAAAGTTGCTGATTCCGCTGGATCACGACAAAATCCCGAATATGAAATATATCGATCCGAAGTTTTTGGATTTGTCTTTTGATCCGGATAATCAATATTCGATGCCGTACTTCTGGGGCACGCTCGGCGTTGTGTACAATCCGAATCTGACCGATTTGAAGTTCGAGAGTTGGGAAGATCTATGGGACCCGTCGCTTGCCAACAACGTTCTGCTGACGGACGGAGCGCGCGAAGTGATCGGAACCGGGCTTGTGAGTCAAGGTTATTCGCTCAACGATATTAACGAACAACATTTACAGCAAGCGCTGGATCATCTGATGCAGTTGTCGCCGAATGTCAAAGCGATCGTAGGCGACGAAATCAAGCTGCTGCTCGCGAACGGCGAAGCGGCGGCAGGCTTAGTCTTCTCTGGGGATGCGTCGGAAATCATGAGCGAAAACGAAGAATTGGATTATGTCGTACCCGAAGAAGGTTCCAACTTGTACTTCGATAATATGGTCATTCCCAAAACTGCGCAAAACGTAGACGGAGCGATGAAGTTTATCAACTTTATGCTGGACCCAGAAGTGAACGCGCAAAATACAGAATATGTCGGGTATTCGACGCCAAACGATGCCGCGCTGGCACTGTTGCCGGAAGACATTTCAAGCGATGAACGTTTTTATCCGCCGGATGAATTGACCGAGCGACTTGAAGTGTACGAGAACTTGGGCAAGAAGATGCTGGTTCGTTATAACGAATTGTTTTTACAATTCAAAATGAATGGATCTTAACTTTCTCAACAAGATAAAGACGGAAGACCGTTTCCTGCAAAGGAACGGTCTTTTTTGTGACTTTGAATCTACGTGGATATTTTAAAATAGGATCATTCTGGATATAAACGCGCGACCTGCTTATAATAAGGTTAGGTTTGATCCAGTCGGAAGTTTAGAACAGAAGCAATTTTACATAAATTTGTAGGATCGAAAGGGCAGAAGCCATGATAAATGGACCACATGCACGAAATGAAGCGAAAAATCAACAAGAGCGATATAGCGATCGTTCAGTACCAAGAAAAAGCCATTCTACAGAGCAGCCGAAAACGCACGCCAGTCGGTATATGCCAGGTCTGGATGGATTACGTGCGCTCGCGGTACTTGCGGTTATCGTTTATCATTTGCATACGGAATGGGCGCCGGGCGGATTGCTTGGCGTCACGATGTTTTTTGTGTTGTCGGGGTATTTGATTACCGATATTTTATTGTCTCAATGGGATCGAAACGGCAAGTTCGACATGAAAGATTTTTGGATTCGCCGCGCAAAACGATTATTGCCGGCAATGCTAGTCGTTGTATTCGCGACCATTCTATGGTCGCTGATTGTCGATCGGACAAGGCTGCCTGCAATGATCGGCGACGTTCCGGCGGCGCTGCTGTATTACAGCAACTGGTGGTCAATCTTCCACGAAGTGTCGTATTTCCAAAGCTTCGGCCCTTTGTCGCCGCTTGGACATTTGTGGTCGCTTGCGGTGGAAGAACAATTTTATATTTTCTGGCCGATTTTGCTCGGAATCGGATTGATCTTGGCGCAAAAAAAGCGTGCCAAACTTGCGCTTGTTTTGGCAGGATTGGCATTCGCTTCGGCATTGGCGATGGCGATTATGTATCGTCCCGGCGAAGATCCGAGCCGGGTTTATTACGGAACAGACACGCGGTTGTTTTCGCTGCTGATCGGCGCGGCTTTGGCTGTCGTCTGGCCGAGCCGTAAGCTCAAAACAAACATTTCAAAATCCGCAACGAAAACGCTCGATATCACAGCTACGGTCTGCTTGATCGTAATCGCGATATTGATCTTTACATCGAACGACTACGGCACATTTTTGTATCGCGGCGGCATGGTCTTGCTCTCGCTTGCGACGACAATACTGGTCGCCGCGCTGGCGCATCCCGCTTGCCGATTAGGGCGAGTACTCGGAACGAAGCCGCTGCGCTGGATCGGCGCCCGTTCGTACGGATTGTATCTCTGGCATTATCCCGTCATCGTATTGACGACGCCGCTTGTGAACACAGGCGGTCCGAATATGCTTCGGATCATCTTGCAATTGATCGTAAGCTTCGCGTTGGCGGCATTGTCGTACCGCTATATCGAGCAGCCGGTTCGAACCGGCGCATTCGGTAGGTGGTGGCGCCGCGTGATGCGTGAACCGGGTGTAGGTCGCAAACGTCTTGCCAGCACATTGGGCGGATCGGTTGCGCTGGTACTGATTCTCGGATTTGCGATGACACGCCTTGCTCCGCCGGCGGAAGCGCAGACGCCTTACGCGGGGACGGACACTCCAGCGCCGACGGAGACGACAGCTTCCGTAGCGCCGGGAACGGCTCCGGTGGTCGATCCCGCAGCGGGCGAAGAATCGGAGACCGTGTTGCCTGCGGGAACAGGTGTCGGAATGACGGCAATCGGCGATTCCGTTATGCTGGATATTCAGCCTTATTTGGAAGAAGCTTTGCCGGGGATTACCGTGGATGGCTTAGTTGGACGGCAAATGTCGCAAGCTCCGGCGCTAGTCGACCAGTTGGAGGGTAGCGGCAAAATGGGCAGTACCGTTTTGATCCAGCTTGGAACAAACGGTTCGTTTACCGATGAACAGATGAATGAACTATTGGCTAAATTACCGGAAGCGCGCAAAATTATTCTGGTGAATACCAGAGTTCCGCGTCCGTGGGAAAGTGTCGTGAACAAGACACTTCAAAGTGCGGCTGCGCGAGATGATCGTATCTTGTTAGTCGATTGGTATTCGGCAAGTGCCGGACGCGACGATTACTTTGCCAGAGACGGCGTGCATCTGATGCCAGCTGGAGCTAGAGCGTATACGCAATTGCTGGTTGAAGCCTTAAAAGGCGATTGAGCACAGCGGTAAAAGCCGGATATAAAACGACAAAAAACCCCTGATTCGCAAAATGCGGACAGGGGCTTTTTTGTCGAAAGAGTGTGCAAAAGAACAACTTTTCGATCTGGACGGCGTATAATCCTAAAAGTCTATACGTTGATTTTCGCTTTTTTACGTCGTGGGAGTAAAAGTAAAGTGCCTAAGCCGATAAGCACAAAGACCAACAGCGGTTGATCTAAAAATGTATGGGTGAACAGCGCTTCAAGCGAAAATACGGCGAAAAACAAGAAAGACAACACAGTCAAAATCGTGATCGGAATCAGCAGCCAACGATTACGTCCACTGAAGCAATAGAATTCAAATAACCCGATCGCGGGAGCTAAAATAAAGCCCGGCCACATCACATCCCAACTATTGAATAACATCGAGACTTGGCAGACGATCGCGACGGTAACCAGGACTCCTCCGGGAATCAACAGACCGGGCGCTCTGCCGTTTGTCATTGAAAAATACATCCAGTGGAAAAAGAAGCCGAGCGGCAAAATAAAAATCGTTGCCCAAAAGTAAGCAAAGATCGCACCTGCGTGTAGTCCGGTT
Source organism: Saccharibacillus sp. JS10 (assembly GCF_024436065.1). GTDB lineage: Bacteria > Bacillota > Bacilli > Paenibacillales > Paenibacillaceae > Saccharibacillus. Next base: position 299,524 of record NZ_JANFNS010000004.1, read on the forward strand.
CCTTGCGCAAATAATAAGTAGACGCCTAGCAGAATAAGTAGTGGGCCCAGTATCGCTTTTTTTGACATCATCATCTCTCCTTTTTTGTAAGATCGTGCAGAGCTGCACGTCGAAGTCTATCTTCACTATACAGGTTTACTTGGCTCGATCCCTCGTTCAGCAGGTTGAAACGTTCTCGGTCTCCAGACCGATTTACAGTTCGAATAGCGGCAAAAAGCCGTACATTGATTAGGAGGAGATCTTATCAAACTATTAATTTCGGGCTTTGAGCCTTTCGGAGATTCTTCCGTTAATCCGACGCAAGAGTTGTTGGAGCAGATTGTAAAAGAGCAGATGCCCAAAAATATCGAAATTCATACGTTGTTATTACCGGTTTGCTACGACGATTGTGCGATCCAGCTTCTACAAGAAGTAGATCGTCTAAAGCCCGACGCCGTTATTGCTTGCGGGTTGGCAGCAGGGCGTACTGCGATTACGCCAGAGCGCATCGCAATCAATATCAAAGATACCGAAAGTTACGCGGATAACAGCGGCAAAAGCCCACAAGACGAAAAAATCCGCGCAGACGGACCAGACGGTCTTTTTGCAACGTTACCGATTCGAACGATTGTCGAGCGTCTACGTGCCGCCGATCTTCCGGCTACAATCTCAAATACAGCAGGAACTTATATCTGCAACAATACGATGTACGCGTTACTAGATACACTCAGTGGGACTCATCCGCAGACGCTTGCAGGGTTTGTCCATTTTCCAGCATCCACGCGGTTGTCTGCGAGTAAGCCTTCACTGCCTTCTTTACCTCAAGAGGCGTTACTAGAAGGGCTGAAAATCATTATCGAAGTGACTATCGAAGAACTGGAAGCACGAAAATAAACGCAATCGACAATCTCAGACTTTTATCTTTGCTCGCTAAATGGCTGGAAATATCCGTTTTTGTCGGAATTTACAATTTATTTGATTTTTCGCGTTACAAGACAACCAAAGAGGGTAATAAGTGAGAACATCTATGCAATTTTGCAACATTGACTGCACTCTTTTAATCCCCTCTAATCAGCAATTGCAGGAAGATCGCCGATTGTGCGAATAGCCTTCACCCCATAAATAGGTGACTACGATGTTAAGAAATGAATACACCGTTTTACGCGTTATGCGCGTGCATCAGACATTCGACGTTTTTCATTCTTGCATCATAAGAAAGGCGGATGGCTTTAATGAGCAGTATACAAGGAAGAATGGGTTCAATCTCTGCAATCGGAGGAATCAATGCTTTAAATACGTCGTATACGCCCAGTCGACATGGCAAAGCTCCGCTTGAAAGTCGCAAAGTGAGTCTGGAAGCGGAATTGTCGCGCGTTCTTCAATTGCCGGCATCGGTAGCGGATCGGGATCAGCGCGCCATGCGCATTCGCAGACATATCGCGTTACTTGAACGACATATTGCACTGCTGGACACCGCCAATGGTGAGCGTGCAGAATTTACCGTTCAAGGACGTCCAGAACGCGATCCATCGGAGCAAGAGCGACGCGAGCAGCCGGAATTCGTGTTGCCTGAGCAAGAAGAGGAAGAGGTTGCGCCTGCTGCACCTCGAAGCCGACCTGCTGCTCCTAAAGGCGGAGACGATTACGCGCGTGCGATGCTGGGTTCGATCGAGTCGGCTGGAGCTTTATATTCTGCGCCGTCTGCTCCGGGTACGGTTCAGCCGTGGGAAAATCGTGCAGAGACGACGCGTGCAGCTAAGCTAGGTCGAAATTTTGATATTTCCGTGTAATCTTCGAATATTTTTGAAAACAATATAGGCATACTTTTTAAGCTTCTGTTTTGGGCATTCGCCTGAAATAGAAGCTTTTTAGTTTGCGATATTTTTGGCGTAGACTATAAAAGAAACGGAGCTTGACCTGATATAACAAAGCGCGTAGAATAACTTTGGTAATTAAAAGTAACATACTGTTACTTAGTGGATCTATAGGAGGGCTTTTAAATGAGCAGCGAAGTTAAACGAAATGAGATATTAGAAGCTTACCGATTCAGACATGCAACCAAAACTTTCGATTCGACCCGGAAAATTCCGCAGGACGAATTTGAATTTATTTTAGAAACGGGACGATTGTCTCCAAGCTCAATTGGTCTTGAACCTTGGAAATTCGTTGTCGTACAAAATCCAGAATTGCGTGAGCAAATCCGCGAAGTTTCGTGGGGTGCGCAAGGGCATATGCCAACAGCAAGCCATATCGTTGTGATCTTGGCGCGCCGCGACGTGAAGTATGATTCGCCGCATCTGTCTCGGCATATGCGCGAAGTCAAAGGTATGCCGGCAGAGCTGGTTGAGAAATTGACAAGTGAAATGTACAAAACGTTCCAAGTCGAAGATTTCGATTTGAACGACGAGCGCAGCTTGTTCGACTGGGCATCCAAACAGACGTATATTGCACTCGGCAATATGATGACAGCGGCAGCTCAGATCGGCATTGATTCTTGCCCAATCGAAGGGTTCCACCGCGCTAAATTGGATGAAGTATTGGATAATGCCGGATTGCTGGAAGACGGCGCTTATGGAGTAAGTGTTATGGCGGCTTTCGGTTATCGGGTAAATGAACCGCGTCCGCAGACTCGCCGTGCAGTTGAAGACGTCATTCGCTGGGTGTAAGCGGGGAAGCGAGCCGACTCCGAGAGGAATTTGTTAGCGTATGCTTACGATGTGTCTTTCTTCGAAAGCCTTTAGGTCGCGTGTTGAAATTGAGAAAATGGATTGAATTTTGAATAGGAATTTTCTCAATTTCAAAGGCGAACGCTAACAGCATAGGCTTCCGAAGTGCATTTCTTCGAAATGCTTTAGCTCCTGCACTAAATTCCTCTCTACGTCGCCTCGCTTCAAGCTGCTTTAAAATTTCTTGGCAAGCCTAAGCCGCTCCTTAATCGGAGCGGCTTTTTTCAATCGCCAGTTTGGCTTCTTCGAGGAGTATCTCAAGACCCGTTAGCAATTGCTCGTGTGAAGCATACGCATAGGACAAACGAATATGATTTTGATCGCTAGGGTCGTAAATATACCCGGGATTGATCAATATGCTGCGTTCCAGCAGACATCGGAACCAATGTTTGTTGACGATAGGTTTACGAAATCTTAACCAGATATAAAAGCCGCCGTGTGGCGACTGCCATTCTGCGATGTCGTGAAAAGATAGGCGAAGAACTTGTTCAACAAGGTCGGCACGTAATCGGAGTTTACTGCGCAAGTACTCAGTATGGCGAGCATATAGCCCAGATTCCAGCCAATGCGCCGCAATCTCTTGCGAAATAGCACTTGAGCCGTAGTCCGTTTGCATTTTGATATCGGCTAACCGAGAAATGACCGGCGAAGGCGCGATAATCCAGCCGATTCGCAGCCCGGGGCTAAGCGATTTGGACAGGCTGCCCAAGTACAAGACTTGTCCTGAAGAATCATCGGCTTTGATGGGTGGCAAGCCGGGTTCAAATAATAGATCGCGATACACGTCGTCTTCGACAATCGGAATCCGAAGTTCCGAGCAGATTTCATAGACCTTTTCGCGCTCTGCTTGGTTCCAGCTAGCTCCGGTCGGATTATTGAGCGTAGGTACCGCATAAAGCAAAGATTGCCGACCTCGGCTAGCACGCTTTAAATGTTCTTTCGTGTCTGAACGAAGCGGGAACGATGACATTTTCATCCCGGCAGATTGAAAAGGATGCACCGAATTCAGGTAAGAAGCTTTTTCATGAAATACGGTCGATCCTTCTTCCAATAGACCTACTGAAATCAGTTGCAAGGCTTGGATTGCACCGGAAACGATACAGATATTATCCGGTTGTGTATGTATCCCTAGCGTCTGCATATGATGACAGATCGCTTGGCGCAATCGCAGGCTCCCTAAAGGCTCCGAATAGCCAAGCGTACGCGGATCAAGCTTAAGCTGACGTAGCGAGTCTTCTAATTGCCGAGCCGGCAATAAATCTGGCGACAGTTCGCCGGTGCCGAGGCGAATCAATTTCGGATTCGGTTCGCTTTCATTAATAAGCCGAATCGTATGTCGGTTCGGCTTATGGACACTTGCGCGAATATGCCGATGCCAATTCGGCTGCGAACGGGTGAGCAGCGTATTCCAAGCGCTGCCCGATACATAGACTCCCGCGCCGCGCCGTGTCTCAAGCAGCCCGTCGGCTTTTAATTCGTCAAGCGCCGCTTGCACCGTGCTGCGATTGACCCCAAAGCGCAGTGCAAGTTCTCTCTGCGGCGGCAGAGAAGTTCCGGCGACCCAATCGCCGTGCTCGATTCGCTCCGCGATCCAAGTGACAATCTGAGCTTGCAGCGTCTGATGCGCTTGCTTGGATGGCTTCCAATCCATATGCCACCTCCTTGACTATTAAAATTGGGTGGTTCAATATCCAACCAATTGGCGGTTTTTCTTTGGCTTCGTGCATCGTAACATAGAACGAGAAAAGGAGTCGATATGTAATGGAAGCCATCTTGCATGGAATATTGTTAGCTTTTGGATTGATTTTGCCGCTTGGCGTGCAAAATGTATTTGTATTCTCGCAAGGAGCCTCGCAGCCGCGCTTAATTCGAGCTTTTCCAGCTGTGATCGCCGCTGCGTTTTGCGATACGGTATTGATTGGGCTTGCCGTATTCGGCGTCTCCGCGATTGTGCTCCAAATCGAAATGCTGCGTCATTTACTGATGGGAGCCGGAGCGATTTTTCTTGTCTATATGGGATTCGTATTATGGCGCGCCTCATCCAAAGCTTCGGATTTGTTGCAGCCCCAAAAAAAAGAAAGCGCACAGGCGCTTCCTTTTTCCAAACAAATCATATTTGCTGTCTCGGTCTCGCTACTGAATCCGCATGCTTTGCTGGACACGATCGGCGTGATCGGAACGAGCGGGCTTGCCTACAGCGGCGCGGACAAAATCAACTTTGCCGCGGCATGTATCGCTGTATCTTGGATCTGGTTTATCGGTCTTGCGTGCGCCGGAGCTACATTGCGTCGATTCGATACGCATGGTCGAGCGTTGAACGTATTCAATCGAATCTCGGCACTATTTATCTGGGGCATGGCATTGTTCTTATTATGGAGATTGTTTGTAGGCTGAGCATGCAATGTGACCTTATTTCGTTTGATCGTCTGCTGCGCAATCTACGTCTTCTTCTGCATCCGGACGTGCCCAGACCGATACGCTGCCACCGTTAACCGGGAAAGTCGCAAAGCCGTCTTCTTCGATCACGATCTTGTCTTCGCGCGTATTCGTCAGGTCGATCCATTCTTCGCCTGCACGCTCTACGCCAACATTCATACGTTTGCTGCCTTCGTCGCCATTGGAGATGACCACGGCGCAGCCGGAACCTTCGATTTCTTCGATCCCGAAACGAACCCACCCAATTGTATTTGGATGATCGAAGTAATCTTCTTGATCGCCGTAAGCTTTTTGGCAACGAGCGTACAGAAGCGGATCGATCGCCATCTTTTTGCCATCGATCGGATTTTCGCCGCCGATACCGAAGTAGTCGCCGTAGAATACGCAAGGATAGCCGTCGCGTCGGAGCAAGATGAGCGCATACGCGCTTTGTTTGAACCAATCGTCGATCCAAGATTCCAGCGATTCTCCCGGCTGGGAGTCGTGGTTATCTACGAAAGTAACGGCATTGGTCGGGTGAGTCTGAACAAGCGTATCGTCGAAGATTTTCGTCAGATCGAATGCGCTGCCGGACTGTGATGCTTCGTGCAATTTGTAATGCAGCGAGACGTCGAACAGATCGATCCGATAATCGACGTTATCCAGGAATTCTCGGCAAGCGTTCAGATCGTTATTCCAAAATTCGCCGACAATATAGAAATCTTCGCCGCGTTTGCGGATCATTTCACCGGCAAATTCGCGGATAAAGTCATGGTTGATATGTTTGATCGCATCGAGGCGGTATCCGCTACATTGAAGGGTATCGACTAACCAGCGGCCCCACTCCATCATTTCTTCGCGAACTTCCGGTCTACGATAATCGATATTGGCAAACATCAGATAATCGTAGTTGCCAAACTCGTTATCGACTTTATCGTCCCACCCACGGTTTTCGCCACCGATGCGGTAGATGCCGTTGTTGCCTGTCGCGTTGTCGAAGTCTGTACCGTTGAAATGCGTGTAGTCCCATTTGAAATCGGAATACTGATCGCCGCGTCCCGGGAACGTGAATTTCGTCCAACCTTCGATTTCGAACGGTTCTTCGGAAATGACTTCGTTACGGTTGTTTGGATCAACTTCGACGACTTTGAAACGTTCTGTTTCGTCAGCGCCGGCTTTGTGGTTCATCACCAGGTCGACATACACTGCAATGCCGAATTCGTGACAAGCCGCAATTGCGCTTTTCAATTCTTCTTTCGTGCCGTATTTCGTACGAACGGTTCCTTTTTGATCAAATTCGCCCAGATCGTACAGATCGTAAATGCCGTACCCTGTATCATCGACCGATTGACCTTTGGTAACTGGAGGAATCCATACCGAATCGATACCCCATTTCTTAAGTTCAGGAGCCATTTCTTTCAGTCGGTTCCAGTGTTCGCCATCGGCATCTACATGCCATTCAAAAAATTGCATCATGGTGTGATTTTTAGGCATATCAAAAAAAACCTCCTCGAATTGTTTGGGGTTCGGCTGCGTATTCGGATATCCCTCACATGCAGAACGTTTCGTCACTTGCTTCCAAATGATTAATACAAGTTACCCAAAAGCAAGGGGGCTTCAAACGAGCTTTGATTTTTTTACAAAAACCTGCACTGCAATCGCGATTCTGATCACATTTTTGGCAAATTATGATGGATATAGTCGTATGAAAAATCGCCTATGATGAGTGAATGTACACAAAGTGTGGGTAATGAAAAAGGTAACTGACGCATCGATTGTTTGACCTATATTGCAAACTTTTAGGAGGCGTTTCATTTGACTAGCGAAAACATGTTGGAACTGATGCAAAACAGACGCAGTATTTACGGAATCAGCAAGGAACAGACGGCATCCGACGAAAAAATCCGCGAACTGATCGAACAGACATTGCTTCATGTACCATCCGCGTTCAATTCTCAAAGCGCACGCGTTGTCGTGCTGCTGGGTGAACATCACGACAAATTATGGGATTTCACAACGAACATTTTAAAAGAAATCGTGCCGGAGGATAGCTTCGGACCTACGAAAGAAAAAATGGACAGCTTCAAAGCAGGCTACGGCACGATTCTCTTTTTCGAAGACGAGTCCGTGATTCGCGGAATGCAAGAGCAGTTCCAAGCGTATCAAGACAACTTCCCGGTCTGGTCGCAACAATCTTCGGGTATGCACCAATATGCGATCTGGACGTTGCTTGAAGCCGAAGGCTACGGCGCTTCGCTGCAACACTACAACCCGCTGATCGACGAGAAAGTAAAACCGGAGTGGGATATTCCGGAAAGCTGGAAACTGATCGCGCAAATGCCATTCGGCAAAATCACGGCTCCAGCCGGGGAAAAACAATTTAAGCCGCTGGAAGATCGCTTGAAGTGGTTTAAGTAATCCGAAAACGCTCCGAACCTATGATTGAGAGAGGTTCGGAGCGTTTTTTTTGAGTATCAGAAAAGTTTTTCTTGCTGAACTTCTTCTGTCGGTTGATCGGAGTCTTGCTGCTGAACTTCAGCTTGCGGAGGCCACGGCGCGCCTGCGGGAATCGGCTGACCGAGCAGTTCCATTAACTCTAAAGCGTTAGGCGTAGCGTCTTTGTCCGAGTTGTTATTGAACGCGACATAGACGTGTTTGCTTTGCTTCTCCAGTTCCAGCAAAATATCGCGCCACTCCTGCAATTCTTCGGTGCTATAGCGATACAAGTAACGTAGTTTGCGCCAGTTCGGATCGCTGCTTTTGTGCCAGCCGCCTACGTTGCGTCCGTGCATTCGGACATACGTCGCTTCGTCGCTGGTTGCGCGAGCGATAATCGGAATCGATCCGCTACCGGCTTGCGGTTCATCGACGACAGTCTGAATCCAGCCTTCTTTGCGCATAAAATCCAGAGTCTTGTCTTGGAACTTCGGCGAGTACCAAGACTGATGCCGAAATTCGAGCGCGCACGGAACGTCTTTCATAAATTCTCGCGTAACGCGAAGTTTCTCGACATTTTCACGGGTACAGTCAAACCACGGCGGATATTGGAACAGTGTCATCGTTAATTTTTTGGCATCGATCACCGGTTCAAGGCTGGTATGGAAAGCCGCGAACATTTCTTCGGCGGTATCAAAGTAGTTCTTTTTGCCGCGAAGATGATCGGTCATGCCTTGGTACGCTTTGATGACGAATCCAAAATCCTCCGGCGTCTGCGAAACCCACTTTTCGTAGTTTTTCACCGGCTGGATCGCGTAGAAGGAACTATCCAGTTCGACGACTTTGAACGTCTCGCTATACGCAGCCAGCCGCTCGGCAGGTTTCTTTTTGCCATATAATTCATCGTGATCGCTGAAATTCGTAAGCCCGACGGTTATAATCGAAATCTCCTCCTTGTGTGCATTCAATACCTTTTGTATTCGTTATTACACACAAAGCTGGAAACACAATCCTTTTTTATTAAAATTGATTGGAAAAGATTCTTTTAAGGCTACGAGCGGGAAGAGAGAAGGCTCCGGGAGGAATTCGTTTCGATCGCGTGTTGAAATCGAGAAAATTGGATTGAAATTTAACAGGGTTTTTCTCGATTTCAAAGGCGAACACTCCGTTTCTTAACTGAATTCCTCCCTACGCCTTCTCTCTTCCAGTTACGTTGTGCATTGCAAAAATCTTTTTTAGGCTGGGCTGAGCGATTTGAAAGATAGTTCGCTTTTAATAAGCGAACCAGTAAGCCAATAAGAAGAGGGCGCTCCCCAATAAGGGAGCGCCCTCTTCTTCTAAAACTATCCCACCCTAGAATCCAAGCTGGAGCGGAGACAGAAATTCAGTGCAGGTCAAGCATTTCGAAGAAATGCACTTTGGAAGCCTATGCTAGAAGCGTTCGCCTTTGTGATGCAGATTCTCCAGATAACAACTGTCGAATTTGCATCGCTAATCGGGAAAAATCAAATTAAAATTCCAATCAAATTTTCCCGATTTCAACACGCGACCTAAAGACTTTCGAAGAAAGACACATCGTAAGCATACGCTAACGAATTTCTCTCGCAGCGGAGCGGTCTCACTATCCTCGATGTGTACCGCCTACCCCAGCATTGGATTCCCCTTCATCCCCACCCACAACTCAGATTCTTCAAGCTGAGCCGCGACTTGAAGGAGCAAGTCTTCGCGACCTTTGGCGGCGATCATCTGGACGCCGAGGGGAAGACCGTCTTCGGTCAGATGAAGCGGCAAGCTGGTTGCCGGTTGACCGGTGAGATTCGCAAGCTGCGTGAACGGAGTGAACGTCAAACTGCGTTCGAAAATATCGTATAACATCCGACGTTGCTCGTTTGCCGATAGTTCGCTGACTTTCATCCACGGAGCGGCCGCTTCCGGGGTATGCGTCAGTTCGCCGACCTGTGGCGCCGGAAAAGCTGTCGCCGGCGTGATGTAGAGATCGTAGCGCAACGATAGTTCCGCCATCTGAGCGGCGGCAACGTCCCATTCGTTCAGGCTATGAACGAACTCGGCAGCCGATACCTGTTTGCCCGCTTCGGCAAACACCCAAGTGATGATGTCGACTTCGTCTGGGCGAATGCTGCGTCCAAGCATCTGTTCTAGACTGATGAACATTGCGGAGACTTCGCCCGCGTTCATCGTATAGTAATTTTCCATCAAGCGCACGCCGTTGACCGGGCTAAGCTTTTCTTCAACGTGGTGGCCTTGAGCTTCAAGCCACTTGACCGTTTTTTGGACGGCTTGCACCGCGTCGTCGCCTACTTGCGATCCGACCGGCGAAGCGGTCGTGAACGCGATTCGCAGCGGGCGCGTATGGGGCGCCCGCATGTCTTGGGCATAGACGCCGGGATATAGCGGCGTCTGGAACGCGGCTTCCGGCTGCAAGATTTGCAGCAGGTCCAGAAGCGCGGCGCTGTCGCGCACCGTGCGCGACAAAGCGAAATCGATCGAGGCGCCTTGCCATTGGCGCCCGACGCCCGGGCCGACCGGCGTTCTGCCGCGCGTCGGCTTCAGCCCGAACAAGCCGGTGAACGACGCCGGAATACGGATCGATCCGCCGCCGTCACTGGCGCCTGCGGCGGGAACGATCCCCGCCGCGACTGCGGCTGCTGCGCCGCCGCTAGAGCCGCCCGGGGAATACTTGAGATTCCACGGATTATGTGCCGCGCCATGCAAAGCCGGCTCGGTAATGTTTTTTAGCCCGAATTCAGGCGTATTCGTATGCCCAAGCGGAATCATGCCGCCTGCACGGATTTTTGCGACATAGTTCGAGTCACGGCGCGCAATATTGTTTTTGAGCAGCGCAGAACCCGAAGTCAGCGGTTCGCCTGCCAAAGCTTGCGAGATGTCTTTGAGCAAATAAGGCACACCTGCAAAAGGACGTTCTGGATCTGGAAGAGATGTAGCAGCGGCTTCATGGAGTGCCGCTTCGCGGCGTTCGCGTACGATTGCATTCAGAGAAGGATTTACTTCGTCGATTCGTGCAAAAGCCGTTTGTACCAATTCAGTAGCGGATACTTCTTTTTTACGAAGCAATTCCGCTAGCCCGACAGCATCGTATTGCACATACTGTTCGAATTTCATCGGTGTTTTCCTTCTTTCTTGGTGTAAGTATAGATCTGATTATACCGGAGCTTCGAGTTCCGTATCATATGAGATTTGTACATTGTTACGACCGCTTTGTTTGGCAAGATACAAGGCTTCGTCCGCCATTTTCGTCAACGTTTTGAGCGGAAGATTAGAAGTTGCTTCTGTAAGGCCGAAACTTGCCGTAACGCCGATTTCTCCGGCGGGTGTAAGAACAGGAGTGGAATACAGTTCGTGCCGTATAGCTTCAAGCAGTTGGAACGATTCGTCTAACGATCTTCCAGGCATACAAAGCGCGAATTCTTCGCCGCCGTACCGACCGAATACATCGCGATCGCCCAAATGGATTTGGCAGCAATGCACCACATGACGAATCACGATGTCTCCAATATCATGACCGTAGGTATCGTTGATATTTTTGAATCGATCAATGTCGAATAAAGCGATGGTTAAATGTTGCTTAGATTGCGAAGCTTCTTCTAGCAGTATTTCCGAACGCTCGACGAAATGAGTCCGATTGTAAATTTGCGTCATGCCGTCATGCGTTGCCATATGTTCGAGTTTCCGATGCAGCCGTACGTTTTCGGTCATATCCAACACGACGAGTGTTCGACCCGCATAAATCCCGCCACGCCGAAAATAGATCGGAGAAGAACGTGTCCGGTAAAAGCGAGTTTCGTTTTCTTCCAGCCATTCAATCACTCGTTCTTCATCTTGCAAAAATTGCAGATCGTCGTCTTCATCCCGTAGTTGATGCTTTGGAAAGACTTCAGTCGCGAGCGAACCGATCTTTTGTCGAGTCAAAAAAGGAAATAGCAACGAAGCGGCTTTGTTGTAGTCGGCGATCCGTCCTGCGGGGTCCAAGACGATAACGCCGTCGCTCATACTTTCCAAAATATTTTCGCGCACGACAGGTGTGGAGGTCAGCATCCCTGATGAAAGAATCGCCCAGCAATACAGTAGATTCGTCAAGCTCATCGTCGCGGGCACCGGATCAATATGATACGGAGTCAGATTCATAATATAGATCAGCGAAGCTCCAATCGGCAAAAACAGACCCAGAAACATTACAGCGGTCTGTTTGCGATGCACATTGAGCGTTTGGCGCATATGACGAGCGAGTAGCCACATTCCGACCACGCCGCAGGCGAGCGTATAACTGCCATTGACCACATACCAAAAACCCATCGCAAAATCAGCCAAAGGCCACGGAGCGTCCGCGCGAAGGCTCATACTTTGATAGACTAGACCGTGAACATCGTTCGTTAACATTAGCCCGGTCGTGATCGCAGGCAAAATTAGCATCGCCGCTGCTGCTTTAGTGGTCATCATCCGCTCGCGTCCGACATAATGGAACACAACCATCAAGTTAAGCGGCGATATAAAAGGCAATCCTAAATACTCAAAAGAAATCCAAAATTTGATTTCGTCGAGCGTCGAACTCGCAAGTTCCATCGAACTGCCAAACGTATAGATCGCGGTCGCAATCGACATCATAATAAAAAGACGCATACCGGAAAATCTTGTTTTTTGCAAAGAACTGTAAATTGCGAGTAACACACTAAGTACGCCGGATATAGCAAAGATCGCGATAAAAGTGGAAAAGGCGGCATTCATGAGCGGGGGACTCCTATCTGTTAAAGTAATTTCGATGCCTATGTACCTATAAGTCTTTTGAAATCGTAGGTATAAATCGCATCAAAATCATAACACAAAAAAGCGCCATATAGGCGCTTTACTCTTCAACGAAAAAGACGGGATATTGTATTTATCGCTGGCTCCAATAGTGAAGCAGCGGTCCTTCGTTTCCATACACAGGATCGGTCTGCGGGAGAGGGACTTGATCAATTTCTGCGAGCGATGCTTCATATTTTCCGTCGCCGACAACACGCGTATTATAATCGATTCCGTTAGGATAAGCCCCTACGATCCGAAAATCAGGGCTTGCCGTTATTCGCTTATGCCCGGTTCCCGCCGGAAGTACGATCACGTCGCCTGCTTTTAGATCGAATGATTTTCCATGTTCTCCGCCAAGTTGAATCAAGACCGAACCGTGCGTAACGCCAAGCACTTCGTGCGTATTGCTATGATAATGATGGTAATCGAAAACACCGTTTTCCCAACTGTTGCGCCAACCGTTATGATTGAATACGGATTCGCTCCATTCCGCTTTTTCAATCAAAGCTTTCGGATAGAGCAATACCGGCAACTCTGGGTGATTCGGGATCGTTTCGTCGCGTTCAAAATAAAAAGTTTGCGCATTAGGTTTTTTCGTCATGGGTCGCAATCCTCCGCTTTTCGAATTAAGTATCTGTTCGGATTCTATTTCTATAGTATGGATTACCCTGCAATTCGAATTTAACCGCTATAATGACAAATATACCGGTGCGGATCGGCAAGAAGGAAGAATGTGAAAGGGGATTTTAAGTTGCTCAGTTCCAGTCTGTTATCGTATATGACGGAAGAAAACTTACAGCAGTGGATGGAACAATTTCGTGCACTGGGTCCATTGCCGGGAATATTTCTTACCTTTTTAAAATCGTTCGTACCGCCACTCCCAACAGCTGTAATCGTAGGGGTTAACGCAGCGGCTTACGGGCTTTGGCTAGGCTTTTTATATTCATGGATCGGATTGATTACAGGTTGTATGACGACGTTCTTGATTGTAAGAGCTATTGCGAACCATCCTTATTTTGTGAAATGGGCTATGCGTCCAAATGTGCAAAAAAGACTGCTCTGGGCACGTCGTAATGCGTTTAGTTTCGTATTTATTTTGAGTATGATGCCGGTCGGGCCATTTGCTTTGGTAAATACGGCGGCAGCCCTCGTAAAAATGCCCAAATTGGCTTTTTTTCTGGCGATTGCTTGCGGCAAAGCTATTATGGTACTGGCAGTATCGTACGTAGGCTATGATTTAGGGCGTTTTATCGAAAAGCCTTATGAACTGCTGTATGTGGTCGCGTTTTTGATCCTTTCTTTTTGGGTAAGCCGCAAAGCAGAAGCTTATTTCACGCGTACTTCTTCGAAATAATTGAGGATAAAAAGCAAAAAGACCGCAGCCTGCATACGCAGGGGCGGTCTTTTCTGACTTTCGTTAACCGAAACATCGATGCTTCGGCCCGGCGTCGATCGGCTCGACGTCGTATCCTGAATTAGTGTCTATCTTTAATGTCGCCGACTTTGTCTTGCACGTGACCTTTTGCTTTATCCGCTTTGCCTTCAGCTTGAAGACCTGGGTCGTTTTTGGCGTTACCGATTTGATCTTTAATTTCACCTTTGGCTTTGTTCACGCCTGCTTTGATTTTATCGCCCAATCCGTTGTCTGCCATGTTAAACAACTCCTTTTCTTCTGATGGATAATTCACATGCGGTGCTAGTTTTTAATTACCCTTTATCCTGAGTATCTAAACGAATCGGCTCGTAGTTTTCCGCATCTTCCATAAACTCTTCCAGATCACGATCGGCTTTGTTTTGGTTGCATAACATACACGCACATACGCAGTTCAGCGGCGTGGTATGTCCGCCTTTGGCTCTAGGAAGCAAATGGTCGATCGTATCCCCGTATTCTCCGCAAAAATAACACGTATACTGATCTCTCTCTAAAATATAACGGCGGAACGTTCGGTTGGTATACAATCTTCGAATCGTGAATCGATTGACAACGACCGCCGCATGTTCGCGAACTAAACAGCGCGCCATGTCCAAATCCGTTTCCTGTTGCCAGCGGCGCCCTTTGTCGGTACGGCCGCGCATCCGAATCGTTCCTTGCCGATTGGTACGCAGTTCTGCTTCGCGCGTCGGTTCAAGTCTGGCATGTTCGGGAGGTTGCGGTAGCGGGCGACGAAATCTTCGCTTTGGCACAACGGACACGCTTTCTTCAGGCTCAGCAAGATTGAACGAAGTCGCAGGAGCTACCGCGATTTGAGCAGGCAAAGGATCGGCTGGCGAATCGTGATCCAAATGATTCAGTTGTGCGTCTTGTTTTCGTTTGCGACAATCTCGGCAAGCGCCGCGACGAGAATGCGCACCGGATTTTTTGCCCGTTCGACGTAAAAATTCACCAAGCGGCTTACTTTCTCCGCAATATACACAAACTTTGACAAGAAGGGGTTCGTGAACTGCATTTAAATGATCTTCGGTAGGTTCGGAAGCAGGGAGCAGATCTTGTTCAACATGTTGTGTGCGTCTCATTGAGGAAATCCTCCTTCTGGGCGGCGCAGACCTTGTTTAACCAATCGTGACTTTACCTTCTGGATAACGGAACGGTTCATTGTCCATTTTCGGTGTTAACGTAAAGGCCAGCGTAATCGGTCCTAGACGACCGACAAACATCAGCATAATAATCATAAACTGACCGAAAGGCGTTAACTGAGACGTTAATCCCATCGAGATCCCCGCAGTCGCATAAGCGGATGTCGTCTCAAATAAAATTCCCAAAAACGAAAAGTTTTCGGTTGCCGACAAAATCATCGCCGCAACCACAATCAATAAAAACGATAGTAACGAGAACGTGATCGCTTTGTAGACTCGATCCGGTCCAATTCGATAACGGAAAAAGACGATATCCTGCTTACCGCGCATCATCGCGAATACAGCACCGATTAAGATCGCAAATGTTGTCACTTTAATCCCGCCGCCTGCCGATCCCGGAGCTGCCCCGATAAACATCATAATGACCATGAAAAATTGTGTCGCTTGACGCATCCCTGCAACGTCGAGAGTCATCATCCCTGCTGAGCGCGAGGTGATCGATTGGAAAATAGAAGCAAACACTTTGCCGGAAGCATCCAGAGGTTGTAAAGTTGCCGGATTCGTAAATTCAAAAACAAAAATCACGACAGCGCCTACTACGACAAGGGTAGCTGTCATCGACAGCACGACTTTACTGTGCAGCGACAATTTGCGTTTGTAAGGTAGATCGAGCAAGTCGGCAATAACGATAAAGCCGATACCACCCAACAAAATCATCGGCATGGCAATCAGATTGATAAAAGGATCATCTACATAATGAATGAGACTGCTCGCTTGACCTTCAATCGAACCAAACAGGTCGAAGCCGGCATTGTTGAAAATCGACACGCTATGAAAAGCACCAAAATAAGCGGCTTGCCCTAACGGCATTTCGAAAGCAAAACGGATAAATAGAAGTAATGCGCCAACGGTCTCGATCACAAGTGCGTACATGATCACTTTGCGAATCAGACGAATGATGCCTTCTGTCGATTGCTGGCTTAACGTTTCTTGAAGAATCAGACGTTCGCGAAACGAAATCCGCCGACGAAACACAAGCGCGATAAGTGTCGCGACGGTCATAAAGCCCAAGCCGCCGACTTGCACCAATCCAATCAGAACGAGCTGACCGAACGTAGTCAGATCGACACCAGGATTAAGTACAGAAAGCCCTGTTACACAGGTAGCGGAAGCCGCCATAAATAAAGCATCAAGATACGGCATCACTTCACCGGAGCTAGACGCGGCTGGCAAAGAAAGTAAGCCGGAACCGACCAAAATCATAAATAAGAAACCAACAGCTAACACTTGCGGAGGATTGAGTCGAAGCAGTAAATTCCGGTTTTTTATAGGTTTAAACATCGGTAAGTCCTCACGTTATAGAATTGAAATTTTAAATATAAAAAGGTAGCACCAGATCGGATTTTTCGATTCATTGTATTACCGCCGAGAGTCAAAGTAAAGAATGGACTGGTTCACACAATGGATAGGCTCGATCCTCTATCTATTGTAAAGGAAAAAGAGAAGGAAATATGTAGGAGGAAATATCTAGTGGGAATGAAAAAAAGAGTTCGCGATAAGCGAACTCTTAATGTCTGAAGAAAATTTAAAGTAGCTGGAAGCGAGCCGACGGAGAGAGGAATTTGGTGTAGGAGCGTTAGCGTTCGCCTTTGAAATTGGGAAGATCCCTTCAAAATTAAATCAGTCTTCCCAATTTCAACACGCGACCGAAACGAATTTCTCTTGGAGTCGGTGCGCTTCCCCCGCCAACTTTAGATTTGATCAAGATTTAGATCAACGCAAGAAAGCAGCAAGTTCTTCGTTGAACTTCTCCGGCTCGTCCATCATCATCGCATGACCGCTTTTTTCAAAGGTTACGATATGAGAAGACGCGATCCCTGCGTTCATTGTCTGAGCTAGACCATAAGGGCAAATCTTATCTTTTTCACCGTGGAAGATCGCTGTAGGTACCGTGATTTTTGCAAGGTCGTCACGCAGGTCTTCATCGCGCAACATTTCGGCAGCGCGCAGTGTGCCGACAGCGGAAGCTTGGAAAGCGACCATTTCGACCCAGGCGAACGAGGACACGCTTGGCGTTTTATGCGTTAGCATTTTACCGAACGATGTGATCATCTTCGGACGATCTTCAAGGGTTGGTTGAATGATCTGTTCATTCACGTCTTCAACTTTCATCGCATCCGGCACACCGTCGCGAACCGTGAAGCTTGGTGCCGCTGCGCCGAGCAAGACCAGTTTGGAAATGCCGTGCCCTTGATGGCGAGCTGCGTAACGAACCGCTGTTGCACCGCCCATCGAGAAGCCGACCAATACCGCGTCTTCGAGTCCGAGGGCATCGATAACCGCGCGAACGTCGTCCGCTTGGCGGTCATACGTATATCCTTCCCACGGCGCATCGGATTTACCAAATCCGCGTGCATCGATACCGATACAGCGGTATCCTTGCGCAGGCAGACGCATATATTGATATTCGAACATGCGCGAATCAAGCGGCCATCCGTGTAAGAAAATGACCGGACGTCCTTGACCTACATCTTCAACGTAAATATTGACTCCGGATTCTACTTCAACGTATTTTCCCATGTTTAGAAAGCCTCCTCAAAGTTAGGTAATCTCGTGTTTGTTTTTCGTGTTCAGGCTAGCTCTTATTACCCGATTTTTAAATTTTAATCGTCAAAACTTGGAAAAATCTTTTCTTGTTCATATCGAAAACGTTTCAAATTTTCGATTCGCGTCCTGCATTTGGAGGGTATTGGTAAAAGGGATCACAAGCTCAAAACAAGTAAGGAGGCTTATTTATGGCAAAGTGGAGCAGATGGCTAGGCGTCATATGCCTGGTGAGCATACTGCTGACGTTGACCGCTTGCGCAAGTGGCAAGTCGGCAGACGGCAAGGTACATATCGAGTTTTTCCAAAACAAACCGGAAGCAAAAGGTTCTTTTGATGAACTGATTGCTAAATTTAATGCACAGCATCCGGATATTGTGGTGACGCAAACCAATCCACCCGATGCGGAGACGGTTTTGATGACGAGGGTCGTTAAAGAAGACGTGCCTGATGTGATCGGGATGGGGGCAACAGATACTTATTCGGTACTCGGTCAAAGTGGGATTTTTGCGGATTTAACTGGCGAAGCTGTTCTTGAAGGCATCAATCCGCGTTATACGCAAATGTTGACGGATCTGACCGGGGAGCAAGCGATTAACGGAATTCCTTATGCGGCTAACGCGGACGGCATTATGTATAATCGTACGATTTTCAAAGAACAAAATTTGGAGATTCCTAAAACTTGGGACGAACTGATGGATACGGCGCAAAAGCTTCAAGATGCCGGAATTACTCCTTTTTATCTGACTTACAAAGACGATTGGACAACGAATTTGCTGTTCAACGCATTGGCTCCGAATATCGCGGGTATCGACTTTTTCTTGGAGCGTCGCGATAATACGGTCACTTTCGAAGATCCGGTCATGCAAGAAATTGCCGAAAAAGCTCTTGCTGTTTTGCCTTACGGAACGAACGATAACTTCGGGCGAACTTACGCAGACGGCAACCGCGCTTTCGCGAACGGCGAAGCCGCGATGTATATTCAAGGTACATGGGCGATTCCCGAAATTCGCAAAGCCAACGCCGATATTGATCTAGGTTTTTTTGCAACGCCAACAGGCGACGATGCAGCAGCCAATAATCTCGTTTCCGGCGTCGATACGCTACTCGCGGTATCTGAAAGTACGGAGCATCGCGCAGAATCGCTACAATTTATCGATTTTCTGTTAGAAAACGAAAATATATCGCAATATATTGAGCAACAGACTGCGTTCTCCGCAGTCGAAGGAGTCGATCAAGAAGATCCGGCTCTGACCGAATTGCAGCCTTATTTCGAATCGGGACGTCTGGTCGACTTTGCCGACCATTATATTCCTGCCGCTGTACAGCTTAATTCACTCGTCCAAGAATTTCTACAACGCGGAGATGTTGACGCTTTCCTCAAACGCTTAGACAGCGAATGGACCAAAGTCGCCAACCGCCGCTCGTAACGTGCGTAATTTTTCGGCGGCATCCACAACTGCCGCCTGCCTTTAATCACAACCACACAACCCTCTCGTCTTGCGCGTAGTGGTGTTCGTCATGCGCCTAGCCCAGCGAAGGGTGGGAAGCCCCGAAAATCGCCTTTGAGGCTTCAGCCGAAACAGCGATTGCAGGGACTTCCCTCCCGAAGCGCCGCAGCTGCACCACCACCCAGCGACCGAGAAGAAGGAGCACCTTTATGGCAAAAAGAAAAGCCGCTTTTTACTGGATGACCGTACCGGCTTTGCTGTTGTTTTTCGTTTTCCATACGTTTCCCGCTTTGCAAGGCGTATTTTATTCGTTCACCAATTGGAATGGATTCGCGAAAACGTATGACTTTGTAGGCTTCAAAAATTACTACTATCTGTTCCAAGACGACAATGTCGGCAACGCGTATTGGTTTACTTTTAGATTCGCTGTCGTCGTCACTTTGATTATCAACGTCTTGAGTTTGCTGATCGCGATGGGCTTAAACGCCAGTATCAAAGCCCGGAACTTTTTCAGAGGAATCTACTTTTTACCGAACATTCTTAGCGTATTGATCGTCGGCTACATATTTAACTATCTCTTTTCCAACGTATTCACCGTTTGGGGCGAAAATCTCGGTCTAGGCTGGTTGTCCACCAACTTGCTCGGCAGCCAAGCCCTAGCTTGGACAGGTGTGGTTTTCGTTGCAGTCTGGCAAGGGATTGCATTGAATACGATTTTGTACCTTTCCGGTCTGCAAACGATCCCGACGCAACTTTACGAAGCATCCGGGCTTGATGGAGCGAACAAATGGCAAGAGTTTTGGAAAATTACGTTCCCGCTGATCGCACCGTTTTTCACGATCAATATGGTACTTGCGATGAAAAACGCGCTGATGGTCTTTGATCTGATCGTCGCGTTGACGAACGGCGGGCCTGGACGCGCCACGCAATCGATCTCGCACCTGATCTATACCGGCGGATTTGAAGGTGGCGAATTTGCCTATCAATCGGCGAACTCTGTGATTTACTTTATCGTGATCGCTGTGATCTCGATTGTGCAAATCCGATACTTGCAAAGAAGGGAGACGGATATGTAATGAAAAGTCGTACACGCACGAACTGGGTTGCGATGATCTTAATCGCACTCGGTACGATCTTTATTTTGTTCCCTCTTTATATGGCAGTGACGATCTCGCTCAAAAATCAAAACGATATGCTGAATTCGATTTTTGGACTACCTACAAATTTAAGGTTCGAAAACTTTGCCAAAGCCATCGAAATGACGAACTTTTTTCAAGCGCTTGGCAATAGTGCAATCGTAACGTTATCGACAGTGGTACTGACGATTTTGAGTAACTCCCTCGTTGCTTATGCCATCGCTCGCAATATGAATAAAAATAAATTTTTTAAAAGTTTATATTTCTACTTTATTAGCGCGATGTTTATTCCGTTTCCGATTATCATGCTGCCGATCGTCAAGCTGACCGCTTCATTCGGTATGACGAATTTATTCGGGCTGATTATTTTGCATACGGTATATGGGCTTGCTTTCAACGTATTTATCTATGTCGGCTATATTCGTTCGATTCCGATTGATTTGGAAGAAGCGGCTACGGTAGACGGCACCGGTACATTCGGTACATTTACGAGAATCATTTTCCCGCTGATGGCACCGATCAATGCAACGGTAGGGATTCTGATCTGTTTGTCGACGTATAATGATTTCTTGCTCCCGCTCGTCATTATTAGCGATCAAAGCCAGTACACCTTGCCGCTGGTTCAGTATGTGTTCCAGGGACAGTTTAATACCGAATTCAATCTGGCGTTTGCTTCGTATCTACTCGCCATGTTGCCGATGATCGTGATTTATCTGTTTGCGCAAAAATGGATTATCAACGGTGTAACGCAAGGTGCAGTCAAGTAAGTTTCAATAATTCGTTTTTTATAACAAACGCTTCAAGTCCTAGAAATCGGAGCTTGAAGCGTTTGTTTTTGGGGTGCGTTATAATAACGATGAAATCCAAAAAGATCAGGCAGCAGTAAACAAAGCCAAAAAGGAGATCGTCGATGTCCAACCTAACGTTCAACGATGAGCGGCTTTATATCGAATCACACGGTACACATATATCGTTATTATCTAAAGAATATGCGTTATTTCGCTTTTTATATATTCACGTTAATCGTGTGTTTAGCCGGGAACAATTGCTGGATCGCGTATGGGCAGGAGAGTATCCCGTTGATCGTACGGTAGATGATCATGTCTACCGATTGCGTAAAAAATTAAAAGGATTACCTGGTTTGAAAATCGAGACCGTGCGAAATGTAGGGTACTGCTTAACCCAATCCATTTCTCCCGATTTGTCGGCAAACGAATCTTTCAAAGACCCAGCTGTTCAAGAAGCAATGAATGGTGTGTTTGCGCGGTATCACAGGCTTGGAGAGGGACGTGCGATGCTGGCTCTTGCGAACCAGAAGCAAATGCTTGGATTCGAGTTGAACGTTTATTATGAACTTTATATCCATTTTGTAGAAGGGGATTTGCAATGGTTTTTGGAAACGTCGGAACCTCCGATGCGTGAACGGATTTATTGGCTGTTACTTTTCTACATCTTCGTTAATACTTCAGAGCACAAATCCGAGCTTTGCGAACAAGCTCTTGATCTTCGTGCATTACCGGCATACGGGCATGAGGAGATGGAGATCTTGAACATCGCCAATCTGTATGCGTCAGAAGGAAAAATAGAAAAAGCGAAGCATACCCTTTCGCGAGGTCGGGAAAAAGCAATTGCGAATAGGTTAGACGGCTTTCTCATTCCGATCGAAATTTCGGAATTGTATATCCATTTGATCGACGGGCAACTTCAAACCGCTTATCGGCAATCGCTTTATATCTCGGAACTTTTAGAACAAGCTCCTTATTTACGCGAATTAGCGGATTATCAAATGCTTGAAGGGACAAGACTTTGGTTGAGCGGAGAGATCGCGCATGGGCAACAGTTGTTGGGTCAAGGGTTGGAGACGTTCGAGCGTTCCGGCTTCGTTCCGAATCGATTATTAGCGCTGCATCGCGTTCATCATATTTTGCAAAGACAAGTACGGGGTAGCGACATGGAGCGTCTTTATTTTCGTAAAAGAGCCCAAGAAGCAGAACGGCTAGGATGGAGTCATTCTTTACAAGCGCGGCTTTCCGTAGAGATCCATCGTTACTTGGAGGCGTTGTAAACAATGTTTCGTTTTTCCCTCTGATAAACCTCTGACATTTCCCGTTTATGCTGAATCCGTAGAACAAGACGGAAGCTGTTCCATGTAGCGTAGGGCGGCTTGGGAAAAGGGGAAATAGGTATGAAAACAGAGTCAGAAAAAAAGACGGTCAAGCGATCTTCGCTACTCCGAAATCCGGTATTTGGTCGACTGTTCGCGGCTTATGGGACTTCGGTGTTCGGAAATTGGTTCGATGTGATCGCAATCCAAGTGCTGATTGGGTATCGGTGGCAATCTACGCCTTTAGAGATCGCTTTAATTCCAATCGGTATGGCGTTGCCAGGGATTTTGCTTGGATCGCTTGCGGGAGCAGCAGTCGATCGCTTTCACCCGTTGAAGTTGATGAAAATCTCGCATCTGCTCACAGCATGGATTACAATCGTTATTTTATTTGCGCCGAATATTTACGTGCTACTTCCACTCTTGTCGCTGCGTGCTTCATTGGAGTTGTTTATTATTCCGGCGCAACAGACGTTGACCAAAAGCATCGTCGAAGAAAATCGATTGGTCGATGCTTCGTCGCTAAACGGTCTTATCGCGCAGCTGTCGAGAGTAATTGGACCTTTGGCAGGGGCTGGAGTATTGGCATTGGGGTCGCCGCAACTTTGTATTTTGATTAATGCAATTGCAAGGGGCATTGCTTATATGATTTTGAATACAGTTCCGAGACCTTCGCTTCCTACTTTTGTGCAGCAAAGTCCGGCGAGTTCTCCAACCTCTCAAGCAAAAACCAGTTTGCGACAAGAGTTATGGGAAGGATGGAAGTTCGTTATCCGTACTCGGATTGTACTGCATCTATTAATGTTTGCTTTATGCGGGATGCTAATAATCCAGACCATCGATTTTCAATTTGTCAGTTTATTTCGGGATTTAGCACCCCGTAATGAGACCGCAATCGGTTGGTTGCTTGCCGCCTCAGGAATTTCGGCAGGTGTAATTGCAGTAGCAAATATGCGTATTGAAGCTTTACGTCAATGCCGATACGCGTTCAAATTAGGTAGCGGCTATGCACTGATCGGATTATCGATCTGGCTACTCAGTTTATTATCAGCCGACTATTCGATTATTGAGCTAATCGCAATCGGATTGTTATTAGGCGCTGGCAACGGATTGTTTGTCATCACGTTTAGTTATGCCTTACAAAAAGAAACGCCCGCCGAGATGACTGGACGTGTATTCGGTATTCAAAATACGATGTTCAGTATCGTAATGATTGCGGCGCCTCTGCTTGGCGGTCTATTCATTCAAAAGTTTGGCGCTAGTGAAATTTTCAATATTTCTGGACTGCTGATTTTTACGCTCGGTTTAATCGGACTAACTATCGGACCCTATTTATGGAAGTATCAAACGTCAATATCCGAACATTAATTCCCCTCATGCCCCTTTTCGTGAAGAAAAGGGGCATTTGTCATGGAACTGTAACACATAAATCTAATATTTTTTCTGGAAAAATCGAAAAAATGTTTTAAGCTATAGAAAGAGGGTTTTTGTTAAGGTAAGACCCAAATTTAGGAAATCATTTGACAATTATTTGGATGAACTTGGTATCGCGCTTGACGATAAGCGCTTTTGATTTTATATATCCTTCGGGAATGAAAAGAGGACATGTCGATATGAAAAAAACACGCCGCCTCGCCGTCTCTATTTTGATCTGCCTTTCGATTACTGCTGCGGCATTGACAGCTTCGGCTTCGGTTCCAATCAAAGTGTACGAGAATGGAACCGAAGTTTCTACCGAAGCGTCTCCACGATTCGTAGAAGGACAAGTCATGATTCCTTTTCATCTGGCAGAAGAGTTGTTTGAACGTAAATTGAGTTATGATCCTGTCAATCGCGTGATGAATGTAAACGATAACCGGGCACAGATCGCGCAATCGGAAGATGGATTGTTTTCAATTACTGGCACTGAAGAACGTGACGGCATGTGGGATCGACTTCGTTTGACGACAAACGACCGTGAAGTATCTGTGCCTGGCAAAGCTTTAGGTCTAGATAGTTACGCTCCAGAGTTTGTATCCGCTTCGCTGACTGGCGGCGACAAGTCTGATCTAGTGGTGTTACTGACACAAGGATACGGTACTGGCGTGTATATCAATGAAGCGGTGGTGTATACCGAAGACTTGCACCAAGTTCCATTGGAAGACGGAGCTGTGGCTTTGCTCAAGCAATTTAATTCAAAGCAGCAAGCGGATGGATCGATTGAGATTCAAGCTGGAGGAGTTAGCACCGTTGTTTCCGGAGATCGTTTGTTTACAAATGTAGCGGATCGAGGAGATCGTGCAAGTATCGGCAGTGTGCTTCGTTATGAAGTAAACGATAATATACTGAGTATCACAGCGGGCGTACTGGTCGGTACATCCGAGTTTATCGGAGATATGAAGCTCGATTACACGTACCAAAATGGTGTGCTGCAAGCCGGAAAAGCGGTATTTACTCCTTACGAGGAATATCGCTGAATCCAGCGCTATCGATCTGGTTGAAAATCATCGAAATGATTTGGACTCCAAGTGTATAAAGTCCCCTTCTAAATATTGCTTGCCGATTCGCTTAAAAAGCCTTATATTCCTCTTTGGGCATGACCTTTTTCCTATTAAAATCAATAAGTTCGGAGAGTTACCCTCTTTATGAAAAAGTGAAACACCTTTACAGAGCTATGGAAAAAATGGAAAACCTATTTCAAACCACTATAGAATCGGTTAAGATCAAGATAAGAGAATTTTCCTATTTCAAAAAACGGAACGACTAGGTTGCATCTATTACTTCGATTTCAAGGGGGTCGACGGAACTTATGCAAGAGACGGGGTTGCTACACGATATTGTACACACTGGAGTTCCGGGGTTAGATGTGTTGTTAAACGGGGGCGTTCCTCGTGGAACGACGATCATACTCGAAGGGAATCCCGGTACGGGCAAGACGACACTGGGCATTCAATTTTTGCTTGAAGGCGCAAGGCAATATGGCGAATCAGGCATCTATATTACTTTCGAGGAGCTTCCGGAACAGATTTATCGAGACATGTCCGGTTTTGGATGGGATCTAAAAGAACTGGAACGGCAAAACAAATTACGTATCATCTGTTTGGAACCCGATGTGTTGCTCGATCAAATGATGCGAACAGACGGGTTATTTGAGCAGTTAATCCGTGAGATCGATTGCAAGCGTGTCGTAATCGATAGTATTAGTCTGTTTCGTTCATTAGGCGGGCTACAAGGCGATGGTCGTGAACAAATTTATTCGATTCGCAATATCATGCGTAAATTCAATCTGACCGCTTTTTTCCTTCGAGAGTACGGAGAACAAGAAGGAAATTCGACGCCTTTCGAAAACTATGTATGCGACGGAATTATTCGTTTGTCGCTGCGTGAGCACTTAGAGAAATATCGCAAACGCACGATCGAAATTTTGAAAATGCGCGGAACGTGTATTGTCGAAGGCGAACACCATTACCGCTTTTTGAACGATGGGATTTGTATTCTTCCGGCGTTGTCGATGGTGGAAGACAAAATTTTAAGCGATGGCGTTGATCGGTTAAGCACGGGAATCGAATCGCTCGATGAACTGCTGGTAGGCGGATTACCGCAAGGCAGTGCATTTATGCTCGATAGTAACAGTAAAGCCAATTATAAATACTTGATGAATTCGATCTTGGCTGAACGACTAAAGCGCGGAGATTGTGTGCTGTTCATGTTATCGGGATTGAGTTCAGTAGAGACGGTCGATCAGACGTTGAATTTATTCGGAGCTTCGCTCAAACAAGCGGCGCTGGAGGAACGGGTCTTCTTTATTGATCACTATCATCGCCAAGTTGAGCCGGAATACGAAAAGCTGATGATTTACGTCGATCGTTTATCCAACGAGGAATATCAGAAAAAAGTATACGAAGCGATCTACCCGTATTTCCGCGAATCGATGATCGAAGGCAAACGTTGGTTTATCCATTACGATCTGAACACGGTAATTTCCGAGCGAGGACGTGAATTTGTTAAACGCAATTTTGCCGATGAAATGGCGCGTGCGAGAGCCGCTGGCATCACGGTACTTTGCCAAAGCAACTTTACGGAAATCGGACTGGAAACTTCGTCTTTCCTGGAGCGTGCTTCCAATGGCGTCATTCGCACATGGGTAGACGGCAGTTATCAGTATCTTCAGATTACCAAATCTCCGGGTGGCCGCATGTCGGCTCCCCATATCGTCGATAACATCAGAGACAGACCGTTTGTTAGGCTGATATAGGGGGCACACGAGAAAGATGACGATTTCGGATCAGGAGTTGTTAAAGTTGCAGATGGAATGTACCGTATTTTTCGAAAATAACCCTTATGCTTACGAAACGGAAAAAGGGCTGGCGAAAAAGCTGGGGCGTGACATCGAGCCTCTACGTATTGTATTGAATCGTTTAGCCGCAATCTCCATCCTAGAAAAAAGAGGTGAAGGGAACATGGCCATTTATTCGTACAAAACCCCTTATACTCAAAACGAAGTGGAGATCCATTAATATGATTGAAAAAAGTTGGGCAATGGATGTCAAAAAAACCGTCGAAGAAATTCAACATACGTATGCAGAATTTACGAGTCTGTCGATTCTGATCGTAGATAGCGAAGGCCGTCCGCTTGTGAAGCCTTCCGCCTACCATCCTTTTTTCAAAAAGCTGGTAGAACCGAATAGTCAAACGGGCGAACATTTCTGGCAAGAAGTTCGTCACTATGCAGGGCTTACGCGTCCGGCGCTATGCGATCTATGGTTGCCAGGAGTGAAGTTTATTATCGCTCCGTTCAAGTCACCTGCTGAAGATTCGATTTACTATGTAATCGCAGGTGCGCTAATTCAGATGGGTACAAAAGAATTGTTGGAAGAAGAAGCTTCGCGTACCGGCATATACGATGAAGATCGTAAGTTGTTACTTGATCTTGCTCTGGAAGCCGATGAATTATCTTCAGAAGAAGCCGAAGTATGGCGTGAAAAAATCGGCAAACTTGCGGAGACAGCAGAGCGAATTTTACGGTCGGCTTACCGCGAAACGTATGTACGAAGCCGAATCGGCGATCTGCAAGAAATACTGGCGACAGCGCGCAAAGAGCGAGCTTCGGTCAACGATGCGTTCGATCAATTTATGAATCTGAGCAGCAGCGCAGATATGATGGGATATGCCGATAAGATCGGTACAGGTGAATACCGCATTAGTCGAATCTCGGGCGAAGGCGCATTGGGTCTGCAAAATGTAGAATTCCGCGAAGGCGAAGGATTTCTTGGACAAGCTGCACTCAGCGACAAGCCGATGCAGTGGACAGATATTCAACGCGACCCGCGTTCGTTTTTCTTAAAACAACACGGAGTCAGCGAATTTTACGGGATACGTTGCTTCCCGGTTCGAGTTGGCGGCGAGCAACTAGGGATTTTGTTTGTAGTCACTCGTAAAAAAGCACAGACCGATGCGTTGCTGCGTGAATTCGAAGATATGCTTATTGCACTGATTGGAGAGTATATTGCAAGCGGGACTCTTGAAGCGAGAATGGAGCGCCAAATTCAGCGGCTTCGTCCGTTGATGGAAGTCACCCGCTTTATGATCTCGGCTCAAAATACGCAGCGGATTATGTTTATGCTGGTGGATATGAGTCTAAGCTTAGTCTGGAACCCGTCTTCGGCGATTATCGTGCATGAAAGTACGAATGGGCAAAAAGTACAGATCGTATCGCGCGGAATTGCGAATGATTTTGCTGAGCAATACGCTCGCGATGTAGCCAAGCGTGTACTTCGCGAAGGGCAAAGCTCTTATTCGATGGGCTTTGAGCTGTCGCAGACCGAAGAAGGTCAATTGATGATTGAATATCCGATCATCTACGCAGGCAAAACACGCGGCGTTCTGGCGGTATCGCTGAGTAGCGAACAAGAAGCGGAAGAATGTCGGGAAGTATTACTTGCACTTGCAACGATGGGCAGTATCATTTTGCAATCGGTACACGATCAGCAACAACTCGGTTTGCAAAACGAACGCTTTTTGCGCTTAATGTATACGTCTGCAAAAGTCGGACAAGACGATCAAGGCAAAAAGATGGATTTATCGCTGCGTCTCTTGGACGAGTATGCACGCTATTCTGGAATTACGACAGAAGAAGCGGCGCTATTGCAGCGTGCTGCGATGTTATCTGTTCTTGATGAGTCCGCTAAGCGTGAGCTAAACGAAGCTTTTGCAGAAGAAATAACGGTACTTAAAGAACATCGGACGATGGTTGAGAATGAAGGGCAAGCAGGAAGTTTTTCCTATGCACGTCCGGCTCAAATTTTGCGAACTGTACTTTACTTTGCGGAGCTAGACGAAGAAACGGCAAGCCGACTACATCTGACAGGCGTGTCTCCGGAACTGTTTAATCACTTCCGCAAATTTATGGCGGTTCGCCATACGGTGCAAAGTGAAGTCGTCTTATCGGATGGCTCAACAGCTGCATTCAATCCCGCTGAAGCCGAAGAACGCGGAATTGATGCGATTGTCAAAGAATTTGGTTTATCCAAACGTGAAAAAGAAGTCTTGGAATTGGTCGTTCGAGCTTCAAGTAACAAAGACATTGCGGCAAAACTATTTATCAGTGAGCATACGGTCAAAAATCATTTGACGAACATTTTCAACAAAATGAGTGTAAGCGACCGCGCTCAAGCGATTGCCCGGGTCTTTAACCGAGGAATCAGTTAGAGTCTTGAGCAAAACCCAAAATTTCAAAAAATGAAACATCGAAACCTTCCTAAATTTGGAAGGTTTTTTTGTTGTATCTTTGGGTCTGAATAGTAAATTTATCCCTTTTTTCTGTATTCAACTGGAATTTTTCTGTGTAATATTGTATAAAAGTTCCATATATCATCTTTTTTGTTAGAGCTCTCTTTTCGATATGGGGGTGTGGTACCAGAGGTCGTTCTTTAGTCGCAGAAAAATCAGACATACGAAAGGAAGTTGATGTGAAGATGGAGAAAAGGGCTCAACAGAGAACTTGGAAATCTTGGTTTAGCGGATTGATGGCGATTGTGCTATTGGTCGCCATGTTTCCTCTCGCGCCTGATCGTGCTTCTGCAGCAGGCACATTGACGGTTACTTCGTCAAATCCAAATGCAGTAGCAGGAGATACGGTAGACATTAATGTCACCTATACCAATAGTGCCGTATTAACACTGAATCTCGGGGCGCTGGATTACATATTACCAGCCGGAATCAGAGCTACGACTAACGATCAAATCAACGGTGTAAATTTGACTGCTTCTCAGATTCTTGATAATGGTCAACGTGTACGCCTTAGCGGTCTTAGCTTGTCGCTTTTGCAGAGCAATATGGTTCTGTCACTGAGACAAAAAACACTTCCGACTTCGGGAACGTATAATTTCGAATCTCGAATTTACGGGCTTACTCTCGGTGTAATCAATACCACACCAAGCGAGACCACAACGGGTAGCGTATTGGTTTCCGCACTTACTCTTCCTCTCTCTTCAATCACGGCAACCAACAACTCCGGTAATGCTGACGTCATTGCGGTCAGTAATATTAAAGCCAACGATATCGTGAAAATCTATAATACAGATGGTTCATTGCGTACCCAACTCACAGCAAACGCGGACGGAACGCTGAACGTTCCGGTTACGTTGACCCCGACAGGTGGTTCAGTCGGAGTAAGTTTGACGCGCGGTGGCATCGAAAGCGCAAGAGTTCAAGTCTCTTATCTTGCCGAAATCGTACCTCCGATTGCGTTGACTTCGATCTATATATCTAATCAATCCGGGAATGCTGATTCAGTAACCGTAAACAACTTGACGGCAGGCGACCGGGTTCGTTTGTATACAGATGCTATAGGCGGTACAGAATTGGTTACTTCTACAGCTGTGCCAAGCGGACAGACATCGATCGTTATTCCAACGACGCTGACTCCTGCAGGCGGTACTTTATACGTGGCACGTGTACAAAACGGATTAGAGAGCGCACGTACACCTGTCGTGTATTTGCCTGAAGTAGTTGCGGCACTTACATCGAATCTGATAACGATCACGAATGCTTCGGGAGACGCTGATATCGTACGGGTAACTGGATTGACGCCTGGCGATGTGGTGCGTGTCTATGCTTCAACAGACGGCATTACTCCTCTTCAAACTTTACAACCTGCCGGTGCGAACGGTATCGCGCAAGGTACAGTAGCGTTGACGCCAGGCGGCGGCACCGTGTACTTATCGGTATTGCGTAACGGCATCGAAAGCGTAAGACTTCCGGTTGTCTACGTAGCGGAAGTCGTTCGTTCATTGCTGGCAAGCGACGTGACGATTCAAAATAACGGGAATGATACCGATTTTATTTCGGTCAATGGCTTGCGCGAAGGGGATCGGATTATCGTTGATATCGGAACTGGGACACCGATTACTTCCGATCCTGCCGACGGAAGCGGAAGCGTCAATATTCCAGCTACGCTTCTGCCGAGCGGTGGCAGTGTAACGTTGAGTATTTTGCGTAATACGATTGAAGGGCCAAAGCTTACGCTGCTCTATGATCCAGAACGTGTAGACGCTCCTGCTGCTTCAAGTGTGAACGCAGTCAATAATTCTGGGAATTCAGATACAGTGACTGTAAATCCTGTGGTTAGCGGCGATGAAGTAATTGTCTACGACTCACCAACTGGAAGTACGGTGCTCGGTCGTACGACTGCGACTTCTACAACGGCTACAGTGTCTTTGAGGCTAAAGCCTGAAGGCGGAACCGCTTATGTGGCCATCCAAAGACGCGGTAATATCAGCTCGCGTACAGCGGTCACTTACAATGCAGAGACCGTAGCCGCACCTGCATTAGCGGATATCACAGTCGTAAATGGAACACGAAATACCGATTCGGTAACGGTACGTAATTTGCAGGCAAACGACCAGATTAACGTGTATGCGGCAAACGGTACGACCTTACTCGGTACAGCTCCAGCCACGCTTTCCGGAGGTGCTTATTCCGCGACTTTAGCGGGTCAGACATTGACCCCTACAGGCGGAAATGTTCAAGTCAGCATTACTCGCAATACGATTGAAAGTCCAAAAACGCTTGTGTCTTATAACGCGGAAGTTGTAAATCCGCCAGCACTTGCAACGATTACGGTCGTCAATAATGTAAGCCCATTGGCAGATACAATCGCAGTCAATATGTTGCAATCGGGCGACATCATTCGAGTGTATCAAGGGTCTTCGCAGACACCTACTGAATTCACGGTCGGAGCCAATAGCACAACAGTCTCTGGACAGCTAACCCTTGACCCGACAGGGGGCACGCTACGCGTCAGTGTAGTGCGTAATGGCGTAGAAAGTACAACGACGTCAGTCGCTTATGTAGCAGAAAATCCGGACTTTAACGGTTCAGTGTCTGTTATCAATGCAGAAGGAACGACCAATGATTTGGTTAACTTCTCGAACCTTGCATCAGGTACTACCGTTCAGGTGTTTGGTAATGCTACAGGAACAGGGACGCCTGTATCTGGAACCGTAGGAATCAATGGAACGCTGAGCCTTGCAGCAAGCACTTTGACATTGAATCCGGCAGGAGGTCAAATCAGTTTCCGGTTCACGCCTCCAAACTCTGCGATTAGTAATCTAATTGTTGTAGACTACTTGCCAGAACCGGTAAGCCCGCCAAGCATGGATAGCATTGTACCGGTCAACAACACAGGCAACGCAAACGATAGAGTGACTATTTCGCAGTTGCGTGCTGGCGATGTTGTAAATGTGTACGTACTGGATGAGAATGGTACGTCTCCTCAACAACCTGTCACTCAATCGGCCACTACCACCGATGGAAGCAACTACTCGGCTGTCGTGAATACACCGCTGATTCCTGCAGGCGGAGCGGTTGAAGTCAGTATTACTCGCAATACGATCACGAGTGATCGCACGCGAGTAAACTACTCGTCCGAAGTCGTTGATCCTCCAGCGATCGCGGACATCATCGTAACTAATGATCCAGATACCAATGCAGATTCGGTTCAAGTCAACAACTTATTGAACAACGATGAGATTACAGTCATTAGTTATACAGCAAATGGTACTGAAATTGATCGCGGAAACGAAAATTCAGGAACAGGAAATAGCGCTACAGTTAACTTGGACTTGGTTCCAGCAGGCGGTTATGTAACGGTGGCGATTACTCGCAACACCATTACAAGCGCTGCGACGCGTGTGAATCACAACGCGGAAACGGTTCCTCCTCCTGCTCCTACAGACATTACAGTGACCAACGGAGCTGGAACGGCGCAAGACACAGTCGCTGTCTCTGGTCTAAGAACCGGAGATTACGTAGAAATCACGACCTATGATCGTGATAATACTCTGATTAACACGTATCGCGTAGCGGCTCAAGGAACTACGCCGGCTACAGCTACAGCCAATGTAGACTTGGCTCCAGCCGGTGGTTACGTGACTGCGGCAATCGTACGATATAGTAACGCTGGCGCAGGCGGCGTGACTAGCGCCGCAACGAGCGTATCGTACAATGCAGAGGTTATACCCCCACCTGCTGTCGGTACAATTACCGTAACCAACAATACAGGGAATTCCGATACTGTATCGGTAAACGGACTGCAATCGGGTGATGAGATTCGTATCTACAATGCGGACGGTAGTGAGCGTCTGGCTACCGCACCGGCAACTGTAAACGCGGTGAACGGTATCGCAACTGCGACGGTACAGTTGATACCGGGCGGCGGCACTGTGCGTGTCACTATCGTAAGAAATACACTTGAAAGTGCTAGCACGCAAGCGACTTACGGTAGCGAAGTTGTTGCCGCACCTTTGGCATCGAATATCACGGTCGTCAATGGAACGGGTTCAGCGGATAGCGTCACGGTAAGCGGCTTGCAAGTGCAAGATCTCGTAACCGTAACAAATGGAACTGCGACATGGACAGGTACGGTAACCAGTGGGAATTCTGTTCAAATTCCGGTAGAACTGACACCGGAAGGCGGCGTTGTTCAAGTCAAGATTACACGCAATACGATCGATAGCCCTGCAACAGCGGTGCCTTACTCGGCAGAAGTCGTTCCAGCGCCTTCAGCTTCGAATATTACAGTATCCAATGTAGCGAACAATGGAACTCTAGTGGATACGGTAACCGTTGTTGGGGTGACAGCGGGCGATACGGTTCGCGTCTATGATCCGAACTACAATGTGATCGGTACAGCTCAGGCAACAGGTGCTTCTGTTACCATCAATATTCCTGACAATTTGGTTCCGACAGGCGGCAGTCTATATGTTGCCGTGGAGCGCAATGGTATCTTGAGTAGCTATGTACCGGTGACTTATGCAGCGGAAACGGTAGAACCGATTGACAT
Organism: Saccharibacillus sp. JS10; assembly: GCF_024436065.1. GTDB lineage: Bacteria > Bacillota > Bacilli > Paenibacillales > Paenibacillaceae > Saccharibacillus. Next base: position 333,093 of record NZ_JANFNS010000004.1, read on the forward strand.
TGCTCAAGTTTCTGCAACAAATGCGATTGGCAACAATGACACACTAACGGTTGGTGGGTTGAATAGCGGTGATACGCTTCGCGTATATCGTGCGAACGGTTCGGTATTGACGTTCACGCCTTCGCAGACGGATCCTTCTGTATTTACAACTACATTCAATCCGAACGGCGAGACGTTAACTTTGGTTCGGGTACGAAATGGGATCGAAAGTACAGGTGTAACCTTCAACGTAGGCGCACAAAATGTACCGACAGTCGACGCGAATTCGGTAACGGTCGTCAATAATACCGGAGCGCAAGATACAGTGACGATTGCGGTAGCGGCAGCCGACTATGAAGCCGGAGATGCTTATATCGTGTATGACGAAGGCTTGAATCAGATCGGGCGTTCCACTACGTATAGTAATGGAAACTTCGTGATTCCCGTTACGCTTGTTCCTGGTGGCGGCACGGTGAGTGTGGCTCTGGAGCGCGGTACGGTAGTTGGACAACCGACACCCGTTCCTTATGCAGCAGAAACGCCTCAGCCGAACACAGGACCTGCTGCATCCGATATTACCGTGACGAACGGAGAAACCGATGAAGATCCGGTCGTTGTCGATAACGTGATTGCAGGCGATGTCGTTATCGTCTATGCGACAGATGGAACCCAACTGGGTACCGCTACCGCTACCGCGGATGGCAGTATTACGGTTTTAGTTAATTTGGATAATGCAACCGGCGGCACGATTGAAGTTGCGATTGTTCGCGACGGTAACGAAAGTACGCGGACACCACAGACTTACGCTGCTTATGATCCGGATCAACCTCCTGTACCGGAAGCGGCGCAAGTAACCGTGGTACGGTCAGCTGACCCGGATGAAGAAGATGTCGTGACCGTCAGCGGTCTGGTCGAAGATGACGAAGTTCAATTCTTCGATGATGAAAATACCAATATCGGGGAAGCGACAGCGAATGATTCAGGCGTAGCTGTTCTGCGGACGCTCAGACTTAAATCTTACGCAAGTACGCTGAAATTGAACGTGACTCGCGCAGGAGTACCGAGTGGCCCGCTTGCGGTTTCTTATGCAGCAGAAACCTCAACGGTTACGGCTCCTACAGCAGCCAACATCACAGTAAACAATGCAGCAGGGACGTCTAATGATACAGTGACTGTAACAGGCGTTACCGTTGGAGACCGAGTACGCGTTTACGCGTCGAACGGAACTACACTGCTTGGCGAGATCAGAGCAACAGGAACGACTGCAATCGTACCGGTTCAACTGGGCGCTCCGGCAGGTAGTGTGCGCGTAAGTATCGTGCGCGGGACTTCCGAGAGTCCGAGTACGCTCAAATCTTATCTTGCCGAACCTGTAGCGACACCAGCTCCGGCGGCAGCAGATATTACGGTCGTCAATGCTCGCGGTACAACGAATGATAGTGTCACCGTAACGGGTGTTACATCCGGTGATATTGTACGCGTGTATGCAGCAGATGGCACAACCGAACTTGGCGAACGTACAGCGACAGGATCAAGTGTTGTCATTCCTGTTGCATTGGGCGCAAGTGCAGGGACAGTTAATGTGAGCGTGGAACGAGGCGGATTCGAAAGTCCGCTTACGCAAGTCTCGTACGGGGCGGAAGTATCGCCTACACCAAATGCTCCGGCAGCATCGAGTATCACGGTAACGAATGATGCAGGCACAGCCAATGATCAGGTAACAGTCGAAAATGTCCAGTCGGGCGACATCGTTCGTATTTACGAAGCTGGTGTTACGAACCCGATTGGTCAAGCGACGGCTACAGCTACAAGTATTACGATTCCGGTTGTTTTGAAATCGGAAGGCGGTAGCGTGACCGTTACTATTGAACGTGCCGGTGCGGTAAGCCCACGTTCGGCTGCGGTTACGTACCCGGGTGATCCGGTTCCACCGGCTCCGGCAGCCAGCAATATTACAGTCACGAACGCGACGGGCAATACAGCGGATCGAGTTGTTATTGTCGAAGATGTACAAGCGGGCGATTTGGTTCGTGTCTACAATGCCAATGGCACAACCGAACTCGGTCAAATGGTATCTTCAGGCACGACCGTAGAAATTCCGGTTGAACTGAATGCTTCGGGAGGTAGTGTTCGCGTCACGATTGAACGCGGCGGCGTACAAAGCGTCCTGTCCGCTCCAGTCTCTTATGGACCTGAACCGGCTCCGGCAGCTCCGGCAACCGATGCGGTTTCGGTCTTCAATCGGACAGGAACAGCTAACGACGAAGTGAGAGTTGCAACAGGAGGTAATGTCCAAGTTGGAGACATTATCCGAGTCTACGCTGCAAATGGCACAACTCTGCTTGGTCAGCGTACTGCAGTTGCGACAAGCACATCTATTCCAGTTGCTTTGAATGCAGCAGGTGGAGCCGTGCAAGTTCGGATTGAACGCAACGATCTTCAAAGCAATCTGACGGGTCCGATTAATTATGGCGCTGAACCGGCTGCACCGAGCGCACCGAGTGCGCCGCTTGCAACAGATATTGCAGTATTCAATCGAACTGGAAATAACAATGACCAAGTTGAAGTGGAAAATGTTGAGGTGGGCGATATTGTTCGCGTCTATGGAGCGGATGGAACAACATTGCTTGGTCAGCATACAGCAACAACGACAACCACTCTAGTCGATGTTATTCTTGATCCGGCAGGAGGATCGGTTCGTGTAAGGATTGAGCGTGGAGGGCTCCAAAGTGCTTTATCAGCGCCTGTCACTTATACGGCGGAGCCAGCGGGAGCAACAGCACCAACGGCTCCGGCAACCGCAGACATTACAGTGAATAATGAAACAGGAACAAATAACGATTCGGTTGTAGTCGATAATGTGGTCGCAGGCGATATTGTCCGCGTCTATGCCGCAGACGGCACGACGCTGCTCGGTCAATATACCGCTACATCGACAACAGCAACAGTTGCGGTGATATTGAACGCAGCAGGTGGAACGCTGCAAGTACGGATTGAAAGAGATGGACTGCAAAGCCCGTTATCGAATCCGGTTACGTATGCAGCGGAACCAGCCGCACCAACCGCTCCTGAAGCACCGGTCACTGGAGAAGTTGATGTAGACAACCAACCGGGAACCGCTAACGATACCGTAACAGTCAGAGACGTCGAGGTAGGCGATCTGGTTCGAGTGTATTCCGCTGACGGTACGAGAGTACTGGGTCAAGGCGTGGTTAGCGCATCGCCGATCGTGATCGCGGTCGAGTTGGAGACTGGAGGCGGAACAGTAGCCGTCTCGATCTCCCGAGGTGAACTTGAAAGCGGGAAGCTGCAAGTTCCGTATAACGCAGAGAGTATCCCAAGTCTTGACGGCGCGGACTTTGCAACGACGGTTTATAGCGATGGAACCGGTACAGTCGTCGTGACCGACGCCAGCATCTTGGCAGGGGACGTAGTCGTGCTAAACATTGGCGGTGTTGAAGCTCGCGGAACGGCTCAATTTGATGGTAGCGTGACGGTCACGGTTGCAAGTGGGCTGGATGCAACAGGCGGATCGTTCACAGCGGTGCGAGAACGTGACGGAATTCCAAGTAATGCGTCATCGCCGATTCCTTATGACGCAGCAGCAACGGGTTCTGCGCCGACGCCAAGCGTCGCCGATATTACCTATGACCGAGTTCAAGGTGAGGTCACTGTCGCAAATCTTCAAGAAGGCGATATTGTCACCGTGACGGTAGGCGGACAGTCTCAAACAGGCACAGTCGGTACAGGAGATACTTCGGTCACCGTAAACGGCTTCAACTTCGCTGATCAAGGCGGAAGAATTGAAGTCAGTGTGCAACGTGACACAGATACAGGTTCTCCTGTGACCGTTCTGTACGATGCGGTTGCACCGCAACAGCCAGCGAATTCGGATATTACGATCAATAACAACGTAGGTTCGGCAGATGCAGTGATCATTATCGATAATGTTCAGCAAGGCGATCACTTTATCGTCTATGCTGCCGATGGCGTGACGATTCTGGGTCAAGCGACCGCAACATCCTCTTCACCGGTGACGATTCCAGTCGCGCTTGATCCGGCTGGAGGAAGCGTACAAGTTTCGGTCACTCGTTATGGGCTAGAAAGCGATAAAGTGTCAAAAAATTATGATGGAGAAACACCGAATGTACCTCAACCTGCTCTTGCTGATATTACAGTAACGAATAATACGGGCAATGCAGATACGGTAGAAGTCGACAATCTCCAAGCCAACGATACCGTCACGGTATACAACGCAGACGGTTCGGCGATTTTAGGTAAAGAAACGGCAACTTCGGCAGGAAGTTTGACGATTCCGGTGACATTGAATAACGGAAGCGGCAACGTTCAAGTCTCGATTACGCGAGGCGGTACTGAAAGTGCGAAGACAACGCAGTCTTACACTGCCGAGCCGGGAGCTGTAGCAGCTCCAGCAGAAAGTGATATTGAGGTTACAAACAACGCAGGCAATAACGATACCGTCCAAGTAGACGGACTGCAACCGGGCGATGTGGTAACCATCTATTCTGCTGACGGACAAGCGATCTTGGGTAAAGAAACAGCTACGGGAAGTAATCTCACGATTAACTTAACGTTGCTTGATGGAGGCGGAGACATCCAAGTCTCGATCACGCGCGGAACTACAGAAAGTGCAAAAACAGAAATTTCGTATGAGTCCGCAACAAGCACTGTAACGGCTCCGGTCGCTGCCGATATTACCGTCAACAACAATACCGGCAACAACGATACGGTAGAAGTTGCCAATGTCCAAAATGGCGATATCGTTACGGTCTACAATGCAGACGGTACAGCGATTCTTGCGAGAGTGACAGCGGCAGAGAATGGAACGCTTGAACTTCCATTGACGCTGAGCAGCGCAGGAGGCAATATCCGGGTTTCGATTAGTCGCGGCAACGTGGAAAGTGCGAAGACTTCGAAGAGTTATGATGCAGAAGTCAGCCAAGTTCCGCAACCGCAAGCAAGCAACATTACAGCGACTAACAACACAGGCAATGGCGATACGGTAAAAGTCGATAATGTCCAAGTCGGCGATGTCATCACGGTATACGCAGCAAACGGAACTACCGTACTGGGCGTTGCGACAGCAACGACAACCTCGGTGACATTGAACGTGGTACTGGATGCGGCAGGAGGTTCTGTACAAGTCGCGATCACTCGCGGCAATGTCCAAAGTGCAAAAACGCCGCAGACGTATCCAGCCGAGTCCAATAATGTACCGGCTCCGTCAGTAGGAAATGTTGTGGTTACAAACAACTTGGGATCGCAAGACAGCGTGAGAATCAGCAACGTTCAAGTCGGCGATACCTATACGATCTACGCACGCAACGGTAGAACAATCTTGGCTAGAGCGACGGCAACAGAAGCTGGAACGCTTACGATTCCGTTGACGTTGCCGGAAGACGGCGGAGAAGTTGAAGTAACGGTGACAAGAGGGAACGTGGAAAGCGCGTCGACGCCAGCGCCTTATCAAGCAGCCCCGACCACAATCAATGCACCGTCTGCTGCCAATATTACAGTCAGCAACAACACAGGTAATGCAGATACGGTAACGTTGAGAGAATTGCAAGCCGGAGACACCATTACGATCTACGCGGCAAACGGAACGACGATTCTGAATCGAGTGACCGTTGGCTCTGATCCGGCGACATGGGTTATTCCGGTTACACTGAATCCAAACGGAGGAAGTGTACAAGTCTCGATCAACCGCGGCGGCGTAGAAAGCGCAACGCCGACGACCGTAACTTACGGTGCTGAACCAACAGCTGTACCTGCGCCAGCACCAACGAATGTCGCGGTGAATAACAACGGAGCAGCAGGTAGTAGCGTAGTGATCTCGAATGTCCAACCGGGCGATATTATTACGATCTATGCAGCGAACGGAACGACAGTGATCGGTCGTGGTCAAGTCGCACCTGGAGCAACCAGCATTACGATTCCGGTATCGCTTAACGAAGCCGGAGGAAATCTCCAAGTGACCTTGACGCGCGGCGCTACGCAAAGTGCGCCAACACCGGTTGTTTATCCGGCACGTATCGAAGGCGAGCAACCAAATCCGGGCACTGGTGGCGGCGGAGGCGGTGGAGATGCCGGAGGCGGTACTCCAGCACCAACACCGACAAATCCAGTAACCCCAGAGACGAACCCAGTCACTCCGGAAAGTGAAGGCGACGGCGAAGATATCGATGTACCGGGACGGATTGTGACATTGACGATGCGCGAACCGCGTACGTTCAGCGATATTTCCGGATACTGGGCGCAAAGTGCGATCGAACGTTTGGCGGCACTTGGCGTAATCGATGGTCATCCGAACGGAACATTCAAACCGCGCGAAACGTTGTCGAGAGCACAATTTACGAAAATGATCGCGACGTTGTTGGATATTCGTTCGCAGAACACCCCAATCTTTACCGATACACCTGTGAATCGTTGGTACACCACTTCGATTCAAGGCGCTTATGAGCAAGGAATCGTCGATGGATATACCGGAGGCAACTTCGATCCAGACGAGCCGATTACACGTGAAGAAATGGCGAAAGTCTTGAATAATGCAATGCTGTGGTTGAACCCTGACGTATTCCCGAATACGCCAAATTACACAGCGGCGCAAAGCTTCCGCGATTACAACCGTGTAGGCAACTGGGCGAAAGAACCGGTCAGCCGGATGCTGGAAGAAGGCATCATGATCGGGAAAACGAACGGTATCCTTGATCCGAAAGGCAATGCAACACGTGCCGAAGCGGCAACCGTATTGGTTCGCCTGCTTGAGCGCATGAGCGATAACTTTACGTCTTAAAAAGTAACCCATAACAAAACCCCCGTTCTCCGTAATCGGAGAGCGGGGGTTTGTTTGGGTATTAACCCAAAAATCCCAGCAGCATAGGTGCGGCTACTAGCGTGAACAACGCAGCCAAAATCATCGAAATGCTAGAGATTGTTCCGGTAAGCGGGTTTAATTCGAAAGCTTTGGATGTGCCGGTTCCGTGCGCACTCGTTCCCAGCAATACACCGCGAGCAATGTCTCCTTCGATTCGAAGCCATTTGAACATCGAAGGTCCGATCATCGCGCCGAGTAATCCGGTCATAATGACGAAGACCGCCGTGATCGTCGGCACTCCGCCAACCATTTGCGATACATTCATCGCGATCGGCGTCGTAACCGAGCGTGGTGCTAGGCTGCTCGCCAATTCAACATTCAAGTGCATGAGACGCGCTAGCAATACCGAAGATAAGATCGCCATCAACGATCCGAACAATACGCTGGTCACGATTTCGCCAACGTGTTTTTTGAGAGTTTGAAGATTTTTATATAACGGAATTGCAAAAGCGACGGTAGCCGGTTGAAGTAACTTGGATAGCCAAGCCCCGCCTGTATTGTAACTATCGTAAGAGGAGTGAGTAACAAGTAGCAGAACGACCAGTATGACCGGCGTGATTAGAAGAGGAGAAAGATACACGTATGGAAAGCGGCGATAGATCCATTTGGCTACATAATAAATGACTAAAGTAGCGGTTAAATACGTGACGATTTCGGAGATCATACGTTAGCACCCTCCTTTCTTTTCGATAATACTCTCGCGAGAAGGCCGGAGCTTGCCATGACAATAAGCGTGCTTGAAATCACGACAGTCAGAATACGAATTCCGTCTTGCTCAAATAAAGGAATGTAATTCATTACGCCAACGGCGGCGGGGATAAAAAATAACAACAATTCGGCAAGCAGCCAATTGGCTCCCAATTCGATCCATTCCAGTTTGACGATGCGAAAATGTAAAAGACCAAATAATATAAAAATCCCAAGAATGCTACCCGGAATCGGAAGATGCATCCAGAGGGCAAGCTTATTCGTAAGCCAAGAAAATCCCATCAATAAAGCAACTTGAGCTACAGTCAGCCATAACTTTTTCATCCGAATAGTCCTTTCTGATATAATTATTGTTTGTATTGAAAATTTTACAGCCTTTTCTTTCATGAGTAAAATGAATATAAACTATACTTATCATTTCTTTTAGTTATGGATAAAAACAAAATTAAAATCCGGAAAGGAATTATGCCCTTATGGATATTCGACATTTGGAGTATTTTCTTCAAACGGCACGTCTTCAAAGTTTTACTCGCGCCGCCGAATCGTTATACCTGAGCCAGCCTGCAATTAGCAAAGCGATTCGGCAATTGGAAGAAGAACTCGGTGCTACTTTATTTGATCGGATTGGCAAAAAAATCGAATTAACAGACGCAGGCAAAGTCGTGATGGAACAAGCACAAGCGATTACTCAATCGTTCTCTAGCCTTTCAGCGAAACTTGGAGACTTGGCAGAACTCAAAAGCGGTCATATCAAAATCGGGCTTCCGCCTATGGTCGGTTCCAGCTTTTTCCCTAAAGTCATCGGAGCTTTTCATGACCGTTACCCGGATGTGACCTTGCAGGTGTTTGAAGACGGAGCGAAAAAAGTAGAATCCGATGTCGCAAGCGGTCTGCTGGATATCGGAGTCGTGGTGTTGCCTTTATCGTTCGATGTATTCGATTCTTTTCAGTTTGCGGAAGAACGTCTGAACTTAATCGTACCTTCGTCACATCCTTTAGCCGGAGCGAAAAGTGAGAAGTTGGAACAATTGGCGCAAGAAAACTTCGTTTTTTTCCGGGAAGACTTCACACTGCACGACCGGATTATCAACGAATGTTTACAGGTCGGATTTCAGCCGAAAATCGTGTACGAAAGCTCGCAATGGGATCTGATCAGCGAGATGGTCGCGGCAGGGCTTGGCGTCGCGTTGTTGCCGGAGACGATCTGCCGTCAGGCATCGGGAAAAGCGGTAAGCGTCGTCCCGTTGGAAGAACCGGCGATCTGGTGGAAACTCGGAGTCATTTGGCATAAAGACCGGTATCAATCTTTTGCGGCGCGCGAATGGATCTCGTTTACGAGGGATTGGTTGGGCGGGACGCCGACAAGAGAAGGAAGCAACAACGAGTAACGATTTTTTGTATCTGCTTGATTTTTCCGATTCTTTATTCTTTCTTTAGATTCGTTTTCTACACTGGGGTTATCGGAAGTTCGACTTCCGGAAAATCGGTCGCAGGAGCGGCGAAGGAGAAGAATCGCATATGGAAAAGATCAAGCAAGAAAGCCGAATCGAGATTCCGCAGGTCACATATCCGCTAGTGGAAATAGGCAATGTTACGAAAAAAGTACGGAAGCGCACCTTGTTAAAAGACGTGTCGTTCACGGTCGAGCGAGGTGAAATCTGCGGGCTACTGGGTCCTAACGGAGCAGGGAAAACCACTTTGATCCGTGCTATGACCGGATTGATTCGTCCCGATTCGGGAGATCTGTTGATTAGCGGAAGAAGTGTAAAGCGTGAGCGCGAGATCGCCGTGATGAATATGGGAGCTATCGTGGAATCGCCGATCTTTTTCCCTTACATGACAGGCCGAGAAAATTTAGATAACCTGGCGCTCCTGCATCCGAATCTGCCAAATCGTCAAGCACGCAAGCGCCGGATCGAAGAAGTGCTGGAAATCGTGCATATGGACAAGCGCGCGGACGAAAAGGTCAAAACGTATTCGCTCGGTATGAAGCAGAGGCTTGGCATCGCGCAGGCGCTGCTTGGCGATCCAGAGCTGCTTATTCTAGACGAACCGGCAAATGGCCTTGATCCGATGGGCATCCGAGAGCTGCGCGAGCTGATTTTGAAGCTTAAGACTAAGTTCGGCAAAACCGTTCTTGTCTCCAGCCACCTGTTGGACGAGCTTCAGAAAATCTGCGACCGCATCGTTGTGATTCGTGAAGGCGAGCTGGTTTTTTCGGGCAGCCAAGAAGAAATGATCGGCACATCGGGCAGTTTGGAAGATGCTTTCGTGGAGATGATGACGCGATGAGCGTACGGCTAACAGAAAAGGCGAAGACCGTCGGTTTTATGAGACTTTTCGAAGCGGAATGGAGACGTTTATGGAAAAGGCGATCCGTTCGTCTGATGGCATTCACTGCGCCGCTCGCGGCAATGTTATCGGCTGTATACTTGTTGTCGAACAATCAGCGGCTTGATCCGGGTTTGCCGGAATATGCGACAGCGGGAAACGTGCCGGTGCTAGCGCTTGCCGAAATGCTGATTACCGTATTCAGCGGAATGATGCTTGTATTGGCTGGCTTGACGGTGACGGAAGAATACCGCGGCGGTCAGCTTCGGATGGTCATGTTACGCGCCGCGTCGCTAACTCGGATCATAGCGGCAAAATGGCTAGCGTGCCTGGCATTCGTTTTTATTCAGTTACTCCTATATTTGGGCTGCTGCGTTGTCATCGGCAAGATGGTATTTCCGAACCCGGACACTTATCCGTTGTTCTACGACGCCGGCATAGTGTCTTACGCGCAAGGGCTACTTTACGATCTGGAATATTATGGATTGGCTACGCTGGCTTTGGCGGTATTGTTGACCGTGTTTTTTGGCATTGCGACTATAGGTCGTTCGTCCACGGCAGCCTTGGGGCTAGGAATCGGATTTTTGCTTCTATCTTACGCGTTTCCTACCATGCTTGCTTATTTTCGTCCGCTGTTGGACACGCAAGTTTATTTTCGGCTGCATTTTTCGTCGTTGCTGATGATCGAATGGGAAGGCTTGGCGGCGATGATCGCGAATCTACACGGGCTTGCGCTTTGGAACATAAGCGTGTTGGCAGGGTATGGCGTAGTGTTCGGCGGTATGACGGCGTTGATATGGAAAAGGAGAGATTCTTTTGAATAAGAAAAAAGAAGTCAGTCTAGGCAAAATGGTACAAAGCGAAGCGCAGCGGATGTTCAAGCGCAAGCGAACCTGGGCCATTCTGATCGCGTATATGATATGTACGCTGCTGGAGTGTATGTTTTTGACAATGACAAATACGAGCTTTTACGATCCACAGCGCAGCGTAGCTTTGAATTCGCTTAATACGTCGCCATTTTTGCTTAGAGAGCTCGCGGTTTTGATAAATTTTATCGTGATTCCAATGCTGGCTGTGGACAGCTTCAACGGAGAAGTTGCTTCGGGAGCGCTGCGCCTGGCTTTGATCCGCCCGGTCTCGCGCGTCAAAATATTCGCGGTCAAGTGGCTAGTGCTCGGCTACATAATAGGAGGGCTGACGCTGTTCACCTGGGCGGCAGGTACGGTATTTGGACGTATCGCGATGCCTTCCGTCGAAGAAACGGCATTTATAGGTACCGGGCAGCTAGATAGCCTGGGCGCGCTTGCTTTTACGTTGGGCTTTTACGCTCTGGCTTTCGGTGTGTTTTTGACGTTGATCGGAATCGGCGGTGCCGTATCGTTGATCGCGCCAAATCCCGTATTGGCATATATCGGTATGTTGGCGGCGATCGTCGGAGGGCTTTACGTGTCAGATCGATTTTCGTTTTTATTGACAGTATCTGATTCGATCTTCCATTTTATCGGCAACATTCCGGGTGGCGACGCTTCGCTAGCTTTGGTGCTATGCCTACTGCTGGCTAGCTGCGCTATACTAGGAACATGGAGTTGGCGGGCAAGGGAGTGGACACAGTAAGCAAGCGGAAAAAAGGGAGGAATACAGATGAGCGAAACGGTGCTGCTGGTCGATGACGAACGCGATATGGTGGCATTTATGCGTGACGCTTTGGAAGACGAAGGCTATAAGGTGCTATGTGCGTACGGCGCAGAGCAAGCGCTTGGACTGCTTGCATACAAGCCGGACGTGATCGTACTGGATGTGATGATGCCTGGAATGGACGGTTACGAGTTATGCGCGGCGATCCGGGAGCAGGCTTCGTGCCCGATCCTGTTCGTCAGCGCCCGGCGTTCGGAAGAAGACCGGGTACTTGGGCTTATGGCGGGCGGCGACGATTATCTGATAAAGCCATTCGGTCTACGCGAATTCAAAACTAGAATTTACGCACATCTTCGCCGGGAAAAAAGAGACCGTGCGACTTCTGACCGCTTTTTGCGTTTTGGCAAGCTTGCGATCGATGGGAAAGGGCGTGAAGTTCGGCTCGGCAAAACCGAAATCGCGTTGACCGCACGCGAATTCGATATTTTGCTGCTACTGGCGCTGCATCCAGCTCAAGCATTCGCACGCGAAGATATTTATGAACGGATTTGGGGGCTGGAAGCAGAAGGAGATTCGGCGACTGTTACCGAGCACGTGAAAAAGATTCGCGCGAAATTGAGCGTCGTAGACGCGGAATCCAATCCGATAAGTACGGTCTGGGGGGTCGGATACAAGTGGCAAGCTTAAGCGGAAGCAGGCGTTCCGAACCCGAACGCAAAGTAAAGTCTTTGAAAGTATGGATCGGACAGGCTTTCCGCCGTACGCTGCTGCTTAGCATACTGGCAACGCTATTGACTTGGGCAGTCGGATTTGTCCTGCTGATTGTGTTCGGAAGCGTACTGCGTCCAGCAAATTATTATGAGAACCAGATTCCGGAAATCGTCTCGCGCCTACAAACGGTAGAAAATGTAGTTGCGCCGACATCGCGTTCGGCAGTGGAAAAGATCGTACCCGGAGAAGGAATCGGTTACGCTGTCTACAATATTTTTGGAGAACAGGTATATGGGTCGTTTGAGCTAAGTGAGCCGATGAGAATCGAAGGTACGGCGGATCTACTTAAGCGACTGAACCGTCAGGTACCTTCGGACGGTTATTATGTGCGTTACGAGCCGCTGACAGAAGCGGATGGTCGATTCGTAGGAGCGATTGCTCTACGCTACAAGCTAACGGTCGCGGCGTCGAATCCGTCTTGGAGTATTCCTGTGCTGTTCGGCGGGCTGCTGATGGCAGCTGCGCCTTTTCTTTATTTATATCGCTTTGCGATGCAGGGCGGTCGAAAGCTAAGTAGGCGGTTGGAGCAACCTTTCGCGCGCTTGATTGAAGGCGCGGAGAAAATCCGCGAACACGATCTGGACTTTTCGCTCGAACGCGGGGGTACCAGAGTTCGCGAGTTGAATCAGCTGCTTGCGGCATTTGAGCAGATGCGTGAAGCTTTGGAAGAAGCGCTGCGCCGCGAATGGGAATCGGAGCGCGAGCGCCGCGATATGATCGCGGCAGTTGCACACGATCTGGGTACGCCGCTTAGCGTTATTCGGGGACATGCCGAATTGCTGATAGAAGTTAACGCTCGTCATCCCGAACGCGCTACGCGTTACGCGCAGACGATCTTGGGCGCAGTAGACCGTTCGATCCGATTGACTGCCGATCTATCGGAAGCGGCGAACGTGGAACGACCGGATTTTATCTTGTATCCGGAATCGGTAGACCTGGAAGCAATCGTTCGCGCGAAAGCACGGGAATATGCTTTTTTGTGCCGCAGAAGCGGCGTTGCATTCGAGGTGAACATCTGTGATCGGAGAGAAGAAGGCAAAAGGTCTTTGCTTTGGCTGGACCAAAATCAGATCAACCGGGTATTGGATAATCTTATTGGTAACGCGCTACGTTATTCGCCGGAAGGTGGTAAGATCCAACTTGTACTTGATATTCATTCCGGCGAAGCCGAATTTGAAGTGCGCGATGAAGGGCAAGGGTTCGCAGAAGCCGAAGCTGGGCGTATTTTCGAAAAGTTTTACCGCGAAGACGCGTCAAGATCTTCCGATGCGCGATTAAACGACGGGGCGCATTCAGGGCTAGGTCTGTTTATCGCACGGACGATCGTACGCAGGCATGGCGGAGAGATCGCTGCGCGCAATCTTCCTAATAGAGGCGCAGCCGTACGTTTTTCCGTCGCAGAGCTGGATGCAGAATCTCATGGAAACAAGCAAGATTAACATGATTCGCGGGTCTTTATTTACTTACACAAAAGGCTGCCCCACAAGCTATTCCGTAGCTTTTTGGGCAGCCTTTTTTTTAATAAAGCTTGCAACGATCGAATTTCGGTTATTCTTCGTTTTCCGCACCCGGGCGATCCGGTTGTTGACGGACATAGCTGCTGGACAGTTCAAACAGTTGCAACATGCGGTTGTACTGATCTTCGGTAACGCCGGAAGACGCCATACCGCCTTTTTTCAGCGGATAATAGGTGCCGTCTTCATAGCTCGTACCGGGGATAAACAGAGTGTCGCCTGCAATCAATGAACCGGAAGGCCAGTAATACCGCTCGGGAATCATATTTTCGCTTTGATTCAGCAAATCTTGCCCGAAGTGGATATGATCGTTTAACGAAATCCCGAGCAGATTCGCGGCGGTTGGCAAAATATCCACTTGGGCGCCGAGCTGCGTCTGGACATTGTCGGCATCAATCCCTGAACCCAGAACCATAAACGGAATATTCGGCATATCGCTATACGTGTAATCATGACCGAAAATTTCTTTGGCAAGCGCCAAATCTTGTTCGTCCATCGAATGGATCGGAAGACCGAGGTGGTCGCCATATAGCATCAATAGACTGTCATCCCATAGCCCTTTGGCTTTGAGTTCATCGATCAACAGACCCAGACTGTAATCGGCATAATTTTGAGCACGGATATAATCGCCAACCAATGTCCCTTCATAACGCTCCGGCAGTTTCATTTTGTACTTTTCTTCCGGAATCGTGAATGGGTGATGGGCGCTCATGGAGATGATTTGAGCATAAAAAGGTTGATCGGATTGATCCATCTTTTGCAATTGATCCGTCGTTTTCGCATACAATACCTCATCGGAAGAACCAAAAAATACGGTATCGTCTGTGCCGAAAAAGCTTTTGTCATAATAGTTGTCGAATCCGAGCGCGGCGTACAATTGATTGCGACTCCAAAAACTCACATCGTTCGTATGGAAAGTCGCGCTCGTATAGCCGTGTTCTTTTAACAGCTTCGGCAAGCTCGGTAGTTCTTTTTCGCCATAAGCAATAACAGAAGCTTTGCGCGGCGGGATATAAAACGATGTATTCACCGTGAACTCCGCATCGGAAGTGTTTCCTTGACCCGCGCTTTGATAAAAGTTCGGGAAATACAGCCCTTCTTTAGAAAGCTTGTTGAGGTTCGGCGTGATTTCTTGCCCGTCAATCTTAAGACCGATCATAAAATTCTGAAGCGACTCCATTTGCAAAATGATTAAGTTTTTGCCCTGGGCGGCTCCGTAATAGTTGGCATGATTTATTTCTTTAATGCCTTTGAGTTCGTCGATCCGGTCTTGAGAAATTTCGTCGAGCGGAATCGGTTCATCTTCGCGATCGGTAAGCAAAGTGAATGCTTCGTAATTTAAAATCCCCATTTTCTCCGCTTGCACCAGTTCATTCATACTCGCGCGGTTCGGCAAAATATTGAGCGCACACAAAATGAGCGACACCATGAGCATACTCCCGAGCGCCCGGCGACTCATCCGGCTTTGAACGATATGTTGGCGCCAATGGCGTGCTTTTTTGCTGGCAAAAAACCAGACGCTCAGCACGATAATATCGGTGAAAATAAGTAAATATTGCGGTGACATTAACGAAAATACGCTATCGCTCACATCAACGGCTTGTTGAGCTTGATCCAGTGCATGGTAGCTGAAGACGACGCCATAATATTTGAAGTAAATGATCGCCGTGAAAAATAGCCCTGTCACGATCAAGTTCGTAATCATGTACCAGAGCAGTTTGCGCTTGGTCGCGAGCCATTCAATCAAGCAAAAAACGATCCATAGAAACGGAATCTCTGTCAAAAGAGGGCCCCAAAGCGGTTTGTCTTCAAAAATAGGCCCCCAGGCAATATACCCTTTAACCAGCAAAATCAGAGTGAAAATCACAAATGGTTGCGTCAGCAAAAAACGCCAATTTAGGTTCGATTTCACGATGCCAAACTCCTTTACGATAAACTTCGACTTGCAAAAAGGCTGGATGCGGCGTGCATGCCAACCGAAAATACCTGTTATATAGGGATAAACCTTTTTAAACAATTTGTCCCAATTTTCAAGCCGATCAGCTTCAAATCTTTAATTATTATGCTCCTTGCTAAATAAAGATGTCAAAAACGTTTCCGAATTTGCTTGAATTTGCTCAAAAAGCTGGCGATTCCGGTCGATAAAAGTTAAAATATCGTTAGATCTTATTATCCGTTTATATCGCCGTATTCGAAGGAGGGAATCATGAAAAGAAAGCTTCTTGGTCTGCTTGCAGTATCGACTCT
Source organism: Saccharibacillus sp. JS10 (assembly GCF_024436065.1). GTDB lineage: Bacteria > Bacillota > Bacilli > Paenibacillales > Paenibacillaceae > Saccharibacillus. The sequence goes on from NZ_JANFNS010000004.1 coordinate 349,173, forward strand.
GGCAATGACCCTACCCGCTATCGCGGAAGCGGCTCCCGGTAAAGTCGATCGTCCCGTGAATCTCAGATCGGCTCCGTCGGCTTCCGAAGGTAGCGTATACCGCACTTTGCAGCCCGGAACCAAGCTCGAAGTGTTGGATGTATCAAACACATACTGGCTGAAAGTGAAAGTGGCAGACAAAACCGGTTACGTTTCTTCTTCTTATGTGACGGTTGCCAAAGAATCCACCTCTTCAGTCGGAAAGAAAGTCGCTTCTTCTTCGACCGTTAAGTCTGGAACTTCTGCGAATGCAAGTTCTTCGTCTTCGGTGAAACCTACAACGCCTCCGGCTATAGCTACGGTGAAGCCGACTCCTGTTGCTTCTACAAGCGCTTTGACCGGAAGCGGAGTCGTGACGAAAAACGTTAATTTCCGCGCGGAACCGATCACGGGCAGCGACGTCTACCGTGTATTGTCAGCAGGCGAAGCTTTTGTCGCTGTAGAATTAACGAATTCGGCTTGGCTCAAAATTACGGATAGCAACGGTGTAAGCGGCTACGTATCGACTGGATTCGTATCGTATACATTGCCGGGCGGATCGTCTTCGACAGATCTCCCTGTTGTAACGCCGCAACCGTCGGCAGTCGCACCTTCTACTCCTTCTCCAGCACCTACAACACAAGCCCCTGCATCTGGTAATCCGATTTCTTCGGCGATCGCAGATCAAGTGATTGAGGACGCATTGGCGCTACAAGGGATTACGCATTACGGTTTTGGCAAAAACGACGCGCCGGTATTGCTGGATTGTTCGTCGTTCACTCGTTACGTATTCGGTCTGCAAGGGATCAGCTTGCCGTTCGGTACCGCCTATCAAAAAGACATCGGAATCGCAGTCGAAAAAGACCAATGGCAAAAAGGCGATCTGCTCTTCTTCTGGGATAGCGTACCGGGTCTGATCGGTCACGTAGGCATCTACGATGGCAAAGGCAATCTGGTTCATAACAGCGCGAGCAAAGACGGCGTTGCGATCTCCCCGCTTAACCTTAAGTATTGGCAAGACCATTACGTATCGGCAAGACGCGTGCTGCAATAGTATTGGCTTCAAGCCGATTCGGCATAGCACAGCAGAACCGATTCAGCGACTTTCGCTTCTATAAGCGAAGGTCGCTTTTTGTTTGATGCGTTTGCAAAGCGGCAAAGCGGATATAATAGAATAGAGAGGTTGATCGGAATTTAGAAAAAGGAGCGTGTCGATATGGGTTATACGGTCAAAACGTCGGTACGTCCGTTGGTCGAGTATGTGTTTCGTAGCGGCAGTCTGGAATCCGGGATGCGCTTCGGCAATGCTTTGCAAGAAGGAACGCGAATCCACCGCGAAGTTCAAGAACTGTACGGCGAAAACGATCGCAAAGAAGTCTTTTTAAAAACCGAGCTGAATTGCGCAGACGGGGAATTAACGATTTTGGTCGAAGGGCGCTCGGACGGGGTGCTGCTTGGCGAAGACGGATTATATACGATTGACGAAATCAAATCGACATCGGAGACTCCCGAGCAGATCGAAGAAGGACGCGATGTCCATTGGGCGCAAGCGAAATTTTATGCGTATATGCTGGCGCTTGAACTTCAATTGACTCAAGTCGGGGTGCGACTGACTTATGTGCATAAGCCCGGCGGAGAACGTAGCATACGCGAAGTCAGTCAAAGTATGGAGCAATTAACACACTTCGTACAAGACGTGGCGGAGCGGTATGCTCCGTTCGCGTTGCTGCTCAAAAAGCGGGAAGAAAAGCGCAATGCCGCCGCTGCGGCGCTATCGTTTCCTTTCGGTCATTACCGCGAAGGGCAGCGGCTATTCGCAGGCGCCGTCTTCAAAACGATGCGCGAAGAAAAAAATCTGCTTGCCCGCGCACCGACCGGAACCGGCAAAACGATCTCGACACTATTCCCTGCGGTCAAAGCGATCGGAGAAGGTCTTGTCGGACGGATCTATTATCTGACAGCTAAAACGACGACGCGCGCAGGTGCGGAAGAAGCACTGAATTTGCTGGAACGAAGCGGTGCGTATTTGAGTTCGGTGACGATCACCGCGAAAGACAAAGTTTGTTTTAAAGAAGAAGAAGATTGCATGGGCGGGCAATGCCGCTTCGCTGTCGGTTATTATGATCGGATCAACGATGCGCTGCATGACCTTTTCGAACATGAGACTCGTATCACCCGCGAAGTGTTGGAGCAATACGCCAGAAAGCATACGGTATGCCCGTTCGAATTTTCACTGGATGCTGCGTATGCCGCTGATGTGGTCGTGTGCGATTACAATTATGTATTTGATCCGCGGATTGCTTTTAAACGATTGTCGGATGAACAGCGGGGCAAGTCGGCGTTATTGGTCGATGAAGCCCACAATTTAGTTGAACGCGGGCGCGAGATGTTTTCGGCAGATTTATTGAAGTCCGCATTTCTGGAGATCAAGCGTGCTTATAAAGGCGTTCACGACGGGGTTCGCGGAGCGGCGGAGCGAGTCAACGCATATCTGATCGTATTGCGTAAGCAAGCGGGCGAAGAAGGAAGATTTGTCGGCAACGAACCGCCCGAAGTGATGTTTAAGTTGCTGGAACCTTTTGTCGAGCAAGCGGAGCATGCACTGGTTACGGTACACGGGAACGAAGCGGAAGAAGCCTTATTGGAAGTCTACTTCGCGGCGCAAACGTTTCTTCGAATCGGGCGGTTATATGGCGACCAATATGTCACGTATGTGGAAACAGACGGTAGCGAAGTGCGGATGAAAATGTTTTGTCTCGATCCGTCGGAGCTGCTGCTGCAAGCTTCGAAAAATTATCGTTCGGCGGTTTACTTTTCGGCTACATTGTCTCCTTTAGGTTTTTACCGTGAAATGCTGGGAGCGTCCGAAGAAGATTATACGTTGTCGATTCCGTCTCCGTTTAGCCCTGAACAATTGGAAGTGACGGTGTTGCCTTATTCGACTCGGTTCCGCGACCGGGAAAAAACGAAAGAAAATCTGGCGGGGGCTTTGGCAGCGACTGTCAATGAACGAGTCGGCAACTATCTGTTCTTTTTCCCGTCGTATGCGTATATGCAGGAGATTCGCCAAGCGTTCGAGACGCATATCGATCGGGAAACAGTAGAAATCATCGGACAAGATTCGGGGATGTCGGAGCAAGAACGCACCGTCTTTTTGGATGCTTTTGCAGCGGGGCGTAGTAAAAGCTTGGTTGGATTTGCGGTCATGGGCGGTGTTTTCTCGGAAGGGATTGACCTAGCGGGCGAACGTTTGACGGGAGTCGCAGTGATCGGGGTTGGCTTGCCGCAGATCGGGTTAGAGCGGGATATTATCAAAGATTATTACAACGAACGCGGGCGCAGCGGATTTAATTACGCGTATGTGTACCCGGGGATGAACAAAGTGCAGCAAGCCGGAGGGCGTCTAATTCGGACAGAAGACGACCGAGGGGTATTGATTTTGGCAGACGACCGGTTTTTGCAGGAGCCGTATCGCTCGCTGCTGCCGGATGAGTGGGGGGTTAGGTGAGAGCGGGTTTCTTGGAAATCGTGACTTGATGCTTAGGAGGCGCTGCGAGAGAAATTCGTTTCGGTCGCTTGTTGAAATTGAGAAAATTTTATTGGAATTTTTATTGGGATTTTCTCAATTTCAAAGGCGAACGCTAACGCTCCTACACTGAATTTCTCTCTCCGCTTCTGCTACGCGTGGATCGATATGTAAAAGCTAAAACCGCTCTCTTCGAGAGTGGTTTTTTGTTATTCAAAAAATAAAATAGAGTTAAAGTTGACAATCTTTTTGAGCAGGAATAAGATAAAGCAGGAAATAGATTGTATACCTAACTATTAGTTAACCTAAACATTAGTATACCTACGTACTTGGACTCGATTTGATAAGGAAAGAAGGGAAGAACGATGGAGCGGGGGATAAGCCCGGATGCGCGGGAGTTGTTGATGGCGCTACGAAGATTGAGGAATGGCAGGAAAAGGAAACATTCAGGACCGATGGCGGGGCGTAAGCAGAGTGAAGGGATGCTGCTGATGGTGCTGCGGGATCACGTGGAAGATGGGAAACCGGGCATCATGGTATCGGAAATTGGGCGGATCTTGGATGTGAAGTCGCCTACCGTCACGCAATTGATCAAGGGATTAGAGTCTGACGGATTGGTTGATCGCAGTATCGATCCAGACGACAGGCGCGCCGTGCGGATTTCGTTGACCGAAGAAGGGATTCGTGTCACGGATTCGTTTATCGAAGAAATGGAATCGATGATCGGCGGGCTTTCGGAGTATTTGGGTGAGTCCGATACGCAAACTTTGATTCATTTGCTGCATCGCATCCATGATTATTTTCAAGCTCGTGAAGCTAGCGAAGATTCAAAAGCAGCCGAAGACCCTGATCCACTATCTGACCCGGTAAGGGATGCACAAGCATCTGATAAAGGAGAGAGACCGTTATGATGAAATTGTTTCGTATGTTGAAGCCTTACTGGATCGGCGTCGTGTTCGTTTTGTTTGCTGTATTCATTCAAGCGTTAACCGAACTGTTTTTGCCGACTTTAATGGCGGACATCGTTGACGAAGGGATTGCGAAAAGCAATATTCCTTATATTTGGCAGACTGGCGGTCTGATGCTCGGCGTAGCGCTGTTCGGTATGGTGTTTTCGATTACCGGCAGTTATTTGTCGGCAAAAGTCTCCATGGGTTTTGGACGCGATCTGCGTAGCCGGGTGTTTTCGCACGCACAACGCTTTACGCTCAAAGAATTCGATAATTTTGGTACAGCTTCGCTGATTACGCGTACCACTAACGATATTACGCAAGTCCAGCAAGTGCTTATGATGATGCTTCGGATGATGGCGATGGCGCCTATGATGATGATCGGCGGGATTATTATGGCAGTCTCCAAAGATGCCAAATTATCGCTTGTTCTCGTTGTGGTCATTCCGGTCTTGGCATTGCTGATCTTGGTACTGGGTCGCAGCGCGTTGCCCCTGTTCAAAGCGATGCAAAAAAAGATCGACAAGCTTAATCTTGTGTTGCGTGAAAATCTGACGGGGATTCGAGTGATTCGAGCTTTCGGACGTGAAAACAGCGAACGTCAGCGGTTCGATCATGCTAGCCGAGATTTGATGGATACCGCAATCAAAGTCAACAAGATTATGGCGGCGATGATGCCGGCGATGATGTTGATTTTGAACTTCTCGACAATCGCGATCATTTGGTACGGCAGTATTCGAATCGATGCGGGTGAAATGCAACTTGGTAATCTGATTGCTTTTATCCAATACGCGATGCAAATTCTGTTCTCGTTAATTATGGTGTCGATCATCTTCGTTATGGTGCCAAGAGCTTCGGTATCGGCAGGACGGATCAATGAAGTATTGGATGCGGTACCGGATATTACAGACTCCGCTTCGCCGACGTCGGTATCTCAGCAAGGGCATCTGGAATTCCGCGATGTCTCCTTCACTTACCAAGGAGCGGAAGCCCCGGCGCTTGAAGAGATTTCTTTCGAAGCCAGACCGGGCGAAGTCACGGCGCTTATTGGAGGCACAGGTTCGGGTAAGTCCACGCTTGTGAATCTGATTCCCCGCTTCTACGATGTTACTTCGGGCAGCATTCTCGTAGACGGCGCCGATATTCGCGATCTTTCGCAAGAAAGCCTGCGGCAAAAGATCGGGTATGTTCCGCAAAAAGCGTTACTTTTCACGGGCAGCGTCGCTGAAAATATTCGGCACGGCAAAGAAGACGCGACAGACGAAGAGATGCAGCAAGCGGCTGAGATCGCGCAAGCAGCAGAGTTTATCAATAGTCTGGAAAAAGGATATGACGCTCCCGTTTCGCAAGGGGGTTCGAACTTATCGGGCGGTCAAAAGCAGCGTTTATCGATCGCGCGTGCTTTGGTTCGTAGACCCGAAATCTATATTTTCGACGATAGCTTCTCGGCATTGGACTTCAAAACGGACGCGAAGTTACGTGCTGCATTGAAGACCGAAATTCAAGACGCGACCATCTTGATGGTGGCGCAGCGGGTCAGCACCGTTATGGATGCCGATCGGATTATCGTACTCGATCAAGGCAAGATTGCAGGAATCGGAACCCATTACGATTTGATGAATTCCAGCGAAGTCTACCGTGAGATCGTGTCGTCGCAGCTTTCTGAAGAAGAGTTGAGCGCGCAGGTAGGGGGAAACCGAAATGAGTGAACAAAAAAATAATGCGGCGCCGCCTCGTAAAGGCCCTGGTCCGGGTATGGGCATGGGACCCGGCGGCATGGGCATGCCGGTAGCAAAGCCCAAAAATTTTAAAGGTACATTCAAGCGGTTGGTCGGGTATCTCGCTCCTTACAAATTCCATCTGCTGATTGTATTGATTACGGCAATCTTAAGTACGCTGTTCAATATTTTGGGTCCAAAAATTATGTCCAAAGCGGTTACTCGATTGACCGAAGGGGTGTTCGCCAAGCTGCAAGGTGTTCCGGGTGCAGCGGTCGATTTCGAATACATTTGGCAAATCATTATGATTTTAGCCGGTCTGTATGTGGCAAGTGCATTATTCGGCTATATTCAGCAATTCGTGATGGCAGGCGTTGCGCAGCGTACTTCGTACGGGCTTCGTAAAGAAGTCAAAGAAAAGCTGGATCGATTGCCGCTGAAATATTACGATAACCACCCCTATGGCGACGTATTGAGCCGGGTGACGAATGATATGGACAATATCAGTAATACGCTGCAACAAAGTTTGACGCAGATCATTACGTCGCTGGTGACGATTATCGGCGTTATTATCATGATGCTGACGATTAGCCCAATCATGACGTTGATCGTTGTCCTGACGATTCCGCTGAGTCTGGTCGTAGTGATCATGATTGCCAAGCGTTCGCAAAAATATTTTGCGGGTCAACAACGCGCATTGGGTGACCTGAACGGTCATGTCGAAGAAATGTACAATGGTCATCGCGTGATCAAAGCTTATGGGCGTGAAGAAAATTCGCAGAAAAAGTTCGAGCAGCACAATAAAGAGCTGTATGAATCGGGATGGAAAGCCCAATATATTTCCGGGCTGATCATGCCATTGATGTCGTTTATCGGGAATATCGGCTATGTATTGATCTGTGTGGTCGGCGGTATTTTTGCAACAAACGGACGAATCAGTATCGGCGATATTTTGGCGTTTATCCAATATTCGCGTCAATTTACCCAACCGATTACGCAGACAGCCAATATCGCTAACGTGATCCAATCCGCGATTGCTTCGGCAGAGCGTGTATTCGAGATCTTGGATGAAGAAGAACAGGTGCCGGATCGCAAGCTTGAACGTCATATGTCCGGTAAAGGCGCCGTTACGTTCAAACAAGTAGACTTTGGCTATTCGCAAGAAAAATTGTTGATCGAAAATATGAATATCGATGTCGCGCCGGGTCAGACGGTTGCGATTGTCGGGCCTACCGGCGCCGGCAAAACGACGCTGATCAATCTATTAATGCGCTTCTATGAAATTAACGGTGGAGCGATTGAAATCGACGGTGTCGACACGCGCGATCTGGATCGCGATCGACTGCGTAGTCTGTTCGGAATGGTATTGCAAGACACCTGGTTATTCGGCGGTACGATTCGCGAAAATATCGCATACGGACGCGAAGGCGCAACCGAAGAAGAAATTGTTCGTGCAGCCGAAGCGGCGCGTGCCGACCACTTTATTCGGACATTGCCTGACGGTTACGATACGGTGCTGAACGAAGATGCGTCGAATATCTCGCAAGGGCAAAAGCAATTGCTGACGATTGCGCGTGCGGTACTTGCCGATCCGCGAATCTTGATTCTCGATGAAGCAACCAGTAGCGTCGATACGCGTACCGAAATCTTTATTCAACAAGCGATGGGCGAGTTGATGCAAAATCGGACGAGCTTCGTGATCGCGCACCGGCTTTCTACAATCAAAGGCGCTGACCTGATTCTTGTTATGAATCAAGGTAAGGTCATTGAACAAGGTACACACGACGAGTTATTGAACGCCAGCGGCTTTTATGCTGATCTGTATAACAGTCAATTTTCCGAAGAGGCTGGCTAAAGAAAAACCCAAAAAAGAACCGACAAAAACACGTCGGTTCTTTTTTTTGATTTGAAATAAACGTTTTTTTATTTTTCCTATCACGAACTAATGGATTTCCTCGATTTGTTCGATATAATTAAAGAAAGATTACTTGCCTTAGGCAAACTACCATAACGTAAAGTAGGTACCGATTTATGATCTCTGTCCTTGTTACAGGTTCAATGGAGAGTTGGAATGGCATGTTTGTCGTTCTGTCCTTGTCGGTTGCTCTGCTCGCCGCTTATTTAAGCTTCGGATTGTCTACGACTTTTGGCAGCCCGGTCAAAAATAGACGGATCAAGCAGTTAACCCCGGCGATAGCTGCTCTAGTTCTCGGAACGGGAACATGGTTGGTTCATGTTATGAGTATGCTTTCTTATCATCGACGTATTCCGCTCGACTATTCGCCATCTTATGTGATCGCAGCAATCGCAGTCGTTAGTTTATCCGCATACATAATGTTCTGGTTATTCACGAAGCAAAAGCCGGTCACGAGTCGAATCGCAGGTGCAGTATTCGGTATAGGCGTTACGCTGATGACGGTGTTTGGGTTACTCGCTCTGCGTCCGCAGCGTATGCTACAGATTGATCCGGTTGTCGGTTTTTTCTCTGTGCTCATTTTGTTTATTGCTTGTTATTTTGCTTTGTACGTCTTCGGGAATTTTTATAGCTTGACCGGATTTGATCTATCTAAGCCAGTCGCTTCTTTGATTTTAGGTGCGGGAGTTTTTGCGATGCAGTATACCGTATTGGGGGCGTTGCATATCGATGGCTTACAATCTGTATCGACGTTGCTTGGATATACCGGGCTGTCTTCGGCTTATTTTATAGCAGGTGCGTCGGCACTCGTCTCGATCATTCTGGCAATTACTTGGATTTTTATGGTCTTTGAGCGTCGGAAATTGAAGCAGATCGCTTTCCGTGACCCATTGACCGGATTGCCCAATCGTCATGCCTTGGTCGAAGAATATGATCGGAGATTGGCGGAGGAACGGATCGGCTCGATGGTTCTCATCAATCTGGATCGTTTTAAAGTCATCAACGATACGTTGGGGCGCGATCTGGGCGATCAGCTGTTGACTCATGCTTCGGAGCGAATTCGCAAAGGCATTCAAGAACGCGAATCGCTATTCCGTATGGATGGGGACGAATTTTTGTGGATCAGTACGGAAAAAGAATCGGAGCTGCTGTTGGAGCGGGTTAACCGAATGTTGGTAGAAATCAGTCGTCCGTATATGATCGAAGGCAATGAACTGTACGTAACCGCAAGTGCAGGAATCAGTCTGTTCCCGGTGCATGGTCGAGATCGTCAGGCGCTACTCAAAGCAGCGGATGCGGCACTGGATCAAGCTAAGACTTCGGGTAAAGACAAAACGTTATTTTTCAATGCGGGAATCGGCGGTCAACTGACTCGGAAAATGGAACTCGAAAAAGACCTTCGGTTAGCGCTGGAGCATGGACAATTTTTTATTGTGTATCAACCGAAATGGGATGCGAATCTTGGCAAAGAAGCCGGATTTGAAGCATTACTGCGATGGCGTCATCCGGAAAAAGGCGTCGTTTCGCCGGGAGAATTTATTCCGATTGCCGAAGAAACGGGTCTTATCGTACCGATGACGCGTTGGATGTTAGGCGAAGTCTGTCGGTTAAACAAGCGTTGGCATGACGAAAATAAATTCCGGGTCTGCATTTCAGTCAATATGTCGTATCGCGTTTTCGAAAGTATGACGCTGTTCGATATGGTAGATGACGCGCTGCGTTCCAGTGGGCTGCCCGGAGAGATGCTTGAACTTGAGATTACGGAATCGATTGCGATGAACAATATGGCGATTACCTTGTCGCAACTTCAGCGCGTACGCGATCTCGGCGTCAAAGTATCGATGGATGATTTCGGAACCGGACATTCTTCACTCGGAAGATTAGATGAAATTCCGGTAGATACGATCAAAATTGACCAATCTTTTGTCAAAAGTAGCAATTTGATTTCCAAACAAGCTTTGATTGTCGGTATTATCGGAATCGCTCGATTACTTGATCTGGAAGTCGTCGCAGAAGGCGTCGAGACCGAAGAACAAGCCGAATTTTTACTGTCGCGCGGCTGTACGTTGATGCAAGGTTATTATTATGGAAGACCTATGCCGCCGGAAGAAGTCGAAGCGTGCGCATGGCGAATGAGTACCCTTTCCAAAGTAGGATTATCGCCAAAATAATTTAGTTCAGGCTTTACCTGCATCCTATCGTTGCTTCTGCTCTTGGGTAATAAGGAGAGTAAGAACCGGCGTGCCGGTTCGTAACGAATCGGACAGGGGATGAGCGGAATGCGTTGGGAAAAAGCCATGTTGATCTATAATCGCAAAGCCGGCAAAGAAAAAGTCGATCAGCTCAGCGATGCGGTCGCGGCGATTGCGAGCGAAGTCGGTGAATTGACATTGGTGCAGACGACCGAACCGGGCGAAGGGGAAAAAATATGCCGAGAGCGAAGTAGCGATTACGATCTGCTGTTGATCCTCGGTGGTGACGGAACGGTGCATGAATGTATCAACGGCGCTGCAAAAAGTTCTTCTCCTCCTGAAATTGCGATACTGCCCGGAGGAACATGCAACGATTTTGCTCGAACGCTTCGATTACCGCTTCAAGTAGGCAAAGCGGCTGAACAAGTTCTTACCGGGCCTGTATACGATACCGATATCGGTGAAGTGAATGGCCGGGTTTTTACAAACTTTATCGGCATCGGTCTTATTACGGATACGTCGGAAAATATCGATTCGGATGAAAAAGAGCGTATGGGCAAATTAAGTTATTTTCTGAGTACGCTGCGAACGTTGCGACAAGCCGAACCTTTCGCTTTTCGTCTAAAGCATGATGAAGGTACTGTAGATAGCGAAGCGGTTATGATTCTGATCGCTAACGGTCGTTCGCTCGGTACGGCTAAGCTTCCTTTTGCAGGTGAAGGAATTCATGACGGGATGCTGGATGTACTGATTGTGAGACAAGCCGGGTTATCGCTCGCTTGGCAAGTGATCAACGGCGGGGATCTGACCGATTACCGCGAAAGCGGCGGCGTGATCGAGTATATTCAAACGACTTCGCTTCGAGTAGAGACCGACGAGCCCAAAGGCATTGATAGCGACGGCGAAATCTATTTACAGACTCCTGCGGATATCTCCGTATTGCCTTCGCATCTGCGATTTTTTTACGGTGATGATGCCCAGTTGGCGGAATCCGAATAGAACAAGTTTTCAAAACCTCAAATATTTTTATTAAAAAGCGGCAGCGAATCTTTTTTGTTTGCTGCTTTTTTATATTGACCAAAAATGACTCATGAGTCATAATACGATTAATGACCAATGAGTCATTTGGAGCGGATCAAGATTTGGGGAATTTTTAACACGGGGAAAATTGGAATGTAGAAAGCGGGGCATATCGAAAATGTCGAAGCAAGATCATAAGCCAGACAAGCGGTCGGGGATTGCCGGTGTATTAGCAGGGCCTGTCGGACGTTGGGTCGTGTTGGGAATCTGGATCGTAGCTGCCATTGTACTGAATCTTATTTTTCCAAGCGTGAATGAAAAAGAAAACAATGCAGCTGCCGATTTGAGCAACGATTATCCTTCTGTCCAAGCCGCAGAAGTCGCCGAACGTGAATTTGCTGGAGATGGTGGGCAAGTCGCTTTAGGCGTATGGAGTCGAAGCGGCGGTTTAAGTGATGCCGATCTGGATCAACTCGCTGCTTTGACGAAATCATTGGAAGAACAACCTGTAGTCAACCAAGCAAGTGTACTTCCTTTTCATCAGCTTCCGGCACCGGTGCGGCAGTCTTTACTATCCGAAGACGGAAGTACGATTACGTTACCGATTACGTTCGAAGAATCTGCGGATACCGAAGGTCTCAAAGAAGGGATTCAAGAGTTAAAAGATCGGGCGATCTCGGTCACAGGTGATGATCCTTTTGAAGCGAAGATCGGGACAAGCGATTTATCTGCACGAATTACAGGTCCGGTAGGGATTGCGATTGACGGCGGCGCATTGTTCCAAAATGCAGACGTATCCTTGCTGATCGCGACGGTACTGTTGGTATTGGTCATCTTGCTGTTGATCTATCGTTCGCCTATTCTGGCGTTGATTCCAATCGTAGCAGTGGGATTCGCGTATCTGGTGATCAGCCCAATCTTAGGCGTGATGGCGGATCAAGGATGGATCGTCGCGGATGCGCAAGGGATTTCGATTATGACGGTTCTGCTATTCGGAGCCGGAACCGATTATTGTCTATTTTTGATTACGCGTTTCCGGCAATGTCTGACCGAGACTTCCAGCAAACGTGAAGCGTTAAAACAAGCGATCTCGGGTTCGTCCGGTGCAATCGCCATGAGTGGCTTGACGGTTGTGTTATCGTTGTTCACGTTGCTACTTGCGCAATACGGCGCTTATCATCGGTTTGCCGTGCCTTTTGGCGTCGCGATTCTAGTCATGGGAATTGCGAGTCTGACGCTTGTACCGGCAATGCTTGCGATTATTGGACGCGCTTCTTTCTTCCCGTTTGTGCCACGCACACCCGAGATGGAGGTACAGCGCGCGAAGCGTCGTGGCAAGCCTGTTAAGCCAGCGAAACCCAAAAAAGAAAGCCGGATCGGCAGAATCGTGACCGAACGCCCATGGAAAGTCGTCATTGCTTCGCTGATCGTGTTGGGAGGTCTGGCAGCAGCGTCATCGCAGATTCGGTTCACCTATGATCTGTTGTCCGCGTTCCCTTCCGATATGCCTTCGGTCGAAGGATTCGATACGATTGCGGAACGATTTTCTCCGGGTGAGCTTGCTCCGGTGCAAGTGATTGTAGACACCGAAGGCAAAAGTAATGATCTGGCTGCGAAATTGTCGGATCTGCCTTTCGTCGATGAAGTTGCTGAACCGGAAAAAGGAGCGCGAAATGCAGACATTCTCCTTTACAGTGTGAAGCTAAATACGAATCCGTATTCCATCGAAGCGATGGACGATATTGCGATTATGCGGGAAACAACGGAGCAGGCGCTCCAACGTGAAGGGATCACTGAACCCGAGCTTAAAGTTTGGATCGGAGGTCAGACAGCGACCCAAGCGGATACGCGAGCCGCAACCGAACACGATACCGATTTGGTTATTCCGGTCGTGATCGGATTGATTTCTCTGTTACTTCTATTGTATCTGCGTTCGATTGTAGCGACGGTCTATCTAATTGCAACGGTCGTCTTATCTTACTTCTCTGCATTGGGATTAGGCTGGCTCATCTTGCACTATGGATTCGGTCAAGATGCGATCCAAGGCGCAATTCCGCTGTACGCGTTCGTATTTTTGGTTGCATTAGGCGAAGACTACAATATCTTTATGGTCTCAAGCATCTGGAAAAAAAGCCGTCATATGCCGCTCAAGCGTGCGATTCGAGAAGGGGTAGGCGAGACGAGTACGGTCATCACTTCGGCAGGCATCATTCTGGCAGGGACTTTTGCGGTACTCGCAACTTTGCCGATTCAAGTATTGGTGCAATTCGGGGTTGTCGCGGCATTGGGCGTGCTGCTGGATACCTTTATCGTACGTCCGTTTTTGGTACCCGCGATCACAATGTTGTTAGGGCGCGCAGCTTTCTGGCCCGGTAAAGCTCCGCAGCGTACGCAAGAAGGTGCGGTTAACGAAAAGGCGTAAGTGTAATGTGCAAAGGATGTATTGAATTTATAGGTTTGCCTTTACGGAGTTCCTTGCAAGCTTCATAATAAATAAAGTATGAAGTGAAAAGACGAACGTTGAGGAGTGGAAGATTTGAAAACACCTGTATATTTCAATCATGATGGCGGCGTAGATGATTTAGTTTCTTTATTTTTGCTTCTGCAAATGGAAGAAGTCGAACTGACTGGCGTATCGGTCATTCCTGCGGACGGATATTTGGAGCCTGCAACCGATGCAAGCCGTAAAATTATCGATCGTTTCGGTCAAGGTCAAGTCGTAGAAGTGGCGAAATCCAACTCACGCGGCAAAAACCCGTTCCCTGCGGAATGGCGGATGCACTCGTTTTTGGTCGATGCAATCCCGATGCTTAACGAGTCTGGCACGATGGAAGCGCCATTGTCGGAATTGCCAGCACACCGTCATCTGATCGAGACGGTGAAACGCACGGAAGGGCAAACGACGCTGTTGTTCACGGGTCCGCTGACCGATCTTGCTCGTGCATTGGACGAAGCGCCAGAGATCGAAGCGAAGATTTCGCGTCTGTTCTGGATGGGCGGTACATTCCAAGCGGGTAACGTGCAGGAGCCGGAGCATGATGGCACAGCGGAATGGAATGTGTTCTGGGACCCAGAAGCCGCAGATCGCGTATTCCGTACCGGTATCGAGATTGATCTGGTCGCTTTGGAAAGTACCAACAAAGTCCCGTTGACGTTGGCTGTTCGTAACCGTTGGGCATCCGAGCGTCGCTTTGAAGGCATCGATTTCTTGGGACAATGCTACGCATTCTGCCCGCCGCTGGTCTATATGGAAACGAACTCGACGTATTACCTGTGGGACGTGCTCACGACAGCTTCGCTGGGCAAACCGGAATTGGTTGAGCGTCGCACCGTAAACGCAATCGTCATTCCTGATGGACCGAGCCAAGGTCGCACCGTCGAGACAGCTGACGGTCGTCCGGTACAACTCGTATACGACGTAAATGCCGAAGGATTTTTCGACTACATTACGGAACTGGCAAGAACATCCGCGCCAAAACGCTACTAGAAGTGATTTTGGCTTACCTCTTGCTGCGCAAGCGGACTAGCCAAAACGCTACTAGAAGTGATTTCATATCATGTTCAAAAATTGCTCGTTTTCTACTTCGGTAGAAAGCGAGCTTTTTTTCTTAAAAGGCTCGCTTTTTTCAATCCACGGTGATATACTTTAAACAGGAATTAGAATAAGTCTAAATTTAAAATAAAAGGAGCTACCCTCATATGAAAACTGTACAAACTAACGTGAATGTAGATTTGAATGTCGACACGGCTGCTGAGTTGTATCAAGCGTTGAATAAACAAGTCGCGAATTTTTCGGTTTTATATACGAAGCTGCATAACTTCCATTGGTATGTGAAAGGCTCGAACTTTTTCACTTTGCATGCTAAATTCGAAGAATTTTACAATGCGGCTACAGAGCGTATGGACGAAGTCGCAGAGCGTCTGCTTGCAATTGGCGGATCGCCAGTCGCGACGATTCGCGAACAGCTGGAGCTGAGCAGTGTGTCCGAAGCGACAGGTACGGAGACCGCTGAAGAAATGGTGGAAGCACTGGTACACGATTTCCGCGCTCAAGCTTCTGAGTTGCAAGAAGTCATTGAACTTGCAGGTTCGCTCGAAGACAAAGCGACAGAAGATATGTTGATCGGCATGCAAGCCGCTATACAAAAAGACGCATGGATGTTGGAAGCATACCTGGGTCGTTAAGATGTACAGACGTTAAATCCGGCGAAGTCAAAGATTCTGCAATCAGGCAGAATCTTTGGCTTCGCCTTTTTGCTGAGCTTCAATAAATTTTGACACCAAATCTTCCTGAAATGTATGCTTGGTTTCTTCAATTCTGCTTTATGATACAAAGAGATGAATTTTCGATTATAGATCAAATGAGGTGTGTAACGATGAGCGCACAAGCGACTTTGTTTGAAGAAGCCCAACTTTTTATCGAGCAATGTTACAACGAGCTTGGATTGAAAGCAGATATAATCCAGCAGCGGATCGAAGAAATTAAGCAAGAAATCGAAGATAGCGGTACGTATCATCACACCTACGAAGAACTTCAGCACGGAGCACGTATGGCTTGGCGCAACAGTAACCGCTGCATTGGACGGTTGCCGTGGGACAGTCTGCATGTGATCGATCGGCGGCAAGCTTCTTCCGAACAAGAAGTAGCCGATGCGCTAATCGAACATATTGAGTATGCAACCAATAAAGGACGTATACGTCCTACGATTACAATCTTTAGACCGCAACACGGAGAATCAAAAGGCGTACAGATCTGGAATGAGCAATTGATTCGATATGCGGGATATATCCAAGAAGACGGCACGACAATAGGTGATCCGGTATCTCAAGAATTCACCATGATTTGCGAAAAATTTGGCTGGAAAGGTGCAAAAACGCCTTTTGACGTATTGCCGTTAGTCATTCAAATCGACAGTAAATCGCCCAAATATTTCGAATTGCCGCAAGAAAAAGTGCTGGAAGTCCATATCGTTCATCCTGATCTGCCGGGATTCGATGAACTCGGGCTTAAATGGTACGCCGTTCCTGCTGTATCGAATATGCGATTGGAGATTGGCGGAATTCAGTATCACGGAGCACCTTTTAACGGGTGGTATATGGGTACGGAGATTGGAGCGCGTAATCTTGCCGATGAAGGACGTTATAATCTGCTGCCGACGATCGCCGATCTGATGGGCATCGATCGAAGCCGCCGCAGTACATTGTGGCAAGATCGAGCCTTAGTCGAATTAAATGTAGCGGTGCTGGAATCGTACCGCGCCGCCGGAGTGAGTATGATCGATCATCATACAGCCGCTTCGCAATTTGAGACTTTTGAAAAAAGAGAGCGCGAAGCAGGACGAGACGTGACCGGGAATTGGGCGTGGTTGATTCCGCCGATGTCGCCTGCGACGACGCATATTTTCCACAAGCGTTACGATAATACAACCGTGAAGCCTAATTTCTTTTATCGAAAAAAACCGTATGGCAATCCGCAAATGGCTGCGACTGAAACGCCGACCGTTCAGCAAGGGTGCCCGATGACGTCATCGGTAGCGCGGTGTCCGATAACCGGGCACGGCGGTGGTGACAATCATTAGAATATGAAATGCAGAAATAAGCAAAAGCCGAGAAACGTCTGGATGTAGACGTCACTCGGCTTTTTTTGAGTAGCTAAAGATTATTGCGGGTTGGTTGTCCAAAGAGCCGCAGTCTTCACGAACATGCGTGCAGGAAGCTTCAATGTCGCGACGGCAAGGTCGGCTACGTCTTCCGGTTGCATCATGCGATCATCGTCGCCGATCGGCAAGTTGTTGGACGTCGCAAGTTCCGTGTTAACGGTACTTGGATTTAAGGTCACTACGCGAATATTCGATTTGCGAACTTCTTGCATGACCGCTTCGCTCATCGCGATCAGACCTGCTTTGGATGCGCAATATGCCGAACCCGTCGCAAAGCCGCGCTCTCCGGCAGTCGAAGCGACATTCAAGATATTCCCGCTGTTTTGCTCAATCATGAATGGCAGAGCCGCGCGCGTCGTATAGTAAGCGCCCATCAGGTTGATGCGAATAATGCGTTCCCACTCTTCCGGGTCCATATCAATCATCTTACCGAACGAGCCGATACCGGCATTGTTGATTAGAATATCGATCGCACCGAGTTGTTCCTGCAAATTTTGAACGGCTGCTTCGATATCTGCGCGAACGGATACGTCTGCCGCATGTACAAACACATTTACTTTATATTTATCGCTTAATTCGCTGCGCAGTGATTCCAGATCGGAAGCAGTACGGGCAATCAGACCGAGATGTACGCCTTCGGCAGCCAAAGCTTCAGCGATCGAACGTCCGATGCCTTTGCCAGCTCCCGTAATAATTGCGGTTTGATTTTTCAAGTCTGTCATAGTCACTATAATTATCCTCCTCGAATTAAAAAAATCCCTCGTTTCAGTGTAACGGACTTGCTCGCATTTTCCAAGTTTGGCGCCGATTCATGCGGAAAAACCTATGTTTTTAGTGATGATCTCGGTAAGTTGTTTCAAAAAGTTAGAAAGCGGGTAAAAACATTATTTGTTTCCATTTTCGTTCGTATCGCGTTATACTATTCTCCGGCTTCCCTTTATAAAAAGCGGCAACAAGCCGATATGAATGGTAAAAAAGGAACGGGAGAACTTGTATGAACAGAACCCTTATCGAAGATACCGTAACCGACGTCCTCGCCCGTTCGAACAGCAAAATCGAAGTGGTATTGGAAAATCTTTTTCCCGGAAAACGATTGATCGGTGGTAAATACAATCTGGACGATAATCGAATCACCTTGTACTTAGGTGTGCTTGAACAACAATGCGAGCTTTTATTCGATTCGCTTGAACCGTTTCAAGAATATGTACGTGTAGTTCTAGCGCATGAGCTAGGGCACGCCCATGACCCGGAACTTGAGTATTTATCGAACCGCCTTTCGAGTATTCGTGGTAAAGTGTCACGTACTCGCATTTCTTTGCGTTTGGAGCAAAACGCTTGGCAGTACGCCGATGACTTGCTACGCGGGGAAAACCCGATTGTATTCGATACGATCCGAGGACAATCGCTTAGCGGCTATTATGAAGTGTTACCTGAATATGCGCGTTATCTGGCAGCCGCTTCTACAGCGACTACGGCTTAGACCGACTGACTTTTTTGTGCATAACCGATAAACGTCCGACGTCTCCTTATAGAAGGAGAAACGCCGGACGTTTTTTTTAATGCTATCTCACTTGGAAGATCGGAGCTTCTTGGATGTGATGGATAGGAAGAGTCGGGAATCGATGTCGCAATTGCGCCGCTAGAAATTCCATTCCCGGTGTTTCGCTTTCGGCATGTCCAAGTACGATCAGCGCACCGTGTTGATGGAGTTGTAGACGTTCTCGTACATACTCCGGCGTTTCCCATTCTGGGCCTTCGCCGCAAATGATGAGCTGAGCTTCGCCGCTTTCCAGAATCGGAATAGAGATAGAGCCACCTCCGCGATACCCGACAGATACGGCAACTTTGGAAAAAGACTTCTCCAGATCGCCCATGACTCGGACATAAGGAATATTCAGCTCTTTTTTAAGTGTCGCAACGATCTGTTCCAGTGTCTGAGTCGGAAGATGAACAATCGCGGTTTCGGGTCGATGTTCGTGTACATACGCATTCCAGTTAAGCTTTTGGATTAATCCTTCGGTGATCGCGTCGGGGCGATAACGATGAATCAGATCATGACAACGAAATACAGCTACATCTAGCGCTTGGATCCGTTGCCTTTTTATCCGTTCAACTGGAAGTTCCGGCGATTCCGGCGAGCGTTCATGATGCGAGAAAAATAATCCTTCGTGACCGATCACCAGATTTGCGCCAATCTGCGCCGCTTGCTCGATGACATGGGTCGTCGGCATAAACGTCGTGACAATTCCGGTGACGACCGAATCCGTATTGCCAATCAGGAGCCGATCGACACTCGGCTCAGGCAATGAAGCTTCTACCTTTTCGTATAGCACATCGATCACGTTCTGAATGGTCAGTTCGAGGTCATCCATAAATCGTTCGCCCATGCTCGTCGGCAATTCCGGATTTCCGGTAAAAGTAAGTACTCACGACATCGCGCCACTGCTTCGCATTGTCCAATTGACCTTCTAACCGCCGCAAAATATGTTCGAATCTACTGGGATCGACTTCGGACGCCAAAGACTTCCACTGTTCAATCCAACGTTCAATGCGAGCGACTCCTTCGAATCGGCTATCGTAAATATGCTGAATTAACGTTTTGCCGGACTTAAGTATATGCGTGTACGGTACATGATGGAAAAAGAGCAATACTTCGTCGGGACAATTTTCTAAAGAGTCGTATACATCGCGATTTTCAGCTGCGTATTGCCCGGTGTAGCCGGTTCCGGTCGCGATCGTTCGGTCAATGCCAACTCCGTCCCGATCCGCGAAATGATACGTGCCCCATTTGGAGTATTCATAGCCGTCTATATCTACCGCGTAGTGGTAATGCGGCTGTACCATCCAGCCGACGCTGAGCGGAGCCGCATAGCTTTCGTAGACCGACCATGATTCCATCAGTAGCTTTTCGACGAACAACGCCGCTGGATTCAACAAGCCGAAGGTGAGGGCGCTCCATTGCGCTGCGATACTTTCGGCTGATAATTCGGGATTCCAAGCTAGCCGTCCGAATCCGTATAGATTGGCTTGCGCCAAATGATGCCCGGTCCAGTTGTCGTCGTCACCGATATTGGAGACAGCGGCAACGCCGCTTTGGGCAAACGGATGAATCTGCCCGGCAGCGATTTTTTTAACGGTTGTCCCTTCGCCTGTAAGATGGGTATCGAAATCCAAATACGTTTTCCACTGCGGAACCAGGAAACAGACATCTCGTTGTTGACCGGTATATTCTTGAGCGATCTGAAACTCCATCACCTGATTGGTAAGGGGCATTGCACCGAATAAAGGCGAGATCGGTTCGCGGACTTGAAAATCCATCGGCCCATTTTTGATTTGCAAAATGACATTGTCGCGGAACTTGCCGTCCAGCGGCTTGAAATGATCGTAAGCGGCGCGCGCCCGATCTGTCGAACGGTCTCGCCAATCTTGATGGCAGTCATAGACGAAGCAGCGCCAAAACACCAGCCCGCCGAACGGAGCCAAAGCATCGGCGAGTAGATTGGCGCCGTCGGCATGGTCGCGTCCGTAAGTGAAAGGACCCGGTCTATTTTCGGAATCGGCTTTGACGACAAAACCGCCGAAATCAGGAATAGCGGCATAAATTTCTTGAGCTTTGTCTCGCCACCATTGCTGTACATCCGCATCTAGCGGATCAGCGGTGTCTAGTTCACGGAGTTCGATCGGAGCCGCGTAATTGATGCTCAGAAATAGTTTGATGCCATAACTTGAAAACAAATCGCTAAGACGCTTGACGTCTGGTAGCAGATCGGCGGTAATCAGCTTGGTTTCAGCAGCGTGCACATTGACGTTATTGATCGAGATCGCATTGATTCCGACCGAAGCAAGTAGACGTGCATAATCGGCAATACGCTGTGACTCCAGCAGAATCCGGTTGTCCCGGTAAAAGATCGAATTGCCGGAATAACCGCGCTCGACACTGCCGTCCATATTGTCCCACTGATCGATCATACGGATCGGATGATGCGGAGCTTCGATCTCATGCAGCTTATCCGGTCGGCTTTGCTGAGTCCCAAGCAGACGCAGGAAAGCAAATACGCCGTGCAATAATCCAACGTCCGATCCGCCGCGGATCAGCGCATAAGGAATCGAATTTTCAAGATCAATCTGTAGCGCATAGGCTTCTTCCGCAAGCTCGATTTCTTGCAAATCCGAGGGAGCTTTTTGAGAGACTTGAGCATCACCGAAGATCAGCAAAGGCGTACCGGATTTTACGGTCAGTCTAGGCGATATTCCGCTCAGCGTCTGAATTCCGCCAATCAGTTCTCGAAGCGCCGAAGCTCCGGCACCTTCATGGCGGAGGATCATATGCGCTTCAATCTGTTCAAATAGCGGACGCCAAGATTCAATTCGAGCTTCGTCGCTCCATCGCTCGGAAGGCAGCCAAGCGGCATAACCTGTAGAAGATTGTGTCATCGTCATACACTCCTTTCGGCGTTCAATTCTCGTTCCAACGTGCGGCGCACGGCTCCGACTCCTTCAGACATCTCTTTATACATGCGCTCAATCTTTTCGATCAGACCGGCTGCTTGCAGATCCACACCGAATAATGAGGTATCGCTCAAAATGCCGCGAATCGCTTCCGGTTGTTCAAGCCGCTGACGCAGTTCATCCAGCCGCGGATCGGGGCTTATTTCAAAAGGTTGCCCGTCGTCGCCAATACCTTGCAGATAACGACACCAAGCGGCAATCACTAGCGGAATTGAGACCAAGTCTGCCGCGTTCAGATTCGGATGCTCCATATAAGCACGTAGAGTATGTCCAAAACGAATTCCGATTTTTTGCGATGTATCGGCGGCGATTCGTTGCGGCGTATCCGGGATATACGGATTTGGAAAACGTTCTTGCAACACTTCGCCCAGAAAAGTTGCGGGAGACAAAATACCCGGATCTACGACAACAGGCAGCCCTTCATGGCGTCCGATATTTTCGGCAAGTTGACGTAGCAGAGGATCCCGCATTTCATCCGAAATTTTCTTGTATCCGAGCAGACAACCCGTAATCGCAAGAGCGGTATGTATCGGATTTAGACAAGTCGTGACTTTCATCGTTTCGGTTCGAATGACCGTCTCCCGATTGCTCATATAGAAGCCTGCCGCTTCGAAATCAGGTCGTCCTGCCGGAAAATGGTCTTCGATCACGACATATTCGACTTGCTCCGCATTTACAAAAGGTGCCGAGTACGTATGGCGAGACGAAGTCGAGGTATTCATCCCTTCAATGCCTAGACGTTCCAATTCGGCTTGAACAATCTCGGAAGGACGCGGCGTAATTTTATCGACCATCGTAAGAGGGAAAGATACCAGATTTGAATCTTCCAAATAATGCAAAAATCCACTTTCGGCATATCCGCGCTCGATCCATTGTTTGGCTACCGTCGTCAGCGATGCACGCAATACGTCTCCGTTGCGCGAGCAATTGTCGAGACTGACGAAAGCAAGCGGAAGGGAGCCTTTACGATAGCGATATAGTGCAAGCGCCGCGACAACCGCGATCACATGCGTAGCTTGAGCAGGATCGGCTTCAAAATCGCGTCGCGCTTGTTCGTTATACTCGCCGTCAGCATTCGTGAGCGAATAGCCTTTTTCCGTAATCGTGAACGAGACCAATTGCAGACTTTCATTTTCAAAAGCGGCGGTAAGCTGGGCATAATCTTCAGGGAGCGTAGGATCGGCATATAGAGCATGAGTTACGCTAGCGAGAAGCTTTTTGTGAAATGTACCGTCTGCACTCATTTCGACAGCTAGCGTTAAAAGGTCGTGAGGACGGTAGATTTGGTTGAGGGTCTCCGAACCTGGCGTTGCGGCAATAATGATTCCGGTGTCGGCTGCGCCTTGATTCAGCAAATTTTGCGCGGCTTTGGCAATCAGGCTACGAAAAATGTTCCCGGCGCCAAAATGAATCCAACGCGGACGATTTCTTGTGTTTTCCGTGATTTGTTTTCGATCATATTGAGGAAGTTCCACGCCTGCGGCTTCCCACGCTCGAACATGTTGTAGACCTCGTTCATTCAGTTCCAACATCAGATAGACCTCCTTCAATTGGATCGAAGACTTTTGCGAGCATTTTCTAATCCGTCCCAGACTCCAAGCAAATACATGACGCCGAAAGCGCGATCGTACAAGCCATATCCGGGGCGACAATGACTTTCTTCTCCCCACAGATGTCGACCGTGATCGGGACGCACATAGCCTTCGTAGCCGTTCTCATGCAATACTTTGACCAACTCCGGCAAGTTCACGTTGCCATCGCCCAGTTTGTGCGACACTTCGACGAAATCTCCGTTATCGAAAATTTTGATATTACGCAGATGGGCAAAATAAATCCGGTCTTTGAATTCGTTCAAAATAGCGGGCAGATCGTTTTCCGGAAGCGTTCCGAGCGAACCTGAGCAAAAGGTCAGTCCGTTATGCGGGTGATTCACTGCATTGAGCAGACGACGAATCGTTTCTTGGCTACGCACAATGCGAGGTAATCCGAAGATCGGCCACGCAGGATCATCAGGATGAATCGCCATTTTGATTCCGCATTCTTCGCATACCGGCATGATTTTTTGAAGAAAATAGACGAGATTATCGAATAGCTTTTCTTCGCCGACATCGGCATAAGCGGCGAACAATTCATCTAACCGAGAGAGTCGCTCGGGTTCCCAGCCCGGAATCGTAAACGATCCACCGCCGTCGATAATCATCTTCGCCATTTGATGCGGGTCTTTACCGATCGAAGCTTTCTCATAAAATAAAGCGTTCGACCCGTCCGGCAGCGGATAAAAAAGATCAGTTCGCGTCCAGTCAAAAATCGGCATAAAGTTATAACAGATGACTTTGACGCCAACAGCGGAAAGTTTGCGGATCGTATCGATATAGATGTCGATATAGCGGTCGCGAGAAGGTAGACCAATCTTAATATCATCGTGTACGTTAACGCTTTCAACAACGTCTACCGAAAAGCCTTTGGATTGAATATGCTGAGCTTCTGCGGCAATTTCGTGTTCTTCCCATACTTCGCCTGCTGTTTTGTGGTGCAACGACCAGACAATCCCGCTAATACCCGGAATTTGCCGAATCTGATCCAGCGTAATTTCGTCGTTGCCTTCTCCGTACCATCGCCAAGTCATTTTCATAAACAGAACCTCCACTATTAAGATTCATTCTGATTTCGAAACTTGTATACAAGATTGGGTTTATCATAGATTTTTTTGAGCTCACTGTCAATTTAAAGTCTTTTAAACCTATTATTTTCCTAAAGTATCGTTGTATACTACAAAGTAGATACGTAGAGAAGGTGAAGAGATGAACGGAAAAGCGGATATTTTGCATCGACTACGAAACGAGATTTTGAATTTGGAATTAAAACCCGGTACGATCTTAAGCGAAACGGTACTATCCGAAAGGTTTCAACTTTCGAGAACGCCGCTGCGAGACATCTTAAAGCAACTGGCTCACGAAGGATATATCCATGTGTATCCGAAGCGAGGGAATGTAGTGTCGTATATCGATCTGGAGTCGGTCGAGCAGATCATCTATTTGCGGAGCACGCTGGAAAAAGAATTGATCAAAAATTTGGCATCGCAACAGTCTCCGTTATCGATTCAAGGCGTGATGAAATTAAACGAAATATTAAGTCGGCAAGAAGCTTGTATTCAACAAGAAGATGCACATGCTGCGTTTTTGCAATTGGATGATCAGTTTCATAAAGGGTTATTTGAATGGGCAGGACGAGGCTTTTTGTGGGAGTTGATTCAGCAGTCTAATGCACATTACGAAAGGTATCGTCGATTGCATATGCTGCAAAAAGAAAAGCTAAAAGTCATTCTTGCCGAGCATCGATCTATTTTGAGTTGTATTACAGAACGCCGGATTGAGCCGATCGACGAATTGGTGATCCATCATCTGCGTGAAGATATCCATACGCCGTATTTGCGGGAAAATTTCGCGGAATATTTAAAAACATAAATCTAAAAAGCCCGACTCGGTAATGACCGAATCGGGCTTTTTTTAATACATTAAAGCGGATTAACGAGAAGAACCTTTGACTTCTTTATCGTATTCAGCGAACGCTTCTTTCAAAATATTAAAGCTTTTTTTCTCGCGTTCATGATAAGGCGGTAAATCCCAAGCATCCCATGTATACGCACGTGAAGAAGGTTTAGCTACTTCTTGCGAAGATACTGCGCTGCCAGCTGGCGACAAGACTGCCGAGACGGATACACCGTCTGTATCGATTGGAGTTACGGCTTCTGTCCCATATGGATATTTCCATACTTGAAGCTTACTTGGATCGGTGAACCCAAGCAGCATCCACGGGATACGCACTTCCAATGTATCGCCTTCTACATACCAATCGGATAGGTTGTTGAACTTGTCGCTATTCGGGTCATTGGTGCCCCAATGCAGCTTGCCTACATCATACGATTCGAAAGGAGCGGTTACTTTGCTTTGCGGCAAGTATAGCGCTCGGTTAAGTGCCAGCTTCCACGGCAAAAAGATTCCGGCTTCATCGTCTGCATACTCCGCTTTGTACGGCACAGATTTGAGTTTGTAGCCGTATAGCCAACTGTATTGATCGTAGCCGCTGTTCACGTACAATCTGCCGCCTTGCCCACCTTCGAAGCGAGCGAGGAATTCTTGTCCGCTATCGAACTCAATACCCGGAGCAATCTTCGCTGTTGAACTGCCACCTGGCGTTGTATCGAACCCAAGTGTCAAAATATCTTCGTCGAAGTTCCAATTGCCGCCGTCTTTTTGAAGCAATACATAAAGATCGGACGAGTCGCTCGTAATCGCCATCTTCACGCCGTTTCCGACGTCTT
This sequence comes from Saccharibacillus sp. JS10, assembly GCF_024436065.1. Taxonomy (GTDB): domain Bacteria; phylum Bacillota; class Bacilli; order Paenibacillales; family Paenibacillaceae; genus Saccharibacillus. The sequence goes on from NZ_JANFNS010000004.1 coordinate 375,002, forward strand.
CTGCGACCAGCCCGCGTTTTTCCCAATCATCGGTTTTGCCGTCGATCGTCATGAGTTTGTCTGGGCTTTCTTCCGGTTCGATGGCTAGAACGCCGAAGTGTTCTTCGTTCGTCAACCGGTTGCGCCACATCGCCCTGCGGTCGCCGGGGACTTCAAGTTCGATGGTGTTCCATGTGAATTTGAACCATTCGTCTTGCCATTCGAACAACATTGCACCGTCGTAATCTTCGTTATAGATTTGGTGCAACATGCCTGCATTGAGTTCGCCTTGTTGCTTTTCGGTGTGCATCCCTTGACTACGGCCCAATAGCCCGTAGTGGGCAATCCCGCGTGAACTTGGCATCCCGAATTCAGCAATAATGAGCGGAATTCCTTTGTGGTGTTCACGTAGTTCATGCAGATAGCCGGCATACGGATCTTTGACGCCTTCGTCGTTCACATAATCCAAATACTTCTGATCCCGGCGGAGCGAGTCTGGATAATACGGATACACGTGGTACGAAGCGAAATATCCGGCCTTCCAAGCTTCAGTAGGTTCCATATGCATCGGATCGACAGGAACCAAATCTTCTTGTTCCAACGGTTCATTTGGGTGATCCAGCGGATCGGTCGTGACCCAGTTGGTAAAGGAAATTGGATGTTGCCATCCATATTTCATTTCTTCGGTAGCGAGTACATCGAGCATTTCCGCCAGCCAACTTTCGAATGGAGAAGCTTCCGCTTTGGCTTGGAAATATTCGCCTTGGTAAGGCTTCAATCCTGGATGCGCTTCGTTAGTCGTCTGTACGGTATAAGGATACCATTCCGTACCGAGTACCCAACCTAGCAGATAGGGAGATACATCGGTTTTGTACTGACCCGCCGCATGACCGGGCGTTGCCGGAATATCGGCTTGTCCGTGTACGACAGCGGCAACATCGCGTATTTCTTGTTCAAAGCCTTTTTTGATCGTGCTGCTAAAGGCATCTCTGCCTTCGCCATCAGCGCCAATCAATTCTTCTTCAGGTGACCAGATCCCTTGAAGCAGCATCAAAGGTTCGTCTTTGCCTGAATTATATTCGGCGAGCGCGTCATAAAAATCAGGCGGCAAAATGGTGTAAATTCGAACAGCTTTAATATTCATATCTTGCATCATCGGGAACCAACGCAAATAATCCGCTTTCGTTGGAGATACTTGTCCCGGATAATGCCCCGGCGTCGTTGCGCCAAAGTTAATGCCCGGCCAGAATGATTTTTTCCACTCTTTGCCGTCGTATACGGCGAGTTGACCATCTACAACAGAAGAAGTCTGTTTGATTCCATTTTGTTCGAGCACCGGAACCGTAACTTTCGGAGCGACATCTCCGGAATTCGTAGGTTCGGTATTCGATGCTGTCGAAGAAGAATCCGGGCTTAACAATCGCCAAGCCAAAGCGCCAACCAGTATCAAAACAATGATACCCAGAAAGCTGAGAAATACGTAGGGAATTTGCCGCGGTCTGCGGAAATTTTTGCGGGAACTCATGCGCCACCTCGGTTTGAGTAATTGTTGGAACGAATTTACTGTTCTTGATTTTACTATTATTCTACATGATCCGTATCTTCAAAAGAACCCCCGTTTCCTCAAAAGGAAGCGGGGGTTGCCGTTGTACATCTTTTCAGTCATATCGGATTCGCACTTATTTTTCGATACGTTCCAGCGGATCGGTAGCTGGGCCTTCTAACACTTCGCCTTTGTAAGAGAAGCGTGAACCGTGACATGGGCAATCCCAAGAGCGTTCAGCTTCGTTCCATGCTGTCTCGCAGCCCATATGTGTGCAAGTCGTATCGACCAAGAATAATTCGCCTTCCGGATCGCGGTACGCACCGACTTTTTTGCCGTTGTGACGAACCAAACCGCCTTCATCCGGCTCCAAATTGTCGATTTTTTCATGTGCGCCTGCAAATTTGCCTGCGATCATTTCTTTTGCCATTTTCAGACCGGTCACGATATTTTGGCTCATACTCTTATCGTTAAAGCGTCCCGGATTGAATGTATTCATATGCGGATTCGAGCGACGGATAATGTTATCGCGCAGCAAGAGCGCCGCAAATGTACCGTTCGTCATACCCCATTTGTTGAAGCCCGTCGCGATGAATGTGAACGGATAATCGGAAGACAAAGGCCCGATATACGGAATTTTGTCCAACGTCGTAATATCCTGCGCCGACCAACGGAACGGAATTTCGCTTGCGCCGAACGTGCTGCCCGCGAATTTTTCCAATTCCAGATAGTGATCGAAGGTGTTATCGCTTTTGCCCGGCACATGATTTTCTCCGCCGACGATCAGTACTTCTTCGCCTTCATAGGTCGCTGAACGTAAAGAACGTTTTTCGTCATCGATATTCAGGTACATCCCGCCGTGGAACGTCGTTTCTGGCTTCACCACAATCGCGTAAGAACGTTCGATATTCAGACGGGAGAAGTAGCCCGCCGGTACATTCCAGAACGGATAATGCGTCGTAACGACCATTTCGTTGCAATAGAAACGGTATTTGCCGTCAATGGTATAAGCTTCGATCGGCTTTCCATAGACTGCGCCTTCGATCGTTGTGTTCTCGTAAATCAAGCCGCCGTTTTCAATGAATTTCTCGACGAAAAATTTCAAATATTTGATCGGATTGAATTGAGCTTGCCCAGGCATCGAGATTGCGCCTTTGGCTTTGACAGGAATCGGAAGCGAATCATGCCACTGCCCCGGAATGCCCAATTCTTGATAAGCATCAAATTCTTTGCGCAGATCATCCAATTTATCTTCTTGATTGGTATACAAATACGAAGTTTCTTCTTTGAAATCGCAGTCGATATTATGCGTTTGCACCATCTCGCGAATAAAGTTCAGCCCTTCGATATTAGCTTCGTAATAAGATCTTGCGATCTCAGGACGGAAATTCTCCAAAAATTCGCTATAGACGAGACCGTGCTGCGCCGAAATTTTTGCCGTCGTAAATCCGGTTGTTCCTTCCAAAATACGTCCGGCATCAACGAGTGCGACTTTGTAGCCTTCAAGCGACAGCAAGTAAGCGGTCGTTACGCCAGCGATGCCGGCACCGATTACCGCTACATCGACTTTAATATCTTCTTTCATCTCAGGGAAAGTAGGCAAAGTCGTACCTGTTCTCCACATAGAACGCGGGTACCTCGGAAGCTCGGTTGGAACGTTGAATTTTTCGCTCATGTTAGGGGTCCTCCTCAGGTTCGTTCGGATAAGTTGAACTCTACCTTTCTTATTTACCACTTCCAGCCATTCAGAAACCAAGAAACGGTGTCGTTTACAAGAACAATCCAAGAAGATTCGAAGAATGGGATCAGACCGACGCTCAAAAAAAGCTTGCTCTCCACCATAAATCGCAGGTAAAATGGATGCATACGATAACAAGGAGGTGAGATAGGATGCAAAAGAAACTTTCGCTTGCAGATTTATTTGTTGTGCTAAATCAGTTGCCGATGGCGCTGGGTGGCATTGTTCATTCCGTAATGCATAACGGGATCAGTCTGTCCAAATTTGAACGTTCAGCGTTTCAATTTGTTCATTACACAACCCGTCTGTCCAAAATTCGGAATCAACAGCGAAATGTTGCTCCTGTCTCGCATCTGCGGATTGGGTCTGCGCTTTTCGCGCGGCCGCTCTATTTTCCGCAGCCTTAACTTTTGGTGAACTGGAAAGTTCAATGAATCCAAAGGTTCGGCATGCCATGCCGCGCGTATAGACGCAACATCCAAATTCGAATTCGATGCCGCAGGGACATTTCCCCTGCGGCTTTTTTGTATGCTTTTTTAGCGGAAACTTGCTGGGCAGCCGCCGGGAAATGTCCCGAAATCAGATCGAATTTGACAAATCAAACACAGAAAAGGATGAATTCATATGTTAATGATTGGCTGCCATCAAGTGAAAAAGTTTTACGGGGCGCAAGAAGTATTAAGCGAAGTATCTTTCGATATTTACGACGGGGAAAAGGTAGGCTTGCTCGGTGGAAACGGCGCCGGGAAATCGACGCTGTTTCGTCTGCTATCGGGAACCGAATCGCCGGACGAAGGTTCGGTATCGCTGCGCCGAGGCGCAAAAGTCGGCGTGCTGGACCAAATTCCGGATTACGGAGACGATACGGTCGAAGAAGTGCTGCAACGCGTATTTGCCGGAACATTTGCTTGGCAAGAGCGTATGCGGGAACTGGAAGTGCAGATGGGCATATCGGAAGGAAATGCTCTGGATCGATTGCTGCGCGAATACGGCGAAGCTCAAGAACGTTTCGAGCATGGCGGAGGATACGAGATCTCGTCGAAAATCGATGGGGTAGCTTCCGGGCTTGGCATTTCGGCAAAGCAACGCGCTAGAGCATTTGCCGGGTTATCCGGCGGGGAAAAAACCAAAGTGTCTTTGGCAGCGCTGTTGCTCAGCGAAGCGGATCTACTGCTGCTTGACGAGCCGACCAACCATTTGGATATGGAAGCGGCGTCTTGGTTAGAAGGATTTATCCGCGACTCGTCGGCGACGATCATCGTGATTTCGCACGACCGGTACTTTTTGACCCAGACGATTGGAAAAGTTGTCGAGCTAGAAGATGGCGAAGCGACCGTATACCCGTGGGGATATACCCAGTATCGGGAAGAAAAAGAAGCTAGGTTGCTACGCCAATTCGAAGATTACAAAGAACAACAAAAAGTGATCAAGCAAATGAAAGAAGCGATTAAACGCTTGATCGAATGGGGCAAGCAAGGCGATAATCCGAAGTTTTTCCGCAAAGCCGCTGCGATGCAAAAGTCGCTGGATCGGATGGAAAAGATCAAACGTCCTGTATTGGAACAAGCTTCGATCGGACTGGAACTTCAAATCGACGGGCGCACCGGAGACGAAGTGCTGGTCCTTGAAGATGTGCAAAAAGCATACGGAGAACGAACGCTGCTGAATGAAGCAAATGCGTTACTGCGTTATGGCGAGCGTGCCGTATTGATTGGCGGCAACGGAGCAGGCAAAACGACCTTGATGCGCATGATCTTGGGTCAAGAGCAGCCGGATGCCGGCGATCTGCGTCTCGGTTCGCGTGTACGTGTCGGCTACTTGGCGCAAGAAGAAGCACCGCCCGCACACAAGATGAGTGTACTGGATTATTACAAAGAACAAGCCGCGATGGAAGAAGGCGAGTCTCGCGGACGGCTGGCGAAGTTTCTGTTCTACGGCAAAGATGTGTTCAAGCCGGTTGCCGGATTGTCCGGCGGCGAATGGAGCCGTCTTCGTCTAGCCGTGTTAATGCGGCAAAAGCCGAATTTGCTCATGCTCGACGAGCCAACCAACCATCTTGATATTGCTTCTCGCGAAGCGCTGGAAGAAGCGCTGGAGGAGTATGACGGCACGATTCTTGCCGTCTCTCACGACCGATTCTTTATTAATCGGATCGCGCAGCGCGTATGGGGCTTGGAGGGCGGCAAGCTGTCCGTCACCCTTGGCGGGTATGACGATTACCGCCAAGAGCGCAGCAAAGCGGAAGCTGCGCTAGAATCTGTAGGCGCGCCTGCGGTGCGCGCCGCTGCTCGGACGGAATCGTCGTCCGAGCGCTCGTCGCGGCAAGCTGCGCCGCGCCTCGATCCAGCGAAGCTGGAGCAAGAGATTGCCGAGCTGGAAGCGCGCTCGGCAGAACTGAATCAAGCGCTGAGCGATCCGGCTCACGCGCTTGATTCCGACCAGCTCAGCCAATGGCTGGCTGAGCAAGAAGAACTGCAAGGTCAGATTGACCATCTGACCGAGAAATGGCTGCAGGCGCAAAGCTAAGCGCAGTAGCCAAATCGAATAAGCGAAAAAAGGACGGCTCCACTGTGAGCAGTCCCTTTTTCGCTTACAACCAAGCGGAGCGTCCGATGAATCTGGGCAACGTCAGATTCTAACGGATTCAGACGACGCTTAGCGAAGATTTCAGCGCTTCTGAGAATCCTAACGGATTCAGCAGACCCTTAAAACTAGATTTGCTTGATTTTCGGTATAAAAAGCCGCAAAGAAGCACGCTAACGGACATACGATCCGTTAAAAATCCAAAATGGGTTGCATATTGCCTTTAAGGGACATACAATCCGTTAGCCTAGCCCATATGGTCTGATTCCGCTTCCTACTCGGAGCGTAGACAACCAAAAACCGCCCCTTTCAAAAAGGAGCGGTTGACTTAATAAGCCTAAACGTGACTGGAAGTGAGGAGACGGAGAGGGGAATTCAGTGCAGGAGCGTTAGCGTTCGCCTTTGAAATTGAGAAACCTCCTATCAAGAGTTCAATCAAAGTTTCCCAATTTCAACAAGCGATCGAAACGAATTTCTCTCGGAGTCTACTCACTTCTAACGCCAAAGCAACTTCATCAACTTAATAATCTACAGCAAACCTTTCCCCGCATGTTGACCTTCATTCGTCAATTTCGGAATCGCGCCTGGACGAGAGAAAGTAAAATCAGGAGCCGGTTTCAGTACAGGTTTTTCGCCCATTGGCTTCGGATTCGCCACGTATTCGAATTTGCCTTGATCGTCCATCGACGGCCCTTTTGCCCAGCGGCCTTCCGCGCTTTCTTCGCCTTGAGAGAAGTTCATGTACTGATGAGCGACTTCTTTCATTTCGAGGTCGCGTGGGAACGAAGCCGGTACGATCGGGCCTTCCATCGCTTCGATCTCGGCAATCGCTGCCATCCATTGATTTTGGTGCATCGTATCTCTGGCAAGCATAAAGCCCAACATTTGACGAATCCCAGGGTCGGTCGTCATTTCGTACAGACGCGCGACTTGAAGACGGCCTTGCGATTCGGCATTTAGATTCGCACGGAAATCCGCTAACAGATTGCCGCTTGCTACAATATATCTGGAATTCCACGGGAAGCCTGCGCTATCGGTAGGCGTTGCGCCCAGACCGGATACGATCAAATGTTGCGGATTCATACCGCCAAGCGTCGCTTCGATTACAGGATCTTTCGCTGCTTCTTCAAGCTGATCCACAGGAGCACCTTCAAGAAGCTGCGCAATCATCGTGGTAAGCATTTCGACGTGACCGATTTCTTCGGTACCAATATCGAGAAGCATATCGCGGTATTTCTGCTCGGCGCGACAGTTCCAACCCTGGAACAAATACTGCATCATGACCGACATTTCTCCGTATTGACCGCCCAATACTTCTTGAAGCTTTTTAGCGAAAATCGGATCGGGCTTCTCCGGCTTAGCGTGATACTGCAATTCTTTCATGTGGATAAACATGGTCATTCCTCCTCGTTGGATAGGTTGCGATTTCTAGGTGCTGACACGTGACGACAATCGAACTTAACAAACGATTCTTACAAAAAGATGTAGAAATAGATGGGAATGGTTCTGAATTCCGTTATTATTTTACCCCGGTTGCCTGAACCGAAACTGAAACTTTTGATTTGAGCAAGGAATGTAGAGGTTGATCGCGAAGTAAGAGAGTAAGATTCGAAAAAAGCCAGCCTGGGCAAGCACTTAATCAATCAAGCATGAATACAAAAATTAAATTTTAAAAAATTGGTATCATACGGCGATGAATAGGGATGACGCGGTATGAGAAAGGAGCAACAGATGGAGAGCGTAACGAAAAGACGTTTCACAACGCAAGAGATTGACCGTATTGTGCGAGCGGCGTTTGGATGCGGGTGTCGATCTGCTGAGGAATTAAGCGAAGGATGGGCGAATTCCGCTTATGTGTTAGAACTGCAAGATGGTCGCTCAGCGGTGCTCAAAGCCGCAGCAGAGTCCGAAGAAGGACGGATGCGCTGCGAACGCGGATTGATGCGAACCGAAGTAGAGGTGATGAAGCGCGTAAAAAGCCTAGGCACGGTTCCGCTTCCTGAGATTTACGTCTATGACGATTCCAAAAGTCTAGTGCCTTGCGAATACTTTTTGATGGAGAAATTAACAGGGAATTCTTACGACAAGATTCGCGAAGAATTGCCGAAAAATGAGCGCGATACCATTGACCGGGAACTAGGTGGCTATTTCCGGCAGATCCATACGCTTACGGGTACACAGTTCGGCTACTACTTGCCCAGCGGAGTTTCTTCTTCTGCATGGGATCAGTCTTTTATTGCTTTGATGCAAGACGTCATGCAAGACGGAAAAGATGCCGGACTACAGCTTCCGATGAGTTATGACGATTTGCAGAAGCAATTGGAGCTTCATCGCGATGCGCTGCTTGAGGTACGCACGCCTAGATTGCTCCACTGGGATTCATGGGCGGGCAACGTATTTGTGAAAAACGGGCATGTCGAAGGTCTGATCGATTTCGAACGCGCATTGTGGGCAGATCCGCTAATGGAATACGGTTTCGGCAAATTCGGATACTCCGAGGCGTTTGAGCAAGGATACAGAGAAGCGGATGCTCGAATCCAGCATGATTTTAATGCCGCGGATCTAGCGAATAGAGGCGAAGCTGAGAGTCTTCCAGAAGGGAGTACTCGTTCGCAAGATATTCGCCGTGCGATCTACCCCCTGTATCTGGATTTAGTCATGCGTGTAGAGTGTTATTATCGAGGCTTTGGCGACGAACATACAGCCTGGGCACAGCAAAATTTGCAAGAAGGTTGGGAGCGGTTTTTGAACCTGACAAAACCTGATTTTTTATCTTGAGATCGCTATCATTTTTCCCCGAAAAATAAACATGAAAAAATTTATTTTCGCTATTATGTTGCGGAGCAAATTTTACGATATACTTCTGTAGTAATTATCATCATGTATTGGGGATACGACAGATGGCGACCGTGCCAAACCACCTACCTACCTTTGCGATGGACAGTACGTTTACGTCCAATTCGCCGTTCTTTTTGCCGCCGGACAACCGGCGCAATCGTCACTCTCGATCCCGCTCAAACAGCGAACGTAACGCCTTATGGCGCGGCGTCGCTGCGAACGCCGTCTATTTGACGGGCAGCCTGCTTTTTCTTGCCGGAAATATGGAATGGGGCAGTATCCTATTCTTGTCGGTGTATGCCGTAACTTTGCTACGCATGTTTTCCGGTTGCACCCGTTCTTTCCGGATCGGAATGCTGCATGAACTTCTGCCTTTGATGCTTTATAGTGCAGGAAGTTGTTTCTTTTATGCACGGGATATTGACCCCGGCACTTTGCTTTTTATTGCAGGTAGCGTACATACGTTGATTGTTCGTGTGATTCCTGCGATTCGCTCGCGAGACGGCGTTGCACTCGGCATGCTCGTTCCGCTGGTGATCTCTTTTGTCGGCTGTTTCTTTTTCTTGACCGATCATATTCGAATTGTAGGCACATTGCTATTTATCGTAAGCAATGCCATGATGCTGCATCGGTCGCTGTTTTTGGTCTTCCAACAGGCTCCAATTGTACAACCGACACAGGAAGTCGCATCGCCGGCGATGCTGACAACTATTGAAAAATCGTAAAAAACTCCAGTCTATCGAATTCTTTTTCGATAGGCTTTTTATATTTCGTTGGATTCCGTTGCCTAGACCTATGCTCAGTAGGTATAATGGTCGGTGTGTCGAAAATACAAGTTTTAGGCAAGTCGGCTTGTTTAAAGTCGGATTAGGTAAATCTCGCAATCATCATACCGTGAGATCAAGAGAGGAAGGGAAGACGTGCTTTTCAATTCGTACGAGTTTATTTTCGCGTATTTGCCGATCGTATTTATCGGATACTTTCTATTGAATCGTTTTAAATTTTATAACAGTGCTAAGATCTGGATGGCTTTGGCTTCATTGTTTTTCTACGCTTACGAAGATACCCGGTATTTGCCGCTGATTTTAGGTTCGATTGCATTTAACTATCTGGTTGGACGCGGACTCAGCCATATCAATTCCGATGGCGTCAATCACAAAGGACGTTGGTTGTTGATTTTAGGCGTAGTCGGTGACGTAGGATTGCTGGCTTATTACAAATACGCCGACTTCTTTATCGAAAACTATAATGGGCTATTGAGCCAAGATGTCTCGCTTTTACATATCGCACTTCCGCTTGGCATCAGCTTCTTTACATTCACGCAGCTGGCTTATCTGGTGGACGCGTATCGAGGCAAAGTCAAAGAGTACAATATCGCAAACTACGTCTTGTTCGTTACGTTTTTCCCGCATCTGATTGCAGGGCCGATTTTGCACCACAAAGAAATGATGCCGCAGTTTGATGATCCAGACGGCAAACGGGTACGTGCCGATAACATTTCGCGCGGTATTTTTATTTTCTGTATCGGATTGTTCAAAAAGGTCGTGATCGCCGATCTGCTTGCGCCTATTGCAACAGCAGGCTTCGATAGCGGGCAATCGCTGCATTTTGTTGAAGCATGGACGACGTCGCTTGCGTACACGGGTCAGTTGTATTTTGACTTCAGTGCGTATTCCGATATGGCGATTGGTCTCGGTCTGATGTTCAATATCAAGTTGCCGATCAACTTTAACTCGCCGTACAAAGGCACGAGTATCAAAGACTTCTGGGCAAGATGGCATATGACGCTCAGCCGTTTTTTGAAAGATTATATTTATATTCCGCTCGGCGGAAACCGCAAAGGAACGACACGCACCTATGTGAACTTGTTCTTAACGTTTTTGATCGGCGGATTTTGGCATGGTGCCGGTTGGACGTTTATCATCTGGGGTGCCATGCACGGAGCCGCACAAGTCGTGCAGCGTCTATGGCAACTCACCGGAATCAAAATGAACAAGTACGTTGGATGGTTTATTACTTTTAACTTCGTCAATATCGCGTGGGTCTTTTTCCGTGCGGAGCATTGGTCGGATGGCGTACGTATTCTTAAAGGCATGTTCGGCATGAGCGGAGTCGTGATTCCACCGGATCTGTTAACAGCGGGTCTTCCGATTGTCGTGGTGTCGCTACTGATCGCATTCTTTGCCAAAAACTCGATTCAATTGACAGAAAATTTCAAGCCGACGTTGGGACGTGCTGTATTTGCAGGTGCGATCTTCGTCATTTCGCTTCTGTATTTCAACCAAATCAGCGAATTCTTGTACTTCAATTTCTAAAATAAGGGTTCGGTTCGTCATGGGGGAAAGTTATGGATAACAAAGGTTATCGCAAGTTTTTAATCAAATTTGTCGCAAGTGCGCTTGTGTTCGCATTACTGGTCGGCACGTTTATGTTTGTCGTCGATCCCTTGCAAATGTACCGAAAATCAACGTTGTATACACCGCTGTATTCCTCGCAAGAACGGTATCAAAATGCCGGTCTTGCGCGCAGTTACGATTACGATACGATCGTTCTCGGCAGCTCGATGACGCAAAACTTTGTACCGTCTTACGTCGAGAGTGTTCTCGGCGGCAAAGTGATGAAGTTGTCGATCGAAGGCTCGACCGCTATGGAGCAACACGCAGTCGGCAACGTTGCGCTAAATACAGGGCAAGTGAAGCAAGTGCTATGGGGTCTGGATTACTTTGCGATGCGTCAAGACGTAGATGCAGAGTCTGAAAATATGCCAATGTACATGTACGACAATAATCCGTTTAACGATTATGAGTACCTGTTCAATATTTCGAACCTCAAGCAAGCGTGGACAGCGCTCACGACGCCGGAGGATCAGTCCAAAGCATTCCGTAATCTGGATACGCTGCGTAACTGGGATAAATCCGCGAAGTATAGCAAAGAAGGCGTCCTTCAGACGTGGGAAAAAGCGAGAACGAAAGAAATCGGCTACGGTAAAAACGAGTTCTCGCTCGACAACGTAAAAGCCGTATTCAACAAATATGTACTGAGTCTGGTGCAAGAACACCCGGATACGGAGTTCACGTTCTATTATCCGCCGTATACGATTTTGCGTCAGCAAGTCTGGGCAGAAACGAATCCGGTACGTGCCGAAAACCAGTATGCGATGAAAAAGTATATGTTTGAGCAATTCAGCAAATATCCGAATGTCAAAGTATACGATTTCCAAGAAGACACTTCGATCACTTACGATCTGAGTCAGTACAAAGATTTGTCGCACCATAGCCAAGCGATTAACGAACGGATTCTTCAAGATATTGTAGACAACAAAAATCGCGTCACGGCAGAAAATGTAGACAAATTCAATGAAGAACTCCAAAGCCAGCTTGATCATTTGGCAGTCGATATGGAGAGCGGAGCTTTCAGCTTGTTCGTCTATGTTGACGGAGAAGAAGCGAAGTTCAGCGTACCGGCTCAGGTTCGAGAAGGCAAAATCTTGGTGCCGATCAAAGAACTTTCGGCTGCACTAGGCATTGAATTTGGATTCGATGGAAGCAGCGTTGTGAAGTTGCGTAAAGGTGACGTTGTCGCAACTTTAACAAAAGGAAGTTCGGAAATGACCATTCAGACTGGCGAAGATACAGCCAATACGAAGACGGTCGATCTCGGTTACGCGATGCAAAATCTAAGCGGTAGCATGATGGTGACGATTGAACCGATTGCAGATCTGTTCGCCAAATCATTCACCATGACTGAGCCGCAAGAATACGTTAAAGAAATTAAGATTGAGACCGGTTCGGCTCAATAAAAATGATCGCAAATTTAGCAAAAAGCCGCTAGACAGAAGGAATTCTGTTTAGCGGCTTTTTTTATTGTAACTTTTCGGCTGGATAAGGCTGAATTACGAACTTTGGCGGTAAAGATAGCAACGAAGCCAATTGACGGAAATGCTGTTGATTATTCATTTCTTGCGATAATTTCCAACATGCGCGTACATGAGCAGAAGATTGCTCTCGGCGACCTTGCCTATGGTAATACACGGCAAGATGATAATGCAGACTTGCGAATGTACTGCGTGTGATTCTTAACGGATAATAACCGTCCGGATGCTCTTCCAAATAAATATCGAGCGGTACATAACGTTCTTCAATCAATGAATCGATATCCACATTATGCCGGTTAGCTGCACGAATCACGTTGACCAGACAGAGTAGAGCTTCGTTCGGGAAATCATCCATATATTTAATATAGCGATCTAGCACATCGAAATTTCCAAGCATCAGTTCGACGTGCAGACTATTGCCTAATGCGAAAATTTTGAGATTTTCGATCTCTTGCTTTGTATCGTCGTCCGTAATCTCGAAATCACTCAGATCCCCATACATCTCGCTATAAGGAAGAGCTTCTTCATAACGTTCTTGCTCAATTAAGGACAACTGCTTAAGCAGCAACGCGCTTCCATAATAAAAAAGTAAAGATTTGTCGGGAATCGTTTTGAAATCCGGCTCTGTATCTTTGAAATCCGGGCTCCGCAACTCGTTGTAACGATTCAAAGCCGTTTCAAAAAATTCATCTGCCATATGTTCCAACTCGGTATATTTGCCAAGTTCATAATAAAGATTACTGATTCGAAGTTGGGCATCAAGCTTGAGTGAGATCGGCAAGAATTCTCGAAAAGGTTCAAATTGAACAGCAAGCTTCAAGTTTTCTTCTCCATCTTCGCCGAGACGGGCGCGGAACAGACGATATCGACTGATACATAGCCGCAAAGAATGCTGATGTTTTTCATGTTCGGCTACGACTTCGTAGAACGAGATAGATTGAAGGATTTTGCCCGACATGAACAAACATTCTGCTGTTTCGAAAACAAAAGGCAGATATTTCAGATCTTCCAACAATCTTTTTAGCACACAATGAATCAAATCTGTTCTTCCTAATTCCGCACAAGCAAGCAAAAAAGGTTCAATTCTTCTTCGATTCGGTTTTTCATCATAAAAGCATTCGCTCATATATTCGTCAAACAACCATCCAGGCGGCATATTCAATGCTTCTGTGATCGTAGCCAATTGGTGAAAAGAGATGGGTTTCGGCGGACTACTATTTAGAATCGCACTGAATACTCCGCGGTTGATACCGGACTTTTCGCTTAACGTTGCAAAATTATGTCCTTGTCTTGCCATTTCTTGTTCAATCGTCGAACGTAGTTTGAATGATTTTTCCATGTTGCACCTCTCAGAGGTCGAATGCGTCAGCGTGCTCACTGTACATCAAAGCGAGTGAAGCGAGCAATCGAAACATCCGTTGATTGTTCAACTGATTCGATAATTCCCAACTTTGAAGTGCCGCTTGTAACGAATCTTCGATTCTACCTTGATTAAAATGATAAATCGATAGCTGATGCAGCATACGAGCACAGCGATTTCGTCCTACTTGTTTGGTATACATTTTTCCTTGCATGTCCAATAGTTGTTGAAGATCCATCAGGAATTTCGGTAAATATTCATCAATCGAAATGCGGTACGTATTCGCTGTTTTGAGCAGAACGATCAGACCCGGTATTCGCTCTTGAGGATACATCTCCAGCAACCTAGCATATTCAGGCAAAAGGTCTAAGTTACCATCCAGCAGTCGACATCCTACGCGGTTCCCATAAGCGAAAAGAGAAAGTTCGGCGATGACCTGTTTCATCTCTGGATCGGAACCGGATAACCAAGAAAGATCTTCATAGAAATCCGAATAAACTTCTGCTTGTTGATATTCGCCAGTTTCGCAAAGAGCAATCTGTTTCATTACATATCCCTGACTGTAGTACACCGCCGCAGGTCGAACAAGAGCATATTCGGAAGACAATGTTCGAGTGGGCGCCTGATCTTTCGATCCAAATAACTCGTGACATAGCGCAATTAACTGATCCGCAATTTTTTGTAATTCGTCAGGCTCAATGCGGTTAAAAGACAACCCGCCCATAATAGTCAACGCTTCCAATTTTAGTCCGTCCGGTAGTTTATCACAGTAAGGCGAGAAAGCATTAAGTACACGAGAGTTATTTTCTTCGTCATCGTTAAGCTGCAGCAAAAACAGACGATATCGACAAATAGCATATTCTACCGAGTAGCGATCGCTATTATGAATCAGTAGATACTCATATAAACGCGCGGTAACCGGATTGGTTTCCTCTTTATTTTGTTCTTCGGCAATTTTAAATAAAATCGGCATATAACGAGCTTCACCATTTAGACGTTGCAGCACCTTTTCAATACAGTCCGCATGACCAAGTTCAATACAACGTTTTAGAAAAGGCTCAATACGACTGCGGTTGGGTCTTCCCCCCAAAAAACATTCCTCAATATACAAATCAAAAAAGGCATCTTCCGGCAATCCGAGCACCTTTGAAATTTTAATTAAATGCTGAAAAGAAACCGGGCTGCGCCTAGATCCTCCGCCTACAAAGATCAGACTAAGCGACCCGCGAGGAATACCGGACTTTTCCGACAACATCGAAAAATTGTATCCTTTTTTACGCATATTTTGTTTGATCGCCGAGCGTAGTGGATTAGAGATCTGCATATGAAGCACCTCGGTCAGTAAAATGAAAAAGCCAACACATTGGATGGCTCGTCGAAATTTGAAAAAAGAGATCACGTATTCGAGATAGCGACATCGTACGACTAACATTGCGACTATCGTAATTGATTAATTATAAGCTTCGATAGTGAAACGCTTATCATCTATCTTTAATAGCTGACCCATACGTAACTTCCTTCGACAAGAACCCTTTATCCGTTTTCTAGCTGAATCATGGTGCTGTTTAAAGTGAATCAAGGGTATTGAGCGATATTAGTATAGCATTTTTGTGGGAAGGGATAAAAATGGTGGATCGTGCGGGGCAGTCAAAAAAGAGAGTTATTTAGCTACTTTAGCTAAATAACTCTCTTTTGCAGTATTATCAATTTTGAAGTTTGAATCAACCGCCAGAACCGTTTGAAAATAATTGTATAGTAGGCGAACCACCTGAACCGTTAGAATTCACATTTGTTGATCCAGAAATAGGAGCAGATGAGGAACCCAGAAGAGTAACAGCTACAATCAACGAAAGAGCCAGTGTGCTGAGATATTTACGCATTTAAATACACCGTCCTAATTAAATTTTCATAACTTTTAATTTGTTCAACTTGAGCTTCGCTTCTCATTTCTTCAAACAATGCAATAGAATTCATTGACACAATTCTATTGTTTAGTTTAATAGATAAATCCAAAGCTTGTAAAGTGAACTCAATTGTGTTTTTTTTCTTTTTATTTCTAAAATTATATAACGCTAACTGATAATAAAGATTTGCTTGTCTGTTTGCAACAAAAGAAGAGCTATAATAATTATCATCGTTGTCTTCTGTAATCATAGGCAAGAATTTTGTTAAAATTTCCTCGATTTTAAAGTTATTTTTATTTGCAGATTCAAGTATAGTCAGAACGCTAGGTAAAAGTTCGTGAGGATGTTTTTCCAAAAAAGAAGAATATTCTTCTAAAACAGAAAAGTCGCCTTTTAGTAGTGCAAGATTTAGACGATTGGCTGTTGCCCAATCTTTAAATTTTTCAACTTCCACTTTTCCAACATCATCTAAGTTTTCAAACCAACTTAAATCAGAGTACCCTTCGATATATTCCATCGCCGCATCGTATTTTCCTTGATGCTCTAATGCATTTCCTTTTTGCAAATATCCTTGTCCATAGTAAACAACTAAGTGACGATCTGTTTGAAGGTAGTCTTTAATTTTCGTTTTTTTGTTTTGAATTTGGTCTTGGTAAATATGGTTTGCAAAGATTCGGAGTTCATCAGCGTAGAATTCAACTTCTTTCCATCTTCCTAAATTAAAGTAAATATTCGTCAACTGAAGCAATCCGTCCAAACGATGGTGGTCCGGTAACTTTCCACAAAAAGGTTCGAACCTTAAAGCAGCACGAAGATTTTGTTCATTATCTTCTCCGATTGAAGCTCGGAACAATCGATAATGACTGATCGCTAACCGTTCAGAATGATGGTACTTCTCGTTCTCCACCACACATTCATAAAACACCAAAGACTCCTGTACGTGACCCGACAAAAATAAAGTCTCTGCAATATCGAAAATCATCGAGACGTGCTTAAGATCTTCGAGTAAGCGAGACAGTACTTCTTGGATACAGTCCATGCGATGCAGTTCAGCGCAACGGATCAGGAAAGGTTCGACGCGTCGGCGGTTTGGCTTGCCGTCGTAGAAACATTCTTCGATATAAAGATCGAACATCCAGCCTTCCGGATAACCGAATGCCCGGGTAATCGCTTCCATTTGATTCAGGGAAATCGGTTTTGGAGGGTTTCCGTTCAAAATGGCGCTAAAGATCCCTCGGTTGATGCCGGATAATTCGCCGAAACTTGAAAAGTTCATTCCAAGATCCGCAATCCCTTTTTCGATTTCCGAACGCAAAGTCATTGTCGTTTGCATATCTGCACCTCGCCCATGTTGCCAGAGTCTATTTAAATGAAAGGGGTATCATATAATTCTTTTACTGCTAGTAATTTACAATATACAGGAGAAAATGAATAAAGGTCAATTGCTTTGAAGTTAACAAAACAGGTAGGAGTAAAAAGAAATCAAACGTTTTGCCGGTAGGTCATGCAAAGTCGATTTCTTTGAAATACGAAGGTTATTGAATCTGTTAATTATATATCGGAAAAGAAACAAAGGATATGATAGTAATTTTTCGAATTCGCAAATATAAGTATAACGATTCAAGCGTCAGTTGCAATTTGAGGTCAGGAAAGCGAAAATAGGTGAAAAGCGGCAAAGCCGCGCTAGAATTGCCTTCTATAACGAAAGAAAGCGGAAGGGGCGAACAGCTTGGCAAAAAGGCTCGAAGGAAAGCGTATCGCGATTACGGGACCACGAAAAGCAGAAGAGTTAAGTACGATTGTGACCAAAATGGGAGGCACGGCGCTGATCCGCCCCGCTCAAGGAACGGTATTTCTGGACGAACCTGAACTGGGTGGCGGCATTTCGGAATGGATTCGCTTAAAGCCGGAATGGTCGATCTTGACCACAGGTATGGGACTGGAAGCTTTGATCAATACAGCCAAAGAAATGGAACTCGAAGAAACCTTTATTCAAGCGATTGCTTATTCGAATGTTGCCGCTCGCGGGTATAAAACGGTTAACGCACTTAAAAAACGCGGATTGTCTCCACTTGTGCGCGACGACGACGGCAGTACGGCAGGATTGCTGCGTGAATTAAGCGATCATGATTTTGCCGGGAAAAATGTAATTGTACAGCTTCATGGCGATCCGGCTCCACGTCTGGTCGCTTGGCTGGAAGAACGCGGCGCAACGGTGCGCACGATTCTTCCTTATCAGCATATCGCACCGCCAACGGAACAATTGCATGAGTTGTTGGACGATATTTTGAACAATCGAGTCGATGCCGTCACATTCACCAGTGCACCGCAAGTCCGATTTTTGATTTCACATGCGGCAGAGCGCGGCTTGGAAGAAGGTTTGCGAGCTTCATTCGAAAATGAAGTGGTCGCCGTAGCCGTGGGCAAAGTTACCGCGCAATCGATTCGTGAAGAAGGAATCGAGCGCGTGATTGCGCCGCAAGAAGAACGTATGGGCAGTATGATGGTCGAGTTGGCAAAGTACTACGCAGCCGAAAGCAAGTAAACCTATTCCCAATAGAAAACGGAGGAATCATTCATGAGTGATTTGTTTAAAAAAGCGATGTCTTTAGGGATTGGTATGACCGTGGCAAGCAAAGAAAGAGTCGAAAAGGTCGTCGAAGACTTGGTGAAAAAAGGCGAGATCGCACCTTCGGAATCGAAAGCTTTCGTGAACAAGTTAGTAGAGCGCGGCGAAGAAGAGCGCAACAATATTAAAGGCATGGTGCAAGAACAAGTTCGCCGTGTGCTTAAAGAATTAGACGTACCTAACGGTAATGAAGTGAAAAGCCTGGAAGAGCGTATCGCCGTATTGGAACAACGCGTAGCTGAACTTGAAGGAAAAAAGCCTACCGCAGTGGCGGACCCGGCCGTCGAAACAACTCCTTACCGTCCGGGTACATCCGGAGAAACGACGGCGGAATAACATGGCTGTCCATATCCGTCATGCCGGCCGCTACCGGGAAATCGCGGTCGCTCTAATCCGGCACGGCTTTGGGTACATGGTCGAAGAAATGGGTTTGACGCGCGTGCTGCGTCTGCCGACCCGTTGGATCCGAAGCGAAGCGCCGGAGACGAAAACATTGGGCGAGCGTATCCGGTTGGTGATGGAGGCGCTTGGTCCAACCTTTATCAAGCTAGGGCAACTCGCCAGCACACGCTCGGATTTGTTGCCGACCGCTGTCATCAAAGAATTATCCAAGCTGCAAGACGATGTGCCGCAATTCGAAGCCGAAGAAGCGCGGCGTATTGTGGAACTGGAACTTGGCGGTTCGATTGAGAGTGTGATGAGCGAGTTTTCCGAAAATCCGATAGCTGCCGCTTCGATCGGACAAGTACATAGTGCGCGTTTGGTCGAAAGCGGGCAGAGAGTTGCCGTGAAAGTCCAGCGCCCGGGCGTCAAAAAACAAGTGATGCGCGATCTGGAGATTTTGCATGATCTTGTAGCAATCGGGGAAAAACGCTGGGAATGGGTAACGCGGTACCAAGTTCCGCAGTTGGTGGATGAATTTGCGCGTTCGATGGAAGCGGAGATGGATTATACTGCCGAAGCTCGCAACATGGAGCGGATTTCGAAGCAATTCGATCAAGATCCGCATATTCATGTGCCGACCGTATTTTGGGATTTGACGTCGGAGCGCGTCCTGACGATGTCTTTTGTCGAAGGGGTAAAGCCGACAGATCGCAATTATTTGGAGCAACGCGGATATGACGTGAAAGAGATCGCTTCGCGTATCGTGAACGCGGTTCTGAATCAGGTCTTTATCGATGGATTTTTCCATGCCGATCCTCATCCGGGCAATGTGCTAATCATGAAAGACGGCTCGATCACTTTTCTGGACTTTGGGATGGTCGGACGCCTTAGCCCGGATATGCGAGAATATTTATCTTCGCTGGTCATTTCGTTGATGCGGCAAGACACTTCGGCGATGGTGCGGGCGATCGAGCGAATGGGAATGATTCCAGAAGAAAGCGATCTGGGCGCACTCAAACGCGATTTGGAACGGCTTCGCGAGCGATATTATAATGTTGCTTTTTCCGATGTCGATCTGGGTCAAGTCATTAATGACTTTTTTGCGACCGCAAGGCAGCACGGAATCGGAATTCCGCCGGATTTACTGCTACTTGGCAAAGCGCTGATTACGACGGAAGGCATGGTTGAACGACTGGATCCGACGCTCAGTATCGTGACGCTTGCCGAACCGTTCGGACGAAAATTGGCAAAAGAAAAATTCGGACCGGATCGGTTGCGCCGCAAAACGGTAAGCGGAGTTCTCGGTCTTGCCGATTCGCTGACGGGTCTGCCGGATCGGTTGCGTCATCTGACTTCTTTTATTAGCGGAGGTCGGGTACGCGTCGAAGTCGATGTGCCGGAGCTGCGCAAAGCATCGCGCGGCGTCGATCGGCTCGTCAACCGGTTAGCTTTTAGTATTGTGCTGTTGGCGTTCAGTATCGTGATGGCGGGATTGGTCGTCGGAGCGTCGTTGGCGCAAAAAGCGACGGTGATTTGGAATTATCCGATTATTGAAACCGGATTGATCGTAGCGGTACTGATGGTCGTTTTGCTGCTATTTTCAATTTTCAGATCGGGAAGATTTTAAGATTGAGCAAGCCGGGGGGCGAAAGACGTTGCAAATCGCCTCCTGGCTTTGTTTTATGCCGTTTTTCTCGACTAGCCATCGCACCTTAAATTCTGTATAATGGGGGTCTTGACTACAACGGACCTGGGTTTTTCTGAAAGGGGAAAACTTCACAACATCATAGGCAGTTGAGGTTACGCGAACCTTAATGAAGCCAGGCGTTTTTCAAAACGTGTCTGCCGGTAAGGTGCGAAGCATCTAAGCCAAGCCTCACGTTTTTTTGAAACGACTTACAGAATCGAGGATGGTTATGGAGTTAAGACAGCAATGGTTCGGGAATGTGCGCGGCGATCTTTTATCGGGGATTACCGTAGCGCTCGCGCTTATTCCGGAAGCGATCGGATTTTCGATCGTAGCAGGTGTTGATCCGATTGTAGGCTTGCATGCCTCAATTGTGATTGCGATTGTGATCGCCTTTGTAGGTGGGCGCGCAGGAATGATCTCTGCGGCTACCGGCGCAATGGCGGTGCTCATGGGTGGTCTGTTTCGCGATCACGGCATGGAGTATTTGCTTGCAGCAGGTGTACTTGCGGGCATTATTCAAGTGTTGCTCGGCGTATTAGGGATTGGGAAGTTTATTACGTTTATACCCAAGCCGGTCATGACTGGGTTTGTAAATGCGTTAGCGATTATTATTTTTATGGCGCAGCTTCCGCAATTTGTTGGAGCAGGGCCCGCGATGTACGCGATTGTAGCGGGGACGTTAGCGATCATTTATATTTTACCGAGGTTTACCAAAGTCGTGCCTGCACCGCTGGTCGCGATTGTCGTCATGTCGTTGATTGCGGTTGGTCTAGGTCTGGATGTCAAAACGGTCGGTCAAATGGGCGAGCTAGGAACGACGCCTCCGTTATTTCATATTCCGCAGATTGATCTGACTTGGAGTATGTTAGGAACGATTTTGCCGGTGTCGATCTCGCTTGCGTTAGTCGGTTTGCTAGAATCGCTGCTGACCGCTACGATTGTAGACGATATGACAGAAAGCAAAAGTAACAAAAACGTCGAAGCGCGCGGGCAAGGGATTGCGAATATCGTGACAGGATTTTTCGGCGGAATGGCAGGTTGCGCGATGATCGGGCAATCGGTGATCAATATAAGGTCGGGCGGACGCGGGCGATTGTCTACGTTTACGGCAGGAGCCTTTTTACTGGTTCTGCTCGTACTGCTCGGCGATATCGTCAGTCAAATTCCGCTTGCGGCATTGGTGGGCGTGATGATTATGGTATCGATCGGTACATTTGAGTGGAGTTCGCTGACTCAGATGAAAAAGATTCCGTTCGTCGATACTTTTGTTATGCTGATTGTCGTCGGGATCGTTGTCGTCACGGATAACTTGTCGATCGGCGTAGGCGTAGGCGTCGTGTTATGCACCCTGCATTTTGGTTGGAAAATCGCGAAGTTGAACGTGAGTTCCGAACTGAAAAACGGGGTCAAACATTACGAAGTACGCGGACAACTCTTTTTCGGTACGGCGTCGAATCTCGTCGACCATTTTACGCCGGCAGAAGATTCAGATACTGTCGTGATCGATTTGTCGCATTCGCATGTATGGGACCATTCCGCTGCGTCTGCATTGGCAAGAGTAAAGTTTGAATATCTAAAGCAAGGCAAGCAAGTAGACATTCGCGGGTTAAATCAAGACAGCCGCGAACTGATCGATAAATCGGGACTTTCCGCGCCTTCGGGCCATTGATTTCGGAAAAAGGATTTCTGCTGGCAGGTACGGCAGCACTCTTTTCTTTTGGAATTCGCGACTAGCGAATGCCAGCATCGCGGAAGAAGTCCCCAAACGGAGGAATAATGAACATGAAAAATTTTAAAGAGTTGGGGATCGCTCCCGTGGTACTGGATCGTTTGCAAGCGCAAGGCATTACGGTACCTACACCTGTGCAAGCTGCTTCGCTGCCGCTCGCTTTTGAAGGACGCGACCTGATGGTGCAAGCACAGACGGGTACAGGCAAGACGTTGGCGTTTATTTTGCCGATCTTGGAAAAAATCGCGGCAGGACGCGAGTGGAATGACGGCGGTCGTTCGGAAGGCTTGGGATTGCCACCGGCACTTGTTATCGCTCCAACGCGTGAGTTGGCGCTGCAAATTACGGTTGAAGCACGCAAGCTTGCGGGACCGGAAATGCGCATTTTGTCTGTATATGGCGGTCAAGACGTAGCGGCTCAACTGCATAAGCTCAAAAGCGGTTGCGATCTGGTCATCGCAACGCCGGGACGTCTGCTCGATCATGTTCGCCGCGAAACTTTGAAGCTGAGCCGCGTGAGAACGCTGGTACTGGACGAAGCCGATCAAATGCTGCAAATGGGTTTCCTCAAAGAAGTTCAAGCGATCATCGAAGCGACGCCGCCTTCTCGTCAAACGATGTTGTTCTCGGCTACTTTGCCGGACAATGTTCGTCAGCTTGCAAGTGCGTATACGAAAAATGCAGAACAGATCAGTGTGACGCCAGCGGAAAAAGTTCCGGCACGGAATATTCGTCAAATTGCGCTGGAGTGTACAGATCGCAACAAATACGATGCGCTTAAATTTTTGATCAATCGCGACAATCCGTATTTGGCTGTCGTGTTCTGCCGCACGAAGCGCCGGGCTTCGAAGCTGAATGAAGATCTTCAATTGGAAGGTTACAATTCGGCAGAGCTTCACGGTGATTTGTCGCAGAACAAACGCGAGCAAGTGATGCGTGCTTTCCGCGAAGCACGTCTGCAAATCTTGATTGCGACCGATGTTGCGGCACGTGGTCTTGACGTGGAAGGCGTCAGCCATGTCTTCAACTTCGATATTCCGCAAGATACGGATAGCTATATTCACCGGATCGGCAGAACGGGCCGTGCAGGCGACAAAGGTCTTGCTTATACGTTCGTGGCGCAGCGCGATCACGATACACTCGATCTGATCGAGCAAGCGACGAAGCAACGTCCCGAACGCGTCGTGTTCCAAAACGGCGGAATCGTACGGGCGACTGATTTCGGTCGCCGCTCCGGTTCGAGTAGCGAGCGTACAGACAGCCGCGAAGGTTCGGTCAAAGGCGGCGCAAGACGCGGCGCCGGCGGAGGCCGTTCGCAACAAGAAGGCGGCAGAGGTCGCCGAGGTGGTGGCGATAGCAGCCGCGATCAAGGTCGCGGCGGAAGTTCGCGCGGTGGATCGCGCCGCGTAGCCGGCGGCGAAGACCGTGCAGGTCGCGACGGCGCGGGCGCTAGCCGCCGCGGGGAAAGCGCAGGTCGCGGCACTCGCAGCGACAACGCGGGAAGCCGCCGCGGCGAAGGCGGCGGTCGCAATACGCGCAGCGAAAGCGCGGGCAGCAGCCGCGGCGGCGGTTATGATCGCGGCGACTCTAGCCGCGGTACGTCATCGCGCGGCAATGATTCGCAGCGCGGCGGCAAAAGCAGCGGCATCGGTTCTGGTCGCCGCAGCGAAAGCGGCAATCGCGGTGGAAGCGACCGCGGACGTCGCCGTTAAGCAAAAAGCCGGAAGCTTGATTTTCCGGCTGTGAGAATATCGTGCGCGGATCTATACGCCGCGTCCTTCTTCTCAAACGAGCCTCGGGAGTATAATCCGAGGCTCGTTTTTTATGAGCAAAATCTTATTCATACCTACCAAACAACCAAATTTCAAAACAACAGATCCAAAATGACAATCGAAACGTATTACCTGTCATGAGTTCCATAAAAAAGTAGACTCTCTTCTGAATTTAGCAAAATTTGTTTTTTACTATCAGCCGCTAAAATGAACAAGTAAGCACTGAGAAGGAAGGTGACCGCTATGGCTTACGATGCTTATCGCAACGAAGAACCGCTGTATAGCATGATCGAACGTTTGCGACAAGAGCTGTTAAAAATCACAGAACATAAAAGTTTTTGTGACCGAGACGTTGTCGAATTAAGTCAGCGGTTAGATACTTATATCGTACTTGCTCAGCGTCAGAAATTAGAACGTTCAGAGATCATGGCGAACTGAAGAAGTTGTGCAGCCTACTACCTCTAAGCGAGTATTCGCTTAACTTACAATAATGATGATGCAAAGCCTGTACAGTGAATCTTGAGAAAAAACCGTTTTGTCAAAATGTATGGATTCCGGCCCCACCGATCCTTCTTTTGCTCAAAGCGGTTTTTTTGTATGCCTAAATCAAATATGTTTACATATTTTTAATTTTTATTTTTTTGTTATCTTGATGTGAATGGGCTTTAACGTTACAATGAATCTAGTGTGGTTTCGCCTCGGAGGGCTATCAATCACGTGTAAATATGGAGTGAAATTTTAAACAAAAAGTAGCAAAAAAGTTTAATTATGCTATAATCTTCACTAAATAAACTTTTTGCTAAACTTTAACTTAACATAGAGGGGAACTCAAAATGAAGGATACTGGTATGATTCGTAGCTTAGACAGTCTCGGACGAATTGTAATCCCTAGTGAAATTCGGGGAACGCGAAATATTGAGATTGGCGACTCGTTGGAATTTTTTGTGACGGATGACGGTATGCTCGTAATGCGCAAGTACAAGTCCACCGAATGTTCATTTTGCCGGACTTTAGATAGCGTTGTGTATTACAAAGATCAATTCGTATGCGCTTCGTGTCTACAAGAACTCAAACATGCACCGGTCGTTCCTGTCACGCATACGCCGACCATTGATGAGTCTGCATCGAAAAAACGGATTCGCGTATCGGACATGCTGCCTCGCCTTGAGCAAGCTTTGCTCGATCACCCAGAAGCGAGCCAAAGCGAAATTGCTCAAATGCTCGGTATTAGCCAAAGCCGTGTGAGTCAGCTCAAAAAACAATTAAAGTACAGATCTTAGTTTCTCTTTTTTAGAGTCGTATTTTCTTCGTTTTTTATTGTATCCTCTTTTTTATGATGTTCTCTTTAATAAAAAGACCCAAAACTCCACTGAGGTTTGGGTCTTTTTTTGTTAACCAGTAAGCAAGCGACCTTAAATTTTAACTTGACATTTGATAATGATTATCAGTATCTTAAACTGTAATGAAGAAAAAATGAAGTTTTCGATTTTACGGAAAGGAATGGTTGCGTAATGTTCCGTCTAAATACAACGAACCTTGATATCGCCTACGAAGATCGGCTGATCGTCAAGGATCTCAATATTGAAATTCCGCAAGGAAAAATCACAGCGTTGGTCGGTGCGAATGGCTCCGGCAAATCAACTATTCTTAAAACGATGGCACGTCTGATGCGTCCGAAAAACGGTAATGTGTTGCTTGACGGTAAATCGATTCATAAACAATCTACGCGCGAAATCGCGAAACAACTGGCAATTTTGCCACAAACGCCTACCGCACCGGAAGGGCTGACGGTAACCGAATTGGTTTCTTACGGACGTTTTCCGCATCAAAAAGGTTTTGGTACATTAAAAGCGGAAGACAAGAAAGTCGTAGAATGGGCACTCGACGTTACGAACATGCGTGAGTTTCATGACCGCCCTATCGATCAACTTTCTGGCGGTCAACGCCAACGTGCATGGATTGCTATGGCTTTGGCGCAAGAAACGGATATTTTGTTTTTGGACGAACCGACCACTTATCTGGATATGGCGCATCAGCTTGAAGTGCTGCAATTATTGTACGAGTTAAACAAAACACAAGGTCGAACGATTGTCATGGTGGTGCACGACTTGAATCACGCATCGCGTTTTGCTCAACATATGATCGCGATCAAGCAAGGCGAAGCTTTGGCATCGGGAACTCCGCTTGAAGTCATGTGCCCGCTTGTGATGCACGAAGTCTTCGGCATTGAAGCGGATATCGTCACAGATCCGCGTACAGGCGTGCCGCTTTGTTTGCCTTATGCGTTATATGCTCTGTCGGAAGAACAACGCAAAGGTCAGATGCAGACGTTCTCGCCAAAAGGCGAAACCAATCTGCGCAGCGCATCTCAATAAAGCCCGTAAAACGATCAATGAACTGTATGCCGGAATCTCCGGTGTGCAGTTTTTTTATGCTTATTTATACGAATGTGACAACAATGTGAAATGTAGCACAATTTAACGTTTACCTCTTGCAATGTGAAATAAGTCACACTATAATATAAGTATCAGGTGAAGGAATTCACAAACAACCTGGATAGCAAGGTGAATATTTTCACAACTGCGAGTCATAGAGTCAAAGGTCGGGTAGTATTTAGAAAATCTTTTTTTTACAGACCTATGTACAAATTTTCACATCCTTTTTTGAATCTTGGATAACCTACTTTTAACGCATATAAAAAATTACTATTTGGAGGAATTCACTCATGAAGATTGCAGTTATCGGTTGTACACACGCAGGAACCGCCGCTATTGTCCGTACCGCTAAGCTTTACCCAGATGCCGAAATTACGGTGTATGAACGCAACGATAATATCTCGTTTCTGTCTTGCGGAATCGCGCTGTATGTCGGAGGTGTAGTGAAAGACCCGAATGGGCTGTTCTATTCTTCGCCTGAACATCTGGCTGCTCTAGGCGTTCAAACGCGTATGCGTCACGAAGTATTGTCGGTCGATGCAGCTGGCAAAAACTTGACGGTACGCAACTTGGAAAGCGGCGAAGAGTTCGCCGATACTTTTGACAAGCTGATTGTGACAACCGGTTCGTGGCCGATCATCCCGCAATTCGAAGGCATCAAGCTGGATAACATCATTTTGTCGAAAAACTTCAACCACTCGAATACCATCATCGAAAAAGCGAAAACAGCGAAAAACGTGGTCGTGATCGGTGCAGGCTATATCGGCGTAGAATTGGTCGAAGCATTCGAAATGAACGGCAAACAAGTGACACTGATCGATGCGGAAAAACGAATTCTGAGCAAATACCTCGACGCTGAATTTACAGATCGTATCGAAGATTCGTTAGTTGAAAAAGGAATTACATTGGCTTTGGATGAAAAAGTAGAGCGTTTTGAAGGCAGCAATGGCAAAGTGCAAAAAGTCGTTACTACAAAAGGCGCGCATGAAGCCGACCTCGTTATCTTATGTATCGGTTTCCGTCCGAATACCGAATTGCTCAAAGACCAAGTCGATATGTTGCCAAACGGCGCGATTTTAGTCGACAACTATATGGAAACTAGCGTCAAAGACGTATACGCCGCTGGCGATAGCTGCGCGATCCGTTACAACCCTACAGGCAAAGCGGCATATATTCCACTTGCGACTAACGCGGTGCGCATGGGTACGCTTGTGGCAATGAACTTGGTCGAAAAGAAAATTGCCTACATGGGTACGCAAGGCACAAGCGGTATCAAAATTTATGAAGACAATATCGCAGCAACGGGCATGACGGAAGCCGCAGCACGCGAAGCGGGTCTGGATGTATCGGTAGCGACTTTCGAAGATAACTACCGTCCGGAATTTATGCCTGAATTCGAAAAAGCGACCTTCAAGATCGTGTTCGAAAAAGACAGCCATCGTATTGTCGGCGCGCAATTGATGTCTAAAGTCGATCTGACGCAGTCAATCAATACTTTGTCGGTCTGCATCCAAAATCAAATGACTGTAGAAGAACTGGCATTCGTCGATTTCTTCTTCCAACCGCACTACAACAAACCATGGAACTACTTGAACTCGCTCGGATTCGCGGCGATGGAAGCAGAACCCGTCGTTCCAGGCGAAGAAAAAGTTGCACGGTCGGTGAAAGAACAAACCAAAGCTTAAAGACTAGGATTAGAACACGTATATTCGATAAAATATCCTAGGCGCTTAAGCTTTTCATATAAAAGGTATGGCGTGAGAAGCCCACGATGTGGGCTTTTTGCGTTGGTGGGGGAAACGAGCCGACTGCGAGAGAAATTTGTTAGCGTATGCTTACGATGTGTCTTTCTTCGAAAGCCTTTGAGTCGCGTGTTGAAATCGAGAAACTTTTATTAAAATTTTAATAGGAGTTTTCTCAATTTCAAAGGCGAACGCTAACGCTCTTACACTAAATTTCTCTCTCCGTCGGCTCGTTTCTAGTTACAGTTGACGTCCTCAATACGCTTCATTTCTTCTCTTTTTATTAAAGTGAAAAAATTCACGTTACAGGCATTAATTATGATCTTTATCACGTTCAGCTGTTTCCTTCTTCGTTACAATAAGGACGGGTACGAAAACGTTCAAATTTTAGCGATCTGAGGAGGCACTTATTATGGCTGCTTATACACCGCTGCAAATCGCAGAAGTCACGGTTCAGAATGGGGTTAAAAAAGCCCATCTACGACTTTCATCCCTTTTGATCCTTGGATTTTTAGCTGGGGCTTTTATTGCGCTGGGATTTCTACTCGATATTCGAGTTATTGCCAATACGCCGGAAGCATGGGGAAGTCTCGCAAATTTCGTCGGAGCGGCGATCTTTCCAGTCGGTCTAGTGTTAGTGCTGTTAGCGGGCGGCGAGCTATTGACCGGGAATATGATGGCGGTGCCGCTTGCGCGCCTGGCACGCCGGATTACGACGACAGAAATGATCAAAAATCTGATCCTCGTGACTTTAGCAAATTTCGCGGGTGCGATCTTCGTCGCTTACTTTTTCGGGCATGTGGTGGGGTTAACGTCTTCGGGACCGTATTTGGATAAGTTGGTTGAAATGGCAGGGCATAAGATCGAGAGTACATTTACACAGTCGTTGATCTCGGGGATCGGTTGCAATTGGTTGGTGGCTTTGGCGGTATGGCTGAGTTATGGAGCCGATAGTATGAGCGGTAAAATACTCGGGATCTGGTTTCCAACGATGGCGTTTGTCGCGATAGGGTTTCAGCACGTTGTAGCCAATATGTTTTTGATTCCGGCGGCAATCTTCGAAGGGCATTTTACATGGGGACAGTATTTGGGGAACTTCGTTCCGGTATGGATCGGTAATCTGATCGGGGGCGCAGTTTTCGTAGGCGTCGCTTATTGGGGAGCTTATTTGCGCACACCTAGCGAAATCCCTACTTCTGTACAGACTTATCCTTCGCAACAAATCAAAAAACATGCGTAATCGAAAAATCAATTTTTGTACGAAAAAAACCTGTACTGGACGCCGCATATCCGGCATTCAGCTACAGGTTTTTTAAATCCTTATGTTTAAGTACGCTTGTCCGTTAAAATCTTTGGCGTAGTTGGAGCATTATACTCATTCATTAGCTTCAGCAGTTCACTCGGCTCTGGCGAAGTCAATAAGATATTCCGATGTTCTGGCGTTACGAATCCTTCGCTGGTCATACGATCGAACAATTGAATAAGCGGGTCGTAATAACCTGTGGCATTCAATACGCCGATCGGCTTCTGATGCAGACCCAGCTGCGCCCAAGTAAATACTTCGAAATATTCTTCCATCGTCCCCGAGCCTCCGGGTAGCGTAATAAATCCTTCGGCAAGTTCCGCCATTTTGGCTTTGCGTTCGTGCATCGATTCCACCATGATCAATTCGGTCAAGCCCAGATGTGCGATTTCCCTTGTCTGCATAAAAGTCGGCAATACGCCAATCGCTTGTCCGCCCTGATCCAATACAGCATCGGCGACAGCGCCCATTAGACCGACACGCGAACCGCCGTAGACGAGCGTGATGTTTTGTTTGGCAAGCTCGATCCCGAGCGTACGTGCGCTATCCATATAAGCGGGCGAAGCGCCTTCTCTTGAGCCGCAAAACACGGCAATATGTGTAGGCGTCATAGACAAAGCTCCTTTTTGAGAAAATAAATAAAAAACGATTTCGACAACCTCAATATAACATACCGCCTGTAGCCCGGACAGATCCGAACATGGCGTAAAAGGAACGTGAACACAACGTTAACTGCATGTTAGAAAAAGAGAACATAAATAAATTCGCCTTCACAAGTCCGGGGGAAGGAGCTTGTGAAGGCGAATTTCGGGAGTGGTCCATGATATGGCAGCAGGTACAGCTCATGAAGGGGACATCATTTACCGCCTATTTGCCAATGTTCTTAAATAACCTCTACGCTATAGGGTTGAAACACTTTGATGACTCGCTTGCCAAAAATATTTTATAAAAGAATTATGCTACAATAAAGCTCTGGAAGAATTTATGATTTTATCCCTGAAAGGAGCCGTCCGTGATGTCAATGCTGGAGCGTTCGAGCGGTGTGTTCCCGGCGGTCTGTCCCTTAGACTGTCCCGACACTTGTGGCTTGTTGTTACACAAAGAAGAAGGCAAAATCGTAAAAGTAACTGGAAATCCGAATCACCCTGCAACCAAAGGGGCGATCTGCAATAAAGTCAGACATATGGCAGATAAAGTGCATCACCCAGAGCGGCTCCTTTATCCGATGAAACGTTCCGGTCCCAAAGGATCGGGAGAATTTGTGCGTATTTCTTGGGATGAAGCGCTAAGCGAAATCGGGACAAAGTTTCGCCGTTTATCCGCGGAGCATGGATCGGAAAGTATATTGCCATACAGCTTCTACGGAAATATGGGCGCGTTGAATGCAGAAGGGATGGATCGGCGCTTTTTTGGCAAATTAGGTGCGTCCAAGCTTGCTTACACGATCTGTAATTCGGCAGGTAATGCGGGATGGAAATATACAATGGGCTTTGGCGGCGGATCGAGCCCGGAAGATACGCGCCAAGCGAAGTTATTTATCGTATGGGGCGGCAATATCGTCAGTACGAGTATGCACCAAGCCGTATTGATGGAGCAGGCTCGCAAAGACGGCGCTACAGTCGTGGTGATCGACGTCCATAAGAATCTTACCGGACGACGTGCCGATTGGTTTATTCCGTTATATCCAGGCACAGACACAGCGCTTGCGCTAGGTCTGATGAACGTTTTAT
Organism: Saccharibacillus sp. JS10; assembly: GCF_024436065.1. Classification (GTDB taxonomy): domain Bacteria; phylum Bacillota; class Bacilli; order Paenibacillales; family Paenibacillaceae; genus Saccharibacillus. The sequence continues at coordinate 406,235 of NZ_JANFNS010000004.1, forward strand.
TTGAACGTGGCTTAACCGATGAAGAATTTCTAAAACAGTATACGGTCGGGCACGAGCAGCTGCGTGAGCATGTGAAGACGTACACACCAGAGCGTGTGTCGCGGATTACCGGTGTACCTGCGGAAGACATCGTAAAGCTTGCTCTCATGTACGCAGAGACGTCCCCGAGCCATATTCATATCGGCAACGGGCTTCAGCATCATGACAATGGCGGGATGGCTGTGCGTACCGTATCTTGCTTGCCTGCGTTGACAGGTCAGTGGTCGCGCGGCGGAGGTGCCTTTAAGTCGAATGGCGCGTATGCGTCACTCAATGACGAAGCGCTCCAGCGTCCTGATCTGCGCCCGAATCCGGGCGTGCGTACGCTCAATATGAACAAGCTGGCGGATACGCTGCTGACGCTGGAACCGAAAGTACATGGTCTATTCGTATTCGGTAGCAATCCGGCAGTCGTCGCACCGGAATCGGATCGGGTTCGAGAAGGTCTGGAACGCGAAGATTTGTTTACCGTGGTGCACGAGTTGTTTTTGACAGACACCGCGAAGTATGCGGATATCGTCTTGCCGGCGACATCAAGTTTTGAAAATACAGATTTGTATACGTCGTATTGGCACCATTATGTACAGCTTCAAGAACCTGTGATCGCGCCTGTTGGCGAAAGCAAAAGCAATTTCGAATTGTTTACGTTGCTTGCCCAAGAAATGGGCTTTGACGAAGAAGCGTTCCGCGAAGATCCGAAAACAGTCATCGCGTCAGCGCTGGACAATTCCGATAACCCTTATTTGAACGGAGTCACATTGGAGAGGTTGGAAGCTGAACGTTTTGTGAGCTTGGATTTAGCACCGAAAGCTTCTTATTTAGAGCGTTTGACGACGCCTTCGGGCAAAATCGAATTGTACAGCGAGCAGCTTTCGCGTATGGGTCTTCCGCCGCTACCGACCTATATGCCGCTTGTAGAAGGATTCGACGGCGAAAATAAAGAGCAGCGCAAGTCTGATTATCCGCTGATGTTTATTAGCCCGCCGAACCATAACTTTTTGAATTCGACTTTTGCTAATGTGGAGAAACATCAATCACTGGAAAAAGAACCGTTGCTGCAAATCCATCCGCAAGACGCGGCAGAGCGCCAGATTATCGATGGGCAAATGGTTGAAGTCTACAATGCGCGCGGGATCTACACCTTAAAAGCTTCGGTGACGGATCTTATGTTGCCGGGTACGGTCGTGAGTCAAGGTCTGTGGTGGAAAGGTCATCTTGCGGATTCTAAGGCTGTAAAAGGACGCCGTTTAGCGAATGCGTTGACCTCGTCTCGGATTGCCGATATGGGCGGCGGTGCTACTTTCTTTTCGACCACTGTAGAAATTCGCGTGCTCAACTAAAATTTAAAGATCCGAGGGATAGGAAGAAAGGAACGCAGACACCATGAAGGGGCTTCAACGTTATCCCAAAGAAATTCAAGCGTTACTGCTGGCGAGTTTGATCAATTCGACCGGCAGTGCGCTCATGTGGCCGCTCACGACCATCTATGTGTTCGGGGAGTTAGGACGCAGTATGCAAGATGCGGGATTAGTTATCTTGCTGCAATCGCTTGGCGGCATCGCCGGGCAATTAATGGGCGGAGCGATGTATTACCGAATCGGCGTTAAAAAATTGCTGGTCGGTTCGTTAGCGCTTAACGCTTTATCCTTATTCGCACTTCCGTTCGTCAGCTCGCACTGGCATCTATATATGTTTACGATGTTGATCGTCGGTTTTAGCAACGCGATGACGTTGCCCGCTATTCAAGCGTTTATCGGATTTCGATTTGCGTCCAGGCGCGGCGAAATCTTTAATACGATCTACGTAGGCAACAATATCGGCATTGCACTCGGAACCGCGCTGAGTGGACCTTTGGCACAACTGTCTTTTCCGCTGACTTTTATTTTAAACGGATGTACGTGCGTTTTGTTCGCCGTTTATTTTTTTGTGTACTTAAATCGGGTGCAGCGAGAAGAAACAAGCTCAGACGAAGTTTCGTTAACAGAGTTGACGGAAAAGAAAAAGTCGAAGTCCGAGGGGCAAGCTTGGACGTTATTGATGAATACGAGGGTGTATCTGTATATCGGATTAGGCGCTTTATTTTTATGGCTGGGCAACTGTATTTGGAACGGCGGCATATCGCCTGCAATCTTATCGGAAGGAAAGCCGCCGGCTCAATACAGTCTGCTCTGGACGATGAACGGCATCCTGATTTTTGCGCTGCAACCTCTGATTTCGTGGATCAAAAAGGTTTGTGCGCGTAGACCTGAATCGCAAATGACTGCCGGGAGTTTATTCTATTTAGCCGGATATTTGGTCATTTTGATGTTTCCCCAGTATGGCGCGATGGTGGCAGCGATGTTTTTGGCGACGATTGGCGAAATCTTGTTCCAGCCGGCGATGCCTGCTTTCATATCGGAACGCACACGGATTCACGCACCGTTTTATCTAGGGGTATCAGGAGGGATTGCGCAAGCTGGACGCGTCATTGGACCTTATATCATGGGGATCTTGTATGACCGGGGAGGGCTTGAGCCTGTAGCGATCTGTGCGGTCGTAGCCGCTATCTTATCGTTTTTGTTTTTCGTGTTCAATGACCGCTTTCAGCGTACTGCCACGGTCAAGTTTACCGAGTAATGCGATCCGAGCCTGAGGAGGCAACAAGATGATGCGTACGATTGAAAACGAAGTGACGATTCGTGAATCGCAAGTGAAAGACGCCAAGCCGCTGATGCGGATCGACAAATTGGTCTGGAATTCGCAAAATTCGCCGCAGATTCCGGTCTGGAAATCACGTACGCATTATTTGCGCAATTGCCCGCCCGAAAATCAGTTAGTCGCTGAATGTGACGGGATTATCGTGGGATGCGTGGGATGGCGACCGCCGACTCTAATGTTCAGCAATGCGCATGTCGCAGAGATGTATATCGCCGTGCATCCGGCTTATCAAGGGCTTGGCGTCGGCAAAAAGTTGATGGCGGCTGTCAAGCTCCACACGATGCGCCGCGGAATCAAAAAACTACGTTTACGCGTATTATCCACCAACGAAAATGCGATCCGTTTTTATCTGCGCTGCGGGTTTCAGATTGAAGGGAAATTAGAGCGCGAATATATGATCGAAGATCGGTTCGTTGATGATATCTTGATGAGCTGCTGGGTTCCATAGTTTAATCTCGGCGAAAGTTCCATTCTTGTCGGAGTAGCCCGTATAGAGCATGGTCGATATAACCATCGTCGAGCTTTTCCGCTTGGCGAACGATGCCTTCTAACGTGAAGCCGAGACGTTCAGGAACGCCGCGACTTCGTGTATTGGTGACGGCGCAGCGAATCTCGATCCGGTTCAGCTCCATTTCCATAAACGCATGATCGATCAGAGGGCGCAGCGCCAAAGTCATCAAGCCCCGTCCTTCAAAAGAATGGCCGAGCCAGTATCCGACTTGGGCATGAAAGCTGCGCCAGTTAATTTCGTGAAATCCGATTACACCGGCAAGCCGATGATGTTCCCACAGACCGACGGTGATTGCTCCATTTTCTGCATACAAATGAGTCGCGTTCGCAATAAATTCTTCGGCGTCGATCAGTTCTTGCATTTGGTGAGTCCACGGCATCCACGCTCCTAGCGTAGAACGAGAATCTTCGACCAGTTGAAGTAAATCTTCCGCGTGTTCGGGATGAAGCGGTCTAAGTTGTACAAATTCGGTTAATGACAAACTAAACATAAATGAAACTCCTTTTTTACTGCGCGATCTGTAAGAAAAGAACGGCATTTTATTGAATGGAAAGACGGATATGCGTTATGATGGGCTGTAGAGCAAAAGCAGCGTATAGACCTCTAAGCGGATAGACGGATAAGCTTCGACGGTTAAACAACCGGGTTTCCCGGGCATAATGAAAGGTTGATCGATGTGGAGAACGAGAACACCAAAACCCCACCGAATTTTATTAAAAGTATCATAGCAGAAGATTTGAAAAGTGGAAAAGTGAAAGAAGTCGTCACCCGTTTCCCACCAGAGCCAAACGGCTATATGCACATCGGGCACGTACGGGCGATCTTTATCGATTTCGCTTTGGCTGAAGAGTTCGGCGGACGCACGAATCTGCGTTTTGACGATACGAACCCAGTGAAAGAAGACGTCGAATACGTCAATTCGATCAAAGAAGATATTCAATGGCTCGGCTTCGAATGGAACAACCAATATTACGCGTCGGATTATTTCGACGAAATGTACGAGCGCGCCGTTTTGTTGATTCGCAAAGGGCTGGCATATGTAGACGATCAATCTGCCGACCAAATTCGCGAAAATCGCGGAACGTTGACGGAGCCGGGTAAAAACAGCCCGTATCGCGATCGTTCGGTCGAAGAAAATTTGGAGCTGTTCACACGTATGCGTGATGGCGAGTTCCAAAACGGTGAACGCGTACTGCGCGCGAAGATCGATATGGCATCGCCGAATATCAATCTTCGCGATCCGGTCATTTACCGGATTTCGCATACGACGCATCATAACACAGGCGATAAATGGTGTATCTATCCGATGTATACCTTCGCGCATCCGCTTGAAGATGCAATCGAAGGCGTTACCCACTCTCTGTGCTCGTTAGAGTTTGAAGACCAACGTCCATTCTACGATTGGGTTGTGCGCGAATGTGAGATGGAAGCTCAGCCGCATCAATATGAATTTGGTCGTCTGAACGTCTCTACGATGGTGACAAGCAAACGCAAACTTCGCAAACTGGTCGAAGAAAATCTGGTCGACGGTTGGGATGACCCGCGTATGCCGACCATCTCAGGTCTGCGTCGCCGCGGTTACACGCCGGAAGCGATCAAAGCATTCATCTACGAGACCGGTATTTCGCGCAGTCAAGGTCTGGTCGATATTCAAACGCTGGAACATTTCGTGCGTGAAGATCTCAAGCTCAAAGCACCGCGTACGATGGCGATCTTGCGTCCGCTGAAAGTCGTGATTACGAACTACCCAGAAGGCGAAAGCGAACTGCTGCCTGCTGAAAACAATACGGAGAACGAAGAAATGGGCATTCGCCAAATTCCGTTTTCGCGTGAAATCTATATCGAGCAAGACGACTTTATGGAAGAACCGGTCAGCAAATATTTCCGTTTGTTCCCGGGTAACGAAGTTCGCCTGAAACATGCGTACTTTATCAAATGCCATGATTTCATCAAAAATGAACAAGGCGAAGTGGTCGAAATTCATTGTACGTATGATATCGAAACCAAAAGCGGTAGCGACTTCAATGCCCGTAAAGTCAAAGGCACCATCCATTGGGTCGATGCTTCGGCTGCTGTTCCTGCTGAATTCCGTCTGTATGAGCCACTACTTGGCGAAGACGAAGAATCAGAAGAACTTGCAACCGACGAGACCGAAGACGTATCGGCGAACGAAGTCGATGATTTCCTCAAAAAGGTCAACAAAGACTCGCTGGAAATCGTACACGGTTTTGTCGAGCCGCAATTGCAAGATGCAGAGCCGCAAGACAAGTTCCAATTTTTCCGTCACGGATACTTCAATGTCGATCCGAAATTGTCTACACCAGGCAAGCCAGTATTCGGTCGCATCGTATCGATGAAAAGTTCGTTCAAACTGCCGAAAAAGTAAGTTGAACATAGAAAAAGTCCCGCTCTCCTTCTTCTGGAGAAACGGGACTTTTTTTATTTAGGCAAAGTCGGTTTGAGTTGACCGTTTCGATACAGCGTATAACCCATCGCCGCAAAACCGACCGCGCCGATCACCGACAAGATCGTGCCGCTTTGATACATCATCGACGCTCCGAAGTTATCGAACATCCAGCCGCCGAATACGCCCGCGACAATTCCCGATACGCCGCTCCAAGATAGCGTGAACAAGGCTTGCCCGGTTCCTCGAAAAGCATCCGGTACGAACATGCTGGTCATTAGCGTGCCGACATAGAAATAACCGGCGTAAGTCACGCTATGCAGCATTTGGATATAGACGATCTGCATCGGATCGGTCACGGTAGACATCAGATACCAACGCACGGCGAACAATATACTCACCACGGTTAAGCAGATCATCATAAACCCAAGACGTTTACGGAAAAAGCGGTCAAACAGCAAAAAGAACAACGCTTCAAGTGCCGAAGCGGAGAATACAGCCCAACCGACCATCTGACGAGAGCCGCCCAGATCGGTAATATATAAACTCATAAAGGTACTATTGACCGCATTGGGAATCGATACAAATACACCGAGTAGCAAAAAGATCGTGAATGTAGGATTCGCCAACACTTTGCCAAACCCGCCCGGAGAGACCACATTCGTTGCCGTAGGACGATGCAGCGAAGGCAGGATCACCGCTGTAAGCAGCGTTGCCGCAATCAATCCTGTAAATAACCACGGAACGCCCGGCGATGTCCCGGCGCGGTCAATCACAAATCCAGCGGCTGCTGCGGTAAGTGCCCAACCGATCGAACCCCATAATCGGAACGCCCCGAATTTTCGGTTAGTCCCGTCGATATACCCCAAGATCATCGTGTTGCTTTGCGCAAAAGAAGGGCTTTGGAAAAAGAAGAAAAAGATCATGGTTACGTAAATCATCGCATACGATTCAACATGGAACACGAATTGCGACAAGACCATCGTTCCGGCAAGCATCAAAATCAGCATACGCCTCGTATTTTCCATACGGTCGCCCATATAGCCCCAGAACGGATTGGCAATTAAAGATACAAAAGGCCCGATTGCCATCAGCGTTCCGATCTCAAGCTTGCTCATCCCTTTATCTTGTAAGTAAAGCGGAAAAAAGCTGGCGAATACCGCAATCGCTCCATATAAGAAAAAGTTGAACGCTTTAAGAGGAATAAAAGGCGAAGGTGCAGAAAAAAAGCTTCGATTAGATTGAGATCGTTTCGATACAGATGGCGGCACGTCAGGCACACTCCTTGCAGAAAAATCGTGTTGAACATTCAAAGTAAGGGTTTTCAAAAGAATCTCTAATCGACAATATAGCCCTTCCTCAGACAGATTACAACAAAATGCTGCATGATGTTTCGTTTTTCACTGTGAATCGCTACTGTTTTGTCACATGATCATCCTTAAGCGGTGTGGTCTTCGCGTTATAATAGAAGAGTAAACACGAAGGAGGTCACAGTGATGACAAGTACCGTATTAGAGGCATTTGGGGTGGCTGCCCGAGAAGAAAAGATTTGGACGCATACCCGCTGGACCCTATATCAACTGCTGAGCGACTTTATTATTTATAAACCGAGCGTGCACTTGATTGTAAAATGGCGAAATAAGCTAAACCGAACAGAGTGGGACAATGCAGCTTTTGTTCAATTTCGAACTTTGATTTCTGAACCCGAAGCTTCGTCTTTGGCGCAGTTTTGCAAACTACAGACGCAAGAATACGATCGATTGATCGGACAACATTCACTTCGAGAATCGTTTTACGCTTCTACAGAATCTCAGCATTCGGCAGTATCCGCAAGCGTGGAATACGACCAAGCCGGTGTGATTTTAAATCGTACATCCGATGAAAAAAACGACGAACTCAGTATGGAATTAGAGTTTATGGCGGTATTATCGGAGCGTCTGACCGAGCAAGGCGTGCGTTCGCAGGTCGAATGTGAGCAGCTGGCAATCACGCAGTGGAGATTTTTAAAACAACATCTGTTGATGTGGGTTCCGGCTTTTTGCGAAGAAGTTCGTAATCAGACGGCAAGCCCTTTATATGCAGCTTTAAGCGATTTGATGGATGAACTGCTGACCGCGGATTATCGTTGGTTGGATACGCAAGTCCATTCGTAAAAGAAAATGCTTTATAAAAGATAACGTGCACGTTTTCCTGTTGAATAGGAAAGCGTGCATTTTTATTTCTTTTGGTTTATTAGTTATTTATGATTTATTGTTTCGATTTTGAACGGAGCGTCCAAATGAGGCATAGACCGAGCATTCGAATCGCCTGCGTTGGCATTCGTGCTGGAAAGTGGAGGAGGACGGCAAGATGGGACTGTATATCGGGCTTGATGTAGGGACGACCAGTACGAAAGCTTTTATTTATGATGAAAAAGGAATGATTCGCGGCGGATCGCAATCCGCGTATTCCTTACTTGTTCCCGAAGCGGGCAGAGCGGAGCAACGTCCAGAAGAATTGATGGATGCGGTCGTTGATGCAATCAAAGGCGCGATGAAAGATAGCAAAGCTTCCGCAGATGATATAGCGGCGGTAGGGATCAGTACGGCGATGCACAGCTTAATGGCAGTCGATTCTACTGGCAAGCCGCTAACACCGCTGATGACTTGGGCAGACAACCGCAGTATCGGGCAAACGAATGAACTTCGAAAAGGTCGGGAAGCGACCGAGTTATACCGGGCGACGGGAACGCCGATTCACCCGATGTCTCCTTTGACCAAGTTGCTTTGGCTCGCCGATCGCGAACCGGAACTATTCAAAAAAGCAGCGAAGTTTATTTCGTTCAAAGAACACTTGCTGCATCAATTATTCGGAAAATATGCAGTCGATGTGTCGTTGGCTTCGGCAACCGGGCTGATGGATCTGCATGAATTAAAATGGAACGAATCGGCGCTCAATCTGACCGGCGTATCATCCGATCAGCTTGGAGACATCGTCCCGGTTACCGAGCGTCTGGACGGCATGAACCGTAAATTTGCCGAAAAATTAGGGCTGAAACCCAATACGCCGTGGATTGTCGGCGCAAGCGATGGAGCTTTGGCGAATATCGGCGTAGGCGCACTTGGCGTGGGCGAAACGGCGGTCACGATCGGAACGAGCGGAGCGGTACGTTCTTTTGCGAAGCAACCCGCAACCGACGCTTCGGGGCGGACATTCTGTTACGCATTCGAATCCGATCGTTGGCTGATCGGAGGCCCGACCAATAACGGCGGAATCGCGCTGCGTTGGTATTTGGAAAAATTCGTGATCGACAAAGAAAAAGGCGAAAGCGGAGATCTTAAAGAACAAAAGGCATTAGAGCGGATCGTGAAATTAGCCGATTCCGTGCCACCGGGTTCGGAAGGGCTGCTGTTCTTGCCTTATTTGAGCGGCGAACGCGCGCCGTATTGGAATGCCGACGCCCGCGGCGCTTATTTCGGCGCAACGCTGCATCACGGACAAGAACATTTCGGACGTGCGACGATGGAAGGCGTCTTGTTCGCAGTGCGCACCGTAGCCGATGCTCTGACGGATCTTAGCGGAGCGAACCGCACGCTGCTTGCGTCCGGCGGATTTGCCAAAAGCCCGATCTGGACGCAAATGCTCGCCGATCTGTCCGGCACGCAAGTCGTCGTCCCCGATACGTATGAAGCTTCCGCTTTCGGCGCCGCCGCCGTAGCGATGAAAGCCGAGGGGCTGATCCACGATTACACCGATCTCAAAGACCAAATTAAGATCTCGCGTACGCATGAACCCGATTCCCATAAGTTCAAAACGTACGAACGCTACTATTCGTTGTTTAAACGCGTCTACGAACAACTCGAACCCGTCTTCCCCGAAATCGCAGATCTGCAACGCGGCACAGGCGTGAAACGCGAAGACGAGAGCGAAGCGGAAGGAACTAAAGGTAGCTCGCATCACGATAAAAAGTGATGCGAAGAAGTCGGCTAAGAGCCGGAAGCAAGCTGAATCCGAGGGGAATTCATTCCGGTTGCTTGTTGAAATTTTAACGGATTGAGATGACGCTTAGCATTGTTTTTATAGGTTTTAAGAATCCTAACGGAACCACATGACGCTTAAAATCAAATCCGCTCGATTTTTAGCGCAAAAAGCCGCAAAAAATGATTTTAACGGATATAGAATCCGTTAAAACTCGAATAGGATTGTTTAGTCGCTTCTAAGGGACATACAATCCGTTAAGTAAACAAAATCGAGCTTAGCGAAGCGCCAGCTCTGTCTCTAATCGATTCGCCTATTGAAGGCGAATTATCCCTAAAACAAGACAGAAAACAGCCGCTCCCCAACAAGGGAGCGGCTATTCTGTCTATACCCAAACTCTGCTGACGAAGCTGTAGCGGAGAGAGAAATTCAGTGGAGGAGCGTTAGCGTTCGCCTTTGAACTCGGAAAAATTCAAACAAAAATTTCAATCTCTTTTTCCGAGTTCAACACGCGACCGAAACGAATTTCTCTCGCAGCGGCACCCCACCGCCACCCCCACTTACCTGTCTCAGTCCAGCGGAGTCTCCAACTTCTCAAGCTCAGCCCGTCTAGCCCGAGACTTACTGCTGATCTTCATCAAGAACTCGTACACCACAGGTACGATCACAAGCGTCAGCAGCGTCGAACTAATCAGACCGCCGATAACGGTAATACCCAGCCCTTTAGAGATAATGCCCGCTCCGCCTTCCCATCCGGCAACGAGCGGAACCAGAGCACCGATAGTCGCCAATGCCGTCATCAGAATCGGACGCAGACGCGTCGATCCTGCTTCCAGCAAGGCTTCGCGAGTAGACAGACCTTCGCGTTCTTTGTGAATAACGCGGTCGATCAAGACGATCGCGTTGGTGACGACGATACCGATCAACATCAGCACGCCCATCAGCGCAGATACGCTTAGCGATTCGCCGCCGATCAACAGACCGATCAAGGCGCCGATCACGATAAACGGAAGCGAGAACAAAATCGCGAACGGTGCCAGACCGCCGCCGAATGTTACAACGAGTACGAAGTAGACAATCGCGATGGCAGCGAGCATCGCAAGGCCCAGTTGCGAGAACGTATCGTTGATTTGTTCCGTAACCCCGCCGAATTCCACAGTGATTCCGTCTGGCAAATCCAACTCTTTGATTTTGTTCTCAAGTGTAGTCGAAGCACCGCCTACGTCAGACGATACGATATTTGCCGAAAGTTGCGCGACCGTTTTGCCATCGGAACGGCTGATCGTATCCGGCGCAACGCCTTCTTGGACATCGACCACATCACGAATAGGCACTTGCACGCCTAACGGAGAAGTTAATTCCGTATCTTCGATGTCTTGAAGATCCGAGAACGTTTTGCTTTCGGTCTGGATATAGACGTCATGACTTTGACCATCCAGATCGACTTGCGTCAATACCGGACGCTGCGTAACCGGAGCCAGCGCCATCGCAATCTGTCCAGCAGTCAGCCCGTAGGAGCTGAGTTCGGCTTGGTTAGCGACCAGCGTATATTGGTTGTAGCCTTCTTCCAGATTGCTTTTGGCTTCTTCAAAGTTCGAATCGTCTTGAATCAGCTTCAGAATCTGATCGGAGACCGGCTTCAGATCTTCGGTGCTATCGCCATAGACGCTCACGCTTAATTGACCGCCACCGAGCCCTCCGCCAATATCCATTTGGCTCCATTCGCCATCTGGAATTTTTTCTTGCAATCCAGCGATCAGATCTTCTTTCACTTGATCGAAGTCTGGAGTATCGCTATCGAATTCGGTATAGAACAAAGCCGAATTTGCAGAACCGAATCCAAGTGGACTCGAACCGCCAATCGAATATTGCATCTTCGTCAGATGCGGCTGCTCTTGAACGAATTTCTCGGCTTCAAGCAGACGATCTTGAGCTTGCTCATCGGTTGCACCCGCTTCCGGTGCATACGTGAACGTGAATGTTTTGTCTTCTTGCTCCGGCAAGAAGCTTGTGCCGACATAAGGCAGAGTGAACAAACTTCCGACCAGCAAGACGACCGCGATCAGGAACGTAATCAGCTTATGCGAAAGCGACCAGTTCAATACACGTTTGTATCCTTCGGCAAGGCGACTAGGCTTGTCATGCGAAGCTTTTTTCTTGATGCCGCCGCGGAACAGCGTATGCGCAAGCATCGGAACAAGCGTAATCGCGATTAACAGCGAAGCCAGCAAAGCGAATACCATCGTTAAGGCGAACGGCGTGAACAGTTCGCCGACCATTCCGCTGACAAAAGCAAGCGGAAGGAATACAGCCAATGTCACGATCGTCGAAGACATGATCGGCAAGAACATCTCTCGCGTTGCGGCGCTGATCAGTTGGCGTCCGCGCAGCTTCTCGCCGCTGAGGGTCATGCGGCGATAGATATTCTCGATAACGACAATCGAGTCATCGACAACCCGTCCAATCGCGACCGTCATCGCGCCCAGCGTCATCATATTCAGCGTGACGTCCATTTGCTTAAGCAGCAATACGGCAATCAGCAAAGACAACGGAATCGATAAAATCGAGATGATTGTCGAACGAATATCACGTAAGAACAGCAAGATAATCAATACGGCGAACAAAGCGCCGAAGATCGCTTTTTCAAGCATCGTGCGAACCGAATCTTCGATCGGTTTGCCTTGATCCAGCATCACGGTCAGATTCAGACCGGAATATTGGCTTTCCAGATCCGCGATTTTTTCTTTAACCGCGTTGACAACATCTACCGTATTGGCATCGTTCGTTTTGACGATCTGAATCCCGATCGATTCTTGCCCGTTCGTACGGGACACCGACTCGGAACTGCCAATGACGTCAAACTTCGCAATATCGCTCAGTTTGACCGTAGGCAAGCCGCTTGCCGCTGCTCCAGCGGCAGCTTGACCTTGCTGCGCCGCGTCGGTGCTTGGCGTAGCCGCACCTTCTTGCGCCGCGCTCGCATCAGCGCCAGGCTGCGTCTGACTGCCTTGCGTCACATCGACGCCCGCGCCTTGCTGCGCTTCGCCTTCTTGCGCGGCGCTGGAAGATGTTGCATCGGCCGAGCCGGCTTCGCTCGGCATGCCCGATGCTTGCGGAGTTCCCGCCGCATCCGGCGCTGCGCCGCCGCTTGTTTCTGCACCGCTTTGTGCTTGGGAAGGCACAATCGGAATTTCAAGAGCTTTCAGATTGTTGAGCGTCGTCACATTGCCGTCGACGACCACAGCGGACTGTTTATCGTCCAAGGTGAACAATCCAAGAGGCGCACGAACCGACGAAGCATCCACGATATTTTGCACCGTTTCGCGGGTCAGACCGAGTTCTTCCATTTTGGCATCATCGAATGTGAGTTGAACTTCGCGCATATACTGACCGGAGATCTGAACCGAAGCGATGCCTTCGATTTTTTCAAGTTCCGGAAGCACTTGTTCCTCAGAGATCCGCGATAATTCTTCCAGATCATCTTTGCTGTTTTCTGTCGAAGCACTCAGCGAGATGACGGGGAACGAGTTGAGGCTGAAGCGCGTGATTTGAGGGCGCTCTACGCTTTCGGGCAATGTGACTTGGTTTAACCCTTCGCGAATTTGAGCTGTAGCTTCATCCAAATTGGCTCCATATTTGAATTCAACAGAAAGAGTAGCCACATTTTCCATCGACGAAGACGTAACGTTTTGTACGCCATTCACATTGCGTAACATTTGCTCAAGCGGAATCGTGACTTCGTTCATCACTTTTTCCGGAGCAGCTCCTGGATCGATAGCGGTAATACTTAAGAACGGAACATTAATGTCTGGAATCGTTTCTTGCTTCATCGTAAGCCCGCTGTAAATCCCGGCTGCGGTAATGACAATCGTCAAAAACCAGATGGCAAGCTTATTGCGCAAGGAAAAGCCGATGATACTTTTCATAAAAAGATTCTCCACTCCTCTTAGGTAGACTGCATCCGTTGTCGGATGTCATTTTCAAGCAATTGGCATCAACAGGTCAATGAGCAACTTGTTCATCAAGACGGTAAGAAAGCAGCGGCATCAGTTGTTCAAGCGCACTGCGCAGCACATGGATTTCTTTGAGATTGGCAAGCATCCCTTTGACGACGACGCGTCTTGGCGTATCGCTATTCAATTCGTTTTCGAGAATATCGAGTGTTTCCAGTGCATCGTTAAGTTCGGTACGAAGCAGTGGGCTCCAAGCCAGCGTATCTCGCATTTGCCGAATCAAAATAAACGGGCGTTTTGCCGCAGAAGATTCTTCCGGGGCTTGCTGAATCCATTCTGCCCATAGCGTCGAAGAGATCAGAGGCTCTGGTTGTTGATCAAGCAAACGTTCGGCAGCGGCATCCACCATCACTTCCAAATGACGAAGCGCTTCGGTAATTGGAATTTCAGGCATTCCCCAATCGTCTACGAGTTGAAGATACGAGACCGTGAGCCCGCCAACCACGATAAACAAATCACCGGAGTAGCGATCAATCTCGTTGCCGTAAATCCCAATCAGGCTGCGACGGATCAATACAAAAGCATGAGTGATCAAAGGATGACGCGCCGGTGTACAATCGTCTTCGTTTTCTTGCTTGAGCTTATCGCCGATTCCGGTAAATTCTTTTTCGCGAATTTGCATCAGCATAAACGACTTGAATTCGATTAACGAATGGAGCAGAACTTCGATCTGGGCAAGAAAGATTTCTTTGGCGGATCGATCTTGCATAGCGGCAACTTCTAGCTTTTCTTGCAACGTACTTAGCGCGTATTGGTGGATCGAGCGAATCAGTTCTTCTTTGGAGCGGAAATGTTGGTACAGCGTCCCTTTGGAAAAACCGCAGCGTTCCGCTATATCTTGCATCGATGTCGCTTTGATCCCTCGCTCAGAAAATAAAGCTAGGGACACAGCGAAAATGGTATGTTTACGCTCTGCGGATTTGTCTGCCAAACTTCATGCGCCTCCTTGTTTGACCTGTTGGTTCTGTAAACGACTATGTAGTCAAACTTAGTATAAACGAAAAAAACGACCGGCTCAACTTTAGCTGTAAACTCAGTCGAACCCCGTCGTTTTAGATCGATATGGAGTTTTAAGAAATCAGTTTCAAACCGACTGCTGCCGACAAGATCATCGCGATAAACAATAGTCTTCGCGCTTCTTTTGGTTCTCCGTACATAAACATCCCGACCATAGCACCGCCAACTGTACCGATACCGGTCCAGATCGCGTACGCCGTTCCCATCGGAATATGTTGCATCGCAAACGTAAGCAGCGAGAAACTACTCACAAACGAAGCAAACAAAAGAGCGAAAGAACGCAGAGATTTACGCATCGAGACTTGTTTTAAAGCAATAACCCCAATGACTTCTACACATCCGGCTAACACAAGTGCAATCCATGCCATTTAGATCGCCTCCTTTTTGGGTGCGATAGATGCAGCATGATCGTCATCCGGCGAATCGGTAACCATTTTCAGACCGATCACGCCCGAGAGCAGCAGTAAAATCAGCAACGTCTTCGTTATGCTGAAAGGTTCTCCGAATATGACGGTTTCGGCAACGACCGTTCCGGCTGTACCGAGACCTGTAAATACGGCATACACGCTGCCGATCGGCAGTACTTTGGTAGCATTGATCATCATAAAGAAGCTGATCGCAATCCCCGCTCCGGTAAGCAACCATTCCCAAATATTCGAAGAATGTTTAAGCCCGGATACCCAACCGATTTCTACCAATCCTCCGATCAACACAAATAACCATCCGCGATTTGCACGGCTCATTGTTGTCACTCTCCTTGAACATTGCTTCTATTTATTAATCAATACGCCGCGACAATATATAGGGAAAACAGCTTCTAATCTTCGCGTTGCTTTGTCACGCGTTGTATAGATCGCTTCCGCAAGCACGCCTTCGAGTACCGTAATATAGGCGAGTGCTGCTTCTTGCGCATTGCCCGTTTGCAACCGCGTCTGATGCAGAGGTCTTTCTAGCAGCGAAGTCAAAAGCCGCTCCGCCTGCATGAAAAAAGGATTCATCAGTTCCATCACCTGATCATGCAGCGAACTAGGTGGGAAATAAGACATTCTCAGCAAAAAACGTGTCTGTGCATCCGATTCATTATCGTCCATCAAGCGTTTTGCGAGCGAAAGAAAAGTTTCTTCGAACGGGCGATCCCGATTTTCTAAAAGGTGACGAAGCATCATACGCTTTTTGCTACGAAGCGCTTGTTTGAACACATGTAAAAACAAATCTTCTTTGCTGCGAAAATGCGCATAGATCGAAGGTTTGCGAATCCCCACGGCTTCGGCAATTTTTCCTAAAGAAGCCGCTTCAAATCCTTCACTTGCAAAAAGGTCAAGCGCAACGTCTTCAATCGCAGATTTACGCGTCATTGATCAACACTCCTTTCTTTTTGAGAATCTTTTGAACATAGATCTAGCAAAAACGAACTAACGGTCGTTAGGTATGAATTTATCAACTCTGATTTTGAATGTCAAGTCTGCTGGTCTATTGAATATTTGGGGAAGATGAAACCGAACTTAAAAGCTGACGTATGGAGTCGTATTGAGAATATGGACTGCTACATGAAGATCACGTCATATTGGAGAAAGGAACATGCGAAGTGAGACGCGGACTGATCGTATTTATGATTGCCGTACTATTATTCGTCGTTTATTATTTCGGCGTAGATTTGCTTGGAACAACGGGCGCTGCGGTCATGAGTATTTTTTCGACACTGACAGTCATCTCGATTGCTTTTCTAATTTTTATGGATAACCGTAATCCGTCGAGTACGTTATCTTGGATTTTGGTGCTTGGATTATTGCCGGTCGTCGGCTTGATCTTCTATTTTTTATTCGGGCAAAATTATTTCCGCAGACGCAAGTACGACAAAAAAGCGCAGTGGGATCGCCGAATCTATAAATGGAGCGAAAAAGATGCGTTGGCAGGTGCCGAAAACACAACGCATTTCAGCGACGAGCAACAACGTATTTTGCGATTGTCCCGCCGATTGTCGCTAATGCCGGTATCTTACTCCAGCGAGACTTCTGTCCTGACCAACGGAGGCAGCACGTTCTCCGAATTGCTGGAAGCATTGCGAAACGCCAATCACCATATTCATATGGAATATTATATTTACCGCGCCGACGATATCGGAACGCAAATTCAGCGGCTGTTGATCGAGAAAGCCAAAGCAGGCGTAGAAGTCCGGTTTATGGTCGATGCGGTCGGCAGTATTCAGCTTCCGCGTCGTTTTTTGGATGAGATGCGCGAAGCAGGGGTGAAAGTGGCTGTGTTTGGCGCGACCAAGTTTTTGCTTGCCACAAGCCGTGTCAATTACCGCAACCATCGCAAAATCGTCGTCATCGACAAAAAAATCGGGTTTATCGGCGGGCTTAATGTTGGAGACGAATATTTGAGCCGTAGCAAAACGTATGGATTTTGGCGCGATACCCATATGCGGATTGAAGGCGAAGCGGTGAGTGCGCTGCAACGTATCTTTTTGCGGGATTGGCGGCATATGACGAACGAACAGCCGACAGGGCCTGGATATTTTCAATCGAAAGGCAAGCCGAATCCGGAGCTGGGCGCTGTTCAGATTATCGCAAGCGGCCCCGACAATGATCGAAGGGCGCTCAAACATATCTTTTTTTCCATGATTACGACTGCGAAAAAGTCCGTGTGGATCGCAACGCCTTACTTTATTCCAGACGACGATATTTTGACTGCTCTACGTACCGCTGCTTTATCCGGGCTGGATGTCCGATTGTTGTTCCCGGCAAAACCGGATAAAAAACTTCCGTTCTGGGCGTCTCATTCGTACTTTCCGATCTTGCTGGAAGCCGGCGTGAAAATCTACGAATACGAAAAAGGTTTTTTGCATTCCAAATTACTGATCGTCGACGGCGAGACCGCAAGCATCGGCACCGCCAATATGGATATGCGCAGCTTCCATTTGAATTTCGAAGTCAACGCCCTTCTCATGAATAATGCAAGCGTAACCCGAATCGCCGACGATTTCGAACGCGATTTGCTAAACACCACATTAATCGATCCGGAAAAGTTCCGTAGCAAACGCATTGCGCTTCGATTCATGGAATCCGCCGCACGTTTGCTATCCCCTTTACTTTAATTGAATCTTTAGCTCCGCCTTTCAACCCTCCTGAAAAAGCGAACAAGCTTTTTTAGGAGGGTGTTCGAATTGTCTTGCTTTAAATTTTTTTACTCTAAAACTACGCAGCTGCGGAGAAAGAAGTACAGAGAAAGACGCCTTTGAACGAAGTGAGACAGCGTCGTGATCTGCACTTCTTTCGCAGCCCATCGTCCCCACCAAAAAGACTCCGCCAACATCCAAAAAGGTTTGAAAAGAGAGCGAAAGTCGTTTGTCCGAAAAGGCTTACTGTGGTAGGCTAAAGAAGAATCTTACGTTTCGAAAGTTAAATATTAAAATTTAATGAACATTACGCCAAGTTCAAGCCAATTTCACAATATACATCATGCGTAAAGCGAGCCGTTGGACCGGTAATTGGGTAAATAAACGTTGATGGGGCAAGTCTAACCAAGAAAGGTGAATGGCATGGGGCGAAACGAAACGAACAAAACTGCGGTGATCGTAGGTGCAGGACCCGGAGGCTTGGCGGCGGCAATGCTGCTTGGCGCAAAGGGATACAAGGTCGACGTGTACGAAAAGCAAGAGGTTCCGGGAGGACGGTCGGGTCGTATCCGGCTTGGAGCGTACACCTTCGATCGGGGCGCTACGTTCGTAATGATGCCGCAACTGCTAGAAGAAATATTTGAGCAGTCGGGGCGTTCCGTACATGATTATGTAGAACTTCATAAGCTTGATCCACTGTACGGATTGTATTTTGACCGAGGACAGACCGTATTAATGCCGTCTAGCGATAACGAAGAAACGGCAAAGCGTATCAAAGAGTTGTTCCCTGGAGAAGAAGCAGGATTTTACCGCTTCATGACCGATGAGTCAGTTAAATATCAGCATGTTGAACCCCTACTTCGTAGACCGTTTAACGGGCTTGGCGATTATATGAAAAGCGATGCGATTAAAGCGCTACCGCATTTGAAAGTAACGGATACGGTTTACGGACAGTTATCGCGTTATTTCCAAGATGAACGATTGAAGTACGCTTTTACTTTTCAATCGAAATACTTAGGGATGTCCGCTTGGAACTGCCCAGGGACATTTACCATTTTGTCGTACATGGAACATCGTTACGGTCTGGTGCATCCAAAAGGCGGGGTGGCCGCTTTATGGGACGCAATGAAGAAAGTCGCGGAAGAACACGGCGTTACTTTCCATATGGGAAGCCCGATTCAGAAAATCATGACGCAAGAAGGCGTAGCCACAGGCGTTCAATTGCAAAATGGCGAAGTCCGGCAAGCAGATCATATCGTGATCGGATCGGATTTCTCGATGTCGATGAATCATCTGTTCGAACCGGGCGTTCTCAAAAAGTACACGCCGGAAAAGTTAGAAAAGAAAAAATATTCTTGTTCGACCGCGATGTTGTATTTGGGAATCGACGGCGAAGTTGATTTGCCGCACCATTCGATTCATTTTGCCGACAACTACGAACAAAACGTCAAAGAAATTACGGAAACGTTGGTTTTATCCGAAGATCCTTCCATCTATGTGCATAACCCCTCCAGACTCGACCCGACGCTTGCGCCAGCCGGTAAATCTTCGTTGTATGTTCTCGTACCGATTCCGAATTTGAAAAGCGACACCGATTGGATCGGGCAACGCGAAGAGCTGAAAGAAAAGATGTTGAGTCGTTTGGAACAAATTCCGCAACTGCAAGATATTCGGGGTCGCATCGAAGAAGAAGCCTTTTTCACGCCGCAAGATTGGCAAGACACACTGGATGTCTATCAAGGCGCAACGTTCAACTTGGCGCATAACCTGGGTCAAATGATGGCACTTCGTCCGCATAACCGATTCGAAGAAGTCGAGCGAGTATGGTTGGTGGGCGGCGGAACCCATCCGGGTAGCGGATTACCAACGATTTTCGAATCGGCGCGAATTAGCGTGGATCTGATCGAAAAAGCAGATCGAAAGCATCGGAAAAGCCATGCCGAACCGAATCTTGATCCAGCAGGAGCCACGAAGTGAGCGGCGGGCCGAAAGTTGCAATCGTAGGCGGCGGAATCGGCGGGCTGACCGCAGCACTGCTTCTGAGTCGTCAAGGTGCTGAGGTGACGCTGCTTGAAGGACGTGACCGACTGGGCGGGCGTATCGCATTCGAACGAGACGAAGGCGATGTTCGCCGAATCGATCAAGGGCCGACGATTGTGTTATTGCCTGAGATGTTGCTATCGATTTTGGAAGAAGGCGGCGTGGAGCGAGACCGTATCCGATTGATCGAATCCGATCCGTTGTACCGGATTCATTATTCGGATGGTCGAGTGATGACGAAGCATCGTCGACCGGAGCGTCAAGCTGAAGAGATCGAACGTTTATTTCCCGGCGAATCGAAAAATTATTTGCGATATATGAACCGAATGCGTGAATTGTATCCGGGTGCGCAAAAAGCAGTGCTGGAGCGGACGTTCCCGCGCAAACGCGACTTTTTCACGCCGCGTCAAATTCGGATGTTAGGCAACTTGCAAGCGCATCGTAGTGTTCGCGGAGCGGCAGCGAATTACTTTAAGCCCGATGAATTGATTGATGCGTATTCGCTGCAATCGCTATATATTGGAGGTCAACCGACCGGAACGCCCGGCGTATACTCGATTTTGCCGTATGCGGAGCATGAATTCGGAATTTGGATGATCGAAGGCGGCTATGCGCGTTTGCCGATCATTTTGGAAGAAGAATTGCGTAGTCGCGGCGTTGAAGTTCGTTTGAACACTCCCGTACAAAAGTTGACGGTGGAAGATGGACGCTGCAAAGGTATTGTCGTGGACGGCGTTCGCGAAGAATACGACGCTGTATTGTTTAATGGTGATTTCCCGGGTATTTTACCGCTGCTTGAAGGGCAACCGGAGAGTAAACGAAAAAAACCGTACCGCGCCTCCTCAGGATGCCTATTGCTTTATGTGGGAACGTCAAAAAGATGGGAAGATCCGGCGGCGCATCAATTCTTTTTGCCGGATAGCTTAAGTGATGGTCTGCAAGCCGTGTTCGAACGAGGCATGATTCCAGCGAATCCTTCTTTCTATATATTTAATCCGGTTGTTTTGGATGAACATGCGGCGCCGGAAGGAGAAAGTGTTTTATACTTCTTGATTCCTTCCCCGGATGCTTCCCAAATCACTTGGTCAAAAGAAGGAAAGCGATTAGCGCGTAAAGTGCTGCAAGCTGCCGAAGATCGCGGGTTTTCAGGGCTGCGCGACAGTATCAAATGGATCAAGATGCGTACGCCGGAAGATGCGCAAAAAGACGGCAACTATGTAGGCGGTAGCTTCGGAATCGCGCCAATTCTGGCGCAGTCCGGTCCTTATCGACCGCAGCCGAAGCCTTTTAAAAGTATCGAAGGATTATACGCGGCAGGAGCTTCTGTTCATCCCGGGGGCGGGGTGCCGATAGTGATGCAGGGAGCGAGAATGGCCGTGAATCAGCTTTTGAAGGAGTGGAGTCCATGAATGAACAGATTATGCAGCAATGTGAAGAAGCGATGCGACGGGGATCGTCTTCGTTTTACCATGCGTTTCGAGATTTGCCTGAGCAAAGAAGAAATGCAGTTTATGTCATTTACGCGTTTTGCCGTCTGATCGACGATAGTGTGGACGAACCGGAAACTTCTCCTTTTACCATTCATGAACTTAGAGAACGATTTTTAGATTTGGACAAAGCGGAAGGGCATTTTATTTTTCCGGCGTTACGCTGGTTGTTTGTCCAGTTCCCGAATTTGAATCCTCAACCGTTTTTGAGTCAAATGGACGGTCAGTTGTTGGATTTGACGCTGCATCGTTACGAGACCATGGAGCAGCTTGAACATTACTGTTACCTGGTTGCCGGAACGGTAGGCGAGATGCTGCTGCCTGTACTGCGCGATGATCTGCATATCGAAGCGGCAGAAGCGGGAATCGCGCTTGGAAAAGGCATGCAGATCGTCAATATCATTCGCGATGTGGGCGAAGATTTACGCAGAGGACGTCGGTACATTCCCGCGGAACTACTGCGTCGTCACGGTTATAACGAAGAAGAATTGGAGCGCGGTGTAATCGATGAGCGATTTGTCGCGATGATCAATGAACTCCATGATCGCGCGACCGAGTGGTTCAACAAAGGCGTGTCGAATTTGGATACGTATCCGCGCCGAAGCGGAATAGCCGTTGGTCTGGCGGCAGCTTTTTACGGAGCGATTTTCGATCAAGTACGCCGCAACGGCTACGATGTATTTACACGCCGGGCGATTGTGCCGGACGAAGAAAAAGGCGTGCTGTTACTGAACGTTTTGGCGGCTTTCGGCGCAGTAGATGGTACGGCGGATAGTGCTGCGGTATCGTAATTGAATGAATGGCACAGGGGAAAAGTAAGATCAAGCGCTGCGCGTGATGACGCGCAGCTTTCTTTTCGCAATCTTTCTCACGAAATTAACACCGAATTGAATATCGGTTTCGAAAAAAGGAGGCATGCGCGTTGACTTTCACTTTGATTCTGACCGTCGTTTGCGTACTGCTGATCGCTCAGTTGATTTTTGTGATTCTAAATGCCAGAATATTGCCGGTTCCGGGTCGTCGAACCAAACCGATCGAAGGTAGACCGTTGGTATCGGTATTAATTCCTGCGCGTGACGAAGAACGTAATATTGAAGACTGTGTGCGCCATGTATTGGCATCCGACGATTCGGAGTTTCGCCTTGAAGTCATCGTGTATGACGACGATTCCAGCGACGACACAAGTAGCATTGTCAGAGAAATCGCGATGGAAGATACACGCGTTGGCTTGATGCAAGGTGCAGAATTACCTGAAGGTTGGAAAGGTAAAACTTATGCGTGTCATAGTCTTGCCGAACGTGCGTCAGGAAGTTGGTATTTGATGCTGGATGCCGATGTACGTATAGGTAAGCTTGCGATTCGAGATACCCTTCGTTCGGCGCAAAAGAAAAAAGCAGGTCTTGTGAGCGGCTTCCCGAAGCAAATTACGGTTACACCGATGGAGAAGCTTATTGTGCCGATGATGGAGTTTTTGATTTTGTGTCACCTCCCCATCCCTGCCATATCTCGTTCACGCGGCAAATTGTTTGCGGCTGCGCATGGAGCGTATATGTTGATTAAAAAATCGGCATATGAATCCGCAGGTGGGTACGAAGCGATTAAAGACGAAATGGTCGATGATATGGCAATGGCTCGCGCCGTCAAAAAAGCAGGCTACAAAATGTTATTAGTCGATATGGTTCGTTATGCCGAAATGCGAATGTATCATAGCGGAAAAGAAGTATGGAGCGGATTTAGTAAAAATGTATTCGCGGGGCTTGGCAAAAATTATGTGCTGCTGATTGGTCTACTTATTTGGTACGTTAGTCTATATTTGCTTCCGCCAATCGCCCTCGTGACGGGATTGCTCACCCATAATATTCATCTAACGGCATTTAGCATCGGTGCAATGCTGCTGGGGATGGCAATCAAAGCCGTATGCGATCTGCGAGGCGGATTTCCTTTTTGGCATGGGGTATGGGTTGCGGTGACGATCGCTTGTTCAGTCGCCATCGTGGTTTCTAGTGTGCTAGGTGGCTGGAACAACAAAGGTCATGAATGGAAAGGACGAAATTATCATTGACAAATTCACAACAAGGTTCCGGTATCACAACTGGAGATCGCAAAAGCGAGCATGTGCGCTTATGTCTGGAAGAAGAAGTGTCAGGTGTGGGTGTGACAACAGGATTCGAACATTATCGTTTTCGTCATAATGCGCTGCCGGAGCTGAACTTCGAGGAGGTTGATTTGTCGTCAACCTTTGTTGGACGGTCGTTTAAAGCTCCGCTGCTGATTAGTTCGATGACTGGCGGGAGTGTCGGCACTGGACGCATCAATGAGCGTTTGGCACAAGCCGCGCAATTACGCGGCTGGGCAATCGGTCTCGGGTCAATCCGTGCAGCCGTCGAACGCGAAGAGTTGGCAGCGACATTCAAAGTCCGTCATAAAGCACCGGATATTCCGGTGATTGCGAATTTGGGCGCGGTGCAATTGAATTATGGATTCGGCGCGGACGAATGTCGCCGAGCGGTCGAGATTGCAGAAGCCGATGCGCTCGTGCTTCATCTGAATAGTCTGCAAGAAGTGTTCCAACCGGAAGGGAATACGAACTTTAGCGATCTGTTGCCGAAGATCAAAAAATTATGCCAAGAGTTGGATGTGCCGGTCGGGATCAAAGAAGTCGGCTGGGGGATTGATGGCGATACCGCGTTACGCCTTGCTGACGCCGGTATTCAGTTTATTGATGCAGCCGGAGCAGGCGGGACGTCGTGGAGTCAGGTCGAGAAGTTCCGCAGCTCCGATCCGATGCGCCGAACGGCTGCCGAAGCTTTTGCTAGCTGGGGAAACTCGACAGCGAATTGTATCGCGGAGATTCGCAGCGAATTGCCGGGAATGCTATTGATCGGCAGCGGCGGCTTGAAAAGCGGCGTCGATGCGGCGAAAGCGATCGCGCTTGGCGCAGATCTTGCCGGATTCGGACGGGCGCTGCTTGGCGCCGCTGTCGAGTCGGTAGAGCAAACGGCAGCTGTGATGGAGCAAGCCGAGTTCGAACTTCGCACAGTCATGTTCGGAGTCGGAGCGAGTTCTGTCGAAGAATTGCAACAAACGAAGCGTTTGGTTCGCCAATAAAAAATCGATTTCAGATCATAAATCGTGAAACTTGAGAAGACTTGGACAAATCCGGTCTTCTTTTTCATTAATTCAAACTATGAGAGCGCGGCGAATACTGTTATAATAGAGTTTGTTTTGTTTCACACCATGTGTATGAAGGCATTAGGGTTGGCGCAATTTGGCGTTTGCCGTAACCAGAACATAGATTAAGAGGAGTTGTATATTGTTATGGCATTAAAAGCGGGTATCGTAGGTTTGCCGAACGTCGGTAAGTCCACATTGTTCAACGCAATTACGCAAGCAGGCGCAGAGTCTGCCAACTATCCATTTTGTACGATCGATCCAAACGTGGGTATCGTAGAAGTTCCGGACGAACGTCTCGATAAATTGACCGAGATGGTTACACCGAAAAAAACCGTTCCAACTGCATTTGAATTCGTTGATATCGCAGGTCTGGTACGCGGCGCAAGTAAAGGCGAAGGTCTGGGTAACAAGTTCTTGGCGCATATTCGTGAAGTCGATGCGATCGTTCACGTGGTACGCTGCTTTGTGGATGAGAATATCACGCACGTGGATGGCAAAATCGATCCAGTCAGCGATATTCAGACGATCAACTTGGAGCTGATTCTTGCCGATATCGAAAGCGTCGACAAACGAATCGAACGCTCGAAAAAGAACATGAAAGGCGGCAATAAACAGTACGCTCAGGAAATCGAAGTGCTGGAGAAGGTCAAAGAAGCATTGTATAACGACCAACCGGCTCGTAGTATCGATCTGACTGAAGACGAACAGCAATTGATTCGCGAATTGCATTTGTTGACGCTTAAGCCTGTTCTGTATGCAGCTAACGTCGCAGAAGACGAAATTGCAGACGTGGCTAACAATGCCTATGTGCAAAAAGTACGCGAGTTCGCACTTGCTGAAAATGCTGAAGTTGTGCCAATCAGCGCGAAGATCGAAGAAGATATTTCGGAGCTTGAAGGCGAAGACAAGCAGATGTTCCTCGAAGAACTGGGTATTCAAGAATCCGGTCTGAACCTGCTGATCAAAGCCGCTTACAAACTGCTCGGTCTGTACACGTACTTCACGGCAGGCGTGCAAGAAGTTCGCGCTTGGACGATTCGCCAAGGAACGAAAGCTCCGGGGGCAGCGGGTGTGATTCACTCGGACTTCGAACGTGGATTTATCCGTGCCGAAGTCGTGGGCTACGAAGATCTGGTGAATGCCGGTTCGATGAACGGCGCCAAAGAGCGCGGTCAACTTCGTTTGGAAGGTAAAGAATATATCGTAAAAGACGGCGATGTCATGCACTTCCGTTTCAACGTATAATTGATTTTTTGCAAAAGCGAACCAAAAAGCCGCTGTCTCTCATCTGGAGACAGCGGCTTTTTGACATGAACGAAAAATTTTCACTTAACCTTCGAACGAAATCAGAACTTCGACCGGAACATCATTCGCAAGCAATTCCACGCTCAATACTTGCTTGGAACTCATTTTCACCGAGATATCATCGCCAGAGAGCAGCGTAGGCGTGGAAATATCGATGCTGATTCCGAGACCTGCGAATTCGGTTGCCGCAGTAGCGGTCAACATATTCGACAATTCGGACAACGCACTGCGTGCCATATCGTCTAGTTGTTCGACAGGCATGCCCATCATCATTGTTGATGCAATCGTTTTGGCATGTTCCGTATCGATTCGATACACAACATTCCCTTTCAATGCACCGACGATCCCGACCAAAATAATAACTCCCGAACAAGTTAGGTCTTGTCCTTTTACTCCAAGCCCGCCTTTTCGAGCGTCCGCGAAGCCAAGTTGCGGCATCACTTTCAGGAACGACTCGATAAAGGGGTTAACGTGTGCTACGTCCATTTATCTTCACCTCGTTTAAAGCCGACGTTCAAGAGCACTTCACCGTACTCGGTGTCTCCAACGGCGCTGACTGTTTTGAAAGTTGCTTGCGAAATCAACATTTTTTCTCCGTGCATAATGGAAGGAGGCGCAAGGCGCAGACCGAAAGCTTTGTTTTTCTTATTCAAGATCGAACAAGCATTTCCGGCTACGATATTCGTGTACTCGGCAAGTACGGCTGTGATTTCGTTGGTGCTGGTTGGTTCTTTTTTCATCATAGCCGTAACCAGAGCATGTGCGGTTTCTTTGCTCAGATCGATCATTAACCGACCGGAGAATTTACCGATGATTCCGACGATTACGGCGATGCCGCGCGATTCGAAATCGGATTTGAGTTCATGTTCGCCTTTGTACGTCAGCAATGTTTTGGTCATTCGATTCAGACCGTCTTTCAAGGTTTCTTTGAACACTTCAACGTATTCGTCTTCTAATGATTTGAACATTTCGTCGTAAGCGACAACCCGTTGGATGGTACCCAGCAGATCTTCGGCATCGACAGGCTTTTGAATGTAACCGGAAACATGATTGTCTTTGGCTTCTTGCAAAATTTCGTCATCCATCATCGAGCTGATTACGATCACTTTGATTCCCGGGTTGATCGCATGTACTGCGCGTGTGCATTCCAATCCATCTGTACCCGGCAGCGTCATGTCCATCGTTACGAGATCAGGCTGTGTAGCGGCAATCACTTCTTTGACTTCTTCTAACGTTCCAGCGTCACCTACGACGTCAAATCCGTTTTCTTCAAGAATGTTTCGAATAACCGCTATGGAAAAAGGCGAATCATCCACGATTACAACTCTTACTGCTGACATAAAACCCCGTCCTTTCTAATGCTGCGGATTCCGCGTTAGGATCAATAAGCTTACGCCGTCCCGCAGTCGGAAAACCCGTGCTGCATGATGGTCGGTGTATTGTACCTAATATCGACATAAAGTCGACAAAATTTGAGTGGTAAATATTAGCATCCGTTCGGATTTTTAGATAGTCAATATGAGAAAGTTATGCTATAATTAAGAGTCGTCGTACACGATGCGAACGGCTCTTTTTCTTATCTTTTTAATTGTCCTAAATCATGCAAAGGGAGGATCTATCTCATGTTGATCGGCGTGCATTTATAGCGGGTATCAATCATAATAGACCTACTTTCGGTATGTCCCTATACTCAAACTTTAAACCAATTCCTATAAAGAGGTGATTGACCTTGTTAGATAAATTACAAGCACTGGTTGATCGTTACGACAAATTAAGCGAATTGTTGTGCGATCCTGATGTAGCGAGCGACTCCAAAAAACTGCGCGACTATTCCAAAGAACAGTCCGATCTCCAACCGGCGTACGAAGCGTATACCGAATATAAGCGTGTCGTTGAAGATCTGGATGCAGCCAAAGAAATGCAAGGCGAAAAGCTGGATGACGAAATGCGCGAAATGGTGAAAATGGAAATCGAAGAATTGTCTGCGCGCAAAGCGGACTTGGAAGAAACGATCCGTATCGTTCTCCTGCCAAAAGATCCAAACGACGACAAAAACGTGATTGTCGAAATTCGCGGCGCGGCAGGCGGCGACGAAGCGGCATTGTTCGCAGCGGATCTATACCGGATGTATAGCCGTTATGCGGATACACAAGGTTGGAAAGTCGAGCTGATGGACGTCAACGAAAGCGACCTCGGCGGCTTCAAAGAAGTTATTTTCATGATTAACGGTCGCGGTGCCTACAGCAAAATGAAATACGAAAGCGGCGCACACCGTGTACAACGGATCCCGGCAACCGAATCGGGCGGTCGTATTCATACTTCGACGTCTACCGTGGCGGTACTGCCTGAAGTCGAAGAAGTCGATATCGTCATTAGCGATAAAGATATCCGCGTCGATACGTTCTGCTCTAGTGGAGCGGGCGGTCAGTCCGTTAACACTACGAAATCGGCGGTTCGCGTGACTCACGTTCCAACCGGGATCGTCGCAACTTGCCAAGACGGCAAATCGCAAAACTCGAATAAGGAAAAAGCGCTGCAAGTGCTTCGCTCCCGTATTTTTGATGTGATGCGTCAAGAAGAAGAAGCGAAATACGCTGGCGAACGCAAAAGCAAAGTCGGTACGGGCGACCGCAGCGAACGTATTCGCACGTACAACTTCCCGCAAAGCCGTGTAACGGATCATCGCATTGGTCTGACCATGCACAAGCTTGATCAAATCATGAACGGTGACATTCAAGAGATCGTATCCGCATTGACGATTGCCGAACAAACCGATCTGATCGACGAAAAAGGGCTGTAATTTTTGACTTCAGATCATTTGAATAAAAGCCGAGTCCGTTCAGGTCGAAGCGGCTTTCACTTGCAACGTGGTTTGACGCTTCGGGAAGCCTTTGCGGAGGCTTCCTCTTTTTTGCGGGAACGAGGGGTCGAAGAAGCGGATGAAAATACGCGGCTATTGCTCAAAGAAATTCTGGGAATGTCCGGCGCGCAGTACGTCATGGCGCTGCGTGACCCTTTTCCTTATGAATTCAGCGAGCGTTGGGAAAATGCGATTACGCGTAAAGGCGACGGAGAACCGGCGCAATATATTTTGGGCGATCAGGAGTTTTACGGCTTCAACTTTGAAGTGACGCCGGATGTATTGATTCCGAGACCGGAAACGGAATTGTTGGTCGAAGCGGTTGTTACTCACGCCAAAGGAATCTGGCAAGGGCAAGAAGCTTCGGTGTTGGATGTGGGCACAGGCAGCGGTGCAATCGCGGTCAGCTTGAAATTGCTGATGCCGGAGCTCGTTGTGACGGCAAGCGATATTTCGCCGGGCGCGCTCGGCGTCGCGCAGCGCAACGCGCAGCGGCTTAACGCCGAGATTACATTCGGCGAAGGCAACTTGCTTGAGCCTTTTGCGGGGCAAGGATTCGATATCTTGGTATCGAATCCGCCGTACATTCCGGCAGCGGATATCGAAGAGCTCCAGCCGGAAGTGCGCGACTTCGAGCCGCGCGGTGCACTGGATGGTGGACCGGACGGGCTAGCGCCGTACCGGGAAATCATGCAGCAATTGGATCTGCTCCAGCATGATCCGAAGCTGATTGCTTTTGAACTTGGCATGGGGCAAGCCGATGACGTAGCAGACATGCTACGCAAGCGCGGCAGTTGGAGCCGAGTCGAGACGGTGTTTGATCTGGCGGGGATCGGACGGCATGTGATTGGTATTCATATCTAAATGAATTCGCATAAAAACGACTTCAGTCTCCATTTTTATGTGGATATTGAAGTCGTTTGTTGTTACTGGCGGCTTGCTGCGAAAATAGTATTCATTAATAATAAGTGGTATTCTAAAAATAAAGCGATTCGTTTGAAAACAAGTCGTATCACATATAAAAACGGAAAAATCTTAAGACTTAAAGGAGGTTGAATAGTGTTAAGCAAAATTAAAAATATTGACTGGACGTTAGTCATTATTTTGCTTATTTTTATGGGGATTTGTATTCCTGTTCTGAATAGCGCGATTACCAATAGTACAAATGCGAATATATCGGCTTCCGTAAAAAACATGGTCGTCTATTACATTTTGGGGTTTATTGTGTTTTTCGGGGTAGCTGCCGTGCCTTATCAATTGCTGATTAAGTATTCGATCTATATTTACGTAATTGGAATAGGTGTCTTGTTGCTTGTATGGACACCGCTTCGTATGACACTTAATAACGCTGACGGTTGGGTGAAAATTGCGGGAATTAGTCTTCAGCCAGCAGAAGTTTTTAAACTTGTTTTGATTATAGGAATAGCTGCTTATTTAAATCATAAGCAGAAAGACAAGTTGTTGTTTTGGAAAGATATCGTTCCGACCGGGCTGATTGTATTGGTTCCTTTCGGTTTGGTTATGTTACAAAATGACCTTGGTAATGCGCTTTGTTACTTGGTTATTTTCGCAGGTCTGTTATGGATCGGGAATATGAAGTATACGCATGCTTTGATCTTCTTAGTACTCGCAGTAGGGATGCTGATTGGCGGAATCGAAGGGTACAAAACGTATCGTGAGCCCATCGGAGAATTTGTCGGGCAAGCGCGTGCGCACTGGTTAGAACGTATCGATGCGTGGTTGATTCCTGAACAAGCTACTGAAAAAGCGATGTATCAGATCGAACGTGCTCAGCTTGCGATCGGTAATGGAGGAATGTTAGGAACAGGATATATGCAAGGCGAAAATTCTGCGCGTGTTCCTTATACATACGCCGATTCAGTCATTACAGTTATCGCTGAAGAATACGGATTTGTCGGAATGGCAGCCCTTCTTCTGGTCTACTTTATCCTGATTCACCGTATGATCCTGATCGCCCTTAACTGTAGGGAAAGAGCAGGTCCGTATATTATCGTCGGAATAGTCGCAATGTTGATGTATCAGATTTTTGAAAATATCGGCATGTTCATGGGGCTTATGCCTTTGACGGGTATTACACTTCCATTTATCAGTTACGGTGGTACTTCGTTGTTAATTAATATGGCATGTATCGGTGTAGTCATGAGTATTCATTTCTCGAACAAAAAACATGAGGAAACCGAAAATATTTTGCGGACTGATCATTTGGAAGAAGAAGATAAAAAGAACAAACGGAAATTTAAGCTTCCGTCTTTGAAATTTTAAGTGATGATTATGTACAGATTAAGAATGAAAAAAGAAGGGATTCAAGGATGAAATCTAGCGGAATGAATAACGAACAGACGGTGATATGGAAACTTGGCAAGTTAAGTTCCACGAGGAACAATGATCAGGAACTTACTGAGTCGTTGAGCGAAGCAGCCAATCTGCTCGCTCAAGGCGAACTTGTCGCTTTTCCAACCGAAACGGTGTATGGATTAGGCGCAGATGCGCGTAATACCGAAGCGGTTGCCGGTATTTTTTCCGCGAAAGGACGTCCTTCGGATAACCCGCTGATCGTGCATATTGCCGATCGTGCTGTATTAAGTGAGTTTGTAGCGGAAGTATTGGAAGCTGACGAGAAGTTGATGGATGCTTTTTGGCCCGGGCCGCTGACGCTGGTGTTACCTGTGAAGCCGGGGGTCTTGTCTCCCAAAGTTACAGCGGGGCTGGATACGGTGGCGGTGCGTATGCCGGATCATCCGATTGCGTTAGCTTTGATTGCCGAGTCAGCTTGCCCGCTGGCAGCGCCGAGTGCGAATCGCTCCGGTCGTCCAAGCCCGACCACAGCCGAGCATGTATATGCCGATCTGAACGGACGAATACACGGGATCGTAGACGGCGGCGCGGCGGGAGTAGGCGTGGAATCGACAGTCGTTCGAACGAATGCTTCGGGCGAAGCAACTGTGCTGCGTCCCGGAGGCATTTCGATCGGAGAACTGAGTCAGGTGCTAGGGGCTTCCGTTAGAGAAGTGTCCGCTGATCATGGAAAAGACATAAATCCGGCGCAAGCAGTAAATGTAGAAGACACAGTTGAGACACTATCTGCTACAGATGAACAGCAATTTCTCAAATCGACAGCAGAAGATACTTTGCAGAAAGCTGTTAACTTTGCCGAAGAAGCTCCTCGTTCACCGGGCATGAAATATACCCACTATGCACCAAGCGGAATGCTAGAAGTTTGCGTCGGCGATGAGCAAGAGGTCAAGCCAGAGATACAGAAGCGATTATCTGCGGCACGCGTTCGCGGAGAAAAGACAGGATTGCTTGTTTTCGACGAGCATCTTAAATCTTACGCGACATCAGCCGATGTGATTTTGTCTCTCGGTAGCAAACACGATTTGCGTGAAGCTGCGTCTCGATTGTACGCCGCGCTGCGCCGGTTCGACGATGAACAAACCACGTATATGCTTGCCGAAGGTTGCTCCGAAGACGGAATCGGTGCGGCAATCATGAATCGAATGAGCAAAGCAGCTGGTGGCAAAGTCTATCATGTATGATTGCATTACACTTTAAGCAAAGGAGACGGTTCGCTTGAAACATATTTTATTTGTATGCACGGGTAACACTTGCCGCAGCCCAATGGCAGAAGGCATGTTGCGGCAAATGGCAAAAGATCGGGGTATTCCTCTGGAAGTTCGTTCGGCAGGCGTAGCAGCATCTTGGGGCGTGCCGATCTCCCGTCATGCGGAAAGCGTCTTGCGCGATCATGAGATTCAAGAGCGGTTCACTTCTTCGCCGCTCGATCGAGAAGGTGTGGAGTGGGCAGATCTGATTTTGACCTTAACCACTTCGCATAAAAGCCATGTGCTGCGCCATTTTCCAGAAGCGGTTGAACGTGTCTATACACTCAAAGAATACGCCGAGAACGATCCTGAAATACTGGCAGATTTGCAAGAGCTGGATCAGTTGACGGCTTCTGTCGAATTGGCTTATGCACTTGGAGAACATATGGATGCAAGAGTGCAAGAGCGAATCCATCAGCTACGCGGGCGGATTCCGGTATTTGATATTTCCGATCCGTTTGGCGGATCAAAACAAGATTACGAAGAGACAGCAGAAGAAATTCACACAGCGCTGAAGCGGCTGCTGGATAAGCTTGAAGATGAAGCATAATTGCTGTTGATTTTTGTTCTTTCATGTCTTATGATGGAGTGGAAATTGCAGGTCCGATGTAACTGGCGACGAGTGTGGGTGTAACCACGATGGAGCATCGGATTATCGGCCGGTCGCCTGGGCAAAGAGCAACTTCGCGTTTTTACGCGCGGTCGCTCTTTTTGTTTTTTATGTAGGTAAGATCCCGCCTTCTGTCTTTTCTTTGCGACCGTTCAGCGTTATGATCGTGTTAGAAGAAAGCCGCAGTATTAAGCTTGCGGCATACAGAAGGAGTGGCGCAGATGGAACAGACCCAAGAAGATTCGATTCGCTCACAAGTCACGCTTGCTGTTCGTGAATTGGCAGAGACAGCCGGATTAAAAGCAGGCAAAGTTCTTGTAGTCGGGACAAGTACAAGCGAAGTTGCCGGTCAACGGATCGGCACTTCGGGAGCTCTTGAAGTGGCTCAGTCGCTGCTTGCCGGAATCCGCGAAGTTCAAGCCGATTTTGGTTTCGATGTCGTGTATCAATGCTGCGAGCATTTGAATCGGGCACTTGTGATGGAACGCTCCGTCCTTGAGCGATTAGGGCTGCGCGAAGTCTCCGCAGTTCCGGTTCCAAAAGCAGGCGGCTCGATGGCTTCGGCGGCGTATACGTCGATGGAAGATCCGGCACTGGCTGAAAATATTGAAGCGCATGCCGGGCTAGACATCGGCGAGACGTTAATTGGGATGCACCTTCGCCGAGTAGCGGTTCCGCTAAGGCTTGCGGTACGCCAGATTGGTGCAGCGCGCGTTAATGCGGCATTGACTCGTCCACCGTTAATCGGCGGGGAACGAGCGGTATATCGATTGCCTGAAAAGCAAGATTCGACCTTTTGCGAATAAGGATCGACGACATTTTTTAAACCCAGGGAGGAATACGTTAATATGGAAAACTTGAGAAAAAGTGACCCAGCCGTACTGAAAGCAATGGGATTGGAACTGGATCGTCAAAAAGCGAACATTGAATTGATCGCATCCGAAAATATCGTCAGCGAAGCCGTTATCGAAGCGATGGGCTCGGTGCTGACTAATAAATATGCCGAAGGTTATCCGGGCAAACGTTACTATGGCGGCTGCGAACATGTCGATATCGTCGAAAATTTGGCTCGCGACCGTGCCAAAGAATTGTTCGGCGCCGAACACGTCAACGTACAACCTCACTCCGGCGCTCAAGCGAATATGGGCGTATACCTCGCTTCGCTCAAAGCCGGCGATACCGTTCTTGGTATGAACTTGGCTCATGGCGGTCACTTGACGCATGGTAGCCCGGTTAATGCTTCGGGCATTTTGTATAACTTCGTGGCTTATGGTGTGCGTGAAGATAACTTCCGTATCGATTATGACGAAGTTCGCAAAACAGCGTTCAAACACCGTCCTCGTATGCTCGTTGCGGGTGCAAGTGCGTATCCGCGTACGATCGATTTCGAAGCTTTGGCTTCGATCGCAAATGACGTAGGCGCTTTGTTCATGGTGGATATGGCGCATATCGCAGGTCTGGTTGCTGCGGGTCTGCATCCATCGCCAGTTCCTCACGCACATTTTGTTACAACTACGACGCACAAAACGCTTCGTGGACCACGCGGAGGTATGATCTTATGCAAACAGCCTTGGGCACAAGCGATCGACAAAGCGATGTTCCCAGGTACGCAAGGCGGACCTTTGATGCACGTGATCGCTTCGAAAGCTGTTGCTTTTGGCGAAGCGCTTGATCCGTCGTTCAAAGTGTACGCGCAAAACGTGATTGACAATGCCCGTGTATTGGCAGATACGTTGATCGCGGAAGGCATCGATATCGTATCGGGCGGAACGGACAACCACTTGATGTTGGTTGATACTCGCGGCGTTGGCATTACAGGTAAAGAAGCGGAGCATGTTCTTGACTCTGTAGGCATCACTGTAAATAAAAACGCGATTCCTTTCGATACAACAAGCCCGTTCATCACTAGCGGTATTCGTCTGGGTACACCTGCTGCAACTTCGCGCGGAATGGATCAAGATGCAATGAAGTCGATCGGACAAATTATCGCTTCCGTTTTGAAAGCTCCGAAAGACGAAGCGGTATTGAGCAAAGCACGCGCGAATGTCAAAGAATTGACAGACAACTTCCCGCTTTACCCAACACTGCAATACTAATTTTTAGAAAAAAGTCATTGATTTGTCGAACCCTCCGATTTTTGTGATCGGGGGGTTTTTCTATGCGAAAAAGGGTAGAAAAACAAGCTTAAGTTAAATTTGTGTCGAACGCGATGCAGCGGGTGCAAGAGGGGCTTTGTAATGCTATAATGAACAAGATTTACGGTGAACTGCCGACTGTGGGAGATTAAAATGCCGCATACAGGAAAGCGCCGCATAAGGAATTCGAAAATATACATCAGAATAACGGACTCCGATCAGCGGAGCCGAATTAGGTACGGAGGGAAAAAATTATGAGTAAATTAGTGATTTGCGATCATCCGCTTATCCAACACAAACTGACATTTATCCGCGATGTGAACACGAACACGAAAGATTTTAGAGAATTGGTAGACGAAGTGGCAACCCTAATGGCGTATGAAATTACACGTGAAGTGCCTTTAGAATCGATCCCGGTAGAAACGCCTGTTACCCAAACCGAAGGCAAAGTGATTTCCGGTCGGATGTTGGGTCTGGTTCCGATCTTGCGTGCAGGTCTGGGTATGCTGGACGGCGTCTTGAAGTTGCTTCCGGCAGCAAAAGTCGGACACGTCGGTCTGTTCCGCGATCCGCATACCCTGCAACCGGTGGAATACTACGTGAAGCTTCCAACAGACGTTCAAGAGCGCGAATTGATTGTGATCGATCCGATGCTGGCGACAGGCGGTTCGGCAATTGCAGCGATCGATGTACTGAAAAAACGCGGTTGTACGCAAATTAAAATGATGAACTTGATCGCAGCGCCGGAAGGTGTGAAAGCGGTACAAGACGCTCACCCGGACGTAGATATCTATGTTGCGGCATTGGACGAAAAGTTAGACGAGCACGGTTATATCGTTCCAGGTCTTGGCGATGCAGGCGACCGTCTATACGGCACGAAATAAATAACGATTATATTATAATGAAGGAATTAAATTTTACGGCAGTCGTTTAGGCTTGTAAAAGAACGGATAGCAAGCGGAAAAGTGAGGGAATCTACAAATGAAAAAAATTAAAGTCATGACGATTTTCGGCGTGCGCCCAGAAGCGATCAAAATGGCACCGCTGATTCTCGAATTGGAAAAACATCCCGATCAGATCGAATCGATCGTTTGCGTAACCGCGCAGCATCGTCAGATGTTGGATCAAGTGTTGGAAGTGTTCAAAATCACACCGGATTACGATCTGGACGTGATGAAAGACCGTCAGACCCTGAATGAAATTTCGGTGCGCGTGCTTCAAGGATTAGAGCCTGTGCTTCGCGAAGCACAACCGGATATCGTATTGGTACACGGTGACACGCTGACGACATTCTTGGCGAGCTATTCGGCATTTATGCAACAGATCAAAGTCGGTCACGTTGAAGCAGGGCTTCGGACATGGAACAAGCTTTCTCCGTATCCGGAAGAAATGAACCGTCAACTGACAGGCGTCTTGGCTGATCTACATTTTGCGCCAACGTCTTGGTCTTCAGGCAACCTTGAAAAAGAGAATAAATCGAAATCAACCATCTTTGTCACAGGCAACACCGTTACCGATGTGTTTCAATATACGGTACAGCCGGATTACACGCATCCAGTCTTGGATTGGGCAAAAGGCAAACGCCTAATATTGATGACCGCACATCGCCGCGAGTCGCAAGGCGAACCGCATCGTAACATTTTCCGAGCGGTGAAACGGATTGCCGACGAGTTCGAAGATGTAGCGATTGTGTATCCGGTGCATCCAAGCCCGGCAGTCAAAGAGCCTGCTCACGAAATTTTGGGCAATCACCCACGTATTTCGTTGATTGATCCGCTTGATGTCGTGGATCTGCACAACTTCTATCCGCATACGCATATGATTTTGACCGATTCCGGCGGTATGCAAGAAGAAGCACCTTCGTTCGGTGTTCCGGTACTTGTGCTGCGTGATACGACGGAACGTCCAGAAGGTGTAGAAGCGGGAACGCTTGAACTTGTAGGTACTGAAGAAGAACAGGTGTATACAAGAACCCGGGCATTGCTTAGCGACAGCGTTTTGTATGACTCGATGAGCCGCGCTGCCAATCCTTACGGAGATGGAAAAGCTTCACAGCGTATTGTCAAAGCTATTCTTCACAGTTTTGGATTTGAAGAAAGCCGCCCAGAAGATTTTCACACAATAGACACAAATTAAAGCGAACTTGCATTGTGGTTAACTAGGGAAACAGTATACAGTATAGCTGTACGGTTGATACGCTTTCACAAGTGTGTCTATGTTCACGTCCAACCATCGTCGAGACTTTTCAAAAACTTCGGATTTTGTCCGAGAAGATGAAAAGAAGCAATCATTTTCCATGCAAAAACCATGAAAATTTCAAGAATTTTTCTTTTAAAGAAAAAGTTCTATGAATTGACAATAACTCTTTCTGTTCAGTAAAATGAATGGGGATTATGAGGTTAACAAGCGATGAATAAACAGGAGAAACAAGCTCCTACTTCAAGTGCTTGGAAAGCCGTGGGACTTGTAGGTGCGATTGGGATCGACCTTGCGGTTTTTACGTTAGTCGGATTTCTCTTTGGGCGCTGGATGGACGAAAAGATGGGTGGTTCCGGTTTGTGGGTCGGGCTAGGTGTGTTGATTGGCCTTGTACTCGGAGCAATCGGCATTTACGTCCTCGTTCGTAAAGTCTTGGAGGGAAGCAATGAGTGAATTACCGAAGTACATGCGTTGGCTAACGCGCGTGACATACATAATGCTGGCGATTGGAGCGGTATGGATGCTGATTGCTCCGCACCATCATCCGATATTGCTAGGCATCGTTTTCGGAGTCAGTATTAGTTGTATGAGCGCGTATTATCTAGGATACAGAGTTAGGAAAATCACCGATGCGGCTGCCGAAGGGCGAAAGTTCCGTGGGGGGCTCGGTTTTTCCTGGCGTGCAATTGCGGCGATTGCGGCTGTTGTAGTCGCGATCGAATTTCCGCATGAAGTAAACTTGCAAGCGCTACTCTCGTGTCTCGTGATCGCCCCGTTCATTTTGCTGATCTTTGGGATTGTGTTCAATCTCAAAGAAAGCAAAGCGGAAACGGCTCGTTTCGAACAGAAGCGTCTGGAAAAAGAAAGATTAGCTGCAGAAAGGGGTGAAAAAGATGCATGAAGCTCCCATAATCGAACTTGGAGGAATTCCGTTCGACCTTTCGATCATCACGATGTTGATTGTAAGCTGTCTCGTTGTGTTCCTTCTCGCTAAGTTTGCAACTCGCAATCTGTCGGTTGAAAATCCAGGCAAACTTCAGAACTTTATGGAGTGGGTCATCGAATTCGTTCAGAACCAAATCGCGGGTACGATGGATTTGAAAAAAGGCAAACCATTTATCACTTTAGGCGTGACATTGATTATGTTTATCTTTGTCAGCAACATGCTAGGGCTTCCATTCGGTATTGTATTCGGGTACGAGCATGCTGGAGATGCAACAATCTTCGGTCAACCTATCGTATCAGTTGTGGATGCGTTTAACGCTGCGGCTGCCGCAGGAAATGAAGATCCGCATATCGAAGTTGCGTTCTGGAAATCGCCTACAGCCGATGTCTCTGTCACAATGACGCTTGCCGCAATCGTATTTTTCATGGTTCACTATTTGGGAATCAAGAAAAACACGAAGTCGTACTTCAAGCACTATCTGGAGCCGTATCCGGTATTCCTACCAATCAACTTGATCGAGCAATTCTCTAGCTTGCTGACGCATGGTATGCGTCTCTACGGTAATATCTTTGCCGGCGAGGTATTGATTAGCGTGATCTTGAAATTGGCTGCTGTCAATGTTGTTGGTGCAATCGCTTCGATTCCGCTGATGATGGTATGGCAAGGATTTAGTATTTTCGTCGGTGCCATTCAAGCGTTCGTCTTTATGATTCTGGCTATGGTATACATATCTCAGAAAATCGACACGCACGAAGAACACTAGTCGGGTAATAGGCACGCTGAACATCGAGTCATAGGTTTGGCTACAGGTTACATAGGTGGTCCGAACTGACTATAAATTTTAAGGTACACAAACCAAGGAGGACTACATTCAATGGGAGTTATGGCATTTATCGCCGCTGCGATCGCAGTAGGCTTGGGCGCTCTTGGCGCAGGTATTGGTAACGGTCTGATCATCAGTAAAACAGTTGAAGGTATCGCGCGTCAGCCAGAAGCAAAATCGACGCTTCAAACAACAATGTTCATCGGTGTAGGTCTGGTCGAAGCCCTTCCAATCATCGGTGTCGTTCTTGCCTTCATCTTCTGGGCAGCAGCTTAATTTTTTTCGGAACGTACAATTCGGCGGGGATGGCAGCAGCCTCCACGCCTTCTTTTTGAACTGATTGGACTGTGCTCGTTTTCTCTGCTCACTCGAAGAAAGTAGAGAAACGAATACGATATATGAACGATCAACAAGTCTGGAAAGGAGTGACCTGAGTGCATTTTGTATGGACTTCTACAGTGATCACGCTGATCGCGTTTGTCGTTCTCTACCTGCTGCTCAATCGTTATGCAATTGGACCTTTGATGTCGGTCATGGAGAAACGCCGCGAGATGGTACTTAGTCAATTGAATGAAGCTTCTGCTACACGTGAAGAAGCTGCCGCTTACGTAGAACAACAAAAAGAAGCGCTGCAACAAGCGCGTAAAGATGCTTACGATATTATTGAGCAATCCAGACAGACGAGCAGCAAGCAAGCTGATCAACTGATTGCCCAAGCGAAAGACGAATCGACACGCTTGAAAGATGAAGCACTTCGAGACATCGAAAGTGAAAAGAACAAAGCGATGGCTGCACTTCGCGGCGAAGTTGGACGCGTATCGGTACAAATCGCATCCAAGCTCATCGAAAAAGAGATCGACGAAAAATCAAATGAAGGCCTGGTTGATCAGTACTTGAAAGACGTAGGTACGAAATCATGAGCCGCGACACGCTGGTCGCAAAACGTTATGCGCGCGCGCTATTCGAAGTAACTTTAGCCGAAAGCAAAGTTACCGAGACTCAGGCTGAGCTGCGTGCCATTGCGGAAGCTTTTGCGTCCGATCCGGCTTTACGCAAGTTTTTGGAGTCACCCGGAATTTCGGTAGAAGCTAAAAAGAATGTGCTAAATCGTGCTTTTGAAGGTCGTGTATCGGTTGCGGTCGTTCGTACGCTTGATCTTTTGATCGAGCGGGGACGCACTCAATTGTTCCATGAACTGTGCGAAAGTTACGAGCATATCTCTAATGAAGCTTTAGGTTTGGCAGACGCTACTGTATATAGCGCTTTTCCTTTGACAGAAGAAGAAAAAGCAGCGACAGCAGAACGTTTTGGCTTACTAACCGGGAAAAAGATTACAGTTACGAATATCATCGATAAAAGTGTGCTTGGCGGCGCTAAAGTTATGATCGGCAACACACTTTACGACGGAAGTTTGGCGGGCAAGCTGGCTCGTCTCGAAAAGTCTTTTGAAAGACAAGCATAAGTGACGGGAGGGGAACCACTTGAGTATCAGACCTGATGAAATCAGCACACTGATTAAAAATCAGATTCAACAGTATCAAAATGAAATTGAGGTCGCAGAAGTGGGAACCGTTATCCAAATCGGTGACGGTATTGCTCGCGCGCACGGTCTTGATAACGTATTGGCTGGCGAACTTCTTGAGTTCTCGAACGGCGTCATGGGTATGGCGCTTAACTTGGAAGAAGACAATGTCGGTATCGTTATTCTCGGTCCTTACACGGATATTCGTGAAGGTGACCAAGTTAAACGTACAGGCCGCATCATGGAAGTGCCGGTAGGCGAAGCAATGCTCGGTCGTGTTGTAAACCCTCTGGGACAACCGGTTGACGGCAAAGGCCCAATCGATACACCGTATTCCCGCCCTGTAGAAGGCGCGGCTCCAGGCGTTATCGATCGTAAATCGGTACACGAACCGATGCAAACGGGTATTAAAGCGATTGACTCGATGGTACCAATCGGTCGCGGTCAGCGCGAATTGATCATCGGTGACCGTCAAACAGGTAAAACGACGATCGCAATCGATACCATTTTGAACCAAAAAGGCAATAACGTAAAATGCGTTTATGTCGCGATTGGACAAAAACAATCGACGGTTGCACAAGTTGTAGAAACATTGCGTCGTAACGGTGCATTGGAATACACCGTTGTCGTAACCGCTTCTGCATCTGACCCGGCTCCTTTGCAATACATCTCTGCTTATGCAGGTTGTGCAATGGGCGAGTACTTCATGTACAAAGGCGAACATGCACTGGTTATCTATGATGACTTGTCCAAACAAGCTGCCGCTTACCGCGAACTTTCCTTGTTGCTTCGTCGTCCTCCGGGTCGGGAAGCTTATCCAGGTGACGTCTTCTACTTGCACTCCCGTTTGCTGGAACGCGCAGCGAAACTGAGTGATGCACGTGGCGGCGGTTCGTTGACGGCTCTGCCATTCATCGAAACTCAAGCATCTGACGTATCGGCATACATTCCAACCAACGTAATTTCGATTACGGACGGTCAGATCTTCCTGGAATCGGATCTGTTCTACTCCGGTCAACGTCCGGCGATCAACGTCGGTATCTCGGTATCCCGTGTCGGCGGTTCGGCGCAGATCAAAGCGATGAAAAAAGTCGCAGGTACGCTGCGTCTGGATCTGGCACAATACCGCGAGCTGCAAGCTTTCGCACAGTTTGGTTCCGATCTCGATAAATCGACGCAGTCCCGTCTTAACCGCGGTGCGCGTATGATGGAGATCCTCAAACAAGGCGTTAACCAACCTTTGTCTGTTGAACAGCAGGTTGTAAGTTTGTATACCGCTGTAAAAGGCATGCTCGACGATATTCCGGTTGCAGATGTTCGCCGTTTTGAACGCGAGTTCCTCGCTTTCATGACGACTGAGCACACAGCTATTTTGGATTCGATCGTTCAAACGAAAGATTTGACATCGGATAACGAGAAAGCTTTGGTTGCTG
Organism: Saccharibacillus sp. JS10; assembly: GCF_024436065.1. Classification (GTDB taxonomy): domain Bacteria; phylum Bacillota; class Bacilli; order Paenibacillales; family Paenibacillaceae; genus Saccharibacillus. The sequence goes on from NZ_JANFNS010000004.1 coordinate 448,148, forward strand.
CGATCGAACAATTCAAAAAAGGATTTGCAACGACAGCCTAATCGGCTCGGCGCACGTCTTCGTTAGAAGCTTTCCAAGCTTCGAATAGGTGAAGCCGCATTCTTTCTGATGAGGAAAGAGCGGCTTTGCTCTTACGCATCCTCGAACATTTTCTTACGAGCGGATTAACGCTTACGAAGTGACTTTGCTTCGCAAAGTCTGGAGGTGAATATATGGCTAAAGGTATACGCGAGATTAAACGGCAAATTAAAAGTACACAAAACACTCGTCAAATCACGAGAGCGATGGAGATGGTAGCCGCTGCTAAACTGCGACGTGCGCAAGAGAAGACCGAAGCGGCTCGTCCGTACTCGGAAAAATTGCGTGAAGTCGTAGCAAGTATCGCGTCTGCTAGCGCTGGAATCAGTCACCCGATGCTCGAAAAGCGGACGGCTAAAAAAACCGCATATCTCGTGATCACATCCGACCGTGGTCTTGCTGGGGGATACAATGCGAATATTCTTCGCCGCGTATCCAACGAATTGCGCGATCGCCATTCGTCACCCGATGAGTATGTGCTTTACGTGATTGGACGCAAAGGTCGCGATTACTTCCGTAGACGCGGAATCGAAATGGCAGAGGTTGTTACCGAGCTTTCCGATTCGCCTTCTTTTGCGGATATCAAAACCATCGCAACTCGCGCGGTTCAAGATTACGAATTAGGCAAAACCGATGCACTATACTTATGTTATAACCAATTCGTTAATGCACTTACACAAATTCCTCAGGTTGAAGGTCTGCTACCAATGGAGCCGGTTTCGTTCGAAGGAACGCTACAATCTTACGAATTCGAACCTTCCGCGGAAGCCGTACTGAGCGAGTTGTTACCGCGTTATGCAGAAACACTGATCTACAAAGCTGTATTAGAAGGCAAAGCGAGTGAGCTTGGCGCTAAAATGACGGCAATGGGTTCTGCAACCAAAAACGCATCTAAGCTGATTAACGAATATACGTTGACGTATAACCGGGCGCGTCAAGCGGCCATTACACAGGAAATTACCGAAATCGTCGCCGGCGCGAGTGCGGCACAAAGCTGAAGCTTGTAGGAGGGAAAACCAAGCATGAATACAGGACGTATCATCAGCATCATGGGTCCGGTCGTTGACGTAGAATTCGAACGTGGTCAGCTTCCAGAAATCCTGAATGCACTCAAAGTTACAAAAGCGATGGAAAACGGTCAAACGTTCCAATTGACTCTTGAAGTGTCGACTCACTTGGGCGACAACACGGTGCGTTGCATCGCGATGTCTTCTACAGACGGATTGACGCGCGGCAGCGCAGCTGTCGATACAGGAGCTCCAATCGCTGTTCCCGTTGGTGAAATTACGCTTGGACGCGTATTTAACGTATTGGGCGAGCCGATCGACGAAGCTGGCGATGTGGTTTCTCCAGTTAACAACCCGATTCACCGTCAGCCTCCAACCTTTGATGAATTGTCGACACAAGCTGAAATGCTTGAAACCGGCATTAAAGTTATCGACTTGTTGGCTCCTTACGCAAAAGGCGGTAAAATCGGTCTGTTCGGCGGCGCGGGTGTAGGTAAAACCGTTACGATCCAAGAACTGATCAACAACATCGCGCAAGAACACGGCGGTATCTCCGTATTTGCGGGCGTTGGTGAACGTACGCGCGAAGGTAACGACTTGTATCACGAGATGAGAGAATCCGGCGTTATCAGCAAAACAGCGATGGTATTCGGTCAGATGAACGAGCCTCCGGGCGCACGTCTGCGCGTTGCTTTGACTGGTTTGACGATGGCGGAATATTTCCGTGATGAAGAAGGACGCGACGTACTGCTGTTTGTCGATAACATCTTCCGCTTTACTCAAGCGGGTTCGGAAGTATCGGCACTTCTCGGTCGTATGCCTTCGGCAGTAGGTTACCAGCCAACCCTTGCGACTGAAATGGGTCAATTGCAAGAACGTATCACATCGACGAAAAAAGGTTCCGTAACTTCGATTCAAGCGATTTACGTACCAGCCGATGACTATACGGACCCTGCACCAGCAACAACGTTCGCTCACTTGGATGCGACAACGAACTTGGAACGTAAAATCTCCGAAATGGGTATCTTCCCTGCGGTAGATCCACTGGCTTCCAGTTCCCGTATCTTGGCTCCTGACGTAGTTGGCGAAGAACACTACGATGTAGCTCAAGGCGTTAAGCAAATCCTTGCTCGTTACCGCGAGCTTCAAGATATCATCGCAATCTTGGGTATGGACGAGCTGAGTGAAGATGACAAACTCATCGTAACTCGCGCACGTAAAATCCAACGCTTCTTGTCACAGCCGTTCCACGTAGCCGAAGCTTTCACAGGTTTGAAAGGTCGCTACGTACCGGTTAAAGAAACGATCCGAAGCTTCCGCGAAATCCTCGACGGTAAGCACGACGATCTGCCGGAAGCGGCATTCCTCTTCGTCGGCACGATCGAAGAAGCCGTCGAGAAAGCGAAAACCCTATAAGCTATTTGGGTGAGGAGGGATACAAGTGAGCACCTTTTTACTGGAAATCGTCACGCCGGAGCGTCTCGTCTACTCCGGTGAGGTCACCGGTATCATCGCGAAAAGCGTAGAAGGCGACTTGGGTGTTTTACCCGGGCACATTTCGATGGTCGCTCCGCTTCAGATCGGCCCGCTTACAGTGAAACATGATGGCAAACGTTCGCATATCGCGGTTCACGGCGGCTTCCTTGAAGTCCGCCGCGAAAAAGTAGTCGTCTTGGCTGAAAGTGCCGAACTGCCGGAAAGCATCGATGTCGATCGCGCTCGTGCGGCAAAAGAAAGAGCCGAAATGCGAATCGAAAGCAGCAAAACACACCAAGATGAAGTGGACTTCCGCCGCGCAGAACTTGCACTGAAACGTGCAATGACTCGGATCGACGTAACCACGACAGATTTGGGTAGTAGATAAATAAGAAAACCGATCCTTTCGAGGATCGGTTTTTTGTTTGACCAAAATATTTCCGAGGAAATAAGGGAGAAGCAATTCATTTTCAAAAGACGTTTGACGATAACAAAAGAGGGCTAAGCGAAAGGCGTTGTTACGTATAGCGCTTACATTTTTTTAAGCAACCAAGCAAAAGGCAATTCATAGGCTTTGCAGGAAACTTATAGGCGCTTTTTTGTAAAAATTGTGTGAAATGTGCTGGATTCTTCGCTCGCTTCCCAGTATTATAGAGAAGTCCGCAAAAATACTTCATAAGCGGACCGAAGGTCTGACCGGATGAACGAAAGGGGCTTGAAGAATGGCTGAGAACGCCATAACGGCTTTTTCGCAAACCGGAGTTTCCGGCATTTTGTCGATGGTGTTATCGCTTGGATGTATCTTTTTGTCGTGGTGGGCGTTGCAGAATTTAAAGCTGGATGTGATTATCCGTCATCCCCAAAGCCCGCAAGGTAAAATGCTGCATGTATTACTTGCGATCGTACTCGGACACTTTGTTGCAAGCTTCATGTTGGATTACATCGGATGGTCGCAGTTGCTTAGAAACGGATTATGAGATTAAAATTGTTTGAAGTCGGAACGCTTGGGTTAATCAGTGATTAGGCTTGTTAGCTCCATTTCTTTTTCAAAAGACGAACCGGCTTTCCAGTCGGAATGTGCACAATACCAAAAACACAAATGAATGACCAAAAATTAAACGCAAATTAAACGCGCGGAGGGAATACAAAGATGAGCAAATTTATCGTCCGCGGCGGCAAACGATTGACCGGAACCGTAAAAGTTAGCGGTGCCAAGAATTCGGTGCTTCCTATCATCGCTGCCAGTCTGTTAGGACAAGAAGGAGAAAGTATCATTTCTGATGCACCTCCTCTTGACGACGTTATGACCATCAACAAAGTTTTGGAATCGTTAGGAGCAGGCATTACATACCGTGATGAAGTCATCCGTGTAAATGCGCAAAACCTGACTTCATCTGAAGCGCCATACGAGTGGGTAACCAAAATGCGTGCCTCCTTCCTCGTTATGGGGCCTTTACTCGCGCGCTTAGGCTCGACTCGCATTTCGATGCCGGGTGGCTGCGCGATCGGAACACGTCCAATCGACCAACACCTTAAAGGGTTCGAAGCAATGGGCGCAACCGTGACGCTTGGCGAAGGTTATGTCGAAGCGAAAAGTGAAGGTAGACTTCGCGGAGCGAAAATTTATCTGGACGTAGCTAGCGTAGGTGCGACAGAAAATATTATGATGGCGGCAACGATGGCAGTCGGTACAACGACGATCGAAAATGCGGCTAAAGAACCGGAAATCGTAGACTTGGCAAATTACCTGAACGCAATGGGCGGAATCGTTCGCGGCGCAGGTACAGGCACGATCCGTATCGAAGGCGTAGAAAAACTCGTAGGTGCTCCTCATACGGTCATCCCTGACCGTATCGAAGCAGGTACGTATATGGTTGCTGCGGCGATCACAGGCGGAGACGTCTATGTGGAAGGCGCGATTGCTGACCATCTCGGTCCGGTCGTAGCGAAAATGGAAGAAATGGGCGTAACCGTCTTGCCTGACGAAAACGGAATTCGCGTTATCGCGGATAAGCCGCTTCGTGCAGTAGACATCAAAACGCTGCCTTACCCAGGCTTCCCTACAGACATGCAATCTCAAATGATGGCATTGCTGCTTAGCGCAACAGGAACAAGCGTCGTAACGGAGACGGTATTCGAAAACCGCTTCATGCACGTCGATCAATTCCGTCTGATGAATGCTGAGATCAAAGTTGAAGGACGTTCTTCGTTCGTTAGCGGCGAGACCAAATTCGTTGGCGCGAAAGTCGTAGCAACTGATCTTCGCGCAGGCGCGGCTTTGATTTGTGCCGGTCTGGTTGCGGAAGGTACGACAGAAGTCGGAGCCACGCATCATATCGATCGTGGTTACGTGAATTTGACAGAAAAACTCGTTGGATTGGGTGCGGATATTTGGCGCATTTCGATGCCGGAAGCTGCTGAAGAAGCAGCGCCGACAACTGAAACTTCAGTTCGTGCGGAAGCTGCAACATTCAGCGTGCAACCAACGTTGGCGTAATTGCAATAAGGTTCAAAAAACCAAGTTCTTCGGAACTTGGTTTTTTTGCGTTTTTAGCCTGATTTTCCGCGGATTTTCCGTTGATGTATACCCTATAAATATGTTATGTTAAAAGCTGGTAGTTAATCGGATGACAAGCGGAAATGCGCAAGGGAAAAGCCGAATAAACAAGGATGCTGGAGGCCGCGAAAAGACATGTTGAGCAAGGATATTGGGATCGATCTGGGCACGGCGAACGTGCTGATTTATGTAAAAGGTAAAGGCGTCGTTATCGATGAGCCGTCAGTTGTAGCAGTGGAGAAAGAATCGAAGCGTGTGCTGGCTGTCGGTGAAGAAGCTCGTCGTATGGTAGGGCGTACTCCTGGCAATATCGAAGTCATTCGTCCGTTACGCGACGGCGTGATTGCAGACTTTGATATCACAGAAGCGATGCTGCGTTACTTTATCAATAAAGTTGGCGGAAAAAGCTGGTATGGAAGCCCGCGAATTTTGATTTGTGCACCAACCAATATTACTTCCGTGGAGCAAAAAGCAATCCGCGAAGCGGCCCAGCGTACCGGAGCAAAAGATGTATATCTGGAAGAAGAACCAAAAGCGGCAGCAATCGGCGCAGGCATGGATATTTATCAACCAAGCGGAAATATGGTTGTCGATATCGGTGGCGGCACGACGGATGTAGCGGTATTATCGATGGGCGATATTGTCACTTCGTCTTCGATCAAAGTTGCAGGCGATACTTTTGACGAATCGATCATTCGATATATCAAAAACAAATATAAATTGCTGATCGGTGAGCGTACAGCGGAAGATCTGAAGATCAATATCGCTTCGGTACATCCAGATGGCCGCACAGCAGAAGTCGATATTCGTGGACGCGATATGGTAACAGGTCTGCCACGCACGGTTTCTGTGACATCCGCGGAAGTGAAAGAAGCGTTGGACGAATCGGTTGCTTTGATCGTGAGTGCAGCGAAGACTGTATTGGAACGTACACCTCCTGAATTGTCTGCGGACATTATTGATCGCGGCGTCGTATTGACGGGCGGTGGCGCTCTGCTTCATGGTCTGGACGATCTGCTGGCTCACGAACTCAAAGTTCCGGTATGGACAGCGGAAGACCCCATGCACTGCGTAGTAAAAGGCACACAAAAGATGCTGGATCATCTCGACAAAACAGCAAAGAAAAAATTCTAAAATTCCCTTCAAAAAAACGCAAATCTGCCGATATATATAAAACAAGGCCGGAGGGGCTTTTTTTAGAGCGCCGGTCATCAGGACACGGACCTAGACATCTTGAGAACTATTCGACATATTAAGCACCGCATCCACGAGAATCGGAAAGGGGAAACATCGAAATGCTAAGAGGATTATATACGGCAACCGCAGGGATGATGACGCAGCAACACAGACACGATACGGTTACGCAGAATATTGCCAACTTGAATACGACAGGATACAAGCAAGTGGAGAGTGTGGCACGTTCTTTTCCGGAAGTGATGGTGGCGTTACAAGGTGGGGATCAAGGTCGCGATAATCGTCAATTAGGCAAGCTGAACACGGGCGTTTTTGCCGAAGAGAGCATTTCGATGATGGTACAAGGCGATGTGACAGAGTCCAACTCGTCCGACGATCTTGCTCTGGTTTCCGATATTCAAGTGAGAAATGCACAAGGTGCACCCGTCATTTTCGATGCTTCCGGCAAATCGGTTCAAGCTAACGGACAGACTTTGTATAAGCCGCAAGCCTTTTTCAATGTTGAAAATCCAGCTGGAGGCGTAGGCTATACACGTGATGGCGATATGCATTTAAGCCCGGATGGACGATTGCTTACTTCGATGAACCAGAACGTACTTGGACAAGATGGCAGACCGATCGTACTTGCGGGTTCAATGGATGATTATTGGGTGCGTGAGAACGGGACTATTTTTAACAAACAAACGGGTGCAGCTTCGGGACGAATCGGAATTACTGTTGCAGAACGCCCGAATGAATTGACTCGCGATGGCGAAGGGCTGTTTGCCGAAAAAACACAAGGTGCAGCTTCGCTTCGCGCCGCAACCAACAATGACCAGATCGAAGTGAAGCAAGGTTTCTTGGAACGTTCGACGGTAGACGCTGCGCAATCGATGGTCGATATGACAGCAGCACTTCGCGCTTACGAAGCGAACCAGAAGATCGTACAGTTTTATGATAAAAGCTTGGAAAAAGCCGTGAACGAAGTCGGACGAGTTTAACTAAGGAGGCATATTCATGAATAATTCAATGATTAGCGCTGCGGTCACAATGAATGGTCTCCAGCGTAAGCTTGATCTGATTGCGGACAATATGGCGAACCTCGATACCGTAGGTTATAAAGCCAAGCAAAGTAGTTTTCAAGATGTACTCACCCGAGTGCAAAAGCAAAGCGATACGTTCATTTTGGACGGACGTCGTACAGATGCCGGATATAACTTGGGCTTTGGCGCTCGCATGAGCGAAGTCACGGTCGATCTGACGCAAGGACCGCTGAAAGAAACCGGAAGTTTGTCGGATATCGCGATTGAAGGTAATGCGTTGTTCGAGATCCAAGTAAACGGTCAAAAAGCATGGACACGCGAAGGTGCTTTTCAATTGTCTTCGCTTGGAGCCGATACGCAGAATGTTTACTTGATGACGAATCAAGGGCATCCGGTGATGGGCACGAACGGACAGCCGATTCGAATTCCTGCGAACTCCAAACTTCAAGTCGATAGCGACGGTGCGGTACGTGCATTGAATCCTAACGGAACAAGCACAGCAGCGGGTCAACTTTCGCTCGCACGCGTAGATCGTCCTGAAGGTCTGGAGCAGATCGAAGGCAATGTATTCACTTTAGCGGCAGACGCGAATGAAGGCGACGTACTGACGAACAACGGAGTGACTGCACAAGTCAGACAGCAATATTTGGAACAATCCAATGTCGATATGACTTCGCAAATGACGGAGTTGCTGCAAGCTCAGCGCGCGTATCAATTGGCAGCCAAAGCGTTGACATCAAGTGATACAATGGCTACACTTGCAAATGGTATTCGTCAATAATCGTCAAATGAATAGATTATACAATCAAGTGGTCCGAAGCTCCGGTAGAATATATTTCCGGGGCTTCGGACTTTGCGGCAAGGAGGCTTAGATGTGGAAAAGGTCATGGATGAGCAAAACGAAGCACCCGTACGCCGTAAACGATCATTCGGCAAAAGAGTTCTTCGTTTGATTCTTTTTCTACTTTTTTTCGTGCTTTGTCTAGCTGGAGGTCTGGTCTTTGGCTATGTCTATATGGGGAAGCAAGGGATCGAAGAAGCGTTCAAACCAGAGACGTGGATGCATGTGTTTGATCTGGTGTTCGCTCCGTAAAGAGTAGAAATCTCGACTTATAAGGAAGAGCTGTTCGGAGATCGTAGAGGTCCACGAGCGGCTCTTTTGCCGTGAGCGGTTTCTGCGATTTCTTTTTGCTGCGGGAAACTGTATAATGATGGGGGAAATTGCCGAAGGGAGTTTTGCGCGTAATGTTGGATTCACAGCAGATTCAAGAAATCATACCGCACCGCCCGCCGTTTTTGTTGGTGGATCGGATTTTGGAGGTCGAACCGGGCAAGCGCGCGGTCGGCATTAAAAACGTAACTGTAAACGAACCTTTCTTTGTCGGACATTTTCCGGGTTATCCGGTCATGCCGGGGGTATTAATAGTTGAGGCACTTGCTCAAGTCGGAAGCGTAGCGATGATGATCGTCGAAGAAAACCGTGGGAAACTCGGATTTTTCGCAGGCATCGATAACTTCCGTTTTAGAGGTCAAGTTACGCCGGGCGATACGCTACGGTTAGAAGTCGAAATGACTCGCTTCAAAGGGAAGATCGGAAAAGGACATGCCGTAGCTACAGTAGACGGAAACGTCGTTGCCGAAGGCGATATGATGTTTGCGCTCGCTGATCGCGAATAAGCACCTGACCGTACAATCTTCGTTACCCCATAATCCGGACAGGGAGGCAGATCATTTATGTTGAACGAAAAAACGGCAGCAGCCGTCCAGCAATGGCTGGAAGATCCAAGTATCGATGAGGCTACCAAAGAAGAACTTCGAGGGCTTCAAGAACAACCGGACGAATTGGAAGATCGTTTTTACCGGGAGCTTGAATTTGGTACAGGCGGATTGCGCGGAGTCATTGGCGCAGGTAGCAATCGCATGAACCGTTACACCGTCGGGAAAGCGACGCAAGGGCTTGCGGAGTACATACTGGAAACCGCAAAAGGCAAAGAAGGCAAACCTTCGGTTGTGATTGCGCATGATTCGCGTCATTTCTCGCCGGAGTTTTCATTGGAAGCTGCGTTGGTACTTGCTGCAAACGGTATTGTAGCGAAGTTGTACCCATCGCTGCGTACGACGCCGCAATTGTCGTTCTCGGTTCGTCATTTGCAAGCAGATGGCGGCATCATGGTAACGGCAAGTCACAACCCGCCTGAATACAATGGATACAAAGTATACAATCATGAAGGCGGGCAGCTTGTTCCTCATGAAGCAGAGCGCGTCATCGATCTGGTACAAGGCGTAGCTTCGTTCTCGGCGATCAAGCGTATCTCGCGCGAAGAAGCCGAAGCGCAAGGATTGCTCGTATGGCTCGGCGATGCAGAAGATGAAGCTTTTATCGACACCGTTGCAAGCCTGTCGCTTAGCCGCGAACAGTTAGCAGCAGGTAAAGGCGATGATTTGCAAATCGTCTTCACTCCACTGCACGGTACAGGCAATCTGCCGGTTCGCCGCGTGCTAGAGAAAATCGGTTTTAAAAATGTAAATGTCGTACCGGAGCAAGAACAACCGGACGGCAACTTCTCGACGGTGAAATCACCGAACCCGGAAGAGCGCGAAGCGTTCACGTTAGCGATGAAGCTGGGCGAAGAGTTGAATGCGGACATTTTGATCGGAACGGACCCTGACTGTGACCGTATGGGCGCTGTCGTACGCAACCAAGAAGGCAAATATGTCGTCTTGAGCGGTAACCAATCCGGTGCGATCATGGTGAACTATGTACTGAGCCGTATGAAAGAAAACGGAACGCTTCCTTCTAATGGAGCCGTGATCAAAACGATCGTAACCAGTGAACTGGGTGCGGTAATCGCGCAACATTATGGAGCGACGGTCTTCAATACGTTGACTGGATTCAAGTACATTGGTGAAAAAATGACGCAATTCGAAGAATCCGGCGACCATACTTTCTTGTTCGGATACGAAGAAAGTTACGGGTACCTTGCCGGTAGCTATGCTCGCGACAAAGACGCCGTGTTGGCTTCGATGTTGATTGCGGAAGCTGCTGCGTATTACAAAACGCAAGGCAAAACGTTGTACGATGTGCTGGAAGAAATTTATGCGCAGTTCGGTACGTTTATCGAACGTCTGGAATCGCGTACGATGAAAGGCAAAGACGGTCTGGCAAAAATCCAGTCGATTATGGCAGAATGGCGTGAAAATCCGCCAACCGAAGTTGCTGGAATCAAAGTCGTGCAAACGCTGGATTACGCGACAGGTATTGACGGGCTTCCTTCTGAAAATGTGCTGAAGTATATGTTGGAAGACGATTCTTGGTTCGTTCTTCGTCCATCGGGCACAGAGCCGAAGATCAAAGTCTACTTCGCGGTTCGCGGCGATTCACTGCCAGAAGCGGAGCAAGCGGTTGAACGCTTGGTACAAGCTGTTACTGCAAAAGTCGACGCTTAATCGAATTTTTCGTGTAAATGGTTGTGATTGAATTGCATATTTCTTTCTGACTTGCGGTGAAGTCTGTAGACAATCATCGCAAGTCGGGAAGACATCCCTACGATGCCTCTTGCCAAAGCGCGCCGAAGCGGCGCGTTTCGGCAGGAGGCGTCTCATTATTATCAACTTGAACAATGCTTAAGCAGACGCTTGAGCAAGGAGGTATACCGAACTTGAGTCAGAAATGGCGGCAGTGGAACAAAGCTGCGACAAAATTATTATGGATTCTGGTGATTTTAGGGATCGTAGCTGCGCTTCCAGTAGCTTACGATCGGATTCGGACAGAAGGAACGTCCAAAAACGTAGAAATGATTTTCGATTATCGAGACTTGGTGCAAGTGTCTGCTTATCAAGGTAATCCGCAAGCTTGGATCAACGAGCAGCTGGACGTTTTGCAAGAAGCCGGTATTCATACCATGGCAGTCTATCAAACGACGTTAACTGAACTTGCTAATGCACGCCGCATTACCGTTTACAGCGAACAAGATTCAGCACGTCTGACAGGTAAAATTTTGACGGAAAACGAGAACGCTACATATCTGCTATTTACAGACGCTGATAACCAAGCGCAGATCGAGCCAATCATTCGCAAAGCTTTTGCAAGTCAAGATATTGCAGTCGAAGATTGGTCTTTGAATGGTCGAAGCGGTCTGAAAATTGCAACACCGGTACAAAATGCAGTATTGAAAACAATGGACCCCGATCCAGTAGCAATGAAGATGTTGGAGCAAAAAGGATTCCACTTGCTGCCTCGTCTGAGTAACAGTGCGGTATACGATCAAGAGGCTTTGGCTTCTTTGTTGGATCGTTTCAAATCGATGGGTGTGGATCGAATCTTATTCGATGGCGAAGAAGTGCCGGGTTACGCGGAAGAAGTAGACGATCGGCATTTGGAAGATTTCGCTCAGTTACTGAACGAACGCGGAATCGGAATCGCGGCGATCGAAAATTTGCGCGGACCTCAGCGAGGTTTTGATACACTGGCGAAAGATACGAACTTCAATGTGGCTCGTCTTTATTCGTTAAGTGGGCGGGATTCTTCGCTTGATCCTGACGTGATTGCGGATCGTTTTGCACTGGCGGCAAAAGACCGTAATATTCGTATGATGTTTATTCATACCGCTGTACAGACGAATACCGTCGAAGGGCGTATTACAGATACGATTGAAAACTTGGTCGAAAGCTTAGAAGGACCAAAAGGCGCGATTCAGCGTATCGAGAATTACGGTTTTGAGATGGGCCCGGCATCTTCTTTTGACGTTGCGGAGATGGCAGGACAAAATTACTTCCGTTGGGTAGCGATTCTGGGCGCTGTAGCCTTGATTGCTTTGTTGGTATCGGTATTTATTCCGCCGCTGACGCTGATTGCTTTTGTGTTAGGCGTGATTGGCACAGCTGGCTTGTATGTGCTGCGTCCGCATCTAATGGAACAAGCACTGGCGCTACTTGCAGGCATTAGTGCGCCGACTATAGCGATGGTCTTTGCGATTCGCAAAGTGGATCGTCTATACGAAACAGGGCAGTCGATGAAAGTCGGACGCCGCTTGACTCACGGTATTTTGTTGTTCTTGCGAACAAGCGCGATGTCGCTGATGGCAGTACCGTTTATCGTGGCGTTGCTCAATCATGTGACGTATCAATTGGTATTGGATCAGTTCCGCGGCGTCAGTCTGCTGCATCTGGCTCCGATTGCGCTGACGGCATTTTATGTACTGTTTTACCGGAAAAATTCGGCGTTCGGTAGCGTGGGCAAAATTTTGCGTATGCCGGTTACGATTGCGATGGTCTTGATCGTGGCTGTAGCAGGCGTAGCTGGATTGTATTATCTGTCTCGCACCGGCAATAGCGGAAGTGTAAGCTCGCTGGAAATGACGTTCCGTAACTTGCTCGAAACGACAGTTGGCGTACGTCCAAGAACGAAAGAATTTTTGATGGGGCATCCTTTGTTTATTGTTGGCGTCTTTGTCGCTTTGAAATATCGTCATGCGATTTATGTGTTGATTATCGCGTCGATCGGGCAATTGTCGATGGTTGATACATTCGCCCATATTCATACGCCGATCTGGATTTCATTGCTTCGTGATCTGATCGGTATTGGCTTCGGCATTATCGTAGGGCTTGTGTTTGTATTGATATGGCAAATCATCGAAAGGTGTTGGAAGAAATGGTCGCCTCTGCTCGCAAGATTGTAATCTCAGGCTACTACGGATTCCGCAACAGCGGAGATGAAGCGGTACTCAAGTCGATTTTGACGGCGCTTGAAGTCGAAGGCAAACGCAGCGGGATTCAGTTTGAACCGATTGTGTTGTCGGGTGATCCGTCTTGGACAGCCGGCGTCTATGGAGTCAAAGCCGTACATCGCATGAAAATGAGCGAAGTGCGTCAAGCGCTCAAAGAAAGCGATGGATTGATCAGCGGCGGCGGAAGTCTGCTGCAAGATGCGACCAGTTCCAAAACGATTCCTTATTATGTCGGCGTGATTCGTTTGGCGCAGTGGATGGGCAAGCCGGTCTTTATTTACGCGCAAGGCGTAGGGCCGGTCAATCGCAAATTGTTTTATCCATTGATTCACGGTTCGTTCAAACGCAGTCATTATATTTCGGTTCGCGATCAAGAATCGGCAGCGCTGCTCCGTTCGATGAAAATGGACGGCAGCCGCGTCGAAGTTGTACCTGATCCCGTTATGGGTCTTCCGCTTCCGGCAGGTGCCGCTTCGAAGTTCCCAGCCGAAAAGCCGGACGGTTTGCCGAAGATCGGAGTGTCGGTCCGTTTTTGGAACGAAGATCGAACGGAACTTGCCGGGATTGCGGACGGATTGCGTAAACTCGCAGAAACTCGCAACGTTCATTTTTGCTTTTTGCCGTTCCATCTGCCGGACGACGAAGGAGCTTCCAATTACGTGATCGAGCGTATGGGCGACGTGAAATCGTTGGGTTCAAAAATCACCACACGTCAGACCGAAGATCCTCAAGCCATGTTGCTTGAAGTCGGAAGTTGCTCAGCGCTCGTCGGAATGCGTCTGCATAGTCTGATCTACGCGGCTTCACAACGTGTACCTCTGGCGGGAGTTTCCTACGATCCGAAAATCGATAGCTTTTTGGCACAGTTAAACGTCACGGCGATTGGGAATATCGAAAAGGTAGAACCCGAGCGTTTGTCGCAAGAGTTGATTCATTTGCTGGATAATGCCGAAAAATGGAAATCGGAACGCGAATCGTCGATCGCAGAGTTAAAACGTGAAGCGACACGTCCTGCACGAGCGATCGCTGAATATTTTTCACATAAAGGATGAGCGAAATTTATGGGTCTGATGCCTAACAATACCGGAATCGGTGAAGTGCCGGTGACTTCGATCTTTGGCGTTCATGTGTCAAAGCTCAATATGAGCCAAACGGTGGACGTGTTGGAAGCGGCTGTAGCGTCCAAAAAGCCGCACCAAGTCATTACCGCCAACCCGATTATGATTATGGCGGCGCTGGAAAGCGAAGAAAATATGCGCGCGATGAGCGAAGCGGAACTCATCGTACCGGACGGAGCCGGCGTCGTATGGGCAGCGGAGCAATTCGGAGATCCGGTCGCGGAGCGTGTTGCCGGATTTGATCTGATGCACGAGCTGATGAAACGCGGCGAACAATTGGGCTGGACCGCTTATCTGCTCGGCGCTGCGGAAGAAGTGGTTCAGGAAGCAGCCAGTAGGTTACAGAAACAATATCCGAAAGTCCGAATCGTCGGAGTTCGCAACGGTTACTTCGGCGCTCCGGAAAATGCGGAAGTGATCGAGTCGATTCGCCGCGCGGAGCCGGATTTGTTGTTCGTCGCTCGCGACGCCAAAACGCAAGAGCCGTGGATCGCCCGTCACAAACACGAATTGGGCGCTTCGGTCATTATGGGAGTCGGCGGAAGTTTTGACGTGATCTCGGGAAAAACGAAGCGTGCGCCGGTTGCGATGCAGAAGATGCGCTTGGAATGGTTTTACCGTCTTGCCAAAGAACCTTCTCGTTTGCCACGGATGATGGTGCTTCCTCAATTCATGCGTAAGGTGAAAAAAGCGAAAAAAAGTGGGAAATAGGAACCGTAAAAACGGAAATCCGCATATTCGTGCTGGTATTCAAGCGCCGAGCGCGTTATAATAATTCCCGGTTGAAACACATTGGAGGTTTGAGACAAATATGTTCATCGTCTATATTTTAGGTTTCGTACTCGCGCTCGGATTGGCTCTCGGTCTGACTCCGCTGGTCAAGCGGTTCGCCATCAAGGTTGGAGTCGTGGACGTACCTAACGCCCGCAAAGTGCATACGCGTATCATGCCAAGACTTGGCGGACTCGGAATTTTTCTCGCTTTTGTCATTGCATTGCTTGCCGTTATGCCTTTCCTTCCGTTCGACTTGTCGGAACGCGACGGGAACTTCATTAAGGCATTCCTCACAGCCGGAACGATTATTGTATTGACCGGTGCTTTGGATGATAAATTCGATCTCAATGCTAAATTGAAGTTTTTAATTCAAATTGGCGCGGCTTGCGTCGTTGTATTCGGATTCGGAATCAAAGTCGAATTTGTCAATATTCCTTTTATGGATGCTTATTCTTCACTTGAAAATTGGATTGCGATTCCGCTCACGATCTTCTGGATCGTCGGCGTTACGAATGCAGTCAACCTGATTGACGGTCTCGACGGTCTTGCAGCCGGCGTATCCGGTATTGCGATCGGAACCATTCTGGTGATGGCACTGATTAACGGCAATCTGATCGTAGCTCTGCTGTGCCTACTGTTGCTCGGCGGAATTATCGGATTCTTGTTCTTCAATTTCCATCCGGCAAAAATCTTTATGGGCGATACCGGTTCGTTATTCCTAGGCTTCAGCTTAGCGATGTTGTCGCTTCTCGGATT
This sequence comes from Saccharibacillus sp. JS10, assembly GCF_024436065.1. GTDB lineage: Bacteria > Bacillota > Bacilli > Paenibacillales > Paenibacillaceae > Saccharibacillus. Next base: position 463,856 of record NZ_JANFNS010000004.1, read on the forward strand.
TAAGCAAATTGCAGTCTTGTCGTTCATCACGCCACTGATTATCATCGGGGTTCCATTGTCGGATACGTTCTTTGCGATCATTCGTCGTAAATTACAAAAAAAGCCGATCTTTGCACCGGATAAAGGGCACTTGCACCATTGTCTGCGCGAACTTGGATTCAGTCACCGTCAAACGGTATTGATTATCTACGGTATTGCTGCATTCTTCGGAGTTCTTGCCGTTATCCAATCCGCATCGGCAATGTTCGAAGCAAGTTGGGTCACGTTCGTCGTCATCTGTATCATGATGTTCTTTATGCAGATCGGCGCCGAAGTCATAGGGTTAGTCGGTCAGACCAAACGTCCTGTGTTGCAGTTATTATCGAGACTACGTCCCAAATCGGAAGATCAAGCCAAACCTTAAATCAGCTTATGAACGTCAAAGCTTTTCTTTTCTAAGGCGACTTAGAAAAGAAAAGCTTTTTTTGTTTAGAAAAAAAGAGGGTTTTTTATAACATATTGACGTCAACTCGCCGATAAAAAAAACAACGACGCGTTAGAAGCAGGAAGTGAGGGAGATCCATTGAAAAGTGGGAATACGAAGACGACCCCTTCGGGGCGTGCGTCACAAAGGAGAGCTGTACAAGTGGGTAAACAAAGCATTAAGTCTCTGTTGAGCTTAATGGTGGCAGTCGCATTGATCTTTACGTTGATTCCGGTGTATCCGGCATCCGCTGCAGGTGGGACTTTGAAAATTACGAATTTGAGTACCAACTCAAATGCTCCAACCAACAGCGCAAGCGGTAAAGTCGACATCATCGGTACATTCCAAGACGTTAATACTTCTACGATCACGTATGTGATTGAATCTATGGTTGGAAGTTCGGTTGTCGGCTCAAGCAGCGGCGGCGATCGTCAGCCTGATACAAGCGATAACAAAACTTTTAAGTTTTATCAAGTAAATATGAAGTCGGGTCTGAACCGGATTACGGTTAAAGCGACTTCGACAACAGGGCAAGAAATCACGACGCAAGCTTATGTATCCTTTGTCGATGCACCGAACTTGTCGTCGGTTAAAGTCGGAGCCGAAGAAACGATGGAAAATCAACCTTTTGTGGTTTCTTCTCAGACTCCTTCAATCACCGTTGAAGCTCCGAATGCAGTAGATGTGCTTCTTAACGGTAACCCAATGTTTAGCGGTGGTGCCGGAACATTCTATGCAACGCCTACGCTGGTACAAGGCTCGAACAAATTGACGTTTGAAGTGAAATCCGCAACCTCTTCGTATGCAGAGACGCGTACACTGGTGTATTACGACGGTAACGCACAGGTCTACAATACGAAAATCGGCGGCACCGATATTGAACCTAATGCAACAGTAGAAGGCGCGCCTTCTGGACAAATTTCAGGCGATGTCGTTATCGCGATGCCAGCAAGCGGTACAGCAGCTAATACACTGACAGGTAAAATTACCTTCACGAAATTAGTAGGAAATACACCGACTGTCTACACAAACTTCAATGATGCAGATATTACGTTGACGAAGAAAGACACAATCGGTACTTCGCTGGTAGTGTATGGTTTCCGTACAGCATCTAGCGTTCCGACACTGGATTCCGGTTCGTACCAAATCGATCTGCGTGTCAACGGTCAACAACGTGCAACAGTAGGATTCAAAGTACGCGGAGCAAATGATCCTCATATCAAAGACGTGTATCAATTGTATGGCGTAAACAGCACGACAACGAATGTTACTTCTTATAGTAGTAAAACAGATTTCGAAGCAGGTACAGCTCCTTATGTATCGGTTCCTGAACTTCCACTATGGATTGCCGTCGATACAGGAAATACAGCCACAGTGAACATTTTGGTAGATGGTCAAGCGCTGGCTGCTTCAGATTACACAGCTTTTACAGACTCAAGCGGCACAGGCTATAACATCTACAAAATCAACAAACTCAAAAGCGGACGCCAAACGTTGACGTTCGAGTACGGTAGCGATTCGGTGGCGGTACCAATCAACTATCAGTCAGCTCCTTATATTCAAGTAAGCAACCTTTATAACGAGCAAGTCTTTACCGATGCAAATGCCATTACAATGGTTCAAGGTCGTTTGGTCAACTTTACGGCAGCAACCAACAATATTACGGTTCAATATAGCGGTCGTACAACAACGGTCACTTCGACAGACGGAACGTTCTCATTGAACACGGCGACATTCCCAATGACTTTAACACCGGGCGTGAATACGCTGGTCTTGTCGGGAACAACGAATGGCAAAAAAGTCTCGACGACACTCAATTTGTATCTGATCGAAAACGACAGTATTCAGATTGACAATTTCCATCCGCTTCCGGTGAACTCATTGGTTCAAGACAATGGACTGTTTGTGCCAGGTCAAAATGATCAGTATACAACCAACGAATTGTCGATGGATGTAGAGTTCTCGATTACCCCGGCAGATACAGCGGATGAAATCATCATTCGTTTAGATGGTAATAAAAAAGAAACGCGTTTGACACGCGGAGCTGGTATTGCTTGGGTCCCAGCATCAGGCGAACTACAAGTTGGAGCGAAAGCAGGCACAGTGAACGGTTTTATCATCGAAGATCTGGCTTTGCCAACAACAGGCGATCTGAAAGTAACCGTCTATGTACGTAAAGGCACTTCAACAGTCTCCAAGACGCTGACCGTAACTCGTGAGTTGCGTCCGTACACAATTTTGTCTCCAAAATTGCCGAATGAAAGTGTTATTACGCAAAACTTCTTGGATGTAAGTATTCAAGCTGAAGGTGCTTCGAGCGTTGTAGTCGGCAAGCAAGTGCTGGACAAAGGCGACAAAGATATTTTCCGTGGTCGTCTGTCGGGCTTGAAAGCCGGTAAAAACACAATCAAGTTCACGGTAACAACAGGAACGAAGAAAACGAATGGTACGTTCGACGTAAACTACTCAGCAGAAACTGTTCAAGGTGCGCAATATGTAACGACAATGCCATCAGGCGGCAAACTCAAGTTGTTCAAAGGCGATCTGCAAATTGCGTTGCCGAAAGGAACATTGCTGAGAGAAATCAACCCGACTCCAGGTAGCCAATCCCCAACAATCAGCTTGTTCGACAAGCAAGAATTGCTGGCGGGTATCGCAAGCCCTGTAGATGGAAGAACATTGAAAGTGTTTAACCAAGTCGGAATCAGTGACGGTCAAGGCGGTTATCGCGATGGTCAACTGAAATTGCTGGAATCAAACGGTACGATGGTAAGCCGCGTTATTCCTAAGCCACACTTTGGATATGCGTCCGACTTGTACTGGCTGGATGCAGGTTACTTTGATGCAACGGCTACAAGCGATAATTACAAAACAGTTCTGGGCAACCAACCTTATGCAGCTCCGGGCTTCGAAAGCCGTTCAGCAAAACAATGGTTGGAACCAACTCAGACCGGTACAATCACAATCAAGTACGATCCAAAACTCGTTGATGCTTCGGCAGGTAACTTGGGTATTTGGAGATTGAACGGTAACGAATGGGTCAACCTCGGAGGAACCGTTAACAAGTCGGGCAAAACAGTAACAGCACCGTTCGACGGATTTGGTTACTACGCGGTATTCGGTCTTCGTTATAGCTACGGAGATGTGATTGCCCAAGCCGATCTGCGCGAAGATGTTGAAATGATGTTGTCCCGTGGCGTAATGAAATCAAAAGACGCGAACGAATTTGGCGTCAATGAAGTCATTACTCGCGGCGAATTTGCAACAATGATGGTCAAAATGCTGAATATCCCTCTCGATTACGATGAAGATATTACAAAACGTACGTTCGACGATGTAGGCCCGGTGACGAATCAATATATGGATTACCGCTATATCGAGACAGCTGTACGTAAAGGGATTATCCGGGGTACAGGTCCTCGCGTATTCATGCCATACAACACGCTGAGTCGTGAAGATGCAGCGGTAATGATTGCAAGAGCGATGAACTTGAAGCTTACGGATAACACCAAAGCCAAAGCGAACCTGGAAAAGACATTTACAGATTCTGGCTCGATTAATGGCAGTTATGCAGGAGCAGTCTTAGCTGTAACCAAAGGCAAGCTCATGGACGGCAAAGCGAATAAGTTGGTTGAAGGGGAAAAGAAAGCAACGATGCGTTTTGACCCTAAAGCCACGTTCACTCGCGCCGAAGCTGCAGATATTGCAGTGAAGATCATGACGAAGATGAAGACTCTCTAATAAAAAGTGCAACTTAATCTTGTGGCAAAGCGTCTCTATTTAATAGAAGACGCTTTGCTTTTTTTATGAAAAAACGAAGGTTATCCAAATTTCAGGAAAATTGCCCAAAATCGTTTTTTGTAATTTCAAGCGTTTTACGTTAGAATAGCGAATAACTATACTTTCTGTGAAGGTGGATACACGTACAATGAAACCAATCAAGTCGAAAGCGCAAATCGATTATATGAAAGCTAAAACAAAGTTCGAAGAGCGTGCCAAAGTCTTGGAAGCTCGCGTCGAGCAAGAGCAAAAAGATCAAGCCGTTGAACAAGAATTGATGGAAAAGCTTGTTGTGGAAACAGGATTCCACGAAGCATTCAATGATCTTGCAGAAGCAGAGAACGAACTGATCTCTTGGTCGCACGCAACGATCAAGCACGACAAGACTTACAAAGACAACAAAAAGCCAATCGACGATATGTATGAGAAATTGGATACCGATCCGCAAATGCGTGCACGTATTATTCAATTAGCTTTGCGTATTCGTTAAGAGCAATTGTTACTTCTTATTCATACAATAGAAGAAATTCAAAAAAAGCACCGAAATTTGGTGCTTTTTGCGTTTACGGATTCAAAAGTCGGTTTAAGTAGAAGAGTAGGCGTTTGGCTATATCGAAGAAAGCTTAAAAAAAGTTAAAAAACTTTTTTAAAAAGCCGCAACTTTTTTATAACCTTGTGCGTCTAAGATATTGAGTGTCGAAACAAGGCAGTAACAACCCCTGATTTTCCAGTCTTTGGACGTAAAACCGTAAAGTTGTATGAAAAACTATGAAATTAGGCTTTACGGAGGTTAGCGACCAATGTATAATACGGAAAGCGGGATTGGGCGTCCTATGTTTTAGCGCTTACTTATCTAACATCATTGTTTATAAGTTTCTGTGATACCCGTCACAGACCTGATTTATACTTACCTGCTCGACTCTGGAAAGGGGGTGCAATCAGCTTAATGAGTAACATGAGCGAATGCGAACCAACTACAGACAAAAAAAACACATTTTCACTCCAAGGAGGAGAACAAAAAGGTATGAAGAAAATTGTATCCCTGGCCCTCTCCACGGCTATGGCTCTCTCGATGTTCGCTTCGGTAAGTTCCGCAGCAACAATGACTACGCAACAAAAGTATGACGCACTGGTTGCTCAAGGTATCTTCGAAGGTTACCCAGATGGTTCTGCTAACCTGAACAAAGAAATGACTCGCGCAGAATTCGCAAAAGTTATCGCTTTGTTGACTGGTTTGGATACTTCCGCAACTGGAACGACAACTTACCAAGACAAAAACTATGCGAACGCTTGGTACAAACCATTCGTTGAAGCTGTAACTAAAGCTGGTTACATGCAAGGTACAACTACTGGTGCTAAAAAACTGTTCAACCCGAACGGTAAAGTAACAGTACAAGAAATGGCAGCTACATTGGTACGCGCAGCTGATCTGGATATCCCAACTACGGGTATCAACAACAGCGCTTCTGCATGGGCTAAAGGCGAAGTACAAGCAGCGATCAACGCTGGTCTGGTTCCTAACACTGCTAACTTCATGGCAGCTGGAACACGCGGACTGTTGGTTGACACAGCTTACACTTACCAAACAGCAATCGTTAAACCTGCTGTAACTTCTTACGAAGTAACAGACAACGGTGCAACTGTAGTCTTCACACTGGCTAACGGTGAGAAAGTAACAGTTAAACCTACTACTGCTCTTAAGCCGAACGTTGCAACTACTGTAACTTTCACTTACGACGGTAAAGAGTACAGCGAAAGCGTAACTTGGACTGTAACAAGTGCAACTGCAGCAACTGCAGCAGCAGCTACAAACCTTAAAGAAGTTGAAGTTACTTTCAACGGCGACGTTAACGCTGCAACTGCAGAAGACGCTAGCAAGTACACAATCACTTCCCTGGGTTCGACAGCAATCAAATCGGCTAAGCTTCTGGAAAATGGAAACACAGTTCGCCTGACTCTTAGAGACGGTCAAACTTTCCAAAACCAAGAAGATTATACAGTCACTGTTACTGGCGTAACTGCTGGTACAACTACACTGCCAACAGCATCGTTGAGCTTCCGTCCACTGGATAACGTATTGCCTACAGTAACTGCTGTAACAGGTCTGGGTACTAAAGCTGTTAAAGTAACCTTCTCTGAGCCAGTTCGTACTGTTAATGCTAACAACTTCCGCGTGAATGACGCTGCTTTCGTAGGATCGGTAACACTGAGCGAAGACAGCCGTGAAGCTATCCTCCGTCCATTCACTGCATTCCCTGTTGGAACGCACACACTTACTTCTTCGCTGGTTGAAGACTTTAACGGTCTGAAATCTTTGAGCGGAAGCAACCAATTCACAGTAGCTGTTGATACAACTCCTCCGACTGTAACGGACATCTCCGCTACTCTGGAAAGAGCGGTAGTAACATTCAGCGAAGAAATCGACCCTACAACGGTTGCAACTTCGGACTTCTACTGGTTGAACGGAACGACTAAAAACTATCCTTCCGAAGTAAACTGGTTGGCTGGTAACAAATACGAGCTGATCTTCACAGGTACTAGCGTACTGCCAGCTTACACAACTAACCTGTTCGTAGATTCGGTTAACGACTACACAGGTAATGCTAACACTGTTAAGCAGTACCCAGTTACTGCAACTGTAGACCAAACTCGTCCTACAGTAACAGACGTTACATTCAACAAAACAACTACTAGCACAGCAACTGCTGGAACTGTAACTGTTCGTTTTGACCGTAACGTAACGTTCACAACTAGCAACTTCACAGTAACTGATGCTGCTGGTAACTCTGAAGCAGTAGCAAGTGTTTCGGGATCGGGTACAAGAACTGCGGTTCTGACATTCGCAACAGCACTTCCTGCTGACAGCTACTCCTTGGCAATTTCGGGCGTTCGTGACACTACTGTCCTGACTAACGCAATTGAGCCAGTAACTAAGCCATTCTCTGTAGGCGATACTACAGCTCCTACAGTATTGTCTGACGCGATTGCTAACGTAGACAACAGAACGATTACTTTAGCGTTCAGCGAAGCTATGGATCCTGCTAAATTGCAATCGACTTCGAATTACTTGATTCTGTACAAAGGTACACAAATGCGCTTGCCAAGCAATTCGCAAGTACGCGTAGCTAACAATTATAAGAGTGTAGTAATTACTCTTCCTTCAACAATTAACGATGCACCAACAGTTGTTACAGATGTAACTAAGATTACTCCACTCGATTTGACAGACGTAGCTGGCAATACTCTGAGTGGTATCGGTCAAGCTATCGATGTAGTTGTTGGAACTAAAGCTGAAATCGAAAGTGCACAACTTACAGCTCCTAATAAAGTTGTGGTAACATTCGACCAAGCTATCGAAAGTGCTCGTGCAGCAGACTTCCAACTGTCGACTGGCGCAGTTCAAAGCGTATCGATTGATGGACAAAAAGTAACATTAACAACTACTGGTGTTACAGGAACTACACCAAACGGTTTGAAAGTTAATGTAATCAATGCTGACAACCAAATTAGAACTGTAGCAGGAAACGGTGTTACACCTACTGCTGCAACAAATGTGACTGATGCAGTAGCACCTACTGTAAGTGCAACAGGCAACCTTTCCTTCAACAACAATGTAATCTTGTTGCCATTCAGCGAAGCTCTGGATACTGATAATGTTGGAGCATGGGCTGGCGACTTGGTTGTTACAGATCGTACAACTGGTAACACAGTACCAACAACTTCTTACGCAACAACTTATGATGCTGATGCACAAGCAATCAGAATCACTTTGAATGGTACAGTTAACAGCTTGTACAGCGTAAAAGTACGTGCTGGTAATACAACAATTACAGACGTAGCAGGAAACAAAGCTGCTGAGTCTAGCACTTACACTACTGTTTCTCGTGTGCCTGTGGCAGCTCCAACTGTTAGTATCGGTGCAACTACTCCTACTGACAATAGCTTCAATAACACAGGAGATGTCACTGTAACCGGAGAAGCTACTTCTGGCGCAACTGTGACAGTTACAGCTACAGCTAATGGTGCAACTGCTCCAGCTAAAACTCAAACTGTAACAGCAGCAAACGGTGTATTCACAACAACATTGACTGATCTCGCTGACGAAGAATATGTGATTTCAGCGGTAGCTAGCAACGTTGGCGGTACCTCTACTCCAGACAACGTAACTGTAACTGTAGATACAGCTAACCCAGCAGTTGCTACTAACTTGGCTGCGAGTTCTACAACAGATACTGTTGCTGGTACAGCTGAAGTAAATGCTCAAATCATTGTACGTAATCAAAATGGCACAGAAGTGGGAACACTTGCTTCTGTACCAGCTGGTGGTAACTTTACTGTAAATGTAGCTGGCGGAATCACAGCTGGTGAATCTTACTTAGTAGTTGTAAGAGACCGTGCAGGTAACTCTTCTAACCCAGCTGCTGTAATCGCTCAATAATAATCAAATCTTTCCTTGAAAAGCTCCGGCACATGCCGGAGCTTTTCTTTTTGTTTGACACCCCAACCCCAATCAGTTACCATTACAGTCGAGGATGAAATCATCAACCTTTCCTATCGGGATAAGGTTCGTTTTGGTTATACGGGACTATTTTAGGTAAGAATCAAGGAGGTACACGCTTATGTCGCTTCAAGGACGGCGTTTATTTACGTCTGAATCGGTAACGGAAGGTCATCCAGATAAGATCTGCGATCAGATCTCCGATGCGGTATTGGATGCTTTTTTAGCAAATGATCCGAATGCACGGGTTGCTTGCGAAGTCGCGGTCGCTACGGGACTTGTGCTTGTAATCGGTGAAATCAGTACAAAATCCGAGTATGTCGATATTCCTTCGATCGTACGTAATACGATCAAAGACATCGGGTATACCCGTGCAAAATACGGCTTCGACTACAATACTTGCGCCGTGCTGACTTCGATCAATGAACAATCAGCAGATATCGCGCAAGGCGTTAACTCCGCATTGGAGACACGCGATCCTGAGCAAATGAAATTGGAAACGGAAAATATCGGTGCAGGCGACCAGGGACTCATGTTCGGATTCGCTTCGAACGAGACGCCGGAACTGATGCCGCTTCCGATTGCTTTGTCTCACCGTATTGCGCGTCGCCTTGCTGAAGTACGCAAAGACGGCACGCTGGATTACTTGCGTCCAGACGGAAAAACGCAAGTGACGATCGAATACGATGGCGACAAGCCGGTTCGTGTCGATGCAATCGTAGTATCCACACAACATGCTGACGGTATCACTTTGGAGCAAATCCAAGAAGATATCAAAAAACATGTAATTTTGCCTGTCGTTCCAGCTGAATTGTTGGACGATGCGACGCAATATTTCATCAATCCTACAGGTCGCTTCGTAATCGGCGGACCACAAGGCGACGCGGGTCTAACGGGTCGTAAAATCATCGTCGACACGTATGGCGGTTATGCTCGCCACGGCGGCGGTGCTTTCTCTGGTAAAGATCCGACCAAAGTCGACCGCTCCGCTGCTTATGCTGCACGTTACGTAGCGAAAAACCTCGTAGCCGCAGGCTTGGCAGACAAATGCGAAATCCAATTGGCTTACGCGATTGGCGTAGCCAACCCGGTATCGATCAGCGTAGATACGTATGGCACAGGCAAAGTCAGCGAAGAAGTTCTCGTAAAACTCATTCGCACCAACTTCGACCTGCGCCCAACCGGCATCATTCGTATGCTCGATCTTCGTCGTCCGATCTACAAACAAACTGCGGCTTACGGACACTTCGGTCGTACCGACGTCGATCTCCCGTGGGAACGCACCGATAAAGTCGAAGATTTGAAAGCACAAGCTAACGCTTAAGCACTTCATATTCTTCATATAAAAAAGAGACCTTATTTAAGGTCTCTTTTTTTATGTATTTTGTTTTTATCTTTTATCCTTTGATTTTATCTTTCCACCTTCCTCCACCATACCTGGGAAGCGAAAAGGCGGAGGGTGAATTTAGTGCAGGAGCGTTAGCGTTCGCCTTTGAAATTGGGAAAATACAAATAAAACTTCAATCTCTTTTCCCAATTTCAACACGCGACCGAAACAAATTCCCCCGCAGCCTTTTCGCTTCCCCAGCACCCCCTCTCTAATTATTTGCTAACTCCCTTCCGATAAAGAAAAAGAATGTCTTTTTTAGGAATCCCGGAAGGAGAGAACCACATTGAAAAACAAAATCGCGTTAGCGCTTGCTTCTTTGCTACTTATTCAAGCTTCGATGCCCGCTGCACTGGGAACATTCTCTGGAGGAAATTACACGTATACCGCTACGGCAGCTGCCGTAGATGCGATGGCTTCCGTCAAGACCTATTCGCCAGCAAGCAAGGCATTAAATATCTCGTTAACTCCAGGGCTAATGCTGACTTTCGACCGTTCGGTCGCTTTGTCCGCAGATGGAGCAAGCAAAACGTTTACGTTAAAAAAGCAAAAAGATAACAAGACCGTCCGCATCATCAAAGGGTCTGATCTACAATTCCAAGGAGACGGCACCCAAGTCGTACTGCCTATCGACGTACTCAAGCTTGAGCCAAATACCGGCTATTACATACTGGCGGATACCGGCATTGTGACTCCGACTTTAACAAATGAAGAAATTCAAGAAGGCGCGAAAGCACTGCCGTGGTCGGGTATCACCAGCGCAATCACTTGGACATTCAAAACAGGCGCGGAAATGGATGCAACCGATCCGCAGCTGCTGACAACCATGCCTACCGCAAATAAATTCGGTGTAAAACCGGATGCTCCATTAGGATTGACGTTCGATGAAGCCATCGTGGCTTCCGAAGGCGATATCCTGATTACCGAATTGGATGCCGCGCAAGCCAAAACCAATCGGTTCAACCGTATTCCGGTTTTATCCGAACAAGTGACGGGACTTGGTAGCGCCAATGTATCGATCGAGCCGGATACCAACTTTTTAAAACCCGGTACGTCTTATTTAGTTGAAATCAATGCGAATGTATTCACCGATCTATCAGGACGTTTCTACTCCCGATCTATCGGCTGGAAATTCCGCACGGAATCTGCAAATAACGTACCGCCAACTTTGCAAGCGCGTAATCCGCAAATCGGATTAGCAGGAGCAGCAACGACAGGGACATTGTCTATGACCTTTAGCGAGCCGGTTACGCCGAATACGGGCAATGTATCCATTTACCGGTTGAATGATGGAAAACTGATCCAAACCTTGACGCCAAGCGATTTCACGATGGACACCGAGACCGGAACGAAAGCTTCGGCAGCTTACACAGGGTTAGATCGAGGAACGACGTATTACGTACTCGCCGCTGCCGATAGCTTCCGCGATTCGGATAGTACGCCATTTGCAGGCATTAGCAGTTCCCGGGATTGGACGTTTACGACGACAGGCGATGCGCTGGCTTTGAACACGCTCAATCCCGTATCAGGAACGACAGGCGTAAGCAGTGGGTCGAATCTGCAATTGATGTTTAGCCGTGTTGTCTATCCGAACAGCGGAGCCGGAGATATTCGGATTCGCCGTAATGACGGGGTTGTCGATACGCTGACTTTAGGTTCGGGACGGATCACGGGCGGAGGAACGACTACAATTAACTTATTGCCGACGGCGCCGTTGGCTGCTGGATATACGTATACCGTAGAAGTCCCGGTTGGATTGTTCGGGGATTCCGAAGGTAACGTCTATCCAAAAGTCGGTCAGCCGCTCACTTGGAGTTTTTCGACATCGATCAACAATTCGTTATTGCAAATGACTTCGATGACGCCGGCAGATCGCACGGCAACCGCTTCGGTAGACAGTAAGCCTACGATTCGTTTTAACCGCAGTGTGACACTCAGCGGAACCGGAATTACGCTATACCGCACAGGTGGTGCGAAAGTCGAAGCCGATGTCAGCGTCAATTCGGCAAACCTAGCCGAAGTCATCATCTCGCCGAAAGAAAAGCTGACTGCCGCAACGTTTTATTACGTCGATCTGGATAACGGTTCGGTGCGCGATCGCAGTAATGAAGGCATTACGTTTGCCGGATTAAAAGGCAGTACCTCGTGGAGCTTCCAGACCGCAACTTCCGATACGTCGCTTCCGACGATCCAAAGTGCGAAGATGGACAGCCCGACGTTGATACGTTTGGCATATAACAAATCGTTGAATGCTTCACAAACGCCGTTATTGTCGAGTTATACGGTCTGGGTAAATGGCGAGAAGCGTATACCGGGTAGTGTCTATATCAGCGGCGACAGCGTCTATATTCGTCTGGATACCGGGATTGCAGTGGGTCAAGATGTGAAAGTTTCTTATGATCCGGCAGTTCGTCCGCTTGTCGATAACAGTGGAAACGCGGCGGCGTCTTTATCTTCGTACACGGTGACAAATAGTATCGATAGCGCGATGCCGAAGCCCAAAGAAGGCAATGTGTACAACAACATGGTCACGCTCATTTTTGAAAATAGTCTTAAAACGCCCGCTGCGCAAGCCTATAATCAATTTACCGTAAATGTGGATGGCAGACCTTACGAAGTGCGTTCGATGAATAGCAGCTCTCAAGCATTATTGCTTTATTTGAATGCCGCTGTTCCCGATGGTGCTGTAGTCAAAGTCAATTACGCCCCGAACGGCGCACCGCTCCAAGATTATTTGGGACAAAATATTTCGGCGTTTTCCGACTTTAATATTCGCAACTTGCAAGATACGAAGCCGCCTGAATTTGTGAATGCGGAGCTATCCGGTTCCGAACTGGTCTTGAATTATAATGAAGCGTTACGTCCAGATCAGATTCCGGCAAATAGCCAGTTTTCGGTCTTGTCCGCGGGTGCTCCGGTCTATGTGAACGGGGTCAAAATCGAAGGCAGCAAAGTACGCTTAAGCTTAGCTTCTTCCTTGATTGCGAGCGGCAATATTACGGTGTCCTACGTACCCGGCGTATTGAAGCTGTCTGATCTGAATGGAAACGCAGCCGGTTATCTCAACTTGCAACCCGTAGGCGCAGCTTCAGGTACAAGCGGGATTCGCAGTGCAACCGGCAACGGTTCGCAGATTGCAGTGACGTTCACAGGTTCTCTATATACCCCTGAAGATACAGCGTTCCGTCAATTTGTCGTGTTAGCCGATAGTACGGCAGTGGAAGTGACCTCGGCTTCTTTTGCCGGAAGCACACTTACGCTCAAGCTCGCAAGCGATCTGCGTCCGGGGCAAACGGTGGCACTTACCTACATGCCAGGAGGTAGCCCGCTTAAAAATTTATCGGGTTCCGCAGTGATCGCGTTTAACCGCATGCCCGTAGAAAACTTAACAGGCAAGTCGGTTACAGATTCTTCGAATACGTCGCAAGGCGGCAATGGATCGATGCTTCCTGCATCTGATTTCGGCAAAGCCATGCTCATTATGGATCGCACAGGTGCTTCTTCGTCTGATGCTTCAACGACGTTTAATACGAATACGCACCGGTATACGATCAATAGCGATGCTTTGAAAAAAAGCTTGGATGACGCATTTGCGCGTAGTGCCCAAAACGGAACCGTTGTATTCGAAGTTCCCGATGCCGAAGCAGCAGGGCTTGTGAGCGTACCGATTCAACCGCTTAAAGACGCTTATGCGCAGCGTAAAGGGATGTCGTTCGCGGTTCGTTACAAAGATACGGTATACGAAGTGCCACTGTCCGCGTTAAATAACGTCTCCGGCGGTTCGGATGCTCAGTTGGATGTACAGATCGAAAGTCTGCCAACGTCTTCGCTGAGTCGCACCATTGAGATGTTGGGCGATGCCAATGCACGGATGCTTAGTAACCCCATCGATATTCAGACCTCGGTCGGAACGAAAAACGGCGTTCATTCGGTATCCGAAGATCGGAATATTCAAGGCATGTATCGGATGAAATTGAACGTGAATGCACCGTCAACGCGTACGTCTGTCGTCTATTTTGACGGCAACTCGGCTTCACCAAGCTTCACGCCAAGTAAATCCGATACGCAATCGGCAGGCATGCTTCTGAGCGGTTCGTTTGCAGGCAGTCGGACTTTGATTCCGGTAAACTCGACAACGACTGTGCCGGGAGCGAACGGGCATTGGTCGCAAAGTACGGTTAACGAAATGGGCGCCAAATACGTGCTTAGCCCGAATTTGACCAAAGCTTTTGCTCCAAAAGCGATCATCACACGCGGCGAATTTGCCGAATTGATTACGCGAGGGCTTGGACTGAAAAGCGATGCGGTAAGTGCTTCGTCGTTCAGCGATATTGGCTCAAGCAAATATCCAATCGGATCGATCGGCGCGGCTGTCCATGCAGGCGTCGTGACGGGTTATCCGAACGGTACGTTCAGACCGAACGATTCGATTACACGCGAAGAAATGGCGATTATGATGGTTCGGGCTCTGAATTATACGGGCACGGATGTGAAGCTCAATAGCGGAGCAAGCCAAATCTTATCGGCGTTCAAAGACAGCAAAGCGATCAAGTATACAGACGAAGCGGCAAAAGCGGTTCAAGCTGGCGTGATTCAAGGCGGTAGCGGAGGACGATTCAATCCGAAAGGAAACGCTACGAAATCCGAAGCGGTTGTGATGTTGGCGCGGGTCTTGCAAAATGCGGACTATTTGAACTAATTGACAACTTAAACCGAAAGACCTACGAAAAGTAGTCTTGTATGCACAGACTTTTTTCAAACTTACAAAAAAGCGATCATTTCTCCAAATTATTTGTGGAAATGATCGTTTTTTCTCTTTTCATTTTACGGAAGTACGGTAGAATAATTTACTGTAGTTTGTTTTTTTGTCGAATTTGCAGTAACTTTTGCGCACTATTTCAGTCTATATACAATAGTGGCGTATAAGGGTCTTGAGCCTGTCAACATACATACGCGAACGAATCTGTACAGATAGGGAGCGAAACCGAACAACATGAACAAACCAGGCAAAAAGATAGGGAAAAAGTGGATGATCGCAGCATTGGCAAGTGCACTGATGGTGCAACCACTTGCCGTACCGGGCTGGGGAGCGTTAACAGGAAGTTCTATCGCTTCAGCAGCGGCAGCCGTGTCGATCAACAAAACGAACGAGGAGATTGTCACATCAGGAGCAAAATTACTTACTTATAAATATTCAGTACCTCGTTCAGGAAAAACGGCAACCGGACTTGCAAGCGTAATTCAGATTGACTTGCAAAACCCGTATGTCAAGCTTGATGTGATGACGGGTACAGGTGGCAAATTTACGACTCGCCAGACCGTTAGCGGCATGGCAAAAGAAACAGGCGCTGTAGCGGGAGTCAACGGAGACTATTACAATACAGCAGCCGAAGGCGCTCCCATGGGCGCGCAAGTATCAGATGGCGTGCTAATGTCCAGCCCGTCGCAGCTGAAAGGCATGTATGCGTTTGGCGTGACCAAAGACCGTAAACCGGTAATCGATCAGTATGATTTTGTCGGTAAAGTCCAAGCACAAGATGGACAATCGCTTGACTTGGCAGGCATTAACCTAGTGTCGTACAGCCCGGAACCGAACGGCGGCTATAGCCACGTCAACGCGATGTTTATCTACACGGACGCGTGGGGAAATGCGGAACGTCCGAAAAACAGTGCGACGATTCCGTCTGAAGCCTTGGTTGAGAACGGTGTAGTCACCAAAGTCTCGTTAAACAAAGCTTTGGATGGAACAGTGCCAAACGGCGCTTATATTTTGCGCGCACACGGAACAGCCGCAACGTATATGAAAGACCATCTCAAAGTCGGAGCTACCGTACAGACCGATTATAGCCTGGTGTCCAAAACAACAGGACAAAAGCTTGATCCGTCTTCGCTTGAAGTGATGATCGGCGGACATACGATTCTCGTCGATAACGGTAAAGCAGCTTCGTTTTCACGTAACGTCGATTCGATTGGCGGTTATCGTGCGCGTACAGCGCTAGGTTATTCTCAAAGTGGTCGGTATGCGTATATCGTCACGATCCAAGATAACGCGGATAGCAGCGGAATGTCGTTATCCGAGCTGCAAGGGTTCATGACGAGCTTGGGCATCTGGAAAGGGATGAATCTGGACGGCGGCGGTTCCACGACGATGGTATCGCGTCCGCTCGGCGAATCGCAAGCACAGTTAACGTTTACGACAGAATACGGCGGCCAGACGCAGCGCAGCGTTGTAAACGGGCTTGGCGTGTACACGACAGCTCCGGCAGGAAAACTCAAAGGATTTGCGATCAGCGGGAAAAAGCAATTGTTGATCGGTGAATCGGCAACTTATAGCGTAAAAGGGTATGATACCTACTATAATCCGATGACGGCATCGAGCATCAATCCGTCTTGGAAATCAAGCAATGCAAACGTTACGGTGAGCGGTAACACGTTTACAGCCAAAAAAGCGGGAACCGCGACGCTTACGGCTACAAGTAACGGTGTAAGTTCGACGCAGCAAGTTGAAGTGCTGGGCGCTGATTCGTTGTCCGCGCTGAACTTGGGCGCGGCATCGGCAGGGCTCAAAGCGGGAAGCAGCATTGCTTTGCCCGTGACTGCAACGTTGAAATCCGGTAGCACGGTAAGCATCGATCCATCTGCACTGAGCTGGGAGTTTGTCGGCTTCAAAGGCAACGTCAAAGACGGAGCATTGAATATTACGTCGGTGAACAGCGGAGTGAAAGTCGGGTACGCGATCGCGAGCTACGAAGGCTTCAAATCGATGATTACTCTAGCTGACGTGCAAGAAACAAATTGGGAAAACTTCGAAAATGTGAGTTACGGATTGACCTTTACAGGCAGCCCTTCGAGCGTAACCGGAAAAGTTCAAATCAAGCCGGGAACAGGTTCGCATTCGAATTCAAAAGTTCTTCGCCTAGATTATGATACAACTGCGGGAACAGGCAACAAATACGGGTATATAAATGTAAACGGATCAGCAGGCAAAGACTTGCCGACCGGAGCAACTTCTTTGAGCGTAGATGTATTGGGAGATAACAGCTTTAATTGGCTCCGTGCCGAGGTTGTAGGCGCAGATGGCAAGACCGTCTATGTCGATCTGGCGAAGAGCCTGAATTTCAGCGGTTGGAAAACGTTGAACGTTAACTTGAATCAATATGGGACGATCTCGTATCCAGCTAAACTTAAACGCATTTATGTTGTAAACTTAGCAGAAGGACAAGACGAACGTGCAGCTAGCGGCTATGTCGAATTGGATAATATCAAAACGACAGCACCTGCTGCTTCAGGATCGTTCGGACTTCCGACAAGTGTAAGTGCCCAGATGACCGTAGGTTCCAAAACGTTGCTGACGAACGGTAAGGCAAGTACGATGGACGTATCACCTGTCGTTCGCGGCGGTGTAACGTATTTGCCGGTCAAGTATATTACCGACTCGTTTGGCGGAACGTCGGCTTGGGAGTCCAAAACGTCTTCGATTTCCATTTTACGCGGGAATAAATTTCTTGTATTAAATTTGAACAAAAAGGACTATATTCTAAATGGAAAACGCAAAACTTCCGACGCAGCGACGATCAGTGTATCAAACAGGACTTTAGTCCCTGTAAGATTGGTTTCCGAGCAGCTTGGATTGCGTGTAAAATGGGAACAGAAAACGAAGACTGTGACGATCGAGTCGTGATACGATAGGTTCTGAACGATCACCAATGCAAGAGTAAGGTGAACGACGGAGAGAATGGAGTCGATTTTGCCCGTGGATTTCCAAGCGGATGCTTTGAACCGAGTCATCAAAAATACGATCCAAGTCGTTGAAGACAGTAAGTATCAAATTTTCGAGATATTGGACCAGTCCCGTGCCGAACTCAACGCACTCACCGAAGAACTGCAAAAGGTTATTAAGGAAACTTCGGATACTGCCGATCTAGTCGACGATCTCGAAGGTAAATTCCGTCTTTCCCGTATCCGGCTTACAGAAGTGAGTCGGGATTTCGTAAAATATACGGAGAGTGATATTCGGCAGGCTTATGAACGAGCGACGCAATTTCAACTGGAGCTTTCGGTTTACCGGGAAAAAGAAGCTTATTTGCGAGCACGCCGAGACGAGCTTCATCTTCGAGTGCGCAATGCAACAAATTCGATAGAACGCGCGGAGACGTTAGGTTCGCAAATGAGTGTAGTCACCGAATATTTGTCCGGCGGAGAAGTCGGGCAAGCGACCAAAATGTTGGAATCTGCGAAAACTCGTCAAATGGTCGGCTTGAAGATCATTCTAGCTCAGGAAGAAGAACGCAAGCGCATTTCCAGAGAAATTCATGACGGTCCGGCGCAACTAATGGCTAATATGGCGCTCCGGACCGAAATCGTCGAACGCATGTTGGGGAAACAAGAGTATGGCAGGGTTCAAGAAGAAGTGGCGGATCTCAAAAAGCAGGTTCGATTTAGCTTGGAAGAGATCCGCAAAGTCATTTTCAACCTTCGCCCTATGGCGCTTGACGACCTCGGATTGATTCCGACGCTTCGCAAGTACACGCGCGACTACGAAGACAAGAACCGGATTCGCACCGTATTCGAGACGAGAGGCAAAGAGTATCGGCTTTCTTCGGCTATGGAAGCGGCGGTCTTCCGTTTGATTCAGGAAGCGCTAACCAATGCAGCCAAGCACGGAGATCCGACTCATGTCGTCGTCGAGATCGCCTACCAGACACAGCTTGTCAAAATCTCGATTCGAGATAATGGACGCGGCTTTAATATGGACATCTTGGAAGAAAAGGCGAACCAGCATGCGCACTTCGGGTTGATTGGAATGCGGGAAAGAGTCGAGCTGCTTGAGGGACGAATGGAGATCGAATCAGCCGAGAATCAAGGAACCAAAATCGTGATCCATATCCCGACGAATGTAGAAAATGGAAAGGGGTATGAAGATGGAGAGCATGAACTCGGAACAAACTATAATTAAAGTGCTGTTGGCTGACGATCACCAATTGTTCCGTGAGGGATTGAAAAGGATTTTAAACATGGAGGATGACATCGAAGTCATCGGGGAGTGTAGCGACGGCATTCAAGTGCTGGAGTTTTGCAATACATATAACCCCGACGTGATTCTGATGGACATCAACATGCCCAATGAAAACGGTGTAGAAGCAACCGCAAAGCTTCGCGAGATTTTCCCGGATATCAAAGTGATCATGTTATCGATTCACGATGATGAAAGCTATGTCTTCGAGACGCTGCGCAAGGGAGCCAGCGGTTATCTCTTGAAAGACATGGAAGCGGAGTCGCTTATCAATGCGATTCGCAGCGTAGCGGCAGGGCACGCGTATATTCATCCAAAAGTGACAGGGAAACTGATTCAACAACTTCAGCGTATGACGTTCGTTAACGAGCGCGGCGCGATGTTCGAAGGCGTTCAAGACGAAGAAGCTGGCGTGAAGTTTATCGGTGGCGAAGACAATCCGCTGACGCGCCGCGAAGCCGAAGTTCTGCGCTTGATGTCGGAAGGCAAAAGCAATAAAGCCATTGGCGAGTTTTTGTTCATCAGTGAAAAAACGGTCAAAAACCATGTCAGTAGCATCCTGCAAAAAATGGAAGTCGAAGACCGCACGCAAGCAGTTATTAATGCCATTAAAATGGGCTGGGTTACGCTGTAAACGAACTTTCATTTTACGAACGAAAGTAGGGAATTGATACTCCGTTTTTTCAAACTGCATACTCTAGGAATGAAGCACACTCCTTATACGCTCCCAAGAGCGTAAAGGGTGTGCTTTTTTGTGATCTTTTTTCAAAAAAATGGAGGAGGATGCCAAATGAAAGTGAACCTGTATGTCATGGGCAACAGTCAGGGAGTAAAACTGTATCTGTCGCTGGATTTGCAAATCGATCAATTATGGTGGAACAAGCAGCTTCACAGCCAAAATGACACCGATCCTTTTTATTTTCGTCAGATTGCATATAAGATGCCGCTCCAGTGGGCGATTCATTTGCAGAAAGTTGCTCTTAAACCAGCTTGTCTGAGATGGACATCATCTTCTTGGCAGCATTATTTGGGTTCCCATCTTCTGTCTGTTTATGGATCAACTTACGGGGCTAATCTACACCATGTGCTGCATTCTTCGATGGTACCTGACGATGCCGCTCAACTGTTAACTTTAAACGGTATTCATTCTGGGCAAGATTCATTTTGGGCATCTCAATATGCGGCAGCCCAGCAGTTAGCATTATTCATGCAAGGCAGATCTCTCCTAAGCGGAGAAGTTGAAGCGTTGTTCAAAGAAAACATCCGAGCATCCGATCAGACATGGAAAAGCGTCATTCAGTTCTGTTATTTGGAAAAGTGGGTGAAGCTTCATCACGGCGTGCATCTTGCACGTGGCAAAAAAGGTTCGCCTCGATGTGCACGTTGCGGAAGTGTGAGTGAAGTGACCTCTTGTCGTTCATGTGGCGTGTGGGATTGTGCATCTTGTCGGTCTTGTCAGACGCTTGGGCGAAGTCGTTCTTGCGAACTTCTTGTGCAAGGGATTCCGCAGCCAAGCTCCCAGTCTCCTTTTGCGCAAACCTTATTATCGAGTCCCAATCATCAATCTGAGATCGATCTTACACATTGGAACTTAAGCCCGGCGCAGTTGACGGCATCGCAGCAAGCGATTGGATTTTTACAAGCCTCGGTCTCACTCAAGTTGCAAAGGATAAGGTTCGATTTTTTCGGGGCGAAGCTTCGTGATTTGACGGGACGGTCGAACTCTGAATCCGATACGACGCATTACGCGGCTGCGGATCCGGGTCGTCGATTTTTGCTTTGGGCGGTTACGGGAGCCGGGAAAACCGAAATGTTGTTTCCTTTAATTGAGCAAGTTCGGAGCCGTGGCGGGCTTGTCGCTGTTGCTACTCCTCGGCGTGATGTCGTGCTAGAGCTTGCTCCGCGTCTACGCAAAGCTTTCCCGAATGAGACGGTTGTCGCGCTGTATGGAGGAAGCGAAGAACGGTGGAGCCGAGGAAGTATTACCCTTGCGACCACCCATCAACTGCTTCGTTTTGCTCATGCGTTTGATCTGGTTGTGATCGATGAGCTGGACGCGTTTCCTTTTCACGGAGACCCGATGCTTGCGTACGCCGCCGAACGTTGCCGCGCCGAGCTCGGGAAAATGATCTATTTGTCCGCTACTCCGCCTAAAAAGCTTCAATCTCTCGTTCGAATCGGTAAACTGGCTTGTGCGAAAGTTCCGGTGCGGTATCATCGGCATCCTTTGCCTGTTCCGAAATTGCTTGCAATCAAGCCGCTGAGTCAATGTATCGAGAAAAATGAATGGCCGCAAGAACTTCTTCAACATTGGAAGCAGTCTTTGGAGCGAGGAGCGCAGCTTTTTATTTTTGTGCCGAAAATTGCGTTAGCAGAACCGTTGGCGAAAAGTCTGCGGATTCTTTTTCCGAATGTAGCGGTAGGCGCGACTTCTTCGCAAGACGAAGAACGTGGAAGCAAAGTCTCGTCTTTTCGGATCGCAGACTTACGTATACTCGTAACGACCACCATTTTGGAAAGAGGGGTAACGATTCCGCGCAGCGATGTGTATATTTTGGGAGCCGACAGTGGATTATTCGACGAAGCTTCTTTGGTGCAGATGGCAGGTCGCGCGGGGCGTTCGGCAAGTGATCCATCGGGCAAAGTGATTTTCGCAGCCATGCAAAAAACGAAAGCTCAAGTTGGTGCTTGTCGTCAGATTCGCCGAATGAACAAGTTGGCGATCCCTTTTTTACTTCCGCAATATGACCGCAGGAGGAGGAATCTACAATGAAAATAGAAAAATGGCTCCGCGCACTGTTGGTTTCCCATCGTCAATCTTGCATCGCTTGCGGGCAGAGTAAGCCGGTTGGCATGATGTTGCCGTCTTTATGCGAAGCTTGCAGCAGCCAAGTACCGTGGATCGTACGCCCGAGCTGCCTGCGTTGCGGACGCGCGGAAGCTTGTGTGGACTGTGTGAGAGCGGCAGAAAAAAGTAGAGCTTTTGCGCTTAATCGGAGCGCGGTCGTATATAACGCGGTTATTCGAGAATGGTTGTCCAAGTATAAATACGGCGGCGAACAGCGTTGGACAGAACCTTTTTCACTGATGTTAGAACAAGCGTACCGCCGAATGGCTATCGAACTATCGCAAGCCGGTCGAAAAAAATGGAGTGCCGACCTCGTTACGTGGGTTCCGGTCAGTGAGCAGCGCTTAGAAGAACGGGGATTCAATCAAGCCGAAGAACTTGCGCGTCGTTTGTCAAAACGTCTTGGGCTGCCGGCTTATGATTTGCTAACACGTCATGTGCATACGGATAAACAAAGCTTTAAAAGTCGCGCCGAACGATTGCATAATCTGGATGGTGCTTTTTCGCTACTTCCTAATTTAAACCCGGGGGCTTTTAAAAAATGGGACTCTATAGGAAGTGTAAAACGCCCCGGTAGGTCTTTTCCTATTTCGCTCCTGCTTATCGATGATATTTATACAACAGGAACGACAGCTTCGATCTGCGCAGATGTGCTAAAAAAACTAGAAAGCGTTATCGAAAGACCGATCATCATCTATAGTTTGACGTTGACCCGTTCATAAAAGCGCTTGTAATGTATCGATTTTCCGTTAATAATGAAAGAAGTAAGCGAAATCTTTATCCAATAAGAAAAATATCCGATATATATAGGGTATGCGGCTTTTCAACATGGTGACGAACAAGAAGGAGGCGCCTTACGATGAATTTGGCGAACTGTCCGCGCTGCGGCAAGGTTTTTGTAATGAATTTTAAAGGGATTTGCGCAAACTGCTCGAAAGATATTGAGAACGAGTATGAAGCGTGCGTTAAATATTTACGGGATAATAAAGGGGCAAGCATGCAGGAGTTGTCGGAAGCGACAGAGGTAAGCGTGCGCCAAATCACTACGTTTATCCGCGAAGGACGTATCTCGACGGATAGCGCGCCTAACTTGAGTTATGCCTGCGAAGTGTGCGGAACCTTTATCCATGAAGGGAATATGTGCGATTCTTGCCGCTCCAAGCTTGCCGGAGACCTACGCCAAGCTGCAAAAGAAACGCCTCAAGCGCAGCAGAAGAATTCGGGCGGTGCTTACAAAACGGTCGATCGTCTCAGAAACGACTAAAAAATCCGTGTCCGACTACCCAGCAATAGGAACAAGGAAACAGAAATAGTCCAAATTTACGCTTGACAATTTAAAAAAAATATTTAAATAGCTCTAAACTATGTTTGGATAGGAGCCGATAAACTTATTATAAGCTTATCGGCTCTTTTAATTAGACGGCGAAAACACATACCTTTAGGAGGTTGAATATATTATGAAAATTAACGATACTTCGAGAATTGGTGCAGTTAACCCTTACCAACGTACACAGGAAGCTCAACGTACCGAAGAAACGAAGAAAGCAGCTCGCAAAGACGAAGTGACGATTTCGACGGAGGCGATGGAAATGCTCAAAGCGGCAAATAAACCAGCAGACAGCGAACGCGCTGCACGTATCCAAGATCTGAAGCAACAAGTATCTGCTGGAACTTATTCTGTCGATTCAAATAAAATTGCCGAAAAGCTCTTACCATATCTTGCGGAATAACCGATAAAGGTTATAACGGAATGGGGGACTTTTTCAGAAACCCGGTTAATCCGGCGTTTTTGGGGAAGTCCTCTTTTTAAAATAATCGGAAAGAAAGGTGAACGATCTTGGCACTGAAGCCGTTGATCGGGCAGCTGGAGCAGCTGAACCGTTCCCATCTTGAAATGATCGAAATCGCGGAAATGAAAAAGGATGCCGTTATCAAAAACGAGATCGATGTATTTATCGCTACGATGAATCGCGAATCCAAACTATTGAAGCGGATCCAGACCGAAGACGAGCTGCGTAACGAATTAGCTTACGCTTTTATGCAAGAACGCGGAATCAAATCCCGGTTGAAGTTGACGATTGCCGAAATTTCCAGGCTTGTCTTTGATCCGGACGAGAAGAAGGAACTGCTGGACGTGCATGCTCGCCTTTCAAATACACTTATGCAGCTTAAGCAAATTAATGATATCAATCGCCAGCTGATCGAGCAGGCTTTATCTTTTATTAATTTTTCAATGGAACTTATGTCACATCGTCCCGAACAGGAAGTAACTTACCAGCATCCGGCATCCCAGGGGTATGGCTACGGCAACTCCGGTATGTTCGATAGACGCGGTTAACAGAGTAAAGGAGAAAAACCTATGACATCGACATTCCATTCTTTGGAGACAGCAAAACGAAGCTTATACACCCAAACGACCGCGCTGAGTACTACAGGGCATAACATTGCGAATGCCAACACAGATGGTTATTCCCGCCAAGTCGTCAAAATGAAAGCAACGAGTGCTTTCGAAGTGCCGGGTCTGCGTAACTGGGTTAGTGCCGGACAACTGGGTAGCGGCGTAGAAGTCACTTCGATCTCGCGAGTGCGCGATTCGTATTTGGATGATCAGTTTCGTAATGAAAATAGTGGATTTGGTTCGTGGAGTGTTCGTCAAGAGACACTTAGCAAACTTGAAGCTATCGTAAATGAACCTTCTTCAACAGGTTTAAGTACAGTCATGAATAATTTTTGGTCGTCTTGGTCTGATTTCAGTAAAGATCCTCAAGACATTACGAACCGTAAGATTATAAAAGAAACAACACTTGCCATGACGGATTCTTTGAATCAGACAGCAAAGCAACTCGATTCGATGACGACAGATATTACAGCTAACATCAATCTCAAAGCAACTGAAATCAATTCGTTGCTGCAGACGATCGCGGATCTGAATTCAGGTATCAATAAAGTTGAAAGAATGGGCAACAATGCGAACGACTTGAGCGATCAGCGGGATTACGCGGTCGATCAGCTATCTAAAATTGCGAACGTTACCGTAACGAAGCTTGATACGGGTTATCAAGTGAATTTGGGAGGCGCTATTGCGGTAAATGGTACTACGGTGACTCCGGTGACTGAAGCGAGTTTGAAGGCAGCTTATGATGGAGGAACGCTCAACAAAGGCGAAGTGCACGGAATGTTTATTTCTCGCGATAATTATGTTGTCGATTACAGAAATCAGCTGAATACATTAGCGAACACATTGGCAAACGGAGAGTTTGAACTGACGCTTCCGGCAGGCAGTGTACTTCCAGATGGAACTACGCTTAGCGTAGTCAATGCTGACGGTACGGAAACAAGTACAACTTTTTCAAATGCGACAGGAAACCGTACACTGACTAGTGATACAAAAGTGAAAGTGGACGGAATCAACGGTCTAATGAAAATTGGATATACGGTTGACGGAACAACGCCAAGTGCAGGAGTGGATTTGTTCACTTCGGGCAGTGGCGGGGAAGCTATCACAGCGGGAAACATCACATTGAATTCGCAAATCCAAAACAACCCTAACTTGATTGCATCTTCTTTCCGAGTGACGGGTGCAGGTACGACGGGAGAGACGGTTGTTAAAGGCAACGCAGGTGTGGCTTTGATTATGGCAGACATGAAAAGCACGCGTTTCGATTTTGGTTCTGCAGCTTCAGCACCTGTTACGATCGATGACTACTTCAGTTCGATTACAGGTCAACTTGGTGTACAGTCGCAAGAAGCTTCTCGTCAAACTCAAAATGCTACAGATTTGTCAGGTCAGGTTGAAACGCTGCGTCAATCGGTGAGCGGAGTATCGTTAGACGAGGAAATGACGAATTTGGTGAAATTCCAACAAGCTTATAATGCGAGTGCAAGATTCATGACAACTTTTGACGAAATGCTCGATAAACTCATCAACGGCACCGGTACGGTCGGCCGCTAAGTTTAGGGGAGGAATATTAAGATGACCATTCGGATGACATCCAATATGATGAGTTCTACGCTTCTTGGGAACTTGAATCGAAATTTATATAAGATGGACAATATGGAACAGCAGATTTCATCGGGGCGTAAGATCAATAAGCCGTCCGACGACCCTGTTGGCGTAACTTACGCGCTTCGTTACCGTTCGCAACTTGCGGGCAACGAACAGTTTCAGCGTGCAACAGATACGGCGCAGAGTTGGTTAGACGAAACAGATAGCCAGATGGGCAGTGCGGGCGATGTCATGACACGCTTGAAAGAATTAATGGTACAAAGTAGCACTGGCACATATTCGGATTCGGATATGCAATCGGCTGCTAACGAAGTAGAACAACTGAAAAAACAGCTGGTCGATATCGGTAACAGCAAACTGGGTGGCAAATTTATTTTTAACGGTCAAGAATACGGAACGATGCCTTATCCGACTGCACCTGGAACAGACTACTCGCAGGTACAAACGGATAATACAGCTGTTAAGTACGTGATTGGCGAGAATATTCAGTTCCAAATCAATACGACAGGTAACGAATTTTTTGGAATGGCAGGCGATTCGGATAACGTATTTGGAGTTATGGATCGTGTGATTAGCGCGATGAGAAGCGGTAACTCTAATGGAATCAGTGCCGAAATGGGAGATGTAGAATCTCGCACGAACAAAATGATTTCTTCTCGTTCTGAAGTGGGTGCTCGTACGAATCGTGTAGAATTGGTCAATAACCGTTTGCTTGATCAAGAAATGAATACCACAACGCTATTGGCGAAAACAGAAGACTTGGATGTAGCAGAAGCCTTAATCAAAGCGACCAGTGCGCAAACTGTATACGAAGCGGCATTGAAATCTTCTGCAAATATTATGAAGACTTCTTTGATCGATTTCATGCGTTGATTTTTAAAGGTTAATCTGGATTTATTGAAATTCAAGAGTCAAACAGATAATCTGAAGCTACGGACGAGTTTCCGTAGCTTTTTTAAATCCTTAAGGAGGATCGACATGATACAAATTCAATCTGTCCATTTGGGCGAACTGACAGTAGGGGAAGAAGACCTGATCAAGTTTCCCAAAGGTATCCCTGGATTCGAAGAAATTACGGACTATGTGTTGTGCGATGTGGATGACAAGTATAGTTATTTGCAAGCGGTCAATGAAGGGGAAGTTGCTTTCATCGTAACGAATCCATTTGAACATTTTACTGATTATGAATTTGAATTGTCAGAAGACCTGATCGAAGAACTTCAATTGTCTGAAGAGAAAGGGATTGCTGTACGTTGCATCGTGACTTGGAACAGCGATCCGTCGCGAGTAACTGCAAACCTACTGGCTCCGCTGATTTTCAATATTTCAGATCGAATTGGAAAACAAATCGTTCTGCAAAACACTTCTTATCAAACGAAGCAGCTGCTAAACGCTTCAATTTCTAAGGAAAGCGGTGAGTCTTAATGTTAGTCCTTTCAAGAAAAAAAGGAGAATCGATTATGATCGGGGACGATATCGAACTAACCGTTCTTTCTGTAGAAGGAGATACGATCAAGCTCGGCATCAAAGCGCCTAAACAAATCGATATTATACGCAAAGAAATTTTGGTTTCTGTACAGGAAAATAATCAAAGTGCAGTTATAGATCCCAAGCAAATTTTGGACATGCTCAAGAAAAATTCGTAGCAATCTAGTTAAAAGTGTAAAAAAAAGCGGTTCAAAGACGATATAGATAATAGGGCAGGAAAATCGAAGACGAACCAAGCCAACCACAAGGATGTGGGAATCAACCAATTCAGGGAGGAAACAACCAATGATTATCAATCACAACTTGCAAGCCGTAAACACACACCGCAACATGGGACTGAACAGTGCCGCAGCAAGCAAAAACATGGAGAAATTGTCTTCGGGTCTTCGCATCAACCGTGCAGCTGACGACGCAGCGGGCTTGTCGATCTCCGAAAAAATGCGTGGACAAATCCGTGGTCTGGAACAAGCACAACGCAACGTTCAAGACGGTATTTCGTTCGCACAAACAGCAGAGGGCGCGATGAACGAAGTGAGTGCCATGCTGACACGCATGAAAGAGCTTAACGTACAGAAAGAAAACGGCACATACAGTGCAGGAGATAAGTCGAACATCAGTGCTGAATTGAATCAATTGGGTTCGCAGATCGATGCGATCATGACGAACACGAAGTTCAACGGAATCGCGATCACTTCCGACGTAGCGGTACAAGCAGACGATAGCTCGTTCCAAATCACGATTACTGGTGTAAGCACAACTAACTTTAATGGTTTAAGTTCCGGTACTTCGCTTTCGAGCATTACGACAGCAATCGAAACAGTAGCGAAAGAACGTTCGACTCTGGGTGCAGTACAAAACCGTCTGGAATACACATCGAACAACTTGGGAACAACTGTAGAAAACCTGACAGCAGCAGAATCGCGTATCCGCGATACGGATATGGCGAAAGAAATGGTTGCCCTGTCGAAAAACAACATCTTGCTGCAAGCATCGCAATCGATGTTGTCGCAAGCGAACCAATCGCCACAAGGCGTACTGTCCCTGCTTCGTTAAGTTTCATTTTCTTGAAAAGTCTGCTTTCGGGCAGACTTTTTTTCTTTGCTATTTTTCGGTAAATCTATTCAAACTTAAGCTTCGAACGACGATATAGATAACAGGGCAGGAAAGTCAAAGACGAACCAAGCCAACCACAAGGATGTGGGAATCAACCAATTCAGGGAGGAAACAACTAATGATTATCAATCACAACTTGCAAGCCGTAAACACACACCGCAACATGGGACTGAACAGTGCCGCAGCAAGCAAAAACATGGAGAAATTGTCTTCGGGTCTTCGCATCAACCGTGCAGCTGACGACGCAGCGGGCCTGTCGATCTCCGAAAAAATGCGTGGACAAATCCGCGGTCTGGAACAAGCACAACGCAACGTTCAAGACGGTATTTCGTTCGCACAAACAGCAGAAGGCGCGATGAACGAAGTGAGTGCCATGCTGACCCGCATGAAAGAACTGAACGTACAGAAAGAAAACGGCACATACAGTGCAGGCGATAAGTCGAACATCAACTCGGAGTTGACTCAACTGGGCGAACAAATCGACGACATCATGACGAACACGAAGTTCAACGGAATCGCGATCACGTCGACTGTAGCGGTACAAGCAGACGATAGCTCGTTCCAAATTTCGATTACGGGTGTAAGCAGAAGTGGATTCAGTGGTTTGACTTCGACGACTTCACTGACGGAGATCACAACAGCTATCGAAAATGTAGCGAAAGAACGTTCGAGTCTGGGTGCGGTACAAAACCGTCTGGAATACACATCGAACAACTTGGGAACGACTGTAGAAAACTTGACAGCAGCAGAATCGCGTATCCGCGATACGGATATGGCGAAAGAAATGGTTGCCCTGTCGAAAAACAACATCTTG
>NZ_JANFNS010000005.1 GCF_024436065.1 Saccharibacillus sp. JS10
GATCATCTGCATGATCGCGACTCACTTACTGTTCAGTTTTCAAGGAACAAACACTTGATTTTCGTTTCTGCCGCTCAATGTTTCGCTCGCAGCAGCAACTCTTATATGTTAGCACGTTCGTTTTCGTTTTGCAAGTCTTTTTTTGGAATCTTTTTTTCAAACTCTTTTATAGTTAGAAGAGTCAAAATAAAATTTCGCTAAAACCTGCTTTCAAAAACAAACATCTAACTTCGCAATCGCTCGGCTAGATTTATAGTATATCACCTCTCTGCTTATAATTCAAGCGTTTATCCAATATTTTTTACATAACGCAACATTTCTTCATTAGGCAATCTTTTAGTAATAAAAAAGAGCGCTAAGCGCTCTATGTAGTTCAGTCTGTTTTCTATTTGAAATCTTCTATATCTATCCTTCTAAAAGTTCTGAATTATTGCCCTCGTAGTCAAAACAAGGATAAGAACCTAAGATTCGTACTTGGCAACCTAATGCTTCGATTTCCTCCATAGCCGATTTTAACAAAACAGCTTCTGCATTTTCCAATACATCAATGTAGAAATAATAGTTCCCAAGCTTCTTTTTCGTTGGACGTGATTCGATGCGAGATAAGTTTAACCTTCTCCAGGCGAATGCAGATAACACCTGATGCAGAGCACCCGCGTAATCTTCCGGCAAAATCACTTGTATGCTTGTTTTGGAGTGGTCACTATTTTTATCGACCTTAATCGGTTCTGGTCCAATCAAAACAAATCGAGTGTAGTTATTATCGTGATCCGTTACACGTTCAGCAAGTATGTCTAACCCATAACGTTTTGCTCCAAGACGAGTTGAAAATGCAGCCCAACCACTCCCCGGGTGCGATGCAACTTGCGCTGCTCCTTCTGCTGTACTGCTTGCATTTTCAAGTTCAGCTTGAGCAATATGTTCACTGATAAATGTTCGGCATTGCGCAATCGCAACAGGATGAGACAATACTTTCAGAATTTTAGAAAATTCAATTTCTCCATCTTCGCCAACAAACTCTTCTCTACGCCCAACTAGATTTTGAATCGAAGGATATACCCATTCAGCTTGCATCGGAATATCGATTTCGTTAACTAGCCAATCCATATGTAGGCTTACTGAACCTTCAATCGTATTTTCGATCGGAATGACTGCATAATCCGCTGTTCCTTGTACGACTGCCATAAAGACATCAGAAATCAACTTATAGTGGATGAATTCAACTTGTTGGTTTCCGACTAAATAATCCACAGCTTCGTGAGAAACTGATCCTGCAGAAAGCAGTGCAATACGTGTCATGACGAAATTTCTCCTTTGATTGATGCTAGAAAAAGATCAGGGTGAATATCGCTTTCGCATAACGCCCCTTGTAAGTCTGGTTCCAACCAGAGCGTACGTGCTTGTACATCATGTTCCAACATTACACTTTGCATAAAAGATTCCAGGCGGTGAGCTTCTTCTTGACGACTTCCATCTACAAAAGCAAGTAGTGTAGGTCCAGCTCCGCTCAAAGCTACACCAAGCGCTCCATACGACGTTGCCTGTTCCAGAATCTTTTCCATGCCCGGCACAAGCGCTGCTCGGTAAGGCTGATGTAGACGATCTTTCATAGCTGAGGCTAAAAGATCCAATCGCCCTGAGGATAAAGCTGCTGTTAATAAAGAAGACCGGCTGATATTATATACGGCATCTTGAATGCTCAGCTGTTTTGGTAACACTGCACGAGCTGCCGAGGTCGCAAGTTCAAAGTCCGGGATCAGCGTTAAGACTTTTAACTGTTGAGGAGGTTCAATCCGAATATAATCGGCATGTTCGCCATCCCAAGCTGCGACAATAATACCGCCAAACAAAGAAGCCCCTACATTATCGGGATGGCGTTCGAGCGCAGTTGCCATATCGAATAATCGATCATTGGACAAAGGAGAGCCGATTAATGTATTCGCCGCTGTCATCCCTGCGATAATCGCCGATGCACTACTTCCTAAACCTCGTGTCAACGGAATATCCGAACGCATACCAATTTCAAGCTCCGGTACTTCAACACCCGCTTCTTCAAAAACGAGCTGAGCGACTTTATAAATCAGATTGTTTTTGTCCGCTGGAATTCCTTCAAAGCCTTCTCCAGAAAAATGTACAACAGTCTGCTCCGCTTTGCGCATCTCAATCCAAATGTATAAAGAAAGCGACATACCAAGCGTATCGAATCCCGGGCCTAAATTTGCAGTACTTGCCGGTACTTTGACCCTTACAGATCCTACATTTTCGTTCATCATGTACGGCTCCTTCCGACTTTTCCGATAACGTCAACCAAAGGTTAAACTCTATATCTGTTCGTTATTAAATCTAGCCTTCGACGCGGTACACACTCATCACTCGGCGAACAACGTCTAATTCTTCAAAGCGATTCAGCACCTTATCGATACTTTCTTTGCTTGCTTTATGGGTTACGATTACGATTTCTGCGTTTGGATTTAGCTCATTCGGTTGTTGAACGACAGAAGCCAAGCTCACTTCGTACTCGGTAAAAATTTGCGTAATACGCGCTAGCACGCCCGCTTTATCATCGACATGCAGCAAAATAAAGTTTTTGGAAAAGATTTCAGCGTCGCTTTTGAGCTTTTTCGGCTTGTTTGGTGCGATCTGTTTCAGACCGTTTACGCCTAAACGCAAGTTTTTGATCACCGAGACCAAATCTGCAACAACCGATGTAGCTGTTGGCATTTCACCGGCGCCGGCTCCGTAAAACATCGTCTCGCCTACAGCTTCGCCATGCACGTAAACCGCATTAAACACACCGTTTACCGAAGCAATGGGATGCGAGACTTTAACCATAGTCGGTTGAACACTGATCGAGATCGCATCATCTTCACGTTCTGCGATACCCAGTAGTTTAATTTCGTAGCCTAAGTTTCGAGCATACGTAATATCCGATTGACTGACTTCAGCGATGCCTTTGACTTGTACATCATTTAGTTCCACGTTGGTTCGGAAACCTAATGTACCTAAAATAGTCATTTTACGTGCGGCATCTAATCCTTCTACGTCAGACGTTGGATCAGATTCTGCGTAACCCAATTGCTGAGCTTCTTTGAGGACATTTTCGTAAGACACGCCTTCTTTGCTCATTTTGGTCAGCATATAGTTGGTCGTTCCGTTGACGATACCCATAATTTTAGTGATACGATCCGACGAAAATCCTTCGATCAACGTACGAATAATCGGAATGCCCCCGGCCACACTGGCTTCGTAAAAGACATCGCATTTCATTTCTTGCGCTTTCGCCAAAATTTCTGTGCCGTAAAGCGCCATAAGGTCTTTGTTCGCCGTCACGATATGTTTGCCCTGTGCAAGAGCTTCAAGAATATAAGTACGCGTCTGCTCGACGCCGCCCATCACTTCGACGATCACATCGATTTCAGGATCACGAATCACTTCCCACGGATCATCCGTCAAACGAGAAGCATCAATTGGAATGTTACGCGTTTTCTCACGATCTTTGACCGAAATCTTCTCAATGACAATCGGTGAGCCGACTTGGCTGCTCAAATCTTCTTGGTGCATATCAACGATCCGGACAACGCCTGTACCTACAGTACCTAGACCTAACAATCCTACTTTTATCGGTTTATTACTCACGTACATTTTCCTCCCCATCCTGATGCAGCAATGATTATCATCCACATCATGCTGCATATACCGCTAATTCCAAAATAGACGACTGCCCTGTTTGACTTCAACTATCCTTGCCCGATAACAACGACTCGACTGACACCATTTACCGATTCTAACGACGCGGTAAGGCTGCCCAGTTCTTCATGCAATCTTGACGTTTCTACCGATAATACCACATTTGCTGTTCCTTGTAGCGGAATGCTTTGGTTGATTGTCAGCACGTTACCGCCACTTTCTGCGATCAATCCGAGTACTTTAAATAAAATCCCCGCTCGGTGCTCCAGCAAAAGAGATAAAGTAACCAATCTTTCACGATCCAGTTGATTGACTTGATGAATTCCGTCTTTATATTTGTAAAAGGCACTGCGGCTGATCCCTGCAATTGCCACCGCTTCATTCACCGTTTTCGCTTGCCCGCCTGCCAGTAACTCTTTAACATGCAACGTTTTCAAGATCGCTTCCGGCAAAATATCTTCTCTGGCAAGATAATAACGCTCTTTCATTTCGACGTCCCCCTATTAAAGACCATTGTTTTCATATAGCGGACATTATATCGAGAAAACCAACCGGGCGTCAACCCTTTAACGCAAAAAAGTTACATGAAGCGTCATTTTTTATTTTTGATCTTATCCGCTTCTCTCTACAATTTTCTTTCCCTTTCCTCACATAACAAAAAAGCGAAGCGCCTCTAAGTAAGAGACACCTCGCTTGCTTCTTCTTGAATCTATATATTTCGATCACACAGCCGGTTATCATCCGGCGCCTGTGATCCTCTTTAATCTTTTGACTTAAGCTTTTGAACTTAAGCCTTGAAGTGGGCTCTCGAACTTACGATTTCGAGAGCGCACCTCACCCCCCGTCCACCCCCACACTACAGTGCGAGGCGGGCGGTTTGCGATTGGAGCGACTTTTGGCTTTCCTGCTACTGCCAGACCGAATTAGGTCCGCAGAGGAAAACAAGTCGGAGCGACAAGCGGAAACCGCTCGCCCTGCTCAATAGTAACTACTACCTTCAACAAACTCAAATTCAAAATCAGCAATCCGTACAATCGTGCCGTCTTTGGCGCCGCGCTTGCGCAATTCTTCGTCGACGCCCATATGACGCAGCGTACGTGCCAATTTGAGAATGGCATCGTGCGTAGTCAACTGCATACGTTTCATCATGCGCTCGATTTGAACACTTTCCACGACGAACATTTCGTTTTCCCGACGGATCGTGAAACCTTCTTCTTTCGCTTCTTGCGGACGGTAAACTTTACGTTCAACTTGATCTTCCGCTTCTTCAATAGCCGGAACGACTGCGATCGAATCCAATACATCAACAGCGCGATACATCAGTTCTTTCACACCTTGGCGAGTTAACGAAGAAATCGCCATGATCTCAAGATCCGGATTGATTTCGGCTACTTTTTCTTTGAACATGCGCAGGTTTTCTTCCGAATCCGGCATATCCATTTTGTTTGCCGCTACGATCTGTGGACGCTTCTCAAGCTCCGCATTGTACAATTTGATCTCTTCGTTGATCTTCACCCAATCTTCAAACGGATCGCGTCCTTCCGAACCGGACATATCTACGACGTGAATAATGACCCGCGTCCGCTCAACGTGGCGCAAGAATTCGTGTCCCAGACCTATGCCTTCATGCGCGCCTTCGATCAGACCCGGTAAATCTGCCATTACGAAGCTACGACCATCATCAATTCCGACTACGCCGAGGTTCGGCGTGATTGTCGTAAAGTGGTAGGCTCCGATCTTCGGCGTTGCCGCAGAAACAACGGATAGAAGTGTTGATTTTCCTACGCTCGGGAAACCAACAAGTCCTACATCTGCCATGACTTTAAGTTCAAGCACGATATAGCGTTCTTTGCCTTCTTCACCGCGTTCTGCAAGTTCGGGAGCTGTATTGTTTTGCGTAGCCATACGAACATTACCGCGTCCTCCGCGTCCTCCACGGGCTACAATAATTTCTTGACCGTTACGCGTCATATCCGCTAATACTTCTTGAGTGTCGTCATCAATGACTAACGTACCTGGCGGAATACGAACAATCGTATTTTCGGCATTGGCTCCGTATTGGTTTTTATTACGGCCTTTTTCGCCCGCTTTAGCTTTGAAGTGACGCTGATAACGGAAATCCATCAACGTACGCAGACCTTCGTCAACGCGGAAAATAATATCGCCGCCTCGACCTCCGTCTCCTCCGGCTGGCCCACCGTTCGGTACGTATTTCTCGCGTCGAAACGCAACCATACCGTCTCCGCCGTCACCTGCTTTTACATAAATCTTGGCTTTATCTACAAACATGGATTCACCTCTTCTACATCTTTAAATTAATTCGAAAGCTTCCAGCGGATATAAGTTCCGCGATCTGAAGCTTCTGTTGATACGTTGCAAGAAGCAAGAGCTTCTTCAACGGCATGGTGCACAACCGATACAGCTTGCGGATCATTTTCTGGTTCGATGAACAAAGTCGCTTCCCCGCCCTCTTCGCCGAACACGATACGCAGCGCAGGTTCTGCAGCTTGTGCGGCAAGCCCTGAATAACGATATGCCGCTATTCCCGCTCGCACTGCACGAATTAAACCTTCTTCATCATCTGAAGTCAGACTTCCAGCATAATGAAGATCTTCATCGGCGTAAATATGGAGCGCAACTTCTCGATTTTCACCTTTGATCGTCATCAGGTAAAAAACAAGTTCAGGAAGCCCAATCTTCGCGATCCGACTTTCTTTGTGCATATCTGAACTCACTCTAACTACAATCTCTTCGACTCGCTCAAGTTTGCCCATTTTTGCATATCCGAAAATCAGTTGAAGATCATTCATCCAATCATGTCGCTGATGACTGAGGACATTAAGGAAAAATTGTTGTGTCGTTTGTCTCAGTTCCCGAACCTCTTGATCCCGGCGATGCTTTTCTTGTCTGGACAGTAGAAAAAACACGGCAACAAGCCATGCTCCCAACAGAATAAACATCATTACATTTGGAAAAATCCAAGCCAGTATCAAAGGAACTAGGGTAGATAGCGGCATTAATACGGATAGGTCCCTCCACCTTTTCATCAGCTCTCTCCGTTTCTGATACGTAGTTAGTCTGAGTATACCCAGAATTCGGCAAAAATCCAAGTGAGTACAGCTCTATCGATCCATTGGAGCCACAAGTAAGGATGAACAAAAAAAGACCTTCGGTACGAATACCGAAGGCTTCTTGTTTACCCGTTCGTGTTAGGCTTCTACGGAAGCTGCTACGTCAGCAACTTGAACTGGGTAGACGCTAACTTTTTTGCGATCACGACCGTAACGTTCGAATTTCACAACGCCATCAATCATAGCAAACAAAGTGTCGTCTTTGCCAATACCTACGTTCGTGCCCGGGTGAATTTTAGTTCCGCGCTGACGGAAAATGATACCGCCGCCACGTACTGCTTGACCGTCCGCACGTTTAGCGCCAAGGCGCTTCGAGTGGCTGTCACGTCCGTTTTTTGTCGAACCTACACCTTTTTTGGAAGCGAATAACTGGAGATCCAATTTCAACATAGTGGTCTACCTCCTTCTTTGCTTATTTTTTAACCTCGTCGAGGCGAATATATTCACGGTAAGAAGTTTCGATTGTAGTCAGCATGACCACCATCGATTCCAAAATCACTTGAGCTTTCGCCTTCAGTTCATCCGATTGGATAGGCGGAAGAGTTCCGCTTAAAAAACCGTTCTTCATTCGAGTCTTCATCACAGTTCCCGCAAGCACTTCGATCGAATTGACCGTACCGACTGTAATCGCCGATATTGCCGAACAAACGATATCCTCGCCGCGATCTGCGTAACCCGCATGACCTTCGACTTTAAAGCCTGTAATTTTATGGTCGGGTAATCTTAAAATTTCGACGATAACCAAGTTATCACCTTCAATTATGCTTGAATTTTAGCAATCGTTACTTTTGTATACGGTTGACGATGACCTTGTTTCTTGTGGTAGTTCTTCTTAGGTTTGTATTTGTATACTACAACCTTTTGACCTTTACCATGTCTGTCAACTGTCGCCGTTACAGTCGCTCCGGATACCATTGGAGCTCCTACTGTCAGTCCGTTGTCGTTAGAAACGGCCAGAACGCGGTCGAATGTTACGCTTTCGCCGTCTGCGGCTTCAAGCTTCTCGATGTACAGAACATCGCCCTCTTGGACTTTGTACTGTTTACCACCTGTTTCGATAATTGCGTACATTTTCTTGCACCTCCTCATGTCTCAGACTCGCCTGGTTCGGGTGGATCATGGTCAAAAACGCAGATCGCTTTAACCCGGCCTGTGCGGTTACAGCATGTTGTGCAAAGTGAAGTACACCGGCACACATACCAACGTATCTTAGCATGCGCCTGCTCAAAAGTCAACAGGTCAGCGAATCATAATTTTCCCTGTTCCGCCGCACACACTGCATGTCTCGTAAAAGAGCCCCGCGCCGCTTTCGCGTATCTTTTTTCGCGTCATTTCAAGCAGTCCAAGCTTTGTCCATCCTACAATATGAGACTGCGTGCGGTCTTTGCCCAGGTGTTGCTCCAAACTATTTAGAACGCGGGTACGATTTTCTTCTTTTTGCATATCGATAAAATCAACAATCACAATTCCGCCTACGTCGCGTAACCGAAGCAATCTGGCAATCTCTTTTGCAGCTTCAAGATTGGTCTCGGTCACAGTCGTCTCCAGACTATCATCGGCTCCCGTATATTTTCCAGTATTCACATCAACAATCGTTAAGGCTTCGGTCTGATCCCAAATTAATGTACCCCCACCAGGCAACCGAATTTTCCTGCCAAAATCGCGATGAAGTTGATGTTCAATCGGGTGTACTTCAAATACAGATGTCGATTCCTGATGCAAAAAGACTCGATGATCAAAATTTGGAAATAGCTGCTCTAAGTAAGATTGAATTCGTTGCTGCTGAGCAATATCGTTCACGATAATCTCATCGCAGCTTGGATCGAATACATCCCGAATCATACGCTGAGCCAGATCCAACTCCCGAT
The DNA here is from genome assembly GCF_024436065.1 of Saccharibacillus sp. JS10. Taxonomy (GTDB): domain Bacteria; phylum Bacillota; class Bacilli; order Paenibacillales; family Paenibacillaceae; genus Saccharibacillus. The sequence goes on from NZ_JANFNS010000005.1 coordinate 8,687, forward strand.
ATAATTCTTGAGGAGCTTCTGCTGCTTCTGCTGTATGGACGATTTGTTTCCACTGACTTCGAAGCTGGTTCAAATCTTCGCCAATCCCTTCATCCGGTCCATTGACCGCTACGGTACGTATGATCATTCCTTCATCGGGTAAACGCAGCTGCTCCCCAAACATTTTTAACCGATTGCGTTCTGTTTCCGGTTCTATTTTTTTGGAGACGGCTACATAGTCGGATTCGGGCATATATACGATATGGCGACCCGGCAACGAATAATGAGTCGTGACTCTTGCGCCTTTTCCGCCAAGCGGTTCTTTGGTGATTTGTACCAATATTTGTTGACCTTTACGTGCAATATGTTCAATCGAAGGTTTTTGAAGAAGCTGCTTTTCCGAAGGAGTAGGGAGCATATCGTCGATATATAAAAACGCATTTTTTTTCAGTCCAATATCAACGAAAGCCGCTTGCATGCCTGGTAATACATTGACGATTCGCCCTTTGTAAAAACTACCGGCCGTGCCGTGTTCTTTAATTTTTTCTGCAGCAAATTCGATCAAACTTCCATGTTCAAGCAATGCGGCTTGCGTCCATTCTCCTTCATTATGTACAATCAATTTTTTCATAGGTCGCCTCCTACGCCCGACTTTTCGTGTTAACGCTTCCTAATCCTATAATAAGTATAACTGGTATGTATTCACTAGACGTAGAATTAAACAAAAAAGTTTCATCGTTTTAGATAAACGTAATAAAAGCCCTCTCACTAAAAGTGAAAGGGCTTTGTTGATCGTCATTTACGATTTGCCGCCACCGAAAATACGACGGAACAAACTGAAGCGACCTTTTTTTTCATCCAATTGCATCAAAGGTACGGTATCACCTTGAATACGTCTGGAAATATTACGATAAGCGATCGAAGCTTTCGAGTCCGGATTCATGACTGTAGGCTCACCCGTGTTCGCGGCTTTAATCACCATTTCGTCATCCGGTACGATTCCAAGCAGATCGATATTCAGCACTTGTAGCACTTCATCCACATCCAGCATTTCGCCGGCTTTGACCATATTCGGACGAATCCGATTGACGACCAATTTGGGCGATCCGATATGTGAACTTTCCAGCAGCCCGATCACCCGGTCCGCATCACGTACAGCTGCATTTTCCGGCGTAGTCACCACGATTGCCTGATCGGCACCCGCGATTGCGTTTTTGAAGCCTTGCTCGATTCCCGCTGGGCAATCGATCAAGACATACTGAAACTCGTTTTTCAGTTCAAGTACGATATCGCGAACTTGCTCTGGAGATAACGCACTTTTATCTTTGGTTTGTGCAGCCGGAAGCATATACAATTCTTCAAAACGCTTATCTTTCACGAGCGCCTGATGTAAACGGCAACGTCCGTCGGCAACATCGCAAATATCGTAAATGATGCGATTTTCCAGTCCCATCACGACATCAAGGTTGCGAAGCCCGATATCTGTATCCACCAGACATACTTTTTTGCCGAGTAATGCTAGCGCAGTTCCGATATTGGCTGTGGTCGTCGTTTTGCCGACGCCGCCTTTTCCCGAAGTGACGACTATAGCCTCTCCCATCTTCTACACTCCTTTGAACACATTCAGATCCCGGCGAAGCCGGGCGATATTCGCCATCTTGTCAATCTGCATCTGCCCGTCTTGGAGATAAGCAAACTCCATCTGCGTTTCATGCGGATGAGCGCTGCTTTCTTCTGCATGATCAGGCGGACGACTGATGACTTCGGCGATTCGTAATTGTGTCGGTGCCAGATAAGAAGCTCCAACGATCGCATGCTCGCTACCTTCCGAACCGGCATGAGCCATTCCGCGCAGTGCTCCGAGAATATAGATGTCTCCGGTACATACAATAGAGCCGCCCGGATTTACATCGCCTAAAAATAGCAGGTTACCGTCATGCCGGAGCACCTGTCCGGAACGGACCATGCCGCTTATGGTCGTAATTGGAGTACGCAGTACCGCATTTTCACGCAGCTCGGTCGATTTGGAGCCTTCAATTGAGCGAACCAATAGATTACGTTTACTTCGCATTACATCTAAAATTTGCAACTTTTGCTCATCCGACAAATCACGACTTCCGAATTGTATATCGATTGCCACAAGTGGACCACTTAAAATAGTTTGATGACTATGCTCCAACATTTCTTGAAGCTCATTTAACAGGTCATCAAAAGGAATGGTTTCGTCTAAACGAAATACAAGACCTTCTTTTGTCCCTTTGATTGTCACGAGATTGCGCTTGATGGACATCTCCCCCGCTCCCCCTTCAACTTGAATGTTTCGAGAAGAAGGTTCCTTTCTCCTGCACAACTTGCATAAAAGTTACCGCAACTTACTCGTTGTCTTTCTTTTTCACACGAAGCGGCATCTTATCAAATTGCCGACGAATCGGTACATAGATGATTAACGCAAATGTGAGTCGGAATAACAGGTCAGGAATCATGTATTGAATCAAAGCCCAATCATAGGTCTGTTCATTAAAATTAAAGACCGTATAAATGCCGAACAGCATATTGTCCAAAATGAAACTTCCTAACATCACGACCGTAAGCATAACGGGAAGCGGTGCTTTGGGAAGTTGGAAAATCAGACCTAATACGTAAGCCGTGAAGCCCATCGTAAACGAGTATGGACCAAGCATCGCGCCATAATAAACGACGTCATGCAGCATCCCGAATACGGCGCCAAGTACCATCCCGGCATAACGGTGACGGTACACGGCAACGAATAGTACACACACAAAGACCAAGTTCGGCATCAAATGCGGAATCCAAGCTTTAGGCAAAAACCATGGCAGAACACTGCCTTCGATCAGAAACAAAACAAAAAGCAGCAGGACGAGGATCTGTTTGCGCCATGTCATTGCGCACCGTCTCCTGTATTCGGATCAACTCCCGGAATCACGACGAACAGTTCTTTCCATTCGACAAAGCTTGCGGAAGGAAGAATCTTAGCTGTCGAAGTCAAACCGAATTCACTAGGAACGATGTCTCTGACTTTACCTAAAACGATTCCTGCCGGGAACACGCCGCCGCTACCTGAAGTCACGACAATATCGTTGACTTCGATCTTCTCTTTATTCGGATCATTGTTGTTAATCCCCGACATCAAAAGACGATTTTGCTTTTTGTCATAATTTTCTACAATACCGAATGTGCCGTCTTTGCCTGTCACTGTAGCCGCAATTGAATAACTGTCAGGTGAGGTCAAACTCAGAGAAGTGATCAACTGCACCGTCGATGTATACTCGGTAGTGGTACTAATGATACCGACCATCCCTTCGATACTGGTGACTGCCATTCCGACTTCTACCCCATCTTTAGCTCCAACATCGATATTGACTGTAGGATTATTCACGTCTTCATTAACGGAAACGACATGGGAAAACCGATAATATTTATTGGAGTTCCTTTTTTGTGTTTCTGTGAATTCCAAATCTTTTTGCAACTGATCATTTTTGTTTTTCAAAGTTCGATAATCGATCAACTGACGTTGAAGTTCAGCAACCTGAATCCGATAATTATCGTTTTCTTCGTAGACACTGTTCAAATCAGAAATATCTTCGAAAAATCCCGAAACAGCTTGTGTCGGTTTGTTAACGATCCGTTGCGTAAAGCCAACCGTGTCTTTAACGAATTTCTCGGGCCAAGTCAATCCAACTCGATCACCAAGCGTCACGCCCATGAGCGCAACGAAAAGTACGATTACGATCAGCAAAATAAATAATTTGCGATTTCCGAGCGTTCTAAACAGTTCGAACACCTTCTAACATGGGTGAATGATTCATCAAGATGCACACCTTTCGTTTAGCCGCGTTTGGAACGGGACTTGAATAGGTGGATATTATCGAGTGCGCGACCTGTACCGATTGCGACACAATCCAGTGGATTTTCAGCTACGATAACCGGCATTCCCGTTTCGCCTGCAAGTAGTTTATCCAGATTGCGCAGCAAAGCGCCGCCGCCTGTCAATACAATACCGCGATCCATGATATCGGCTGCCAATTCTGGCGGGCATTTTTCCAAAGTCACTTTTACCGCTTCAACGATCGAACTTACGGTATCTGCCAAAGCTTCTGTGATTTCATGTGCAGTGATAGAGATTGTTTTCGGAAGACCTGTCACGAGATCGCGACCGCGAATTTCGATGGTTTCTGGCGACTCCATTTGGATCGCAGAACCGATCTCCATTTTCAACATTTCCGATGTACGTTCACCAATCATCAGATTGTATTGGCGTTTTACGTATTGAATGATAGACTCATCCATTTCGTCGCCTGCAACGCGTACCGAACGAGCGGTAACGATACCACCAAGCGAAATTACGGCAACTTCAGTTGTACCGCCGCCGATATCAACAACCATGCTACCTGTAGGTTCCCATACCGGAAGATCTGCACCAATTGCGGCTGCAAACGGTTCTTCAATGGTATAAGCTTCACGCGCACCGGCTTGTTTGGTTGCATCTTCAACCGCACGTTGTTCAACCGCTGTAATTCCCGAAGGAACGCATACCATAACGTTCGGATGACGTTGGAACATCGAGCGTTTTTTCTGCGCTTGGTTGATGAAGTATTTAAGCATCGTTGCTGTTGTATCGAAATCGGCAATAACGCCGTCTTTCATTGGACGAATCGCACGGATATTCCCTGGTGTACGACCGATCATTTTTTTGGCATCTTCACCAACAGCCTCGATTGTTTTGGTATCGGTGCGCAACGCGACAACCGAAGGTTCTCTTACTACAATGCCTTTTCCTCGTACATATACCAGTGTGTTTGCAGTTCCCAAATCGATACCTAGATCTTTATTGCCCATCATTTTCTTTTAACTCCCTTTCTCATTCAAATTCAATTTTCGTTGTGTTATTTCACATCAAACCTTGTTCTTTTAGACTGATAAATCGACCGTCGCCGACGACGATATGATCCAACACATCGATTCCTACGATCTGCCCAGCTTCGACTAATCGTTTGGTAATCGCAAGATCTTCCGGGCTCGGCGTAGGATCACCGCTTGGATGATTATGCGCACAGACAATCGAAGCGCTGCTGTACTTAATCGCGGCGCGAAAAACTTCGCGAGGATGCACAATCGACGCATTTAAACTTCCGATCGACAACGTTTCTTGTGCAATCACGACATTTTTCGTATTTAGAAAAAGACAAACGAAATGTTCTTTTTGAAGATATCTGAGCTGTTCTGTCAACAATTCTGCCGCATCTTTTGGGCTACGAATCGTCACGGATTCACTCAAACGTGAGGCCACTATGCGCCGCCCCAGTTCCATCGCCGCTTTCAATTGAAGGGCTTTTGCTGGGCCTATGCCCTTGATTTCGATTAATTCTTCGATCCCGTAGTCTGCAAGACCGCGAAGACCTCCGGATTGTCCCAATATACGCTGAGCGATCATAATCGCAGACTCACTATGTGTACCAGTTCGAAGTAAAATCGCAAGTAGTTCGGCATGGCTAAGCGCCTGCGCCCCGTACTTCAACATTCGTTCTCTCGGTCGTTCTTCACGTGGAAGATCGCGAAGCATAATAGTAGAAGTTTCCATATAGCAGTCGTCCCTTCGAAATGGAACGCCGCTTCCGTGTTCAACTTGTGTATTCGATCATGGCAGGATCGGGACATGCGCTTGTTCAACTCAAAAACGGCAGCACCGATTTGCCCCTTTTAAACAATACCAGCTAAAAGCGGCTTGTCAACCTGAAGCCTATGCACCGTATCAATCCACGACTATGGTCTGATTTTCAACACGAAAGCTATGTAACTTTGTCATTATAGCACGCTCGTCGCTTGCAATCGAGTCGAGTCAAAAGAACCGAAAGGTTTAGAGAATTTTGCTCGCTGTAGATAACGCATGAATACCGAATTGTTGTAACATCTGATACAGCAATCCGATCGGCAGTCCGACAATCGTATGATAATCGCCTTCGATTTTTTCAACAAATACCGCACCTAGCCCTTGAACGGCATAAGAACCGGCTTTGTCCATTGGCTCACCGCCAGCAATATACGCTTCGATCTCGTATTCATGAAGAATACGCATCGTTACATTCGCTTGACTGAATTGGCATAATTCCTGTTGATTTGCAAGATCGATACAAGCTACTCCGGTATACACTTGATGCGTACTTCCAGATAACAGATTTAACATACGCTTTGCATCATTCGCATCTTTCGGCTTGCCTAACACAACTCCATCTTGTACCACAATCGTGTCGCTTCCAATCACAATTGCATCTTGGGAACTAGGTTGAGTATCCGAAATAATCGCTCGTGCTTTGCGTAAAGCCAGCTCTTGTACAATTTGCTGAGGTGTCCAGTGATCCGGTACGCTTTCGTCGGTATCACTAGCGTTCACTTCAAAAGGTATATTCAAAAGCGAGAGCAGCTCTCGTCTTCTTGGAGAACTCGAAGCGAGAATCAATCGCTTTGGATCTGTACTCATGTCTTACGTTCCTCCTTTGTCCATCAACCCTTCATCATTATAAATGAACGATTCCACCGTCTCAAGCTTCCTTGATCCCTTACAAAAAAATCCGTTCTCGCCTTGTACGCCGAGAACGGATTTTTGAAAATTATAGACTGAGTTTATTCCAATCTTCAGCGACTTGGTGCGAAACTTTCCAAATATCGCCCGCTCCCATTGTAATCACTAAATCTCCTTCTCCGATCGCCGTAGACAAGTAATTGAGCACTTCTTGCTGCGTCGCCAAATATTTAGCGTTAGGATTACTATTTTGCTGAATCAGTTCAGTCAATGAAGACGAATGAACGCCTTCGATCGGTTGCTCACCAGCAGGCGAATAAATATCGACGATGATCGCTTCGTCTGCATCCGAGAAAGCTCGACTAAACGCATCTAGCAAGAAGAACGTACGCGTATACCGTTGAGGTTGGAAAATTGCCACAATTCGTTTGCCTGTCGATTTAGCTGCACGCAGTGTAGCTTCAATCTCGGTTGGGTGATGCGCATAATCGTCAACGACGAGTACACCCGACGTATCGGCAAGCACTTGGAAACGACGTTTGGCTCCGTGGAATTTCGACAGCCCAATCGCCGCTTCTTCGAACGGAATTCCGCTTTTCAAACAAGCAATCAAAGCAGCCGTAGCGTTGTAGACATTGTATTTACCCGGGACAAACAGATTCACTCTACCCAGCTCCACACCTTCGGTGCTGAGTGTGAACGACGCACGGCGGTCTCCCAGCTCGATGTCCGAAATACGATAATCCGCATCTTCGCCCATGCCGTAAGTCACAAGTTTGCAAGACAACTTCGGCATCATTTCGCGTAAGTTCTCGTCGTCTCCGCATACAATCGCGCAGCCGTCTTCGCGAGTCTGATTCAAAAATTGAACGTAAGCTTCTTTGATTTTTTCAAAGCTGCCTTCGTAATTTTCCAAATGATCGGCTTCGATATTCGTCACGATGCTGATATAAGGGTGATACTGCAAAAACGTACCGTCGCTCTCATCCGCTTCTGCGACCACAAAATCGCTTTTGCCTGCTTTGGCGTTCGTTCCGAAACCAACAATCTCGCCGCCGATAATATACGTCGGATCTGTCCCGCATTCTTCCATTGCAAGTGCCGTCATCGACGACGTTGTCGTTTTGCCGTGCGCACCTGCAACTGCAATTCCTTGACGTTCGTTCAGAAGACGAGCCAACATTTGCGAACGGTGAATCGTCGGAATCCCAAGGCGAAGAGCTTCGACTCTCTCTACATTATCTTCCGGCAGTGCTGTCGAATACACGACAGTATCGGCTCCTGTTACATATTCAGCTCGGTGCCCATAGTGAATCTCTGCACCTTCTTCAACCAATCTTTTGGTAAGGCTTTGTTCCGCAACATCGGAACCTGTAATTTTGTAACCCATTTCTAGCAAAACTCGGGCAATTGCACTCATGCCGTAACCGCCGATGCCGATGAAATGGATGTGTTCGTTGTTTTTCATAAGGGGTTTCACCAACCTTTCTCAGAATCGGCCTGGTGCAGCAATTGCGCACGCACGTCGGAAATTAAATAAAGCGTTCCAGAGATAACTCCAAGGTCATCCGGTCCAATTAATGTTTTAAATTCGGTCAAAGCTTTTTGCCAATCCGGTTGCACGGTAATTTGAAGATGGTCTTTGGCATAAATTGAACGTAAGCCTTCTACAATCTCTGCCAAAGCGTAAGCGTCCATTTTTTTACGGAAATCCGGTTCAGTCAAAATCAATTCGTCAACCAAAGGCAAAATATGCTTCAAATAGTCTTCATGGCTTTTGGTCGATAACATCCCCATCATGAGTACAATTTTCTTTGCCTGCCAATCGTGACTCAAACTTTGCGCCAAAGCGGCAGCCCCTTCAGGATTATGCGCGCCATCGATCAAAATACGCGGTGTATGCTGAACAAGCTCCATTCGTCCCGCCCAAAATGTCGATCTGAACCCTTCAATAATCTTATCATCTTCAAGCTGAAAAGCCATATATTGACGCAACACTTCAAGCGCCATAAAAGCACCTGCCGCATTTTCTAATTGATATTCGCCACGCAGCGAAATCGATAGATCGAACTCACGGAAAGGGCCTTGGAAATGCAGCTTTTGCATAGGATCGTCAGTCTGTACTTTTTGGAAAAAGAACTTTTCGCCTGCCGCATAACACGAACTGTTGCGCGAAGCAGCGGTCTGCTTGATGATGTTCAAAGCTTCGGGTTGGCTAACGCTTGTCACAACTGGAACTCCCGGCTTGATAATGCCCGCTTTCTCGGTCGCAATCTTCTCTAACGTATCGCCGAGAATATCCATATGGTCGTGACCTACATTCGTGATAACCGACAATACAGGGTTCACGATATTCGTCACGTCCATACGTCCACCTAGCCCTGTTTCCCAAATGACGACATCCGGGAAGCATACGTCCGCGTAATACAAAATCGCAAGCGCCGTCGAGACTTCGAACATCGTGGGCGAACCCATCTCTGTCGCTGCAAGTTGCTTCACTACCGGGCGCAGCCGATTCGATAATTCGAGCAGCGTCTCATCTGGAATATCTTCACCGTTGTACTGAAAACGATTCGTAAACTTCGTGATAAAAGGAGACGTAAACGTCCCGACATCATACCCGTTATGAATCAATACACTTGTCAAAAACGCGCAGGTGGAACCTTTGCCGTTCGTTCCTGCCACATGTACGAATTTCAGACGTCGGTGCGGATGACCGAAATGTTCCATCAGCGCTTCGATTCGTTCAAGCCCCGGACGAATGCCAAAAGGAATCAATCCGTTGATCCAATCCACCGCTTCGGCATAAGAAGTTAGAGGCGCGATCGCGCCTCGTTCATTGTTTTCCATCTGAAATCCCCTTACCCTTTCAGTTCGGCGATTCGAGCCAGCACTTTATCGCGCTTATCGGAGTAGTCGGCTTGTTTCGCACGTTCTTCTTCGATGACATGGGCAGGTGCTTTCGATGTGAAGCCCGGGTTCGATAACTTTTTATCTACGCGCTCCACTTCGGCATTCAATGTTTTCACTTCTTTTTCGAGACGGGCGATTTCTTGCGCGATATCGATTAATCCGGCAAGAGGCAGATACAGCTCGGCTCCTGTAATCACGGAAGTCATCGCTTTATCCGGCGCTTGCAAATCCAGCCCGCTTGCGTAATCGGACGTGTTGCAGAAACGCTGGATATACGTCTCGTTCGCATTCAAAATGTCCAACATTTCCGGCGAAGTGGCTTTGATATTCAATTCGACCTTTTTGCTCATCGGCACATTCACTTCAGCGCGAATATTACGAACCGAACGAATGATTTCCATCAGCAATTCCATTTCGCGTGCCGCTTCTGCATTTTCAAAAGCTTCATCGTAGGTTGGCCAAGCTGCAAGGGTTACCGTCTCGCCTTCGTGCGGCAAATGCTGCCAAATTTCTTCCGAAATAAATGGCATGAACGGATGGATCATACGCATCGTACGGTCAAGCACATAAGCCAGTACCGATTGAGTTTTTGCTTTTGCGGCAGCATCTTCGCCATAGAGCGAAAGTTTCGCAAATTCGATATACCAGTCGCACAGGTCGTCCCAGATGAAAGTATAGAGCAGTCGTCCGGTTTCTCCGAATTCGTAAGCATCAATCAGACGTGTAATATCGCGTGCCGTCTCGTTCATCCGATGCAAGATCCAACGATCTGCTGTCGTCAATTCGCCGCTAATATCGATCTGATCGAAACTAAAGCCTTCAAGATTCATCAGTGCAAAACGCGAAGCGTTCCAGATCTTGTTGGCAAAGTTACGAATCTGCTCGACGCGTTCCCAACGGAAGCGCAAATCTTGACCTGGCGTAATGCCTGTCGACAACATAAAGCGCATCGCGTCCGCACCGTATTTCTCGATGACTTCAAGCGGATCGACGCCGTTGCCGAGCGATTTGGACATTTTGCGTCCTTCGCTATCGCGAACAAGCCCGTGAATCAATGTATCTTGGAACGGCATTTTGCCGGTAAATTCAAGACCTTGGAAGATCATACGCGATACCCAGAACGGAATAATATCGTATCCGGTTACCAATACGTTGACCGGATAGTAACGCTTGAAGTCTTCGCTTTCTTCGTTCGGCCAGCCCATTGTCGAAAACGGCCATAATGCAGAACTGAACCAAGTATCGAGTACATCGTTATCTTGAACCAGATCGTCGCGTCCCAGTTTCTCGCGAGCTTCTTCTTCGCTTTTCGCGACAACCATTTCTCCGGTTTCTTCGGAGTACCAAGCCGGAATTCGGTGTCCCCACCACAATTGGCGGGAAATACACCAGTCGCGTACATTTTCCATCCAGTGCAAATACGTGCGTTCGAAACGATCCGGCACAAAATTAACGCCTTCGCCCGATTTTTGAGCAGCGACAACAGGTTCTGCCAACGGCTGCATCTTAACAAACCATTGCGTGGACAGATAAGGCTCGACAATCGCGTTGGTGCGTTCACTATGTCCCACTTGATGCAAGTGATCTTCGATCTTCGTCAATACGCCTTGCTCTTTGAGATCATTCACGATTTTTTTGCGGCAATCCGCGCGATCGAGACCTTCATAAGGACCCGCTTCACTATTCATGATGCCGCCTTCATCCATTACCGTGATTTGTGGCAAATCATGACGCAAACCGACTTCAAAGTCGTTCGGATCATGCGAAGGCGTGATTTTCACCGCACCGCTACCGAATTCTTTTTCGACATAATCGTCAGCGATAACCGGAATTTCACGACCGATAATCGGCAGCACCAGCATTTTCCCGATCATATCGGTATAACGTTCGTCTTCCGGATGTACAGCCACTGCGGTATCGCCCAACATCGTTTCTGGACGCGTTGTAGCAACGGTGATCGAACCGCTTCCGTCTTTGAGCGGGTATTCCAGATGATACAGATGACCTTGCGTTTCTTTGTATTCCACTTCGATATCCGACAGCGCAGTACGTGCAGCCGGGTCCCAGTTAATAATCCGTTTGCCGCGATAGATCAGGCCTTTGTCATACAGTTTCACGAAAACTTCTTTAACCGCGTCAGACAGCCCTTCATCCAACGTGAAACGCTCACGGGAATAGTCCAGCGAGAGACCCATTTTCGCCCATTGTGCTTTGATATTGCCCGCGTACGTTTCTTTCCATTCCCAAGTCTGCTCCAAAAACTTTTCGCGTCCCAGATCATGACGGCTCAGACCTTGTTCGCGCAATTTTTGTTCAACTTTGGTTTGCGTCGCGATACCGGCATGGTCAGAACCCGGCAACCAAAGCGCATCATACCCTTGCATCCGCTTGGTACGTACCAAAATATCTTGCAGCGTAAAGTCGAGCGCATGACCGATATGTAGCACACCGGTTACGTTCGGAGGCGGGATTACGATGCTATAAGGCTTCGCTTCAGGTACTCTGCCCGCTTTGAAAAACTCGTTTTCTTCCCAATATTTGTACCATTTTTGCTCGGCGGCTTTTGGATCGTATGTGGTCGGCAAAGCATTTTGATTTTCGTGGTTTGATGGTTCCGTCATTGGACAGCCCTCCCGGAATTTGGATGAATCCATTTTGATTTTCAAAAAAAGGCAATAAAAAAAGCCCTTCGTCGCAAAGGACGAAAGGACATGCTTTCGCGGTACCACCTTTGTTCCACAGCTTCTGATGTTCACAAAAAACACCCAGAATATCGCTGAGGCACTCATACGAATAACGGCCGTAAACCGGTAATTCCTAGCTGCCGATTTCCTATTCAAAACGAAAAGGATCAAACAGGTTCAGAAAAACGACTCCCGGGCGACTTCGGTCAACCTACGTCCTACGGAATTTTGCAGCCTACGAATTCCGCTCTCTGAAGGGTCTGTTGCCTACTCTTCCCGTTCTCTGTCTTTGCGTTTAAGTTGTTGCATGAATATTCTTTATCATACCGTGCATCCCTAGTATCGTCAATCCTTAGGTGAGTTGCTTTCTATTCCTTCAAGCGGTTCACTAGGGCGTCCAAGTCTTGAGGTAAGGGGTCGGTCACTTCAATCTCTTCTCCGGTAAAAGGATGCTGGAAAATGAGCTGTTCGCCGTGCAGCGCTTGGCGGCTGAGCCATTCGTTTGAACCGCCGTATAAGGTGTCTCCGACAAGCGGATAGCCGGCGTGCGCCATATGCACGCGAATTTGATGCGTGCGTCCGGTCTCAAGTTCAAGGCGAATCAGGCTGGCTGCGCCGCCTGCCAACGTCTGCAAGCACTCGACTCTAGTGAGTGCGTCTTGCCCGCCGGGGGTTACCCGGCGGCGGCTGTTGTGGTGGCGATCCCGCCCGATCGGCGCGTCGATGACGCGCAGGCCTTGCGGGACTGTGCCTTCCGCCAGCGCCACATAAATGCGGCGGATGGCTTTCTCGCGCATCTGCGCGTCGAGCGCCAGCCGGGCGAACTCGCCTTTGGCGTACAGCACCGGCCCGGACGTGTACTCGTCCAGCCGGTGCACATGATGAACGGCGCAAGCTTCGCCGTTCGTCATGTAATGCGCAGCGACTGCGTTCGCAAGCGTCAGGCGCGAAGCGCCTCCGTCGGGATGAACCGGCATCCCGGCAAGCTTGTGGACGACTAAGCAGAAGTCGTCTTCAAACAGCACTTGCAGCGCCTCTTCGCTCCAAAGAGGCTCGAAGCCGTAGGCTTCGTCCGGGCGCAATCGCAGTCTTGCGCGCCCGCCGCGCACTTGTACGTCGCCCAAGTGCAGCAGGCGACGCGCAAGCTTCTCCGGCACGCTTAGCGCAGCGGCGGCAAAAGCTTCAGCCGTTCGCGGCGTAGCGGCGCTAGGCTCTTCCGGCTCCAAAGAATCGGCGGCTACGAATTTGGGAGCCGCCGTCTCGATCCATTCGCCTCGGCGCGTCCAAGAACGCGCCATTACAGAGAAAGCAGCGCGCTGCGATGCGCTGCAATCGTCGCGTCGATATCGTCATCGGAGTGCATCGCCGACACGAACATGCCTTCGAACTGCGACGGCGCTACGCTAATGCCGCGATCGATCATCGCCGCGAAATAACGGCGGAACAAGTCGAGATCGCTATTTTTCGCGCTATCGTAGTCGACAACAGCTTCTGCGTTGAAGAATGGGCATACCATCGAACCGACGCGATTAATCGTAACCGGAATCCCGGCTTCTTGAGCATTTTTTTCGAATCCGGCTTGAAGTCTGGCTCCGGCTTGTTCCAAGCGTTCATATACCGCCGGAGTCAACAGATTAAGCGTCGTATATCCAGCAATCATCGCCAGCGGGTTTCCGCTCAGCGTACCGGCTTGATAGATCGGTCCGCTTGGCGCAACTTGCTCCATAATTTCCCGTTTGCCGCCATAAGCGCCTACAGGCAGACCGCCTCCGATGACTTTGCCGAAACAAGTCAAATCCGGCGTCACGCCATATCGTCCTTGCGCCGAATTCAAATGTACCCGGAACCCAGTCATGACTTCGTCAAAAATAAGCAAGCTTCCGTAACGCTCTGTGACTTCGCGCAACCCTTCAAGGAATCCGGATTTTGGAAGTACAACGCCCATGTTGCCCGCAATCGGCTCCACGATAATACAAGCGATCTGTTCGCCGAATTTTTCGAAAGCCAATTGAACCGAAGACAGGTCATTATACGGAACGGTAATCGTATTGGAAGCGACCGACTCCGGAACGCCCGGGCTATCCGGCAATCCCAATGTTGCCACGCCGGAACCGGCTTTGATCAACAGACTATCGCTATGACCGTGATACGAACCTTCGAACTTCAGAATTTTATCGCGTTTCGTCACGCCGCGCGCTAATCGAATCGCACTAAGTGTCGCTTCCGTACCGGAGTTTACCATCCGTACGATATCCACAGACGGGACACGTTCCGCGACTAATTTTGCCATCTCCGTCTCGATTAAGGTCGGTGCGCCAAAACTCGTTCCTTTTGCCGCGGTTTCTTGCAAAGCACGAACCACGTCAGGATGGGCATGCCCCATAATGAGCGGTCCCCAAGAACCGACATAATCAATAAATACGTTGCCATCAATATCGTAGACGCGCGATCCTTCGCCTCGGTCAATATAGACTGGAGTCAGACCGACCGATTTAAAAGCACGCACCGGGCTATTGACTCCACCGGGAATATATTGTTTAGCTTCCGCAAAAGCCGCGCTCGATTTGGTATCAATACGTTTGGATACAGACTCGTTCACAAAATCACTCCTTCATAAGTAATAGGCTAGACTGGTTATTACCCTCCACTAGCGCGCTTCGCGCAACCAACGAGCCGCATCTTTGGAATGATACGTGATAATGATGTCTGCACCCGCGCGTTTTAGACCCGTCAACAGCTCTAACACAATCGCTTTTTCATTGATCCAGCCGTTACCCGCTGCTGCTTTGACCATCGCGTACTCGCCGCTGACATTGTAAGCAACAAGCGGAAGATCGAATTCGTTTTTGATCGTACGAATAATATCCATATACGCCATCGCTGGTTTCACCATCAACATGTCCGCGCCTTCCAGCACATCGCTTTCAGCTTCGCGAATGGCTTCAAGTGCATTTGCCGGGTCCATTTGATACGTTTTGCGATCGCCGAATTGCGGAGCCGAATCAGCCGCTTCGCGGAAAGGCCCGTAAAATGCGGACGAATATTTCACTGAATATGCCATAATCGGAATCTGATCGTATCCCGCTGCATCCAAGCCTTCTCGAATCGCTTGCACGTAGCCGTCCATCATATTCGAAGGAGCGATAATATCTGCGCCCGCTTCTGCTTGCGATACTGCCGTGCGAACCAGCAGTTCCAGCGATTCATCATTCAATACATCGCCGTGTACATGCCCGTCACGTTCGAAGGTATGCACCATACCGCAATGACCGTGATCGGTAAATTCACACAGGCAAGTATCGGCGACAACAAGCAGATCGGGATACCAAGCTTTGATTTTGCGCGTCGCTTGTTGAACGATACCGTCTTGCGCATAAGCGCCTGTGCCTACACTGTCCTTGGTTTCCGGAATTCCGAACAAAACGACGGCTTTGATCCCGAGTTCCACAATCTCGTCCACTTCGGCTTGAAGGGTGTCAAGCGAGAAATTATACACGCCCGGCATCGAACTAATCTCGGTCTTTACGCCTTCTCCGTACGTCACGAAGATCGGCATGATAAAATCGTCTGCGCTGATACTGGTCTCGCGCACCATGCTGCGAAGCGCCGCTGTACGACGCAAACGACGGTGTCTTACGGTTGGAAATGCCATTTCTAATCAAACTCCCTTTTATATGAAATATAGATCTGATCCCCGTTTCCTAACGGGTATTATCTGTTATGTTCGTTCCGAAGAAGCGTTCCATCTGCACAGAACATCGAGTAATCCTTCAATCGTCGCTTCTTGCGCCAACAAATCGACATGCAGACCTAATTCTTTCGCCGTATTTGCTGTCTGAGGTCCGATACATGCAATCACGGATGTGTTCAATAGTTGAACTGCGTCCGTCTGCCCCATTCGCTTCAATACGGCAACTAGGTTACGAACCGTCGATGAACTGGTAAAAGTAATCGCATGGATTTTGCCGTCTTGCAATAGATCCAGCAATTCTTCATCGTTTTCTTGCGTTAAGACCGTCTCGTACGTATCGAGCTCCGTCACGTCAAGACCACGTTCTCGCAAAGTCTGAGGCAGCCAAGAACGTGCCAAATCTCCGCGCGGCAATAGTACTTTTTGACCCGGAATCAACCGATCGCCAAAAGTCTCGATCATCCCTTCCGCGTCGAAGTTTTCCGGCGGCGCTTCGCTGCGAATTCCCCGTACACGCAGCGCTTCGATGGTAGCTGGACCTACGGCTGCAATCTTCGCCCGATGCAACACGCGAATATCTAACTGTTTTTCATCTAAATGACGGAAAAAGTATTCGACTCCGTTGACGCTCGTGAAAAATAACCAATCGTATTGCTCCAAATGAGCAAACGTCTGTCGAATAGATTGAATTTGTTGTTCATCTTGCGGCATAACCGTCTCGATGACCGGAAACTCGTAAGGTTCGCCGCCCATTTCTTCGATCCGGTCTACCAATTGACTCGCTTGACTACGCGAACGCGTCACCAAAATCCGTCGTCCAAAAAGAGGCATTTGTTCTGCCCATTGCAGGCGTTCGCGCTGACCGACTACTTCTCCCACGACGATAACCGCAGGAGGCTTGAAATCGCGCTCTGCAACTTTAGCAGCAATATCTTCTAACGTGCCTACCAAAGTCTCTTGCTCAGCGCGGGTTCCCCAACGAACCAATGCAACCGGCGTTGTCGCCGGGCGACCATGTTTAAGCAATTGAGTCGTAATATGCCCGATCTGAGCGACGCCCATCATGAAGACCAGTGTCCCTGTTGCGTTGGTTACTTTGTCCCATTTGATCATTTTATCAAGCTTTTCCGGATTTTCGTGTCCGGTAATGACTGAAAACGACGAAGCCAAATTGCGATGCGTAACCGGAATTCCTGCATACGCCGGAACTGCGATCGAAGAGGTGATCCCCGGCACAATTTCGTACGGAATCCCATGTTGTCTAAGTTCTTCCGCTTCTTCGCCCACTCTGCCAAATACAGTCGGGTCGCCACCTTTAAGCCGTACAACGATCTGATCTTCCAAAGCCAGTTCAACAAGCAGCTTGTTGATATCTTCTTGCTTCATCGTATGACGTTCGGTCCGTTTGCCGACATAGATTTTGCGAGCTCCGGGTTTCATTTGACGCAGCAGTCTTGGACTTGCCAAACGGTCATAGACGACGACATCCGCTTTTTTGATACATTCCAAACCTTTTAACGTAATCAGCTTCGCATCGCCAGGTCCTGCTCCAACAAGATACACTTTCCCTTTGCTCATCTATTTAGTCCCTCGCTTGTTCGAGAATTTCGTCCGCACCTTGATCCGCCAAAAGCTTCGCCACTTCGCGACCTAATGCAATCGGATCGGTTCCGGAAGAAGATTCTTTAAGCAATACGCTGCCATCCGGTTTGCCGACAAGCCCGGTCAAATGTACGGTTTTTCTGTCTTCGCTAAGCGTTGCGTAAGCCCCGATCGGAACTTGGCATCCCCCATTGAGCGAAGACAAAAGAGAACGCTCTGCCGCTACCGTAATAGCCGTATCGCTATCTTGATATTTTCCAAGCAATTGCAATAGCTCGGTATCGGATTCGCGACATTCGATGCCCAAAGCACCTTGTCCGACCGCAGGCAAACAAATCTCTACCGGCAAATACGAAGTCACTCGATCTTCCCAGCCCATTCGCTTCAGCCCCGCAGCCGCCAGTAAAATCGCATCAAAACCTTCGGTCTCCAGCTTGCGAAGCCGCGAATCGATATTGCCGCGTATCCATTCCAACTTCAGATCCGGCCGATAAGCAAGTAATTGGCTGGAGCGGCGTAGGCTGCTCGTACCGACTTTCGCTCCATGCGGCAGTCCGTCCAGATCAACGCCTTCACGCGAAATCAGGCAATCTCTCGGATCTTGACGAAGCGGTACCGCGCCGTTCACTAATCCTTCGGGCAGTTCGGATGGCATATCTTTCATGCTATGGACCGCCATATCGATTTCTTTATCCAACAAGGCTTGTTCGATTTCTTTCACGAATAACCCTTTGCCGCCGACTTTAGACAGCGTAACGTCCAAAATCCGATCGCCTTTGGTCACGATTTTTTTCACTTCAAAACGAACATTGAGTTCAAGCTCACCCGCAAGTTTCTCTAACGCTTCGATGACTTGACCCGTCTGGGTTAAAGCCAAAGCACTTTGCCTTGATCCGACTACAATGGTGCGCATACGTTTTATTCCTCCCGCTCTTTTTGAATCCATTCGTCCATTTGTTTTTCGCTCCACGGCACGAATGTTTCTGCTCTCATCTGATCCAGTATATCGGTTTCCGCTAATTTACGCATCAATTCATGACGGACATGCGGCTGGTGTATGGAATTCCTTATTTTTTGCCGCATCACGTAAAGAAACTCGGCGAACGTTTCGTATTCATTGCCGAAACGTTCATCGAGTTCCCGAATTAAAGCGGACGCTACCGATGGTCCGGCTCCGGAGGTCGAAGCTGCCACGACCAACCTGCCACGTCGCAGTACCGCCGGATGTATAAAGTTCCCTGATTTTGCGCGACTCGCAACATTCACTAATGCTCCGCTGCGGCGCGCGACTTCTGCCAATCGATCGTTAAGCGATTCATCGTCACTGGCTAGATAGATCAACCTATATTTTTGAACATCTTCCTCAGTAGCTTCCCGAGCTATCCAGTGTAGTTTTCCTGTCTGACTCCAAAGATCTATCTCGTTACTGACCTTCGGGCTGATGACTGTCAGTACAGCACCAGAAGACAATAACTGAGAAGCTTTGCGGTGAGCAACACGTCCCCCGCCAATAAGCAGCGCAGGCATCTCCCTGATATCCAGCATGATCGGCATATATTCCGTCATTGTCCGATCAGCCTCCGTTCCATTTGTGATACTCGGAAAACGCATTGCTGATCAAATTTACAATCACGAGCGCATATCCGACAAGCGTCCATTTTGCGATCGAAAAGCCGGAATATTTGTGCGTGCGTTTCAGCAAAAAATAAATACCGTATACGGCGAGTGCCGCAAAAGTCGTAATCCCTTTAATATCAAACAGCATTTCCCAACGCTTTTGCGCGACGATCAATAAAAAAGCGACCAATAACGAAACGATCAATAACGGCGTCCCCGTCAATACGGATAAATGCGCCCAACGTTCAGTCTGCTCCAAACTCGGCAAACGGCGAATCGTATCGTTCCACTTTTTCTTTTTTAACATCGCGTATAAAAACAGATACAAAATGCCGAACACGGCTGCAATCGTTAAAGCTACAAGACTCAAATTTGCCAAAACAACGTGCAAGATGAGCAACAATTGTTGGGTATACCCGATATGCTCGGCGTGTTCGCCAACCGAAAACCAGAATTCATTCAATACACTCGCTGTAAATCCAACGGTTCCAAGCATCAAGACGACGAACTCTGCTTTTTGCGTTAACGCCAAAGCAAAACCGGCTGCCGTAAGAACACACACGAATAAAAACAGAAAATCGTAAATCGAAAAAATCGGCACTCGATTTTCGACCACGATCCGTACAACGATCACTGAAAATTGAAGGAAAGCGGTGACACCAAGAAGCCCTGTGCCGATCCGCCGCGATCTCACGCTGCGGCTTACGCAATCGGAGAAATAGAACAGAAGGCTCAGGGCATAAATGTAAATCATTAATTCGATTAAGCTCGTAAGCAACAGCATTCCGCTCACCTACCTAAAGGGCTACCGGACGCAATACGAAAGCCGGAATGTCCGCAGTCTTTTTCTCCGCTTCTTGCGTTACGGCTTCTTCTGCTTGCTCAAGTCTTGATTCCAGTGCAAAAATCTGAGTAAACATATCAACCGCTTCGGCACCGTTTTTGTCTGCTGCCATTTCTTTCACTCGATTGATTGGATCATGCATCATCTGATTCGCGACACTTTTCATCAATCGGCCAATCACTTTACGTTGACGTTCATCAAGCTCTGGAAGTTTGTTGAACAAGCTTTCCAGCGTTTCTTGGTGAATATCCGTCGCTTTTTCTTGCAGGGCACGAATAACTGGACGCACGCCAAGCGTTTTGAGCCAGCCGTAAAATTGATCGGATTCTTGCACAATCATTTTCTCGATCTTAATCGCTTCGGCGCGGCGGAGTTCCATATTGCTTTCGACAATGCCTTCAAGGTCATCGATATCGTATAAAAAGACGCCTGGAAGTTCGGCAATAGTCGGATCAATATTACGCGGAACCGCAATATCAATCATAAACAGCGGACGTGAACGACGCGCTGCAGCCAAAGCTTTCACTTGCTGACGTGTCAGTACGTAATCGGAAGATCCTGTAGAACTAATTACGATATCCACTTCGCCAAGCATCGCTACGCCTTCGTCCAGCGTACAAGAAATCCCGTTGAATCGTCCGGCAAGTTCGCGTGCTTTCTCCAGCGTACGGTTCGCCACGATCACTTGCGCCGCTCCGCTTGCATACAGATGCTTCACGGTTAACTCGCTCATTTTGCCTGCGCCGAGAATTAGCACTTTTTTATCGGTAAACATTCCAAAAATGCGTTTGCCCAGTTCAATTGCTGCATAACTGACAGAAACCGCATTTTCTCCGATCGATGTTTCCGAATGTGCCCGTTTACCCAGCGTTACCGCTTGTTTGAACAACATGTTGAACCATGTGCCTGTCGCTTTTTCGGCTTGAGCCGTAAAAAATGCTTGCTTCACTTGTCCGAGAATTTGCGTTTCGCCGAGTACCATCGAATCCAGCCCGCAAGAGACTTTCATCAGATGCTCAACGGCACGTTCGTCTTCGTGAATATATAGGTGCTGAGTAAATTCGGTTTTCGGAATACCGAACCACTGCTCCATAAAGTTACGGATATGAAAAGCACACATATGCAGCCGGTCTACTACCACGTACAATTCGGTCCGGTTACATGTGCCTACGATGACGCCTTCAAGAACGCTTTTCGTTTCTTTCAGTCGATTCAGCGCCTCCGAAAGATCTTCTTCCGCAATAGCAAACCGTTCTCTGATGTCGACTGGAGCTGTTCGATAGTTCAATCCGACTACCATAATGTGCATAAAAATTTTCACCGCCTGATCTGAAATTGCTGCCAAATAAACATTTTACAAACTATGATAAGTATATCACAACGTATGGTTTCATTGTGGCAAATTAAATGAATTGTTTATGAATATTCGGTGGCAGTTTACGAATTCAAGCTTCCCAGACGAACAATCGAAACGCTTCTTTTTGCAGCAATGTATCGATCTGTTGAATCATTTCCGGTTCCCGAGTATTCAATCGTTGATCCAGCAATCGGTCGATTTGAGCGCGTACACAAGCAATTTCGTATTCAATATGTGTCAACGCATATCGGTATTGCAATTCAGGCAATCCATCTCGATGTTCAAATACAAGCCGTGTCGATCCGGGCGTAAACTCAATAATTCGGCGCACTTCGCCCTCCGTATAAAAGTCCAGCATCGTAAAGCCCGGATATATTCTTCGAACGGTGCCACTGCCTTTGAAAGCAATAAACAGTTGACGAATCAAATGGGTCAGTTGCGGATCAACTAAACGAAAAGAAAATTCGCATAACAACAAATGACGATGACGTCTCAATGAAAGGATAATCGATTCTCCGCTACCGTCTTCCAAAACAATAGCTTGCATACCGTTATCCAGCCATCCCATTCGGTACTTAATTTGAAGATTTTGCAGCTGCCGAGTTAAGGTTGACCATTGGTTTTCCGGTAGTACGAAATGAGCTTTGATAAATTCCGTAGCTAAGCGCTGCACCATAATGAATCTCCTCGATTCTTATAAGATCAAAACCGGCGTTTGTTTTATTATAAACGTTATACGCAAAAAGACGGCTCCGCTTGGGGAACCGCCTAGCTCTGAAATTCGCTGATTTAACGCTATTTTGTAAGCGTTTCATTTGTTATGCTACAGATTGCTCGTTATTCGGCGGATTCTTCGTCGATAAACGATTCCCGGAACTGTTTTTCCGCTTCGGCATCAGCTTCCGTTTCACGTTGCTGCAGTGTTTTGAGTTCGCCTAAATGTTCTTCGATAATCGTCCATAATTCTTCTTTGCCCATATCGGTTTCGGAAGAAAACATCACGAAAGGATCACCCGGACGCATACCTAAATCTTGTTTGATCACTTTCGCATGTTTTTGCCAACGTGTTTTCGGCACTTTGTCTGCTTTCGTCGTGACGACGCAGATTGGACGGTCATAATGAGTCAACCATTCATACATCATTTTATCGTCTTTACTCGGCGGGTGACGCAGATCGACGACCATTAAAACTAATTTGAGCGGTTCGCGGTGCAACATATATTTCTCAATCATCTGTCCCCAGACTTCACGTTGCTGCTTCGAAACTTTGGCAAAACCATAACCCGGAAAGTCAACGAAGAAAAACGATTGGTTAATCAGATAATAGTTCATATGTTGCGTTTTACCTGGAACCGAACTTGTTCGTGCCAAGTTTTTACGGCGTAGCAGACGATTGATCAACGAAGATTTTCCAACATTGGAACGTCCAGCTAACGCGATTTCTTGCAGCCCTTCTACCGGATATTGATCCGGCCCAACGGCACTGATCTTAAATTCAGAAGTCATTACATTCATGATTGAAAATTCCTCTCTTAGGTAAAAAGCGACAGGTTAGCGTTAACCTTCTACTTTTTATCTTTGCAGCTTCTAGCTTCACTATACATCAAAAAGGTACTTCTAATGCGTTTCGATTTGAATATCCGGCTCATCTGTCAACGGAGGAACCAAAACTTCAGCAGTTAAAGCATGTTCCAATACTTGATCCATATGAGATACCGGTACAAATTCGATCGCTTCTTTCACACTTGCCGGAATATCGCGTAGATCGCGTTCGTTATCGATCGGCAATAGCACTTTTTTGTAGCCTGCACGATGCGCAGCGAGCGATTTTTCTTTGAGCCCGCCGATCGGCAACACACGTCCGCGCAGCGTCACTTCGCCGGTCATCGCAATATCTTTGGATACCGCGCGTCCCGTAAGGGCAGAAATAAGCGCTGTAGCGAGCGTAATCCCTGCAGAAGGCCCGTCTTTGGGAACTGCACCTTCCGGAATATGAATATGCACGTCGTTCTTTTCATAGAACTTACTGTCGATCCCCAGTTGCTCGGCACGCGAACGCGTATAACTGAATGCGGCTTGCGCCGATTCTTTCATCACATCCCCAAGTTTGCCTGTCAACGTAAGTTTACCACTACCCGGTAACACGCTAACTTCAATCGTCAGAGTCTCACCGCCGACTTCTGTCCAAGCTAGCCCTGTCGCACTGCCGACTTGATCTTCGGCTTCGGCTAGACCGTAACGGAATTTAGGGCTGCCCAGATAATCTTTTAGCGAGTCGGCTGTAATCGCGATATGCTCGCTCTGACCGGAAACCAATTGTTTGGCTGCTTTGCGGCAAATCGCGGCAATCTGCTGTTCGAGATTACGCACGCCCGATTCCCGAGTATATTCACGAATCATTTGCAGCAACCCAGATTCTGGTAAATCCAATTGCTCTGCATTTAACCCGTGTTCCCGCTTTTGCTTCGGCAATAAATATCGATTCGCGATCTCTAACTTCTCCAGTTCCGTATAACCCGGAATATTTAGGATCTCCATCCGATCAAGCAATGGACGCGGAATCCCTTGAAGCATATTCGCAGTCGTCACGAACATGACTTTGGAAAGGTCATAAGGCACTTCAACGAAATGATCGCTGAACGTATTATTTTGTTCCGGGTCAAGCACTTCCAGCAGTGCGGCAGACGGATCGCCTCGAAAATCAGAAGCCATCTTGTCGATCTCATCCAGTAAAAAGACCGGATTGGAGCTTCCCGCTGTGCGCATTCCTTGCAAAATACGTCCTGGCATCGCGCCTACATACGTACGGCGGTGACCGCGGATTTCAGCTTCGTCTCGAACGCCGCCGAGAGACACGCGAACAAACTCGCGCCCAAGCGACCTAGCAATCGAACGCGCTAACGATGTTTTACCAACGCCGGGAGGCCCGACTAAACAAAGTATCGGCCCTTTGAGCTTTTTGACAAGTTGCTGCACCGCAAGATATTCCAACACGCGTTCTTTCGGCTTTTCCAAGCCATAATGATCTTCGTTCAAAATTTCTTCCGCGCGAATGATATCCAGTACGTCTTCGGTTTCTTTGCCCCACGGGAGCGCCAAAAGCCAATCGACGTAACCGCGAATGATTCCGCCTTCAGCAGCGCTGGTTGGCATCCGTTCCAAACGATCGATTTCTTTTTGGATACGCTCATACACTTTTTCGGGGAACTCACCGTTTTCGAGTTGTTCGCGAAGTTCTTCGACTTCTCCTGCCCGACCGTCTTTATCGCCGAGTTCTTTTTGAATAGCTTTCATTTGTTCACGCAGATAATATTCTTTTTGCGTTTTTTCCATTTGCTTTTTGACACGTTGACCGATTTTGCGTTCCAACTCCAGCACTTCGCGTTCGTTGTTCAGCAGATCCAGCAGCTTTTCCAGACGTGGACGGAATTCGACCGTTTCCAGAATCGCTTGTTTGTCTTTGATCTTAACCGGAAGGTGACTTGTAATCACATCAGCAAAACGTCCCGGTTCATCAATATCGGATACCGCAGCAAGAGTCTCTGGCGTCACTTTTTTGGATAGATTAATATATTGTTCAAATTGAGTCAGTACCGTACGCATCAAGGCGTTAACTTCCGAATCTTCGGTCGTCGGTTCGGTCAATTCACGGGCATATACTTCGTAAAACTCGGTACTCTCTTCCACGTAGGTTAAGATTTCCGCTCGTTCTAACCCTTCTACCAATACACGGATAGTTCCATTCGGCAACTTCAACATTTGTCTGACTTTAGCGACAGTGCCGATCCGGAATATATCGTCAGGTGTAGGTTCTTCGATATTCACCTCAGACTGTGAGCAAAGAAGAACCAAATCGTCATCAGCCATTGCCTTTTCCAGTGCCTTAACCGAGCGTTCTCGTCCTACATCCAAATGAAGCACCATACTCGGATAGACTAGAAGCCCCCGCAAAGGCAACAACGGAAAACGGCGGTTGTTTTGTTTATTCAAATCCATCGTTTTCACACCCCCAAAAGGCTTAGCATACTTATGAGTATGCGTCGTTTATACGTGTGTTAAGTGTAGCATATCGGCGTAGCGACTACCAAAAATGAGACAAACTTCACATAAAAAAAGACGGTATGCCGGGGATTCCCTGCATACCGTCTCTATTTCTTAATCACGGTGTGAAAGATTTCTCTTAACCGTCTTAAGCTTGTACTTTTGAAGCACTCGGTTGATGACGTTCTTCACGGCCTGGAATTTTGCCTGTAGCTTCATAAGCCACTACAATTGCATCGATTTCTTTTTTCAATTCTTCAACCATCACTTCTTCTGGTACTTTGCGGATCATTTTGCCGTAGCGGAACAATAACCCTTCGCCGCGAGCCCCCGCAATCCCGATATCGGCTTCGCGAGCTTCCCCGGGACCGTTGACTGCACAGCCTAATACCGATACTTTAATCGGAACTTTGATTTTTGAAATATATTCTTCGACTTCGTTCGCAATCGAGAACAGATCAATATCAAGGCGCCCGCAAGTTGGGCAAGATACCAATGTCGCTGCGTT
This sequence comes from Saccharibacillus sp. JS10, assembly GCF_024436065.1. Lineage (GTDB taxonomy): Bacteria > Bacillota > Bacilli > Paenibacillales > Paenibacillaceae > Saccharibacillus. Next base: position 34,461 of record NZ_JANFNS010000005.1, read on the forward strand.
CGTAATCAAGCCAAATGTTTTAAGCAGTTCGCGTGCTACTTTTACTTCTTCGACAGGGTCAGCACTTAGCGAGATCCGCACGGTCGAACCAATACCCATCGAAAGCAAAGCTCCGATCCCTGCTGAACTTTTGATCGTACCCGCATTCAGCGTTCCCGCTTCAGTAATCCCTAAATGCAGCGGGTAAGGAATCACTTGTGCGGCTTTGCTATACGCTTCGATTGCCATCGGTACATCGGACGCTTTGAGCGAAACGATAATATCGTGGAAATCCAATTCTTCCAAAATACCGATATGGAACAACGCGCTTTCAACCATTGCATCGGCAGTCGGATATCCGTATTTTTCAAGCAAATGGTTTTCTAGCGAGCCAGCATTAACTCCGATACGGATTGGAATTCCTTTATCTTTGCAGGCTTTAACTACAGCTTCGACTTTTTCACGTTTACCGATGTTACCCGGGTTAATTCGTACTTTGTCGATGCCATTTTCGATCGCTTTCAACGCCAACTTATAATTGAAATGAATATCGGCAACGAGCGGAATATGAATCCGCTTTTTGATTTCTTTGATCGCGTCCGCTGCTTCATCATTGTTAACTGTTACACGTACAACTTGACATCCCGCTTCTTCCAGACGAAGAATTTCGGCTACAGTCGCTTCTACATCGGCTGTTTTTGTTGTACACATACTTTGAATAATAACTTCATCGCTACCGCCAATAACCAAGTTGCCCACTTTCACGGGCCGTGTCTGATGTCTTAAATACATGTCATTCGACCTCCAAATCGGAACAAGCAAGATAGCGCCAGAGATCGACGCGGAATATAACTCATTATATGTGATCTTTTACAGACTCAGAACAAGCCGGCCAAACCATCTAGGGTTGACCGGCTCGGGATAAGAGCTATAAATCGAAGATTATGCGTTACGCACTTTCTTCGCGTTTTTTGTTTTTACCTTCGCCAAGTTCAGGTACAACCTTCTCTTTGACGACTTTTTCGGTAATGACACATTCAGTCACATCGTCGCGTGAAGGGACTTCATACATGACGTCAAGCATCAAGCCTTCAATAATCGCGCGCAGACCGCGTGCTCCTGTTTTGCGCTTGATTGCTTCTTCAGCAATAGCAAGCAGAGCTGCATCTTCGAATACCAGATCTACGTTGTCCATTTCAAGCAGTTTTTTGTACTGCTTCGTCAACGCGTTTTTCGGTTCGGACAAAATACGTACCAGTGTCTCTTCATCCAGCGGAGCCAATGTCGAGATTACAGGCAAACGTCCAACGAATTCTGGGATCAGACCGAATTTAAGCAAGTCTTCTGGCAGTGCCATCATCAGATACTCGCCAGCTTTCAATTCGCGTTGGCCTTCGCCATCCGCATTGAAACCGATGACTTTTTTACCGATACGGCGTTTGATCATTTGTTCAAGACCGTCGAATGCACCGCCGCAAATGAACAAGATGTTTGTCGTATCGATTTGGATAAATTCTTGATGTGGATGTTTACGACCACCTTGTGGTGGAACCGATGCAACCGTACCTTCAAGAATTTTCAGCAAAGCTTGTTGAACGCCTTCGCCCGATACGTCGCGAGTAATCGAAGGATTTTCCGATTTACGTGCAACTTTATCGATTTCATCGATATAGATAATGCCGCGTTCTGCTTTTTCTACATCGTAATCAGCAGCTTGGATCAGTTTGAGCAAGATGTTTTCAACATCTTCCCCGACATAACCTGCTTCTGTCAGCGAAGTCGCGTCCGCAATCGCAAACGGCACATTCAAAATACGCGCCATAGTTTGCGCAAGCAATGTTTTACCTGAACCGGTAGGACCGATCAGCATAATATTACTTTTTTGCAATTCGACATCTTCGGATTTGCTTTGGGCATTAACACGTTTGTAATGGTTATATACCGCTACAGCCAAAGATTTTTTCGCTTGTTCTTGTCCAATTACGTATTGGTCAAGGATGCCGCGGATTTCTTGAGGTTTCGGAATGTCTTTGATATCGACTTCTTCTTCATGCCCCAACTCTTCTTCTACGATCTCTGTGCAAAGCTCGATGCACTCGTCGCAGATATATACGCCGGGTCCGGCTACGAGTTTCCGTACTTGTTCTTGCGTTTTACCGCAGAAGGAGCACTTCAACTGACCCTTTTCTTCGTTGAATTTAAACATCTACTAACCACCCCTTCGAGGATTAAGAATTAATCGGTCTCTCAAGAACTTTGTCGATCAGTCCATAAGACTTCGCTTCTTCTGCGCTCATGAAGAAATCTCGGTCTGTGTCCCGCTCGATTTTCTCAAGGGGCTGACCTGTCGTATCCACGTAAATTTTGTTCAGCTTCTGCTTCGTTTTGATAATCCAATCCGTATGGATCAGGATATCCGAAGCTTGTCCGCTCACACCGCCAAGTGGCTGGTGAATCATCACTTCGCTGTTTGGTAGCGCAAAGCGTTTGCCTGGTGCTCCGGCAGTCAGCAAAAGCGAACCCATGCTTGCTGCCATACCGACGCAAATCGTCGATACATCAGGCTTAATGTATTGCATTGTATCATATATACCCATGCCCGCAGTCACAGAACCACCGGGGGAATTAATGTACAAATAGATGTCTTTCTCTGGATCTTCGGCTGCCAAAAAGAGCAATTGCGCGATGATCAGATTGGCTACGTGATCGTCGATCGCATCGCCAAGCAAAATGATCCGGTCTTTGAGCAATCTCGAATAAATATCGTAAGAGCGCTCGCCGCGGCTTGTTGATTCAACAACTGTAGGAACTAAATTCATGCGATCAACCTCGCTTTCATTAGGGACAGGGTCTGAAGGTGCAGGAGCCAAAATCAGCTTCACTTGCTACCTACAGTTCTAGTTTACCATTTTCAAATGCCAATGTCATTTTTCGGTGAGAATTCTCTAATACAGCAGATAAAAAAGAGCAAGGCACGCATAAAATATACGTGCCTTGCTTAGGCAAATTAAGCTATATCTTACTCTGCGGAAGCAGCGACTTCTTTGCTGTTTTCAAGCAAGAATTCGATTGTTTTACGCAATGTAATTTCATCGTTCAAACTTGCGAGCGAACCGTTAGCACCCAAGATGCTGCGGATTTCGTCGATGTTGCGTTTGTACATTTCAGCCATCGTTTGAAGTTCTTTTTCAACGTCTTCTTCAGAAGCCGAAATGTTTTCTTCTTTTGCGATTGCTTCAAGTACCAAGTTGTTCATTACGCGCTTCTCAGCATCGGTTTTCATTTGAGCACGCAAGTCTTCAGTCGTTTGACCGGAGAAGCTTGAGTACATTTCCAAATTCATACCTTGTTGACGCAGACGGTTGTCGAAATCACGCATCATGTTTTCAACTTCGCCTTCGATCATTGCTTCCGGAATTTCAACTTCCGCTTTTGCTGCTACAGCTTCAACAACCGCGTTTTCGCGAGCTGCGTCGCTTTCGCGTTTTTTGCGGTCAGCGATTTGAGTTTTCAAATCTTCTTTGTACTCATCCAAAGTGTCGAATTCACTTACGTCTTTTGCGAATTCGTCATCCAGCTCAGGAAGCTGTTTGCGTTTGATTTCATGCAACTTCACTTTGAATACAGCTTCTTTGCCTGCAAGCTCAGTTGCATGGTAAGTTTCCGGGAACGTTACGTTAACGTCTTTGGAATCGCCAGTCGACATGCCTACAACTTGCTCTTCGAATCCAGGAATGAACGAGCCCGATCCCAGTTCAAGTGCATAGTTCTCAGCTTTGCCGCCTTCGAAAGCTTCGTCGCCTACATAGCCGTCGAAGTCGATCGATACCGTGTCGCCGTTTGCTGCTGCTTCTTCGTCAACGACAATCAGCTCAGCGTGACGGTTTTGCAGACGCTCAAGTTCTTCTGCGATTTCTTCGTCGGTTACGTTAATTTCGGATACTGGCACTTCTGCGCCTTTGTAGTCGCCGAGTTTAACTTCTGGCTTAACGGTTACTTTTGCTTTGAATTTCATCGTTTGGCCTTTGCCGAATTGCTCGATGTCGATTTCAGGACGGTCAACCGGGAAGATTCCCGCTTCTTCTACTGCTTCGCTATAAGCTTCTGGCAACAGAATGTCGACTGCGTCGTTGTACAGGCTTTCCACGCCAAAACGTGCTTCGAAGATCGACCGTGGTACTTTACCTTTACGGAATCCTGGAACATTCGTTTGTTTTACAACTTTTTGGAAAGCTTTATCAAGTGCGGCTTCAACGCGTTCTACAGAAACTTCAACTTCAAGAACGCCTAGGTTTTTCTCGGTTTTTTCCCAACTTGCTGTCATATTGAGTATTCCCCTCCAACAATTAGCTATCAATAGCTATCAATTAAATTATTTTCATATGATTCGATCACGCTCACAACAACCATATCATCATAACCAAAAACTTTGCGGATTTCAAGCGCCAACGCCGTTCTAGCCACAAATCTATACGTTTATCGTAAAAAAGTAACCGTTTCCTTGTCTATTACCGAAGCAATGAGCCTTGTGTAAACGCGTAAAGAGCCTTTTCTGCGCGTTCGCATCGAAAACGCAGTTCGCCTGTAATCCCATAAGCTTCGCGAATTTGTTCTTCATTTACGCCGCCGCCCAAAGACTGCGCAGCTTGGATATGAAGAGCGGCTGCCCAAGCATCCAGCTCGCTTTCTTCGCCGCGAATCAACACGATATAATCATTTGTCCCGTAAGATGCCATCATAAATTGCATCCATAATTCGCGGGCAAAATAAAACATCGACGGCGATTCATGGTCGGTCTGATCGGACACGCGTTCCAACACTTCATCCACAGCCGGCGGAAAATCGCCCGGTGTAAGTGGAGTCTGCTCGATATCAAGTTCGAGCGATATGCCTTTTCGCGGTAAAAGGATGGTGCCCGTCGTCCCTCGCCGCTTGAGCGTCTGCAAAGCACGGTATTGCAATAAAGGATGTAACTCGCCGGATTCTAACCATTGTATCAGTCGAAGATCCGTTTCAGCGTCTTCGAGATACGCTAATTGTTCAAGCGCGATCTGTCCGCGTTCTGTGAACGGTTCTTGAATAACGCGATTGACCAATTCAAACGTATACCCTGGATCTTGCTGCTGTTTTTCGCGTGTTCGTCTTTGCAAAGCTTGCGCTTCGCTTTCGACTTCTTCGCCGGCAAGTGCGGCTTCATTGCCGTAAGCGTCTTCGGCACCTCCGGGAAAAGCAACGCGCAACCATTCCAAAAGAGTTTTCCACTCTTGTCGTTTTTGCTCATTTTGCCCTTCGCAGCTCAGTAAAAAAGATAATGTCTCTATCGCTTCTCCGTAACGTTCACTTTCAAGCATGATCGTGATCTGCTTTTGATAATGCTCTAATGTACTCGGAAGCAACACGACGCCCGCTTTGCGCGTCTGATCGATAAGTCATTCCTCCTTTCCCGTACGCCAGCTTCCGCTCGCAAGATGATGAGGGTCAAGTATAACATACGGTATCGGGTCACCTCTATTATATAGAAGGAAAATAGAGCAGCTGAACTTTTTAATGATTCTGCTTGCACTAACCAAGCAATTATGTTATATTAATTTCTGTTCTGTTTTTCAGTTTTGTCCCAGTAGCTCAGTTGGATAGAGCATGCGCCTTCTAAGCGCACGGTCGGGGGTTCGAATCCCTCCTGGGACGTACGTGATGCAAAAAAGCCTTCCTGCGGGAAGGCTTTTTTCTTTGCCCTTTTTTAAAAAAGATTAAAAAGAAGGCGGCTTGGGCGGTTGCGGAACTCTTGGTTTAGGCGGCCCTGACGGTGAAGCCGGAGGACGAGAAGGCGACGTCGGAGATGTCGTCTGTCCGTTCGAGTCCGACTTTTTGCTAATCAATACGCGATTCGAGTTAGAATCCCATTGCAGATCGGCATCAAATAATTGTGACGCAACGCGAACCGGGATCATCGTTTTATTTTCATAGGATAGCGGAGCTGCTTCGATTCTGATATTTTGCCCGTTGCGCTTGGCATCCCGGCTCCCTAATGTCAGCACAAATCGATCTCCACGATCTCCTCCAGTGATTGTAACTGTACGCCAAGTCTTGTTGTACCGGAAGTCATAATCGCCCAGCCTTTGTAAATCGGTTAATGTCAGATAAGTGACCCCTTTACGAACCAACACTTCTCCTTGCGCAAGACGTCCATTGACATAAACGCTTGTCGTCGCTGCGGAAGCTGCTTCGGCATATATGCTGGTCACCAGCAGTAAAGTCGTTGCTGCGCTTATCCAACCTTTTTTGAGCTTTCTACTTACTTCGCTAGATCGTTCCATATCCCCACCGCCTTTTCCATATACCGACTTTTAACCGCTGACTCTTATTTTGAATATTCAGTCCTTTTATCCCTTCTTTTTTTCTTGTTATAATTAGTAAGAAGCCACTTGTTGCCTAAATCCTATTAGATGGCTTCCGGCTTTGATAGGCTGGGAAAGGAAGTTGATGTATGCCTGATCCTTTACTTTGGAAAAAAAGAATAGAAACTTTGCGTGCTTTTAACTATAGCGACATGATGCAAGCCGGCGTTCTTCGCGAACGATTGTTGCATAGTTCATACTCATTGACCGAATCCAGAGTGATTTTGGAAATTTCATGGCGTAATCCATTAACAGCTACTAATTTAAGTCGAAACTTAGGGCTTGATCCGGGTTATTTGAGCCGATTGCTCAGCCGACTGGATAATAGCGGTATTATTGAGCGTATACGCAGTGAAGACGATAGCCGAAGACGTTATCTGCAATTAACCACAGACGGTAAAAGAATTGCTGAGTTGCTAAATCGAAGAGTCGATGATGATGTTGCCGAATATCTAGCCGGATTATCCGAAATTAACCAAGCTAGGCTTATCGAAGCGATTCGTACGATCGAAGAAATTAACGCTTCCCGTACGTATGATCGTTTGGAAAACGACCGTTACTTTTTGCGCAGAGCTGAAGATTCGGATACCGAAAAATTGATCAAATCTTATCAAAACCTTTTTGAACAAACTTTTGGTCCGACGAGCGATTTTCAATTGGTGTTAGATGATACGTACCGAAACTTATTTGATCCGAATTCTTCGCTGCGAAGTTATTGTTGGATTGCCGAGATGAACGGAGAAAGTGCAGGCTCGATCTTGGCAGAACCATTGGATCAAAATCGTATGCACATCAAGCTTTTTGGCGTTGAACCCAAGCGTCGCGGAATCGGAATCGGAGCCAGCCTTCTGGAAGAAGTGATTCAAGCCGCAAAAAAAGAAGGATATAGCAAACTATTAATATGGTCGATTCCGGATCAACGTCGTTTACAATCTTTGCTGATTCGGCGCGGTTTTCGTTTATGTGATACACCGAATGTTTCTTATTATGGAATGGAATTCGATGTTGAACATTGGGAATTTCTTCTATAAGAAAACTAGATTACGTTTAAACACACTGAATAATTATTCATAAATAAGACTAAATAATCATTAATACTTTGATCTTTTTCCCTTTAAGTTAGTTTTTATTACATTTAAGTTTTCAGGCAGAAATTTTCTGCCTTTTTCTTTTTTTGAAATTCTTTTGTATGATTTCGAAAAAACACGTAAAAATACGTATTTAGTCGAATAAAGCGCTTTTTTGATCTTTTATCTGATTTGTAAACTATACTAACACCATATTATATTTACAGGCATCGGGAAGCAAACGATGTCATCTAAAGTTCCTTCCCAACCTATTTTCGAGGAGGAATTTTATGTCCACACTGTCTATGAAGGTTATGAAAGCAACGTTAGCAATCGGAGTGACCGCTGCCGCGTTCGCGCCAGTGATTTATACCCCGAGTACTTATGCAGCCGAAGTAACAGGAACGGTCATTTCTTCAACACCGCCGACAGCGGGGAGTACTCCAGCCGTTAATAAGTTACCTAAAGTCGAAGTGATCGCAACAGGCGGTACGATTGCAGGTCAATCTGCCGATGCGACAAGTTTTGCGAATTACCGTGCCGGAACGTTGCTTATCGCCGATATGGTGGCCGAACTTCCCGACAAAAATAAGATTGCTCAAGTCAGTACATACCAATTCGGCAACTCCGGCTCTAGCGCTTACAGTATTTCCGATCTTTATGATCTTTCGCTTCGCGTGGATCAAGCGCTCAAAACGCAAGACGGCGTTGTCGTAACAAGCGGCACCGATACGATGGAAGAAATCGCGTATTTCCTTGATCTTACCGTACGCAGCTCCAAACCGGTTGTCGTAACGGGTTCGATGCGTCCGTGGACCGTTATCGGGAGCGATGCTCAAGCCAACTTGTTCAATGCGATTAAATTAGCGGCTAGCGGAAAAACAAAATATTTCGGCACTGTGCTCATGTTGAACGACGAGTTCCATGCGGCTCGTGAAGTCACCAAATCTAACTCGTACCGCACCGATACGTTCATCACTCCGGAACTTGGCGCGCTAGGTTATATCGATGAAGACGGGGTTCGTGTCTACCGCGCACCTGCTCGCGCTTTACTTCCAGCTAGTACATGGAATACGCCTTTTGACCTTTCCAAATTAAATAAAAGCAACCTCGCAAAAGTCGAGATTGCTTATTCGTATCAAGATGCCGGCGCAGGGGCAATTTCATCTTTCGTAGCTAACGGAGCCGCAGGTATTGTGACAGCCGGAACAGGCGCAGGCGGAATCTCGCGAGCAATGAGTGCAGAACGTACAGCAGCAATCGCTGACCATAATACGATGTTTGTGGCAACAACACGTACCGGTTCGGGAAGTAACTATTCTACCGGGAAAAATATCATTGCGGGCGACAACCTGAATGCGGCTCATGCGCGTCTGATGCTGCTGCTATCGTTATCATTCTCGAAAGACTTTGATACGATCAAAGGATGGTTCGATACGTATGGTTCGGCTCAAGTAAGCGTGCCTGAAAAATAAATTTTTCTGTCCCTTCATAAAAAGCAATGTAAAAAGACTTAAGACCGTTCCTGGTCTTAAGTCTTTTTGTTAAGTTAGGGCATATTTCGAGTGTTAAAACGTCAAAAAGGGATCTTTTTTGTATAAAAAACCAATTTGTGAGCTTTAGCTTACGTTAGGTGGGGTAATAGTAAAAAGTAAAGCTTGGTTGAAAGCTACCAAGCCGAACTATTATATGAAGCGGAAAGGAGAAGCCGTTTGTCCCTACTCCATCTCTTGACGCTGTCGCCGTTCTTGCTTGCCGCCCTACTCCCTTTATTGGGAAAAGCGGTTCCTCGTTTACACAAAGGATGGTTTGCAGCCGCACTGTCGGCTCTGGTGTTCGCGACGTTACTCCGTTATTTGGGTGATATTCGCGACGGTTCCCCGATTATCAAATCGTTTGATTGGATTCCGTCACTCGGAATTTCATTCACTGTTTACCTCGATGGATTATCTTTGCTATTCGCTCTGATGATTACCGGAATGGGAGTGTTAGTTGCTCTGTATTCGATTGCCTATATGAATGCTGCCAAAGAATCTTTAACTAGATTTTATGTGTTTTTGTTGGTCTTTATGGGCGCGATGTTAGGGCTTGTTGTTTCGGACAACTTGCTAACTCTGTACGGATTTTGGGAACTCACCAGTATCACTTCGTTTTTATTGATCGGTTACAAAAATGAAAAGCACCGTTCGCGTTACGGCGCGCTCAAGTCGCTTTTGATTACGGTAGCCGGCGGGCTGGGTCTACTCAGTGGTTTCATTTTGCTTTATGTGATGAGCGGAACGTACCGGATTCGTGAACTTTTCGAAGCCGGAGCCCCGTTAATGTCACATCCTCTATTTTTACCGGCAATGATCTTGATTTTGTTTGGCGCTTTTACCAAATCGGCTCAATATCCATTCCATATTTGGTTGCCTGATGCGATGGAAGCTCCAACACCTGTTAGTGCTTATCTCCACTCGGCAACGATGGTTAAAGCGGGACTGTATCTGGTTGCCCGAATGAGTCCAATCTTTTCAGGAACGTCCGAATGGTTCTGGATCGTATCGTTGGGCGGTCTGATTACTTTGCTATATGGCTCGGTCGCCGCAATCAAGCAGACCGATCTCAAAGGGATCTTGGCTTACTCGACCATCAGCCAACTCGGTCTGATTATGTCTCTGCTCGGCTTATCTTCGCTATCCGGAATTTTCGACGGCGAAGAACAAATCTTGTATGCCGCTGCAGGCACAGCCGCAATCTTCCATTTGCTCAATCATGCGGTATTTAAAGGTGCGCTCTTTATGGCTGCAGGCATTGTCGATCACGAGACAGGTACTCGGGATATTCGTAAATTGGGCGGAATTGCTCAAGTCATGCCGATTACTTTTACCTTATCGTTATTCGGTGCATTCTCGATGGCAGGTCTGCCTCCTTTTGGCGGATTTATCAGTAAAGAAATGTTTCTGGAATCGGTTATTGAGCCTCTGCATGCCGGTGTGTTCGGGCTTTCGACTTGGGCAGCTCTTTTCCCGATCGTAGCTTGGATTGCCAGTGTATTCACCTTTGTTTATTCGGTTCTTTTTGTGTATCGAACATTCCTCGGTCCTCGAAAAAAACCGCTTAAAAATAAACAAATACATGAAGCTCCGCTGCTTATGGTCATTCCTCCTGTTTTATTAGCGATTATGGCGCTTGTACTTGGATTTTTCCCGGGGCTTGTTGCGTATTCTCTAATCCGTCCGGCTACAGAAGCGATGATTCCTGCGGTCACGGCTTCAGGCGAACGATTGCCGATGGATCTGAAATTATGGCACGGATTAACTCCGGCACTATGGATGACGATCGGCGTTATTGTAGTCGGAATATTACTCGCTTTAACAGCTAAGCGCTGGACGAAAGTCTATAATTTTATTCCACGCCGAGTATCCATTAACCGTGCCTACGATATTAGTTTGAGATTTTTCGAACATATTACGGTGCGTGTGACGTCGCTGTACATGAATGGTTCGTCGCGTAGTTACGTGAAATATATTCTCGGATTTATGCTGCTTGTTCTGGGACTGATCTTATTCAACTCAAACGATGTTACATTCCGGGTTGGCGCGTATGCCACGATAGCGCCTTACGAATGGGTCATTTTGATCGGGCTTGCCGCAGGAGCACTTGCTGTTCCTTTTGCCAAATCCCGCCCTGTTGCGATTATTTTGACCGGAACTGTCGGCTATCTGATGGTATTGATGTTCGTATTTTTACGAGCACCGGATTTGGCATTGACGCAGATGGTCGTCGAATCGATCTCCGTTACGCTCTATCTGTTATGCTTTTACCATTTGCCGAAACTACGTACAGAACGTCAAGCGGTACGCTTCCGACTCCCGAATTTCTTAGTGGCACTTGCAGTCGGTGTATTGATGACGCTTGTCGCACTGACGGTACTTGGCACGAATCCGTTCGAGCCGGTATCCGATTATTATGTGCGCGAAAGTTATGAATCGGCTGGCGGTAAAAATATCGTCAATGTTATTCTCGTCGATTTCCGTGGATTCGATACGATGCTTGAAATCATGGTTCTAGGTGTAGCGGCAATCGGTATCTTTAATATGATCAAATTGCGCCGCAAAGCGACCGATGTAGGCTCTCGCCATGTCTCGCATGAAGGTGATGAATCTGAAGATATCGCGGCTCATTTCCGGAAAGCCCAATACGAACATGACGGTCCGACTACAGTCAAAGCTCCAAAAGAACCCTGGATTCATTGCGTGAGCGACCTCAATCACGACGATGAAGAAAATCCAGAAGATGAACTAAGCGATGAATTCGAAGATTCGGAAAGCAACGATAGCCGTAAGAAAGGAGGCGATTCGGATGCCTAAAGGTAGCGATATTTTTCTGCAAAATATATCGAAGGTTGTTGTATTTATCATTTTAGCTTTTGCTTTGTATCTCTTTTTTACAGGTCACGGTAGTCCCGGTGGTGGATTTATAGCAGGACTGATGAGTGCGGGGGCTTTGTTGTTACTCGCTCTTGCTTTTGATATCGATACAGTACGCAAGGTTATCCCTTTCGACTTCAAATTGATTACGGCGATCGGGCTTTTGATTGCACTCTGCACAGGGACAGGCGCTTTGTTTTTCGGAGAGCCGTTTTTAAAACATGCTTTTGGCTATTTTCAACTTCCGTTGCTTGGCAAAACAGAGCTCCATACCGCCTTGATTTTCGATCTGGGCGTTTATCTGGCAGTCGTGGGCGTAACCATGACGATTCTGCTCACGATTGGAGAAGATAACTGATGGAAGTCGTTGTCGCTGTCATTGTCGGCATTTTGTTTACGGCTGGAATCTATTTGATTTTGACTCAAGATTTATTACGGATTGTGCTTGGAACCTCGCTGCTCACTCATGCTGTACATTTGCTGCTGATGGCTATGTCTATGCTCAAAACAGGTGCGGCTCCGCTGCTTGGACGAGGTAAAGAACAATTTGTCGATCCGTTGCCGCAAGCTTTGATTTTAACATCGATCGTGATCAATTTTGGCATCACCGCGTTCTTCCTCGTTTTGTCTTATCGGGCTTATCAAAAGCTGGATACAACGGATATGGAACGAATGCGCAGTGAATCTGCCAAGCATAGGGGGCGCCGCCGATGAACAACTGGGTAGTCGCTCCACTGTTGATTCCGCTTTTTACAGCGGTCATCCTCATCTTTTTGCATAATAAATTGAAATTACAACGCTGGATTAGTCTCATTAGTTCAATGTTGAATGTGTGCGTCGCGATTTATTTGATGGTTCAGGTACGAACGACAGGTATTCAGACGTTGAATATGAGCGGCTGGGCGCCTCCTTACGGAATTGTGCTGGTTGCGGACATGTTCGCAGTGCTACTGGTACTTGCCGCCTCAATCGTCAGCGCTTGCTGTCTGCTTTATTCGTTCCGAGGAATCGATGAAGAGCGAGAACGTCATTATTTTTATACGCTGGTTCATTTTATGCTCGCTGGCGTTAACGGCTCGTTCTTGACCGGAGACTTGTTTAATTTATTTGTCTGCTTCGAGCTGATGCTGATGTCGTCTTACGCCCTCATCGTCCTCGGCGGTACAAAACGTCAATTCCGCGAAACGTTGCATTATATCTTGATCAACGTGTTGTCTTCGACGTTATTCGTTGCTTCTGTTGCTTATCTGTATGGCGCTACAGGCACGTTGAACTTGGCGCATCTATCGATGCGGATTGCCGAAAGCGGTCAGACTGGACCCATTACCGTCGTGTCTGCGCTTCTACTCGTTGTTTTCAGTGTCAAAGCCGGGTTGTTCTTATTCTTTTGGCTGCCCGGCTCGTACGGGGCTCCGCCCGCCGCGATATCGGCTTTGTTCGGAGCTTTGTTAACGAAAGTCGGCATGTATGCGTTGATCCGAACGTTTACGCTCATCTTTTACCATGAAGTGCAGGTTACGCATATGCTAATCGGTACGATGGCGGTCGCCACGATTATACTCGGAGGATTTGGTGCGGTTTCTCAAACCAACGTCAACCGGATTCTCGGTTACAACGTAATCGCCAGTATCGGATTTATTTCTCTTGCCCTTGCGGTATCGAACCATGACGCGCTTCAAGGTGCTGTCTTCTATCTTGTACACGATATGATCGTCAAAGCGTTATTGTTTTTACTTGCTGGAATACTGGTAGCCGAGACCGGAACCGAGCGGGTCAATCGAATGGGTGGTGTGCTCAGTCATTCTCCGTTGTTAGGGTGGATGTTTTTGATTGCTTCGTTGGCAGTTGTCGGCATCCCGCCTCTGAGCGGATTCCCGGGCAAATTACTGATTATTCAAGGCAGTATAGAAGACGGTCAATATATCCTTGCCGCAGCAGGCGTGATTTTAACGTTGATGTTGCTATATTCGCTTATCAAAATCTTTATTCTCGGATTTTGGGGCAAAGCTCGCAGGCCGCGTGAAGCGCACTGGAAACAATCGCGGAAGCTCCTGCTATCTTCGGCTCCGCTGATGATGTTGATTATTTTTATGGGAGTATTCGCAGAACCGGTCATGCCTTATGTACAGCGCGCAGCCGATATTTTAACCGATCCGTCTATTTATATCCAAGCCGTATTTAAGGAGTAGATGCCTGTGGCTTTTCAACTACTGCTCAATCTTGCCCTAGCTTTCGTGTGGATGCTGCTCATCAGCGATATGACTTTATCCGGTTTTCTCGTAGGTTTTTTGATTGGGTTGCTTCTTATGACTTTGATGCGACGCTTTTTCCCTCAACCTTTTTATCCGCGAAAAGTATGGGCTTGCGTCAAATTGCTTTGGCTCTTGCTCAAAGAGCTGGTCGTTTCTTCATTCAGTGTGATTCGGCAAATCATCAAACCCAAACTCACGTTGTCACCGGGCATTTTTGCTTACGAAACCGAACTGAATCCGGGTTGGGAATTGACGATGTTATGCGGATTAATGAACTTGACGCCCGGTACTTTATTGCTTGAAGTCAGTCACGACGAAAAAACGCTATATATCCATGCGATGAATATGCAAGAAGCGAACGATGTTGAAAAACATATTCGTGAAACGTTCGAAAAAGCGATTATGGAGGTGACCCGAAGCTGATGCAAACGATTCTGCTCATTTCGATGATCCTGCTCGCTTTGGCGATCGGCGGATGTCTGTACCGTGTACTCAAAGGCCCTTCGATCGCCGACCGGATTGCCGCACTCGATACGATCGGTGTCAACGTAGCGGCAGAAGTCGCGATTGCGGGTGCTTATACGCGCTCTAGCGCTTACTTCGAACTTGTATTGCTGATCGGTATTTTAGCATTCTTGGGAACGGTAGCATTAGCTCGGTATATGGAAAGGGGGCGGGTGCTTGATGCTCCAGACGATTCAACTGTTGATTGAATGGCTGTCTGTCCTTCTCATTCTAATAGGGGCGCTTCTCAGCGTATTTAGCGCTTATGGGTTGATTCGCTTGCCCGATGTCTACCTGCGTTCACATGCAGCGACAAAAAGCTCTACATTAGGCGTTCTATGCGTATTAACGGGAGTCTTCTTATACTTTGCTTCCAGTATGCAGACCGCCAGCATGAATATTTTGCTCGGTATCGTGTTTTTCTTCATCACCGCTCCGGTTGCTGGTCATTTGAACGGGCGAGCGGCGCATCGCAGCGGTGTTCCTCTATGGACAGGGAGTATCCAAGATGAACTTGCGGATGCGGCTAAAGCCGCAGGAGTTCCCGATGCCGGAACATCGGGACGCGAGCTGTCAGATGCGGCAAAACCTGATCAAATGCCGGGCGAACCTCCTGTGTTTCATAAACCGCACGAACGCAAAAGCGGACGTCAGGAGCCTCCTGAGCCGGATGAAGTATAGCCTGAGTCAAGGTTAGCCTTATCTGCTTCTCCGCATAAAAAAGACCATGTGCAGATCATGCACATGGTCTTTTTTACGAGAAAATCTAACGTAGCCGGAAACGAATTTTTCTCACCGTCTACGCGCTTCCCTTCCCATATTTACAGCGACTCCACATAGTCTTTGGCTTCTTTTAACGAGAAATTGTATAAAATCCGTGCTTCTTTGATCGCCTCGATCTTACGTCCTTTCGCTACCAAAGAACGAAGCATCTCGTCGCCTTCTCCATTTTGCGAAAAAGATGGGGACGTTTCTCCGCCTTGATGGGTAGCCGAGGACAAAGGACGATAACCACGAGGGGATTCTGCCAGTCGGTTCAAGTCTTCCCGTAGGCTTCGAACTTCAAAGCGCAAACCAATCACCATAAGCATCAATGAGAACACAATGATCGCAAGCACAATCGTAGTAAAGTCAAATTCCATCATCTTGCCTCCTTATCCACTTAGTCTGTTTTATTATACGTCGTGGAGGAGAACTTGTTGCAAGATCGAAGCATGTCGATTACACTCTATACGGTTACTTTGGAAGAAGCCATCTTCTCACGCAATATATCTTCAAAGCTTTTTTCTTCGTTCGGTATGTTGTTTTTGGGCGGCGCTGTTATGGGCTGAGGTCGGTTAAATTGCGAATGGAAAGCCATTAGGTTATGTACGCTCATTGTCATAGGTCATGCCTCCTTACCTTTTTACTAGGTCGCTTCCTTATAGTAAAACTATATAACCGTAAGCCTTGATAAATAAACGTTTTTGAAGGTTTTCAGGAGTAAAGGTTTAGCCAAAAGTCTTAAATCGCAACATAAGCCGCAGTGTATGCGACTCTATAACTATGCTTCATAGATTGCAACATTTTTTGGTAATTACACCAAATCCAAGCTGAGTTCAAGACTAACGGCTTATCGAAAACGTGAAGCTTATCGTATAAACCAGAAAATGCAGGACCAAAGGTATAAAACGTAAACTTCTGGAAAATCGAGCATATAGCGTGTATAATCATCACAGTTAAGGTTCACCCGGCGTGTAAGCTGTTCAAATGTATAGAGAGGAATGGAAACCTGTTTATGAAATCAACTGAAAAATGGGGAGCATTCGTACTCAGCGCAGCGGTACTGCTGAGCGCTCCCGGCTATGCGGGTGCAAGTACAGGAAGTCTAAGCGGAAGTAAGCTGCCTCAGCCTTCTTGGACATCGTCATCCGTATATGACACATCGTTGGCGTCTGCACACGATGTTCGTTTTGTTGCGTCCCGTAATCTCGTTTATGCTCATACCGTACAACATGTACAAAAAAGTCTTTCGCCTATAAAAGATGACGGCTACCTAGAATCGATCACTGCTTTTGACGCCGCTACAGGCAATCAAAAATGGTCTCGAACGTTTCAAGATCAAAATGGCGTCTATACGACCGCCAGCTCTTTATTGTATGCAACAAATGGAGATGTATATTTCGTAGGCACGTTCTCTGATCGTACTCAGCACCTCTATGCACTTTCTTCGGATGGAAAAGAACTTTGGAGCCGTTCGATACCTTTAGGAAGCAAGGTTTATCTACTCGGCGATGAAAGTTTATTGATTTCCTCCCTTCAAGAACCTCATCGAAGTGGCAAGATCCAAACGAACGTGACACGTCTCGATCATTCCGGTAAGCTATTATCTTCTCAATTGCTCAACGGCTCTTTACTTGCTGCACAAGGTCAACGCATCGTTATGGATACCAACCGTCAAATTCGGATCAATGCTCATTCTTGGATGCCTTCTTCTAGCCCGACGATTGAAGTATATACATCAGATCTCAAACGCCTCTATACGTATAAGTTTCCGGCAAGCGTTCATCTTCTGAGTGATAGTCTTGGACCTACTATTTTGGTGCAAAACGATGGAACTCTACTGTTACGAGGATCGATTGCAGGTACGGTCAATAAATTATTTGCTTTTTCTCCTGAAGGTCAACTGTTGTGGGGGCGTGTTATCCCTGCCGATTCTGTTATTTTTGCAACAAACGATGGTTATGTGACGTATTCGAATCGAAAATTGACCGCTTTTAAATTGGATGGAAAAGTCGCAGAACGGATTTTGGACGATTCTCCGGGTCAATTCGTGATGTTAGAGCGTTCGGACAACGGAGAGCTTCAAGTGGATATGGCGGAGACACTGTATATTCTGGATCCCGAAAATTTAGAGATTGTACGAGCGGTATCCAACCGAGCGCTACGTAACGATTATGCTTTTGCTTATGCAGGAAACGTATTATATGCTGCCGAATCTGGAGCCCTCGTGAAATACGCGTTAAGTGAATAAAAGTTAAGTAAATAAAATCATATGAACGGGTTGTTGCGGATATCGCAATAACCCGTTTTTTTACCTCTTGAATCACTTTTGAAGCCCAATAAAGTAAACAATGATTACCAAAATGTAACTAAAAAAATGTTTCAAAATTAAATTTTCAAGATATTATTCAAATGCTTGCTAGAAGGTTAAGTTGTATTTGAAGCAAACAAAACACATAACGGAGGCGATACAAAATGGGTATTATCTGGTCCTTAATTATCGGTGGGGTTATCGGTTGGTTGGCCGGTCTTATCGTGGGCAGAGACATTCCTGGTGGCATCATCGGGAACATCGTCGCTGGTTTCATCGGCGGTTGGTTAGGCGGAGTAATCTTGGGCGAAATGGGTCCTGAGACAGGCGGATTCTACATCATTCCAGCATTAATCGGTGCGATCGTTCTGGTAGCGGTTGTCAGCCTGATCATGCGTTCGATGGGTCGCCGTAACAGAGCCTAATCGAAATCCAACGTCTAGCTGGTACGAATACACTTGATTTAGATCGAATGTATTCGTGCCAGACACAAAAAGAGCGCATCCCGTTACCACGGAGTGCGCTCTTTTTGCTTTTCAGTTCATTAAGAAAGTTTTAGATTATTCATTCAAATACGCTAATGCTTCGTCAAGTTCAGGGAATGATTTAACGATATCGCCAAACATCCGCTGCATTTGCATTTTCGATATTCCGGAACCTGTGTAATATGCCCATTTTTTAAGCCCTTTTTCTACAGATAGTTCGCCAAGGGGAGACAAAGCTACTGCTACTTCTTGTGTGAACAACTTTCCTTTGCTCAGGTCGGTCAAACCGGTAAATCCTGGTTTCGTTTTCGCCAGCTGAGCTTTGTATTCGGTATGGTAAGGTTCGACTTCATCCATCGTGATACTTTCCACGGTGCATACAAGACGATTCAGGTCTGGAAAATATTCAACCTTAAACATGGAAAATCCCCCTTGATTCATATATGTGCCTTCAACTTTTAGTATACTAAAAAAAATGTCGAATCTAAAGAAAAATTTTGTATTTCTTCATTAAAGTGCTTCTCTTAGATTCAAATGTTACTTTAAAAACCCTGTCGATTTAGCATAGTCAATCATCTTGGAAATCAATATATCATCGATTGCTTTCCATTGGAATCCGAGTTGCTCCAGATAAGAAACCGTGAGCTGACAAGGAATTTCAAAAGAAGTTTGGATTTGTGCGCTTTCCAACCAGCCGTAATGCAGCATAATTTTATCGATTTCGACACGCGATTCGCCGCTTTCAAACTTCTGCGTTAACTCGTCGACAAATTTTGCGAATTTCAGCGGCTTTACTTCGTATCCAAGATTTTTCGTCGTCAAAATCCGATACATACTTTCCAAGTGCGGATTCAGCAAATGGAAAATTTGATTTTGTAATTGTTCCGGCTGCATCAGCAGCAAGATCGAAGCACTAATTCCATCTACATATGAAAAGTCGGTATCTGGAGAAAGTTCGGGCACAATACCTAGCGTCAAAAACGACTGCATCATCGTATAAAACGCATTTTCACCGATATTTTCTTGGAAACGTCCAGTCTTCGAATGGAAGACGACGTTACCTAAACGATAAATGCTGGTTTGTATTCCTTTTGCCCTCGCGGCGATCACAAGTTCTTCGGCTTCAAATTTAGTTTTGGCGTAATAATTTTCGTATCGTTGCCCTAGATCTAAGTCATATTCTCCGAAAAAGGCTTGTTTCTGACCGTCGACGATACCTGTGGCTACACCAAGCGTAGAAATATGATGGAAATCTTTACGGCGTGCACTATCCGCAAGTTGCAATAATTGCTCAGTCGCTTCGACATTATGCCGCTTGAAATCATCGTAATTGCCATAATGCTTCACTGTAGCCGCAGCATGAACAATGACATCGATTTCTTGTTGCAATTGCGTATAAGCTTCTTCTGAAAGACCTATCCGTTCTTCAGACAAATCGCCATGTAATACATGCAGCCGATCTTCTGTAAGAGTCAAAGCTTGTTCGCCAAAATAAAACTTCAACTTATGTTGCACGCGGCGATAAGCTTGTTCATCATTGTCTCCACGTACGACGACAAAGATCTCCCAATCGGTACGTGTCAGCATATCATAAAGCAAATGAATCCCTACATACCCTGTCGCCCCGGTCAATAATACATTGCGATAACCGCGAAGTTTTGTGAGATCAACCGAGTTTACGTCTTGCTTCACTCGTTCCATATAGGCTTGGCGAACCTCCGCTAATGTATCTTCACGCTGGACAAGATAAGCTTCTTTTAATTCGGCAAGCTTTTCTACGATCCGATTGGATGCTGGCTTAATCACGTTCGCAAGCTCTGCCAACACTTGATGTTCAAACACATCGTTGATACTCAGTTCGAAGTGCTCTTGTAGACGTGCGACCATTACTGCGGCTTTCAGTGAGTGACCGCCCAATTCGAAAAAGTTATCTTGCCGACCGATACGTCCAATGCCTAAAACTCGCTGCCATACCTCTGCGATCTGCTGCTCGATTTCGTTTTGCGGAGCTTCATATTCCGTGCCTGACCCTATTTCATCAAGCTTCGGCTCAAGCAGAGCACGACGATCAATTTTGCCGTTAGGCGTCAGCGGCATTTTGTCCATCGATACAAAATAAGACGGAACCATATAATCCGGCAGCCGATGCGCAAGATGTTCGCGTAGCTCTCGCTGATGAGCGATTGTTGGCGAAGCTACATAAGCACATAGATATTTGCCGCCTGCCGCGTCTTCTTTTGCCAGCACAATCGTTTCTTTGACCGATTCATGCTCCAATAAAGCTGTTTCGATCTCGCCTAATTCGATTCGGAAACCCCGTATCTTCACTTGATGATCCAATCGACCCAAAAACTCCAATTCACCATTGGGAGTCCACCGTGCCAGGTCTCCTGTTTTGTACATGATACTACCTTGCTCAAAAGGATCTGCCAAATAACGTTCTTCGGTCAACTCCGGTTGATTATAATATCCTCTGCCTACACATTCGCCAGCAATATACAGTTCACCTGCGACGCCTTGAGGTTGCACATGCAAAGCTGAATTAAGCAAATAAATCCGCGTGTTGGCTATCGGTCTGCCGATGGGTGGCAATTCAGGAATATCTTCAGACGGATATACGGTATGTGCGGTTGCAACATGGGTTTCCGAAGGGCCGTAATGATTATGCAAAAAGATACCGTGACGACGCAGATGGTCTTGGAATTTTTCCGGTACGACCAGCTGTTCGCCAGCCGTGACGATATGACGAATACAGGTTGGAAACTGTTCTTCGTATTCTTTTTCACTCAAAATAAATTTCAAAAACGAGACCGGCATAAACAAAACACTAATTTGCTGCTGCTCGATAAAAGACAATAATTGTCCGACTTCGCGGCGCATCTCACTACGAATCATACATAATGTGCCGCCAGCAAGTAACGTCGACCAAATTTCTTGCGAACATACATCGAAACTCAGCGTTGTAAATTGCAGCACTCGCTCGCGATAATCGATATTGGTCTGCGTATATTCGTAATGAATTAAATTCATCATATTGCGATGCTCCAACATGACCCCTTTTGGACGCCCTGTCGTTCCAGACGTATAAATCACGTAAAGCAGGTCGCTTGGTTTAGAGCGTGGCTCTGGATTGTCTGTATATTGCGAATAGGCTTTTGCCTCGTCTATACACAGAACTTTGCCTGCAAACTGCAATTTATGAGCAAGATGCCGCTGAGTCAGCAATAAATCAGAGCCGCTATTTTCCATCATGTAGCGAATCCGATCTTCAGGATATTCAGGATCGATCGGAACATAGGCACCGCCGGCTTTTAAAATACCGAGTAGCCCTATAATCATTTCTGGAGAGCGATCCAGCATCAAGCCAACCAATTGATCGGGAGTCACGCCTTGTTCAATCAGCGTATACGCTAAAGAATTTGCTTTTTCATTAAGTTCTGCATACGTCAGCGACTGATCTTCAAACACTATTGCAATACTGTTCGGTTGCTGCATAGCTTGTTGCTCGAAAGCGGCTTGAATAGTCAGACTGCGATCATACTCCGAAGTCGTATCGTTCAATTGAATGACCAGCTTATGCTGCTCAGTTGCACTCAACATCGGAAGTGCAGGTAACTTCATATGCTCATTTTCCACGGCCGAACGCAGCAATTGCATATAATGTTCAGCAAGACGTTCAATCGTCGACGCCTCGAACAAGTCGCTGCAATATTGGAAATCCACTACAATTCCTGTATCATTTTCTGTCACGTCAAGCATCAGATCGTATTTGGCAATAGCCGGCGCGTAATGCTCTAGCGTCGTTTGTACGCCTTCCAATTGCGGGAATAAGCGACCTGTATTTTGCATCACGAACATTGTATCGAATAAAGGGCTTCGTCCAGCAATACGCGGAATATTCAATTCTTTAACGAGTTCCCCCAGCTCATATTCTTGATGATCAAAAGCACGAAGCAGCTCGCTTTTGACTTCACTTAAATATTCGGCGAAAGTCTTTTGTTGCTCCGGGTACGTTCGCATCGGCAATGTATTGACGAACATTCCGATAATCGAATGAACTTCTTCTTGGCTACGGTTGGCTACTGGCACACCTACAATTACGTCTTCTTGACCGCTATACCGCGACAATAATGTTCCGTAAGTTGCTAACATTACCATAAAGAGCGTGGAATCCGTGCGCTCTGCCAACCTCTTCAACCCAGTATGCAGCTGAGCATCAATCTCATAATGCAACGTCGCCCCACGGAAACTTTGTTTTTCGCTTCTTGGTTTGTCTGTCGGAAGTTGAAGCATCGGCAATTCTCCCGCCAAACGCTTCTGCCAGTAGTCAAGCTGATGTTGGCGGATGAACGCGGCAGCATCCTGTCTGTACCAGACCGAAAAATCTTTGAATTGTAGCGCTGGATCTTCCAGAGACTTTCCGCGATACAATTGTGACCATTCTTCGAAAAACAGGTGCATCGACACACCGTCAACCGCAATATGATGAAAATCAAGCATAATAAAATGCAAATCGCTATCGCAGGACACGACTCCTGCTCTCATCAGCGGAGCTTGGCTAAGGTCAAAAGGACGTACAAAAGTATCCATTACTGCATGAATACTTTTCTCTTCTGCTTGGGATACCGCGAGCTTCAAAGTAACTTGTGGATGAATCTGCTGGATAATCTGTTCACCACGAAGTTCAAACGAAGTACGCAGCGCTTCATGCCGCTCAACCATCGTTTGAAGCGTTTTTTCCAAACGCGGCAGATCCAATTCCCCTTGCACACGTAGCAATACCGGAGCGTTGTAAGCCGTCCCTGCACCCTCCATCTGCTCAATCAAAAACAATCGAGTTTGAGCCGGATAAGTGGGATAATGGATAGCTGGCAAAGCAGGCGAAAGAGACGGCAACGTCGATAAAACCTGATCGTGCTCTACTCTGCGCTCCGCAATCTGATCGGCTTGCAACTTAATGGTCGTATATTCGAATAATTCGCGAATCGTAAATCTGGCACCAAATACATGCTCAATCTTCGCTCGAAGAATCGCGGCTTGCAGCGAATGACCTCCAATATCGAAAAACCGATCCGATACGCCAAATCGATCATGTCCCAGAACTTCGCTCCAGATCGTATAGAGTCGTTGCTGCCTATCATTTGACGGTTCTTCAACTTGCGTTGCGACTTGAACTTGCGGCTTGGGCAATGCGCGGCGATCAATCTTCCCATTCGCGTTAACCGGAAGTTGATCTAAGGTAACCCAGTAAGCGGGAATCATATAATCGGGCAGTGTAACCGAAAGTTCGTCTGTCCATTCGGCATAATCGCGAGAAATCGCAGACTGGATATAAGCGGTCAAAAACGCATCGCCGGATTCATCGTGAGACGCAACAACTACGCAGTCTTGAACATGTTCGTTTTCCAAAATACGCTGCTCGATCTCGCCGATCTCGATACGAAATCCTCGAATTTTCACTTGGTGGTCAAGACGACCGAGAAATTCAATCGTGCCGTCACGTTTCCAGCGTGCCAAATCGCCTGTACGATACATCCGAGCACCTTCTACGTAAGGATGCACGGTAAACTTTTCTTCGGTTAATTCCGGTCGATTGAGATAACCGCGAGCCAGACCGTCTCCAGCGACGCAGAGTTCACCTGCAACACCAATCGGCTGAAGATGTCCAAAAGTATCCAAGATCATAATTTGCGAACCGCGAATCGGTTTGCCAATCGGGATATTGTCTTCCATCTGCGTCACCAAATGAAAACTCGTTACAATCGTATTTTCGGTAGGGCCATAGCAATTGTACAAATCGTAAGAACGGGGAGTGAATGTTTTTAATTTATCTCCACCTGTTAACAAAATCCGCAGCGAATGGTTGTCGTATTCAAAAAATTGCTCGCACAATTGAGTCGGCAAAAAAGCAATCGTGATTTCGTTGACGTCAAAATACGTATTCAAGCCTTCCGGATCCAAGCGCAATTCTTCTGGAATCATATAGATCGCAGATCCAGACATCAAATACGGAAAGATCTCCCAGACTGACGCGTCAAATCCAAAGCCCGCATACTTGATACTTCGATCTTGAGGAGTAATCTCAAATTGCTGAATATGCCACTTCGCAAAATTCATCAGCGATCGGTGCTCGACTACGACGCCTTTTGGCTTTCCTGTAGACCCTGAAGTGTAGATCACATAAGCGGCTTCGTTCATATCACCAGGCATATATCGTTCAACCTGCTCGTCCCATTGACGATCGTTATCGATTCTGATCGAATGCCCTGTGTAATGACTAGGTGGTTCGATGTGCGGAGTCAACAGCAATAGCGGGGCTTGGCTATCTTCTAACATAAAACGGATACGCTCAGCTGGATATTCGGGATCAATAGGTAAATAAGCAGCCCCCGTCTTCAACACCGCCAAGATCGACAAGATCATTTCGGCGGATGGACGTGCAAGAATACCTACAACCTGCCCACTTCCTAGATTCATGCTGCGCAGCTCACTCGCCAAAATATCTGAACGACGATCCAATTCACCGTAACTCAGTGTACCCCCTTCATACACAACAGCATCTTGATCCGGTGCCAATGCGGCACGTTCTGAAATCCAGTGATGAACAGGCTTATTCATTTCAAAAGGTTTTCGTGCGCCGCTCCAGGCATGCAGCAATAGTTGCCGTTCCGATTCGCTCAATAAATCTTCTTCGCTGATTGACGAATCTGGCGCAGCCATCATCCGAATACAAATACTTTGCAAATGATTCAATACGGATTGGACAAATTCTTCGCTGAAGCTTGATTTACGGAAATACGCACACGCTTGAATCTGATCCGAACCGGAAAATTCGATAAACAAATCGCAAGACGAAGATTCCAAGATTTGCGCATCGACAGCCGATATATTCAAGCCGATTCCCGTATTATATGGACGTTCTACCTTGCCTGACGTATAGAGTCGAGCAAATTGTTCAGCTGTTGCTTGCATTTTTCTAGATTGCTTCAAGTTCTGAGTGATCGTTTGGATTCGAGTTCGGAATGTATCATGATGTTTGCCTTTGATTAAAACCGGAAACATTTGGACAGAATCAGACGTGTAAAAGACAAAAGCTTGTTCTTCGCTTCGCAAATAACGTTGCAACAAAACGGACCAAGCGGCAGATAAAATTTCACTGCGTAGATAAGTGGGATCGAGTAACGAGAATGGCTGATTCACTTGTCCGATTTCATTTGAAGGCGGCAAACTTTCTCCAGATAGATACGTTTTTTCCTCTACTGCTCGTAATGACTCTAACCATACAGAATTTGAAGTGTCTGTTAATTCAACATTCATCGTTTATCTTGTTCCCCTTCCCAATCTTGTCTATCAGGATACCCACATACGAAATTGCCGCATCAACTCGTGTAGATCGAGGATTGCGACTTGATTATTCCAATATTGTTCAGGTCTTCGGCAAAAAGAAAACGCATAGTGCTCGGATAAAGAACGCTGAAGTATATAGGATTCGACGATCCACGGTTTTAGATGGGATTGCCGAGCTTCAACCTCGAATTTCTGAGCCTCATCATCGATCTGCCTAGGACTAAAGGAAGATAACGGATATTGAGAATGCAGCCCGGTTCCTTCAGCCTTAAGCCAGCTCTCCAACATCGTCCATCGTTTATAAAAGCTCTCCATCTCTAGAGGCGCCAAGTCCGTCTTCACTCCAGAATGTTCATTCGATTCGATCCCTAGCAACAATTTGATCGTTGAAGCTTCCAGCGGCAAAATATGCTCGACATCAATCCCTACATCGGTAGGCGCTACCGCGCATACGACACAAGCTCCTGAACCGGATACGTTGAACTTCGGGGCTTCATCATGCGCCAGATAAGGCTTACCGTAAGCACTGCGCTGAAAAACAAGCTCGGAATAGTTCATTCCTGTATGTTCTCCAAGCACTACGGATGATAATAAATGGGCTACGGCTTTACGCTGACGATCTTCTTTTCGAACCAAACGAGAAATTCCAACTTGCGCCTCGGAAGAAAACAATGAAATCAGACTGAACCACTCTTTTTCTTCTATACATGTCGGCAAAAAAACAGCAGAAATGTCTATTGCTCCATCTCCTTTCTTGTCATACAGATGAACTAAAAACGCTATACTTTGCCACTTCCTTAAATATCCAAATCGTTCTTTGTCCCTATGATACCAAAAAAGCATGCCTACACAATATCGGCACATAAATCCGTAAATCGAATACTTTAAAGAAAATAGTATCATTATCCCCTTTAAATCCAAAATTTTGTTTATGAACCTTTGGATGGATACGTTTTCTCCGTGCAAAGCTTTGTTTAGACACGTATAATGAACCTTAAAAAATCAAGGGGACGACCATGACCGACAAAATTGATCTGGACAAACAACGCCTGAGCATCGAAGCCGCGCGGCTGTATTATTTGTCCGACTATAGTCAACAAGATATTGCGACTCGGCTCGGCGTATCACGTCCAACCGTGTCAAGACTGCTTCAATATGCGAAAGAAAACGGATTTGTACGGATCACGATCGCCGATCCGTTGGAAGACCTCGATGCGCTCGGCATCGCGTTGACACAAAAATTTGGTCTCCAAACGGCTCGGGTCTGTTATTCGCCACAAAATGAGTATCGAGAGATTCGCACAAGAGTAGCGACAGCCGCTGCCGAGTATTTGGAAGAAAATGTTCAAGACGGCGATATTATCGGCATTACATGGGGAACGACGATGTACGCGCTCGCTCTTGAGCTTCGGCATAAACCATTACGTGGGGTCGAGATTGTCCAACTCAAAGGTGGAGTCAGTCATTCGCAAGTTCCTACTTATGCGGCGGAAACTGCGAATTTATTCGCGGAAGCTTTCGGAACCGTTGCCAGGTATTTGCCGCTTCCTGTTATTTTCGACCGGATTGAACTGAAAAAGATGGTCGAAGAAGATCGGCATATTCAGCGAATTATCGAACTCGGTCGCCAAGCGAATATCGCGGTGTTTACGGTCGGAACCGTTGAGGAAGACGCGTTGTTATTCCGATTGGGGTATTTTGACGAGCAACAAAGACAACAACTTCAAGCCGTCGGTGCAGGCGATATTTGCTCGCGATTTTTTGACGATCGTGGACAGATTTGTAGCGAAGAAATCAACGACCGCACGGTAGGGATCGACTTATCCGAATTACGCCGCAAAGAACGATCAATTTTGGTCGCTGGAGGTCCTCGTAAGATTCGCGCAATTCGTGCAGCTTTGACCGGTCGATACGCCAATATTTTGATTACGGATCAATTTACTGCACTTTCCTTACTTGCTGATTAAATTTCACCGCCAAGCTGCCGATAAAAATATCGTGCAGCTTTTTTTATGGCGCTGCATCTTCCAAACAAACGATCTTATTCGTTTGTCTATTTCTTATCCTATACAGGGCAAATTCGTTGAAAAGCGAAGACGCAAAGCTACGGGCCTAACACCGTTCTCCGGACGGTCACGGTAGCCGGGTTGCCGATTTCGGACCTGATTTGCGGATGAATCGAAAGGTGAAGAAACATCATGAATACACGCCATACGTTTTCCCGCTGCCTTGTTTTCTGCTTACTTCTGGCTTGGACAACAAGTTCTTTCGGAACTTCTCATGCTCAAGCGCGTGAACAAGATCAGTTTTCGACTTGGGTATGGAATCCTTGGTCATTGCGGGCTTCATCCGACGATTTGCTCACTTTCGCGGTATCCAATAAAATTTCGACTTTATATCTACAGATTGATGCTGAGATGGAGATTTCCGATTACACTACGTTTATTCGCAAAGCTTCGGCAAAACAGATTCAAGTCTACGCGCTAGACGGCGCGCCGGCTTGGGCAACAGACCGCAGCTTGCCACAAGCTTTTGTAAATTGGTTATCGGCTTATCAAGCTTCAGCAAAAAAAGACGAAAAATTTGCGGGTATCCATATCGATGTCGAACCTTATCTGCTTCCTCAATGGGAAAGTGATCGAGAAGCTTTGCTGAGAAGTTGGAAAAGTTCGACTCAAATTATTCTTCAAGGTGCAAAAAGTCTGAGTTTGCGCGCAGAAGCGGATATTCCTTTTTGGTTCCATGAACATCAGATGCCTGATGAAAATCGAACACTCAGTTCATGGATGATCGATCGCTTCGACGGCGTTACGATCATGGCTTATCGCGATTCCGGTGCGCAAATTATTGAAGTTGCCAAAACGCAATTGGCGGAAGCGGAAAAGCTCGGCAAGCCTTTGCGGATTGCAGTCGAGACGAACCCTTCCAGCGAGACCCCTCAAGTTACCTTTTACGAAGAAGGTGCGCCTTTTTTGAACAGTCAACTTGAAACCGTTCGTCAAGCTCTTGGGAGCAGCCCGAGCTTTGCAGGTTTTGCGGTGCATGATTACGAGGGCTGGAAAAAATTGCAGAAAGCAAGCGTGGCAAAGTCTGTACAACCTTCGAAAAACCAAGCCTCTCAGACTGGCGCAGCTGTGAAATCGTCCAAAAAGATACGGACATCCCTTCCTAAAGCGACAGCTCGCAAAAAGTAAATTCAATAGCCTGAATTCTATGTTGACCGGAGCGACATAGAAATCAGGCTTTTTTCATGTGTTTTTTTACTTTTTGAGCTTTAAGTTATTGGGTTTGCAGCATGTGTGCGGTACACATGAACAAAATTTCAACATACATTTTGCATTTGTTCATACACATGTTATGATAGCAGTAATTCTACACTTGAAGGAGAGATTTACGATGAATCTTGCATCCATGATTGACCATACTTTATTGAAAGCTGACGCGACACAAGTCGAAGTCGAAAAGCTGATTGAAGAAGCCAAAATGTATACGTTCGCTTCGGTATGCGTGAACCCGACTTGGGTTGCTTTTGCTGCTGAACGACTGACAGGTACACCTGTAAAAGTCTGCACGGTAATCGGGTTCCCTCTTGGAGCATCCACTTCCGAAACCAAAGCGTTCGAGACTCGCGACGCGATTCAAAAAGGAGCTCACGAAATCGATATGGTTCTCAATATCGGCGCACTGAAAAGCGGCAACGTTGAGCAAGTTGAACGCGATGTACGCGCAGTTGTTGAAGCAGCGGCAGGCGAAGCTCTGGTTAAGGTGATCATCGAGACTTGTTTGCTGACTGACGAAGAAAAAGTATTGGCTTCCGAATTGTCGGTTCGCGCAGGTGCAGACTTCGTCAAAACTTCGACTGGATTCTCCACAGGCGGAGCTACAGTGGAAGACATCGCATTGATGCGTAAAACAGTAGGACCAACGGTTGGTGTTAAAGCTTCCGGCGGCGTGCGCAGCCGTGAAGATATGGAAAAGATGATTCAAGCAGGCGCTACGCGAATCGGAGCAAGCTCCGGCGTAAAAATTATGCAAGGCGAAAAATCGGATTCTTCATACTAATCTGGATGACCGGGAGGGCTTACAATGAGCCACGCTAAAAAGGAAGAATTGATCGCAGCCGCAATTGCAGCTCGCAACAGTGCTTACGTTCCGTATTCTCATTTTGAAGTCGGAGCTGCCTTATTCGCAGAAGGTAAAGTCTACTCTGGTTGCAATATTGAAAACGCGTCTTTTGGCTTAACGAATTGCGCAGAGCGCACAGCCATTTTCAAAGCGGCTTCCGAAGGGATTCGCCGGATTGAAGCGATCGCGGTCGTTGCCGATACCGAAGGCCCTGTCTCTCCATGCGGAGCTTGCCGTCAAGTGATCGCGGAGTTCGCGGACGAGCATACCGTCATTTATCTCACGAATCTTCACGGCAACACTGAAGAGTGGACGATGTCGACGCTGCTTCCGGGTTATTTCCAAGCCAAAGACATGGACAAAGCGTAATCGGCATTCCAATTTTTATCACGATATGAGCTTAATGGATATCCGAATAGTGGGAAGTCGTTTTTATACTAGCTTCTCCTCTATTCGATCCTTTTTGTTTGTTTTCTCCTTTTCAAACTATTTTTGTAAACGCTTCATCTTTCATCAAAAAATTATCGGTCAGGAGAGTTTTCTGTATGCACATTGTTATCGCTCTAATCGGTTTGGTCGTCGTCTTCGGGCTTGCTTTTCTTGCAAGCAACGGTCGCACCAAAATTCGTTATCGCCCGCTGATTGTCATGGTCGTTTTGCAAGCCGTACTTGCCTTTTTACTGCTTAATACCGTACTGGGTACTACATTGATTCGTATCTTTGCGACCACGTTCGAAACGCTGCTGGAATATGCAACCGAAGGTATCGGTTTTGTGTTCGGAGGCATCTTGCTGGAAAATAAAGCTTCGATCTTTTTCTTAAACGTATTGATGCCTATCGTGTTCATCTCCGCATTGATCGGGATCTTGCAGTATATCCGCGTATTGCCTTTTATCATCCGCTATATCGGGTTGGTACTGAGCAAAATCAACGGAATGGGCAAGCTGGAATCTTACAACGCAGTCGCTTCGGCGGTATTGGGTCAATCGGAAGTCTTTATTTCTGTCAAAAAACAAATCGGATTGCTGCCGGCTAACCGCCTGTACACGCTGTGCGCTTCGGCAATGTCTACCGTATCGATGTCGATCGTCGGCGCTTATATGGGACTGATTCCGCCAAAGTTTGTCGTTACAGCACTTGTCCTCAACTTGTTTGGCGGATTCATTATCGCTTCGATCATCAATCCGTACAAAGTCGAACCAAACGAAGATATTTTGGAAGTTCAAGAAGAAGAAAAACAATCGTTTTTCGAAATGCTCGGCGAATACATCATGGACGGATTTAAAGTCGCGATTATCGTGGCTGCGATGTTGATCGGTTTTGTCGCTTTGATTGCGATGTTGAACGGAATTTTCGCCGCGATCTTCGGGATTTCGTTCCAAGAGATGCTCGGCTACGTCTTCTCGCCTTTTGCTTTCATTATGGGTATTCCGTGGAACGAAGCGGTGACAGCAGGCGGCATTATGGCAACCAAGCTGATGACGAACGAATTCGCAGCGATGGTCAATCTGCAAACGTTGATCAACGCAGGTACGTTGAGCGATCGCACAATCGGGATTGTGTCTGTGTTCTTGGTCTCGTTTGCGAACTTCTCTTCGATTGGCATTATTGCCGGAGCAGTAAAAGGTTTGCATGAAAAACAAGGGAATGTCGTAGCTCGTTTTGGCTTAAAATTACTGTATGGCGCAACTCTAGTCAGTATGTTGTCCGCAATTATTGCAGGCTTATTTATTTAAACGCTATCTGAGTCGTGAAAAAGCGTTTAAAAAGGTGTAGAATAAGATTTTCTGATCTGAAAGGAGTTTCTACTATGTCTACATTTAAACGGATTCACTTGATCGTAATGGACTCGGTCGGAATCGGCGAAGCGCCGGATGCCGCAGAGTTCGATGATTTCGACGTCGATACGTTCGGTCATATCGCTCGCGAAATGGGCGGTCTGAACATGCCGAATATGGCGAAACTGGGATTATCCCATATCGAAGAAGTCCAAGGGGTCGCTAAAGTCGATCAACCTCTCGCTTACTACACTAAAATGCAAGAAGCTTCGCGCGGTAAAGACACGATGACCGGGCACTGGGAAATCATGGGGCTTTATATCGATACGCCGTTCCGCGTATTCCCAGACGGATTCCCCGATGAATTGATCCAGCGTATCGAAGAAAAAACGGGACGCAAAGTGATTGGCAACAAACCGGCAAGCGGTACGGAAATTCTGGATGAGCTAGGCGAAGAGCATATGAAGACCGGCGCACTGATTGTCTACACATCGGCTGACTCCGTGCTTCAAGTTGCCGCTCACGAAGATATCGTCCCGCTGAAAGAACTCTATGAAATTTGCGAGTTTTGCCGTGAGATCACGCTTGAAGATCCGTACATGCTCGGTCGCATCATCGCACGTCCATTCGTTGGCGAGCCGGGAGCGTTTAAGCGTACCGCAGGTCGCCATGACTATGCCCTTAAGCCTTTCGGTCGTACGACGATGAACGAACTGCAAGACGGCGGGCTTGATGTGATCGCGCTTGGCAAAATCGCGGATATCTACGACGGCGAAGGCGTAACCAAGTCCGTGCGTACCGTCTCGAATATGGACGGCATGGATAAATTGGTCGAAGAAATGAAGCAACCTTTCCACGGTCTTAGCTTCTTGAATCTGGTCGATTTCGATGCCCTGTTCGGACACCGCCGCGATCCGCAAGGTTACGGTCAAGCACTGGAAGAGTACGACGCTCGTTTGCCGGAAGTCTTTGAACAAATGACGGATGAAGATCTGCTGATCATCACCGCCGACCACGGTAACGACCCAACGTATCGCGGCACCGACCATACCCGTGAATACGTACCGCTGCTGATGTACTCGCCAAGCTTCAAAAACGGCGGCACTAAGCTTCCTGTGCGCAGCACATTCGCCGATATCGCAGCGACCGTCGCCGAAAACTTCGGCGTCAAAGCTCCGGAATACGGCACCAGTTTCTTGAGCGACCTTAAATAAGCAATTCGATCTTTGGATTTTAAGTTTTATCTTTTGATTTTTTCACACCCAAAAAACCAAAACACGAATAGTTTCTTCTATCTCCGCTCCGCCCAGTTCTAGCCCAGCGAAGAATAGGATGGAGTCGGAGAAACGAAGTGTTCGCATTTGAAAAATAACGGCGATCGCAGACCCATCCTATTCGCAGCGCCACCTATAACACCAACTTAACTCAACTCACCATAACGGAGGTTTTCAAACAATGAGTGTACACATCGAAGCTAAAGTCGGCGACATCGCCGAAACGATCCTGCTCCCAGGCGACCCGCTCCGCGCGAAATTCATCGCCGACACCTATCTCGAAGACGTGGTTCAATACAACCAAGTTCGCGGCATGCTCGGTTTCACAGGAACTTACAAAGGTCAACGCATCTCGGTTCAAGGTTCCGGTATGGGTATCCCTTCGTTCGCAATCTATGCCAACGAACTGATCAGCCAATACGGCGTGAAAAACTTGATCCGCGTCGGTACTTGCGGCGGTATGCAAGAAAGCGTTCGTGTCCGCGACGTCATCTTGGCACAAGCCGCTTGCACAGATTCCAGTATGAACCGTAACACGTTCCCTGGTTTCGACTTCGCTCCGATCGCAAGCTTCGGTCTGTTGAAAGAAGCTTACGAGCGCGCTGTCGAAAAAGGGCTGAACGTGCATGTCGGCAACATTTTAAGTTCCGATATCTTCTATCGCGACGACAAGACTGTTACGACGAAGCTGATGGAATACGGCGTACTCGGCGTTGAAATGGAAACAACGGCTTTGTATTCGCTTGCCGCGAAATTCGGCGTGAACGCACTGACTATTTTGACCGTTAGCGATCACTTGATCACTGGCGAAGAAACGACATCCGAAGAACGTCAATCGACCTTCAACGATATGATGGAAATCGCTTTGGAGACCGCTATTACCTTGTAATTTTTCAACATCATTGATAATGAAAGCGAGGCGGATCAGGATGAGAATGGTAGACTTGATCGAGAAAAAACGGGACGGCAAAGAACTGAGCACCGAAGAAATCAACTTTATTGTAGAAGGTTATACCAAAGGCGAAATTCCGGATTATCAAGTCAGCGCTTTTTCGATGGCGGTCTTTTTCCAAGATATGAACGACCGCGAACGTGCGGATCTGACGATGGCGATGGTTCATTCCGGTGATACGATTGATCTGTCCGCGATCGAAGGCGTCAAAGTCGACAAACACTCCACAGGCGGTGTAGGCGACACGACGACGCTCGTTCTCGCTCCTCTCGTTGCGGCGCTGGACGTACCCGTGGCAAAAATGTCGGGTCGCGGACTTGGTCATACAGGCGGTACCGTCGATAAGCTTGAAGCGGTAAAAGGGTTCCACGTTGAAATCACGAACGAAGAATTCGTAAAACTCGTGAACGAACATAAAATCGCGGTTATCGGTCAAAGCGGCAACTTGACTCCAGCCGACAAAAAGCTATACGCACTCCGCGACGTTACGGCGACAGTCAATTCGATTCCGATGATCGCAAGCTCGATTATGAGCAAAAAGATCGCAGCCGGAGCCGACGCGATTGTACTGGACGTGAAAACGGGCGCTGGCGCATTTATGAAAACGATCGAAGGCTCCAAAGACCTCGCTCATGCGATGGTATCGATCGGTAACAATGTCGGCCGCCGTACAATGGCTGTTATTTCCGATATGAGCCAACCGCTGGGCGCTGCAATCGGTAATGCTTTGGAAGTGCAAGAAGCAATCGATACGCTCCGAGGTCAAGGCCCTAAAGATCTGGAAGACCTGTGTATGGCACTGGGCAGCCAGATGGTCTTCCTCGCAGGCAAAGCTTCTTCGCTCGAAGATGCCGAAAGCAAACTGCGCGAAGTGATTGCCAACGGCAAAGCGCTGGATAAATTCCGCGATTTCCTTGCCAATCAAGGCGGCGACGCTTCGGTGGTCGATCATCCAGAGCGCTTGCCGCAAGCGGCTTACAAGATCGAAGTTCCGGCTCCGCGCAGCGGCGTTGTCTCGCAGATCGTAGCGGATGAGATCGGCGTCGCTGCAATGTGGCTTGGCGCAGGTCGCGCGACTAAAGAATCGGAAATCGATCTTGCTGTCGGTCTGATGCTGAATAAAAAAGTCGGCGAAGCGGTTCAAGAAGGCGAATCGTTAGTGACGATCCACGCGAACAGCGAAGATGTCGATAACGTACGCGAGAAGATTCTGGCTGCAATCTCGATTGCGGACAGCGCTGAAGCTCCTACACTCATTTACGGTACCGTAACGGAATAACTTTTTCGAAAAAGGTTGCATCAAGCTTACAGGGCGTTTTTCCTAGATCATCTGGGAAAAACGTCTTTTTGTTGTAACGAAAGTCGCAATCTTGTTCTCAAATTTGGAAATTCATAAACAGCGAGCTAAAATAAAAGTAGAAGTTTGAGATCGAAATTTCAAGGAGGAATACATATGTCTGATTCGCAGGAATATCGCTTTCAGGTGAATTTGAGCGGAATGATCGATATTTTATCGAATCATTTGTACAGCAGCCCGCGTGTGTTTTTGCGTGAATTGCTACAAAATGCGACCGATGCGATCACCGCAAGAATGGATGTCGATCCTTCGCATCGCGGCGAAGTGTTTGTTGAACTCGCTGGCGAAGGCGCACAATCTACCTTAGTCATTCAAGACAACGGAATCGGTTTGACCGAAGAAAATGTACACGAGTTTCTCGCGATGATCGGTCATTCTTCCAAACGAAACGGAACCGAATTGCTCGGCGAAACTTCGTTTATCGGGCGATTCGGAATCGGTCTGCTGTCTTGCTTTATGGTAAGCGATGAGATCGTGATGTTGACGCAATCGGCTTCTGGCGGCCCTTCGATCGAATGGCGCGGTAAGCCGGACGGAACGTACAGTATCCGCAAATTGGAGACTTCGCTCACGACAGGAACCAAGGTTTATTTGCGCTGCAAACCGGATACGGATTTTTATTTTGAAAAAGAATCGGTAGAACTTGATCTGCTGCATTACGGCGCGCTTCTTCCTTATCCGATTATTTTGTCGGCAAACGGAGTCGAACAACAGATCAACCCGGATGTACCGGCTTGGATTTTGAACCCGGAACTGGCAAATTCGTATTCCGATGACGTGCTGAGTTTTGGAGAACGGATGCTAGGTGAAAAATTCCGCGATTTTATTCCACTGCGCACATCCAATGGACGTACAGGCGGGATTGCTTATATTTTGCCGCACGCGGTGAATCTGAATGCCAAACGTTCGCACAAAGTGTATCTTAAGCGGATGCTGATCTCCGAAGCCGCGGACAATATTTTGCCGGATTGGGCATTTTTCGTAAAATGCTTGATTTGGACCGATGAACTGCAACCGACAGCTTCGCGTGAACATTTTTACGAAAATGAGTTATTGGAACAAGTACGCGGCGAATTAGGGCAATGTATCCGCAACGAATTGATTACAATTAGCGAGCAGTCGCCTAACCGATTGCAGCGTATTGTCGATCTTCATGCGTTATCGATGAAAAACTTGGCGGTGCAAGACGATCAGTTTTATTTGATGATTCATCGCTGGTTGCCTTTCGAAAGTACATACGGGCACAAAACGCTAGGTGAGCTTATTGACGAAAAACGTACGCTGTATTATACGGTAGCGCTCGATCATTATCGTCAGCTTCGCCATGTGGCTTCGGCGCAATCGATGTTGGTCATTAACGGCGGTTATATTTATGAAGCCGAACTGCTGCAATCACTTGCTATTCTTCTTCCGCAAGTCGATCTACGCCGCTTATTGCCTGAAGACGTATCGCTTTCTTTTGCGGACCTGAATGCCGAAGAACGTTCCGCCACGCTGCAAACATTGCGTAGTGCCGATCTCACCTTGCAACGCTTCCGCTGCCGTGTGATGCTCAAGCGTTTCAACCCCGAAGAACTGCCGGCTTTGTTCACGTTACCGGAAGAAGCCGCAACGCTGCGTTCGATCGAACGTGCGAGCGAGCAAAGCACGCAAGCTTTTTCTTCCGTACTCGGTAGTCTCAGTCAGTCATTACAAGACGGAGCAAGCTCGTATTCGATTTTGTATCTCAACTTGAATAATCCTGTCGTGGAACGGTTGTTTACCGGAGAACCGACAAGCCGTTTGCAGACTTTGATTGAAATGTTATACGCCAATGCCCTCATGATGGGTCATTATCCGATGAGTCGCCCCGAGCTTGCTCTACTGAACCAAGGCATTTTGTCTTTGATCGATTGGAGCATGGGATCTGAGAAAGGAGAATAATCAGCTATGGAACATAACGATATGGACTTTGAACAGTTAATGGATGAATCTTATTTTTTGCCTAACGGTGCAGCGAAAGTGGCATTGCTTGAAAAAGCGGCGGAACTTGCCGACTTGGAGGGAGATGTCGAAGCCGGTTATGAAGCACGCGAAGCTCTTGTAGAAGCCGCAAGCTTCGGTGGATTCCCGCTTAAAGCTATCGTGGCTTATTCGTGGCAGCTGGGTCAATACGACCGTAACCCGGAAGCTTTTGATTCGCAAACGCTGATGTGGAATTACAAATGGATTATCGACGATGTGCCGTCTTTCGCGGAAGTGCCTACTGAACAGATTTTTTCGCTGCTGGAAGACTTGCGTCGGCGTTATCTTGAATACGGGGTTAGCGATCGCACGTATTGGTATTACTATTTCCGTTTGGCGATGGGCATGGGCGATATGGAAAAAGCCGGCGAATGCTTAAAACAGTTCCGTACGCTCAAAAGAGACAGTATGAGCGACTGCACGGCTTGCGAGCTGGATGAAGAAGTTCACTATTTGAACCTGCTGCAAGAAGATGAGAAAGCTCTAAAAAAAGCAAAACCGATTATCGAAGGTCGCAAAGCTTGCGCGGAAGTTCCCGAGATGACGCTGCCTGGATTGTTGATGCCGTTGCATCGTCTGGGTCGCTCCGAAGAAGCGGAAGAAATGCAGCGTCGAAGTTATTCGATGCTTGGCAATCATGCGAAGTTTGTCCGTCAGTACGGCGATCATATCGGCTACTTGTCGGTTGTCGATCCGCAGCGCGCTTTGCCGCTGCTGGAGCGTCATCTGCCGCAAGCGGAATCGGCGGAAGATCCGGTTGCTCGGATGCTGTTTTTCTGGAATGCGGCAGCGCTACTTAGCAAGCTGCAAAAAACGGATGAATCGGTAGCGCTGAGTCTACCGCCTTCTTCTTCTTTCTATCCGTTAATCGACCGTGTGGCTGATCTGCAAGGTCAATTGGAAGAACAAGCTTTTGCTATCGCGAGTGCGCTCGATAAACGGAACGGGAACGACTTCCATACTCAACATGGACAACGTATCCTGGCTGAGCGAGGGTGACACGGGAAGCGAAAAGACTCCGGGAGAGATTGGTTTCGGTCGCGTGTTAAACTATAGCATAAGCTTCCGAAGTGCATTTCTTATCTAATTAAAAAAGAAGCAACTATAATAAGCTTGCTTCTACAATAAAAATATTCAGATAACCTTATAAATTTTTAGTTAATGTTATATGAGATGATCAAGTCATATTGCTCTCTCTTATTTGGAGGATCGGCAAGAACGCTATTATTCGCTTAGTCATCTGCTTAAAACTATAAACAATCCATTTGCTTTTAATGATTATTGCTTTTCACTTTTTCCGAAAAAAATATTCATTAATTCATGAGTATAATTAGGTTGGATTGAGATTAAATTCCCACCGGTAATTTTTGTTATATATGTTTGCGTAAAATTTTAACTTTACTCTTCTTTTAAAATGACTTTACCTTTCTCATCTTGAAGTTGAACATCTAGAACTTCTTGTGGAATCAAATTATAATCCATGTAAACCTTTTGATTTTGTCCTATTTGAATAACAGAAATTTTTCCACCTTTATAACGAACTATGACTCTTTTAATATCTTTATTGTTAAGATATCCATAGATCATTTGATAAGATTGTTTTCTTTTATTTTGATTTGGCAACATTGCCTCACCTGAAAATTTAATAATGCTAGCAGGTTGATCTTCAAAATTTTTGTAAACATTCATGCTCAATTTAAACCATTTGCTATCATTTTCCCAAGCAGAGGTAACGCCATAATATATGATATCGTGGTGGGAAAAAGTAAAACTTGAGAAGGTTATATCATCTTCTTTTACTCTTTCTTGAATTTTCAAACTATCTCTAATGGAAACAGAATATATATTATTTAATGATTGTGCTATCATTTCCTCTAAAGAAGCCGTTCCTTCTATTGGCT
Source organism: Saccharibacillus sp. JS10 (assembly GCF_024436065.1). Lineage (GTDB taxonomy): Bacteria > Bacillota > Bacilli > Paenibacillales > Paenibacillaceae > Saccharibacillus. The sequence continues at coordinate 73,366 of NZ_JANFNS010000005.1, forward strand.
CTCGAACGCTAACGCTTTTAGGTGTAAGAGTTATATTTTCGTTAGAGGATGTAGCAGCAACTGAAGAATCATTTTCTTGCACACATGCAGTCAAAAGAAGAAAAAAAACTAAAATATAGGTGGTAATTTTTCCTTTCAATTCTCTCATCCCTTTCCAATTACAAATAATAATTATAACAGGGCTAGCTTGAAGGAAACAAGCTAACCCTGTTTTGGTTTTAAATCAATTTGTTACTCCTACAAAATTAGCAATAAATCCTGTACCATCTACTTCTTGAATTGCATACTGACTAAACAACTGACCAGCAGCAAACTCTGTCCCTAAAGCTTGAGCATCCGCTTTGAATTTAGCTTTACTTTCAAAACGTGCTTGTGTGTAACCTTGTAAAACTTGATTTGGACCAAATACTACTTTTCCAGAGGTATTCGTAGAGTATGTGGATACTGGCGCTCTAGTTTCAGCAATAATTCCATTTCCACCTGCATCTCCGGTAGAACTCATGAAAGTTGTAGACCAGTGTTGTCGAGCAGTAGCATATCCATTATTTTTAATCTGAAATTTAAGTACATTTATTACCGTTGAATTCGAGGATCCTTGTGACCAACGCGATTCGTAACTTTTTGACTGTATTCCTGAGTAAAGCATTTCGATTAAGTTATAAGAAGAAGCATCTGACCAAGGACCTGCGATTCGAGGCGTCATGGAATAACCCGTTGATGAAGCCGTAATACTTTGTGTTGATAATGAATCATTAGACTCTAATTCAGCTGGATCGATAGGAGCTTCTCTTTCAAGCTTTTCTGTAGTCGTAAGCCGGCTACCGTTGGGATATTTAATAGTTATGGTCGAACCTTCTCCTGCGATAGAGCTTTTTGCAAGAAATTCTTTGTTTTGATTTTGTATTCGAATGGTATCTTGCTCACCCTGAGCCCTTGCTTTGTAATCATATACTAATGTTGTCTTCCAAACATCTGGGTTTAACTCAAATATGCCCTTTTTCATTTCTTCTGGATGGCTACGCACATATTCTTCGCTTAGAATTTTTGCTTTCGCATAATCAAATGTTAAATCAGATGCCTCAAACTGATTTACCAAGATATCAAGTTTAGCGTAGTATTCTGCATCTTGTGGGTTCATTCCATCTTCTAAATTTTGTTTCACAATTTGTTCTTTGTTTAAACCATCAGCGCGAACTGCATTTTTATAATCAATTGATTGGCTAAACAATTTAAGTTGCTGTTCAGTTGCGCTACTATCTTTGTTAGAGGCTGTAGCTTGCTGATCATATTGCACAGATAGTTTATTTTCTGTTGCTGCGGCTTGTGTGGAAAATGGAAGAGATAAACTAATAGCTCCTGCAACAAAAAACAATCCAAATTTTCTCATAAAAGAACCTCCCAAATATACTTTAGATATGAAATTAAGAATCTTAAATTGAAGTTTTTAAAATTTTTTTCTTTTTGTATGAATATGAATCTGTTAAAGATATCTAACTCATTACAAAATTCAATTAATTTTTTTTCCAAATAAAATTAAGTTATTATTATATTCTCCAGCGCCGGATCAAATATTCAACTTAGTAAAAATCTTAACACACAATTTTTTTAGTATCTACCAAATTAAGAAAATATGTATCTTTATAATTATATTTAACTAAAAAATGTGTGAAAATAGTATTATTTACCTATTTGTAGGCATTATGTATTGGAAGATAAATCTATATAAAAATAATCCCCTCTTTAATATTGATTAATGAATTTTGTAGTGGGAAATACATAATATTAAATTTAACGAATACTTTATTCTCATTAAATGCTTTATCTTTGATAACTAATATTCTTCCTCTTTTTTAATATAAATAATTTAGAAAATCAAAAAAAAGAATGGTTCAAAAATTACTTTAAGTGTGCTTACTCTCTTATCTAGAAGCAATGTTAGGTATAACGAAATAAAAATACCTCTTCACCAATTTTTTCAATTTAAGAATATTAATTATAAAGTAAGTTTTATGATTATGACGATAGAAAGTGTGCACTTTTGATTCTTATTTATATTGTTAAAATAATAATTAATAAATATGCTACCCTTCTGCTTTAATCAATTCATTCATTATTCTTAGAAGCATAAACGCATTTACAAAGTATTCATTTGTCACTACACTCGATCATACTAAAAAACAATGTTTCAATGAAGAAATTAAAGCTTTTAAATTAATGTCTTCTCACCTGTAGAATTTTGGATATGCCTCGTTCTTTTTTTGTTTTCGCAACCTTTTGACAACGGGTATCGTCTGGGAGGTATCTAAGAACATTAAAGGAGTGTGGATCACTATGAGAAATTCGTGGAATAAACGTCTGATTACGTTGCCGACGGCAGCTGTGATTTTGCTTTCGAGTTTTGCCGGAGGTTCGGCTTATGCGGCTTCTTCGTTTAGCGATTTGCAAAAAGTTCCGCAAGCGCAGCAAATTATCGCGCTTCAAGAAGCAGGTATTGTAAAAGGTGCAAAAGACGGTAAATTCAATCCGCAAAGCATCTTGACGAATGCACAAGCGATTCAATTAACCGTTGATACGTTTGGCTTGAATATCGATCATCTGAACTTTTTCAAAAAGCCGGAAGCTTCCGATTCGTTCCCAAAAGCGTCTAACGACGCTTGGTATTCCGATGCACTGGTCATCGCTGCGTACAGCAATTTGAACTTGCCTCGCGACCTTGATCCGAACGCACCGGCGACTCGTTCTTCGCTTGCGTCCTTGCTCATTCTTGCCGGACAACAACAAGGCGATTTGCCGGTGTTCCGTTTGATCCCGGTCAAAATCGCAGACGAATCTTCCATTCCCGATGGACGAAGCGGTCTGATGCAAGAAGCTCTAGCCTTCGATCTTTTGGAACTCGATGCCAAGCAAAATATTAACCCCAATGAGTCTTTAACCCGCGCACAAGCAGCGGAGATGGTCTACACCATCGCTCTTAAAGGACATATCCTCCAAAAATAAAGAAATCCATCAAAAAGAAGATGCCAACCAGCATCTTCTTTTTGATGATGTCGAGAAACCCCAACCTACCTAGAAGCGAGGAGACGGAGAGATGAATTTAGTGAAGGAATGAAATGTTCGCCTTTGAACTCGGGAAATTCCTTATAAAATTCCAATCCATTTTCCCGAATTCAACAAGCGACCGAAACAAATTCATCTCGCAGTCTCCTGGCTTCCCCCTCCACACGTAACTTTCTCCACACATAAAAAAGAAGATGCCTTTGGGCATCTTCTTTCAACAAAAGTTTATTTAAACTCAGTCGTCGTCACCATCATCTTCATAATCGTCATCGAAGTCTACATCGTAAGACAACACTTTGCCGGTGTTCGCATCGATTTCAATCTTGGCTTCGCCTTGAGTCGTTTGAACTTCGATTTCATAGATGAAACGCCCATGTTCTTTTTCCAAATCAATATCGGTCACCGTACCGCCACCGCTTTGTTTCAAAGCGATTTCCTCAGCTTGAGCCGATGTTACTTTTACCGAAGCCGCTGCGGCAGATTTCTTTTTATCGGACTTGCTTGAAGATTTTTTATCATCGTCTTGAACGACTTTCAGTACCGAACCGGTATTCGCATCGATCCATACATCTACGTCGGTTCCATTGGTACGATCAATATCGACTTCATAATATGTTTTGCCGTTTTTCGTTTCGAGATCCACATCATCTACCGTACCCGCTTGTGCTTTCAGAGCAATTTCTTTCGCACGCTCCGGGGAAATGATCGATGCTGTAGAAGAATTCGATGATTTCACGGCGCTAGGTGCGACATTTCCGGTTCCCGTACCACTTGCCAGTGCTGCCGTTCCTCCGAGTGTCAACGCTGCTGCAACCGCTCCGATCATGACTTTACGTTTTACCATATTGAATCTCCTCCTCATATTCGGTGTAAGTTATGCAAGGTATGCTTCCCTGCTGCACTATTAGATTAACCCCCTTGTCTGAGAAGGCAAAAAGAGCTTCATTAGAAATTGATGAGAAATCAGCTATCGTCGTCTCCATCCCATGTCGTGGATTGAACCGCTCCCGAGACCGCATTGACTTGAACTGAAGCTTCTCGATCATCTTCTAATTCGACTTCGACCAAATAATACGCTTGCCCATCGTCTTCAGTGCGAAAATCGGCATCAATGTCTTTGATCGGAGAACCTGCATTGGCAAGCGATCGTCTAGCAACTTCTTCGGCTTCTTTTTCATTCAGCAATCGTACCGGTTTATTGTCTTTCGGATCATCGGGTTCATCAGTTGGCTTTGAATCGGTAGGATTGGAAGACGGCGGTTTATTTGGCTTCGGAGCCGGAGCAAGTTCTGTTTCGGCTAACGTATCGCCGCTATAAGCATCCACCGTAAGCTGAAGCGTACGTCCTGCCGGATCGGTCAACACTGCCACATAAGTGGGCGTTTTGCCTTCTACTTCATTTTGTAACTCCAGTTGCTTCAATTCCCCGCCGTTTGTCTGCTGTTCGACTAATTTTTTGACTTCTTTATGTCCAAGCACTTCCGGTCGGGTCTGCTCTGTAGCTTCTAATCGTTGAATCGATTGTACATCTCCGCTTGACGCCGACAGCGCTACTGCGTATAAGCCGGTATCGGTACGTAGTCGCATTTCGTACTGATCATCGGTGGCACTTGCTGACTCAATCTTGCCGCTGTAGTGGGTGAGCAGCTTCTGCTGCGCTTGTTCCAAACTCAATGTCGGTTCTGCCGAACTCCACGGACTCCATAAGATGAGCGCGACGATCCCGACGATAACGGCAATTGTCGATAGCCATACTTTGCTTGAAAGGCGTCTCATAGGCGATTCTCCTTTCTTCCGATCGGGAATGTTAACGTTACGACTGTTCCTTCACCAAGCGTACTGTCCATTTTGATGCCTACATCCAATACTTCGGCAAGATCGCGAGCAAGAGATAGACCTAACCCGGAACCGCCCGTTTGGCGGGTACGCGAGGAATCGACGCGGTAAAAGCGATCAAAGACTTTTGGCAATTCTTCTGCTGGAATCCCGACGCCATAATCAATCACTTTTACGATCGCTTGAATCCCATTTCCGCTTAACACTTTCACTTCGATCTGATCTTCGCTGTATTTGCGTGCATTGTCCAGTAGGATAAATAGCATTTGACGGACTTTAGCACTGTCTGTCGTGACAATAACAGATGCGGGAGCATGAACGTCAACCTCTCGTCCGTAAGCACCAGAGAACGCCGTTACTGATTCGTTCACCGTCTTGGTCAGATTCACTTCGGATAAATCCAGACTATCTGCTTCGGGGCGGCGTGCAGATTGAAGTAGATTTTCAGTCAGCTCACGCATACGAATCGATTCCGACAAGATGGCGTCTACCGCTTCGTCAAACACTTCAGGACGTTCTTTGCCTCGGCGCCGCAGTAGATTCGCGTAACTCTCGATAATCGTCAGCGGTGTCTTTAGTTCATGCGAAGCATCGGATACAAATCGTTCTTGGCGCGCAAAGTTGCTTTCGAGAAGCGTAATCATTTCGTTAAACGTATTCTCCATCTCGGCAAGTTCATCGCCCGGCTTTTGCCCGCTTTCGATATGACGAAACTTGCCGCTTTGCCGAATCTCGCTCATCGTGCCGGTAAGCGCGGAGATCGGCTTCACGATTCGATTGGCAAGTACGCGGCTTGCCACGATCGCCGGAAGCAACGCTAACAAACAGACTAGCACCAAAACGGTTCGTAACACAGCCAAACGATCTTCCGTATCAGCAATACTGCGACTGATCTGTACGCTGCGAACTTCGCCGTCTGACCAAATAACAGGCACAGATACGCGGATATACCCTTCGTCTTTTACGTGCAGTCGTTCATTGGTTAAGGAAAAATGGTACACATACGCATCTGCAATAAACGCATCTCCTTCGCCATTGGTCACCGCAGACGAACTGCTTCCGTCCGGACGCACAATACGCAGCATCCCGTCTGCCGGAACGTAAGCTCGAAGCAAATCATCTGGTGCGATCTGAGCTGCTGAACCTGCTACTCGTTCCGCAATTAAAAAAGCTTCCGATTGAATCCGCTTCGTCTCGTCTTGAATCGACATTCGCTCGAACAATAGATAGACCGATACCCCGACCACTGCCAACAAAACAGCAAAAAGCACCGATGTATAGGAATAGATCTTGCTTTTGAGCCGCATGTTACGAAGACTCCTTCAGCACATACCCGACACCGCGAACGGTATGAATCAGATCAGGCAGACCGGCTTCGTCGATCTTTTTGCGTACGTAACGGATATAGACATCGACCACGTTCGTATCTCCAGCGTAATCGTAACCCCATACTTCGCGGATCATTTGTTCCCGACTTAACACTTGCCGCTGATTACGGAGTAAAAAGACGAGTAGATCGAATTCGCGCGGCGTCAGATCGATCCGTCGTTCTCCCCGGTACACTTCGCGTGTCTGTTCGTTCAGACGTAAATCGCTGATTGCGAGAAACTCTTGCTGCTCTTCTTGCTGAACTTCCCGTTTGGCGGATCGCGCTGCGCTGACTCGTAATGCCGAACGAATCCTCGCCAATAATTCTTCGATCTCAAAAGGCTTCGTCACGTAGTCGCTTGCACCCAAGTCGAGTCCCGATACTTTATCTTCTACCGAGTCTTTTGCTGTTAACAAAATCACAGGCGTTGACGGATCATTGACTCGAATACGGCGCAATACTTCAATGCCGCTAAGCCCCGGAAGCATGACATCCAGCAAGATCAGATCCCATTTTTGTTCCCGATATAATTCCAGACCTTCTGTGCCGGAACCGGCTCGACCTGTCTGATAACCTTCGTATCCCAATTCAATTTCTAGCAACCGGGCGATTTTTTCTTCATCTTCGATAATCAAAATCGTTCCGCTCATCGCCTTTCCTCCTTCGTCGAACTCTAAGCTCTTTCGATACTTCCCACATTCTAAGCGAAAGCCGTGCAGGAAGCCAGAATTACAAGACTTTACGATAGCTTCGTCTACAAAAAAAAGCACAGAACCGACAAAAACCGGCGCTGTACTTGTCTGCTAAATCTGATTTCTAAGTGTATAAAAACTCTTAAATTCGCATCGTGTCTGGACGAAAATGTTTGATTTCTTCGCGAATTTTTTTGACGTCCCAATTTTGTTCGGCAGCGCGTGCGCACAGTCCCGGAAATTCGGTATCTCCAGCGTTACGCAGTGCAATGATCTGTTCTACACGCAGACGCCGATCCGGTTCGCGTCCGGTCAACCGATAATATCGGAAATTTTCTTCGACACGTACAATTCGATCTTGCGTTTTGGTTGCATAGACGCGAATGCGTGTCAGTGCCAGCAGCAAAACAAACGGTAGTCCAAATAAGATCCAATCGACGAGCGAAGCTTCCCCTGCTCTCAGCTGCCCGACCAGATGTACGATTGACGCAATCCATACAATCAGAGCCAGCGGAAGTGCCAGAAAATGATATTGCCAGTCGAAGCGAATACTAAACTTTTTCGGTTGTTCCATTATAATTCCTCTTTTCTTCATACTTCTACAGTACATGGCGATCGTAAGCTATTTATCACAGACTACTATGTTCTATTACACCGCTGATTTGATTTGCAACCATTTCCCATTTGACGCTTGCTGCACTTTTTTATATGATAATGATTATCAATGAAAAAGGAGCTTGTCCATGCCTTCGAATATCCGCAAAAACCTGTATCTTTATGCTTCTGTTTGCGTATGTATCTCTTTACTTTTACTAACAGGTTGCGGCAGCGCAACTACAGCTTCTTCGGCAAGTCAACCTACGTCTGCCGCTGCTTCGGATACCGAAGCTACTACTCGCACCGTACAGCATCTAAAAGGAGAAACCAAAATCCCCGCTGACCCGCAAAAAATCGCTTCACTCGATTATCGCCTGACCGATTTCTTGCTGGCACTTGGGCTAAAACCTTCGGCTTCAGGCACCTATCCGGGTGGTGTGATGCCTCCTTACATCGAAGCTTCTAAATTACAAGACGTACAGCCGCTTGGAGACGAAGCCAATCTGGAAGCGATCTTGAATGCTTCGCCGGATGTCATTTTGGGTCGCAAAACGCATGCTGATCTGTATGATCAATTAACCGCGATTGCACCGACAATCATTTCGGATTCGCCTTCGAAAGATTGGAAAAAAGAACTTCTTTCTTACGGCACTATGTTCGGTCGTGAGCAACAAGCGGAAGACTGGCTGAGCAACTACGAAGCCGAGTTAACCGAGGCGAAAAGCAAAATCGCAGCTTCGATTCCAGAAGGTTCGACGTTTTTGTACCTACGCATTTTGCCTAAAGAAGTTCGTGTACACGGACCTAACCAAGCCTTATCCGATGTGCTTTACCGTGATTTGGGTCTGACTCCGGCTAAAGGCGTGAAGCAGCTTGACGATGTCGTACCGATCTCGCTCGAAGTGTTGCCCGATTACGATCCCGATTATATTTTCGTCGAAGTCGGTGCTCCAAATATCGATGGCGATCAAGACGCGGAAAAAAACCGGAGCCAAGTACAGCAGACCTCGATCTGGAAAAACCTAAAAGCAGTCAAAGCCGGTCATGTGTACGAGATGCCGCAATGGATCATTAGCGAAGCTCCTTATATCAAAGAAAAGTCGGTTCAATTGGTCGAAGAAGCTTTAACACAGCCTGCAAAACAATAAAAGGATAAGCAATGCAGTTAAAGAGCGGCGTAGTTCCAGTCCGCTCTTTTTTCAATGAAAAGCTTTACCCTTCGATTCGGATTTGGCTTATCGTCTTGCTGACTGGTACGTCCACGCTTAAAATAAAAAGAATGAGATCGCTTCGGCAATCTTGATTTCATGTAAAGGTGGAGATTGAATATGCCGATAGGTCCTCTGGTCAATGCGCTCGCCGTTCTGCTTGGCGGTGTGTTAGGCGCTCTGCTCGGGAACCGAATTCCTGAACGACTGCGTATCAATCTGCCGATGACGTTCGGTGCAGCTTCGATGGGGATGGGCATTGCATTAATCGTTAAAGTTCATGCGTTCCCGCCTGTCGTGTTGGCACTGCTACTTGGTAGCATAATCGGCGAGTTGGTCCGTCTGGAAAAAGGAATCGAATGGATGGCGAGCAAAGTACGTGGCCCTGTAGATCGCTTTTTTTCTGTCCAATCGACAGGACCTGATCCCGATACGTTTATCCAACAATTTGTTGGTATCCTCGTGTTATTTTGTGCCAGCGGAACCGGAATATTCGGCGCATTAAACGAAGGGATGACCGGAGATTCGACCGTGTTGTTAACGAAGTCTTTGCTCGATTTTTGCACGGCGATGATTTTTGCGACTTCGCTTGGGTATATTGTTCCTACGATTGCTTTGCCGCAAGCTGTGATTTTATTGTCTTTGTTTTTCGGCGCAGGATTGATTTTGCCGCTGACCACACCGGAAATGATTGCCGATTTTTCGGCTGTAGGCGGAATTATTATGTTGATGACCGGTCTTCGAATTTGCGGGATTAAAGCTTTCCCCGTCGCGAATATGTTACCTGCGTTACTATTCGTCATGCCGCTCTCCCATCTATGGACGATATGGCTTGGCTAACTTCGAAAGGAGATTTGTATGCCTACACGCACACTAGCAATCAGCGATATTCATGGTGAATTGGATCTGCTGGAACAGTTACTTGCGAAAAGTCATTACGATGCGGCTACCGATCAATTGGTGCTACTTGGCGATTATATTGATCGGGGTCCAAAATCGATGCAGACGCTGGAGTACGTCATGAAACTTCATGCGGAAGGCGCAATCGTCCTCAAAGGCAACCATGAAGATCTGATGCTGCGCGCTCTGGATGGCGGTAGCGAAGAAGATTGGACGCGTTGGATCGTACGAAACGGAGGGTACACTACCCTTCAAAGTTACGGCTTTACAAAGCAGCAACTTCGGATCGAGACCGGCGAAGCTTTTCGACAACCGAAGCTGGATTCGGAAGTGCTGGACCGTCATCTGAAATTCGTTCGAAGTCTGCGTCATTATTACGAGACTGAAGAGTTTATCTGCGTCCATGCCGGGATTCCGCCAGGCAAAACGCCTGAGCAATCCGATCCTTTTGAGCTGCTCTGGATTCGCGAAGAATTCCACCGTGGGTATCACGGAAGCAAAAAAGTCATTTTCGGTCATACGCCAACGCGGGGTCTGCACAATGATGAAGATAACGATAACCTCTACTATGGCGACAATAGGATCATCGGCATTGATGGCGGCGCGGTATTTGGCGGCCAGCTGAATGCACTCGTTATCGAAAGCGGAGAAACATTCGCTGTGAAAAACGAGAAATCGATTTTGGACTAAAAAAAGCCTGCTACGTCGCATCTTTATGCGATATAGCGGGCTTTTGCATGTTGACTAATCAAAGGTCTAACATCGGTTAAAATTCACGCGGAGATGTAGGCTCTACATCCGGTGGATTCATAGGTTCAATCTCCGGCGGGCTTGTAGGCTGGATATCCGGCGGATCGACCGGCTGAATCTCGGGTTGCCGAACCGGTTCTACGCCCGGAGGTTCTTGCGGCTCGATCTCTGGCGACTTTGGACGTACGCCCGGCAAATCGTCAGGTTCGAACTCCGGTGGAGACTTGGGCTGTACACCAGGTGGATCAGATGGGATAATCTCCGGTTGCTGCTCCGGCTGAATATCTGGCGGAGTATTAGGCGTGACTTCCGGCGGTTGCTCCGGTTGTGTTTCTGATCCTGGAGCATCCGAAACTCGGATCATATAATAATCGTTTTGATCGCCAAGATGTTGTCTCATGATGAAGCGCCTCCTCTAAAGCGAAATGGCGTTCTTAAATCTGCGACTTCAAAATAACGGGAACAACATGTATTACCCTTTTTGCGTAGACGGGAAGCTTTTTACGATTTTTTTCACCATTCGTGCCATACGTCATTTCCGTCCACTTGCACAATCGACTTTTTTTGCGTTTTTCCATTATTGAAGCTCATCGTTCTTAATTCGTAACCTGGAGCATCAAGCGGAAGCATTTTTTTCCACTTCGATACCGGCAAAGTAGGTTTACCCGGACGCGTCATGTTGACGAGCACAAGGTCTTTATGCAGCAAATTCAGGCATTCTCCGAGCGTCATTGCTGAAGAATCGGCAAGACTTGAGAAAGATTCTGGATGTAAATTCATGAAGAAACTCCTTCCAATGTTCTAACTTAAGATTTAAGAATACCGCGTGTACGAACTTCTTTTAGCCAACTCGGAAACTCGTTCAGCAATCGGTCATACAACTCGGCATCGCTGACTTTATCCAAATCGTCCAAAGCGAAAAAGTCGGCGTTATCGACGATTCTGCCTTTTAGATCATCTAATTGTTCCAGCACCCCGTAATTGGCATTACCCAATCCGACGAACTGCCAAAAGATCGGTTTATCCGCGTGTTTGATCAGCAGTTTGGAAATCTTTTTCTTTTCGTAAATGCCGCCGTCGCTAAAAAAGACAATATACGTTGGAGTGAGATCGTCGGGATCTTCTTGCGTATATTTTTTGATGATATCTTCCATGACGACAGGTTCGTTGTTCCCAAACCCCAGCTTGCTTTTCATACTCGGGCCTTTGTACGTTTTTTTGACATAATCTTCGTAATCCCGCTCGCTAACGCTAGGCGCACGCATCATTTTCGTTGCGAAAAACCAGACATCCAAAATTCCGTCGTCGTCCATTTGCGCGGATACCGCAAGGATTCGTTCGAAAGCGCTTTGCACGGTTCCTCTTTTATACAAATGACTCATTGAACCCGAAGCATCGAATACCACGGCGACGCGCGCTTTTTCGTGGGCAATTTTCTTTTTCTCCAACGAAATCGCGACTTGACGCTTGAGCAGATCGATTTTGCCCAGTGGAACCGAAGGTTCCGGGCTTTTTGCAGCAGGTTCAGGCGTCGGCGAAGGTGAAGATGCCGGAACAGATGGCGTAGTCGCCTGAATCGGCGCCGAAGACTGCGGAGAATCTTGGACTTCGTCTTCGATCTCAACGCCGTGCGCTTCGGCGAGCGGCTTAAGACCTCCGTTAAATCCTCTACCGACTGCGCGTAATTTCCAACCGGAAGTATGACGATACAATTCTATAAAAACAAGCGAACGCTCCTGCGTCGCTTCTGTGATTTCATACACGATTTGACCCGAAGCGCTGTCCGCTACCACTCGGCATCCTGTCACATCGGCAAATGTTCCGGTTCCGTCTAAAGTCGCGGAAAATACGCATTTAGCGATTGGCGACGATTCTAACTCGTTCACTTGAATGATAAACACGACATGGTGGTCGTCGATTCGTTCATAACGCACATGCCCGTTCGGGCTTGCGTCTTGATTGTAAAAAATAAAATAATCGTCCGAAGGGACTTTGCCATTGTCGCCGACCATAAAACAGCTAACGTCCAAATCTGCCGGTGCGCTGCTCCATTCTACATGCACTTTAAGTTCTGACGTTTGTCCAATCGGTGCATTAGCGCCTGTCGTTAAATGGTTTTGCGATGTCGTCATAAGGTTTCCTCCCAAAATGGATAGAATGCCGGATGAATCTGAACACCTTGCGCGCCTAGTATACCATTTTGATCCATCTTTTGCGAAAATGCAGGAACGTCTATTCCCTTTTTGAAACCGTTTGGTTTGCCTCTCTACGCGGTTAAATAACGATGAAAGCAGTAGCGAAGGAGGAAGCAAAATGTGGAGTGCCTTGATGTGGGGCGGAATTTCCGCTTCGGCAGTCGTGCTAGGCGCATTGGCGGCTTTATTTTTGCGTATTGGCAAACGAACGATCGGCTGGATTATGGCATTCGGCGTCGGGACTTTGATCGGCGCGGCGGCATTTGAATTGCTCGGCGATGCCCTTGAAGACGGCGGACTGCTTGCAACAGGAATCGGCTTCACTGCCGGGGCACTGGTGTATACCGTGTTCGATGTGATCGTATCGCGGCGCGGCGGATCGAATCGCAAACGTTCGGGTAGCGACGATTCCGGTTCCAAAGCAGCCGGCGAAGCGGATCAGAGCGGGCTAGGTATTTTCGCGGGAACCGTAATGGACGCGATTCCCGAATCGATCATGCTTGGCGCAAGCCTGTTGGCAGGTAAAGGGATCAGTATTGTATTGCTCGTCTCGATTTTTGTCAGCAATATCCCGGAAGGTCTATCGAGTACAGTCGGGCTTCAAAAAAACGGCTACTCTCGCCAAAAAATCTTTGTGATGTGGGCAGCCGTGTTGGTCGTATCGGCACTCGCTTCGATGGGCGGTTATTTGTTCCTCGAACAGCTATCACCGGAATTTAAAGCGGCAATCGGTGCTTTTGCAGGTGGCGGGATTATCGCGATGTTATGCTCTACGATGATGCCGGAAGCTTTCGAAGAAGGCGGCCCGATGGTTGGATTTATCGCTTCTATGGGATTGCTCACGGCTATACTGCTAGATACCTTTTCGTAAAAAAAAGCAACGCAAACACCGACGCAATGTGCTCACATTGATCGACGGTGCTGCGTTGCTTTTTTTATTTACAATGCCTGATGTCCGTGATAAAGTGGTGTACATGATCTGGAATCCAGATTGAACTATTTCCAGATCAGTCTAAGTTCCAGATTGACGAGCACGTAATCTTTGAATCTATGAAACGGAGTGATTGTTATGAACCCAGACCAGCGTCGTTCGTCACCTTTGATCATCGACGAGAAACAAAATAAATTATTGCAAAATGCACTTCGGATCAAAATTATGCACATATTATCGCAAGAAGACATGACGTCTAAGCAAGTTGCTGATCGTCTTCGCAAAACACCCGGCAATGTTCATTATCATATTCAAAGGCTGTATGAAGGCGGATTGCTTGAATTGACCGATACGCGCAGCGTCGCCGGAATCGTGGAAAAATATTATACCGCCAAAGCTTCGCAGTTTCATTTCCCCGGACGCGCCGAGGGAGACGATTGGCAAGCGGACGACGATGCGTGGACAGGCGGTAGCCCTTTTTCCGAATACCATGCGACGCGTCTGGATTTGTCCGATCAAGAAGCGATTCAATTCTCCGAAGAACTCAAAGCTCTTTTTGAAAAATGGGAAAAAAACACCGACGGCGGCAACGAATACGGCGTTACCGTTCGGCTCGGGAAAATTCATGAAAACGAAGGAGATTAGCGATGTTATCTGATGTTGATAAAAGCCCGTCTAGCGAATCTCGATTGGCGGCGTTTCTTTCTCCGATTCGCCGTTCGAAAGCTTTTACTTATCTGTGGCTGGGACAATGGATTGCGATGCTTGGCAGTTCGGTGTCCGTACTTATTTTGCCGATCGTCGTCTATTCGCTTACGGACTCGTCGACTGCGCTCGGTCTTGCAATGACCTGTTATATGCTTCCGAATATATTGGCGCTGCCTTTTGCCGGATTGATTGTAGATAAGACCGACCGGTTGCGGCTTGTGATGATCAGCAACAGTGCGCGCTTGCTCATTATGCTGCTTGCGGCGGTAGCGATTTTTAGCGGAACGCTCACGCTAGAACGACTCTATATCGGGCTCATTTTCTACGGCATGATGGAAGGCATATTCAACCCGGCATATTCGGCACTACGCGCCGAAGTATTTACGCCCGATATTCGCAACGCCGCCAATGCGCTGAGTCAAATGAGTATTCAAGGCGTCCGGCTGCTGGGCCCGGCACTTGGCGGGATGTTGGTAAACGCCGCGTCGCCGGGAGCGGGATTTGCCCTGGATTCATTAACGTATCTGATTTCGCTCATTTGCTTTGCGATGTTGGGTCGTGTTCTGATGAAGCAAAAAAAAGCAAAAACCGAGCTTGCTCCTGCTTCTCCTATAGATCAAAACGTCAAAGTCAAAGTATTATCCGGATTCGGGACGGAGTTTATGGAAGGCGTACGTGTACTCAGCAAATTGCCATGGTTATGGATTACGATTGTAGCTTTTTCGCTCCTCAATATTTGCTTTACCGGCATCATTGCCGTACTCGTTCCGTGGTTATTTAAAGTCCATCATGGGCTGGATACGTCGGTATACGGTATCGCGATGGCGGGAACAGCGGTCGGTGCGATTGCCGCCGCCGTCTTATTCGGAGCCAAAAAAGATTGGAAACGCCGAGGGCTGGTCGCTTACGGCGGAGCGCTACTTGGCGGCGTTGCTCTACTCCTGCTCTCTGTCATCACCTGGGTTCCGGGGCTTGTGATGGCGATGATGCTGGAAGGCTTCGGGATGATGATGTTTATGATTATTTGGGAGATCAGTCTGCAAGAGTTAGTGCCTACGGAAAGCTTTGGTCGCGTGGCAAGTCTCGACCTGCTCGGTTCGTTCGCTTTGCTTCCTGTCGGCTATTTGTTGGTCGGGTATCTTGCTGATACGATCGGCGGTATTCCGACGATTGCGATCTTCGCAAGCCTGGGCATCGTGATCTTGCTGACCGCATTGTGCTCCCCGCATATCCGCAAGTTTAATTAAATAAAAGCCGCAAGTCGGAAGTTCTCCGCTTGCGGCTTTTGCTGTTACAGTACTTGGATCTACACTTCTTTTGCGTCGAATACTAAAAGCTGAGTGGTCGTGAGTACGGTCATACTGCCAAGCAGCAATCCTACACCGATCAAAAGAGGAGTCCAAGATACTTCTGCTCCGACGATATTTTTGTATAATCCCGCATATTCTGTGAAAAAGACCGATGATATCGAAGGAAAAGCCAACGCCAATCCGTTAAGTACGACCAACAGCACAATGCCAAGCACAAAACCGGATGTTGCGCTGCGTGCAAGTGTCGAAGCCAAAGCCGCGGCTGCGCTAACTGCTGCAAGAGGAAGCAGGGTCAGCAGATAAGCGCCTACAATATGCAGTCCGTTTAGCTGTCCAATGGCTACGCCCGACACTATAGTCACGACTAGAGACAAAACCATCAAGATGACAAGCAGCCCGGCTAAGTACGTCAGAATCGCTGTGATTTTACCGATCGCTAATGCCGTGCGGCTGACTGGGCGCGTCAACGAAATCTTCAATTCGCCGCGTTCGCGTTCTCCGGCGAATAGATCCGCGGCTAACATACAAGCGACCAGCGGAAGCAAGATTGTCGCCGCAATCGAAAGCAACGTATACGGTAGGTTTTCCGGAGAAAAGCGAATCAAGCTATTCGATCTTTGATTCAATAGCAACAGGATGATCGGAACCAAAGCCATTCCGAATGGAATCAAGCGGTACTTGAATTGAGCGAAAATTTTGTACAGTTCTGCGGCTGTCACTCGCTTGATCATACCGCTTAGCGGCACCTGGCGACTCATATGACTTCCCTCCGATCCATCTTCGTCACGTTCAAATAATAGCTTTCGATACTGCCGTATTGGTGCAGCACTTGAGGTACGGCTGCGGTATCTGCCAGTATCCCTTCGCGAAGTACCGCTACATGCGTACAAAGCTGCTCCATCTCATGCGCCAAATGACTGGATAAGACGACCGCGCACCCGCGCTCCCGTTCTTGCATTAACAATTCGCGGAACATCGCGGTTCCTTCGATATCCATTCCATTCGTCGGCTCATCCAAAATCAGCAAGCCCGGTTTGGGCAGCAAAGCGATAGCGAGTGCAAGACGTTGCTTCATGCCGACCGAAAACTTACGGACTTTTTCTTTGCGATACGCAAGAAGCCCGACTTGCTGCAAGACCACATCGACGATTGCCGGATCAAACTTACGATAGAAGCTGCCTGTCAGCCGTAGATTTTGCTCTGCCGTAAGATATGGATATAGACCCGGCATTTCGATCATGCAGCCTGTCTGCTCCAAGATCGCAGGCAGGTCTTCAGAGGGATTCATGCCAAACAATGAAATCTGTCCTTCGTCCGGCGTTAGCAGACCCGTCATCGCTTTCATCGCCGTTGTTTTGCCGCTCCCGTTGGGACCAAGCAGCCCCAAGACTTGCCCGGCTTCCACTTCAACCGATAATTGTTCGATGCCCCGCCGATTGGCATACTTCTTCGTCAAATTTTCAATCTCGACAATCGTCATTGTTATCCTCCTCTCTTACCTTTTAGAAGCGGTCTTTGCCGTGGAAATCCCCACCGAATTCTTCATGGTCAAACGTCTCGACTTTTTTGCCTTTAACATCCATTGTTTTCGGTTTCGTGTTACCGATATTGCTCAAGGTACTGTCGATCGAAGCTTCGACTTTGATATTTTTGCCGCTTTCGTCCAGACCGGATACCGTGATTTTCGTTTGGATTGCCGTAATCGTACCGTCTGCGACTTTAGCTTCAAGTTGAACGCTCTCGACGCGGCCGTTCGAGACAATCGGGAACAACGCTTTTTTATCGATATCAAATCCTGCCGCTGAATCGTCGTTCTCGTCATAACCAAACTGCTTTTCATGTTGGGCGCTAGCTTCCAGTACCGCATTCAGCGCAAGATTAGCAAGCTCCGGAATTTGCGCGTCGGTCAAACTGAGCTTGATCGTATCGCCATTTTCGGTAAAGCGGTTTTTCACATCGCCGATCAGCAGATCGCTTGCCGCTTCCGCAAGTCTAATTGCGCTTGGCGAACTTTCGAACGAATCATGCGAATCTTCCATCATGCCGAACTCTGAATGATCGATCGAATAATATTGATCGCCTTCACGCAATACCGTCTGATCGCCGCTTGTCGATTGCTCGGTATCTACCGTTTTGCCGCCGACCGTGAACTGACCTGACGAATACTGATTTTCGCCCGCCGATTGCCATTCTACTTTGCCGCTTGCCGTTACTTTGCCATTTTGCGTAACCTGAATATTCGAGTTCAGTGTCGAGTTTTCGATCTTCGACGTTTTGACGACTGCGGCTTTAAAATCGTCGTACGCGTTACCTTTGGCATAAGCTGCCGCGCCTACGCTTGCGGTTAACACCAGACCTGCCGCCATAACGCCGATCGTTTTTTTACGTAAGTTTTTGTTCATGTTATTTTCTCCTCCGATGATAAAGTTGTGTTTTTCTTTGGCACACTCTCATCTTAAAGCGAAGAAATAAACGAACGTTTCACCATTTCTAAACAAAAGTTAAACGATCTCTAAATAGTTTGTTAGGCTTTTAACCGATACCCGGCTCCCCACACAGTCTGAATGACTTTGGGATCACCCGGATTTTCTTCGATTTTATCGCGCAATCGATTGATATGTACGGCTACGGTCGCGCTGTCGCCGATCGCGTCGTAACCCCAGATTCGCTCATACAGCGTTTCTTTGCTCAAGACCATATCCACATGCTCCACTAGAAATAGCAGCAGTTCGTATTCTTTATTTTTGAGCGTCAATTCTTCGCCTCGGACATACACGCGCCGCGACTGCGGAGAGATCGAAATCTGCCCGACTTTCACTTCGCCGCCATTGATGGTAGAATTCCCTCGATTACGCAGTCGTTCGTATTGGGCTAGATTAGACTTCACACGCGCCACCAATTCTCCTGGCGAGAAAGGCTTGACGATATAATCGTCCGCACCCAATCCCAGCCCGCGGATTTTATCAATATCTTCTCGCCGCGCCGTCACCATCAAGATCGGAACGTCGATCGTCTCGCGTAATTTGCGGCATACCGCAAAACCATCGGCTCCCGGCAGCATTACGTCCAGCAAAATCAGATGAAATTCGCCGCTGCTGCCGCGCGTTATCCCGTCTACCCCGTTATCCACGATCTCGACTTGGAATCCGTCAATCTCCAAATAATCGCGTTCGATTTCCGCAATCGCGCTATCGTCTTCAATGATCAATACCTTTTTCCCGTTAGACATTGGTTACTCCCCTTCCGGCTTGCTATCTTCAATCGGCAGTTCGATCACGACTCTCAGCCCGCCGCTTGGTGCATGCTGCGCGTAAATCTGCCCGTTCATAAACGTAATCGCTTTTTCCGCAATCGCCAGACCTAGACCGCTTCCGCGGTTCGGGCTGTTGCGCGACGCATCGCTTCGGTAAAAGACATCGAACAACTTCGGCAACGCTTCGTCGGTAACACCAGGGCCATCGTCTTCGATGATCAAGCGAATCTTATTTTGAACTTGAAGCGCTTCGACCAACACGATCACTTTATCGCGTTCTTTGTATTTCAGGCTATTTTCCACGATATTCGCCAGCACACGCCGGAACTGCATCGGGTCTGCATAAATCGCAAGATCAGTCGCAAGCGGCGCGATGATGACTTGCAATCCTTCATGCTGATGTTCTTCGGCTGTGGCTTGGAAAAAGCTTTCGACTTCTTGCTTCAAATTAAGATGCTCGGGATAGTTCGGGTAATCGCCCAAATCCATTTTCGAGAACAGGAACAATCGCGACACCATATGATCGATATCTTCGGCTTTGGTCTTGATCATGCTCGCATACCGCTTCCGGGAATCGGACGTTGTCGCGACCCCGTCCAGCAGCCCTTCCGCATACGCTTGGATCGAAGTCAGCGGCGACCGCAGATCGTGCGAGATTCCGGCAAGCAATTCTTTGCGATTCATTTCTTGCTTTTGCACCGCCCAGACCGATTCTTTGAGCCGTCCAGCCATTTCGTTAAAAGCTTCGCAGACCGGTCTGAATTCGTCTTTGCGTGTATAGTCGATTCGGTAATCGAGATTGCCGTCGCGAATTTGCGTTACGCCGTCGGCTAAGATTTCGAGCGGCTCGCGGATTTTACGGAATACGAAACGCGTCAAAAATTGACTGGTGAAAAAGAAGACAGCCAGCATACCGAGTACGATACCGAGCGGAATCCAGCCATCATGTTCGCCGTGCACACTTTCTTCCGTCGGCGCTGCATAATTACTGTACAATTCGATTCGATAATTGCGGTAAGTCCCTGTCGTATCGGATACATAAAGTTCTCGGTCGCCTTTTCCAACGAGCCCGGTTCCCCCCATTGCGGATAACGCTTGCTCAAGCTTCGGATCGTCAAAAGGCTCAATGCCAAACGAATAGCGCAGCGTTCCGGTTCCGAGTTTGTTGGCATCGGCTTCATCATTGATTTCGTAGATACGCAGCGCCATATTGTTATTGAACAGAAGCTCGTCGGCGCGTTCGATCATGAAGGACAATCTGCCCTTATCGAGATCCGGGTTGGCAACAAAAGACTTCGCCGCTTCCATCGCGGAATCGCGTGCATTGTAATAGTCTTCGTCGCTGCTAAATTCAAAATCGAATTCACGCCAGACCAATAGTGCCAGTAACACCGACAACATAATCGCCAGCACAATCGGAATTACAATCATCAAAATATTCGATATAAAAAGTCTTCGCTTGATCGTCATAGGCAATCTCCCGTTCTGAAATAGGCTTCGTGGAGCTTTCATGAATAGAATGGTGCTTCGTCACCTAGCATCATAGCATGTGGAAATAACGAAGGGCTAAACGGAAGTTTAACAAAAGTTAAACTGGGGAAATTGCGTCTTTTTAAAATTTTATATAAAGGTCATAATGTGAGGAATAAGAAGATTAAGTGTTAGGAGGAAGAGCCATTGAACAAAGACAGATCAGCAGTACATGTAATACAAGCTTATCGTCATTTTATAGAAGCGGGAAGAAGAACGAAGGTGATATGGACATCACAAAACCAATTCGAAGAACATGAAATAAGTGCGATATGGAACGAGCCACTTCCTGCTAATAAAATCGATCATTTTTTCGCATCTCATGATTGGCATTTACCTTCCGATTATAGAGGGTTCATTGAAAAATATAATGGTTGCCAGTTATTTGCCGATTCGCAATACGGAGGAGGAATTCGTATACTCGATATACAAGAAGTTGAACATATACATACAGAAACTAATCTTCCACCGCACTGGATACCCATCGTTTGGACGGAAGGAGTGAGCGGAAGCATTTGTATCGATTCGAAACGTATAGAAATCGGTAGCTTTCCTTATCTGTATTTTCTAGATGCTATGGATGCCCCTGAAGAATGTATTCCCATTCATTGTGATTTTACCACTTGGTTAAAGCGATTGATCGAATCGCAAGGGCATGAGTTTTGGCTATGGGAAAAATATGACCGACTAAAGTTCCAATAGTTTTTGCTTAGAAGAAGGTAATCAAATCGTCTCAAACTCAAAAAAACAAAAGCCTGCTGTTCTGCATATATCGTAGAAGGCAGGCTTTTTTACGAAAATTCGATGTCATTTCTACAAGTTAAGCTTTTGCTTCTTTAGTAACCTTTTGCCCATGATGGTCTTCGCCGTCTTTACTACGCTTGCGCTTCAACAACCGCCATCCCGTCAACAGCACCCCAACCACACAGATCGAAGCCGAGACGGTGAACACCACATTCATCCCAGCCAGAAAAATATCGGGACGATCAGGGATCAGACCGGTTACTCGGGTTCCGGCTTTTTGGCTCATGACTCCAAACAACGTCGTCGTCGCCAAAGCAATCCCGACCACCATCCCGAAATTACGAATCAATGAATTGACGCTTCCGGCTACACCCAGACGCGGACGAGGTACAGTGGACATCACGAGCGAATTGTTTGGAGATTGGAATAATCCGCCGCCCAGACCGAGTAGTGCAATAAAGCTGCCGACTCCGATCAATGTGCTGTGTTCATTCAGCGAAGCGAGTCCGGCTTGCGCACCAACCATCAATAGCAACCCGGTAAACGTCAACCATTCGCCGCCGATCTTATCCGACAATGCGCCGCTAATCGGTGCAATCACGACCATCACTAGCGGATATAGCATCATCATCCAACCCGCACTGCTCGGTGAAAGCCCGACAATCGATTGCAGGTAAAACGGCGCGATAATGTTGTAACAAAACATACTGACAAAGACGAGAAAGCCGCACAAAATACTTAGCGAGAACAATGGATTGCGGAACAGATCCAAATCAAGCATCGGCTCCTTGATCCGCGATTCCAAGCGTAGGAAAACCATAAAAGCAACTGCGGCAAAAACAAGCAAAGCGATAATTCGCCAATCGCTATATCCCACTTCTTGACCGAGTAAGATCGCAGCAATCAATGACACGATAAATCCGGCAAAAAGCAAACTCCCCGCGCCATCAACCTTTTTCTTTGCGGTTTGAATATCTTTGGGCAACAACTTTGCACCCAGCAAAATGGCGATCAAGCCAAGCGGAACATTAATCCAAAAAATCGATTCCCAGCCAAGCGACGAGACCATGATTCCGCCTATACCGGGCCCGGCGATACTCCCGAGCGACACGAAAGTCCCGACGAAACCTAGTGCTTTGCCACGTTCGTTATCAGGAAAAATATCGGTTACGATGCCTTGGCTGTTCGCCATCGTCATCGAAGCTCCAATCGCTTGAATCACTCTTGCCGCGATCAATGTAGTGAGCGATCCGCTCAGACCGCATAATAGCGAGCCAACAACAAATATCACGGTACCGATCCTAAAAATACGAATCTTACCGAAAATATCGCCGAAGCGTCCGAACAGCAAAATAAAAGAACAGATCGCCATCAGATAAATGCTGGATACCCATTGTGCATGTCCAAGCTCTAAGCCGAGTTCACGGGTGATCGTAGGCAAAGCAACATTAATAATACTGCCATCAAGCGTCGCCATAAACGTAAACAGATTCAAAATAATCAAAATTCGCCAGCGTCGCTGCTGTACATGAGGATCGTCTTTGTACGAAGAAACGGTTGAGTTCACGTTTTGCCTACACCTCTTTTCTATTCAAAAAAACGGACAATCGCCGAAGCGAAATGTCCGTTTCATCCCATATTTAAACGCATTGCTCAAAAAATAATCGCTAACCTAGTCTTGTACGGTACGTAAATGCCCTTCCGGCATTGTCACCATCGGGCTAGTATCTGCTTCGTAATCAACGCCGTCCATTCCAAAGCCGAACAATTGGAAAAATTCTTTGCGGTAGCCGGAAAGATCGCTTAATTGTTCGATATTGTCGGACGAGATTTGGTTCCAGATGTCCGCAACTTCTTGCTGTACATCTTCACGCATCTCCCAATCGTCGATACGGATACGACCTGTTTCGTCTGTCGGTACGCTTCCATCTGCATACAGACGTTCTGCGAACAAGCGGTAAGTCTGCTCGATGCAGCCTTCATGCAGCCCTTTTTCTTTCATAATCTTATACAGTACCGAGACATACAGCGGTACGACCGGGATCGCCGAGCTAGATTGCGTCACCAAAGCTTTGCTAACCGATACGAAAGCACGGCCGCCGCCACTTGCCAGTTGCTCGCTCAGACGATGAGCGGTTGCTTCCAAATGATCTTTCGCTTGTCCGATCGAACCTTCGCGGTAGATCGGTTGCGTCAGATCCGGTCCGATATACGAATACGCGATAGTCGTTGCGCCTTCGGCAAGTACGCCGCCTTCTTGGAGCGCATCGATCCAAAGCTGCCAATCGTCGCCGCCCATGACTTCAACGGTTGCGGCGATTTCTTCTTCGCTAGCCGGATCCAGCGTGATTTCGCTCACTTCGCCTGTATGGAAATTGACGGTCTTATTCGTGTAAGAAGCGCCAATAGGCTTCAATACCGAATTTACGGTCTCTCCTGTCTTGGGATTAGTACGACGCGCCGACGCGACGCTGTAGACAACCAAGTCCACTTGACCGAGTTCGGCTTTGATCGTTTCAACCGTTGCAGCTTTGGTCGCATCGGAGAACGCATCGCCTGTAACGCTGAACGAACGCAGTCCAGCTTCCGCCGCTTTTTGTTCAAACGCTGCCGAATTGTACCAACCCGCCGAAGCCGTGCGCGTCTCGGTGCTTTTACTAGGACGATATACGCCTACAGTCGCCGCTCCCGCTCCGAAAGCCGCCGCGATACGCGCCGCAAGACCGTAGCCTGTCGAAGCTCCGATGACTAATACATTTTTAGGTCCTTCCAGACGCGGCTTCGCCGCAATATAGTCGATTTGCTCTTGGACTTGCGCGCTGCATCCATCTGGATGTGCTGTCGTACAAATAAATCCACGTGTTCTTGGTTTGATGATCATCGTTAAAGTCCCTCGCTTTGTCTATAGTCGATGTGTTGTCGAAATATCGATTCATTCACAACCTGTCCGTCATATTGTAACAAGGATTTTGAATTTAGGCACATTTCTATATAAGCAAAAAATAAAGCGAAGCCGATAACGGCTTCGCTTCAAACGAATTTCTTTCGCAGTCTTCTCGCTTCTTGCTCCTAAACCAGACTTGGCTGAGCAAGAACTTGAACAGGAAGTTGTTCCGAGTTTTTTGCAGCATTTTCTTGCGCCGACGAATTTGCGAATTTGAAACGTCCAGCAATGCCGTCCAGACGCTCCGAACTTTCGCTGGTACGTTTGGCTTGCACCGAAACTTCTTCAGACATTGCCAGTACGTCGGAAGCTTGATCGAAAATCGTTTGCGTGCCCGATGCCGCTTCGCCATTTGCATTTGCGATTTCAGTGATTGCTTTTGCTAAATTTTGTACCGAAGCGCTAAGCTGTTCGCTCGTTGCGCTGAAATCCGATACCATATTTTCGATATATAACGCGTCTTGCAAATACGAATCGGTATTTTCTTGCATCATTTTATAATCTCGCGCAATATCCGTCGTCATAAATTGGAGAAGCCGACCGGTCTGGTGCTGCAAATTATCGACAGAACCGACTACTTTTTCAGTGACCGTATGGATCTGTTCGACCGATTTTTTCGAAGCGTCGGCAAGCTTGCGGATCTCATCGGCAACGACTGCAAATCCTCTGCCTGCTTCGCCGGCTCTTGCCGCTTCGATCGAAGCATTCAGCGCAAGCAAATTCGTTTGCTGCGCAATTTGAAGAATCGAATCGGCAAGTTCGCGAATCATACTTACGGAATGTGAATCTTCAAGCGCCAAATCCAATTTTTCTTTGACATCTTGATACACTTTCGTCGTCACTTCAAGCGACTCCGACAAGTTTTCTTGGGCTTCCATCGCACGTGCGCTCACTTGCCCTGCTTGCTCCGCTCCATCCTCGGCACGCTTCGCAATCGACTCGATTGCGCGTTCGAATTCTTGCGTCGAAGCATCGATTTCTTCGGCGGAAGCAGCCGTCTGCTGCATGCCTGCCGACATCGCTTCAGTCGTCTCCGACACATGGCTCAGCGATTGCGCCATTTTGGTGAACCGATCGTTCGCGATCGATGTCGCTTCTTTCAATTCGTTCGCTTCGCGGCCCACGCCTGCCAAAATCAAAGACGCCGATAAGTGCATCCGATCTACCGCACGAGTCAATGTTCCGATCTCGTCGTTACGTTGCAAATGTTTTTCGGACACTTTTTGCGTAAAGTCTCCGTCTGCCATTTGATCCAAAGATTTAGTTGCGGCTTGAATCGGACGCACAATCCCTTTTACGATAAAGAACAGCAATACAAAAGATACAACAAACCCAAATAACGATATGACCCACGGCGGTGCATGAAGTACGTTCGCTTCTTGCATCATGTCACTCATTAAGAAAAGATTCAGTAAAGTCGGAAGCAGCATAGCTAACACAGCAGCAGCCAATACTCGAGCGAATAAACTTCCTGTTAGTCTTTGAAATGTAGTCTGCATATATTTTTAGCACCTCTCTAGTTGTGATTGAAAGTAAAAAGGGACTTTGGACATTCAACATTTAAAAATAAGGTCTTAAGTCATAGTTCTTACTATCTATATTTATATATCCGAGTTAGCAACGTTTTAAACACGTTTTCGAAAATATTTCTTCACATTGTATTGATAGCAATTTAATATCCATATTTTATGTAGAGTCAGACATCATTATGTAGGATTTTGTTCGATGATCTTGCCATTTCCTGTATAATCAACATGAGGTTCTTTCCGAAATGAAAGCGAGAAAAAGGAGCGATAAGATGAAGACGCATACCCAAGAACAATGGATCGAGAAGCTGCAACAAGAGTATCAACAGATTGTCCAATGGCGTCGTCATATGCACGCCCATCCCGAACTATCGTTTCAAGAAAAAAACACGGCGATCTTTATCGCAGAAACATTGCGGAGCTTTGGTTACGAAGTGCGTACTAATGTAGGCGGCAATGGTATTTTAGCCGATTTGCAAGGTGCGCATCCGGGACCGGCAATCGCTTTCCGCGCGGATTTCGACGCCCTTCCGATTGAAGAAGAAAATGATGTTCTGTATAAATCGACAAATCCCGGCGTGATGCACGCTTGCGGTCATGACGGGCATACTTCAACCCTGCTTGGCGTCGCCAAAGTTCTTGCAAAGCAACAGCATGAGCTAAAAGGCAAACTGCGGTTTATTTTCCAACATGCCGAAGAACAATTACCGGGCGGTGCGATCGCGATGATCGAAGACGGCGCACTCGAAGGAATCGACGAAGTATACGGCGCCCACCTGGCAAGCTATATGCCGCTCGGTCAGCTCTCGGTATCTTCGGGACCTTCGATGGCGGCGGTCGATTCGTTCTCGATCGTGGTACAAGGTAAAGGCGGGCACGGCGCCAAGCCCCATCAGACGGTAGATGCGATCGTAGTCGGCAGCCAGCTTGTGACTTCGCTTCAACATATTGTCGCGCGCCATATTAATCCTCTGCATTCCGCTGTAGTCACGGTAGGCGTATTCAAAGCAGGTTCGGCGTTCAATGTTATTGCTGACAAAGCCATCATCGAAGGCACCGTGCGGAGTTTCGATCCCGAAGTCCGCAAGCAGCTAGAACGCGATATTCGCGATATGATTCACGGTATTACTTTGGCGGAACACGCTACATACACATTGGATTACGTAAACGGGTATCCGGCACTTGTGAATCCGCCCAAGCAAGCCGAAGAAGTCAGAACGGCGTTCACCAAGCAATTCGGCGCAGAAGCTCTTTTTGGCTCCGATGCTTCGATGGGTGCCGAAGACTTCGCGTATTATCTACAGCATCGCCCAGGCAACTTTTTTAATGTGGGTTCGCAAAATGAACACGAAGATACGGCATTCCCGCATCATCACCCGCGCTTTGATATCGATGAACGTTCTCTGCTTATCGCAGCGCAAGCTTTTTTGGCGATTGCGGCAGATAAGCTTCTAAGCGAATAACAATTAAAAAGACAGAGATTTGATTTCTCAAAACTCTGTCTTTTTAATTTTATATTAAGATTTGAAGCTTACTGAAATCTAACTTTATAAATTAGTTTCTACACATAGAATTTCACTATTATCCAGATAAATATTCATAAACTGCACTCATTGCGGCATTTTTCATTCTCCTTGCTCTAACATTACCTACTTGATAAGCTTCTAGTAACTTAGTTTCAGGAGCCCTTAAAATATCTCCTATAGTTAGTAGATTCAAAGAAATTAAAGTTTGTTTTTGCCAATCTGTTAGATCTAAGAACCATACAGATTTACTTAATTGGTGAATAAGCATATCTGACATCTTGGGCTCTTCAAAACTAGGAAGCTCAGAAATCAAGGAGCTATATTCTTTATGATTTTCTCCATATTCAGTCATTTTACCTAAAGCTAAAGACTTCACAACTAATAATGCGACTGTAGATGGAGAAGATTCTAAAGATAATAGGTTTCCTATATTTACTGAATATCTAGTTCCAATTTGTGAACGAGTCGCTTTAATGCCAGAAGAATTTTCTTTTACAACCCCTGTATATTCTAATAATCTCAAAGCTTCTTTAATAGATTGAGGTGCGTTTCGATGTATCCAAAAAAAACAAGAAGTTTCTTTAGAGCTTTCTTCTAAACTATGCGAATTTTTACTCTGAATCTCTGGTAAAACAGCACTCTCCAAAAACTTTCTTCCCCAATCAATAAGTGGTTGATGACCTTGAAACTTCTCTGCAAGTTTTGAATGCTCTGACCATATTTCTGTTCTATAGTATTCTCTTATTACTTTATTGATAGAGTTACTATCAAAATTATTTGACATAGAAACTGTTTTAAGCAGGTGCCTAGGATTTCCACTAGCAGCATAAGCTAGAATCGAAAAATTCTCTCCCCTTTTACTGATAGTACTTACTATGTTACTATCGGAAATTTGTTTGAGAACCATTTCTTTCATATTACCTACATAATCGTCATCCATAATGTCTCGATGCAAATTTATTATGCTGGCATCATGCATGGGCTGAAAAGTGTCTCCATAAACTGTAACTCCTGGATAAACAGCTGCGTTACAGGAAATATAAGGACTCCTCAAATCTCTAAATAAAGTAAAAAACTGTCTTTGTTGTTCAGGAACAAAGACATGGGCTGCTTCATCAATAAAAACTACAATCCTACTAATATCTAAATCGTTACATAAGTCTTCTATAGCATCAAGAAATTCATCAGTTGTAGGTAGTTTTCGAGTATCTATATCTTTATCCGGATTTTTCCAGGATTCTTCAAAAGACTTAGCAATACTTTCTATGTTACTTTTTTCGGGACTGTCCAGTTCATACACGCCTCCAGCTAATACACTCAAACTGCTTGGTACGATTGTTAATAACCCACTTTTGGAAAGAGCTCTAACTAACTCATTACAGATTCTAGACATCATCCAATTATGGAACTGCATAGGATCATTAGTATGTATAAGAGAACTAGCTCTGAATGTAAGATAAACTGGAAAAACTTTTTTATCTTTGAAGTTTTTACTCATTCCGATATTAGCCATTTTAAAAAGAAAAGACTTTCCTACACCTCTACTTCCAACCAAAATTACAGGGCTTCTCGAATGAAGTTTCTCTATAATTTCTCTATCTCTTTTTGTTTCCACAAAAAAATTCTCAATTTCTTCTGGTTTTATTTCTTCTGTTCTATAAATAAATTCAGTCAAGTTATTTAGCTCCTTTTCCTCAAAAATTAGTCTAACACTTTAATATGACCAATCCTATCTAGAATACTGCTTTCTAATTCACTTTTTTGTTTATCATTTAACACATTTAAGTAACGCGAAGTTAAAGAAAATGTAATCAAATTTATTGAAGAATTTACTTTTTTAGAAAATGTTTTGAATGTATTTTCATCATAATATAGTGTATTCGGAACAGCTGAATACGTTGAGTAGTTACCATGGATAAATTCAGAACATTCTCTATATAGTAGTTTAGCTAAGGTTTTGTAAGAAGAAAGCTCTTCAATAAAATCAGGAGCAAATACTTTAAAAAAATCCGTTGAAAAGAATCCTGTATTCTCATCCAAAATATTATTCCAATATATATCTCTTTTACCATCAATCCATTGCCTTAGCTCAAGCTCACGTACAGAAAAATAGAGTCCTGCATGAGTATGTTCTATGAAAAACCTTAAAGAATTGTAAGCTTGCCTATAATAACCTTGAAGAGCAAAAATGAGACAATATTGATACTCTTTGAAGGCAGTTTTATAAATCTCATTCTCTAAACGTCCTTCTAGTATATCCGCCCATTTTGAAAGATCGTTTAAAAATGAATGATTATCTCCTTGAATACTAGAATTTTTTGTATCGGATAAAGTAAGTTGCATTATTTCTAAGTTTTTTTTAGCAATATCGTTATAATAATTTGACATAAATCACCTCATTGAGAATAATGAAAACTCTAAGCATATATAGATTTTTTTATCATATACCCTTTAAATGTGCAAATACATTTTAAATGTATATTGTATTCAGATTATAATCATGTTTAGATATAAATTAATTTGGATTAAAAGGAGACCCTGCATGGCAAGAACGCTTTTCCCAAGACTTCGCGGCAACAGTCGGGGCTGCCTCGCTTTTGAACCGTTTTTCTTGATTCCGTACAGTATGATGGCGACGTACGCCACGCTGTATATGTATGAACTTGGCGTCAGCGAAACGAATATCGGATGGATTACGACGCTTGGACTGATGGTTCAAGTCTTGTCCTCTTTTATGAGCGGTTATCTAACGGATCGGATGGGTCGCAAACGGGCGATTCTCACTTTCGATGTACTCAGTTGGAGCGTCGCGATGCTGATCTTCGCTTTTTCGCAAAATATTTGGTTTTTTGTAATCGCTACCGCGATCAATGGCCTTCAACGGGTTCCGCACGTCGCCTTCTATTGTCTGATCGTGGAAGATACACCAAAAAAAGACCGGACGTACGTGTTCACGTTGCTGCAAATTATCGGGGTGGTGGGTGGTCTATTCGCTCCGCTCGGCGGTCTGCTCGTCGATCATTATGGATTGGTGAACGGTACACGAATCATGTATGTGCTGTGTTCCGTACTCATGTCGATGCAATTTATCGGACGCCATCTTACGACGACGGAAACCGAAATGGGTTATCGCAAAATGAAAGAAACGAAAGAACAAGGCCTGCGCAAAAGTCTGATCGATTATAGCGGCGCAATCCGCGATCTGTTTGCAAGCCGCAGTCTGATGCTAATTTTCGTCGTTTATATTTTGTTCAATTTTCAAATGACGCTCAAAGCAACGTATCTCTCGCTGTATCTTGCCGATTTTTTGAAAGTCGATAGTGGATTGATCTCGCTTGTCCCGGCAGTTTCTTCGATTATCATGCTGCTTGCGCTGTGGTTTATTATGCCGAAAATCCCTGCCGAAAGCGAAACGCGTTCGATGATGGTCGGTTTTGCTTTGTCCGTACTTTCGAATGTCATGCTGGTTCTTTTTCCGACTTCAAACTTGATTTGGATCGGTCTCAGCACCGTACTTGCGGCAGTCGGCTTAATGATCAGCTCGCCTTACTTGGAAGCGGCGGTACAAAATGCGATCGATGATGAAAAAAGAGCCAAAGTATTTTCGATGCTATCGGTCGTGATTTTGCTGCTGACTTCTCCTGCGGGCATTGTCGGCGGCTGGGCGTATACGCTTGATCCCCGGATTCCGATCTGGATCATTACCGCTTCGTTTGCTGCTGCTTTTGTCTTTTTGCTCATCTATCTGAACCGAACCCGGACGATCAAAACGGCGTAATCCAAAGGAGTGAACTTCGTGATCGATCTTATCGCGACGTATAAAAAGCGGATGACGTTACTTAAAAAACTATATACGTACACTAACGGAGACTACGACCCTAATCTCGGAACGCAAGTCTATGACGAGAAAATATTGTCTGCGGCAGACATCGATTTCATGAATGACTTGAACTGGAAAGCAAATGACATCGTAAAGATCGATCACGATCAAGTTCTTCCGGCGATCAAAAAGTTAATCCAAGATGATCGATTGTCGCAAAAAAGGTTGGTTGGCGAATTTGTCGCAGCGGTCGGTGATCGGTATCGCCGAGGCACTAATGGGCTAAAAGCGCTGCGCTTCGCGACGCTCGCTCCTATGCACCCTTATACTCCGGCAAAAAAATTGATGTCATGCGGCGTATGCGGTTTTTCCGAACTGGATACCCGCACTTCCGAAAACCTGTCGATGATTCGCTACTCCATGTGGATCGGACATCATTGGGGAAGCCCGATCGGAATCTACACCGATCTAAGCGAACGTATCCTATTGCCGGAAATTCAACCGACCCAAGAAGATGCCGCCGCGCTAAAAAGATTATTGGAAGCGGTAGATGAAGCTCCTTCAGATGAAAAGCCCGGACGGTTGGAAAAGCGAATTAGCGCAGACAGAGTGTTAAAAGGAAATGCCGGCACGCGTAGAGCGATTTTGGATTCATTATCCGAGATCGGGGTTCTGCCAAATGCGGCTATGCCGATCGATGCAAATCAGTGGATCGACCATGAAGACATGGTCGAAGCCGGTCTGAATCTGGATACCACGCAAGGTCGTTCTGATCTAGAGATGCCGTATGCCGCTTGGCGAGGAAGCTTAGGGGTAGATTGGGATCAGGCAAACAAGTGGTTTGGCGATTATTTATCGTAATAAGTAAAAAGCCGTTTTGCAGAAGGTCTGCAAAACGGCTTTTTTGGGCTATTCTAGCTATGATCAATATTTCTTTTTCACTTTTGAATCGAATCCGCTTTTTTGAACTTCAAAATCGACCAAATGATCAGCATAATCAATACCCCGATACAAATCCCGATACTGAACCGGTTTTGAGGATCAATCAGAAATCCGGCTGCGATCACCGCAAGAACGAGTGCTGTCGCGCCTGTGATATAGGGATAGCCCCAAATGCGGAATGTCGGCGTTGTCTTATATTGCGGTCTTAGTTTGATTTGAGCCAAACAGATCGACAACCAGACGACCAATACGACAAATCCCGGTACTGCGAGCAAAATCGCAAACAAATTATCTTGAGCGAAAAAGGCAATAACCGCGCCCAGTACAAGGACAATCGCGCAAAGCGCCAAACTTCCGACCGGAACGCCTTTTGTATTCGTTTTGCCCAAAATTTTCGGTGCTTCGCCTGCGGCTGCCATCGAATGAAGCATCCGAGTCGCGCCGTAAATGCTGGAATTCGCTGCCGAGATCACGGCTGTCACCAAAATAAAGTTGATGATATGTGCGGCTCCGCTTAAGCCTGTCGCTTCCAGTACTTGTACGAACGGGCTGCTTTGCCCTTCGAGTTGATTCCACGGAATCAGACCGCAAATAATCAAAATCGGCAATGTATAAAATAAGACGACTCGCAGAATAAAACTTTTGACGACTTTGGGCATTACTTTCTCAGCGTCTTTAGCTTCTGTTAACGTCAGACCAATCAATTCCGATCCGCCGTATGAGAACATAACGACCAATAACGCGGAAAAGATCGACAGCCAGCCATTTGGCATAAAGCCGCCATGCGCGGAATAATTGCTTAACCCCGGCGCTTCACCCGATGTACCCGGAATCAGACCAAATAACAATCCGGCTCCCAATACAATAAAGATAATGATCATCGCAATCTTGATTCCGGCAAGCCAAAACTCCGTTTCTCCGAAAGCTTCGACACTCATCCGGTTAATCCCGAGAATCAATGCCGCACTTCCTAGACTCAGCACCCAAAGGGGAA
This sequence comes from Saccharibacillus sp. JS10, assembly GCF_024436065.1. GTDB lineage: Bacteria > Bacillota > Bacilli > Paenibacillales > Paenibacillaceae > Saccharibacillus. The sequence continues at coordinate 106,198 of NZ_JANFNS010000005.1, forward strand.
CATCCGGCAACCAATATTGCAAAAAGGACCCGGCTGCCGTGACTTCGATTACGCAGACGCTCAGCATAAGAAATGCGTACAACCATCCTACGATAAATGCCGGACGCGGACCAAACGCCAGACGGATAAAGTCTTTCATATTGCGGTTCGGATAAACACTCGCAAGCTCGGCGATCGCTCCCATCACAACCAGCAGCAAAATCCCGCCAAACAAATAAGTCAACACGACTGCCGGACCCGCAAGCCCGATCGTTTCGGCGCTTCCTTTAAAAATACCGGTGCCGATCACACCGCCCATTGCCATAAACATGATATGCCGAGGTAACAGCTTTTTCTGAAGCTTATCGTTACCCGGTTGATTTTCGCTTTCCACTACATCTTCCTCCGATTCTTTTGTACACTAATGCGAACCCGCGTTTGCGAGGCGCAAAGTCTATCCTACAATAAAACACAAAGTTTCGCTAGATCATAAAGTGGACGATCCTCAGGCAGCTGGTATCCAGCGATCTTCCAACCTGATCTTATCGTTGAAGTCGTTCTTCCACTTCTTCTCGCCAAAATCCTCCGCGTGCAAACCCAGCCGGATCGATCCGTCCAAATTCGCGCACCAGCCATTTGAGCGTATCTTGCGGAATCTGGTTTTCCAAAAAAGCATCCGGTCCATTTTGCTCAATCGTACGCTGCACCATCTCGGCATAGACTAGCAAAAACTCTGCGAATTGCGGAACAGATGAATTAATAAACCATTCTGTGCCGCCGTCATCCATCCGAATACAGACGACTTCCGATCCTCCGGCTTTTAGACAAACAGGATCACCGTATCCCGTCGTTCCAAGTAACCAATACGCAGAGTATTCTTTGGGCATCCCAAAAGCGGTTTTGAGATCCGACAAAGAACCTTCGCCGGAACGAAACTCCAAGTAAGGTGCCGAATCGCTGGGTAACCCAGCTTCACACAAAAATCGTTTGGCTTCGCCCGAAATCGGTACCGCTGCTAACGCTTCTTCATCAAAACGCAGCAGCGAACCGTCGATCGACGTATTCCACATCGTGGTAAATTGTTCGGGCGTGATCGTCACTTTTTTCACCTCCATAGTTAAAGCACTGAATCGCAAGCAGACTCACTATCAATAAGGCGCAGATTGGTCTTCTCCCGTTTCTTCGCTTCGAGCCAACGAGTCTTTGAACCGATCTACTTTTCCTGTATATAAAGTCGGTTGCATCCGCTTGATCTCCAATATGGTATTGATAATGCGGCGTGCAGCGCGAGCAGGAAGGGCTTGCAGTGCAAAGCTATACGCTTGGATATAAGGATGACCCGGTCGGTCGGCATTCAGCAGCATCCGGTGCAGACGTACTGCCCAACCTTCTGCTTTCGGAAATAATCCCGGAACGCCCAAAGCCAAATAACGCATACTTTCATCAATGCCGCAGCGATCCGAAATATAAAAGATTGTTTCCAACAAATCCCCTGCCGCGCTTGGTTCGATCACATCGTCTTCCAACATGCGGCACAGATCGGGAATCACATCGGCAGAAGCTTTTTCACCCAGTTCGTTTAAAATATCGATAAAACGCTGTAAATCGTCTTCGTTACCGGCGAGGTCGCGCATTTGATACAGTTCATCCAGTAGTTTTCGGTCCGGCAATCCCATCGCCTCCGCTTCTTTCCGAATTGTTTGACGTACCTTTAAATACCCGATCTAACGATAAGCAAAAACCGCGCCTTGCGGCACGGCTTAGGTATTCAAAAAACTCAATAAGACTTAATTGAATATTTAGTCGGCAATCGTCGACAATGACGCGTAAGCAAGCGGAGCGAATTTGTCGGCATCTGCACCCTCGGGGATACGAATCTTCAATTCATAAGCTTTGTATGGCGTTTCCCACAAAGCGTATTGACCCATTCCCATGTCGCCTTCAGCGGACATAAACATCCGTGAACGCTGCAAAGCTTCAGGAATCTTCGTGCCTTTCAGTTCTGCTGGCGAACCGAACACTTCCAGATCTTTTTTGCCCGATGTGCGCAGACTTGCGAGCGAATACCCTTTTTCAAGAGGGGTAATGATCGCATAATAATCGGGATTCGATGCCATCGACAACCGGTTACGTTCCGCATCGAATTTCAAGCCTTCAGTTACATAGAGCGAATAGCCGTACCCTTCTTCTAGCTTACCGCCGAATGTATCGCTCGATAATTGAATCTTTTCGGTTTTCGGGCGATCGGTACCGGCGCCTTTTTCACCTTGTTTTTCAACATTAGCCGGATCTTTATCTTGCGCGGCTGCCGGATTGGCAGCACTCTCGCTTGCATCTTGATCAGACGAATCCGCATCTGTTGATTGGCTGCCACCAGAAGTCGCTTTGTCCGAATCCGTAGCTTTATCGTCCGATTTGTCATCCGTAGTAGCGGTATCGGAATCGGTTCCTTTGTCGTCTGCGTTAGCTTTTTCATCTGTACTTGCTTTGTCGTCGGACGACGCAGTAGCCGGTTCTTTCACACCAGCATCATTGGATACAGCCGCAGAGTCAGCCGGCTCATTTGTAGCGGCGGTGTTCGACTCGTTGCCGCAAGCTGCTAAAGCTCCGCTTAGCAGAAGTACGCCAAGCAAGCTTGCCGTGCGGGTATAAGTTTTCATGTAAAAGCACCTCCTGTTTAAATAGACGAACTTTTTGTCCCAAAAGTTTCGACAAAAAGCTCTGATCTTTGCACTTTCTCCTTTTAACCCTGACACGGTCATGTGACTCAGAAAGCAGGCAAAAGGTAGAGAAATCTATCTATATATAGGCGATTATTTGGACAACTATAAAAGAATAAACGAAAAAAGACGTAAAAGAAAAATCCTTTTACGTCTTCGCCTTGTAGATCGATAGATAAATACAATTAAGTACTGACTTCGATCTTGACTTGCTCCGGTCGGTACGTCGCGATTAGATTGCCTTCTTCATCGGCGGCAAATAATGCAGAGCGCTCGCTCTCCAACACAAAGCTATAGCTTTTCCCTGTATAGCGATCACGAATGTGTACCTGCTCGTCCCATGCGTACTCCGAGACAAATACGTACAGACTACCGCTCGCAAATTTCAATTTACGACCGTAAATGCCGGGCAGATCTCCTGCTGTCAGCCATTCCAGATCATCCACGACTCCGGCTTGATCGGCAGCATACCGATACAATTCAGCAATCGGTGCGTCATCATCTCCAAGTTCGATCGGCAGCGGGCTCCAGATCAGATGCCCTTTGCCATTCGGAACCTCCAGTACACGGTCTGCGCGACCTTCCTGATCGGCTGGAACTTCTTTGAGCGTCTGCGCGATGCGGCGTCCGCCGAAGGATACCGGGAAGCGTTTCTCCCCGATCTGCAACATTTCTTCGCGGCGTACATTGCTCAGTGTACGAATCCCAAGCAGCTTATCCGCACGGTCGGACTCATGCCAATACGCATCCAGACCGACGGGGCCTGTAATGACCAGAGTTGCCTGCGTGGACTTGGCGATACGAAGCAATGTCTTCATTGCGTCATCGTCCATGTTATGCGGGCTTGGCAGCACAATCAGCTTCGCCGGATTGGACTTCAACGTATCCAAGCGATATTCCGAGACCGCTCGGAACGGAAGCTTCAAATCGTAAGTGAGCACGCGAGTCGCACGATTCGTCGTCTCGACCGCGAACGAACGATTGGAGAAATCGTTCGAATACGGGTACACCACAGCGACGTCTTCCAATTGACGTTCGGTGAACAGATCGCGGATTTCGGACATGAATGTTCCGAAATCGTACGATACATCTGCCTCCGGCTTTTCCGTGCCGTCTGCGCGCAATGCCCCGATATGCGATTCATTCGCATTATCCATATAGAAGTTCGTATTCCAGATCCACTGAATCGCGCCTGCTCCACCGGTAGAGAACGCATACGCATACTTGCGTTCCAAGAAGTTGCGCAGTTCGAACTCGCTGCGCTTCGCTCTGCCGTCCGGCGTCTCGACATACATGATGCCGGTCTCTTGAATGACGTTCGGCTTGTCCGGCGTCTTCGCAAATACGCCGTCCCAGACCAGACTGTCATTGAGCCACCACGAATGTACCGTCGTATAGTCGACTGCGTCTTCATAGAACAGCGGCGATGGACGCTGCGCGCCCAGACCTTCATCTTGCCCGACAGTCACCAGATGATGCGGAACCAGTTGCTTGATACATGCTGTCAATTCAGCTGCCCAAGCGCTGTGCATCTCGACCGAGAACAGGCTGTAATCGAGCCAGCGCGTGCCTTTTTTGCCTTGGTGCATATCTTGCACGTCGAAGTTGATCTGTTCCGGTTCAGGAATGATCGCCGCTTCGAACGAAGGCAATTCGTCCGGCGTCATATTCCAATGTTCACGCAGTTCGTGAATCGAATCGTGACGTTTTTGAAGCCAAGTGACGAAAGCGGCACGTTCGTATTCATCGCGCATCGAACGAGGTCCATTGGAGAAAATTTTCGCCGGGTCGAACATCGACGGTTCGTTAATCAGATCCCAATCGACATGCGTAGTCTGTGTATGACGACTTACAATCGAACGAATAAATCGTTTTTGCGCTTCGACGCTTTGCGGATCAAGATACGGATTTTTCCCTTCCCATAACTCAGGAGTGAAAGAGAAAAAGGTAAAGGTCACTTGAAGCCTATGCTTGGCTGCCGTCAAGAAGAAGGCATCGATCGCACGCAGCACTTCTTCCGAAGCATGTCCGTCTACCTGCATAATATTGCGGTAAGCCGTCCAAATACCGGTACGAATCCAGTTAATTCCGGCTTTCTTCATCGCCGCCATATCGGCATCCCATACCGCCGTATTCGGTAAAAACAAAAATTTACGCGCAACGTCCGACGTCATATAGGTCATGCCGACAATCGGCATCGGGCGTCCGTCTTGAACAAAATAATCGCGATTCGCCGACACCTGCGAACCGGATCGCAGCAATTCTCCATCTTGTCCCCAGAAGCCTTGCCTCAGTATACGGATTTCGCCGTCCGGCGATAGCACGCGGCAACGAACCGTGTATAATCCCGGCGCAATCTCAACAGGAAGCGCGATATTCGTCACGTTCCAATCGTACGTCATTTCTTTTCGAAGACTTTGCGTATACACTTCCGATCCATCCGGTGCGGTAACCGTCAGTTCGAATGTCCATTCTGCTCCCGTCAGCTGATTGCCTTCGGCTTGAACACCGCCATCACGGAGTCCATTCTGATTCCCTCCACTGCCGCTTTTGGCGATGCGGGCAATTTTACCGCCGGAAATCAGCGAGCCCAGATCCGACTGCCCGACAAATGCAGGTAAATGAGCAGGCGCTCCGGCGCGGCGAATCCGCTGCGCACGCAGCTTCAACCTTGCACGCTCTCCCGGTTCATAGACTGCGCTATCGGGAGACAGCGATAATTGAACAACTTCGCGAGCGCAAAATGCTGCCCAATCGGCTAAGGCTTGAAGCCCTGCTTCGCTGCTTAAAGCTGCTGTGAGCGGACGATTTACGAAGACCCAACGCGATCCCGCAAACACGCCGCGAACTTGTTCCCACAATACAACCGGTGCCGCAATCGCCCGCTCCGAAGCATCGAAAGCTCGAACAAGAGGCGTAATAATCGTACTCATCGTGCCTGCCGAACCCATCTGCTCCGGCAAATCCGCATCGCGAGTCGTATGCGGCACCAAGTTCCATGTCGCTCCGAAGTTCACCGGCGCTGATTCTTCATCGCTGAGCAGCAAACTTTCTTTTCCTTCGAATAAAGGAAGTTCAGGTGAAGCTTGCAACTTGATTGCTTGAGGCGCTTCTACAGGCAGCGTCTCGTGAATCAACAATTGCTGATGATATCCGGTCTGCTCCGGCCCGATCCGCCAACGTCCGCTTTCTTGACGTACAGGGCGCTTGAACGGCGCGCCGCCGACACTCAGCAATCCGCCGCCTTTTTTCAAAAAGCTTAAGATTGACGTCCATGCGCTTTCCGGAAAATACGGAGCATGTAGATTGACCAACACCCCGTCTCCGTCGCTAAATAAATCATGCAGCACATCGCCTAGATCCGCCGCGCTCGTCACTAGACCGTATGGGCTTAATTCTTTAAGCCCCGGCAGTGGACCCGAAGCCGGAAAGCTCGGATCGCGGAAAAAAACAATCTTTTTATTGGTCGGCTCTGCGGCTTTTTTCAAATACGTCTCGCTCACAAAATGTCCTCCTTCATCGCTTTCAGCACAAGTTGCGAGAATAGGCTGTTCGACCAGGCAAACCATTTCCGCGTAAAGATCGCGGGATCGTCCGCATGGAAGCCTTCGTGCATATATCCGGTGTCCGCATCCGTATTCTCCAACATTTGTATCAACTCCAGCTTCTCGTCTTTCGACGAAGCCGTCAACCCCTGCATCGATAACGCCATATGCCAAATATAATGCGGCGGCGTATGCGGGCTACCGATTCCTTTTGCAGCTATGCCTTCGTAATAAAAAGGATTTTGCGAACTGAGCGCGAATTTTCGCGTATTTTGATAAATGAGGTCGTTTGCATCTACATAACCCAAGTACGGAATCGACATGAGTCCCGGCGTTCCTGCATCGTCCATCAGGCAGTGGTTGCCGAAACCATCGGTTTCATACGCATAGATCGGGCCAAAATCCGGATGCCGATAAATACCGTATAGCCGTATCCCGCGATCGATTTCTTGCTCTAACTTTTTCAGTTCACGCACGACGTCTTGATCGCGGAAAATCCATTCGTAAAATTCTTGCATCTGGCGCAGTGCCACGACCGCGAACATATTGCCCGGAATATTGTAATGGAAATCGCACGCATCGTCGCTGGAACGAAAACCTGACCAGACCATTCCCGTATAGTTGACCGGCATGCCCATGCCTTTGTTTTGCAGCGAATCGTGTTGTATTCCGTTGTCGCGAGTAAATCGATACGGCGATTGTTCAAAATGGTATTGCTCCGTGCGGAACAGGTTTGCGATGGTATCCATGGCTTGACGGAAACTTTCATCGAAAATATCGGTACGCTCGGTTTCTTTCCAATACAGGTAAGCAAGGCGCACCACGAAGCAGAGAGAATCGATCTCGAATTTGCGTTCCCATACCCAAGGAGACATTTCCGTTCCGTCGCTTTTGTTCCAATGCCAATCATTTGCACTTTCGTTAAACGCATTCGCATAAGGATCGATAAGCACATACTTCACATGACGCTTGATCAAGCCGCCGATAATCCGCTGCAAATCTTCGTCATGTTTGGCAAAAGGAATATAATGAATGACTTGCTCGACGGAATCGCGCAGCCAACTTGCCGGAATATCGCCTGTAATCACGAAAGTCGTGCCATCGTCCATTAATTTCGTCGTTGTTTCTAGCGTATTCGGAAAACAGTTTTTGAACAGCTGCAGAAGCTTCGGACGATGCGCAAGCTTCACTTCGGCTTCATCCAGCACGTCTTGCACTGCTTGCGGAAGAGGGAAAGTCGGCATCGGAATTTTGGGCAGTCGGAATTGTTCCAAAAAAATCGCTCCTTCAACTACTATATTAGGTAAAAATCAACTTGACCGTTTTGATCTCGTACGGTTTGAACGTCAAAGATATAGAGGTACCATCGATCGTTTCTAAAACTTCTCCGTTTTCTTCCAAAGCCCCAGAGATTACCGCTTGCTTGAAACCGTCTTTCCAGTTCAGCGTAACCGATTCCCGTCCTCCTGCTGATTCATACAGACGCAGGACGACTCCGCTTCCGTCTTCCGCAGGTTTTACCGTATCCAAAATTACATGCTCGCCGGTATACTCGATCATCGAAGCCGACGAAGGTCGCTCTCCCGCATGAATATCGCTGCGAATAACCGGAATCTCTTGATTCAGCGCCGCTGCTGCTCGCACCGTATGCGCCTCGATCCAGTCGCCTTCATGCGGGTACAGCGAATACGTGAAATCATGTTCGCCCAGATCGGCTTGCGTATCCGGCCATTTCGGCGCCCGAAGTAACGATAAGCGCATGGTGCTGCCTTGAATATCGTAGCCGTATTTGCAGTCGTTCAGCAGACTAATTCCGTAACCCCGCTCGGATACGTCGGCAAATCGATGCCCGCAGACCTCGAATTGCGCTTGTTCCCAGCTTGTATTGCGATGCGTCGGACGTTCCAGCGAACCAAACGGAATTTCATACGTCGCTTTCTCCGTCAAAATATCGACAGGGAATGCTACTTTCAGCAGTTTGTGCGCTTCATGCCACGACACATGCGTTTTGAAATCGATCCGACGATCATATTTATAAAAGATGACATCTTGCTCGATCGTCGATTCATTCAATTTCCAGCAGAAACGTAGAATATCGCGTACCCCGCCGGACGCTATCACCGTTTTGCTCAGCAATTCCACTTGACCGGCAGGTTGTTGTTCGAAACGAGGATCGATATCCCACGCATCCCATTCGGTCGGACGGTCATGGAAAAATTGGAACTGATTAACCGCGGCGCCGGATTGCACGATCTCGCGCTTGGCTTGTTTGTCGAATAGCGATAAGATTTCGCCAAGTTCTCCGAATTTCACGGTATAATGCGGTGTCTCCCATATATCAGAGAACGTTTTTGGCGCTGCATTTGCTACTTGCTCAGCTTCGCGCGACCAGATCGTCGTATAGCCCAGTGCCGGAATAGTCGGAATATAGACGCTCCATGTCCCGCTTGCTTCGTCATAATCGGATTCCAATAAATTGCCTGCTGCATCATAAATGCTTCGGTTCGCATGATCTTCGATCTGCACTGTCGCGCTGATATTCCAGCCTTGACTGTTGAAAATCAGGTAAGGCGTTCCTTCGCCTTGTGTATCGATACTTTGCACCAGCGCATCCGTCCCGATCTCTAATCCTCGGCGTCCTTCGGTAAAGACTTCGTCATATTCCGCATCCGAGGTCTGATACGTTTCGGTAATCGCCGAACCCGGGATAATATCGTGGAACTGATTCAATAAAATCAATTTCCAACCTTGATGCAAGCTTTCTAATGCTTCTTGATAACGATCATGTGTATCATGATTGTCCGACTTACCGAATTCCCTATTAGCCAGCACATTCCACAGTTCGGCTTCGCGGTACAAAATTTCCGCTTTGCGATTGGCGCGTTTGTTATACGCATGGGTCGTATACGTTCCGCGATGCAGCTCCAAATACAGATCGCCGCGCCAAAGCGGAAGATCCGGCGATGCCTGCGTAATCCCTTCGAAAAATTCAGAAGCGGTTCCGTATCGGCTGCTTGGCTGACCGATCATCAGATCGCTGCGGTCGATATACTCCAACATTTCGCGTGTAACCCCGCCGCCCCCGTCACCATGCCCATACAGCAGCATTTGCTGCGTATGTTTGTCTTTTTGACGGTAAGATTGCCAATGTTCGTGTATGTCTTTAGGATGCGTATGTTCGTTTACGCCATGATTCAAATACGACAAGATCGGCGTTCCGTCGATCCCTACCCAGTGGAATAGATCGTAAGGAAACACATTCGTATCGTTCCAGTTCAGCTTGGTCGTCATGAAATATTCTACGCCGCCATGCTTCAAAATTTGCGGCAGCGACGCGCAATATCCGAACGTATCGGGCAACCATTCGATGTGCGAGATTTTGCCGAATTCTTCTTGGTAAAAACGCTGCCCGTACAGCATTTGGCGCATCAGCGATTCGCCGCTTGGGATATTCAGATCCGGCTCGACCCACATGCCGCCTACCAGTTCCCAGCGTCCTTCTTGAATCCGTGCTTTGACCCGCTCATATAGTTCAGGATCGTTTTGCTTCAAAAAGTCGAAAAGAATCGGCTGGCTTTGCGTATACAAATAACCCGGATATTCATCCATCAGCGTATCGACGCTAGAGAAGGTTCGGCTTGTTTTGCGTACCGTCTCGCGTACCGGCCATAGCCACGCAATATCGATATGCGATTGACCGACCATAATCTCTTCGCCTTCTGCGTTGTTGCCGCCGATCTCGCGTACTTGGTTTCGAAGTGTGTCTTCAATAACCGTAACCGCCGAACCTTCGAGTACTTGTTCTTCACGAAGATTCGTGAATTGATCCATTGCGCTATGTAATTTTTGAAGCAATCGAACACGGCGGAAATCCGTCTCCGCCAATAATACCAGTGAATCGCGGATGACCGTCACGGTGTACATGAGACTGCGTACCGGCTCATTCGGCAATACGACCAGACTTCGTACCGCGGTAATCGGCGGCTTGATCGTCGCTTGTTCATTAAGCGGATCGTAAGGTTCAGGAATAATATCGAACATCTCGATCTCAAGCTCAGGCCGATGTCCGACTTTATTTAGATCAAGCGTTGCGTAAGTATGATTGTCGTCGATACCTTGATACGACTTGCCGTTCACGCGCAGCAATCCTTCGCCGCCGGAATCGAATATCAGACCGACGTAGTTCGTATTCCAATCTCCCGGAAGCTCCAAAATGGAACGGAAAAAGTACGTTATGCCGTTCTTGCTTGGAAAAGGATTCAGTTCTTTCCCCTGCGGATAAGGTTCGATCTCGGTATACTGACCGGGAAGCCCATAAGTCGAACGGGTAATCTCCCAATTTTTCCACTCTATTTGTTTGAGCCACTGACGTTGGGATAATTCTCGGATAAAACGTTTCACACGCTGCATCGTCGCTTCATTCCTTTCCGACTGTAAAATGAATAGATTGTGTATCTTGTACGTGACGTCCGACTTTGATGATGAAAGATCCCGGTTCGATCACCGGAATGTAATCGACGCCGATATAACGCAGTTGCTCTGCGCCGATCTCAAAAGTAACGGTCTGACTTTCCCCCGGTTCCAACCACACTTTTTGGAATCCTTTTAATTCATTTGCCGGACGGGTGATCTGGCTCACCACATCGGAGATATACCACTGCACGGTCTCGGCTCCTGCTTGCTGCCCGGTATTGGTAATATTCACGGTCGCCGTAACGTTCTTATTGGCTTCAAGCTGCTGAATCGACAATTGATCCGACGAAATTTGAAGGTCTGAATAGTCAAAAGACGTATAGCTCAGCCCATAGCCGAACGGATATTGCGGCTTGGAATCACTCTCTAAATATCTTTTGCCGCGCGAGCGCTTGCCCAGATAATGGACCGGAAGTTGACCGACATGTTTCGGAATCGAAATGGTAAGTCGTCCCGAAGGATTCACATCGCCGAACAGAATGTCTGCGATGGCATGACCGCCTTCTTGACCCGGATACCAGGCTTGCAGCAGCGCAGCAATATGTTCTTCCACCCACGGTTCGGCTACTGGACGTCCGCCGATATAGATCACAACCATCGGCTTGCCTTGCGCGGCGGCGTGGACTTCGCGAATCAGATCCAGTTGTACCCCTGACAATTCCAAGGTCATGCGGTCAATGCCTTCGCCGCAGTCCATCTCGCTGACGTCTTCATCCGTCACTTTCGAAGCCCCGGTACGCAGATCGATTGTGCCTTCCCCAAAGTCACGGGCGCTGGAACCGCCCATTACCAACACAACAGCGTCCGCTTGCGAAGCAATCTGCGTCGCGGATTCGAATCCTTCGCGTGATTCGCCGCGAATCCGGCAGCCCGGCGCGTATAACACGCGCTCCTCGCCCAAGCGAGCTTTTAGACCGCGCAGCACGGTCGTCACGCTGCCTTCGGGCTGCGGCGATGTATAATCGCCGAGCTGGTTGTACCCTCGGTCCGCATTGGGACCGATGACCGCTACTTTGCCGATATTTTTCGGCAAAGGCAGTACCGCTCCGTCGTTCTTGAGCAGAACGACGCTTTCCGCAGCCAGCTGACGAGCAAGCTGTACATGCTCGTCGCAGCCGATGATATCGGCTGCCCGCTGGCTATCCGCGTACGGGCGTTCGAACAGCCCGAGCCGGAATTTGAGCTGGAGTACGCGCAATACCGCGCGATCCAGCACTTCCGCCTCTAGCTCTCCGCTTTCATACGCCGACAGAAGATGTCGGCTGAACATCTCCCCCGACATCTCCATATCGATGCCGGCACGCAGCGCTTGCAGCGCGGCGTCTTGACCGTCTTCGGCGGTATCGTGACCGCTTGCCAACATATCGATTGCGCCGCAATCGGTGATGACCAGCCCATCGAAGCCCCATTCCTCACGCAAAATGCCATCGAGCAGACGCTGGCTCGTCGTGCAAGGGACGCCGTCGATTTCGTTATACGCCGGCATCACGGAAGCCGCTCCGGCTTTGATCGCTTGTTGGAACGGATACAAATCCATCTCGATCAATTCGCGCCAGCCCATCGAGACAGGCCCGGCATTACGACCGCCTTCGGAACTTCCGTATCCGACGAAATGCTTGAGCGTCGCCGCTACTGCGTCGCCTTTGCTTAAATCTTCGCCTTGCAGCCCTTGCACCGAAGCGACTGCCATTTCGCCAATCAGAAAAGGATCTTCGCCGAAACATTCTTCGGTCCTGCCCCAACGCGGGTCGCGTACCACGTCAAGCACTGGCGAATACGTCACTGCTCCGCCTTGCGCCCGCGTCTCCGCCGCTACCGCCCGGCACATTTGGCGGTACAATTCCACGTTCCAGGTGCTGCCGATCGCAAGCGGCACGGGATATACCGTCGCGCCGATTGCCATATGACCGTGCGAACATTCTTCGCCGATCAGCAGCGGAATGCCTAGACGCGAATGTTCGACGGCATAACGCTGAATCTCATTCACGGCTTCCGCGCCTTCGGCTGACGATAACCCTGTTGCAAGCGTTACGCCTGTCCACGGATCGGCGCGAAGCGTTCCGTAAAGCGAACCGATATCGCCTTGTTTCACTTGTTCTTTGAACGTTTCGGTTAATACGGCTTTGCCTTGCTCATTGGAGTAGGTCGTCCAACCGAACGGCTGAATCAATTGACCGACTTTTTCACGCGGCGTCATCGCGGCAAGCAACTGATGTGCACGCTCTTTCGCGCTAAGCTCGGCGTTCATCCAAGATGCGGCTTTGGCGCTTTCTGTCATTGTCCGCTTCGTCATGCTGGGCAGACCTCCTTATGATTACATCGTTTTTTTAAAGCAAAGGGATTGCCTTACTCTTTCACCGCGCCAAGCGTCAAACCCTGCACGAAATACCGTTGGAAAAACGGATAAGCGAAAATGATTGGCAACGTCGCCAGTACGACCATCGCCATACGCGCCGTATCTTGCGGCAACGATTGCATCGCCGCCATGCTGATATTCGCGTTAGACGAATTTTGCTGGATAAACTGCATACTCGATTCGATCCGCATCAGCATCGATTGGAGCGGAACCAGATTCGGATTATCGATATAGAGCAACGCATTAAACCAATCGTTCCAGTATCCCAATGTACTGAACAATCCGATCGTCGCAAGACCCGGAAGGGATAGCGGTACAATGATTTTGAAGAAAATACGGAACTCGCCTGCTCCGTCGATTTTGCCCGATTCGATCAAAGCATCCGGTACGCTTGTACTGTAAAATGTCCGCAAGATCATGACGTAGAAGGCGTTCATCGCCAGCGGTAAGATAAGTGCCCAGATACTATTTTTGAGTCCAAGCAATTGCGCGACGATCATGTAAGTCGGAATCATCCCGCCATTGAACAACATAGTCAAAATCGCGAAGATCGAGAAAAACCGACGGTACCGGAAACTTTTTCTTGATACGGCATACGCGTATAACGCAATCATGATCAGACTGATTGCGGTTCCGATCAATGTGACCAGAATCGTGACGCCATAAGCGCGAAGCAGCGTATCCCCGCTTTCAAAAATGTACCGGTACGCTTCCAAGCTCCATTGGGACGGAATCAATCGATACCCTTCGCTTGCGAGCACGCTCTCGTCAGTCAACGAGATGATGACGACAAATACGAACGGGAAAACACAAGCTAATGCGAAAATCCCGGCGATTAGATTAAATATAAGGTTCCAGCCCGGCGTGATCCGGTGAAAATCGCGAGGTTTTCGCGTTTTTTTGGCTTTATTGGTGTCTCTAGTCATTTGCATCGTAAGGTCCTCCTTTTTCAAAAAACTATAGTTCTAGAACAACGCGCTGTCTTTGTCGACTCGGCGTACGACATAGTTGGAGATTATAACCAAAACAAAGCCGACGATCGATTGATATAGCCCTGCCGCCGCGCTCATGCCAATCTCGCCTGTCGTCATCAGACCGCGATAGACATACGTATCGATAACGTTCGTAACCGAATACAACGTCCCGGAGTCCCTAGGCACTTGATAAAACAATCCGAAATCCGCATAAAAGATTTTGCCGACCGCAAGCAGCGTCATAATCGTCATGATCGGTGCCAGCATCGGAATCGTAATCCGGCGAATCTGTTGCCATTTGCTCGCTCCGTCGATCATTGCCGCTTCGTATAACGATTTGTCGATCCCTAAGATTGCCGCCAAATAAACGACACTGCTATATCCGATCGTTTTCCATAGATTGACGATAATCAGAATGTACGGCCAATACTGCGCTTCCGAATACCATTGAATCGGATTGACGCCGAACCATCCAAGAATTTGATTGAGCAAGCCGCGATCCATACTCAGGAAGCTAAATACGAAGTACCCGACAATAACCCAAGACAAGAAATACGGTAAAAACATCCCGGTCTGATACAATTTCGATAACCTGCGGTTGACCAGCTCGGACAAAATAATCGCCAGCAATACCGAGAAAACTAAGCCCAAAATGATAAACGCGAGATTGTAAAGGAGCGTGTTTCGCGTAATCGTAAAAGCATCATCGGTACTGAACAGAAATTTGAAGTTGTCCCAGCCGACCCATTCGCTCCGGAAAATACTCGCCCAGAATCCGTCACGGCTAAATCGATATTCTTTGAACGCTACGACCGTTCCCGCAAGCGGCAAATACGAAAAGAAGAAAAACCAGATCGTACCCGGCAGCACCATAAACAGCAACGCTTTGTTGCGATTGATATTTTTGAAAAAGTTTCGCATACTCAGCCTTCCTCCTTCTTAAAAAAGATCGGGCGACCCTGCTTCGCCCGATCCTGCCTTTTATTCCTTACGTCTTACTTGCCGTTTTCTGCTTTCCACGCGTCAAGTTGCGTCTGCGCTTCTGCCATGACTTTATCGAGACCGGCTTGATTGAACTTTTCAATCGCTTGCGGCAAGTACGTCTCTGGATCGACTGTACCGGTCATCAGCGAAGACCAGAATTGTTCTTTGACGTTTTGCACCGCAGCCAGTTCACTGGACACGCTTTTCGGATCAAAGTTGAAGCTCAAAATCGGTGAATTGACACCGGATTCGTTAAAGGTTTTGAACTCGTCCCATTTGTTATCCGGGTCATTCGGGTTCAGATAAAGCAGCATGTTGTTACCGAGCGAATACGAAGGCATATCATAGTTTTTCGACTCTGGCAGATTTTCTAACCGATTGTCGGCAGTCTTGTTGTAATGCGTACCTTCGATACCCGAATCGACCATATTACGTAGAGCCGGATCGGTATTCAGCAAGTTCAAGAACTCCATCGCTTTTTCAGGATATTCAGAGTTTGCCGAGATTGCCATCATCGAACCTTGTACCGAGTTGTTCGTGATAATCGGATCACTTGCTGGCGTCGAAGTGATCGGATAGCCGCTGCTTGCCGACCAGACGTTATCTGCGAACGGCTGCGTTTGCGCACGGTCGAGTAACCATTTGCCCGAAGTACCCAGATCGGATGTCGAACCCGTTGTCGCTGCTTCCGGCGCGATATAACCCGCTTGGTAATACTTACGCATCGTCGTTAAAGCTTCTTTCATTTCCGGCGTTTCGAGTACGTTCACGATCTTGTAATCGGTCGTATCCAGCTTTACTGCCATTGGCAAGTTCTGAATGACATAATCGTAAGGCACATAAGGGATATAGTTTTTGTCCATCGCGAACGGCGTAATATCCGGTGCTTTTTCTTTGATTGTTTTGAGCAATGGCTCCAAACTATCGAGCGTACGAACATCACTTGTATCCATTTTGTATTCGTCGATCAAATTCTGATTGAAGCGCCATACTTCTTGTTGCGGCAATTCTTTGTTCGCTGGAATCGCGTAATTATGCCCGTCTACTTTTGATCCTTCGAGGAAAGCGGGATCAATCGTATTTTTCAGGTCTTTACCGTATTCATCGATCAGCGAATCCAATTCCAGGAACGCGCCTTTGCGGGCATTTTGTACATAATCGAATCCACCTGACGAGGTGAACATGATATCCATCGGCTCGCCGGAAGCGACCATCACTTGCATTTTTTGCTGATAATCGCCCCAATCAATCATCTTCATCGTGACCGTGGCACCGATTTTTTCAGTGGTATATTTGCTGACTTCGCTCATGACTGTATTCACATCTTTTTGCGGGGTTCCGATGGTGTACCAAATTAACTCAACCGGTTTCTCCGGCGTGCCTTCGCCGCCCGAAGCCGCATTGCCGCCTCCGCCGCCACACCCCGAAAGTACGACACTTAACGCGGTTAAAGCCGTGATTGCAAGCGAAAATCTTTTTTTGCTTTTTCCCATAAAATAGACCCTCCTCTGATGAAATGATTATTTGTTTATCCTCACTCTAAATCATGTAAGCACTTTCAAAAAGAAGTGAAAATCAAGAAGTATAGGTACAAAATAAAGAAAAGACCGCTAAAAAAGCGATCTCTTCCATGAAAAAGAAAACTAAGTTTACATGAAAATAACGTAAATCTAACAAAATATTTTCATCTTATTTTATTGGAGCGTTTTGTATTCGGTAGGAGAAATCCCGACATATTTTCGAAATTGTTTGTAAAAATAACCGGTTTCCCAATAGCCTACGCTACGTGAAATATCTTGTACTTTTTCACTGGTTGTCCGTAATTTTTCTTTGGCACGTTCGATCCGGTATTTGTTCAAATAATCGGTGAACGTCTCGCCAATTTCTTTATGGAAAAGTTGCCCCAGGTAAACGGGATGGATATGGTACTGCGCGCCTAGCATTTTCAGCGACAATTCTTCGCCGTAATGTGCCGCTACATGCCCCAGAACTTGCTGCACAACGGGGCTTCGTGTATCTCGGCTGAGTAGCGCGATCGTTTCTTCGGCAGCGTATTGGATCGCTTCGAGTAACTCTTCGCGATACGAAGCGCTGCGGATACGTTCAATCATCTGCAAAAACAAATCGCCGTCTTCTTCGCGCTTCACTTCTCTAAGCACCACGCGAAAATCGGAACAAATCCCCAGAGCAATATTTTGCAATTCGCTTGGGGTCATTCCTTCGGCTTGACTTAACTCAGCAAAGTCTTTGTTAATCTGCTCTTTTAACTGCTGTTGATCCCGAGCTAAGATCAGCCGCGCATATTCGCGGTTCAGACTTGCTTTTAACGTGCCAACGGTCTCTGTTTCGGCAGAAGTCGCAGCCGGCGTATATTCAAATACTTTACGGTGAGGGTCGACAAGCGCATATTCCAGAGCTTTTTTGGCTTCGGAACGGCTTGTTGAACCATGCTGCGCCTTGCAGCCGATTGTACCGATCCCGATTCGCAGCTCTTCATCTTGGAACGTATGCACGACATGGTTTGCGATATGTAGCAATCGTTGAGGATGTTCATGTTCATGCAAAGATACAATGATCGCGACATCGCCGTCGAGATCTCGAAAAACAGTGCAGAATCTTTCATCACGCAGACTTTGCTCGACTTGTTGCGCCAAAGTAAAGTTATCTTCAACTGTCCGCACCATCAACACGCCAAGCTTGGGCAAATCGATCGAAATACCCAGCAACTGCGTACGTTCCGCGAATTCGGTTTGCGAGATGTCTCCCGTTAACCAACGATGCAAAATATTATCTCGAATAATCTGGGCTCCTAGCGCATCGAATTTTTCTTCGCGCTCGGCTCGGTTCAGTTTTTCCGTTACATTGTTCAATGTCGACTCCAGTTCTTCGATATTGATCGGCTTGAGCAAATAATTTTCGATCCCAAGCTGCATGCCTTCTTTGAGATAATCGAATTCGTTGAAGCCGCTCAAAATGATTACTTTCAAGCCCGGCTGAAATTGTCTGACGCGGCGAATCAATTGCAATCCGGTCATGACCGGCATCGAAATATCGGTGACTAACAAATGAACGTCCATACGCTGCAACATTTGCAAAGCTTCTTCGCCGTCTTGCGCGCTGCCTACAACTTGCAAATCAAAAGATGCCCAGTCTAAAATATCGACCAAGCCTTCCGTAATAAACGGTTCGTCATCGACCAACAATACGTTGTACATGCTGTGCCTCCTTTTCCGAATGGGGATACCGCACCTCGACCAAAGTTCCTTGATCGGCTCCGGCACTATGTACGGTGATCCCGTAGTTTCCTCCATACAGCAACCGTAACCGTTCGTGTACGCTGCGCAGCCCAAACCCTTTTTCGCCGCCTGTTTCTTGTGCGCTATCACTTAGTCGTTCGTTAAGCTTCTGAAGCGATTCTGCCGTGATGCCTCGTCCATTGTCACGAACACGTACCACAATATCGTCATCTTCCCCATCTACGAAAATCACAATTAGATTATCTTCATCACGGCTACGTATGCCATGCACGATATAGTTTTCAACAATCGGCTGTACGGATAATCGCGGCACTTCCATATGGGTCAGTGCAGGGTCGATTTGAATATCGTACGCAAGGCGGTCTTTGTACCGGATTCGAAATAGCTCCAGATATAGACGACAAGCTTCCAGTTCGTCGTGTAACGTATGTTTTTCTTTTTGCTGCACAAAGCTTTTGAACAACATCGACAAACTATAGATCATTTCTCCGACGTCTTTGGCGCCTTGAGACACGGCACGCATACGGATCACTTCCAGCGTATTATACAAAAAATGCGGATTCACTCTTGCTTGCAGAGCAGCAAGTTCAGTCCGTTTTTGCTTAATATCCGCTTTGTATACACGGTCGATATATACGTTCAATTCGTCTAACATATCGTCGAAGCCACTCGAAATCTGTCCCAGTTCATCGTCTTTGCGATCGTTCAGACGGCTTTTCAGATCACCCCGCTTTACTCGCTGAGTTAATCGAATAATCCGCTTCGTGCGCTTCGCAAAACTGAAAATGAATAAAGACGGAACAAGGATCGCAAATACGATACAAAGCGCTCCGATTGTGATAATCGTTCGTTGCAGACTTCGATAGGATTGCGCGGCAGTCTCACGGCTCATCGTGCCAGCTACCGTGTAACCGCCAGACGTGGAAGCCAATTTATTGAGATATACGCCGTCTACCGTAGAAGGTCCGGAAGAATTTACATCGTAAATTTCATTTAATTGCTCTGTATAAGGAAACCGCTTGCCCGTATATCGGTTGGCTGTATCGAATAACACTTCGCCATCCGCAGAAAGTACCGAGATTTCGCCTTTGAACTCTTTTTCGTAAGCCGTAAGTGCATTCCACAATCGCTCGGAGTCGAACCAGACGGTCATTTGCCCTAAATTTTTAAGCGTCTGTTTATCGTTAACCGGCATCGTCACCGAATATAGATTTTCTCCAGAAACGCCAACGGCACGACTGACCCATTCATTCGGCTCCGCTACATTCGTGTTTTCGATCGCCATAGCATCCGGCACATACGATTCAGACGCATTGACGGTAATCGCGCGGAACTCTCCGCTATTGCTATACGCATACAATACTTGCTGCTCACTGCTGTATAAAATAAGCGCTTCGATATCTCCGCGACTCGCGAGTACATTTTCGATATAGCTTTTGGCATTCGCCGAATCGATTCCCGTTTCTGCATACCGATCAAGCCGATAACGTACATATTCAGGATAAGGCTGAAGCATAAACGCAGAGAGATCGATCGATAACGCATCGTCTCGGTACAGATCGGGTAAGATCGAATGTGCTTCGTCGATTCGCAAATTGATATACCGCTCAATCGCGGACATAGCGGCGCGTTGGTTATCCAATTCTCCGCGCACTGCCGATTGCGACATCGATTTAAACATCAAATAAGCAAATGCGATAATCGTAATGATCGTAATCAAAGAGAACAGCAGCACAATCTTCGTGAACAAATTGTTTTTGATCGTGCGGCGATACATGTTCAACAGATCCATAGACTGCTCCTCTCTTCGTTTTTCGATATTTTCGCATTGTGGTCCTATTCTGTCCACCTTATCCAATGAAACCCCTTTCATAAAGAGGTAGAATTAAAGAAACAATGTTCATATTAAAGAAGCGATGTATTCTCCATACCCGGAAAAGACACCGTCTTCTTTTAATCTTCTTTTTACACGTCTTCCATCTCTAAAATGACCGGGCAATGATCGCTTCCGAGAACGGAATGATGAATTTGGGCATCTTTCAGTTTGGGAGCTAATATTTCCGAGGCAAGGAAATAATCGATCCGCCATCCGATATTTTTCGCCCGCACGTTTGCCATATACGACCACCAGCTATAGCTATCGCCCTGTTCGGGGTAAAAGTAACGGAACGTATCGATCCATCCGGATTCCAGCAGCGTCGTCATTTTACCGCGCTCTTCGTCCGTGAAACCGGAGTTACCGATATTCGAACGGGCATTTTTCAAATCGATTTCTTGATGCGCGACATTCAGATCCCCACATACGATGACGGGTTTTAAAGTATCTAGTTGCATCAGGTAGGCACGAAAACGATCTTCCCATTCTAACCGATACGGCAGTCGCGTCAAATCACGCTTCGCATTCGGCGTATATACGTTGACGAGGTAAAACGATTCATATTCCAACGTTAAAATCCGACCTTCGTCTTCATGATCTTCTTCCAATCCATATCGCACCGTAAGCGGACGTACTTTCGTAAATACCGCTGTGCCTGAGTACCCTTTTTTCAGGGCATAATTCCAATATTGATAGTACTCGCGAGTAAACTCCATCTCGATCTGACCTTCTTGCAGCTTCGTTTCTTGCACGCAAAAAATATCGGCGTTTTCTCGTTCGAAATATTCGTTAAAGCCTTTTTTCACCGCAGCGCGTAGACCGTTCACATTCCATGAAATTAGTTTCAATCTGTATGCTCCTTTATTTCTTTTTCACGTAAAAAACATTGCACCTGACAGTGTACCATAACATTGACATCTTTTTTGAACGCGTGCTATATTGATGGCAATCTTATATGAACGATGCGAGGAAGCACCTTGCGGATCGGTTGAACAACCGTTTCCGTCAGGTGCTTTTTTTTGCGTGCCGACGTTCCTCGGATTTGAGCGTTAGACCCAGATTCTACTTATCAAAAGGAGCTGAAAACATGTTCAATTTATCCAAACGCAAACGTTTACCGTTTTTCCGCTTGATCCCGCTGCTTCTGGTTGCCGTATTTACGTTATCTGTCGTTCCTTCCGCGCATGCAGAAGTCCCCGATTACAAATGGACCGCAGCGCTATCAGGAATCGATACGTTGTATGACGGGTATACCGCGCTTGAGACGACCAACAAGTTAGAAAAACAGCGGATTCAATCTCTGCGTAAAGACAATACGACGCGTCTACAAACCGTCAATGCCGCTATAAAAAATATCGACAAATCCAAAATCGATACGTTGGCGGCAACCGTAAAAAATCTCAAAGACCGTCATGCTCCGCTGCTGGATCAATATCGCAATCTCGGCAAACAAATCAGCGAAGCTCGCAAACGCAAAGACAAAAAGAATGCCGATCTGCTGGATCTAACGCGTAATAAACTGAAGCCATCGGTCGAAGCGGCAAAACTTGCGATTAAACAAGCCGAAACCCAATTATCGACCGCCAAATCACAAGCGAAAAATAAAGTTCAGATCGTTAAAGATACGTTGATGCCAGTCTCCAATCTCAAAAAACAGATTACTGCCGAAAACAAATCGATTACGTCGTTCAACAAAACACGCAGTGCTTCATACAAACGTTATCGTTCGGCAGTCAAATCAGGCAATGCGATTACCGCTGTCGCGGAAATTACGATGATGATTACCCAGCTTCGTAATGTCCATAAGTCTCAACAAATCATCTATAGTTGGGAACAGCAAATTTCTTCGGCGATTCAATCCGCAACGAATAAGCTCCCTGCCAAATAATCGACTCTCACAAAAATGGCGGTACACAACAAAACAACGCATCCCGCTTTTAGCACCGGATGCGTTTTTTGTCATTTTATAGTCAAGCTATGATCAAGTCTTCGATTACAGATTTTCGCCGTTCGAAGCGATAACGTCTTTATACCAATAGAAACTCTTTTTCGGAGTACGGCTTAAGTCGCCATTCCCGTCATTGTCTTTATTGACATGGACAAAGCCGTAACGTTTTTTCATTTCGCCTGTTGAAGCACTCACCAAGTCGATACATCCCCACATGGTATACGCGATCAGATCAACGCCGTCCGCTACTGCTTCTTGCATCTGCACAATATGATCACGCAGATAGTTGATCCGGTAATCGTCGTTGATCGAACCGTCTTCTTCGACGACGTCTACAGCGCCCAGACCGTTTTCAACGACCATCAACGGAATTTGGTAACGGTCATACAAGTTGTTCAGCGTATAACGCAGACCTTCCGGGTCAATTTGCCAACCCCAATCGGAAGCTTCTAAGTAAGGGTTTTTCACGCCACCGAGCAAGTTGCCGCCGACTTTTTCAACATTTGGATCGGCACTTTCTACAATCGACATATAGTAGCTGAACGAGTAAAAGTCTACGCAGCCGTTTTTGAGCGTTTCTGCATCGTCAGGATGCTGCTCGATTTTGATGCCTTGTTCTTCAAAGAAGCGATGAGCGAATCCTGGATATGCGCCGCGAACTTGAACGTCACCGCAGATCATATTGGAAAGCTGGTCTTTCTTTTGCGCCAGCAAAATATCTTTTGGATTCGGCGTATTCGGATAAGTCGTCATATACGCGATCATACAACCGATTTTGAAATCAGGGTTGATCGAATGACCGAGTTGCACGGCTTTGGCACTCGCTACGAATTGGTGATGCAGCGCTTGGAAACGTACTTGCGGATCGTCAGACGAATTATTGCCAAGTTCAGTCGTTCCTTCGAACAAGATCCCCGCAGCCAAGTAACCGCCCATCGGCATCGTCAAACAGTTGATTTCATTGAACGTCAACCAGTATTTAACTTGGTTTTTGTAACGGTTAAAGATGGTATCGCAATACCGCAAATAATGGTCAATCACATCGCGCGATGCCCAGCCGTTATATTTTTCAGTCAAACCAAAAGGAGTCTCATAGTGAGAGATCGTAACCAACGGTTCAATATCGTACTTCTCCAATTCGGAAAAGACATTTTCATAAAATTTCAGACCTTCTTCGTTCGGTTCTGTATCGTAACCCGTTGGATAAATACGCGACCAGTTAATCGACATACGGAACATTTTGAAGCCCATTTTCGCCATTAACGCAATGTCTTCTTTGTAGTGACCGTAGAAATCGACGGCTTCATGACTTGGGTAATACGTGCCTTCTTCGAGTTCGCGCGTGATGCGGCGCGGAACCGTATGCGTACCGCCTGTCATCATATCCGATGTGCTCGGCCCTTTGCCGCCTTGATTCCAACCACCTTCGTATTGGTTCGCAGCTGTAGCGCCGCCCCAGAAAAATCCGTCTTTCATCTTCATGATTTTTTCCTCCTTCGAATTAGGTCCAGTCTTTATATGCAGTCTAGCACCCATACCCTGACAAGGAGTGTCATGATATACTTGAATTATGGAAAACAATCGATTATTCAAAATCTTATTGTTGCTACTCGAAAAAAAGAAAACGACGGCGCCGGAGCTTGCGGAATTATTCGAAGTCTCGGTACGTACCGTATATCGCGATATCGATCGTCTTAGCGCCGCAGGGATTCCTGTGTATACGACGACCGGAAAATACGGTGGTGTTCATCTAATGGATCATTATGTAATGGACAAATCTTTACTAAGCGAAGACGAACAAAACGAAATTTTACTTGGGTTATATAGCGTTAGTTCCATCCCGCATCTGAGCGGAAACCGAATGTTGAATCGACTTACCGCTTTATTTGATTCCAAGCTGGATTGGATCGAGTTTGAACATTCGCCGTTTGAACATATTCCTGAAGAAGAGATGGAACGGTTCAACCAGGTCAAACAAGCCATTTTCGCGCGGCATCCGCTGTCTTTTCATTATGTGAATTCCAACGGTGAAGCCAGTACCGAAATCACGTATCCGATCAAATTAATTTTCAAAAATCATACGTGGTATTTCAAAGGCTGGCAGCAAAACGAACCGAAAAATAACGGCTTCAAAACGTTCAAGATCAAACGGATTTCCAAGCTCAATTTCGCAGCCGGGTATTACGATCAGAGTCTGTTACATCCGCCTACCGATGAAAGCCAAGAACCACCTGCCAAGCTTCCGATCACACAAGTCTTATTTTCACCGACAATTGCTTATCGCGTACATGATTTTGCTGACCCTGCGCTGGTTGAACCTCAAGCGGACGGAAGCCTACGCGTGACTTTGCATGTCGAAGTCGATGAGCGATTGTATTCGTTTTTGATGTCGTTCGGTGGCGATGTAGTTGTATTAGAGCCGGGTTATATTCAAGAAGAATTGATCAAAAGGCATCGCCGCGCTCTGGAACATCTGCTAGATTATCAGCCTTCGGAGCAAGCTAGACACTAAGTGCAAGAATCAGGACGCTTCATACGGTAGTCTCCCTGTACACTAAGTTTAAATTGAACAGGAGGCGTTTTGAATATGAAAAACAATCGTAGGGTATTTAAGGAACTGCATCAAGGAGAATCATTATTATTTCTCGGAAATGCGTGGGATACGGCTTCGGCTATCGCTCTGGAAAAAGCAGGTTTTGCCGCAATCGGTACGACAAGTTACGGGATTTCGCAGTCTTTGGGACTGCAAGACGGTGAGCAGATGGATATTCATCAATTGATTAGCATCGTCCAAAATATGATAAAACATGTCAGCATCCCGGTGACCGTAGATATGGAAGCCGGGTACGCATCGAATACCGAAGAAATTATTGATCATGTCCTGCGCGTTGCTCATCTTGGAGTCGCAGGTATCAATATCGAAGATTCTCCCAAACATCAATCCCAGTTGAGAAGCGTAAGTGAACAAGCCGCTCTGCTCGCTACACTGCGAACTTCGCTTGATACCCATGGTTTTGCGGATTTATTTATCAACGCACGTACCGATACGTATTTGTCGCACGGCATTGACGATCCGCTAAACGAAACGTTGATACGCGCACAAGCTTATAGCGAAAGTGGAGCAAACGGAATTTTCGTACCCGGTTTAT
Organism: Saccharibacillus sp. JS10; assembly: GCF_024436065.1. Taxonomy (GTDB): domain Bacteria; phylum Bacillota; class Bacilli; order Paenibacillales; family Paenibacillaceae; genus Saccharibacillus. The sequence continues at coordinate 131,459 of NZ_JANFNS010000005.1, forward strand.
CGGCAAAAGACGAGATTATCGCCGTTGTAAGCTCTTGCTCTCTCCCGCTTAATCTCATGTCATTGCCCGGACTCACTTCGGTATCTGAGTTGGAAGCCTTGGGAGTTAAACGATTTAGTTTCGGTAATGCTTTATCCGATTCCATTTTGGCTATGCTTCAACGATCGTCAGAGCAGTTGTACCGAAGCCGCGATACTTCGTTCTTATATTCATAATGGAAAGCAAAAAAAGAGGAAGATCAGCTGAACACGCAGCCGATCTTCCTCTTTTTACTTTTTCAGTTTTTAGAATGAAGCTTTTTCGACATGTACCGCTACCGCTTCGATTTGCGTTTTAGTCAAGCTACCGTTGTCCGACCAGATCGTGACGAAACGATCGCCGACCGGGAAGGTCAGCATATTTTGATCGCCCGGTTTATACCAGTTGCCTTTCACTCCGTTCGACAACGTTACCGGAGTCAGATCGTAACCGAAGGAATCGTCGCGCGGCGCGATAGCAACCTTCATATTATTGAATACATACGTTACCGAATCCCCGCCTGCGGCTACGCTACGGAATTGATCGTTTGTCGTCATTTGCATCGGCGCATAAGCGGCTTCGAATCCTTGGAATTGAGCAAAGGCTTGTTTTGCCGCTGCTTTTTGCGCTGCCGTATACGTGATAGTTGTCAGACCTGTTTGTTGACCGCCCGGCGTACCCGGATTGTTTGTGTTGTTTTTTGTGCCTACGATTACTTTTTGACCCGCTGCATCGTAAGTCACGGGTACGTCCAAAGCTTCACCCAAAGCACGAACGGGCAGATAGGTTGTATTTTTGTAGACGATTGGGTCCAGGCTTTTGCCTGCCGCATCTTTTGGCGTATACGCTTGACCGTTTACCACGAAGCCTAATCCATGATTCAATTGGGCTTTGATAGTTTCTACGTTCGAAGCGGCGTACGCTCCGACAGAAGCGGAAAGTGCCATACCGGCTACCATTGTTGCTGCGAACCATTTTTTCGATTTCATCATTTTTGTTGTTTTCATTGTAAGTTCCTCCTTGGGTTAAATGCCTGATTGGCATCCGTTGCATATTTGAATGGACGTCGTGTGCGTTGTTTTCTTTCTTGTCTTCAATATACTTGGGGAATATCTCAAAAAAGCCACTGAATTGTATCCAAGACGTAAACATTTGTGTTCAAAAAAGCAGGAGACTAATAAAGATGTAGCGAATTCCAATTTGTATTGTTTGTGCGTAAGTGAAACTTTAAGTCATTTCAAGACGTCCAAGTTATATAAGAAGAAAAAGGTTTTCGCTCACAAGATTTTTTCTATTACACCAAAGGAGAAGTGCACATGAAATTCGGGAATTCCGCTTGGCAAAAAACGCTAGGGTTATGTGTGATTTTGATGCTTGCTGCTTTATTTTTATTGCCTAACGCAATAAAGCCAGCTTCAGCCGCCGCTCAATCGAGTATTGTATTAGACGGCCAAATGATTGACGGCGCCGAACCTTTAGTTGTTAAACAAACGACGATGGTTCCGATCCGCGTCGTGTCTCAACAGCTTGGGTATTTGGTGAATTGGAATCAGACTTCAGGTCAGATCACGATCGGTGATTCTTCTTCGCCGCTTGTATTAACGATTGGGAGCACAACGGCGAACTCTGCTTCCGGCAGCGTTCAATTGGAACAACCTCCTTTTGTACGTGCCAATACTACATATGTGCCGCTCAGATTTGTCGGATCGCAAATGGGTCTTGGCGTGAAATGGGAACAAGCTTCGAGTACGGTGTATTTGCAATCTCCGGCTCCAGAACCGCAACCATCCGTACCGCCAACACCCGCACCTTCGGACAATGTCAATAATGCTTCGATCGACTCGATCAGCTTTAGCGATAATCGGTTAACGATATCCGCCAATCAAGCCGTTACACCGAAAAGTTCGACGTTGACAGCACCTGACCGAATCGTAGTCGATTTGCCAAGCAGTGCTTTTGGTCCTGCGATGTTGGTCAACAGCAATCTAAGTCTTGGACAAGTCAGTACATTAACGGTTGAAAATTCTCCGCTGGTGAAACAAGTACGGTATTCGTTGTTTAGCGAAAGCCCTTCGACGGTTCGTGTCGTGATCGATCTGAAGCAAGCGGTCGGTTACAATATCTATAACGAAGGCAATCTGATTTTTGTCGATCTCAATCAACAAGGAACAGCTCCACCTATCGGCTCTAATGGCAAAAAAATCGTCGTGATTGATCCAGGTCACGGTTATCAAGATCCGGGCGGTATTGGCTTCACCGGCGTCAAAGAAAAAGATATGGTGCTGCAAGTCGGTCTGAAAGTCGCAGCTCTGCTCAAGCAAGAACCGAATATCGATTTGATCATGACGCGAAGCGGCGATACGTATCCAACATTGGATGATCGTGCAAAAATCGCGAACGATGCCAATGCGGACGTATTCTTATCGATTCACGGCAATAAAGCGGCTGCTACAAGCGCAGCCGGAACCGAAACCTATTACGCGGATGCCAAACGCAGCAAAAAGTTGTCCGATACGATTCAGAAGCATGTTCAAGCGGCTACAGGGTTCCGCGATCGCGGCTCCAAGCAAGCCAACTTCGTCGTTATTCGTAAAACGACCATGCCGGGCGCTTTGGTGGAAATCGGATTTTTGAGCAATCAAGCCGAAGAAGCGATGATGATGCAGGATGATTTCCAGCAAAGAGTGGCGCTGGCGATTGTAGCGGGATTGAAAGAATATCTCGGCGTTTAGAAGTTACGTTTGTGGTGGGGAAGCAAGGAGACTGCGAGGGGTTTGTTTCAGTCGCTTGTTGAAATTGAGAAAATTGGATTGGATTTTTAATAGGAGTTTTCTCAATTTCAAAGGCGAACGCTAACGCTCCTACACAAATCCCCTCTCCGTCTCCTTGCTTCCCAGTTACGTTGGAATTTTAAACATTTTAGAAACCTGCTGTTGCGGGTTTCTTTTTTTATTCTTTCAATTTTGAGGGAATGGTAGTAAGGGCTAGGCTAGGACTCTAAGCGCAATAATGAGGAGTGTTTTAGACTTTTTAGCTGGTAGAATGAATGTAGGGATTGTGAAGCAAATCGATAAGAAAGGAGCGGGTGGTATGTATAACAGCGAAGCGGCGGGATTGTCTTTTGAAGAAATGTGGGCGAGGATCATCGCTTGTGACGCTCGGTATGACGGGTTGTTTTTTACGGCGGTCAAAACGACTCGAATCTATTGTCGACCTTCTTGTCGGTCGCGGAAGCCGAAAAAGCAAAATGTGACTTTTTATATGCAATTGGATCAGGCTGAGACTGCGGGTTATCGTCCTTGCAAAAGATGCCAACCGGAAGTTCAACATTCGCCGTGGAATACGTTTATCGAGCAAGCTCGCTCCTTTATCGTCGCTCATTATCGGGAGCCGTTATTGCTCCAAGATATTGCGGATCATGTTAAATTAAGCGCATATTATTTGGAACGGTTATTCAAACAAGAAACGAATGAGACGCCGCGTATGTTTTTGGAAAAAGTTCGTGTAGATCGTGCGGCGCATTTACTTCGATGCAGCGATAAAACGAATTTGGAAGTCTGTTACGAAGCTGGGTTTCAGACGCCTTCTAACTTTTACAAAGCATTCAAGCGCCATCATCACTGCTCGCCGGGCGAATATCGGAATCAAGGCACGCCGATTGTTCGCGAAGCTTTACCCGCATCTCGAAAACCATTAGGAGGAATGTTATGAAGACGTTGATGCTTCATCGCTTGCTATATAAATCGCCGCTTGGCGAACTTACGATCGAAGGTACATCAGATCATATTTATTCGATCTTATTTAATGAATTGGAACTGCCTGTCGAACTTTCGACTATTGAACATCAACATGAAGGTCAGGATGAAACTTCTGATTTTCCGGAAGTTATGCTTCGGTGCCGAGATCAGCTGGACGAATATTTTCGCGGGGAACGTTTTGTTTTCGATTTTCCGATTTATTATACGGGTACGCCGTTTCAACAAGCGGTTTGGACAGAACTAGCAACCGTACCGTATGCGTCTAGTCGTTCGTATAAAGATCTAGCGATTGCGGTCGGTAGCGAAAAAGCGGTACGAGCCGTCGGTTCGGCAAACGGTCGGAACAAGCTCAGCATTGTATTGCCTTGTCATCGCATTGTTGGCTCAAACGGTAAGCTTACCGGATATGCCGGCGGTCTATGGCGTAAAGAATGGTTGTTGCAACATGAAGCTTTGTTCGCACCAAAAAGCCCGAACGTACAAGTCTAACTTGTACATTCGGGCTTTTCTTATTTTATTTAATTGAAGGCAATAACGGTGAAGTGGTGTCGGCAAGACCGACTAGCCCCAAGATCGTTAGCAAAATCTTTTGGACGCCTAGATGAGCATTAGTCGGATCGTAATATTCATTCAGCGTATGCGCACCGCCGAATTCACCGCCGCCGCCAAGCGTAACTGCCGGAATACCCAGATGAATCGGAATATTGGAATCGGTACTGCTGGCGCCTTCCAAAATTGGACGGAACCCCATCGCAAGCCCGGCTGCCGCTGCGGATTGTACAATCTCGCTATCCGGCGATTGCGAACCTGCGGGACGGTCACCTACTCGCTCCAGACGCACGGTAATTGCATCTGCTTTTTTCCAACGGCGATTTTCGGCTTCTGCCGCTTCTCGGATCAGTCCAAGCACTTTCGTTTCTAACTTTTCCAGTTCCGCTTGTGACGTCGAACGCATATCGATAACGGTCTCCGCAGTCTCAGCGATCGTATTGACGGATGTTCCGCCATTGATCAACCCCACGTTGAATGTCGTTTTCGGATGTAGAGGAACGTCCAAATCTGCAATCTTGGAAATCGCTCGACCTAGCGCATGAATTGGGCTAGGTGTACCAAAATTACCGAAACTATGTCCGCCTGGCCCTTCAAACGTCACTTTGTACCGTTTGCTTCCAGCTCCCAAATAAGTAATGCGATCCGGCGGTCCCGGTTCGATTGAGATAAAGCCGTCAATATCGCTGCGATTCGCAAACAAGGTTTTGACCCCAATCAGATCTCCAAGCCCTTCTTCGCCGACGGTTGCTCCGATAACAAGATCGCCTACCGTATGTAAATTTGCTTCGTTTAATGCGCGTACAATTGTCAGCACAGAGGCTAGTCCGCGTCCATCGTCCGATATTCCCGGTGCATAGACCCGAGTTCCTTCACGTCGTGCTTTTACATCTGTTCCTCTAGGAAACACCGTATCCAAATGCGCACAGATCACAAGTTTAGGTCCGTTGCCACTTCCGCGTCTGATTCCGAATACGTTGCCGACTTTGTCGGTCTGTACATCTTCGATTCCAAGTTCGATCAGCTTGCGGGCGAATAACTTGCCTTTTTCGGTTTCTTCAAAAGTCGGGGCTTCCACTTCGGTTAATTCGATCTGTTCTTCGGTCGTACGATCATTGTCGGCTTCCAGAAAATCAAACGCGTGCCGAACAGAATCTTGCTTTTTCAGCACGTCGAACGCTTGGACAATTTCTTCGGATAAGGCTGTTTTTGGAGTTCCAAAAGATTCGGTCATCATCAAAATCCTCCTCATAAGGCGCTACATTTGTCTTTTATCATACAAGTGACTTTGCTATAACGCAAAACAAAAAGCGTACAGCATCATTCTGCACGCTTTACAATTAAGAACGTAAACGTTCGTATAACCGATTTTTTTCAAACAAACTCACGATACCGAAAATCAGACTGAACGCGATCATCATCGTCCAAAGCAACAATGGAAGCCAAAAAGATTGATCGGAAGGATAAAACAATATTCTCAGTTCTCTACCATCAATAATCACTTGGGCAAAAATAATCAAAAACCCTATCCAAACCAACGATTTTACGGCTTCAATCAATATCACTGCTACTTTCGGCAACTGGCGTTTGCGTTCCCATTTTCGGACAAATCGTTCTTCTCTTTTTGTATCGAACCATAAAAAATGAATGATACGTATACAGAAAAATCCCATAACAATGTAATACATAGTCGAATGTGCAATTTCTATTCGTAGAGGCAATAAACAAAGCACCAGTAATGCACCAAAAGCTATTACGGCTCGCGTCACTTTATTAAATTCCATCTTTTCACCTACCTTATTTTCCTACTTAAACTTTAATTCCCATTTTAACATAAGTATCAACATCAAAAAACCCCTATGATATTCTGAACTTACGCCTTGTTTTCCCGAAAGATTTTCCTCTATAATGAATGATTAAAAAGGAAAAAGAGGTGGGTACTCATGACAAACGAACTTCTCGATGCGCTCAAGTTACTCAAACAAAAACAATGGATCGATCTGACCCATACTTTTGGACCGAATTCTCCTCGCTTCGCCGCGTTCGCGCCTGCTGAATTCGAGACGCTTTTTACTCATGACGACGGCTTTTTCGCTCAGCGCTTCAGCTTTGCCGGACAATACGGAACACATCTGGATGCTCCGATCCATTTTGTGCGAGATACGCGTTACCTCGATGAACTGGAATTAAAAGAACTTGTACTCCCCCTTGTCGTGATCGACAAATCTCGAGAAGCTGCCGCTAATGCCGATTACTCGCTGACCGTAGAAGATATCGAAGCGTTCGAAGATCAGCATGGACAGATTGAAGCCGGAAGCTTCGTCGCGCTACGTACCGATTGGAGCAACCGTTGGCCGAGTCAGGAAGCCTTCGAAAACAAAGACGCCGAAGGGAACAATCACGCTCCCGGTTGGTCACTACAGGCATTGGAATTTTTGTTCCGTCAACGTCAGATCGCAGCGATCGGTCACGAGACATTCGATACCGATTCGGCGGCGGATTATACCAAAAACGGTTCGTTAATCAGCGAATATTATGTACTGGAACAGAATACATACCAGGTAGAGCTACTGAAAAACCTGCATCTTCTTCCGCCAAAAGGCGCCGTCATTTTCAATATCGTACCGAAAGCCGAAAAAGCATCGGGGTTTCCGGTACGTTCATTCGCCATACTGCCTTAAAATCTAGATCATGATCATCGAAAAAGCAGCTGCATTCCATAAACGGAGCAGCTGCTTTTTTATATATCTTATTCAAAAATCCAATGTTCACGTCAATTCACAATCCCAATCATGAAGCCGTCATAGCCTTTGATCCCCACAGTTTGCAAAGCTGTCGATTCGATTTTTTGCTCTTTTTGCAGCTTTTCGAAAAACTCGCGGATTCCTTTGACTCTCGCATCTTCACTTGTCTCGTCGATCACTTCTCCATTTCGCACGACATTGTCTGCCAAAATGACGGTTCCCGGCTTTGACAATCGAAGTGCTGCTTCCAAGTATGCCGGATTGCTTGGCTTATCCGCGTCGATGAAAATAAAATCGAAAGCTTCTGCACCTTCTTCTACCAGCTGTGTTAGTTGTACACGCGCATCTCCTACGCGAATCTGAACCTGCCCGTCTGGAACATTAGCATGACGCAGATTGTTTCTTGCCACTTCGGCATACCGAGGGTCGAGTTCAAGTGTCGTGAGATTTCCATCTTGTGGTAAAGCTCTTGCGATCCAAATCGCACTGTAACCACCCAATGTACCGATTTCCAATACTCTTTTCGCACCACGCATCCGAATAAGGAGATTTAACAACTTTCCTTGAAGCGGAGAAACATCGTAACTCGGCAATCCAGCAACTTCATTAGCGTCCAAAGCATTTTCCAACGTAGAATCTTGTTTGATAAGTTTCTGTTCCAGATACTGATCGACTTTAGCCCAAGTGTTCGAAAGGTCTTGCGGTTGAATGTTCGTATTCATCAAAATCACTTTCCTTTCAGATATGTTTTTCTTTATGTCTTTATTCTAGACGGAGCAAAGAAATAAATATAATATATCTTTATCGATATTCTATATATAAAATGTATGAATAAACTTTGATCGATTGAAGCAAATAGAGAAAGGCGGTTCTATGAATTTACATGCGCTGCGTTTGTTTTATGAAACAGCTTCCTTAGGAAGCGTCACTAGGGCTTCGGAAAAATTAAGTATCAGTCAACCTGCAATCACTGCACAGATCAAAAAGTTCGAACAAGAATTATCGCTGATTTTGCTCCGACGCGAAGGCAGAGGTATCGCATTAACCGAAGCCGGACAAGAAGTGTATCGGCTCGCCAACCGGCTATTTGCCGCAGAGTACCGAATCGAACAATTCGCTGAAAACTATGGTCGCGGCGAGATCGGCAGTGTAGCAATCGCGGCAACCTACCTCCCTGCTCATTTTCTACTTCCGGGCTGGATCGCGGCTTTCAAGCAGCAGTACGAGCAGGTAGAGTTGTCGATTACGACGACGCATTCAGGCGGTGCACTGCGGCGACTGCTTGATCTGCAAGCAGATATCGCGATCTACGGAGGATCGCCTGAACAACATTCGGACGACATCGAAGCTGAGGAATTATTTCGCGACGAGTTATGGTTTGTCGTAGCACCCGATCACCCTTATGCAAATCGCAGCGTTTCTTTAGCCGATATGATGCGCGAACCATTCGTTATGCGGGCAGAAGGTAGTTCTACCCGCGAGCGGTTATTCTCGCTATGCCGTACCCATAATCTTCCGGCTCCTACAGTCGCTTTGCAATTCAGCGGTTTGTATGAAGCGACGCGTGCCGTCATTGCGGGTTACGGAGCCAACTTCGTGTCTTCTCTTGTCGTTCGCGAAGATGTGAAGCGAGGCGTATTATGCCGCGTTCAAGTCGAAGACTTCTCGCTAGAAAACGTAATCATGATCTGTACGCGAAGCGGAGAACATTTATCGCCGGCAGCCGCGAATCTACTTCAAGTTATCCATGAAGCGAATAGATTCAAGCGCGACTAATTCTTCGATCCACTGTTCAATATCAGACTTGTTATTCTTGTTCTACGTTGGCGATTCCAATTCAGCACAAATGCCGCGAAAGTCCCGGGACTATCGTGGTATTCGCAAAGATACGCATTACGGGTATACTATATTGTGGAACCACCACCGAAAGGAGGTGAATTCCTTATGAATACGATTCATATGTTAGTCGGCATTCCAGGCAGCGGAAAAAGCGTCTACGCACGTCAGTTGGAAAAGTCTACACGCGGCGTGATCGTCTCGACAGACGGCATCCGGCAACGTTTGTTCGGCGGCGAATCCAAGCAAAAAAACACGTACGTCATTTTTGACCAAGCTTTTCGAGACATCTCCGAAGCTTTGGCAGATGGTCGCGATGTGATTTTCGACGCAACGAATATTGATCGAAGTCGGCGTGCAAAGTTTTTGAAGCGGTTCTCCGAATATTCGGTACACGCTCATGTGCTAGTGACGTCTTTTGAAACGGCGCAACAACGCATTTCTACTCGCAAACGCAAATTAGACGATAAGATTTTGACCAAGTACGCCAAAAATTTTCAATTCCCTCTTCAAGGCGAAGGCTTTGCAGACGTACATCTTGTGCATGAACCTACGGCATCTATCGAGACTACGTTACAACGAGCGAAGATTGAACAGTTGCTGGATGATCAAGTCGATCACGACGAGTTGTTCGCTTATTTGTCCCGTGAAGAATCATTTGCACAGATGGTCGATTATCATCAAGGCAATCCGTACCATAGTCGCACATTGTCGGAGCATACGTATGCGGTATTAGAGTATATCCATACGCTATACGAAGAACAAGATCGCCTTGTGATGCAATGGACGGCTTTACTGCACGATATCGGGAAACCTTTTTGCAAAGTGTGGAAAGAAAATCGAGGGTATTATTCGTATTTCGGTCATGAACACGTGTCTGCTATGATGTCTTGCTCTTTTTTAAAAAGCTTGGGTTATGAAGACGACTTCATACTCGATGTGGCAAACAAAGTGGAGCTGCACATGGACATTATGCACGGCGGCGATGCAGGCGCATCTACAATTTATCATCTAATGGGCGGAGAACACTTATCGAAGATGTACTTTTTTGCGGAAGCCGACAGGTATGGAAAATGAACGGATCGATTCATGAAAGGATTCAAGAGGTGATTCTATGAAAATTAAATATCCGAAAACGATGCACCTGCCGTGGTCAAGAAGTTACACCGACGACGACAAAATTTTGCGTAACACGGAGCATTTTATCGGAAAAGAAGTCGTGGTAACGGAGAAAATGGATGGAGAAAATACGACGATGTATCCAGACTTCATTCATGCCAGATCTCTTGACAGCAAAGACCATCTTTCTCGGCATTATGTCAAAACATTGCATGGTGCGATCCGGTATTTGATCCCGAAAGGCTATCGATTATGCGGAGAAAATATGTACGCCAAACATTCGATCAAGTACGAAAGTTTGCCGGGGTATTTCATGTTATTTTCGGTCTGGAACGAGCACAACATCTGCTTATCTTGGGACGATACCGAACAAGTTGCAAAAGGGCTTCATCTTCCTACCGTTCCCGTGCTGTATCGAGGAATTTGGGACGAACGCGCGATCCAAAACTGCTACACCCGCATCTCGAAAAGCGGCGGCGAGCAAGAAGGTTATGTGGTTCGACTAGCCGAAAGTTTTGCTTATGAAGATTTTAAAATCAGCTTGGCGAAATTCGTGCGTCGCAACCATGTTCAAACGGACGACCACTGGCTCAGTCAACCTGTAGAACCGAACGAATTGATGCGATAAACGAATTTCATAAAAAGGAGAGAGTATCATGTAATCCGCAATTTTTATCTATATTTCTGACCTATAAGCTTGAATGATCTTTAACTACATCTACATCACGCGAATACGATTCGCTCCGGCAAGCCCTCGCAGTTCCAATTGCAGACGATCTTTCTGATCTTCCGGCACTTCCATCTCAACGCCATAATAATGGCGACCTGCCTCTTCTTTCGCCCAGCGAAGATACCCTTCAAAATGCAGCTCATCTTCATTTAATACAAAATCCAAAGCAACCCGAATCCGATTTTGCCCTACCGGGATTTCCACAGGCAAAGACACTAAGCAGCCTGAACGACTAATATCGTGCATTTGAGCCGAGATCGGTTTACGCGGAGCTGCGGTAAAATTCAGACTTACCAAATACAATTCGAATTCGATCGGGTTTTCCAATACATAACGAAACGGCGATTTTCTTCGATTTGGCGACATGTCATAACCTCCATTTTATTCCAAGTGTTTTCCTTGTTCATCGGCTGATTTTTTGCAAAATTGAAGAGAATTCAACAGAATTTACAAAAGATTCGACCAAAGCCCTAGAGGTTCTGCGACTTCTTGCATAAAAAAGAGCGCTCGGCGGATATACCGAAACGCTCCTGTTCATTTGCTTAGGATTGGGTATCTTGATGTTTGCGTAACCCTTCGTATTTTTGATCTTGATTTGCGTAAACAGCTATGCTGAACAGAAAAACGCCCGAAGCCATTACAAAAGCAAACAGGCTCAATGTACGCCAGGACTGTGCCAGCAACATCGAAACGAGATTGACGCCTTCTGTCACATACATAAAAGCCGTCATGATCGCACCCGCCACGATTAGATATTGAAGAACTTTGATACTTTGGCGCCCGATCATTTGCCAAAATCCTAGCCGATTTTTCTGCTGTTCGTAATCTTCTACAAATTTCGTATCTCTCGCTTGCTGACCCGGAATTCGTAACAACCCGATCAATAAAGCTACTGCATACAATACGATATAAAAGATCGACATCCCCGGATTTGATTGCTGCACCGCAAGTAAAACCAAGGCTAATCCGGCTACATAAGTTCCAATTGTCCAAACAGCCATTCTAGTCTTGTTATACTGCATGTTCTCGCCTCCTTCTTTTTCCATTTTATCATTATACGAAAATACAGATCAAATCGTTTCGTTCCAAGGGTTTGCATAAAAAAGAACCACAACCAAAATTACGGCTGTGATTCTTTAGATAAACACGAGACAGTATTGGACTGATCTTAAACGGGATTAATCAATCAGATTGCTCTGCTGAAGCAGACGCTGCGCTACAGCTGCCGATTCCGCACGGGACAGCGTGGCTTCTGGACGCAACCAACCGCTATTGCCTTCGGCTAAACCTGCTGCCAGAATCGCTTGTGTAGACGTTCTTGCCCAGCTTGCTACATTCGCTTGATCTCGGTAGCTGCTCAGTTCAGTTGCGTTATCACTGGATTGCAACGGTACAATTTGCGTCGCACGATCCAAAATTGCGAATGCTTCTTGACGCGTAATCGTAGCGTTCGGACGGAATGTTCCATCCGGATATCCCGTAATCAGACCATAAGCATTAGCTGTCGAAGCCGCTCCTGCATACCAGTCGGAAGACGATACATCACTAAAGGTATTACTTTGCGTAGAAGTCGGCAGACCGAGTGCACGAACAAGAATTGCCGAGAATTCGGCGCGAGTCACTGCACCTTCGGGATTATAACGATCCCCGCCTACACCGTTCACAATCAATCTCGAAGCCATATCGTTGACCGAAGCTTGTGACCATTTTCCAGCCACATCAGAGAACTGCTTTGGATTCCAAATCAGCGCATAGCTACTGTTGGTCAAGCTGTTTACACGTGCATAATCGTTATCTCCAGAACGAGTGACCTCGGTTGGTACATGGCGTAGTGTACCATTTTGTTCAATCACGACAGCTGTCGTGACTTGGTTTGAATTTGTACCTGTTGGCAATGGAATTTCACGTTCTACATATTGTGTGAAGCTGTTGACTTCCACTGTACGATCCCCAACGGAAGCTGTAATCATGAAGTCGATTGGCTGTGAAGCGATAGTGAAACCACCGTTTGCTACAGCTTGATTTAACGCATTTTGAACTTGAGTGTTACTCTTTTCAATCACAACATTCAAATTCAGACTTGCTGAACCTGGAGCCACGCCCAACGTGTTCGCAACTGTGCCTAATCGAATTTGCGAAGACGGAAGCGTGTAGTTACCCAGTGGAGATTCAACGCGTAGTGTCGCATTACGCGAAATCAATAGTGCTGCTGCTTCAGCGGTCATGTTTGCCAAGATACGATCGGACTCTACTCTAACCGGAATTGTAACCGTTGGGTTACCTTGCGTGCTTGCTAAGAATGTGGTTAAACGCGTTGTATCGATTGTCGCGTTAAATACCGTTTGTCCGTTAACCTGCGACGGTCCACCTGTTGCGACAACTGTTGTAGGCTGTCCATTGACCAACACTTCAAGCCCATTAGCAGGCGTGGTTGGTGTCGTTGGAGCAGGTGTTACGGGTGCAGGCGTTGTAGGTACTGGATTAGAAGGTGTCGGTGTCGGGTTAGAAGTTTCTGTACCCGCGCGGTTTACAATCACCGTATACACTTTCTCTGTTTTTGGTAAAGCTTGGGTCGAGATCACATTTTCAATCGAAGTCGGATTGAATGTCTGATTCGTAACAACGATTTTGACTTCATTCCGACCTTCTTGAAGAGGCATATTATAGACTTCGCCGCTTACCGTCTCTCGACCGTTTACCATGATCGCTGCGGACTTGCTTTTAGCAGTTGGCGTGACGGCAATCGTAGAAACTGAATTCGCTACACTCACTGTATAATCGGTACGCTTCGGATCAAATGCAGGTACAAGTGTACCCGGATTGACCGTCAGATTCGAAAGATCCGCGCTATAAAATCTCGTGACCGAAACCGTGTACGTTTTTGTATCCGTTGGTGAAGTCACTACGATTTGGAAGCCATTCCATCCTTCTTGCAGTGCCAAGCTAATCGGAGTATCCGAAGTTAAAGGTTGCGGAGTGCCACCGTTGCTTGCGATGGTCATCGTTGCGTTGACGTCTCGCTTGATCGCGGTCAGATTCAACTTATCGATATCACTTTCAACTTGTGCATAATAACTAAATACCGTTGAGCTAAATTGCGGTTCAAGGATTCCCTGGCTTATCGCTAAGCTGGTCAATTGTGCGGTACGATCCGCTGCAATCGAGATTTTATATGTTTTGGTAACACCACCGTACTGAGGAGTCACCACAATCTCCACATTACCGATTTGCCCGGGATTCGTTAAAGGAACAGGAACGCTAACTCCGTTTTCGGCAGGTACTCCATTGATCGTAAACGTAGCGTACTTGCTGACGTTGACTTCTACGCCAACCGAAGTTGCATTTGCAATTGGCGTTGCATGATAAGTGATGATATTCGAATCGAATTCCGGTTCTAATGTGGCATTGGTAAGGGTGAGAGAAGTCACATCATTTTCTTCGGAAGGAAAAACTCCTCTGACAAAGATTGCGCCATTTACACCGACGGCGACTGCAATCGAATTATGAGCCGCTGCTGCTTTTAGCTTTGTTCCCGTTTTATTTGTAATCACTTCTTCATAGAAGTAACCGTCATCATAAGCGACTAAAGTCGAAGGGGTTTCAGTAGAAGCTCCCTCAAGATTTTGACGAAGCATAAGGACTTCTGAACTGAAAGTATTGTACGTGATGTCTACAAACTGATAATCGCCTAAAAAGTCAGGATTGAAAGGCTTCGGTGTCCAAGTCGTGCCGTCGGGGGAAGTATAGATTTCGTTCGCCGTACTACTTGCACTTATGAATTCGCCAGGGAGACTATTAGGCTGATATATGACCCCGGCAGAGCTATGATTGAGAGGAAGCGAACTCCACTCCAAATCATAAGTAGCTGTAGATACCGTCGATGGATTTGGAGCTCCACCTTGAGACACGACTACAAATTTGTTGTCCGCGTAAGTGATATCTAGCTCGCTATTGCCTGCGTCTGTCACAGTGAGCGGTGTCCAGGTCACGGTATCGCTAGAACGATATCCTTTTCCATTGTCACCTACTGCCACATAGAGAGGATTATTAGAGTTATCCATACCTAAAGTCACAGAAGTAAGAGTAGGTTGAGTAGGATTGGCATTTTGCCTTGTACTCCACTCATCCGCATCTGAAGAAGTATAAATCACGCCATACTCTCCAACTGCAATCCAAGTATTGTTCAAATACTCAATATCGTATACACCCAAAAGTTCGTTGTTCGATAAAGAAGACCGCGTCCATTTCATTCCGTCTGTCGAAGTCACAACCGAACCTTCTTGCCCTACAGCTACCCACATGCCATTTCCGTAAGCGACGTCTTCCAAATTCCCATAATTACTTGAAGAGAAATCGTACCAGGGCAAACTTTCTGCCGACGCACGATTAGCCCCGCTCGGCAAAATTGCCGACGAGGCTACTAATACGACACCTAATGCAACCATAAAAACCCGACGAAGCAGCGAAGTTGTCACTTTGTTCTTCACCCGTTCACTTCCCCTTCCAATATACAGTTTAGGTTAAGCATTAACGTATTCGATTTCGAAAATAGTGTAACATAAATTTCCAGCTTGCATACCAAAAATATGACAAGTTTGAAAATTTTTAAATACTAGATTTTGAACTTAACACCTGCTTTTAATCTGCTCCCGATACTCCGACGGCGTACAGCCGATTTTTTTACGGAACACTTGAGAAAAATGACGGACATCCGGGTAGCCGACGCGCTCCGCAATATCGCCTACTTTCAGCTCCGATTCGCTCAACATTTCCATCGCATGATCCAATCGAAGCTGCGTAATATATTCTTTGAAGCCTTGCCCGGTTTTTTGCTTGAATAATTGACTGAAATAAGCCGGATTCAAATAAACGACCGAAGCGACTTTTTCCAACGATAATTCAGCGCCGTAACGAGCTTTAATATATTGTAGAGCGATTTCGACCGCTTGCTCGCCTCCGCTTGCGTAATGATCGTAGACCTGATATTCCGACGACTCACGCATACGCTGCACCTCGCTTGGTACTTGGGATGGGTCTTCGATCTGGCTGGAGACAAACAGTTGGAACGGTTTTTTCAGATACCGCTTGAGACAACTTCTAAGTTCCTCGTTCAGATCGGCTAGACTTCCGCGTTCCAGCTTCACAAGCCCGAGCAAATTTTTGGCATCGATGCTTGCAACGAACCCTTTTCCAAATGACGTAATAAGCTCGCTCATCACGTTTTCAACGATAAAATGCTCAAGTTTCGTATCGGTATCGCTTTCCACATGCACCATCAATAGATGAAAATTCGGATACGATTCCGTGAAGGAAGGCAGATCGATTCCGCCCAGATCCAGACCTGAAGCCCACCTTGCAAACACCGCTTCACGCAAAAACCGCAAATTGTGTTTGAGCAGCAGACTTTCTTTGGCGCGGATATGACGCTCGGCGATTTCTTCGCCCATTTTTTTGATCAGCTCAAGTAAAATATCTTTGCCGATCGGCTTGAGCAGATAATCGACGGCTCCGAGTCGAACGGCTTTTTTGGCATATTCAAATTCGGAATACGCCGAAATGACAACCCATTTGGCATCGGGATGCAGCGTTCGAGACACTTCCATCAGTTCCAGCCCATTCATACCCGGCATCAACACATCGGTTAACACCAGATCGATCAACTCGCTTTTCAAACATTGGGTCGCCTCGACGGGGCCTGAAGCAAGAACAACTCGATGCTGCGGAAAAGCCCGTTCGATTGTACGCTGAATCCCATTACGGATAATCGGTTCATCGTCCACTACGAGTATATTCACGCAAAGTCCTCCTCTTCGGGTAACGGAAACGTGACTTTAACCGAAGTTCCGCTTCCCGGTGTGCTATGAATCGTAAGTCCGTAAGTTTCGCCATAGGTCAGACGAATCCGGCGCTGTACATTAAGCAGCCCGATTCCGATTCGTCCGCTTTCGATATGCTGCGTTGCCGCTGGCGGATTTTGAAGCCACTTTTCCAAACGTTGCAACGTCAAAGGATCGATTCCGGCTCCGTTATCTTCCACGACGATATGTAGATTGTGCTCGTCGACTTCTGAATAAATCCGAAGCGTACCTCCTTCTTGCAGAGGTTCCAATCCGTATTTGACTGCATTTTCGACAATCGGCTGCAAAATCATTTTCGGAACAGGCGCGTCCAACCAGCGTTCTTCCACATCGATCTGCGTTAATACCCGTCTGCCGAGCCGGGTCTCGATGATCGTCAGATACGATTTCAGTTGCTCCAACTCTAGTCGTAACCGTACTTTCGCGCCTTCTTCCCAATCGCTGCTGTAGCGGAACATTTTGGATAACGCCAAAATGACCTCTTCCAACCGATCGTCTTCGCGTTCGTCCAACATCCAATAGATCATATCCAGCGTATTAAAAAGAAAATGCGGATTGATTTGCGATTGTAGCGCTTGTAATTGAGCGTTTTTTTCGCTGATCGAAGCTTGTTTGATCCCTTCAACCAATCCATCCATCTCGCGTACCATTCGGTTAAACGAACCGACCAACACATTGATTTCGTGATACGACTGAATATGGACTTGCCCTTTGAAATTACCGGTCTCGACCTGTTTCATCTGTTGAACCAGCCGCTTGAACGGCAAAGAGAAAGAACGCGAAACGATAGTCGACAATAAAGTCGCGGCTATGATCAACGCTACGATAACGGTCAGCAGGAATTGCTGCGTTTCCCGCAGTTCCAGCTTGAGATCGCTTTGCGGCGAAGCACGCAAAATCGTCCAACCATTTCGCTCGACCTGCGCGGCAGTCAACAACCAATCGCCGCCTTCGTATGAACGAATCTGTCCCGTCTGTACAAAACCGGGCCAACCCGGCGGGATCGATTGCCAAGCTTCCGATTCGCTGCCGGTTCGAATAATGTCATTACTCGCTCCGTCTTGAATCGCCACTTGCGTATTTTGCCCTAGACTTGCGTTGGACACAGCGGACGTAATGGCATCCGCTTCGACTTCGATTAACACGTACCCGACCGATTTTAGATTTTCCAGTTCGAAAATTTGACGACCGAAAGCAAAAACAGGCCGGTTCGTCCAGCCGCTCATCAGCGATTCAGGGTATACACCGAGCCACCGAATATCTCCTTTGGAACGCCGGAGTTCGGATAGCCACGGCTTGCTTGGATAGATTTGCGTCGAAGCTCCTGTCGAACGTACGAAGCTATACACTTTCCCTTGATCGGATAACACATGAATCCCGACAATATCGCTCCGCGAATAAAAAAGAGCGCCTAAAATATCCGTGATCCGCCGTTCGGATTGAATTTGGGCACTGGAAGCAGATTCTGGATACGGCTGACGCAGCAAACGCATCAGTTCACCGTTACTGCCAAGTGTTTTGGTAACGCTATCATAACCGTCGAGCAACTGTTCAAATAATGCGACCGTCTGCGACATATTTTTTTCGGCGAGTGTACCCACTTGATCCCGGACTTGCTCGGTCGCCCGTTGATAATAGACTAGGCTCACAATCAACAGCAGACCGAGCAAACTGAACAAAAATACCGGAAACAAACGACCGTAGATCGTATTCATTCTTTTCGTTAAGCGTCTCATAAACCCATCTTAACCTTTAACGGCACCTGCTACCATGCCTTTGGTAATTTTTTCTGCCAACAAGAAGTACACCACGATAACCGGCAATGCGGCAAGCACGAGGAATGCTCCGATTGCGCCGTAGTTGACCGAATATTGACTGACAAAGCTATACACGCCGAATGGCAAAGTCTTCAACTGTTCCGAAGAAATAAACGTCGCCGCGAGAATGTATTCGTTCCATACATTGATAAAAGTCAAAATACAGACCGTCATCATCGGCGGAATCGAGACCGGCAAAATCACGCTACGGAAAATGCGGAAAGCTCCTGCTCCGTCCATGATTGCCGACTCTTCGATCTCATGCGGAATACTACGTAAAAACCCGCTTAAGATAAACACGGCGATCGGCATTTGGAACGCCATATACGGCAAGATCAACGCCAGATGCGTATTCAAAATATGAATATTTTTGAAGATGATCATCAGCGGGAGCAACGTTCCTTGCATCGGAATCATCATACCGAGCAAAAATAGCAACATCACGATTTGACCGTATTTCCAGCGGAAACGAGCAATCGCAAATGCGGCTAAAGAAGATAAGAAAATAACACCCGCCATTGTCGTTACGGTTACGAATAGACTGTTCCCGAGATAACGCAGGTAGTTGCCGCCTTCGATAGCCCCTTGATAGTTGCTCCATTGCCACTGCGCAGGCAGAGAGAAAAAGCTGCCCGACAAAATTTCTTCGTTCGTTTTGAGCGAGTAGATCAGGAGCCAGACCAGCGGATACAATTGCGTCAAAAGAAGTAATCCAAACAATGCGAACGCAATCAACGATTTGATTGAAAATCGGCGAGTCCGAACTTTCAACGCGGGCTTCGAACCGGCAGAACTTGCATATTGACTCATGGGCAAAGCCCCCCTTTCTTGGCTAGATTAAAAAATATGCAGTGTCTTCCATGATTACGAATAACGTTTTTCCATACGGGTGAACAGCAGATTGATCAGTACCGTTGCAACCAGACACATCACAATCAGGACATTGGCAATTGCGCTTCCGTATCCATATTGCATCGTCAGGAATGACATATTGTACATATGGCTGGCAAGCACTTCGGTTGCGTGTGCAGGGCCGCCGCCGGTCATGACCATAATCAGGTCGAACGATTGCAGCGATCCGATAAACGACAATACGATCGAAATTTTCAAGATTGGCAACACCATTGGCAACGTGATATAACGATCGGCTTTGAATCCGTCCGCACCGTCGATTTTTGCCGCTTCATAAATTTCGCTCGGGATATTTTGAATGCCCGTGAATTGAATCAAAATATGATAACCCAAATACTGCCATAACGAGACGAGAATAATCGCATAGATCGCGATCTTTGGCTCCGTGAGCCAAGAATGCGTCCACGATTCAAGACCTACACTCGTTAAAATTTGGTTAATCATGCCGCCCATCGAAGCGGGATTGTAGATCGTTTTCCACAACTGCCCAATGATTGCGACTGACAAAATAACCGGCAAAAAGTAACTGGAAACCAAGAAATTCGGTCGACGTACAAACCGCGTAATCAAGATTGCTACGGTAAGTGCGACTGGAACTTGCACCAACATCGAGAATCCGGCAAGCGTAAAGGTTCGGCGAACCGCCGGCCAGAATACCGCATCCCGCGTAAACATTTTGACGTAGTTTTCAAGCCCGATAAATGTAGATTGACCAATCCCGTTCCAATCTAACAAACCGCTGTACAGCGAAACCAAAATCGGAACGAATACGAGACCCACATACACGATCAGACACGGCAAGATAAAAGCGGCGATCGTCCAACGAGATACTTTTAATACGTTCATGAATCCACCTCCTGCATCATCATGCTACTGACGAAGAGAAGGGGACTCTGGGGTCCCCTTCTGCATCTCCATCCAGCTTGTCTTTCTTTATTTGTTTTCTTCGTAAGCCGCTTGCAGTTCTTTCGCTACTGCCGCAGGATCTTTCTTCTCTACGAACAGACTTTGCGTACCCGACAAATGCACTTGCGTCGTCGCTGGATTCATCGTGTTATCGAACGCCAAGTCTCCACCTTTTACTTTTTTGAACAGATCCAGTACATTCATTGCCATTTCCGAATAGCCTGCCGCTTTGAAGTCGCCGTCGACGTTCTGAGCGATACCGACTGCACCTTTCACGTCGAAAGCTTCTTTCGGGAAGTTCAGCATGAAGTAGTTCAGGAAGTCTTTGGTTTCTTCCAGGTGTTTGCTGTCTTTCGAGATTGCGAATGCGCTACCTGGTGCCAACATGAACTCATCCGGGTTGCCTTTGCCGCCTACAGTCGGGAACTGGAATACGCCGACATTGCCGTCTTTGCTCACTTCTGCGGTTTCGATACCGCCTGTTGCCCAGCTACCCATGAAGTACATCGCTGCTGTGCCTGTTTTGAACAAGTTTTCGCCTGCATTGTAATCGAACGACGTTGCGCCGTCTTGGAACGCGCCTGCGTCAACCAACTGTTGGAAAGCTGTGATTGCTTCCACGTAAGCCGGATCTTCGAAGGTCTTTTTGCCATCCAATACTTCTTGCAAGAAGCCTGGACCGCCATTGGTTCTGAGCAAGATATTCATGAACAAGAACGAGCCTGTCCAGCTATCTTTTTCACCGATAACCATCGGTTGAATGCCTTTTTCTTTCAACGTTTTTACCGCAGCGACCATTTCTTCGAATGTTGTCGGAACTTCTACGCCGCCTTCTTGCATCAACTTTTTGTTATAGTACACGACGCCGATATTGTTACCGTCCGGCAGTGCATACAGATTGTTATCGAATGTGTAGTAGTCCAAAATTCCGGATTGGAACGTATCTTTCAGACCGTTTTCTTCAACCATATCGTTCAGCGGTGCGAACAGATCCGCGTCAACGAAAGGCTGCATTTGTGCTGCCGGGTTCACCACTGTGATATCCGGAACTTCTTTCGAAGCCGCTTGCGTTTTGAGTTTGAGTTTTTGTTGGTCGGTATTCAGCGAATCCAATTCAATCGTGACGTTCGGATTGTCTTTTTGGTATTGATCGACGATCTTTTTCATCATTTTGTTTTTTGGATCGCTTGCGTCTGGATAAATGTTTTGGAACGTAATCGTCACTTTTTCTCCAGAAGCAGAATCGCCGCCGCTTGCTGCTGGGTCGGAACCTGAGCCACCCGCTGCATTATTGGTCGTTCCACCGCCGCCGCATGCGCTAAGACTCAGTGCCAAAACGCCTGTCATTGCCATGCCGAAAATTTTCATTTTTCTCTTTGTCATTGTATTGCCTCCCCTTGATTCGTGGTTTGGTTACTCTTGCTAGCGTTATTATGGTCTTTTTTGTAAACGCATACAATGGAAATTATTCAGAGATGATGTTTGTTTTTTCGAGGTCGATTTTTCGACATTTTAATCTATACTTCATACTGCCTTGATCTTCTCCGAATAGAGAGCCGCTATACTAAACATGTCTTACTTCAAAATTTAGAACTTCAAATCTACGGAAAGAAGGAACCATTATGGGAATTCATCGTTATTTCAGTTCATTGACCGGGCTGGAGCGAATCATCCGTTGCCCCGGCAAATTCAAGTTCGAAGAACATAGCGTCGCGGCTCATTCCTGGAAAGTCGTGCAGTATGCCAAAACCTTGGCCAATATCGAAGAACAACATGGCGCTACGATTGATTGGAAAAAACTTTACGAAATCACGAGCAGTCATGATTACGGGGAAATTTTTATCGGAGATATCAAAACGCCTGTGAAACATTCTTCGCCGGAACTCAGACATCTGATCCAGCAAGTCGAAGAAGGGATGATCGCACACTTTATTGAAGAAAATATTCCGGATGAATTCAAATCGACATTCCGTAGACAACTGCGCGAAGGCAAAGACGATTCGATCGAAGGATTGATTTTGGAAGTCGCGGATAAAATGGATCAAGTGTACGAAGCGTTCTCTGAACTGCAAAAAGGCAACACGGAAAAAGAATTCATCGTCATGTACCGCAATGCACTGGTGAAGATCAAAAAAATCAAACTGGCTTGCGTCGATTACTTTTTAGCGCATATTTTACCGGAAATGGTCAATGAAGAAACGCTCTCGTCCGTCGATATCAAACGCATTACCGAAGAAGCTTTGGCACAATAAAAGTTCCCCAGGCAACCTCTGCCTCGGGAACTTTTTTGTTGCGTATAGAGCTGGTAGCCTTTTATTTTAACGTCAAGCGATTCGATATTTTTTTGAACTGCCATAAGATCGGAGTGACTTCGCTTGTTTTGCTTTGCAGATATTTCAGAGACGTCAGGCGCGCTTTTTCTTCGGCTGCTGTATTTCCTTGAAATAGCGAATAACTTTTGCTGATCTTGTTTTTGCGATATTTCACATCGAATAACGTTCCGGTTTTCCAATCCTCCACCAAGCTCATATTATTTCCCAAAATATCTAGTCGATACGATGCTCCACGGTACGAAAAGCTATAATCCGGGTCTGTTTTTGCGTGAACAACGTCATATCCTCGGCTTAGCTGATTGCTTGCAAAAGCTCCGACTTGAATACCATGTGAAAAAGGCTGCCCGTCTATTTCTGTGACTTTCTCGATCTTCGTCCCGCTTCCACTCATAGTATCGCCGCTCCAATTTCCCGTATAGACAACCGTATGTTGTCTACCTGTCTGCGGATCGATATAAATGTTGGTGTATTTGCCGCTTCCGCTTCGTTTTCCGTTTACGAATGTACCGGAGTAGATTTTATCGCTTCCCCATTTGATTGTGCCTTTGCCGTGCGGTTTGCCGTTTGCCACTTCTCCGTAATAGGTGGTTCTCGGTGAAATCTGTAGCCACTGTTTGGGCGTTGCCGCTTGCGCGGAAGTCACTCCAACACTTGTAAAAGCGGAAAAAGTCAGCGAAAAACAGGCGATGATCGTTAGGAGTTTCTTTCTCATATCTAAGCCCCCTTCGTTACTCTATGTATATAAGTTTTATCGTCTGAATTTCATTAAATTGAAGAATTAAAATCGGCGCGATGTCGAACTTTTCAACGCACTCATCACGATTCCCGCAAATTCGAGCGGTTGTTCAAGCTGCGGATAATGACCGCAACCTTCCATTCTAATGAGCGAAGACTGCAAAATTTCTTCTTTTATGTAACGACCGACTTTTCGGTTAAATAGCAAATCCCATTCTCCTTCTACAATGAAAACGGGGCATTGAATCTGTTGCAGACGTCTGCGAGCTAGCGGCATCAGCGGACGCTGCATACTCAGACGCGATTCGTAATGTACGCCGTTTGCCAAATACATCTCTTTTAACCGGGCACGCGCCCTGCGTTCTCTCGGCACGATATACCGCCAATACCGGCTACGCATAAAACGCGCCGCCGCGCGCTCGATTCCTTCGCTTTGCACGCGCCGATGATCCAGTAATCGCTCCCAGATCAGTCGTAGCGGCGGCGGCGTTCCGTTCAGCGAAGGAGCTACCAAGATCAACTGCTCCACATATTCGGGATAAGCCAAAGCAAAATCAAGCGCGATTGCCCCTCCGGTACACGAACCGACGATAGAAACGCGCGGCAGATCGAGCGTATCCAGAATTTGTTTGAGATCGATATGATGAGAAAAAGTGCTGTTGATGACATCGCTGCGTCCGCTTCCTCGCTGATCGTAACGAATCACGGTAAAACTACGCGCTAGCAGCTCGACATGTTCGTCCCATACATCGAGATTGCAGAAAGCTCCGTGCAGCAAAACAAGCGGGCTCCCCGTACCTTGCACCGATACATAAAATTTAGATTTGCCGATCGTATAATAGGCTGTTCGATTCATGACGCGTCCGCCGCCTTTCTTTGCCTGTTCAATCTCTTTCTACCCGTTACCCCTACGGACTACCTGACGAATCGAACAACTAAAATATGCACACAAAGAAAACGTTTAAAAAAGATTGACTTAGGTTAAAATTTTTCTAAAAATGTTTGAAACGTATCGGATTAAGTTTCGTATAACAAAGGTACTACTGTAACTACACACATATGAACAGGAAAGGGTTGTAAGAGAATGGAAATGGGATATAGCCATTTGTTTGAAATGAGTACCTTCCTTGAGGCGTTTGCTACACCTGCAGGATGGGGATTCATTTTGTCGCTGATTGTGATCGAAGGACTGTTGTCGGCGGACAACGCATTGGTTCTTGCCGCAATCGTCAACAAGCTTCCAGAAAAGCAACGCAAAAAAGCTTTGCTTTACGGATTATGGGGAGCTTATATTTTCCGTATCATCGCAATCGGCATCGGTATTTATCTCGTTCAAATCGCATGGGTCAAGTATATCGGCGCTGCGTACCTTCTTTGGATCGCAATCAAGCACTTCTGGGATAAAGCCAGAAAAGGCGATGGCGACGATGAAGAAGAAGAAGATTCGGCACTTTCCAAATTGCTTGCCAAAACAGGTCTTAGCCTGTTCGTTCGCACCATTATCACGGTTGAGATGATGGATATCGCATTCTCGATCGACTCAATCCTCGCTGCGTTCGCGATCTCGCCGAACCCTTGGATTCTGATTACTGGCGGTCTGCTCGGCATCTTGATGATGCGTCTTGTCGCTACGCTGATCTTGAAGCTGATGGATAAAATTCCAGAGCTTGAAAACGCGGCATTCGTACTGATCTTTATTATCGGGATGAAAATGATCCTCGATACAGCGGGTATTTATCATATGAGTCACGGTACGTTCTTCGGCGTTCTGATTGCGGTCTTCGCGATTACGTTCATCATTAACCGTATTCGTGTTCGTAAAAATGCAGCGCAATAAGTTTTTCACCTAAGCAAAAGGCGGATTTCCCAATCGGGAAATCCGCCTTCTTTTCTATATAAACGGTATGTGAACAGAGGGACTGCTACTTACACGCTAGCGGGTACGCGAAGCGTTTTAAGAGCACCGCTCCAAGCCAATACTTGATCAAGCATCCCATTCACATTCACCAGGTGAATATCGGATGGTTTGAATGTTGCGAAATCTTCAAAATCAGTGAACAACGACAATGCCGGATGTACGCGAACGTCAGCGATCGACAGTTCGCCCATGATGCCGCGAAGATGTTCGGCTGCACGTGCTCCGCCTACCGAACCGTAGCTGACAATACCTGCTGCTTTGTTGTTCCAAGCTTCGCGAGCGTAGTCCAATGCGTTTTTGAGCGAAGCCGAAATGCTGTGATTGTATTCTTGGACGATAAATACAAAGCCATCCAGTTCAGCAAGTTTCGTATTCCAAGCTGTTGCTTGCTCTGTCGCATCAGCTTCACCAAGCAGTGGCAATTTATAATCCGCGATATCCACGATTTGATAATTCGCATCGCCACGTTCATTTGCGATTTTTTGAACCCATTCGCCAACTTGTGGGCTCAGACGACCTTCGCGTGTACTTCCCAGAATGATACCGATGTTTAATTTTTCCATGATTAATTCCTCCAATTAAGTTTAAGTAGGTTGAGTATCTGTTTTGTCTTTTGTGTAATTTTTAACGTTACTAACTTTTTGTTATGAATAAATCATAGCACGTCTTTTTTTGAGATGCAACATTTTTTACTTACTTTTTTATAGAAAGTTTTTTGAGTATAAAAAAGTTCCGATTCTACTCGTCAGAGAATAGAACCGGAACTTTTTATTTGTATTCTTTTAAGCGTCTAACTTGAATCGTGCTAACTCGCGCTGCATCTCTTCACGCACATGGAGCAGCTCTTTGACTTTGCCGCCAATTTCTTGGAACGAACGTTTCTGCTCATCGGTAGAAGCCGTAATTTCTTCGCTTCCTGCCGCAGATTGTTCCGTCACCGCGCTGATATTTTCAATAGCTTGCTGAACCTGTTCGCTGAGACGGCGAGACTGCTGCATGTCTTCCGATAATTTATTGACGCTACCGGAAATCCGGCGAACTTGTGAACTGATCTCGGCAAATGATTGTTCAGTTGTGTTCGAAGCTTCTTCTTGACGTTGGAACAACGTCAGACTTTGCTCAACCGAACCTTTTACCCGAGTCATTGCGCCAGCAATTTCTTCGACAGTCGTAAAAATCTCGCGTGCCGCCGAATCCGATTGTTCCGCCAATTTATTGACTTCGCCCGCTACGACTGCAAAGCCTTTTCCTGCTTCTCCAGCGCGTGCCGCTTCAATAGAAGCGTTCAGAGAGAGCAATGTGGTCTGCTTCGCGATTTGCGCAACATGCTGCGTCATCGTCGTAATCCGCTCCGCGCTGGATTCCAATTCCAATACCGTCTTTTCGAGTTCGGACATCGCAGCGCGGTTTTGAGTCGTAATCTGTAATTGCTCGCGCATCACGGATTCGCCATGCTCCACAAACCGCAACGCTTCTTCGGTTGCCGAAGACGATTGCTGCGTTTCGGACAAATTCACTTCGAAATTACGCTGCATGCCGTCCACCGTCTCGACCGTATGTCCAAGGTCTTCCGCAATACGCTGGCTACCGATCGCCAATTCTTCGGTCGATGTCGCCACTTGCGATACGATCTCTTGCATTTTATCGTTTTGCCCGTCTAGTTCACTGGCTACGCGATCCAGCACTCCGCCGCTATTTTCAATCGAACGAACGATGCCGCGTAGATTATCGGTCATCAGGATAAAGGCTCCGTTCAACTCATCCAGTTCGTCTTTCCCTTTTGCTTTTTCCAAACTCACACTCAAGTCGCCGTCTGCGATACGTACCGCTGCATCTTTGAGCGTACGTGTACGCCGAGCAAGCCGACGGGCGAAGATGACGTTGAATACACCGAATCCAACCAGCAATACGACAGCTCCAACTAATGCGATCTCCCACGTCAACTCGATATCCGCGGTCAAATTCGATGTGTAAAGATCGTAGCGTTCTTTCGTCAACAAATCGAGTCGGTACGCATCGTTTTGAATGCCTTGGATTCTTGTTGCTTGGCGCTTCGCTTCTGTGCTGTCTTGCTCATTTAACGCTTTTAGCGATGCGTCAGACAAATCTTTGAATTTATCCGACAAAGACGCTAACCATTTCATTTGTTCTTCGGTATCCAAACTTGTTTCTTCTGGATTATTGAGCTGCGTAATCTTTGCGTTTACCGCTTCGATCTGACCTGTGACTTCGGCTTTGTTGCTTTCGGTCATCGAGAACGAGTAGTTGTCGAGCGATTGACTCAAAGCTCCCATATCCGCATTCAACTGCTGCACATTAAGCATGTCCGGTACAAGCGTCTGATTTTGTGAATTCATTTGTAACAACTGAACAATGATATAACCGACCAATGCTAACGACGCGATCAACGAAACCATCGCATTTAACAGCAGTTTACCTTGTAATTTCATTAGAACTCCTCCGTCCGGTTTTAAGGAAGCTGAATAGTGACGCTGCCCGAGATCAATTTTTGCGTCAGATCATCGATCTGAGCTTGTTGCTCCGGTGTTAACTCAATAATGCGAATCGGAGCTACACCGACACCTTCTTCTTTAAGACCGAACACCATATCTTTTTGAGGGAATTTGCCGCCGTTCTCGTTAAATGTACGAACAACCGAAAGAATCGAATTGTCGATATGCTTCACCATCGAAGTGATGACTGCTTTTTCTGCAATAAAAAATTGGTCGGTATCGACGCCGATTGCATATTTTCCTTCTTTTTGTGCTTCTTGCAAAGCTCCAACGCCTGTCAGACCCGCTGCTGCATAAATGACGTCAACTCCATCGTCTTTCATCATCGAAGCCGCAATCTTTGTGCCTAGATCAGGAGCACCGAAATCTCCTGCGTATACGGTTTTGACATCCGCTTGCGGATTTGCGGCTTTTACCCCTTGTTCGTAACCCGCTTGGAATTTGGCGAGCAAGTCAGATTCAACCCCTCCCAAAAATCCGACATGATTGCTTTTGGTGGTCATGCCCGCTACGACACCTGCCAAGTAACTGCCTTCTTCTTCTTTAAAAGTAATCGAAGCGACATTTGGCAAATCGGATTTATCATCGACGATCAAATACTGCTGATCCGGATTTTCTTTCGCGCTTTTTTCCAAACTTTCTTTGACCATGAATCCAAGCCCAATAATCAAATCGCTTTTGGCTTCAACCAACTGCTTGAACGCTTCGTCGTAAGTGCCCGTTTTTTCGATTTCTCTATAATCAAACAGTACGCCGTCCTCATCGCGGACTTTCACTAATCCACGAAAAGCCGCATCGCTGTAAGACTGATCCCCAAGACCTACTTCCGATAAAACGACCCCGATTTCAGGACGCTCTGCTGCACTTGCCGTGTTTGCTTGATCCGATGAGCAAGCGGTTAGAGAGACTGTCACAGCCAAAGCCAGCATAGCCGTTAAACTTTTGATTTTTTTATTCATTAACATGTAGACACCCCAATTCATTCATCATAAACGTCTACTCTTTTATCGCCACTTTCTCGCCAACTTGTTAGAGCAAAAGCACCGTTTTACCGTTTAATTAAATAAATGAGTGTCGAAAAATGACAAAAAAAGTTAAACACTTACTCCTCTTATCTAAAGCTCCCTATGATAGCGGTAATCTAGTAAACAATTGGTTAAAAAAGAAAAGAGAAAGATGTGCAAAGAAACACCAAGGTTCTCCAAATCCTTTTTGATGTTCAATAAAACATAAAAGCCATCTACCAAGATCCGACATTTTTCGTTATCATAATGAGTAAAAAGACACTTTAAGCTTTTATGTAAATATGGGACACTTTGATAATGTGAATTTAGATGTCGGGATACCGCAAAAGGAGATCGATACAAGTGGATATTTTGAAACGCAATCATGTGACTATACTCGGAGAAGGCCCTCGGACGCTTGTATTCGGACACGGATTCGGTTGCGATCAAGAGATGTGGAGACTGGTCGCCCCTCGTTTTTCTGATCGTTATCGGGTTGTTCTTTTCGATTACGTAGGTTCAGGATTGTCGGACATCGATCAGTATGATCCGGCAAAATATGCAAGTTTAAAAGGTTATGCTCGCGACCTGCTCGATGTAGTGGATGCGCTTGAGCTTAAAAATGTCGTATTTGTTGGTCATTCGGTAAGCAGCATGATTGGCGCTGTAGCTTCGACGATGCAGCCTGAAGCTTTTAGCCGATTGATTATGGTTGGGCCTTCGCCCCGCTATTTGAACGATCTTCCGAATTATTACGGCGGATTTGACCGGGAAGATATTGATGAATTACTCGAAATGATGCAGCTGAACTTTAGCGGCTGGGCGAGCTATATGGCACCTGTCGCGATGCAAAATGCAGATCGAAGCAATCTTGCAGATGAGCTAGAACGCCAATTCGCTTCGCGTGACCCGAGAATCGCTCGACAATTTGCGGAAGTTACTTTTTATTGCGACTGTCGCGATCTGTTGTCCAGCGTTCAGACTCCTACGCTTATTATGCAATGTTCCGACGATAGTATCGCACCGCCTGAAGTAGGAGAATATCTGCATGAACATCTTCGTCAAAGTACGCTGAACCGTATGTCGGCAAAAGGGCACTATCCGCAGCTTAGTCAACCGGACGAGACTTATCGCACGATCGATGCTTATTTGGACAGTCTTTAAATTTATTGAAAGAAAGGCAGTATAACGTTATGGATAATCAATTGGACTACGCGCCTGGCGGATATTTCTCGATTTCCGAAGCCGGGTTTGTACAATCCGTGAACCGTACTTTTTTGGATATGCTGAGTATTGCTAATGCCGAAGACTTGATTGGTAAACATATCGAGACTGTGATGTCGCCAACGAATAAAATGTTTTTCCATACGTATTTTTATCCGCATATTCAGCTGTATGAACGTGTCGATGAAATGTACTTTTCTTTTCGATCTACAGACAAGCAGAGCGTTCCGGTACTGATCAACGGTATACGGCAAAAGCGCGGCGGCGAAATGCTCATCGATTGCGTCGCGCTTCTTATGCGTAAACGACTAGAGTATGAAAAAGATACGCTACGCAGTAAGCAACAACTCGAAGAATTGTATCAAGCGACGAGCGCGCTCAATTCGCGTCTTGAATCGTTGCATGAAGAATACGAGCGCAAACAACAAGCATTGCTTGAAATTAACCGGAATTTAGAAACGTTGGCTTCGACCGATCCATTAACGGGTTTGCATAATCGTCGTTTTTTCCAAGATTGTCTACGCGGCGAATTACTCGCAGCGAAAGATCACAAAGCGCCTTTATCGCTACTGATCATCGACATCGATCATTTCAAAAACATCAATGATACTTACGGACATCCGGTAGGTGACTTCGTACTCATCGAGCTTGCTCGGTTGCTGCGCAAAACTGCGGGTTCTCGAAGTATTTGTGCTCGCTTTGGCGGCGAAGAATTCGTCGTATTGCTTCCGACTCTTCATTCAGCCGAAGCATTAAAGGTCGCGGAGCAAATCCGATCTGCGATCGAGCAGACGCCTCTCGGCTTGCATCAAGTGACCGTCAGTATCGGTGCCGAGACGTCTTTATCGGATTCAACAGAAGAAACATTGATTGAACGTGCCGACCTTGCGCTATATCATGCCAAATCTAGCGGACGTAACCGCGTTGTTCACGCTGAGCAGTTGGCGCACAGCTAATCATATATTTTTTGTTCGCATTTTCCCTTTCCCATACCGTCTTCCTGTCTTTATGCAGGAGACGGTTTTTTCGTATTTTATGAAGGTTCGTTTGTTTCAAACGTTTTTGTATACCGATCGTCTTTTCTATATGAACATTCTGATTTTGCTTGTTCGCTTAGTTCTACAGAACCGCTACCTTAAGACTATTTTTACGTTTTCAGTAGGTTTCTCACATTTTTTTGAAAAAAACTAGAGGAAATCGTCAAACATGTCCGAATATAAGGGTGTGCGATTGCAGTCGATCTGTAGTCGAATCACGAATATAGGGGGAGTTGGACAGGTGGAGAACAACAAAAAAGGAAAGGTTCGTGCTTTGCAGCCAAGCGGCAAAAAAACACGTTGGATCAACGTGGCGCTCGCTTTTACGCTGTTGACTGGAGGGGTCGGCAGCGTGTGGCAAGCAGCACCTACAATCAGTTACGCGGCTGAAACGAATAATGGCATCTCGCTATTATCTGCAAATCGCCCGGTCTATGCTTCGTCGTCGCTTGGAGGAAGCACGCCGAATCTAGTCACTGATGGTCAATCCAGCACGCGTTGGGAAAGTGTCTGGAAAAAAGATCCGCAGTGGATTTATTTGGACTTAGGCAAAACAGCCGAGATTTCTGATGTGGAGATCGATTGGGAAGGCGCGTATTCCACGGCTTACAAACTTCAAGTGTCGAATGATGAGCTGAATTGGCGCGATATTCACACCGTAACGAACGGACGCGGTGGTCAAGAAAAGATCAAGCTTGCCACGCCGGAACAAGGTCGCTATATTCGGCTGTTTAGTACAGCTCGTTCACAATCCGCTTACGGGATCTCAATCTGGGAATTCCGTGTATACGGAACGGGCGGCGTAGTTAGCGATACTCGCCCTGCTCCGATCAATCTGGCATTGAATAAGCCAGTCACGGCATCGTCGCTTGAAATCGATGAACACCTGAACCGACCGGAAAACGAACGACCGACGCCGAACAATTATTTGGCTGAAAATGCGACTGACGGTAAACCGAATACACGCTGGGCTTCGAAATATTTGCCGGACGGTTGGATTTATGTCGATCTTGGCAAAGTGGAGACCATCGGCGGAGTGCGTTTCGATTGGGAAAATTCGTACGCCCGTGCTTATGACATTCAAGTCTCCGACGATGCGAAAAATTGGAAAACGATTTATCGACAATTAGATGGCTCCGGTAAAAAAGAGCAAATCGATCTGTATACCGAAGCTCGCTACGTCAAAATGCAGGGTCTAGCCCGTGGCAACGACTTCGGTTATTCATTATTTGAATTCGAAGTATTGGAATACCGTGAAGGCGACGACAAGCCAGTTTATGATATTCCAGACATGCCGCAAATCGAAAAAGTTCAAGTCGGCGCAGGCAGCTACGAGATTGGCGACCTGTCGCAGCTGGAACCGCGCAGCCCTAAGTTCGTCTCCGAAGAACTGAAAGCTCCGTTTCCTTCTAACGACTGGTGGCAATCGCTATTGATCTTCAACCTAGGCGAAAGCAACGGCGTGATCACTCTTCCTTTTAAAAATAAATATACGCCTATGGGTCTTGCTGTTCTGACACCGGGCGCGGGATACGCTTCTTCCGATGGCGGTTCGGTCAACGCCGACGGTGAACCGGATCTGTACATTAACGAAACGTCGATCGATCCGTCTAAAGTCAAAACGACGGTAACAGGATATGGTGATTATTCGGTCGATGTCATGATGAGTGACGACAAGACGCCGAAAATGAAAACCACGTTTGTCAAAGGTTCGCCTTATCTGTACAACACGTTCGAAACATCGGATTCGGTCGTGCTTCGTACAGCTAATCTGACGCGTCTCTACGATGAGTCTGGAAGTACGATTGAACTACAAGATGGTGAAGCGATTACCGCAGACCATCTCGGTCTGACCATTACGAATACCGACCGTGCGCCGCAGCAGCAGACGTTTGAACGCAACTACGGCGTGTTCGTGCCTCCCGGCACAACGATGATGAAGCTTGGGGATACGATCAAAATTAAATTCCCGGAAGAAGCTTATCTCTCGCTTGCCGCGCTGCCTTCGGCAGATGATCTCGCGTTATATCGCTCGCACGGCTATGCGTTCGTGACCGATACTCGCGTGGATTACGATTATGATGCCAAGTCTGCTGGAGTGACGACGCAATTTACAGCGACAACGGAAAGCAAACGCTCGGATATGCCCAACGAAACGTTAGCGACATTGCTTCCGCACCAATGGAAGATTACAACATCGCCTTTGACCGATTTATCGTATCCGTCTGTGCGCGGCACGCTAAAAGTTCATGAAGGCAATACGTTCACGACGCAAGACCAGTTTACGGGATTATTGCCACAGTTCGCAGAACCAAACGGTTCCAGCGGTTATTCCCGCGTAGAGCTTAGCGCGTATCTGGATATGTTGGATGCGGATATTGCGGGCGGGCTGATGAGCCGCGATCCGTATTGGCAAGGCAAAAAGCTGCATCCGTTAGCGATGGGCGTACTCGTCAGCGATCAGATCGGAGATCTTGATCGCCGAGATATGTATCTCAAAACGCTTCGTAACATTCTAAGCGATTGGTATACGTATTCCGAAGACGAACCGCAACATTCGCATTACTTCCATTACTCACCGGCTTGGGGATCGATCTTCCCGTATGCCAGCGGATTTGGACTGAATACGGGCTTAACCGATCACCACTTCACGTATGGCTATTACGCGTTCGCTTCGGCGGTACTCGGTCAGTACGACGAAAGTTTTGTGCGCGATTACGGCGAAATGGTCGAGCATTTGATTCGCGACTATGCGAATCCTTCTCGTACTGATTCCATGTATCCGTGGATGCGTAACTTCGATCCGTACGAAGGTCACTCGTGGGCAGGCGGCTTTGCCGATAATGCCAGCGGCAACAACCAAGAAGCGGCAGGCGAAGCGCTGTTCGGTTGGGTCGGACAATTTATGTGGGGCGAAATGACAGGCAACGATTCGTATCGCGACGCCGCGATCTGGGGCTTCACGACCGAACTGAAAGCTGCCGAGCAGTATTGGTTCGATTACGACGGCGATAACTTCTTGCCCGGATATACGCACGAAACTGCCGGTCACGTCTATGGCAGCGCCTACGCGTATACAACGTTCTTCTCCGGCGACGCCGAGCATATTTACGGAATTCATTGGTTGCCACTTGGCGAATGGATGTCCGCTTACGGACGCGATCCGCAAAAAGCGGCAACATTGTATGACGGTCTGCTGAAAGATATTCGCAAGCAAAGCGGCAATGATGAAAGCAACGAACGCAGTTGGCAACATATCATCTGGCCGTTCCAAGCGTTGAGCGATCCACAGGCGGTTATCGACAAATGGGACCCAAGCGTGATGCAGCAAAATGAAATTTTCAACGCGTATTGGTTTACGCATTCGATGAAAGCTTTGGGTAGCCGTACTGCGGAGATCTGGAGTGACGATCCAGCCGTATCGGTATACAAAAATGCGGACGGCAAATACGCGGCTCAAATCTGGAATCCTTCTGCGACGTCCAAAACAGTCGGCTTCTATAACGCAAGCGGTAAAGTCGGCTCGGCAGTCGTCTATCCAAAAGGATTGGTTCAAGTCGATCCAACCCAAGATTCGATCACAGAGCCAAAAGAAAACGCAGGGATCCGTTATTTGGATCGTAGCGATTGGACATTAACGGCTTCGGCAGATCTCGGCAGCGATCCAGTCACCAATATGATCGACGGTAGTTTGAGCACGCGCTGGACATCAGGCGCCGCTCAAAATCCTTCGCAATGGATCGAACTGGATCTGGGTTCGAAACAAACGTTCGATACGTTGTTTATGAACTCGGGGACGAGCGGCGGCGACTACGCGCGCGGTTATCAAGTCTTCGTCTCGGACAATGGCGAAGATTGGTCGGAACCCGTTGCTTCGGGTGACGGAAAATCCGCAGGCGTAGCTGTAGAGCTCGGTCAACAGCAAGCTCGGTATATCCGTATCGAATCGACGAAAAGCGCGGATAGCTGGTGGTCGATTGCCGAACTTCGCGTAGCTTTATTCAACGGCGAAGCAGACAACGAAGAACCCGAAGAACCTACAACGCCGCTTCCGGGCAATGGCCCGGGTAGCCGTGAAGAGTGGCAAATTACGACCTTTGCCAATAACAGCGAAGAACCAGGAAGCTTAATGTTAGACGGCAATGCTTCGACCCGTTGGTCGTCGGGACGTCCGCAAACGAATGGACAATGGATTACCGTCGATCTGGGCAGCGTAGCCGCGGTTGATACCGTCGTCTTGAATGCAGGCGGATCCATTGCCGACAGCGCAGAAAGCTTCCGAGTGTTGCTATCTACAGATGGTTCCTCGTGGAGTGCGCCTGTCGCGATCGGCAAACGTGATGCCAAAGCGATCAATCGTGTCACGTTCCCTGAGCAAGCGGCACGTTATATCAAAATCGTTCAAACCGGAGAAGCGTCCAATTGGTGGTCGATTGCCGAATTGGATGTGCAATATAACGGTACAGGTAAATTAAAAGCTTTAACGCCTGCCAACTGGACGCTGACCGCTTCTTCTTCGGTTGCCGGGCAAGAACCGGCTGCTTTGCTTGACGGAGATCACGCGACGCGTTGGTCAACAGGTACCGAGCAACGTGAAGGTCAATGGCTGACCCTTGATCTGGGACAAGAAACGACATTTAGCCAAATGCTGATGGATAGCAGCGGCAGCCCGGATGATTTCGCCCGCGGCTATAATGTCTATGTTTCGAATGACGGCGAAGATTGGGGTCAAGCGATTACGAAGCGTCAAGGATTTACAGACGACCTTGTGGCATCTTTCGCTCCGCAATCGGCGCGATATATCAAAATCGAATTGAACGAAAGTCATTCCCGTTGGTGGTCGATGTCGGAATTGATCCTTTTTGCTCCCGATTCCGAGAACACGCCAATCGACGATGGAATACCGACGCTACTGGATCGCAGCAACTGGGCAGTCACGACTTCGATGCCCGAGCAAGCCGGATATCCGATTGCAGCGATGCTTGACGGCGATTCGGCAAGCCGCTGGTCTTCTGGCGAAGTGCAATCGCCGGGACAATGGATTACCGTTGATCTGGGCACAGATACAGATTTCTCTCGTGTTCAATTAACCTCACAATCTGCACCTGATGATTATGCACGTAACTATACCATCGAGATTTCTGCTGACGGTGTAGAATGGTCGCAAGTAACGTCAGGCGAAGGTAACCCGCAAGGGATCGACGCTACGCTTAGCGATTCCCAAACCGCGCGTTATGTACGAATCACGCAGACCGGTTCGTCCGATTATTGGTGGTCGGTTAGCGAATTGAATCTGTATCGTTAAGTTACACTCGAATTAACCGAAATAAAAAAAGCCCGTTCCGGTCTGCCGAATCATTCGGCAAACTGGGACGGCTTTTTTGTTACATTTGCAAAAATTCATCTAAATAAGTATAAAAAAGTTCAGGATGACTTAAATGTACGTTATGATCGGTACCCGGCATTTCGCGTGCGATCCCATTGGGCAGCAGACTTTTCGCCTTTTCCCATACGTCATCCGGCATATTATCGCCGTCCTTCGCTCGAATTAACAATGCAGGGCAATAGATTTCAGTTAAACGATCATACCAATCGATATTGTATGCGATATTTGCCGCCATTGCTTGCGGGCTGAACATCATCGTATAACCTTCTTCGGTTTCGGTCAGACTATTCATAAAATAATCAACGGCAAGCTGACTATCCAGTTCTTGACTCATCAACTTGGAAGCTTGAGCACGATCTGAAAAAGGTAACTGCCAATCGGCAGTTAGCGGGTCAATCGCCGTTATTTCTTCAGGCGGAGTCTGTAATCGAACTTTAGGTCCTTCCGGCGTCTTATCCAAAATCGCGACTTTCGAGACATAAGACGGATACATCGCCGCAACATGCGCCGCATTTTGCCCACCCATCGAATGACCGATCAAGATGCACGAAGATAGACCAAGCGTATCCAACAATTTAATGACGTCTTCTGCCATTTCTTCGGCGGTATAGCGAGAAATCGGTTTGCTGCTCAGTCCGTGTCCGCGTTGGTCGGGAGCAATCACGCGATAACGATCTCCGTACCGGCGCATCAGATCTGCCCACGTTTCTCCTCGTCCCCAACGCCCATGCAGACATACGATTACTGGACCTTCGGTTTGAGTATCCAGTATAAACAATTCGATATGTTTCAACTTTAATTTTTTACGATATAGATGAACGTCCATAACTACCTCCCTAACTTATTCCTATTTATTTTAACAGGTTAGAACCTCTTGTTTACACAAATAGTTTTGAGACAGTAAATTGCTCATACATAGATAACGCTTTATTGCGTCGTCTCGTTGAATCCTGAGAGTAAGCTAGATACAATGGATAACAGATCATGAATTGAGCGAAAAAGGAGAGTTTGGATGATGCAGCCGTGGGATCGTAGTACGTGGGAGACTTTAATTTCGTCGGAGAAAAAAGAACGTCTGACTGAGCTGTTACCGCTTTTGCCGGTTCCTTTTGAAAACTTACATATGCAGATTTTCGAACAATTTGGACGCCGTTTAGAAACAGGTGTGGTGAGCTATGAAGGCCGCGAGTTTGTATTCGTTCCGGGAGAGAGTGTCGAAGTTGGCTGGGAATATCCAAAAGAAAAGAACTCGGATAAGACGGATATCCTTTCGCGCTTGGAGAAAAGTCTACAGGAAGATCTTCTATTTTCGCCTCAAGAAGCAAAGATTGAGTTACAGCAACACATGTCTCCGGTTCGCCAAATCCAACGTCTGCCTATGTTCATAGAGCGTGAACCTTTTTCGGTAGGTTGGATTCCTTATGAGATCGAGGATCTGCATCCCGAAGATGATAAAGACCTGATTGACGAGATCGAAAAATTCAGTCAATCGACCGATCAAAGTCTGGAAGTCGATCAATCGTTTAAATTAGAACGTAACGACGATGGGATCCGACTATTTATTTTTGACGATAGCGAGACGTTCGAAGAATGGCAATCGATTCATATGGAAGAAGGCTTTTCGTTGTTAAACGAAGAAGAATGGGAAAGCGTGTATAGCGCAGGCGCAGATGCCCTTTTTCCGTGGGGAAATGACATCGAACACTTTTTACCGCAACGTCCGCCTATCATTCAAAATGGCTTAGGGCTTATCTTTTCCGTCGATCCGTATCTTAAAGAACTGACTTCCACAGCGGAAGAATTTACGGGAAAAGGCGGAGACGGCGGAGCTTATCTGCATGGAGGATTTGCGAAAGAACTGGCTTACCTGTCTACGGCTACGGCGTTTCGAGACCGGGAGGAACACGAACTCGATTGGTGCGAATGGATCGGCGCGTTCCTATATCGGCGAGTGGTCAGAATTCCGGTATAGTCCAAACAAACATCAAAAACCGTCCGACTTCGCTAGATGCGAAACTCGGACGGTTTATTTGTCGTTGCTCGAGTTAACGTTAGTTTAACGTCCTGCACCTAAGGCAGTCCGTTCTTGTCTAACCGATGTTTGATCTTCTGTCGTCGATTCTGATTCTTTAGCTACTTCTTCACCGCGTACCGTATTTAACTCTTGTTCGTTCTGATGAAGCTCTTTGAGCATATTGCGGTAAATATGTGCTTCTTGACGGTTCAGTCCATCGCGGTTCTCTTTCAAAATCCAATTCTCCATCGTCTTTTTCAGAATTTCGCTTTTCCGTTGCAGCACATCCGTATTACCCAATTGATTTCATCCTTTCGCGTATCTTGATTTCCGACGTCGAATGATCGGTAAAGATCTTATCCGGCGTAACGTTTTCCATTATACGGGAAAGGAATCCATGACCCAATGCGCGTCAGACCGGCTTAGCTAGAATCATCTGTACTGAGTCCGTAATGAGCCAACTCAGCAGACACATTCATAAAAGTACAGCTATATGCTCCCAAATACGGATTGATTCATTCTGAATAACTATCTCAGTTCTTGCATCAGTTGCATGATTTTCCGCGTTGTATTTACATTTCGAACGGTCATCTGTTTATATAACTTCGATCCAACGAGCTTATCCATTCCGCTGCTTGCCGCATCTTCCCGGCTGACTGAATACAAGATCGCACGCGGCGCCGTCAGCAACGTTCCGATTCCCGGTTTTAACGGAAGAAGTGCCGGTACACTGGGTTCATCGACCTCGTCCCATAAGAAAAACACATCGCTTTTCATCCCGTTATCGTTACTCCAATGTTCAGGTAACACTTCGAATACCGCTTGCATCTCGTCCAAGCTTCGGATCAATACACGGATCTGCAACCCAAAATGTTTAGCAATCGCGGCTTCTAATCTAGGAGCAAGTTCGGCTTGTGGCAAGGTATCTTCGTTAAATACAATGTTGCCCGAGTTTATATAGGTTTTAACTTGCTTCATTCCGGCTTCTTCGAACGCTACCTTTAGCTCTTTCATATCGATCTTATTATTCCCGCCTACATTGATGCCTCGCAAAAGTGCGGTATAGATCATAAATAGTGCTCCTTTTCGTCTGGTATAAGATCGATGATCTGGCGTTGTATCTTTTCGCTGATCGATGGTTATACTCCTGCTTGAACAACAAAAACCCGAACTCGCTTTTCGCGAATCCGGGTTGATTTAGGTTAAATGATGGCGTTTAGCCGTTAAGTTGATGCGTTGAACTTACGAACCTTGATCGTCTTTCGTAACCAGCTTAAGCGGTGCGGGAATCGAAGCTTCAACCGCTTTGCCTTGCAGCACATCGCGCGCAGCGTTTACCGCCAATTGCCCGATTAATTCCGGTTGTTGCGCGACGGTCGCGTTCATTTTGCCGTTTTTGATCGAAGTCAGCGCATCGTCGTTACCGTCGAAGCCGACGACCGGAATATCTTTGCCTGAACTTTCGATGGCTTCGATTGCTCCGAGCGCCATTTCGTCATTATGCGCGAATACCGCTTGTACGTCCGGGTTACCTTGAAGCAAGTTTTCCATGACGGTTAAGCCTTTGGTCCGATCGAAATCCGCGGCTTGGCTTGCGATCACGTCTAATTGCTTGTCCGCGATTTCGTGGAAACCTTTTCCGCGTTCGCGTGTAGCCGATGCACCCGGTACGCCTTGAAGTTCGATGACTTTCGCGCCTTCGCCCAGTTGCTTCACCAAATATTCGGCTGCCATTTCTCCGCCTTTGGCGTTATCCGATGCGACCAGAGCTTTGACATCGCCTTGGTCGGCGGAACGGTCGAGCGCGATAACCGGAATGTCTAATCCGTTTGCCGCTTGTACCGCCGAAGAGATCGCTGCAGAATCTGTCGGGTTCACCAAAAGCGCATTGACGCCTTGTTGCAGCAAATCGTCTACGTCGTTGCTTTGCTTCGCGGAATCGTTTTGAGCATCGACGACAATGACTTCGATCCCTTGTTTTTGCGCTTCTTTCACTACGCCGTCTTTGAGCGATACGAAGAACGGATTGTTTAACGTCGAGATCGATAAGCCGATCTTGATTTTACCCGACTCTGATGCGTTATTCGGTCTAGCCCAGCCCGGCGGCTGCATCGAGCATCCTGCTATCATCAACACCACTAGTAATGCGGCACCTAACGTCATTAACTTTTTCATCTCGTCACCTTCTTTCTGATATTAAGCCGAACGCTTGCGGTCGATCAGTACGGCAATCACAATCACGACACCTTTAACGACCATCTGATAAAACGAAGATACGCCGAGTAAGTTCAAGCCATTGTTGAGCGTTGCGATAATAAGCGCGCCAATCAGCGTACCGACGATCCAACCGCGTCCGCCTGTCAAGCTGGTTCCGCCCAGTACGACTGCGGCAATCGCATCCAGTTCGTAAGACTGACCCGCTGTAGGTTGTGCCGAGTTCAGACGCGACGTTAAGATCGCTCCTGCGAGTGCAGCGAGCAGACCTGCAAGGCTGTAAATCATAATTTTGACACGGTGCACTTTGATACCCGATACGATCGAAGCTTTTTCGTTACCGCCGATTGCGTACGTTTTACGTCCGAACGATGTTTTATGCAAAATGACCCATAAGATTGCGAATACGATCAAGGTTGTGACAGCCGGAACCGGAATCCCGAAGAAATAACCGCGACCGAACAATTGGAACGAAAGATCGTCGCCAAGTCCCGTGATCGGATTACCATTCGTATAGACCAGGGTTAAGCCGCGGAATACCGTCATCGTCGCAAGCGTTGCGATAAACGGAGCCATTTTACCTTTTGTGATCATCAAGCCGTTAATCATACCCATCACCGCACCGGCTACACAGCCGACTAAAATTGCCAAGATCGGATCAAGCCCGGCAATCATCAGATTAGCGACAAACGCGCTGGATAATGCCAAAATCGAACCGACCGACAAGTCGATTCCGCCTGTCAAAATAACAAACGTCATTCCGAATGCGATCAGAGCATTAATGGCTACCTGGCGAGACAAGTTGAGTAGGTTAAGCGGTTCCAAAAAAGCTGGATTTAAGATCGACACGATCACCACAAGAATAATAAAACCAAGTAACGGCCCAAGCTTTTGCGTGACCTCTGATAATTTGAATTTTTTGCCCGTATCGACGGTAGTTGCTTCTTTTTGCATCTTATTGTCCTCCTGTCGCTAAAGTCATAATTTGTTCTTGCGTCGCTTCATGGCTCGAAAGTTCGCCGCCGATTTTGCCTTCGTGTACGACGATGATTCGGTCGCTCATCCCGAGTACTTCCGGCAATTCCGAAGACACCATGATAATCGCCACGCCTCGGTCGGTCAGTTCATTCATCAACTGATAAATTTCGCGTTTGGCACCGACATCGACGCCGCGCGTAGGCTCGTCGAGAATGAGTAGGCTAGGTCCGATTCCGATCCATTTCGCGATGACGACTTTTTGCTGGTTGCCCCCGGACAAACTGCGAGCAGGCGTCTCGGCGGACTGCGTTTTGACTTGCAACCGCTTGACGAGCGAATCTACAAACTCACGCTCTTTGCGCGAAGAAATAAATCCTTTGGATGTAAAACTGAATAAATTCGGCAGCGCCATATTTTCCCGAATCGAAAAGTCGAGCACCAGACCTTCGTCTTTGCGGTCTTCCGTAATAAAGCCGATGCCATGCCGCACTGCATCTTCCGGGCGACGGATCTGAATCTTTTTGCCACGCAGCTTAATTTCACCGCTATCCAATTTATCCAGCCCGAAGATCGCCCGCATAATCTCAGTTCGTCCGGCACCCATCAGCCCCGAGAACCCGACAATCTCTCCGGCACGTACTTGAAAGCTCACATTTTCGAAAAGCCCGCGTCGGCTAATCTTATTCACTTCGAGTATGAGTTCGCTTGGCTTCGGATTACGTTTTGGGTAACGTTCCGTGAGTTCGCGTCCCACCATCTTACGCAAGACTTCATCGAAGTTCGTCGCCGGGATCTCTGTTGTATCTACGGTGATTCCGTCACGCATGACCGTGATCCGATCGCAGATCGCAAAAATCTCTTCCATCCGGTGCGAGATGTACACGATCGATACGCCTTCGGCTTTGAGCGACTTAATGACTTCGAACAACTTCACGATTTCTCGCTCGGTTAAAGCCGCAGTCGGTTCGTCCATCACGATGACTTTGGCATTCGTCATCAATGCTTTGGCGATTTCGATCATCTGTTGTTGCCCGACCGAACAAGTTCCTGCGTCTTTGCTCAGCGGTAAATCTACCGATAACCGCTGCAACTGTTCGCGAGCGAGCGCTTTCATTTTGCGTGTGTCCAGCAGCCCGTAAGGCAGGTTCAGTTCACGTCCGATAAATAGATTTTCGAGCACGGTCATTTCCGGCCAGATATTCAATTCTTGATGGATAAAAGCCAGCCCGCGATTTTCCGCTTCGCCGGGATTATCGAAATACGTTTCTTTGCCGTCTACGATAATCGTACCTTCATCGAGTTTATGTAAGCCGACGAGGATATTCATCAACGTCGACTTACCCGCTCCGTTTTCGCCCATTAGAGCGTGAACTTCGCCTTCTTTTAATTCGAAATCGACACCCTTCAGCACTTGGTTCGTGCCGAATGATTTATGAATGCCTTTCATTTCGATATTCATATCCGTTCCTCCTATTCTTCGTTGCCGAAGTACACGCCTGAGTACAAAATACAATTGGCGTAAGGCTTCGCTTCACCTGTTCGGATAATCACTTTGGCGCCTGCGGTCAAAGCTTTGAATTGTTCGTGACTGTAAGTCTCCAAAGTCTGCGAGGCAAAAGTTTGCTGGATAAATCCGTAAGCGGGTTGATTTTGCGCCTTGATTTCTTCTGCGATTACGACTTTCTCAATCTCCATATCATTAGCAACGATCTCCACCACTTGCTCAAAACTCGGAACGCCGTACGTCAGTGCCAGATCGATCTTGGGAACCCCGTCCGGAATCGGAAGCCCTACATCTGCAATCACGATATAATCGGTATGCCCAAGATCGGCTAATACTTTAGCGATATGACTGTTCAAGATGCCGTGTTTTTTCATTACAACGCTTCCTCCACTTCACTGCGAGTCGGCATACCGCCTTGCGCGCCAAAACGCATAACCGATAATGACGCTGCGCGGTTCGCGAATTTCAGGCTATCCCCAATCTGATTTCCTTCTGCCAAAGCTACGGCGAACGCCGCGTTGAAGGTATCGCCTGCGCCTGTCGTATCGACGGCTTCTACGCGGTAAGACGACACAACCGCTTCTTGTTGCCCGTCGAAATACCGGACACCTTGACTGCCTTCGGTGATAAACAATTTTTCGGGATGCCTGCATAAAATATCGCTGATCGATTGCCCTTCGAACAAAAGACTAGCTTCATGTTCATTCGGCGTGATATACGCGCAATTCTCGATTAATTCCGCTTCCACCGGACGTGCCGGTGCAGGGTTCAGTAGCAAAGGAACACCGGCTTGTTTGCAAATCCGGCTGACAAGCAGTACCGTCTCTGCGGGAACTTCTTGTTGGATCAATACGATATCCGCTTGCTCAATGATTTCACGGCATTTTTCTACATACTCTGGCGTGACATGCCGATTGGCTGCTTCGACAACGATGATACTGTTATCGCCTTCTGCCAAAATGATATGCGCGGTTCCGCTTTCGCAATGTGTAACCGGTTCCACATTATTCACACTTACACCATTTTGTTTGAGATTTTCCAAAATCGTCTGACCCAGCGTATCGTCGCCTACGCGACCGATCATCGAAACCTTCGCGCCGAGTCTAGCTGCGGCTACCGCTTGGTTAGCTCCTTTACCGCCGGGAACCGTTTTGAAGCTTTCTCCAAGAACGGTTTCTCCGGCACCCGGACGCCGAGACGAGGTGACGACCAAATCCATCGAACAACTTCCGACGACCACGACGTTCGCTTGTTTTTTGCTTTGTGTATTCATCTGGTTGCCCACCTTTTCTATAGATTAGAAGATTGTAACTTTCTATTAGATTGATTCTTCTGCCTTGATCCGTGTTGTGCCCCGCTGTATAAATTGTACCGGCATTTGGATACTTTTGAGTTCCACATCGTCATTTTCGATCAATTGGATCATTAGCTCTGCCGCTTGCTTCCCCATATCGTAAGCAGGCTGACGAATCGTAGAAAGACTTGGAGACACCAATTCGCTAAGCGGAATATCGTCGAATCCGATAATCTGTATATCTTCCGGTACTTTTTTGCCTAAACGAAGAGCTTCGTGCAAAACAGCGATTGCCGCCATATCGTTACTTGCGATCACACCGTCTGTCTCGGGAAAAGAAACAAATAACTCTTCGGCTCTACGCTGTGCTTCATCCAATGTGAACGAATCCGTCTGCACGACTTCAT
The DNA here is from genome assembly GCF_024436065.1 of Saccharibacillus sp. JS10. Classification (GTDB taxonomy): domain Bacteria; phylum Bacillota; class Bacilli; order Paenibacillales; family Paenibacillaceae; genus Saccharibacillus. The sequence goes on from NZ_JANFNS010000005.1 coordinate 176,267, forward strand.
AGGTCACGCCTGTATCTTGCAGAACTTCGACTGCTCCTTGAAAGCGATCTTGCGCGGGACGCACATGCGCGGGACCTTGCAATACGGCAATCTGCCGACTTCCGCGTTCAATCATTTGCTGCGCCGCAATTCTGCCGCCTTCACGTCCGTCTGCGTATACCGCAGGTCGATCACTTGAGATCCGATCCAAAAAGACAACCGGAATCTTCAATCGACGATAAAAATCCATACCCGGAAAATTGGTGGACGCGATAATGCCGACCACGTTATTTTGTACAAAGGTCTGAATATAATCCTGTTCTTTTTGCTGACTTTCATCGCTATTGCCAAAAATAAGTCGCAGCCCGCTTTGTTGCATCCGGTCTTCGACTCCTCTGGCGAGCTGCGGAAAGTAGGGATTTGTAATATCAGGTAGCAATAGTCCGATCAATCTTGATTTGCGCTTATATAAAGAACGAGCGACTTCATTCGGTGTGTAATTCAATTCTTTGATTGCTTTCTCTACCACGCGGCGCGTATCTTCGTGCACATATCCATTTTCATTCAAAACTCGGGATATCGTCGCGACCGATACGCCTGCGTATTTCGCAACATCTTTGATCGTAACCATCTTTTCACCTCAAATAAGTAACCGGTTACACATAAACTAGCACAAATTTTAACCGCTTTCAAGTTTTTTGATCCATAAAAATAATTCCCGGCAAAAAACCTTCTACACCGGGCTTTTAGGCACCAATGAAAAGGTTTTTAGTCAATAATTAGATCGCTTGTACCGGATTTCCAGCAAGGACTACTGTTGCTGAACCGCCGCTGAAGATCGCGTTGATATTTTCGAGCGATGTAATGACGGCTTTGCTGCCCGGACGGCTTTCAGCGAACGAGATCGCCGCTTGTACTTTTGGCAACATACTGCCCGGCGCAAATTGATCTTCTTTAATCCACCCCTGCAATTGCTGAATCGTTACATCTTCCAACTTTTGTTGATTCGGTTGATTGTAATTCACATAGACGTTATCTACGCCGGTTAGCAAAAATAGATAATCCGCTTCTACCAGATTAGCGAGCTTTGCGGAAGCAAAGTCTTTATCGATTACAGCTTCGACGCCTTCATAGCCATGTTGTACTTTTTTGACCGGAATCCCGCCACCGCCTGCCGACACCGTGACGTAGCCGTTTTCGATCAGCGTTTTGATCATTGGATATTCGACGATCGTTTGCGGTTTTGGGGAAGGAACGACTTTGCGGTACCCACGCCCGGAATCTTCGATATAGACTTCGCCGGTTTCCTCCGACATTTTCGCGGCTTCTTCTTGGGTGAAGAAAGGGCCGATCGGCTTCGTCGGGTTGCTGAACGCCGGATCATGCTCGTCCACGACCACTTGGGTTACGATCGATGCGACCTGCTGACTCAAACCTGCTTCGGCAATCGCTTCGTTCATCGTATTTTGCAGCCAATAGCCGATACTGCCTTGGGTCATCGCGACGCAAGCATCGAGTGGCAACGCCGGATTTTTCTCGGACTTTGCAATCGATTGTTGGAGCAGTAAATTACCGACCTGGGGGCCGTTGCCGTGGCTAATAATGAGTTGATGCCCTTGCTTGATCAATTCGACCAACTGTTTGCTCGTATGGCGCAATGCTTCGATCTGCCCTTGCGGCGAAGGGTCTTCGTTCAATATCGCGTTACCGCCGAGTGCGACTACGATTCGTTTTCCCATAATTGCCTCCGTTTCGCTTGTCTTAAAAAAGTAAGCACACCGAGCAAACTATCGTTGCCCGATGTAGCCCCGTAAGCTTGGATGTGTTGGATTGCAGCTGTAATCTTGGATGAATCTCTATTTTGAATCGCGCTGCACAGATGTCTCCACGTTGGATGGATATATCCGTCGAAAAGTGTCTGATAATACGCAAGACTGACGTCTGTCGTCGAACGAATCTGCAAAGCTTGCCGGGTGAAATCCGCTATAATCGGCTTGCTCTGCGTAATTTGTTCCAGCAAGATCATTCCTTGCAAAAAATCGTCGCCCGAAGGCGTTAAGCCGATTCCTGCACCGATTAACGACTGAACGGTATCGGCTGAAAATTCAGCGGAACCCTCTGATAACCGAGCATCAATCTGATCTAGCGGCGGTGCAGCAAAGCCAGAATTTTGCCGGACTTGCGCTTGTTCGAGTTTTTGCAAAATGTCGCTTGCATACCAATCCTCTAGCGGAATACGCGGAATCGACACATCCACGTTTTGGATCGAAGTCAAAATCAAGATCATCGGTTGAGGTCGAACATATACCGTTAATACCAGATCAAATTGCTTACCCGCTGACGAACAATGCGGGCTGATTTTAATCAAAGTGCCGACCGATAACCCCTGCGCGATTAGGTCAAAGTTTTCGGTATCTATCGTAAATCCGATTGCAGATAGGTAAGCTTCCCCTTTGCCGACGAACCATAATCGCTTCCCGACTTTCAGGTTAAATCCATTCGAGAAGATCGAATGGACTTTTCCCTGAAGCCTACGCGTAGGATTTATCTGCCGAAAATAATTCCGCATATAACTGCTGATATAAGCATGTTCAGAGATCAAGCTTTCTTGAACCATGGGGATCCCTACTCTTCGACTGGAATGCCTAACGATTTTGCGTAAGCAATCAACGCTTTCTCGAAGCAGACCAGAGGAGCACGAACGGTTCCTGCGCCGATCTGACCGACGCCCGCTTCTTTATGCGCAATCCCCGTGTTGATGATTGGCGTAATTCCGGTCTCGACGACTTTACGAATATCGATCCCAAGCGTAGCGCCTTTGAAATTCCAGTTCGGAATCGACCAAGTCGGATTGTTCGTAATCGAAATCCGCTGCATTTCTTCCGAAATATTCTGCGCATCGTCCAAGCCGCTCAAACCCACGAAACGAGTGACGCCCGGCGCCGCAATCATCGCCATACCGCCTACGCCAACGGTTTCGGTAATCGCGCTATCGCCGATATCGGGATTTGCTTGCTCGGCAGAGTATCCGGTAAAGTACAGGCCATCCGGTGTATTCACCGCGCCGTTGAACCATTCGTCGCCAAGCGCGCTGATTCGTACGCCGAAGTTTTCGCCGTTGCGCGACATCGTGGTTACGACGCAACCTTCTTGGATTTTGCGGGCATAATCGACCATTGCTTTGCTCGTTGCCATCATGATATTCAAGAAAAATTGATCGGTATTCGCCAAAAATTGAATCACATCGGCTTTGTTTTGTTGATCGATATTTAGCAGCGTAATCGCTGGCGTAATTTCTTTGAGGAATACGAGCGATGCCGCAATATTCCGTTGATGGAACTCGTCGCCCATGCCGATTGCTCTAGCGATAATGACGTTTAAGTTAATGCCTTCGTCAAAAGTCCGCAACGCTTCGCCAAGTACCGGTCCAAGCACGTCGCGCATCCATTTGAGACGCGTAATGACGTTCTCGTTATTTGCACCGAAACGCAATACTTCGCCGATGCCTTCGTTCATGATGCACATGCCGGTTGTCCCGTCCGTTTTGTTTTCAACAATAAATACCGGGAAATTCGCAGTTGTAATGCCGCCCATTGGCCCTACGGCGCCTACATGGTGACACGGGATAAACTTCACTTCCCCGTTGTCCAACTGACGAAGCGCATCTTCTTGATCCGTTGCCCAACCTTCGAACAACATAGCACCGATCACGGAACCTTTCATCGGCCCTGTCATATTTTCATATTGAATCGGCGGCCCTGCGTGCAATACGACTTTTTCGCCCGTATTCAGTTCCGGAATCACTTCTTTTGCCGGGCGCGCATCGACAAGGAAAGGCTGCGACTCCATCAATCGGCTTACGACTTTATCGTTCGCCGCATCGATCTCCGCTTGGCGCTTATCCAACTCGTTCAAAATCCGAATCAGTTTGCGATTGCCGCCCGCTTTTGGACGCCATGTGAATTGAAGTGCTTTGCCTTGAAAATCCGTAATCGACTTCGTAAAACTTTGAATCCCGATATTGATCACGCGCGGCACGCTATTGAGCAGTTCCAATACTTTTTCGCCAGGAGCCGGAAGTTCGATTTTACTCTCGGTGTATTCCACTAGAGTTTTATCCCCGACTTGAAGTTCATGTCCCATCAGCTTAAGCGCCAGACGAACCGCGCGTGCGTTGCTGGTTTCGACGATGACTCCGGCATCTTGCAGACTCTGAACGGCTTGATCGTAATTTTGCGGATCGTTCGCGGTGCCGACGACGCTACCGATCACATACAATTTGCGCCCGGACTTTTGCGCTTGTTCCAATGCCGACTTGATGCTTGGCGTCAAAGCTCCTGCCATATCGGCATGCGCGCCGTAGCCCAGTACCACATCCAGCAAAATGATGCCGGTACTTTGATCTTCTAGCACTTCGCGCAATTTATTCACGCGAACTTCGGGATCGATCATTGGATGCGGCTTGCCTTGCGTATAAATATCGTCGCCGAGATCCATGACTTGGAATCCTTGCGTGTTGAGCATATATCCGTCTTCGCCTTTGACCTGATCCAGACCAAGCGCATCGGCGATCAGCGTCGCGGCTTCATTTGCCAACGTTCCGCCGGAATATAGTCCTTTGACGGTCTGACCTGTCGCTAACGGCTGATCGACGACATAATCAATCGGCTCATTGTAATTCGGCTTCACTTCGTCGCCGTTCGCGAGATCGACCGCGATCTTCGCCGCTTCTTCAAGCGTGTACGCCAGCGATACGTTGCCGATATGATGTTCCGGCTTTTCGCCGAGGAACAAAGCGACTACGGGTTTCGACAGCGATTGAAGCACTTGCATCACTTGATCGCGTACTTGCTTTGCCGGAGGCTTGGAAATGATTAAGATAACATCGGTCGGAGCATGTTGCTCCAAAGCGACGACCGCATCGATCATCGTCTGCGCATTCACGCCTTCTTTCAAGTCGCGTCCGCCTGTTCCGATCGCGTGAACAACGCCGCTTCCGAGGCGGTCAATGATCGTGGTTGCTTCTTGGATTCCTGTTCCCGACGCAGCGACGATGCCGATATTGCCGGGATTCGTAACGTTCGTAAATGCCAGCGGCACGCCGGACAAGATACCTGTTCCGCAATCCGGTCCCATCAGCAATAGCCCGTTATCGTGCGCTTTTTGCTTTAACCGAATTTCGTCTTCCAGACTGACATTGTCACTGAACGAAAATACATGCAGCCCTGCATCCAATGCTTTTTCGATCTCGTCGGCGGCATACATTCCTGGGATCGAGAACAACGCCAGATTCGCATCGGGCATTTGCTCCAGCGCATCTTTCCAGTTGTCGACGCTAACTACGCCGCCTTCTTTTTTGTTGCCAGACAAATTGCTCAAAAAGCGATTGACTTCTTCGACGACGGTATCGAGAATATCGTTATCTTCGGATTCCACGACAATCGCCATATCGTTCGCGCTTGCACCTTGAACTTCATCGGTGAACAGACCCGCAGCTTTCAAAATATCTTTATTGGCGTCCGTAGCCATCATGACCTGGCCTTGTTGAACACCTTCTAATCCGTTAATGGAGTTGGTTAGCAACATCAAATTGATCGAATCTTGGTAATTGTTTTTTTGGATCACAGCATGTAGCATGGAAACCCTCCTTTTGATTGTTAGTATAACCGCTTTCATATAGGCGAAAAATGAACAATTCGTATAAAAACACATATCTCGTTGTGCACTTTCAACAAAAGAAAAAGAAAAGAGGAATCACAATTGTCTAGCTATACACAAAACATTGTCACGATCGGGAATATTGATGGCGTTAGTCTTCAAGGAACCTTTTACCGAGATCACGAAATTCAATCTTATAAAGGCACGATCCTTTATCTACACGGAGGCGGGATGATCTTCGGTCAACGGGACGATCTGCCGGAACTTTATCTGTCGCTGCTGACACAACATGGATACGGCGTACTAGCTGTGGATTACTTGCTTGCTCCTGAAAGCCGGTTGCCGCGCATTATGGAGTCGGTACAGCAGTCGATCGATTGGTTTGTGCAGCAAGGAAAAGAAAAACTGAATATCGATTCCGCTTTTTTTTATCTGATGGGACGTTCGGCGGGAGCTTATCTAGCGCTTTATCATGCGGCGCAAAACCGTTCCGTTTCTGGCATTATCGCGCTGTATGGTTACTACACACTGAGCGAAGCCAGCTTCCACGTGCCGAGTCGGCATTTTCTAAGTTATCCGCCGGTTTCGGAATCCACGATGCAAAGTTTGGTCGGCAAGCATCCTGTGACCGCATCTCATTCCGACCAGCGTTACCTGCTCTATCTGGGTCTTCGTCAGCAAGGAAAATGGTTATCTGCTCTGACGTCCGATCCTGCGGAGTTAAAAGATTATTCGTTAACGAAAACGCAATTTGAATCTTTCCCGCCGACGTTTCTTGCCACTGCCGATCAAGACCCGGATGTCCCAAGCAGACAATCGAAAATGGCGCACAAATGGATTCCCAGCAGCGAACTACACATTGTAGCGTCCGATGAACATGATTTCGACCGTACGCAGCAAGATTCATTAGGAATCGAGATTTATCGGAAAATGGTGGTCTGGTTAGATGCCTTAAATAAAAGTCAATTGCAAACTTAGCTTCAAAACCAAAAAGAGGTTCAACCGTATACGCATACGACTGAACCTCTTTTTCAATACTATTCCTGACTAGCTATTAGCGATGCGCGACTTTTCGGGAACCGGAAGACAAGATCGTGAACAGCACAGTGCCGATCAGCAAAATGATTGCCCCGATATAAAAGCCCCATTCGCCCGAACCCGTCGAGTCGATGATGTACCCGGTCAACGCAGGGGCGATAACCGATGACGACATTCCGAAGAAATTGAATACACCTAATGTCGAAGCGACCGATTTGGAATCGGCTTTATCCGTAATGTACGAAATCAATACCGGATCGACAGCAAGTTTGCCCAAGAAGCCGTATAGAAGCAGTACAAAAGCGAGCAGCCCTGCATTCGGTACAAACACCGACACTGCAATCAAAACGAATGCCGAAAATTCAAGCCCGATAATAATCGCCGGCTTTTTGTCTTTCTTTTTATCCGATAGATTCGCGAAGAACAAAGCCCCCGGAACGGCTGCAACAGCGATCATCGAAGTGATTAAACCGATCATCGAACCTTGAATGCCGCGTTCGGATTCCAAAAACTTCGGCAACCACGTCACGATCAAGTAGTACGCATAGCACGTCGAGAAGTACAAAATATACGAAGCGACAAGTTCTTTGCGGAACAGCCCTTTTTTGACCGGAGCTTCTTCGATAGCCGCTTTGCCTAAAGGCTCGATACTTCCGGCGCTTTCGGCTTTTTCAGCACTTTCCGCTGGCTGCGTATGTTGCGGATTCGGAGCATTTTTTGCCCCCACGATCATGATCGCAAACCAGATTACCAAAAAGACAATCAGTGCCGCCGAGATAAATACCATCGTTTGCCACGGCAAATTCAATTGTTTGACGAGGAACGACGAACCGGTCATTCCCAAGATCAGACCCAGCGCCGAACCCGAGTTTACGATCGCGGTCGCGACCCCTTTTTTCTCGGGAGGAACGTGCTGCGCGGTCAGCGAGAATGCAGCTCCGTAGTACGTTCCGCAGCCGACGCCGGCAAGCACAGAACCGAAATAGATCATCCCTAGATTTTGAGCAAAAGCAATCGATAACACACCGATCGCAAATACGATAAACCCAGGAATCAATATTTTTTTCTGCCCGAACTTATCGACTAAAATCCCCGAAGGAATCTGCAAAGCCGTATATCCGAAAAAGTAACAAGAAGCGATCAAGCCCATTGCGGCATTGCTTTGCGGGCCAATCGTCCCTTGAATTTCCGTATAGATTGGAGACAGCATTGAACGGTATACCCAAATAATCGCCCAGCCCATACAAAACGTAAAGACGACTCTTTTCCAATAGTTTGGAGGGTATACGCTGTGTTTAGCAAGTGTGGACATATCTACCCTACTCTCTTTGTTTGTAGTCTATCGATCGTTTAATACGCCAGTCGCTTCAAAGCTTCGGCTAACGCTTGTACCCCTTGCTGAATATCAACAGCTTCTGTATGTTCCGCAGGATTATGACTGATGCCATCGATCGAAGGCACGAAAATCATGCCTGTCGGCACGCGCGGCGCAAAAATTTGCGAATCATGCCCGGCTCCCGAGTGCATCAATTGGTAGCTCAGGCGGTGGTCTTCACATACGCTTTGGATCGTCTGAATCAGATGCGCATCCATCGGAACCGGCTTCTCGTCCATCCAGTTATCGATCTCGATCTCAATGCCCATACGGCTTGCTAATTCGCGCATATCTTGTTCAATTTCTGCGGTAAAATCAGCAAGCACGTCCGCATCCGTATGTCGGCAATCCATCGTAAATAACGTCTCGCCCGGCACAACATTCACCGTATTCGGCTTCGGCTCTACCCGCCCGAAAGTCAGAACGAGCGGATTGCCTTTGGCTTTCGCTTTGTCGATACTTTGCACGATGATACGCGCCATACATTCGACCGTATCTTGACGGTATTCCATCAAGGTCGTACCTGCATGGTTCGATTGACCTTTGAGCGTGATATTGTAGCGTTTTTGACCGACAATCGCGTTTACGACGCCGACTTTTTTACCTGTGTTTTGCAAAAAGTTTCCTTGTTCGATATGTAGCTCCAAAAAGGCGGCAATCCGGTCGAACTGAGGCGCGCCTTCCAAAAAATCAAAGCCCGCTTGCTTCATCGCATCGGTAAATTTGATTCCTTCGGCATCGACGATCTCTTCGACATCGCGACGCTCGGCAATTCCGAAAATATTTTTCGAACCCCAGAACGCATATGGAAAACGAGACCCTTCTTCTTCTGCCATCGAGATGATTTGCAGCGACTTTTTCGGTTTCCCTTCGGTTTCCAGCAATTCTTTGATCGCGATGTATCCTGCCATGATGCCGAGTTGCCCGTCTAGGCGTCCGCCTTTGACGACCGTATCGACATGCGAACCGGTGGCAATAATTTGTTCCGGTTGCTCCGTACCTTCGATCGTGGCGAATAGATTGCCTACGGCATCAAATTGCACGTTCATTCCGAGTTCTTCGAACTTTTCTTTTAGCGCCTGTTGCGCTTTGATCCAAGATTCGCTATACAGCAAACGAGTCGTCCCCGGTCCTTCGGCATCCGATATGCCCGAAATCCAGTCCATCAACTCATCGATTGTTTGTGGTTTTGATTGGATCACAAAGCTCACCCCGTTATGTTTGATTTTCTACGCTGGGTCGTCTGACCGTTCAACTTTCTACGTTAAGTATAAATACAACCGCTTTCAATATCATTGGTGATTTATACAAAAGGTCTGTGTTCTTTTGTTTACTCTGCACATTTTTTACGGTAAAACGATCAATAACAGTCACAAAAGTGTGCGAAAATCCTAAAAAGCTAAAATAGATCGCTTTCATTTTGGCAGATTAACTGTCATGCTAGTATCATTGAAACTTTGCAAAAAAGAGGTCGAAGAAAGGAAATCCCAATGACAACAATCGCTGAAATTTTGAGTTTGCCTCGTTATTCGGATCTCAAATTGTTAACGAGTCCGCGCTCTGTCGATATTCATAAAAATATTCAAAGCGTAGAAATTTCCGAAACGCCAGATATCGAACATTATATTTCGAGCGACGTGCTGCTGCTTACCACGGCAATGACTTATGCGGACGATCAGCAAGGGCTGATTTCGTTGATCGATTCGCTGATCCGCGCGAAAGCCGTAGGGTTGGGGATCAAAACAGGACGGTTTCTCGGAGAAATCGATCCTGCTGTTATCGCTTATGCGGAGAATGCCGATTTTCCGTTAATCGATATTCCTAACACCTATTCGCTGGGTTCACTTTTGCATCAATTGCTCAATAAAATCTGGGGAACGCAGTACGAAGAAATTTCGTTTGCACTCGATATTCAAAAAAAGTTCTTTAGCCTATTGGTACAAAACGCGAATAACAAAGTCGTGATCAATAAGTTGAGCGAGATTGTCAAAACGCCGATTATTTTGCTGAATCCGTTCAAAGAAATCATGGATCATTCCAAGCAGTTCACTTATTCGCGTAATCCCGCGCAGCATTACGTGAACGAGATCGTGCAGCGCAAACCTGTATTATCGAAACAAAACGATTCTTTTATTATCAGCGCACCCGATGGACGCGAAATCCAAGTATCGATCATTCCGATCCATGTGCATACGTACTTTCCGCATTATCTCGTTATTGTGAATCCCGAGCAAATCCCGTATCCGATCTCAAGTTTTGCGATTGACCAAGCGGCGATGGTGTTATCGTTCGTTCTGTTCAAAAATGAAAAAGTATCGGAATCCCAGCAATCGATCGCAACCGAATATTTCAAAGAATTGATCGATCATCATTCCAGTGCTACGGCTACGCCTCAATCGTTCGAACTCAACACGAAATACGGGTATATCTTGTCGGATCATTATCAAGTCGTGCATGTGTTTGACGAAAAAGCGATTGAAGACACACTGCCTCGGCTGGAGCAAGAAGAACGGTTGATTTTATCGGCTCAATGGTTGCAAAAGCAAGTCGCCGAACTTTTCCCGAATAGCCTGATTCTATTTTTCAGTACAAGCAAAGAAACGATCTTGTTGATCCAACGCGAGACTTCGGATATGGATCAAAAGCTACTGAATCTGCGCCAAGCGCTGATTGAAAATTTGGACATTGCGCTCATGTTCAGCGTCGGCAACCCGTACACCGATTGGAAACGAATCAACCAATCGTATACGGAAGCTCGAATCGTATTCGATGAACGCAAAAATAAGCAACAACCCCAGCCGATCATTCATTATAAAGACAAAGGCATGGTGCAGCTTTTTCATCATTTAGAGAAAAACGATGTCCGGTTCTTTTGCGAAAATATTTTGAAAGATTTTGCTTATCCAAAAGAACCCGCGATGGTCGAACTGCGCAAAACGTTATCCGTCTACCTCGGCGCCCAATGCGAAATCGCGAGTGCCGCAGCGATGTTATTCGTACATCGGAATACGGTCAAATATCGGATTTTGCGCTGCGAAGAAATTCTCGGTCACGCGGTAAACTCGCCAAGTCATTCGCTCAATCTGCGCCTGGCGCTTGCACTCAGTGACGACAATCATTAATTGGATTCAACAAAAAAAGCATGGATACCGGGTAGTCGCAAAAAGCGCCGCTTCGCTTACTACCTTCGGTTTTCCATGCTTTTTTCGTGGTGCTATAGATCGCTACGTTATTTCGTCGTTTTGGCAAAAGCGTCCAAACCTTCGTACCGATCGTAATGAATATCGTCGGATTGTAGGTATTGAATAATCGACTCCGGAATATCCATACCTTCTTCCAGACTTTTCAGATACCGTTCGTGACTGCCTTGACCCGGATATTGCACATGATCGAATCCGGCTGCCGGCTTGATCGCGTTCAGTTCTTTCATCGTACGTGTGATCGAAGCTTGGAAAGGCTGCAATCCGACAAAACGTTCGGGATCGATCAAAATATAAATCTGTCCCAGATTACGTCCTTCTTGCAGATTATGATACATCGAGCTGACGTCTTTGCCGAACGGAAGTCCTAGCAATACGCCGGATAAAATATCGACCATCATCATCAGCCCGTAACCTTTAGGTCCCGCAATCGGCAGCAGACCGCTGACTTGATTCGGATCGGTCGTCGGTGCGCCGTTTTCGTCGACTGCCCATGTATCGGGAATCAGCTTGCCTTTGGAACGTGCATCCAAAATTTTGCCCCAAGCTTGAACCGTCGTCGCCATATCGAAAATAAGCGGGTCTTCGCCTGCGCTCGGCACGCCGAACGCAATCGGATTGGTTCCGTAATACCGTTCGGCGCCGCCGTAAGGCACAACCATCGGATCGGACTGACACATCGAAATGCCGATTAGATTGTTTTGCGCGATTTTGCGTACATAATACGATAACGTCCCGGTATGACCGACTTTGGAGACGCCGACCACTGCTACGCCGCTTTCTTTTGCCATACGGATCGCGGGTTCTAACGCTTCGTTCGCCGCATAATGACCTTGCGTATTATCGCCGTGGAAAATCGCTGTACTGCTTCCGGTTGGCTCGAAGTTCAGCTCCGGCTGTACATTGATTCCGCCTTTATGAATGCGCTCCGCATAATATTCGACACGCACGGCGCCATGCGAATGGATTCCGCAAAGATCGGCATAAACGAGATGGTTGGCGGTTTCTTCGGCTTGCTCTTGCTTTAGCCCAGCTAAAATCAGTTTATTTTGGATTAATTCATGGAGCTGCTGGCTTGAGACCCGGATCATTTTTTCTTCAGTCGTCGACATAGATCAAATCCCCTTTTTCAACAGATTAAACGCCGGGGTTGCGGTTGGCGTCTTTCGAATACACATAAGCGAGCTTTTCTGTCCGATGCGTCGCGTAAGCGGCTTGCGGCGTGTATGCCGCCATAAAGATATAGTCGCCTTTTTCGACCGGATACCAGTTGTTGTCCAAATTATACATCCCTTGACCGGACAAAATATAGGCGCCATGCTCTTGGTAATGCGTTTCTACGTAGCCGTGACTTGCCGCCGGAGAAAACTCCAAAATGTGCATATTCATATCGAAGCCCAAGTCGTCGGTCGGCAGCAGGTTCCAGAACAATACGTCTTTCATCCCTTCGTATTCGATCGGCTCGATATCCGCGCGGTTGCCGACGACTTTGTGAGCTTGGTGCCCTTGCAGCGGATCGTATTTGCGTTGATACAAAAAGGCTTCGGTCATTTCGGTTTGTGCATTTTCAAAATACATCTTCTCGCCAACTGGGAAAAAGGCATAGCCGCCGTCTGTCAGTTCATGTTGCTCGGTGTCGTCGCTAACTTTCAGTTTACCGGAAATGACATAGACGAATGTCTCAATGCCTTCGCCGCCGAATCCGAGCGTGTTTTTGCCTCCTTCTTGGAACTCCGCGATAAAGTCGGAAAAGCTTGCTCCGAGTCGCGGGGAACCGAGGATGCTGATTCTTGTATGTTCAAAGCCGGGTACGACGTTATTGACTAATCCGTCATGCGGTAATATGGCGTAATTATTTTTTTTGACGACTGCGCGCGAATGTAAAGCTCCGTCCAGGTAACCGATATTGTTGTTTTTGTAGCCCATGTTTATCGTCCTTTCCATGAGTGGAATGACAGCCGGAATCACTGTTCTTCATCATTGTAAACGCTCGTTGTTCGGGTCAACCAGTTTCAAAATGTACAATTGTGAAAGGAAAGTTGTTGATGTTGAACAAAAAGCGGCGTGAAAAAAGAGCCTACAGATTTTTGTAGGCTCTTTTGCAGTGGGAAGCGAGAAGACTTCGAGGGGAATTCGTTTCGGTCGCTTGTTGAAATCGGGAAAATTTGATTGGAATTTGATTGTTGTTTTCCCGATTTCAAAGGCGAACGCTAAAGCATATGCTTCCGAAGTGCATTTCTTCGAAATGCTTGACCTCCACTGAATTCCCCTCTCCGTCTTCTCGCTTCCAGTTACGTTTGAGGGTGGTAGATCACTACAAAAACTTAAGACTCGCTCACTCCGGTGAGTTTCACGGATAGCTCCCAAAGGCGCTTCGCTTCTTCGGGATCAGTCGCGAAGTCTTTGACGCCGAAAAAGTCGCCGTTGTCTGGGGCTGGATCGGCGATATCGCAGTCTTCGCAGTAGACGCCGCCTTTGCCTTCCAATTGCGGCGAGGTGGCTGCCCAGATTTGGGTTGCGGCGCCTTGTTCCGGGGTTTTGAAGCCGGGCTTGATCGCGCCGTCTTCTTCGTCGGTTACGTTAATCGCGACTTGTTCTTCGTAATTGAGATGACGTTTTAGCTGAGTCATGATGCTGCCGGGATGTACGGAGAAAGCACGCACGCCGTCCGATGCTCCTCGGCGGTCTAGTTCGACAGCGAATAGAGCATTTGCGGTTTTGGATTGACCGTAAGCTTGGAATTTATCGTAATTGCCTTCGAAATTCAGATTATCCCAACGGATTGCAGAGAAATGATGCCCTGCCGATGAAGTGACGACGACGCGGGCGCCGCCGTCCGCGATCAGCAGCGGCATGATGCGATGAATCAATGCAAAATGACCGAGGTGATTGGTCGCGAATTGGAGTTCCCAATTTTCGCCGACGCGTGTCTCGGGGCTTGCCATGATTCCTGCGTTAAGCAGTGCTAAGTCGATACTGCGTCCGCCAGCTAGCAGACGGTCTGCTAATTTTTCTACGCTGTTAAGATCGGAAAGATCAAGTTCTTCGACTTCGACATGTTCGATGCCGACTAGAGCTTTTTGCGCGGTTTCCAAGCGACGAGCCGGCACGATGACATGCGCTCCGGCTTTCACTAACGCTTTTGTCGTTTCAAGTCCAAGACCTGAGTAGCCGCCCGTTACAAGAGCAAGCTTGCCCGATAAGTCGATGCCTTCAAGCACTTCGTCTGCCGTACTTTCGAAGCCGAATCCTGAATTTAATTTATGTTGGGGGGTCTTCGTATACGTCTGTTCCATATTGATTTCCTCCTTGTAGATCTTGCAAAGTATTTGTCATGCTTAGTATATGTTATCAGCTTCTACTAATCAGAAGCAAAATCTGCTTTCATAACTTGTATTCAAAGATTTACAACTTGGATACAATTCGTTTTTAAATTCGATACATTCGCAGGGTAATCTGTAATCAGAAGGCAAGAGCAACATACACAACCTACACATTTTAAGGAGATGAATCATTATGAATTACAAACAATTTATCGCAGCTTCGCTCGCAGCAGGTGTGCTTTTGACAGGAACAATCTCGGCTCAGACCGCTTCGGCAGCCGGCGTAACCTCGCCAACAGTCGCTACCGCTTCGGCAACTACGGCTAAAGCTCAAAAAGCAAACTTCACGCTGACGGACATTCCGTATTCGGCGGCTCAATACAAACAAATCGTCAAAGCTTTTGGTCAGTTCGACGGCTTCGAGACTCCTTATGTGCCTTCGCGCATGATTACAGGCGATGCGTTCAAAAACGTAGCCATATCTGCGGATAGCGTGACATTTTCGTTCAAATATATGAAAGTATCGGTATCTCCGCGTGACGATTCCTACGGATACAAAGGAACAACCATAACTCTGCCGAATTCCAACAATGTCAAAGGGAAATGGTATAAAGTCGGAAAAACGGATATGCTAACGTTCCCGCTCAAAGACCGTTTCGTCACGATCTACGCGCCTTACCATTCCTTGAGCAAAACAAAATTGGAACATGTCGCGACCGAAGTAACTCGCTACCAGCCTTAATCGGAATTAAAAAACATAAAGAAAGAAGCTCGCACACTGTGCAGGCTTCTTTTTCTTTTCCTTCATTTAGATACGATTAAGCGCCGCTCACTCCGGTCAGCTCTACCGACAAATCCCATAGACGTTTCGCTTGTTCGGGATCGACCGCGTAATCTTTGACGCCTACGCGCTCTCCTTCTTGCGCAGGTTTGGAGATATCGCAATCTTCGCAATACACGCCGCCTTTGCCTTCAAGCTGAGGAGAAGTTGCCGCCCATAATTGCGTTGCGGCTCCTTGCTCCGGTGTTTTGAAGCCCGGATTCACGCCTTTCCCGTCTTCATCCACCCAGTTCAGCGCCACCATCTCTTCACGGCTCATATGACGCTGGAGCGGAGTCAAAATCCCGCCCGGATGTGCCGCGAAAGCACGTACGCCTTGCGAAGCTCCGCGTCGATCCAACTCTACCGCGAATAGCGAGTTCGCCGTTTTCGATTGCCCATAGGCTTCGAATTTATGATAATTGCCTTCAAAGTTCAGATTGTCCCAACGAACCGGCGAGATATGGTGCCCTGTCGAAGAAGTCGCCACGACTCTGGCTCCGTCGCCTGCGGTCAGCAGTGTCCACAACCGATTCACCAGCGCAAAATGTCCCAAATGGTTCGTCGCAAATTGGAGTTCCCATCCCGGGCCTACCCGCGTTTCCGGGCTTGCCATCACTCCTGCATTCAATAGGGCTAGGTCGATACTGCGTCCGCTTTCCAGCATTTGCTCCGCAAAAGCTTCAACACTGCTCAGATCGGATAGATCCAGCTCATAGATCTCTACGTTTGGCGTATCCGCAAGTGCTTCTTTTGCAGCTTCGGGGCGCCGAGCCGGTACGATCACATGCGCTCCTGCTTTCACTAACGCTTTGGTCGTTTCCAGACCGAGACCGGAATACCCGCCCGTAACGAGCGCAAGTTTGCCGGACAGATCGATTCCTTTTAACACGTCGTCCGCAGTACTGCGAAGACCGAAACCGGATTGTATCGAATGTTGCGGTGTTCGAGTATAAGATTGTTCCATATTGAATCGCTCCTTTTGAGTTGGCATGTACGCTTTACTCTTTAGAGTTTACTCCTCCCGACCACCCCCAAGTCAAGTTTGCCGAATATGTCACGATAGATATAACAAATTAAAAGATATAAAAATCAAATATTGTCCGTCTTATCTATATCTATTCATTTGAAAAACGGCTAAAGGAGCTTCAGCATGCAAAAACAACGCAAACTTCTCTCTCTCATTACTACGATTTATACGTTATTTATTCTGTATTGTATGTTTTTCGCTTTTGGTCGAGGAGGTTCTGCTTCGAACACTAGCGAATACACCTTTATTTTTGTACCGGGGAACTTTTTGAAATTGCCGACTCTGCCCGATCTGCTTCCTCCGACTCTGATGGATCTGGTGAGTATCGGAAATATCGCAGCGTTTATTCCGTTCGGGATTTTGATTCCTTTGCTGCGTCCGATCTCGTTCGTTCGTTTCCTGATCGGATTTCTTTTGGCAATTCTGATTCTGGAGACGGTTCAAGCATTGACGTTCCTCGGCAGTTTCGATCTGGACGACGTCTTACGCAATACGCTCGGCGCGTGTATCGGATTCGCGGCTTACCGAATAGCTGTTCGCGGACAAGATATGCGGCGGAAAATTGGACTTGCGTGCATGTCCGTTGCGGTTCTGTTTATGGCGGTATGGTTCGTCGGTTTCGGAATCGACAAAGCGTTCGCCAAAACCCCCGCGCCCTTTACCGCCGTTACCGAAAAAGAAGGCGGTAGCCCGGAAGCGGCTATGAGCGAAAAGCTTCAACCTTTCGAAATCGGAGGGCAAAAGATCGTTCCTGAGTTCAACGTCTACGATTCCGGAACCTCGTCCAAACAAACGTACACGTATGATTTTGGTCAAAAACAACTTCGATTCCGTTTTCAATACGGTATTCCCGACGGAGCCGACTTTAAAGGCTCAATCAGTGCTTCCGTAGACGGCAAAGAGATTCTCTCCAATTCCGAAGGGTATCAAGGACATACTGCTCAAATATTCGAATGGGAATTCGAAGAAGGCGGCGTACTGACGATCACCGTGGAAGGAAACGAGAAAGTATGGGACGTCGGCTATGAAGAAATGAAGCATTTCTGGGAATAGATCGTTCGGAATTTGCTTAAAGTCAAAAAGCGATAAGGAGGTTGGATACAGCGCCGCGGCGTATAGGGAATCTGTATCGCACAAGGTCAAGGCGGCTTGCAATTAGATATGATTCGGAGGAACACCAAAATAAAAAGCCGTCAGCGCGATTAAACGCCGACGGCTTGTTTTGTTTATGAGACGAATAGCTCAGACTGCTTTTTCCGGTTTTGGTACTTCGACTCCGTTCAAGATCAAACGCAAGTTAATATCTGCTTTGAGCGAGTCGGAGACCGCGCAGTATTTCTCTTCCGCCATCAATAACGCTTTCCAGATCCGATAATCGGGAACGCTGCCGTCGATACGGAAAAACAGATCGATCGACGTGAAGCCCGACGGATTCGTTTCTTTACGCGTTCCGTTCGCTTCGATCTCGATACGCGTAATATCGGACAAAAACCGGTCCAAAATCATCGTGATATCGATGCCCATACAGCCTCCGAGTCCAGCCAGCAGTAGCTCCATCGGAGTCATGCCTTCGCCGTTCCCGCCGTATTTCGGGGTCGCGTCCATGCCTACGGAATAACCGGACGGCCCGGTCGAGTCAAACTTGCGGCCGCCTTTCCAGATTGTCGATACATTCATGATAAGCTAACCTTCTTCCTTAGACTTTATTCATACTTAAACTTTACTTGTACTTAAACCTTATTCATACTTAAATTTCATTAATCTGACGCAAGAACTTGCGTGTTCGTTCTTGCTGCGGATCTTCGAAAAAGCGCTGCGGTGCAGCTTCTTCGATGATATTTCCTTCCGCCATCAGCACGACTTTGCTTGCCACTTCGCGGGCGAACTTCATCTCGTGCGACACGACCAGCATGGTCATGCCTTCTTGAGCCAGCTCGCGCATGACGCTGAGCACTTCGCCGACCAGTTCCGGATCTAGCGCAGAGGTCGGTTCGTCAAACAGCATAACGGCTGGCTCCATCGCCAGCGAACGGGCGATCGCGACCCGCTGCTGCTGCCCGCCCGAGAGACGGGACGGGTAGTAGTCTTCCCGCTCCGCAAGCCCGACGCGGTGCAGCAGTTTGCGTCCGATGGCTACGGCTTGTTCTTTGGGCAGCTTTTTCACCGTGATCAAGCCTTCTATCACATTGCCGAGCGCGGTCATATGCGGATACAAATTGAACTGCTGGAATACCATGCCGCTCTGTCTGCGAATCTCTCGCGTCGCCTGCTGACGCGCCCGCTTGGAAGCCGTCGCATCAACTATAATTCCGTTGACTTCGAAACTACCGCCCGAAATGTCTTCCAAGCCGTTCAAGCATCGCAGTAGCGTACTTTTCCCCGAACCGCTTGGCCCCAGCACGACTACGATATCCCGCGCCGCGACTTGAAGATCGATACTTTTGAGCACTTCGAGATTCTGAAAATGTTTGGACAAACCTGTCGTCGTGATCATCGCTTCATCTCCATGTTCAGTAAGCTTTCTCTAATCGGCGTTCGAAGCGTTCCAAAATAAAGGACAGCCCCGTGCTCATGATCCAATACATTACGCCGATCGCCAGATAAAAAGGCATATATTGATAGTATTGAGCGATTAACAACTGCGCTTGGCGAAGCAGTTCGCTGACCGTGATAACCGAAACGAGAGACGTTTCTTTGAGCATGCCGATAAACGTATTGCCCATCGGCGGAATCGCGATACGCATTGCTTGAGGCAGCACCACCCGGCGCATCGCCTGCCAAGGCGTCATCCCGGTCGAATAAGCGGCTTCCAACTGCCCTTTGGGAACCGAGAGAATCGCGCCGCGAAATGTCTCGGACAAATACGCGCCGGCATTCACGCTAAGCGCGATATAGGCCGCCGTAAGAGAACCGAGCGTGATACCATAGTCCACGACGCCGTAATAAATAATGACGATCTGGACGAGAAGCGGCGTACCTCGAATGATCGAGACATAGACGCGAGCCAGCCAACGAATCGGTCGATTGCCTTTGAGTCTGGCAATCGCGACGACCAAGCCGATCATCAGTCCGAAAAACATCGACACGATCGTCAGCAGCAAGGTAAAGCCTGCGCCCTTCAGCAAGAAGGGCAGATTGTCGAATACGATCTGCATGAATTCTACCGCCTTTCTGCCGGAGGGCGAATGTTTTGATCTTTATTTGGACGGTGCTTCGCCGAACCATTTTTTGAAGATCGTATCGTAAGTGCCGTCTGCTTTCATATCCGCCAATGCTTTGTTCATCGATTCTTGCAGCTCGGCGTTGTCTTTGCGAAGAGCGATCCCCGCTTCGTCCGATTTAATCGGCTCGCCTACTGCTTTGATTTTGAAGCCGTTCTCGTCCACGATCGGCTTCAGCGCATACAGATTATTGATCGTCGCGTCGATGCGACCCGCATCCAGATCTTTCAGCGATGTAATGACGTCGTCGTAGGTTTTGATCTCGAAATCGCCGACTTTCGGCAGCACTTCGGTGCGCAGGTACGTCTCGTCGTTGGTTCCGAGCCCTACGCCGACTTTTTTACCTTTGAAGTCGTCCAGCTTGGTAATATCGTTGTTGTTTTCGTTCACGATGATTTTGACTTCGTTCGTAATATAACCGTCCGTGAAATCGATTTGTTTTTTGCGCTCGTCCGTAATCGTTACCTGACTGACCACGATATCGAACTTTTTGGCTTGCAAGCTTGGGATCAATCCAGAGAATTCTTGAGTCGTGAATTCCGCTTTGACTCCGATACGTTTAGCGATTTCTTTGGCGATATCCGGATCGAAACCGTCAACTTCTTTTTGTTCGTTCAAGAATGTGTAAGGCGGATAAGTCCCCATCGTGCCGACCTTGATTACGCCGGCTTTTTTGATCTGCTCCAATTCGTTACCGGATGCTGCTCCCGAATTCGAATTTCCTCCGCATGCGCTCAGAATGAGGCTTAATGTCGTCAATGTCGCGAGGGTCATGCCTGCCAATTTACGTTTCATCATCTTTTTTATCCCCTTATCCTTATCTTGATTTTCCTAATAATCCATAGAACTCGAAATTCGCCAATTCGCTCGCCAACTGCTCGGCAGTCGATTCGGCAATTTTGCTGTGCATCTCGCCTGAATCGAACAGCCAGCGCGACAACAACCCTTCGCACATGCTCATCAAGAGAGCGGCGCGAAGTTCGACATCGATACTTTCCGGCAGCATATGCAGCTCTTTCGCTCTGCGAATATTACGCCGGAAACCCTGCTCCATCGCGTTCCGGGCGTCAGAGATACTTTGGCGGATCGTCTGATCCGCTCCGTTGCCCATCAGCAGAATTTCCATTAAGTGACGATTTTGCTGGGCAAAACCAAACAATCGAAGAAACAAAGCTTCCGAAGCCTGCACCATATCGTCCAGTTCTCCGGGATCTTGGCGATAGCCTTGGTCGATCACTTGAAGCAACCGTCCCTTGCCCTGCTCGATAATATCCAACCCAATGGCTTCTTTGCTTTTGAAATGCCAATAAAAAGTGCCTTGCGCGACGCCCGCTTCGGATACGATGTCCGATATCTTCGTTTGATGATAGCCGAGCCTGGCGAACTTCTCTAGCGCGATCTCCATCAATTGAGCTTTTCGATCAATCGATTCTTTATTTTTTTCCTCATTGGATTCATCGTTAGGCAACCTGCATCTCCTCCCCGATTGACGAGTCAGTCAGTATTTATTTTTAAATCCTATGGGATAACTCAGGTATTGTCAAGCAGATTTGTTTAGCCTACTATTTCCTACAAAAAAAGAAGCCCGCGTATATGCGTAGCTTCCTTTTATCTAACTTTATGATTGATGATGTACAAGATGCCTCCGAAAAGAAATCCGCCGAATATCATACTAATGACGATGCTCGTCAATGCGGTTAAAAGCAGCTGTTCAGTTGTATTCGGAATATTGATTAGCAATAGTACCGCACAGCATATACTTGGAATCCAAAAAGATTTGGAACGTAGAAAATAGATCATGGTCTGCTCCCTTGATTTTGTATATGTAGTCTAGTTACTTGGCGTCGGTTCGTAAAACAAAAGCAAACGTTTTGTTATCATCCTCGTTGATCAACTTAAACCCTCGAATGATATTGCCCGGTTCGTGATCTGTAGAATCCGAACTGTAGGCAGTCAGCGGATTCATAGGAACGGTAAAAGTTACGATGCCTTTTTTAGCTTCTGCGGTCACTGGAAAAGGTTCGCTACTTGCGAATTTCGAAGTTCCGTCTTCATTTAGAATCAAATCTTGAACTTGATAACGGCTTGAAGAAGAATCAGGTAGCGCTACAGAAATCTTTTCTTCTGATTTCACGTAAGGTAACTCGGAAGGCTTTTGAGAAATGAGACGTTGGAACAGAGTTTTATCATTTTCTTCCACCTTCAAAGCCGAAATCTTCGTCTGATCTTGGTCTTGAACACATCCGGTTAAAAGCAAAAAAAGGACGACACCGAAACTCCATTTTTTCATTATCTTTTTTTATCCTCCGTCATTCAAAAATTACTTTATATCCAATGAACGAGTGTAGATTTTGCTTCGTTACGTTTCAGGATGAATTTTTTAACAAAAAAAAACCTGCTCTAAAGCGCTAGTTTCTTTGACGTTATGGCTTTTATAGAATTCGAGTCATTTTCGCAAAAGGTTCTCCGCTTTGAAAGCCGACTCTCTGATACAAAGCTTCTGCCGGGTTGCCTACTGTGACACATAGCTTAACAACAGGAGCATGTAAACGCGCTTGAGCCTTAACGTGACGCAGCATGAATTCTGCAATTCCTTTTCCTCGATAAGCAGGCAAGACCGCTATATCTGCAATTTCTGCAAAACCAAGAGGCATCTTCTCGCCAATCCCAGCCATACAAACTCCGACAATCTCTGATTTATTTTTATCCAGGATGTATACAGAAAGAGGTTCATGGCGATACACATCCAGCACATATTGAATATCTTTGAGTACTTCTTCTTCGCTCGGCGTGCCAAAAGTCTGATAATCAATGCCTCCGGTATAAGAAGACTTTAATAGCTTCTGAACGAAATGCAGATTTGTCGTCTCGTCTAAACGTTGCAAAATCAACCCTTCTTCAATTTCAAACGTTTGTTCTCCGCCAGTCGGGCAACACATTACTTTACGCGTACTTTGAACCTGAAAACCATGTCTGATCAAAACCGCAATATCAAGTTGTAAAACTCCATTAATCCGCATAATTTGTTCGTTAGGATCGCTTAATAAACCTGCCCAGAATTGTTCCCGATCCATAAAAGGCGGAATTATAAATGGATATATCAGCGTATCGCCAAGCTTTATAATCCCGCCGATCCTTACCCCGTCTTTGACAATCCAGAAGCAGTCTTGTGTGAATTCGGTATCATCCAATCGTCCAGTCCAGTCATACCACATCTCCAGATCCGTATTGGAATAGATCACTTGGTTGACGGCAAACTCTTCTTGATCGGCACGTTCCCATTGATAAAAAGTCATATGTAGTTCCTCGCATTCGTAAATGATGGAAGCTCAATCGATTTATCATAAACGAATTGGAGGTTGATAAATGAACCGTTCTTGCTCGGAATTCGATTATACCAATAGCTCTTTATTTCAAAGACCCATTTCTAGTCGCTTTCTGATACTCTCCGTTTACTTCAACTGCAATAGCTTCGCTAGATTCTATGCCTTTAATTTCAAACAATTTGCTCCCAACAGGTGTATCATTGGCTTCTTCGTTACCCCCTGGCATAGGCGTGGCTACACGTTTCACTTCACCAAGCTGATTTCCAATATCGTCTTGCGTGACTGTTTCTACAGATAATCCATAAAGCGTATCATCTAAAGAAACGACACTGGGATAAGTTTCTTCCGATCCAATGGAACATCCCGCTAATATCACAATAGAAAGAAAAACAGGTAGTAGTGATTTCAATACTTTACGCCTCCATTATCATGAGGAATATTTATCTAATAAAACAACTTTTATACTTATATAGTATTGAAGAATGTAGCATTAAAAGTAAAGCGATATCTATCCAGTACTTTTTATTTCATCGAAAAAGTCTACTTTTATCGCCGGTTTCTCTACTTATTTTCCTACATTCACAATTTTGCCAATCCACCCCGGCTCCGTTGTCGCTGCACGCACCAGACTATCCGCGCAATCTGCAAAAGATAAAGGTTGAAACGGAGCAATACGGGCTGCCGGGCCTGCGGTATAACTCAAAGTAGCTTCTGCATGGCTCAGCCCTGCCGGTCTGACAATCACCCAATCCAGATTGCTCCGTTGTACCGACTGCTCCGCTGCCCTTTTGTCTGTGATCGCTTTAGAGAACACACGGCGATTGATGCCCAACATCAAGCGACTGCCTACAGACAACTCTTTTCCATCGCTCAGACCAATGCCGCTTTGCATGACAAAGCGCTTAACTCCGACGCGTCGGCATGCTTCCACAATGTTCGGGATCCCTTCCGACATTACGGTACCCGGCGAGAAGTTTGACGTTAACGTATTCATGATTCCTTTCGACGTAGAACCGCCGGAAGGGCCGATACAACTGATCACGACATCGACTCCCGCAATCGCTTCGGCTAGGCTCGATCCGTTCAATACGTCTCCTTTTCGAATGATAAGTCTTTTTTGCGGAGAAATCTGTTCCGGTCTCCGCGCCACCGCTACCACTTCGTGACCTAACTGAAGCGCTCTTTCCACCGTATGCTTCCCTGTTCCCCCCGTTGCTCCAATGATCGCGATTTTCATGTGAACGACTCCTTCTGGTTTTTGATTGCGATGATTCTCTTGCTTTTACTTTCTCTAAAATGCACAATTGTGTAATAAGTAACGCCTATGTACAATTGTATAAAGGAATAGCAAGTCTACAAGTAGCAAAAAATCAGAGTTCGCGTATTAATTCACAGATCATGGGGTATTGTGCATGTATTTCAGAGGAAAGTCGGTGAGCATTTTATGTTGAACTTAGATCGAAGAGTACGCAAATCGCGGGAAGCGATAAAAGGTGCTGTAATTGAACTGATGATTGAAAAAAACTTCGATCAGATCACGCTGCAAGACATTTCAGATCGAGCAGATGTTAGCCGTAGGACGGTCTACCTGCATTACGTAGACAAATTCGATCTTTTGGACAAACTTCTCGAAGAACATATCCAAGAGCTACGGGAATTTTGCGATCAGGTAGAAGCTGCTGAACATGAGAAGATTGTTTTGTTGTGGTTTGAGTATTTGGAGAAACATTATTCGTTCTTTTCGGCGATGCTTAAAAGTAAAGGAAGTCTGTTTTTCCATAATCGATTTCTTGAATTTTTCCTTGAAGAGTTGGGGAAGAACGAACATGATTTGCCTGAAAAGAATGATCCAAAACCAACAGACGGCGAGATCGTGGATATGCAGTTTTTGGGAGCCGCTATTGTGGGGATTGTGGAATGGTGGTTCAAAAATGACCAACCTCTTTCGCCTTCGTTTATGGCAGAGAGAGTCGGAGTGTTGCTGAAAAGGAATCTGCTTGATGAATAATAAAAAGCCCGCGACGAACGCGGGCTTTGCTTTTTTAACCTAATCGGCTTTTTAGAAAACGACGAATCAACGCCGCGCTAATATCCAAATCTTCTTCCAACGGGAAATGCCCGGTATTCAACAAATGTACCTCTACATCTTCCAAATCATCCATGTACGCAAGAGCTCCTTTGACACCGAAAAACATATCGTTTTTTCCCCATGCAACCAATACAGGTGGCTGGTGCTTGCGGAAATATTCGTGCCATGTCGGGTATTGCTTGAGATTGTTCTGATAGTCGTAATAAAGCGCAAGCTGAATATCTTGATTTCCAGGTCGATCCAGATGGATTTGATCGTTGTTCCAGTTGTCTGGGCTGATACTTTCGGGATCGCGTGTACCGTTCACGTATTGAAGCTTTGTGATCGGGAGGGCTAATAAATCAATCACGCCTTGGCGAACATCCGTATTCTCCGGAGTTTTCCAATACGCTTGAATAGGCGCCCATGCCGACTCTAATCCGATTTCATAAGCGTTACCGTTTTGCGTGATGATCGCTTGTACGCGCTCTGGGTGCATGACTGCCAGACGATAACCGACAGGAGCGCCGTAATCATGTACATAGAGGCTGTATTTATCCAGATTCAATTGCATAACAAAAGCATTCATCAGATTCGCTATGCTATCAAACGTATAACTAAACTCCGTCATAGAAGGTTGGTCGCTATTGCCAAAGCCCGGATAATCGGGAGCGATAACATGATAATCACCTGCTAACTGAATAATCAGCCGACGATACATATGGGAGGACGACGGGAACCCATGTAACAATAAAATCGTCGGATTGCTCCGGCTGCCCGCTTCTCGGTAAAACACATTCAATCCTTCTACGACCGCATACTTATGTTTCACGTTCATTAGAATCACCTCGTTTTGGAATAGAGAATAGAACCTGCAGGATTCTGTCTTGTTTCGAATTATACATACAGGTCTGTATAGTTTCAAGTCTTTTATTTTTATTTTGATTTGCAATTGCATTCACCGAGTTTTATTATAAAAGTATACAAGTCTGTATATGTTGAAAATATAGAGTTAAATAAAAGAACGGAGATTCTCAAATGGTCAATAAAAGTAAAAAAGAGCAGATTTTGCGCGTAGCATCGAATCTTTTCAATAAGCAAGGGATTCGCGCTACCGGAGTCGATCAAGTGGTGGCAGAGTCACAAGTTGCTAAAATGACTTTATATAATCATTTTCCGTCGAAAGATAAGCTAGTATTGGCGTATTTGGAAAGACAAGACGAACAATGGCGAGGTTGGTTTCAGTCTTCTGTCGAACAACGCGAAGATACGCCGCAAAAGCGGCTGCTAGCGGTATACGATGTATTGGGCGAATGGTTTGCAGCGCCGGAATTTACGGGTTGCGCCTTTATTAAAACAGCATCCGAGTATTTGGATCATAGCCATCCGTACTTTGAAGCCACGCAGCGGTATAAAATCATATTGAAAAACTATATTCGGGAACTGGTAGAGCAGTCCGATTTCAAAAAACCTGAAGCGTTGGCAAGCGCATTGTATTTGCTGGTGGAAGGCGCAATTACGGCATATATGCTGCAATCCGATACGGAATCTGCCGATCATGCCAAAAATGCAGCCGCTATCTTGATCCAAAATTTCAAAGACAATTGATGCTTAGATATATGTTAAAAAACACAAAAAAGCCCGCGTCTATCGCGGGCTTTTCTGTTTCTTTATTCATCCTGCATGTAGCAAGATTTTGTTGTACCTTTCGCTGCCTTTTACGCTGTTTCCGGCAACTTTTTAACATCGCTATCGTCGGAAGAAGAGACCAGATCGCTCAGTCCTACGATCAAGCTTTCAAGTTCGCGGAAACTATCGACCATTTGTTTCGTAAGGTTTCTCTGTTCATCCATGCCTGCCAAGATTTCTTCTGCCGCCGCGCTGGATTGCTCCGTCAGACCCGAAATCTCTGTAACTTCGCCTACGACATGCCCCGAAGAATCTTTCATTGTCACCGAACTGCTTTCGATATACGAAGCCTGTGTCAACACATCGCGGGAACTTGCATCAATCGCGCGGAACGCTTGCTCTGCCGTATGAACGACGTCACGGCTTTCTTCAAGAGAAGCTCGCATGCTATCGAAACGACCCGTCAACTCGCTTGTGCGTCCTTGGAGACGTGCGAGGATCGCGGCAACGTCTGTCGCTGACTTGCCTGAATGTTCGGCAAGCTTGCGAACTTCGTCGGAAACGACAGCGAATCCTTTGCCATGCTCGCCTGCGCGTGCTGCTTCGATCGCCGCATTGAGCGCAAGCAAATTCGTTTGACGCGCGATATCGGAGATACCGTTTAGAATAGCCGTCATCGATTCGCTTTCTTGACTAAAGCTCTGCATATCGTCGGCTGCCGTCTTCATCGCTTCGTAGAGATCGTCCATTCGCGTGTTCAGCATATCCATTTTGGAACTTCCGACTTGCGTACTTCCAGCCATATCCGCAGAGATGTCTTTCATTTGCTGCGAATAAGCCGCTACGTTCTGAATATGCCCATCTGTCAAAGCCAGCGATTCCGAAATTTCGGCTACGCTAGCCGCTTGCACTTCAACGCCTCGCGCAACCTCGCCAAAGCCTAATGTAATCTCGTCCGAGATCGTAACCGTATTATTGACTTTCTGCTTGAATCCGTCCGTAAATTCGGTCAACCCTTCTACCGATTCTTTGACACGGTTCAGCATAGCTTCTACGCGTGCTTGCGACTCTTCGACTTTTTCCCGACGCTTCTCGCCGCTCAAGAACAGCTTTTTGTTCACATTCGATACCGTGATCAAGATAATGCCTGACACGGCGAACATGCTCAAATTCGTCAGATCATTAAAAAGAACAGTCGGATCTGACGCAGGCTTGATCATCATATGAACGATAAAATAAACCAACGTTATTCCAAAAGAGATATTGTAATATTTAGTGTCAGGATACAGCAGCAAAGGTAGCAAGATCAAAATGCCCTGTATAAAGTTGATCTGTTCGAGGTTAATCCCGATCGCGCTTAGAATGACCCATGCTGTAATCACCCAAGGGATGACACGGACACCTTTTTTGGTAAAACTAGCAATCGTAACGCCCACAGGAATAATCAGCGAGATCAATACAACCGGCAAAAATTCTGGGACGATGAAAGCCAATGCCATGCTGATGCAGAGAATCGCCCACATCATACAAACTACCAATCTGTTGCGTTTCCAAAGAATACTGTCTTTACGATCCATTTTCCGATTCCGCCTTTTTCGTCATGATGAAGTTTCTTTTTTAATCTAGAACGTTTTCGGTAGGCAGATTGTTTCCTTGTCGATATAGCGCAGCGCTCTCTATCATTCGGAAACCTTCATATCGCATACTTTTACGTATCACTTCCTACATATCGGAATATTTCGACAAGTTATTAAGCTTTTAAGAAATTTCTTCATCATTCGACAAAGATGCGCCTTTTTGAATCGAAAAAGTAGATGTTTGATAGGTAAATTAGGCGTTGATATCGAGCATAGCCGGGAGATCAATCTCTTTGACGCAAGCCGCCGGGGATAAACCGATCAGGCAGTTGGTTAAATCGACGACGTCCTGCAAAGGAATACGCGTCCCTTCATAAGCTTCTAACGCACGCTCCCGCCCCTCGCTATACGGAATTTCCGCAGCCAATTCACCCGGATTAATGCAAGTTACAGCAATCCGATCTTCACGCAAATGTTCGCGCAATGCTTCTCCGATGCCGCGAAGCGCAAATTTCGAAGCTACGAAAGTGACTTGAGTATTGTTGGCATTACTCAATCCCGCTGTTGAACCGATGAGGATGATCTTGCCGGAATCAGACTGACGCAGGTTAGGTAAAAGTCCCTGCAAACACACAATCGCAGAAGTAATATTGGTCTGAATCATACGGCTGATATGCTCAGGTGCGTCTTGATCGAAGGTGTAGTGATTCTCGAAGCCTTCTTTTTCCCAAATGCCTACATTATAAATGGCGACGTCTAGACGCTCTCGTTGAACGGAATTGAAAATGGTATGGGCGGATTCCGGTTGGGACAAGTCGGCTTGAATCCAGATTCGCTTCACACCGTCTTGCAGCTCAAGGCTGGATGGACGACTCCGCGATACTAACCATATTTTATCCCCGCTCTTCGCCAGGCCTCTTGCAAAAGCATCTCCGAGTCCTTGACTGGCTCCGAAAATCAGGTAACTTTTCATGATGGATTCTCCTTTACTTGCTTTTTGATTTGCTGGTAACGTTCATCCATGCTTGCTCACTTTGTTAGCATATAATAGTCGATTTAACTTGTAATGAAGATTTGATTAAAAGCGGGTTTTGGGATAGTGATTGGTGACCAACATGCCGGAATTGTAGTTAAAGTCATGAAACGACAAAAAAGCCCGCGTACCCCGCGGGCTTCCCTACTCCAAACCGTCTTACACTTCTTCACCCGTCCCGATCGGATTATCGTCATACGAAATCCAATCGCTCCAACTACCCGGATAAAGCCTCACTCGGCTATATCCAGCTTCTTCAAGCGCCAAAATATTCGGCGTTGCGCTCATACCTGCCGCGCAATACACAACAATCTCCGCATCTTTATCTACAGATTCGAAGTGCTTTTCCAGTTGTTCCTTGCTTTTATACGACCCATCTTCATTAAATAAATCCATCCAAAAGAAATTGATGGCTCCCGGAATATGACCACCTACCCGGTCGATCGGTTCTTTTTCACCCAGATACCGATCATGTGAACGAGAGTCGATCAATACAGGTGTGAAGAATGTTGCTTTATTGCTTGTCGCGGAAGTCTCGATGTCTTGCACCGGCACTTCTCCATGCTCCGCCGCTATTTGTTCCTCAACGCCTTCGACGATCTGTTCCGCCTTAATTGTACCGACAATCCGCTGCACTTCGTTCACGTCTGTAACCAAATGATGCTGAACGTTAGGAACAAAAGTAGCCGGAACACGCACCGCCTGTTTATTGTCTACAATAAAATCGGCTTCTTTCCAGCCTTTCAATCCACGATCCAGCACGGCAACCTTCTCATGCCCGATCCAGCGAAGCATCCACCAAAGGCGAGCGCCGAACATACCGCCTTCTTCATCGTATACAATCACTCGCGTATCATTGCTGATGCCGGCTTTCGCAAGTTTGGCTGCGAATTCTTCCGGCTCCGGCAACGGAAAACGTCCTCCGTGCTGAGCAAGCGGCGCCGACAGATCTTTGTCTAAATCCATATAGATCGCGCCTGGAATATGCTCCTTTTCAAAAGCTTCTCGTCCCGCGTCCGGTTGTCCAAAAATGTAACGGCAGTCCACGATCGTTTGTTCCGGCTCGTAGAGACGTGCTAATAGCCATTTTGGCGATACAATATTTTGCATCTTATTTCTCCTCTCGACCTACGAAACTTTTCATTTAGAATAGCATTTTCATTTTTCAAAAGCTAATTTGTGTCCTTTTAAAAACAATCCTGAAATTTTTTCGATTTTGTGAACCCTAACGTGATACTGCACGCTTACTAAAGGTTATGGTATAGTATCTAGTAATACATTTAGGGAGGAGGCAACAGACTTGGGAAGGCGTTTAACTATATAGCTTCGTTGACCACCGTTTCTTTGACCTGTCTCTTTCATACGGAATCCGCATTAAAGAGGCGAAACTGCTTGATACGTTAACCCATTATCTGGAGGTGAATCCCTCAAAAGAGGGAACTTATTGGACCTAATGACGATCGTCAATTTATTGATTCTTGCCGTACTTCTTGTGCTCACTGCTTTCTTCGTTGCTTCGGAGTTCGCGGTCGTGAAAGTACGGGTATCCCGGCTCGACCAACTGATTTCGGAAGGCAATAAAAAAGCGGTACGCGCGAAACAGGTCGCTCAAGACCTGGATTACTACTTGTCCGCTTGTCAGCTCGGTATTACGGTAACTGCACTCGGCTTGGGTGCGATCGGTAAACCGGCTGTTGAATTGCTGCTGTATCCGGTATTCGATTGGTTGAACGTGTCCAGCTCCGCGTCTTCGGTCGCGTCTTACGCGATTGCTTTCTTCTTGGTAACGTTCTTACACGTTGTCGTAGGCGAGATGGCTCCGAAAACGCTGGCGATTCAGTTTGCGGAAAAAATGACGCTGCTGCTCGCTCCGTCGCTGTACTGGTTCGGTCGCATCATGTACCCATTCATTTGGGCGCTCAACGGTGCGGCTCGCGTCTTGCTTCGTTCGTTTGGCGTTAAACCTGCCGGGCATGACGAAGTGTACTCCGAAGACGAGTTGAAGATTATTATGGCGCAAAGTTTCGAAGGCGGCGAAATCAATGAAACGAAACTGTCTTACATGGAAAACGTCTTTTCGTTCGATGAACGTGTAGCACGCGATATCATGGTGCCGCGTACGCAGCTCGTCACGATCGACAAAGACATGGATTATGCGGAATTGATTACAGTGCTCGATGAGAATAATTACACGCGTTATCCGGTTACCGAAGAAGGAAGCAAAGACCGGATTATCGGTGTCATCAACGCGAAAAAGATGCTTCCTCATATTATCGCCGGACGTGCGCGTAGACTCGAAGAATTTATTCGCCGGATTCCGATTGTATCGGAAGCAACGCCGATCCAGGAAACAATGCTCAAAATGCAGCAAGAACGGATGCATATTGCGCTTGTCGTCGACGAATACGGCGGTACAGCCGGTATCGTCACGATGGAAGACGTCATGGAAGAACTCGTCGGCGAAATCCGAGACGAATTCGATGCCGACGAGATCGCCGAAATCCGCCAAATGGGCGAACGCGAATATGTGGTGAGCGGTCGCGTATTGCTGGACGAACTGGAAAAACGCTTCGGCGCGAAGTTCGACGAACGCAGCGATACCGATACCATCGCGGGATGGATTCAACATCGCAAAGGGACTGCGGCAGGAGAAGGCGAGCAATTGATCGAGAACGGATACGTCTGGACGATCGAAGAAAAAGACGATCTACAGATCAAACAAGTGAGGTTAAGTTATACCGAAGCGTAAATCTTCTCAGCTTAAATCAACGAACCAAATAATCCGAATATTGTGGAGGTGAATCCCTCTCGCGAGGGAATTTATTGGACGGAACAATTGCATTAAACCTATTTCTGGTTGCTGTATTTATCGGGCTTACCGCCTTTTTCGTCGGTGCCGAATTTGCCATATTGAAAGTCCGTATGTCACGATTGGATCAATTGATCGCCGATGGTAACAAAAAAGCGGTGATGGCGAAAAAAGTCGCGCAAGACTTGGACTATTACTTGTCGGCATGTCAGCTCGGGATTACGATCACGGCGCTTGTACTTGGCGCGCTGGGTGAACCGACTGTCGAAAAGTTGCTGCATCCGGTATTTGATCATTTTGAAGTACCCGCTGCACTTGCAACCGTATTGTCTTACGGTATCGCGCTTGCGCTCGTGACTTTTTTACACGTCGTCATCGGCGAACTTGCACCGAAGACGCTAGCGATTCAATTTTCCGAAAAAATGACGTTGCTTCTCGCTCCGTCGTTATATCGCTTCGGACGCCTTACCGCTCCATTTATCCGTTTACTGAACGGTTCGGCAACGCTGCTCCTTCGAGCTTTCGGTGTGAAACCCGCCGGTCACGAATCGGTTCACTCCGAAGAAGAGTTGAAATGGTTGGTCGAGCAAAGTTACGAAAGCGGCGAGATTAACAAAACAGAACAAGCGTATTTGCAAAACATTTTCGCTTTTGACGATCGATTGCTGCGGGAGATCATGATCCCTGCCGACAAAATCG
The DNA here is from genome assembly GCF_024436065.1 of Saccharibacillus sp. JS10. Lineage (GTDB taxonomy): Bacteria > Bacillota > Bacilli > Paenibacillales > Paenibacillaceae > Saccharibacillus. Next base: position 209,052 of record NZ_JANFNS010000005.1, read on the forward strand.
TTAAAATCGCAAAAGAATTGCCGCAAAACGAACTGATCGCGAAGTTAAGCGAACACGAGTATACACGTTATCCGGTAACGAACGGCAATCCGGACGGATTTATCGGATTCGTGCATAGCAAAGAAATATTGACCGCAATCGCCGCGGGTCGTGACGGCAAGATCGAAGGATTTATCCATAAGCTGCCGCAGTTCAAAGAAACGGCGACGCTGCGCGAAGTCATGCTCAGTATGCAGCAAAAAAGTGTGCATATGGCTTCTGTATCCGATCATTCAGGTAACACGATTGGCTTAGTCACGATGGAAGATATTTTGGAAGAGATCGTCGGCGATATTCGCGACGAAGCAGACGGCGTGCGCTTACCGTTGGCTCCGGTATAACTCTTTTGAATAAACATTGTTTTTGATTGAAGAACAAGAAACCCCCAATATTCCGTCATTGCGGAACATTGGGGGTTTTTTATCAAATTTGGCGAAAAATCAGTTGCTCTTTAGGTTTATTTTTGAGCCTCCGAAAGCTTGTCCAACACGGCTTGGACTTCAGCTCCTGTTACTAGACGATTTGGTTCAAATGTATGGGTACCGACGCCTTCCATCATACCCGCCGAGGTTACGGAAGCAATAGCGGCTGCTGCCCAATGTCCGGCTGGAACGTCGCTATACGAAGAAGTCGTAGCGCCTTTCGAGCCTCCCTGTACCCGATCCGCTAGCACAGCAAGCTGCGCTCTTGTCACTGCCGATGCCGGCGCGAACTTTTTGCCGCCAAGCCCTTGCATCACGCCGGCTGTAGCCGCTTGACGAATTTCCAGATCATAGCTTGAGTCCGCTGTGTCGTTGTAGATTGAAGTACTCCGCACTTCGCCCAAATTCAGATGTTGAGCCAAAGCTGCCGCAAGATCCGCACGGGTTACCGTCGAATCGCTTTTCAATGGGTTCGTCGGTTTTTTAACATCCAACTTTTGCTCAAACAACCAATCTCTCATTTCTTTATTATTAAATACCGGAACCCATGACCAGTGTTTCATCCCGCCGTAAAAACGATTTTGATCCATAAAAGCATCATCATAGAGCGTGATCTTCGTATCTTTCGCGCCCATTTCTTCTAGCGCTTGATACGCAAGCGTGCTGGTACGGCTATCTGTCGTAGGGTCGTTTTTGGCATGTACGATCCAGAGCGGTGTATCCGTCACATCTTTCAATTCTTGTTTGAACGCTTCTACTGAACCTTTGTAATCGGCAATCGTATCTTTCGCGGCAATCGCGATTGCGCCTGCAAATTTACCCGGATACTGCATCACGAAACGGAATACGCCGCCTCCTCCGCTCGAAGGCCCTACAACATAGATCCGCTGCGGGTCGACTTTACCTTCCGCTACAAGCTTATCGATCAGCTCCACTTGCATTTCGAAGTAATCTTGCATCCTTTTCAATTGATCGGGTTTGGCATAGATTGCCCAATCGTAGTTTTGCGGATATTGCACAGCCAGTACCGAAGTATCGAAGCCCGACTCTGTCCATACCGTTGCGCCGCGATTTTCGGTCAGTTGCTTCATATTGTCGCTACCGACTTCGCCGCCGCCATGTAACCAGACCACTAGAGGTTCAGGTGTTGCCGACTGAGATAATTTCAAACGGTACGTCAGCGTATCTCCATTGTCGTTTTGAAGCCCACCAGCTTCAAAATCGTCGACCGTACGCGTTTCGACTTTCGATACTTTTTCAGCGGTAAACGCAAGCTCGGGGTACTTTTTATTCACGACAGCGAACTCCGATACATAACCGCCCGGATATTTGAACGGCTTGACTTTCATCGACAATACATTGCCTTTTTGCGTCAATTGAATCCCGTCGTCTTCGTAAGCGTCTTGCGTCAGTTCGCCTGCGGCGTTCAGCGGATAACCATCGTAGTTCCCGGTAATATCGAAATCGGAAGCTTTCAGATCGCTATAAGAAGAACCGCTTGGTAATACAAAATCAAAAGATTCTGCCATACGACCCGCATCGCCGATATATGTATGTGCCGTAATTTCAAGCTTGCTTGAAGAGGAAGACGTCGCTTCCGCAGCGTTTGCCGGAGCTACGCCTCCTAAAGTTCCGCCTAACGCCAGAGCTGCAATCAAAGTTAATCCTGTCGGTTTTCTCATTTGTTTTCCTCCGTTTATACTAAGAATAGGTAAAATAAAAGATCGATAAACGACAAAAAACCCAAACGGTATCCGCAGTAGGGAATTTCCCGTACTGCCGACCCGATCAGGTTTTGCCCGTTCGCACGGTCACAATCCATCATCGTCGCTTTTACTTTAGCAAATTTTGAAAGCGTTATCAACTGTAAAACTGAAAAAGACTTTTTTAAAAAAAGTCCCTTTCTTCGCGTTCTGTATATGGCATCTGCACTTTTGGGTAATAAAGTTATTGAGATGAAGCAGGCGCAACCGATAAAACAGACTTCCGGCAAGTGTAAGTTTGACTTTACTATGTTGGAAGCCCTATATTTTTAGAATATGGATTGGTTGATTATGGCAAGACTGTTGTCGCATGATCGTATTTCAATTTCCGAGGAGGTCAATACCCATGATCGCAAAAGACACACTGACAAAAGAGTGGAATTCCGAAGAAGTTGCGCAAATGCTCGAAGAGCACCGCGCTTTTTATGATACCGACCGCACACGCAGTTACAAATTCCGGATTCGTCGCCTTGAAAAGCTTAAAGCGGCGATTGTTCGCTACGAACCGGCTTTACTGGAAGCACTGAAAGCAGACTTAGGCAAGCCCGCTTTTGAAGCTTATTCGACCGAAGTCGGATTCATTCTGAATAGCATCACCGAAATTTCGAAAGAATTGTATCGCTGGTCGAAGCCGCAGCGTGTCGCAACGCCGATTTCTTTGTCTGGCGCAAGCAGCTACATTATTAACGAACCGCACGGCACTGTGCTGATTATCGGACCTTTCAACTATCCGTTCCAACTTGTATTGGAACCGTTGGTAGGCGCGATTGCTACAGGCAACTGCGCCGTGATTAAAATGTCCGATAGCACGCCAAACGTATCTCGCATCGTGAAGCAACTGCTGGGCGACGTATTCGAAGAACATTATGTACGTGTTCTCGACGGCGGCAAAGATACGGTAAACGCGCTCATTAACTCGCCATTCGACTACATGTTCTTCACAGGCAGTACCGAAGTCGGCAAAATCGTAGGCGAAGCCGCAGCGAAACAATTGATTCCGTATACGCTGGAACTTGGCGGCAAAAGCCCGGCTATCGTAGACAAGCAAGCCGATATCCGTATGGCGGCAAAACGCATTATCTGGGGCAAGTTAGTCAACGCGGGTCAGACCTGCATCGCGCCGGATTACGTTCTTGTTCATGAGAGCAAAAAAATCCAACTGCTGATTGCCCTTAAAAACGCGATTCGCGAGTTCTTGGGTGAAGATCCGTCAAGCAGCCCGGATTTCGGTCGCATCGTCAACGAGCGTCATTTCGATCGTCTATCTGAAATTTTGGATAAAGACAAAGACCGTATCGTATTCGGTGGCAATCGAAAACGCGAAGACAAATTTATCGAGCCAACGCTTCTGGATTTGGATTCTTGGGATGCGGCAAGCATGGAGCAAGAATTGTTCGGTCCGATTCTCCCGATCTTGACTTACAATGATGTCGAAGAAGCGATTAAACTTGTGAACAAGCATCCTCGCCCGCTTTCGCTGTATCTGTTCACGACAGACGAGCAGGTTCAAGACCGCGTACTCGAAAAAATACCGTTCGGCGGCGGCTGCATCAACGATACGCTGCTTCATGTATCGAACCCGAACTTGCCGTTCGGCGGTACGGGTTCTTCCGGCGTAGGTTCTTACCACGGCGTGCATAGCCTGCGTACGTTCTCACATCAAAAAAGTATCTTGAAACGCGCATCCGCGGAGAGCGGCACGACGATGCTGTTCCCTCCTTACGGCGACGAACAAATGGCTTTAGTGAAAAAGATGTTTAAATAAATAAGCATGATTAAGCCGCTTTCTCCGACTTGGTTCGGGGAAAGCGGATTTTTTGTTATGTATTTTTTGACGAGGGATATAAGTTGCAACCTTTTATAAAAAACCTTCGTCAGAAGGCTAACACACTATAGGAGGTCATCGAAATGAACAAAAAAACTTTTTCTTCGGTATTGGCGGTATCCGTCTTATCTTTGTCGCTCGGCGGTCAACTTTTCGCGGCGCAAGCAAGCTTCGGCGACCTAAGCGGCGTAACCGGACAACAAAAAATCGAGACGCTTCAAAAAGAAGGTCTCATCAAAGGCGTGAGCGCATCATCTTTTAATCCAAAAGCTGTGTTAACGAATGCTCAAGGCGTTCAATTGATCGCAGGCGGTCTACAGCTGAGTCTGGCAGCCATCACGTTCGAAGCAGGCAAAGTTCCAACCGCTCATGATCTGTTCCCTGCAGCGAAAGAGGGAGCTTGGTACGCCGAAGCTTTCGTCAATGCACACTTCAATGGCGTAGAGTTGCCAAAAACGATCGATCCATCTGGCGTCATGACCAAAGAAGAATATACAAACTATTTGATGCAAGCAGTCGAAAAAGCCGGCAATCTGCCGCTGATCAACATCAAGCCGCAAGATATTACCGATGAAAAAGAGCTGACTGCCGAGTATCAAGGTGCAATCCAGCGGGCGCTCAACCGCGGAATTGTGAAACTCGATGCCGACGGCAACTTCCATCCAAAAGAACAGATTACTCGCGCCGAAGCAGCTGTAATGCTGTACGATTCGATTGAGTTTTTGAAGCAGCAATCGGCTCAGTGAGTTCGAAAAAATCGGTTCGGATCTAAATCATTTTTACAATTCGCCGACTTCAGACAAAGCGGTTTTCAATTGCTCATCTAATCGGCTACGGAATAAATTCCAACTTTCTTCATCCGTATTTAAAGCTTCGGCGCCGTAATCTTCGACGATCTGGATTCGTACATGCCGATCGTTTACGTCGCCGAGCTTTTTTTGTACTTTTTTGAAATGTTTCGCTTCTTCGGCTTGTTTGGCTTCCAATGCAAATGCGGCAGCTTCGGCGGTATAGCGGAAACGTTTGGCTGCAATCCGTACTTGATGCAGAGCGTCTAGCGATTGTTCACTCGAAGCTCCTTCACGGTCTGCGGTTACTTGGTACATATGCCGACGTTTGCGGTAATCGTCTTTGAGCATACGCAGACTACTGCGAACGTCCGCTTGCCCTACAAAATCAGGCAACTCTTGCTCTATAAAATTTTGCCAACGTTTATCCAGCTTACGATTGATGATCTTCGGTAACTTTCGGCTTAACTTTTTACGTTGACGATCTCGTTCGCTTTTTTCGAGCTTCGTCATTTTTTTATATAATTTGGCTTCTTCCATTTGCCCTTCGGATTTGGCGCTTTGACGTAGCTTTTTGAAATCGGCGATCATCACGTCCGCGTCACGGACTCTGCCGAAACGTTTTTGCGCTTTTTTGATGATTCGATATAGCCCGGTTTCTCCGTCTGGATCAAGGATCTGAATCAAGGTCAGTAATTTGCGCGCGCTTACTCTCGCTTGATGGATGTCTTCGACTTCGTAGTCTTTTAAGGCAGCGCGGCTGCGCTTACGAAATTCGCTGTATAACTGCTCCAACGCTTCGCTCCACGGCTGGATCTGATCGGAAGCTACTGTCGTTTGTTCTGATGCTCTATCGTGGGTCATATGGATGGTTCACTCCTTTTGGATAAACTTCGGGTTGTATACGCGATCTATAAGAATCATTACCCGCAAAAAGTATAAAGAAAAATACAGCTTCCTTGACCGCATCTGCGGAAGGAAACTGTATTTGACTTTAGTTGAACGCTATATCCGGGATATAGTCGATACTAGCTAGAATATTGAAGCTTTTTTTTATTTTTCGCGAATCACGATTTTGCCTTTGGCGTGATGGCTTTCGCTTTTGATATGCGCGTTGCGTACGCCTTCTTCGTTCAACCAATACGTCGAGTCGATGATCGGTTTCAACTTGCCTTCTTTGATCATCTCCGCAAGTTTCTCCAACTGCTCACCTTTAGGCTCCATCATGAATAGAGCGGTATGAATCCCTAAATCTTTGGCAAGGCTTTCGTCTGGCTTCTCTACAACCGAGACCAGGTGCCCGCCGGGTTTCAATACTTTGAAACTTTTGCTCTGAATATCGCCGCCCATAGTGTCTAGTACCATATCATAATCCGAGAGAATCTCGGAGAAGTCTTCTTTTTTGTAATCGATAAAATGATCGACGCCCAGCGATTTCAACAATTCCTCGTTCGCCGAACTTGCGGTCGAGGCTACGGTTGCCCCTAAATACTTCGCGATCTGAATCGCCATTGTACCGACGCCGCCTGCTCCGGCATGGATGAGTACTTTATGCCCTGCGGTCACTTTGCCGTGATCGACCAGCGCTTGCCAAGCGGTCATTCCTGCGAGCGGAATCGCCGCGGCTTCTTCGTAGCTCAGGTTTTCCGGCTTTTTCACCACAACATCCGCGTCTACGGCTACATATTGTGCATACGTGCCAAATACGCGCGGACGCGCAAATACAGGATCGCGTGGCTTAAAGCGACTCACGTTTTCGCCGACTTCTTTGACAATGCCCGCTACGTCTCCGCCAAGAATCAAAGGGAAACTGCCGGCTGCCGCGCCTAACGCACCTTCGCGAATTTTCGTGTCAACCGGATTCACTGATGTCGCATACAGCTTGATTAGGATCTGGTTGGCATCGATCTTCGGTTCCGGCACACTCTGCTCATGCAGCTTATCAGGTCCACCAAACTCGTCAATTACGATTGCTTTCAAAAATATCCTCACCTTTCTGTAACAGGTTAGCGTTGCTTCCCATGCTATTACCCAAGCTATTAGTTAAAGACCCTATTGCTGTAAAAAAATACGGCTTACGATTCATAAAAAAGGGTCGAATGATGTTGTTTCAGTGGTGTCAAGTTTCGGAAAACGAGACTAATGGAGGAGGAATTTAAGTTTGACTGTTAAAAATAAACAAAAAAAGAAGCCGTTTTAGGTAACGGCTTCAGGCTTCGGGAGAGATTTGTTACGGTCGCTTGTTGAAATCGGGAAAAAATGATTATAATTTTGCTTGAATTTTCCCGATTTCAAAGGCGAACGTTAACACTCCTTCACTAAATCTCTCCCTACGCTCCTCGCTTCACTCGGAATAACATCTTAGCTGCTTTTTTATAAAAAATTTCAACAGCAACTTTTTTTGATTTGAAAATTAAACCTCTTTTTCCGTCAACAAGTTCAGGAACTGAGAAGCACGTTCGCTAGACGGGTTTTGAAGAACCTGTTGAGGAGGTCCTTGTTCCAAGATTTTGCCATCATCCATCAGAACGACGGTATCGGCGGCTTCGGCGGCGAATTTCATTTCGTGCGTCACGACGACCATCGTCATGCCTTCGGCAGCGAGTTGTTTCATGACTTTGAGCACTTCGCCGACCAATTCGGGATCAAGTGCGGACGTCGGTTCGTCGAACAACATCACTTGAGGATCGGTGGCAAGTGCGCGGGCGATGCCGACGCGTTGTTGTTGACCGCCGGAGAGTTGGTGCGGGTACACGTCTTCTTTGCCGCTCAAGCCGACTTTCGCCAGAAGTTCGATCGAACGTTTGCGAGCTTCTTCTTTGCTCCGTTTTTGCACGACGATCTGGGCTTCCATCACGTTTTCCAATGCGGTTTTGTGAGGGAACAGATTGTATGATTGGAATACCATACCTGTGCTTTGGCGAAGGTCGAGCGTTTGTTGTTTGCTGGCTTTGCGGCGATTGCCGAATTCGACTGTCGTATTTCCGAGTCGCAGCGTGCCTTCATTGGGTGTTTCTAATAAATTCAGGCAGCGTAGCAGTGTGGTTTTACCAGAACCGGAAGGTCCGATAATGACCAGCACTTTGCCTTTTTCCAAAGACAGGTCGATGCCTTTCAATACTTCCAGCGATCCGAACGATTTATGCAAATTTTGAATTTGGATCATGATCGTTGCTCCTTTCTAATAACTTCGAAGAAAGCTAACCTTTTACTGCGTAGAGAAGCGGGAAAGTCGTTTCTCCATCACGTTTTGCAGCGCGTTAAGTACGGTACAGATGATTAGATAAATAACAGCGGCTTCCGAATAAAGGAGCAAAGGCTCATACGTCGTAGCCGTAATTTGTTTGGCGACCTGGAATAGTTCGACTACGGTAATGGTATACGCCAGAGACGTATCTTTTACTAGGCTGATAAAGGAGTTCGAAAGCGGCGGAACCGAGACGCGCGTAGCTTGCGGAAGAATGATGCGGCGAAGTGCCTGACCGCGTGTCATTCCAAGCGAATAAGCAGCTTCCCATTGACCATTTGCGATAGATTGAATAGCTGCACGCACGATTTCGGAGTTATAAGCCCCCATGTTGAGTGTAAAGGCGATAATCGCAGCCGGGAATGGGTCGAGTTCGATTCCAATACTCGGTAATCCGAAAAAGATAATGAATAACTGTACAAGTAACGGTGTTCCGCGGATGACCCAGACGTAGAAGATCGCGATCTGGTTCAATACAGGAATTTTCCACACCCGTACCAAAGCGACCAATACAGCTAAAATCAATCCTAATACAAATGAAATGACGGCTAGTGTAATCGTGTATTGCAATGCCGCTTTGACCATTGGCAGAAACGAATCGATTACAATTTGAATTTTACGATCGTCCATATTCCTAGGACTCCTTTCAATTTTGCAGATGCCAAACATTCTTCTTTCTTATACACGAAAAAGCTTGCTTTGAACAAACGAAGCGGGGCTGCCTCGTAGATTCGCAGAGCGAACCGGAGATAGCCCCGTTTTTATAGTCGGAAAATAACAATTTGATTGATCGTTTTTCTCGGTGAGTATCGAGAAAAGCCGACAATTTGATTGATTATTTCCCTCGAAATATTACGAGGAAAATAACAATTATTTCGATACGTCCTCACCGAAGTATTTCTCGGAAATCGTTTTGTACGTACCGTCGCTGTGCATATCAGCCAAAGCTTTATTTACTGCTTCAATCAGTTCTGGGCTGTTTTTCGGGAACACGCCGCCGCTTTGCGAAGCGTCTTCTGCTTCTGCGACTACTTTCAGCGCCAGATCCGGTTTTTGCTTTTTCAAATCAAGGAACGACAGGTTATCGTTGATCGTTGCATCCACGCGGTTAGAGTTCAGCAAATCGATTGCTTGTTGGAATCCTTCGATCGGTACGATCTCAGCGCCGTTTTCTTTCGCGATATCTGCAAGGTTACTTGTCAGCGATTGTGCAGACTTTTTACCTTTCAGATCAGCAAGCGATTTGATGTCGTTATTATCGTCACGTACGATCAGTACCGCACCGGAAGAAATGTACGGGTCAGAGAAATCGTATTTTTCTTTGCGATCGTCGCGAATCGATACTTCGTTGAATACGGCATCGAAGCGTCCAGCATCAATACCTGCAAGCAGGCTGTCCCACGGTGCTTCTTCGAATTTCACTTCAACGCCCAGACGTTTTGCCACTTCTTGAGCAATCTCAACGTCGAATCCAGTCAGCGTGCCACTTGCATCGTGATAAGTGAAAGGTGGGTAAGTACCTTCTGTACCGATCACGATTGTACCTTTAGATTTAATCTTTTCAAGCAGATTATCCGAACCTGCAGCTGGTTGTTCCGACGATGCTGAATTATTGCTGTCTGTATTTGTAGCGGCTGTGTTGCTTGAATTATTGTTACCGCAAGCGGCAAGCATCAGCACCATCAAGATCGCAACAACGCCGAGTAAAGTTACTTTTTTCATCATTCTGCCTCCAAAGTGTGTTTTGTTTTGAGTCATTGTCTTTCAGATGAAACATTCAAACAGTTGGACAACATTTCCAGAAGTCTGCAACCGTCTAGTGAACATTTAGGTCGTGCAAGATTGAATTTTAAAGCCTGTTTTAAAGAAAGTCAATAGCTTTTCATTTAATTCCTATAAATTTTATCGGCTTTAAATCATTCAATCTAAAGCGTTTCCGAAAAATCTTTTATTTTCCTGCAAAAAATAGGCGGCGTGAAAACATGATTTTGCGTTTAATATAGAGTAGATTTGCTTGCTTGAGCCAAGCTAACTGTTACATATCATTTACGTTTGCAACAGATTCAGACGAAAGGTATCACGGTTAAAGCGCCGACGACATCTCCAAATCTATATCATCTGTGGGAGGACAATCATGTTCAAAAATCGATTTTTCGTAATAGGTGCGGGGATCGCCTTAGTTCTGCTCATCATTTTTCTCGGTACATTAGTCAAATTCATCTTCACCCCGATTACTTCTTTAGTTAGCTCGCTCGTTGTACCGTTATTGATCTCGGCATTCTTCTATTACCCTTTGCGTCCACTCGTGCGTTTTCTCGAACGTAAAAAATGGAAACGTTCCTGGTCAGTAGCCTTGATCTTCGCGGTATTTATTTTACTGATCGTAGGCGCTTCAGTTTGGGTCTTCCCAACACTGCGCGATCAAGTGGAAAGCTTTATTATGAACGCTCCGCAATTGGCAAAAGACGCAGTAGCTCAATTGCAGCAATTGCAACAAAATCCGACGATTAGCCGATTTATTCCAAGTAACGATTCACAAAACCAAGACATTCTGAACCGATTGTCCGGTGTGCTGGATACGTCGATCACTTGGTTATCCGATAACTTGGCAAGCATGTTCTCGTTCTTATCGAGCTTCGTACTGGTTATTGCGACATTCCCAATCCTGCTCTACTTCTTGCTACGCGACGATAACCGATTGCCGGGCAACCTCATCAGAATGTTCCCGAACAATCAAAAAGAAGACGGCAAATTGATGCTTGACGAGATGGACGAAGCATTGAACGGATTTATCGCAGGCCGCGTAATCGTTAACTTATTGCTGTGCGTCCTGCTGTATATCGGCTTCTTGATTATCGGCTTGCCGTATTCGCTCCTGCTCGTTATCATTTCGTTCTTCTTGAACTTTATTCCGTTTATCGGAGCGTTCCTTGCTACCGTTCCTGTCGGAATCGTAGGTCTGATCGAATCGCCGAATATGGCAATCTGGTCGATCGTGATCGTGATTGTCGCTCAGTTGATTCAGAACAACTTGCTTGAACCGCTTGTGTTCGGCAAACAGCTCGATATGCACCCGCTTACGGTCATTGTCCTGCTGCTTGTCGGCGGCGACGTGATGGGGATTTTGGGGATGTTGATCTGTATTCCTATCTATATGGTGGTTAAAATTGCAATTCGCCATATTTATCAGATGTATCTCAAAAGCAAAATCGAACATAAAATCAACTGATATCTTTTAAAAACCGGGCAAGCCGCTTTTCTCCGCAGTGAGAAAAGCGGCTTGTTTGCGTTTGAATGTCCATAACTTACAATTGAGAGATATCGTTACCTATCGTCTATTGAGAAAGGAGTCGACAATTTTTATGAAATTCGATCCACTTTATCAACCTTATACTTCTCACCGTCTGCCGACTTATGCCCGAAAAGGAATGGTGGCTACCTCGCAACCTCTAGCTTCTCAAGCTGGACTGGATATTTTGAAAGCCGGAGGAAATGCGATTGATGCCGCGGTTGCTACAGCCGCCGCTCTTACCGTTTTGGAACCGGCTTTCAACGGCATTGGCGGCGACGCTTTTGCTTTGGTTTGGACAAAAGGCGAACTGCATGGTCTGAATGCCAGTGGACCGGCTCCAAAGACCTTATCGATTGAAGCGTTACAAAGCCTGGGGATCGACGAAATTCCAAAATACGGCGTAACGCCGATTACCGTTCCGGGCGCACCTGCGGCTTGGGCAGAATTGTCGCGTAAATTCGGACGGCTTTCACTGGAACAAACGCTGGAACCTGCGGTACGTTATGCTTCGGAAGGTTATCCGATTCCCGCTGGTTTGGCCTATTTTTGGAATCGGGCGCATCGGATTTTCCGTACCAACTTGAGCGGCAAAGCGTACGAAGAATGGTTCCGTGTTTTCGCTCCGAATGGCAAAGCGCCGCAAGCGGGAGAACTATGGTCTTCGCCGGATCATGCGGCAACGCTGCGAGAGATCGGGAAAACAAACGCCGAGTCGTTTTATCGGGGTGAATTGGCAGCTAAGATTGTGACTCATATTAAGCAGCACGATGGATTTTTAAATCTTGAAGATCTTGCTGCTTATGAGCCTGAATGGGTAAAGCCTATTTCTGTGCCTTACCGCGGTTACGACGTTTGGGAAATTCCGCCGAATGGTCAAGGATTGATTGCATTAATGGCGCTACGCATTATGGATGGTTTGGATGCCGGGGAAAAAGATAGCGTCTCCACCCTGCATCGCCAAATCGAAGCGATGAAGCTTGCTTTTGCCGATGGTGAAGCGTATCTTGCCGATGCTCCGCATATGCGAACTTCAATCGAAGGGCTGATCTCCAGCGAATACGCGGATACGCGCCGAGCTTTAATCTCGGACGAAGCCGCTTTGCCAGGTCCGGGCACCCCTCCTTCCGGCGGAACAGTCTATCTCGCGACCGCTGACGAAGAAGGCAATATGGTCTCGTTTATCCAAAGCAACTATATGGGCTTTGGCTCAGGCATCGTCATTCCGGGAACAGGCATCTCGATGCAAAATCGCGGGCATAATTTCTCGATGAATCCCGAACATGATAACGCACTGGCTCCAGGCAAAAAAAGTTACCATACGATCATTCCCGGTTTTTTGACCAAAGATGGCGAAGCTGTCGGTGCATTCGGCGTTATGGGCGGCTTCATGCAGCCTCAAGGTCATTTGCAAGTGATGATGAACACTATCGATTTTCAATTGAACCCGCAAGCGGCGCTCGATTCGCCTCGCTGGATGTGGGAACACGGTAAAAGCGTTCAAGTTGAACCTGATTTTCCGACTCATCTTCTTCAAGCGCTGATGCGCAAAGGGCATGAAATCAAGGTCGCGTCGGACAAAAGTACATTCGGGCGCGGGCAGATTATTTGGCGCGACTCCAAAAGCGGTGTTCTGTGCGGAGGTACAGAGTCTAGAGCCGACGGGTCTATTGCAGCTTGGTAAAAGCAAGCTTGATCCACAATATAAAAGCAGAATCACCCCTTCTCGCGTCGCCTTTTCAACCCTTTTCACGTTTCTATTTCAAAGGTTGGTTTAAGTATGAGACATATAGAAGTCTATACTAGGGCTAAAATGACCACGAGGAGGACGACATCATGAATCGAAAAATTATCGGAATATTCGCCACGGAACAGGAAGCCTCGCATACGATCGAAGCTTTGAAAAATATGGGGTATTCGACGGACGATATTTCAGCAGTCACTCGTAGCGCCGAAGAAGCTCGCAAATTCGAAGACGAAACGGTAACCCTCGCGCAAGAAGGAGCAACAGGCGGCGCGGCAACAGGTGGCGTAGTCGGCGGGATCGGAGGACTTTTGGCAGGTCTTGGCGCTTTGGCGATTCCGGGTATCGGTCCTCTGCTCGCAGCAGGTCCGATCGCGGCTACTCTTGCCGGAGCGGCGGTCGGTGCTGCCGGTGGCGGGCTGATCGGAGGATTAATCGGTCTGGGTATTCCTGAACATGAAGCCAAAGAATACGAAGCGATTGTCGGAGAAGGTCGTGTTCTCGTTATTGTCGATACGGAGGAAGCCAACCGAAGCGAAATTTATCGAATCTTCCGCGACAACCATTCTTTGAATAAACGGTACGATGAAGAATTTGCGGATTTGCCTCAATCTGCCGTAGAAGATTCCACCTATAACGAGACGCCGGCTATGGGTGCGACCAATCTCGAAGGAAACCGAATGGATGGTGCGCCTATCGGGCATCGCGGGCTTGCCAGCCCTGCCGATCTGGAAGAAGCAAATCCAAACGATCCAACCTATCGAACTCGAAAATCTGAATCTTAAGGAGGAAAGGCAACTATGATGCAAAAAACAGTAGGCGTCTTTTTGACGGAACGCGAAGCGGCTGAAGCCGTGGAAGAACTCAAACGTTCCGGCTATCAAGCAGACGATATTTCGGTCATCACTCGCAACCGCGAAAATGCGGAAGAAATGCTGGATCAGCATCATAATAAAGCTCCAGAAGGCGCGGCTGGCGGTGCAGCAGCTGGCGGGATCTTAGGAGGCGTAGGCGGGCTGTTAGTTGGACTTGGTGCGCTGGCGATCCCCGGTATCGGTCCTTTGCTTGCCGCAGGTCCTATCGCGGTGAGTCTAGCGGGTCTTGCGGTCGGCGCAACAAGCGGCGGATTGGTTGGCGGGCTGATTGGCTTAGGGATTCCTGAGGAAGATGCAAAAATGTATGACGAGCATGTCGGCGGAGGACGCGTACTGGTGATCGTCGAGACGGAAAATGACAAACGAAGCGAACTCGAATCGATCTTCCGCAATCATTACGCACTTAATCACACGCGCTTGGGTGGAACCGACGATTCCGGTCATAATATGCAAGCGATTCCGCCGCATCAAAAAGAGATTCGTTCCGATCCCAATTCTCCAATGAATAAATAGACCTATGATATACCTTTCAAAAAAACCTTTAATGTAATTAAATGTATTATAGTTATTTTTATAATTATATTTTTGTTGATTATTTATTCTTTTTTGATAAAAGCCCCTACATGGTTAGGGGCTTTTTGACGATAATAAAACTAAGTTTTACGCATCGCAATATCTAATATGAGGGAAGTGAGCATTTGAGTAACTTAGAGCGTGTAATGCGTCAACGAAACAAAGTAGTCATGTGGATCCTATATGTTTGCGTACCTTTGGTTATTTTATCTGCTATTTCTGGTGATACTATCGCCAAAATCTCTGCCGTCTTCTTGGTTGTATTTCTTGCAGCATTTACAGTCCTTCACATTCTTAAAAAAGCTACCTTTCTTCTTCCCTATGGCGTCGCACTCTATTTTGCCATAAGTTATGCTTTGCAATATACGACCACGATCAGTCTCGTAACGGCTATTGTTCCTTCTGTACTTCTTCTGTTGTATCCGCTTTATCGATATACCCTTGTCTACTCCTCAACGGCTTTAGTAATCATGGTTATTTCATACTTCCGAGGAGCTCAACCTTTCATCCCTGAAGGATCGGTTGGTCTACTATTAAATACGGTTATCGCATTTGCAATAATCGCGACGATCGCGGTTTTAATTGGTGTTGCTACTGAAAAAACACTTCGTGCAATGGCACTTCAAAGAGAAACAAGCAACAGCAATGCAGCAAAGATCGACCAAGTCTTATCTGAAGTTCGTACGGCTCTCGATGAACTGAGTAAATTCGCACGTAAGTCCAAAGAAAGTATTACGTTGAATGAACTGATCACTGGCGAAATTACGAATACCTTCTCTCACGTTGCAAAAGGCGCTGAATCTCAAGCCCAAAGCGTTACGAGCATTTCCGATAAAATGTCGGCAAGCGATGTAGAAATCGATGGCGTCGTTCAAAACTCTTCGATGATGCGCGATTTATCTGAACTTACGGTACATGTAACCCAAGAAGGTTCGGGAAAAATGACCGAGCTTCGTACACATATCGATCAAGTCTATTCGGTTATGAACGATACCGCCCATGATATGGAATTGTTCCGGGAACAAAATCAACAAATCGCTCAAATTTTAACGACGATCTCTGAAATTGCAAGCCAGACGAACCTTTTGGCACTCAATGCTGCGATCGAAGCTGCACGTGCGGGCGATGCTGGACGCGGATTCGCTGTCGTCTCCGACGAAGTTCGCAAACTTGCCGAACATTCGCGTGAATCCGCTGAACAAATCGGCGGGATCTTAAGCGAACTGCAAAATGGTACAGAGCGTCTAATGAGTCAAATCGTACGCGGACGCGAAGCCGCAGCAAACAGTTTGGGTGCAGCAGAGCGTTCGGAACAAGCGTTAAACGAAATCAATCAAAATACGCATCAATTGTTGGATCAAGCCGGAGAAGTTGAATCGCGTTCCGAGAAAATGAAAGCTTCTTCTTCGGAAGTTTCGACGCAAGCCGTCGCGATTGCTGCCGTAACGCAACAAACGAATGCGGCGATGGAAGAAATTTTAGCCGGAATGGGCGAGCAAAAATACATCAGCGACGAAATGACGAAAAGCTTCAACAAATTGGAGCAATTGATCAGCAATCTTCAAAATTTGTCGTCGTTCAAAATTGAAACGACACCTGATGAAACTGCTCCTGTTGCAAAAATTCGTAAAAAGAAAAACAAAAGTGATGAAACAGCCGTAGTAAATAGCGAAGAAGCAATTGCCGGTTAATCATTTTCGAACCTCTTCAAAAAAGCCGTTCCGAAGTTCGCCATTTGGCAATTCGGAACGGTTTTTGATATTTATTGAATCGTAAATACGCGGGATGCCGCATCAGCGCGTACCGATGATCCGGCATACAATACTCGATCCGGTTGCTTGTAGAACTGAGGCCATAATCCGTGGCGATAGTTTGCTTTATTCGGGAACGTTGGATCATTGGCTCGGATCGCGGCTGCGTACACATATACTTTTTGCCCTTTGGATGCTCCGGTCGCTTGTTTGAGATCAATCTGATATCGCATCGTATTGGCGTTAGACAATCGGAATTTGGTCGAAGACATTTTCCACTTCCCGGTAGCTCCAATCTTATAATGCAGTTGAATCTCAACTGGGCGATTTCGATCATATCGATTGCTCTGCGGGTTATCTGTTGCAGCGTATGCCGTCAAATACAACACATTTCCTTTTTGCCAGTCTGCCGAGATATAGTCAAGATCCGATCCCGCATTCCAAGTCTCGAGCGACGTATGACGATAAAACAGATACATGGGCATCGTCTGAATATCCGCTGAGTTACTTTTCCCACGGCTGACTTGTTGAATATGCAGATGTGGATTATATCGCTTTGCCCGATCCACGGTACCGATAACGGTCGTCTCTGTGACGTAATCGCCGACCGCAATGCCATAACTACCAGAGCCTGCCGGATCGATATGGACGTATTGCACGTAGACACCATCCGGGTTTCCGTCTCCGTCGGTATCGTGATCGATAATGACGCTGCCTAATTGAGCAGACGTATTGGATTTGATCTCGGTAATTTTCCCCGGCAAAATCGCATAGACGCGCTCGCCCGATGCCATCGCCATATCCGATCCGTTATGTGGATTCGTGCCGCTGACGACATTACGAGGTTGATTGGTTTTGCTTTCAATAGGCGCATAGCGTTCCAACAATCCATCTGCATCGCTTCTTGAAGGGGTCATTGCCGGTGCGATCGAAGCTTTGACTCCGTATTGTTGCAAAAATCTCGCTCCGTAATCCGCTGCTGAAGCTGAAGATACCGCGCTAAGCAAAAGCAGTGCCGCCATCGTCAGTTGTACTTTTCGCCGAAGATTCTTATTCATTATTTGACCTCCTTGCTCATATCAACGACATACGTCGACTCATGGGCTGACTCGCGATTGCGAACTTGAACGAGTAAGGTCTCTGAATCTTGCCAACTCATACCGATGATCGAACTGCCTGCCGGCTCGTCAAATTTATGTATCTCAGACGTATTCGCATCAACGACAATCAATGTCGAAACTCGGCTTGAGCGGTTCGGCGCATTGAGCAGCGCAAACCAAGCTCCATTCTCCGATGACGAGATCGAACGCAAATGATTCAATCCGCTGCCGCGTATCACTTTCTTTTGCCCTGTCGATAGATTTCGGATATTCACCGAACCGTCCGCAGTCTGGTACATCAAATGATTAGCTGATAGCGCTGACACTGAATATTCGGAAACAAGTTGGGCAGAAGCTTTGCCGCTACTGTCCACCTGCACAATTCCCAGATCGCCTAAATCCAGATAAAAGCGATTTTTCTGATCCCAACCGAGCACGGTATATCCGGCTCCGTATACTTTACGTTCTGCTCCGGTACGCAAATCTTTGATCCAGTTTTCGCCGTCTTCATTGCCGGTGGCGACGATATTGCGCGTTGTCCAATACAGCAACTGGGTACCGTCCGGGCTGATCGAAGCTCGCTGTCCCCATACGACCATTTTTGCCGAACCTCCAGAGATTGGACCGCGCTGTGTTTTGCGAATATTTCCTGTCTGACTGTTCAAAAACAGAGACAGGGTACGCTTTTGCGGATTTAGCTTATAGATCGACGCCGCGTATTCCACTAACACATTGCCATCAGGTAGCGTGACTATGTCATAACCGAGATCCGGTGAAGGCAATACCGTCATTTTTCCTGCGGAATCGATATAACGAAAAGTTAACGTGTCATTTAGACCGTCTGCGGTCAGCTTTGCTGTAAATGTCCGTGTTGAGTTAGAGATTGTGCCTGCACGCTTTGCAGAAATTCCTGTAACGGGATCGATTGAAGTCACTGCTTGTTGTTTCTCATCGCGCCCGGGTATTTTGACTTCAACGCCTTGTGTAGCGATAAGACGACCCGATTTTTTGCTTGCTTGTGTCCAAAGATCGGAGTCGGCAAGCGCGACGCTCGCCGCAAGGATTAACATCAGCGCCGTAAGACTAAATACCTTCCAACTCGTTTTGTTTCGCATCAGCTTCACCTTTCTTTTGGCTATGGGATTTAAAATGCTGGATTGCGCTCAATGTAACCGAAAAAACGATCGGATGCAATAAATCGGACGTTATGGAAAAACTATTCAGAAAAATAGGTCTAAAGATATTGTTATTTTTAGTTTAAAAGGCTTATTTTATAAGCAAGGATTATTTTGTATACGCTTTTTTTGACAATAAATCATACCTATAGACCCATCCTACTCCTGGTTACGAATCTCTCTTCTCTCCTCCACACTCTTTACGAGTCCCCGTGGTTATGATCATCTAGAGGAGGTTTTTTTGCGTGTTGAAATTTAATGAAGATATAGACACCCTATCGGAAACTACGCATACTACGCCTTGCAACGGGCTTATCGAAATTCGCGAGAATCGGTTTATTGTGACTGACCCGCAAGACGAAGGTGATTTTGCGGTGCTCATTCCGACTTTTCCGCTTCGTTTATGGTTAAACGGGGTTGAAATGAGAAATCCGTTTCCGGTTCGCGCCAGTGATCGGATCGAATGGGAACGTGCGGAAGAACCTTTATATGAGATCAAAGTTTCTCCAGATCGGATGCAAGCTTTTTTAACGGTATTTAGCGAAATTCGATATGCTTGGAAATTACAAGATTGCGCAGTCGCAGAACGATTGGCTCCGACCAGTGTTCACGATCTGGAAAACCCTGTGCATCGACTCGAAATTGCTGAAATCATGGCTGAGATCGGTAAACAAGGAATTCGCAAAAACTTAGACGTATCGGCAATCGCAGGTATTTTGCAAGAAGCGACAGGCCAAGCGGCTCAGTTTGCTTTCGGAGAAGAAGCATTACCGGGTGTAGATGCTACAATCGATCTGCTTTTTGAACAAAAAATCGAAAATGCTTTTGAAGAAGTCGGCGGTGCGCTCGATTATCGGAATCATCTACGTATTCCTTCGGTGCAACCAGGAGATATATTGGCTTACGCTCATCCTTCACAGCCGGGTACTCCCGGATTCGACGTGTTCGGAGATGTAATTGAACCTCCGCCTGTACGCGAAATCGATTTACGTGCCCGCCAACATGTTGAAGAACGCGAAGGCGGAATCTTTGTTGCGACCAAA
Source organism: Saccharibacillus sp. JS10 (assembly GCF_024436065.1). Taxonomy (GTDB): domain Bacteria; phylum Bacillota; class Bacilli; order Paenibacillales; family Paenibacillaceae; genus Saccharibacillus. The sequence continues at coordinate 228,686 of NZ_JANFNS010000005.1, forward strand.
GCCGGGCGTCCTTGTCTTGCCGAAGGCACAGTCTGTTACTTGGATATATCGGATGCTTATTTTGTTGCGGGTGATGTGGATCTCAAAACAGGGAATATCGTCTTTTCCGGTGATGTCACGATACAAGGTCATGTCACAGATAATATGATTGTGGAATCACTGGGCAACGTCTATATCTCGGGCGGTGTATATAATTCAACGATTACCGCTGCGGGTAGCATTATTGTACTCGGAAGCGTAATCGGAAGTCGGCTCTACTCGGGAAGTTTCGGTCTATCGTTCAATCGACTGTATCATCTTTCGCAAAAGTTAAAAAATGATCTGGGCGTGCTGCTGCAAGCTTCGCGAACTTTATATACTGAAGTTGGCAAACGCGGACAATCCGCAAAATTCGGACAAGTGGCTCTGCTGCTACTGAAAAGCAAATTCAAAGAAATCCAGCCAGATATTCGCGAGTTATTGCAAGTCATGATCACCGTACAACGTAGTACCGGTGGGGCTTCAAACGAATTTGCCGATGCGCTAAATCTAATGCTTTCTCCGACGCAAATGATCGAATCGCTGACCGAAGATTTGCTGCTCAATCTTCAAGATCATCTGGATCGCGAACATACTTTTGTCGATGATATGCAAAAAAGCGATGCTCAGATCGAATTATCCCGTTGTCAGACCAGCACGATTAAATCAAACGGCGATATCGTCATTCATAAAGAAGGTATTTTGCAAAGCGATCTCTACGCAACCGGATCGATCACGTTCGCTCATCCTTCTTCGGTCTGCCGAGGTTCATGCCTAGAAGCGGAAGACCGAATCAATGCAAAAACGGTAGGTAGCGCCGGCGGTGCTCCTTGTATCCTCCGCGCCAAACGAACGATCTACGTTTCTCAAATGTTTGACGGCAAAATATCCGCCGGTGGATTACACCGCGAGATCTTAGCTCCTGTCCGTGACTGCACCTTCGGATATATGGAAGACAATGCAACCCCCCTTCCAAATTAAAGGTTGTAAGCGCTAACTAACTTACTAACTCTTTTCATTCTATTAACGATTCCCAAACGATCTATACCCATAAAAAAAGCCAGCGAAGACTTTATTCGCTGGCTTTTATTCTTATTCTTATTCTTTTTCTTTCTCTTTTCTTTCTTCTTACCCTACCCCACATATCGTGCAGATACGTAAGCGAAGGGGAAAATACGTGAGATCCGCCTTTGAACTCGGAAAATTCCAATAAAAACTTCAATCTATTTTTCCGAGTGAAACAGCGAATCGAACGAATTTTCCCCGCAGCGCCTTCTACTTCAGCTGCTCGATCAACCGCCCCAACGCAACCCCTCGATGACTAATCTGCTGCTTTTCTTCCACGCTGACTTCCGCCATCGTCCGCTCATATTGCGGCACATAAAATAGCGGATCGTATCCGAAGCCGCCAGCTCCGGCAGTCTCCGAAGTGATCCAACCTTCGACCTCGCCTTCTGATTGAATACTGCTTTCATCAGAAGGATCGTATAAGACCAGGGCACAGACGAACCTTGCGGTGCTCAGTAGCGGCTGCTCCGTATCGTCACCTTGACGAAGACGCATCAGCTCACTCAATAGCTTGGCATTATTCGCGGCATCGTCGCCATGTTCTCCGGCATAACGAGCGGAATAAATACCTGGCGCTCCATCGAGTAGATCAACGCAAAGACCGGAATCGTCAGACAGCACCGGAAGATTCAGAAAATCTCCGATTTGTTTTGCTTTTTTAAACGCATTTTCCGCAAAAGTGTTTCCGTCTTCCACCACTTCCGGTGCTTCTGGATATTCGTGCAAACTGCGAACCTCTTTCCCAAAAGGAGCCAGTGCATGTCGAAATTCGCGAACTTTACCCATATTGCGTGTCGCTACGACGATAATCTGCTTGTTATCCCCGCTCATCCTTTCGATCATGCCAAGCCTCCAATCTCAGGGTTCCCGATTTTTAAAGCTGTTGTGCCAAGCGCTTGCTTTTGCACTTCGATCATCTGACGAACACCGGTTTCACCTAATTCAAGCAACTGATTCAACTCCGCACGACTGAACGGGCGGTCTTCTCCGGTACCTTGCAATTCGACGAACTCGCCCGAACCCGTCATCACGACGTTCATATCGACTTTCGCTGAACTATCTTCTTCGTAACGAAGGTCAAGCAGCGCTTCGTCTCCAACCACCCCTACACTGACCGAAGCCAGAAAATCGGTAATCGGATAACGCTTAAGCTTGCCTTGTTCTTCAAGCTTGTTCACAGCCAGACACATCGCGACAAAAGCTCCAGTGATCGAAGTCGTACGCGTGCCTCCATCGGCTTGAATAACATCACAGTCTACGATCAGTGTACGTTCGCCGAGTGCTTGCAGATCAACTACCGAGCGCAAAGCACGAGCGATCAAACGTTGGATCTCCATCGTACGTCCGCCAAGCTTTCCTTTTGCGGATTCACGGATATTTCGGGTATGTGTAGCGCGAGGCAGCATCGAATATTCAGCTGTCACCCAACCGCGTCCTTGCCCCTTCATAAAAGGAGGTACTTTCTCTTCAATCGTCGCATTACAAATGACTTTCGTATCTCCGACTTGAATGTGTACCGAACCTTCTGCGTATTTGTTCGTGTTAATTTCTAAAGTCACCGGGCGAATTTCATCCGGCTTTCGATCATTCCTGCTCACTTCGTTGTCCTCCCGTATATGCCCAATTTACTACGTTCTTCCCCTCATTTTAGCAAACTCGATCACCAAACGCACGGTGATTCGGAACTTAAGGGGGAATTTGATTCAAAAATGACGAATAGTATTAGAGATTAAGACGTAGAGACTTCTCTTTTTTTAATTCGGAGCGCACTCTACTTCTCAATTACTTTTGATAAAATCCGAGGTGAATATGATGCAAAATCCAGAGCAACCTACGCCAAAAGAAGAAAAAATGGGGATTCCCGAACGCCAAGCTTACTCGCTAAACAGCCGTAAAGTCGCCGAAGCAACCCGAAGTTGGCTTCAGCAACGCGGAGTTCAAATCGAAGAAATTGCTGAACTGGTTCTTTTTTTGCAAAAAAAATATTATCCGGGTCTTACGATGGAAGAATGTATACACAACGTCGAAAAAGTATTAGAAAAGCGTGAAGTTCAAAATGCCGTTCTAACCGGGATTCAACTCGACGTTCTTGCCGAAGAAGGCAAATTGCTATCCCCTCTGCAAGAAATGATCAAAAACGACGAAGGGCTGTACGGCGTCGATGAAATCTTGGCGCTATCGATCGTCAATGTCTATGGCAGTATTGGGCTGACGAACTTCGGCTATGTCGATAAATTGAAACCCGGTGTATTAGAACGGTTGAATGATAAAAACTTGGGACCGGTGCATACCTTCCTTGACGATATTGTCGGTGCGATTGCTTCGGCAGCAAGCAGCCGGATCGCCCACAATAAGCAAAGTGAACGTGAAGTTGAAATTGAACTGCCGAAAGAACCCGGCGACGATTAATCGGCTGCCCGGTTAATAGATCTAGTTTATCGCATCACGATTTCTTTACGTTTGTGCTTCTCGTAAAACGGAATACAATCCGATTCAAAATAAGATTCTAACCCACTCGTGCCGTCGAGCTGTACAAAGTCGACGGGCGGGTTGGGCATATGTATATCAGCAGTCTGATTGACTACCCTCTCGATGACTTGATCCCAACGATGTTCGACCTCAATCGCAATCAAAGTATGTGGTGGATCACCCGTTTCCGGATGATAATAATGAGCTAAATATGCCATTTTGACCTCAGGCAAAGTCTCGAACAAATTCGCCAAAACACTCAGTAGTTCATGAGGAAGCTGTTTCGGTTGTCCCAAAAGAACTTGTGAGTCTGCATGTACGGTGTACGTTTGCGTAGCCTCGAACAAACTCCCATCTAAGATCGATTCAATTTCCGAAGCTGGAAATACTTTAGCAAAAGCAGCACCGGGATTTAACCATACATCCGATCCACGTACAAGATTGAAAAAGTCAATCGATTGAATCGAGATATAATTCATTTCGCGATCAATAAACCGTTGTAACATCGTAAGTGAACTAAATACCGGAATATACGATTTATTTTCGATTTCAAGCGAAAAAAGCTGAAGATTGATCTTAGGATCGTCACTTGAAATCTGACCCTGTCCAGAAGATGAATCTTCAACTCGTAAGGTGTATAATTCTGAGCGGCGAAGCTCTTCGTAAAACTCCTTTCTGCGCGAGGAATCTTCGACTGCGGCTGAAAGTGCTCGCTCTAGTTTATTTTGTAGGTCAAAGCTCATGAAGATCCTCCTTTTTCTTTTTTATTCCAATCTGTCTTATTCCATACCTATACCCATTTCTCATACCTAACGAAAAGGTCAAACCCTCTTTTACCAAGAATTTCTCGTTTTTATGAATAAAAAAGCCGAGCACCCTATTAAATCCTAGGGTGCTCGGCGATTTTTAAATCATTATTCCGTTTTTATGCGGAAGGGTTCAAACAAATTACATCGATTTTGTCAGTGTGATCATCCAGTTGCTGCTGTTCACGCTGAAGTCCCAGCCCAGCAGTCCTGTGATGAAACGAAGCGGCACAACAGTACGGCCATTTTCGTCTGCGAATACAGTAGCGCCTACAGGTTGACGTTTACCGTTGACTTCCATGAAGTCTTTGCCCAACCAGAATTTCAGCGTATCGTTACCCGCCATTACCGTAACTTCGTTTGCTTTTTTGTTCCATTTCACTTGAGCGCCAATTCCTTCACTCAGGAAACGAAGCGGTACATAAGTTGTGTTGTTCCAAACGCGTGGCATTGTATCCATTTTCGTTGTTTTGCCATTCAGCGTCAGGTTCATGCTACCGATCTGCATTTTAACCGTTGTTTTGTTAGGTGCAGGTGTTGGAGTCGGCGTAGGTGTTGGCATTGTTGTTTCTTGGAATTTCGAGTTGAATTGGTCAACGATTGCACCGCTCAGCAGTTTACCTACATCGAACATCAACGCATAGCCTTCACGCTCTGTTTTGTACGAACCTGTGTAGTCTTTTGCTACATATTGATTCAGTACTTGTTGTACTTGGTTTTCGTGTGCAGTCAGACCTTCCAGTGCGCCTGCTTCTGGAATACGGTTTTCAGTTGCTGCACTCAAGAATTTAGCCATTTCTTTTGTGAACATCGTGATTTTTGCTTTAGCTGCTGTGATTTCAGCTTGGTTGCCGCTCTTCACTGCTGCTACGTATTGTGCTTGAACGTTGATGTGATCGGTTGTCCACAGTTTCTCGAACTGGTCTGCACCTGCGTTTCCGTATACGGAAGCGATCGCTGCTTTGAAGTCTTTTGTATTGCCAGCTTCAGCAGCTACCAAAGCGTTGCTGCTTGCTGTCATGCCATCGTATTGCTCTTGCATTTGCAGCGTTGCCAATGCGAAGTGTTCAGCAAACAGGTGGTTCAGTGCCGAACGCAGATCGCCTGCTTTTGTATCTGCTTTTGTATTTTGGAATTTCTCAGGCATTTGCGTCACGATTGCTGTCGAGAGTGCTTTACTGATCGTGAACATTTCGTTCAGACCTGTACGGTAAGCCGTAAATGCACCTGTGTAATCGCCTGCTACATATTTATCGAATGCTTCTTGAACTTGGTCTTCGTGGAGACGAAGTACTTTTTCAGCGGTTGCTTGTGGCAATTTGCCGCCTGTTGCTGTTCCCAAGAAAGCAGAGAATTCTTTAACGAATTTTTCGATGTTGGCTTTTGCGGTTTGAACTCCAGCTGTATCGCCGGCTTTCATTGCTTTTACCAAATCGTCTGTGTATTTGTTGTGTGCACGGAAGATGCGGCCGAATTCAGCAGCGCCGTCTTTACCGTACAGCGATTCGATCGCTGGCAACATGTCTACTGCGTTTTGATCAAGAGCTGCATAAGCGGCTGCCGCGTCTGGCGAACCTTGGTAGGCTTTGATCATTGCATCTACAGCCAGTTGATAGTGCTCGGAGAGAAGGTTGTCCAGTGCAGCTCTCAGTTCAACTGCCGGTGTAGTGATCGAAGCTTTCATTGTTGCCGATTGCGCTGCAGTTGCCGTTACGCTTGTTGCGGATGCTGCATGTGCAGGTGCGGCTCCTGCTACTGTTGGAACAACCAGTGCTAAACCGAGTACCGGAACCATAATCTTTTTGGCATTGAACTTCTTAGAGTCGAGATTTTTCACATTGAACATTTTAAACATCTTAATCCCTCCAGTTGTGTGTGGTTCATAATGGATGTTGCTGTTATTCTGTGGTGTCTGTTGTTCTTGTGTCTCTCGTGTACATTGGGTAAAACGCAGGGTTTGAAAATTTGGATCACATCTTTTTAAATTTTTTTAAAAAAGTTTTTAAAACGATGAATCCGTAACAGAGAGCGTCATACACTTTTATCGCTAAATTAAATTTACCTAAATCTTTTTGAGGTAAATATAGTTGCCGACTCTTTTTATATACACACGGTTCATTAGTCCTAATCAAGTAGAACTACTTATTTTTAAAATTTTTTTGGATGTCTTAGGGTACATGATAGCCTTTACTGTTCACGATTTGTCATAAAAAACCTCCCATTAATAACTCATTTATTCCTCATAATGTAAATATATATATTTTAAAGAAAAAATCAATACTTATCTAACTAAATATCAAAAAAAGCTTTTAAAAACCTAAAGGTCCTTAAAAGCTTCTTGATTTAATCCGTTAAATAGTGAAATATGATCGTTACTCGATCTTCATACGACTTCGCTTTGCCCCGGTCTTCCAGCTCGATCAAATGCGCAATCGTTTCCGATAAAGCGAATCGCAATTGATGGATACCAAGCGAATCGCCGAACAATGAGATACAGATTTCGTATGCGGTTTTGGAACCGTTTTGCAGGAGTTCCGCCATACGTTCTAGCCGCTGCTCATGATGCGCAAGCAATTGCCGGGTTCGCTCGGTAAAGTTCTCGAACGGATCGCGATGACCGGGGAAAGCTTGAGCGACCTTAAGCGCTCCAAGTGTACGTAACCCATCCAGATAAGAAGATAACGGATGAGCTTCGCCTCCAGGGCTATATGAAATATTAGGCGAAATACGCGGCAATACCGCATCTCCGCACAATAAAATTCCGGTCGATTCTTCGTAAAAAGATAAATGCCCTTCTGCATGCCCGCCGGTCTGAATCGGTTGCCACAGACGTCCACCGAAACGAATCGGTAATCCCGGTTCGATCACGGTGACTTCCGGTTGCGGATAGACTTGCGGGATAAAAGAAGCCAAATGCGCGGGAAGTTCTGCCAATCTCGACTCTGCCATCCCATGTTGCCGATATACTTCAATCGAAGCTTCAGCGAATCCGGTATCTGCCGAAGACGATTGAACGCCGCCCCAATTTCTCCAAGCTGCTTCACTTGCTGTTTTGGACATCCAGACTTGAGCTCCGCTACGTTCTTGTAGCCAGCCCGCCAATCCATAATGATCGGGATGATGATGCGTGAGCACGATCGAGGCAATCTCATTCATATCCATGCCCCATTCTTCGAACGCTTTTTCCCAAGTTTCTTCGTTTTCGGATGAACGTGGACCTGGATCGACAATCGTCAGACCCTCTTCGCCGCGCAGCACATAACTGTTCACCCAACGCAGCGGAAACGCCATCTCCATCCGAACACGCGAAAAAGGTTCATACACGGTAATTCTTGATTTGCTCATAACGTTTACGTAACCTTCCTTTCACTCCTGAACGTTTTTATCCATAGCCAGTATCGCGTTCAGCAGATGCAGCTTGCGGATCGGCTTCGTGATGATCGAACGGAAACGGCTTCGCTTTTCATCCTCTACCTTTTCGCCTAGACGCGCAAGCAAAAATACGTTCACGCCTTTGATTTCAGATAACGTGTAGAACTCTTCATCTTCATCAACCGTCTTCAAATCCGCTAGAACCACATCGAATTCACCTTGCCGAGTGCGATGAGTCAAAGCTTCTGTCGCTTCTTCTGCACATTCGACTATTGCACCCCATCCTTCCAGCATACTTGCGATGACGTGCCGGGATAATGGATGTTGTTCCAATAGCAAAAAGCGCATATCGGTCAATACATCGTCTTCGAACGGAATCGAAGGAATATCGGTGTAGCGTTCGAAAGAAAGGTTAATTTCGACAGACGTTCCTTTCCCTTTTTCGCTAAGCACTTCGATCTTGCCATCCAAAAGCTCAATTAGATTTTTGGTGATCGCAAGCCCTAGACCTGTGCCGCCATAATTATGTTCGGAGGCTTCATGCACTTGTGCGTAGACATCGAAAATTTTGGACACTTGGTCTTCCGACATGCCAATGCCTGTATCACGAACCGCAAAACACACATTAATTCGATCATTTTGAAGAGAAGGTACCCTTTTCAATTCAAATACGATTTGTCCGGTATGCGTAAATTTAATCGAATTTTGGATGAGGTTGAGAAAAATTTGACGCAACTTCAATGAATCGCCGACGACAAACAATGGAATTTCAGATTCAATATCGAGGATAATTTCGACTTCTTTTTCAAAGGCTTGCGGCGCAAGCATATAGATCAGATCTTCAATTGTGTTGATCAGGTCAAACGGATTAGTGGTAACCGTCATTTTACCCGCTTCAAGACGGCTAATATCTAAAATCCCGTTAATCAATTCCATTAGCGAATCGTTGCTCGCTTGAATGATTTCCAGATAACTTTGCTGTTCTTCTGTTAATTCAGTCTCGCCCAACAATTGACTCATCGCTACGATACCGTTAGCGGGATTACGAATTTCGTGACTCAAAAACGCAACGAAATTAGACTTGTTTTTCAAATCTTGCTGAGCTTGCTCTTTTTCTTGCGTTTCTTGATCTAAAAGCAACTGTAGACGAGCGTTCTCTGTCATACATTGTTCGTACTCGTTAGTCATAAATGACACCTCTTCGGTCTGTTGAATACAAGCTTATCTGATAGCTCTATATACCCGGTGCTTGCCAGCTCCTAACATAAACGATGTTCATTTGTACGCTGCCTTCGTAATCATATTGCGTTTCGCTGCTCTTTGTCACGTAACGCGGCTCCGCAGAGTTGGAAGCGATTCGGTGCGCCGCTACAGCAAGTGCCGCCGCGTCAAGGAGATCATCTTTTGCCACATGTTTTCTTAAAAAAAGAGTGAATTGCTGCTCCATTTGAGTCTGCGATAAACCGGATGCTTGCAAAATACGCAGACGTTCGCGCTGACCTTCTGCTTCTTTTTTACGATATAAAGGCACTTCTTCTATACCCGTATTCAAATTTAAAAAGACCAATTCAGGGTGCGATTCTTCGATAAATCCAGCGACAGGTAGCTGCCTCTTCAACCGCTGCGCGATAAAATCATCAACTTCCGAAATCTTCGGTAAAATATGAATACTTTGCCGGCTTAATTTGCGACCCGTTACCGAAAAGTTGATCGCAGACGGATCTTCTGCACGCAGCGCTTGGCGAACAGGAACCGGGAAAACGCTCGATTTGCGGCTTTTGGGAAGCAGCTTGCGGCAATCGCGGTCGCACTTCCGATCTTCTACGCTATTCAATTTCCCAGCTATGCCTTCCGGTAGCCCGATCGGAATATCGATCAGAACATGATCATAATCAGGATTTGGATTCAAATCTGCCCATAAATCCGTGATCGTCGGGTAGACAGCGCTGCGGATTCGTTGAAATTCAGTTGCTTCTGCCGAAGCTTCGATCAGGGCAGCAATCCAACCGGCTGGGCAGCCGTCAATCCCGATTCCACGGTACAGCGGAGACGGGTGAGCTTCTTTTTCTTTTGACATTCGGGTTCTTCGCCTTCCTTCCGCTCGATTCATCTGCTTCTATTATAAAGCAGATCCAAGATCGCGAAGCTTTGGCGAATAAGAAATAGCATCTTCGAAAAGAATCGAAGATGCTTAGAGAGGCGTTTTTATAAAAGTTAAAAATAATTATGAGGTCGTCTGCGAAGCCGCAATCGGAATCTGCACGCGGTATTCCGCATCCGGTATCCAGCAGCGACGTACAAAATCCCGACCCCGAACGACCACTTGATCGGCATACACTTCCACATGCAGCCCTTGGCTTCCGATGAGATGTTGATCTTGATCCGTCCAGAGATACGCTACGGATGCAGCGTTGAACATCGAAGGTTCGGTTCCATGCCCATCCGAAAATGTACGCTTCGCTTCCAATTGCCAATGGGTATGCCCCGAGAACAAGATAACTTGCGGATATTCCGCCAACGCTTGTTGTAGCGCCGCATTCTGGTTTACGCCGTACCAACCTTGATGACTCATCGAACCTGCTACCGTATCGCGCAGCGGTTGATGCAAGAATACAAAGATTGGACGCTCGGGCGATGCTTCTTCAGATAATCGATCACGTAGCCAATCCAGTTGCATATTTGATAGATCGCAATCTTTCGGATGCGGGCTTTCACTGCCGAGAAAAATAAAATGATAACCGGCTAGCCAATGATCGTGATAAGGAGCCGCTTCTCCTGTTCCTTCGGCAAAACGGCGCATCCGCGTTGTCCATAGTTCACGCGCTTGTTGCGAAATCGTCTGAGGTTCAGAAGAACCCAGACGTTCCGCCATTCCGGCAAAGTCCAGCCCCTCTGTCGCTGCGACAAGCTCAGTGACCGGGGACAACCTTCCGTCCAGTGCATCTTCGACTTCGTATTCCGGCAATAGGCTCAGATCGATCGGCGTGCCGCCTTCGTCCCAGAGCACGGCTCCGATATCATGGTTCCCGAGTGTGAGATAAAGCTCCGGCAAAGGTCTTGGGCGACTATTCCAAATCCGTCGAAACTCCGCATATTCCGTAGCTAGCCCGCGATCGGTTACATCGCCGACGTGCATAATACCCAGACTTTTCTGACCGAACGAAGATATATCGATCAGCGCTTCTTCAAAATGCCGGTTATGAATATGGCTGGCATCTTCCCGGACATGCGTATCCGTGATGACTTGGAATACAGCAAGCGGTTGCTGTTGAACCGATGGTGCAGACGTCGCGTCGATCTTAAGAAGTTCGGTGAACGAAGAGATCGTGAAATCCGCAAGTTGGAATACATCAGGCTCGCCGATTCCAACTTTGAGCGCGGCTCCTGCGGCTCTCGCCATCTCCATATCCCCATCGGTATCGCCAATGACCACGACGCGCTGAGGTGCTACGCCGAGCTGCTGGCAAGCAAGAAGACACAAATCGGGATACGGCTTGCCTCGCTCCGCCAGATCATTGCCAATGATTGCGCCAAAATAATGGTCGACGCCAAGCCAACGTAAATGCTGCAAAGCGCTATACGTATCGTCTGCGGTGACGACTGCCATCGGAATTTGCTCCGAGCGGCAACGATCCAGAAACTTTTGTACGCCGGGAAGCAGACGCGCAGGACGCACGATCTCCATTTGAGCATCGGCATATTCCATACAATCTTGTACGATCATTTTGGATTCTGCCCATGATAAGCCGGCGCGGTATCCTTGCCAGATCAGCACCGCATTCATTTCTTCCATCGTGCCCATTGCGAGCGGTCCGCGCCGATCATAATCGGACATCGAACCGGAAGCTTCATGCCGGGTTCCCCAAATTTCCGGAATCTGCTCATCCGTTAAAATAAGCTTCTGTTCAGCCAAACACTCGCGGAACCGATCAAGCACCGTATCTGCCCAAAATCCCCATAAAACGGTGAAATCGAGCAACGTTCCGTCTTTGTCGAACAAAATCGCGTCGGCTTGCCAAATCTCATGCTTCTGCTTTGAGGTTTCCTTCTCCATGTTGTCGACCTCCTATCGCTTTTGCTAAGCTGCTTCGATCCCGAGCAACTCTTATTTAGTCACGCGATCCAGTTCGCTTTGTGCTTTGGCTTGCGCTTCTTTCAAAGCTTGCTCGGCAGGTACGTTGTTGATCTGTACTTGATCGGCAGCCAATTTCAGCGCATCGGTAATTTTTCCGCCTGTCGGATCTTGATACGGAACCGATGCGTGCGAAGCTTGCTGAAGCGGAACGCTGATTTGCGGGTTCTTTTCGCTGAACGCTTTGAAAGCCGGATCTTCGAGCGAAGATTGACGAACCGCGATATAGCCGGTATTCATCGACCAATCCGCTGTATTTTCAGGCTGCATGAAATAGGTGAACCATTTGAACGCGGCTTGCTGTTGCTCAGGAGTTGCTTTCGCTACGATGCCCGCTTGAATCGCATTCGCTACCGGCTTTCCTTCGCCTACGCCTTCCCAGCCCGGTTGTTCCATCGCCGCTACGATATTGAAGTCCAGATCGCCTTGGTCGCCGCTGGAACCTGTATAACCCGCCGCTTTGTTTTTCATGACGTCGTCAATCGTTTTGTACCAATATTCCCAGCCTTGTCCGCCGGAATGGATACGCATGATCTGATCTTCGTGAATCCATTTGCGGAAATGTTCCCAAGTCTCAATCCATTCCGGGGAGTCGATCATGACCGTTTTGCCGTCTTCGCTCAGCACTTGCCCGCCGCGGCTAAGCGCCGCATCGATCATATTACCTTCGCCCCACATCGGTTCCCAACCGTAGAAAGTCGTTTTGTCGCCTTCTTTTTTGGTCATTTTAGCCGCTGCATCGGCAAGAGCTTCCCATGTTTTCAGGCTTGCCGGGTCGATACCCGCTGCTTCCAGCGTATCTTTGCGGTAGTACATGACTTGCGTCGTCCCGTACATTGGCAAGAAGTATTGTTTTCCGTCAACTTTACCTTGATTCAGAAAAGTCTGAACGAAGTCTTCGGACTTGAATTCGGGATCAGCCGCAATCATTTCGTCTAACGAAGCGTAATAACCTTTGCGTGCCCAGTCGACGTTAGAACTCAGTACAGCTGCCGGTACATTGTTCGATGCGATCGCCGCTTGCAGCTTTTGCTCGGTTTCGGTGTAGTCGGCTTGCGCGATTCCTTTTACGACCACTTCGTCTTGCGACTTATTAAACGCTTCGATCTTTGCTTTCATGTTGTCGCCGAGATTGCCGCCTAGACCGTACCAAAACTCGATTTCAACCGGCTTACCGGATTCGGTAGCTGCGCTAGCCGTGCCTGCCGAAGCTGCCGCGGTGTCGCCGCCTGTTTGCGAACCGCAAGCTGCGAGTAACGTAAAGCTCGCCGCGAGCAGCATCGACATTCCGCTTTTCCAACTCCATTTTTGACCCCATGATTTTTTCACCGAAAAACGCGCTTGATTCGAACTTGTTTTCATTCTTGATTCGCCTCCGATAGATAGGTTGATTGAAATCCGATTAGTTTTTGTTCACGCCAGCCGACATGTTGACACTTTGCATAATCGTTTTTTGCGCAAATACGAACAAGATCAGTAAAGGGGCAATCGTGAACGCGCTCGCTGCCATAATTTGCGGCCAGGCTAGCCCGTAAGCTCCGCCTTCGACGAAAAATCCGCGCAGCCCCGCCGACACTAGCCTTAGATCGGGGTCTTTAGTAATCAACATCGGCCAGAAGTAGTTGTTGTACTGGTCGATAAAGGTAATCAAGATCATCACGGCAAAAGACGAGCGAATCAGCGGCGACATAATCGTCCACAAAATGCGGAAGTGCGAAGCACCGTCCAATTGCCCTGCCTCTACCAGCTCATGCGACACTTGCATAAAAGCTTGACGCAATAAGAAGATCGAGAATACGCTGACACAGTTCGAGATAATCAAGCCCGCATAGGAGTCAAGTAAATGTAGATTGTTCAAAATCATATAACTCGGTAAATAAACCGCCGTGCTCGGAATCATATAGCCGATCAGCACCATCGCGGTAAACGGATTTTTGAGACGGAATTTCATATGCGTCAAAGCGTAAGCCATCATGCTTCCGTTAATGACTTGAATGACGCAAATGCTGACCGCTACAAAAATACTATTGAACATATATCTGGCAAAAGGAGCCGCGTTCCAAGCATCTGCATAGTTGTTCCAATGAATATTTTCCGGGAAAAAGGTCGGCGGGAACTGCCAAATCTCGTCGTTTGTTTTTAGCCCGCTCGTGACCATCCAGTAAAAAGGAAACGCCATCGCCAAGCTAATCAGAACCAAGACCGTATAGCGCACCGCGACTCCGATCTTTTCACTCATTGATAGCATTGAACGGCTACGATCACCCTTGCGTCCTCGGCTTAGTTCGCTTCGCGACTTCATTTTTTTGGCTTCGGTTAGATTCATGAGTAATGTACCAAGCGTCGACTGAGCAGGAACGATACCCCTGACAACAGCACGCAGATCAGAATGATAATCACGGCAATCGCAGAAGCTTCGCCAACGTTAAACGACTCGAATGCCGATTGGTAATACATGTACAGAAGCGTGCGTGTCGATCCGGCTGGGCCGCCTTGCGTCATGACGTTGATTTGGTCGTACGCTTGCAGCGACTGAATCGTCAGAATGATCGAAAGGAACAATGTCGTAGGCGAGATCAGCGGTAGCGTAATCCCTCGGAATTTGTCCCATGCCCCTGCTCCGTCAATCGAAGCGGCTTCCATTAGGTCTTGCGGCAGATTGCGCAGAGCGACCAGATAGAACACCATCGACCAACCGATCGATTTCCAGACGGTCACGATCATGACGGCTACAAGCGCCCATGTCGAATCTTGCAGCCAGCCGACAGGCGAAATGCCGACCCATCCCAATACAAGATTGGCAAGCCCGACATCCGGTTCGAAAATCCACGACCAAACAATCGATACGGCAACGGTAGGCGTGACCCATGGCGAGAACATCATGGCGCGAAAGAGTCCGGTCGAACGCAGCTTGCTGTTCATTAACAGCGCGAGCGCCAATCCTCCGACGATAATCGGAACCACGGTGCCGAATCCGAACAACAGGGTAACTTTCAGCGCTTGGTAAAAGTCGGCGTGCGTCAGTAGATATGTATAGTTTTCCAGACCGACAAACAACTTTTCCGGGCTCATGAAATCCCACTCGGTAAAGCTCAAATACACGATATAGCCGAGCGGTCCGAACCAGAACAACATAAGCGGTACAAGAGCCGGCAAGGTGAACAACACCGCTTCGCCTTCTCGCAAAGCTTTCAGACGCAAAACGTCAACTCCTCTAATTTTTATTTTTTGACGATAGCTTCATTCCGGTGTACAACTAAGGTAACTGGTGATCCGTACAAACATGATTGTACAGAGCAATTGAAAAACGCAGATTATCGTAGTGTTAAATGTTCCGGCTGTTATGTAAAAGTTATAGGTATAAAATTGGAGCCAATTTCGGTTCGATTATGGATGTAGAGGTGACTTTATGGAAAAAGAAATGATCAGCGGATTTGCGGATTCTTCGGCTGTGGGACGAAGCGAATTACGCCAAAAAGTGATCGAGTCGATCGCTTCAACCATGGATTTGTACGGGGTGAACCATTCATTCGGTCAACTGTACGGCATTATGTATTTCGAAGACCGTCCGATGACGCTCGAAGAAATGAAGATCGAGATGAATATGAGCAAAAGCAATATGAGCTATGCGGTACGTTCATTGACCGAGTCGCAGATGATTTACAAACTTGACGAAAAGCGCGACCGGAAAGATCAGTACCAAGCGGAGACCAACTTTTTCCGCACGTTCCGTAATTTCTTCGGTGCGAAGCTGCAACGCGAAGTTAATGTGATGTTGACGAGTATCCGCGAAGTTACGCCGGATTTATCGGAGATCGCGGTATCGCCGGATACTTCTGAGACGGAAAAGGAAGAAGCGCTGCGCGATCTGCATAAGCTGCAACATGCGGAGCAGTATTATGTATGGTTGCAAGGGTTTGTGGATCGGATGCAGAGTGAGGACGGGTTTTTTGAGGGGTGATTGAGGAGGGGAAGCGAGAAGACTGCGAGGGAAATTCGTTAGCGTATGCTTACGATGTGTCTTTCTTCGAAAGCCTTTAGCTCGCTTGTTGAACTCGGGAAAATTGGATTGGAATTTTGATTTGGATTTTCCCGAGTTCAAAGGCGAACATTTCATTCCTCCACTGACTTTCCCTCTCCGTCTTCTCGCTTCCCAGTTAGGTTTGAGGGATTAGGTACATAAGGAAAAGAGGAATCTTCGCGATTCCTCTTTTTTTAACGATATTGTCTTGGGTCATGGGGTTTAGGGATGGGGTCAGGATGGGCTTCGCACCATTTGACGGCAAAGCGTTCCAGTTCATCGAATAGATTATAGTTCATGTACGCGATATACGGTTGGCGCATCCGGTTGATGATCGTTTCGATTCGGTCTCGGTCGTAATCGGGCAGGTTGGTCGGGTCGAATGTAATTTCGATAAAATCACAGAATAATTCGTAGCCTTCGTCCCAATTGGCGTTGCCGTTACGTTCCGCTTCATCACGCAGTCTACCGACGGAACGGATCAATTCGCCTTGTACGGTATCCGCTTGTCCGCCGTCCGGTACAAGAGTTTTCCACAATTCTTGGAACTTGGGTGAGCTTGTCATGGTTGAAAGTCTCCTTTGATGTAGAAAAATGATCATTCATTTGGCTTGATGTAGTCGGCTTCTCAGTTCACGTTCAAGCTCTGAATCTTGTTCCACTCGTCGATACGACAGCGGAGGTCGAAATCCGTATTGATCTCGAAGCACCGTCAACGGCATCGGCTTGATGGGCTGAAGTTCCAGTAGTGGCAAAGCATAACCTTTTGTGGCGCCTTTAAAATACTCTAAGGTTCCGGCATAAGTACCCGCTTCGTCGTTTTCCGCAAGTTCCGCTAATTGCTCCGGCGTTGCGATGATCGGTTTGCCGAACTTGGCATAAGCCACAACCGAAGACACAGGCGCGGATAGATACAAAAAAGCTTCGGTTGGCGCATCTGGGAACCGGCGGCGAAACTCGTGCTTTTTGCTCCCTTCACTTAGAGCTTGGTAAGGAGCTGGACGCAAACTCAGAATGATCGGCGGCTCACCGGTAACCATCGTAATCGATGTGCCAACTTCTCCGACTTTTTGGAATCCAAAACGTTGATACAATCGCATAGCCGGTTCATTATCGGGATCGACACTTAGCGATACACGCTTTACGCCTTGCGACTTTAAAAGATCGAGCAGATATTCAAGCAAAGCCGCTCCGATTCCTCGACCTCGACTTTCTGCGGTTAGCGCCATACCAAGTTCCGGTACATCCGGCGCTACAGATCCATACCCTTGATCGTGTTCGGGAAACAATCGGACGTAAGCCGATCCCAAAGCTTTGCCTTCGTGATCCTCCGCAATAACGCCGACATCGCCTTTACGCCCCCAATGATCGATATATTTACGCATCGAAGGCTCGTCCAAAATGCTGCGTTCGAATGGCGGGTCTCCTTTTCTCACATACAACGATTGAAACAACATCTCCCGCAAAAAAGGAATATCTTTCGGTTCGGCAATGCGGATTCGAAAATTCAATGTAGACTTCTCCATGCTCGTCCCTCCCTTATTGGCTCCGTTTGCGAAGCAGCATCCATCCTCCAGCCGCAATCACCAGTAAAGCGCTCACTCCCAAGGTTACAGGTAAGATCCAGCGATTTCTAGAACTTTCGGCTGAGGGTATCTCTTGCGCTGATTGCTCGAATACCGTTCCCGCTCCAAGCTGCTGTAAATCGTCCATGACTCTTGCATTGGTTTCGATCACTTCGCCTGAACGTCCGCAATTCGTCACTTCGTATCGTCCATCATGCTCATACGGATAGAGAAGATAGGTTTTACCTTTTTCAAAATCGAACTGGCAGCTACTCCAACTGGTGTAGACTTCGACTTCCGGCTCACTAACTCCACTCCAGCTTTGCTTCACAGACAATGTAGCGACATCGTAATTTTCATATTGTTTGGGTGAATCTTCTCCGATCTGGGTTACGGTTCCTGTGAAAGTCGCCGCCGCTTCATTTTTCGCTTCTTGCGCTGTTTCTGGAAACATACAGCTACATGCTACCGCTTGCTGAGTTGGCAAAATAAAGGGCATCGATACCAGCAGCAAAACAACAATCATCCATACTTTCCCGAATTTCAGCATCCTTTTTCCCCCTCTATGTCTTATGCAAAATCGATACAATGTCATAGACGCAAAAAAGAAGAAAAAGGTTTTACACGGTGGTTTTAACAATTTGTTCCTGCAAGTCATTGAGTCTGCTAAGGTGCTTTCGGGTAATGAATGAAGAATTGTTGAAAACCGCTTATTATTTTCACTTACTTTCAACACATGAGATTTTAAACTACGATCCAAGAAGGAGAGCTGGTCCATCCTATGAGTAAAACGATTTTCGTATCCAACCGTCTTCCCGTCACCGTTTCCAAAAACGAATCCGGCCTGGACTACAAAGAAAGCATAGGCGGTCTGGCTACCGGGTTAAAAAATTACCATGAACAAGGCGATACGATCTGGGCAGGTTGGCCCGGCGTCGCGCAAGACGATCTGAGTGAAGAAGAAACCACTTCTATTGCGACCACACTGAAAAACAAATACAAATGCTTGTCCGTTCCTCTCACTTCTGCTGATGTGGAGCAATATTATCATGGATTTTGTAACGAAACGATCTGGCCTTTATTCCATTATTTCACAAGTGCGGTCGAGTACAATACGGACACTTGGGAAGCTTATAAGCGCGTCAACCGTACGTTTTTTGAATCGGTCGATCCGCTGATCGAAGAAGGCGATACGATCTGGATTCACGATTACCAATTGATGCTGCTGCCGCAAATGATTCGGGAAAAACACCCGGACGTCAAAATCGGCTTTTTCCTGCATATTCCGTTCCCATCGTTCGAAATTTATCGTCAAATGATCTGGCGTAACGAAATTTTACAAGGTCTGATGGGTGCGAATCTGATCGGCTTCCATACTTACGA
Organism: Saccharibacillus sp. JS10; assembly: GCF_024436065.1. GTDB lineage: Bacteria > Bacillota > Bacilli > Paenibacillales > Paenibacillaceae > Saccharibacillus. The sequence continues at coordinate 247,520 of NZ_JANFNS010000005.1, forward strand.
TTACGTGCGTCACTTCCTGAGCAGCGTGCGTCGTCTACTGGGTCATGAACATAGCTTATACAAAATGCAATTGGAGTCGCATATCGTACAAGTGGACGCGTTCCCAATGGGGATCGACTACGATTACTTTGCCAAAACACCGACTCGCGAAAATGCTTCGCCGGAAACGATGGAGTTTGTGAAAAGCACGCAAGACGTACGCAATATCGTTTCGGTTGACCGACTGGATTACACCAAAGGCATCCCGGACCGAATCAAAGCATTCAAAACGTTCCTCGCGAACTACCCGGAATATCGGGAAAAAGTGCGCTTGAACCTGATTATCGCACCTTCGCGTGTCGGTATTGAAAAATACGATAATTTGAAAAAAGAAATCGAAGAACTCGTCAGCGAAGTGAACGGCGAATTCGGTACGTTCAGCTGGATGCCGGTCTGGTTCTTCTTCCGTACCGTGTCGCAAGACGACCTGATCGCGTTCTACCGCCATAGCGATGTCCTATTGGTAACTCCGCTTCGCGACGGTATGAACCTGGTAGCAAAAGAATATATCGCTTCGCGCACCGACTACAAAGGGATGCTGGTCATGAGCGAAACAGCCGGCGCGGCAAGCGAACTTGGCGAAGCGGTTATCGTCAATACGAATGACCATGCAGCGATCGCAGCCGGAATCAAAACCGCGCTTGAAATGCCGGAAGAAGAAAAAATGGATCGCAACAAAAATATGCACCGCCGTCTGTCCCGGTATAACGTGAAGTTCTGGGCAGAAGAATTCCTCAGCACCTTGCACGGATCGCCGGAAGAAAAAATCCATACCGAACCACTGGATCGATTGACTTCCGGTTCGTCGGAACTGGATCTTGCGTATCGCACCGCCAAAAAACGCGTCTTGTTCCTCGATTACGACGGGACTTTGGTCGGCTTCAAGCCAACGCCGGATCAAGCCCGTCCAGACCGTGAGCTCAAGCAGCTGCTGACGAAGCTGACGGAAGATCCGAAAAACACGGTCGTTATTATTACCGGACGCGATAAAGTAACGGCGCAAAAATGGCTTGGCGATCTGAATCTCAGTATCGTTGCCGCACATGGTCTATGGTTCCGCCCTGCCGGCGGCGAATGGACCATGACACTCAATATCGACAACGAGTGGAAAGAAGCGATCCGTCCGATTCTCGAAACGTACACCGACCGTACGCCAGGTTCGTTGATCGAGGAAAAAGATTATTCGATCGCTTGGCATTACCGCCAATCCGAACCGGATATCGCAGCAGTGAAACGCAACGAATTAAAAGAAGCGCTCATGTCGATCACGCAATCGATGACGGTCGGCGTACTGGATGGCAATAAAGTCATCGAAGTAAAAGACGCTCGCGTCAACAAAGGTCACGGTGCGCATGTCGTCTTGAGCCAAGGCGAATACGACTTCGTATTCGGAGCCGGCGACGACCGTACCGACGAAGATATGTTTGCGGCTTTGCCGGAAAACGCGTATTCGATCAAAATCGGCAAAGAAGTAACAGCGGCTAGATACCGCCTGAAGTCTTCGCAAGATATTCGATCTTTGTTAGGGCGGTTTAACGAAGTGTCGAATGAAGTAGCGCAAGAAAATACGAATCGCTAAACTTCGGGTTTGCGATATGGCAAAAAGGGAGTCTCGTCTGCAATTGCGGCGAACTCCCTTTTTTAATTGGCGCAAGTGTCATCGGATCAGCTTTACCTTGCCGAGACTCCATACGCCTTTTATAATGAGTGTACTTATCTTATGTAAAGCGGCAAAGGAGTACGGTAATGAATATACACAATACGAACATTCCGCTCAATCCAAAAAATATCATTTTGATAGGATTTATGGGCGCTGGCAAAACAACGATCGGCAAGCTGCTCGCCCAAAAGCTAGAACGCGATTTTCTCGATGTCGATCACGAAATCGAACGTCAGCACGGCATGCCCGTGACGGAAATTTTCAAAACGATGGGCGAACCGGCTTTTCGAAAATTGGAAAAAGAGTACGTCGTACAGTTATGCCAACATTCAAACGGAAAAGTCGTCTCGTTAGGCGGAGGTTCATTCATGCAAGACGAAATTCGCGAGGCGTGCTTAAATAGCGGCATCGTCTATCATTTGGATTTAACTTGGGAATCGTGGGAAAAACGCTGTGCGTCGCTGGTCGATACACGCCCGATTCTGCAAAGTCGTTCGATGGAAGAGATCGAAGAATTGTTTTATACCCGCCGAAAAATCTATGCGGACAACCATCATCAGATTAACGTCGATACGCTTACGCCTGAGCAGATCGTAGAGGTAATGATTCAGCAGATTCAAGCTAACTAATGGGTAAAAAGAAAAGACGGAGCCACGTTGTAAAATGCGCAGCTTCGTCTTTGTTATGCTTCAAATTAGCCCAACTGCGTATACACTTTGTTCGTTAATTGCTCTAACCCTTGCTTTCCCGCTTCGTTACAAAAAATGATGATAACCGACTGATCTTCAACACGATACATAAACCTCCGATCGCTTCTTTGGACAATTGTAGCCACCCGCTCGAACGCATAAATGTCCAACCAATCCCCGGTATTCATCACCGAAATTTCATGCTGCTTTCCTTCATATACAAAAGAAATATCGGTTGCATCTTGTTTCGGATCAAATGTACCGTGTAGGTCTGAAATTTGGATCTGACCTTGCGATAAACCGATCATTTCGGTAATCAAATATTCATACACATCCGAAGATTCTGCGCTTTCAAGATCAAACGTTAAAAGTTGACCCGAAAAGCCAAACATCGCGATTTCATTCAACAGAAGCATGTATGGCTCTTTCTCGTAATAGTCCTCGCCTACGTACTCGGTCAACTTTTGCAACAACTCTTCTTTTGGAAATTTGAATGTAATGCCTAGAGCAAGTAGTTTGTCGATTTGTTCGTTAAGGGTTGGCATACGTTCACTCCTTCATCCGACGCATGATCGGGTGATCTTCGTTTAATTGCAGCAGATCCCATAGATTCCCGTATAAATCTTTGAAAACAGCGACGGTTCCGTAACTATCTTCTTTCGGTTCGCGTACAAACTCGATTCCGCGCTCTACCATCTCCCGATAATCTCGCCAGAAGTCGTCGGTATTCAAAAACAAAAATACGCGTCCGCCCGCTTGATTTCCGACAAACGGCTCTTGTTCGGGTTTCGAAGCGCGAGCCAGTAGAATCGTCGTACCCGATGATCCCGGAGGCGCAACCACGACCCAACGTTTATTTTGCTCAGGCTGGTCAATATCTTCGACCAAGGTAAAATGTAGCTTTTTCGTATAAAACTCGATGGCTTCGTCGTAATCATTCACAACGAGCGCGATATGGACGATCGATTGGATCATGTTCGGTTTCCTCCTGAAATCGCTGATTTCTTACGCATTCGGATAAACGACAACTTTCAGGCATTCGCTTTTATGATTTAACGCACGTTCCATCGCTTCATAGGTCTGCTCTAGCGGATATTTATCCGTCACAAGTACAGACGCATCGATCTGCCCCGACGATAAAAACTCGATCCCTTTCGGATACGTATTCGCATAACGGAACACGCCGTAAATATCGACTTCGTTATCCGCGATAAACGGGATATTGATCGGAATCTCGGCTTGTGCAGGCAGACCGACAATCGCAAGTTTACCGCCGCGGCGCAGACTTCCAAGCGCAGCTTGCAAAGCTTTCGGACTACCTGCCGTTTCCCAAGCCGTATCGACGCCGACTCCGTTCGTAATGGTCTGGATCGCTTCGATCGCATCTTGCTCCAACACGTTGATGACGTGCGTCGCCCCCATCTTTTTGGCGGCATCCAGACGTAGCGGTTCCAGATCGGTCACGATAATCTTCGAAGCTCCGTAGGCTTTTGCGGCGGCGACTGCCATCAGACCTACCGGTCCCATCCCCATAATCGCGATCGTGCTGCCCGGTTGAAGTTTGGAACGCGCCGCGGCATGAATCCCGACTGAAAAAGGTTCGACCAATGCTGCTTCTTCATACGACAAATGATCGGGAATCAAAAACGCGAAGTCTTGCCGGATTTTCAAATATTGCACGAATGCACCATCATACGGCGGCGTTGCCAGAAACTCAACGTTGGGGCACAGATTATAGCGACCGGCTTTGCACATCTCGCATACTCCGCATGTTACTCCCGGTTCAATCGCGACGCGATCTCCGATCCGAAGCGTATGCACATCATCGCCGATGTCTACGATTTCTCCCGCGCATTCATGACCCAAAATAAACGAACCCTCTACGATATAAGGACCGATCCGACCGTGATCATAATAATGCAGATCGGAACCGCAAATGCCGACTGCCATTACTTTAATCAACACTTCATCGGATTTAATCTGCGGAACAGGAATTTCTTCGATGCTAATCTCTCTTAATTGGTGCATAACAGCCGCTTTCATTACCGTAGGAACGTGAGTGCTTGGCATATTCATCATCCTTTTCGTATTGAAGTCTGTAGGGCGTAATCGCTTCCAAACTAAGATATGGATTTTACTTTATTGCGGAGCTTCAACCAATCTTCCACTTAACCAAAATGTCCCGTTTAATACGTCGCCTTCGTGAATTTCCCGACCTTCGATCAACGTCTCGTCGGCAACTACGTCAATATCCCCGCCATACGTGCGCACCAGCGCCCATTGAAAATAACGTCCGGTCAGTTCATTCTTGATCCATCCTGCGCGCAGTACGGTTCCGCTGAACTTCGCTGTTGAAATATCTTCGCCTCCGTCGTCATTCAGCCCCGTCGATAAAAAAGATTGCGCCGGAATAATCGGAGCGACCAGCGATTGGCTCAATTGATAATGTTCGTATTCCACTTCATTCGCAAACACATTGATGTCATGCGCAAAAGCGGCTAACTGTACATATTGAAGCATCGGCTGAGTGAGCGGTCCATAATGATCGCGATCCGGTAGATCGAACACGAACGAGTACAACTTTTCGCCTGCATTCTCCGGTTCTGCCCACGCATAAAACGTTCCGTCCAGTTCGCTTCCTTCTTCACGCATCACTTCAGCTTCGATCCCGATTCGCATCAGTCCCGCTCCGGTAAAGTGCGGCTGCATCCCGATCGCAACGCCTTCTGCGTTCAGTTGCAGCCAAAGCTCCGCGCCGCCGCCGGCTTCAAACCGCACATAAGCGCCTTTTGCCGTACGGATCAAATTCCCGCGCTCGTATACCGTATTCGCAAGTTCCAAAAAATCGTCTTCTTCTTGCATTTGAAATCCCAACATCGTCATATGATTCATATCTTAATTCCTCCTGAGCCACATCGTATTCGGCTTTGCCACTGCCTTCTATGCTAGAGGTCGATGACAGGCAAGTCAATCCGAACGGTGAGAATGTTGGGAGGAATAGGGATCATAGGGCGCGATGACTACAGATTGTTTCATATAACTCTCCTTTTCCTAAATGACTGGTATACCTCAACGCTGAACAATTGCGGCGTCATGAATAAAAAGACATAAACGAGATCAAGCAAATACATCCACGGCTTGATATTCATTGCCGCTATCGGATTGTAGAACTGCATCGTCCATAATGTTAGCGGGAAGATCAGTACAAATAATATAGCGGTTGAAATCAATACGTCTTTGAAAGATTTCCACAAAAAGATAAACAAAATCGCGACTGCGATCGCAAGTTGCCATGAAGCGATAACGGGTGCAAACAGAGCACAGCAAAATAAGATCGGATATAAAACGATGAATGCGATTCGAAGTGCCAACTTTTAGACCTCCTTTTATAGATACCATGAGAACGATTATAAATTAAACGTCATTCCTTCCCTAAAAGTTGGATTCCAAAATAAAAAGAGTTCCGAGGTAATGAACCTCGGAACTCTTAGACTTTAAACGATAAATAAGAATAATTAGACTTCTTTGATCACGTACAGCAGGCTTTGGAAATCGCCGCTCAGCATCGGCAGAGCGATACCGAAGTTCATCAGTTCGTCGCCGCCGTAGACGGAGCCGCTTTCGCCGATCGCCAAGCGACCTTCGACGCTATAGCGTTTGGTTGGGTCAAGCCCTTTGAGCTTCAAGCGGCGCAAAGGCGCATAAGGTTCGCCCAGTACGCGGAAGTACGCGGCGAACGCTTGGGAGCGGTCTTCCGACACGTACGCCCAAGCGGTGTCGTTCGTCTCGAACGGGCTTTTGATTCGGTAGAAATTACCGAATTGGATCAGTTCACGCAAGTTTTTGTATTGCTGAACTTGCGCTTTCACCTCGTTTTTCTCTTCTTCGGTGAATTGGGTCAGATCCAATTCGTAGCCGAAGTTGCCGCTCATCGCGACGTGACCGCGCATTTCAAGCGGCGTGATCCGGTCGACCTGATGGTTCGGGACTGCCGATACGTGAGCGCCCATACTGCTAGCCGGATACACGATGCTTGTTCCGTATTGAATCTTAAGACGTTCCACCGCATCGGTATCGTCGCTTGTCCAAGTTTGCGGCATGTAATACAGCATGCCCGGATCGAAGCGACCGCCGCCGCCGGAGCAGCTTTCGAACAGGACATGCGGAAAGCGCGATACGATACGCTCCAGCACATCATACAGACCGAGCATATAACGGTGCGCCGTCTCGCGTTGACGGTTCGCCGCCAACAGCTGCGAACCGATCTCCGTCATATTGCGGTTCATATCCCATTTTACATAAGTGATCGGCGCAGATTGCAGTACGTTGGATACCGACTCTACGATATAATCGCAGACGTCTTGGCGCGACAGATCCAGGACCAACTGTCCGCGACCTTCGGTGCGGCTACGGTTCGGGACGTGCAGGCACCAATCCGGGTGGGCGCGGTACAGTTCGCTATTCGGCGATACCATCTCTGGCTCGAACCACAGTCCGAACTCCATCCCCGTCGAGGTAATCTCTTGCGCAAGTTTTGCCAGACCGTCCGGCAATTTGCGTTTGTTTTCGAACCAATCGCCGAGCGAACTGCTATCGCTATCTCGCTGCCCGAACCAACCGTCATCCAGTACGAATAATTCGATGCCTAGTTCTTGACCCGCTGCCGCGATGCCTTTGATCTGCTCCGCATTAAAATCAAAGTATGTCGCTTCCCAGTTGTTGACCAGCACGGGACGTGCTTTGTCACGGAATTCGCCGCGGCTCAGACGGGTACGGTACAACTTGTGATACGTACGGGACATGCCGCCTAGACCTTCCGACGAACGTACCATCACGACTTCCGGCGCTTGGAAACTTTCGCCTGCTTCTAATCTCCAGGCAAAATCAAACGGTTGGATGCCCAGCTGTGCACGTGTTAAGCCGAAAGAATCCACTTCCACTTGACCGAGGAACCCGCCGCTATAGACCAAGCTCATACCGTATACTTCGCCGAAATCTTCGGTTGCGTCTTTCTCAAGCAGCGCAATAAACGGATTTTGGTTATGGCTGCTCGATCCGCGCTTGCTGTCGATCCGGTGAATGCCCGGTACCAACTCGCGCTTATGGATATGACGCTCGCGTGTCCATGCCCCGGACAATTGCAGGAAATCGAATTCGCTATGATTGAAGTCCACACTTGCGCTCAGTACGCGATTCAGCGTCATGGTTTCTTGCCCTTCGTTCACGAAAGCAACCGAACGCGTAATCACGTCAAGCTCGTTGAACACGGTATAGCTAAGAATCGTGCGAAGACCTGTCAGTTCGTCGCGAAGATGCACGTGCAGCGTATCCGCTTCTTGATCTTGTTCGATATACGTCGCAGGCAGACTCGGCAATCCTGGCTTACCCGATACAATCTCATGACGTTCGTAGATCAAACGGCTGATTGTCGATCCATTTTCGTAAGTAACTTCAAAAGCAGGCTCGCGGAAATCGCCGCTGCCGTAAGAAGGGTATTCTTGCGGAAGCGTATCCAAAGAAATCTGCATGGCTTCGCGGCTTAAGTTCGGGCTGAACGATGCGCGTTCAATCGAGAAAATACGTTTATCGAATTGTTCCTGTGCAAGTTTCGGACCCCAGTATACATGCGCAAGTTGCGTAGACTCCATCAACTCGATGATATAACTGGATGCAGCAGATTGCAGATGGAACGTGTGATTCGTAGAATTATAAAAAATAGGCAAGGGAAAATCCTCCGTTTCATGCTGTCTAATAAGATGAACACAATCGATTACAGGCATGGCATGATCCAAGCTTAACATCGACATCAATAGTAGTATACAAAGAAATAGAGCAGGTAGAGAATGTCAGGATATATGATGTGCATGTGATAAAGCTTGATTTTTCTAAATTCAGCTTACGATTCTTTCCAAATTCCGCAGCGTCGAATCCAGCGACTGTTCATGCTCTTTTTTCCCAATCCCATTCGGCACTTGGTCGCAGCTTACGGTCACGATTGTTCCATCACCGTTACTCGCCGCCTCCAGTGTCCAAGTCATACGCATTTCTCCGGCAAAAGATGGATCAGGCGAATCGAATCTTACCGCTTGCACAATCCGTTCGCCGGGAACTAATTCCACGAATCTGCCTTCGACAATGTCGGTATCCGTCGTCGATTTGCCTACATTCGGCGAACCGCTTGGATACGTCAACACCATCCGGTAAGCCCCTCCGACTTGAGGTTCGAATTTCTCGATGCGCCCTCTCATGCCTTCCGGCGGAAGCCAGCGTACCAATACATCCGGATCGACCAGCGCCCAATAGATCTTTTGCGAAGAAGCCGAGATTTTGCGTATGGCACGGTCTTGGCGCGGCTGCTGATCGACTACAGGATTAGACTTCGTTAGACCGACAGGTGAAGGTGTGCTAGTTTCGCTTGAACGTCGGGAATCGGACTCTTCGTCAAATGTGAACCGGCTTAGCTCAATCGGTTGCAGCGGACGCAGTGCCTGAAATAATCCAACGCCGGCAAGCACCGCTCCGAGTGTCCGATAAGCCGCGATCCCGCTTTGTTGTACGAGCCAAAATCGGGTACTGGAACTAAACTCTTCTCGATTCGAAGTGAGTGTATCGGCTTGGCTCAATCCAAGTTCTGTACTGCGCAGCACCATCCAAACGCCAACCAGTCCGACTAGTAGTGAAATCCCTCTCATTGTCCACGCTAACGAAGATTTTTTCATGTGATTCTCCTTTCGGATGATCATGCTTTTTGACTTGTTCATCAGAGCAACAGATTACCGGCAAGCAGGACGCACAAAATCACACAGGCAATTAACACGATAAAAAGTTTTCGACTTCCACGTAAGCGTATCGCTATGATTCCAAAAAACACAGCCGCCGCGAGCTTCGCTCCCACTTGTGCATACAATCCGAACGAACTGTTGCTCAGTATGACTGCCGCCCCAAGCGACGCGATAATCAAGATTTTGCACCATAGAGGTTCCTGTAAAAACATCGCGTATAACCCTTTAAGTGACTGCATGAGTAGGTCAAACCTCCTTATGGACCTTCTTTTTCGATAACGATATACGATTGCTTATAAAAAGGGTTCGTCCGCCAAAGTTGATCCAATTCAGCGATCGGCAGACTGCGGTTATACAGGCTTTCTTTTGCATTGGCTTTATGTTTTAACGACTCCGCAAGATACAGATGATCGGCATCGTATCCCACGACAGGCGCGAAATGGGCGTATCTTTTGTCTGGAAACACTTTGATAAAAGCGATCACCGGAACGCCGAGACTGACTCGTTTTTTAAGCGTATCCACCGTCCCCCGGTAAAACGTAGCGTTATAGCCTTTTTTTCGAAACAATGCCAAAATGCCTTTCGGATCGACGGTGCCGTCTAGCAATTTGCGAGGAAATCCCCGGTACAACTCTCGCCCTTCTGCTTCAACTCCAAAATGCCGCAAAACATAAGCACTTGAGAACGCCGCACATTCGGTATTCGGTTGAAAGTCAGTCCGGTTCGGCGTATCGATTAGAAACCGCTGCGGAAGGTCGCCTACCTCGATCTCGTCTTTTTTCGGAAGTGCATAATAGTAAGGAATCGCTGCGGCTAAAGCAACTCCGGCAATTAACCACGATGTATCGGCTTTGTTCATATGAACCCTCCTTGATTTTTGGGACGTTGCGATCAAGACGATAGATTTCAAAAAGTTGGTTGTAAGCGGTATAGGCAATCGGTAGAATAACGGTAAGCTTCTGGGACGAACCCCTTGAGGATGCAGGAGGCAAAATACGATGAATTCCAAACCATTAATCGGGATGATGCTCGGCTGGACGGTGCGTCAAGATCTGATGAGAGCTTGTTCGCTTGCCGCTTCGCATTACGGAGCCGACTTTTACTATTTTCAGACGCGTGATATTAAACAAGATACCATTATCGGCATGCAGTTGGAAGACAATGAATGGGTAGAAAAAGAATTCCGTTATCCCGATGTGATCTATGACAATACGCGGCGCCGAGGAAATCCGTTATTTCAAGAAGCGTACGATAAGCTGAAAGATATTCCGATGGGACATACGCTTGGTAGTCGCTCGATGGGCAAAACGAAAGTGTACAATATGATTCGCAAAGACGAAGTTTTGAAAAAGCACCTGATTCCTTTTATGACATTACGTGATCCAGAAAAAGGCTGGGCGTTTATCGAGAAGCATCAACGCGTTATTTTAAAACCGGACGGCGGCTATATGGGCAGAGACGCGTTCACGGTAACGAAAACCGAAGACGGGATTGAATTATCGGATCAGCAGCATCTTCACCAATTGGATCGACAACAGACATTGGATTTGCTTGCAAATATGATTCCGTTGAAATACTGTGCGCAAAAGATGATCCGCAGCGTCACGCCGCACGGGTATCCTTTTCATATCCGGGTCCATGTCTCGAAAAACGGTAAAAACCAATGGACGGTTCCGTACAAATCCGTCACGCTGTCGCTGATGCCTCAAGTCAAAGTCACGAATAGCGATTTTACGTATCGGGGAACGAGCACGTGGAAAGACTTTTTGCAGCATCAATTTGGCGAAGACGAAGGCGGTCCAATGGATAAACGTCTCAAAGAGTATGGATTGCAGTTGGCGGCTTTTTTGGAAAACGAGATCGGCGGTGGCTTTCATGAAGTAGGCTTGGATCTGGGCGTCGATAAGAAAGGCAAGTTCTGGTTATTCGAAGCCGGATTGGGACTTCCGCGTTCGCCTTATTATCAGATGCAAGGTTCGATGCCGGCGATCGCCTATACGTTATATGTACTGAAAAAACATCGCGGAGAACTTGCGGACGGGGAGTTGTAAACCAAACATGACGACAGAGCAAAAGCCGCTAATCGCTATGATGCTCGGCTGGGAAGTCGGGATCGATCTGTTGCGCGCTTGCGCGGTAGCGGCGGCGTATCACGGTGCGGACTTTTATTATTTTCGAACTTCGGGGATCAAAGAACAATCCATTACGGGTATAAAGCTTGAAAACGATCAATGGATTGAAGGCGAGTTTCGGTATCCCGATGCGATCTACGATTATACGCGCAGACGAGGAATCGCAAACTTCGAAAAAGCGTATAGCCAAATCGGTCATATTCCGATGGGGCATACGATCAAAGGACGCTCGATGAATAAAAGCAAAGTGTACCGGATTATTCAAAAAAGCGAAGCGCTTAGCCGAACGTTGATTCCGTATATGACGGTACGCGACTCGGAAAGTCTTTTGCAATTTATGGAGAAGCATGGGAAAGTCATATTTAAAACAAACGGCGGTTATCTGGGTCGAAATGCTTTGACAGCGGAACTGAAAAATGATGTGATTGAACTTTTCGATCAAAAATACTTGCATCGGTTTTCGTTGGACGATTTGCCGCGCTTGACCGAGATGTTGACGAGCAAACGGTATTTTGTGCAAAAAATGATTCACTCGGTGACGCCGCAAAACCATCCTTTTCACGTGCGTGTGCATGTGTGTAAAAACGGAGAAAATCGCTGGATCGTCGCTTTTCATTCGATTGGGTTATCCTTGACGCCGCATGTGAAAGTGACCAATTCAGACAGCACGTACCGAGGGACAAGTACTTGGCAAGACTTTCTACGCAATCAATTTGGCGAAAAGGAGAACGGTGCTTTCCATCGAAGGATCGATAACTATAGCGTGGATCTCGCGAATTATCTGGAAGAAGCGACCGGCGGCGGGTTTCACGAAATCGGATTTGACTTCGGCGTCGACGATCAAAAGCGCTTTTGGTTATTCGAAGCTGGAATCGGTCTCCCGGGAACTTCGTATTATCATCTTCAAATGGCGATGCCTGCGGTGGCGTATACGTTGTCGTTATTGAAATGACGATCTATGGATAAAAATTTTAGGCATAAGAAAAGCCGCTCCGGTGAGCGGCTTTTTTGACGTGCGCTGTTATTTGGCAACGGAAGATAAAAACTTTTCCAGTGGCGCTTTGTCGGTAATGCTATGGTTGCAAGCTTCGTCGTCCATGCAGATATACTGACCGATTGAGGACAGATTATCCGGTGAACTGCCTTTGAGCTTGACGTTGAAAAATCCGAGTTCCTGATGTCGATTGCAAAACATGCAGAAGCCTTTTTTGTTCGTTGGCGTGATTCGCCCTTCGATCCCGACAAATTGTTCGCCTTGCTCGTACACGATATATAGACGATTCGTAGCCTGATCGACCCATCTCAGATACGTCGTATGCGCGTAATCCAATCGTTCGAGATCGGGCAACTTCAACTTTTTCGTTTTCGGGAACAATTTCTGCGCTTGCTTCGCGGTTACTTCGGGAAACGGCAATAGATACGGCTCTAGCGAATCCAAATAATTTTGCACATGCTGTGCTTCTTCTTGGCTTGCTAACTGCTCCAGCAGTTGCTTCTGCTCAGCAGTCAATTCGTCGAATACGTCCAGCACTTTAGCTACCGCGGTCTGCCGAACCGACTCCAATACCATTCGATCCGCTACGCTGCGGAGTGTTTTGAGCAGGAAGTTCGCTTGTTTCTTGATCACGTTCAATTGATGGTTATGAATAAACGGTGTGTAATTTTGCATGACTTTCAGCCCCTTATTTATGATGGTTGGACGATAAGGTGCAAAGCCTACGGAATCTATGACGGTTCAGCGTGATTGCGCTTCGGGGTCGATTGAATGTAACTCTCGCAATCGCCCTACACAAAGTCTTCCCCTAATTAGGCTTCGCGTAAGGCTGTCTTGATAAACGAGCAATCCGGTGCGATCCAAGTTGCCACGGTATAACCCCCAGTACAAATGATATACGGGAAGTATAGCAGTTGAAAGGCGGCGAGACAATGTTTGGGGGGCGGGTTAGAAAGGATCGTCCAGATCTGGATCTCGCGGTTGGATTTCTGCTTTTTCCGCTTCGGCTTTGTTTTGTTGATCTGAAGCTTGTTGACGCAAAATGAGTATAGTCGGAATCAATGCTGTAAAAAAGCTTAGCACGGGTGCTGTTACAAGACCATACTGCATAACTTCTAAGGATTTCCCACCTAACCACACACTCACGGGATCGAAAACAAACTCGCCTACAAACAAATACATAAAGTAAAAAATAAAAAAGGACAAAACAAAAGTGAAACCACCAAGTAAGAGAATGAAGCAGCCAAGCATAAGGCACTTCCTTTTCGTTATGGGATAGGTTACAAATTGAACGAGTAGGTGGAATGGATTATCTTCTGGAGTTGCGGCGTTTGCCGATGATACGAGGTGAGACCGTTCGAATGTTTCTTGAATTGGGTTTTTCGTGAAGAGAAGGTTGTTCTTTTTGGAAACGGAGTCTTGCGTCTTGGAGATGTTCGATCAGGGCTTTGCGATGTACTCTTTCGCCGAATAGAAAAGCGTCAGGCAACTCCCCTAAAAAATATTGCGTGAAACCAACCATTCCTATAACAGCAAAGACAAATAAAAACCCGGTCATAAATATAATTGTCGCTTCTTCGAGTGTTGTCACAGTTTTGAATAAAAACGTTAGGTACTGTATCCATAACGGAACTGAAAGTGAGATTACGATCCCGGAGTTGAGAAGTACCGGATATTTGTTTTGACGAAGTTCTTGTTCATGTCCTTCAATTAGTAACTTTATTTTCTCATCCGTATATAAATGATGAGTTTTTAAATAGCTTTTTAACAGATTAGCTTGAAATATTTTATACTCTGACGTTCTCCATATCCCTTTTGCTGGTAACATTCCATACTGTTGCTCCAAAACCTTTTTTGCTTTAATGTTTAATCCCCACACTGAACAGATAAATAACGTAACTGACCCTATCCAACCGGAAAACCCTATTTTAAACATCAAAAATTCTTTAAAAAGCAAAGCAATTAATCCACCAAGTACTGATACATAACTGGAGAGTAAGAACACTAGAAAAGAAACCTGCAACAAAATATACCATATCCTCATAAACCGAAAAACAAGCTGATACGTCGTTATATTTTTCCGGTAAAACGTAAATAGCGACTCTAACATTTTCTACTCTCGACCTCGCTTTTTGATTTCATCATCTTTCCTTTTACGGTTCTAACTTCTCGTCAAGATGCTGGGCATAATATTGAAGCGGTCTACTGAAATATTGCAGCTTTTCATCCGAAGTCGTCTCTAGCAATTGAGTCATTAGAATCTCGGTCGATTCTGCATATTTGCCTGTATTATACAAAGCAAGCGCTAGAAAAGCTTTAAGCCCTCGATGATTCGGAAACTCCTGCACGCCGCGCCGCAACGTAGCTTCCGCTTCTTCATAAAATCCTAGGTATCGGTATGTGCTGCCAAGCCCAAGAAGCGCTCGTTCCAAATCTGATCCCGACAATCCGAGGTCAATCGCTTTGACGTAAAACGGAATCGCGTCTTTGCCCATCCCCGAATTGTCATGTGCGACTCCCGTCTGGTAGTTGACTTCGGCATCTTCGGGATACGTCGCCGCTAGATCGAGCAGCATGTCACGAACTTGAGTCAGCATTTCTTGATCTTGTTTAGCCCGTGCTTCTTCGCGCAATTGTATCGCTTGGTCTAATTGTTGTCTTTTCATAAATATCTCCTTTTCGGCACGTTAAATATTTATTTTATATATGCCTGCTTCTCCCAAAAAATCGTCTCGCGTCAAATCGGTTTCTCCAAGTACGGTTCGATATTTAGTGATCGTCCCGTCATGAGAGATGATAAAAGCTTTTTCATACCGAGATCGAATCCAATTCAATAGTTGCGTAGCATAGACTTCAAATTGAGCCTGAGGAATTTTGTTGATCCCTGTCTTCCAGCATTCTGTATCGAAATCCAGCAGAGCGATGTTTGAATAAGAAGCTAAAACTTCTTGCTCAGTGTAGATTTGATCACATAATAGTTCGGTATATTCCGGGTTTTGCGGAAACATTCTTGGACCGACAAAAGGCGTCACGATGAAGCGATGTTCATTTGTAAGCTTAAGCGCGGTGTCTATCGTCCGTTTCATAGGGCTGACTAGAATAACATCTTGAGGTCCGATTTCTATTCTTTGACGCAGCTCTTGCACTTGATCCTTCCCTTGCTGAGTTAGACCGGGGTGTAAAGTATGTAAGCGATGCGGATAGTTACTTAGATGTTCGCCGTGCCCATGACGGATAAATATGAGTTCCATATCGATTAATCCCTCGTCTCTTGCTTCTTCGCGCAATTGCATTGCTTCATCTAATTGTTGTCTTTTCATTTTTAGGTACTTTTTTTATGGTTTATTATGGAAAACAATAGACAGACTACATCTGCTAACGTTTAATAAAAAGTAGATAAGGAGTGATACCTATGATTTTCGTATATATTGCAGGTTCTTTTATTGGATTCATACTACTTAATTGGCTATTGGGTATGTTTAACATGGGGTTTTTAGACGGTCCCAATGCTACATCTTTTTTAGTATTTGGCTCTATTATGGTTGGGATTTTGCTTAATATTAATGACCAAGTTTCGGATAAAAATGAAAAAGAGAATGTAGACAATAAAGATTAGAAATAAAACTTTACATCCCCATAATCATGTATACCTGTGCCATGTTTGACTAATTCTTTGCTTAATAGCCCTTGACCTGCTTGATTTAGTTTTTCGATGAAAGTCCGATCCAGATTTAATTCATGATGTCCCGGTAAAATTTTGGTTACATACTCGATGGCGTTTATTTTTTGTATCGATTGCACCAATAATAGCGGATCGGTGGAAGGATAAAAAGCGAACAACGTTCCTTTATAAATTAAGTCTCCTGTATATAAATAGCCGCGGTCTTTTTCATAAAAACAAAGGTGTCCAGGTGAGTGCCCCGGAGTATGCAAGAAAGTCAAAATTCTATTTCCTAGATCCATGGATTGAGAATCTTTCATTACGTCAGTAGGTTTGCCTGTAAACGGTACATATTGTTCAATATCGAAATCAGGCGGTAAAGGTTGGGATAAATCTCGGATAACATCTCGTCGAATGACTTCAATCGGAAGCCCAGGTATTCCTTTTTCTAACCAAGATTGCTCGGATTCGTGAACATACACTTCTTCAAACAATCCATGTCCGCCAATATGATCCCAATGCACATGAGTCGTCAGCACTTTTATAGGGAGAGAAGTTAATCGGTCTACGACTGTTTTGATATTGCCTATACCTATTCCGGTATCAATTAATGCTGCATATTTTGTACCTATAACCAGATAAGAATGAACTTTTTCCCAATGCCCGTATTCACTGATTGCAAAGGTAGTCGAGTCGATTTCTTCAACAGTAAACCATGAATAAGAATTCATACATAAAAGCTCCTTTTAACGGATAAAATCTTTTTACCTACCTTCGTATTCTTTGAAAAAAACACCGTCGACATATACTTCATACTTTGTTTTACGGAATCCGGCAAGGAATAACTTTCTTATTTTATCGATTCTGATATCATGCCGCTCTTGGTAGCCGACTTCGAACCGATACGTTTTGACGAGTTCAAGAGACGCTGTGATAAAATCTTTAATACAATCTTCGCCATTGACTTTAATACTTAAGTTGCCCCATATCTGATTAAATTGAAATTCAATGAGATGCCGTTCCTGTTCTCCAACTTCGAAAAAAAATTTCATGATCATGCTCCCCTTTTCAACTTCAAATAATTCCAATTGTACTCATCGCCAGATAGGTTTAGCACTCCGCTAAATCCACTAAACTCCCATTTTCCTTGTTCATTTGTTTTAAAGATATACTCGCGATTCCAAGACTTTAGACGTTCATCATCGCCGATATATTCTTCTCGGATCGTTAAGATATGTTCGTCGAATAAATCGGTCTCAAACTCGCTTTTGTATTCTGTGGCTTTCGTAACTTCAACACCTTCGTGCAAGATTGTTGGGTAAAAGGTATCGGGATTGACCGATCGATCCACTTCAGGTCCAACATCTAAGTCTTCGATAAAAATCATACTTAATAGATCAGATCCACGGCTACCGAATTGTTTTTCTAAAGACTGTCCGAGTTTATCGTATTCGCTTTTGGATACTTTTTCTTTGGCAGCGATATCGAGGATAAGTTGTTCTTTGGGCTTGATCATCTCAGCGGCAGCGGTTAAATCGAAATCTGTTGTTTCTTCCAAGATCGGTTTCTCTTCGGTCGAAGATTGGCAGGCTGTGAGAAGAAGCAAAATCGCGATCACGAGCCATAAGTATAATTTTTTCATAATGGGTGATTCTCCTTATACGGTTTACCTCATCAACGTCTCAGCCGATGCGAAAGTTGGGTTCTTTTAATCCCAAATTCGATCCAAATTTTCCGAGTAAAATGTGATTGCCTTTTTATAAGTTTGAATTCCTGGGTCTGTACTGGTTTGTGCTAATTGCTTTAAAAGGATAGACATCGCTTCGTTGAAATTCTGTTGATTGTACAAAACCATCGCATAAAAAACCCGATATTCGTTACGATCCGGAAATTCTTCGATGGCTTTTTCAAATAGGGATTGGGCTTGGTCGTACATCCCTAAAGTTCGGTAGGTACTTCCCAGGCCCAATAACGCGCCTTGTTTCTCATCGTCGGCTAGTCCGAGTTCTAACGCCTTTTCGTAAAAAGGTACCGCTTCTTTCTCTAGCTCCAACACATCATGAACCCAAGCGCACTGGTACCACACGGAAGGATTGGCTGGTTCTTGCTTCACTAGCTCAAGCAATAACGATTGGGCTTTTTCTAAATGTCCCGCTTCTCTAAGTTCGATTGCCGTTTCTAAGGAATTCACAGATATTCTCCTTTTCCTTCATTTTCAACATCGTTTAATTTAGGATCATGCGATAAACTGACGCTTTATTAAAATTAATTATGTAATTCAGCTAGCGCTTGCTCAAAATGCAGATACGCCTTATCCGCAGTTTTCAAAAACTTTTCGACATCCTGATCGCTGTCTAAGTAATATTCATACAAATTATTCACAAGAGAAGGGTCGAACTCGCTGTAGGTAATGATGGCATTTTTTGTTTTTAGCATATCGTCTTCCCATACGCCCGTATCTTTCAAGACCAATGAATACAAGGCGCGTAGTAGTCGTTTGGAATAGCCTTTGATATACCGAGTTTTCGCTGCGATACCCTCTGGCGTAGAAAGTAGACGTCGAAATCGATCGATTTCTTTTGGCGTATCCGCATTAAGCTCTAAAACAAATTTTGGAGAAATGACGATCGGCGGCACTTGCTCTCCGATGTCTTCCCCATGCACGCATATGCAGATGACTTTAATCCAAAATCCCCAATCGTTAGGTCTGTGATGGACATCGTCTATGGAGCAAATCGTCGTATCGATCTTAGTGATCAGTGGGTATCGTTCCAGCAGCTTTTCTGTAATTTGAGATAATCGTTCCCGGTCAATATCTTGCGGATTTGCACATACAATCGTGAAGTCGGCATCGGATTTGAAAGGGGTTGCCGTTCCTTTTGGAATCGAACCGCACATATATACGCTATGAATGTGATCTTCAAATTCGTTTACGATTTGCTGGATGTATTGATCGACAAGGCTTTGATATTCTTGTTGGATATGAAGTTCTGGAATGACTTTTTCTAAAATCATGTCATTTTCCTCCTGTATGCTTGGTCTACAATTATCGTTCTCCTAACGGCGCTCCTAATAAAAGAATCAATAAACCTAAAAGGAAGACGATAGTAACAATCGAAGCCACCCGAATATAACGAATAGCGCCTTCGGAAGGCTCGGGTTCTTCTTTATACATCCATCTTTTTCCCCATAACAGACTTTCTCTTGGATTGAATATATTCCATGTCATTAAACCGAGGAACGGAATAAAGAAAATAACTAACAAGATTTTTTCAGCCATAGATTTATCCTTTCCTCATTTTATGTATTCGCACATCCTAATATTAGGAAACTTGGTTTATCTTTCAGCTTATCATCATCGTAGAATTTTGGGAACCTTGTCGGAACATAAAAAAGAACCTCCAGATGCTGATCCATCTTGAGGTTCCTGAGTCTTTTCGCGTATAGACTTCGATCTAGCTCGCTCGTCTTGCCTGACTTGCTTCTTCCGGTGAACTGTACATACGTCCTGCTTGTATTTCTTTGTTTAGATGCGCTTCGAAAACGAAAGTACCAATCGGAAGTACGGAAGCCACCAACGCCCAAAAGAGCTTTGTCAGACTCCATTTCAACCGGATAAACGCATGGAGCGCCGCCAAAATGTACAAGACGAATAATGCCCCGTGCGCTGCACCTACAATCGTGACCGCCATATCGACGCCTGCTGCATATTTCAGTGGCATCGCCACCAGTAACAGCAGCAAAAACGAAATCCCTTCCAAAATCCCCACGACTTTAAATCTCCCCAATACCGTACCCATGCCCATAACCTCCCTTTGATCTAAAGGCGTTTGCGTAAACGGCGGTAATGCTCACCGATTCGCTTGCGCAAGCGTCCTATCCTTCTATTTTAACGGATAATTTAGACACTTCTCAACTTTAAAGCGCCGCATATGTAAGGTTAGGTATAAGAAGGGAATTGGGATCAAATAAAATCTTTATAACGCGAAACCTCATAAGAATGCACGGCAGCGGTCTGAAAATAAAAGTAACGCATTTCTAATTCCTGATTCTCCTGAGACATTTCTTGGAACCAATCTTCTTGCCTCGTTTCTTCGGTAAAGACGGAAGGACGCCATAAGTTTAATCCGATATCTCCAAAAATGTACTGATATTCGTCGCTCACATCTTGCGAATACTTTGAGATTTCATTTAATGCTGAAATCAATTGATCTGCTTTTGTCTTAAACACGTGAAGTCCGTAGCAAGTGCATTCAAAAAAGTCTTCGAATTCCGCTACAATTTCAATAAATTCCGCTTTTCCGTTAGCGTCATATTCGACTTTGAAAGAGTGCTCGAAAAAATCAAAGTAATTCGTGCCTGCTTCGTAATTCTTTTTGTAGTATTGGACAGCTTCTTCTATTTCGCTTTGAGTCATGCCTAATTTTACTTTTCCGATTCCGATGCCGGGTTCGATGATGAGTTGGTCTTTTTCTTTGTTAAATTCCATGATTGAGTTCACTCCATTAATCGATGTTGGATGTATTCATGACTTTCGTGATAAACTCTGTTTTCCCTTGCGTATAAGCTTGGCGATCATTTCGGAATGCAGCAGATAAGTCGCTTTTTAACGTACTGTATTCCTCTACTAATGAAGGATGTTCTCTTAGTAGATCCCGAAATTTAAGATGTTTTTTGAGTTCACTGCTTTCTAGATCGCATACGTAGAGGTGGTGTTCGTATTTCATATCGCCGTCATGACTGTAAGGGACGTACGCATCTTTTCTGGCAAAAGCTTCTCTACTTTTGATCCCTAGATTCCCTTCGTGTATGTATCCGAGTGCGTTTAGTTTTTCAATGACTTGAGGTAGCTGCTCCGTAGACTCAATGACGACGTCAATGTCGATGATCGGTTTGGCTGCAAGATTCGGGACGGACGTACTTCCGACATGCTCGATGCGCAAAGCTAGAGCGCCTAGTTTAGTTGATAGGATCGATTCTAGAGTATGAAATGCTTTTTGCCATTCTTCATTGTAAGGTTCGATGACAACTGGGTCCGGTTGGGTCATTGCAGTCTCCTTATCCTTTTTACAACTTAAATTCGGTTTTGATTAATTTTGCAACTTCCTCGGCGCTTCGATCCGCGTTATTGATTCTCAAGTAATTTTTCCGATTGATTTCTCCTTCTTGCGAATTGAGTCTATGGTTATTCATCGTTTGGATTAAGTCGGATTCTGAGCGTTCAACGTTTCTTTTGGTTGGTTTTTGTTCCAGTCTGAATGCTGTGGTATTTCGCTTTAGTCTTTCTTCAATCGGCGACTCCAACTCCACAAAATAAATTTCTGCGCCTTGCTTCTCGAAAATAGCACAAGTCTGATCGACGAAATCCCAATCGCTTTGAAGATCAAATCCCCAGACATACGTAAAGATAAGCCCATACTGATCGCTGCTTGCGAACGATTCAAATACTTCTTGTCTCACTAGATCGGTTAATCTCCAAGTCTCGCTACTCGCACCGAATAAAGGATGAAAAAGCTCAATAGTCATATGGTTATGGAACAATTTTAATTCTGTGATTTTCGTAAGTTCGTAGCCGATGGTCATCTTGCCTACTGCTTGCGGACCAAAAATCATGACGAACTTCATTGGAATCAACCTTTCTTGATGATGTTTTCTATCCACACTTTAATCTGCGAAGCGACCTCCGTGACATCCGTCTCTGAAGTGTCGATCGTCGGCATAGGCGGGGTGTAGGCTTCATCGGCAATTTCCAGCAGCTTTTTCGCAAAGTTTTTGTGAGTCTCGATATCTTCGTCCGACCAATTTCTGGCACGCAAACGGCTCTCGCGATGTTCTTCGCTACAATGTAAGTTCATATAATAGACGTGGCTAAAGTACGAAAAGTCTGGGCATTTTTCAATATCCCACGGCATCATGGTTCCGCATAGGATCGTCATTCGTCCGCTTTCAGCGGTATTTCGTGCGACCCGAAGCCATACGTTTCTGATTTTTCCCCAATCATGCCCTAGAAACTCAACAAGATGATCGGGATCAAAAATATCGAAATCCGGCATTTGCTTGCGCAGTTCTTGGATCACATACGTTTTTCCTGAGCCGCTTGCACCGGTTACGATGAATAAAGGTTGTTTGGTTTCCATAAAATCATGCTCCATTTTCAGATAAATTTTTCGTCAAATACAAAACGATATCATCGTCGATGACCACTTGATCGCCGTATTTCACATACGCTTGCCCATTATGTATCCCTTTTCCGTCTGGAACATAGCCGCGTTTCGCATATAAGATTTGAGCAACTCCGTAATCCGAGAAGGTCCCGACGCCGATTCCCGCGATTGACGATCTTTCGCGTATGATTTCTTCCGCTGCATCCATCAATTTCGAGCTAATGCCTAGTCCTCGGTATTTCATCAAGACATTCAAATCGCTTACTTCGGGGATACGATTTTCGTTAAAAGCTGGATAGTCCGAGTTCCAAATCACGTTTGTATAGCCAGCGAACTCTCCGTCACGTATAGCTATTAATGTAACTCGTTCGCCGTTTTTCTGTTCCGTAACGTATTTTTCATAAAGAGCAACTGGCTTCGACCAGCCTTGTTCTTCGAAAGCTTTAGAGATAATCACTGGGTCTGCTTCGGTGATGTTGCGAATCGTTAGGTTCATGTTGGGTTCCTTTGTTGATTCTATCGATCATATTGAATTACTTAACTGTTGATCGAAGAAATCTTTTATTTGATGTTGTTCAATAGAGTATCTTACGCCTTCTGACTTCAAATCAGTTCGCGTCACATAAATATTCTCTGAATCATATTGAATTCGCACTTCTTTGTTAGACGAAAGTCTAAATACAATACCAGCGACGATATCCGAAGGCGTGTGATCTCTGATCGTAATTGCATGTGCAGGTGTACTATTCATCCAATTCACAATTGCTTCGATTTGTTCTTGCTGAAGCTCCACGTCTATAAAATAAATCTGAGCTTGATCCCATAGGGAATTAGTTTTGGTCATTTGTGCACTCGAAATTCGTTCTTTTTGAATGGGGCGATTCACTACAGATTGAGGATGATCAAACTTGTGAGTGAATTGCGAAGTAACTGTGAGAATTAGAATGAATAATGCTATTACATAGAGTGGTTTGATGTTTGCTTTTTCTTTGATTACAGATTCCTCATTTCTTGTGGTTGTTAATCCGATCTTCTTAACTTTTAATTATTCCGTTAGCACTCGATCATTTTGGGTATTCGGTTGAGAGATAACGAGAAACTCCAAATCTTTATCGGATTGATTCATGGCTTGATGCGGTACTGTCGGTGGAACTTCGATACCTTCTTGTTGATTCAAAATATGTTCGACTCCGTCAAGTTCAAAAACCATCGTTCCCGATAAAACAAAGAAAAACTGCTTGGAGTACTGATGAAAATGTCTGGCTTCACTTGTATCGGGTGGCATTTTCTCATGAATGATACTTCGACCTTCTTCGTTTACAAGTCGCCAGCCATCGCAGTTATTGCCCCAGATGTAATGTTCTGCGTTTTGTTTGCTGATCATCTAAATCATCCTTTTCCTAGTTAGCTTATCTTTACAGCCAAGTCATTCCCCAGCGGATACAATACTCCGTTGTCTGTCAGGTATACTGTTTGCCATTCTATATACATAGACGTATCAAACATCATAACAATTGGTTTCATCGTAGAATTGATTTCAAAAATCTCATAGCGAGTCCCTGACTCTATATGCTGAGTAGCTTCTTCAAAAATATGTTCGCATTCTTTCTCAGACAGGTCTACATGATAAAGCCCTATCCTTTTTTCGTAGATTTGCTCTATCGAAAGGTTATGATCGGTTTCTGGGCTACATATTTGAGCACCTTCAAGTCTCCACATATCTTGTAGATCCATAAGTGTAGCGACTGTACCCCAACAGCCTATTGTACTTCTGTTCATTTGATGAACAACGTTTATCAATTCGATATACATTTCTTTTGCCCAAAATAGGGTTCCTTGATCAAACGTTGAAGGTGATTGAAAGTCACGATGAATCGAAGCAGATTTGGCATCTAGCGACTTTTTCCAAACCACATAATGATCGAAATTCAAAACTTCAATAAAACCGTCATCGGAGCAACCTGGATGATGACAATGACTGCAAACATCGATTTGGATGAATGGTTCAAACTCAGCTTCCAAGTTATAAAAATTCTCAGCAACCACATGTCCATTTAATTTGAGCAAAAAAGTTCCCTGTTCACGAGGAATGAATTCGAATTTTTCGACCAACATTGAGATCCTCTCCAAACTTGAACTTCAAATATTTCAAATCGTATTCACAGACTAGGTTGTTATATCTGCTTCCACCATATCCCTGCACACTCTGGAACCGTAGCCCATTGATGCTGTCTGATCTTTTCCACGACTTCTTCTCCAAAGAAAAACTCTGTATGTTCTACCGCTGCTTCAACGCTATCAAACGTATAATCGACTCTGATCCAACGACTTTGAAAACCATACTTTTCTTCTAGCAAAGAGAAATACGACGTCAGAAATTCAGGAGGGTTTGGCGTGTCGTATCCGGTTCCCATTGTCTCGAATATGATGATGCTACCGTTAGGTTTCAAAACTCGCTCTAACTCCGCCATGATCAGATCCAGATTTTCTTTCCAATCGCTCTCATATGTATTTGCCAAGTAACAAATGCTCCAACCGGAAACGACCAGATCGATAGAGCTATCGGGTATAGGCAGTTTTCTGTGATCGCAGACTACGGTTTTCCAGTTTGTTGTTTGGTTCTCATTGGTCAGTTTGTGTTCGAGTATATCCAACATTGAAGATGAAATATCGCTGCAAATCAGAGACTTCGCTGCCGGAGCCAATACCGTAGACAATCTTCCCGATCCCGCTCCTAAATCCAGTACGTCTAGATTGTTAAAAGGTCTGATTTCGTTAATCACATGAGCTAAATTGGGTTGACGGCTAATCATCGCTTCGTATTGTTCAGACTGCGTGGCATAAACCGTATTTTCTTCTGACATTTAAAAACCTCCATTCTATAACTCAAAAACTTGATTAATCAGCCTAAGTTCTTCTGTAAGTTTCGAATCGATTCGTTGGTTCCATTCGTTCGGGTTAATTGTAGTTAAAGGGAATTCGGCTTGATGAGTTAGAACATATTTCAGTTGTAAGTAGCTGCTGATCGGAAAATCCTGCGCGTACCATTGCTTTCTATATCCCACAAGCCCATGATTCTTTAATAGATCTTCTAAGATGTTTACAATTTTAAAAATAAACATATTTAGATCACATACTTCTTGAAATTCAACTTGCCCAGAATTTTTTTTTATTCCATCTTCATAATAAGTGATCACAATTTGAATTTGTTCTTCCGATTTTCTTTCTATCTTCCAATTGTGAATAGCAGGTTCCGAATCCCATTCAAATTCAATTGACTTTTTAACTTCGTCTTCTGGCGTACATTCAGGTAATAAGATTTCGATCGATCTTACCAAATCTATCAACGGCTCGGATAAGTAACTTGGAGACATATATATTTCTGATTTTCCGATTTTCAGATGAACGTCAGCCCATCCTATACTGTTAAGTTTGTAGCTGAACTCCATTGATAAAGCTCCTTTTTGTCAGACTGTTTCCCTTTGAACTCTACTAATCTAATCGATGGCTAGACCTATGTAATAGCATCTGGATAAAGCTTTTAGCTTTTTCATGGCGTTCCTCAGTTTTTTGGAATTTCTATTTGATTAAGCGCTGTTAGGACGATAATTCGGTTATGATAATAATCTGGATCATTTGGATTTAACAGAATTGCCTGATCGAATTCTTTCAAGGCTTCTTGTAATTCATTTTGTTCGTAAAAAATATTCCCCAAATTATAATGAGCTTGATCGTCATTAGGCACGAGTTCGATGTACTTTTGATAACTTTTGATTGCTTCGTGACGTTGGTTAAGCTCTGTACATACAATAGCTTTATTAAAATATACAGCTGCATGATCAGGCTTTAGTTTAATCGTTTCGTTGTAGGAGAACAAAGCTTCGTCAAATCGTTCTAATTCTTTCAATTCATTACCTTTGTTAAAATATGCAGAACTAAGATCAGGTGCAATTTGAATAGCGGCTTCATATAACTCAATCGCTTTAAGCGACTTTCCTAAACGAGAAAAAGAATTCGCCTTGTTGTAGAGGTACTTAGGATTATTCGGCTCTAGTTCAATCGCTTGATCAAAAAATCTGATCGCTTCTTCATGAAGATCTTGTTCAGCTAGTGTGTTCGCGATGTTGTAATAAAGAGTCGGATGATCTGGAAGCAAGCGTAACGCTTCTAAGAAATAACTCATCGCTTCATCAAATTTTGATTCCTCACAGAGCTTCAAGGCTTTTTTATTTAACTCGGCTGCTTTCTTTTTTTGAAGGGTCATTGTTGTCCTTTCTGTATTAGCAATGATCAAACTTCAAGTTGTCGTTCTATAACTCTATACACGTTTTCTACACCCTCAATTTCAATATCCTCTTCTTTTAAGCATTGAGTTTAGACGATCGGTTTGTAACTCATCGCCATTTCGTAGATCTGTTCAGCGCTATATCCTTCTTCGCTCCAAAATATCAAATTAGATACGTTAGGATCAGGTACATTTTTCTTAAGTAACTCGATCTTATCATCGATTTCCTGTTCGGTTCCTTCGCTGTTTTGGATCTTTTCGATGAGTGAGATTACTTGTTCTTTGTTTAATTTCATGTTCATAAATGCACCTCTCGATTCTTTACTCAAAAGCTGGAGATTGAGCGTAGATCTATTTGGTAAACTCATTATCATCCCTATCCCACTCTTCAGGAACAAACAGCCATAGTGCTGGAATAATAGAAGCTCCGAACTCTTTATGCTTTAGACTTCTTAAATGAATCCTAACTCGATCATTAATCGTCTTCACTTTCTCGATAACATTTGATTGATCAACTTCTGCTAATTCTTTTTCGTTAATCGTATATAGAGGGAGTTGCATTTCGCTAAACCATCCTTCAAAATAATGACTTTTCGGTCCGCCCATCCCAGAAACATATCCATTCTTGCTTGTTGTATACTTTTTGCAATGACACCACCAACTGATAGACTCAACAATAATATTAGCTTGCGTTAAGTCTGTTAAAAAGCTTTCAATATATTCGTCCGTAACAATCAAATCAATATAGCCGTTTCCTACAGGTTGTACAGCATTTCTTTTTAAAATGTTTTCGATTTCAGCTTGCGTACTGGAACGATTCATGCGAAGCATATCGAGATATTTCATAGTTTCACCTCCATATGGAGTAGAATACTGAATTTACAGATGACTTACCTTTTTTCCGAACTCACTCATAAAAATAAGCCATCAACGCTTCGTCGTATTCTCGTCCTTCATACTGCAAAGCATTTTTCTCGGTTCCGTAGATCTCAAATCCTAACTTTTTATAGAGGTTGATCGCAGCTTGGTTCGTCGTGACCGCACATAGATTAATCTTTTTCAGACCTTCTAGCTCTTTCCCTCGGTTGATGACTTCTTTTAATAGACCTTGTGCAATTCCTATACCGCGATATTCGGGTGCTACATAGACTCCCCAGATGATTCCTTTGTGTTTAAATTTAATGCCTAGTTCTCTTCGGAATCCGATCATCCCAGCTGCTTTGTCTTTTTCTGTAAAAGCCATTAACATATAATTGTCAGGCTCGTCTTTGATTCGCTGCAATACGTCAGACATCGGAGTTTGAAGAGAATCTTCATAAGACGCTCCGAATGTTGTTGGGTTCGTTCTCAATGCTTCTAGTCTTAATTTCCAGTACGCTTCAACGTCTTCTTTGGTCACGTTTTTAATGTAAAACATTGATAAACCCTTCTTTCTAATTTATTCCCCAACTTGCTTTAGCTCATAGGTAATCATCTGCCCTGCTTTTTCAGGCTCTGTATTTTGCTTGTAATCAGCGGACTTCATCACAATTTCGTATCCTAGCTTCTCAACCATCAAATCAAATTCATATTTTCCGTACCAACTTAGAGGTAATCGTTGTAACTCGGTCTTCATTAACTTTCCGTTTTTCCATTTCTCGTATTTTAACAACGACACTATTTTTTGTTCCAGAACATTTAACTCGATTCGTTTGTCTTCAAGTGTAATGACTTCATCGCTCGGAGTGTCCCATGATTTGGTTTGAATCAGAAATGGAGTGAAATCCGTGGGCATAAACAAGTCCAAAATCAATCTTCCGTTAGGCTGCAAACAAGACTTAAAATGACGTAGTGCTGAAATTGCTTGCTCGCGTCCTTCAATTAGCTGAAAAGATCCACCGGGGATAATAATGGCTTCATATTTGTGAGGGATTGAAAAATCGTACATCTCTGCTTTAAAAAGATTCGGCTGGAGCTGGAGCTTGTCACATCTTTTTTTGCAGGATTCCAGCATCGCTTCGGAGTTATCCAATCCATCGATATCTATTCCGGCTTGAAGCAAAGGAATCAATACTCTTCCGGATCCACAGCCTACTTCAAGCACTTTTCCTTGAGTAGTGGACAGTCGATCTAAGTAAAATTCTACATCGCCAAATGTAAAACCAAGTGGTTTGCTCAAATCGTATACTTCTGTGCAAAGTTCGCCGTATGTGTCGTACATGTGTCGATCACTCCTATTCTTTATTCCTGTATTTCTCCATTCCAATTAACGATTTTTATTTCTTTATCTTTTGATAGACACCAGTCAATGATGTCTCCTACTAGCTTTGGCGTAATAATTCCATCATCCCATTTTGGCGTTAACACTCGTCTATAACCGATATATTCTTCTATCCAGCCTTCAAATTCTTTTCCCATGATCACTATATTCGGTTTTTGCTTTTCATTGTTATGCTGACCCACTTCATAAGTAATCAGAAAGTTTTTATCTTCAGAAATAATATGCAGCTTATTAAGCCCTTCGTCGTCAAAGTCTGGTTGGACGTACCAATAAAACAACCGATTTGAACGTATGATTTTACGTTTGTATTTTTTTCTTACACCCATACTTCACCTCAAAGAGTTCGTTTCATTTTTCGTAAGATATTGACGCATTAGTCGATCTGCTTATTATACGTATTCGACTATATCCGCTTCGGTATTATATATGGCTGTTCTCGTATCATTTTTTAACACGAATTTTTCTTGACCCTTCGAGTCGATACAATAGGCAATTGGAATCGATATTTTACTATCTTTAAAAGCTCCATCGCTATGGCTTGTCCCAATCACCATCACTTGACTCTGCACCGCGATCTTTTTAGCTGTATTAATCCATTCCTCAAATTGTGCTTCGCTAAACATCCCTACACCAATCGGATGGATCATCAGGCCTAGTTCCTTCCCTTGCACTTTTTCCCGACCTTGTAGAACTAACTCATCGCACAGTATAAAACCTATATGTATTCCTTCTACTTTAACAATCGGAGATTCATCGTATTTGGCGCGATCTAGCTTGATCTCACCTACTCGATTAATAATAATCGCTCGATCTTTAGGCTTTTTATGACCTGAAATGATTGCGGTATCGTAAGCTTTCGCCAATGCACAAGCTTCTTTCACGTTTTGATTTAGATAACCTTCTGGATAGATCGCAAGATCGATGGCATGTTGATTGTTCATCAGCTCTGCTTCAAGTTGCGTCAAACTTTTTTCTAACTTCGGCTGACCGATTAAGATTTTCATAATTGATCTCCTATCCTACTGTATCGTGACCCGCAAACCCCTTCATACTTTCTCTCAACAAACTAACGCCTTCTTCGACGCTTTTCATATTTTCGTCGTCATTCATATGATTCCGCGCATGTAGCAATACCGGTCTCAAAGACTCTACCGAGTTCCCGAATTCGTACATCCATTCATACCGAGGAACCATCCATAAGTGAAAGTGATGCGTCGTATCTTCGTTATAAAAGTAATACACTTTTTCAATGCCTAATTGTTTTCTTTGTTCGCTTCTTAGTTTGTGGATCAACGACATATATTCGGTCTGCTCGTCATCCGTTAATTCGTCCATGCAGTAAAAATGTCTTTTTGCAGCCAATATCACTAAACCTCTGATCGGGTAAGCGATATCTTGATGCACATGAAAGTTTTCCGATTCGTAAATGACTCCGCCTGTAGACTCAATCAAACCACTTGTTAAAGCGCAGCTTACACATTCGATTTCTAGCGTTCTTCCGTCCGGTAATGTAATTTGCCTCGGCATGATAAACCTCCTGAGTAGGTTGGTAACGTTCTCATTTTGATAATTATTAAAAAGCCAATTCCTCCGCTACTTTAGAAGAAAGTTCCCTTCTGGTCATCGATCATTTTTCTCCATTCTTCTTCCAAAATACTCATCTCGATCAGATTCCAATATTCATTTTTGTACCTTATCGCGTCTCTAAATAATCCTTCTTTTACGAAACCCGCACTTTCGTAACATTGTATAGCCGAGGTATTAAAATCAAAGACGCCTAAGCTAATCCGATGCAAATCGAGTTCGTTGAATCCGATACGAATGGCATGTTCAATAATCTGTTTTCCATAACCTTTACCTCTGTGAGCTTGATTGAGCAGGACTTTACCGATTCTTCCTGATCGATTAGATCGGTCTATTTTTCCAAGCGAGATGTGCCCTACAAGTTCATTCGTATGTTGTTCGACTGCTTTATAAATGAATGTACTAGAAGTTTGCTTATCGTTTGCTCCTTCCAGATAATCAGTTAACTGCTCGACGGTTAGAGGATATTTAAACTGAGGTCCAGACCATTGGAGCAAAAACTTCTCATCTCCGCTCCATTCCATTAATGAATTAAAATCAGCAGGTTCAAAATATTCAAGAGTAATCATACGAATCTATCCCTTCGGTCGTTGGTGGGTAACCTCTATGCGTAATATCCGCCATGCAACAAATATTCTTTTGTTTCTTTATAGTGTTTATAAATTTTACTGAATGCTTTATTGGCTTGATGCTGATCTTTGGTTTCGCTTAAAGAAGGTTTAAGAACTTTCACGATTTCTTTCATATCGGTCTCAAGTGAGGGTTCGCTCGCGATCAGTTTCTCTAAATCCAATTCAAAGGTTCCTTCCAAATTTTCCGAACAATCGCCGTAGCTATAGACTGCTGTAGTGTCATGTGTTTGAAGCAGCTTGAATCGGATGCAAATCGCCATAGAATTCCTCTGTTCTTTTTGATTTAATGTATGACGGAAGCATAGGTGGGATATCACGAAAAGCTTTTCGTTTCCTGTAAGGTTTTTAAAAATGTACGGGTTTGCTTGGGAGACGTTAAAATATAGACTTCTTTCTCTCCTTTTAAATTCTCCAACATCTGCAATATACCTGGTCTTTTGTCGCGCCTATACCTCCATATCCAATTCAAGAACTGAAGGTCGACTCTTTCTTCGCATCCATTTGCCATATCAGGTCGTGACTTGCCTCTATATGAAAGGTTCTTTTTATAGCTCGGTAGAGGCTGATGTAAGTAGGATAATCCAGATAGATGATCGTATCCGCTTCCCGTAAGCGAACGTTCATCGTTCCTCCGTAGTTGCCATCAATGATCCACTCTTTTTGCAAGACTAACTCTTCCATCAACCGGTTCCACTCTTCTTTTGGCGTTGGCACCCATCCCGGGTTCCAGTTCAAAGCATCCAAATGAAAAACAGGAAGTTGCCTGATCTGCCCTAATTTTAAAGCTAAAGTCGATTTTCCTGATCCGCCTGAGCCAATGATCGCGATCTTTTTCATGTTGTGTACCTTTTGACTCCTTTCCGCCTACTCTAGTCGCATAAAAAGTAGAAGTTCTGGATTAAAGCTCTTTTTATCATATAACTGAATTCAAGTTGCAAGAGCACGTTTGATGTTCCCTTTCGCTTCATCTATCAATCTTTGATCGCCCTCGCTAATTGCCTGCATCATGATCAGCATGGGAATATATAGGGCAATCAATCGTGCCAATATCTTTGTTTCTTCATCCACTTCTCCATACACGTCGAAAAAAGTTGAACGTGCTTCTGGAGGTAAAAAGCTATATCCAATATTCAAGTCGCAAGCCGGATGACCGATGTTGATATCTCCCCAATCAATAATGCCTGAAATTTTACCGCTCTTATCTACCAGCATATTTTTGAAATGAAGATCGCCGTGAAGGAATGTATGCTTTTGCTCAACCTTTTGAATACTAAGCTGTTCCAAATAATTCACTAAAGCCAAATACTCTTCTTCGCTCAAATGAGGGGCAACGTTAGGCAGGAATGTGTACATCTTTTTTTTACGCTCTTCAATATCCGTCAAATTTCTATGATCTTGTTGAACTCCATGTTCTAAGGCGACTTGCACGGGGAACGTATGTAAGTTTTTAAGAAATACAGCAATTGTTGTTGCCGAAAGAGCACGTTGCTTATCCGTTAATCCGATCGGAAAATCGCCAGGTAAATAGGAGTAGCCTAGAAAAGGTGCTGGATAACCATAGTCCGCTTTTCCAAAAAATAATGGCATCGAATAATCCAGCGAACAATAGTCTTTAAGCTTGGGCAGTATCTTTTTCTCGATCTCCAAAGAAGGTATAGCAAATTCTCTTCTCGGAAAACGGAATACATATTCAGTTCCCACAAGATAGACCGTATTGTCCCATCCATACCCTAGTTTTTTCACGCTTTTTGAAGCTAGCTCCGGGAATTGGTTGCTTATTAATCGACATGCCAATTCCTGCGATACTTCCCACTCTGCATCCCATTGATTCGAACTTCCCATATCTTTTATCTCCCTTATGCAATCGAAGATTTCCGTCACAGTATCTTTACCAATTCTAAATTTGCGTAAGTCGTTTCGGAATGTTCGTTATCTCCGTAGATCCCGCTCGCATGATTGAACCCAGATTTAATCCAAAACTTCAAAGCTCCCCAATTTTTCAAAGCTACGTTAATCCGAATTTCTTTATATCCTAAAGATCTCGTTTCTTCTACAAATTGATGAATAACTTCTTGTCCAAAGCCTTTCTTTTGAATACGCTTATCGATATATAAAAATTCAAAATACATAGAATCCGTAGACGGATACCCATGATAGATGCTCAATATTCCTATGATTTTGGCGTCTTCTTTCGTTCGAATGGTTTGTATGCTGTAATTTTCCAACTTCCCGTCGGGAGGTAGATTCCCTTTGAAGAAACCGTCTTTGATATGCTCTGGATTATAGGTTTGTCCATCCCATTGATTCATGTATGTACTCGTTTCGTAAATCTCTTGCACGGATGCAATTTCTTCTTCTTTTAGATCGGATAGAATCAGCCTTTGGGAAGTCCAGTTATTTGAGATCAGTTTCATGATTTTGTCCCTTCTTTTGTAGCATGGAAAATGAATGATCTTGCTTGTGGCGTAGCTTGTTCAAACTCCCAATCTCCATAAACTTGAATGTGCGAAAAGTTAGCTTGTCTTAACGAATCATAGATAGCTTCTTCTGTTCTGAATTTTAGTTCCATTTTTTCATGAACGAGGACTTGACCTGTATCTGCGACTTTGACCGTTTCATAGAAAGTAAAAATATCGTCCACAAACCCTTCATATTGCGTCCAGATCTCAAGAGTCTCTCCAGTCAACGCGTTTTTTGCGATATCAGGTGTAGTGTCCAAAGCCCAATGCTCCCAAGCTTTTGCTAATGGGTTTCGTGTATCAAAAATAAAGCTGCCGCCGGGTTTTAAAGCTCGGTACGCATCGGCAAGGACATTTCTCCAGCTTTCTTCCGTAAGAAACACTTGCGCGACATTCGCGGTCATGATGATGGCTTCGAAGGCATCGGTTTGCAGTTGCGCACTATCGCCAACTATCCATTTTACAACTCCCTGAGATTCTTTGGCTTTCGCGTATTGAATTGCTTCTTCATGTGGATCAATAGCGGTAACCTCATAACCTTCTTTTGCAAAATGGGTCGTTAATCGCCCTGTGCCGCAACCTAAATCCGCTAAAGTCTTAACGTTGATCTTCTTTAATAAGGCTAAAAAGAATTCATCGTCTTTGCCCCAGCTATTTACTTGATCGTATACCAATGGAATCATTTATTTACCTGCTTTCTACACATTTATTTCTTATTTCTTTCTGGGAATGATATAGGCTTTATCCGTTTTCTCAAATCCGATCAGGGGATAGAATTCGATGGCTGCTGGAGACGAAATTAATACCAAAGACGTCTCGTCTCCTAATAAATCTTGCAGTCTATTCACTAATTGCTTTCCGATTCCTTGATTTTGATAGTCTCGATCTACTGCAAGGTCCGACAAATAGCAAGAATACGAATAATCGGTCAATGCTCTTGCAATCCCGATCATTTTATTACCATCCCATGCACTAATCATGATGTCCGAGTTGTCTATCATTCTTTGCACTCGATCTATATCTTCGTGCGGTCTTTTTATTCCTGATTTTTCAAATACTTTGGCTACGTCTGTAGCGTTGAGTCGTTTGTCTTCTGAGTATGTGATCATTGTCATGGCTCCTTTTTGCTTTTTAATTCAATGAATTGCCCTCATGGCTAGTATCTATATCTTTGCCACTACCATTTAAAAGTAAAGAAGCGCTGACTTGGCGTATTCAGTTAAGGTCTATTCAAAAATATCATCCATTTACGGAATTACTAATAATGAATGATTCAATATATCTTTACTCTATTAACGGCTTACACTGTCTTAAGGTTCTGTTGAGATCAAGCTTCTCACAGAGAATATAATTACTTTTTTAATATTTCTATTGCGTTCTCTAAGATTGTCTTATCGCGTATCATCATGAATTTTGTTGAGTAATCAGTGCAACGTGTTAACGAATTGTTCATTACTTCTAATGCGTTTTCTAAAGTCATCCATTTCATTAACATCCCTGATTCTATTTCACTAGCACTTAATTGTATTGCCTCAGGCTCTCCGTTTACCTTTGCTATATAACAATATGAAACTTGCATAAAATCATTTCTATTTTTGTGTTCTTCAATATACCCTAGCTCGTAGATTATCTTAGCTACGTACCCTGTCTCTTCTTTAATCTCTCTTGTAAAAGATTCTTCTTTTCTTTCGCCTTCTTCAATTCCTCCACCTGGTAACTTATATAAGTTGAGTTCTGACATGCACATCATAGCTACATAATTACGCTCATCAATAAGTACACCTCTAGAAGCGTATCGTGTTGCATTTTTTATTATTTTTATAGGACCCGCAAACATATCACTGTCTGTTATTCTCCTAATCAATTTCAATTCGATTACCTTCTCCCTCTAATCATCTTAAAGTATCTTCATCTCCAACATGTTGGATTTCACTCAACACATAACGTTTCTCTTTAGATCCTTGGTACGAAACAAAATACTCTTTGTTCACTGCAATAAGATTCCAGACCTTTGCATCTTCGACTTCTATTCGTACTTCCTCTATTTCCTCGGCACTTGAGTTATAACCAATAATCCATTTTTCTTTGTAATCGTCAGAATAATGTTTCTCAGTCACGCGAAGAAATGTTGCGATTGAACTCGTAGTTGTATGGCTCTGTTTTTCGCAACCAGTAAAGATCGTGACCAACAGTATTAAAGCAAAAAATGTTTTAAAGGTTTTAAAAATCAATTTAATTCTCTCCTCAAGTCTTAAGACGTACAACATTGACCAGTACAAACAAAGCAGCGGACGCAAAAGCGCCCGCCGTACTATACCGTTCATTATATAATATCTTACATTAATAGGTCATTCAAACAAATAATTTGACTTCCTTTACTTTCGTAATAACGCATCATCTCGTCTATTTTCTTTTTATCGTAACTAGTCACGCAATCGGATAAGACATTAACGCTATAATTGGCTTTGCGTAAGTTGTAACAAGTGGACTTCACGCAAGCTACAGCATCTGCTCCTGTTATGCAGAACTCATCTATTTCATGCTGATCGATAAAGTCGGCAAATTCTTCGCAGCTTAATGCATTTTGTTTGGATTTAGTAAAAATATTTTTGGATGCGATTTGCAAGTCTACAGCTAACTCAGATCCATATGTATTAGGCTTAAGTGTTCTTGTGCCGGCTGATAAATTTTCATGCTTGATATAAACAACATGAATGTCATTATCGACTGCCCAATCAATAGCTTGATTAATATTGCCGATCACATCTTTGTAATTTTTGGTGATATCATTTTGAATATCGATGATGACCAAAGCTTGTTTTTGCATGATACTTCCTCCAAATGGTTGATTTGCTTGCTTGTTTATCATACGTTGTAATTATTGACAACAGTATGGCAACAATCTGCAAGGGCAATAACCAATATTGAAGGGCGGCTATCCCATGAAAGTGGACAGGCTTATTAGCATTATTATGATACTTCTTGATAAAAAGCGTATAGGCGCACAGGAATTAGCCGATCGGTTTGAAGTTTCACCCCGCACAATCTACCGCGATATCGACACGATCAATATGGCAGGAATTCCTGTTCGTTCTACATCGGGAGTCGGCGGCGGCTTTGAGATTATGCAGGAATATAAGATTGATGGGAAGGTTTTTTCGACTGCGGATCTTTCTGCTATCTTGATGGGGCTTTTGAGTCTTTCTAACATGATTCATGGCGATGAACTGATAAATGCCTTTGCGAAGGTCAAAAGCTTTATTCCAGCCGAACGAGCAAAAGACATTGAAGTAAAAGCAAATCAAATCTATGTAGATTTAAGTCCGTGGATCGGCAACCGGAATATACAATCTTATTTAGAAATGATCAAAACAGCTATGCAGCGAAGCAAGCTACTTTCTTTTAACTATGTAGACCGCTACGGAAATCAAACTACGCGAAAAGCCGAGCCTTACCAGCTTGTATTGAAAAGCAGTCATTGGTATTTCCAAGGGTATTGCCTTAACCGAAACGATTTTCGCTTATTTAGACTATCCCGTATATCAAACTTACTCATTCAAGAGGACGTATTCACGCCACGGGGTTATGAAAAACCGCAGTTAGATTTCACAGACATTTTGAAAACGCTCCAAACAAAAATCAAAATCCGTATTCATCAATCTGTCATGGACAGGGTATTGGATTATTGCACGTATGAACACTTTTCGCCAGACGGTGATGAGCACTACATCGTTAGTTTTCCTTTTATAGAGAACGAATACTATTACAATGTTCTTTTTAGTTTCGGGGATAAATGCGAGTGCTTAGAGCCAGTACATATTCGTGCAGAAATGAAACGTAGGATATATCATATCGCTGCGTTGTATGAACGTTAATACGTGAAGGAATGTGAAAAAGATAAACGATTTTGATTATTATATGAAAGAGTAGCCCTCCAGAATACAATCAATCACGGTGTATAAAATGTTTAACGCCTTGATCTTCCACACTCATTTTCAGTAATTCATCTTTAATAAACGAAGGGACGATTTTGTGTTGATCAAGCTCTTTCAGATCGATCCACCTATTTCGGTAGCCCGGTTCTATTCCAATCTCTTCTTTCTCTTCATCAACTGATTGAATGGTTACCCTGTAATAGAACCCAATTTCGTGAAACTTTTTCCCTTCTAATTCAAAAAAATTCTCTACGATCCATACCAGTTGATGCCCGCTCACTTCAAATCCGAATTCTTCTTTAAGTTCTCTTGAAAGGGTCTCCGTTGTATCTTCATGAAGCTCCACTCTGCCACCCGGTAGAAACCAATAATCTTCTCCTTCCGCTTGTTGAAAAAGTATTTTATTGTTCTGAATAACGATACATGCGGCACGAAAATTAAATTTACTTGAATCGATGTCAAAAGAAATCATCATTGGTGTTCGCCCCTCAGATTAGGATTGGCTGCTACTTACGTCCGGCATATCTATCTATAGCTTTATATCTTCTACTTTTCCTATTACTTTTTCAATCTTAATGGTTCCAAAAAATCTACTATCGAGACTGTTTTTTCTGTTATCGCCTAACACAAAAATTGTATGATCAGGAACCTTCTGTTCAGCAAAATCTAGCGTGTATCTGTCTCCGTATTTATGCCTGTTTTTGATTTCGTCTTCAATATACGGTTCATCTTGAATCTGATTATTGATATATAGTTTATCATTTTGAATTTTGACAGTTTCTCCAGGTAAGCCTATCACTCTTTTGAAAT
This sequence comes from Saccharibacillus sp. JS10, assembly GCF_024436065.1. GTDB lineage: Bacteria > Bacillota > Bacilli > Paenibacillales > Paenibacillaceae > Saccharibacillus. Next base: position 285,606 of record NZ_JANFNS010000005.1, read on the forward strand.
ACTGTTCCTCGTTCGGAGTAAAAAACACGACAATATCACCGCGTTCAAAAGGATTACTTTTGTAATATTCTTTGTCCACCAACAATTTATCACCGGGCGATATTGTAGGTTCCATAGATGGTCCTTCCGCGACATACTGCGCATAGGGACTTAATTCTGCTCCAACCCCAGAAAATAAGATAAGAATAATAAATAGAATTTGCATCTTTCATTCCTCCTTTCGTCTATTCAAAACTTCTTTTCAATAAGTCATTAATTAGAAAGCTCATCTATGGCTTGAATCGCTAATTCCAATGATTTTATTCTTCTTTGCAGAAGTGTCTTTTGCGGGCTACCTTCTTTTGCCTTATCATAACTGGAGTTGACCGATGGTAATAATCCAGCAAGAACATTGCGAGCCGCTGTTATTTCTTCTTGGTTATAAGAATGGGGTGTTTTATTCCAAACCAATTCCAGTACGGATAGACCCACATATAGAGCTTGAAGTCTTTTCGTGACTAAAGTAATATTTGCTCCTTTCTCCGTCATCTGAGCCTTGGCATTTTCTAATTTACGGATTGTAGAATGAAAGGACTGGATAGACTCTAACTTCTCTGCATCAGTGACGTTTTCCATTCTAAGTAGTCCTTTCTTGAGTGAATCGATACATGTAGCATATCTAATGGATGTTTGAATACTTAAAAATACAGAGAATAAGACACCGAGGTTCATTTTCGATGACTTATGATTTATTACGCTGTATCTTTTTCATTTGGCGAGTTCTTTAAGTGCTTTTTTGTTCCAGGCTCGTTATAAGTGTAATGCTGTTCTAACTTTGAGCTATTCAGATGTAAGATAGGTTAATTTTCTGATCAATTCATCGATATAACTCATCTCTGTTCGCAAATAAAAATTAGCTTTATACTGATCTACTCCGCTTGTCTTCTCTATCATTTCAATTTCCAGAGCAATGTGCATACTCTTGTTATAAAAATAAGGCCTCAAAAAAAAGTAATTCGAAGTTTGATCGCTTTTATCGCTTACTATCCATTCAAATGTTTGTTGATGATTCACAAAACAAGAAAGACCTTCAATAAGATCATTAATCATCGTACTATCTACATAAACATCTATATTACAAGATATATTCTTTGATATCGCCCTGATCGATAGCTCAATAAGGTGTTCATCTTCCCAAATCTTCTGAAAAGATAAGACTGACTCCATATGCTCACCTTCTTAATTATTGATTTGAAAAGTTTATTTAAGTACCGCTTCTTTGAAATATTGCCAAACTGTATTGGTATTGGTCTGCCGTCCTCGTATACGGCTAAGTCAAAACGAAGAGTTCAAAAAATGATCTTTAAAGTTCCAATACATTTCATTATTCAAATTCTTTACACACCATTGATAATGACCGTCGCTACAATCTTCAGAATAGAAATTCGCAGAAATCAGACTGAAGATCAATACATAAAAATAAAGTTTGCCTCTGACTTCTTCACCGAGCGTACTAATCATTACGTCTAAATACCTTTCCAAAATATTCGCCTTCAATTCATCGTACATATCAAAAAATACCCAACCTGTCGCAATATCGAATAAGTAATCGCCATACATCGTCATTAATCCAAAATCGATCAAGCCGGTAATTTTGCCTTCTTGATTAACAAGTAAATTCCCTGGATAGAAATCTCCATGGATCAACGAATAGTTACCTTGATATTCAGACGATAAATTCGCCAGTATTATTTTTAGTTTTTCTTCATAATGCACAACATCCTTTGAAAAATATCTATTGACCTCATTTTGTTTTTTCATGACATATTGCTTTAACAGATCATGCCAGTCCTTTTGATGAGATGCTGGAATTCTGTAGTCATCGAATAACTTGTATCCTTCAAACTTCGGATTTAATTTCACCGCTTGCATTTCCAAACTTGCCGAAAGGTAAGTCTTCATCATAGAATCTATCTGTTTGTCATTTAGTCGGGATAACACATTCTGCATATTTTCCCCTGCGATTCGTTTTTCAATAGTGACCACTAGGTTATCTTCATCCGCAATATCGTAGATATAGGGAAATTCAAAACTAACATCGCTAGATTGAATAGAATCGTAAAGATGTTTTAAACGTTCCTGTTTTTCGTAATTGGATGTGCCATTATATATTTTTAATACTTTATTTTCACCATAACGATAGACTTCGGCTTCCATTCCGGAACCTATTAAATCGGTTTCGTTAATGTTGTATGTTCTCAGTACTTTTGATTTTGCGTCTGTATTAGGCATCACCGGGAAGCACCTCTTATCTTTTTAAAATAGGATGAGTGTAAATAAAGCTCTCATTCGGCACTTATACTAAAATCTATTCCATATTGAACAAATCCTAATTTTTGAGCTACTCTTTGAGAATGTAGATTGTCCCATGACGTACTATATAAAGGAATGTAGCCACGGCTTCTCACATCATCACTCCAAAATGACACCAATTGAGTTGCAATTCCTTTTCCTCGATAAGGTTCAATCGTATGTAAGCTGGCTTCAATCGCTTTATTTGTTTTTCTTGCGCTGCAACAAACTGAAACGGCATGATGTTGATCTACAAAAGCGATTATTGGACTTCTATATTCATATTCTTCGTTCACATCATTGAAATATCGATTTAAATAATGTCTATTCGATTCCGTAATGACGCAAATATTTTCATCTCGGATAGGGATGTTAAGTTCAGGAATTCTGTAGGCCGGTCCGGTCCATATACTTTTTAAACTTTTATATTTACTTAAAGCGTTGTATAGCAGAACGATGTTTAGATCCTTCTGAATGATTTGGTCAACCTCTTCTATCACTGTTTGAGGAAGATCGACGCTTGAGTATTTAAAAATTGCAGTTGAAGTCTTGCCCAAAAATAGAAGCGGAGCATTGGTGTGCTGCTTAGGTTCGTTGATACCAATGATTTGGTTGCCATTAAGCAGATATAAGGTTTCCGCTTGAATCTGCATTAAGTCATTGTCATTTAACAAAATCAGTATTAGCTCCTGTCTGTTTGTTTTTGTCTTGACGCTAATTTTTTGTGTTGTTCCTGTATTCGCTGCAGGACGTTTGCGGGATATGTAGCATATGTCCGCAACGTGAATATGATGTGATTGGATGAATTATTCTTCTTCGGATGCTCTAAATTCACTTATTTCTTTTATATGTTGAATAATTTTCGAAGTCTCACTAGGATCTTTAATTTCAAATACATAATTAGCTTCATTTTTAGCAGGTTGAACTTCTTCTATGTTTGTCTGTCTCTCTAACACTTCTAAAAAGTTTGAAGCATTTCTAAATATAGCTTTACTTCTTTGAGATCTTCCAATGCGTTCTTCCAATAAATCATTAGGCAAATTAAAGTAAACGATTACACTTTCAAATCCATTGTCGTGAAAGTTCTGGAGTATGTCGCTTCTTACTGTTTTATTTAAATTAGCGTTACTTAAGATCATATGCATATCGCTTTGCTCCATTGCGTAACGAACAACCGTATTTGTTATCGAAAATTTCAAAGTATTAGCGCCTTCTGTGGCTAGAAGTTTTTTATAGTGACTATTAATAAATTCGGCATGATTATCCTGATCGATGACTATGGCTTGTTGTAGGATGGACTCTAACTCTTTGGCAAACGTGGTTTTTCCACTATGAGTTTTTCCGATCGTCATAATTATTAGACGGTTCATCAAATATTCTCCAATCAGTATTTTGAAAATCTTTCAGATGGCGTTACTATGTTCATCGCTTGAAGGATATCGAGTATCCGACGATTACCGGATCAAAAGTATATGTACGGAGCACAAATTGTTCACTAACGTAAAAATCTACTGAACTTATACGTGTTCTAGAGAATTTTCTAAAGAGATTGTCCAGTGTCCGTCGATATTTTCGATTTTATGTATCCCTGTATTTGAAGCTGGGAAAGATTTATTTTTATTTGTCCATTCTAAACCTTTTAGAATATGATAGATTACGCTTATAACTCCACCGTGAGTAACAACAACTACATTCTCAAGAGGATTCTTCAATGATTGTTCTTCACATAAATGTCTGAAGGTCTTCTTAATCCGTAAATAAAAATCCTGTGGACTCTCTCCGCCAGGGTACTTCTCGTCCATGCGCAAGCTTGAAAAATATAAACCTGGGAACCGCTCATCAACGATTTCATTAGGCATTCCTGCAATTACGCCGTTATTTGTTTCTCTCCAGACATTGTTAGTTTCAATAGGCAAATCCAGAAAATTAGCAATTTCGTTTGCCGTATCCAGTGCTCGTTGCAAGTCACTACTTACAATACGATTTATTTGAAAAGAACTTTGATTATCCTTAAGATAACGACCTAGTTTTTCTGATTGCCTGTAACCTTCAGTATTAAGTCCTCTTTGACTCCATCCCCCACGATAACCTTCATCGTCCACACCATGTCTGACAAAATAAATAGCCAAGTTTCTTTCCTCCTAAGTATATTGTTATCTGGATTTAGTTGATTCGGATTTTAATCAGACTTGATTGTCATTGATTTCTTATAACGTTTTTACATTTATGAATCGACATATGTCTGGTGTCCAGCGACTGCCGAACCAATGAAGATTACAAGATATCGGGGTCTCCCTGAGGCTACTTACAACATGCTCTTTTACCTATTTCGTTACTCTTGTTTTAACTATTATTCTGGGACTTCAATGTATTCCGACACTCTTGATTTCAATACCTCTATTAATTCTTCATCCATATATTCATAATCATCCGGTATATTCAAGCATATCAAGCGTTTGTTTATTAGTTTATCTGAGAATTTATCTTTAAGCCTTCTTACGTGTTTTTTCTCCATTACAAAAATCATTTCTGCCCATCCAATGTGTCCTTCTGTGACTCTAATTCTAGCTCCCTCTTCTGTTCCAGCAGATCGTACTTGATATTCATTGTATGCATCAAAAATCTTCTCTGCTGTTAAGCTGCGCCATTTGTTTCGACTGCAAATAAATAGTAATTTAATGCTTCGTCACCTGTCTCTTATCTATTATTTTGGTTTATTGTATTTAGCTATTAACCGGATTTCTTATAAAATCTAATAAAATCAATCTTCCATATTCTCATTCAAGTAATTTTATATATCTAAACTCTTGCCTGCTTTTTCTTTCTACCCGTTCTCTTTCTGTCAGTTGATCTATTCGATCCTTCGAAGTTAATCCTGTTTCCTTAAAAAGATGTATTTCTACATCCACACTCCAATCTTGTATATTTACTTGTTGACTAGAGACTTTCCCCGGCTCTTCTTCTGCATTGACTCTTATCACTTTCCCCTTCTCAAGAAAAAACGAATATTCTAACGCTTCAGTTACTATTCCTTTTATTGGCCCTAAGATTTGATGAGAAATACTTAAAATCTTGGCTTCTACCTCGCGATCCTCTGTTGATGCAGGACCATTAGCGAAAGCCGGTTGTTCTCTTTGTAAATAAAAATAGTCAGTATCACCGACTACGATAGACTGATCTAGTTCATACCAACATGGACTCCATTTAGTCATCATAAAAGAGCTTCTTTCTTGAATTTGGTTTTATTGATTTCTGATAATGTCCCTGTATTGACGACTCGACGAATGCCAAAATGTCCGATCAAGCACGTATTCACGCAGCGTGATATTATGTATCGATTCCTTCTTCGTTTCAGCCAACATAAGATTAACGAATATCGCAAAAGCAGCTAAAGGATAGGGTTATAAACACCATCGAAATTAAATCGGTATTCATTGTCGATACGAATATAACCAAGAATACAGTCCTTTTTATTCCTTCTCAAAATACTAGAATAGTTCTCGTTATCTCTATTTCCCTCAGCAACTAAAATTTCATGTTCTTCGCACGAAAGTACGATTCCTATATGATCATGCGGGTGATCGGATAACAGCTTGTTATAGACAACGATATCTCCGCGTTCCGGCATAAAACCTTCCTCATTCTCAAGATGGAAAAATCCAGTCTCGGGTAGTTTCGCCCATTCTAATATTGCACCAACCCCCGCTAACCGATAACTTGCATTCGGATAACGGATAGGAAGAATAAATCCAGCTACCATGCAACAATGATAAACAAATGCGGCGCACCAATTGTTTTGGAGTACTTGATAGATTTCAGAGTCAGGCCAGTATTGGCAAATTTCACGGTATCGTTTATCCTCTGGAATCCCTATAATCTTTTTCCCAGCTAGATCTTCCGAAATGTCAGCCAACAATTGGCGCCTGTTTTCAACGTCACTAGAAGCATCAGACCTTTCAATTTTGCCCTCTACAAAATCTGCTTGGATTGCAAATTCGTCTAGTAATCTTGAAAGTCTTTTAGCATCCAGATGGACTACAGCTTGCTCCGTGTTCTGTAAGAAGTTATGCAGCACAATAGCATCTTTGATTAATTCATCGTATGGACCATGAGTTTGTCTTCTCTGATCTTGATAAAATATTGCCCGCAAAATAATAAGTTGCTCTTCAGTGGAGAAAACCCCGAAATCTCTTAGGATGGGCCTAACCGCCTCAGCGCTATTGATTCCAGGATAATGATGAATACCCGTTTTATAATTGTAAAAGCAATGAAGTAAACCTGCGATTGCGGCAATTTCCGGTTCAAGCCCTCTTTTCATTGCGATCATCGAGGCAAGAGAGGACACTCCATATAGTCGAACAGTAGCTTCCTGATTTTTTAGCGCACTGTTATCCGTAGTACATATCGTTTCCTTGATAAATGTACGAATACTTTCTAATCGTGATTGTAAAATAGTCAAAACGATCCCTGCTTTCTTGACTTGGTAATGTGTGACTATACTATTAGTAATGCAGCTCATTTGTGATTGGATTATGTATATGGATTTCCGATAACGTTCCTGTATTCACCTGATGTATATCGATTCCCTGATGAATGCTGTAAAAAATCTTTTGACGAAATCAGGTTAGTTTTTGTTCAAATGTTCGACTGATGCAAATTCTTGAAGATTCAAAAAGTCTATTCCGTAATTGATTTTAGTAATGGAACACTCAGAGACCAAGCTACTTTGTTCGACTACGAAGTTCGGGTAAAATTCATTTAGTATACTTTGATCAAAAGTATTAGTGAGGTAATCAGTTATTAGGCCGCCGTGAGTAACGAGAACGATATGACTACCTGATGGAAATTGATGTGCGAAGTCTTTTAAAAGAGACGAAAGTCTCTCGGAAGCCTGTCTTGCAGAGTCACCTATAGGTGGCAAAAAATCAGGATCGCGTGTACATCTTTCCCACATTTCTACAAACTCATCAAAGCTTTGCCCCGGTAAATCTCCCCAATTCGCACGTTCCCGAAGCCGATCATCAGTCAGGACTTTTGTGTTGGTTTCTGATGCAATATAATGTGCGGTTTCTTGCGCTCTTCTGAGGGGACTTGATAGGATGGCTTCTATTGGTATTTTTGAAAAGTATTTGGCTGTTTCTTGTGCTTGTTTGATTCCTGCCGGAGTAATTGAAACATCACCGATTGCTTTCTCCTTTATGCCATGTCTGACAAGATAAAAACATAAGTTCACAAACAATCCCTCCCAGAATAGATGAAGTTATTTATTGGTTTTCAAAAGTTTTTATGCTGATTTCTTGTAACGTTCCGGTATTCAAGGCCCGGCGCATGTCGGGTGTTTGGCGAATGTCAGATTAAGGGCGAATACACAAAGCGTGCATATTATGTTATGCGAAGTACCCTCTTCTCTGAATGATCCTTCATACACTAATTTTTTATCCAATATCTTTTTATTACGTTGCCATCATCTTCTATGAAATCCTCATCTGGTGTACCGCCATTTTTTATGATTGTTTTTTCGGATGCTACATTGACCGCGTCACAAACGACTAAAACTTTACTTATCCCTAATTTCTTTGCTTCCTTTAGAGCAAGTTTCAATAAAAGAGTGGCATAACCTTTTTGCCTTTCTGTTGGACGAATACCGTACCCAATATGTCCGCCCGCATGATTTAAATATTCCGACAATCTGTGCCTTATATTCACTGCACCTAACACTTTGTTGTCTTGATTAATCAGCCAATAGGTTGAATCTGGAACCCATCCTTCGGGCAATCCATAACCCTGTTCATTGTCCGATAAGGACTTCAACATACCTTGAAAGTCGCTTGGATCTTTACTAACGACCCAAGGGACGGTGTTCTCACCCGATTTGATCCATTCTTGATAGAATGATAAATATTCATTTTTCAATTCTATTTGCGGTTTTACTAATTTTAATTCGCTCATGATCATGGATTCCTTTTGGTTTATATTTTTAGGGCATTGCGTATGACGTGTTCAGCTTTTTATTAATCGTAGTTTCTTCGATTGAATATGCTTCCTTTTTAACTTAATAATAACCTCCTCTTCTAATTCATCAATATTCTTAAAATATTTTGTGAATTAAAGACAATCATATGGCTTATTAGTTATCCAGACCTTGTAGATAATTGATTTTTCAAGATATTCCTCATCGCAATGCACATCATATCTATGCCCAAAAATCGTGTTTGATCTTACTAGTTCAAATAATAGTGCATAAGCTAATTTTGAATCTTTGGTTTTATAACCATCAAACAAGTTACCTATTTCATTGTAAGCACCACTATAAACCCATTCGTGCGCCTCACGAATTGTCTCAAACTGCATTTCTTCAACAAACCAGGATATTAAGTCTTGATCATTCTGATTCATCTATTAATCAATCCCTTCTGGTTTTATGGCTATATAATTTTATAATCTTCTAGGGCTAGCAATAATTTTGGATAACGTTCCCGTATTCTGGATTCGACGTATGTCGAGTGTCTGGCATATGCCGGACTAAAGACGGATATCCGCAACTTGAATGTATTGTTATCAGATGTCTAAACCCTCATTGAATTAACTTTCATTCTTTGAATACTACTACTCCTGTTTAAATTCGTTCCAATAGTCTTGAGCCATTTGTTTGAGTTCGTTCAGTTCTAAATCCTTATGCTCTTGATCAAAGATTTGAATATCTTTTGCTTCAATTATCAAAAAACCATAATTATTATTTTCTTCATTCCCACAGAAAATGCTTATTCTCTCTTCTTTCACCTCTGTATGTAAGAATTCTAATTCCATTTCGTTAATCTGACTCACATCGTCTATAACACGATCTGATTCGCTATCTTTAAAGAAAATTGCATGAGTTTGTGTTAATTGAATATAAAATAAATCAAATCCTAATTTGACTCGCTCAGCTAAGTACTGGATTTCAATCTTAATTAAATAATCTTTACCATCTTTAATGATTTCAAATAGCGTTCCATCATGGAAAATGTTAAATAGCACTTTCTGATCTTCTAAATTCAATGTCTTTATTCTCCCTTATGAGATGGATGACATTTCTTTGTGTAGATTTCTGATAACGTTCCTCTATTCACGAACCTTCACTGCCTTAAGTAACCAGGGGGAACGGCCGCGACGCGGTTAAGCAGTTCAAGGTTGTTCGGCTGAAAAGACTTCCCTGCTGTTGAATTACTCCAATCTAATCCGCTTCTTACTGCTTCGGCCGGACCAAAGAGCCATAGCGACGCAGAGTGAATACGGTGTTAGATAATGTGGTTGGCTTCTTGAATTACTTTCAAGGCTTTAGTGCTTTCCAAATGTATTTATATTCTTTTATTTGAATTATTCCATTAGTCGTATTTTCTATAATCATTTTTTCCACTTCATCCTTATATCGATCTTCACTGTAATCTGGGTTTCCAGGAATATCAGAAACAAATTTTACATACTCATTTCGATTAGGAAATATAATTCTTGAGTCCTTATATTCTCTAATCTCAACATTTATAAAACCATTTTGTTGAAGTCGCTCTTTAACAAGTTCTAGTGCGCCTGAATGGATCCCAAACACTGTCCCTCCAGATCGAAGAATTCGACTATGATTTAGGATTGATGTTGGCCCTCTTCTATCGTATATAAAATCGAATTGTTCATCTTTAAATGGTAAATCTTCTTTTGTTGAGGTAAATACAAATTCAATGTTATCCCTTTTCAGTTGATTTGATTTAGCAATCTTTATTAATTCAATCGAATTATCAAATCCTACAATTGATTTTGCAAATTGTGACATTCTGATTGTAAAATCACCATGACCACAACCTGCGTCTAACACCTGATTAAAGTTAGGAAGAAGTTCAATTAATTCTTGTTCATAAATATTTTCCGCATTAATGCCTTCTATTAGAAATTTAGCATTTGTTTTATATCCGCCATTACGTATAGCGATAGAGTTATACCAATCTACTCCCATAAGCGACCTCCAAAGGTTTTTAAGTTTTCAGCCATTTCATCTAACGTTTCCGTGTTCACGACGTCCCTCCACCTTAAGCCACGAAGTGGCAGCCGCGATGCGGTTAGGTGGTGCGGATGTGTCCCGGCAATCACTTCTTCGACTTATCTTCCGGGACCAAGGCGGCTTGTCCGCCGATGCGTGAACATAGTGTTAGATGATGTTCGGGGCTTCGGAGCTTTACATTCAATTTCACTCATTAATCTTTAGTTCATAATTGTTTGCAGCTACCTCAAAGACGTCGTCATAGGTTTGAAGAATAAAGTGTCTTAAACTCCACCCTCGTTTACATTGTATATGTTTAATTAAATCCGAATCTAAGATCTCAAAGAAAGATGTTGAATTTGAAATATCATAGTTTATATATTTATCACTTATATCTAATTCGACCATATTAAAATACTTTACACCTTTAAACTTTAGAGAATATTTGATCCAATCCACGCTATCAATTTGAGTTAACCTTCCATTTATTTCACCAATAAGCTCAACATTATTTTCAATGTAATTATGATTAATTTTATCTAGAAATATACAATCTCTTCCTATTAGATCGCCGAGGCAAGTCTCAATCGGCTGTATTCTCATATTTATCTCTCCCGAATTTTATCTAACGTTCTTGTATTCATGACTCGACGTATGTCGAGTGTTCGGCGAATGCTGGGTCAAGGATGTATGTCCGCAGCGTAAATATATTGTTAAGTTATGTTCCAGTCTTCATCGAATTACTCACTCAATTTCCTATGTTCTTTATCTGTTATGAACGAAGTAATTTAAATGCCTTTAGATCAATATCGAATTCTCCTTTAGTTAGTACATCGAGTCCTAAAAGTCTGTTAATATTGTGATATTTGAATGAGGTAAAGTCTATGTATACATCTCTTAAAACGAAATCCCCTACCTGTATACCCTCGATTCGTTTACTGAAGGCATGCTCTTTGCCTCCAATTCCGTAACTGGTTATGATCTCATCTTCAATTCCTACATGAATTCCAATCTCATCGACTTCATCTTGTGAAATCAAGCTATGACTAGCTCCGGTATCGATCACAATGTTAGATATGATTTTCTTCTGCTTATTAAAATGGACCGTTATTTCTGTAAATAACAGTCCATCTCTATATTCAATGTTCATTTAAAGACTTCTCCTTAACCCTATATTTTTTCGCACCTTCACAATGACCTGGTCTTTAGAAGTATGATAGACCAAAGTCTTATCTCGACTGTTCAGTAATTCTCGGGTGGCTTCTTCATCACTGATCGGTCCAATCACAGCCACATCATCAATGATTTCTTGATGGTCCGTTTCTTCCGAATGAAGAACTTCAAACTTTAAGAACTGGTTCGGGAAAATCTGTTGAACTTCTTCCCATTTCATTATTATCACTCCTGTCTTTTGATGGTTATATTATACCATTTCATAAGCTTGTAACTCTCACTGGAATTTCACTTAACGTTCCCGTATTCACGACTCGACGCATGTCGAGTGTCCAGCGAATGCCGGTCCAAGGACGTATGCCCGCAACGTGAATATTATGTTATACGACGATTCGGACTTCTTCGAAATGGCTACAAAATTCTATTGAATTCTACTTCTTCACATATAATAAAAGACTTCCCCATAATTGCCACTAGAGATTTTTTAAGTTTTAGATCGAATTTTATCACAGATGGATGGAGTTGATTGATTTCTAACACTTTTTTATAAGTAGTAATAATTGACTCTGGACCTTTTGCTAAAAGTCCCTGGCTTTGCTTAAGTAACCATTCAAGATCTCCATTAAAATAATGTTGAAAATCAATCCAGTTATCCATTATCTTCTGATGCTGTATTAATAATTCTCCTATGATCTTAAACACATTTTTTGACTCGCCTTTAAAATATAATTCCTGAGTGGGTTCAAGATACTCCAGTAATAAAGGATGGTTTGTTTCAAGTTCAATATCATTAAAAAAATCTAATGTAATTTTATAATCTCTAACTTGTTTATACTCAACTTCCCACTTTTGAATAACGGTTTCGGTGGAATATAAAAAAACATGGAATTCTACGATCAGATCTGTATTCATCTCTTTCATAAAGATTGGACGAAGATAGACATCATCTTCAAATATTGCATCTTTAAACTCAGTTTGAAATTTTTCAAAAATAGTCCTTCACCTTCTTTACCGAATTGTCGTATAACGTTCCTGTATTCACGACTCGACGCATGTCGAGTATCCGGCGACTGCCGGATCAAGGACGAATGTCCGCAGCGTGAATATTATGTTATACGAAGGATCAGTCTCCTTTGAATTTATTATCAAATACCAAATCAAGAAAATACTTTTCCATATCCTTTTCCTCTTTATCAAAGATATCGTTTTGGGTAGTTAGTAATTCCCTTAAAGCTTGATCTAGATCTTCAGATATATTTTTTAATTCTTCACTGTTACCCTTCAAGCTTGATCCGTGAACTATGGTTGATCTGACATCATAAGTTTTCTTAATAAGATCAAAGTATTTCCTTTTGTCAGATTTATTATTCCCCAACATCAATGCGACTCTTTCAGCAATTCTATAATTCATTTCAGTTTTTGCAGTTGAAAACAAACATTCTAATGCTGTGCAATAATAAACTATTTTCATAGGAAAAATAGAACTACCCCTAGCAGATAAAACAAAATAATGTGCGCGGTCTATTCTAGTTGACTTTTTATTTTTAAAAAATACTTCATCAGTAGGAATTTTATAATCGGTATTTTCATTAAATAAATTTTCTTTTTCGTTTTTTTTGAATTTCTCAATAGCTACATTTAATTCACTGTCTTTATACAATGTTTTATCATTACATAAAGTAGATTTACTAAAAATTGCTGATAAAGAGGCTTTATAAGTAAATCCATTTTCAATATCATTCTCATACGCAATTAGAAAACCGTCTCTAACATAAATATTATTATCTTTGACTTCCCAAAGTTCTGTAAGAAAACTTTGTACAATTCTCAAAAGGTGAAATGTCAGGTTAGAACCCACTTGATCCATATCTTCTTTAGTTTTTATATACTCTATTTCATTTTTAACATAACAATAGACTACTCCTTCAAATTCATCTACTGAATGAACACCAACATTATATTTAACTAAATCAGAATTTAATAATTTTTGTATTACTCCTGTTCTATTAGAGAAACGAGCTCTGGAAAAAAATTCAACTCCTTTATTCTTAACGCTCTCAAATTCCAGATTGTGCAGAATTGTTATAAATGTATATTTCAATTTAATTCCTCCTTAAATTTATTTATTATCTATAATTTTTATGTTTTCGATATTGCGTATAACGTTCCTGTATTCACGACTCGACGCATGTCGAGTGTCCGGCGTATGCCGGACCAAGGACGTATGTCCGCAGCGTGAATATTATGTTAAGCGTTGCTTCTGTCTTCTTGAACTAAAGACAAATTTCACGCATGTGAACTTATGTTTTTATCTAAAAAAGGATTTCTAAATTACTCCTTTGATTTTCCTTTCATTTTCAAAGCGTCTTTTATAATTTTGTTCTTCTGTGATTCTGACATACTTTCTGCTGCTGCATTAATTGAGTTAAATCCAAATTGCATAGTTTGTACTATTAGTTCAGGTACTTTAAAAGGTTCTCCAAATAAAATTCCGCTCACTTTTGAGATTATTGGAACTTCCATATCTTCAACATTTGAATTTTTAAAGTTTATACATCCTGCTACAAACGGCATCTTTACATAAACAAACCCCCAAGATCCGTTATTTTCAATAGTTTTATTTAATTCAATAGTTCTCGAAAAATAGTTTTTCGTAAGTTCATCCGGATATATTTTTGAATTTATATATTTAGTTGTAAATGGCAGTAAAGTTATCATTTCTTCACATTCTTTTTCCTCGCCATTTAGATATGCTCTCCACTGCTCTACTTTTTTCTTTATATCTCCTATTTCATTTTCATGAAAATCTTCGAATTCATTTTTCATAATACATTGATATAAATATCTCCAAGCAATTGAAAGGTAAAATTTATAAAGCCAATCACCTTTATATTCAAGAACAAAATTGTTATCATTTTTTCTGATTGCGTGAAATACTTTTTTAGCAAACAAAGTTTCTAACTCACCAAATTTTAATTCACATGTTTTACATAACATATACTCCTTGTGTCCATCTTGAACTCTTTGATCAGGTTTATTTGCATTTCTCATATTTTTTGTTACACCAGAGTTTTTTAGATACTTAAATACGAATTTCGGCATAATATGACTGTTTTGTAGAGTCTTTTGTGTATTACAAAGTGCGCATTTTCCGGTTCTTATTTCTTGTTTTATTGTCATTTCATCACCCCTAATTTATTTTATTGTTTACAGAAATTTCGCTTAACGTTCCTGTATTCACGACCCGACGTATGTCGGGTGTCTGGCGAATGCCGGACCCAGGGCATATGCCCGCAGCGTGAATATTTTGTTAAGCGATGCCGCTCTCTATTTTAAATTTATTATAAATCTTTAGATTTTACTCCTTCTCTAATTTGCATGTCTTCTTCATTGAAATATGCTCTAGGAATGATGAAATTTTCTCCATCAATAGTAATTGTATGACTAGGAACATTTGATTTGACTTGCATTATATAAGTATCACCATCTTTTCTAACTGGGTTCTCTACTTCATGGTAACCAGGTAGGTTATCTGGATTATAATAATATACTTTGTATGCAACATCTTTTTCTTCTACTCCTTGAGGTAGGGAACCAAATTGTAATAACAGTACTTGCTTGTATTCTATATTTCCTAGAGAGGTGCAATGGTTATATACTTTCTCAATGAATTCTTCTTTCAATTCAAATACGTTCCCTGAACCCCTATCAACAAACTTATCATGACCTATTACGTAATGGTTTCCTACTTGCTTTGGTAATTCTTTATACTTTCTTAAGTTCAACTTCCCTAATCTGCTATTTGTAAGTAAGTCAAACAATGATAAATAGAATTCAAATAAAGTATCCTCCTTAAAATGAATTGAAATTAATCGAGTATTTATATTGAATTCTTCGCTTCTCAAACTATTCTTGAGTCGGTTCATATGAAATATGATTCCTTCATTAAGTACTACGACCATATTAGGCCATAAATCACAATCTACTTTAGATTCATATTCTTTAAGATTTTTTTCAAGGGATTCTAATGAATTTCCTCCCAGGCTATATGCAAATATTATTCCAAAAGGACGTGTAGCTGAATTGTTTTTCGGTACAAGCTTCTTATAAGAAGCTATATTCTCAAGCCCCTCTATTAGTTTTTGCTTTGAAAGTTTTGATTTGACTTCAATTACTCCATAAACCGACTCGCTCGGAAAAACTTGAATGGATTCGCCAAATACGATCACTGGACAATTTTCTTTATCATAAAATATTAAATCTGCTTGTTTTGAAGTATCACTATTCGATCCCACGATTTCCCCAAACCCTATAGAATATTTGCGAGGTACCCTTCCATCCTCAAGAAATCTTTTGAGTGATCCTTCTCTATAAGTTCCAGTAGACCCTGAATGGTTTATCTGTGCAGAAATATTAAAATCTGATATTAATTTTTTTGAGGCTTCTCTAAATATTAATTTTACGTTCATAAATTAATCTTCCTTAATTTATTATTTGTGTTAACGGTTTCGCTTAACGTTCCTGTATTCACGACCCAACGAATGTTGGGTGTCCGGCGAATGCCGGACCGAGGACATATGTCCGAAGCGTGAATATTATGTTATCCGAAGTTATCTACTTCTACGAATCACATTCATTATTTACTATCTAATTTTAATTCTTCTTCTAATTTTCTCGTCTCAAAAAAACCATTACTCTCAACTTCACGCCATACGACTGTATCAAATTCTCTCCATTTAGGCTCTTTCAGGTCATTATATTCAATTACTGCGACCTCATTATTATTGATCCATAATCTAATATTCAAGAAAAATTCATTTCCGAAGATATCTTCATAAATAATTGTCGTTACATAGGTGGCATAACTATATTCAATCTCATCAGCTCTAGCCACTCTTATGACAAAAGGAATTGAAATACCTTCTGGAATACGTATGCTATTTGAACCTACTCTAAAAATATGTGGCTCTTGATCTTGGCTATAAAACTTCAATACTCTTACATTATTTGCAGATCCCTTTCCTATATTTTTTATACCGAAGAAGACTAACTTTGGCTCTCCTAAACAGTCTTCAGTAATAGGGTATTCAAAATTACAAGCAAAAAGATTATCATCATTTACAAACTCTTTGATTCTACTAGGAATAAATAAAGGTTTAACTGATGTTCTTCTAGTAATAATAAGATTACGAAGGGTGATTATTGAAACACCGAACGCAAGGATTGGAATTCCACTTGTAATTAATGTTGTGATTATCATTATTGTTCCCTATCCCTTTGTTTTGATAATTTCGGATAACGTTCCTGTATTCACGACCCGGCGCATGCCGGGTGTCCGACGAATGTCGGACCCAGGGCGTATGCCTGCAGCGTGAATATTATGTTATCTGATGCTAGTATCACCTTCGAGTATGCTTAATAACTCAAGAAGCATTAGGATCATAATTACCAATCTCAATACCAGCTTCTTCAAGCTTTTTAAATCTACTATCCCAAAAAGAGTACCACTCTTCTCTGTTCTCCCTTTGTGCATATGGGTGCAATCTTTTAAAGTTTTCACCCATTCCAGTTAGAAGTGCATCTTCGAATCTAGAAAGCTGTCCTTGTCTCTGACCCCAAATTGTTCTGCTAATAGAAATTGAATCAAGGCCATTAATGCAATCATCTATTTGTTTGAAATCACTAAATCCCATTTCGATAAGATGTGAAGCAAAATACTTATAGGAAAAATCAGTCATTCGACCATCAATTCCGAACTTTTTATTTAGATATTCCTTTAACGCATCTGGAGTAATCTCCACTTCTGCTAATCGACCTTCTCGAACATTTGCACGAGATTCATTTCGAGATTTCTCGTCTTCTTCTTGAATAGATTGAAATTCTCTATCCGCTATTTCTAGTAAGCCTGCTAGGTCCGTAAAACGTCTCCTTATTGATTTTGTAATTGCGACTTCCGATTTATATTGGATGTCATGTTCAATTTCTGCCCACGCATGTTGCAGTATAGTTCTAACTTGTATCTCAGCTATTAGCTGGTTAAACCTTGAATACTCAAGCAAATTATTTCTATTATGATTGAGTGTTACAAGATAATGAATACTCAAGTAGCCCAACTTTTCATCAAGCAATTCGCTTTTGTCACTTCGTTCCAACACAACAAATTCTCTTTTTATTATTTCGTCTACCTGTTGAAGAGTACTTGTAAAAAATGTGATGATTCTTACCCCTGCTAAATCAGTAATTTCTTTTAGTGGTTCAGTATACCTCGGTCTATTAGGATCACTTTTAGATGGCCTGGCTGATTTTTCTCCAACACTTTGAATTGATTTTGCACGTGCCTCTATTGAATGGTAATAAACTCCACTTTGTTCTAGACAATGTTCTAGAATACTTTTTAATGACGAACTAAAAGCTTCATATTGAGGTTGCAGTTGTAAATATTCCAAAATAGTTTTTTGTTTATGTTCTTCAAAATCAAATTCTATTTCAGAAGTTAAATATTCACTCATATCTTTATTCTCCTCGTTTTTAAACTAGTTTCAGATAACGTTCCCGTATTCACGACTCGACGCATGTCGAGTGTCTGGCGACTGCCAGACCCAGAGCCGTATGGCTCGCCGCGTGAATATTATGTTATATGTCGTGAAATCGACGGGCTTCTCTGCTTTCTCCCGCAAACTCACATCCCGTCTGCTTCCGGATGGAAGCGCACCTTCTTCCCTCAGTCAATCCGCATTCCTTCTTCATGGATCAGTTTCCGTATGGAAACGTTCCTTCTTTGGCGCTCCTAAACTTCCAATCCAAGATTCGCGTGAATCCACTTCCCGTTTTCTTCGTTCTTTCCCTATACTTGTTCTTCCGTCGAATTTCATGCTCGTATAACGTTCCTGTATTCACGACTCGACGCATGTCGAGTGTCCGGTGTATGCCGGACCCAGGACGTATGTCCGCAGCGTAAATATTCTGTTATAAGATGTCCCCGCCTTCTTCGAGTTACTTAAAGCAAGCTTTCATTTATATATTTATTGTTCTTCAATATGTTTCTCACTCTATTAATTGTATCCTTCTCTTTTGGTAAATCATCAATCCTATTCAGTAATACCCATCGTAGACTAGCTATTGCTTCATATAATTCCATTTCTTCAAATGTGTATTTGTTCTTCGATAAAAAAGATTGAAGATAAATAGAACCCCATCTTTCACTAGCATAAATCTTCATTAAACTTACCGACCAAGCAATATCGTACCTTGGATCTCCGAGCTGGAAGTTCGTCCAATCAATTACTGTATATTTCCCATCATCCAATAGAACATTACCTAAATTAAAATCACCGTGAATTATTCTATCTTGTTTCATATCACATAGCTTAACCAGTTCCCTTAGTATTTTCTTGATATCATGGTGTTCTTCAATAGAAGGGTAAAAGTAACTGAAAAACTCATGTCTACGAAGCAAAGAAGAATCAATCTCTTCTATAGGTAGCCTATGTATTTCAGACAATATCTTAGATAACGTAGTTATTGTAGGCTTATTAACCCTCATAATCGGAACGCCGTCAAAACTAGTCAGCAATACCGAGTTCATTTCTTTATCTAACCCCCATCCCAATGGACGTGATACAGATAAACCTCGAAAATAAAGCTCTTTAAGTAACTTATATTGAAGTTCAACATTTGGCTTTGAAGTTCTATTCCAAATCTTAAGTACAAAACTGGAGTCGGAAAGCTTTATCTTATGCACCTCTGCTTCAAGCCCAGATTCTAAGGATTCCACAGCTAATACGACTTTAATATCGGATAAAGCAGCTATCGCTTCATTACCTTCCATCCAAATAATATCTCTGATTAGATTGCTCATGTTTTTCAGCCTTTCGCGGGGATTTCTTATAACGTTCCTGTATTCACGACCCGACGCATGTCGGGTGTCTGGCGAATGCCAGACCAAGGACGCATGTCCGCAGCGTTAATATTATGTTAAGTGAAGTTACTAGCCTCTCTGAAATTCTAACTAGGTATTTATCAGCTTTATATATCTCTTTGCTACAATGGGTAAAATGTCTTCTGATTCCGATTCGATCTGTTCTTCATCAGTCTCATTCTCTATAATTTCTAATCCATTAAAACAAGCATTTTCTTTATACCAATCAATCAGTTCAGTCAAGGAGCTGCTTTCTTTTAAATCCTGATCTCCATAATAAGAAACCAATGTCATTGTAAATGCCGGTACTAAGGCATCTGCATTCAAATAGAATATAAATTCCTTATCTTTATAATGTTTTTTGAGATATTCCACGATTTCTTCCTCAAGGTATGAAAAAGCTTCAATCAATTTCTCCGAAGATATTCGATTATTCTTAATCAATCTGTTGAACCCATGTATGTATAAGTAGTTATAATTAGCTTCATTTTGAATAAGCTTAGGGTCATTGGAAAATAAGAAATGTGGAGAGGTCGTTATCGTGTGAATTTCTCTGTATGCCTTCTGGGCATACTTCTTTAAATAATCTAGGATCAAGAACTCACTCCTCTTTAGTAATTTCACTTAACGTTCCTGTATTTACGACCCGATGCATATCGGGTGTCTGGCGTATGCCAGACCAAGGACGAATGTCCGCAGCGTAAATATTATGTTAAGTGATGTCGGGAGCATCTTTGATTGACTATAAAATGCTTTTATGATCTTACTTCATTTAAAAATCTTGTTACAACGGGTAGGTCTGGAGGGTTTATTTGGTCGGGTAGCTTGTTTAATTCAAAAAATTGTATATCTCGTACTTCAACTTCATCCCCTTTGATTGTTCCATTGAATTCTTTACATACGTAAGCTGCTACAACGTTATATACTTCATCACCATGTGGATACTGATAATAAAGTTCTGATCCTGAAAATATATCAAGTAATTTTAATTCTTTAGCTTCTAATCCGATCTCTTCAAAGAGTTCTCGTCTTGCCACTTCTTTCATTTCTTCTCCCGGCTCCATTGAACCTCCGGGTAAGCCCCAAAAACCATTATCCGTTCTTTGTTGCAATAATAATCGACCGGCTTCATCTATAAGGACGACACATGCTCCTGCCATAATAATAGGACGAGTCCCTACGAGCTCTCTTAATTCTTTTATGTACGTCAATATTTTCACGTCCTTTTAGTCTTAATAGGTTTGACACTGTTTTTATTCAGATCTTTCCCGATTTCACTTAACGTCTTATTCCTGAACTTCCCTTATACCCCTCTCAACCCGATATTCCCGAACTTCCCAATACCCACTCCTACCGGGTTATTCACGAACTCTATTCCTCTCCATCCTCCTCCACCCCACCCATCCGATCCAGCGGACTCTGAATCCGTCCAATATCTCTCCGACTCACATGCGTGTATCTCTCCGTCGTCCGAACGCTCTGGTGCCCGAGCAGCTCCTGGATATAACGCAGATCGATCCCGTTCTCCAGCAAATGCGTCGCAAACGAATGTCTCAGCGAATGGATACTCACTTCTTTTGTAATCCCCGATTGTAACAACGCTTTTTCAAATACTTTTTGCGCGGATCGTTCAGTCAGATGGCGTCCTTCTCGCTGACCGGGGAATAACCAACCTTCCGGCTTTTCCTGCTCCATGTAAGGCTTCAATACCGCACTTGCCGTCTCGGATAGCAACGTCTGGCGGTCTTTACGCCCCTTGCCTTGACGGACTTTCACCACGTTGCGCTCCCAATCGCAGTCTTCTGGACGTAGCCGGACGACTTCGCCGACGCGCAGCCCGGACGTATACGTAATCACTAGCATCGCTCGATGCTTTAAGTTATTCACACTTTTCAGAAGTCTCGCCACTTCTCCAAGCGACAACACATCCGGCAATTTGCTTTCTTTTTTCGGACGCACATATCCATTCGTATTCGACCGTTTTAACACATAGCGAAAATAGAACTTGAGCGCGCTGATCGCTTGATTCACATACGCATGAGATAACTCTTTTTCCAGTAGCTTTAACGAATACTTTTGCACCACAGCATCGTCAATTCCGCCCTCGTTAACCATCGTTTCGGCAAAAAACCGCTGCACTTGAAGCGTATACGCTTTGATCGTTTTCCCGCTGTATCCTCTTGCTCGAAGCGCATCTTCCAACTGCTTTTTCCGAGCTGGACTCCATAACTCCGCTTCTTCAATCGGCACAATCGCCTGCTTCCTCTGACGCTGCTGTCGATGGCTCTCCAATTGCTCGCACAAGTACAAGTCTTCATTTTTCAAATGTTCATCACAGACGAAAAAGTCTTTCGGATAAGCCTTCAGCAACGCCTCCACGCTCAAAATCGTATACGGAATTGTCCAGATTTTCTCGTCTGCCACATACCCTCTACCCGGCACGCTACGAATCCCTTTCAATTGCTCCGGTCCGTACCGTTCCAGCTTCACTCCCACAGTCTGCGCATCGCGATAAACCAACTCAATCTTCATCTTGCTTGCCTCCTCATATTATCATCATCTGGAAATTTTGGAAGACGTATTTTTACGCAAAAAAGGGCCTCAAGATGGAAATCCATCTCAAGGCCCCGATTCTTTCGGCGCTGATCAATACTTATACAATAATCCTATCACAAAGCTTTGTTTTTCTCACGGAATGAATCTTTTATCGCTCACTACAATGAACTTTATTCTGTTTTTCAATACCGTTCAACGTTCACAGTCTCCTCGAAATATGATTAGATAGAACCAGCAACCCACACAGGAGTGAATATGATGAAAATGATCCCGCCGCAGTCTTTTACTTACGAAGCTGGCAAGCGCGCGGTACTGCTGCTGCACGGTTTTACCGGAAATCCCGCCGATGTGCGTAAGTTAGGTCGATATTTGCACGAAAAAGGTTATACCTGCCATGCTCCGCTATACACCGGTCACGGTCATCCCGCCGAAGAACTGTTGGAGCTACACCCGGAAAATTGGTGGCGCGACGCGGAAGAAGGCTACCGACTACTGATCGCAAAAGGATACACCCAGATCGCAGTCGTCGGCGTATCGCTCGGCGCAGTATTTGCGCTACGACTCGGCGTAGAATATCCCGTAACCGGCGTAGTCTCCATGTGCGCTCCGATTCAAGGCAAAAGCGCAAACGAATTATACGAACGTGTCGTAAGCTACGCGAAGTCATACAAAACATTCGAAGGCAAATCACCGGATATCCTGCAAAAAGAACTGCAAGAACTAGACCAACGCCCGCGCGAGCAACTTTCGCATCTCCAAGACCTGATCTCGGACGTCGGCAACCAACTTCAATACCTCCAAGCTCCGGTAGCCGTGATGCAAGGCGCGTTAGATCAACCTTTATATGTAGAAAGCGCTGCCGTAATCTACGAAAAAGTTCCCGATCCCCGCAAAACATACACTCTCTACCCGAACTCCGGTCATATCCTGACACTCAGCCCCGAGCAACAGACCGTTTTCGAAGATACCGAACATTTTCTAAACACATTAGATTGGAAAAGTTAAAAAGACGCAAAGCTCTAAGCTTCGCGTCTTTCCCCTGACCTATTTCACTTCACTTGCACACGCAACGTTTTAATTTCAAAAGGCGTAAACGCAAGCTCTATTTGCGAAGTCTCACGTCGTACAGCCGCTTCCCTACTATCCGGCTCCAACGGCTGCTCCATCAGATCCGTCTCCGTAATCTCCGCGCAAGGCGTAGCGAATTTCAACTGCGCCTTCGCATCCGTACCCGACGTCTCATACAGCCGCACAATCAGATGATTGGAATCTTCCGCCTTTTTTACTGCTTCAATCATGACATTCGGATGTTCCACTTCGATCCAAGAAAATGCAGTTCTACCTGCTCCGTTAACCGCCGTACCTTCTCCGAACACCGCAATCGGCGTATTCAATTCATATCCTTTGCGGTAAACGCCGCTTTGCACCATATCTCCCGCGTGCGGGTATAGCGCATACACAAATTCATGCTCCGCGCGATCCGCGACCGGGTCGGGATAACTTGGGCTGCGCAGCAGATTGATATCCAGCGTATGCCCTTCCGCGCTATAGCCGTATTTACTGTCGGATAACAGCGCAATGCCATAATCCGGCTGCGACAGATCGATATACTGATGCGCGCAAATCTCGTCTCTTGCAAACTCAATCGCATTGTTGCGCGTCGTCGGACGTTTGAGCATTCCGAACTGAATCTCGCAATTCACATGATCGCTCATGATCTGCACCGGGAACGAAGCACGCAGCATTTTAGAATCTTCATTCCAATTCACCACCGTCTCAAAACGCAGGACATCACTACCCGCTTCCAAAATAATTTTTTGCGTCAACGAGGATTGTCCGAAAACATACTTCTGCTCCAACACCGCACCATTTCCTTCAATATAAGCCTGACTTTCCTCAAGTTCCATCACACCCGCGACCGTATCCCGGTAATCCCGCGCGAAATCCCAGGCATCGCCGCGATCATGGTACACCGTCAACACATTTGCTTTTGCGCCAGGCGCAATCATTTCGCGTTCGCGAACCAACTCCGAACCCAAAGCCCCCTGCGAACGATGAACCAGCGAAGTGATCGCGCCACTCTCATCGAACACGACCCGAAGCTTTTTATTCTCCAAAAGCTGCTCCTGCGCAACTAACCCCACAGTCAATTCTGCCCCCGCTTCCACATCCACCCGATCTTCGGCAGACAGCACCGCATAGCCCATCGACGGAACCGATACCCGGTAATACTCGCCGCCATGCTCAATCACTTCTTCGCGCGTCCACGGCAATGAATTCAGCAGCAACGTCCCGCCTTCTGCCAAGACATCTTCGCCATCGCCGCCACCTTGTAACTCCAACACTTTACGCTGCGCCGATTCCAATAGCTCCATCGTCTCCGCATATAACGCCGCATACCGCTCAAGCGATTCATCGAATACCCGCGTAATCGACGAACCCGGCAAAATATCATGGAATTGATACAGCAACATCTCTTTCCAGATTCGATCCAGCGCTTCGGTCGGATACTGATCATTTTCTGCCGAAGCATCTAGAGCAAGAACCATAGAAGCCGTAAACTCCAATTCGCGCAGCGCTTTTTCCATTTTGCGATTATAGCGTTTGTTCCGGGCTTGCGACGTCAGCGTTCCTTGATGCTTTTCCAAATACAATTCGCCGCGGTACGTCTCGAACTTTTCGCTTTCGGATTCGAGCTTATGGAAAAAATCCACCGAATACTCTTGCACGACAGGCGGCAATCCAAGCAGATTATGTTCACGCGTTAGCCGCTCCAAATGTTCTTCGCCCGGACCGCCTCCGCCGTCGCCGATCCCGAACAACATGAGCGCATGTTCCGAGACGTTTTTGTCCAGATACGATTGTTCGATCTTCGCGAGAGAACGCGGCGCAGCCGGGCCGTTGTACGTATCTTCCGGCGGCAAATGCGTCAAAATCCGGCTTCCGTCGATCCCTTCCCAAAAGAAACTATGATGCGGATGGGTATTGTACACGCTCCACGACAACTTTTGCGTCATCATGTAATCCACGCCGGATTTGCGTAACAACTGCGGCAGACTGCCGCTATATCCGAATACATCCGGTAACCACAGCGTCCGTACGTCTTGACCGAACTCTTGCCGGAAAAAGCGTTTGCCGTACAAAATCTGCCGTACCAAAGCTTCCCCGCCCGAAATATTCGTGTCCGGTTCGACCCACATCGCGCCTTGCAATTCCCAGCGTCCTTCGCGCACCCGCTCGCCGATCTGCGCATACAACTTCGGATCATATTCTTTCATCCATTGGTAGAGCTGCGGCTGGCTGGCACCGAAGATATAATCCGGGTATTTCTCCATATTGCGCAGCACCGTCGAGAACGTTCGAGCGCCTTTGCGAATCGTTTCCCGAATCGGCCACAGCCACGCAAGATCGATATGCGCATGACCGATCGCACTGACGGTAAGCATGGCATCGCCGCCGCGTTTGTCCAATTGAGGTTGCAAAAGTTCATGGGCTGCGTTTACCGAATGGTCGTCGATGATCGAGAGCTTGAGCGACGCTTCGTACAGCGCTTGGATCACGCGGGCGCGCCGGGCACTTTTAATATCGATCTGCTCCGCAAGTTCAATCAACACTTCAAAGTCGTAATACAACTTGCGTACCCATTCGCGGCAGATCGCTATCTGAGCTTCTTTGAGCGTGCCGCTGCGGTAACTTCCGAACAGATCGTTACATCCGGCGTCTGCCCATAGATCGATTTTTTGCCCGGTTTCGGCGGATTGCAGATCCACGACCCTTTTGCCCGGCAGACCAAGCGCCAACTCGAACTCCGAATTGATATTGGTCAATCCTTGACGCGGCGAACCTTCTTCGTCCACTAAACATAATTCGCCGTTCACATCGATCAGCAGCACGATCCGGTTACCCGGTTCTACAGCATACGCAGGAATTTCTCCTTCAAAATGAAACCATGCGCAATCCCATAATTCGCCCCATTGATCGCCCGGCTGTAAAGATTTGCGAACGCCAGACATTCGATTTTCGTAAGCCACGGGCTCCTTGGTCACCCAAGCGGTAGTGCGCAAAGAACCGATCGATTCATAGATGGCGTCACGTAGCCGATTTAGCGTATTTTTAGCTCGATCCAGCATGATTTTCGTATTTTCGTAAGGCATATCTTCAACTCCTATTCACTTTGGATAAAAAAGCCCCACCTTTTTGGCGAATAGTATCAGTTCGTGTTCGGAGTTGTCGATCCTGCCTACAAAGTAAAGAAAACCTGTTTATTTTAAAGAAACATTATAATCTTTGCTTTTACCCTCTATTTAGCGATCGTTTAACCCAAGACCGGATAAAATTCGCGGCGTATGTTTGTCGATTCGAGCTTCGCGCGTTTTGGATTGCTTCGGTTCGGTAAAATGGATCAAATACGCGCGTTGCCGTCCAGGCGTAAGGGATTCGAAAGCTTTTTGCAGCTCCTTGTCTTGATCCAAACGGGTTTGAAATTCAATCGGCACCGCGTATTCTTGCACGGGTTTCAACTCTACTTTTTGCCCCGACTTCTCGATCTGGATCGCTTCTTGCAAATATGCCGCAATCATAGCCGATTGTTCTTCGATCTCGTTCATATCTTTAAAACGTAGCTGACGTGCCGCTTGAACTTTATCCGTTTGCTGGATCAGAGCCGCTTGCGGATCGGTCATCAAAGCACCTTTCATAAACAAAATCGCGCAATATTCTTTGAATCCATGAATCAGAAATACATTATGACCGTCAATGGTGTAGCAAGGCTGACCCCACTTCAAATCTTCTGTCGCGCCGCTCTGCAAAGCCAAATCTCGAAGCGCTACAAATTCAGTATTCCACTGCTTGGATTTTTCCAAAAAAGTATCGACTTTCGGATGCTTGGAATAAGACTCCATCGTTATCCCTCCTGATCTACGATCTCAAACTCTGAACACTTCAAGTATAGGTGAAAAAGGCGAAAAAGAGACTTGTCCCAGCGAACTTTTTGCTTTATTCTGAATCTATAAGAAAATATTTTTCATTTATTATAATTTAAAAAGAAAAAGTTTTTCATAGTATTTCTTAAGGAGGTTTGTGATGTCTGCGCTACTTTCTCTTTTGCACGAACAACTCCAGCACTTCTCGCCTCAAGAAAAACGTCTCGCCGATTATATTTTGCATGATCCTGAACGGGTTCAGCATCTCGGGATTACCGAACTTGCCGCTGAATGCGGCACGAGCCCTGCGACCGTCACCCGGTTTTGCAAATCGCTCCGGTTCAAAGGCTTTCCCGATTTTAAAATGCGATTAATCAGCGAGCTATCTCGCCCGGCGGAAGCCGCGACGTATCAAGATATTGTAGCCGGTAAGCCGCTCAAAGAAATTGCGCTTGCGATTGAAGCGAATCATATGGCATCGATTGTCGATACGACTCGGCTGCTTGATCCCAAAGCGTTGGAAGATGCGGTAACCGCTCTGCAACATGCTCGTCGAATCGATCTGTACGGCATGGGCACTTCGTCGATCGTGACATTGGACTTTTATCAAAAATTGATCCGTATCGGCAAAAGCTGTACGGCATTTTCCGATTCGCATATGCAAATCACATCCGCTTCTACGTTGAACGAAGGCGATGTGGCGCTTGCGATCTCCTACTCGGGCGAAACGCCGGAAACGATCGCCGCGCTGCAATGTGCCAAAGACGCCGGAGCGCTCACATTGTCGCTCACGCGTTATGGAACGAGTGCTTTGCGAGATCTTGCCGATATTCCACTGTTTACTTCATCGCTCGAAGAAGGCGTTCGGCGCGGCGCGATGGCGTCTCGAATCGCCCAACTTCATGTGATTGATATTCTGTTCACCGGTATGGTGAGCGAAGGCTTCGAAGAATATGTTCCGATGTTGGATCAGTCGTATCACAATGTTCGTCAATATCTCAAACCTTCTGGAGGTGCTTCACGATGAATCTATTAACTTTTCGTACCGAACAAGATTTGAACCGTGCCGGAGCGGGCATGATCGCAAGTTTGCTGCAAATTAAACCGAAAGCGGTACTCGGTCTTGCGACCGGCAGTACGCCTATTGGCATCTACGAAGAGTTAGTGCATTTATATCGGAGCGGCAGTTTGAGCTTTGCTAAAGCCAGCTCGTACAACCTGGATGAATATGTGGGATTGTCGGGCAGCCACCCGGCGAGCTATCGCTGCTTTATGAATACGCATCTGTTCGACCAAGTCGATATCGATCCGGCAAATACGCATGTGCCGAACGGGCTTGCGGTAAATTTGGAGCAAGAATGTGCGTATTACGATGCAATGATCGAAGATGCCGGGATCGACTTGCAAGTACTCGGGCTTGGGCATAACGGGCATATCGGATTTAACGAACCGGGCGACGTGTTGGTTGCCGGTACGCATGTGACGGATCTTCAGCAGCAGACGATTGAAGCGAACGCACGCTTTTTCGATTCCGAAGACGATGTACCGAAACAAGCAATCACGATGGGCGTCGCCGGAATCATGAAAACTCGTCAAGTGATGCTCGTTGTACGCGGGGAATCGAAAGCCGCTATTGCAGAGCGCGCACTGACTGGACCGATCACGACCGAATGCCCGGCTTCCCTGCTACAACTCCATCCGAACCTGGTTGTATTGATGGACGAAGGTGCAGGAGCGTGGGCAAAATGAGCAATTCCCGATCAGATCGACAACATTCGCAACCTGACGATAACGGAAGCAACTTGCGCTTTGTGAATGCAAAGATCGTGACGCCGGAAGGCGTGATTGAAAACGGGGTATGCGAAGTGATCGACGGAAAGATTGATTGGATAGGTTCAGTCGATGATATATCGGACCAAAAAGAAATAGATGTTCAATCGCAACATGTGATCGACGCGCAAGGTGGCTGGTTATTGCCGGGGTTCGTGGATATTCATGTTCACGGCGGCATGGGCGAAGATTTTATGGACGCTTCGAAGCCTGACGTATTGGCAAAAATCGCAGCTTTCCACGGCGCGAACGGTTCTACTTCGATGCTTGCGACGACGATGACGGCATCGCACGCCATGATAGACGACGTGCTGGAAGCGGTATGGCATTACCGCAAGCAAGGGGAAAAGCACGGCGCACATATCGAAGGCGTGCATTTGGAAGGGCCGTTTATTAGCCCGAAATGGCCGGGCGCGCAGAACCCGGAGCATATCTCGCCGCCGCGCACCGATTGGTTGATCGACTGGGAAGCTCGCTTTCCCGGTCTGATCCGCCAGCTTACGCTGGCGCCGGAGCGCGAAGGCGCTTTGGATACGATCGCGTGGTTACGCGCGAACGGCATTACGGCGGCGCTTGGTCATACCGACGCCAGTTACGAAGAGGTGTTGGCGGCGATCGATGCCGGCTTGACCCATGCGGTGCATACGTTTAATGCGATGACGCCGCTGCATCATCGCAAGCCCGGCACGGCGGGAGCGGTGCTCGGACAAGGCGAGATTGTCGCGGAAGTGATCGCCGACGGGATTCATGTGCATCCCGGAGCGATCCAGCTTCTTGCGAAGGTGAAGACGGACGGGAATCTCGTCCTCGTCACCGACGCGATGTCCGCCGCGGGGCTCGGCGACGGCGATTACTTTTTGGGCGACCTCCCCGTGGTCGTCAAAGACGGCGTCGCCCTTACGCAGGGCGGCGCGCTCGCAGGCAGCCGCCTCACGATGGCGGAAGGCTTCCGCTTTCTTGTGCAAGAAGCGCGCCTCAGCGTGGAGCGCGCTTCCGACGCGGCGAGCGGCGCCCCGGCTCGGCAAGCCGGCTTGTACGAATTTACCGGCTCGATCCAGCCGGGCAAACGAGCGGACTTCGTCCTTATGGACGCCGCGCTGGAACTGCGCGGCGTCTGGGCGGAAGGCGTTAAGATCGGCTGAGCGAATGGTATATAGGAAGAACCCCAGACTTTTCAACCGTCTGGGGTTCTTTTTTCCTTGGATTCATTTCGATTTTCTTTATGTTCTAGTCACTTCTCAATCAAAATTCATGCCGCGTCACCGTAAACTGAAACACCACGCCAAAAGGATCGCGCACCGCTCCGTATCCTGTACTAAACGAGTTCGCCGCCAAAGGCGCTAAAATTGCCGTTCGAGAATCGGACGTTAATCGCTCATACAAATCCACAATGGCATCGTGATTGCGAGATTGGATACATAACGAAAATTCGTTTCCGCTACTCCATGGCTTTGTGAGATCCAACGCTTCTTCCGCGATCATCAGTTTGTTAGCTCCGATCTGTAGCACCGAATGCGTAATCCAATCTTTCTGCTCCTCTGCATACTCAAAACTTTCATCCATCTTCGCCATATCGGCGTAGCTTACTTTCATCCATACTTTGGCTCCCAACTTCTGTTCATAAAAAGCAATCGCTTCTGCCGCTCGTCCATTCAGCGACAGAAAAGGAATGACTTCCGTTTGCCACTCTGTCATACTTCCATTCGATTGTGCTACATCTTCGTTTTTCATCTTATTCATCTTTTATTCCTCCTCCGATTTCGGTTACACTGACAGCATAATGATTAAAGGTGTCAGTTTATGAACCCGATAAGGAGTTTACTTGAAATAAATCTTCAAAGATCGGAGTACCTGTTATGAAAAAAGCCGAACGCCTGAACGCGATGCAACGTTACGCTTACCGCAAACGCCGTTTTACGCTCCGTGAGTTAATGGATGAATTTCAGATTTCGCGCAGTACCGCTTTGCGCCATATTCAATCGCTCGAAGAACTCGGTCTACCGCTGTTTGCCGAACAGGGTCGGTACGGTGGATACCGCGTGCTTGAGACGGCTTCGCTGCCGCCGGTATCGTTCACGACGAATGAAGTGCTGTCGCTATATTTGGCGATCCAGACTCTACGCGGTTTATCGGGCGATCTTTTCCGTGGTTTGTTTGCTTCCATTGATACAAAGTTTCTGGATGTCGTCTCCGAAACGCAGCGGCAGCAGATCGAACGTATTCAAAACAGGATATCTTTATATCCCAACGAAACCGCCGATCCCGGCGAACATTTGGAGTCTTTGCTACAAGCAGCGGTCGAAAGTCGCGTACTGCAGATTCGGTATGTATCGGGAAAAGGAACCCGCAACGCTATCGATTCTGCATCCCTTCCGCTTCGCCTTATTCAACCTTTTGCCGTCTATGCTTCTCAAGGATTCTGGTATTGCCGCGCTTATGATTTGGATAAACGAGAGTACCGCGTATTTCGCTGCGACCGGATTATCTACACCGAAGCTTCTAGCGAGCCGCCTATCGAAGACTTGCTAATGTACGATTTGCATACCGCGCAAAATCTACGCCAGCCTTCGCCGGAAGCGACTTTTTTCACTTGTTACGTCGCTCCCGACTGTGCCGAGCAATTACGCCTTCAGTTATATCCATCGATGATGCTCGCAAAAGAATCCGATTCTCATCATAACGGATGGTTCCAGTTAAGCGGCAGCTACGAACCTCAAGAAATCGAATTTATCTGTTCGTTCTTATCCCGCTTCGGATCGTGGATCAAGATTACAGAGCCATTAGCGTTGAAAGAACAACTTCGTGCGTATTATATGCGTTTAATTGCCGAACTTTAGAACTTATATTAAGCACAAAAAAACGCTCAATCCCTATCTATTGATAGGAATCAAGCGTTTAATCATTTTATTGAATCCAACGACTATTTCGTCTCCGTCAAACTCCGGGCGATCTCCGACTTTTTCATATCGTGTTCGATCTGTTCGTCGAGATCGTAAGGATGGTACATTTCGTTTTCGATCATATAGTCGGCGATTTTTTGATGCGTTTTAATCGCGGTGTCCAGTTGGGATTTGAGGACTTTGCGCACTTTCGGCGAAGCCGCTTCAGTCAGCGCTACCGCATACGAACGTACCGCAGTTTTCGCCGACAATAACATATCCGTCGCAATCGCCATATCGTCCATCGGCGTAACGGCTTTGACTAACGTTTCTTTGGTCATCGATTTAGGTGTAGTCATCTGTAATCCCTCCTTAGCTGATTAAAAGTGCTTTCAGTTCGTCGACCGCTTGCGCTGAATTTTCGATATCTTCTTCGATCAAGGCTTTCAATTTCTCGTCTTGCACCAATCCGGACATTGCGACCGCTTTTGTCACGCAAGACGTTTTGAGGATTAACAATTCGTGGACTTCGAGTTTCTCGTGTAGCGCTAGCTCTTTTGTTGCCATCTCGACGCACCTCCAAATGTTTTGAGCAGATTATTCAACCTGCATTTTGTTCTTCCTTTTTGTACCCGTCCCTCCAGCAAAATAAACCATCATTTAATTAAATTTTTCCAGTTGTCGATTTTGGTTTGAACGATCCTCTTTTCGTCTACATATATTCGTTAAGCCCAATTATTTTTGATCTATTTAAGACGTTCTTTCCATTCCCTATCCCACAAATATTGGAGCACAAAAAAAGCCCTCCCACCTTCCTCCGAAGGTAAAAGAACTTTTTTGTCGCCTCCCGAAAACATGAGGACGGAAGGGATCGATTCGCGTAGAAACGAAGTACTCGCCTTTGAAAATGGAAAACCTCCTATCACTTACTCCAATCAAAGTTTCCCATTTTCAACAAGCGATCGAAACGAATCGACCCCTTCCCTAGACGCACATACCTACCTCAATGCTCATTAGAAACAAACCAGTTATTTAACCGACCCCACCATACCCGCAACAAAGTGTTTCTGCATCAAGAAGAACACCAAAGCCGTAGGAATTGTCGAGATCACGATTGCCATCATGATCATGCCGTAATCCGGTGCGTATCCCGAACCGAGATTCGAAATGAGCAATGGGATCGTTTGATTTTCAGGCGATTGCAAGATAACGAGTGGCCACATGTAGTTGTTCCAGCTCGCCATGAATGTGATGATTGCAGCTGCCGCATACGTTGTTTTCATCGTAGGCAAGTAGATACGGAAGAACAATCCGAGTTCCGTCAATCCGTCCATACGTCCAGCTTCCAACAGTTCACGCGGGAACATTTTGGTACTTTGCCGGAAAAAGAAGATCAAGAACGCGGTGGTAAATGTCGGAATCACAACCGCCGCCGGTGTATCGATCCCGAATGTCGGGAAGAAGTTGGTGATCTTACCGAACATGCGATACAAAGGAACCATCAGTGCCGCGAACGGAATCATCATCGACAGCAGCAAGATCGAGAATACAACGTCTTTTGCTTTACTGCGATAGATTTCGAACCCGTAACCTGCGAGCGAAGCGATCAGCATTGCCAAGATCGTGGTCGAGATCGCGATTTTAGCCGAGTTGCCCATCGCGCTCCAAATATCGACGCTGGACGTTAACTTTTGCAAGTTGTCTAGAAAGTGCGTACCTGGAAGCAGACGGCCTTTTGTAACATCAACCGATAAGTTCGTCGAGCTTACGATCATCCAGAAGAACGGGAAGATCGAGACAAATGCGGCCAGAGACAAGAACAGATACATAGAGGCTCTTTTTGCTTTAAGCATTTCGATCACCTGCCACTTTGAATTGGATGAACGCCAAGATGACGATCATGATTACGATCGAATACGATACCGTTGCCGCATAACCGAAGTCTGCGGAGTATTCGAACGACAAGTTGTAGATATATTGCGAAATGGTGGTCGTTGCGTTACCCGGACCGCCTTTTGTGATGTTCATAACTTCATCGAACAATTGAAGCGTACCGATCGTCGATGTAATCGAAGTGAACAAAATGATCGGTTTGAGCAGCGGAATCGTGATGCTGAAAAATTGACGAACTGCCGAAGCGCCATCGATACGTGCTGCTTCGTAGATCGATTGGTCGATATTTTGCAGACCCGACAGGTAGAAGATCATGTTGTAGCCTGTCCAGCGCCATGTGATCGCGATGATGATCGTCACTTTTGCCCAGAACGGATCGGAGATCCATTGAATCGGCGCGCTGATAATATGAATATTCATCAGCATTTCATTGACCAGACCGTTCGGTGCGAACAGGTATTTGAATACGATCGAATACGCAACGAGCGAAGTGATCGCTGGCAAGAAGATCGCGGTACGGAAAAATCCTTTGAATTTCAAGTTACGATCGTTTAGGAGTACCGAGAAGAACATCGCCAAGATGATCATGATCGGAACTTGGAACAGCAAATAGATAAATGTGTTGGTTACAGCAGTCAAGAACATTTTATCCGTAAACAGCCTTTGGTAGTTACCAATGCCGTTAAATTTCATATTGATGCCTGTTCCTGTCTGGAACGACAAGATCAGAGCTTGGATCATCGGATAGAAGTAGAAAGCGGCAATCATAATTACAGCTAAAGCGATAAAGAGCCAGCCAACAATACCGGTTTTAAAACGGTTGCTGCGGCTAGAGCGAAATACATTACTGCTGCCCGGACCGGCTGCGGAATTTGTAGTTTTCATCCGACATTCCTCCTTAAGGATAGACATTAAATGCTGCGAACTCGTGTTACAAAGACATAATAAATCATGGCGGAAAAGCCCCGCGCCCGTGTTGTACATCCAAGCTAGGCTTGAATATGCAACGCGCAGGCGGGAATTCGCCGCTTGCTTTAGAGCCTAAGCGAAGAAGGAGGAACGCGGCGCACCGGCGAGCGGCGCGTTCGCGTTCCTTCTTTTTTTGCGCTTAGTCTATCTTATTTCAATTGAGCTTCTGCTTGTGCTTGAGTATCGTTCATAACTGCGTCTACGTCTTTGCTACCGTTCAGGTAGTTTTGAACTTCTGCGGACAGGATATCTTCGATTGCGTAAGTGTGCAGACCGAAGTTAACTTTAGGAACTTCTGTTGTCCATTTTGCGAAGTCGGAGTAGATTTTTTGACCGCCGAAGAATTCGTCTGGTTGCTCGTAAGCTTCGCCGCCAGCAGCTGCTTTAAGCGTACCCAGTACACCGATTTTGCTCAGCAATTCTTGGTACAGTTCTGCGTCAGAACCGAATGTGTCAGCCATAAAGTCTGCAGCTGTGTCTTGACCGTCTACGTTCATTACGTACCACGAGCTACCGCCCGAGTTCGATGCGTTTACGGAGTTCGGTGTATCTTTCAGACGAGGAATCGGAACAACAGCCCATTTACCGGATTGCGAAGCTTCAGCTTTCACGGAAGGCGTGATCCAGTTTCCTGTTGGCACGGAAGCAACGTCGCCGCTGTTGAATGCAGCTACGAATTGGCTCCAGTCGGAGTTCAATTTAACAATATCAGCGTCGAACATCGATTTGTACAGTTCAAGAGCTTCTTTGAATGCTGCGTTTCCAGCGATGTTAGGCGTTACACCGTCTTCTTTCAAGTACCACGAACCTGCCGATTGCAGCATGACGCGCAGTGTACCCAGATCGTTAGGATCTTGAGTCAGCATGTCTTTACCTGTTGCTGCTTTGATCTTTTTACCGATTTCGATAAATTGATCCCAATCGATATTCGTTACGTCTTTCAACGTGTAACCCGCTTGCTCCAAGTAGTCCGTACGGATGTAGAATCCAGTTACGCCGGAGTCGAATGGAATACCGTATTGTTTGCCGTCGAAGCTTGTTGGACCTGCTTTGTAATCTGCGAAGTCTTCAGCTTTGATCTTGTCGGACATATCGCGGAAAGCATCTGGATACGCTTGCAAGAAGTTTTGAGCACGGTAATCTTCGATCAAGACAACGTTAGGAAGACCTTTTGTTGTACCGGAGTTCAGACCTGTGTTCAACTTTTGCACGATATCCGCTTGTGCGTTTTCAACGATGTTGATTGTCACGTCTGGATGATCTTTCGCATATTTTTCTTTAGCCAAGTTCAGTGCTGCGATGTTGAAGTTCGGGTCCCATGCCCAAATTGTAATTTCTTTCTTCGCTGCATCGCCGCTGCCGCCGCTTGCTGCTGTTTCCGTATTACCGCCGCCACCCGAACAAGCCGAAAGCATCAATGCGGATGCTGCCAAAGGCAACAAAATCTTTTTCCAATTCTTCATCTTTTTCTCATCTCCCCGTAGGTGATAGTAATATGACCCCTAGTCATTGTGGTATTACTGTGAAAATTAATGTTGTAAGCGGTTGCTTTACGAGAATTATCTTAGCACTATCTAACATCGCGAAGTTAGGAATATCTTTACACGGAATAGGGAAATCGTTATATCTAATAAAAATGATAGCGTTATCATTAGTAATATATTTAGAAAAGAGTAAATTTTAAAGTTCGATTGTTTTTTTAAAATAAGAAAAAGAAAATCATGGAAGCGTTTGATTTAAACGTCTTCCATGATTAAAGGTAAAGTGATTTTCACTTTTGTGCCTTCGCCTTTACGGCTTTCGATGGTCACTCCATAGTCGTCGCCATAGAGCAGCGTAATCCGATTATGCACATTTTGTACGCCGATTCCGCTAAATAATTGTCGTTTGCTTTTCGGATTTGGCAAAGAAGTCCCCATATCGGTTCCGGTCCATTCTTGCGTGCTATCCATCCCGTCTCCATTATCGCTCACTTCACAAATGAGCTTGCCATCTGCTTGAGAGACAAGAATATAGATCATGCCGGATTGTTTTTCATTAAACGCATGGAAAAACGCATTTTCGATAAACGGTTGAATAATCAGCTTAGGAACTCGGTACTGCATACAATCCGGCGCGGCAAATACATTTACACGAATCCGATCGCCATAACGCGCGTGATTGATAAAGATATAATTTCGCATATTTTCCAATTCATGCTCGATCGTAATCGTTTCGCTCACATTGCTAATCGTATTTTGTAATAACGAAATCAGTGCATTGATGGTTTCCCCTGCGGCTTCTTTGTCGCCTTTTTGCACCAAAATTTTGATCGAAGCCAAAGTATTGTACAAAAAGTGCGGATTGATCTGACGTTGCAGCGCCGCAAGTTCTGCGTTTCTGCGTTCTTTTTGCGTCTGTAGCAGCCTTGCAATATAGTCGTTCAGTTCATCAAGCATATAGTTATACGCTCGACTGAGTTCTTGTACTTCATATCCCGATGATTCGGTGACTCGAATATAATTATCGAAATCTTTTTGCGTCACGGTGGACATTTGCCGAACCAGCACGGTTAACGAACGCGTTTGACGCCTTGTAATGATAAATACGAGCAGCAATGCCGCACCGACAATCAGCCCGCCAACCAATACAAGATCTCGAAAGTTCACGATTTTGCCGGCTGCGTAATTTCGATCTATCAAATTTACCAAATAAAAATCGTATTCGGGAATATAGCTGGACAATATAATCGAACTCCGCCCAAACACCTCGCCGTTTCGTCGCACGACTTCTTCACCTTTAGACGCGGATTCGGTGTAACTCAGCAATGTTTTGGATACGGTACCGATCCACTTCGTCTGGTTACTGGACACAATGCGTCCCGTAGAATCCATAATGACAACATCATTACCTGCATTCGTAAAGTTGCCGTAGAACCTTCGAAACTCGTCTTCACGCATCGAAATATACAAGTTTCCATAGATATAACCTGTCGTTCGTTCCATTAAAGCTTTAGACGCAATAATATACGGAACCGGTCTGCCGTCTTCGCCGCGTTCCATATCGTACTGATAAATCAGCCGCCGTGGTTCTTTTTCTATACGCTGGGACAAAGGATGTCCGACTAATCGATCAGCAGGAACAGGCCAATAGTTACGATCTGTCGAATAGTTACGTCCATTGACACCTACCGCGGTTAAGCCGACGCCATACGCATCCACATTAGATTTGGCACGTCTCATTTGTTGATTCATCCCAAAATACGTATTTGCCATCCGTACGGAGTTCGATTCGCCGCCGCTCAGATACGTTTTGATCGTGCCATTTTGCGCGGCATAGGTCGCTGCATTGACTACCGAGTCATTAAAAGACTCCAGTCCAGTCCGAATTTGGTTCAGCACCTTCGAGTTCGTGATGCCAAACGTTTCGGTAAAAAGTCGCTCCGACATCCGGATCGTCACAAGCGATGTTACGATCGAGACGGTCACTGTACTTACGACCATGACGAGAAATAGCTTCACGAAAAGACGCTGCGCGTGAAACCTTCGCCAATATGCTTTCATCGATAATCCTCCTTATCGCCTTGCCGGATGCTGCCTACGATATTGGCTCGGCGAAAAGCCGGTATGCTTTTTAAATACTTTAGTAAAATAACCGGGATCGGAATAGCCGACTTGCCCGCTAATTTCGGAAATACTTAATTCGCCTTCCCGAAGTAACTTTTCAGATTTCGCGACCCTGATTTTGTTCAAGTATTCGCTAAATCCTTCTTTGTTATGTGCGGTGAAATAACTGGATAAATACGACGGATTAAAATGAAAATGTTTGCCAAGACCCGTCAGGCTTAAAGCTTCCGTATAATGCTCATCGATATACGCCAGCAACTTTTTCATATTGGCGCCGCCCGGCTGATCGGTACGTTCGGTGACTTTCATTTCGGCTTTTTGCAAAAACTGCTCAAGTAGCAGCGTTGCGGTCTTCGCGTTGCTTGCTTCTTCAATCTCACGGAAAAAGCCGTATTTCGCTTCATCCAAATCAGACGCTTCATATCCCATATTGCTCAGTAACGTAATCAAGTTGAATACGATATTGCCGAGAAACGACTTCAATCCTACCGCTGTCGTGCGGTGATCCTCAGCCATCTTCGCCGTGTATTCTCTCAAATCGCGAAAAGCTTCGCCAAAATGCTCGCGCTTGATCTCTTCGGTAAAATTACGCAGATCAAAAGCCGGCAAAGCTTCGGTCACTTCCGGTAATTCTTCCGGAAGCATCAGCGTGCGATTCGAGAAAAAGAATCGCAACTCCAGCAGTTCGCGCAGCCGCCGATAAGCAGGGCTGAGCTCTTTGAGCGAAGCAAAGGCCTCGCCGACTGCCCAGAATACGGGGCGGTCGACGAAGCTCGGCTGTGCCTCGCCGCTGCGCAGCGCGGCGATCAGCCCTTCGCGCCCTCGGCTTGGCAAGCCGACCAGCGCAGCTTCGCTGCCTACGGCGCTGCCGAGCGCCGCCGCAGGCAGCCCGTACACGCGCGCTGCGCCGAGCAGCGCAGGCGGGAGCATGTCCCGCAGCAGCTTCGCAAGCTGCGGCTGAAGTTCGCCGGCGCCCGAGCTTGCGCCGGCATCTCCCGCACCTTCAAGGTTCAACTTGCCGACGAGCACGAACTCCTCGTGCGGAAACAGCTCCGCCAGCACGCCGGGCGGAGCGACTTCGTCGGCGTCATAGCCCGACGCCAACCGTTCCAGCAGCGATTCGGCGTCCGGTCCTTCGCCGACGCTTTCGCCCGTATAGCGAATCGCGGAAATTCGCTTCGCTGTATTTTGCAGCACGCGCAGCAGTTCTTGCGCTTCCAGCTTCGGCTTCAAAATATAATCGGCGACGCCGTTTTGGAAGGTCGATCTGACATAATCGAATTCGCCATAACTGCTTAGCACAATGACTTCAATATCGGGATGATTTTTTTTGATCAACCGGGTAAATTCTTCGCCTTCCATAATCGGCATAACGATATCCGTTAATACGATATGAGGCTGAAGACGCCGGATCGCTTCTAAGCCTTCTCGCCCGTTCGAAGCTTCCCCTACAATGCGAAAGCCGTATTGTTCCCAATCCAAATAATGCTTGATGCCTTGCCGAACCAGCACCTCGTCGTCCACGATCAAAATTTTACAAACTCGTTCCATAGATGAGCCCCCTTCTCTATGCGTCGACCGCTTAACCGTATATCCGTTAGTCGACGTGCTCGGTTATCTGGTAACGTTTACAACATCGTATCACATAAATTCGGTCAAACTCTACCCTATCAAACAGACCGATGAGCGAGATTTTATTCCCACCCACCGGTCTATGAATCGAATCCGTTTTCGAAATAGTTCTCTGCTTTATTTCAAATCATTTTTCCATTTTTTCTATAATAAACTGAATTCGTTCTTCGACGGTCTGCGATCCTTCAATCTTCCAAATCGGACAATTCAAATCTTCCAACCAGCGCTCATGCAGTTCCAGACTCCGCACTTCTTCACCCGAGTGATCGTAAAGGGACGCCCATTCGAGGAAAGCTTGCGATTCTTCGTACATCGAACCTCCCGGCAATACTTTCTTACCGTAACGATCGTATTCACGTTCTTGCAATCTTTTTAAACGCTCCGTTTCCGGCACATACAAAAAAATCACCAAATCAAAACTAGACTTGAGCACGTCTCCCCACTTGCATACCGATCCGCTCAAAATCCAGCGCTCATGCTGTGCCAAATCCGGTTGTAGTTTTGCAATTCGCTCTTCTGGCGAACGTGCGACATCGAATTTGCGTTCCCAAAAATAATCGTCACTATCCAACAATTCATAATGGGTATTTGGATAGATTTCATTTAGTTTTTGCTCAAGCGCTTTCCCCAATGTCGTAGCCCCTGACCCCGATGCACCGAAAATATGGATACGACGAAACGGTTCCTGCTGGTCACTCATATTAACGTCCTCCTTTTCGAAATGAAAGCTTGCTCGTTTTAAGGCTGGTACCTTCTTCTTTCTATCATAACGTTTGCTTCAAGAAGATCGTTAACGCAAAATAAAAGATAAGTCAAAAGGAGGGGTTTTAATGTCGGAACAGATTCGCAGCAACAACGTAGAGCGTTTCACGGGATTTGGTTCTTTGTATGATCACAGTCGCCCTGCTGCGCCGCCCGAAGTCATTCAAATCTTGGAGATGTATTTGCAGCGTTCCCCTGAGCATATCGCAGATGTAGGCTGCGGAACCGGGCTGTCTACTTTTTTGTGGTTAGATATTGCCAAGCAAATCATCGGAATCGAACCAAGTCAAGATATGCGGCAAGTCGCTGAAGACAAAAGACAAGCGCTTGGTTATCCTGCTCATCTAACTTTTCGCGAAGGATATTCGGATGCTCTGGGCTTGCCGAACGAGTGGGCGGATCTGATTACGTGTTCGCAATCGTTCCATTGGATGAATCCGCAGCCAACTTTGACTGAATTTGCTCGCGTATTGCGACCAGGCGGCATATTCGCTGCTTACGACTGCGACTGGCCTCCTGTCATAAATCTGGAACTTGAAGAAGGATATAAGGAATTATCTGCGTTAGCCGAACGCCGAGTTGCCGAATTATCGGAAGCCGCCGATCAAGCATATAAATGGAACAAACACCACCATTTGCAGCAGATGATCGACTCTGGACATTTCCGCTACGTTAAAGAAATCGTCTTTCATCATTGGGAAACTTTCGACGCGGCTCGGTATGTCAATCTGGCACTCAGTCAAGGCGCGACGCAAGGAGCGATCAAGCTCGGTGCAGAAGATGTGTTACTCGCTGCCGAACAGTTCCGAAGTCATACCGAAGCTTTTTTTGCCGGAAACTCCAAAGACATTTTGTTCAGTTACCGGATGCGGTTAGCGATGAAATAAATCCAAGCGATGTGCCGATACGCAAAAACCCTTTACGTTTAAGTCAGTAAAGGGTTCGGCATATCTTCCGGTTCGCGTTCGATCATTTCCATCGCCGCTTCGAATTGTTTGCTTTTAAATAAGTCGATAATCTGCTCCAGATCTTCACGGTCAAGCAGCACGACACCATTGTAAGCCGCAAGCTTGCGGCAAGCTGTGGTGTATCGACCGGAGGTAAGTACGACTGCACGCTGCGCCTTATACACGTTCATCGAACCATATACTTCTTGCACCGCAGACAATCCAACCGGGTTGCTCACCGCATAACGCTTGGCTTGCAGTACGGTACGTTCTCCATATCGATCTGCAAAAATGAGATCAGCCCCGAAATCTCCGCTGGTGTTTGTTTTGTACGCATCTTCATACCCGAGCTCAGTAAACAATCGATATAAATAACGTTCAAAATCCGATCCGTCCAGCATACCGTCAATATCTTTGATTGTAATTCGGCGCGGATCAAGTTGTCTGCGAATCCGGCGACGACGCAGCACCAGCACACGCGAAGCTACGACGATAACCAGCAAAGCTGTTCCTAATGAAATCCACAACCAACCATACGTATTCATATCCAAAAGATCAGACACCGAAAATAACGTCATTGTTCATGATCCTTTCTTTCTGCCGGGCAACTTGGTGTCACCAATCCCGGAATAATCGCTTCACACGCAAATTTCAATTCTCCCCTATATCCAACTCCGCCCAAAACAAACGCCAGCACATCCGCGACTTGCGTATCAATATCAGGAAACGTTTCAAGCATGATCGGCATTAAGCCACTACGGTTATCGCTGAATAAGACGCTGCCGAGCAATTGAACGATTGTCATATCTAACGAACGAAAATGAAATTCGCCTCGCTGACGTCCTTCTTCCAGAAATCCACGAATCAACACCCAAGCCGGGATAATTCGTTGTTGCACAAGAGTGGTTCGCGGCGTCTGACGCACCATCTCTTGATGAATGATGCGAGAAATATCAGGGTCGGAATCTCGAAACAAAACAATCTCGCGCACCAATGTACATATGCCTTCGACCGGATCTAGCTTGAGTCGACTCAAAATCTCACTCACTTGATTAATCGGAATAAACGCATCGAGCAGCGCTTCGAAAACATGCTCTTTGCCTCCGTAGTAATACGATACGAGCGATACATTCGCTCCGGCTTCCGCGCAGATGTCCCGAACCGTCGTTGATTCAAATCCTTTGGTTGCCATCAATTTTTTAGCCGCTTTAACGATTCTGATCTTTACATGTTCGGCTTCCTTGCTCATAGCTGCTTCCTCTCCTATCAAAAAAAGAACCGCCGCTTTCGCGGCAGTTCTGCAAGTTCCGTTCTTTTTGCACGCTTATGCGTTTATCATACCATCAAGATTCGGCAGCCGCCACAACCGGAGATACCGGTGTTTTGTCACGGCGAAGCGCAGTGGCAATCACGATCAATACCAGCGAAACCGCGATAATAAGCAGCAATGCGACGACGTCGCCGGATGTACCTGTACCGCCGAACAAAACATTCATCAAGCCATCTACCGCATACGTAGCCGGGAAAATATGACCGAGTGCTTGATAGAATTCAGGCAACAATTCACGCGGCATCATTGCACCGGACGATACCAACTGCACAGACAATACCAAGATGTTGAACAACATGCCCGCCATATCGAATAGGAACAAGAATGTTTGCGCAACAAACATAAAGGTCAACAAGAACAACGCTTGGAATCCCCACAGCGACAAAAATCCTTGCGCCATCTGACCGCCGAACGCTGCTACCAGCGATGTTCCGACCAGCGATACCACGATCGACGAAGCCGCCGTGATGATCAGACGAACCGCCATACGCTGCCAACGTCCGAATCTAGCGCCTAAAGCTTTCGACGAAATTTGGAAGTTTTGTCCCATGATCATCGCGCCGACATACGAAGCCAATACCATCATCATCGGTACCATCTGATTGTTCATGCCTTTTACGATATTCACCGATTGAATATCCGATACGACGCGCTCAGACATTACGGCAGCCGCGCTTTGAGCCGCTTCTTGCGGCAGCTTCGCTTGCGAAGACAAAATACCTGTCAGACCGTTCGTAACGGCTTGCTTATTGACCGTAGACGTAATGCCGTCCGCAATCGACGTCATCATGTTTTTGATCATGACCGGATTCGATTCATTAATGAAGTAATGGATCGATGCCGTTTCTTGCGATTGAGCTTTGGAAGCAAAATCCGAAGGAATTTGTACGATCATCTGCACTTCACGAGCTTGCAGCATGTCTTGTGCTTCCGCCAAGTCCATTCCCGTTTTTACATGCACAGGCAGATTGCTTTGAAGATTTTTCACAATGGTATCGCCCATCGCTTGATCTTCGTTCACGATCGCGACATTCAATCGATCAATGCGGTCATTAATTCCTTGATAGCCTGTCATCCATACGACAGTGAAAATCAATTGAAACAATACCGCAGTCATAATCCCGACTTTGGTCGTAGGCAGCTTGAGAAATGCTTTAAAAACTTGACCCATTTTATGATTCTCCTTTTCTCGGTTGCGCCGTACGCGACCTGTTAAACTTTTGTTTAAAACAAACGTTTTAAACTTCGCTTTGAAATTATATATGAAAAAATGAACACAGGTCAACAATTATTTTCAATTTTACATAACAACTACAAAAAGGCTT
This sequence comes from Saccharibacillus sp. JS10, assembly GCF_024436065.1. Classification (GTDB taxonomy): domain Bacteria; phylum Bacillota; class Bacilli; order Paenibacillales; family Paenibacillaceae; genus Saccharibacillus. The sequence goes on from NZ_JANFNS010000005.1 coordinate 329,686, forward strand.
TGTTATCGCATTTTCCGAACGAAAAAAAGATTTAAAGAAGTAATCTTCTTCAAACCTTTTTCTTATCTTTTATTTATTTTTTGAATACTTCATGATTCTTTTCATAATTTCCAATACATCTACGTGACATGAATATCTACTGTGCTTTTACTGTAATATCGTAGACAGTAGGCACGTAAGCGACTGCGGTAGCCGGATATGCTGCAGCCGAACCTGTCGGTGGGTTAGTTGGCAGATACGTAATCACCGCTTCGGTATCGGATACAAATTCGATTTTTTGAATCCGCAATCCGTAACCGGTTCCTGGAAGATTTCCGCGAGTCAGCGTCACTTTGTTGAACTGGGTATCCACATTTTCGACTTTATAAGTCACCGTAGCCGCTCCAGAAGACGCGTAACTTTTGTTCACCATTCGCTCCGCGTAGTAGATCATCTCTGCCGCTTCCATCCGTTTAATCGCTGCGGTCGGACGGAAATTTTTGTTTTTATCCAAAGAAGCGACTTTCGTCATCAGCAAGTATTCTACCGCCACGCGGTTTTTTGCCGCAATCTGCTTCGCGTCCGAAATCGATGTATATTTAGTCACGTTTGCGTAATTGCCTTTTTGTAGCAACCCTAAATAAAGCAGCTTAGCGAATTGCTGCCGCGTCGGATTACCATTGGCGTTCCATGTTCCGTCAATCGTCACGCCGCGTTCCAATGCTGTTTTTAGCGCATCATTATACCAAGCGGTTTTGGGAACCGAAGCAAACCAGCTTGGAGCATTCGATTTCTTTTTTGCTGTATCAAGCCCAATAGCATCAACGATCAACTGCACCGCTTGTGCATTTGTTAGTTTATTATTGGGCGCAAATTTGTCGGCACTGACGCCTTGAATCAATCCTTTGTCTTGAAGGGACTGAATGATCGCTGCTTGGTTGGAATCCGTAATATCGGAAAAAGCATAGATCGGCGCGGCACCGAAAAGTAGACTTACCGCAATTGCCGCTGTGCCTATTTTTTTTTGCATTGGATTTTTCATTGTGATGCCCCCTCTGAGAATCTTTGTCTGTGGGTCTTCGGTTTATCATACCATTTAAATGAAAGAAATAGGGAGCTGTACTTTATTCGAATCTGGCGCAAAACGGGTATAATACAAACAGTTCATCGATCTGTAGATTCAACCCCAATTTGAGAGGAGCTTCATCTAATGAAACCGAATTACCTGGAAATCGATTCTGTCGAAGAGTGGGAAAATTTGTTTGAAAAATCCGGCGAACAAGCCATTTTGCTACTTAAACATAGTACCGCTTGCCCGATCAGCGGAGCGGCGTTCAAAGAATTCAAAGTCTATACACGCAAACCGAAACGTCCGATTGTCTGCGTACTCGTTAAAGTGATTGAGTCTCGCCCGGTCTCAAACGATATCGAAACCAAGCTTGGCATCAAGCATGAGTCTCCTCAAGCGCTACTGATCCAAAATAAAGAAACGTTGTGGCATGCGTCGCATTGGGATATTACGTTTGAACGGCTTGAACAGCAAGTCAACGAACGGATTGCGAAAAATTAGGATGGACGAACAAGAACTGGCGCACCTCAAACCGTTCACCCGCGAAGTGATCAAAACAATCTTGAATATCCCGGAAGGCAAAGTGATGAGCTACGGTCAGGTCGCCGCTATGGCAGGAAGTCCGCGCGGTGCCAGGCAAGTCGTACGGATTCTTCATTCGATGAGCCGCAAATACAATTTACCGTGGCATCGCGTCGTCAATATTCGCGGCGAGATTGCATTGAACAAAGACGAAGGCGGCGACGAACAGCGAATATTGCTTGAAGCAGAAGGTATCGAGTTTAAGCTAAGTGGGCAGATCGATATGCAGAAATACTCGGATTGATTGTATTCAAAAAAGCCCGTCGCGTTGGAAAGTAACTTGTGTATGAGGATTCAGCTCGGCAAGTACAGCAGGTTGTTGATCCATTTTGTGATTCGTCAGACTTAGCCACTTTAACTTCTGTAAGTGTTTGAAGCTTGTTGGCAAGTCGGTCAGACCTGTGTATGTCAAATCCAGTTCCTGCAATTGCGTCAGTTGACCCATTTCTTCAGGCAAAGAAACCAGCTTCAGTTCTTCTTTGGCTGGGACTTTCCATTCTGGATCTTGATTGGGAGCAGGATGAGAACCATTACAAATCTTTAAATGTTGTAAATGCCTAGCTTGTCCGATCGAAGATGGGAGCGGGTGTAGATTACTCGTCCAAATCGTCAACGATTGAAGATGCGGCAATTCGAACAGCGATTCAGGTAATTGCTCCACTCCAGCATCGAATAGATCGATCTTGCGCAAACTTTCGATTTCGTGCAACCTCGGCAATATAGCCGCACTTCCGCTTCCCGTATATTCGAAAATATCGGATTGATGGAATTTTGCAAGTTCAAACAATTTTTCGGGCGAAAGATCGCTTTTTGGCTCGACGAGCATCGTTCCGCGCAGCGGTTCTTTTAAATTTTCCGCTTCTGCTGCTGTTACAAGTAGCTCGGCGTATCGTTCATGCGTGACCGTGCGTAGCCATATTTTGCCGTCTGCGTTCTGAAAAGAAAGGTCTTCGGGTAATTCTCCACCCATCCATCCCAGCAGATGATCCGTATACGTTTTCAGAATAGTTCCGGCTTCGGGGCAACATTTCCATACATAGATAGGCGCATCGTATATAATAGTTTCGTACTCTGTGCCGATATTTTGTTTTTGCGCTTTTTCTTCGATCAGATAAGGTTTTAATTTTTCGACAACCGGTAGTAAGGAAGTAGGCATTTGGTCAAAACGTTCATCTCCCAGAATACGAGAATCAAACAACGAGAATGTCGCGCAATATTGCATGGCATAATCGATCAGACGTTCATACGCTTCTCCCGTTGGATTATTATAGATTTTAATGAAAGTAACCTCCTTAATAAAAACAGAACTATCTACCGACTTAGCAAATCTTTTCGTTCATTATGACAGAGAAGAATCATGCACAGCAAATCAATCTTCTAGGAGAATATCAGATGATCAAATCGCAACGCCTCAATCTAATTAAAGAATATGTATTTGAGCACGAATCGGTTTCACTTGAAGAATTGGTTCAGCATTTTGACGTTTCGATGAATACGATTCGCCGCGATGTCAAAGATTTGGTTGATTCCGGTGTGTTCCGTAAAGTCTACGGCGGGGTGTCGGTCAACCATTCGACCTTAGTTGTATTCGATGAACGCAAAGACCGTAACCTCACGAAAAAGCAAGAAATCGGTCGCCTTGCTGCGCAGCATGTTCAAGACGGCGATGTGATTTTTATCGATTCCGGTACAACGACGATTGAGATGCTTCCTTTTCTTACGGAAAAACAGATCACGATCGTCACCAATCATTTTGACTTTATCCATCAAGCAAAGCCTTATCCGGGGCTTAGCATCTTCTCGACAGGCGGTATGTTTGAACGCAAAACGAATTCATTCGTCGGATTTCAAAGTATCGAATTGCTGCAAAAATACAATATCAACAAAGCTTTTATCGCTTCGACCGGGATTTCATTGACGAACGGCGTCACCAACTCTTCTCCGCTAGAAACGGATATCAAAAGCACCGTGGTACAAAAAAGTTCACGCGTCTTTTTGTTAATTGATGATAGCAAATTTGATCGCTACGCGTTAACGACATACTGTTCGCTCAGTGATATTGATGTTCTGGTCACGAACAGTATGCCGAGTAACGAGTATATACAGTATGCGAAAAAGCATGAGATTGAACTTGTGACACCTGATTAAAGTCGCTTGGACGAATCGTTACCATCTATTATCAAAGTTAACGATTCACTTGCGCTTCGAAATCGTCTTTGTAAGATTTGTCCGCGTTGTAGAATACAATATCTCCGTCTCGAAGCGTAAAGTTATTTCTCCATGAATCTTGTACCGTTCGTTTGAACCCTTCCAGATTCCACTGGTTCATGAGCGGTGCGTGGATGTACTGCAAATGAGGTTCTTTTAAATTGCCATTTTGGATGCTTTCGATATTAAAGTTCAAAATGATGTACCCATCGCGTAAAAAGATCGGCGAACGACGGGTTAGCCCGCCATGCGTGCGTCCGTATTCCGCAATATTCGTTCCTTTTTCCACAACGTAAGGATCGCCCGGCAGACTGTATTGCCCGTACCATTTTTGCACGGCTGCATTCACTCGCGGGTAATCGACGGAGTTCGGGATATTCGATTTTGGTCCGATGAACGTACGAATCTGTTCAGGCAGTAGTAGCAGATCGAATCCGCCCACAGGCGTCTTTTGCTTCGTAAATCGGTTGATATAATCGAGGACAAACACATCTCGGTTAATACCGCTCATTTCGGCGAACGTGTAATAGTGATTGTATTTGTAACGTGCGGTATCGATGAGTTCTTCCTCAGGCACATTTCGTAATCGATCGTTGAGAATGACAAAACGTTCTTCGGTATCTTCCGGTGAACCGACTTTGATGAAGCTGCGATGATCGTTGTTGTAATACAAATCAACAGGGGTTTTCGTTTGACCGTCACGGCTGACAAAAGTGAAGCTTGGCGTCAGGCGAATGCCGTCGGTTTTACCGAACATATTGCCTTTGGTTTTCAGATCAAATTTGATATGGTAGCCCGTTTTGACGGTGATATTTTTGTATCCAGGCAGAGGATGACTGCCGGGTAAGATTGGCAAGGTAAAGGGTGCTGAATTGCCACGGGTAGCACCATCGATATTTTGCAGCCCTGTCCAGTACGTATTGCCGGTGTGCACGGCACTGCCTTCTTCTTTGCGGAACGCTAATTCCCAATTGTAATCGGCAATATCGGTGATCTGGAAATCGTAAAGTCGTCCGATGACTTCGACGTCAACCGTATCGCTTGCGACGTGATTGATCAGATCGAAGTTTGCGTCTTGCTGGGTAGGCTGTATGCCCGGTGCGTTTTCGGCGGTGTTTCGGAACGTGACCGTATAGTCGCCTTCATCGACCCAGACCGGCAGGAAAAATTCAGTTGTCAGTTGCCCGACCGGAATGTTGATCCATGTCCCTTTCGGGTAGAACGTGCTTCGATCGGCGGCGTACGTATCAAACGGGAAGTACACTTCTTTGCTTCGATAATACTTTGCGTAATCCCGGTTGCCGTAGCCCGGATAGTTTTGGTGTTGTCCGCTCGTTGGCATGGTGATGGTAAATGGACGATCTAAAATGAACGCTTGCCGGCTGTAGTTTGGCGCCGTTTTCTGATTATGCGCGGCATCGTCGGATGTGGATGAATAGTTCACGACGGGAGTGTGAACCGTAACGGGATTGATATTTGGAATTGGATAGGTATCGCCGGGATCCGAATTGTGGTTATCGTCGAGTTCTGTGTACGTAATCGAACCGCGACTTCCTTCGGCATACCGATTAATCTTCGTTTTAGGAATGATATGATCGGGACTATACAGCACATCGCGACTGATCGGTGTGCCGTTAGGCAATTTCGTCGGTACAGGTGTATTCTCTATCGACACGGCGTCGCTCATCTGCGTAACACCTTTGAACACGACTTTATCATTATTTACTTTGACTTGTGGAATTTTTTCTTCCGCGCGTTGATTGGCAAGGTCTTTTTGATCGGTGGGTTCAGGTCTTGTTTCTCCACCAGGTACAGGAACAACATCACTTGCGGTAAAGTTACCTGGACCTTTATCTGCATCGACTTTCCATTTTTGCTCGAAAGTAAGTGTAGGCGGCGTATATCCTTTTGGATGAATGGTTATGATTTCGCCTTGGAACGCATAATTTTTAAGTTCTGCACTGTCGACTTTATAGACCCCTAGCTCTTCAACCGTCCAATACGTATATCTTCGTTCAATATGAGTCGGGAATGATTTAGAATCGGTATCGGTCTGTGGATCAGGCACGGTTTTGGTTCCGTCTTCTCCGTCAGGTACTTCTTTACCGGGATCCCAGCTGAGTAAGTAATTAATTGTCACTTCTTGCTCATAGATACATGTACCGACATGTTCTTGGAATTTGAATTGGTTGAGATAATCTTTAGCCAATACATTGCCGTATAAACTTTCGGAAGTTGGGATCCCTTGGAGTACGTCGAAAATCTCGCGGTCGCGTTGATCGGCTTTGATCATGGCACTTGGACTTGGCTTCATTCCATCTGCATCGCCTTCGATCGTACGACCTGGGCGAACATTACAAAAGCTCAAAGGTTCTTCTTGCGATCCGTTTTTGATGAATACCCGGTATTTGTCTGGGTACTGGTATGTGTATGAAGTAATCGAAAAGCTATATGCCGCATAATAGAACATCATAGCTTGTGGTTTGGGTTTGGATTCTTGGTATAGCTCCATAGGTTCATTGCTATTTGCGCGTAGGTAGTACTTGATGCCTCTTTTGTCATGTTCTTGTGTAAATTGAAGTGTGGCATAATCTAGATTTCGTGTGCCACCGTTGCCTGTTTGTCCTTTTGTTACTTGATCAGAAGTAAGACCGACTAGGATTTTTTGAAGTTTAGTACTGCCGTGCGTATAACCTTCAATGCCAAGTGCTGTATTTTCAACAAAGGTATCGCGAAGTATCATTGCTCGCTCATCGGTATCGCTCGTGGGTGGACTTGATGGATTCTCCGCTATAATAGTACTGGTCTTGTTATCGATAGCTTCAATAGGAATAGATAAGCTACCATTGTTAATATCATCTGCAAAAAAGCCATTACTTCTTGCATATTGAACTGTCATTGATATTTTTTTACCCGGTCCTGCACTATAATAGGGCGAATTCGCTTCTTTTCCTGCATCAAAAACTCCGAGATTTTCCCAGCTCCCCTGCCCAGGCTCCCAACTTTGACCATTCATGAGACGATTCCATGCAAAATACGAACCTTTGGAACCATTCCCCTTTGATTCTACTTTAGTTTTTAGTCCATCAAGTTCAACATTTCCAGTATAGGATGGAGCATTAACATTAATTGTTTTAATCTGCTTTGTGCCTTGATAAAAAATGATTTTCTCAATCGTATTGTTTCCTCCTGCGTGCTCATCTAATTTAGCAGTTGCTTTCTCATTTTTACTGAGTTTAAGCGCATTTCTTTGTTCGTGACTGATGACTTGAGAGTTTACTGTGTAAACGACATCTTTAGGCGATGGTGTTGCAGCTTCGACATGTCCAACAGGAAAAAAAACACTCAGCACACTACTCACAAGGAGTAATGTGCTGAGTCCAACAACAGTAAAATGTATTCGATTTTTTTTCATTAGCGCGTACCACGTATTTTAAGTAATTCGACTTCTGTACGTAAACTTCCGCTAGCAGGTGTATTTAGCAAGATTTGAATGTCAGTTGCTTGGATGCTTCCTCGTTTTGGAATTATCATTGCTGGAAAATCGCCGCTATCTTCTAAATAGACATGAGCAACTTTATTCATTTTTCCTTTTTTATAAAATTCATCGAAGTCAGGAGTATCAAATCCAAGAATGTTATACCTTAAATATTTCGTGTTGTTGTACTTCTTCGTATCTTTGTTATAAACCGGCTTACCTTTAAAATAAACCACGTAACTGTTTTTCTGATCTTTGATAAATAGACTTTTATTTGTGGGATCACTATTAAACCACTTCAACTCATTCACATTACCCAACAGTCCTCGATTCGGATCATTCACATCCGCAAGATCAATCGCAATGAGTGCTTCCAGTTTACCTTGATACAGACCGTCTTTCGACGTGATCGTCATATTCTTCTCATTCCACATCTCTTCAATCGAAGACTTCCCTTTGCCTTTCCAATCCGAATCCGGTGTAACCAACATCTCCGGCATTACCGTGAAAATGTTTGTACCGTGCCACAAGATTTCTGCCGCTCCCACCGCATATCGATCGGAATCAAGCTTCCCGCCTTCGTTGGTCGTCAAAATCCGCTCGATAATCACAACCGATTGCGCTCTCGTCGTCAGACCCGAAGGCGCCAATGCACCTTTCCCAACCCCTTTAATCAGTCCCGCTTTCGTCGCGAGATACATCCATTTATCGTCTTCCGATGTTTTCTCGCCGACTGCACGTGCCGCTACTCTCGCCATTTCTTCGCGCGTCATCGTTTTGTTCCAACCTGCGTCGTTATTTGCAAAGTCGCTCGGTGCGTATAATCCAGCTCCTGTCGCCGCTTTCACATACCCGGCATACCATTTCCCGCCTATCGTTGGAACTTCCAGCTTCATCGCAGCCACAATCATTTTCACAAACTCGGCGCGGCTTACTGAACTTTCCGGCTTAAACGTACCATTCGTATATCCATCGACGTACCCTTTCGCTACAGCCGTTTGCACGGCACTAGATGCCCAATGACTAGATTTCACATCCGAAAATTGTATACCTGCTGCTTCAGTCGATGGTAGCGAACGGCTTCCTCCAGCCGCTGCTCCTACCATCACAACACCTATGACTAAAGTTCCAACCCATTTTTTCCAACTACGATTCATTTCATGCTCCCCCTAAAAATATAAAATCTGATTTCCCTATAAAATCCCCTAGTACCTAACCTCTTCTTCTATTGTCGCTCGCTTACTACAATTAGGAAAGACCCATTTTTTGTTTTCAAAGAACATTCCAGCCAAAAAACCAAATTAAGCACAAAAAAGCGGACGAATCTCTCCCTTAAACTAAGGAAAAGAATACGTCCGCGTGCTTCGCGAATATTTCGATATAACGCTGTTGTTCTCACTTTATGAGAATCAAGCACAAAAAGCAAGAAAAAATGATAAAGTGAATGATCTTTAATATTGCTTCGCTTTTTTCAACATTTCTTTGCGACTTTCATTTGCCGCTTGTACCGCTTGATTCTCCGATACTTCAGCCACGCCTACGTTCCACCAATTGTCGTAGCCTTCACTCATCGTTTTGGGCAATACTTTCATCTCGATCAATGTAGAGTTCGGTTGGTTTTTCGCATCTTCAATCGCTGCTTTCACTTCTTCAGCCGTATTGGCGCGGTACACTTTCGCTCCGTATCCTTCTGCAATCTTCGCGTAATCGATATTCATGATCGATCCTTCGTGATTGCGGAATTCGCATTGGAAGCTACCGCCGCCGTTACCCATTTGAAGATTGTTGATACAGCCAAAGCCGGAGTTGTCAAACAACATGATGTTGATCTTATTTCCAGTCTGGAGCGCCGTTACGAGTTCGGTATGCAGCATCAGGAAGCTACCGTCACCGACCATCGCGTATACTTCTTGTTCCGGCTTCGCAAGGCGAATCCCGAGCGCACCCGCGACTTCATAGCCCATACACGAATATCCGTATTCCAGATGGTACGTATTCGGCGATTTCACATTCCATAGACGTTGAAGATCGCCCGGAAGCGAACCCGCAGAGCAGACCACGACGCTGTCTGGATCGACCGCTTCATTGATCGCGATCACAGCCGCCGTTTGAGCAAACTCAGTGCCGAGTGCATCTGCATATTCGTTCATGGTCTCTTGCGAGAAATGCCCTTTGATCTCTGGATCGAAGCCTTCGCGCTGGAAGGTTACGCCGCCCAGACGGTTGCGCTCGGCATCCCAAGCGGCTTTCAATTCGGTAAAACGCGTTCCGTACTGCGCTTGGTATCCGCTCAGACGTTCATGCAGCGCGGCAATCGCAACTTTCGCATCCGCAACGACCGGTACGCCTTCGAGTTTGTAACCTTGCATACGGCTGACATTGATATTCAAAAAGCGGGTTTGATCAAAATCAAACGCTGTTTTCGAAGACGTCGTGAAGTCCGTATACCGTGTCCCGATCCCGATCACCAGATCCGCTTCGCGCGCTATCGCGTTTGCAGCCGATGTACCGAGTACGCCTGTACCGCCCAGATGATTGACGAAGCTGTATTCCACTGTCGATTTGCCCGCATGGGTTTCGACCAAAGGAATCCCGTAAGCTTCGGAAAACGCGATCAGTTCTTCGCGTGCACCGGAATATTTGGCGCCGCCGCCGACCAACATCAACGGTTTTTGGCTAGCGCGGATCAATTCTTCAGCGGCATCCAATTCACGGACGCTTGGTTGCAACCGGTCCATATAATGAACGCGCTTGCGGAAAAATCCGGCATCGTAATCGAACGCTTCGCCTTCGGTATCTTGGCAGATACAGATCGTTGCCGGGCCGCTTCGAGCCGGATCCGTCAACACTTCGAAAGCACGCAGCAGACTGCTCATCAATTGCTCGGGACGCGTAATCCGATCCCAGTAGCGAGATACCGGCTTGAGTGCGTCGTTTGTCGTAACCGCAAAGCTATACTCTTGTTCAAACTGTTGCAGCACAGGGTCAGGCTGACGCGAAGCGAACGTATCCGCAGGAAGCAGCAGTACCGGAAGATTGTTCGCGAGTGCTGTAGCAGCCGCTGTCACCATATTTGCCGAACCGGGACCCGACGAAGCGGTAACCGCGTAGATGCTTCGGCGCAGCTTTTCTTTCGCGTAAGCGATTGCGGAATGTGCCATCCCTTGCTCGTTTTTACCTTGAAAGACTTTCAAATGACCCGGATCTTGCTCCAAAGCTTCTCCGATTCCAAGTACGTTGCCATGTCCAAACACCGTAAAGACGCCTTCGACAAAACGTGTTTCCACGCCATCGACGGAAATATATTGCTGGTTCAAAAATTTAATTAATGCCTGCGCTGTCGTTAACCGGATTGTATCGCCCATGTAGACATCCACCTTTTGGCTCATAAAATTGATACGCCGCCTTCGGAAAATCTCACTTTTCCGAGGCAGCGTCGTCCCTTGCAGCTATTCCGACTAGGAAACCGGTTGCTCCGCAATCAGAGCTTCGATCTCGTCGACACCTGGCATCGCATCGGATGAACTGTGTCGACTCACTACAATAGAAGCCGAAGCGCTGCCGTATTTGAGCGCCGTCTCCAAATCTTTGCCTTGTACCAGTGCATACAAGAATGCCGAAGCATACGAATCGCCTGCGCCGAACGTTTTGAGTACATTCGTTTTGTACGCGTGCGCGCGGTAGGTCTGACCTTCTTTCGTATACGCATACGAACCTTCGACGCCGTGTTTGATTACGACGATCTTCGGCGTATGTTTGAACAATTCAGCCGTTGTCTCTTCATTAGAGCCATCCAGCCCATGCTCCATAATATCGTACTCGTCACGCGTTCCGATCACAATATCGGCTTGCTTTGCCACGAGCGTGTAATACACGGAAGTTTCTTCCGAAGACTTCCATGTATACGGACGATAATCGAGTTCGAATACAATTTCGACGCCATGCTTTTTCGCCAAATGAACCGCTTTGAGTACCGCTTCGCGCGAAGGGCTTTGCGCAAGCGCCGTACCGGATACGATCAATTTGTTTGCGCGGCGAATATAGTCTTCGTCTACTTCGTCCGCTTGCAAATACAGATCGGCTACATCATCGCGGTACATGAGAATACTGCACTCTTCCGGGCTTTTGATTTCGGTAAACGCAAGCCCGGTTTTGTGCCCTTCCGTATCAATGACCATACCCGACACATCGATGCCTGCTTTTTTCATGTAACTTTGGATAAAACGTCCGTGTTGGTCGTCCGCGATCTTGCCGATAAATCCGGCTTTGAGCCCGAGTTTCGCGGAACCGATCGCAATGTTTGCGGGAGAACCGCCTACGTATTTGGTAAACGTCATCGTTTCTTCCATCGGTCGATTGTATTCGGTTGCGTTCAGATCGATACACGCCCGTCCGATTGCGATCAGATCGAATTTTTCGCCGCTTGCTCCTGCACTACCCATCTATGTCACCGCTCCTTTGGCTTAACTGCTGCGTGATTCTATTTGCGATTCAAAATCCATTCATGATCCGGGTCGTTGTGGAATTTCCAGATTCGCTGCGGCCCTGCCATCACGTTCAGATAATAAGAACTGTATCCGTCCGGCACGCCTACCGGGTGATAACCGACAGGTACGATCACGACATCGCCATGCTCCACCGCCATCGTTTCGTCCAGACTGCGATCATCCGTGTATACACGCTGGAAAATGAACCCTTGCTGCGGATCGATTTCGTGATAATACGTTTCTTCCAAAAAGGATTCATGCGGCAAATTGTCTTGATCGTGCTTATGCGGCGGATAGCTGGAGAAATTCCCGCTCTCCGTATACACTTCAACAACGAGCAGACTGCTTGCCGTCGGATCGGAATCCGGCAAAATATTGTTCACCGTACGCTGATTCTGATATTTACCGCGCTGCTCCGTTCCGACTTCCGATGCCGCAATTAATTTGGTTGGAAGCGGCTTGACCGAAGGCGAATAACAAAGCGCGACTTTCGCTGTCGAACTGCCTTCGACTTTGAAATGGCGACTGCCGGATACGAATACGCTGTCCGTCGCTTTACGGTCAAATACGCTTTCGCGCGTCCCGATATTTTCAAAAGTATGCTCGCCTTCCGTCACATGAATTTTGCCCGTCAAAGCGACGATGCAGCATTCATCTTGATCCAGCGTCTCTTCATAGACCGCGCCCGGAGCAAGTTCGATCAATCGAAATCCTACATATTTCAGACCGGAATCGTTTTTCATCACTTCTTGTAAAATGGTCACTTCTCCGCGTTGTTCATTCAGCGGTTTGCGTTGCAAATGACTTCCCACGTTCACGCCTCCTTTTGACTCCAAAATCAGATCACTTCTATAGGTAGATTATATGATTTTATTCGAAAGTCGGTTCGGTATAACGCGCCGTTACGACTTTTTTGCGTGTGTAGAAATCGACGCTGTCTTTACCATTGGCGTGCAGCGTACCGTAGAACGAAGATTTCCAACCCGAGAACGGGAAGAACGCCATCGGAGCCGGAACGCCAAGGTTGATGCCGAGCATCCCTGCATCGATATTTTCACGGAAGTAACGCACCGCATGAGCATTACCGGTAAACAGACATGCGCCGTTCGCAAATTCCGATTGGTTCGCGATGTCGATCGCTTCTTTGAGGTTCTTCACGCGAATGACGGACAATACCGGCGCGAAAATCTCGTCTTTCCAGATCGTCATTTCCGGAGTTACGCCTTCGAAGATCGTAGGGCCGATAAAGTAGCCGTCTTCCGACATCCGTTCGCGTCCGTCTGTCAGGAGCGTCGCACCTTCTTCGATGCCTTTTTCGATATAAGATAAGGTACGTTGTTTGTTTTCTTCGCGAATAACAGGTCCCAAGAAGACGCCGTCGTCTAATCCGTTGCCCATTTTCACGCCAAGCGTTTTTTCTTTGAGCTTCGCGATAAATTCATCGGCAATGCCTTCTTCTACCGTCAATACCGCGCAAGCCATGCAACGTTCGCCCGCCGAACCGAAAGCTGCGGATACAACGTTCGTCAGCGTGTCTTCGATATTCGCATCGTTCAAGACAATCGTGTGGTTTTTCGCTCCGGTCAGAGCTTGTACGCGTTTAAGGTTTTCGCTGCCTTTTTTGAAGACATATTCGCCTACAGGCTTCGAACCGACGAACGATACGGCTTTGATCTCTGGATGCTCCAAGATTCCGTTCACGACATCATGCGCTCCGTATACGATATTGAATACGCCAGCTGGCAATCCGGCTTCGGTGAACAGTTCTGCAAGACGTTCTGTCAGCAGCGGCGTACGTTCCGAAGGCTTGAGGATAAACGCGTTACCGAGCGAGATTGCCATCGGGAACATCCAGCAAGGGACCATCATTGGGAAGTTGAACGGAGCAATCCCGCCGACAACGCCGAGCGGATAACGATAGTTTGCCGCTTCTACGTCTGTTGCGATCGAAGCGAGCGAATCGCCCATCATCAGAGTCGGCGTACCTGCCGCAAACTCGACATTTTCGATACCACGCTGGACTTCGCCGCTTGCTTCGCTCAAACTTTTACCATTTTCAATGGTGATCAGTCTTGCTAATTCATCTTTATGTTTATTTAAAAGTTGTTGGTAGTTGAACAATACGCGAGCGCGACGCGGAACAGCGACTTTTTTCCATTTTTCGAAAGCTGCTTGAGCCACTTCTGCTGCATGTTGAAGATCTTCTTTGGTCGAAATCGGAACTTGGCAGATCAATTCCTTGGTAGCCGGGTTGTAAACGTTCTCATATTCGGTTGTCGTACTGTCGATCCATTGACCTCCGATATAGTTTTTCAACTTTCTTACCGTAGTCGCACTCATTATTGGGCTCCTCCCGCAGTCGCTTCTGGTGATTGCCAAAACCGCTGTCACTTTTGGTTATGTTTTGATTATGTTTTATGATATACAAGATCAATGCACCCGTCAATCCCTGATCAAAATTGACGAAATTTAATTAACTATTGATTAACTTGTGCAACAACTTTATAATTTTGCGTATCAACTACACAGGAGAATGCCTATGAAAGCTAGACGACTCAGAGACATCGAGACCTACATTCATACACGTAAAAACGTGACGCTAGACGAACTTTGTGTGACTTTCGATGTGTCCAAAAATACGATTCGCCGCGATATCAACCATATCCTTCAAAAAGGATCGATCGAAAAAGTATACGGCGGCGTCGTATCGGCGGAAAAACTCATTTCGTTCGAAAATCGTACGGTCGAGCGTCGCAATGAAAAAGCGGAGATCGGCAAAATCGCGGCTACGTACGTGCAACAAAATGATCTGATCTTTATCGATTCGGGAACGACGACCTGCAATATGATGGACTTTTTGGACCCGGATCTGCATCTGACGATCTTAACAAACAGTCTGGATGTGATTAACAGCGCGGCTTCTATGCCGAATGTTCATCTATTGATGCTTGGAAGCACTTACAAGCGTAGCACGCGTTCGTTCGTTGGCGTGGATGATATGCGGGCGCTTGAAAAGTACAACGTGAATAAAGCGTTTATGTCGGCAACGGGCGTGAGTTTGACGCATGGTCTGACAAATTCGGATTTGCTGGAATACGAGATTAAAAAGTCGATCGCGAAGCGTGCGGAGAAGCTGATTTTGCTTGCCGATTCGGATAAGTTCGGTCGCTCGACGTTGCTGACGTATGCGGGATTTGCGGATTTGGATGTGTTGGTGACTTCGGCTGATCTGGGCGAGGATTATACGGAGTTTTGTCGGGCGAATTCGATCACTTTGCATCAGGTGTAGGGGGAAGCGAAAAGACTGCGAGGAAAATTCGTTAGCGTATGCTTACGATGTGTCTTTCTTCGAAAGCCTTTAGGTCGCGTGTTGAACTCGGGAAAAGAGATTGAAATTTTATTTGAATTTTCCCGAGTTCAAAGGCGAACATTACAAGCGTATGCTTCCGAAGTATCTTTTCTGCGAAAAGATTTGACTTCACTGAATTTCTCTCTCCGCTAGGCAGTTTAACTTAGCTCACTCAAAACTTTCTCGCCAAAAAGCCTTATTCCTATGGAATAAGGCTTTTTTAGTGCATGTTGTTAACCGAAAGATCCCTTATGGGGCGCAGAATCAGCTGCTTCTTACGATCTGCGCTCGGGTATAAGGGATTAGGATTAATCAAAAGCAATTAGAAATTAGCAATAATAATTAAGCTTGGCTTACGGGTTGACCGCCGTAGAGGGCTGGTTTTTCGGTGAACACGATTTCTTCGCGCTCGCCGCTTTCTTGCGCTTTCACGCAAGCGTCTGCGGTTACGGCTGCAATATAGCCGTCCCAAGCGGTCGGGCCTTGAAGTTCTCCGCGTCCGATGCTATCGATAAAGTCTTGGATTTCACGGTCGTACGCTTCGATAAAGCGGTCTTTCCAATCCATTAGGATGCGTGTACCGAACATCGCTTCTTTGCGTATCGAGATCGAAGAAGGTTCCGGCAATTTGACGATGCCGTCTTCGCCGATGACTTCGCATTGAATATCGTAGCCGTAACGGCAATTGACGAAGATCTCGGCGGTAATCAGGACGCCGCCGTTGGTTTCCAACAATACGACTTGCGGATCGCGCATATGGCTAAGGGCATGGCGAGTTTTTCTTGGGTATGAGACTTGAACAGATTTGTAATCGTCGTTGAGCAGCCAATGCAGCACGTCGATTTCATGGATCAGCGTATCGGTAATCGCCATATCGCTTGTGTAAGTCGGAGCAGATTCCGGGTTGCGGTGCGCGCAGCGGATCATCAGCGGCTCGCCGATCACTTGCTCGTCGATCGCTTGTTTCAGCTGTACGTATCCGCTATCGTAACGGCGCATAAAGCCGACTTGTACGAGTCTTTTGCCATGCTTGATTTCCGCGTCGATAATGCGGCGGCAGCCTTCGGCAGTCGTCGCTAACGGCTTTTCACAAAATACGTATTTACCCGCTTCGATTGCAGCGAGTACGCTTTGTTCGTGCGCCGGTCCCCAGCTTGTAATCAAGACTGCATCGACGTCCCCTTTTTCCAGCAACTCTTGATCGTTCACGTAAAAAGTTGCTTGCAGCCCGTACTCGTCAATTACGGCTTTTGCTGCTGTTTCGTTGACGTCGGTTACCGCTGTGATTTGTCCCCCCGACAAATTGGACGTAATACGACGAATATGATCTCTCCCGATTGCTCCCGTTCCGATAACGCCGATCTTCAATGCCATATTCTTTTCCCCCTTAAAGTAGTGAAAGCGATTGCGAAGTTATGATTCAAAAATTCAATTTATGCTTTAGCTGCGAGTCAGTAATTGTTCGTCGATATAACGTCTTGCGATCAGAGCATGTTCCAAAGGATGCGCCACATCCGGGTCTTGCTCCGCTTCGATTACGATCCAACCTGTGTACCCTTTTTGAATAAGCAGATCGTACACTTCGCGGAAATCGATACATCCGTCGCCCGGTACGGTGAACATTCCGCTCAAAAACGACTGCATAAACGATTTTCCGGCAGTCCGGCAATCACCCAGAACTTCTTTGCGCGCATCTTTGAAATGAACATGACCGATTCGGTCGATATGGTTACGCAGCAAAGTCATATATTCGCCATCCGAAACGAAAATATGCCCCGTATCATAAAGCAATGCCACTTTGGACGGATCTGTTCCTTCCATTAGACGATCCACTTCTTGCGCAGTCTGTACACCGGTTCCCATATGGTGATGATAAACCAAGCGCAATCCGTATTCAGCAGCGATATCGCCCAGCGTGTTCAACCCGGCGCATAGCTGTTCCCACTGCGCGTCGTCGAAATACGGTTTTTCCGCAAACACATTTTGCTCGGTACCTTGAATACTTCCGGTCTGTTCCGACACGACGATCACATCGGCTTTGACTTCTTGCAAATATTCGCATTGCGAGCGAAACGGCTGAATCACAGCTTCGATCCCATCTCGCAAAATATAACTACTGAACCATTGCCCGGCAATTCGCAAATTGCGCAGCGACAGTTCTTTGTTTAATACATGAGCTTCCGGGAAAAATCCACCGACTTCGGTTCCTTCGAACTTTGCCACCACAATATCGCTAAGCAGGTGCGAAAGCGTATTGTTGGCTCCGATTTCCGGAATATCGTCGTTACGCCAACCGATCGGCGCGATGCCCCAATGGATAGATTGCTGGTTCATATCCAGTCTCCTTTGTCTTAAATGATAAGGTATTCCAACTTTTCTATGATGTATTGATTAACTTTTGATGAGTATTTGATTATACAGTACGTTTAAAAGCGTTTTCAGTCAACTTTTTTCTAAAGGTAAAATTAAATTTTCGATTCGTATAACCCAAAACTTTTTTGTGCAAAACTGAATGATGCTCTAAGCTTAACCCTTTCTACAACCGATACATAAAAAGAGCAAAATATTTAACGATTTGATCTAAGGAGGACATCATAGAATGAACAGAAAACATTGGACGATTGCGCTATCTTCGCTGCTTGCGCTGCCTTTGCTAGCTCCACTGGGTACGTCCCCAGTAGTTTCGGCGGAAGAAGCGGATCAAGACGTGGTGATTGTATATAAGAACGAAGACGGAAAAGACGCTGCGATTGAGCAAAGCGAAGAAATTCAGCATGAATTCAAAAGCGTTCCCGTAGTAGCGGCTACCGTCAGCGCAGAAGATTTGAAAGACCTGGTCGACAATCCAGACATCGATTATATCGAGCGCAATATTTCGTTCCAATCTACCGATCTGGAAGGAACCAGCTCCACTCCACCCGTAAACGACACCGAAAAAAGCAATTGGAATTACGAAAAAGTATCGCCTAATGTGATGTGGGAGCAAGGCTTTACAGGCTTTGGTGTCAAAGTCGCAGTGATCGATTCAGGCATTTCCGAACATCCTGAGTTAAAAATTGCAGGCGGGATCTCTACTGTTGGTTCCAATCCAAGTACGAATCCTAACTATACAGACGATAACGGTCACGGTACGCATGTTGCGGGTATCATTGCTGCCGATAGCGGTAATGGCTCAGTCACAGGAGTCGCACCTGGCGTATCGCTTTACGCGGTTAAAGCTCTGGGCGCCGATGGCAAAGGCAATCTGGTCGACGTGTTGGAAGGTCTGGATTGGGCGATTACAAACAAGATGGATATTATCAACTTATCGCTTGGTAGCGAAGATGATTCGCAAGCTCTCCACGATATGGTCGATAAAGCTCACAATAAAGGCATTGTCGTGGTGGCGTCTGCGGGAAATAGCGGCACAGCAGATAATACCGATCAGGATACGGTCGGTTATCCGGCAAAATACGATAGTGTTATTTCGGTAGCGGCTGTAGATTCTGAGTTGAATCGTGCCGTCTTTTCTTCGACGGGTCCGAAGATCGATGTAGCTGCTCCAGGCAAAAGTATCATGTCGACCTATCCGAGCGCTCTGGGTCACGGTTCTTATGTCAAAATGAGTGGCACGTCGCAAGCGGCTCCTCATGTAACGGGCGAACTGGCTTTATTGAAAGAAAAAAATCCTTCGGCATCGGCTGCAACGTTGCGCACACTGCTCAATAGTTACGCAGTCGATCTTGGAACACCAGGGAAAGATACGTTCTACGGAAATGGATTTATTTCATTTATCGATAAAAGCGATACTACAGCTCCCGCCGAAGTGACGAATGCAAAAGTAACCGCGTCGACTGTAGACAGTTTGACTTTAGAATGGACAAAACCAAGCGATATCGACTTCAAAGAAGTTCGGATTTACCAAGGCGACGCTTCAACGTTCACTACCGTAACGAAAAGCACGTATCAAGCGACAAATTTAACTGCGGACACGGATTATAACTTCCGAATCACGACGGTTGACACCGCAAACAACGAGTCGCTTGGGGTTCCGGTATCGGGCCGCACATCCGTAGCTCCTCCGGTTAGTCAGCCGGACAATAATACAAACACGACACCTTCTTCGGGCGGCACGCCTGTGAATACGACACCGACTCCTACGCCGACACCTGATCCAACACCGGCTCCGACCCCAGCTCCTAACGTGGTCGATATACCGGTCGTGCAGACTCCCCCGCCTTCCGGCGGTAGCGCACAAATTCCTTCCGGCGGTGGTGGAGGAGGTGGCGGAGGAGGTGGCGGCGCAGCTCCGGCTCCGATCGCAACACCGCCTGTAGCCGCTGCTCCAACGCCGACTCCTGCGGTTCCAGGCACAGTATCGACGCCAACGCCGGTAAAAACACCGACTCCAAGTCCTGTAGCGACGACGCCGACTCCTGCGCCTGCGACTCCAGTAACAACGGTTCCGACTCCGCTTCCGTTCGCCGATATTCCTTCGGCATTCTGGGGACGCGAAACGATCAGCTGGGCTTTTGATCGCGGTCTGGTTAAAGGCTATGCAGACGGACAGTTCAAGCCTAGCGCTACCGTATCGGAATCCGAATTTTTGGCGATGTTGATTCGTGCCTTCGAACCGAATGTAAAAAATGCAACATCGGGCACATGGTCGAACACGTATTATGCTCGCGCTAAGCAATTAGGTCTGCCGACAAAAGGCAACACATCCAAATCGTCGCGCACTCAAAATATAACCCGCGTGCAAGTCGCCGAAATGCTGGCTTCGGCAAACGGCAGCAATGTCAAAGGCAATCAAGCGATTCAATATGTACTGTCTGTCGGAATCGCCAACGGCAATAGCAAAAACACCAAAACAGTCGCTTCGTTCAAAGGCAGTGCAACGCTGACTCGCGCCGAAGCACTTCAATTCATCAAAAACTTGACGGAAAAAGGCAATGGCAGTCTACGTTAATTCCGCTCTACGATGTATTCAAAAAAAGCGAACCGATTTTTTCGGTTCGCTTTTTTCCGTTCATTTTTTATTTGAGCGACTTACCGTCTTCTCTATCTTCTTCATCCAAAAACGGCTTGTTCACGATGTAATACATAAAGCCCATTAATCCGGCGCCGCCAATCAGATTGCCAAGCGTGACCGGAACCAAATTATGCAGCACGCCCGCCATCGAAATTTCCGCTGGATGATCGACGACTAAAGCAATCGCAAACGTACACATATTGGCAATGCTATGCTCATAACCGGAAATAAAAAAGCAAAACACAAATAACATCATCGCGAACATTTTTGCCCCGTTTTCTTTCATAAACATCGGCACGAAAAATGCCATACACACGAGCCAGTTACATAAAATAGCACGGAAAAACAATTGACTCGTCGGCGCTTCCATTTTGTGTTGCACCACATTGAGCAAAAATCCGTTAATATCGGGTGAAGCGAATAATCCTGTCAAAAAAATAAATCCTGCAAAAAAAGCGGCTCCGATCAAATTCCCGATATAGCTGGTGACCCAAAGTTTGACCACTTCAAGCCATCTTAGTTTTTTGCGAAGCGCGGCGTATGTATAGTAAAACGTGTTGCCGGTAAACAGATCGCCGCCGCCGTAAGAAATCAAAATAATAGCGGCTCCGAACGTAATCGCCGCCATCGGATAAGTTAACGGAGAATGTTCCAGATAAAAAAAGCTACCGGTTCGAAACGCCACGATCACGCCAAACCCGATAAACATACTCGCTAAGATCGAACGCAACATATAGCGAACAACGCTTTGTTTATAAATCTTATGTTTTTTGAGTGCTAACGATTCGACCTGCTTCAGAGCTTCTGTTTCCATACCGACCTCCGCTAGATACTAAGTTTCACAATAAATATGGAAATATTTTTCCACTTATTGATTATTGTATGCTTAACACTGGATACAGCTTTTGAATCGGTTTATCGCATACGAAAAAGCCGCTTTGTCTCTATCGACAAAACGGCTTCTCCTATAAACGAAATACGTTAAGCTCTTACTCCGTTCAATTCCGCAGACAAGTACGCCCGGCGTTCTTTGGCATACACGATATAAATGACCAGACTGAGCAGCGCGATCGCAACCATCATCCATTGTACATACGAAGGCGGCAAGATATCGAGCATGCGTCCAGCCGTGACCGAGAATAATCCGCCGCCTACTGCGCACCCTGCCATGAGAATACTGGTATTACGCGCGATATTTCGCGGCATTAAAGTCTTCGCGTACACCAAAGTCACTACGTAAAGACCGGACAACGTTAGACCCAGCAGTACGATCAAGACATACCCGAAAGTCACATTGCGATTCAGTGCAAATAGCGATAGCAACAAGATCATGCCGCCCCAATGAATAAACAAATATTTGCGATAACCAAGTTTTTCCGCTTCATATCCGGCAAACATCCGACCGACAATCATCGCTGCCCAGAAGACCGTAACGCTGATTGGCGCTGTAGAAGCGTCTGCCATTCCCGTTTCCAACATAAGCGAAGGCAGATAGTTAACCAGACCGATATCGGTTGCTCCGTAGAAAAAGAACAACAAGACAAATGCGGGTAACATCCATACGCCTGGCGTGCGAAGAAGAGACTTTTTGCCTGCTGACGGATGATGCGTTGCCGCCGCAGCCACGACCGCGCCGACTGGACCCGACGAAGCTGCCCCTGCCGGAACGCCGCTAGGTACATGGGCTTGATGCGCGGGCTTAAACAACGGTTCCAAATCGCCAAACCGTGTAAATCGCAGGAAGACCGATAAGAAGATACAATAAGCGGCGATGCCAAACAGTGCGTAATTCCACATTCCACTGATAATCAGCATCCCGATCACAAGCGGCAAAATCAGCGATCCCACGCCAAACGATACTTCAAGACGGCTCATCGCGATTGCCGCGTTAGATTGCAAGCCTTCCAAGATCACAGCGGCGATGACCGATTCGATGATCCCACCCAAAAACCCTGCTAACGCAAAACCGACAAGCAGTAATTCCCACGGAGGCAAAAAGGCAATCAACAGATAAGAACCTGCGACGCCCCATGCGCCGATATGCAGCATCATTTTTTTGGACATTCGATTTGCCAGCCAAGGTTGGATTAGCATCCCGAAGATCGAAGCGCCGAACTCGATAAAAATCAGCGCGCCCGCATCGGTATAGACACGATCGTACAACGGCAATAACACCGTGATAATCGAAGCAACCGTTACTTTGATAAAACCCATCAGCAGATAAAAAAGACTCCCCATCCAGACCAGCTTTTTCAAACGTAGTCAATCCTCCTTAAGATCTTGCTTGTGAACAAGAACTAATATACAGAAATTTTCAAATAGATACAGTGATTTTTCAAGAAAATACAGCAAAAAACTTTATATTTTCTAAAATGAGCGCGCGGAAATCTCTACGTCGATAAAATGATTGAGAATTCCTCGTAACCATCTAAAAGATTCTGCCGTTTGAAATTGTTTGCCTCGGATCACTTCGGCTTTTTGTACCGATTCTTCTTCTCGCAATAGATCGTTTTTCCAGACGTCCAGCATAATATCGATACACTGCGCCGACGTCTCCAGATGAAATTGCAACGCCAGCACATGATCGCCCCAAGCGAAAATCTGATTCTCGCAATACTTGGAACTGGCAAGATTCACTGCGCCAGGCGGCAAACTGAACGTATCTCCATGCCATTGCAGAGAGTGGAAGACTTGCGGAAGATCCATTAAAGCCGGATGAACGTAGTCGTTACGGCGAATCTCATGCCAACCGATTTCTTTGACCGAATGAGCATATGCGCGTCCTCCTAATATCTCCGCAATCATTTGCGCTCCAAAGCAAATTCCTAATACTTTGATGCGCTGCTTAATGGCTTCGCCAACGAAACTTTTTTCTGAAGCCAACCACGGATGCAGCCGTTCTTCATACACACTTGCAGGCGACCCGCCGACGATCAACAGATCGGTACGGCTAAGTAGCTCATGATCCAAACGCCCCTGCGCCGGATTCAGAATCGTCAGCTTATGACCTTCTGCACGAGCCCAATCGTCAAACACCATCGGATCATCAAAATTAAAATGTTTGAGCAAAATAATATTCATGCCTGATCGCCCTTTCTTCGTTTTTTTGTTGATTATAAAAAATCCAAGCTGACATCGGCAATAGACATGTAAGCTTCTGCGAAAAATAAAGTAAGATGGGATGAAAAAAAGTAGATGCGGTAGGCGCATCTACTTGGGCCATCAAGAGAGTCGAGTTAGTGTAAGAAGCGAGCCGACTCTAAAAAAATTCGTTTCGATCGCTTGTTAAAATCGAGAAATGGATTAAATTTTTAGTAGATTTTTCTCAATTTCAAAGGTGAACACTATTAGCATAAGCTTCCGAAGTGCATTTCTTCGAAATGCTTAGTTCCTTCACTGAATTTCCCTCTACGTCTTCTCTTCTAGCAATTGTGAATTTATCGATACCTTTGGTAAATATGAACGTTACATCTGTCCTTTTTTTGTGCATTTAAGTAAAATTAAAAAATCGTATTCTATACGTCAACTATTTACTATATAATTCCCCGCTACACATTAAGGAGATGATTACGATCAAAAAACAACAAGTTATAATTACCATTAGCTCTTTAGCTATCTTGTAATTTTAGGTGGATGGATAATCATGTACGAAATTCAGAAAATTCGAAGTCTACACTTGCACTTGAATAAATACATATTAATCAAGCTTCGCTCAATGACGACTTATTATTCATTCTAGGAAGTATATGTATAAAGCAAAAGTAGCTTTACCGATTATAATTATATAATAGGAGCAAAATAGATCTAAGTTAAAATTGAAAGCGGTCTAGTTACAAAAACATTTAGACGAAGATTCTCATATCGAAATCGAAGATTCAAATATATATAAAATTTAAAAATTGAGTAAATTCACAGCTATGGCATTTATGAATGCTATTGAATCAGAAACGCAATATTCTACCAAAAGTAAAAGAACTAAGAAACTACTCTAAATAGAGTCGTCTAGTTTTTCATAATATTTAGAAAGTAACTATAAAACTTAGTGATATATTGTAACATGAGTAAGTTGACTGTTTAAATATATTACCTTATCATAAGGTGACTTATAATCAACAAAAAGGAGTAAGTTTCTGATGAGCATACTAGATCAAAATCAAATTAACATAGATTTAGATAAATTTGAAAAAGTATTAAATATATATTATTCTTTCTTAGAAATTAATGAATTAGATTCTTCATTGTTCTCCTTTTTAAAGACAAAAAAAATAATTGAAATTCCCGAAACAAAAAATATTCTAGATTTATTCTTATGGATCACTTCTGAAATTAATTCTTTATATAGTATTAATGATTTAAAAAAAATTGGTCAATATCATACTAATAGTATTGATATTGTAAACTTAATACTAGATAACGTTGTAGATTTTAATTCGAAGTCTGTAATAAATAAAAGATTTTTAGAACCCTCATGTGGTACAGGTATTTTTATTTTAACTATTATTTATAGACTATATAAAAAAGGATTTTCCAAAGAAAATATATTGAACTTTGTTAGTGAAAAAATAGTAGGTTTTGATATTTCTTCCGACATGGTATTTTTCACAAAGTTGAACATTTATTGTTTAATGTGTTTTTTGTATAAAGATTCATCTATTCTAAATGAAATAGAATTAAATATATATGTTACTGATGCTACGTTTAAACCTGAAAATAGCATTGAACAATTAGAGTTATTTAATTCTGAATTAGAATTCATTGAAACAGAACAAGCAAGAAAAATTAAAATGGATTGCCTTTATACTGATAAAAAATTTGATTACATTATTGGAAACCCACCTTACGTTACTTTATATGGAAGAAGAGACATGAAGAAATCAGAGAAACTAAGAACTTATTATATAAAAAATTACAATTTTGTTCCTCCTTGTGTGAAAAACGGAAAATTTAACATGAATATGTTTTTCTTTGAGCAGTCATTAGATTGGTTAAATGAAGATGGGTATATATCATTTATCGTCGATATTAGTTTTTTCGAGACTGCATTTAAACATTTAAGACGTTACATTTTAGAACATTCTAAGATTAAGTATCTTATTACTGACTTAGCTACATTTAACGGTGTAGGAAGCGGTCAAATAATTATTTCTTTGCAAAAAAGTAGCGATTTAGAAGAGAACCTTAAACACCAAGTAAAGGTTATAAAGTATGAAATAGAAGAGGAACAAGTTATAAGCCAAAAGAATTGGTACGAAGAAGATGAGAATAAGTTTTCGATAATCCACAATCGTGCCATAGAGATTTTAGCTAAAATTGAAGGGAAGTCCATTACATTAGAGTCTATTTTTCCAGGCAAATCACTGAGAACTTGTACAATGATGTTAGATATGGAAGACAAATTCATCTATTATGAGAAAATCGACACTATTAATGAAATAATGCCTTATTATGTTGGTTCTAAGAGTTTGAAGACTGCATTTGGAGCATTAAGCTTCGAAAAATATTTTGAATATAACAAGCCTTTACAAGATCGTATAAATGATAAATTAAAAAAAGAACTTGAAAAACAAGGTATAAAAAATAAAAAAAGAATTGGATTGGGAAATTTAGAAGTATATAAGTCACCAAAAATCTTTATTAGACAGTCAGCAAAGGAAATAATTTCAACATTGTCTTTTGAAACTGCGGCTGCTAATAACAGTTTATACTGCTTGTCAGAAGCAAAAAGCGATGAAGAATCTGTGAATAAACTGAAAATAACTAGTGCACAGCTTAATTCGACAATTCTTACATTCTACGCATTGTGCAAAAGAATTATTAGAATATCCAGGGGAAAACAACCGCAAATTAAAGTGTCTGACTTAAAACAAATTCGATTGACACTAGATGAAGATGTATTAAGTCAGTTGTTAGAAATTACGAATTCTATAATTTCAAACAGTTTAGAAACCAGAAAAGGTATTGAACAAATCAATAATGTATTATTCGATTATTATGGAATTAACAACAATGAGAAAGAATTTATTTTAGAACATATAAAAACTTACTAATATCCTCTTTCTTCTGATTCTTTGTTACTCTCGATTAGTTGGGTGGAAATTCCATCTAACAAATCGAGTTTTTTTTCTATAGAAATCTGTTGTCGTTGGTAAGATTCTTTATGTTTTTGAATAAATAAACGAATGAATTCTTCTCTTGTCCTATATTCAGGTTTTGCAGCTATATTTACTTGAAGCTGAGGTTTAGGATTTAATCTGAAATTACGATTAACATCTTTTAAAGGATATACTTTTGTATATACATCATTATACTTTTCAAATTTTAACCCTTCTTCATTTTCATCATAGTAAACTAATACGAAGATTAAGTAAAAGTTGCCCTCTTTAATAAAATTAATTACTTTATTTGGTGTGCCTATGTCTGGATTGCTATCAACAGAAGATATTTTAAATGCTTTAAAGTCAATCCAAATCAATTCTTTTCTACTCATAAATTCAAAATAGCATTTAGCGTCGTATGGGTTTTTCGTTGCACCTCTAGGTGACTGTTGAGCGTCTGACAAGTATTGATGTCCATTGTTAATTGCTTCAACAAAAATTCCTTCTAAAAAGTCGCTAATTTCTGCACCAGCCCTTGATCTTGCCCGTATCTTTAATTGCAAATTTGCTTGTATAAGTTTATCTACTTCATTTTCTATACTGCTACATAATTGAGTTTCATATAACTTAAAATCCAACCCTATTCCCCCTTGAAAGAATCATTATTGAAAAAGTTGAAAATATTCATATTAAACCCTTTCGCAATCTTCTCTAAAGTTTCAATAGAAATATTTCTTCTACCATTTTCTACACTATTTATATAAGTTCTATCTAGTCCTGTTCGAAGTGCTAGATCTTCTTGCGTAATTTTATTGTAATTTCTCAATGTCTTTATTCTTTGTCCAATCTTAACTTTTAAGCCCATCTAAACAGTCCTTTATGAAATATTTTCTAATAAATTCTAATTCGATGTTGACTTTGAGTCTACGGACTATAAGTCACTTTTAAGAATAGAAAAATATATTTAAGAGTTCATACTTTATGAAGGTATGTTATTCATCAAACCACGTTGACAAAAGTAGACCAAACAAAAATAGCTAGAACATTCTTTAAAGCCGTTAGATTCTTATTCGCATATAAGAGGATAGAGAGAACAATAGCTAAGAGTACCTTAGTACATGATAAAAGGAAAGGAGAGCTTAATCATAGCATCTTTTTATTGTAATCGTTATAACGATTTAAAGATCAATCGCGAAAAAGAGCTATGCATCTATATTATTAGCGAACTTAATGATTTTTTACAACATTTTGTAAATCTTATTATACTAAGATAGTACATAAAAAATTCTGAGTCTATCATATGAAAGATAATCAAACATAGTTTTGACCAAATCTCAAGTAAACTAACAACATTCATTTAATTTATCTAAATCCATGCGATTATTAAAATAGACAAATCTTCTGACAGAAAAGTTCGCTAATTTTGTAAACCATATTCCCCTTTTACCTGTGATTCGAAAAGCTTCATTAGCGTCAATAATCACATTAAGGTCAGCAATTTAGTAATTAATAAACTAGGGCTGTATAACTTTATCAAAACACCATACACAATAACAGATTTATTGAAAAAATACATTTTTCAATATGTATAAATACTAACATTTGAAACATTGTATAGAAAATAATCATAATTTTTTACAATAAATTATTAAAATCATTTTAAAATTCTCTATAATTTTTAGTATGCTCGTCTTTCAAAAGTACAAAAAATAACCAATGATAAATAGTTACCAAAAATTTTCAATATACCTTACTGCGTTCGGTGCTTAATATGATATATAAAAGGACACTGAGATAACTATGATAATACTACAATTGAAGATTGCACTGAATGAAACGTAAGCGAAATAAAGTGGCGTAAAAGACATAACTTTGATTAACTTCATAGAGCAAATGTCATTTGAATCATTGGTACATGAATTAGGTTACTTTGTTTTAATACTAGAACAGCAACATAGTTTATTATCTTTCACTTAAGAATATTTGATTTGTAAAAAATAGCCCTAAATCATCTAGGGCTATTTCGCATCTTTATTGACCCAACTGCTGCACCTGATCCATCAACCCTCGAATCTCTTGCAAAGTCTGCATCACTTCCGTATTTTGCAGCATTTCCGGTGTGAAATCCCCAGCTTGGATACGTTGTTGGATGTTGTCGATCTGCGTATTGAGCGTCTCGTTATATCCGCTTAATTGCTGATGAATGCCTTGGGCAAACTCGGGAACATCGGCTTGCGCAAACTCGGAAGCACGCTTCTGGATATTATCGAGTTCTTGCTGCAACTGTTTTTGAGCTTGCGGATCGGTTGCCGCATTTTGCGCCATCTCCGGTAACTCTTGCGCCCACTGCGAAGCGTCATTGATATACGCCGCGGCATCGCTCGTATAATTAACAGAACGTCCCACTTCTTCGACTGCCGAACACCCGGCAAGCAAAGCGGCGAACAACGTTACGATCAGAATCATCTTTTTCTTCATCATAGCACTCTCCTCGTGGAAGTTTGCCATATATACTGCGCTAAAGCCCTTTCGGTTTCGGATTTCAACATTAGAGAAACGAGACTACTTCATTGCAGCCTTGAATCTCCTACGACTTTTGCCTGTCCCGTATCGGCACATACAAATCCGCTTCGCAATAATCTTCTCTGGCAATAGCCGCATCGATATATTCAAAATGATGACCGTCCGCTTGCTCGTAAGAAGAATTCATAATCCATTCGTCCATATAGTTCCAAATATCGTTCAAATGATGAATCGTCAAATGTTCAGGATGAAACCGTCCAATATATTTAAAGACCGCATATTTCCCCGCCGGAATCGTCGCCGTATCCCATTCTTGCTCTAAACCTTCTAATGAAGAAACTTCTGCGGATGTGAGATAATCGGTCGCTTGCGGCGAACATTCGGGTGGGTACAACGTCAGACCGATATACACGCCTGGATTGATATTGTTCGGAATCTTCGGGTACTCGCTATAAAAAAACGAAACGCCGTGCGTATTCGCGGTATACCGCTCATAATTTTCGGCAATTCCGATCGTCGCTTTTCGTCCGGCATAAAAGCTTTTCGGTCTCATCACGAAAGTTGGCTCAAACACGACGCCGCTTCGAATTTCGTTCAAAAATGTCGTGTCATACCGTTCAACCAATGTAATCTCGGTGCGTCCACGACGAAATTGTGCGGGCGTCAAGCCAAACTGCCTTTTGAATGCGCGGATATAAGATTGTTCATGATCGAATCCGTAAGCCAGTGCGGTATGTAAAATTGTCGTTTGTTTGCCCAAAGCAAGCAGATCGTTAACGCTTGCAGATAATTTACGAGCGCGAATATACTCCATTAAAGGCAGCCCCGTCGCTGCGCGCATCAGACGATGTAGATGAAATTTCGACAAATGAACATGTTCCGCCAGCTCATCTAGCACCAGCTTATCCGCAAGCCGATTCTCCACTTGATTTAACACCCGCTCGATCGTATAGATCGTGTCTCCAATAGTCGGCTCTGTGGATTGAACGGAAAGTTGTTTTGCGTAATCTTCTTTTTCTGTATGTAGATTGTTGTTGTTCATCTTCGTTTCCTGCTTTCGTTCCCTATCCTTAAAAAGAAAGGCGTTAAAGGCTATTTTTCACCGATAAGGTTATCGTAACAAAAAATATTCTTGCCGTCAGCCACACATAAGCGCAAGATCGGTTCATTTTTCACTTTCTCTATGCGGCATACTGACAGCAGGCAACCGATTGACAGAAAGGTAGGTTTTACCCTTGGATCATTCTACATTACAAATTCGAAATTTTAACGAAAACGACTTCTCTGCATTGGGCGATTTTCATAAACAAGTTACCGAAGGACGCAATATTGTGTTTTGGTGGGTTGGAGAGCAAGAAAATTGGTCGAACGTCTTTATCGCTGTAGAACAAGGCATCATGGTCGCAAAAGGGCAATTGCAAACGATGGCGGTTCTGCCGGACGAAGCCGACCCTTCTGCCAAGCATCGCATCTTTTTCAATATCAAAACATTGCCGGAACGCGAAAAAGATCAGGTTCTGCTTCAAGAAATGTATGAAGTCATTCACCAACGTGCGCTTGAACTGAAAAAAGATTTTCCGGCTACGCGCGGCACTGAATTGTGTTTTGGTAATTTCGTCGAAGAACTAGACAATACGAATTTCTTCGCTGGGCTTCCCGCATTTTATCCGTTGAAAAGACAATACCGTATGGAGTGCGAGCTGAGCAAAAGCCCACGCACTGAACCGACGCTGCCAGCGCCTTACGAATGGCAAATCTTCGATACGTTAAATGAGGCTCAGATGAACGCCTATTTAGCACTCGACACAGAAATTTGGCCGAATTCGCCGACTGGTGAAAAACGTATCAGAGAGTATATGCAAAATCGCAATTGGCGACTGCTGCAAATCCATCATGAAGGTCAGCCGGTAGCGAGTCTGATGTATTGGTTGGCGGAAGATACGGTCGGAGAGATCGAAGAAGTGCTGGTTCGCGAACCTTACCGCAGAAAAGGATTGGCTTCGATGCTGCTGACCAAAGCGCTGCACGATCTTCAAGCTCATTCTTGCGAATTCGCCGAACTTGATGTCGAAGCGACGAATGAATCGGCACTGAAGCTGTATCTATCGGCAGGATTCCTGGTTGAGACAGAAGAACATCGTTATGCGGTTAAAATTTAAGACAATAAAGGAGTGACCGTTATGACCGAATCTCACTCTTCATTCCCGATTTTTTCAGACAAAGTTAACGACTATTGGCTGCCTTCCGTTGATCGGCCGCAGTCTGGAAAATACGTAGTCTCTATAGATGCGGAGCTGCCGGCATCCCGAAGCGTCATGTTGCTTGATCTGATCGGCTCAGGCGGATTTCTAACGGTGCTACCGGATATTGCGCAACAAATCGGATTGAAATCAGGCGATCAGATCGATGCCGATCAGCTTTTCAAAACTTTGCAGCAAGCCAATATCCCGCTTAATGGCATCGACCAGTTATTTTATCTTCCAATCGAAGAGCAAAAGCTTTTGCGCGAAGAAAGCTTCTCTGGAGAAGTTCGGCAACTGACGGCAGACGATGCATCTGTTTTCGAAGCTTTCGTATCGGAAGCGCCGGAGAACGATCTGGATGAAGCCTTCGTCGAATTGGATCACTGGCTCGTATTCGGCTGCTTCGCCGAAGGCCGTCTAGTATCCGCCGCCAGCATGTATCCATGGAGCGGAACTTCGTTCGCGGATTTGGGCATCATTACGCTTCCGCAGTTTCGCGGGCGCGGCTTTGGACGGCAAACGGTACGGGCGATCAGCGCGCAAGCAATGAAGCTCGGCTATGAACCTCAATATCGTTGTCATCCAGATAACGTCTCGTCCGCGCGCTTGGCTGAAGCTTCCGGTTTCTCGATGTTCGCGAACTGGGACGTGATCAAGACGGTCGAGGACTAAGAACAAAGATAACGGAGAACAGGAGAGTTCGATCATGAACGTTGAATTGATACCTTGCGGCAGCGATCAATCTTATATCGTGCATAATATGTATCCGTTATACCTGCACGACTTATCGGAAATTTGGCAAAATCGTCCGAATGCTTTTGGTATTTTTGAAGAAGACGATACCCCGACACTTGCGCGCCAAAGCGAAATCTTTGAAGTCTGGTGGCAGCATCCGGGTATACTGTTTCCTTTGCTAATCCGAGTAGACGGGCGTCCTGCCGGCTTTGCCTTCGTTGCTACTCCTCCTTACGCACCGTCAGAGACCGATTATTATTTAAACGAATTTTTTGTACTTCGTCCTTATCGCGCTTCGGGCGTCGCGGAAGCGGCAGCCCGCAAAGTATTCGATTCTTTTCAAGGGCGTTGGGAACTGCAAACGAATCCGAGCGAACGCAATCTTCGCGCACAAAAATTTTGGCGGCGCACGCTCTCCGCTTATACAAGCGGTAATTTTACCGAAAAAAAAGGAAATCATCACGAAGTGGAAATGCTTGCTTTTCGGTTTAATCGCAAACCAAAATGCGACCCAACCTGATGCTTACTTGCTGGCGAAAGAACCCCTGGATATTCATATGGTACGACCGCTCTAAGAACGATTCAAGGAGTCCGGCTCATGTATGAAGATCATTATTACTCACGTCTAAGGTATATGAATACTTCGGCAGGAACTAATTGATTACGCATTGGATTGAATGAACCGATCATTCAAACACAAAGGAGTCTTGCATTTATGAACGATTCGCATCCCGATCTAAAAAATATTCCAGACAGCGGTGAACCGATCGCCGCTCGATCGGTTTTACGTCCGTCTTACGTAAAGCGCCGCTTGTCCGGCTTGTACGAAGCCGGCGACTGGACGGAGTGCCGCTACTGGCTGCGCGGCTTGAACGACACGTACCGCGTCCGCACCGAAGACGGCGGACGCTATATGCTTCGCGTCTATCGCGCCGATGTGCGCGAAAGCGACGTCGTGTTCGAGCTGGAATTGCTCGAACGACTGCAAGGCAAGCTGACCGATGCTTCGTCGGCAGCGGTCTCGCCTGCCGTGCGGCTCGCGGACGGCAGCTTGTACACGGCTCTGCAAGCGCCGGAAGGCGTGCGCTTCGCGGCTTTGTTCCGCGAAGCCGAAGGCGCGGAAGACCTGATGCAAGACGAAGAATCTTGCATCGCTTTCGGGCGGTCTGCCGCCGAACTTCACGCGGCAATGGACGAGATTGCGCCAGAGCTTGCGGCGGGCGATTTCGCCGCAAGTTCTGGCAGTGTCCGCGAATATGCGCTCGCGGACGGCTCTTATGCGCGGCGCGCGGCAGCGGACGCCGAGACGCTGCTTCGCGCTCCGCTTCGAATGATTCTCGCGTATATTGGCGAGGATCATTCGGAAGCGAACTTCCTGCGTAGTTATGCGCAGGAACTGGAAAAAGCCGCCGCCGAAGCTGCGGCGGGCGGGCTGGACTTCGGCATATGCCACGGCGATATGCACGGCAACAACAATGCGCTAAGGCAAGGCGATCGCTTTGCGCATTTTGATTTTGAATTTGCGGCTCCCGGCTGGCGAGCATGGGATGTCGCGCAGTTCAAAAATCGCAAACGGCAATCATCCGAGCAGATTGAACCGCTGTGGCAAGCCTTTTTGCAAGGCTACCGCTACGTTCGACCTTTCTCCGCAGCCGACGAAGCGGCGGTCTCGATCTTCACCGTCATTCGTCGATTCTGGACGATGGGCTTGGATGCGGAAATCTCGCCAGTGCTCGACGGCGAGCTTGATTACGGCGAAGACTGGCTCCACGATTTCATCCAAGAATTCCGTGAAAATTCGTTCGGCAAAGCCGTGATGGATCTCAAAACTTCTTAAGCTTTGCTTCTACGCGACTCGCAGGAAGACGAGGCGGCAGCCGAGCGAGCACAACACCAAAAAGGACGGAACATGCGACTTCACCTTCGCATTCCGTCCTTTTTTGTATACCCACACCTTAATTCGATTTTTTTACCGCCGCATAAGTATCCAGTGCAATCTGTACGATATGACGATCGATTCCGGAACGCTGCGCAATTCGTGTCACCCAAGTTTCTTGACCGTGAGGCTCGCTTTCTCGGTACAACCCGGTATGGCTACTCACTCTTGCCGTTCCTTGATCGTATTCCCAATGGACAATGTTGTGACCTGTACATATCTCAATGCGTTTTTCGACCAATGGATGTCTGAGCAGGCTTTGAGAATATGCCGCTGCTTCACGAAATTCAGCTTCGCCGACCGGAGTCAGGTTGAACAGCATTTGGCTTTCTTTGCCGTTATGACGAATATAGCGAATCTTGGCTTGCTCGCCATCTGAAGAAACCGCGATATAGGCTCCGGGGAAAAAGCCTTCTAACGGCTCTTCTGTATATCCCTCCGCCCCTGGATCGACCAAAATCGGCTGAATCCATTGATCGCCCAAATCGCAAAGATAGCGGCTTCCTTCTCGATCCATGGCGATGACCGCAGCATGTGCTTTTTCCGTCCCCAGATGTTCACCGATCGGATAACAAATAATGCCTTCACTGCGAAATTCGTCGATAAGCCATAATGCTAGATCAAAACAATTCCCGGATGTTCCGTACTGCTCTCGCTGCTTGCGCATCACGTCCACGCTTCTTGGCTTCGATCCTTCTCCGTTCGCGTGCAGCCAAGCTTTCGTGAGCGTCTCCATTGGAAACTCGTCGAACCTTTTCCAGACTTTTAAAATGTTCTCGGGTGCTAGCATAGAGGTAGACCTCCTTTCCAGAAAGTTGCATGCAAGATCATCGATGTATATTGATACCGATTCTACGGCATATTCCAAGCTACGCCAATGAACCGGAGGTCGCAAAAAAAGAATAACGTCTATTTCTGCTTAAGGTCGAGCTTCCTTTCTATGTTCGGTTTGCCCATTTTCTGACCTTCCCGTATCATAAAAAGGAAGCTTTATCGTTATCTACATACAATTGGGAGGCATCAACAATGAGCGAAAAGCGTGGACTGCTTGCAGAAGATTTATATGATTTTGTATGGGTTGGCTCTCCTCAAGTCTCGAAAAAAGACGGTCGCATTGTCTATACCCAGCGGACAGTTAACGAAGACCGCGACGGATACACGACTCGGATTCGTATGATTTCACCAGACCATGATACCGATGTATATCTAACTTCTGGACAACAAGACATCTCTCCGATCTGGTCGCCAGACGGCATGCAATTAGCTTTTATCCGTAAACAAGAAGATCAGAATCAAGTCTGGTTGTTGCCTGCAAACGGCGGCGAAGCGAGTGTGCTCACGAATCTGCCGAGCGGTATCGGCTCATTCAAATGGTCGCCGGACAGTTCGAAATTGCTGGTCACGTC
The DNA here is from genome assembly GCF_024436065.1 of Saccharibacillus sp. JS10. Taxonomy (GTDB): domain Bacteria; phylum Bacillota; class Bacilli; order Paenibacillales; family Paenibacillaceae; genus Saccharibacillus. Next base: position 364,787 of record NZ_JANFNS010000005.1, read on the forward strand.
TCAAGTAAGCGAAAACGATTCCGATGAAGAAAAAGATTCTGACTCTGCCGAAAAAGAACCGCTTAAAGAAACCGTCATTGATCGTCTGCGTTACAAAAGCGATAGCGGCGGGCTTTGGAATGGTAAACGGAATCATCTTTTCGTTGTTGATGCCATAAGCGGCGAAGGAAATGCGGTGACTTCAGGTTCTTTTGACGTCGGTGGATTTAATTGGTCGCCAGACAGCCAAAAAATCGCGTTTACCGCTTATATTCCCGAAGACGACAATACCGATCCTGATTTGTTATGGGTAAACGATCTCCATGTAGCTAATGCCGATGGAAGCAACCGGGTCACACTCACGAATTCCGAATGGAGTATCGGTCAGCTTGCTTTTTCGCCAGAAGGTTCGCAGATCGCCTTTTTCGCTAGCGACAACTCTTATCATAACGCGACGCTGACTCGGTTATACAGTATTCCGGTAGAAGGCGGCAAAATCACATGTCTGACCGATGATCCTGATCTGCTCGTTGAAAATGCGGTCGTTGGCGATATGCGATCAGGTCTGGGTTCCACGGCGCCGCTTTTTTCCGAAGACGGAAGTTCGGTGTACGCGATGTTCACTCAGCGCGGCAGCGCTGGCGTAGCGAAGTTTGCAGCAGACGGTTCCGGTCATGAAATCTTGCTGGATGGCGAGCGTGATGTGTATCAGATTACATCGGATCATCAAGGCGGGTTGATTGTCGCGATCTCCGATCCTTTGAACCCTGGCGATTTGTATCGTTTCTCGCTGAATACTCGGCAAGAATCCCGACTTACAGATGCGAATAGCGCTTGGTTGAGTCAATATCAATTAAGCAAGCCGGAATCGTTCTGGGTGGATACACAAGATGGCTGGAAAGTACAAGCTTGGATCATGAAGCCGATTGGATTTGACGAATCTTCTTCGGAAAAAGTCCCGGCAATTCTCGAAATCCACGGCGGCCCGCATATGATGTATGGGCATACGTTTATGCACGAGTTCCAACTTCTTGCGTCTCAAGGGTATGCGTTGATTTTCTCCAACCCACGCGGCGGTCACGGCTACGGACAAGAATTCGTAAATGCTTGCCGAGGCGATTACGGAGGCGGCGATTACCGCGACCTGATGGAAACAGTGGATCATGCGTTAGAAACCTATACGTTTATCGATGAAAAAAGACTTGGCGTAACGGGCGGCAGCTACGGCGGATTTATGACCAACTGGATCGTCGGTCACACCGATCGTTTTAAAGCCGCAGTGACGCAGCGTTCGATCTCGAACTGGGTTTCTTTCTACGGAGTCAGCGATATCGGCGCTTACTTCACCGAAGACCAGATCGGCGGCGACGCTTGGCAAGATACGGAATTGTTGTGGAAACATTCGCCGATCGCGTATGTTCAGCACGTCCGTACTCCTCTACTCATTTTGCACGGCGAACAAGATCTTCGTTGCCCGATTGAGCAAGGCGAGCAGCTATATATTGCGCTAAAAAGACTCGGTCGCAAAACACGTTTCGTCCGTTTCCCTAAAGCCAACCATGAATTGTCTCGCGGCGGGCATCCTTCTCTTCGCGTTGCGCGTTTGTCGCATATTGCGGGTTGGATGGACGAGTATTTGTAGAGGTTTATCTTTTTGGAGTTCATTAAAACCAGCCCGGTTATTCAGGGTTGGTTTTTTTGTATTTATTTTCAGATGGTTTTGTTGGTCTTAGCATTTTAACAAATCTTTCAAATCAGCATACTTTTCGAAAAATTGAACGTCTATGAAGTAAGGTTTGTTTTTAGAAAATTCGCTATAAAAGGAGTGCGGTCGATATGAACGCAAGAGTTTTTCGAAAAATACTTATTCCTGTAAGTGTTGTACTTTTAACAACGTCGCTGATCTTCATGTTCAGTAATGAAAAAAGTTCGCAAGGTGCCAAGCTTTCAAAATCAATCAAGATTGTTAAGACTCTAGGCGAAACTAAAATTTACGAATCCCCACGTGAGCTTCAAGAAGATGCAGATGTTATAGCGCACGTAAAGGCTTCTGATAAACGAAAACATGTGAATCAAGAACCCGATCGCAACGGAGCCCCTCTCTGGTACTGGACAGAAACCGAAGTTGAGATTCAAAACCTTCAACAAGCGAAACAAGATTTACAAGTCGGAGACAACATCACGATTTACGAACCGTATACCGTCTTTACCGATTCTTCAGATCAGCAAGTTCAGATGATTAACGAAGACTACAACCCGATCAACCGCAATCAGGAATATCTTATTTTTTTGAAAAAGCATGAGGATGGTGGCTATATGCCATTGGGCGTTTATCAGGGGAAAGTAAATATTACCGAACCTATAGATCAGTCGAATGAGCAGCTTAGTTTGGAGGTCAAAAAGGAGTTTCAACGCTTATTAGGAGAAAATGTTGTTGAGTAATTTGATAGAAATGAAATGTATTCGTTCGTAAAAAAGTTCTGTCTAAAAATTAATACAAATTGTCTGGATCTTCAAATTTTAGATCTTTTGAACATCTTCAAATTCCTGTATACTATAGACATTGCTAGGTAAGTAGGTTTTTTAAGGATTGGACTTTGAAAGCAAATTAGATACTAATAACTATGAATTATTTGGAGGTTTTTAGTTGTATATCGAAGCCGACTATTATTTTTCTGAACTAAAAAAGGAGAAAATATATGATATTCTTTTGTTTTTCTAGTAAGGATCGCCACATTATTGTAGAAGCGATCCTTTATCATATCAAAAACTACCGTATTCCAGTTTGGTACGACCGAGATAAAATGCTCCTAGGAGACGAACGCAATTACAAGAATTTTGTTGAGGGAGTGGAACATTCCCCCTACGGTATTATAATTTTAAGCCCAAATTCGATAGATTCTTATTGTGCCAATGAAGAAATAGACTTGATGTATGAAAAATATTTAAATGGTACCATGCATATTTTTCCTATATTTTTTAATATCTCTGCAAGTGAAGTACCTGAAAAGTATAAATGGTTAAAGAATTTAGTCTACAAAGAGATCGTTCCTTCTATTGATGTCTATTCAACCTGCAATCATATTATATGCAAGTTCTTAGAAGATGAATTAGCAACTCACGAATATCAAAACTTAATCTCCTTAGAGAAAAGCATGAAGAAATTAAAGTCTGATATTTTCATCTCTAATTTACTTCAATCTTATTTAGAAATTGATGAAAAAAACTTCAATTCGCGAATATCTTTACTTTACGCAGGTTGCACTTATATAGAATGTAGTTACGATCTGAATGAAACTCCCTCTTACTATACAGCGGGTTTTAAAAAGTTGTTTAATGAAACTAAACTCTCTTTAAAAGTAGATCTTAGAGATATGTTGATGATCGAAAGACTTTTTCTACTATTAGTTAGCACGGTTGTTGTAGGCAACTTCGTTAAGAATGTGTAAAATGATTGCTACTATTCTTTTAGGATCTTTTTCACTCATTAATTCATCGATTTTTCCAGAAAGATAAGGGTATTCATTAATATTCTGCTTCACTTCTTTCCAAATTATTTCTGCTTCATATCCCGTACTTCCAACGGGAATAATAGTCAACTTACGTTCTTTTGCAATCAAAAATTCTTGATAAACACCTTGACTATAGTGTCCTGTTTTTTCAACAGAGCCTTGCTCATTTGTTTTCTTACTTTGACCAAATAAGAATATGGCGGAACTACAGTCATGTTGCATGTTGATTCTATATTCTTGTTTTTTATCTTCTGAAAGATCTTTATGGAATGGAAAAGGTCTCATGGAAAGATATTTATCCTTATTTTGAATACCCTGTTCCGCCAAATATTGATACGAATATCCTGTTATTAAAGTCCCTAGTCGTTTTCCTACGCCTGTAGATAATCTAAATCCGTTTTCTAATAAAGAAGTTACCAATGCATAAGATAGTTCATCAGATTGAGCTACCTCTGATTCTAAAATTTTGTCATACGCACCAGATATAAATACTTTCTTCTCTTTAATTTTATTATTCAATCTTTTCAATAAAGGAATGATTTGCGTCTCTGTTATGCACATAACTCGTATGTTGTATCTATTTTTAAGATCATGAACCATGTGCTCAAATTCAATCGTAGTTTTTTCATTTACCAACATAATAGCGTAATGTGTATTACCTTCTTTTCCAAGTAAGCGACTTATGGAACTGAGGCAGTCGAGTACAAGAGCATCAGTAAAACTGTAACCAACAAAAAGAAAAGTATTTGAAATTAATTCTTTCTTTAAGAATGTTAAAAATAACGAATGCCCATCTTCATAATGATCGTAATCTTTTTTAGTTATGATCATTTTGGATGGACTATTGATGTCACCATTTATTTTATGAACATTTACTTTTTCATTTCTATCAATGCTAGCCAAGTCTTTCTCATCATGTATCATGTTATAAGATATTAAACGACGACTTAATTCTTGCTCAATCAAAGGATCATAGTTTGTTGTCCAGATATTATTAAAATTCATATCAATTAGTTCAGTCAAAAGAGCATTACCTGGTTTGATTTTGCCGATTTCATCTTGCACTTTCTTTCTTAACTTACTATCTGTATGTTTATTAGCATAATATTGAGCTAATCTATATAGGTCGGTCTTTTCAGTAATCTCGATTCCTAATTCAGCAGCCAAAGGTTCAAACAAAGTTCCCCAAGTCACATGTCCAGAATTTCGTGAAACACCAGATCCAACAAACAACGAAGATCCTTTATTTATCGTTTCTCTAGAAAATTCATCTAAGAAGTCATTGATGTCTAGTTTTGTTTGCTTTAGCAAGCGATCTGCTATTTCGTTATCTTCTATACTCACTTTTTACCTCCAAATAATTCATAGTTATTAGTATCTAATTTGCTTTCAAAGTCCAATCCTTAAAAAACCTACTTACCTAGCA
>NZ_JANFNS010000006.1:0-2932 GCF_024436065.1 Saccharibacillus sp. JS10
GCCCTTAGCTCAGCTGGATAGAGCGTTTGACTACGAATCAAAAGGCCAGGAGTTCGAATCTCTTAGGGCGCGCCATTATTTTTCTTGGATGTGCCGGTGTGGCGGAATGGCAGACGCGCTCGACTCAAAATCGAGTGGGGAGACCCGTGAAGGTTCGAGTCCTTTCACCGGTATTACAGAAGTAACGAAGAAACGGTTTTGTAAGATTACTTTAACAGTGATCTTGCAAAGCCGTTTTTTCATTTTATCCTTTATTATTTTGTGCTGTTACGATAGGTGCTTGGAGAGACCCCGGTTATTTTTTTAAATGTACGGGATAAGTGAGCGGGTTGCATTCCGACTTGTTCAGCAATTGATGAAATACCGTAATCTGTAGAAATCAAAAGCCGACGTGCTTGTTCAATACGCTTTTGCTGAACGTAGTGCATTGGAGTCGTTCCGATCTGTTTTTTGAAGTACGGAATGAAGTAATTGGGATGTAGATGTACGATCTCCGCAAGATTTTCAATCTCGATAGGTTCGTGCAGCCGATCATCAATATATTGTAAGACGTATGCTAATTCTTCTCGCTCATGATCTTGCATAAATTCGTACATCAACGGAGCATAATCGCCTTTTTCCAGACAATAAGCGAGCAGTTGAAGTAGACAGGCTTTGACTCGAAGAGATGCAAAAGGGCTTGGATGTTCAGACTGTTGAATCATTTCTTGAAACCAGTGTTCGACTTGCTTGGTATTTTCGACATTAATCAAAGAAAGTACAGTGCTGTTTTGGAACAGCTGCCAATTTCCGATCTGCGCATCAAAATGACAGAAGTAGCGCGTATAAGGCGATTCTTGCGATGTAAAACGTGTTTGCACGCGGCCGGCTGGCATGATGAACAATTGTCCCGCAGAAGGCTCGTAACGAACTCCATCCAGCGTCACTGCACCTTGCCCTTCGGTAATGTAGTAAAGACGATTAAACGAAGGCTTTTCTTCAGGAGCATTCCATCCATAATAACCTTCCCGATAAAACGCATGGGAAACGTGAACGGTTAAATGTTGGAGTAATCGGTGCGCAGCTTCAGGATTGATTGGCGATTGATTTTTTTGCATAGTATCCTCACTTTTTATAAAAATGACGTTACCCGCAGTATACACTCATTTAACAAAAACCTCTTAGTTTTGGACAAAAACTTCTTATTTCTATTCATATCTTTTAAAATCCAACTACGTTATTCTCAACCTGTATCGATGTGCAATACCATTAATTATGGAAAAGACGGAGGGATACCGTGCAGACAAGCTCTGGGAAACAAGTTCGTTTTGGCGTTATCGGAATCGGCAATATGGGAAGTGCGCATGCGAAAAGCTTGATTGATCATATTCCGGGTGCGACGTTAACGGCGGTAAGCGATGTAGCGGAAGAACGTCTTGGTTGGGCTACAGAACAACTGCCGACACCGATCAAAACCTATCTAGATCCTAAAGAATTAATGCGTTCGGGAGAAGTAGATGCGGTACTGATTGCGACGCCGCACTACGATCATCCGACTTTAGCTATGGAAGCGTTTCAATACGGGCTGCATGTGCTGATCGAAAAGCCCGCAGGTGTTTATACCAAAGCGGTACGGCAAATGAACGAAGCGGCGTCGAAAGCCAAACAGTCCGGTCTGGTCTTTGGCATTATGTACAATCAGCGTACGCATCCTCTATACCGAAAATTGCGCGAGTTGATTCAAGCAGGAGAACTGGGACAGATCAGAAGAACCAATTGGATCATTACGAATTGGTATCGTTCGCAAAGTTATTACGATTCCGGCGGTTGGCGCGCAACTTGGCAAGGCGAAGGCGGCGGGGTTCTGCTGAATCAAGACCCGCATCAGCTTGATCTATGGCAATGGACGACCGGTATGATGCCGACAAGGGTTCGAGCTTTTTGTAGCTTCGGGAAAAATCGCAATATCGAAGTCGAAGACGATGTGACGGCTTATGTGGAATACGAAAATGGAGCGACAGGCGTGTTCGTGACGAGTGTAGGCGAAGCGCCGGGGACGAATCGTTTTGAAATCTCGGGGGATAACGGAAAAATTGTGATTGAAGACGATCAGCTGACCTTTTGGCGATTACGCGTATCCGAACCCGAGTTCAATGCAACGTATAAAGGTGGATTTGGGCAACCGGAATGTTGGAAATGCGAGATTCCGGTAGAAAGTGGTAGCGGGAGTCAGCACAAAGGTGTTTTAAGCAATTTCACTAACGCGATCTTATACGGTGAAGAACTGATTGCGCCGGGCGAGGAAGGAATCTACGGGCTTACGATATCGAATGCCATGCACTTATCGAGTTGGACAGACGGTTGGGTCGAACTTCCGATTGATGAAGAAGAATATTTGAAGCGGTTGAACGAGCGGATTGAACAATCGACTTTCGTGAAAAAAAGCGGAGCGCAAACGACTTTAGATGTATCGGGTACGCATTAAGCTTGAGCAGAAGATCGCTAAAGGAGACGGACAAAGATGAAAAGATCAATGATCGCAGCTCAGATGTATACGTTTCGAGAACAAGCGCAAGACGAGCAAGGATTAGCACATACTTTTGCGACATTGAAGCGGATCGGGTACGACGCCGTGCAAGTATCGGGAATCGGAGATATAGACCCGCATAAAGTCAAAGAACTAGCGCTTCAAAATCATTTGAAGATCTGTGCCACGCATATTCCTTATGAGCGCCTTACAGATGATCTGGATGGGGTAGCGAAGCAGCATCAATTATGGGATTGCCGATATGTAGGCTTGGGGATGGCGCCGGAGCGCTTTCGTACAAGTGCAGACGGTTACCGTACATTTGCCAAAGAAGCTTCGGACATCGGGCGGAAGCTTAAGCGGAAATACGGTCTTCAGTTTATCTATCACAATCACCATATCGAATTTGAAAAGTATGAAGGACGC
>NZ_JANFNS010000006.1:3030-163434 GCF_024436065.1 Saccharibacillus sp. JS10
GCGGAAGCTTAAGCGGAAATACGGTCTTCAGTTTATCTATCACAATCACCATATCGAATTTGAAAAGTATGAAGGACGCATTGCGATGGATATTTTGCTGGAAGAAAGCGACCCTGAGACTTTTGGCTTTGAGCTGGATATGTACTGGGTGCAAGCAGGCGGCGGTGATCCTGCGCAGTGGGCACACAAAGTTGCCGGGCGAATGCAAGTCGTTCATTTGAAAGATATGGAGATAATCGACGGACAAGCACATTTTGCCGAAGTCGGACATGGGAATATGAATATGCCCGCGATTATCGAAGCATGCCGAGCGACGAATGTAGAATGGTATGTCGTGGAGCAAGACGTATGCCGCCGAGATCCTTTTGAAAGTGCGAAGATGAGTCTGGATTATCTGAAAACGATTGCGAAAGGATGAAGAAGTCGATGCAGCGAAAAGACGGGATGAATTACGCACCGAAGCATGAAGCCAAACCTGTAGTGGAAGAAGGCGAGTTTATGTTTGCAGCGGTCGCGCTGGATCATGGGCATATCTATGGGATGTGCAACGGGTTAAAAGAAGCAGGCGGGACACTGAAATGGGTGTATGATCCCGATCAGGCAAAAGTTCAAGCTTTTCTAACGACTTATCCAGGGGTACAAATTGCAACGTCGTTAGAAGAAGTTTTGAATGACCCAGAGATCAAATTGGTGGCTTCGGCGGCAATTCCTTCGAAGCGAGGGCCGCTCGGCATCCAAGTGATGGAGAGCGGAAAAGATTATTTTACGGATAAAGCGCCGTTTACGACTATTGCGCAGCTGGAGGAAGCGGAAGCGTGCGCGGCTAGAACAAGCCGCAAATACATGGTGTATTACAGCGAGCGGCTACATGTCGAGAGCGCGGTGTATGCGGATCAGTTGATCCGCGAGGGCGCGATCGGACAAGTCGTGCAAGTGATGGGCACGGGGCCGCATCGGTTGAATGCGGCGTCGAGACCGGATTGGTTTTTCCGCCGAGAAGATTACGGCGGGATATTGTGCGATATAGGCAGTCACCAGATCGAACAGTTCCTGCATTATGCAGGCTGTGAGAGCGCCAAGGTGCTGCATAGCAAGGTGGGCAACTATCATAGCCCGGAGTATCCCGAACTGGAAGATTTCGGCGACGCGACACTCGTCGGAGATAACGGAGCGACGCAATATTTTCGCGTCGATTGGTTAACGCCTAAAGGGCTTGGCACTTGGGGCGACGGCAGAATGACGATCTTGGGCACAAAAGGGTATATCGAACTGCGTAAGTATACGGATGTGGCAAGATCCGATTCGGGCGATCATGTCTTTTGGGTAGATGAAGAAGGCGAGCATTACGAGCAAGTATCCGGCAAAGTCGGTTGTCCTTTCTTCGGACAATTGATTTTGGATTGTATTCATCGTACGGAACATGCGATGACGCAAAAACATGCTTTTCTAGCAGCAAGGCTATGTCTAGAAGCGCAAGAACAAGCATTCAACCTAACGCCGCATACGTTAGTAAAATAGAGCAAACATCGAAATTTATCGTCTCTAACGAAGGATAAGCAAGCTCACCCATGTCAAGTCAAAGACCGGAAGGTGTTAACGAATGAAGACCAAGACAGAACTAGGTGCAGCGATTATAGGCTGCGGAGCAATTTTTGTTCAGCATGCAAACGCCTTAATCCATATGGAAGACGTAGCATTGAAGCTTGTGATTGATATCGATCTTGAAAAAGCACGCCAACAAGCTGAAAAATATACATGTGAAGCAGGGAACGATTATCGATCTATTTTGCAACGTGCAGATATTCAAGTGGTACATATCTGTACGCCGCATCATTTACATGCGCCAATGATCGAAGAATTCCTTGCCGCAGGGAAACATGTATTAACCGAAAAGCCGATTGCCCATACGCCAGAAGCTAACGCATCTGTGCAAAAAGCCGCGGCGCAAAGTGAGGCTCAGCTTGGTGTCGTGTTCCAAAACCGATACAACGAAAGTTCGCGCTTGATTCGGGAAACGATTGATTCTGGTCGATTGGGTTCGCTATTAGGTCTGAAAGGGATCGTCACTTGGTCTCGATCGCCAGAATACTATACGGAAAGTGATTGGCGCGGTAAATGGGAGACAGAAGGCGGAGGTCTACTGATCAATCAAGCGATTCATACGATTGATCTACTGCAATGGTTTGCCGGAGGGAATCCTACAAAGATTAAAGGAAGTGTCACGACAGATCGACTTAGCGATTATATCGAAGTTGAAGATACGGCTCATGCGAATATTGAGTTTTCGAATGGCGTTCGCGTCCTTTTTTACGGAACCAATAGTTATATGCAAAATTCTCCTGTAGAGCTAGAACTGGTGTTTGAGCATGGGACGTTGATTCAACGTCAAGATCGTTTGTTTGAACGAAGCGGCGGCGAAGAAACGGAGCGTGGTCGCCAAGCACCCAATGCGATCGGAGAGAAATCGTATTGGGGAATGAGTCATAGACTGCTGATTGAAGACTTTTATAATCATCTACGAGAAGATCGACCGTTTTGGCTACATGCAGAAGAAGGAAGTCGTGCGCTTCAGATCGTTCATGGGATTTATGCAGCTTCGTCTAAGCAAAGCAAGGGGATATAAACCCATCTAGCAGACCAGACCGCGATAACGGTGCGAAAAAAGAGTCACTACAAAAAAAGCGTTCGTCCCTTTTGAGGGTACGAACGCTTTTGCATAATGAAACTTATTTGCCTGAATCGGATTGAGTACCGCCGCTCGAAGTATCTTCAGCAGCAGTCGTTCGGTTCGCGGTAGTATTTTGAATACCCGTAGGCAAAGTCTCCCCGATCTCTAACGTATCCGGATCATGATCTCGATTTTTGGGACGACGAGATACGAGAACAACCAGATCGACTAGAAGTACAGGTAACGATACAGAAGCCGGATAGGCGAGATAACGCGGTTGCCATTCCGGGAAAAACTTTTCTTTGTATCGACGCAGCCCTTCAAAGCCATAGAAATGCCCGCCGTAACGGAAGACGAGATTGGCGAATTTTTCTTCGCGCAACGAGCTTCGGCTTTTACCTACACTGGATAATGGCGCCATGCCAAGATTAAACGTCTGATAGCCTTGTTCTTGTGCCCATTCGATCAGTCTTGCGAACAGCAAGTCCATCGTACCGTTCGGCGTATCCGGTAGATGGCGCATTAGATCCACAGAAATCGTTTTGCCTCCGTCATAAGCAGGAGCAAGCGTTGCAAAAGCTACGATGCGACCTTCAGGATCACGGAGCAAAGCAAGCGGCGAACGTTGAATATAGACTTCATCGAACCAGCCGAGCGAATATCCTTTTTCTTTGCGGTCTCCTAGCCAAATATCGGAGATGCGGCGAAGTTCTTCGATTAACGATGAATCGTAAGGAGCGGATTCTAACGAGAATACATATCCGTCACGCTCGAAGCGATTTTTCGCTGTACGGAACGCCGTCATCTTTTTACCCGAGAACGTAAAAGTTTCCAGATTGATCAAAGCTTCTTCTCCGAGTTTGAAGAATCGATAGCCTTTTTCATGATAAATCGATAGATAATCCGGCGAAGCTTGATAAAAGACGACCGCTAACGCGTAACGATCGGAGAACACTTGGAACTCTTCGATCGCATCCCCAATCAGCTTTTTCGGACCTAGCGGATCACCGAGCACCACAAGCTTATCGCGAGAACGAGCATACGGGATCAATACTTTTCCTTCTTGCGCCCAGTAAAATTGTTTGTCCCCAAGGTACAGCATATGCGTCAGCAGATTGCCTTTTTCTTTTTCTAAAAAGGTATCTAATTGCTGCAATTCGCTGTGACAAGGAAGATCGACTTCTTTTCTTTTCGGACGAAGAAGAACAAGCAGCGAGAATAAAATCCAAGCCCCGATAATACCGCCGATCGCCATCGTTGCATACTCGCTAGGTTGAATGATCCATTCCGGTCGGAATCCAGCCGGCAACCGATTCAAAAATCTCGGATGCGACGCGGTACCAATCAGATAATAAACACCGGCAAGCACTAACGTGAAGCCGAACCAAAGCGCGATTCGTTTGCGAGATAAAGTCGCACCAGAGCGATAGAAACGAGCTCGCGAGATCCATAACAATAATGCGACACTCAGCAATACTAAAGCTTCTTCGTAGTCAAAAGCTTTGAAGAAAGTGAAGATTGCGCCTACAACGAGCAGGAGTGACGTCAATCGATGCGCACGGCGCAAACGAAGCGAAATCCCGCTCGATAAAATAATCAGCATAAAGCCGATTACGACCGAGATTTGTTGCGATAATTTCATGAGCGGTGTGGACAAGAATCGTGCCATGAAATGGATACGATCCAGCAAACCAGGCGTTGCCGCCGATAATAGAAGAATCAGACCACACGCCAATACCAGCTTGCCTAACGCCCATATGCCCATATCGCTTAGAAAACCGAATTGTCCCGGCCAATTCCAGAAACGTTGCCATTGAGCAGCAAACCCATCGCCTGGCACATCTACTTCTTCTTGAAGTTTGACAGCGGTAGCTGTAGGACTTTCCTGTGTCGGTCCTCCAGATGCCGTTTCTTTGCTAACCGGTTTGCGGCGTCCCGGAAGGAGTTCGAAAGCCGTCATGACCAGCGCGATCAACCACGGAATAATGAAGTAGAACACACGGAACAGCACAATCGTAGCGAGCGCTGTCTCTGGTCTTATTCCAGCAAGCTGTAAGCCGAGCAAAGCCGTAATATCAAAAGCTCCGATACCGCCAGGCGCAAAACTCACGATTCCGGCAATAGCCGCTACGCTGTAGATTGCCAAAGCTTCTGCGAGAGGCATGCCTTGCAAAAACTTCGAACAAATCAGCCAAAACGTCAGACCGGCAAAAAACCATTCCAATACCGAAGCCATAACGGAACCGCCGATAATACTCCATGGCAAGCGTGTACCTTGACCTTCTTTATGAAACCACTTCGCAAATAATTTCGAACGTTGCATCAATAAAAAGATCGGAAGATACAATGCCATTCCCCATACCGCGTAGATCAACCACCGATGTTCGCTGAGCATCAAAGTAATCGGCAACAAACCCACAATACCTGCCCAAGCCAATACCGATAATCCAGTCACCATCGTCGGAGACAAAAATACGATAGCGGGTGTGATCTGCCCTAATGTGATGCCGCTGTTGCGGTACAGTAAAGCTCGAACCCCTGCACCGGTAAAACCAGCGAATCCCAAAAAGTTATTGAACGTATTGGAGATCCAACCGTAACGGAAAGCTGCCCATTTGGTTACGTTCAATTTAAAATGTCTAGAAATTAAAAAGTCGTACGTGCTCATTACCGATACCGCGACTAGCGAAAGAGCCAAGATCTGAACAATATCCCAAGAAGGCATAGATCGAATATCGATGAAGATCCGAGAGAAGTTCAGTTTGCGCAGTTCGCCTTCACTTTGAAAATATACGAAAGCAATCACGACCACAGGGATCAGCAGTCGTACGATCTTCATTCGATATAAGAAGGCGAACAGCCGCAAGATTTGCAGTCGTTCCAAAATCATTTTCATCCGATTCATAAGGTCACCTACAATTATCAAGAGTTGAATTCATACATTAATTCCCAAGCGTTTACTGCTATAAATAGTAACACGAAACATGGGGTTTTCGAACCGAACAGCTTTGTAACCTTTTTGGAAAATAAAAACCGTCTACAATCTTTCTTTATCATATCGACATCGAAACTTGAATCGTTCACTTTTTATCTGACTTCTTTTTATATACGCTTTTAGGTCTAGAAGGTTCCCCGTCTTAGGTCTGGGTTCAAAAACCGTCTACAGCCTGTGTTGAAAAAAAGGGATGACCGATACAATAAGGACATAAGGAAATTGATTCAGGAGAGGCGGTGAAAAGTTAATGAGAAGCATGAAACTTAATATCCCTGCTATCGTACTTCTAGTATTGGGAGCGTTAATTCTGTTCGGTAAGTTTGGTAGTTTTGTTGGATTGTTGTTCGCAGCCGCTATCTTCGCACTCGGTTATTACGCCGTGAAGACAGGAAAAACATTTCTGGGCTGGATCTTGTTGATCGTCGGAGGATGTATGTTGCTTGCGAAGCTGTCATGGCTTATCGGTCCATTGCTCGGAATTGCTTTAATTGCAGGAGGTATCTTCTGGATCGTAAGTAAACGAAACGGCAGCAGCAGACGACGCGGTTTTGGAGGTTAATTTGCAAAACTCGCAGTTGATCGTTCCCAGCATCAATCGCACCAACCATCATGCGAAGGAGGGAGAAACGCCGAATGAGTATGTTCAAAAGAATGAGAGATATTACACTCGCCACACTCAACGATAAGCTAGAAGAAAGTCAGGATCCGGTACGGATCATCGATCAGTTTCTCGTTGAAACCAGACAGGAGATCGGTGAAGTACAGCGATTGTATGATCAATGCGCTCACCATAGCAAGCAGCTTCGTCAACAAGTCGACCATGCAACGTCAATGCGCGAAAAGCGTGAAGAACAAGCAATGTTGGCGTTGAAAGCTGACGAAGAATCGATTGCCAAACTGGCTCTGCAAGAAAAGATGTTATATGAAGAAAAAGAACGTCAGTATTTGGAACTGTGGGAACAAAGTCAAGATACGCTCAAAGAACTGGGCGAACAACTTAATGTACTCAGAAACGAATATCAGACGGTATACAATAAACGTCAATACTATTACGCCCGAATGGAGACGCTTCGTTTGCAGCAACGTCTCAATCGCCGAAGCGGCGGTTACAACTCGGACGTACCGAAAATGTTCGATCGGTTAGACGATCAAATGTCTTCCATCGAATACGAAACTTACAGCCTGCGCGATATCCGTAAGTTGGGTCAAGAAGCTTCGCAGCAGATCGGTGAAGTTGGCAATCTGCTTGAAGAAGAAATGGCTAGACTGAAAGATAAATTGAAACGCGGCGAAGGAAAGGAGTAAACGAGGATGCAAAAATTGTATCGCTCGACCCATGATCGGATGTTGACTGGGCTATGCGGCGGACTTGCACAAGAATATGGTGTGAATCCTACGTTGCTCCGTGTACTTTTCCTTGTGGGGATTCCGCTTACGAGCGGAGCTATACTTCCGATTTACTTTATCGCATCGTTAGTTATCCAAAAAGAAACGCCGCCTCATTATCCGTATGGGCCGGAAAACTATCGCGATCCTTATCGACCAGGACATCCGCAAGACCTCGATTCTTACGGTCCAAACTTTGATCGCTCACGTGAGTTTTTCGAAGCGGGACGCCAATTTCAACAACGTCCCGAGACGCCAAATCGTCCGCAGCAGCCACGTGCCGATCTGAAAAAGAGTGATATTCCGGATTCCGGTCTGGATGCGATGATGGAAGATGTCGAGAAAAAAGCACTGAAAAAAGAAGTTGAAGAATTGAAAATGAAGCTTGCCAAATATGAGAACGAGAATGAGAAAGGGGATTTATAAAATGGGAGTATTTAAAAGATTGCGTGATATGACGAAGGCGTCGGTAAACGAGATGTTGGATAAGGTTGAAGATCCGGTTGTGATGTTGAATCAATATTTGCGGGATATGGAAGAAGAAATTCATCAAGCCGAGGTAACTGTTGCGAAGCAAATGGCGAATGAGCGCCGTATGAAGCAGCGCCTTGAAGAAGCGTACCGCATGTCGGGTCAACGCGAATCACAAGCGACAGCAGCTTTGACGAACAATCAAGAAGAAGCTGCGCGCAAATTGCTGGAAGAAAAAATCTACTTCGATCAACGCATTACCGAGTATCAAGATCTGCATGCGCAAGCCGAAGGTCAAGTATCTGATCTGATGCGTCAATTGCATGAGATGAAAGACGAGTTCTACCAAATGCGTAACAAACGCAATGAATTGGTAGCTCGCGCTCAAATGGCGAAAGCGAAAAAACAAATGGCGCAAGTTAATCCGGTATACGCGATTGACAAAGGGACTTCTTCGTCAGGCTTCCGCCGCATGGAAGAAAAAATTATGCAAATGGAAGCTGAAGCCGATGTACTACGTACGCCTTACGGCGGTGGCGGTCTGAATCGCTCGTCCGCTTATATCAGCCCAGCGGATACGCAAAAGCAGCTTCAAGTCGATGAGCAGCTGAACGCGCTTAAAAACAAGCTGAACGGCGGTCAAAGCACGCCTTCGCTGACTAAAGGCGACGAAGCCTAAAAAGGATCGAAGTGGCAAGAATCGCCACACAGTCTATTCAAGGTATGCTAGAATAAAATAGCCTTGCAAGCAAAGCCATGCGGTACTCAAGCGTACCGTTATGGCTTTTGCTACGCTTGGGCACATTCACACAGTAGGAGGAGGAGCGACATGGTTAAGCAAAAAAAGACTTGGGCAATCGTATTCATCGTTATTGGCTGCATCATGTTGTTCGGTAGATGGGTCACGCCGCTCTCTATAGTCGCACTCCTCGTGCTGTGTTACGGCATTTATACGATGCGAGCAGGCAGGGCGCTTTTTGGATATAAATGTTTGGCGCTTGGAGCAGGTCTGCTTGTACTCGACCATATGATTTTATTGCTCGGCGGTATTTTGATCTCGATCGGTGTATTTTATGCGAGAGCCAAAGAGTTACATCAAGAACGCAAATATATACGGCGTCAAGAATTTGTCTCGCAGTTTCATCATACGCGTGAGCCGTGGGTACCGGAGCCGATCAGTCTATGGCATTTATTCGGAGACACCCATTGCGATTTTTCATTGGCTTTACCTACCGACGGAGATCCGACGATTCACGTACAAGGCGTGATCTGCGATGGGGATTTTACTTTCCCGGAAGAATACGCAGTCGAAATTGAAGTCTTTATCGGATACGGCAAAGTGAATTTCGAAGGCGAGACGCACAGCGGGATGTTAAACAAATTTGTTTGGCGTTCGCCAAATTATGCGTATAGTGATCAGAAAGTTAAAATTGTGATGGCGTATGCGGCAGGCAATGTAAATATTCGATTCAACTAAAAGTCGTAATTTCAATAATCGGGGAGACGATAAATAGATATGGGAAACGAACCGAGAAGAATACGAAAATCAAATACGATTGTGCGAAGTATCGGTTCAGGCATGTTATGGTCGATGATCGTGTTGATCTCGGCAATCTATGTCTTTTACTCCTACGGGCTGCTTGACGTTCCCGATCATTGGTCGCTTCGAATTCGCGCAGGGTTAACCGTGCTTACGCTGTGTCTGGCAATTGGCGCCTTATACGGATTTTATCGGGCGATGCAGGTCAAACTTCGATTTAACCGTATCCAAGATACATTACTCCTTTGGGAAAAAGGAAATCCGGCAAGAACCGCATGGCCGGCAGGCGGAGAACTGGATGATCTTGCGGAGCAATTGGATCGCGTCGGAAAAAAGTGGGAAGAACAAGTCAGCTCGCTTCAGCGATTGTCGACGCATAATGCGCAGCTTGCTGAGCAAGCGCGCGTATCGGCGATTGTGGAAGAACGCCAACGGCTTGCGCGTGAACTTCATGATGCGGTCTCGCAGCAACTTTTTGCAATCTCGATGACAGCGACAGCGGTGGGGCGGACTTTTGAAAAAGATTTGGCTAGAGCAAGACGTCAAGTTGAACTCATCGAAGAAATGTCTTCGGTGGCTCAATCCGAGATGCGTGCTTTGCTGCTACATCTGCGTCCTGTGTATTTGGAAGGCAAACCGCTGTATCAAGGGTTAAACGAATTGGTGCGAGAAATTCAAGCGAAAGCTTCGATGGAAATCACGCTGGATATGGATGTTGGGCTGGAACTTGTAAAAGGGATCGAAAATCATCTATTCCGCATTGTTCAAGAAGCAATGTCCAATACGCTCAGGCACGCCAAAGCAGATAAGATGGAGATCATGATTGTTCGGCGCAACGACGCGCTAAGGATGTCTTTGAAAGATAACGGGATCGGCTTTGAGCTGGATGAAAAAAAGCAAACTTCTTACGGATTATCATTGATGCAAGAGCGGGTAAGTGAAATCGGGGGTTCGATTCGTTATATTACCGCTCCTGGTAAAGGCACACGGATTGAACTCAATGTACCTTTGGTCAGTGGAGAACAGAGAGGGAGCGAAGAATAAACATGGAAACGGAAGAATTGATTACGGTACTGCTTGTCGATGACCATGAAATGGTGCGCATCGGTCTGGCTGCGGTGCTGGATACGGAAGACGGTATTGAAGTCGTTGGCGAAGCGAGTAGCGGCGAAGAAGGCGTACGGATGGCGCAACAATACAAGCCGGACGTGGTTCTTATGGATTTGGTCATGGACGGCATGGACGGGATCGAAGCTACGCGTGAAGTATTAAAAAATTGTCCGGCGTGCAAAGTGATCGTGCTGACGAGTTATCTGGACGACGAGAAAATGTATCCGGTGATCGAAGCTGGCGCATTTAGCTACTTGTTAAAAACATCGCGAGCGAATGAAGTTGCCGATGCGATTCGTGCGGCAGTACGCGGACAATCTGTACTTGAGTCGCAAGTCGCAGCCAAAATGATGGATCGATTCCGAACGCCTGCGCCTGCAAAAGCTTTGCATGAAGATTTAACGGAGCGAGAAATGGAAGTGCTTCGCTGCGTAGCGCAAGGGAAGTCGAATCAAGAAATTGCGGACGAGCTTATTATTGGGATCAAAACGGTAAAATTTCACGTTACCAATCTTTTGTCGAAGCTTGGCGTAGACGATCGAACGCAAGCGGCGATTTATGCGCACAAAAACGGATTAGCCGAGTAGAGCTGAAAACGCTCTACTCTATTTTTATATCGCCCGACTTGATTTCGGTGCCCGTTTTGTGTACCTTTTGGGTGGGTAGAAATATTAATGAAACCTTCATCTTAGATCAGGATAAATGATAATCAATACGATAGCATCAATTTGAAAGATATGATAGAATGACAAAACAGGCAAGACAAAAAGAGATACTATACTAATACAGGAAGAATGGGGAGCTATGACGGACAATCAAAATCTTGAAGCATTGAAAGCACCGGGCGCGGTCTTTTTCATCTTCGGGGCTACCGGAGACCTGGCTCGTCGTAAGTTGTTCCCGGCTATCTTTAGCTTGTACCGGGAAGGCAAATTGGCGGAGGATTTCGCTGTAGTCGGAGTGGCTCGGCGTCCTCGTACAAATGAAGAGTTTCGTGACGATGTATTCCGCTCGATTCAAGAATTCGGACGATACAAATCTTCGGATCAAGAAAAGTGGAATCAATTTGCGGATCACTTCGAATATAAATCCCTCGATATCAACGATGTAGCGGGATTTGAAGAACTCAAAGCACAAACCGAGGCGATCGAAACGAAGTTTTCGATTCCTGGTAACCGTATGTTCTATCTGGCGCTTGCGCCTGAACTGTTCGGCAGCGTTTCGCTCAATCTGCGCGAAGGCGGCATGCTCGAAAGCGAAGGTTGGCATCGCCTTGTGATCGAGAAGCCGTTCGGCTACGATCTCAAATCGGCTGAAAAGCTGAACGAAGAACTGGGTCGTGTATTTGAAGAAGACGAGATCTATCGGATTGACCACTATCTCGGCAAAGAGATGGTGCAAAATATCGAGACGATTCGCTTCTCGAATATGTTCTTTGAATCGCTCTGGAACAATAAATATATTGCGAACGTGCAAATCACGCTGGGTGAAACCGTCGGCGTCGAAGAGCGCGGCGGGTATTACGACCATGCCGGAGCGCTGCGCGATATGGGACAAAACCATATTTTGCAACTGCTCACGATGATCGCTATGGAACCGCCTAGCCGTCTGCTTGCTGAAGATATTCGCGACGAAAAAGTGAAGGTGCTACGTTCTCTGCACCATTTCGCGGATTCTGACGAAGTTCGTGCCAATGTAGTGCGCGGTCAGTATACAGCCGGGCAAAGCAACGGCAAAGATCTTCCGGGTTACCGTGAAGAAGATAAAGTCGATCCGAACTCCAATACCGAGACATTTTTCGCGGCTCGCGTAGCGGTAGATAACTTCCGTTGGGCAGGCGTACCGTTCTATATCCGTACGGGTAAACGTCTACCGGTAAAAACGACCGAAGTCGTGATCGAGTTCAAAAAAATGCCGGGTAACATTTACTTGGGACAAAAACATGACCTGCAACCGAACTTGCTTGTCATTCGTGTGAATCCGATGGAAGGCATTTACTTCAAAATCAATGCCAAAAAACCGGGTTCGGAATCAGAAATCGCTCAAGTGGCGATGGAGTTCTGCCAAAGCTGTCTGGTTGGCATCAACTCGCCAGAAGCTTACGAGCGTCTGATTCACGATGCAGCAAAAGGCGATTCCACGTATTTCACACGTTGGGACGAAGTCGCTTCGGCTTGGGCATTTATCGACAAGATCGATGCAGCATGGAAAGAAAATCCGTCGGATGTCAGTGCTTATCCGGCTGGAAGCTGGGGACCGGATGAAGCGCACGAATTGCTCGCGCGCGACGGATTCCACTGGTGGCCGGTTAACGGTCAAGAAGAAGATAACGTGATTTGGGTAGCTGCTTCAAGCAACTAAGTTCAAATCAATAGATTAGCCGCGATATCGTCGGAGCTTCCGATAGATATCGCGGCTTTTTTGTTATAAGGTGAATCCGATAAATTTAAGGTTGACCTTGAAGTATACTTCATTCTTTATACTGAGCGTATACCAAAGGAGTGAAGTCGATGAAAGCTTATGCGAACGGACATAGCCTAAATCCGTTAAGAAAGGTCTTTCCGATCTTTACGATGCCAGAACCTACAGGTCGCTACGGAATAGGAACATTCGAGCATCATCTGATCGATGAACAACGCAGCGAAACAAAAAGAGGAACTTTACCTACTGAAAATCCGAAGCGACGCGAAGTGCCGATTACGGTATGGTATCCGACTTTGGCTAACGATGTAGAAGGGCTTGAGCCTGAATATTATCCCGATTCATTGGGCGAATGTATCTCGTTAGTTTTTCGGTTGCCCAAACTTCTATTTCGACATTTGTCTCAAGTGAAGACGCATACGTTCCGAGACATTCCGCTGGCAAACGACCTGAGTTCTTATCCCGTGCTTTTATTTTCACCGGGAATCCGTTCGACGCGGTTTCAAAGTCTGACGTTGATCGAAGAATTAGTGAGCCGAGGTTATATTGTCGTTGGGATGGATCATCCGTACACATCGGGTAAAGTAACTTTGGCAGACGGAAACGCCGCGAAGTACCTACATGAACCTGAATTTGCTAAGTCCCGTCTGTTGTACGATTATAATGTCAAAGAGATCGCGGTTCGAGCAGCAGATGCAAGCTTCGTGATGGATACACTACAACAATGGAACACTTCGGAATCCGGTCATCTTTTGTCAGGTAAAATAGATCTGAATAAAGTCGGAATCATGGGTCATTCGTATGGAGGAGCTACAGCTGTCGAAGCCACGGTCAACGATGAAAGATTCTCAGCTGCGTTAAGCTTGGAAGGTGGATTTTGGGGCAAGGTTTCGCATACGCCTTTGGAACGTCCGTTCATGTACTTATTTACCGGCGAAACAGCGAAAAGTCTGAATCCCGATCATCCGAAGAAAGAAGCTGTTTTTTATACAGAATGGCGTGAAGATGCGGAGTGGGTGATGACGAACAGCCATAGTGACACGTGGTTTGCGACCGTAGAACCTTTTTATCATCAAAGCTTTACCGATATTTCGCTTGTTTCCCCTAAATTATTCGCTAAAAGTCTTTCGCCTGAACGAATGATTGAGATTACAAGGTCGTACACAACGGCTTTTTTCGATCATCATTTAAAAGGGATATCTTCTGAACTTTTGGAACGTGACGATGCAAAATTTCCAGAAGTCAGATACACGCCGGCTTACAGTCAACGCAGGAGGGATTAAGATGAGCAAAATGACCCGCGGACAGTTGGCGAAAAAAACAGGTCTAACCGCAGCGACGATTCGTTTCTATGAAGATGCAGGAGTGTTGCCACAACCGGAACGTAGCGAAAATGGGTATCGAATCTATGGCGAAGAATATCTCACGATCATTAAATTTATTTTGGATACGAAAGCATTAGGTTATCCGCTTGCTCGAATCGGCGATACCTTGCGTAAGCTTAGCGGCGGCTCTGAACTATCTGTCGAAAATGTGAGAGAACTGGTGCGTGAACAAATTACCGAGATTGAGAAGCAAGAGCGTTATCTAGCCGAAGTGAAGCAACATTTGGAAGATCTGCTGACCCAGTACGATGATAAAGCGGTTCACGAGTATATGCTTTCTTTTCGACAAGATCATAAGGCTTGAAAAAAATTGCATTTCCGCTGATTTTCGAGACAGATTCATCTCTTAACTACGCGCTAATTATGGTACAATGTAGGGATGAATACGCAAGATACAGAAGGGAACGTGAACATGAGCCAAACCCAAGATAAAGTTTTGCGCGAAGAAGTTGAGAAACGCAGAACTTTTGCCATTATATCTCACCCCGATGCCGGGAAAACAACATTGACAGAGAAGCTGCTTCTTTTCGGCGGCGCTATTCGTCTTGCCGGAACGGTCAAAGCTCGTAAAGCAAGCAAGCACGCAACAAGTGACTGGATGGAAATCGAAAAGCAGCGGGGGATCTCGGTAACTTCGTCCGTGATGCAGTTTGATTACAATGGGCACCGGATCAACATTTTGGATACACCGGGTCACCAAGATTTCAGTGAAGACACGTATCGTACACTGACAGCTGCCGATAGCGCGGTCATGCTGATCGACGTCGCAAAAGGTGTCGAAGCGCAGACAATCAAGTTGTTCCAAGTCTGCGCGAAGCGCGGAATTCCGATCTTTACGTTCATTAACAAATTGGACCGGGAAGGACGCAGCCCATTTGATCTGATGGAAGAATTGGAGCAAGTACTTGGAATCCGCGCGGTTCCGATGAACTGGCCAATCGGTATGGGACGCGAACTCAACGGTATCTATGATCGGATGAAAAACCAAGTCGAGTTATTCCAAGGCGACGATCATTCGCAAATCAAAGTTCAAAAAGTCGAAGATTACCACGACCCGATCATTTCGGAAATGGCGGGCGAGTATCATGCGAATCAATTGGCAGAAGAATTGGAATTGCTGGATGTTGCAGGCGACCAGTTCGATTACGAAAAAGTAAAACGCGGCGAGTTGACGCCATTGTTCTTCGGCAGTGCGATCAACAACTTCGGTCTGCAAACGTTCCTTGAGAACTTCTTGGAGCTTGCACCTAAGCCGGCGCCACGTAAAAGTACAGAAGGCGAAATTGCGCCAGAACGTGAAAAGTTCAGCGGTTATGTCTTCAAAATTCAAGCCAATATGAATCCGGCGCACCGAGATCGTATCGCGTTTTTACGTATCGTATCCGGTAAGTTTGATCGCGGCATGAGCGTAAAGCACGTGCGGGTCGGCAAAGATATCAAGCTTGCGCAGCCTCAGCAATTTTTGGCGCAAGATCGCGATATTGTCGAAACGGCTTACGCGGGCGATATTATCGGTCTGTTCGATCCGGGCATTTTCCGTATCGGCGATTCGCTGGTTGAAGGTCAGAACTTCGAGTTCGAAGAACTGCCGACGTTCTCCCCGGAAATTTTTGCTAAAGTTACAGCCAAAAATGCACTGAAACATAAACAGTATCAAAAAGGCATCGATCAGTTGACGGAAGAAGGTACGATTCAGGTCTTCCGTACAGTGAGCTTCGACGATACGATCCTCGGCGTAGTTGGACAACTGCAATTCGAAGTCTTCGAATATCGGATGAAAAACGAATATGGCGTCGATGTACAGCTTCAACGTCAATCGTTCCAATTCGCGCGTTGGATTGTAGCACCGGAGATCGATCCTTCGAAATTCCGTATCAACTCTACGCTCGTTAAAGATAAAAAAGGGAATTATGTTGCATTGTTCGAAAACGAATATGCAATGCGCACTGCGATTGATAAAAATCCGGACGCTCAATTCTTGGAAATGGCGCCCTGATTTTAAGGAGGCCTGACAAGAAATGGGTAAAGGCAAAAAGCAGTACGCGATTATCGGGATGGGACGCTTCGGCTCGAGTATCGCCAAAACGTTAAGTCAAATGGGTTTTGATGTATTGGCGATTGATGCAAGCGAAGAACGGACTCAAGAAATTTCGAATCTCGTTACACATGCGGTATCGGCAGATACGACAGATGATGAAGCGCTGCAAGCGCTCGGGATTCGTAATTTCGATGTTGTAGTCGTCGCAATCGGACAAGATATTCAAGCGAGTATTTTGACCACATTGATTTTGAAAGAAATGAATGTGCCAATGATTATTGCCAAAGCACAAACGGAACTGCACGGTAAAGTGTTAAGCAAAATCGGTGCAGATAAAGTCGTGTTCCCGGAGCGGGATATGGGAACGCGGGTCGCGCATAATCTGACTTCACCGAATATTCTCGATTATATCGAATTGTCGGGTGACTATAGCATTTTCGAAATGCTCGTTCCGGCAAGAATGGTCGGACGAAATCTTATCGAGCTGAATTTGCGTCAAAAGTATGGCTGTAACGTCATTGCGATCCGCAGAGGCAGCAAAATGAATATTTCGCCTGATCCGCATGGACGTCTATGGGAAGGCGACGTGATGGTGGTCGTTGGAGAGCGAGACGATCTGGTTCGGTTGGAGCTTGCTTTTGAGAAGCATGGATGAACTGAAATCCTTGTTTTTGGGAGAAGCTCGGGGCGCTACGGAAGAAATTCGTTCAACACGCTGTTTCGCTTGGAAAGCCTCTGGCTTTCCGTGCTCAAAGGCGTCTTTCACTGAATTTCTTCCTTCGCTAGTGCTTCTCGGAAAAGGCTTTCTGCACCATTGAAGGGTGTAGGGGTAAAAAAGATAACATATAGAGCAAATAAAGGTATCGCTGCGGCGATGCCTTTACTTTTGAAGATCGTTATTTTTGAAGGATGGGAGGATAAAGAAATGGCACATACACAGATTGAATCGACGGGGAATGCGCGGGTCAAAGAATGGGCAGGGCTACTCGAGAAGAAGCATCGGGATCGGCAAGGGAAGTATTTGCTTGAAGGGATTCATCTGGTACAAGAAGCGCTTCGTTCAGGAGCGGATGTCGAATGTGTCGCTTATGATGTGACGCTCGGGGTACCTGTTGAATTGAAAAAGGATGCGGCATCTGGCGATACCGAATGGGTTGCGGTCTCGTCTGCGATTGTGGCAAAGTGTACCGAAGCGCGGACGCCGCAGCCGGTCTTTGCGATTGTGCGTAAATCGGCAGCGAAGATCGAGGATATTTTGCGAGTGGAGCATTCGCTGGTCGCGGTGCTCGACGGGGTTCAAGATCCGGGGAATGTCGGCACGATCATTCGGGCGGCAGATGCGGCGGGCGCGTCAGGCGTACTGATTGGGCGCGGCTGCGCGGATATTTATAATCCGAAAACCGTACGTTCGACGATGGGCTCGCTATTTCATCTGCCGATCGTCGAATGTGACTTAACGGAGCTGCTGCCGCAGGCTCAAAAAGCATCGGCGAAGATCGTCAGCACAAGCCTTCAAGCGCAGCATAATTGCTACGAAGCGGATTATAAAGGCGCGACGTGGTTTGTATTCGGTAGCGAAGGCAGCGGTGTGTCGCCCGAAGTGCAAGCTTTCGTCGATGAATCGATCATTATTCCGATGCCGGGTCAAGCCGAATCGCTGAATGTCGCGATGGCGGCTTCGATCTTGTTGTTTGAAGCGGTGCGTCAGCGGTTGAATTAACTGAATGTGATCGAAAAACGACCTTTCCTTATTGATTAAGGAAAGGTCGTTTTGTTATGGATTCCAGATCCGCTTCACATTATCAAAAGCAATCCGCGTACCCGTCAGGCAATCTTCCATGCCTTCGTATTCAATCGATAGAAAGCCGTCATAGCCGGAAGATCGGATCAGATCGATCAATGCGACGAGATCCAGATCGCCTTGCCCGGCGATTGCGCCGCGCAGATAGTTGCCGCCGCTGCTGCGGAACCAGCCTTCGCCAGGATTGCGATGAGGAGGGCGAATATAGAAGTCTTTGATATGCACCATTGAAGCATAAGGCAGATTGTTTGCTACAGCTGTCTGTGGATTTTCATCGACGCAGACAAAATTGCCGACGTCGAGCGTCGTGCGGAAATTAGCACGGTCTACCGCATGGACCAACGTCTGTACACGATCGCTGGCTTGGATATAATAACCGTGATTTTCTACGCTGGTGATGATCCCGTACTGCGCCGCATGATCGGCGATCCGGCGACATGCCGATGCCAAACGTTCCAAATCTTCATTGAAAAGCAAGATTGAAGTGTCTTCGCGCGAAGCCACGTCATGACGCATCCGCTTGATCCCAAGCCTTGCCGCGCGGTCTACTTCGGATATGACACGAGCGATTTCGGCTTCATAGCTAGCTTCATCTTTCGTAATGAAGTTCGCGCCGATCGCATAATTCGAAAGTTCCAGCGAAAGGCTGTTTGCAAGTTCAATCAAGCGGGCTTCCAGATGAGCGTCTTCGCTAAAATCAAATCCGAGACCTGGCACAAGCTCGATATGCGATGCGCCAAGTTCAGCTACCCAATGAAATACGTCTTCGATCGTCATTTTGCTTTGCTGCATAGCTTGATACAGACTGTACGAACTAATCCCGAGTTGCATAAGAGTAAGGTTCTCCTTTCGAAGTGAAATCAAACGTTTAATCTTGTGAAATTAAGCTCGGTATTTTTGGATAAATTGAACGGCTCCCGCAATATCGGCGGCTGGATCATCGCCAACTTCGCGTTCAATCGTCAAATAACCGGTATAGCCGATATCTTGGAGTGCTTGAAAATACGCATCGAAATCGACATCGCCTTCGCCCGGCGGGAGTTCGATAAAGTCTGCACCGCCCGAAGCCATATCTGCGATCGCGGTATGATCCATCTTGTCATAACCAAGATAGCCGTATACTTGCTTCGGATTCACTTCGCGCAGGCGACGACCGTCTTTTACATGCGTATGCACGATGTAATCTTTAAGGGTATGTACGCCGCGCACCGGATCATCGCCGGTTACCATAACCATATTCGCAGGATCGAAGTTGACGGAAACGCCTTTTGTGCCGAGAGTATCTAGGAAACTTTTCAAATGAGCGGCAGGTTCCGGACCGGTCTCGATTGCAAAATAAGCATTCATGCTGCTGGCATAACGACTCAGTTCTTCGCAAGCTTGCTGCATCGCGGCGTAAATAGCACTATTTCGATCATCAGGAACGATGCCGATATGGGTCGTCACGATATTCGTTCCGAGTTCGAGTGCAAGATCTAAAATCCGTTTGGATTTCTCGATTTTCGCGGCATTGACCGAAGCATCTTGAAACCCATGCCCTGCCAAATCTCCGCAAAGTGCGGAAATATCCAGACCTAGCCCATCGATCAGACTGCGTAATTCGCGGCGCTGTGTACTTGTCAGATTATCAGGGTCCATCTCGCCGGATACCGCGTAAATCTGAACGCCTTCTGCGCCTACGTCTTTGGCTTTTTGGAGCCCTTCAGCAATCCCGATCCCGAAGCTGTCGACGATCACTCCGATTTTGTTCGTTAAGCGTAATGAATGGTTCATCCAAAACCCTCCTTATAATGAAATTTCGCGTCCTTCTTTCGCCGATTGATAAATCGCGTTCAAAATTCGGATCATCTCAACACCGTCTTCAACCGGGCATAGATTCTCGACTTTACCTTGGCAGACTTGGACAAAATGATGAATTTCCCGCTTAAAGCTATCTGTAAAATCAAAGCCCGGCGTTGTCAGTTGCGGATCGATATTGACTATCGTGTTATGGCGTTCGGTTGCAATCGCGAGTTTCGGTTCGATCTCGGCGCCGCCACGTTCGCCAAACACGTCAATTTGCGCAGAGTCTTTGCGAGCATGTAGGGAGAAGCTCACATCAACCATGAGCGAAGCGCCATTTTCAAAACGGATCATCGCGTTCGCCATATCTTCGACGGTATTGATCGAAGGATCAAAATCGGCAGCTTGATAATAATCGTAATGTTGAATCTGAGAACGGTTGCCGAGTTTGCGATACGTGTTGCCGCTGACCGAAATCACTTTGGGTTTGCCCATCAAATACCAACACAGATCAATCACGTGAACCCCGATATCGATCAAAGGCCCACCGCCCGAACGTTCTTGATCCGCAAACCAACCTCCCGGATTTCCGAGACGACGGATGAGACTCGCTTTTGCATAATATAAGTCACCCAGATCGCCAGCATCGATAAATCGTTTTAAAACTTCGATATTGGTGGCATGACGACGAACGTAACCGACTTGCAACACTTTGCCGGTTTGCTCAACCGCTTGTTGGACAGATCGCGCTTCTTCGACCGTTTTACATAAGGGCTTTTCGCATAATACATGTTTGCCTGCGTGCAAAGCAGCAATACTGATTTCCGCGTGTGAATTATTCCATGTGCAAATACTGACCGCATGAATATGAGGATCGGCAAGCAGTTGATGATAATCTTCGTATATGCCTTCAATCTGGTACTGCGAAGCAACCTGCTCGGCGCGTTTGAGATTGAGATCGCATACAGCGACTAATTTGACCTCAGGATGCGAAGCATAAGCTTGCAAATGCGCGTCAGAGATTGAACCGCAGCCAATTAATCCGATATGAATTTTTTCCATAATAAGCTTCATCCTTTCCTTTATATCGAGAGGCGATATGTTATATTTGTTCAGAATAGATGATAGATACGTCTAATTTAGCACAGCTTTATTCAAGGAGAGAATGTTATAGATGTCAAAATATATGGACTATACGATCAGCCGAAGCCCGATTCGCGTGCTGACGCCTTCTGTCGATACGACAAGACTTCGGATTCAATCGGCAATTCTCGTTAATGCCGGG
This sequence comes from Saccharibacillus sp. JS10, assembly GCF_024436065.1. GTDB lineage: Bacteria > Bacillota > Bacilli > Paenibacillales > Paenibacillaceae > Saccharibacillus. The sequence goes on from NZ_JANFNS010000006.1 coordinate 23,913, forward strand.
CATTTGCCGGGACGGACAACGCCTCGAAGTAACGCTACATTTCATCACTGGGCGATAGTATTGATCACAGGAGGAAGCGGAACTTATCGAGTGAACCAAGAAGAAGTGCAGACCGTACAAGCCGGTTCGTGGTTTTGCTTATATCCTGGAGCCAGCTTCGATTACGGCCCGCTTCCGGGTGAGTATTGGGACGAATATTATTTTACTTGTTCAGGTGCGCGGGTTGCAGAATGGCGAGAAAACTTGCTGCCAGCATCGGGTATCGTTCAGGAGTGGAGAATCGACGAAATTATGCTGCAGCGGATGGAAAATATGCTGAGATTGATCGATAGCGGAACACCTGACCATCTAGACCGAGCTGCGCTGCAATTAGAAAGTTTTTTATATGAATTAGTATTCGACGAAGCAGGGGTAGAAGAAGCAAAACGAGAACGGTTAGCCGAGCAGATTATCGAAGACATCCAGCGTTTGCGGCATCTACCTCCGACTGTGGAACAGATTGCGGCTATTCATCATATTTCGGTCTCTACGCTGCGCCGAATCGTGCAAAAATATACCGGTTATCCGTTCAATGAATTTGTCCATCGATTACGTACCGCTGAAGCCCGTAATATTTTGCTCAATACCGAACTAAGTGTCAAAGAAATCGGAGAAAGACTTGGATATTCGGATATGTTTTATTTTTCTCGCGTTTTTAAACGGATTACCGGCGTCTCTCCGAGAGAGTATCGAAACCGGGTGGGTCCTTGAAAAGAAAGGCGTAAAGCTGATAACGAAAGCGTTTATCCACAAGTCTTTATTGGTTTTTTTACCAGTCACCGTTATAATGAATGTAGATGGATGTCTAATCTTATGATTTATTGAATAGTAGCAAAGTATAACGTCAGAAAGATATAGGTTGAAAGATAGAACATAGACTGTGAACGGTGAGCGTTGCGGTAGGGGAGGGAAATTCGTTGTTTCAAATCGGTGGTAAAGTATACGAAATCATGATCGACTACAGAAACGGCTGGAATGCAGAAGCGTTTCGTGGCAGATACAGTGAAATTTTAGAACGTTATGATTACATCATTGGAGACTGGGGCTATAATCAACTGCGCCTCAAAGGCATGTACCACGATGGACAATCCAAGATCGCAAAAGAATCCCAATTTTCTTTTACAACCGATTATATTACCGAACATTGTAATTTCGGATGCGCTTACTTCGTAATTCGCAAAGTCAAAGACATGAAAGATGTCAAAGACCCGGAAGAAGCGGCGCAATATCAAAACTTGGATGAAATCAAAGAACCGGTGCGCGAATATCGCGTAACGCAAAAATCGAAAGACAAAGAAGCGGCGAAAGAAAAAGGCGAGCAGCCCGCAGCGAAAGAACGCAAAGAACATCGAGGTCGCAATAATAATGATCGAGATGCAAAAAATTCGCGTCATGCAGATGCGCCAAGCGAGACGGAATCGAAAGATAAATCGCAAGGGAATTCAGGCAAAAAGCAAGTCCAACGCGGCGAGCGTCCTAATCGGGACAAGTCTAAAAACGCCAACGGCGAATCACATTCCCGCAATCGCAAACGAGAAGATCGCAACGCGGATAAAAATTCGGGCAACGATCAACGTCCTAGCGGCGAAAATCGTTCGGGACAGCGTCAAGGTAACGCAGAACGAACGAGCCGGGAAGCTTCGGCATCTTCTGCACCTGCAAATCCGGCAGCGCAATCACGTACGGAATAGTCTATCCAGATCGAATACGTATAGAAAAGAAAAAGCAAAAGCGGCTCTCCCAAGAGCCGCTTTTGCTTTTTCTACATCTACCGGATTTTTGTAAACTGATTAAACGTCGTTTAGCCAAGGAAAGCTTCACGAACCCGATTCCAGAACGGAAACGGACGGTAACGAGCGAAACTGATTTTTTGACTCGATACCCGGCAACGTACCGATACGAGATCGTCGATCGTCAGATAACGGTGATCCATAGTCAAAATGAGACGTTGGTCTTTGCGCGAATAAATATCGCAATGATGATGCTTCGGCAAAACAAGAGGGGAACCGAGAGTACGGAAAACCCGGTTGTTGATCGAAGCAATCTCTGCAATCTGCAAAGCTTCAAGCGTCGGGTGCATAATCGCACCGCCCAGACCGCGATTGTAAGCGGTACTGCCAGACGGCGTAGAAACGCAGATGCCGTCGCCTCGGAACATTTCGAATACTTCGTCATTGATGTCGATCTGCACGACCATGGTCGCTTCGGCACCTTTGATCGCAAATTCGTTAAGCACGGTATGCGTAGACGTACCCGATTTACGTTCGATTTCAAGCTCTAACAGCGGGTACTTGACCATCTTCGGCCCTAATCCGCCTTCGCCGGCACCTGACATAAATTCGATCAGTTCCGGTAAATCTTCGGCTTTCCAATCCGCGTAAAAGCCCAGATGCCCTGTGTGCACGCCGACAAATGCAATCTCGGGAATCCGGTCGATAAACGAATGAAACGCATGAAGCATGGTTCCGTCTCCGCCGATCGAAATTACGATTTCCGGTGATTCGGAATCCATCTCAAACCCTTTTTCGGCTGCGAGTGTATGAAATTGTTGGCTGAGGTCGATCGATAATTGGTCGCCACGGTCCAGTACATAGTATTTCAACGATTGAACGCTCCTTTTCTCGGAGTTTTGCTTTGCCAAGCACGCCGATGCCTTTTCCCGTTCATTTTAACATGTTCAAGAGATGGAAGCGCGGAAAACTTTTTTTTGTAAATTTTATCCTTAATTCTTTTGGAAAGCGGTTGCAAAATCGCTTTATTTTTTGATGAACTGTGATAGAATAAAAAAACCAAACTTTTAACTGCTTATCTCGTTCTTTTGACGGATGACAGGGTTCGCATATCGACATTTGTCCTTAAATTTGATACGGACGGAGTGGTCACATGAGTGTTGTTACAGCAATTATGGTGTGTGCTTTCGTATACGTAATCCGTATTTCTCATGAACATATTGGGGAAGAGGAGTGGAGCGGATATTGAGTTTGAAGTAAATTCGATTAACGTGGGTTCCGGGGGACGGGTACACGGTCAAAAAGGCGTGGAGGTTAATCCTCGACGCCTTTTTGCATTTTTCCTTTTAAACTATGTATAAAGACTCCTCTGCAATCTTCTTGCGTTTGCTATAATAGAAAAAGGTTAACGATTGAGCAGGAAGCCAAGGTCGTGACCACGAATGAAAAAGGAGACAAAGGCAATGGATGTTGAACAAACGATTTATCAGCAACTCGGCGAATCGGACGGGTTGCGGACTATTATAGAAACCTTTTACGAGAATGTAGGAAACGAGCCGCTACTCGCTCCATTATTTCCTGAAAATATGGCACCCGTGATTGAAAAACAACATCAATTTTTGACGCAATTTTTTGGAGGCCCGCCGTTATTTTCGGAAAAGCACGGGCATCCGATGATGCGCGCGAGACATATGCGTTTTCCAGTCACCAACGAACGTGCCGATGCGTGGTTAGCTTGTATGAACGCGGCTTTGGAGCAAAACAATGTCGAAGACGAGCTGCGTGAATTTGTAATTGCCCGTCTGCAAGGTCCCGCCTATCATTTTGTGAATACTCATTCTTAAAGTTCCGCCATTTATGATTCAGAAAGAGGGCTTACGATCATGGAAATCGATCCGCTGTTTCAAATTACGACCTCCTGCGTGTGCTGTGAACTGACTTTTCAAACGAGCCGCGTTCGGCCGAGTTTCAAACAGACGATCCGGCGCGACGCCGATTTTTGCGCTTATTATAAAAATGAAAATCCAGACTTTTACGTGGTTCGCGTCTGCCCGCATTGTGGCTTTGCTTTTACCGAAAACTCGGCAAGTAAGCTAAGCGCGGATCAACGGAAGTCGTTTGAAGAAAAAGTCGGAGCTACAGCCAAAAAGAAAGATTATGCAGGCAAACGCAGTTTGGAAGCAGCGCTGGAAACGTACAAGTTAGCATTGATCTGCGCGCAAGTCATTGGTGACAAAGAACGGATTATCGCTAGCTTTTTGCATCATATTGCATGGTTGTATCGGTATGCGGGCAACGAAGAACAAGAACGGCGCTTTATCGGATTTTCGCGAGATTCATATGTAAAGGTCTACGAGACCGAAGCCGCAGGTCCAAACGATGCGCGGCTTATGTACTTGATCGGAGAGTTATGTCGACGCGTAGGCGACTTCAACGAAGCGGTACGTTGGTTCTCGCGCGTAATTCACGATCAACGCATCATGGATGCGGGAATGATTCGCGCTTCGCGGGAACAATGGGCGACGCTTCGCGAAGATATGCTGGCTCGGAAAATGGAATTGCCGACAGAGATGTTGGAATCTTAAAAAACTTGTTTTCTAATTTTGAATGCAAAAAGAGCGCTCAGCCTAATTCGCTGAGTCGCTCTTCTTTATTTTTATTATCTTTTATCCTTTATGTCCTTGCTCTTAACCTTTTGCCTTCCACCCACAGGCGCACAGGGCGTAGGAATCGTTCGTTAAGAAAGCCTTTGCAGACGGGAAGCGACCTACAGCTTCCAATCCCAGCTTCCCGGCTGCAACACGCGACCGTACGAACGATCCCGAAGCCCGCCCCGCCTACCTACCTCACTCACTTCACCACTGTATCCGTCATCAGATAATCATCATCGCAATCCAGCACCGTAAGCCTTCCGTGACAACAAGGGAACACGGTCAGCCTTTTTTTGCCGGTCTGAATATCTTTGATTTCCGCAGGACGGATCGGCAACAACACATTTTCCGCTCCGCAAAACGGACATTTCGGTACAGTCAGATCGCCCATGACCTGATCGTAAGGCAACGCTTTTTCAAAAGGGATCATGAATTAATTCTTCCCTTCAGCGTTGTCTTCAGACGATGGAGTTGCCGCTTCAGCCGCTTCTTGTTTGGCGAGTTCAGCGAGCTTTTGCATCAAGATATGCTGCGGCATATGCATCAAATGTTCGATCGGAACATTGAGTTGTTTGGAAAGTTTGATCGCCGTGTCCGGCGAGATTTGTAGAGGTCTCATTATGTCTTCCCTCCTATGTTAGATTTGGCTTAATAAGACGTATTCGCTATAGTTATACTGTACCATGAGGGATTGGCAAACACCATATGAGTCTATCGAACACCAGATAGCGGGGAATTGACGTTTACATATTTCAAAAAAGAAAGGTGATAACGACAATGAGTAATCGCTTCAAGCAGACATGGGATTTGGAAACCATTTTTCCGGGAGGTTCGTCTTCGAACGAATTCGATCATTTTTTGAATGAATTATCTAGCGATGTGGACGATTTACAGCAGAAAATCGAAAGTCTATCCTCACCGACTACGGTTCAGCAGACTGAAGCTTTCGATCCGATTTTTGAAAAAGTGCAAAGTATTTCGGCACGTTTTCGCCAAGGTGGAGCTTTTGTATCCTGTTTGAGCGCGCAAGATCAAAATGACCAAAAAGCCGGGCAGTTATCGGCTCGCGTCGGTTCGATTCGTGCCCGCTGGCAAAGCGTCGTCGCAACCTTCGATAGCCTTTTACAAAATACAGAAGATCAGATTTGGGAACAATGGATGGCTAGAGAATCGGTGGCCCCTGTGACATTTAACCTCAGCGAAAGCCGCTCTCAAGCTCGCGATAAAATGACGCCTGAACTGGAAAGTTTGGCGCTTTCGTTATCGGTTGACGGTTATCAGGGCTGGAGTAGCTTTTATAATACGATCGTGCGTCACGTTCGAGTGAAGTACGAAGAAAATGGCGAAGTTCAACGATTATCGGCGGCTCAAGCCGCGAATAAACTCGGTTCTTCTGATCCAAAGCAGCGGGAAGAAATGGGGCGTAACTGGGAAGAAGCTTGGACAGAGGTCGAAGATTATTGCGCGGATACGTTGAATCATTTGGCAGGTTTCCGTCTGGCTTTGTATGAAAAACGCGGGTGGGATAATCCGCTGCGCGAACCGCTGGAGATCAACCGAATGTCGGATAAGACGCTTTCCACGATGTGGAAAGTCATTACCGACAACAAAGCGGTATTCGTCGAATATTTGAATCGCAAAGCACAATTGCTAGGATTGCAAAAATTGGGTTGGCACGATGTCGATGCGCCGCTGGGCGCATCCGAATCGAAAATTCATTACGATGATGCTGCCGATCTGATCGTAGAGCAGTTCCGCAGCTTTAGCCCGCGTATGGCAGATTTTGCGCAAGGTGCTTTCGAGCAGAATTGGATCGAAGCCGAAGATCGTGCCGGTAAACGCCCGGGTGGTTTTTGTACCGCGCTGCCTCTGACGAAGCAAACCCGCATCTTTATGACTTACAGCGGTACAGCTTCGAATGTCTCGACTTTGGCACATGAACTTGGACACGGTTATCATCAGCATGTGATGGATGAACTGCCGACATTCAGCCAACGTTACGCAATGAATGTGGCGGAGACGGCATCGACGTTCGCTGAAATGATCGTATCGGATTCGCTAGTGAAAAAGGCATCGACAGAAGAAGAACGCATGGTGCTTCTGGATGATAAAATTCAGCGCAGCATTGCGTTCTTTATGAATATTCATGCTCGCTTCTTGTTCGAGACCCGTTTTTATGAAAAACGCCGCTTCGGTCTGCTTACTCCTCAAGATTTAAGCGATCTGATGGTCGAAGCGCAAGAAGAAGCGTTCTGCGGAGCACTCGACGATTATCATCCGCATTTTTGGGCATCCAAGCTTCACTTTTACAATACAGGCGTTCCGTTCTACAATTTCCCTTATACGTTCGGTTATTTGTTTAGCGCCGGGATTTATGCTCAGGCGCAGCGTGAAGGGCAAGGGTTCGCAGACAAGTATGATGCGCTGCTAAAAGATACAGGCAGAATGAATGTCGAAGATTTGGCTCATAAGCATTTGAATGTCGATTTGACAAAACCGGATTTTTGGCAGGCTGCTGTCGATATGAGTGTCGCAGATGTTCGGGAATTTATGGATCTGACCACATCGAAAGTTGGGTCGTAAGCTTCGGAAAACGATTGATTTAGCGATTTATAACTTCAAAAAGCTGGGATTTAAAAAGGTTAGTTAAAAACGAAAACTCGAAAAAAGGCGAGCAGAAGTCGAATCTGCTCGCCTTTTGTTTCTTTTTGACTTAAAAATGGTGGATATTTGAAGTGAAATAGTCATATTTACTCAATTCTCTCAACTTGTATTGAAGCAAGCTAGCCCTGCACTTATAATAGGGCTTAAGCGCTACATACCGGTATGCAAGGCGAAATTGCACGTACTCAAGTGTTACCTAAGAGGGGGATCTTTTATGTTTGTTGTTAATGAATTTTCGTTGCCTAGACAACTGGATATCGTTTTCAAAGAGTTGAGCGAAGAATTGTCGGGGCTTGATGCAGGGACTGTATTTGTTCAAATTCGAAATAATGCGGTAGGGAAATTCGGTATTCGTCATACACCGCTTGCAGGACGCGACGGTCATGTGGAAGCACCGGAACAAGGCTTAACCGAACAACAAATTCGAGTTTTTCGCAATATGGCAATCGAATCCCTCAATTACAAAAAAAATTGGACGCATGGCGAAATTCATTACGAATTTGCAATTCGCAAAGCCGCTATTGTGATCGATGCGCAATTTGAATCGAACTACAATATGGCAAGCAGCATGATTCGTTATCCGAAATCCAATTACAAAGAAATCCGGTCCGATTTTTTGTAAAAGGTGAATCGGGATTGAATCGTATCTTGGAAAGGGAGCCGGATACGAAGCGATCATCGAAAAAATTGACAAAGGCTTTCTGCGACTTTATGATGAGAAGCACATAAGCTGAAAAACGCGATGATGAGGACAAGTAAGCAGGTGCGGTGTTCTACAGAAAGCTGACGGGTGATGCAAGTCAGTGAAGACGACCTGAACGAATGGACCTCGGAGTGCTGCGCTGAAATGGAAATTTTGTTTCCAAACTAGGCAAGCCGGAGTTCGCTTCCCGTTATCGGAGCGATAAAGATCGAGATAAAGTCGGAGAAGTGTAGATTCCGACCTGTAAGCTTTCTCGATAAAAAGGGTGGCACCACGGCTCACGTCCCTTACGGACGGGGCCTTTTTGCGTTTTTCGGCATATTTTACAGCGGAGGAGTCTGACCAGTCATGAAAAAAGTATTATCGGGTATTCAGCCAAGTGGACAGTTGACGATCGGGAACTATATTGGAGCGATCAAAAACTTCGTAGCGCTCCAAAACGATCATGAGTGTTTCTTCTCAGTCGTTGATCTGCATGCGATTACCGTTCCTCAAGATCCAGCGGCACTGCGTGAGCAATCGGAATCCGTCGCGACTTTGTATGCGGCAGCCGGCATTGACCCAGAGAAATCCAATATCTTTATGCAGTCGCATGTTCGTCAACACGCTGAGCTGGGATGGTTGATGACGACGCTCACAGGGATGGGCGAATTGGAGCGTATGACCCAGTTCAAAGATAAATCGGAAGGCAAAGGTTCGGTTGGAGCCGGGTTGTTCGTCTATCCTTCATTGATGGCAGCCGATATTTTGCTATACCAAGCTGACCTGGTTCCGGTAGGCGAAGATCAAAAGCAACATTTGGAGCTGACTCGTGATTTGGCGGGACGCTTCAATGCTCGTTACGGTGACTTCTTTACGGTACCGGAGCCTTATATTCCAAAAGTCGGCGCTCGCGTAATGGGACTTGATGATGCTTCGAAAAAAATGAGTAAAAGTAACGCCAATGCAGGCAGCTATATCGCGCTGCTTGATCCACCGGATGTGATTCGCAAAAAGTTCAACCGTGCGACTACAGATTCGGGCGGCGAAGTTCGTTATGATCCTGCGAACAAACCAGAAGTCAGCAATCTGATGGGCATTTATGCGGAATGTACAGGGATGACACTGGACCAGGTTCAAGCTCATTTTGACGGCAAACTGTATGGGGCTTTCAAAAAAGAATTGGGCGAAGCGGTTGTGTCTGTACTAGAACCGATGCAAGAACGTTACCGTCAAATTCGTGAATCCGGCGAGATCACACGCATTTTGGCAAAAGGTGCAGAGCGCGCTGAAGCGGTCGCAGAAGAAACGATGAAAGGCGTGCGCGATCGCATGGGCTTTTTGCCAAAATCGTAAACGCAAATTCATTTAAAACATAAAAAAGCAGCTGCGCCGGTAAGATCGGCAAAGCTGCTTTTTCGTTATTTTTCAAGTATTAGAGTCGTTTAATTAAGGTGTAGAAGGTGGCGGTGTAGTGGTACCTGTTTTGCGCTGAATCCGAACTTTGGTCACAAAGCCCCAACCGATATTCAACATCGCAAGAACGCCAACGCCGAGTGCTAGCCAAGCGCTTTCATTAATCAAGATCGCACATAACGTCACTAAAGCCATCGAAGAAACCGCAAACCATAAAGCAAGCCCTTTATTCATCGGATAACCTCCGTTTAATTTGGATTTCAATTGCGGGAATCAAACTTATTTTTAATCGTGTTGTTTCTATTATAACGTATTTATTTGATCAGATGCGAAAAAACCGGCAAAATTTGTACCCGTTCCCTCAAAAAATTCCACATCTTTTTTACTGAAAAGGTTGAAAATTTTATGAAATTGTCAATTTATCGAACTTGTTGTTGGAATCGTTGGCAATCGCAAAGGGCTTTGATATGATTGATTTTATAGACATATGCGCTCTCGGCTTTGCAAAAGTCGATTTTAGTTAGGGTTAATCCTATTTATAACAAGGAGGAAGTAAACGCGTGAGTAAAAATTATGTAGCTTCGGACGCCTCTCCCGTGTCGGAACCCGTAGAGAACCGGGTCACTTGGAGAGATTTTTTGACGCTTGCGAAACCGGGCATTTTACGTTCGAATTTGTTTGTGACGCTCGCTGGCTTTTGGCTGGCTTCCAGATGGAATATCGATTGGTTGAATTTGCTGGCGACTTTAGCGGGAACGATGCTGATTGTCGGGGCATCAGGCGTATTCAATAACTATCTCGACCGCGAGATGGATACCAAGATGGAACGCACAAAAAACCGGGCGTTGCCGACAGGTAAAATTGCTCCAAGTGTCGTGCTGACTTACGGCATTATATTAGGTGTGCTGGGTCTTGTGATTTTGTTCGCATTTTGCGGCGTATTAACCGGAATCTGCGGTGCGATCGGAATGTTCGCTTATGTGGTCTTATATACCATGTGGCTCAAACGCACATCGACATGGAGCACATCGCTTGGCGGGATTTCGGGCGCAATGCCACCGGTTATCGGTTATGTTGCGGTAACAAACCGTATTGATATGGGAGCAGTCTTGTTATTCCTGTGGATGTTCTTGTGGCAGCCGCCGCATTTCTGGGCGCTTGGGATTCGCCGCGTGGAAGAATACCGCGCAGCAGGCTTCCCGATTCTTCCCGTTGTGAAAGGGATTCGTCGTACGCAGTGGCAAATGTTGCCTTATATCGTACTTCTGCTACCTGTGCCGATCCTGATGTACGCTTACGACTATGTCGGCATGATTTTCACCGTGGCTTCGGTTGCGATTACGGCACTATGGTTGTTCTTCGCAGTCAAAGGCTTGGCAAAAGGGCAAGATCCTGATGCTTGGGGCAAAAAAGTATTTATGTATTCGATCTATTATATGTTGGTTACCTTCTTACTGATGATTATCGATACAGCGCATTGATTGGCAGTATTGAACAATAAGCCGTTGCTTTCTTCCTGCGCGAAGTGAGCAACGGCTTTTTTTATAAAGGCTTCATCCCCTCGGGATAATGGATAAATTCTTCTAAGTCTGTTTTTTCTAACTGCTGCACGATATATTCATCCGGCGTGCCTTCTACGCCTGCATATCCGCGGCGTGTATACAAATGTTCCGCATCCGGGAAAAGATCCGATAATAATGCGCGAATTTTACGACCTGACGAATCATTGTCCAGAAAAAGATAAACGTCGTCGTGCTTGGCTTCTTGATAAAGCGAATCCAGTCTTGACGAATTCGGCGTACCGAATGTACACAAAATCTGAACGCTATCGTCCAAGACGCGCCGCAGTTTGCTACGATCATTTTTGCCTTCTACGATAACGGTAAGCGCCATAGGGGTTGCCTCCTTAAATTGAAAACGGATTTTTATTCAGTGTACCGAGGGTAAGCTTGTATTGCAAAAGATTGGATCGGCGCACATGCAGAGCTGACAGCGACCCTTTTTGTACGGTATAATTAAACCGCATGCAGACTGCCGGAAACGAGGGGTGGCAAGCTGCATCGAATGAAAGTGAAGAACGGAGGGGTCTACCCTGTTTAATCTGGAAGTATGGATCGAATTTATCAAACAAAACTGGCTGATCCTGCTGATTGCTCTAGTTGCGATTTTTTTGGTCATTAATATCATCAAGACGATGATTAAATGGGCAATCGCGATCGTGATCGTCGTCGCTTTAATCGTGTATAGCGGCGTATCGCTGGATCAAATTCAAAATACGGTTACGAATGTAAAAGATGAAGCGGTGGCAAAACTTCAAAGCGAAGCTTTAAACTTAGTCAAATCGGAAGCGGCAGATGCCAAATTTCAGCAAGGTAAAGATGGATCGTTTGTTGTACAGACCAAAAGCTTGAAACTTGAAGGAAAGCCGAACGCGAAGACAGTCGAAGTAACATATCGGAATGTATCGTTAGGAGAATGGGATCGCGGCGAACAAGTGAATGCACTAATCCGCAGAGCCAGAGCAAATAGCCAATAAAAAGATACGGCTTAAACTTTTTTCAGGATAGGCGCAACTATCAAATATAAGGTACGTCTTTTATTCGGGAGGTGGCAAAATGCCGAGCATGGACGTTATCAGTCTAGTATTGCTTGCGATTGTAATCTTATCGGTACTTCGCGGAGCTTGGCTAGGCACATATCGTACAGCAGCAGGATTAGGCTCGATGTTCAGCCGTTTGTTGCTGCGTGTACTCGGAATTGCGGCAGCTTTGCTGCTCGCAGGATGGGCTTCGCCTTATGTCAGCGAATGGGCAGGACGGATGCTGCTTGAGATGCCGCAAGGCGAATTGCCGCAGTGGAAATCGTTCAGCTATACGTTACTTGGATTCGTAACCGATTTTACATTGCTGCGTATCGCTTTGTTGTTCGTATTGATCTATCCGATCTGCGTATTGATCTTGTCGGTACTTGCCAGATGGCGTTCGCCTATCGAAGACTCTCCGAAAAAAAGAAAAAAGCAGCGTAAAATGGGCGCTTTTATAGATAAAATCGGCGGAGCAGGATTAGGTTTAATCGCGGGCATATGGCGAAGTTTGTTGCTACTCGCTGTAATTTTTATCGCGACATCGTTATTTCCGGGTAGTCCATTGAGTCGCTATGCGGAGACCTCGCCGGCTTATCGATATACGTCACAAACGGTGTTCGAACCTGTAGCCGGGCAATGGATTACGCAGAAATTACCGGTGCTTACCGCATCGGCTACCGCAGAACTGGATGGAATTCTTCAGCAAAAATACGATGTCATCGACCGGAATATTCCGGCGGATATCGGTCAAGCTGGAGTGAAAGTTGCCGGCAGCGGTAGCGATACAGAAAAAGCAAAGCGGTTATACGATTGGGTGGGAAGTCGGATACAGTACGATTATGACAAAGTAACTTTGTACGAAGAAAAAGGGATTTGGAACGAGCAAACTCCGCGCGATACGTATGATACGCGCAGGGGAGTCTGTATTGACTATGCAAGACTCTATGCGGCAATGGCTCGCTCTGCTGGATTACAAGTTCGCGTCGTAACCGGGCTTGGCGCAGATGGGCAAGGAGGCTACGGCTCTCACGCATGGAACGAAGTATATATTGCCGGAGAAGACCGCTGGATCGAACTTGATCCGACATGGGCGTCCGGGGGAAATTGGTTTGACCGTCAAGACTTTGCGGATACCCATATCCGGAAAAGTGTCTGGTAACGATACTTATAGGCTCAGGAACATCTAGAGGAGGCGCCCATGAAAGTGCAGGATAAAGATCGCGAAAAGGAAGTGCGTCGTCATCGAAGCTTCGGGCTTCGACTTAATTTGTTTTTTTTCAGTGTATTCGCTATCTTTTCTGTCATTATTGTCCGTACCGCTATGCTTCAATTTGTAGAAGGCCCTCAATTGCAGCAAGAAGCCGTAAGTCGAACGACTCGCGATATTCCCATGCAACCGGTACGCGGTACGATTTATTCAGCGGATAGCGTTCCGATTGCATATTCGACACCGACTCAGACGTTGTATGCAACGCCGCTGAAAAATTATTCGGATACCGATGAAGTCGGTCTTAAAAATCGTCCGGAATTAAAAAAAGTCGTAAACGAATTGTTGGTTAAATTCCAAGAATTGAATCCCGGCGGCGAACAGATTACGTTGGAAGAAATGTTAGGTCGCGATCGGTTGGATTTGGAGAATATTAAGCATTACGGCTATATGCCGCGTAAAATCAAAACCGATCTGAATGAAGCTGAGATTGCTTACTTCAAAGAACATAAAAACGAGTTCAAAGGTATTTTGTCATTGGATGTCGTGGAAGAAACAAAGCGCGAGTATGATACGGATTCTGTGGCTGTGCAAACAGTCGGGTACATTTATAAATTTAAAAGCGTTCGAGAAAATCCAAATTTTCCTTTTTATCAAGATATTTATAAAACTCAATCCACCAGTAACGATCCTACGGTTCAATATCAAGAAGAAGAGAATGTCGGTTACTATGGGTTAGAACAAGAATATCAAAAGTATTTACGCGGGAAGAATGGTTATAAGCGTATCGAAGTGACTGCGCGAAGCATGGCAAAAGAAGGCGGCGTTGAAAAAGTCGTTCCTCCGCAAAAAGGCAATGACGTATGGATGAGTATCAACAAATACATCCAAACCGAAACGCAAAAAGCAATCTCAAGCCAGATTCAGACTTTGCGTGCCAAAAATCCATACGTGTCGACAGGTTTTGCGGTCGCAATGGAAGTGGACACCGGAAATGTAGTCGCAATGGCAAGTATGCCGGACTTCGATCCTAACTATTACAATACCGGCAGTATCTCGGGAGACCATTACAAAGAGATCGAAAACTTATATATTAACGGCACGATTCGCGCGAAAGCTCCTGACGATCAGCGCAACAAAGCGGAATCGGTTGTATATATGGGTTCGACGATCAAGCCGCTCTCGGTTCTGATAGGTTTGAAAGAAGGATTATTCGGTCCTTCGAGTACTTATTTTGATAAAGGGATCACCTACCTCAATGAGTCCGACAAAAGAGGGATTAAAAATGCCGGCGGTCACTTTTTGGGAAACATTGGTCCTAGGATGGCGATAGAAAAATCGTCGAACACGTTCATGATCGATAAAGTCGGCAAGCCGCTGCTCAGTAAATACGGCGCTGGCGTTATCGATGTATGGGACAAATATATGAAAGAATTTGGTTTAGGCGTACCTACAGAAGTCGATTTGCCTGGTGAACAATCAGGTACGATCGACTATACGAACGAAAACGAAAGTTTGCTGACAAGAATGGCAAACTCTTCGTTCGGACAGTTAGGTAAATATACGACGATGCAGTTAGCTCAATATACGGTCACACTCGCTAATCACGGAGAACGTTTGAAGCCGCATATCGTTTCTAAAATTACAGATTCCAAAGGCAAAGTAGTCTATAAAGCGAAAAGAGAAGTTTTGAACACAGCTGAATTCCCAGGCGCAGATTGGGATTTGATCACAAAGGGTATGAATACACAGTTGGAAGGAACTTTTGACGACTTCCCGTACGATTTTGCACGTAAAACAGGTACTTCTACGCAACAAATACGCGGCAAAAATATCGATAACGGCGTATTCATCGCCTATGCTCCGCGCGATAACCCTAAACTTGCGGTAGCTGTAGTCGTGCCTGAAGGTGGATTCGGTTCGCAAAGCGCGGCGCCGATCGCACGCAAAATTTTCGATGCTTATGATTACGAATATGGGCTGGACGGCGTGCCTAAAAAAAGTCTGCAACAGACGAATGAAGATGGCACACCAATCAATGAAGAAGAATCTGTACAAAATCCGTAACGAACATGCAAAGTTGAACGTTCAGTAGATAACGATTAAAATAAAATCAACGAAGATGCCAGAAGTTCAATATCGCCGGAAAAGACGCTCTGTCGCTAGAGCGTTTTTTTCTGTGGGGGATTCAATGAAGGAGGATGTAATGAAGATTTTAACGCGAGAAGAACGAGACGATCATAAAAAACGCAAAAGTTTTGGTATGCGGATGAGTTTATTATTTTTTGTTGTATTTATTGCATTTGCGATCATTGTTGTGCGCACTGCGACAATGCAATTTGTCGAAGCTCCCAAACTGCAAGCCGAAGCTCAGGAACGGGCAACTCAAGATATTCCACTGAAGCCAGTGCGAGGCACAATCTTTTCGGCAGACGGAGACAGACTTGCTTATTCAGAGCCGACGCAGACGTTATACATTACGTTCGAGCAAGACTTCAAAGAAGGCGCCGGTCTAAAAAATCGTTCGAAGCTTGATGCCGCTTTGCAAGAGATTTTGGATGTTTTTAATGAAAAAGGCGAAACAAATATCCCGAATCCAACGATGGAAGAGTTTATCGGTCCAGAGCTGCTCGATTTGAAAAATATACACAGTTACGGATATACCGCCAGACCTGCCAAAACGGGTCTAAGCAATGACGAAATTGCTTATTTTAAAGAAAATAAACATAAGTATGACGGACTGCTATCGTTCGAAGTTGTAGAAGAAACCATTCGTCGTTACGATTCGGATACGGTAGCCGTTCAGACGGTTGGATATATCAAAAAATTCGGTTCCCTCATGGGCGAAAATAGTAATGTTCAATACTACAAAGACATTGCAGCCGGTCTAAAAGACCAAAAAGACGAAGGCGAAATGTATAGCCGTACTGAAAATGTCGGTTATTTTGGATTAGAACAACAATATCAAGAAGTACTGCGCGGTAAAAACGGTTATCGCAAAATCGGAGTCTCGGCGCAAAATACAGCGCGAGGTGTTGAAGAAATCGTCCCTCCGGTGAAAGGCAATAATATTTGGACGACGATCAACAAGCAAGTTCAAATGGATACCGAAGACGCGATGCAGAAGCAATTGGCGAAATTGCCGAAAGCGATCTCGGCTTCCGCAGTCGCGATGGAGGTCGATACAGGCAATGTAGTCGCGATGGCAAATATGCCAGACTTCGATCCTAACGTATACCGTACAGGTTCGATTAGTAAAAGCAACTACGATGCGGTCGAATATTCGTATCTGAACGGCGCGATTCGCTCCAAGCCAACAGACGCTAGCGGGAAAAAAGCAGAGTCCGTCGTATACCTCGGTTCGACAATCAAACCTCTGAGTGTGTTGATCGGTCTGCAAGAAGGGCTAATTTCGTTAGGAACTCAGTACAACGATGTCGGTATCGCGGCTTACGGCAAAGGCGATGATAAGATTCGGAACTCCGGCAGCCATGCTTACGGGCTGTTGAATCCAGTGACCGCGATTGAACATTCTTCCAATACTTTTATGGTTAAAAAGATCGGGGAAGCTCTATACGTGCGAGATGGAGCCGAATCGCTTAAAGTCTGGGATCAGCATATGCTAGAGTTTGGTCTCGGCGTTAAAACGGGCATCGATCTTCCGGGCGAATGGGAAGGCGCAGCCGATTATTTTAACGATAAAGACGGAAGTAGTGCATTGTCTCGTATGGTCTATGCGTCGTTTGGTCAAAAAGGTAAATATACGACGATCCAATTGGCTCAATATACCGCGATGTTGGCGAATCACGGTTCTCGCGTACAGCCGAAGCTCGTAAGCAAAGTGACCGATGCGAACGGCAAAGAGCTTGATTTACCTGAGATCACATCGACCAAAGTGCTAAATAAAGTAGACTTGCCTGAATCCTATTGGAATGCGATCAAAAAAGGCATGAATACCAATGTCGATGCTTCTTTCAGCGGATTCGCTTACGATTTTGCGCGTAAAACGGGTACATCTACACAAGGCACGAAGCCAAACCTTTTCGATAACGGCGTATTTATTGCGTATGCACCCCGTGAAAATCCGAAGCTTGCGGTAGCCGTAATGGTTCCTGAAGGCGGCTTCGGTTCCGAAAGTGCAGCCCCAATCGCCAGAGCGATCTTCGATTCGTACGATAAAGTGTATGGATTAGACGGCGTTCCAAAAGGGCAAGCAGATGACAATGGAGAAAATACTGAAGGTAATCAGTAATCGATAAGAGTCTCTAATCCAAATAAGTTTTAAAAAGAGCTGGCTTTCGCGATGAGAGCTAGCTTTTTTTTGCGTTTGAAAAATCGTATTCGGATAGACTTGCATTTTCGTTTTTTTTATTTTAAAATTTGCCCTAAGGAAACATTTTTAGCATAGAGAAATAAAAAGTCATGAATAAAACAATGTAGCACATAGAGAAGTTTAAATACAAAACATGGATGTTTTTATCGATTTATTGTGAAGGAGGCGTATCGATTGATAAGCAAAGCAAAGATCGGAAAAAGTACAGGGCTCTTATTTCTCCTGCTGAGTATAGCGATATTGGCAGGCTGCTCCGGCAACAGTAATGCTCAAGGCGTAAGCGAAGAAGGAAAATTGCTCGTCACCGCAACAACAGGAATGATCGGTAACGCAGCAAGCGAAATCGGCGGGAAGCATGTACAAGTGACGACGCTTATGGGACCCGGCGTCGATCCGCATTTATTCAAAGCGTCGCAAGGCGATATTCGCAAACTGGACCGTGCCGCAGTCGTTTTTTATGGAGGGCTGCACTTGGAAGGTAATATGGAGCGTGTTCTTGTCAAAATGGCTGCGCAAAAAACGGTAGTCGCGGTGACGCAAGATATGCCAAGAGATCGACTGATCGGCACGCCACAAAGTGAAGAATTTGACCCGCATGTCTGGTTCGATGTCGATCTATGGAAAATCGCGGCTCAGACTGTGCAAGATACATTGATCGCAAAAGATCCGGCTCATGCCGACGATTATCGTAAACAAGGGCAACGTTACTTGAACGAACTGCAAGAATTAGACGATTATGTCGCGCAACGGATGCAAGAAATCCCGCAAGAAGGTCGCGTACTTGTGACCGCCCACGATGCGTTTAGTTATTTTGGTAACGCTTATGAGGTTGAAGTCGTTGGGCTACAAGGGATCAGCACCGCCGCAGAATTTGGAGCCAAAGACGTGAGTCGATTGCGTGATTACTTGGTTGAACGCAATATCAAAGCCGTCTTCGTGGAATCGAGTCTACCTGCGCGTTCGATGCAAGCGATTGTCGCGGGAGCAGCGCAGCAAGGTCATAAAGTCTCGATTGGCGGCGAACTATTCTCGGATGCGATGGGCGAGCCGGGAACAACAGAAGGGACTTACATCGGCATGATTCGTCATAATGCGGATACGATCGCGGAAGCTTTAAAATAAATTTTTCACCGAACAAGGAGGACAAGGCATGAATCAGACTTCAACTAAAAACGCTCCACTTACCGTAAACGGGATGACGATCGCATATCAGCGCAAAGCCGTTGTCGAAGATGTGAGTTTTACGTTGCCCGAAGGAAAATTGATTGCATTGATTGGACCGAACGGTGCAGGAAAGTCGACCTTGCTTAAAGCGATACTTGGACTTGTCCCGTCGATTTCCGGTGAAGTGTCGATTTATGGCGATACCTACAAAAAGATGCGCAGCCGCGTCGGTTACGTGCCGCAGCGTGAATCGGTCGATTGGGATTTTCCGACGGATGCGCTCGACGTCGTCATGATGGGGCGTTACGGTCACTTGGGCTGGATCAAACGACCGGGACGCAAAGAAAAAGAATTAGCGATGAATACGCTGGATAAAGTAGGCATGGCGGATTTTGCACGAAGACAAATCAGTCAGTTGTCTGGCGGTCAGCAACAACGTGTTTTTCTCGCTCGTGCACTGGTGCAAGAAGCCGATCTGTATGTGATGGATGAGCCTTTTGCGGGTGTGGACGCTGCAACGGAGAAAGCGATTATCGCGCTACTCAGCGAACTGAAGCAAGCGGGAAAAACCGTGCTAGTCGTGCATCATGATCTATCTACAGTCGATGAATATTTCGATCATGTTCTGTTATTGAATAAAAAGTTGATTGCAGCAGGTCCAGTGAATACGACATTTACGCCAGAGTTATTGCATGAGACTTACGGCGGCAAGCTTGCGATTGTAAGTTCCGATGGGAAGAAAGCATTGGTCGGCGAATAAAGACAAGGAGGACATTTACATGCTCGATTGGCTCATATCGTTATGGAGCGATCCTAACACGCGTTGGATTTTACTGGGCTGTATGCTTCTTGGTCTAGGTAGCGGCGTGATCGGAAGCTTTACCTTTTTGCGTCGGGAAAGTCTGCTTGGCGATACCCTCGCTCATGCGGCTTTGCCGGGTGTATGTATCGCGTTTATGTTAAACGAAGTGAAATCAGCTTCGTTATTTTTGCTCGGTGCATTGTTCGCCGGGATTGCTGCGGTGTTATGCGTGAGTGCGATCACACGTTGGACCAAGATCAAATCCGATGCTTCGATGGGCATTGTATTAACGTTCTTTTTTGGCGTAGGCACCGTGATGCTGACCCATATTCAACATAGCGGAAGCGGTAGCCAAAGCGGACTGGACAAGTATTTGTTCGGTCAAGCGGCAGCGATGGTAACGAGCGACGTCTATATTTTGATGGGCGTATCGGTACTATTGATCGTCGCAGCGATACTGCTGTTCAAAGAATTCAAATTGATCAGCTTCGATCCGGGATTTGCACGCGGAATCGGCTTGCCTGTCGGGATTTTGGAACACACGATGCTGATTTTGACGACTGTTGCCGTAGCAGCCGGTATTCAAGCGGTTGGTGTGGTACTTGTCGCGGCACTCCTGATTACTCCAGCGGCGGCAGCAAGGTATTGGACAGATCGATTGCCGGTGATGCTGGCTTTTGCCGGATTGTTCGGTGCACTAAGCGGAGCTTCGGGAGCTGCAATCAGTACGCTGGGTGAAGGGATCCCGACTGGGCCTGTAACGGTGCTCGTCGCAACTTTATTATTCGTGCTATCGCTTCTGTTCGCGCCTGGACGAGGATGGTTTTCCAAAATATTGCGCCATCGCAATCTCAAATCCACGTATGCGCAATCGGCTGAACGAAGCGCTCTGAACGCCGCCGAAGGAGGAACGCCAAAATGATGGATTTTTGGATCATCTTAACCGCCATATTGGTAGCCAGCGCTTGTTCGATTCTGGGTTGTTTTTTGATTCTAAGACGGATGGCTTTGGTCGGCGATGCAATCAGCCATGCGGTGCTGCCCGGTATCGCGATTGCTTTTCTGATGAGCGGTACGCGCGACTCCATGTGGATGTTGCTTGGCGCGACGGCTTTTGGTCTGTTGACCGTGTTCCTGATTCAGACGCTTCAGACGTCCGGGCTGCAATCGGATGCGTCGATCGGGATTGTATTTACGGCATTGTTTGCAGTCGGCGTGCTCATTATTAGCTTGAACGCCCAGCATATCGATCTGGATCTGGATTGCGTCTTGTTCGGAGAAATTGCTTATGTACCGTGGGATACATGGACGTTAGGCGGGAACAATATGGGACCGAGAGCCGTCTGGATGCTTGGCATTACGCTGGCCGTTATTTTGCTGCTGTTTGGATTGTTTTATAAACAGTTCAAAATCTGCGCGTTCGACCCGGCGATGGCAGTCGCGTGCGGAATTCCGGTACTTCTGTTCCATTATTTATTGATGGGTATGGTATCGATGACGGCAGTGTCGTCTTTTGAAAGTGTTGGCGCGATTCTCGTTGTCGGGATGTTGATCATTCCGGCGGCGACCGCTTATCTACTTACGCATCGTCTAGGGATTATGATTGGTCTTAGCGTAGCGGTAGGGATTGTATCGGCAGTAGTTGGTTATCTGATTTCTTACGCGCTGGATGCTTCAATCGCAGGTTGCATCGTTTCCGTAGCCGGAATTCTGTTTATTTTCGCGTTGGTTCTGGCTCCGAAAAACGGTCTGATTGCTCGATTGGCACGTAGACGCTCAGCGGCTCAAGTTGTCTGATCTACAAGCACTCTTCATTCGATGAAGGGTGCTTTTTTGCAAGGAGTACGATGAAGTTATTCAGTAGATTTTTACAGAAACCTCATGGTACTCTTATAGAGACAAACGCCAGATCAGGCGGCAGATAAAAAAGGGGATGAGCGCGTTGACACTGCGAATTGGAATTGTAGGCACAGGGGGCTTTGCAAGAAAACACGCGGATTTGCTCGCAGCAACAGATGATGTCGAAATCGTAGGTATCGTTGGCAGCAGCAAAAACAAAGGGGACGTATTCGCGATTCAGTATGATTCGTTAGGCTATGAGAGCGTATCCGCTATGGCAGACGCACAAGTCCTCGATGCCGTGTATATTTGTGTGCCACCGATGGCGCACGGTGAGATCGAACGTGAATTGATCGAACGAGGGATTCCTTTTTTGGTGGAAAAACCGCTCGGAACCGATGCCGAAGTGCCACAAGATATTCTCGGTTTCATGCGCTTGAAATCTCCGGATATGATTACATCTGTCGGCTATCATTTCCGGTATCAAGACAATGTAGAGCGACTTCGCGAAGATCTGCATCCAGGGCGAATCGGGATTGCGACAGGGATGTGGATGGGCGATATGCCAGAAGTGTCTTGGTGGCGCAAGCAAGAACAATCCGGTGGACAGTTTATCGAACAGACCACGCATATCGTCGATTTATTAAGGCATGTCGCGGGTGAAGTGGATGAAGTTCATGCGGTATATGCGAGTCGTTTTCCGGAAGAAGAATGGGAAAATACGAATGTGCATGATATCGGAACTGTCACTTTGAAAATGAAAACAGGTGCGGTGGCGACGATCTCGAATACTTGCGTGCTGCCTTCGGGCGTGGGAAAAGCCGGATTGTCCTTTTACACGCGAGAAGGGTTATGGGAATGGACGACCGGGCATCTGAAAGTAACCAAAATTAACGAGGAAAACGTATTTGCAGAAGAAAGCAATCCGTATTTCCGTCAAACGAAAGCGTTCCTTCATGCGTTACGTACCGGCGACAGATCGGGGATTTTGTCTGATTACGCGGATGCGTGCAAAACGCAAGAAGTGACGTTTGCGGCTCTGCAATCGGCGTTGTCTGGACGCAGCATCAAATTATAAGTTAAACTTATGCCTTCTTTCAGAATTTCTGGAAGAAGGTTTTTTGATGTCGAAAAAGTGGTAAGAAAGCTCAAGGGCTCTACATTGGAGCGAACTAGCGAATGTGATAGAATGGCGAGAGTGAACAAGGTGAAGGAAGGGGTAGACAAATGTCGCGTTACGATTATAAACTGCTTGCGTTAGATATGGACGGAACTTTGCTGAACGACGATCATCAAGTATCGGAGGAAACAGCTAAATGGATTCGAAGAGCAATCAAAGAAGGATTCCATGTCTGCTTGTCGACCGGTAGAGCGGCGATTCATGCTTTGCCTTATGCCGTAGAACTTGGGTTGGAAACGCCTATGGTTACGGTGAACGGTAGCGAAGTATGGAAAGCGCCACGTGAACTGCATTTTCGCGCGCTAATGGATGTGGAATTGATTCGCAAGATGCACGCACTTGCCGAAGAATATGGCGTCTGGTTCTGGGCATATACGACGGAGCGACTTTACAACCGAGATCATTGGGCAGAGAAGTTAGAAGATCATGAATGGTTGAAATTCGGCTATAATACGAAAGATCCTGATATTTTGCATCAACTGTTGATGAGATTGCAAGATATGGGCGGTCTTCAAATCACGAATTCGTCGACAGAGAATTTGGAGATTAATCCTGAGGGGATTTCCAAAGCGAGCGGGATTCAGCAAGTATGCGAACTGCTCGATATCAAAATGGAGCAAGTTATTGCGGTCGGCGATAGTCTAAACGATATTGCGGTGATTCAAGCCGCGGGTCTTGGCGTCGCGATGGGAAATGCCCAAGACGTTATCAAAGAAGCGGCGAATATTACGGTAGCCGGCAATAACGAAGACGGTATCGTGCAAGTGATTCGCGAGTACATGCTGGATGGGGTAGAATTCGAAGAATCGGAAGATACAGACCTTACAGCAGAATCTAAAGTTGCGGCGCCGGCGATAGGTCGAGAAGACGATCCTTCTGCGTAAGTTATAGCGGTAGATCTATAATAGAGGAGGGACGTAAGTGATCGCATTGGACATTTTGGGTTGGGTGCTGGTCGTGGCACTGTTTATTGTCGGTATGGCGGGATTGATATTCCCGATCTTGCCGGGGGCAATCGCGATTTATTTTGCCTTTTTCGTATACGGCTGGTTCTTTTCCTTCCAAGATCTTACCGTATGGTTCTGGATTATTCAGACCGTTATTTTCGTTGCGCTGATCGTTGCCGATTATGTGGTAAGCGCATGGGGCACCAAAAAGTTCGGCGGTTCCAAACTATCGATTCAACTGAGTACAGTCGGATTGATTCTCGGTCCTTTTGTAATTCCGGCTTTCGGTCTGATCTTAGGGCCTTTTATCGGTGCGGTGATCGGTGAGTTGATTCATGGTTCGAACTTTAAGCAATCGTTAAAAGCAGGCTGGGGTGCGTTAGTCGGTCTGCTGAGCAGTACGCTTGTCAAAGGGATTTTGCAAGTCGTGATGATTGTGATCTTTATTATCTGGATCGTATAGAAAAGCTGAACGCAGCTTGTTACGGGGGAAAGAAGGGAACAGGTTTTGTCGAAAAAGGAGTCATTTATTAAAGGAACGCTGATCTTGGCGGCAGCGGCGCTTGTCGCTAGGGTATTAGGGCTGGTTCAGCGTGTTCCGCTGGAGCATATGTTAGGCGATATTGGTAACGCGTCTTTTAGCGCCGCCAACAATATCTATCTGATGCTGCTTACCGTGGCAACGGCGGGAATTCCGAGTACGCTGAGCAAAATGATCTCGGAACGCTACGCATTGGAGCGTCCGCAAGAAGCGGGACGTATTTATTACGCGGCATTACTGTTCTCGGGCATGATGGGCGTTGCGATTACTTTGCTTCTGTATATTTTTGCACCGTGGTATGCAGCAATGGTGAAGTTACCGGAAGCGGCTCCCGCGATCCGTGCGCTTGCTCCCGCGTTGATTTTGTTCCCAACCATTGCGATGATGCGGGGTTATTTCCAGGGACGAAATATGATGGCAGTCGGCGGCGTATCGCAGATCATTGAACAAGTCGCGCGCGTGTTTACCGCTATTTTACTCGCTTATATTTTGCTTCAAATGGGTAAACCGGGTGAAACGATCGCTGCGGGTGCTTCTTTTGGCGGCGTGCTGGGCAGTCTGGGTGCATTTGCGATCATGTTGATGGCATCGATCAAATTATCCAAAAACGAACGCAAAAAAGGGTTAACGCTTATTAATCGTCATGATCAGACGATTCCGCTCAGCCGGATTTACGGCGATATTTTCAAATTGTCGATTCCGATCGTATTGTCTTCGCTGGCAGTTCCGGCAATCAACTTTATCGACACTACGATTGTAAAGCCTTTGCTTGTCGGGCATGTTACGGATGCGGTAGCGACGATGCAGCTGGGTATTCTCGGTAGCCGCGCACAGAGTGTAGCAGGCATTCCGCCGATCCTTGCGATTGCCTTAAGTACATCGCTCATTCCGATCATTTCGGCAGCATTTGCGCGTAAAGACGAGCAGCATTTGCAGCAGCAAATCACGCTTGCAATGAGAGTGGCTACGCTGACAGGTATGCCGATTGTTTTGGCACTAGGGTTTGCGGCATACTCCGTTAATGGATTGTTGTTCAGTACGTTGGAAGGCGCGCCAATCATTGCTATAGTGACGCTCGGAACGATCTTCCAGATTACCATGATGGTCAGTAACTCTATGCTGCTGGGAATGAATTTAGCACGCCGTTCGATGGTGCATGTCGGTATCGGTCTCGTCGTTAAGTTAGCAGGTAGCGTTGCGCTTGCGCCATTCTTCGGTATTTATGGAATTACTGCCATGACAGGGGTATGTTTCTTGGTCATCACGATGTTGAATCTGCGCACGTTGCGTGGAATTGTCTCCTTTTCTGTCTTGGGTAGACGCTGGCCGGCATTTATTATCACTTGCGTTATTATTGCAGGCACGAGCTTCGGGCTTAGCGAAGCGGGAAGCGCTCTGACGGCTGCAATGCCGGATCGTCTCGCTTTCTTACTCGCATGTATCGCAGTCGGAATCATTGTACCTTTGATTTATCTGCTATTATTGGTCATTTTGCGGGTTATCCGCCGCGACGAACTGGGCACGTATCCACGTCCGCTTCAAAAAGTGCTGCGTCCGTTGATGCGTCTGCAACGTGGGTAATAATAAGAAGATTATTGGATTTAATTGAAGTTAAATTTACGTATAAAAGGAGCGAACCAACATGGAACAAATTCGCACAAAAGCTGATTTTGATCAAACGATCTCAGGCTCTGGACTCACTGTAGCGGTATTCCGCGCAGACTGGTGCGGCGATTGCCATTTTATCGACCCGTTCATGCCTGAAGTCGAAGAACAACGCAAAGACCAAGTGAAGCTCATTCAAGTCGATGTGGAAGAAGTCGAAGAAGTCAGCCAAGAGCTGAATATTCTCGGAATTCCAAGTTTCGTTGCTTTTTCGGAAGGCAAAGAACTGATTCGCTTCGTGAACAAAGCGCGCAAATCGCGTGCTGAAATCGAGACGTTTCTGGATCGCGCAGTAGAAGTGCATACTCAATTGGCAAGCCAGCGTTCTTAATGGATTTAAAGCTTACTTCGTTTTGGCGAAGTAAGCTTTTTTTATTGCGCTAGATTTGAACCTTTTTTGTCACAAAGCCTATTCTTAACCGCGATACATTTCCGTTATAATAAAAGAAACAGGCAGTTTAGAAGTCTTTGCGATCGCGAAGTTTTAGATGTTGCCTACTACTTTTCGAAATCGGCGGTGAAACTTTTGAAATATAAAGTGTTGAAATGGCTGAGTTATGCGTCTTGCTTGATTATGCTATTAGTCTCGTTCAACGGTGTAGTCGTGACCCGAACAGGCTCAGGTCTGGAATGTGGACGTGAATTCCCGCTTTGTCACGGTAAATTCGTGCCGGGAACCACGATCGGTTCATTGATCGAGTATACGCACCGTTTAACAGCAGGGATTGCAGGCATAATCGCTTTGGTTACTTTGGTTGCTTTTTTAATCTGGGCACGTAAACGTCGCGATTTTCAAATTTATGCGGCAATCATGGCATTTTTCGTAATCGTGCAAGCGGTGATGGGCGCATTGGCAGTCGTATTCTCGCAATCCGCTCCAATTATGGCGCTGCATTTCGGATTTGCTTTGATCGCGTTCGCGAGTGCGCTGGTGTTGGCATTGTCGGTTCGGCGAGCCGGGAATTTGGAGCGGTATCAAGCGCCGCCGGAGACTCAGCGGGTCAGCAAGCGTACACGGAATCTGACGATTTTCTCGGCAGTATTCACCTATGTAGTTGTCTACACCGGGGCACTCGTAAGTCATACCGAATTGGCAAAAGCTTCGGTCGCTCTGCATATCGCATCGGCGCTTTTACTTTTACTCGTATTGATGGTTGGGCATATGGCAATTCGCAACTACAGTCATATCCCGGATATTCGCAAACTTGGCATTATCGTGATCGTGTTGATGATTGCTTTACCGCTTAGCGGTGTATTGAACTTGGTCGTATTGGGTAGCGAATATTATATGTTCGCACCGATGCTCCATACGTTGATTACCGATTTCTTGTTCGCATTCTTATGCTTTATGAGTATCCGAACTTGGGAGCTAAGCCGTCTTCCGGCTGGTGAATCCAAATCTGCACGCGTGAACAAGCCGGCACAGGCTTAACTTCATTCTCAGTAAAATAAGGCTCGACCAGAAGAAGTCTTCGAGAGAAGGCTTCTTTTTTTGCGTCATACCTTTACAAACCGTGTGAAACTGAATATACTGGGTTAAGGATTTAGGTTACATCCATTTTTACTTTTTTAAATACCAAGCTTTCCAATGAGATATATAAGATTTTTCTTATCGAGAGAGGC
Source organism: Saccharibacillus sp. JS10 (assembly GCF_024436065.1). Lineage (GTDB taxonomy): Bacteria > Bacillota > Bacilli > Paenibacillales > Paenibacillaceae > Saccharibacillus. The sequence continues at coordinate 50,980 of NZ_JANFNS010000006.1, forward strand.
GGAGGGATAGGCCCGATGAAGCCCGGCAACCGATTCTGCATACGAACATCGTAAAGATGACGCGTATCAGGATGTCATGGTGCTAATTCCTACAGGATCAGATTCAGGATTCTGGCAGATGAGAAGGCGCTTTTCGCGAATAATGCGAGCCCTTTTTGTCAAACCAAAAAGGGCTCTTTTTGATTTCCATTTTAATTTAGCTAACCTATTGTATTCACATCGGTCGGACAAACTCCGATAGAAAGGAATACGATCAACCTATAGCTTTAAAGCATCAACGCGGAGCACGAACAAGGCGATGTATTCAAAAAAAGCTCGGCGGAGTAGGAGGAAGTATGCAGTGATCACGATTAAAAATTTAGTCAAAACATACGGAACAGGCACCAAAGCCATGACCGCATTAAAAGGCATCAATCTTGAAATTGCAAAAGGTGAAATTTTCGGTGTAATCGGTCATTCCGGTGCCGGTAAAAGTACACTGATCCGTTGCATCAATATGCTGGAGCAGCCGACAAGCGGCGAAGTCGTAATCGGTAAGACCGATATGACCAAGCTCAGCAAAAACCAACTTCAAGAACAACGTCGCCGAATCGGAATGATCTTTCAACATTTCAATCTGCTTTCGTCGGCCACCGTATATGAAAATATTGCGTTTCCGTTAAGGCTTGTTCGAACTCCCAAAGCGGAAGTCGATCGCAAAGTAAAAGAAATGCTGGAACTTGTCGGTCTGACCGAACATGCCAAAAAACATCCGGCGCAATTGTCGGGCGGGCAAAAACAAAGAGTCGGCATCGCTAGAGCGCTTGCTACTGATCCCGATGTCCTGCTGTGCGACGAAGCGACATCGGCGCTCGATCCGCAGACGACAGATTCGATCTTGCGTCTGCTGCTCGATATCAATCGCAAACTGGGCTTGACGATTGTGCTGATTACGCATGAAATGCACGTGATCCAGAGCATTTGTGATAAGGTAGCCGTCATTCAAGGCGGAGTTATTGTCGAAGAAGGACCTGTAATCGAAGTCTTCTTAAAACCGCAGCAACCGGTAACGCGCGATTTTATCAATCGGGAATCCGAAAATGCGAGCGCGTTAGAAGAAGCGATTCGTTCGACCACGGCGGTATCGGCGCGCACGGTAAAAGTAACGTTTATCGGCGATCTGACCTATCAATCGATTTTGTCGCAAACGGTCAAAGAAACAGGCGTAGACTTCGCGATCTTGCAAGGTACGATCTCGCGCATCAAAGAAACGCCTTATGGGCAGTTGATTGTTCGATTCGAAGGCGACTCCGCTGATATTGTTCGGACATTAGAACGATTGACCGAGCAGCGGTTGGAAGTGGAGGAACTGGGCGCATGAATAAAGAACTCGATTTTTCGCAAGTGAATTGGACGGAGTTTGGCAAAGCGACGAACGCTACGCTTCAAATGTTGGGTTACTCCAGTCTGTTTACGTTACTTTTGGGGCTTCCGATCGGAATCATTTTGTTTTTGACCGCACGTTCGTCATCTGTAGGCGCGCGTACCGTTTATAGCATATTGGCATTTGTCGTCAATCTTTTACGTTCTGTACCGTTTATCATTTTGATTATCGCGTTATTGCCGTTCACGAAATTTATCGTGGATACGCAAATCGGAGTACGCGGAATGATTCCGCCGCTTGTGATCGGTGCAGCACCGTTCTTCGCTCGTCTGGTCGAAACTTCGCTGCGTGAAGTCGATCGCGGCGTGATCGAAGCGGCTCAATCGATGGGCGCTTCCACGCGGCAGATCGTTTTCCGGGTCATTTTGCCCGAAGCGTTGCCAGGTCTTATCGCCGGCTTCACGATCACGATCATTACGCTGATCTCGTATACCGCAATGTCGGGTCTGGTTGGCGGCGGCGGTCTTGGGCAACTGGCAGTCAGCTACGGCTATAATCGTTACGAGACATCCGTTATGTTAGTCGCGTTAGTCATTATCGTGATTATGGTGCAGATCATTCAGATGATCGGTGATCGTCTGGTGACTCATTTTACCCGCAAGTAAGATTCAAGTTCGATCGATATGCAGTCGTTTCTATTTGTTTCAAACAAAGGGCGACTTTATATACAACAAAGGCTTTCGAGCCATACAAAAAAAGGGGCGAACACACATGAAAAAATGGTCTTTCGCAGTACTCACTTTGGCATTGTTACTTTTGCTGGCAGCTTGCGGCAATAACACCACGACAACGAACACCGCAACTACAGGATCGACAGATACAGAGGCACCTGCAACATCGACTGAACCCGTAACGTTGAAAGTTGGCGCATCGCCGGTTCCGCACGCTGAAATCTTGGAACACATCAAACCGGCTTTGGAAAAAGAAGGCGTGAACTTGGAAATCGTGGAGTTCACAGACTACATTTTGCCTAACACGCAGTTGAACGAAAAAGAACTGGACGCAAACTTCTTCCAACACCAACCTTACCTGGATGATCAAAACTCCAAACAAGGAACAGACTTGGTTGGCGTAGCGAAAGTACACGTTGAACCTTTCGGCGCTTACTCGCAAAAAGTAAAATCGGTAGACGAATTGCAAGATGGCGCAAAAGTAGCAATTCCTAACGATCCGACTAACGGCGGACGCGCACTGCTGCTGCTTGAAAAAGAAGGTCTGATCAAGCTTAAAGAAGGCGCAGGAATCACAGCAACTGTAGGCGATATCGAAGAAAACAAGAAAAACTTGGAATTCATCGAAATCGAAGCAGCAGCTCTTCCTCGTCAACTTGGCGAAGTGGATTTGGCGCTGATCAACACAAACTATGCACTCGAAGCAGGTCTTGTTCCAACAAAAGACGCTCTGTTTATCGAAGATGCAGATTCACCGTATGCAAACTTGCTCGTAACTCGTCAAGACAACAAAGATTCCGATGCAATCAAAAAATTGGTAGCGGCTTTGAACTCTGACGATACGAAAAAGTTTATCGAAGAGAAATACGAAGGCGCAATCGTTCCGGCATTCTAAGCCGTCGATGTAAGATCCAAAAGCCCTGCTTCCCATCATTGGGAAACAGGGCTTTTTATTGTTCAAATGATACAATTCATCTATAGGCAACAAAAAACGGCATACGCATTAGCGGACACCGTTTTATTCATACAAACTTAGAAGACTTGGATAACTTCGTTTACGCCTTCAACTTCTTCGAACAGTGCGCGTTCGATACCGGCTTTCAGTGTGATTGTCGAACTTGGGCAACTGCCGCAAGCGCCAACCAACTTCAGTTTCACGATACCGTCTTCTACGTCAACCAGTTCCACGTCGCCGCCGTCACGTTGCAAGAAAGGACGCAATTTGTCCAATACATCCAATACTTCATCATACATGTCGAGTTGTGTATTTTCAGCCATTATAGTCAGCTCCTCTCAAATGTTTGAAGCGTATAGTCAAAACGTCTTAACCACTTCGGAGAATTTTTGCAAAACTCTCTATTGTATTATAATATAAATGGAATCAAATTTAAAGAACCATTCCACGTTAATCGTCATACGAATGAGAATAAACAAGAATAGGTGAGAACAGATGATTAGACCCATAATCGAGTTCTGTGCCAGCAACATGCACCACGGCACCCAAGAACTTTTTAATAAGCTAGAAAAGAATCCCGAATACGACGTTATCGAATACGGCTGCCTCGGCAATTGTATCGAATGCGACTACGGCCCTTACGCCATGGTAAACGGCGATGTCGTTGAAGCCGAAACGATCGAACAATTAGAGCAAGCCATCGACGCTAAAATGAACGAAGAAGACCCTTGGGACGCTTTGAATTTAGATTAAAATAATCGATGTTTTCCTCAAGAAGTAATTTTGTTCACCCCATAGCAAAAAAGAAGCCGTACTTGGTTCAAGTACGGCTTCTTTGCGTAGTAAAAAGAAAAAGTTAAGCATCCGCATAGCGTAGGGGAACTTCATGTAGAAGCGTCAGCGTTCGCCTTTGCTTTCGGGAAATTCCCTTAGCCTAATCCAATCCAATTTCCCGAAAGCAACAAGCGATCGAAATGAAGCTCCCCCGAAGCGTTAACGCCGCAGAACTTTTAATACTGGATTTTACTTCGGCTAATTTAGCTAAGCTAACCCAAGTTATGCTTCGACATCCATAAGACGCCGCTTTTCAACAAACGCGGCACCCGACCTGTAATCGACGTATCCCCGATCACATTCAGACCAAAGCCCGCTTTTTGCCCCAGCGAACCGAGCATCCCTTTGAGCTTAATCGGCTTAAGCTTCGGCGTTTCGTCTTTCCAAAAAGCAAGAAGGACATGAGCGATCTGCTCGCCTTGCGATTCGGCAGCTTGGGCGCTTGGTGCAAATTCAAGACTTGCACAGTCGCCGCATACGAAGATTTCAGGATGATCCGGAACTTGCGAATATTCGTTGATCACGACGCGACCTGAGCGGTCTTTCGTCACATTGAGATTCTGCACGACTTCAACCGGTTGAATCCCGGCTGTCCAGACTACAGCGTCAGAGTGCATCAGTTCGTCGCCGTTATAGAGAGCATCTTCTTCTACGCGGCTGATCGATACTTTATGGCACACTTCAACGTCGTGCTTTTTGAACCAATCTTGCACGTATCTCGAAATTCGAGGTTGGTACGAAGACAGCAGGCGATCGCCACGATCCAGTAACGTGATTTTAAGATCATGGCGACTTTCGCGCAGTTCTGCTGCAAGCTCGATCCCGCTCAGGCCTCCGCCTACGATATGCACATGCGCCGAAGGTTTTAAGCTGCTGAGTTTATCGTTCGTACGGCGCGAAGCATTCAGCGATTGAATACTATACGTAAATTCTTCCGCTCCGGGTACGCCGTGATAATTATCGGTACAACCGAGTGCGATGACGAGCTGATCGTAAGAGACGGGTTCGTCGTTTTGTAGCAATACTTGTTTGTTTTCCACATCGATTTTTTCTACCGTTCCGAAATGCTTGTTCATACGCGGATGGTCAGGGAACGAAATCCGTAGATGATGATCGGCTGCCGTACCTGCCGCAAGTGCATAATACTCTGTTTTAAGTCCCATGTAAGGCTGACGATCGATCAACGTCACATTCACGTCGGAAGGAAGCTTTTCAAGAAGTCCGTCTAGGATCGTTAGGCCACCGTAGCCTCCTCCGAGAATAACGAGATTTTTCATTTGCAGTTCTCCTTGTGAGTGGAATGGTAGAGTGAAACAAGCCGTTACTCGTAAACTTCGATCTCGTTGTAGAACGTATCGCGTTCTACCGGAGTGCGACCTGCTCCTTTGATCAGCCAGATCAACTCTTTGCGTGTCAATCCTTCCGGCGTAACCGCACCAGCCGCGTGACTGATCCGTTCTTTGACAATCGTACCGTGAGCATCGGATGCTCCGAATGTCAAAGCCATTTGCGTCAACTGTGTACCGATGTTAATAAAGTAAGCTTTAATATGATCGATGTTGTCGAGCATCAAACGGCTGATCGCGATCGTTTTCAAATCTTCGTAAGCCGAGTTACGGCGCATAATGCTAGCATTGCGGCTTTTTGGCTGCATGGAAAGCGGGATAAAGACCATGAATCCGTTTGTTTCGTCTTGAAGCTCGCGGATTTGAATCATATGGTTGATGCGGTCTTCGTGGCTTTCGATCGAACCGTACAGCATCGTGGTGTGGGTGCGCATACCGAGTTTGTGAGCGGTACGGTGTACTTCCAGATAACGGTCTACATTGGCTTTGTTAACGCGCATTTTTTGACGATATTCGTCGGACAAGATTTCCGCGCCGCCGCCTGTCAGCGATTGAAGCCCTGCAGCTTGCAAAGCTTTCAGCACTTCTTCGATTGACAGACCGCTGATACGCGTGAAGAAATCGATTTCTGCTGCGGTATAAGCTTTGATCGTCACTTCCGGGAAGTGTTTGTTCAAAGCCGCAAGAGAATCTACATAATATTGGAACGGTACATGGTTATTGTGACCGCCTACGATATGGAACTCGCGTACGCCCGGCGTAATATTTTCTTCGACGTAACGAACCATTTCTTCGCCGCTCAGCGTGTACGATCCTTCTTCGCCTTGGTCTTTACGGAAGTTGCAGAACGCACAATGCGCTTCGCAAACGTTGGTAAAGTACAGACTCATATTTTCGATAAAGTAGACTTTTTTACCGTTTTTACGCAGGTTGGCTTCGTTCGCCAATTGTCCGATCGTCAAAATATCTTCGCTCTGATATAAATAAACGCCGTCTTCCAAGCTCAAACGTTGACCGTTATGAACCTTTTCTGCGATTTCCGCCATACGTTTATCCATAGTTGGATTAATAATTGTGGACATAAATAAGAACCTCCTTGTAGATCCCGAGCATGAAGCGAGAAGCTCCGAACGGGCAGACCGGATTAAACCGGAAAAATGGGCAAGCAAAAAAACAAAGCCGCATATCGCGGCGCTATCTTAGCGAGAACGACTAAACGTTTCGCACAAGGTGTGAAAAAAATTACATCGAGTAGCCTAAGCAAACTACAGCTGTACCTATTTATAAGGTCAAAACGTAGAAGTTGAAAACCTAGGCACGCTTTTTTTGTCGAAATTCCGAAAATTTAAAACATCATTCTCTTTCATTATAAACCTACTCGTTGAACGGAGCAATATCAGTTTGATATGTAAATATAACCATAAAGTTAAAATCGTATTCAAAACTCGTTTAGGTGTAAGAAGTACGCTTAAATGCTTGAGTCGTTGGAAAGAGAGGCGTATAATGAAGAAAGATAAGCGTAAAGGAGGAAAAACCATGATTGAAATCACGGAAGCTGCTTCTTCACGGATTAAAAACATGTTAGAGCAGCAAGAAACGCCGGGAATGTTTCTTCGACTAGGTGTAGCTAGCGGCGGTTGTAGCGGTTTTTCATACGCGATGGGCTTTGATAATGAAGAGTCCGATGCGGACGACGTATATATGAATGTAGAAGATATCAAGGTTGTTGTAGCGAAAGACGATCTGAAGTATCTGAACGGTTTGCAAGTGGACTTTGAAGAATCCGGTATGAGCGGAGGCTTTACCATTTTCAATCCGAATGCAGTAGCCACTTGTGGTTGTGGATCTTCGTTCCGAACTCGGGAAGAAGACGAAGTGTTAGCGCAACCTTGCGACTGATCGAATGTACAAGGCTTTCGGCTTGGATAGCATTTCCGGGCTGAAAGCTTTTTTTATCGGATAAGCTTGCTGGGTTTCAGTTGATGATCTGAGGAGGAGTCACGTATGAAGTCGGTTTCCGTAGAAAATGTGGTCAAAGCACTCAAGTTAGAAGTTTTATCGGGAGCCGATCGGCTTGACCGTGAAATCACTCGTTCCAAAGCGCATCGCCCGGGGCTTGAGTTTGTCGGTTATTTTGATTATTTTCCGATGAATCGGGTGCAGGTGTTAGGGCGTAAAGAAATTACGTATCTCCTTCAACAAACTGTGGAAGAACGCAGATTACATATCGGCAATATCGTGAAATACCATCCGCCTTGTTTTATCGTAACCACGGGGCAACAAGAAATTCCGTTTCTTGAAATGTACTGCGAGCAAGAAGGAATTCCGCTGCTGCGTACTGCTGATAAAACTACCGAGTTTTTGACGAAGCTGGACGGTTATTTGTTAAAAGCTTTGGCTCCGGAAATGTCGATTCACGGCGTATGTATCAACGTATCGGGGATCGGCGTGTTACTGCGCGGGCGTTCGGGGATCGGCAAAAGCGAAACGGCGCATACGCTGATCGGACGCGGGCATCGGTTTGTCGCGGACGACGTGGTTGTTCTAAAAAAGCTAGGTCCTTCTACGTTATTGGGGACTCATAATACGATTACTCGCGAATTTTTGGCGCTGCGGAGTATCGGTCTGATTAATGTGGTGCGGCAGTATGGACGGACGGCTTTCCAAGACGAGACGCGTATTGTTCTGGATATCGAATTGACGCCGTGGGATGACAAAGCGCTCAATAACGATCTGGAAGTCGCGGATCAGTTTACCGAATATCTCGGGGTGAAGATTCCGCATATCGAAATTCAGCTTCAACCGGGACGCGATACGTCGGGCTTGATCGAAGCGGCAGCGAATAATTGGTATTTGAAGCAGCTTGGGTATAGTGCGGCGGAGGAGTTTATGGGGAGGCTGGAAGAGGAGATGCCGGAGTAGGCTGGAGCTGAAATGGGCGGGCTGGACGCTGGAGGGGAGCGGGAGCGGGAGGATTCTGCCTGGGCGCTCGGACTCGTTTTCCTACGGAAAGCCGAAAGTCGCTTCCATGCAGAATCCTCCCGCTCGCGGCACGTCCTCTTCAATGTGGTAGGTTAGATTAAAAGATAAAGAACGATAAAAAAAGGCTGCCTTCGCGGATGCGAATAGAGCAGCTTTTTTTGGGTTGGGAAGACTTATGAGCGATTATTCATTTTGGAAGTTCTTTTTGATGAAAAAGAAGATATTTTTCTTCGAGAAGTTTAAAATCACAAGATAAATTCACAAAAAACTTTTCTTTTTTCTCAACTACTCTTTTATATAAACGTTCAGCTTGTTCAGTTATTTTTGTTTCATTCGATAAAATAAATTGATATTGTTTTTGGAGTAACGTCGCATACTTTTTCTCCTCATTCGCAAATATGATTTTTTCCATTTCGGTTGGCAAGACAGGAACCATATTATTGATGTGAATGAGCCCTAATTTATCATTTTCGTTGGTACGACTATGAAGTTTGAAGATTGTATCATTTTTTTTGTACTTATCTTGAGATGTTTTGTATGAAGATAAAGGTGCAAAATAATTATGTAATCCGATACGAACAACAATACCGATATAAGCTCTTGTCCCATTGTAATTATCTTGCACTTTAGAATCGAAATTTTTTAAATAATTTACGTAGTCACTGTTCAATCTGTAAAAATTCATTGAAATTCTCCTATAAAAAAAAGAGATAGCATTCAAGCTATCTCTTTTTCGCACTTATGGCAGCGGGCTCCAATGTTTTCGTTCACCTTTAATGGGAGCGAGACCCCAACTATTTCGTTCGCCCTTTATGGTGGCGAAACACCAATGATTCTATCCAAATTATAACTTATTTTTAGAGATCTCTCAAGATTTTTTGAAGACTAGCCTAGCAAGGTGCGGTCGTCTGCCATTTTTTTGCCGCTTATGCGTTCGAATTCGCTCATCAGGCGTTCGACGGTCAAGGTCTTTTTGTCGGCTTCGCCGATGTCGAGGATGATTCTGCCTTTGTCCATCATGACAAGGCGGTTGCCGAGTCGGATCGCTTGTTCCATATTATGCGTAACCATCAAAGTGGTTAAGTTCATATCGCGTACGATCTCGTCGGTTAACGACGTAATCAATTCGGCGCGAGAAGGGTCGAGCGCGGCGGTGTGCTCGTCGAGCAGCAGAATTTGAGGGCGAGTGAATGTTGCCATCAACAGACTGAGCGCTTGGCGTTCGCCGCCGGATAACAAGCCGACTTTGGCGTTTAAGCGATTTTCCAGACCGATCCCGAGGCGGCTCAGTTCGGCTTGGAAAATTTTGCGACGGGCGCTGCTGACGCCGAAAGAGAAGCCCCGGCGTTTACCTCGTAGATAAGCCATCGCCAAATTTTCTTCGATCGTCATTCGAGGTGCGGTGCCTGCCATCGGATCTTGGAAGACGCGACCGATCCAGCGGCTGCGGCGATGTTCCGGTAACGCGGTTACGGAGCGGTCGCCGATCTTGATATCGCCGGTATCCGGCTTCATGACACCCGAGATCATATTCATCAAAGTCGATTTGCCGGCGCCGTTGCTGCCGATCACCGTAACGAAATCGCCGGGATTCAATTGAAGTTCAATGCCGATCAGCGCGATCTTTTCGTCGATTGTACCGGAGTTGAACAACTTGGATACATTAGAGACATGTAGCATCAGCGTTCACCTCCCGGAGTCGATTCGAACGATTTGAGTAGTTCGGCAGAACGTTTTTTAGCAGCGCTACGTTGTTTGAGTGCGCCTCGTACAGTTGGGAAGACGAGCGCCACAATGACGATGATCGCTGTAATCAGTTTCAAGTCAGAAGTCTCGAAGCCGTCGATTTGCAGCGCAAGCGAGATCACGATTCGGTATACGATCGAGCCGAGAATAACTGCCAGCGTTGCACGGAATACCGTTTTGGCACCGAACAGCGCTTCGCCGATAATAACGGAAGCGAGACCGATAACGATCATGCCGATCCCGGACGTTGCGTCAGCGAAAGACGATTGCTGCGCGATAAAAGCACCCGATAACGCAACCAGACCATTTGAAAGGCTGATTCCGAGAATCGTCGTGTTATCGGTATTGGCACCAAAGCTACGGATCATACGTTTGTTATCGCCCGTTGCTCGCAGAGACAGACCTAAATCCGTTTTCATGAAAGCATCCAAAGCGAATTTGAAAATCAATACGACGATGATCATAAAAGGAATCGGAGGGAACGCGCTGAGTACCGTTTTTTCACCCATGATCGATACGTTAGGCATCCCTAAAATTCGCAGATTGATCGAATAGAGCGCAATCATCATTAAAATACCGGAGAGCAGACCGTTAATTTTACCCTTGGTATGAAGTAGCCCTGTACAAGCGCCTGCAATCATCCCTGCCGCAATAGCTGCCAAAGAAGATAACCACGGCGAGACGCCGTGCGAGATCATCACAGCTGCGGTAGCGGCGCCTGTAGTGAAGCTTCCGTCTACCGTCAAATCGGGGAAATCAAGAATACGAAACGTGATATAAACGCCGAGCGCCATCAAAGCGTAAAGAAGACCCAGATAAATGGCGCCGGGCAGCGAACCGACAAAGTTTTCGAACATAGATGACGCCTCCTGTAGAAGATGAAAAATGATTTTCAGTGACCGGTAAAAAAGAAAACGGGATGAAGCACATGCTCATCCCGTTTCTTTTCGCCTACTGTATCGTGTAGTTAAAGGTTACTGAATGATATTGTTTTCTTGATCTTTAACTTTGCTTTTCATTTCGTCGGTGACGGTGATTCCTTGAGCTTCAGCTGCTTTAAGATTCATGATCAGATCCAGTTTTTCTTGCATCGCAACCGGAAGGTCAGCAGGTTTTTTGCCGTCTTTCAAAATTTGAACCGCCATTTCGCCAGCTTGGTAGCCGTGGTCGTAGTATTTGAATCCGACCGTCGCGAACGCGCCTTTTTCTACCGTATCCCGATCGCTGGAGAAGAACGGAATTTTGTTGTCGTTCGCGATTTGGATGATGGTATCCACAGCACTGACAACGGTATTATCGAGCGTGATATACAGCGCATCGACTTTGCCGACCAGCGATTGAGCTGCTTGCTGCACTTCGGAGGTGTTCGTTGCAGCCGCTTTGACAAGCTTGATACCGTGTGCGCTGAATTCTTGTTCGGCGCGATCTGCCATCACAACTGCGTTCGGTTCGCCTTCGTTCAAGACAAGACCGACCGTTTTGATATCTGGCATTTCTTCGGCGATAAAGTCTGCTAATTCTTTGATTGCTTCTGGATTTGTATCGGAAGCTCCAGTTACGTTAGCGCCCGGTTTGTCCATACTTGCTACGATTTTTGCACTGACTGGATCAGTTACAGCAGCGAATACGACCGGTGTTTCTTTGACTTGCGCCGCTACGGCTTGAGCAGAAGGTGTGGCAATCGCGAATACGAGATCGTTTTTCGCGCCAGCAAGCTTTTGTGCGATCGATAGGTTGTTGGTTGAATCACCTTGTGCGTTATTGTAATCGAGCGTCAAATTTTCACCTTCGACGATTCCTGCATCTTTGAGTGCAGCAACGAAACCTTCGCGCGTCGCATCCAATGACGGATGCTCAACGATTTGCGAGATCGCGACTTTGTACGTTTTGGCATCTGTATTTGCCGCAGCGTCTCCGTCTGTAGCTCCTGTATTGCTTGAAGAAGTGCTGGAGTTGCAACCAGCTAGAGCAGCGATCGATAATGTAAGGACAAGCGGTAACCATTTCTTTTTTGACATTGTGTAGAACCCCTCTCTATTCTTCTTAGATCCAATCCATACGGAGCGCGATCTGTCCATCTGGCGAAGACTACCGTGATCCGAAACAAATCGCAAAGCTTATCCCTTAGCCTTTTAATTGAAGACCGCGAAACCGCATTGTAGCTTTCGTGCGAGAAAGTGACAAAGCGTGTAATGGTGAAAAATAACCGGCGAATGTTTTCTCCTATCTTACGTTGCCCATTTACCGTCAGTCAATCCACAATTGTATCTTTTGGCAAATAAAAAACGATTCGTCCTCGAAATCGATGTTGATTTCGACAAGACGAATCGTTTTTTTGTGGCTAATCGCTCAAAAGCGACGGAAGCCACCGGCCATTCCTGCTCCATACCGATCCACCATACTAACAAGCAGCAAGATGGCGGCTACCCAATGACCGAACATGCCTACAACCGGGACAGATACGAGGACGCAAGTGACAAGACCTGCGACCGATCCATAAAACGATTGCCGGTGCTGCAACGACAAAACAAGGGTAACCACATGCAGAACGAACATAATCACGGAAATGCCCCAACCGCTTCCCATGACGACCATTCCACCGAGCAGAGGCAAGCCGAGCATTAACTCGAACAGACCGCTGATTCCTTTGAATGTGCGTGCGAGCACCATAAGATACTCCCCCAGATTCCTTATGTGTTGAAATATGTGTTTAAAAATGAATACAACGTACAATACCCATGCCAGTAAAGCTTGAAACAAGAAATTTCAAATTTGACTTTTTCAGCAAAAGGTAATCGTTAAAAACCGGTCCATTTTATATCGTACAGTTGCCATTCTATCCATGCGATAATCGCTAAATGGGCAGGATAGAAAAAGCGCCAAAGCCAGCGCGGCAAACGAACTTCTGTTTTGGCATCCGGCGAGGTTGAACGAATCCCTGCGATAAATAATGTCGTAACAAGGCTGTACATTTGTGTAACGCCACCGAAAGAGATTAAGTTCCAGATATTTAATGCGAAATGACCGCCTACCATTCCCCACATATTCGGTATGTAACGATAAATTAAAACAAGCAAAACTCCGTAAGTTCCGTAATCAAATGCCAAAGCTTGCATCGGGAAGTAAGTCAAAATCACAAGAAGGATACCTATAGTCCATTGCATCGCTTTGTTTTTTTCGAAATAATCGATCGCCATAACGATCAGCAATGAAACGAATAACGTACCGATTACATTGATACCCAATGTTAAAAAGGCGAAAGAGAACGGAATCTGCGACAATAGCGCAAGCCCGAACAATCGCCCTGCATAACGTTTTTTACTGCGCGTCCGATGATAACCGACCACTAACAGATAACAATAAATCGGAAAAGCGATTCGTCCTACAATACGCATCCAGCGTTCTTCATAGAAGAACACGGCGCCCAAGTGGTCGATTAACATCGTAATCATGGCGATCAACTGCATATCGTCAAAAGCCCCTTTCGCCTTTTATAGGAATTTATCTTGCAAACTCCACCATGTTAAAGTCAGACAAACGATCAGGAACACGGCAAAAGCGATCACAGGACCAAAACGTTTTTCTTTCCAGAATTTAATACCGAGCATCACCATAAAAGCAGCGATCATTAACAAAATCACGATTTCCGCGATTGAAATCACGAGATATAAACCGCTTGCGAATTTTTCCACGGGGGTTCCTCCTTGTTTATAGTCAAAAAGCTATTAGAACGATCACATTTTGCTCTCATCATACCATGACTGGTCTAACCAGAGGCAAGTGACAAGTCTGTGTATAAAGTTATCCCCAAATCCACAGCGCTACGATAGACTTTTTCTACAATTATACCCACACTGTACACAAGTTGCGCACAGAGAACGGTGGATAAAGCACTTTTTCAAGCCAGACAAAAAGCCTGTTAGACCGGGCATTACAGCGCCGATGTGCATAACAGGCTTAATTTTGAACATTTATGTCTATTCTGTGGATATTTCTTCCCGTTTAGCGCTTCATATTGCTGCTATGTCCAGGAGAAAGTTTTGCATCCGGGTCAAAGTAGACTTTAGCGTTGTTGACAGCGGTTGGCGCTTCACCGAATCCAACGGCGATCAGTTTCAATTTACCGGGATACGTCGTAACGTCTCCGGCTGCGAAGATGCCCGGAATATTGGTTTCCATACGCGTATCGACGACGATCGAATGGTTTTGAATCTCGATGCCCCATTCCGAGATCGGACCGAGCGAAGAAACGAATCCGAAGTTAACGATCACATCATCGACTTCAATTTCTTGCGTTTCGCCTGTTTTGACGTGAGAAAGAACCACGCGCTCGATCTTGTCTTCGCCGATCAGTTCCGTAATTTCAGTAGGCGTTACGATATTGACTTTGGAAGCAAGCAAATTCTCGACGCTATGTTCATGGGCACGGAATTTGTCGCGGCGATGGATCAACGTAACTTGTTCAGCAATCGGCTCCAGCATAAGTGCCCAATCGACCGCAGAATCGCCGCCGCCGCTCAGCAGTACTTTGCGTCCTGCGAACTGGCTGAGGTCACTGATAAAGTAGTGGAGATTTTGACCTTCAAAACGTTCAGCGCCTTCCAGCGTCAGACGACGAGGTTCGAATGCGCCTACGCCAGCGGTAATGATCACGGATTTTGCATAATGAACGCCTTTATCGGTAGTCACTTTGAAGCGTTGCTCGTCTTCTTTGTCGACACCGATTACTTTTTCTTCAAGGCAGATATCCTGCTCGAAATGATTCATTTGTTCGACAAGCTGGTTAACCAATTCTTGTGCGGTTACTTTTGGAAAACCGGCAACGTCGTAAATGTATTTTTCGGGATAAAGAGCAGCCAGTTGTCCGCCGAGCTGAGGCATACTTTCGATCAGCTTCACGGATGCTTGACGCATACCCCCGTAAAAAGCAGCGAATAATCCGGCTGGACCGCCACCAATAATCAAAATATCAGCGATCTGTTCGCCGTTTTGAATCTCTGTCACTGAATAAGCACCTCCGAAGATAAGAATCATTATCAATCAAGCGTATGAAAAAAGCGACCGTAATGATTTTATTTGTACAAGCCTACTTATTATAAGCTCGTTTTTCACCGGATTGCAAAGCGAATTCCCGGCTTTTTTGTTTGTTTGGACGAGCATAAGCAAGTGACCATGAAAAAAATGACGTTTTTTTGTCGGATTTGCGTCAGATTTTCAAATTTTGTTTTGAAATATTCGCCGGAAAAGCGTACAATGTATGTGATGAAAGTCGCAATCAAGATGCGGACGGGATAAACGAATAAAAGGCAGAGTTCTCGCCGTTTTTGTGTAAGATTTCACAAGAGGCTCCAACCTTGTTAAAAGGTTATCCCATAAATGACTATCGAATGGAAAAGGGGTAAGGAAAACAATGAACAGTATTCCCAAAATCGTAATTTTAGGTGCCGGTTATGCAGGTATCCTCGCAGCTCAAAACTTGCAAAAAAAGCTTAAAAACAACGAGGCTGACGTAACACTCGTAAACCGTCACGATTACCACTACTTCACGACTGAACTGCACATGCCAGCAGCAGGTACACAGCCGGACGAAAAAACGTACGAAAAAATCTCGAACCTGATCGACGAATTCAAAATCGATCTGGTGAAATCGAACGTAACGGCAATCAAGCCAGAAGAACGTCAAGTGGTATTGGAAGACGGTACGCTGTCTTACGACTACCTGATTATCGCACTGGGCGGCGACCCAGAAACTTTCGGTATCCCAGGTATGAAAGAACACGCATTCTCGATCCGCAGCATCAACTCGGTACGCGGCATTCGTGAGCATATCGAAACACAATTTAAAGAATTCAAAAAAGACGGCGACGAAACTCGTCTGAACTTCGTAGTCGGCGGCGCTGGCTTCACAGGGATCGAGTTCGTAGGCGAACTTGCGAACCGTCTGCCGGAACTTGCAAAACAACATGGAATCGATCCTTCGAAAATCGGTCTGTTCAATGTTGAAGCTGCTCCTTCCGCATTGCCAGGTTTCGATCCAGAACTCGTTACTTACGCAATGGATACACTGACTAAAAAAGGCGTTAACTTCCGCATCGGCGTACCGGTTAAAGCTTGTGACGAAAACGGAGTAACAGTAGGCGAAGGCGAACGTATCGAAGCAAAAACAGTCGTATGGACAGGCGGTATCCGCGGTAACCATCTGATTGAAGACGCTGGATTCGAAGCAATGCGCGGACGCGTCAAAGTTGACGAGTACCTCAAAGCTCCAGGTCACGAAAATGTATTCATCATCGGTGATGGATCGCTCATGATCGGACCAGAAGGTCGTCCTTATCCGCCAACTGCACAAATCGCGATGCAACAAGGCGAGCGCGTAGCGAAAAACTTGGTTGCGACGATTCGTGGTCAACAAACCGAGAAATTCGTATTCAGCAACAAAGGTACTGTAGCTTCCTTGGGTAAAGGCGAAGCGGTAGCCGTTGTAGCAGGCAAAAAAATCAAAGGCTGGCCAGCAGCTCAACTGAAAAAAGTCGTTGACGCTCGTTACCTCTTCGTGATCGGCGGAGTAGGTCTGGTTCTGAAAAAAGGCCGTTTCTTGTAAGAAACATTAAAATTATCGGGTAACCGATACACAAAAGGCTTCCGCCCCGTGCAAACGGGATGCGGAAGCCTTTTTTTATTCCTTGTGCGGTCTTACACTTTTAACATCTCAACCGCTTTTTCCCAGTCCAACAAATTGCCGACATAAAAAGCGCCGAATTCGCCGTAGCGAGCGCTGACTTCGTCAAAACGCATTTCGTAGATCAGCTTTTTAAATTGCAAAGCATCGTCCGCGAACAACGTTACGCCCCATTCCCAATCGTCGAAACCGACCGAGCCGCTGATGATTTGCTTCACTTTGCCCGCATAGCTGCGTCCGATCAGACCGTGGCTACGCATCATCGATTTGCGATCGTCCATCGACAGCATGTACCAGTTGTCGTTGAGGTCGCGTTTTTTGTTCATCGGATAGAAGCAGATATGAGCCGATTTCGGCAGTTCCGGCTTCAAGCGAGCGATCACATGCGGATTTTGCATCGGATCTTCGCCTTCTTTGCTCAGATAGTTACTCAATTCCACAACGCTTACATAGGAATATTCTTTTTTCGTAAATTTGGCAAAGTCTGTTTTGTTGAACGCTGTTTCCAAACGATTAAGATCGTCTAAAGTTTCGCGCAAATACATAAAGACGAAGTCTGCTTTTTGGCCGACGATCGAGTAGACCGCTGTACTGCCGGTTCCTTCTTGCGCCGTTACCGAAAATTCTTTCATAAATTCTTCGAGGTCTTCGATAGCGCCTGCGCGTTGTTCTTGGTCAGCGGCTTTCCACATCGTCCAATCGATAGAACGAAAATCATGCAGACAATACCAGCCTTCTAACGTTAATGTAGCTTCATTCATGAATCGATCACTCCTAAATCAGATGGTATGGTCAAAATTTTCACAAAGAAGATTGCAAAAATCGAGGGGTATACAATAAGAACCGTATTTTTCGAGAAGTTCCATTTTCCATTGTATCGCAACGAAGAAGAGAAGGGCAATTGTAACCGAAAAAAGATTCTTTTTTACGTAAATGACCGTTCTTTTTGAAAACAGTCGTATTCCGAAGCGCGAACGCATCCGGTCAAGAGCCTCATTTATATTCGCTGAAATTTGGACATTGGACGACCTTTCTTGTCCATCAAATTGTGTTAAAATAAAAAAGCTCCAACGAACCTGTCCACAGCTAAGGGCGAGTTCCGAGGAGCACATTTATTTGTACGCGCAATTTGCTAGGACAAGAGGGGGACATCCGCCAATGCGCATGAAAAGTTTGTTGCACTATACGGAACATCACCGTTATTATACGTATCGCGATTTTAGTCTCAGTCAGCTGGATGAGCGTATGCTGACCTTGGTCTATCAACCGATGGTCGGCACGTCCGCGATATCTTTATACCGTTTGCTTGTGCAGCATTTGCCTGCCGAACGAACGGGTTATTCGTTATTGGAGCCGCAGCGCGGTCTTTTTTTGACATTGGGAGTTGAGCCGAATGACCGCGGACGCACGCTAATGGTCGAAAATGCGTCGAAACTCGAAGCTGTCGGGTTGCTTCAGACGCATCGGTTATACGTACCGGAGCAAGATCAATATATTTACGAGTATGAACTTCAGCAGCCGTTACCGCCATCCGACTTTTTCGCGACGCAGCATCTGACTTTGCTGCTGCGCGACCGGATCGGGAAATTTGCGGTACTGGCATTGCAAGAAAAATTTTGGAGCGGCGAACCGGAAGAACTAGGGGAACTGGGTCGTGCGGCAAAAGAAAACATTTCACAGCCTTTCTACGAAATTTTCGAATTGAATACGCATGTGATTGATTACGAGCTGGAACAGGCGTTATCCGAAGCTTCTCCGGCGCGTCGTCAAAGCAAAAATATGCCGGTCGAAGAACCGCTATTCGATTATTCGGACGTCATTTTGCATTTCCCCCGCGGAGCACGTAATCGTCAGTTCGTCGAAGGGTTAAGGCATAACCGCGAGCAGATGGGTATGATCAATCACGTGGCGCGCAAATTCGATTTGAATGTGGAAGATATCGTGCGGCTGCTGGACGAAGAAGGAATTTTTTCGAGCGATGGAGAACTGATGTTGGACAATCTGCAAAACCGTGCCAATCTTACGTTCCGTCAGACGACGAAACGTACCGAAGAACGCCAAGTCCGTGCCGCCCGCGTAGTTCGCATGGAAGAAGAACCGGTCAACGACACGCCAGTCGAACATGCGGTGGAGATGGAGTATTATTTGGAGGTTCCGACGCAGTTTCAGTCGAAATGCGATATTCACCAATATAATATGCTGCTCCGCAACGAACCGTACACCGGATTACTGCGTAACTTTTTCCCCGGAACCGTTCCGGGACAATGGCTTGATATGTTCAGTACGATCGATTTGAGTTACAAATTACCGGGTGAAGTCATCAATGTATTGATCCACTATCTAGTGACCATGCTTGGCAAAGACGCCGATCAACGAATCAGTCGTAACTTTGTCGATTCGATCGCTTCGAATATGTTGCTGCGCCAGATTGATACGTACGAAAAAGCGGTACGGTATATCAGGGATCAAAATAACCCGAAACGTCAGACGACGCCGCAAAACGGCACCCGTACCCGGACGCAAAGCAAAGCAGTGCGAGGGAAGCCGGAAATTCCAATCGTGCAAAATGCTCCGGTACAAACAGCCGTCAGCGACGAAGAATTTGCCGAATATGTACGGTTAGCCGAGCAGCGAAAAGCGAATAAAAAGAAGTAATTCATTTAAATAATCAATATTGATTTTATGTAAAGAAAGGAGGGCTAAGATATGGGAATGGATTCGATCGGCGATGTATTGAAGCAGTTCGGCGGCTCAAGAATTCGTCAACAAACCGAAGATTTGAAAACGAAAATATTGAACGAGCCGGATGTGCAAAAATTGCGCCTGGAATATCCGGCACTGACCGAGCAGGAGATGACGCGAAATTTAAGCCGGTTATACGAGTTTGTCAAAGAAAAGCAGCATTGCGACAACTGTCCGGGTCTTGAGAATTGTCCAAACGATTTTCAAGGGCATTACACCAAGCTCAGCGTCGACGACGTGAACGGTCAATTGCGGATTCGCGATTATAAAGCGCCGTGTAATCTTCAGCTGGCGCATGAGCGGGACAAGCAGATCAGCAGTCGAATCCAAAGTTTTTACGTCGATGAACGGGCACTGCAAGAAGGCTACGACGAAGTGGAGATTATGAGTAAAGATCCGGCGCGTTCGCCGGCGGTACTCAAAATATTGGATTATATCGACGCGGCAAAAGGTTCCGGCTTGCCGAGCAAAGGGCTGTATCTGGAAGGGCCGTTCGGTACGGGCAAAACGTATCTGATGTGCTTTATGCTGCATGAGTTGGCGAAAGAAGGATTATCCGGCGTGATCGTCTATATGCCCGACTTTGTCGAAGACGTCAAATCGATGATCCAAGACGGCGAAAAACTTCGCGATACCGTCGAGCTGATGAAACAGACGGATTTATTGATTTTCGATGATATCGGTGCGGAAAATATGGGGCCTTGGGTACGCGACCATGTACTGGGTTCGATCTTGAATCATCGGATGAATCGCAAACCGACGTTCTATACGTCCAATTATTCGCTATCTGATCTGGAGAAGCATCTAAGCTTTACCAACAAAGACGGCGAAGAAGCGTACAAAGGACAACGGTTGATGAACCGTATTTCGCCTTTTGTGGATGTCGTTCGGGTATTGGGCAAAAACAAGCGAGGATGATTCCGACTTCATCAAATCTTCACTTACAAAAGGTAATAAGTTTACAAATGAATACAATTAATTGTTTCGTAAAACCAAAATGCGTGTTATAATTGACAAGTAGATAAGCGCAAGTTATCTTTAACTCTGCGATTCGCGGCACTGAGTAGATGGTTATTGAGTGCCATAGATAAATCTTGCAGCATATATTAAGGAGGAATTTTCGTGGCTATTGTAAATGTATCCGACCAAACTTTCGGAACTGAAGTAGAAGCAGGCGAAGGAACCGTTCTTGTTGATTTTTGGGCACCATGGTGCGGACCTTGTAAAATGTTGGCTCCGATTCTTGACGAATTGGACGGCGAAGTTGGCGCAAATGTCAAAATCGCTAAAGTCAATGTGGATGAAAACCCAGAAACGGCTTCCCGTTTCGGCGTTATGAGTATCCCAACCATGATTTTCTTCAAAGACGGTCAACCGGTTGACAAATTGATCGGCGTAAACTCCAAAGAAGCGCTGAAAGGCGTTCTTTCGAAACACGAATAAGATTTACCTTTCATTCAAGCCCTCGGCAATTTGCCGGGGGTTTTTATGTCGTCTTTATATCGTCATTCATACAATTCGATCCAAATCCGAAGTAGGGAGCGCATGTTCGGGTTTTGGTGTAAGTCCTTCTTCTTTTAGCGTATAATAAAAAAGGGTAATGCAACAAGAAAGACGTCGTTTCACAGACAGGGAGGTCAAGCAGATCGTGGATACGCATATGGAAACGATTCAGGAACAGGAAAAAGCGCTGACGCATATTCGCGACAAATTAGCGTTGCTACCGGAACTTCCGGGTTGTTACCTGATGAAAAATAGAGAAGGTACGATTATATACGTCGGCAAAGCGAAAATTTTGAAAAATCGTGTACGGTCGTATTTTACAGGTAGTCATGAAGGCAAGACGCAGCGGTTGGTTATCGATATTCGCGACTTCGAATATATTGTGACTTCAAGCAATATGGAAGCGTTGATCTTGGAATGTAATCTGATCAAGCTGCATCAGCCGCGTTATAATGTCTTGCTCAAAGACGATAAAACATTCCCGTATATCAAAATTACGAACGAAAAGCATCCGAAGCTTGAAGTGACGCGGCGGGTGCTCAAAGATAAAGCACGTTATTTCGGTCCGTATCCGAATGCTTACGCTGCGCAGCAAACAAAAAAGCTGCTTGATCGTATGTATCCGCTGCGCAAATGCGGCGTGATGCCCAAAGAAGTCTGCTTGTATTATCATATGGGGCAATGCCTAGCGCCTTGCGTCAAAGATATCGGCAAAGAAGATTACGACGGCATTCGCGATGAAATCGCGCGGTTCCTCGGCGGCAGCCATGAAGAAATTAAAAAAGAATTGCGCCGCAAAATGGAAGAAGCGGCGGAAGACCTGTATTTTGAGCGCGCCAAAGAATTGCGCGACCAGATCTTGAACATCGAAGCAGTGATGGAAAAACAAAAAATCAACGCTACCGATAAAAAAGACCGGGACGTCTTCGGCTATTCGGTCGATAAAGGCTGGATGTGCGTGCAGATCTTGTATATCCGCCAAGGTAAAATGATCGAACGCCATGCGTCGAGCTTCCCGTTCTACGGGGAAGCGTATGCGGACTTTTTGTCTTATGTGACGCAGTATTACAGCGACAACCCGGCTTTGCCGCAAGAGATTTTGCTGCCGGCGAGCGAAGAAGGCGGCGCAGCCGCTTCTGAAGCAAGCGAAGCTCCTTCGGCGCAAGCGGCTTCGCGCGCCGAGATCATGGCGGCGAACGAAGCCGCCGATGCGGACGGCGACGACGAAGGCGACGAAGCTTCCGGCGAAGCGGAAGTGGGCGGCAATGACTTGCCGCTGGTCGCGGAGTCCCAAGAGTCGTATACGGCAAGCGAAGCTGCCGAAGACGCTTCTAAGCCCGAATCGTTCGGTTCGGGCGACTTGAACGGCGCCGCCGCGCTTCAGCAATGGCTGAACGTGAAGGCGTTGGTGCCTAAGCGCGGCTCGAAGCGCAAAATGGTCGAGATGGCGTGCGAGAACGCCCGCGTCTCGCTGGAAGAAAAGTTCCGCCTGATCGAGCGGAACGAAGAACGTACCAGCGGCGCTGCCGACCGGCTTGGCGTCGCGCTGGGCTTCGACAGTCTGCACCGCGTCGAAGCTTTCGATAACTCGAATATTCAAGGGACGAATCCCGTATCCGCGATGGTCGTGTTCCTTGACGGCAAGCCTGCCAAGTCAGAGTATCGCAAATACAAAGTCCGCACCGTCAAAGGCGCGGACGATTACGCGACGATGCGCGAAGTCATTCGCCGCCGCTACGAGCGCGTGCTCAAAGAAAACTTGCCGCTGCCCGATCTCGTTTTGGTCGACGGCGGTAAAGGTCAAATTTCGGTCGCGATCGACGTGCTCGAAAACGAACTGGGGCTTAGCGTTCCTGTAGCGGGTCTAGTGAAAGACTCCAAGCACCGCACCGCTCAGCTCATGAGCGGCGATCCGCCGGAAGTGGTTCCGCTTGCCAGAGACAGCGAAGAGTTTTATCTGCTACAGCGCATTCAAGACGAAGTACACCGCTTTGCCATCTCGTTCCACCGCGAACAACGCGCGAAATCGATGGTGACGTCGAAGCTTGATTCAATTCCGGGTATCGGTGACAAACGCCGCCAAATGTTGCTCAAGCATTTTGGTTCCCTTAAAAAGATCCGCGAAGCTTCGGTCGAAGATTTCCGTCCTTTGTCGATCGGCGATAAATTGGCGCGTCAAATTCTGGACGCACTCAAAGAAGAAGCCTAACAGAATGAAGCCTTCTTTACTTTCTCAAATTCTCTCGATATAATGAGTTTTAATTGTATAAGATTCATCCGGAGGAGCCTGCCAAAAGCGGGCTCTTTCTGTGTTTTTTTAGGTAAATAGAAATAAGCAATCATTTTTCGGACAAAAGGAGAGGTTGAACTTTGACGATGGATACACACAACGAAAGCATACTGGTTTGCGTACACTACGGCCCTCACGGACAACGTTTGATTCAAAGGGGAACTCGACTGGCACAGCTTCTGAAAGCGCCACTTCGAGTATTGACGGTTGCACCGTCCAGAAAAGAAGAATACAACTTGGAAAAAGAACGTTATGTATCGGGTTGGCAAAAGCAGACCGAAGAAGCCGGCGGAGAATTTATGGTGCGAAAATGCAGCAGCGGGCATAAGCCTGCCGATGTGATCGCGGAAGCGGCACTGGAGCTAGGTGTGACTCAGATTATTATTGGTCGTTCGAGTCAATCGATCTGGCACGAGCTAACGCATGGCGATTTCGTAGACGATTTGTTAGAGCGAATCGGCGCGATCGATCTACATATCGTAGCGGTACAGCGTTATCCGGAACTTCTGGAGGAAACACACGAAAAAGGGATGCCGGCTCGATTGATTCGTACCAAATCGCATTATGTACTGGAAACCGGCGTCGGCGATTCTCCCGTAGGCGAAGATATCATTGAAGGTACTTTTTTCCGCGAGTTGGATACCGACTTCGATAGCGGGTTGTTCAAAGTCGTCAAAAACGGACAAGCTGAATATTTAAAAATCATCCAAGGGGAATGGGTCAAGTCATGACCTAGATTTCCGTGAAAGGAGGAACGCTTACACGTGCTACATATCGCTATTCTTATTCCATTTCTGTGGGCTGCGCTTATTCCTTTGATGCGTTGGTTTTCCCGCATTCATGCCGGTTGGGCAGTCTTGCCCGTGCCGGTCGCAATATTTGCTTATTTGATTAGTCAAATGTCTCAAATCGGATCGGGCGAAAATATCGTAGTCGAAATTCCCTGGATGCCGGATCTCGGTATTAATCTGTCGTTTGTATTAGACGGTTGGAGCTTGCTGTTCGGTCTGTTAATTAGCGGAATCGGTGCTCTGGTTGTCTGGTATTCCATGTTCTACATGGGCAAAAGAACAGATTCGATCCGTAATTTTTACGTGTATCTATTGCTCTTTATGGGCGCTATGCTCGGCGTCGTATTCTCAGACAATTTGATGGTGCTTTACGGATTCTGGGAACTGACAAGTATCGCTTCATTCTTGCTTATCGCGTTCTGGTATCGCCGTGAACGTTCGCGTTACGGCGCTTTGAAATCGATGTTGATTACCGTATTTGGCGGTCTGGCGATGTTTGCCGGATTTAACTTGCTCTATGCGATGACCGGAACTTACAGTATTCGCGAAATCGCGGCGCAAGCTTCCGAGCTAGTCGATCAACCGTTATTTTTGCCTGCAATGATCTTGGTGTTGCTCGGTGCGTTCACGAAATCCGCTCAATTCCCGTTTCATATTTGGTTGCCTGATGCGATGGAAGCGCCGACCCCGGTCAGTGCTTATCTCCACTCGGCAACGATGGTAAAAGCAGGATTGTATTTAGTCGCTCGAATGAGCCCGATTTTTGCGGGAGCCACCGAATGGTTTTGGATTGTATCGCTAACGGGTCTGGTGACGCTCACGTACGGATCGTTCAAAGCGATCCGTCAGACGGATCTCAAAGCATTGCTGGCATACTCAACGATTAGCCAATTGGGTCTGATTATGAGTTTGCTCGGAGTCGGTTCCGCGGCTGCTTTTTATACCGATGCCGATCAAGTCGCTTGGTTTGGGCTGGCTACAACAGCCGCCGTCTTTCATTTGATCAACCACGCTGTATTTAAAGGGTCGCTGTTTATGGTCGTGGGTATTGTCGATCACGAGACCGGAACTCGCGATTTACGCAGACTTGGCGGCTTGATGAAGCTAATGCCGATTACCTCTGCAATCGCTTTGATCGGTTCGTTTTCGATGGCGGGGCTTCCTCCTTTCAGCGGTTTTTTAAGTAAAGAGATGTTTTTCACTGCTATGGTCCATATCCTTGAATTCGATGTCTTGAATGCAGGTTCGTGGATGTTGCTGTTACCGATTCTGGCTTGGATCGCGAGCGTATTTACGTTTGTGTACAGCATGATCTTGGTATTCAAAACGTTCGGCGGCAAACTCAAAGAAAACACATTGGACAAAAAGCCGCATGAAGCATCGGCAGGGCTGCTCGCTTCACCGATCTTGCTTGTGTCTTTAGCTATTGTATTTGCGTTTATGCCGAATCTGCTGGCGTACAATCTGATCGATCCAGCGGTAGCGGCAATACGCGGAGGCGGCGTAGACTTTGAGTCGGTGCACGTTTCGATTCATTTCTGGCATGGCTGGACACCTGAATTATGGATGACCATCGGGGTAGTCTTGCTCGGTACGCTGCTCTATCGAACGTATACGCGCTTCAAGTTGCTGGATCGCGAATGGAGCAACCGGGATACGCTGAATCGATTGTATAACGGGCTGCTTTCGTTATTGGAAAACGGCGGTCGCCGTTTGACCGATCTGTATATGACCGGTTCGGTACGTCATTATCTGATCTATATTTTGATCTTCTTTATCGCGGCATTATGCGGAACGCTTGTGTTCTCGCCTGATATTCGATTAGGCATGGACAATTACGCACCGATCACTTTTTATGAAGTGGCACTTGTGGTCGTGATGCTGGCTACCGCTGCCGCCGTACCTTTTGCTCGTTCAAGAGTGAATGCGATCTTGTTCACCGGGGCAGTCGGATATATGGTCACGGCTTTGTTCTTGATTTTCCGGGCACCGGATTTGGCGTTAACCCAAATGATTGTCGAGACGGTGTCGGTTGTTTTGTTCTTGCTTTGCTTCAAATTTTTACCCAAGCTCAAATCGACCAAAGAACGTCCGGTTTTCAAATGGACTAATCTGCTCGTTGCCGGAGGCGTAGGGGTGACGGTCACTTTGATCGCGTTGGCGTCGATGGGCAGCAGCCCGTTTGAACCGATCTCCACCTACTTCTTGAATGAAAGTTACAAATCGGCAGGCGGCAAAAACGTCGTCAACGTAATTCTGGTCGATTTCCGGGGATTTGATACGCTGTTCGAAATTATGGTGCTTGGCGTAGCTTCGCTCGGTATTTTCGGTCTGATCAAACTGGGCGTGCAGACGACTCCGGCAAACAAAGAAGGCAGTCAGTCTTTGCATCGCAAAAGTTTCCCGTTGGTATCCAACGACGTCATTTTGCGTACGATGTCCCGGGTGATCGTGTTAATCATTATTTCGTTCTCGCTGTATCTGTTCTTCGCCGGTCATAACAATCCGGGCGGCGGCTTTATCGCCGCATTGATGACGGCAGCGGCATTGATTTTGGTAGCCGTTTCGTTCGGGACGGATACGATTCGCCGGGTGATTCCGGTGAATTATCGGATCATGACGGCGATCGGCTTAAGTATCGCGATTTTGACCGCGGCAGGGTCGTTTGTATTCGGAGCGCCGTTCCTTAGTCAAGCTTTCGATCATTTCGATCTGCCGATTCTAGGCGATACGGAGCTTGCGACGGCTGTATTATTTGATCTAGGCGTATATTTGGCGGTCGTTGGCGTTGTGATGAATATTATCTTTTCGATAAAGGGGGAAGACTGATATGGAATGGATTATGGCGATTGCCGTAGGCGCGCTTTTTATGATCGGCGTCTATCTGATTCTATCCAAAGGTCTGTTGCGGATCATTCTCGGAACTTCCCTGCTGACACACGGCGTGCATTTGTTGTTGATGACGATGGCGGGGCTTAAGCGTGGAGCGGCTCCTGTGTTAAGCGACGGCGTAGAGTCTTATGCCGATCCGTTGCCGCAAGCGTTGATTTTGACTTCGATCGTGATTAGTTTCGGGATTACCGCCTTATATTTCGTTCTCGCTTATCGAGCGTACCAAACGCGCGGCACCGATGAAATCGACGGTTACGACGTGGAAGATAAGGAGGCGAACTCTTGAATAACTTGCTTGTATTGCCTGTGCTTTTACCGATGGTGATCGCCGTGTTTTTGATGTTTTTCCGTAAAAATATTGCACTTCAGCGTACAATCGGCGTAATCGGAGGAATTGCCAATATTGGGATTGCGATCTCAATCGTACTGAGAGTGAAAAACGAAGGGATATTGACGTTGCAATTCGGGGGCTGGGCACCGCCTTACGGTATTGTATTCGTTGCCGATATGTTCGCGGCGTTACTGGTACTTGCCGCTTCGATTACCTCGTTTGCGGTATTGCTTTATTCATTTGCGAGTATCGATTCGGAGCGGGAAAATCATTATTATTATACGTTTTTCCACTTCTTGCTCGTTGGGGTCTACGGTTCGTTTATGACGGGCGACATCTTCAATTTATTCGTCTTTTTCGAAGTCATGCTGATTTCGTCTTATGCGCTGATTACATTAGGCGGATCGAAAAAGCAGATGCGCGAAGCACCGAAATATTTGCTTATTAATATTTTATCGTCCACGTTGTTTGTCGCGGCGGTTGCGTATCTATATGCTTCGGTCGGAACGCTGAATATGGCGCATCTGTCGCTACGCATCGCGGAAGTCGGGCAGGGCGGGATTTTGAACGTGATCGCCGTGTTGTTTTTGATCGTATTTTCGCTTAAAGCCGGGCTGTTTCTGTTCTTCTGGCTTCCAAGTTCATATGCGTCACCGCCATTTGCGGTACGTGCGTTATTTGGCGGTCTATTGACCAAAGTCGGTCTATACGCGATCGTTCGGACGTTCACGCTGATTTTCCCCGGCGACCCTTCGTTTACGAGCAGTTGGATTGCAGGCATGGCAGCGGTAACGATGGTACTGGGCGGTATCGGAGCTGTCGCTTATCGCGATATTCCGCGTATTTTGAACTACAATATTTTGATCGGAGTCGGATTCGTCGCTTTTGGTCTTGCCACAGGGATCAAAGACGGCATGGACGGGGTCGTATTCTATATGGTGCATGATATTTTATCCAAAGGGCTTATGTTTATTCTCGGCGGGATGTTGATTGCAGCAGCGCGAAGCGATCAATTGGACCGGATGGGCGGCTTGATGAAAGTTCGTCCGGGTCTCGGGTGGATGTTCTTTATTTTGGCGCTGGCGTTGACGGGCATACCTCCGCTCAGTGGATTTGTGGGCAAAGTGTTGATCGTACGCGGAGGGCTGGAAGAAGGGATGCTGACATTATCGCTACTTGCGTTGGCTTCCAGCTTGCTTACCTTGTATTCGCTGATCAAAATTTTCCGCGAAGCGTTTTGGGGGACTCAGCCGGAGCCTGACGACGAGAACGAAATGTATTCGGATACCAAGCACGCTTCCGAAATTTCTGAGAAAGCATATCCAGAAAGAAAAAATCGCTTAGCGAGCGTCTCGGCTGTATTTTTGATGATATTCGTCATAGGGATCGGTCTATCGGCAAACGGCGTATACGGCTTCGTTTCACAGGCTGGAGCCGCTTTGGATAATCCTCAACTCTATATCGAAGCTGTACTGAAGGAGTAGATGTATATGCCTTTTCAAATTTTGCTGAACTTGATGATCGCCTTGATTTGGATGCTGCTTAACGGAAATTGGACGATGTCCGGCTTTATTGTAGGCTACGTATTAGGGATCGGCGTTTTGTATGTCGTACGCAAATTCCGCCCTGAACCTTTTTATCTGGCTAAAGTGTTTTCTGTACTGAAACTTGCCGGGTTGTTGATTCGCGAATTGTTGGTATCGAGTTTCGAAGTCATCGGTCATATTTTGCGTCCTAAGTTAAATATACGTCCGGGGATCTTCGAGTACCGTACTCAATTGTCGTCCGATTGGGAAGTGACTGTATTGTCGTGCATGATTTGCCTCACGCCCGGTACGTTAACGCTTGAAGTTTCTGACGACAATCAAACCTTGTATATTCACGCCTTGGATATTGATAATGTAGAAGAAATGTCGAGCAAAATCCGCAGCACATTCGAAAAAGCGATTATGGAGGTGACCCGCTCATGACAACCGTATTTTTAAGTATTGCGCTCGTCATTTTGGCGATTGCGGTACTCGGGTGCGCGTATCGGTTGATTGCGGGTCCTAGCCGATCGGATCGTATCGCAGCACTGGATACGATCGGGATTAATCTACTGGCGATGATTGCTGTGTTCTGTATGTTGCTGGATACGCAAGCTTTGATGGAGATTATTTTGGTTATCGGTATTCTGACGTTTCTCGGAACGACCGTCATGGCACGTTATATCGAAAGAGGGAGTGTGATCGAAGATGGCGACGATCGTTGAATGGATAGCCGTCGTCTTAGCGCTTGCCGGGGCGATATTTTGCGCAATCAGTGCTTTTGGGCTGATTCGGTTGCCTGACGTGTATCTGCGCTCGCACGCCGCAACGAAAAGCGCTGCGCTGGGCGTATTGTTTGTATTAATCGGCGCTTTCATCTATTTCTGGGTCGTCGACGGAATCGTCAATGCGAAGTTATTGCTTGCGATTGTATTCGTATTTTTGACTTCGCCTGTAGCGGGGCACTTGAACGGACGAGCGGCTTACCGTTCAGGTGTCAAGTTGTGGAAAGGCAGTGTACGAGACGATTTTAAAAAAGTGCTGGAAGACGGAGGAAAGTCTGCACCTGATACGGTGCATGAGCCGGAACCTCCTAAACGACCTTAACCTAACGCAAAAAAGGATGAAGCCGCTTGATACTTGAGCAGCTTCATCCTTTTTTATCTTTAGATCGAGCGAGGTCTTTCGGTATGATCCGGTAAAGTAGCAGAATTCGTATCTGTATTTGTGTAAGAAGCGTCTTCGTTTTTACGTAGATTCGGCGGATCGTTTTGCGGCTTTGGCTTGTCTTTTCGAGTGACTAGATAAATCACCAGAGCCACGATAGCAGGAAGCGCAATGGAGACGATACCAACCGCGATATACGTAGGCGTCCCCATAAAGATAAGGCTCAGACCCATCAAGATACTGTCGAACACAACGTGTGCGAACATTGCGGTAATGTAGCCATAACGCAAGAAGATAAAGCTGAATAGCAGACCCAGGAATAACAACTCAATCGGTCTTGTGATCACGGGATAGATCGGATACAGCGTATGACCAAACGCCCAGATCAGTGAGGTGATAACACTCGCGGCTATTGTGCTGTGTAATACTTTTTTGAGCATCGGAATTCCGAAAAGACGGTAGGTCGCTTCTTCCGAAATACCCGCCATCCAAGCCATGACCGGGAATAACCACGCGTACATCATGTTGTACGTAGACTGCGAATCGTCGGTCGTCGAGAATACGTCGAGAGAACCTTCCAATATGAAGAAGATAACGGCTTGCACGGCAAGTAAAATGATCGCCCATAAGTAGCCGGTTTTCAGAGATTCCCATACATGGCGTCCGTAATGGGGTTCGCCGCGTCTTGCCCACATATTTTTGCCTTGACTGCGCCAAAGCCCGTCGCCGGCAACAAAGGAGAAGTACAAAGCCGCCGCCATAAACAAGCTCATGACGATTTGGATAATAAACGTAATAAAGAAAGTCAATTCGGAATAGCTGCTCCCTAAAAAGTAAGGACGAAGATTCCAGACCGAGAAAATAGAAACGACGAAGTAGAAAATAGACAAGAAGATCCCGCGTTTGAACGATGTGTACTTTCTGAGCGAAATCGCATAAATAACTGCCAATATGCCCAGCACGAGCGTCAATAGCAGATAACCGCCGTAAGTCATACGTTCTGCCCATTTCGTTTGATTGGCAATATAGCTGGTGTAGCTGTCTGGAACGCTAAAGCTTGAGCGGATCGAAGATACTTGATTGCCTTCGAACGAAACGTTGACTTCCAGCGTACTGTCACCAATCTTGTCAGTAGAAGAAGTATAACGTAATCCGTCATCAAGCTGCGTCGATGTTCGTTGCAACTCAGCTTGATCCAAGCCAAAATCGCTTAAAAGCGGCTGTGCGATTTTTTCTTTGTCTTCTTGCAGTAAAGACTGGTCTTCGAGTGAAGGCGGAACAGATGTTAGATCACTTAGCTGATCGGCGTAAGAAGTCGGCAAGTTGTTGAACGCGAAGACTTTGCCTGTTTTGCCGCCGACATCAACCGATAACGTGCGTTTCTCTCCGTTTTGATCATAATGATAAATGACACGGAACACTTCGTAAGGGAAATCCTCCCCATATTCGGTATCATATTTGGAGACTAGACTTTCACGCGATAAATAGCCGTATAAGTCAGAGTCGCTGCGATAACTAATTGAAGCGTCACCGAGCGGTTCCTCGATCCCGAGCTTCGATGTCGCAAATTCCGCAGCGGTCGTCTGTGCTTGTTCTTTGGTAATGAGTGAATATGCTTCTTGCTGAGTCATATCGCTTTGGAACAATGTGGTGAAGTTGAATAAGAAATAAATGACAAGCCCGATTGCGGCGGCTATTCCAAGTTTCTTATAATTGACGTGTAAAATAGGTTGTTGCGGGTCATTCATGATTGTCCTCCTTGCCGAATATGGAATTTCTTCTTCTAAAATACCATATTCCGCAAGTCAGATACCAGAATAGCGACCGATTGATGAATCAAATCGTTATTGTCGTGGTCGATAAGGTGCGGATATAATAGGAAGAATCATGAGAAACAATAGGGTGAATAAGAAGCAGAAAGGGGAGACGCAGAAGAGATGGCAATAGCGGTTCCCAAATTCAAACTTAGATTTGCGCCGCCGCAGATTTTGGCGATCGGATATGGAGTCATGGTACTGATCGGTACGTTGTTGTTAATGCTCCCGGCAGCGAATCAGACCGGAGAAGCGTTGCCGATGATCGATGCCTTTTTTACAGCGGTATCTGCGGTATGTGTTACCGGGCTTGTCATCGTAGACACCGGTACTTTTTTTAACGGTTTCGGTCAGACGGTTATTTTGATTTTGATTCAAGTCGGCGGCTTAGGCTTTATGACCATGGCAACTTTGTTTGCGTTAGTCTTTCAACGGCGTATTTCGTTACGTGAACGTCTACTGCTCCAAGAAGCGATGAATCAAGGATCGGTACAAGGAATTGTGCGCTTGATTCGGCGTGTTTTGTATTATTCGCTTGCGATTGAAGCCGTCGGCGCTTTGGTGTTTGCTCTGCGACTATCGATGGATATGCCGTTTGATCGCGCTTTGTATTACGGGTTATTTCATGCGGTATCTTTTTTCAACAATGCAGGGTTCGATCTGTTTGGAGATTTTTTAAGTCTAGCGGCGTATGTTCAAGATCCGATTATGAATTTGACTTCGGTTGCGTTGATTGTGCTCGGTGGGATCGGTTTTATCGTATTGTCGGATTTGGTAGACTTCGCGGATTGGCGCAAACAAAATAAAATGTCCCTTCATTCGAAATTGGTACTGTCAACGACAGGTTTATTGATTGTAGTTGGTTTTATTATCTTTTTGATTTTCGAGTGGAGCAACGCGGGCACCATCGGAAAGCTTAGCGTCGGTGGCAAAATGTGGGGAGCGCTGCTTCAATCCGTAGCGCCGCGTACAGCCGGGATCAGTTCGGTTAACTTGGTCGACCTGCATCAGGCAACGCAATTTCTAGTGTTGATCTTGATGTTTATCGGTGCTTCGCCGGGTTCGGCTGGAGGCGGGATCAAAACGACCACATTCGCCGTAACGATCGGTGCAATGATTGCGATGTTACGCGGACGTAACGATGTCGTGTTTTTCCGAAAAAGATTGGCGCGCGAACAAATCCTTCGAGCGTTGACGATCATTTTGCTCTCATTGGCTTTTGTGATCGTAATCGCCATGTTAATGTCGATTACCGAGAAAAAAGATTTTATGGTGATTTTGTTCGAGACCACATCCGCATTTGGTACGGTGGGGCTGTCACTTGGACTAACGCCGGAATTATCTACCGCCGGCAAGGTCTTGATCGCTTTGACGATGTTTGCCGGAAGAGTCGGTCTGTTGACCTTGGTTTACGCACTCAAACCAAAAGAAAAGTTCGAAAAGTTTCGATATCCTGAAGGTAAAATTATTATTGGTTAAGGTGGTGCATGTGGCTTGAGTACACAGCAATTTGTCGTAATCGGACTAGGACGGTTCGGAATGAGCCTGGGGATGGAGCTTGTCGAACTCGGATACGAAGTGATGGGCGTCGATCGAAACGAAGAAGTTGTTGAAGAGTTAGGCGATCGTTTCACGCATTCCGTTGTCGCGGATGCGACAGATGAAGAAATGCTGCGTTCGCTTGGAATTCGAAATTTCGATTGCGGCATCGTCGCGATCGGCGAAAATATGCAGACCAGTATTTTGGCGTCGATCTTGTTGAAAGAATTAGGTGTGAAAAAAGTCGTTGCTAAAGCGATCACAATTTTGCATGGACGCGCATTGGAGAAGATCGGTGTAGATCAAGTCATTTTCCCGGAGCGAGATATCGGTATTCGGGTTGCCCATCAGCTTGTGACGCCGAACTTGATGGATTACATCAAATTAACAGACGATTATTCGATTGTTGAAATGAGAGTGCCGAGTTGCTTGAATACGCGTACGGTTGCCGATTTGGATTCACGCTCGCGCTTTGATTGTACGATCGTGGCTCTGCGTACGGAAGCGGGCGTTACGATTGCACCGAAAGCCAATGATCAAATGCGCGAAGGCGATATTATGGTGATTGCCGGCAAGAATGATCGGATTGAACAGTTCGAACGCGAAGTCGTCAACATCGAAGAATAAAGGCAACTTAGAAGACGTTCCGGCGATGCGGAGCGTCTTTTTTGCGGCAGAAATTCGGTTCTACTGCAAGGAATCTTCATTGCTTTTCGAAAAAATGGCGATTTGGTGAACAAGTTAGTTTGGAAGCGTTTCCTTTTGGCAACAGGAAGAAAAAGGGTCTTAGTGCGCTCTATTACTGTATTCGTAGACAGCAAGCGCCTTCAATCGGTTGTTGCTTCGTTAACCTTTCTCTACGCTTACATATACTATGTAGGAATTTTTTGTTTTCAAAAAGTCGCCATATCGGTTCCATTCTATGAAATTTTGGAGTAACATAAAAGGGAAGCTGCTTTGTTCACAAAATTGTAAAGGGTGATCACCCTCGGCTTTTCGCAAGCTTCGGCAAGCGGGCCGACAAAGCGGGAAATTCCTTTGTGGGATTTATGAAAACGTTCTAAAACGGACATTTTGCGGCATGAAGGATTGATTCCGAAGAGCAGCGGAATGTCGAATCATGAAAGGGGACGGTTCGGCAGATGAAAGGTTACTACGCCAGAAAGGTGCACTCGTTGTTAGGGCTTATTCCGATCAGTTTATTCCTTATTGAGCACGCGATTACAAACTTCGCAGCTTATGAAGGTGGTCCAGAAGGGTTCCGCGACGCGGTGCGACTGCTTAATGATCTACCACTTGTTTTCTTCCTTGAACTGTTCGCGATTTGGCTTCCGCTGCTCTTCCATGGCGTGTATGGCCTTTATATCGCTTACCAGGCACAACCTAATCTGGGGCATTTCAAAACGGAGCGCAACTGGCGTTTCGTGATGCAACGGATCACTGGCGTTATTGCTTTTATCTTCATCATTTGGCACGTCTACACGACGCGCTTCCAGATTACACTTGGCAACACTACTCACGACGAGCTAGGCGGTTGGATGCACAATATCGTCACTCAACCCGGGTTCTTCGTTTTCTTCCTCGTTGGTGTTATTGCAACGACGTTCCACTTCGCTAACGGCGTGTGGGCATTCTTCGTAAGCTGGGGCATTACGGTTGGACCGCGTGCACAACGTATTTCTTCGTATATCTGCCTGGGCTTATTCGTAGTCGTAACTGCAATGTTCTTGATGTCGCTGTTCGCTTTCCGCAGTGCAGAATTCGCGGATACGGCTAGCGTGATCACTACGACACTTCATACAATGATTGGTTAAGGGGGACTCAAGCAGACATGGCAAAATCCGGACTGATTATCGTCGGCGGCGGACTCGCGGGCCTTATGGCGACCGTCAAAGCAGCTGAAGCTGGCGTTCCTGTACAACTCTTTTCTCTCGTTCCCGTTAAGCGTTCGCACTCTGTGTGTGCACAAGGCGGAATTAACGGAGCCGTTAATACAAAAGGCGAAGGCGATTCGCCGTGGCTTCACTTTGATGATACCGTTTACGGCGGTGACTTCCTTGCGAACCAACCTCCGGTAAAAGCAATGTGTGATGCTGCTCCTGGCATCATCCACTTGATGGACCGGATGGGCGTTATGTTCAACCGTACACCGGAAGGTTTGCTCGATTTCCGTCGTTTCGGCGGAACGAAATTCCACCGTACGGCTTTTGCCGGCGCGACGACAGGTCAACAGTTGCTGTACGCACTGGATGAGCAAGTACGTCGCTATGAAGCTGCGGGTCTCGTAACGAAATACGAGAACTGGGAATTTCTCGGCGCGGTATTGGATGACGAAGGCGTATGCCGCGGCGTGAGTTCGCAAAACTTGCGGACGATGGAGATCCAGACTTTTGTTGCCGATGCAGTGATCTTGGCAACAGGCGGTCCGGGTATCATCTTCGGTAAAACAACGAACTCTGTTATCAATACCGGTACAGCGGCAAGTGCCGTATACCAACAAGGCGTGCATTACGCGAACGGCGAATTTATCCAAATTCACCCGACCGCGATTCCGGGCGACGACAAACTTCGTTTGATGTCGGAATCGGCACGCGGCGAAGGCGGACGGATTTGGACTTACAAAGACGGCAAGCCGTGGTACTTCCTTGAAGAAAAGTATCCGTCTTACGGAAACTTGGTTCCGCGCGATATTGCAACGCGCGAAATCTTCAACGTCTGCGTGGATCAAAAACTCGGCATCAACGGCGAGAACATGGTCTACTTGGATCTCTCGCACAAAGACCCGAAAGAACTCGACGTCAAACTTGGCGGGATTATCGAGATCTACGAGAAGTTCATGGGCGACGATCCGCGTAAGATCCCGATGAAAATCTTCCCGGCTGTCCATTATTCGATGGGCGGAATGTGGGTCGATTATAATCAAATGACGAATATTCCAGGTCTGTTCGCAGCCGGCGAATGCGAGTATCAGTACCACGGTGCGAACCGTCTGGGTGCAAACTCGCTCGTTTCCGCGATTTACGGCGGTATGGTAGCGGGGCCTAAAGCGGTTGAATATATCCGTGGTCTCAAAAAATCGGCAGCCGATATGTCCAGTACGGTATTCGAGCGCGAAACAGCTAGGCACAGCGCCCGCTATAACGAGTTGATGAACATGGACGGAACCGAAAATGCTTACGTCTTGCACCGCGAACTCGGCGAATGGATGACCGACAATATGACGGTTGTTCGTTACAACGACAAGCTGGAGCAAACGATCGGCAAGATCAAAGAACTCAAGCAACGTTACCAAAAGATCAATATGATCGATACTGCAAAATGGAACAACTCCAGCGTCGCGTTTACGCGTCAATTGTGGAACATGCTGGAATTGTCCGAAGCGATGACAAAAGGCGCTCTGCTTCGTAACGAAAGCCGAGGCGCTCACTATAAGCCGGACTTCCCGACACGTAACGATGAAGAATTCTTGAAAACAACGAAAGCGACATGGACACCTGACGGCCCGAGCATTTCTTATGATCCGGTCGACGTCTCGTTGATCCCACCTCGCGTTCGCGACTATTCGAAAGACTAACGTTTTTGAAATTGAACGGAAAGGTCTTAGGTACAAGTAAGACCTTTCCGTAAAACGAATGGGGGAGAACAGATCATGGCGGAAACTACAGCTGCACCAAATGCAGGTCAAAATACGTCGCGAAGAGTTAAATTCGTGATTACTCGTCAAGATACGCCGGAAACGAAACCTTATACGGAAGAATTCGATCTTCCTTATCGTCCAGGGATGAACGTCATCAGCGCCTTGATGGAGATTCAACGTAATCCAGTCAATGCCGAAGGCGGTTCTACTGCACCGGTATGTTGGGAATCCAACTGTCTGGAAGAAGTATGCGGTGCTTGTTCGATGGTAATCAACGGCAAACCGCGCCAAGCCTGCTCGGCGCTGGTTGATCAGTTGGAACAGCCGGTACGTATTGCACCGATGTCGACATTCCCGGTCGTTCGCGACTTGGTTATTGACCGAAGCCGGATGTTTAACGCGTTGAAAAAAGTCAAAGCATGGATTCCAATCGATGGCACGTACGATCTGGGTGCAGGTCCACGTATGCCAGAGAAAAAACGTCAATGGGCGTACGAGTTGTCCAAGTGCATGACTTGCGGCGTATGTCTGCAAGCTTGCCCGAACGTTAACGACAAAACCGACTTTATCGGTCCGGCAGCCTTGTCGCAAGTTCGTTTGTTCAACGCTCACCCTACAGGTGAAATGAACGCAGACGATCGTCTGGATATGCTGATGGAAGGTTCGGACGGAATCGAAGGTTGCGGTAACTCGCAAAACTGCGTACGTGCGTGTCCGAAAGGCATTCCGCTGACAACTTCGATCGCAGAACTGAACAAACAAACAACGAAACGTATGTTCAAACGTTGGTTCGCTCAATAATCATTAGAGTTAAAGCATTTGAAAAAGAGCCTGCTTTTGCAGGCTCTTTTGTTTATTTTATAACTGTGAAATCTAATCTATACAAGGTATTTGGTGTATTTCGTGCTAAACTGGAAAAAAGATTGATATTCATTTTACGCATAAGATATGCCTAACGAAGGAGTTTATAAGCAATGACTACGAAACCCCCGATTACAGAAAAACCATATACGAGAAGTTCGATCATGCAAGAAGCTTTGTCTCTTGGCGTTCAACCGGGTACTACGCTACTGGTTCATTCTTCACTTAAAGCGATCGGAGGGTGGATTGCAGGCGGAGCGGAAGCTGTGGTGCTGGGACTCGAAGATGCACTCGGCGATCAAGGTACTTTGGTCATGCCGACGCAATCTTCGGAGTTGACCGATCCGGCGATCTGGATGAATCCGCCGCTCGATCCGAGTTGGTGGGATCTGGTGCGGGCGGAGATGCCGCTGTACGACCCTGATATGACTTCAACGACAGGAATGGGCGCTATCCCTGAGACGTTCCGCAAGCAGCGCGAAACGCTCCGTAGCCGCCATCCTCATTTGTCTTTTGCCGCTAGAGGCCCGGAAGCGCAGTCGATCATCGAAAATCATTCATTAAGTTACGGTCTGGGCGAACAATCCCCACTAGCAAAGCTTTATGATCGTGATGCTTGGGTGTTGATGCTTGGTACCGGATACGGAACGAATACCTCTTTTCATCTAAGCGAATATCGCTCCGATTATCGAGGCAAAAAAAACCTGCGTCCGTCCGCCAAAGTAATGGGTGAGCAAGGAGCGGAATGGGTCAAGTTCGACGATATCAATTTTGACTCTGCTGATTTCGAGCGAATGGGAGCCGATTTCGAAAGTGAGCAAAACGGGCAGATCAAACGCGGAAAAATCGGACGTGCCGATTGTCGCTTGATTCCGCAACGTGTTTTGGTCGATTATGCGGTACGTTGGTTGGAACTATACCGGTAAGTTCGCGAAGCGATAATGAGGGGAGAACAAAAAGATGGCGGACAAAGAAAGAATTTCGGGCAATTTACCGAATTGGCTTCCGATTGTAACCGAGCGGTTAGAGCTTCGAATCTTAACGCATGAAGATGTACGCAATTGGAGCCAAAGCGCTGAAGACGAAGAAGTGACCCGTTATCTGGCTTCGGCAGGTCGTACCTTCGGTATGGGGAATCCCGACCGAGTCTACCGGCAGATCGAAGAAGCATACCGCAGTCTGAGTGCGCTGCATTTAGGTGTCTTTTTGCAAAAAAACGACCAGATTATCGGATTATGTTCATTCCAACGTTGGGATGCTAGAGGCGGAAAAGCAGAGCTTGGATTTGCGTTGGCGCAGGTTCATTGGGGAAAAGGATATGCGACCGAAGCGGCAGCAGCACTTGCCGAGTTTGGCTTTGAGCATTTGGAGTTAGAGCGGATTCAAGCGCGTTGCTTCGTGAAAAACGCAGCTTCGCTGCGCGTGTTAGCGAAGATCGGCATGGAGCGCCAACATCGCCCGGAATTCGGTTTTGGCGTGAAGCGTCGGGACGATGAATTAGGTGTCGTTGTATTTACGTTAACCCCGGACCAACTGAAAGCCGTTGAAGCGTGATTTTTGATTTTGTTACACAAATGAAATATAAGCGACATTGTTTGCTAATATAGTTGGGGTATAAATAAGACATGACCCCCTTTTGAAATAGAATACATTTAGACCCGGACAAGAGTCCGGGTCACTTTTTTGCGTATTTTTAAAGAGAGACTAACACTGGCTTGCGCTCTTTGACATAAATCCAATGTTTAAAGCCTATGTCTTTTAACTTTTGAGCTACCGCTTCAAAGTCTTCGCCTACGCGGCTTGGCTTATGGGCATCGGAGCCGAACGAGATCTGGACGCCGTAATGCAGCGCACGCTCCAAGATCGCGTCAGAAGGATACCAGCCGCCGCATAGCTTCGTTCCGCCGGATGTATTCACTTCGATCGCAAGACCCAATTCACCGATCGTTTGCAGCGCGGAATTCACCGCATCTTCCGCCGGAATATCGGCGAAAGCCGGATAATAACCTTTCATCGCATCGATATGTCCAAGAATCTGGAACATGCCGCTGCGCGCGGAAGCTTCGATCAAGCGGTAATATTCTTTTTTCGCTTCAATCATGACGGAGGATGACAAATTATCCCACCGATTGCGGTCAAAAATACTTTTGCCGCTGCTAATATGTACCGAACCGATCACATAATCGAAAGGATAACGCTCGATCGCTTCACGATAAGGGCGTTCATGATCGATAAAATAATCCGATTCAATTCCCAGCAATACATCGATTTTGCCTGCGTATTCTTTTTTGAGTCGCAGTACTTCTTCGACATAGTTATCCAGCTCCAAGCGCGACATCGCGATCTTGGGCATCGGATGATCCAAAGGGCTGAACAAGTGTGGCATATGATCGGAGATGCCGATGACGGACAAACCGTTCGTGATCGCGGACTCGATATAATCGCGTATATCGCCGTCCGCATGACCACAACGGTAATGATGCGTATGAAGATCAAACTTCATGTGCAGAACCTCCTGCTTGAGTAAGTTTTCGGTTATTCAGATCCGATAAATTGCGTTTCCGGCATCCCTTTGAGATCGGCAAGAAATTGACGCATAGCGGAGTTGATATACTTGCCGGAGCGATAAATAACGCCGACAGGATGCGTGGTCTCGAATTCTTTGACGGGAAGTCTGATCAGCGAGCCTTGACGGACTTCTCTGGACGTTGAAAGTTTGGAGATTACGGCTGCGCCGAGGTTGAGTTCGACCATACGTTTCACTTCTTCGCTGCTGGATAATTCCATTGCGATCGAAGGGGTAATTCCGTGTTGCTTGAACACCTGTTCTACAAACCGGCGACCTACGGTATCGGGTGACAACATAATGATCGGAATTTCTTTCAGATCTTCCAATTTCACATTCGTTTTTTTGGCGAGTTCGTTATGAGGAGACACGACAAGCTCGAATGTATCATAGTACAGCACGGAAGTCTCCAAGTCTGGATTGCGTTCGATCAAGTAGCCGATGCCGATATCGACCGAACCATTTTCAACCAAACTATAGATTTGTGACGAAGGCATCGATTGAATACTGGTCTGAATCAACGGAAACTGATTTTGGAAATAAGACAACACACGCGGCAAAATCTGAATCGCGATCGAGGTCGTTGTCCCTAACATAATATGCCCCTGCGGCGTTTCTTCGAGATCGGTAATCTTCTGCTTCAATTCTTCAACAACAGCAAGAATACGTTCAGCATGCTCCAAAAAGACCAATCCGCGATCGGTTAAGGTCACAGGTTGACTGCGATCGACAAGAACGGCTTTGAATTCGTCTTCAAGGCTTTTGATCTGCGCGGAAACGGCGGGTTGTGTAAGATTGAGCAGTTCCCCGGCTTTGCGGAAGCTCATCGTTTTGGAAATGGTGACGAGCGTTTCTAACTGACTCATATTCATGAAATTTTTCCTCCCACCGCGTATTGATTCCTTAAATTATAGGTGCAACATGAAAAGAAAAGCAATGTAGAAGTCTATAATAATTCAGAAAGAAACCGAGATCGTTCCCTATACCTACTACTATAAATAAAGATTCTACTTTTTCTTACTCTGTAGTAAACTTGACAAGACTAGATTGGGCATTATATATGACTTCAAACCTATTCATAGATTTACTCCGGTACATTGAAATATAGGAGGAAAATAATGAGAAAAGAACGATCAACCAGCAAGCTTTTGAGGTCAGGCATGATGATGGTGTTGATTCTGCTTCTTAGTCTTCAAGCTGTTCGCCCCGTACTTGCCGCACCGCCTTCAGCACCTTCAGTGATAACGGGTGCCGAAATCATCACGATCAGTAATTATGTATCGGGTGCGACTCTAAAAGTATACAAAGCTGATACGAATGAAGTCGTATGGCAAGAAGCTAATGTAACGACAGCTACAAAAACATTAGATTTGTTGCCGTATTCGAAGTCCTACTATGTAACACAGACCGTAGGCGTCGAGCAAAGTACCAATACCCCTTTTTTCAATACAAGCTTACGTACCCCGTTAGCGACTCCCGGCATTCGATTTATCGACGTCACGAATGTGTCGGGTAATACCACGCTAGAACTTCATCGTGTCTCCAACGGTTCGCTAGTATCCACCACCGTGTCTAATCAAGGCGGCGGGGTCTACCGTTTCCAGAATGTAATTCCAGATAGTAGTTTGTATTATATTGTGCAGACACACAGCGACCAAACAAGTAACAATACGCCATTTCTGACGTCCAGGCTCAATACGCCTATCGCAACTGGTGGAGCCGAATATGTAGATGTAACGAATGTCGATACGGATATCGGTGCTTCGCTTCGATTGTATAACAGCGATGGTACACTAGCCTCTAATTCATCGATTAATCAAGGAAACGGTACGTATCGTTTTTCTAATGTCCCGGTAGCTTCCGGTTATTACGTGACGCAGTCGGTGAATGGCGTACAAGAAAGCTCTAATCAGGTGAATGTGGCTCCCGATCTTCCCAATCCACCTGTGATTACAGCAGGGTATGAGTCTATAGAGGTAAGTTCGATCATTCCCGGCGCTACGCTAACACTCTATAACACACAAGGTACATTTATTGATGAGTACGTTAATGTATCCTCGTCTACATTTACGATTGAAAATCTAGTGCCGAATACAATCGGTTATTATGTGAAACAAACTGTAAACGGGAAAACAAGCGTTAATTCGAATTTTGCCAATCCAACCCTGCATGTTCCTACCGCAACAGCAGGCGTCGGCTATATTGATGTAAATAACGTAACCAATGGAGCTAATTTAAAGTTATACAATGCCGGTAACGGTCAGCTCGTATCTAGCACTACGGTAGATCAAGGGAACGGAGTCTATCGTTTTGAAAATGTAGTCCCGCTTGAAAAATACTATTATGTAACTCAATCTCTTGGAGGTCGCGAGAGTTCGAATACGCCTTTTGTAAATTCGATGTTACCTACGCCTGTAATTATTGCCGGTGTTGATTATGTGGAAGTGAGCAGTACGTATGCAGGCGCCACAATTGTCTTATACAGTGGTGCTACACCTTTATCTTCTACCCCTCAATCACTCGGTAACGGCATTTATAGGTTTAACGATCTGGATGTAGAAACGCCTTATTACGTGGTGCAGTCTATCAATAATGTGCCTAGTCAGCCTTCTAATATTGTACAGATCGCAAAAGTCTTACCTCTTGCACCCGTTGTAGCAGGGATGGACGAATCGATCCA
This sequence comes from Saccharibacillus sp. JS10, assembly GCF_024436065.1. Classification (GTDB taxonomy): domain Bacteria; phylum Bacillota; class Bacilli; order Paenibacillales; family Paenibacillaceae; genus Saccharibacillus. The sequence continues at coordinate 93,955 of NZ_JANFNS010000006.1, forward strand.
AGTGAGCGGTTATACTTCCGGGGCAACTTTGAAGCTATATTTGGCTAATGGCACGGAGATTCAGACATTCCCGAACGTGACCGGCTCGGTCTATACGATGGAAAATGTATTACCGGATCAACAGTATTATTATGTCACGCAAGTCGTAAATGGAGACGAAAGCGAGAACTCGTTATTTGTTAATTCGACTTTGCGCATACCGATTGCGATTGCAGGTGTCGAGTCGATTAATGTGAGCCATGTATCTTCCAGCAGTCAGTTGAAGTTGTACGATGCGGATCGCGATACCGTTGTTTCGCAGACGTATACGATGCTTGATGACGGCACATACCGTTTCGAAAATATTGCTCCCCTTCAAGGTTCTTATTATGTGACCCAATCCGTCAATGGAATCGAAAGCGTGAATTCGTTGTTTGTGAATCCGATTCTGCGCACACCTACTGCGAAGGGCGGACAAGAATTTCTTGATGTCGACAATGTGTATCCGGGCGCGACATTGAAGTTGTTCCGCAGCGGAACTGCGCAGCCACGTGCGATCGAACCAACGAACTTGGGAGAAGGCAAGTATCGGTTTAATGGAATTTCTTCTCAAGGTAATTATTATGTTGTTCAATATGTGAATGATGTAGCGAGCCCTCGTTCCAATACCGTTTCCGTGACTGTAAGAGAGAACGCTTCGGTTCCTGTCACTAATGAACCTAGTACAACGCCAGTGGTAACGCCTACTCCAGATGCACAGCCGGTAAGCGTAGATGTACTGGTGAATGGACAGATCCAAAAGGCAGGAACATTAACTGAAAGCGTTCAAGAAGGTCGTAAAGTACAGACGATTCTTGTGAACCCACAACTTGTGCGCAGTGTACTTGCAGCCGCTGGTAAAGGTGCCACGGTCACGGTGCCTTTTACGAATATCGGAGATACCGATAAGCTGGTCAGTCAATGGAACAGCGAACTGATCGGGGAAATGATCAAGCAAAAAGTTATCCTTGTACTGGATACGCCGCTTGGAAAGTACAGATTGCCAGCTTCGCAGCTAGCGGGAGCGAGCGGATCGGGAGCAGATTTTGCGAATGCTCAAATTGATATCTCGATTGCCAAAGCATTAGCTACAGATTCAACCAAGATCAACGATCTTGCTGCAAAGAATCGATTAACGGTGCTGCAACCGTCTGTCAGCTTCGAGATCGAAAAAACAGTAAATAGCAACCGCACAATTATCAATCGCTTTAATCAATACGTGGAACGTATGATTCCTTTACTGCCAAGCATTAATACTAATGCAACGATTACAGGTGTCGTGCTAAGCGGAAATGAGCTTGTACCGGTACCGACACGTGTGATGGAACAAAACAATCAGAAATATGCGGTCATCTCTAATTTGACCAACAGCACGTATGCGTTGGTTAAATCTGAAGCAAAGCTACAAGATATCAATGGTAGCTGGGCAGCATCGTCGATAGCCAATATGGCGGCTCGATGGGTTATTGAAGGCACAGGCAACGGTCAATTTGAACCAGCGCGATCGATCACGCGTGCCGAATTTGCTTCGATTTTGACCAAAGCACTTGGATTGAAGCCAAATGCTGCGGGTTCCTCGTTTGCCGATGTAGCGTCATCTGCTTGGTATAGCGAAGCGTTATCAACAGCAACCGAGTATGAATTAATTACTGGATTTGCAGATGGAACATTCCGTCCGCAGCAGCAGATCACACGCGCTGAAGCGATGGTAATGTTATCGCGAGCGATGCAATTAACTAGATTACAGCCGCAAAATAATGATAGCGAGACCGTACTAAAATCCTTTGTTGATGCAAATAATCTTCCTGTCTGGGCGCGCAGCGCAGCAGCCGATACAATTGCAGCTGGATTGTTCAACGGTCAAAGCGGTAAACAACTGGCGCCACAAAAATGGGTCACACGAGCTGAAGTCGCAACCCTTGTAGAACGTTTATTGCGTGAATCGGGTCTGATTTAATTTGAATATGTGAGTTTGGCTTGACGGTTTGGGTATGCAAACAAATTTGTGTATCCAAGCCTTCATTTTTTAATTGATTAATAAAAGGATATAAAAAACCCCTCCCTAAGACTCAACTTTTCTAATGATTGGTATTTAGCTGTAAAAAAACCATCTCCAGCGGGCGATAAAAGAAGAAGCTGAATTTTTAGAAGACGTTATGCGTAAAGGCTGAATCATTGTGCAAAAAATGTACAGAGTTCAGTCTTTTACGTGTCCATTCCATGTAAAAAAGGTTGATATACAGGCTTAATTGTCGAAAGTTTCGGGTTAGCACTCATTCTGGAAAAATGGGATGCTTTATTTTTTTCACTGACGTATAATTGGGGTAACAAGAAAGTGGGACTAAAGGTTATTGAGTTGGAAGTCCCAATCATCCCATAGACGTGATTCCAAAAACCTAAGTAGTAAGGGGCGAATGTATATTATGAAAGCGGAAGTAATTAACCCGTTTTTGGAATCGGCAAAGCTGGTTCTTCAGCAAGTCATTCAGATTTCTCCATCAACAGGAGCATTAGCGATCAAAAGCGTAAAACCGATCGATGATCATATTTGGATTCAAATCGGCATGACAGGTCAATTGTCCGGCAATATTATTTTCGGATTGCATGAACAAGTCGCGATGCGAATCGTATCTGCAATGATGGGCGGCTTCACGATCACAGAACTTGACGAGATGGGTCGTAGCGCAATTTCGGAACTTGGCAATATGATTAGCGGCAATGCGGGGATTTTATTGTCCAATCAAGGCGTTACGGTAGACATTACACCGCCGAACGTACTGCATGGTCAAGCTTTTACAGGCGTGATGCCAGAAAAAGCACTCACTATTCCACTGCTGATGGATGGAATCGGCGAACTGGATATTCAAGTTTTAATCTCGTAAAATAAAAGGCGAACTTATTCGATTAAGATCTAACAAAGGAGCATTCGCCTTGACGTTAACCAATAAAGTGATATGGATCACAGGCGCTTCGAGCGGAATCGGAGCGCTTATTGCTCGTTTTGCCGCTGAACAAGGAGCGATTCCGATCTTAACCGCAAGATCGGAAAACAAATTGCGCGAAGTCTCGGCTGCCTTGCCCGGGAAGCATGGCATAATGGTACTGGATGTCACGGACGAACAATCGGTACAAACGGTAGCGCGGCGAATCGTCGACGAATACGGCCGCATTGATGTGCTGGTGAATAATGCGGGATACGGATTGTTCGAACGTGTAGAAGACATGGAGCTGAGCGACTACGAAGGCATTATGAATGTCAATTATTTCGGCGTCGTTCGTTGCACGAAAGCGGCGTTGCCGCATATGCGCGCAGCAGGTAGCGGGCAAATTCTGACCGTTGCTTCGATGGCGGGCAAGTTTGCTACGGCAAAATCCGCGGGTTATGCCGCTTCCAAGCATGCCGTATTAGGTTTTATGAATTCGATGCGGCAAGAACTTCGCGGCAGCGGGATTACGGTGTCTTCGGTCAATCCGGGACCGATCGATACGCCGTTCTTCGAAACGGCTGATCCAGACGGCACTTATGTAAAAAGTGTAGATCGCTTTATTTTACCGCCGGAAAAAGTTGCCCGCGAAATTGTACGGGTGATGGAGAAGCGTAAAGAAGAACTCGATCTTCCGCGTTATCTGGGGTTTGTGGTTCGGTTGTATGGGCTGATGCCGCGTACGCTGGATAAGCTTGCGGGGCGGTTTTTGAATTTGAAGTAGGCTAGAAGGCAGAAAGATCGACCTCGTTGAGGTCGATCTTTTTTGTCTTCTATCTTTTTTGTCTTCTAGTTGAAAAGACGTTTTCGCAGATCCTTTTTGTGTTAATGTTTGGGAAGCAGCATTATAGTCAGGAGGGGAGACGATGAGCTGGGTCGCTTCGCAAGCCTATTATCGAGTACAACGTGAAGTCAGTGAAGGCAAGCAGCAATGTCAACGATCTGATCGGTATATTCATTTGTACAAAGACAAAATCACGACGCATCGCCGCGAATTTGCTTTGCATCAGGTGTTCGATATTTCGTATCGGCGAATCGGAGGGGAGATCGGAATGTTGTATCTACATACGCATACCGGCGTGTTTCCGTATACCGTGAATACAGATCCCACACCATTTATCCAACAATACAAATCGATGCCTAACCAATCCGTATAACTTTAAATCTACAGGTTTTATACCTTTATGAAGTCGTATCCACGTCAAGACGCGTGGATGCGGCTTTTTTCGATATCTATCATTCAATCGAACTTTAAATCTAACGTTGACGTCAACGTTAATATGATGTAATATACATATGTAAAAGTTGTTATATTAACAGGAGGCGTGCTAGCGATGTTCAAAATCGATGAAGTTGCCAAAGAAACGGGGCTTACGAAGCGAACGATTCGTTATTACGAAGAAATCGGGCTGATGCCTACGCCGGAGCGAAGCGATGGCGGAACACGGCTATATACGCAAGAGCATATTCATCATTTGCAGCGAGTCATCTCCGCAAGAGACGTGCTGGGCTTTTCGCTGCAAGAGATTCAAGACTATATGCTGTATGCGCAAGAATTAACGGGGCATCGCGAATTGTATCCGCAACTTCGTGATCCGAAGCAGCAGCTAACGAAGCTACGTGAAATGGATCAAGCGTTAGAAGCTCAGCTTCGTACATTGGATGAAAAAGCTTCGAAAATTTTAGCAATGAAGCAAGAATTAGAGCAGTTTCGTGAACGCGTGACAACAGGGATTACCAGATTGGAAACGGAGGAAAAAGAGTCATGAAAAGCGATGTATCGATCAAACAAACCCAATTACCGCCTGAAGGCAAGACGATTAAACAAGGTGGATTTTTATCGCAACCGAAAGCCGTATGGGCAGTCATGTTCGCTTGTATTATTTCATTTATGGGGATAGGCTTGGTCGATCCGATCTTGCCCGCGATTGCGACGCAACTGGATGCTTCGCCAAGCCAAGTCTCGCTATTGTTCACCAGTTATAACTTTGTAACCGGGGTCGCGATGTTGATTACCGGATTTGTATCAAGCCGGATCGGCGTCAAAAAAACATTGCTCAGCGGTATCTTCCTCACGGTCGTATTCGCGGCGCTTGCCGGTTCGTCCGATACGATCGCTCAGATCGTCGGATTCCGCGGCGGCTGGGGGCTTGGTAACGCGCTCTTTATCGCAACGGCATTGTCCGCAATCGTTGGATTATCGACGTCGGGCACAGCAAAAGCGATCATTTTGTATGAAGCGGCACTTGGACTTGGGATTGCGGTCGGCCCACTGCTCGGCGGTGAATTAGGTTCGATCTCATGGAGAGGGCCTTTCTTCGGGGTTAGCGTACTGATGGCTTTGGCTTTTGTGGCGGTTACCGTATTGCTTCCGAAAATTCCAAAACCGAAAACAACAAGCAAATTGTCCGATCCGTTCAAAGCGTTAAGTTATCCATCGCTGATGACGCTCGGGATTGTCGCATTCTTGTATAACTTCGGATTCTTCACGTTGATGGCGTATTCGCCTTATGTAATGGAACTTGATGAACATGGACTCGGTTATGTATTCTTCGGTTGGGGTCTGTTGCTTGCGATCACCTCCGTATTTGTAGCGCCACGTATCCAAAATCGTTTCGGTACAGTGCGTTCGATGGCAGTCATGTTGACTTTGTTCGCTGTCGATTTACTTGCTATGGCAATCGGTACAGTGATGGGAAGCCCAACTACAGTCATTATCTGCGTAATCGTAGCCGGTGCTTTCTTGGGGATTAACAATACGTTGATTACCACAGCAGTCATGGAGTCCGCTCCGGTCGAGCGTTCTACAGCTTCGGCAGCTTACAGCTTTGTACGCTTTATGGGTGGTGCAGTATCGCCTTTCTTGGCAGGTAAACTCGCTGAATGGTTTAATGCAGAAATGCCATTTTATTTCGGTGCTGCGATGGTCGTGATTGGCGTAATCGCGCTGCTCGTTAGACGTCGCCATCTATCCCATATCGATGAAGCAATCAGTCACTAAACGCTAAAAAAGGAGCGGTATATCATGAAGCATATTTTAGTTGCAGTAGACGGTTCGGAAAGTTCACAGCGTGCTTTGGAAGAAGGAATTCAGCTTGGCAATGCGCTTCGCGAGCCTGCTATGCTTACGGCGCTGCATATTGACCGCAACATGCCGATGAATGAACCCGCGCTTGGTTTTGATCCAGAAGCCGAGATCGAAGCGGAAGGAGTGGCATTGTTGGATTCAGTCAAAAAGTCGCTGGAACATTCGGGTTTGAATTATAAGACGGTGATTCGAAAAGGCGATCCGGCACGTGAGATTTGTGAATTTGCTAAGGCGCAATCGGTCGATTTGATCATAGTAGGGACAAAAGGGCAAAGCCTTGCTGCTGAACTGTTACTTGGCAGCGTAAGCCACAAAGTCATTCAACACGCAACTTGCCCGGTCATGAGTATTCGCTAAACATCAATTAAATCTATGATAAACGGAGCATCCTGGCCTTCAATTGAAGGAAAGGGTGCTTTTTGGCGTTTTGGTCTGGTATGCTTAGAAATGGTGTACGGTTTGTATTTCAATTTGTATTTAAGACCCTTTATAATAGGAAAAGGAAAAAGAACGAGTGATCAGCTGCATTCATACGCAATTACATTTAAAGGTGGATATAACGAAATGACAAAAGAGATCGAACAATTTTCACAGCTAGGGATCGGCGGAGCGCTGACCGCTGAGTTGCTTCAATATGGAATCGAAAAACCAAGCCCGATTCAAGCCGAAGCGATTCCGCCTATTTTGGAAGGACGCGACGTTTTGGCGCAATCCCAGACGGGTACAGGAAAGACACTATGCTATCTACTGCCGTTACTTCAAAAGATCGACGCGGATAAAAAAGAAAGCCAAGTGCTCGTTATCGCACCAACGCAAGAATTGGCGATGCAGATCGTACGCGAAGGCGAAAAATACGGGGCTCCGCTCGGTATCGGTACGATTGGCTTGATCGGCGGCGCTTCGGCATCTCGCCAAGTCGAAAAATTGCGTCAGCGTCCGCATCTGGTTGTCGGAACGCCGGGACGACTGCGCGAACTTCTGTCTACTCGCAAATTGAAACTCCATGAAGTCCGCACCATCGTACTGGACGAAGCGGATCAAATTTTCCAAATGGGCGGAGCGGACGATGTACGTTCTTTGCTCAAAGGCGCGCTTCGCGATCGTCAGTTGATCTTCTTGTCCGCGACGCTTGGACGCGATGTACGAAGTCTGGCTGAACGCGAAATGAGGGACGCGGTCGATGTCGGGATCGAACCGGAGCAAAAGTTGGCGAAATTAACGCAACATCTGTATTTCGTATGCCAACAGCGTGATCGGATCGATACGCTGCGCCGCGTGGTACGCCATTACAATCCGCAGCGAGTGATCGTATTCGTGAATCAGACCGATACGATTGCCGAAGTCGAAGCGAAATTAAATCATTTGGGGCTTGAAGCGCGCACGTTGTACGGCGATTCGGACAAAGTAACGCGCGCGACGGTATTGTCGCAATTTCGTTCGGGGAAATTCCGTTTGTTAGTCGCAACAGACGTTGCGGCGCGTGGTCTCGATATTCCGGGGCTTGAACTTGTGGTACACCTTGATCCAGCGGCGGATTCGGAGCATTACGTACACCGTGCAGGGCGTACCGGTCGTATGGGACGCAAAGGCTTATCCGTCTCGATCGTTACAGATCGTCAAGCTTTTATCATGCGCAAATTCTCGCGTGAATTGGATACCGAAATCGTAGAACGCGCCTTGTACGAAGGGGCTGTACTGTCGCCGGAAGAAGCAGACGAGCGCCGCGCAGGCGCATCTCGCCGCACTCCGAAAAAGCCAAGTTCCGATTCGGCAAAAGGACGCAGCGATTCCAAAAGCGCGACTCGCTCGGTTTCTTCAGGTTTTGCTGCACCGAGTGAAGGAGACAGTGGAACGACTTCGCGTTCAGCTGATCCAAAGCGCGCTCAATCGGCTAAACCTGCGGCACCTGTGGGTCGCGGTCCGAAAAAAGGCAAAAAACAGCCGAACAAAGATAAAGGCGCACCGAAATGGCTCAAAGATAAGCGGTCTTCGCAAGACCCTTCATAAATTCATCATCAGATGTTCAGTAGGAACGGGTAGGAGAGGTGAAGCAGTATGAGTGAACAAGCAATGTTGAAGATAGGAAACTTAACGGGCGGCTATAGCGTGAACAAGCCCGTTTTGCATAATGTCGATTTTGAAGTGGCTCCGGGCGAGATGGTCGGTCTGATCGGTCTTAACGGTGCAGGCAAAAGTACAACGATGAAGCATATTCTAGGGCTGATGTCTCCTCGCGAAGGCGAAGTGCGTATCAATGGTGCGCTGCTTAAAGATGATGCAAGCAGCTATCGTTCGTCGCTCGCTTTTGTCCCGGAAGCCCCGGTATTATACGAAGAACTGACGGTACGCGAGCATCTGGAATTTACAGCGCGCGCTTACGGCGTCGATCATGCGGTCTTCGATGAGCGAGCAGAGCGTCTGCTTAAACTCTTTTACATGAAAGACAAAGAGCATAGCCTTTCTTCGCATTTATCCAAAGGGATGAAGCAAAAGGTCATGATCATGAGTGCTTTTATCGCCAGACCGCCGCTATATGTGATCGACGAGCCGTTTCTTGGTCTTGATCCGCTTGGGATTCGCGATTTGCTGGAATTCATGGTGGAAGTGAACCGCGAAGGGGCTTCGATCTTGCTCAGCTCGCATATTTTGTCTACGATCGAAAACTACTGCAATCGCTTTGTGATTTTGCATAAAGGCCGCATTATCGTACAGGGAACTTTGGAAGATATTCGCCTTTTCGCTAATATGCCAGGTGCTTCGCTGGAAGATATGTTCGACCGATTGGTTCGAGCCGAAGGTGCAGGAGGCATTCAATGAGCCGCGAAGCGCAGCAAGAGCGCCAAAATTCGGGCTTGCCGTGGACGCCGGGAGTTGTGGCTCCGATGACTGCCGAAGGCATGGTGGCGATGCGGAATAAGCGGCGTTCGATCTTTCTGGGTCGGATCTTGCCGTATATGCCTTACATTATCCAAAGCGGGCTTGCGGTATCGGTATTATTGCTGCTGATTTTGTTCTCGGCATGGTATACGTCGATCTTGCAAAATACGCCAGCCGATCTGCCGATTCAATGGGTGCTTCCGCTGCTGTTATTCCCGCTAGCGGCTTGGAGTAGTTTCCGTACGTATCTGCAAGCGGCAGATACCGTGTTTTTATTGCCGCTCGAAACGCAAATGAACGCTTATTTTGCGCCGGCTTGGCGAGCAGGCGTTGTCGGCAAGCAATTGGTGACGTGGTTGGTCTTGCTTGTAGGATGGCCAATCTATATTCGAGTACTTCCGGATCAGCATCAAAATCTATGGTTAAGCTTGGTTTTGTTATTGGTACTCAAATTAGTCTTTGCTTATGGCGCTTGGCAAGAGTATCGCACGGTGTCGGCTCGTTATTCCGATCTATTGGTATGGATTCGCTGGATCGGATCGGCGGTTGTCCTATTCGCATGGTTTGGATTGCCGCTGTTATGGGCGGGCATCATTTTGGTTGTCGTGGTTGCGATATACTTAGGTGCCGTTCAATTCCCTGCTAAACATCGTGTGCCGTGGGAACGATTGATTGCCGTTGAACGGGCACAAGCTGGACGGGCAATGCGGATGCTCGGCTGGTTCGTCGATGTGCCGACGCAAGACCCGCGTGTATATCGCCGTCGGTATTTATCCGGTGTCGGTCGATCGATTCCGTGGAAACCCGAAGATGCGTATCGCTTTTTGCTCACGCGTTCGTTTATTCGCGGTGATCTGCTAGGGATGGTCGCAAGGCTTGCCGTAGTGGGATTTGTATTGCTGCTGCTGGCGAGAGAATCGTGGCTGGGTATCGCGTTGCTTCTCTTGTTTACCTTCATGATCGGCATGCAGCTTAACGGATTGCGCCGAACTCACGCCGATTCGCTCTGGCTGGCACTTTATCCGATTCCCGAAGATTCACGCGTACGTGCAGGGCTTCATCTGATGCTTCGCGTACTATTGATTTCTTCGGTATTTATGTGGTTGCCGTTCCTGCTCACGTTGCCGTCCGATCCGCTGCTTGCAATCGGCGCGCTTGCCGGAGCTTTGGTCTTGTCATGGCTGCTGCGCAATTCCGCGAGTCGGAAATGGAGAAAGCTAGAAGGCGAAGACGATTGATCGTGAGATTTATGTACATGGATAACAAAAAGACAAACCCGCCGGAATAGCAGGTTTGTCTTTTTTCTTTATGCCTAAAAAGCTAAATTCTTTTACGATCCTTGTACTTCTTTCGCGCCTTTGTACACCAGATCGAATAGATCTTCCAAGTTTTCTTCTGCGATGCAAGAGAAAGCGATACGCAGATCCGTTTCTCCAAGAGCAATCGTACCGACTCCGTATTCGCGCAGCAAATGCTGACGCAGCTGTTCGGCAGGGATGCCTTCGTTCAGCTTCAAGCACATAAAGTACCCGGAGTTAAACGGATAGTATGTCCATACGCCTTCGTATTTGCCGCTGTTCAGCAAGTCTTTGACTTTGTTAGCGCGACCTTTCATGATGACGAACTTTTCATGTTTTTGTGCTTCGAACTCGGAAGCTTTGAGCGCTTCGAGTACGAACGTCTGAGACGGATGAGGACCGCTAGAGATGGTGGCACGAATGATGCCCATCGTTTTTTGTTCCAGACCGCTCAAAATATCTGCGTTATCCGAAGCGAAAGTGATAAAGCCTACGCGGAAGCCCCATACAAATTCTTCTTTGGTTGCGCCGTCGATTTTGATCGGCAAAATACGCGGATGCAAATCCGCAAGTTTGCCAAACAACGACTCATGCAGCGAATCTTCGAAAAACAGTCCAAAATAAGCATCGTCGGTCACGACAACCAGATTAATTCCGGCTTCGGCGGCTTCCAACAAAACGCTAATAATTTGATTGCCTTCTTCGACGCTTGGCGTATAACCGGTTGGGTTATTAGGGAAGTTCAGCGGTACAATCGCTTTGCCTGCTTCTTTTTGCGCGAATAGCGCATTACGGAAAGCATCGGCGTTAAACTTCATGTCTGCGGTGAACAGTTCGTAATTGACGATAGTCGCACCGCGGCGGATACCGAAAGTCAATTCGTAGTTTTCCCAGTTTTTATCTGGATACACCACCGCATCACCAGCGTCTGCGAACAGATCGGCTACGATGCTCAGACCGTGCGTAAGTGCATTGGTCGCGATCGGATTGCCAAATGCTTTGTTTTCAAGTGAAGGATTCTCACGAATCATTTTTTCGCGCCAAGCCGCGCGAAGTTCCGGTTTGCCCGCAGGCGGCGCATAGCCGTACAAATCTTTTGGGTTATACGCTGAAAGTTTATCTTGGATCACGTTCAAGTGCATCGGTCCGCCGTTTTCGGTTGCGATCCCGATCGTTGCGTTATATGTCTTGGCGTGTGCCGTCGCTTCCGCGGACTGACTCAAGATGCCTTCTTTCGGAAAATAAATCTCCCGTCCAAGTCCCGATAGCATATCGTAGACATGCTCATTTCCTGCTTTGATCTTATCGTTCCATTGTTCAGCCATTGGATTCATTATGCGACTTCATCCTTCCAAACAGAATTGCGTCAATTATAGCATTCTCCTTACATGGCGTCACGGGGCAAGCTTGTATTTTTTAACGAATTCCGTCGGATATGGCGCTTTTTTGTCTGAACGCAAGATCGCTTCCGCTATACCAAAACGTGTAGAATGACTATAGAAGATGTCGTTGTGATAAAAAATATTGGATGCGCGTAGATATTCGAATCGAGAGGAGCTTAACATATGGGCATGATCGGCTATTTGCAACAAGTCTCTCCAGAACTTTTGAATGCGTTGATTCAAGGTGAACGGGATATTCATGAATACCTTTTTGATCAGGAAAAAGGCGAAGAACTCGATCTGGACAAAGCTTGGCATGGTCTACATTATTTGCTTTGCGGCGATGCGTTTCAAGGCGAACTTCCTCTATTTAATGCTTTGATGGGCGGTAGACCGATTAACGAACACGAAACCGAAGATATTATCGTACGTTATTTGACTGTAGAAGAAGTAGCCGAAGTATCGAACGCATTGACGCAGATCGGACAAGCTGAACTCAAGCAAGCTTTTGAGCCCGATCAAATGAATGAAGCGGGAGTTTATCCTTCTTCGGATTGGAACGAAGACGGTGAGTTGGATTATTTGCTAGCGTACTACGAACCTTTGAAGACTTATTATCAACAAGCGGCGGTAAAAGGCGAAGGGATGTTACTTTACGTTTCTTAATCAATAAATCTCAACAGGAGGGCTTATGGATCATTTGAACGAAGAAAAAAATAGGGAGCGTCTACGCGGTGGGCTACTTGGTCTGACCGTGGCGGATGCGTTAGGCGTTCCGGTCGAGTTTCGCACACGAAGTGTGTTGGATCAAAATCCGGTTACGGAAATGTTCGGTTACGGGACGTATAATCAACCGCCCGGCACTTGGTCGGACGACAGTACGATGACATGGTGTACGGTGGAAAGCCTAGCGCTGCAACACCAATGCGATACCGAAGATATGGCAGGTCGTTTTGTACGTTGGCTGACCAAAGGCTATATGACGCCGCATAATGAGCTGTTCGATATTGGCAATGCGACGCGAGAAGCACTGGAGCGATATCGGACAGAAGCGGTATGGGCGAAATTCGCAGGGCTAACGAGTGAATTTTCTAACGGAAACGGTTCGTTGATGCGTATCCTTCCGGTTGCTTTTTATGTACAAGATCGAGAACCGGCAGAACGTGACCGAATCGTGAGCGAAGTCTCGTCGATTACCCATCGTCATCCGAGGTCGATATTGGCGTGTCAGATTTATGTGGAAATCGCGCTTCGTCTGCTACGTGGAGATTCTGCCGATCAAGCTTACCGGTTAGGTATAGAGAAGATTGGCGCGCGTCATCGCGATCATGCGGAGTGGGGAGCTTTTACCCGCATTTGGGACGGTGGATTGGCTTCGCTGAAGCGTGACGAGATTCGTTCGAGCGGTTACGTGGTCGATACGCTGGAAGCTTCGTTATGGTGTATGCTTACGACTTCGACTTACGCTGAATCGGTATTGAAAGCTGTGAATTTAGGCGAAGATACGGATACGACGGCAGCGGTAACTGGAGGATTGACCGGGATTTTGTATGGAGAATCGTCGATCCCAACAGAATGGTTGTCGCAAATTGTAAAGGTAGACGAACTTCGGGAATTAACGGCTCAATTTGAAAAAACACTCAAATCATCCAGTGCTTCATAGGCGTTGATCTGAGAAAATGAATAAGATAAAAAGGGTACAAACGATATATCGTTTGTGCCCTTTTTGCGTATTTATCGAGTTTCTTCACGATGATGACTTGGATTAACCCGCGACTTTTGCGATTTGTTGAAGCAACAATGCCAAAGGATCGCTTTCTTCCGCAGCGCGCATCCGTGCAATATATCGATTGCGTTTGCTGTACAGTTCTTCAAGCTTGGCGACGAATCGTTCATTGTCCCAATAATCTTCGTCGATCATTTCTGCGTAGCCTGCACGAACGAATGATTCTGCGTTCAAAATCTGGTCGCCGCGACTTTGTTTTCTGCCAAGCGGGCATAATAGCATTGGCTTGCCTAATGCCAAATATTCGAAAATCGCATTCGATCCAGCGCGGCTGAATACGAGGTCAGTAGCGGCTAAAATGTCTGCCATTCCTTCGTTCACATATTCGAACTGCCGATAGCCGCTGCGATCATGGAGTGAGTCGTCCAGCCCGTTTTTGCCGCATAAATGTACGATATCGAATCTTTCTGTCAGTGCATCTAAGTTGCGGCGCAAATGAGCATTGAGTGCACGCGAACCGAGGCTGCCGCCTGCGGCGAGCAAGATCGGTTTTTCTCCATCAAAGCCCAATTGCATAAGCCCTCTAGCTGCATCGCCTTCTTTTAACTCAGGACGAACGACCGATCCGATCTGCACCGCTTTATCTGTTTTGATCGCGGTTGCCGTCTCTGGGAATGTTGTACACAAAGCCGAAGCGAAAGGCAATGCTAGTTTGTTCGCAAGACCCGGCGAATAATCCGATTCATGAATCAATGCCGGAACACGGTTCATCCATGCGCCGAGTACAACGGGAACAGAGACAAAGCCGCCTTTGGAGAACACGACAGCAGGTTTCAAACGGCGAATAAGCTTACTCGATTGCCCGACTCCTTTTAAAATACGAAAAGGATCGGAAAAATTTTGCAAAGAAAAATAACGCCGCAGCTTTCCTGTGGCGATCGCATGATAAGAAACACCGGGCAACCCTTCGACAAGTTCTTTTTCGATGCCGGTTTCTGAGCCGATATAATCGATTGCCCAACCTTGCTCGCGAAGCTGTGGGATCAAAGCCAGATTGACCGAGACATGCCCGGCTGAACCGCCCCCCGTTAAAACGATACGTTTTGCTATAGAAGACATGAGTGTGGAACTCCCCTTTAGATTAAAGCTAACATTGCATGCAAGTTCTATTGTACGACCGTAGGCGGTAAAAACCAAGAGGATGTGCTTAAATCGGAGAATAAATGAATAGATTCGTGTAAAAAAAGCGCAAGCCTCAAATGTATTGGGGCATACGCTTTGTGGTATGAAATTCGTATTATTGCAAAATCAACAACCGATCGTCTTCAGGTCCGGGCGAACCGCCTGACGTATTATTGGTGATGACATAAATTTTTCCGTTATGGACGGCGACATCTCGTATTCGTCCTTCTCCTGTTAAGATATCGGTCGTTTTTTTCGTCAAAGGATCAAATAATTTTAAGCTTTGCCCGGCAAGAGTCGCGACTAAAATTTTGCGATCTGGCGTAGCCGCGATTCCAGAAGGTGCAATAGCGGTCGATCCAGCGACGTAGTAAGGAGAAATAAGCCCCGGCTTACTTTGCGTACCTTGAATGATCGGCCAGCCGTAATTACCGCCAGGTCTAATCACGTTAATCTCGTCCAAACCTGTCGTGTCTGTGCCGCCCCCAGGGATCGGTGCGCCGCTTGGACCATGATCGGATGCGTAGAGAGTACCGCTTGCTGTCCATGCCAGCCCTTGCGAATTTCGTAGCCCATACGCGTAGACATAAGAATTTTTGAACGGATTGTCTTTGGGAATGGCTCCGCTTGTCGTCATCCGCAATATTTTGCCTCCGTAGCTAGACAAATCTTGTGAAAACTCTCGCTGATTTGCGTCTCCGGAAGTGCTATACAGCATTCCGTCAGGACCGATTGCCAATCGTCCGCCTTCGTGAATCCGTCCGCCGGGAATGCCGGCTAACAATTCTTTTTGCTCGCGCCATACGCCGTTGATCAATTTGACTTTGACGATTCGGTTCAGCGCTTGGTTTTTTTCTTCATAGGCATGATAGACATACGCATATTTGTTTTTCGCAAACTGCGGATCGAGCACGAATCCCGTCAGACCCGCTTCACCCACGACACGCAGCTTCTTTTTGGTACGAAGTTCTTGCAGTTTTGAGTTGCCGTCGTTCACTTCGATGATCCCGCCGCCGCGTTGCGTGATATAGACCGTATCTCCGGAAAACTGCATGGACCATGGTGCTTTTAACTGTGTTGCGGCAATTTCGTATCCGCCTTGTAGAGAGTTAGTGACCGAAGCCGATGAAGATTTCGAAGAAACTGAACTGCTGCCAGATGCCGATGCAATTGCCGTTCCTGACGAAAACAATTTAGCGCTTTCCCAAGAAGATCCTTCTTGCTCTTGACTCCGTTGATCAGACACATAGACGGATACCGGCACAGCAACCAGTAACGCCACCGCCAACGCTTTTCCTTTCGAATTCAGTATAGGCATAGGCTCTCTCCTTCTCTTTTTTCCTTTTTTACCCATCTGATTTGAGATCAATCGTTTTTTGCAAAGGAATGTAATAATTTTCAATATAGACTCAAAAATATACGAAGGAATAAGATTGCTATCCGGTTTCTAATTCTTTCCGCAACAGAGTGGTTGGCAAGCTGCTAAATCGTTGGGTACCGATTATAAGTTTCTTTCTAACAGTATTCCGAGTTGCTCTGCCAAGACTTGATGCGGGATTGGTCTTTCATTCGTAAACCACCATTCCACGACTCCCACTTGAGCTGATGCAACAAACTGTACAATGACCTCTTGATTTAACCCCAGATTTTTTCCACTGGTTATGTCTGCTTCTTTCTTCAACTCTTTCATCAGGAAATCAAGAAATCGATCACGAAAATAGGACGCTCCTTTACTTGTCAACATCGACGAAAAGAACGAATAATTGTTTTCAAAGTATCGAGTCCAAATTAAAGTCGCTTCTACAAAATCTAAATCAAATGCGGATTCGCAGAGCTCGCGTAATTCATCAAAATGTTTTTCGGTGAGTTTATCGAGCAGATCGTATTTATCCAAGTAATGATGGTAAAAAGTTCTTCGACCAACATTTGCTCTGTCGGAGATTTCTTGTATGGTAATTTGATCGAAATTCTTTTCGGACATTAATTCAATAAAAGCCTTTTTTATTGCTTCTAATGATTTGAATATTCTTCGATCTACGATAGACATAGCGAGAAAGTCACCTAACTTTCTTAAGAATAATGGCACAATTTTAAATCACTTGTGCAGTAGGGCACAAACCGTGTTCATCTGATTATTGCAGACATCCGAATTTGATTTTACATTATACACGAAGTGAGCGATATCGCACATGTGTGCACTTACAATCCAAACAAAAAGGAGAAAAACCATGAAAAAATCAGTTACGTTTAAAAACGGGAATCTAACAATGGCAGGCGATCTATATCTGCCAGAGGGATTTGATGAGCATAAAAATTATTCTGCGATTGTCATCGTCCATCCCGGCGGAGGAGTAAAGGAACAGACTGCAGGGTTATATGCGCAGAAGCTTTCCATTCAAGGATTTGTGACATTATCTTTTGATGCCTCGCATCAAGGAGAGAGCGAAGGTGAGCCGCGTTTACTCGAAGATCCATTTGCTCGAGTGGAAGACGTACGTTGCGCAGTAGATTATCTGTCTACTCTTCCGTTTGTCGATGAAGAAAAGATTGGAGCCCTAGGTATTTGCGCCGGTGGCGGCTATGCAATAACCGCAGCGCAAGCCGAACGTCGCATCAAAGCAGTGGGAGGCGTCAGTGCAATCGATATAGGGGCTATGTTCCGTGGAGAAGATACAGGAGGTACCGTTTCAACGCAATTACAGACACTTGAAGCGGTTTCGAAGCAACGTACAGCAGAAGCGAATGGAGCAGAGGCCATGTTCCTGACTTATGTGCCTGATTCTCCTGAAGAATTTGATGAAAATACACCTGTGCTCATGCGTGAAGGCTATGAATACTATAGAACTTCTAGAGCACAGCATCCGAATTCTCCTAATCGACTCCTATTTAGAAGCGTTGACAGAATCATGACATTTTCGGCACTAAACCAATTAAGTACTTATCTCACTCAACCTATTGTCATGATTGCGGGAACCGAAGCCAGCACACGCGGTTTCAGCGAACAAGTTTATGCCTTGTCGAACGAACCCAAAGAATTATTTTGGGTTGATGAAGCAACACATATCGCCATGTATGACGTACCGGAATACGTAGCACAAGCGGTAACCAAGTTAACGGAATTTTTTGAGAAGAATCTTGATTTTCGCCACAATCTATCCGTGACAGAATCTGGTAGAGGCAATTTCCAAGCCCAAGCGAATCGTTAATTTTAATTTTGGTAAAAGCTTTACATGTTAAAAAAGGACGTCCGCTTAAATGCCGACGTCCTTTTTTAACATGTATATTCGAGTGGTCTTCTACCGCACGATCAACAACTGATCATCCTTTTCCGAAGGTGAACCACGCCCGTCTGTATTATTTGTAAGGATATAAATCTGCCCGTCATGAATCGCAACGTCACGAATTCGTCCGACTCCGGTTAACAGTTCAGTCATTTTATTATTTTGCGGGTCGAATAAAGTCAGGCTTTCTCCTCTTAAATTCGCGACTAAAAGTTTGCCGTCCGGTGTTGCCGCAATCCCAGAAGGAGCGATCGCAGTTTCGCCTGTATGGTACAAAGGCGCAGTCAGCCCTTCGCCCTCCGCATCGCCTATCACATCCGGCCAACCATAGTTCGCGCCAGGCGTAATTTTATTCATTTCATCGTGCCCGCCGGGATTTCCGCTTGGGCCGTGTTCGGAAGCGTACATTGTACCGTCTTCCAGCCAATCGATTCCTTGCGAATTGCGATGCCCATAAGAATAGACGAGCGAACCGGCTATCGGATTATCGCTTGGGATATCACCTTCCGGCGTCATTCGCAATATTTTACCGGCTACGCTTGCCGGATCTTGCGCCGAGCTTTCATCTTGCGCATCGCCTGTCGTGACATAGAGCATGTTATCCGGTCCAAAAGCAATCCGTCCGCCGTCATGTACACGTGCGCCCGGGATATCGTCGAGCAACACAGCAGTTTCGTTCCAGTTTGCACCGTCTGCTGCTTCTTTGATCTGGATCACTCGGTTGTGGATCTGATTGCCTTCTCCATAGGTGTGATACACATAAGCCGTGCGTGAATCGGCAAAATCAGGAGCTAATGCAAAGCCAAGCAGCCCGCCTTCGCCTTCTTCTAACACTTCGGGGCTTAAAGTTAGCGTCTGCTGTGTTTGTTCACCATTTTCGAATTTGACGATAGAACCGCCGCGTAATGTCATATAGATGGTATCGTCTGCAAACTGAATATCCCACGGTGTATTTAATTGGTCGGTTACCGTCTCGACTTCTCCTGTTAATGACGAAGTGAACGTGGTTTCCTCTATAGATCCGGCGCTATCGGAGTTTTCGTTTTCAGTCATTTCGTTATCGTTCGTATCGTCTACGATTTCGCTGTCGGTAGTTGGCGTCTGTACAGGAGATTGTGCATTGGGAACCGAGCCAGTAGGTGCACCCGTTTGACCTGAACAAGCGGTAAGCGATAAAATCAGTAGCGGTGTCATCCACAATTTCTTTTTACGTATCGTCGGCAAAAGATTAAACAAAAGGTTTCCTCCTTTGGATCCGGTGTAAAAAATTTCGGCATACATGACGGATCGGGATATACTTGTTTTTACCCGTATCGTTGGTCGTTCATCCGGAATAATGGTAAAATAAAGCAGCACGTATTCCCGGAATAAGTCCGGGGCGTTTTTTGTGTCATCTGATTTTGGTTTAAAAAGTAGGTTGGAGGTCGAATGTAATGTCTGAGTTTGAAAAAATAAGTGAACGTATTTATGTGATGCACGCCGAAGATAAAAGCGATCGTCCGCTTCTAGCCGCTGTGGTAGGCAATAGCCGGACGCTGCTAATCGATAGCGGGAACTCGTCTGCGCATGCAGCGGAATTCCGTGCGTATTTAGAACAAGAAGGCGTAAGACCTCCCGACGTCATGGTATTGACCCACCATCACTGGGATCATTCTTTCGGGCTTGCGGAATGGAGTTTGCCGACAATTGCCCAAAAGCAAACGGCTGATATTTTGCGTGGCTTTGCTCAACTGGAATGGAGCGAAGAAACGGTCGAGCGTCTGATCGCTGAAGGTGTATTAAGCGAAAGAACCCGCAAAGATATACGCACCGAATACGATAACGATCTAAGCCGAATTCGGGTTGAAGAACCGAATATTGTGTTTGAACGGTTTATCGATGTGCATCTGGGCGGTCTGACCTGTGAAATTCGTTATGTAGGCGGCGATCATGCCGAAGATTCGTGCGTCGTGTATGTAAAAGAAGAAGGCACCTTATTCCTTGGCGACGCACTGGCTCCATCTGTGTACGGCGGGCCGATGAAATATACAACAGGCAAATTTTTGGCTCTACTGGATACCGTGTTTGCTTACGGTGCGAATGTGCTGGTTGAATCGCACGGACGCCCTGTATCTCGCGAAGAGTTTTACGAAGATGTACGTCGTTATGAACTATTAGCGCGTCAAGTCCTTCGTCACGGCTCGGATTCTCAAGCGGTCGAGCACGATTTGCGTCTTGAATTGGATATTGCCGAAGATCAGGTGCTTCCGACAGATTTATCTGAAGCGATGCAATATTTTATGAACGGATTAGACAAATAAATCGTACACAGACTATATGCGTGGACTATGAAAAACCAAAAAACGTACCTCGTCGCGATAGAGCGGTCAAGGTGCGTTTTTTGATGCCTATCAAATACGCGCATGAGGATGACTTGCCAGCGCTTCCGCCATACTGTCGCCAAACGAAAGTCCAAGCGATTCGTAAGCGATCAATACGGCGCCAGCAGCAGGCGTTAGTTGGGGTTCGGTCCATACGAAACGCCTACCGGGCTGCGAACAGATCAAATCTTGCAGGGCATCCAGAAAGTACTCGCTGCTTGCGACGCTACCGGTCTGCGAGATTCGAATATCCGGTCCTGCGAAAAAGGAAGATAAAAGATCGGCTCCGACGCCGATCTGACGAATCGCTTCGTCGCACACGCGCACCGCGATCGGCGATCCAGCCGTCGCTTCTCTAGTGACAACCGGAGCGAATAGCCCGAATAACCGATCTCGACGTTCGGTATCCAGACTAAAGCTTCGACTCGCGGCTTCCGTCAATTCACGTAAATCAGGCGTACGGAAAAAGCGCAGCATATCGCGCACAAGTACGCTATCGCCAGGGCTTTCGCGGCCGGCAAGTACGTCGTATACCGCTTGGTAGGCGAGGAATCGAGCGCCGCTATCCGCATGGTGTCCGAAATCGTAATTGCGCAGCCATTTGCCCCGTTCGGTATGTGCCAATAACATCGACCCCGTACCGGAAGCGATCAAAATACCGGGGCTTCCTGACAGTGCGCCGCGATGCGCGATCAGCGCGTCGTTGACGACCAAGTGAGGACAATGCAAGCCGAAACTTTGCGCCAACCGCTCTGACCAAGCGCGATCCGAATCTTGATCGAAGCCCGCGATTCCAACAGACAGAAAAGTCACATCGTCCGCATGACATTCGGCATCGATCAACGCCTGAGTCATTAGATCGGCTAACAGCGTCATATCCTGACGTTGGCGGGGCAATTCATCGGTTTCTTTTTTGATATAAGCGCGAACTTCTCCCGTCAGATCGGCAATCAAGATCCGTATATTCGTTCCGCCCATATCGACACCTACGACGACAGAGTCGGCATTCATTTTGTCCAGCATAAAAAGCCTCCTTTACCTACATCCAGATCAGCTTCATCGATTAAAAGCATTGTAACCGCTTGTTCGCCGTTCATCAAATTCCCATATTCTTTTCCGGTAGAACTGCTATAATGGGAATGAATGTTTGCCTGATCGAAAAAAGGCAGATTGTTCATAAAGGAGGTCTGCTGGGTGAAAGAAGTGCTGCGTGAGATCGAAAATATTGCGCGTTGTTCGCAAGACATCAGCAGTATCGAATTTAAACATTTAAAATTGTCTCGGGGTCTGCATATCTATTTGACGTTTATCTGCGAAAATCCCGGTGAACCTGCGGGAACAGTGCCGGATCGTCTCAAAGTAAAACGTGCCGCCGCATCGCGCGCGCTGCAAAAGTTGGAAGACGAAGGATTGATTATGTTGCGCGAAGCTTCGAATTTGCGTAAAGACAAACGAGTTTATCCAACGGAAAACGGGAAGTCGGCGTATCTATTTATCCAACAAGAAGGCGAGTATACCGATGAATCCTCATTACGCGGCTTATCACCGGAAGAAATCGCTCAATTGCTTGATATGCTGCATCGGGTACGGCTTAATGTAGAAAAAGATTGGCGCTTCGTGCAAAAAGGCGGTCGTCGTCCTTATATTCATGATTATTATAATCGCTTGGTTCAGCTGCAAGGATCAGAGCCGATACAAGCCAAGAAATCCCGGTCTGAGGATGAGCCGATTTCTTCTGATTTGGATTCCGGTCCTGTGGAAGAAACGAAGACCGATGATCCGCGTCAAGTTTCGTTATGGACTTATGAAGATTAACTCTTTTAGTTTTGACTGATTTGAATTATAGAAAGGAGCGGTTGTCCGTGTTGAATGTACCGCCATCTTCTTTTGTTTTGACCCCTTATGTTGCGAAAATTGCATGTGAACCGAGCTGGAAATGGCAAAAACGGGAGCAGCCGCTTCAGAATTACGATTTGTTTTATGTATGGAGCGGCGAAGGGCGTCTGATGCTTAATGATGAACCGCATGAGATCAAAAAAGGAAGCTGCTTTTTGTTCCGCCCGGGCGATCATACGAGCGCTACGCATAATCCGCAAAAGCCGCTGGTCTTGACGTATGTTCATTTTAATATCGAAGGCGATACGCACGAGATTCCGCAAGCGTACCGGGTTCTTGAAGAAACGGTCGATTTCGAATATTCGTTGTCTCGTTATGTGCGGTTGTTTTTGAGTGAAACTTACGGGGCGCAAGAAGAAGCGAAGCTTTTGCTCAAGCAGATGATGATTCAATTGCTACGCAGCGACCGCGAAGAACCGACTGAACGGCGCGGCAGCAACCATCTGTATGAAGTTGTCCAAGAAGCGGCGAACTATGTACGTCAGCATCCGAGTTTGGCGCATCGCGTCGAAGATTTGGCTGCGCGTGCCGGATTGTCGCCGAGATATTTTTCCGCTAAATTCAAAGAATTAATCGGAGCTTCCGTGCAGTCTTACATTATCCGAATGCGGATCGAGCGCGCTCAACATCTGCTCGGTCATGCAGGAATGAACGTGACCGAAGTTGCGGAAGCGCTTGGGTATCGGGACATCTTTTTCTTCAGTCGTCAATTCAAGCAATACACGGGAAAAAGCCCTTCGGAAATCCGTTAAACCTTTCATTTCGAGCCTACAGAGATTCCTTCCAAAACCCGATTTGTTTAAAAACAAACAGAGTCGGGTAAAAATTCGTTAGCTTTCATTACTGAGACGCAAAAGCGCCGGAAATGAAAAATACGAAAGGAGGAACCGAAATGTTTAACAAAAGACGAGTTCGTAGCGGAGCAGGACGCACCGGGGGCAGTGCTATTTTCCGTAATCGACTGCGCCGAGTCAAAGCTGCTGAACAAAGCGAGCTGTGGTTCTAATTGTATCCCAACTGCCTATAATGAATCGACCATAGATGCGTATACTGAAGCATATTCCGACGATCAAAGTTAGAACATGCGCGTGTATACATAATGATGAAGCAGCCTTTCGGTGAATCTATTTGCCGGAAGGCTGTTTGTTATTGAATACATTTTAATAAGGGATAAAGGGAGGGGTAGCATGTCATCCAAAGTTGCGATCGTAACCGGAACCTCCAGCGGCTTCGGTCTACATATTTGTATAGGGTTGGCTCAAGCCGGCGTGCAAGTCATTGCAGCTATGAGGCAACCGGAAAATGCGGATCAATTGATCCAACAAGTCATAAACGCCGATCGCCAATCAGGACAAAGCGAAGCTGCCGATTCAGCCAAGTTCATGGAAGAATGGGAACCGTTAGGCATCGGACAGATTTCCAAGCATATTTATCCAGTTAAACTTGATGTGCGCGACGATATCCGTGTACGAGAAGTCGTACAAGAAATCGCCGAGCGTTTCGGACATATCGATATTTTGGTCAACAATGCAGGGATGGCGATAGGTGGCTTCGTAGATGAAGTACCAATCGAGGCTTGGCAGAAGCAATTTGCAGTGAACGTATTCGGGCTGATTTCCATGACGAGTGCCGTCGTTCCGTATATGCGTGAAGCCCGTAGTGGCTGCATTATTCAAATGAGCAGTGTGAGCGGCGTTATGGGACTACCCGGTTATGGACCGTATGTCTCGTCAAAATTTGCAGTCGAAGGATTCAGTGAATCGTTGGCATTAGAGACGGCGGCTTACGGCATTCGTACCTATTTAGTGGAGCCTGCTTCATACCGGACTGAAATCTGGGAGAAAGGCTTCGCCAATATTTACCGCACTCCTCGATCCCCAAACGAAAAGATGCTGGATCGAATGTTGGATATGTCACGGCAAAGTGCGAAAAACGGTGGCAATCCGCAAGACGTTGCTCAACTTGCTGTCGATCTAGCACTTGGCAAAAAAGGACGAGGGCGTTTTCGTTATGTATTACCTCGCAAAGCGTCATGGATGATTGCTATGAAAAAAAGGGCACCGTTTCGTGTTGTCCAATATGTAATGTTGTCGATTTTGCGGCGCGAAATGAAGCCTTAACTTTTGTATTCAAAACGTTCACTCACTCGAATAATAAAATGCCGGGGTCTTTGCCGAGTGCATGAACGAGCATAGCGTGCAATTGTCCTCGATGATGATAAAAATGAGCGAGCGTTTCGACCAACCATTCGTAACGCGAATAAGAGACTCCCCAATAGGAGACCGTAACTTGTTGTAAATCTTCTTCCGTCCATAATGAAACCGCGTATTTTAAGTTGGAGTAGTGAAGACGAAGCGCTTGTTCAATCCCGGGTAACGTATTAGGCGGCTTAGAGGTGGCATAAAAAATTTCCATCTCTTCAAACGAGGCGCCCATGCCGATTTTAAGATCGGCTTCACATAACATCGATAGATGAATAAATAGTTCACCGACAGAAGATTTATGAGATGTAGGTCGCCGATTCAGATCAGCAGTTTCTAGTGTATTCAACATTTCGATTACCGTGTCGATTGCGTAATGAAGTTGATGCAAAATGCCCGAGCAATAAAGATTCATCTTGAAAACCGCCTACTTTCTTCGCTTTTTTTAATCTTCTGTTTCGAATGCGTTTTCGAATAAAACACTATGAAAAGTTGCTGGAAAAATCAATATAAAACTTTTGTTTTTTCAAAAATATGGTATCATCAAAAACAAAGAAGGTTCAGTCATCTCTGATTTTCTTCCTCGGTTTCCACTTATTTTTCCGGATTTTTAAATTTAATTCCTTTTTCTTCGCAAATCCTGTTTTTAAACGATTCCAAAGCTCTTACTAAGGTTAAAGATGTTTATGTGGTTTTTCTCTGTCTCGCTTTTTGAACAACCGTTTTCGATCTTGGCAACCCGCAACGGTCCCAATTGAGGACATGACACATTTGCGGACACCGTTCCGCCACGAGTATAACCGCACATATTGCCGAGGAGGTTCGTCTGAATGAAGAAAAAAGAAATGATCGCAATGCTGCTAGCCGGCGGACAGGGAAAGAGATTGAAAGGATTGACGAAATCTCTTGCCAAACCTGCTGTTTATTTCGGAGGAACGTATCGGATTATCGATTTTCCGTTGAGTAACTGCACAAATTCCGGAATTGACACTGTAGGCGTACTTACTCAATATGAACCTCTTGTTCTTCATTCTTACATAGGAGTCGGAAGTGATTGGGATATGGATCGCAAAAACGGCGGCGTGTTCGTTTTGCCACCCCATGAACGCGAAGACGGAAGTAGTTGGTACCGCGGAACCGCAGATGCCATCTCGCGAAATCTTAAATTTATCGACCAATACGATCCTGAGCATTTGCTCGTCTTATCGGGCGATCATGTTTATAAAATGGATTACACGAAATTGCTGGATTACCACAAGGAAAAAGGCGCGGACTGCACGATTTCCGTTATTAACGTTACGCTTGAAGAAGCTCCAAGCTTCGGCATGATTAATACACATGAAGATTTGAAGATTTATGAATTTGACGAAAAACCGAAAGAGCCAAAAAGCACGTTGGCTTCGATGGGTGTATATATTTTCAAATGGGACGTTCTACGCAAATATCTGGTCGAAGACATCGATAAGCCGGATTCCGAATCGGCACACGACTTCGGTAAAGACATCGTTCCTAAAATGCTTGCCGACGAATTGGCGCTTTACGCGTATCCATTCGAAGGCTACTGGCGCGACGTAGGTACGATTCCAAGTCTGTGGGAAGCCAATATGGATCTGCTCAAAGATGATCCTGAATTGAACTTGAACGACCCGGAATGGCGCATTTATACGCGTAATCCGAACGAGCCGGCTCAATATATTTCGCCTGATGCGAAATTGAAAAACTGCATGGTCAACGAAGGTTGCTCGGTGCACGGCGAAGTCGACCGTTCCGTCTTGTTCTACGGCGTTGAAGTCGGCGAAGGCAGCGTTATTACCGAATCGGTCATTATGCCAGAAGTCAAAATCGGCAAAAACGTCCGTATCCACCGCGCAATCGTCGATCAAGGCAAAGTCATTCCCGACAATACCGTCATCGGCGCAGACCGCGAAGACGATAATGAGATCTTGCTAATTAACGGTGATTCGCCTTACTGACGAGATCCGAGTCAGCGGTGTGACCCAATCACCGAAAGTGATTCGCCTTACTAAACAAGCACCACCCCTACAATTTTGAACGTACTATCTTCACCCCATAAATACCAAAGCTCGAAAATCCTTCTTCTTCGTTCGTAGTCAGCGGAGGAAGAAATTCAGATCAAAACGCCTTTGAACTCGGAAAGCTACTTCCTGCATCGTCTTACATCTTTCCGAGTGAAACAGCGTTTTAATCGAATTTCTCTCGCAGCGCCTCGACAAACGAAAGGTAAAAAGGGTTTTGCCGAGCCGACACACGCATCACAACACAGCATACAAGGGACGGTGGAACCATGAAACTCATGGGTGTAATCAATTTGGACCACGAACTGGACCAATTAAACGAGCTGACGTATTTCCGGGCAGGCGCGGCGGTTCCTTTCGCGGGACGTTACCGTCTGATCGACTTTGCGTTATCGAATATGATGAGCGCAGGCGTGCAAGATATCGCATTGTTTGTACGCCGTAAATATCGTTCGCTACTTGACCATCTGGGCGAAGGTCGTCCGTGGGATCTCGACCGTAAACGCGGCGGATTGTTCATTTTGCCTCCGGATTGGAACGATCCAACCGATATTTCGGCAGGCGATCTACAACACATGCACAATAACCGTGACTTTTTCGCACGGAGTACCGGTGAATATGTCGTGCATTCCGGAAGCCAGCATTTATCCAAAGTAGATTTTCAAGATCTCGCAGAAAAACATAAAGCTTCGGGAGCAGACGTAACCGTCGTTTACAAACGCGTTGATCTGCTGGAACCCGAACATGATGCTTGTTTCCGCGTAGATCTCGGTGAAGACGGCTTTGTTAGCGGAATTCATAACGAAAAAGGCCACCATAATATTTATATCGAACTATTTATTATGGAAAAAGGTCTGTACCTCCAACAAATGGAATACTGCATCGCACACGGCGACAGTTACTTTTTCCGTGACGCGATTCTGCGTAACCCAAGCGGTCTGAAAATTGGCGGTTACGAATATACAGGTTATCATGCGGTGATCAACTCGATCCAAAGCTATTACAAAAATAGCTTGGAACTGTTGGACCCAGAGAAGTATAAGCAGTTGTTCTCACCGGAAATGCCGGTACACACCAAAATTAAGTATGAAGCGCCAACCAAATACCTTGAAGGTGCGGATGTGAAAAATTCGCTCGTCGCAAACGGCTGCCAGATCGCAGGCGAAGTCGAAGGTAGCGTTCTTTTCCGTGGTGTCAAAGTGGAAAAAGGAGCGAAAGTCATCAATTCGATCATCATGCAGAAATGCGTGATCGAAGCGGGTGCGATCGTAGAGAACGTAATTCTCGATAAAGACGTCTTGTTAACCGAAAATCGTACACTCGTTGGCGATTCGCGCAAACCTTATGTCATTGCCAAACGTAGCGTGTTGTAAAATTTCGACATCAATCGTCAAAAAAAGGGTTTAACAATTTTATATTTTTGCCGATATATAGGGCAAGCCGTAGGTCTTCCAGACCGTATTTCTTCGGAATACGGTTGTGGAAGGCTTTTTTGGTTCCTGTTATAATCTAAGCGTTCATCTCAAAACTCAGTCATGTAGAGAAACCATACTTTATTCGTCCGTCGTCGAATGCGGAATTTGACGAAACGGGGAAGGGGCTCACTTATGTTCACTAATAAAGAGAATTTCAAACAAGAATTTAAACAGCGTTTGATCGGAAAAACCGGTCGTCAAATGCACGAAGTTACCGAAGACGATGTTTATGCCGCGCTCGGCAGCATGATTCGAGAGCGAATTGGTAGCGATTGGGCTGCCACTAACCGCGCTTATACCGAACAAGGTGAGCGCCAAGTGTATTACTTTTCTATGGAATTTTTGATTGGACGTCTGCTTGGCAATAACTTGTTGAATTTGGGTGTATTGGACACTGTTCGAGAAGGGCTTGGCGAACTCGGATGGGATCTTGAAGACATTGAAGAATATGAAGCAGATGCAGGTCTCGGGAATGGCGGTCTAGGTCGACTAGCTGCTTGTTTCCTCGATTCGTTGGCATCTTTGGGATATGCAGGGCACGGAAACGGAATTCGGTATAAATACGGATTGTTCGAGCAAAAAATTATCGACGGCCATCAAGTCGAGTTGCCCGACTATTGGTTGCAAAAAGGCAACGTATGGGAAGTACGCCGCGATGATAAAAAAGTAAACGTTCAATTTTGGGGCAACGTTGAATCGCATGAAGTGAATGGACGCCTTGTATACGAAACGCAAAACAGC
The DNA here is from genome assembly GCF_024436065.1 of Saccharibacillus sp. JS10. GTDB lineage: Bacteria > Bacillota > Bacilli > Paenibacillales > Paenibacillaceae > Saccharibacillus. The sequence goes on from NZ_JANFNS010000006.1 coordinate 122,500, forward strand.
GAGACGGTCTGGGCAGTTCCTTATGATGTACCGGTAGTCGGTTATGAAAATTCCGCGGTGAATACGCTGCGTCTATGGAGCGCCGAATCGGCAGCTAATCCAGCTCGTGATTTTGGCGGCGCAGGAAGCAACTACTATAACTTCTTGGATTACAAACGTTCGGTCGAGACCGTATCCGAATTTTTGTATCCGGACGATTCGAATTACGAAGGTAAACTGCTGCGTCTGAAGCAAGAATATTTCTTGTGTTCAGCAGGTGTGCAAAGCGTAATTCGCACTTTCGACAAATTGCATTTGCCGTATACCCAATTGGCAGAACGCGTGGCAATCCATATTAACGATACCCATCCGACGCTGGTGATTCCAGAACTGATGCGTATTTTGATGGATGAAAAAGGTTTTGGCTGGGAAGAAGCATGGGATATCGTATCGCATACGGTTTCGTACACAAACCATACGATTTTGAGCGAAGCTCTCGAAATGTGGCCTGAGCAAATGATTCGCGAATTGCTGCCACGCGTCTATATGATTATCGAAGAATTGAACGCTCGCTTCTGCGGAATGTTACTGAAACAATATCCAGGTGACCAAGATCGGGTATCGCGTATGGCGATCATCGAAAGCGGTCAAGTGAAAATGGCGCATTTGGCGATTTACGGTAGTTATAGCGTCAATGGCGTAGCGGCGCTGCATACCGATATTCTTAAAAATCGCGAAATGAAAGATTTTTACGAGCTATATCCAGACCGCTTTAACAATAAAACAAACGGAATCACACATCGCCGCTGGCTGATGCACGCCAATCCGGATTTGGAAAATGTGATCGATCATACAATCGGTACAGCTTGGAAAAAGCAGCCGGATCAACTGAACGAGTTGTTGAAGTATGCAAATGACGCGGTGGTTCAAGATAAAATTCGTCATGTAAAATTGAAAAACAAAGAACGTCTGGCTTCGTATATTTATAAAAAACACGGCGTTTCGGTCGATACAAATTCGATCTTCGATGTGCAAGTAAAACGACTTCATGCGTATAAACGTCAATTGCTGAACGCTCTGCATATCATGGATCTATACAACCGAATCAAAGAAGAACCGTCGCTTGAGATCACACCGCGAACTTTCATTTTCGGTGCCAAAGCGGCTCCAGGGTATTATATGGCGAAGCAGATCATCAAGCTGATCAATAATATCGCGCAGACCGTCAACAATGATCCGCAAACGAAAGATCGGTTGAACGTATTCTTTTTGGAAAACTATTCGGTGTCGCTGGCTGAAAAGATCGTTCCGGCAGCCGATGTCAGCGAGCAGATTTCTACAGCGGGTAAAGAAGCGTCCGGTACAGGCAATATGAAACTGATGATGAACGGTGCGCTGACTGTGGGTACGCTGGATGGAGCCAATGTCGAGATGTACGAATCGCTTGGCGACGAAGGCATGTATCTGTTCGGTCTGCGTATCGAAGAAGTCGAAAAATATTACCGTGAAGGCGGCTACTCGGCGCAAGCGATCTATAATAGCGATGAGCGAGTGAAAAAGGTACTGGATCAGTTGATCCAACCGGGACCTTTCTGTCAAAACGGACAAAGTTTCGATCCGATCTATCATTCGCTGCTCAGTCACAATGATGAGTACTTCGTATTGAGAGACTTTGCAAGCTATGCCGATGCTCAAACGCAAATCGGTCTGGATTATCAAGATTCGAAGTTGTGGACATCCAAATCGATTCTGAACATCGCGAAGTCCGGACGTTTTGCTGGAGATCGTACGATTAAAGAATACGCTACGGAGATTTGGGGCGTGAACCCAGCCAATATGGCTTCGCGTTCAGGTCTGCAAGGGAATCACTAATTACAAATTTCAGTGTTCTAGCCGCTCCTAACAGAGCGGCTTTTTATATTCAAAAAGTTACTTTTCAAGACAAGAAATAAACAATCTGAAGATTAAAAGGATTGATCTTTTTCAAAACGAAGCCTCTTTTACTTATTTGTTCAGAAATTTTAGCAAAAACTTGCTTTTTCCAGCAGGAGTTTATGAAAGCCCGCCGAATGATATAGGGTATCATCCTGGCTTGAATATGTTCACAAAGGAGCGACCCTAATGAAGATCAGATTCGCTACACCGGAAGATGCTGCCGGAATCGCGCAAGTTCATGTCGATAGCTGGAAAACGACGTATAAAGGGATCGTCTCCGATATTTACTTGGATAATCTATCTGTGCAGGAACGCCGAACGAAATGGCAAAAGCGTCTACAAGACCCGGAGCCTGGCGAAGGGGTCATGGTTGCCGAAAATGATCGCGGGCAAATCTGCGGATTTCTGGATTACGGGGTAGATCGGGAAAGCGGAAAAGTCCATGAAGCCGAATTATATGCGGTGTATCTGCTGCAAAGTGAACAGCGCAAAGGAATCGGACGTCAGATGGTTGATCGCATGTTAAGCGAGCTTCAAGCACGTGAATACCGTTCGCTAATGATCTGGGTATTGGAACAAAATCCAGCAATCGCTTTTTATCAACGGTTAGGCGGGAAAGAAGTGGATCGCAAAGAAATTCAGATCGGCGATGAACGCTTCACAGAAATTGCATTAAGCTGGCAAGACATCACTGCATTAAAAATTCAAAAAGAAGATTGAGGCTCTCTGATGAATCTACATTTGGACCCGCAAACCATCTACGTTTCGTTAATTTGTGGACATGTGCTGACGATCTTGCTGTTAAGCGCTTATCGTCGAAGTGAAATTCGGGACGCTTCAATCTCTTTCTTTTTTACCGCTAAATTAATACAAGCTGTGGCGTGGTCGTTAATGGTTCTGAAAGGGAACTTTAACGATCTCGTCGTTCTTTCGTTATCGAATACGTTATTGTTTATCGGGATCGCTTTTGAAGCGGCAGCTTTACTCAAGTTACAAGACGTTTTGACTCTCCGTATGCAAAAAATCGGAATTGCGATGACGATCTTGGCAATCGTATGCTTTAACTCGATTCTTTTTGGACATAATGATGAAATGATCCGTATAGCTGTAGCCTCTTTTTTCGCCGCGTTATTTATTACTCCGCCTGCACTTCGTCTGCTCTATCAAAAAAAATCTTCTACGCTTCGAAAAGTTATGGGAAGTGTGTATACGTTGCTTGCGATCGCTTTATTGATTCGTACATTCGGCGCTTTGAGCATAGATACGTTTAACGGATTGCTTGCTTCTCGCGTCACGCATGACTTATTTTCGATCTGTGCGTACATGACGATGATTCTGACCAATACCGGTTTTGTGTTACTCGCGAAGCAAAAATCGGATGAAGATTTATTTCGCTTGGCGAGTCTTGACGATCTAACGCAGATCTGGAATCGCCGTACTTTTGTGCTCAAATCCGAGATTATGCTGGATCAACATGCCAAACGGCAGCTTCCGGTTTCTTTTTTGTTATTCGATATTGATGGGTTCAAAGGAATCAACGATCAATACGGGCATGATATCGGAGATCGGGTACTTCGGGAAATGAGCGTGATCGTCTCGCAGCAATTAGGGACCAATGATTTATTCGGTCGTTATGGCGGCGATGAATTTGCCATTATATTGCCGGGGTATTCGATTCCTGAATCAACGTTGCTTGCGGAGCGTATTCGTGTAGCCGTCGAAGGAACGTATACGCTAAGTATTGGCGCACTGACTTTTGTTCCTCAACATCGTTCGCAGCTGGATCGTGTATATAAAAGTTGCGACCTTGCTCTATATGATGCCAAAAGGGAAGGACGGAATACGATACGGCGCGCTGAACGTTATTTTGAAAAGCCTTTAACCGAAGAAATCGATTATGTTCGGATTTGAATATAAAAAATTGAATAGGTGAAAACGGAAACTTTGAGAGCACATCATATAATTTTCAGGAAATTTCGTGAAAAGGGATGTATTTTCATTTCAGCCGTGCTAAGATACGTTTTGTTTTTAAATAAACAATGTATCGAAGGAGGGTGAAGAGATGAAAACGAAAAACGGAAATGCTGCAACAAAGCTTCCGCTAGAGCGCGAGTTCAATTTATTCCGGTTGACCTGGCCGATTTTTTTGGAAGTCTTTTTATTTATGTTAATGGGGATTACGGACACGATGATGTTGAGCGGCGTATCGGACAATGCGGTAGCGGCTGTTGGTGCAGCAAACCAAGTCATCTCGATCGCTATCCTCATACTTGAAGTCGTCGGTAACGGAGCGGCTATCGTTATCGCGCAATATTTGGGTGCACGGAATCATTATGAAGCCGCTAAAATTTCGGGTCTGTCGTTGACGCTGAACTTGATGCTCGGCGTAACGATGAGTGTGATTTTCTTAGGATTCGGGCACCACTTGATGGTTGCACTTAATCTTAGTGGTGAGATTCTCGTCTACGCGAAATCTTATATGCACATTGTAGGCGGAGCGATCTTCCTTCAAGCGCTGATCAATATGTTGTCTGCAACGATTCGTACGTATGGACAGACGAAACTTACGATGTTCGTGGCATTAGGCATGAACATTTTGAGCGTAGGCAGTGGATATGTCTTGATCTTCGGTCATCTTGGATTCCCGGCGATGGGCGTAGAAGGAGCGGCAATCTCGACGGTTGCAAGCCGCGCTGTTGCTGCGGTCGTATTGGTCTGGATGTTGTATCAAGTGATGGAAGTTCGGATTCAATTGAAGTTTTACGTAAATTTGACACGTGAGTACGTCATGAAAATTTTGCGGATCGGGATTCCGTCTGCACTTGAGCAAATCACGTACCAATCCTGCCAAATGATCTTCTTTTTCTATGCGACTTTCCTTGGCGCTCAAGCGCTTGCGGCGCGTCAGTATGCAACGAACATCTCGATGTTCATTTATCTATTTGCTGTCGCCGTAGCGATCGGAACCGGGATTATCGTCGGTCGATTGGTCGGAGCAAATCGTAAAGAAGATGCGTATCATCAAGTATGGAGTAGCGTCAAACGAGCGATTGTGATTACGGTCATCGTCGATCTGGTTGTTATTATTTTGCGTCATCCGTTAGTCGGTATTTTCACCGACGACGTCGATGTAATTCGTATGGCGACGCAAGTGCTTGTTCTGAGTATTGTGCTGGAGACGGCGCGTACGTTCAATATGATCGTCATCGGTTCGCTGCGCGCAGCGGGAGATGCGAAGTTCCCGGTATATGTCGGTCTAATCTCGATGGTCGGCATCAGCTTGCCGCTCGGTTACGTCTTCGTCTTCCAAATGGATATGGGACTGCCAGGTATTTGGCTGGCGATTGCAGTCGATGAATGGATTCGCGCGATCGTTATGACCTCACGTTGGAAAAGCCGGGTTTGGAAAAAACATTCGCTTGTTACTCATCACGAAGCGGATGCCAGCGAAGGATTAACGCCTCCGCCTGCGGCTTCGGTGTAAGTTGAACAGTTAGATTTTTATAAATACGAAACTTGTGTATAAAAAAGCCCACTTTCTCACCGGAATACCGGTTTGAAAGTGGGCTTTTTTAGGCAATTTAAAAGGGATCAATCTAATTGCATTTTGAACACCACAGGAACCGCGCTGGATACCGTAGTTGTCTGTAACACCAAAGCTTCTTCGGTACGTTCCCAAGACACTTCTTCATCGAATCCAAGAATGCTGATCTTCTCGATCAAGCCTGTAAAGTGATGCGAATCTTTTTTGAGCGATTGAATCTTCACGCATCCATCTTCGGGATAGACCATCACGGTTGCGTACAGATTCGATCCTTTTACCGTAAAACGAATATCTTCGGACGTATACGATTTGGTTTCGCCGTCTTTGAACTGCCCTTCGACAATCTGCGTTGGGCCTTCGCCCGCAATCCGCCAGAATGTTGTGCCGTAGATCGCTTCACCATTTACATTCAACCAATTGCCGATATCGAGTAAGATTTGACGGTCTTCTTGCGGAATACTGCCGTCGGCTTTTGGACCGATATTCAGCAAAAGATTTCCGTTTTTACTCACGATATCGACAAGGTCGCGAATGATTTCAACCGATGTTTTGTATTCGTTATTTTCTGTGTAACACCATGAGTTTTTCGCGACAGCGGTATCGGTCTGCCAATAGTAAGGCTTGAGATCAGCGAATTGTCCGCGCTCTACATCGGGAACGGCTGCGCCGAACATATACGCATCGTGCTTATAATTGATCGCGACTTCAGCGCCCCATTCGATCCCTTTGTTATAATAGTAAGCAGTTAGCGTTTTGAGATAAGGTTTGAACGCGGCACTTTGAATCCACCAATCGAAATACAACACTTTCGGCTGGTACTGGTCGATAATCTCGCAAGTCCGAATAAGCCAATCTTCCAAAAACTCGGCGTTTGGAGGAGAACCGAACAGATCATAATGATCCGGCTCAGGCTGTGCAGGCCAGTAGAAATCGCCAAGTTTCAGCGGTTCGTGAATATCCGATTCGAACTTTTTGCCGTGTGACATAAAGAACCAATGTTCGGCGCGGTGCGAAGAGGCACACATAACCAGATCGCGTTCTTCGAACGCTTGCTTCATTTCGCCAAGCAGATCGCGCTGCGGGCCCATATCGTATGCGTTGAATTTCGAGATTTCGCTTTTGTACATTTGGAAGCCGTCATGGTGTTCAGCCACCGGCATAATATATTTGGCACCGGATTGTTGGAACAACTCTGCCCATTCGCTGGCATCGAACTTCTCGGCTTTGAACATCGGGATAAAGTCTTTGTAGCCGAATTCGCTATGTTTGCCGTAGGTTTTGATATGATGGTCAAAACATGGCGATTCTTCCATATACATATTGCGCGAATACCATTCGCTTTCAAAAGCCGGAACCGAATAGACGCCCCAATGAATAAAGATGCCGAATTTGGCTTGTTTGTACCACTGGGGAACTTCAAATTGACTAAGCGATTCCCAATTGTTTTTGAACGTACCATTCTCGATCGTTTGCTGAATTTGTTGTAAATAAGCGGTTCTATCCATAGATGTACACGTATCCTTCCTGTCTGGTAATGTCTTGAGTATACGAGAAGAATACGTGCGTTAACATGGAGATTAATAGCGGCAAGCTGTACAAAAATAGCAAGAGAAGGAGTCGTCTTTTTATGGATCGTCGTGTATTGTTGTCGAACTATTTGGCTAACCTTGAAGTGGAATTGATTACGGCTCATCATAATTTATGTCCACTGGATTGGAGAGAGCTTGATTATAAGCCGGATTACAGCAAGTTCTATTGGATCGAAGAAGGAGAAGGATGGCTGCGGATCGAGGGACAAGATTATTACCCGAAGCCGGGCGAATTGTTTTTGATGCCGGAAGGTGTGCAGCAGTCATATTCGGTGATTAGCGAACGTCCTTTTCTTAAATATTGGTGTCACTTCACAGCGCAGGTCGGCGGCGTTAATCTTTTCAAGTTATTGGATCTGAATCCGTATTGTTCTCCAACGCAGCCGCAAAAGGTGACCGAGATTTTCAAAGACATCGTCTATCATGCCAATACCGATACCATCTACTCCAAGCTGCTTGTCAAAAGCAAATTGATGGAGCTTGTGAGTTACTATATGATGAACCTGAATATTGACGAAGAACAGATTTCTTTTCAAAACGGGTCTACGGTCAATCGCTTAACGCATGTATTGGATTATATCGACGAACATATTGCGCAAAATATTGCCGTAGAAGAATTGGCGGGCATCGCGTATATGCACCCGAATTCTTTTATCCGCACGTTCAAACAGTATGCAGGAATGCCGCCGATCCAGTATGTCACGCATAAAAAGATCGAAAAAGCGAAACAATCGCTTTCTTTGACCAGTTTGTCTGTGACCGAAATTTCGGAGCAATTAGGCTTCAACGATACGTTTTATTTTTCCAAACAGTTCAAAAAATATGCCGGGCTTACGCCTACCGATTACCGCAGACAACAAGTGCGTTCTTGATTCTTCTTTTTTACGTATGCAATCGGAGGTTTAACGTTTAATAGAAGAGAAGGGTTGAGAAATGGAATCCTTATCCAACTCTATGCGATAAAGGGGAGTCGAGAATGAACGTATGGGTGATTGGAAAAGATCGCTGGCATTCGGCGGAAATCGTTTTTCAAGGCTTTGAACAGTTAGGTCTAGATACATTTCAATATACAATGACCGATTCGGTAGAAGAATTTGATGCCAATCGTCTGGAAGATTATCCGATCGTAGCGGTGTGCCGCTCCAATAGCCAGTTTGAACACGAACATCGCTTTTGGATGAACGAAGACGTTCAGCAATCTTTTGAACGGTATGTCGAGAACGGCGGTTCGCTGCTTGTGATCCATGCCGGAACAGCGGGTTATCAATCCGGCGAACGGTTTCGCAAGTTGATTGGCGGGGCTTTTCTTCACCATCCTGAAGCTTGCACGGTGAAGATCTGTCCCGAGTCATCCCATCCGATAGCCGCTGGTGTAGAAGAATTCCAGGTACATGACGAGCATTATATGATGGATTGGGAGAAGTCGGATACGGAGCTGATCATGAGGACGGTATCCGAACATGGAGAGCAGCCGGGCGGTTGGACGAAAATGTACGGACAAGGCAAGATCTGTGTGCTAACACCCGGGCACGAAGAAGAGGTCTGGAATCATCCGATGTTTCAGAAGCTGCTGAACAATGCGCTGCATTGGTGTGCCGAGTAGGGTTACAAGCGAAGCTGAGCCGTCTGATCAAACTTCAAATGGAAGTTTCAATTTTTAGATTAGCCCAATAAAAAAGAACGAGGCGAGGGAGGAAGTTATTGTGGATAAAACCGCATGGATTCTGAATTTGCGTGAACCGTTCGGCGCGGCATTGGCACGTGAATTAGTCGCCAAAGGTTGGAAAGTGTTGGGCGGAGACAGCGGAGTCAAAGATGACGAAAGAGCTTCTTCGGACTTGAGCGTAGAGTCAGATTTTCAAATCGGCGAAAATCGGCTGGTTCCGACGGGAAGCGGAACGACCGGGCTTATTGAATTCGAAGGTTCGGTCGCCTATGGCCCGGAAAGCAATCAGCGGCGAACGGAACCGGAACCGGCAACGAGGTTGCAAGTTGCCGAAGAAGATCGGGATTTGCCGCATCACGGGCGGCTGATTCCGATTCCGCTGGACGGGTCTGATCCGCAAGCGCTGGAACAAGCGAAGCGGCATACTGCCGAGCAGATCGCGAACATTGATCTGCTGGTTCTGAATGCCGGCAAGTTTGTGCCGGATTCAAGCGGGGCAGGGCTTGAAGACGATTCTCTGCGCGATGCAGCAGAAAATCGTCTTCAAGAGTACGAGCGCTACGCGCTGACGCCGCTGCGCGTAGCCGAGCAGATGCTTCCGCTGCTGGACGCCGGCAGCGGATTGAAACGGATCGCCTTCGTGACCTCGTCCGAAGGCAGCTTGTCTGCGGGCGAAGCTCCCGCAGACGCGAAGATCGGGGGCGCGATGGCTCACGCCGCGCTGCATATGCAAGCGAAGCTGCTATTTAACGATCTGCGCCGCAGCGGATATACATTCCGCTTGTACGATCCGGGTCTATTGCCGCAAGCCAGTTCGGCAGGAACAAGCGGCTTGCCGCCGACTTCCATAAATAAGCTACCAGGCGAGCCGATGGCTTCGCTAGCGAGCGAACTTGCCGATTCGGCGCGCTTTGCCGCCGGATTGTTCACTAATCCGTCTGACGACGAAGATCAATTGACGCTGATCGTGAATCCCAAAAGGAGGAGACTATGAATCCGGCTCAATATGCTGTAGTAACCGGCGCCGACCGTGGGCTTGGTCTGGCGCTGACCGAACAATTGCTTGTTCGCGGCTGGCATGTATTTGCCGGTCGTTATCTGCAAGATTGGCAACAGCTCGACGAGTTGCAGATGCGTTATCCCGATCTATTGGTTTTATTGCCGCTGGACGTGTCTTCGGAATCGTCGATTCTAGCCGCCGCTGCGGCTGTCGAAGAACGTACACGCCATATTGATTTATTGATCAATAACGCCGGTGTGATTAGCGATCGTAACGACGACGATATTCACATGGCGCAAGATTACGACGAAATGATTCGGATGTACAACGTGAATGCACTTGGACCGATTCAAGTCAGCGAAGCTTTTTTGCCGCTGCTCCAACATGGACAGTTCAAGCGGCTTTGCTATGTTTCATCGGAAGCGGGAAGTATCGGGCAAGCGGAGCGTACCGCTTGGTTTGGCTATTGCATGTCCAAAGCTGCACTCAATCGAGGTGTGTACGCGTTATTTCAACGGCTTCGTCCAGACGGCTATACGTTCCGGCTGTATCATCCCGGCTGGATGCGGACGTATATGTCGGGTACACGGAATGAAGCCGCTGAATTAGAACCGGAAGAATCGGCAGAAGCGGCATTGGATTATTTTATCGGTGCATCTTCTTCCGAGGACGAATCGATAGCGAAGATCGATGAAGAACGGCTTGTCATGCGCGACTACGAAGGCAAAGAATGGTCATGGTAATAAACCGAACGACAAAAGACTCTATTCGAATGATTGAATAGAGTCTTTTTTATCCAAACTTTTAAAAACGCTCAGTGCTGATCTTCTATTCCCAAGACGAGATCGTCGTCAACGTGCCTTCAATCGTATAATCGCCGAATTTAGCAGGAATGATGAAATGATCGCCTTTTTTCAGCGGATATTGTTGGTCTGCGTTATTGAGTTTACCTTCGCCGCTCAAAATGCTAACGATCGTATACCGATCGCGATCTGCAAAATTCGCGACACCGTCAACGTCCCATTTCTCTACAGTGAAAAAAGAATTGGAGACGAACTTGGTAATCGTAACGCCGTCTAATCGATCCGTCTCATAAGCGCCGCCGGTATACGATTGCGGAATCGTCGTGACATCGATCGCTTTTTCCAGATGAAGTTCGCGACCGTTGCCATTGGCGTCTTTACGGTCATAATCGTAGACGCGATACGTCGTATCCGAACTTTGTTGCGTTTCGAGAACGAGAATCCCTGCGCCCAGTGCATGAATCGTACCGCTTGGCACGTAGAAGAAATCGCCGGGTTTCACTTCGATTTTGGTCAGCAATTCATCCCATTGACCGTGGTCGATCATGCTGCGAAGTTCTTCGCGCGATTGAGCGTGATGCCCGTAGATCAATGTAGCGCCCGGTTCGGCGTCGATAATATACCAACATTCGGTTTTGCCTAGCTCGCCATTTTCAAACTCGCGCGCATACGCATCGTCCGGGTGAACTTGCACCGAAAGATCGTCGGACGCATCCAAAATTTTCGTGAGCAGCGGGAATACGTCAGACTCCGAATCGCCAAACAATTCAGCATGGTCGACCCATAGATCGTTAAGTTTTTGCCCGGCGTACTTCCCGTTATGTACGATACTTTGACCATTCGGATGTCCCGATACAGCCCAACATTCGCCGGTTTTGTCGTTGGGAATATCGTAACCGAAAATCGTGTTCAGCTTCGTGCCGCCCCAGATTCGTTCTTGGAAAACGGGAGTCAGGAAAAGAGGTTCGTTCATAAAAAGAGTCGCTCCTTTTGGATAAAAGATAGTGGTTATGATGATGTTGATTATATAACGAGATCGCTGTGAAGTGAAAAGGTTGCTTGTGCTTATTACCCGTCTGGAGTGATTCGAATACGGTCAAACTCAATAGGCTTGATGCACGAGCGAAGCGGCTCCGATCAGTCCCGCATTTTGATTAAGTGCCGCAGGAACAATCAATGTGCGTCGACCGGCTGGGCTGAGTGCGTGTTGGGAGACATAATCGCGGATTCCTTCGAGCAAAGGCTCGCCGATCTGCGACACACCGCCGCCAATCACGATCATTTCGGGATCAAGCGTATTAATGAGCGACACGCAGCCCATACCGAGTCTTCGGTAAGTCAGATCGATCAACTCACGCATTGAAGGTTCGCCTTCTGCTGCAAGGTCGAAAGCTTCTTTCGTATGTACCGGTCGACCCAATAATTCGGAAGCTTGCCGGGCAATAGCGGTTCCCGAAGCGATCTGCTCCCAATAGCCTTCGGTTCCTGCCGCGCCCGGTTCAATCATCATAAACCCGACATCGCCTGCGTTGCCCGACGTTCCGGTAATCAATCGTCCGTGCATATAGATGCCCGCGCCGATCCCGGTGCTAATCGTAATAAAAATAAAGTTATCGACATTTTGCGCCGCGCCCAACCATTTTTCGGCTAAAGTCGCCGCCGTCGCATCGTTTTGAAAATGAATAGGGAAAGCGCCGAAATGTTTGCGCAGTTCTTCGACAACGCCGAATCCGTGCCATGCAGGCAAATTGGGCGGGCTATCCAGTCGTCCATGCTGAGCATCCAGAGGTCCCGGTGCGCCGACTCCAATCCCTTTGACTTCAGAAGGAGAGATGCTATTTGTTTCTAACAGTCTGTTGATCGTTTGCGCTGTTTGGTGCAATAATTGCGACGGGGTCTGAGCGGGATCTGTATGAAGCGAATGTTGAGCGATGACACTTCCGGCTTCATCTACGAGCCCTATTGCGATTTTGGTGCCACCAATATCGATACCGATTGCGATCATTCAATACCCTCCTGCTTATACAATTAACTTGACAGAACTTGACGAAAATCATTTTTGTAAAGTAATATCGTTAGCATAGCATAATTCAGTTTCGGATCATAGTGTTCTTATGAAAGGCGTGATTGGATGGCAAGACCGAAAAAAAGTTCAATGCAAGATATCGCAGATCGATTAGGAGTATCAAAAAATGCTGTATCGTTGGCGCTATCCGGTAAAAAAGGGGTCAGTGAATCCGTACGACAATTGGTGAAGCAGACGGCTCAAGAGATAGGTTACATCCCGCCTAAAACTTCTACACAAAAAGAAGAAAGTTCCTCGAATATTTTGCTCCTTGTACCTGAACGAATTATCAGCCATGAAGACCGTGAACATTTTCGTTTTTTCCATGATATGCTCTGGATTTTGGAAGAAACCGTTCGCGATCATGGCTATAATGCCGTCATTGTGCGAATCGATCGTCATATGGAGCAGCATTTGGAATTGCCCAAATTGTACGAAGACGTCTCGCATATCGGAGTGGTTTTATTCGGGATCATCGCCAAGCCTTACGCACGGATGATCTGGGAAACCGGCGTTCCTCTGGTGATGCTCGATTCGTATTATCGCGATCTACATTGCGCCGCGGCAGTGTCGGCAAATACGGAAGGTGCGGAGTCGGTTGTCCGTCTATTGATTGAGCAAGGACATAAACGGATCGGATTTATCGGCCCTGCTAACCTGACGACGAGTCATGAAGAACGTTGGTTTGGGTATTGGCGAGCGATGCGCGAAGCGCAGCTTCAGATCGACGACCGATATATACTGCTGGATGCCGATGATTTTGACGAAAAGAAAAACGAGCAGGAGATCGGGGAGTTTTTGGATCGAATTATGAATACGGATGATTTGCCGGATGCTTTTTTTTGCGGGAACGACCGGATCGCTTTGTTGCTGATTCGCCGCTTGCGTGCACTGAATATCGCCGTACCGCAGCAAGTTAAAGTCACGGGGTTCGACGGATTAGAGCAAGCCTGTCTGCCGGATTCCGGGGTATACGCTACAATAACTGTCGATAAAAAGCAGTTGTGCGAAGCGGCAGTGCGACTTTTGTTAGACGGATATGGACAAAAGCGAGAAGCGATCAAATGGACGGTTGCCGGGCAAATATGGTCTTCTTTTTGACTATAACTCGACACATAATCGATGCTGCTTACAAAATTTTTCCCACGGAGTGTCAGAACTGCAACTAAATCGTTCTTCATAAGGTTTATATATAGAGGTAGGGTGTTTTATTGGACATCTTATAATCAAAACTCATAACCATACTTAGAAGGAGGACTTTTTTATGAAAAAAATCCTAATTGCTTCGCTGCTCGGCTCGGCTGTTCTTGGCGCTTCTGCTGCTCAAGCCGCTCCGGCGACTACGCCGAAAGCGACGATGATGCCAACATCCGAACCGGCTGCTATGATCTACGGCAACAACGGTATGGTGAAACCAAGTGCGTATCCGTTCTTTATCAAAAGTACGTTGTACGCGACATCTGACGTCATTAAGCAACTTGAGATTGACGGCTTGATGATCTCTTGGGATCAAAAAACGAAAAGTTATACGTACACACGCGGCGATAACATGGTAAAAATCACTGCCGATAGCAATATCGCATGGGTAAACGGCAAAGAAGTGAAATTGCAAGGCGCACCGTCATTCAAACGCGGCGTCCTTCGCGTTCCAGTCGGCATTATCGTTAGAGGCGTAGGCGAGTCTATCAAATGGGACAAAGCCAATGATACGCTGTGGGTTGGCGACTCGATCAAGTAAGACGATTGCGAAGGAAGCGAAAAGGCTACAAGAAAAATTCGTTTCGGTCGCGTGTCGAAATTGGGAAAAGAGATTGAAAGACGACCTATAAGGGTCGTCTTTTTTTGAAAGTGAAACGATCGCAAATAGCTAACGGATACAGAATCCTTAAGCCAAGCCAAATAAAAAAACTCCGGTTACACGTTAAATCAACGTGTAACCGGAGCCAGACAACGTATCGAAATTAGTCACCCAAAGCCGCAAGGTTTTGATCTGCAACATTGAGTTTCAGCAGCGGTTCGCCGCTTTCGATCGAACCTTCGTGCAAGGAAGTGAAGCCTTCGAATTCTTTGGTATTCGTCACGATCATAGGCGTAGTCAGGCTGTAACCGGCTGCGCGAATCGCGTTCATATTGAACGTAATCAGCGGTTGACCTGCGACTACAGCTTCGCCTTCTTCAACGAGAACGTTGAAATGTTGGCCTTTGAGACGAACGGTATTCAAGCCGATATGGATCAACAGTTCCGCGCCGTCGCTTGTTTGCATGCCGACTGCATGTTTGGTTACGGCGAGTGAGTTGACGATACCGTCTGCTGGAGCCGTAACGACACCAGCGCTTGGAATTACCGCGATACCTTTACCCATATACTCGCCTGCAAATGTGGCATCGTCTACTTCGCTAAGCGGAAGAACCGTACCTGCCAATGGGCTAAGCAGTTCAGTATTACGGATAACTGCAACTTCTGGTACAACGACAGCAGCCGGAGCTTCTTCTGTAGCTACTGGAGCTGCATCTGTTGTCGGTGCAGTTTCGGAAGCCGGTACGGCAACGTCTTTGAAGCCCATGATGAAAGTAGCTGCTGCTGCAACAACAAAGGCTACAGCCATACCGATCATACCGTAAACAAAAGTAGGGCCGATCATTGCTGGGATACCCGGCAGACCTGCGCCGCCAGCCATGACATAGATTTTAACTTGGAACAATCCGTAGATTGCGCCGCCTACTGCGCCGCCGATCAGGCCGGCAACGAAAGGTTTTTTCAGACGCATGTTTACGCCATACATCGCTGGTTCGGTAATCCCCATCATTGCCGAGAAGCTAGTGGATAACGACAAAGCTTTGAACTGTGGGTTGCGCGAGCGTAAGAATACGCCGAATGTTGCACCCGCTTGACCCAAGTTCGCTGCGAACATGATTGGCAAGATATAGTCGAAGCCTTGTTCGGACAACGACAAGATTGCGATAGGAACGAGTGCCCAGTGCATACCCGTCATGATGATCAGAGACATCGTGCCGCCCAGTACAAGACCGCCGAAGATGCCTGTGTTGTCGATCAACCAAGTAATACCGCCTGCCAAGCTTTGACCGATGATGCTGCCGACAGGGCCGAAAGCGACCAATGTCGCAGGAACGATCACGAGCAGTGTAAGCATAGGAACGAACAGAAGTTTAAGCGCACTTGGAATAATTTTATCCAAAAATTTCTCTACGTAAGAAGATGCCCATATTGCGAGCAAAATCGGAATAACGGAAGACGAATACGTAACGACGGTAACCGGTAATCCGAGGAAATTCAGATCGCCGCCACTACCGAACAACGCGGTCAAATCCGGGTGAAGTACAGCGCCGGCAATCGCCGCTGCCAAGAACATGCTGCTGCCGAATTTTCTAGCGGCACTAAATGCAATCAGGATCGGTAAGAAGAAGAACGTACCGTCGCCGATGACTTTTAAGATTTGATACGTACTGCTGTCCGCTGCCATCCATCCGAACGCATCGGATACGGAGAGCAGCGCTTTGATCATACCTGCGCCCGCAAGTGCAGGGAGCAAAGGAGTGAAGATGCCGGAAATGACGTCAAGAAGCGCCGAGAATGGGTTGCGTTTCTTTTTCGGTCCTTCTTCCGCTTGAGCGGAGCCACCACCGAATGCTGCAACTTTATTAATTTCTTCGTAGACTTTCGGTACATCGTTACCAATGATGACTTGGAACTGTGTACCTGCGATATTGGTTCCCATAACGCCAGGTGTATTTTCCAGTGCTGCTCGATCTGCTTTGTTGTTATCTCGCAGTTCGAAACGCAGACGTGTCATACAGTGGGTCATTGTTTTGACATTGGATTCTCCGCCGATTTTTTCAAGGACGGATTTAGCGGTTTGTTCGTGCTTGCTCATGATAAGCCTTCCTTTCGCATAGACAAAATGATAAAGCTTGAGTTGGGGTAAGCGCTGTCAGCGTTACCCCGGACAAAACGAAAAACCCGGGCGTTCGAACACAGAACTGGCAAATTGCCAACTGCTGATCGGTAACGGCCCGGGTTTTGCCTTTTCAGTAACAATCCCGGTGAAGCTAGAGAATCGTATTTAATTAAGATTTTGCGATACGGTCGATATGAATCGTCAGGTACAACATCTCTTCTTTGTTCAGACGGTAATCATAATGTTCCATGATGTAAGCTTCGATCTGTTCCGTACATGGATAAGCTTCCGGGCAATTTTCTTTGACGATCTCGTAAAGACTGTCGTAATTGTTGCCTGAATGATCCCCACTGATCAAGCGTTGAGCAAAAAATTTCAGATGCGTGACGAAACGGTAGTAACTGATCGAATCTTCGTTATACTCAAGCCCGAAGTGCTTACGTACGAGATCGAGAATATCTTGAATGATTTTGGTGATGTCCATCAGCACCGGCATTTCTTCGCCAAGCTGAGCATTCACCAAGTGCAGCGCGATAAATCCGGCTTCGTCGTCTGGCAGTTCGACGCCTAAACGGTCTTTGATCAGCTTCAAAGCAGAACGACCGACTTGGTATTCGGCTTTATAAAGACTTTTCACTTCAAGCAAAAGCCCGTTTTTGATATCCAACCCGCGTTGATGACGTTCTACCGCAAAATGAATATGGTCGGTCAACGATAGATAAATCGAATCTCCGAATTCTTTGTCTAACATCAACACTGCCAGCTTACGGATCTCTTCGGTTAGCTGAACGTATTCCATCGGAATCTGCTGCAAAAGTTCGGTTAGCTTTTGAGACGTATCATTGCTTTCCGGACGAAAGATTTTTTCGATCTTGTCTTTATCGATTTCGTCTCCCGACTTTTTTTGAAAAGCGAGCCCTCGACCCATTACGACGATTTCCGTATCGGATTCATCCAATGACGTGATGACGTTATTGTTGAGCACCCTTAAGATTTGCATTGCATTCACCTCTTGTTTATCGAAGCTGCTTCATGTATCTATTATATCATTGTACACAATTTAAATAAATGATTGTGCACAATAAAAATAAAAAGGCAAAACCCAAAACACGTTACGCACATGTTTTAGGTTTTGCCTTTTCAGTAACAATCCCACACACACAATAACACCGTTTTCAATCGTTGGCAAGAGGAAAAGCGTACGCTTTCAAAAAAAAGTTAATGAACTTACCAAAACTCAGCAAAGAGGTTGGAATCTCATCTTTTTCTCCTTATTTTATTTCATTTTATTTTTAAAAAAATACAGAAAAGCCCAACTATTCTCGTGTACGCAGCGTTATATAGATTAGAGGTTTTTGACAAGGAGGGGTTTAAATGAGTTTTAATTTTGGATATGGAGCAGGGTTTTTTGGGATTTTGTTATCACTAGCTTTTATGGTCATTCCGTTTATTGTGTATTATTTTGTGATTCGCACCGCGATCAATCATTCTGATGTGAAATTGGATATCGATGCGCTGCGCAAAGACCTAAATCTATTGGAGCATCGTCAAGCGGATCGGTTTCAAGCTTTGGATCAACATTTTCAAGAACAAAACAAGTTGCTGCGCGAACAAAATGAAATGATGCTGCGTGCCGAGCGTGATCGTTCATCCAATCAGGAATAAAAATTTAGAACATGCAGTCCATCAAGAAAGACTTGATTCAGTGATAAGTTTTCGTGTTTTGCGGGTACATGATACATACATAGACGGCTAAGTCGTCGAAATCCGCAACCCGTGGAGGCGATAACGATGTTTTTGCTGATCGGTGTTTTTTTACTGCTATGTCCGTTAGTGATTGCTCGTCCGGATCGATTGCTTCATCCGCTGCGTGATCATGCAGGCGGTGAGCTGTCTGAGCCGGCAAGATTTCAATCTCAAGCGTTTCGAGCCCTCGGATTTTTTCTGTTATTGGTTTCGTTGTCGTTAGGTGTTATGTTGATGTTGTTGAATTAGCGATACAGATACAGCAGATAGACAGGCGTTTATCCTACGGGAAGCGCCTTTTTTTAATGAATTTATTCAAGATGAGCTGCGGATTTGAAAAACGTTGCGTATTCAGGCAAACTGAATATAATACGTAACTGACCGAATGATAGAGGAGGAATTAAGCATGAGTACAAACGGAGAATGGAACATTGAAGATATGCCGAATATGTATGGAAAAACGGTGATTATTACCGGAGGAAGCGGAGGTCTTGGGCTGGAAACGGCTTATGGCTTTGCGGAAAAAGGAGCACAAGTCATCCTTGCAGTGCGTAATCTGGAAAAAGGGCATCAAGCCGCTAGCGGTCTACTCAAAAAATTCCCGCAAGCCAGTGTTGAAGTGATGCGTCTTGATCTTGCGGATTTATCAAGTATTCAGAATTTTGCTGCCCAGTTTACCGCGAAATATGATTCGCTGCATGTACTGGTCAACAATGCGGGCGTGATGATTCCTCCATACGGCAAAACGAAAGATGGATTCGAACTTCAATTCGGAAGTAATCATCTAGGGCATTTTGCTTTGACAGGCCGTTTATTGCCGCTGCTCATGAGCACCCCGCATTCTCGCATCGTGACGCTCAGCAGTATTGCCGCTAAAAGCGGGTATCTCTATTTCAACAATCTGGACGGCAGACTCGGCTACAGTGCGATGAAATTTTACGGTCAAAGTAAACTTGCCAATTTGTTATTCGCGCGCGAATTGCAAAAACGTTTGTCGGCAGTCGGAGCGAGCACGATCAGCGTCGCTTGTCACCCTGGCGTATCCAATACAAATCTGATCTCAAGAGGTTCAGGCAAGCAAGCAGGTCGCGCGGTTTCTTTCTTATGGGGACTGATGAGTCAACCGGCTTCGATGGGAGCTTTGCCTACTTTGTACGCAGCTACACATCCGGGTCTGTACGGCGGAGAATATATCGGCCCAACCGGAAAAGGCGGACGCAAAGGCTACCCGGGATTCGATTTGTCTGTCGATCATAAAATGAATGAAGAGACGATGGCGAAGTTGTGGCGGGTATCGGAAGAATTAACCGGAGTGAAGTATCCGTTCTATAAGCAAAACGAAGCGGCAGATTGGGAAAGACTCGGCATCCGAATGTAAGCGAATTGTATAGATGGAATGATTGCCAAAGCTCGTCGAACTTTGTTCGGCGGGCTTTTTATCATTTTAAATTTAAAGTTACTTACGATTTTTTGGGTAATCAAACATATACAGTAGGCGAGCTACACTTTTTCGACTTTATTCAGGTTTGTTTTTAAGGAGGATTCCCATGTCTAAATCTTTAGATTCTACTCGTTCTTCGAAGCAGCTCTCATCAGATATGAATTGGAAAGAAAATATCGTGTACGAAATTTATGTACGCAGCTTTAATGATAGTGACGGCGACGGGATCGGCGACTTACCCGGCATTATGGAAAAAGTAGATTATATTGCAGATCTTGGCGTGACTGCGGTCTGGTTATCTCCGATCTTTGATTCGCCGAACCGGGATTACGGGTACGATGTGGTAGATTACCGTAAGATTCATCCGGAATACGGAACAATGGAAGACTTCGAAAACTTGATTCAAGCGCTCCATGATCGGCAGATTCGGCTCATTATGGAGATTGTACCGAATCATACTTCCAGCGATCATCCGTGGTTCCAAGAATCACTGAAAAGTAAAAGCAGTCCTTACCGGGATTATTACATTTGGCGCGCAGGCGACGAAAAAGGCAATCCACCGAACAACTGGACATCTTTTCTCGGGGACTCCTCTTGGGAAAAGGATGAAGAAACCGGCGAATATTATTTGCATACGTATGCCAAGCATCAACCGGATTTGAATTGGGAAAATCCTAAAGTGCGTCAAGAAATTGCGCAAGCGATGGAGTTCTGGCTGGAAAAAGGAACCGATGGATTCCGAGTCGATACCGCGAATGTACTCTCCAAAGATATGAGTTTCCCGGACACCGAAGATACAGAGCGAATTCAAGGCAGCGGTGAACCTTTTTACAAAAATGGTCCACGTATTCATGAATATTTGCGAGAAATGCACGATTCTGTTTTTTCGAAATATCCGATCTTTACGATGGGTGAAGCTTCGCAAGTGGAATTGGAAGACGTAGAAAAGTACACGTTACCGAATCGCGGCGAACTGGATCTGATTTTAATGATCGAAGCTTCGAAAATTTGCGACGAATCCAACGATATGTGGCAATCCAAGCCGTGGGAATTAAGTCATTTGAAAGATATTATGCGCAAATGGCTGAAAGACCTGCATAACGAAGCTTGGATCGGGATGTATCTGAGCAACCACGACCATGTACGGATGGTGTCTTATCTAGGCGACGATGAGCAATACCGGGAACAATCGGCAAAAATGTTGGCGGTATTTTTGATGACGCTACGGGGTACGCCGAACTTGCTGCAAGGCGAAGAACTGGGCATGACGAACGCACATTTTTTCAACAGTATCGACGATATCAAAGAACAACAAGCGCTCGCCTATTATCATCTGATGGTGGACGAACGTGGAGAAGATCCAGAAACTATTCTACGCCGCGTACTTCACAAAAATCGGGATCATAGCCGCACTCCGATGCAGTGGAATGATGAAGAAGGCGCCGGATTTACGACAGGCAAGCCGTGGCAACGCATCAATCCGAATCGCGAGGAAATCAATGCGAAGCAGCAAGAAGAGGATCCGAATTCGGTATTGGATCTATATCGGCGTATGATTGCTCTTCGTCGGGAACATCCGGTGATGACGCTTGGAACTTACGAACCGATTTTGGATGACCATGAGCATATTTATGCGTATTTCCGTGAAAACGAACAAGAACGCTGGCTGGTTGTATTGAATTTTTCGCGTACGGCTACCGTATTCGAATATTCTTCGGATATCGCGGCTGAGCTTCGTCATGCTGAATGTATCGTCTGCTCCGATGAATGGAATATAGACGATCTGAATGAAGGTCAGTCGAAATTACAACCGTATGCGTATTATGTTTTTCGTATTAAAGAAAACTAAAAAGGCGCCGATTTGATCGGAGAAAGACTTTGGATAAGAGGTGAAACGTGGAGAATCCACAGAAGTATCAGAGTGTGACCGTACCCGGGCTCAGGCGGTATTTGAAAACCGAATCGGGAGTTTGGCAGCCGCATGTTCAATCTTCGCTACTTGTCTATCGACAAGAACAAGCCATGCTAGATGAAGAAGAATTGCTGAGTGTGCTTGAAATCACCGAATTAATGCGAGAAACCTTTGCGGAACTTGGCGTATTTGCCGTGCCTTCACGTAACGGATTGCCGCATGAAGCGGCAGCGGGCGATATTCTGATTGAACTTGGCGAAGTGCCAAATACCACAAATGCGGAAGCTTATCGGATCGAAATCGGAGAGCATATTCGCTTGATTGCAATGACTTCGCGAGCTATATTATACGGATTGCGTAGTTTGCTCCAGCTTCTTTCATCAAGTGAAGGGAAGCTTGAATACGGAGCGATCGAAGATGAACCTGTACTGGGTGAGCGTTCGCTGCATCTGGATATCGGACGTAAATTTTATTCGAAAGAATGGATCATCGAACGCGTTCACGAAATGTCCGAACTCAAGCTCAATACGTTACAGTTACACTTCTCCGAACATGAAGGGTTTACGTTCGAAAGTGAACGTTTTCCAGATCTCATGTCGGAACGTTATTTAACGAAAATCGAGATCCGCGAAATCATGGAAGAAGCACGCAAACATCGCATTACGTTGATTCCGTCACTCGATTCGCCCGGACATTTGGATTGGGCATTGCGCAACCGCCGAGAGTGGTTACTTACGGATCAAGAAGGCGTAGCTGCCAAAGGAGCGCTGGATATTACGAATCCAAAAGCGGTTGCTTTCGTGATGGATCTAATCGATGAATATGCAGAATTATTCGCAGACAGCCCGTATTTTCATATCGGGGGCGATGAATTTATCGATTTTAGCAAATTCGACGAATATCCCAAGCTTGCCCTATATGCTCAGCAGCAACTTGGTATTTCCGAAGGAACAGGCGTCGATGCCTATATTCATTATCTCAATACAATCGCGACTCATTTGGAAAACAAAGATTTCACGGTTAGAGTCTGGAATGATGGGCTATACCGCGAAGGGCTAGAGCAAAGAGTAGCGCTGAAAACGTCGATCCAGATCACGTATTGGACAAAATGGGATCGGAAAATGGCATTGGCGCAAACATTCGTCGATCAAGGACATCAACTGATTAACTTTAACGATGCGTATTTCTATTACGTATTGGGCGAACATGCAGGGTACACTTATCCTACGGGCGAAAAAGTGTATGAAGGATGGACGCCGGGCGTGTTGCCTAGAATCGCCGAAGGCGAATCGCAAGAGTGGGCACTTCCGTACCCGACATCGCTGCTCGGATGTTCGTTCTCGGTCTGGTCGGATAAGCCGACCATGCAGACGGCAGAAGCCGTCGCTTCGGGAATTCGCGAACCGCTTCGTGCCATGGCAGAAAAAGCTTGGACAGGTGAAAAACGTTATGCTAATTACGAAGAATTCAAGCAGGTATGCCAAATTGTGAATTTAAAACCTGAATAAGCAAAAGCATCATTATGATCGATATGCTAAAAAATCCTGATCGTGGACAAAGGTTCGCGGTCGGGATTTTTTATGCTGTTCGATCTTGTTTTTTTATTTCGGACTAAATGATCAAAATATATTTGACTGAATAGTCCGAAATAGGTTATAGTCTGTTTATAGATCGACAGCCCATCCAAATTCGCGACTGATTTTTTACATTCTATAGTCGAAAGTGAGGCGTTACGATGATTCCTGTTACCCGCGAAACAGCCGAAAAGATTATGGTCGTATTTCGAGAAAGTTTTCTAAATCAAGACCTTGAAGCATTTTTGGATTTATTCGATGAGAACGTAAGCTTCGAATTTCCTTATGCACCGGAGCCGTATGTTAAAAAGCTAACCAGTAAAAGTGAGTTGCGTGCTCATCTGTTGAGCCTACAAGGTGTTTTCAAAATACATTCGTTTTCTGAACCGGTTATTCATCGTTCGGTCGATGCTTCGGTATTTACCGCAGAGTTTTGCGGTCATGGCGTGATGAACGATTCGGGTCAACCTTACGATCAACAATATATTTCGGTCATTGAGCTTCAAGAAGGCAAAATTATTCGTTATCAAGATTATTGGAACCCGCTTAGTCTCGGATAAAAAAGGAGGGCTTATCATGTCTGAAATTTCTTCAACTTCGAACTTCACGGCAGAACGTATTCTGTTAACAGGCGGTCAAGGCAAAACGTCTTCACGAATTGCACAGCTCGCTGCTAAAGAAGGGTATCTTATTCGAACCGCGGGGCGCCGTGCTCCGGAAAATCCAATCGAACATGCCGAACACGTCATGTTCGATTGGTATGATCCATCCACTTATGAGCCAGCTCTGAGCGGTATCCACGCTGTGTATTTGGTTGCACCGCCGGATTTGCATCCCGAAAAGCTCATGATTCCGTTTATCCGACAAGCCATCCATATGTCGGTACGCCGTTTTGTGTTGTTATCTAGCGCTTCGGTGTCGGCAAATGATCCGGTGTTTGGACCCGTTCATCGTTATTTGCAGCAACATGCACCGGAATGGGCGGTACTTCGACCTTCGTACTTTATGCAAAACTTTAGCGAAGCGGTACACGCTGCGACGATTCAAGCTTCAAGACAAATCTTGACCGCGACAGGTGCTGGAAAAGTCGGCTTTGTCGATGCGGAAAATATTGCGGAAGTCGGATTTCAAGCGCTTGTTCGCCTTGAACCTTTTAATGAAGAATTAATTATTACAGGGCCCCATTCGCTGAGCTATCAAGAAGCGGCGGAGATCATCGGAGGGGTGAGCGGGCGTGAAGTTGCTTTTGTATCGATTACGGAAAAAGAATTAAAAGAGAGTATGGTCGAAGTCGGTTTACCGCAAGCGTACGCGTCTTTTTTGGCAAATTTGGATACGCGTATTCGGACAGAAGGCATCGAAGATCAAGTCACAGATACCGTTCTTCGCGTAACAGGAAAAGAACCTCGATCTTTTGAACAATTTGTTCGCGATGAATTGCCGCTTTTCGTATAAAAGAAGCTTTCTCAACAAAAGCCGAAACCGAGCATCGAAATTTCGATGTCCAGTTTCGGCTTTTTTTCGAATACACAAGCGGTAAAAATAAGAATAAGCGTATCGTAACGGCTATTCCATTTTGCTTTTTGCCAAGCGAAGCACGGATAAAGAAGTACGAACAATACGTTCTAATTTGGCGCGATCTGCTCCGAGTTTGGCGGTGAGGACAAGCGCATTACGCTCATGTGTCAAAAAGCAGGCAAGTTCCGAGATATTTAAATCTTTATTCCATTCGCCATTCTCTTGACCGCGGTAGAGCAGCTTTTCAAATCCAAGCTCGACCTCGCGGTCGTTCGCCAACAAATAAGCAGCGAGTTCCGGGTCGCGAGGCGCTTGCTCGATTGCACTGCTGATAATGAAGCAATCTTGCCGTAGAGCCGGATCATCCAATATATCGATAATGCGTTCAAAAATCAGCGTGATGCGTTCTTCTGCACTTCCCGGCTGCCGAGTGAGTTCGAGCAGATCGTGAAGCTTGCTGTCCATATAGTGTTTGACGGCTGCCAAAAACAGGTTACGTTTGGTGCCGTAAGTATCATACATACTTTGACGGGCGATGCCGAGTCCTTTCAGTAGATCCGGGAGCGAAGTTCCTTCGTAGCCCAAATTGCCGAATACGCCAAGCGCTTTGAGCAGGACTTCGTTCGGATCGAATGCTTTGGTTCTTGCCATGATGCAGCGCCTCCTTCTGCTTTTTATCATAGGCGAATGTGGAAAGAGCTTCAATACGCGAGAAACAACCTTTTTATCAAACTATTTTCGGGTGCTTCGTGGTACATTTTAAATAAGGAAAAATCGATTAACTGAATTCCGTCAGAAAATAGTGGATCGCGGCAGTCATATAGGGGTACAGACTCATATAGAAGGAGGTCGCATCATCTATGCAGGAACCGTCGAAATCATTGGCTTCCGAAAAAGCCGAAGCAGCTGAACGTCCTAACCGTCCCGATCCTAGAGGAATTCCGGTCGAAAATGAAGTGGTCGCGCCGCCGCCTAAAAAGGATCGTCCCAATAAGCAAGATTTGGCATCGATCTTGGAAGCTTCGTCAGGGTGGAGTGACCTTCAAACCGAAAAACCGAAGACTCTTTCCAAGCCTTTGGAATTAAAGGTACCGATTCAAAAAGAACTGGATGAAGATGTGCCTACCGCTTCGGAAAACGCGAACCGGAATGCGCTTAGTCACAACAAAGCGCATGATCGTGAAGAGATTCAAGACGAAGACTTGTTAGAGCTTACGATTGAACGTTTCAAAGAACGATTGCAAAGCGGTCGCTGGACTTGTATGCAATTGACCGAAGCTTATATTCACCGTATTCAACGTCTGGACAAAAAAATCCATGCCGTACTCGAAATCAACCCGGATGCGGTCGCGTTAGCCAAGCAGCTCGACGATAATTTCGATGAACTTGGTTCGCTTCCGCTGTACGGGGTGCCGATTTTGCTCAAAGATAATATCGATACCGCAGATCGGATGACGACTTCAGCGGGTTCGTTGGCATTGAAAGGACGCCGCGCGAAGCAAGATTCTTTCGCCGCTGCAAAGCTGAGAGAAGCCGGAGCCATTTTGCTTGGCAAAGTAAATATGACGGAATGGGCAAACTATATGTCGGATCGTATGCCGTCGGGTTATAGTTCGCGCGGCGGTCAGACCCGCAATCCGTACGACGATTATCCGGTAGGCGGATCGAGTAGCGGCAGTGCCGCTGCGGTCTCGGCAAACTTCGCTTTAGGCGCATTGGGATCGGAAACTTCGGGTTCGATTGTCGATCCGTCTGCTTATCAGTCGGTAGTCGGTATCAAACCAACGGTAGGATTGATTAGTCGAAGCGGCGTTATTCCGTTGTCGCTGACGCAAGATACGCTTGGACCGATCGCGCGTACGGTACTGGATGCTGCGCTGATCTTGGAAGCGATGGCGTTTGGCGATGAAGCTGATGCTTGCACATTGCTTCCTCAGCGTCCGATTTCCTTTTTGCCGGGTCGCGGCGAAGACGATCTGCCGATGCGCTTAAAAGTCGGAATTGTCCGGCAAGCGGTGGCTGAGATGGATGAAGAAACTCAAGCGGTGTTCCAGCAAGCGATTGCCGGGCTTCAAGAAGCGGGCATCCAAGTGGTCGAAAATGTGGATCTACCGTCCTACAACGACGAATGGGACGGAACTGTATTGCGGCGCGAATTCAAAACGGCGATTGATACCTTTTTTGCGGCGCAAGATCCAGAAACCAGTCCCGCGAATTTAAAAGAATTGATTGCTTTTAACGAAAACAATCGCTCGGCTTGTTTGAAATATGGGCAATCGTTATTAGAAGAAGCCGAGCAAAGCGGTGGCAGTCTGGAAGACGACGAATATCGCGGCAGCAAAGAAAGCGGGGTTCGCCGAGCAGGTGCAGAAGGGATCGATCTTGCGTTGCAAAAGTACGATATACATGCGCTGGCTTTTGTCGATTCAGCAGGTTCGGATCTCGCGGCGCGCGCAGGTTATCCATTGGTATCCGTACCTGCCGGTTATACGTCGTCGGGACGTCCGGTAGGCTTGCTCCTTTCCGGTACGGCAATGTCTGATCCGTTATTAATCGAGATCGCCTACCGATTTGAAAAAGCGACGCAGAGGAGAAAAATACCGCAAAGCGGCTTGGCATAGGAGGGGAAAAGATGGAAAAAGACAAAGAAATCATCGATGACGAGTTCACGCCGGAAGTGCTTATGAATACGCCTCGGATGCAAATCCGTCGTTTTAAGCAGCAGGAATGGATGCGGTTATTGCATTATTTGCAAGACGACGGGATCGCAGACGCTTTTCCGGAAGGCGCTTATACCGAGCGGCGTTTGCGGGATTTGGCAGCCGATCCGAATCTGTATGCGTTGATGGACGATGACGAATTGATCGGTCATGTGTTTTACCGACCGGGTGTACAGCCGTTGACCGCTGAATTAGGGCTTGGGATTTCTTCCGATTATCGTAGACGCGGATACGGCAATGAAGCGGTACAAGCGTTGCTTCGTCATGGTTTCGATGAATGGAGTCTACATCGGATTACCGTCACTTGCCCGCCAGAAAGTCTGGCTTTGCGTGCGTTATTTGAAAAAATAGGGATGCGAATGGAAGGGTTTTTCCGTCAAAGTCTACCGACGGTAGATGGCGAATGGAAAGATCAATGCCTATACGCGCTGCTTCGCAGCGAATGGATCGTTCATGAGCAAGTGATGAAGCTGAACCAGCCACAAGAAATACCGCTGCAAAAACAAGTCGAAACGGAGCAATCGATTGAACATGCCGGAACCGAGCCTACCTATAGCGTAGAGGATACCGTAGAATCGCTGCTTCATGTGATCGGTGATTTCCAAGTCGATCAACATCCAACCGAAGATTCAGAGGAACATGAGCTAGAAGATTTGGACATTACGCAAGTAACGGTCGAACTCGGAGACGCCGGAACGCCTTTTGCTCCCATTTTGACCCAGCCGAATACGCCCGAACTGGAACCTGTATCGCTGATTGGAACTGTAGTCGGAGTGGAGCGACCAGAGGGATACGGGGCTTTCCCGTCCGAAGTGCAGCAGCGTGTCGACGGCATTTCGTTTTGGCTGCGACGTCCGCATGATTTTAATTGGCTTGCTCCGTTCGGGATTGTGTTCAAAATCTGGGATCAGCAAGATTCGGGCAATATTGCTTTCGGTTTGAAGATCGAAGACCAGCAAGTGTTCATTAAATATGCGGGAGCTTCTACCGTTCGTTACGAAGGTTATCCGTTTGATGCGGTTCGCAGATTGCGGGACGCAGCGCGAAGTTTTGAAGCGTTGCAGCATCCCAATTTGGTTCGATTACTCGATCATTTTGATACGGAGGAAGGGTACGCGCTAATCTTCGAATGGACAGACGGCGAATTGCTGTTACGTAACGACGATCCAGATTCGGGAATCTCCAAGTTCCGTAGACTCCCGATCCAAGAGCGACTAGATGCGATGCAGCAAATTCTGGATTTCCATGTTCATGTCGAAGCCAGTGGTTACGTAGCGATCGATCTGTATGACGGCAGTCTAATCTATGACTTCGAACGCAAAACGATGACAATCTGCGATATCGATTTTTATTGCCCGGCACCTTATACCAATGAAATGGGACGGATGTGGGGATCTTCACGATTTATGTCGCCAGAAGAATATGAACTTGGAGCAGAGATTGATTCGCGTACGAATGTCTATGCACTGGGTGCGATGGCATTTTGCCTGCTCGGCAATGAAAGCGACCGTTCGCGCGAGTGCTGGGAAGCCAGCGACGAATTATACGAGATTGCTGCAAAAGCAGTATCAGCGGAGCGTACAGAGCGCTGGGAATCGGTAGAGCAGTTCTGCGAAGTTTGGGAAGCGGCAAGATTCAAAGATTGAGTTTTTTTGAAAAAGAAAAAGATCCGGTGTACCGCTTGAGGTGCGGAACCGGATCTTTTTCTTTTAACATATAGAGAAGTCAGTTACTTCTCACTCGACATCGACGTATGCTTGGCAAGATGAGCCGCCATTTGATCAGCAAGTTGCCCAATTGTCGTTGAACGCAGATGCTCGTCCATTTTACGTTCCGATTCTCGCATCACGGCTTCGACCAAGCAGCCGGGGCCATTCATTTCGCAACCTTTGAATAGAGGGGTATGCCCTTCGATCGCCTGAATAATATCGAGAAACGAAATTTCGTCTTTGTCCAAACGCAGACAATAACCGCCTTGCGCGCCCGAGTACGAATCGATCAATCCGGCTTTGGCGAGCTTTGTCAGAATTTTGGACAAATACGTAGGCGACACATGTTGCTTCGCTGCGAGTTCTTGCACGCCGACTTTGACGCCCGGCTCGCGCGCCGCCAAATCCAGCATCGTATGGAGCGCATAATTTGTGCCTTTTGAATAATTCATCGCTAACCATCCTTAAGTTGTGAAATAGGGTATACAATCATCGCGTGTTCAGCGCTGTGTGCGGATATATCGATTGCTTTCATTGTCGCAAAGCTGTAGGGGCGGCGTCAATATTAAAGAAAGTGAACATTCAAAGAATTGGGTTTGTATTACGGAGTTCTTTGTTGCTATGATGAAGGTATTAGAGAGTTCGAAGCTTTTGTGTATCGAAGCAGTCGAATCACGGAAATTCGAAAGGTGGGCTAAAGATGTCTAATAGTTGGGATCTACATGTAACGAATTTCGGACGTATCCGAGAAGCCACGATTACAGTGTCGCCTTTTATGATGTTTGTCGGGAAAAATAATAGT
Organism: Saccharibacillus sp. JS10; assembly: GCF_024436065.1. Classification (GTDB taxonomy): domain Bacteria; phylum Bacillota; class Bacilli; order Paenibacillales; family Paenibacillaceae; genus Saccharibacillus. The sequence continues at coordinate 152,420 of NZ_JANFNS010000006.1, forward strand.
GGGAAAAGTTATATGATGCAGTTGTTATGGGGGATCATTAATGAAGTGCCTGAGTTAATGGGTAGGACATTAAGTAAGAGTCATCAATTCGACGATTTGATTAGTTATATTAAGCCTCAGTTTATGAAAAATGGTTTGATTGAAATTGATCATACTATTCAAAATAAATTGTTTGGAATTTTAAATGAATTTTTAAAGAAGTATAAAGATGAGCTAGTTAAAAAAATTTTTAATTTTGATATATCTATAGATGAATTGGAAATCCAGTTTGAAAAGCCGAGTTCAGTATTTTTAAAGGTAGAAGACCATGAATTTATTAAAAGTTTTAAGCTGGTTCATATTTACTACAATAACGAATTTAAAATCAGTATTCCAATCGAAGAGGACGAATCACTTAGTGAAGAGATTAAATATTTATTATATTTTATTTTAAGCATCTTTCTCACTGATAATTCCTTTGATAGCAATTCGTTGTTTGTGGATCATGATCGAGATCCAATCTATTTTCCAGCTTCACGTAGCGGCTTTATGCAAACGTATCGAGCAATCGTCGGTAATGTATTTGAGGATAGGTTAACACATTCTTTTTATAGTAATGAAAATTATTCTTCCATATCGGGAACTCAATTAACGTTGCCTGTAACGCGTTTTATTGCACAGCTTCAAAAACATAATTTCAATAGTAAAAATCGAGAAAAGTATGCTGAAGAAATTGCTTTCCTTAATAATCAGCTATTAGGTGGTGAAATTGAGAAAGACGAAAGTCAGCAATTTCGTTTTCGTTCCACTCAAGATCAACAAACTTATCCATTACACGTCACATCTTCATTAATTTCTGAATTAACGCCTATCTCTATTTTCTTATCTGCACAGAACGACCCGAATCTATGGATTATAGAAGAAGTAGAGTCACATCTTCATTCTGAAATGCAGCTTCGTATGGCAAGATTTTTATTCCGCATGATTAATAAGGGCAAATCTGTATGGATTACAACGCATAGTGATAATCTAGCACAGCAAATCAATAATCTACTTGCAATCTCGCAACATCCAAATAAACAAGGTTTACTGCGCAAACTAGAATATGAAGAAACTGATATTTTAGCTGATTTATCGACGGTCAATGCGTATCAATTTGAAGTTGAAGGCGAGCATACAGTAGTCAAGAAATTAGAATTAGGACGAAATGGGTTTGTAATTGATACGTTTAACGATACGTTAAAAAAACTAATCGTCGAAACGGATATGATTCAAAATTATACGGAGTGAGTGATGACGGTGATCAATTTTGGGTTTGACCTTCGGCGTGCTGATCCCCAATATTTTCAAGAGGTTGGTCAGGTTGTAACAATTGAGGAAAAAGGGAACGATGGAAAAGCGAATTTAACTCTAAATTTCAAAACACATCCTTATAAAAAAAGAATCCAGCTTCTTTTAGAACATGATCCGTGGCTTCGTTATACAGAGCGCGCCAAAAGATGTGCAGATGGTGTAATTATTGAATATGATGCCACCTCTCCATATGCAGCATCTATTTATATTTTTGAATTAAAAAGAACGATTGATTTTACGAAGTGGTCTAAAGTCAAAACTCAGTTTGAAGGTGCGACATTGCGTGCTTTATCTTTTTGCACAACAATTGGATTGAAGCCAAGCGAAATTCGGTTTCATACTGTTTTTAGTTATGATAAAATCTTGCAAAAAGAAATAGAAATCTTGGAAGCACAACAACGAGTAACAGGACTCATTGCTTTGAAATCGTTAACCGGATTCAACAATCGAGAAGTTCGTGAGTGGAATCAAACGACAGTAGCACCTATCGAAGGTAGTAATTTGAGATTGTCTCACCAACATATTCAATTGCAAGAAATCAGTCAGACTGGAATTGGAAAATTCGATCTATAAAATTAAACAAAGCGCGCCAACGAATCTTTCCTTCGTCGGCGCGCTTTTTACCTTTTTTAAAATCCAATCACTCGTGTACAAACTTGCCGCCTTTGCCGGCGATCAATCCGGTCAATAGATAAGCGGCTGTAATGCCGAACATCACGTAATACGGAATCGTCCAACCGCCTGTCGCATCGTGCAGAGCGCCGAACAGCAGAGGGCCGCAACCTGCGAGCAAATAACCAACCGATTGAGCCATACCGGAGATATCGGCGGCTTCGGAAGCATTTTGGGTACGAAGCGAGAAGAACATCATGATCAGACTAAACGAGAATCCGCCCGAAAGACTGAAGAAGACGATGGACGCGATGATGATCGGGAACGAACCGTTTGCAAACAAAAATCCGAAAATACCGACGATGTAACAAGCCGACGTCATGATAATCAGCGAACGTTGGTCTTTCAATTTGGCTGCGATGATCGGTGCGATAAAATTGATCGGAATCATCAGCATTTGGAATAGCGACAGCATATATCCGGCAACGACCGGATCCAGGTTTTGCGCGTGCATCATATTCGGAAGCCAAGCAACCATAATGTAATAGATCGAAGATTGCATCCCCATATTGATCGTAATCATCCAAGCGAGCGGCGAACGCCAGATGCTGCGTTTCGGTACATCCGGCGCAGCATTGTTAACGACGCGTCGATTGCGACGAAGCTGCGGCAACCAAGCGACCAGACCGATCGCAGACAAGATCGTCCAGATCAACAGCGCTCCGCGCCAGCCGATTCCCGTACTTGCGACAGGGACGCTGATCGCTGCGGCGACCGAAGCGAAAATCCCCATCATGATCGAGTATAGCCCGGTCATAACGCCTACTTTTAATGGGAATTCCCGTTTGATAATACTGGGCAACAAGACGTTAAATACGGCAACGGCCAAGCCAATCAAGAACGTTCCTGCCATCAGCGAAATAATGCCGCCGAACGGACGGAACAGACTGCCAATCACGATTAGCACTAGCGATACGAAGATCATACGCTCGGTTCCGTACTTACGAGCCCATTTCGCGATAAAAGGCGACAGTAGGGCAAAAGCAAGTAAAGGAAGCGTGGTTAAAAATCCGGCGGTCGTGTTCGATAACGACAACGCGCTGCGAATATGATCGATAATCGGGCTGAGCGAAGTGATATGCGTACGTAGATTGGCTGCAACGAGCAAAATGCCGATTAGCAGCAAATAATAGACGCGATTCGGCGCGTCTTGCGTACTTGGAATTTGGGTTTTGTTCATGATGACGAGATTCTCCATTCTAACTCTCGGTGAGAGGGTCTGTTAAGTTTCGTGCGGTGCTTTATAATGTGCGATATAATCGTCAACCGCTTGGACGGCGCGATCAGCATCGCGGCTACGAATCGCATCAATCAAGGTCGGATGTCCCACGTCGTAACGGCTACCGGGAATAAAATGATTGAACAGAAGCGAGATTTGTAGTTTTTCGAAAAGACTTTCGTACAAATCTTTAAGCAGCGAATTTTGAGTCGCCACAGCGACGCAGAGATGCAATTGCCAGTCGGCTTCCCTGAAAGCGACATAATCATCAGCGGCTACAGCTTGAATGCACAACGCCGAATACCGATCCAACTCTTGCAAATCTTTGTCGGAACGCCGAATACAAGCCAGTGCAGCCGCTTCCCGATCTAGCGCATGTTGAAGTTCAAGCGATTCAAGAACCGAAGAACGGCTAACCCGCCGATTCAAGATCGCGCTGAGTTCACTGCTTGCGGTCACGAACGTCCCGTCGCCTTGACGCGTCTCTAATAAACCGACTTGTACAAGCCCGCGAATCGCTTCACGTAGCGTATTTCGGCTCACTCCAAGCTGCTCCATGAGATCCGCTTCACGCGGAATTCGGCTGCCGATCTTCCATTCGCCGCTTGTAATTAAAGTTTCAAGCTGGGTGTAAATGCGACTGGATAACGTACGTTTTTCTAACTTTTCAAACATAGAAGCTCCTTTAAAGGTAGGATGATTGGTTCTTTGGCTGGATTCAGTATAAAATCTTTATGTAAGCTTGTAAATAGCATTGAAAAAGAAGTTCACAAATCAGATGAAATGAAATATAATGATACGTCTTGACGAATTTTTGAAAAAACGATACGGAAACCATAATCCGACTTATTGGAGTTGAACCCTATGGAGCTGGAGAAAAAGCAATCTATTTTCGCGGCATGGATTAGCTTAATCAGCAATGTGATCTTGACGATCATCAAAATTATAGTAGGACTGCTGTTCAAAAGCCCCGTACTGATCGCAGACGGTGTGCATAACGCGGGGGATGTGATTGCATCGGCAGCCGCTCTGGGTTCTATGCAAATCTCAAGTCGTCCACCGGATGAAGATCATCCCTACGGGCACGGCAAAGCGGAAGTCATTGGAGCAAGCGTTGTCGCGACGATTCTTTTGCTTGCGGCGCTATATGTCGGTTATCATTCAGCAGTCGCGTTGTTTCATCCGATGCCGGAAGCCCATGTCGTGGCGCTGCTTGCTGCTATCGTATCGCTGATCTGGAAATTCGTGCTGTATATCTATACGATTCGTATCGGTCGCCGCGCGAACAGCAAAGGGCTAATTGCAACCGCGCAAGATCATCTGGCGGATGTGTATGCGTCGGGTGCTGCGGTGATCGGGATTGGTCTTGGTCTCTGGGGTCAATGGATCGATATGCCGATCCTCGCGTATGCCGATCCGATCGCAGGGATTATCGTAGCCGTTCTCGTCTTAAAACTTGCTGCGGATATGGCGCGGGAGTCGATCGATATTTTGATGGAAAAAGCTATCGGTACCGAAGAACTCGCCGCACTTGAACGTATCGTTCGCAGTATCGGAGACGTAAAGCGGATCGACCGTATTCGTGCGCGCGAGCATGGACAATACATTATTATCGATCTACGGGTCGGGGTAGACGGACAAATGACGATCCAACAAGGTCACGACGTGATCCGCAAAATCAAAAAAGCGATTCTTTCTTCTCATCCGAATGTGAGCGAAGTGATGATTCACTTGAATCCGTGGTATCCTGGCGCACCGGAAACTCCGAGTACGGAAGCTTCGATCAGTATCGACGGTTCGGGAACAGGCTTGACGAAGATTGAGAAATAAAAGTGAAAAAAGCTGCGCAACCTCTCATTGACGAGAAGGTGCGTAGCTTTTTTTGCGTCCAGCCGTAGCGGTTCCGATAACGCCAGCTACAATCGCGACAGCGCCGAGTAAAGCGAAAGTTCCGACTTGTTCGCCGAGAATAAAAGCGCCGGCTGCCAAAGCGACAACAGCAGACAAACTTCCGAACACGCTCATCCGAGACGCTTCGATTTTGGACAGCGCGTAGTTCGACAAGTAAGAAGTGACGAGCGAAGACATGACGCCGAGATACAGCATCGCGATCAGGAATGAAGGCGACGACAGCGGAGAAAGCAGATCGGATAACGTTCCGTTGGCTATATGACGAATCAGTGCCAGCAGACCGAAGACGATAAAGCCAAGCAGATTCATAAAATACGTTAATTCTTTTGGCGCAAAAGAACTTCGAAGACGACGTGCTAATACATTGTAGCCGGCTTGGGAAAACGCAGAGCAGACGATCAGCAAAATTCCTCCGATACTTGCGGTAAAAGCAGCCCCTTCGCGTCCAGCGAACAAAAAGGCAACGCCGATTACAGATAATAAGGTAAACGCCATCTGAATTTTACTGGCACGTTCGCCGAGTATAAATATCGCCAGAATCAGAGTGAAGACCGGCACAGCGCCTTGAATCATCCCGGCTTCCGCTGAAGTGGCATACAGCAGACCGAATGTTTGAAAGCTGAAAAAAGCAATCGGATACAGCGAAGTCACGGGCAACATTTTCCAAGCTCCGCTGCGAATATGACGGATGCCCTTTTTTCCCGGAAAAGCAAATAAAGTAGCCGCTACAAAAGCGAACAAAAAGCGATAAGCCAAAATATCGAGCGGATTCGATACTTGAAGCGCGATTTTAACGAACAAAAACGAAAAACCGATAATAAGCGCGTTTGAAGCCGCTGCGATATAAGCTTTTTTGATCGAACCTTGAGACATCTTGAAACCTCCGACTATTTAAAATTTAATGTCGCGCGACGGGTTGATCCTTATTCTAAATACCTCAATGACATGCTACAATAGACATATTCACGATCTGTACCGGTACAGATTACAGTTAGGAGGTCGCGGATGTACAAGTATATGGAATTACTGAACGAGCTGGAACGTCAGATCGCCGGAAATATGCAAGAAGGAGATAAAATGCCTTCGATTCGCACCTTGTCCGAACGGTATACGTGCAGCAAAAGTACGGTAATCCGCGCATTATCCGAGCTAGAGCGTTCCCATCTGATTTATGCGTCAGCGAAAAGCGGTTATTATGTATTGGGTCGCTTAGAAAAAGAAAGACAGAAAGCACAAGTCATCGATTTCGTTCAAGCGGCGCCAGACCCGGAGATTTTTCCGTATCTGGATTTTCAGCATTGTCTGAACAAAGCGATTGATACGTATCGAAATGACTTGTTTATCTACGGCACGCCAAAAGGATTGCCTTCGCTAGTCAAAGAAATGCAGCGTCATCTTGCGGATTACCAGGTGTTTGCGGATCAGGAGCGGATTTTTATTACGTCCGGGGTTCAGCAGGCACTCACAATCCTTGCCGACCTGCCGTTTCCAGACGGAAAAGATACCGTGGTTATCGAGCAGCCAAGCTATCCGTTATTTATCAACTATCTGGAGACGCATCATGTTCCGGTAGTCGGGATTCGGCGCGATGCGTACGGCATTGATCTGGGCGAACTCGAACGTCTTTTTCAAGGCGGGAATATCAAGTTTTTCTACACGATTCCCAGATTTCATAATCCGCTAGGTTGTTCGTACGATCGTCGGCAAAAAGAGCAGATTGCTCAGCTAGCAGAAAAGTACGGGGTGTATATCGTCGAAGATGACTATATGGCAGATCTGGAGTGCGATGCCAAGTCTGATCCGCTTTATGCGTATGACCGTGCGGAGCGAGTTATTTATTTGAAAAGCTATTCCAAGATTTTGTTTCCCGGTCTGCGAATAGGCGTTGCGGTACTGCCAAGCGAACTCGCAGAGTCATTTGGACGTTACAAAAAACTGCAAGACATCGATAGTTCGATGCTGTCGCAAGCGGCTTTGGAATTGTATTTAAAAAGCGGGATGTTTGCGCGGCACCGAGAAAAAATCCGCAGTCGCTATGCTCGGCGTTCTAAGCTACTGGGCGAAGCGATTCGGCAGGCTCAAGATGCTTATCCAGATGCGTTCACCGGATTTTTGCCTGACGAAGGCGGAATTCATACGCACCTAATCCCCAAAGTTCCGGCGGCTTTATCTTCGGCTATCCAACGGATGAGCGAGCGTTATATTTATACGGAATCTACGAAACCTCACTACTTGAAAGGATTTCGTAACGACGCGATATTAAAGCTTAACGTATCGGGTGTGCCTGACGAGAAAATCGGCGATAGCGTTGAGATTGTCGCAGAAGAATTGGCGAAAGCCGTATACCGAGTCCAGCGGCATTGATTGCATGTAAACGAAAGGCTATGTTCTACACGTTTTCTACATCGTCGATTTCAATAAAAAGGGGGATATGAGATGGAGCTGTTTATCAGTATTTTAGTTATGCTTGCGATTATCGGAATCTCGAATGTCGTGAATCGTTTTCTTCCGTTCATTCCAGTTCCATTGATTCAGATCGGTCTGGGCGTAACCGCCGAGTTATTGCCGCCGCATATTCATGTACCGCTCGAACCTGAATTATTCCTTGTTCTATTTATTGCGCCATTGTTATTCAACGACGGAAGAATTATTCCGCGCGGTGAGTTATGGAATCTTCGAGCGCCGATCTTACTGTTGGCGCTCGGGTTAGTATTTGTTACGGTCTTCGTCTTCGGCTACCTGATCCATTGGGTGATTCCGAGTATTCCGCTCGCTGCGGCATTTGCTTTGGCGGCGATCTTATCGCCGACCGATGCAGTCGCGGTCGGTTCGTTAGCTGGACGGATCAAGCTTCCCAAAGACATTATGCGTCTGCTTGAAGGGGAAGCGCTGATGAACGATGCGTCGGGTCTGGTCGCGTTTAAATTTGCGATTGCGGCTGCGGTAACCGGTGCATTTTCGATCTATCAAGCCTCGTTTAGCTTTTTGCTGATTGCGATCGGCGGGTTGTTTACCGGAGCCGTGCTTTCTTTTGTCATTATTCGAATTCGGGTATTTTTGCGTCGATTCGGTATGGAAGACGAAACGCTGCATGTGTTAATTCAATTGGTAACGCCGTTTGTGTTGTATTTGGTTGCCGAGCATTTAGGGCTTTCGGGTATCCTTGCCGTCGTTTCCGGTGGGGTCGTCCATGCGATTGAGCGTGATCGCGCCGAATCCACACGTGTGAAATTGCAAGTCGTGTCGAACAGTACATGGTCGGTATTTTTATATGTACTCAACGGGCTTGTATTCGTTTTGCTCGGCTTGCAGCTTCCCGAAGTTATGGGTACGATCTTTGAAGATCCGTCTGTAAGCAGCTGGAGTGCGCTATGGCATGTAACTTGGATTTCGGTTGGGCTGATCGTACTTCGATTCTTATGGATTTACGCTTATTGGTTTTTCACCAATCGCAAACTCCAAAGCGGACGTAGCGGCAAGCCTTTATTCAAAGCCGCTGTTCAGACCGCATTATCCGGTGTACGCGGTGCGGTCACACTCGCCGGTGCGTTCTCGATTCCTTTGGTGTTGGAAGGCGGAACAGCGTTCCCGGAACGAAATCTGATTTTGTTCTTAGCTGCTGGAGTGATTTTGTTTACGCTGCTGACCGCAAGTATCGTATTGCCGCTACTTACGGATAAAGAAGTGGCAGAAGCGCCAAAAGCCGAGCAGCCGCTTAAACGCCGTATTTTGAGCGCGATCGCGCAGCGGATCGGTCAAGAAGAATTGGACGAAGGACGTTCCGCGTTGTCGGCATCGGATATGCGCGATTTTACCCGCTATTTGCAGCGGGTTGAAGAAGCAACGAATTCGTATGCAGCCGACCCGGATGCGCCGCGCCGGGAAGCGGATCTGATGTACGCGGGTATTCGCGCACAGCGCCGCGAATTAAGCCGATTGGTTCAAGACGGAGAGCTTGGTCAAGAAGAAGCAACGCCGATCTTTGAGCATTTGAGCCGGATTGAGGAAAGTATTCCGGGTCGATTGGAAGCTCGCGTTACGACGTCGGCTGCGGACATCGGACGTTTTGCCGCTGCTTTATTCGCTCGCGGACGTCGCGGCGAATTGGGCGACAAAAAAGCGCTGTGTACGATGCAAACTGCAAAAACGCGTATGGCGCAAGCCGCGATCGAAGCGATTGAAAAGCGCACCAATGAATACAATCGCCAAGAATCGAAGCGTCTGATTGAAAATTACAATCAGATGATTGCACGTTTGGCGAAAGTGAACTTCGGTATGCTGGACGAAGAAACAGAGGAAGAACGCGAAGAACGTGAACATCGTATGCAAGAGCGTCTTGCTGCGATTCAAGAACAACGCGACCATGTACAACGGTTGTTCGAGAAAGGCGAAATTTCTCGAGAACTTGCGGGTAGACTGAGGCAGTTTATTCGGTATTTGGAGACGGATGTGCCGGAGGAAGAGAATTTCGGGCACTGATGTGAGGGAAGAAGCGAGAAGGCTCCGAGAGAAATTCGTTAGCGTATGCTTACGATGTGTCTTTCTTCGAAAGTCTTTAGGTCGCGTGTTGAAATTGGGAAAAAGATTATAAATTTTTAGTGGAGCTTTCCCAATTTCAAAGGCGAACACTATCGTTCCTACAACAAATTTCTCTCTCCGCCTTCTCGCTTCTAGTTACGTTACACTTTTTTGAGATGGAGAGAAAAACCTGTTTAAGAGATAACCTTCTTTTCAGAAGGTTATCTCTTTTTTATGGGTGGGAGATATTGGGTTTGAGTAAAAAGATTTTACCCTTTAAGATACTAATGATGCGCGTATATTGGAAAGGGAAGTGGGCAAAACCGGATGGCAGAAGAAGGACTGGAACTTAATTTATTTCGAAGTTACATATATCGTTATCGAGAAAATCTGATTGTAGAACGGAACTTATCACATACAACCGTGCAAGCGTATCAATATGATTTGAATTTAATTGTTTCATGGTGCGAGCGTAATCATCATCAGGCTGTAGATCATCGTATTTTGCATTTGTATTTTATTGAATTGATTGAATCAAGAACGATGAAAGATACGACAATCAAGCGAAAATATATTTCGGTAAAGACCTTTTTTAAATTTTTGCGAGAACAACAATTGATGGGTGCCATGTCGGACTTTTCGCTCGGAGCAAAGTTTAAAAAAGCAAAAAGAATTCCGAAAACATTACCGATTGATGAAATTCAACGGCTACTGGGAAGTATTGAACACGACGTTACCATGCTCAAGTCGGATTATAGAAAGTTGATCGCTACGAGGAACTTGGCGATTGTCGAGTTATTATTTTCTACAGGAATTCGAATTGGAGAGTTAGTGAACATTGATCTGAGCGATTTGAATGTGGGAGAGCGCACATTACTTATCTTTGGCAAAGGGAGAAAAGAACGGATCTTGTATCTGTCTAGTAAAGAAGTCGTAACCGCTTTAAGAAATTGGATGAAGATACGCGCTAAACTCATTCCGCAGGACGAAGCTTTGTTTATTAATAAATATGGGAACCGCTTAACGATTTATTCGATTGAAAATATTTTTTCGAAATACCGAGACACTGCACGTATTACGCCAACCGCTACACCTCACGCTTTACGACATACTTTTGCGACTCACCTGCTTGATAACGGAGCCGATTTGCGGTCGGTTCAAGAGATTCTAGGGCACTCCAGCGTAAGCACAACGGAGATTTATACCGAAGTTTCGATCAAAAGAAAGAAGAATGTACTGTCGAAATTTAACCCGCGAAATAAGCTGAATATATAGCAAAAAACCTCCTAATAACTATGAATTATTTGGAGGTTTTTAGTTGTATATCGAAGCCGACTATTATTTTTCTGAACTAAAAAAGGAG
>NZ_JANFNS010000007.1 GCF_024436065.1 Saccharibacillus sp. JS10
GACGTGGCTCAGCGGTAGAGCATCGCCTTGCCAAGGCGAGGGTCGCGGGTTCGATTCCCGTCGTCCGCTCCATTTTTTGCGCCCTTAGCTCAGCTGGATAGAGCGTTTGACTACGAATCAAAAGGCCAGGAGTTCGAATCTCTTAGGGCGCGCCATTTTTTACAACAAATATCGGGATGTAGCTCAGCTTGGTAGAGCACCTGCTTTGGGAGCAGGGGGTCGCATGTTCAAATCGTGTCATCCCGATTGTTTTGCGGGTGTAGTTCAATGGTAGAACTTCAGCCTTCCAAGCTGATAGCGTGGGTTCGATTCCCATCACCCGCTCCATTTTTTATAAAGCCAAGACCGTAATCGGTCTTTTTTGCTATATACCCTTGGCGTTCTTAGGAACGCTATTTTCTTATATTCATTTGCTTTCTTTCTGTGCAGTTTTAAAGCGGGAACTCTTTATTTCTACATAATATTTTTTAGTTTTACTTGATCATTTTGAGGTCTGAATTTTACAGTTACTTAGTCGCTTTTTCATTATAAAATGAAGATTTATCAAATGAATTGTTGTATGATGTGATGAAGATGTGACATGAGTAAGTATGCAATGCAGACAGATAGGAGGAGTAACATGACTGAACTGACGGTAACCGCTAGCAAAGGCAGTTCCAACAACCTGCTCAGACGCGATGTGCGGTTCCTGGGGAATATTCTTGGAGAAGTGCTTGTTCACCATAGCGGGCAAGAACTTTTGGATAAGGTTGAGAAGATTCGTGAATTAAGCAAGTCGCTTCGCGCGATTTATCTGCCTGAAGTGCACGAAGAATTTAAACGGGAAATTGATTCGCTTGATCCGGATATTCGACATCAGGTGATACGTGCATTTGCGATTTATTTTCAACTTGTTAATATTGCGGAACAAAACCATAGAATTCGTAGAAAACGTGACTATGAACGATCTGCTGGTGAAGCTGCACAACCAGGTTCAATCGAAACCTCGGTTCAGCAACTAAAAGAACAAAACTTCTCCTATGAAGATGTCGAGAACTTTTTGCAAAACTTATCACTTGAACTTGTTATGACTGCCCATCCTACAGAAGCTGTACGACGAGTGATTTTAGATATTCATAAGCGTATTGCAGCAGACGTGATGCAGCTTGATGATCCTTCGCTAACGTTCAGAGAACGCGAACAATTGCGGGAAAAGCTGCTGAACGAAGTTATTACCTTGTGGCAGACTGATGAATTGCGCGATCGCAAACCGACTGTACTCGATGAAGTGCGTAACGGGATGTATTACTTCCATGAGACGCTATTCCATGTGTTGCCGGATGTCTATGCAGAGTTGGAACGTTGCTTGGCTAAATATTATCCGGAACATGATTGGCATGTACCGAATTATTTGCGTTTTGGTTCTTGGATCGGTGGAGACCGTGATGGTAATCCATCCGTAAAAGCAAACGTAACGTGGCAGACGCTACAAATGCAGCGTAAGCTCGCGATCCGGGAATATAACAGTATCCTTAAAGAAATGATTCAAATGCTGAGCTTTACGAGTAGCATCGTTGAAGTGACGCCGGAATTGCTAGAGTCGATCGAACATGATCGAGAGAATGTCGTTGTGGACGCAAAAGCGTATTGGCATAACGATAACGAGCCTTACCGCGTGAAATTAACGTATATGATGCGCAAGCTCGATAACGTACTTAACGATGAGAAAAAAGGTTCTCCTGATCGCTACTCGACTCCGGCTGAACTGATTGAAGATTTGCAGATCATCGACCGTAGTTTGCGTTATCACCATGCCGATTATGTAGCAGATAGTGCGATCAAAAAATTGGTGCGTCAAGTTGAATTGTTCGGTTTCCATACAGCGGCTCTTGATATTCGTCAACATAGTCAAGAGCACGAAAAAGCAATGACCGAGATTTTAAATAGTATGAATGTCGTGACCGATTATGCGCAGCTATCCGAAGATGAGAAAGTGGAGTTGTTAGTCGGACTGCTGGAAGATCCACGGCCGTTGACTACCCCTTACCAGACCTATAGCGAGGGCACAGAAGAGTGTCTGCAAGTATATCGGACCGTATTCGAAGCTCAAAATGAGTTCGGTAAAAACTGTATCAGCAGCTATCTGATTAGTATGGCGGAAGCTTCTAGCGATATTCTCGAAGTCATGGTGTTTGCAAAAGAAGTCGGTCTTTTCCGTAAACATACCGATGGAACTGTCGTTTGTACTTTGCAAGCGGTACCTTTATTCGAAACGATTGACGATCTTCAAGCTGCGAGCGGCATTATGAAACGTCTATTCGATATTCCGATCTATCGTGAATCGGTTACAGCTATGAATAACCAACAAGAGATTATGCTCGGGTATTCGGATAGTAGTAAAGATGGCGGTACCGTAGCGGCAAACTGGGAGCTTCGTGTCGCTTTGAACGAAATTACGGCAATGGCTTCGTCTTACGATATTAAGCTGAAGTTTTTCCACGGTCGAGGAGGGTCGCTCGGTCGAGGCGGAATGCCGCTGAATCGCAGTATTTTGGCTCAACCTCCACATACCGTTGGAGCAGGTATCAAAATTACGGAGCAAGGCGAAGTGTTATCGTCTCGTTATTCTTTAAAAGGGATTGCTTATCGCAGTTTGGAGCAGGCAACATCGGCATTGCTCAAATCCGCAGTAGCTGCGACCGATACTTCTTATATGGAAGAAGAACGTCAGTGGGAAGATATTGCTAGAGGTATTTCCGAAGCATCGTTGAACAAATATCAAGATTTGATTTTCCGCGATCCGGATTTCTTGTCTTTCTTCAAAGGCGCTACGCCGTTATCGGAAATCGGTGAATTGAATATCGGTTCTCGTCCGGCAAAACGTAAAAATAGTGATCGCTTTGAAGACTTGCGTGCGATTCCATGGGTATTTGCTTGGACGCAAGGGCGCTATCTGGTACCGGCTTGGTATGCAGCTGGAACAGGCATTCAAAGCTTTTATCAAAACAAACCGGAAAATCTTGTCGTATTAAAAGAAATGTACGCGAGTTTCCCGTTCTTTACTTCGCTGATCGATTCGTTGCAAATGGCGATTGCCAAAGCGGATCTCGTCATTGCGAAAGAATATGCTTCAATGTATGGGGACGACGAAAGTCGCAACCGAATCTTCGGATTGATCGAAGAAGAGTTCCGTTTGACGAAGCAGCTGATTTTGGACATTACAGGACAACAAGAAATTCTTGATAATGTACCGGTTATCCAAGAGTCGATCAGACTGCGTAATCCTTACGTTGATCCACTCAGTTACTTGCAAGTTCAGTTGTTGACGGAACTGCGTGAATTGCGAGATCAAGGCAGACCGGAAGATCAAGAACTTATTCGTGAAGTATTACTTACGATTAACGGTATTGCAGCCGGGCTTCGTAATACAGGTTGATCCAACCTCAAACTTTATCATTATATGCTTTTCAAAAACCGTATCTTTTTATTAAAAGATACGGTTTTTTTGATGTTTTTGGAAAGAAGTTAGAAGTTTTTCAGTTTCTTAACTTTTGTAAGGGGTTGGAAGAAGTTACAGCAGTAGTGTTGCTTTTTAACGCCGCATGAATTACGATTTGAACATACGCATAAATCGACCGGTTCACAGTATCTTTGTAGATCACGATGCTGTCGAAAAAGAGATGTGTTACCGAATCGGTCGGATGTAATGCTTGCCTTAACAGGCTTAGTCTGGGGGAGACATGGTGGACAATCTGGAAACGAGATTGGTGAAACTTGCGCTCAAAGGTGACCAGAGGGCGTTCGCCGAAATCGTTGATCTTTATAAGGATCGAATTTTTCATCTCGCATATCGAATGCTAAGCAATCGACATGAGGCGGAAGATGTCGTTCAGGAGACATTTTTGCGTGTCTACCGAAATTTGGATCGGTATGATCCTGGACAGAAATTTTCGACCTGGATTTATCGGATCGGAACGAACCTGAGCATCGACCGCTTAAGAAAAAGAAAACCTACATATTCGCTTGATGCTGAAATTGGCGATCAGGACGGTGCCGATGGCTACGCACTGATACCGGGCGATAACCGTACACCGGAAACGGAGTACATGATTTCCGAAACGCGCACAACGATTCACGAAGCGATCGACGGATTACCTCCAAAGTATAAGACGGTCATGATTTTACGTTATCTGCAAGAGCTTTCGTTACAAGAAATTAGCGATGTGCTTGATATGCCGGTAACGACAATCAAAACGCGTGTGCACCGTGGACGCGAGTTTTTGCGTAAAAAGCTGGAATCGCAGCAACACTAAGCGATTTCGGTTTTTTTATGCTGTTCTTTTTAAAAGTAAAAAAATTATCGGCTCCAACTGAAACTATCGTCGAGATGCGGCGTATTAAGAAGGGCACGATAAGGTTTAGATCAGATTTTACCGAGTTTTTACGAAAGGATTGGCTCTTATGGAATGCAAACAAGCCGTCTTGCTCATGCATGATTATCTGGACGAAGATCTACCCTTGGAGCAGGAAGCTCAATTGAAAAGTCATCTTGATACCTGCCCTGAATGTCGTGCTGCTTTTCGGCGTCTCGAAGAAACCGAGATGATGTTGTTCGCAGCAAATCGTAAATCCGAATCGCTATCCGTGTCTGAAGATATGACCGATCGCATTATGAGTTTTCTTCCTCAGCCTAAAAAACATAGTCCCGCATGGAGTTGGATACGTCGACACCCGGCATTGACTGCGGCAGCAGCTTTTATTTTGATTATGGTAGGTACGTCGATCGGATTTTGGAATGCGGATACTCAGCTTGTGCTCAAAGGCAATGATTTGAATCGTGTTCAAGTAGAAGGCAATACGGTTACTGTCCCGGAAGGTACGATTATTGGCGGAGATCTTACGGTAGAACGTGGAGAATTGAGAATCTACGGTGATGTTGAAGGAAATGTGACGGTGATTGACGGGACTTCGTATCAAGCTTCGACGGCACATGTAGCAGGGCAAGTTAAAGATATTAATCAAGCGTTGGATTGGGTCTGGTACAAGTTAGGCAATATTGTTTCAGAAGTAGCGTATAAGTAAGCTGTACCCACAGGCGCGTCTCGATGAGGCAGCGCCTTTTTTTGCTTGTAAAAGGATAGTCGGCTTGCAACGCAAGCACGAACGTTATAACCTATAGGTATCAATCCGAACTACAATCCGAACCGGCATTCGGTGCCGAAGCTTGGTGAGCCGGTGGATCTACTTCAATACCAGCAGCCTAAGATAGACGAAGATAACGGGGGCTTGGGGTCATGATGGATTATCTTACAAATTTAACAGTGAAAGATACGATCAAGGATGTCGCGGACATCTTGATCGTTACTTATATTGTGTATCAATTGATTTTGCTTGTACGCGGAACTCGCGCCGTTCAATTGCTAAAAGGAATTTTGGTTTTAGTCATTGTATGGGCAATTAGTAGTTGGTTAGATTTATACACATTAAAGTGGTTAATGGACCGGATGTTTACATTCGGCGTCGTTGCGCTGTTTATTATTTTCCAACCGGAGCTTCGTCGTGGTCTTGAACAATTGGGTCGCGGCAAGTTTGTCGGTCGCAACAGTGCAGACGAAGCGGAAGTCGGGCAAATGATCGCCGAACTCATGAAGTCGGTGGCTTATTTGTCCCGTCGCAAGATCGGAGCTTTGATTGTTTTTGAACGGAATACCGGGCTTAACGAGTACGTAGAGTCGGGGATTCCAGTGAAGTCGGTCGTGACGTCAGAACTTTTAAATAATATTTTTACACCGAACGCGCCTTTACACGACGGGGCAGTGATTATTCAGGATCGCGTGTTATCTGCGGCTGGCTGTTATCTGCCTTTGTCGGAAAATCCTTTTATCAGTAAAGAACTTGGAACAAGGCACCGTGCAGCAATCGGAATTAGCGAAGTCGCAGACTCTGTGTCTGTGATCGTGTCTGAAGAGACGGGGCAAGTTTCGCTTGCGCTAGACGGTAAAGTTGTACGTGACATCAGTGAAGAAGCGCTAGTGTCCAAGTTATATGAGTTGCTGAAATCCAATGCTTCGATCAAGGAGAAAAAGGGCTTGTTCTGGAGAAAGAAAGGGGACGAGCCGAATGGATAAGTGGTTGGCAAACAACACCGCTGCAAAAATCATCGCGCTTGCTGTAGCCCTCATTCTTTGGGCAATGGTTCATGTCGATACGGATACGCCTACCATTACAAGAAGCAGTCAGGGCGATCATACGACGATTGCGAATGTAGGGATCGAACCGTATGGATTTGATCAGGATAAATATGTATTAAAGACGGTAAGCCCGAAGCAAGTGAATGTGAATGTATCTGGGCAAGTGTCACAGCTTACGTCTTTGCCAAGCAGCAGCGAATATCAAGTCAAAATGGATTTGAGTAATATCGAAAAGCCGGGGCAATATACCGTTCCATTGAAGTTCGATCCGCCGCCTGGTGTAAGTCTGTTATCGATTGAACCGTCAAAAGTGACGATAACCGTAGAAGAAAAAGTGACAAAATCGTTTGATGCGGTCGTGCTGACTACAGGCGTACCGGCAGAAGGATTTACGAAGCTTGATCCGATCTTTGAAGAAGGAAATACCGTGCAAGTGACATTGCCAGAAAGCGAAATGGAGCAAGTCCAAAAGATTCAAGGCGAGATTAGTGTTGAAGGATCAAATGGAGACGTAGCAGGTCGAATCAAACTTGTAGCATACTCCCAAAACGGAAAAGTGTTAGACGATGCGGTAATTGAACCGTCATCGCTCAGAGTTCAAATTCCGATCTCATCCAGCGATAATGTGTCTTCCAAAACGTTACCGCTGAATATCAGCTACAGTGGGGATTTACCAGACGGAATGATTGTGTCGGATGTGCAAGCCAGTGCTCAAAAAGTGACCTTATACGGTTCATCAGAAGTGTTAGATCAATTGAGTAGTTTTCCGCCGGTAACATTGAATTTGGATCGCGTGACGGCAGAAGGTGAGACGACGTATACGGAATCGTTAAGCCCGCCTGAAGGGATTGATCGGATTGTTCCGGCTTCGGTTAACTATAAAGTGACTATCGTGCCTTACCAGAAAAAAACGATTGCTGATATTCCGATCACGTTAGCCGGTCTTGCTAATGGAAGTGAAGCAACCATCACCAATCCGCAGTCTGGTAAAATGGATATTACGATCGTAGGTGCTTCAAGTCTGCTGGATCAAGTGACAGCCGACGATATTCGGTTGACTGCTGATCTTACGGGGCTCAAAGCCGGAGCACAAGATGTTAAACTCAAAGTTGATCTGCCGAATTATATTCGGATTGAGGATAATACATCCCCTACGATCAAAGTTCAGATCACAGGCGGAGAATCTGAGACAGGGACTCAACCTCCGGAAGAAAATAATCCCGAAGTTAATCCATCTAGCGGTACAGACACACCTTCAAATGGTGGGAATACCGAGACAGGAAATGAACCGGACTCTGGTTCGGGATCGAATTCAGGATCAGGCTCGACACCTTCGGACCCTCCAAGCTCGACAGATCCGCCAGCGCAAAATGGATCGGATACGGAAACGCCGGGAACCGAAGAAGAACCATCGGATACACCAAGCGAAGGCTCGACCGATAATGGTCAAGGACAGAATCCACCTGGGCAAAGTGAAGGTACGAACCCGGATGATAACAAACCGGATTCTGGCACTGGCACCGATACCGGGGGCGAGGCTGCAACGCCTTAGCGTCGCCCCTACCAAGTTGTCACATACATTATGATTATTCGAATACGAAGCAGAGAGTCCAATCGTCTCTATGCACGTGGTTTGAAATAAAAGGAGAACAAGAATCGATATGGGAAAGTATTTCGGAACTGATGGCGTCCGTGGGGTCGCAAACCAAGAACTTACTGCGGAGTTGGCTTACAAAGTAGGTCGCTGTGGAGGTTATGTATTAGCAGGTAAAGTAGAAAAACCTACTGTACTGATCGGCATGGACACACGTATTTCCGGTCTGATGTTGGAATCGGCGTTAATCGCAGGATTGCTATCGATCGGAGCAAATGTTGTACGTCTTGGCGTCGTATCGACTCCAGCCGTAGCTTATTTGACTCGGACGCTTAAAGCCGATGCCGGCGTAATGATCTCTGCGTCGCATAATCCTGTACAAGATAATGGTATCAAATACTTCGGCGGAGACGGATTCAAGTTGTCCGACGAAACTGAACTTGAGATTGAAGCTTTGATGGATGCTGAAGTTGATGAGCTGCCGCGCCCTGTAGGAGCTGGACTTGGAACCGTGGTCAACGACGAAGCTTCGAAATTTGCTTATCTGGATTATTTGAAAACAACCGTGTCGAATTCTTTCAGCGGTCTGAAAGTCGTGCTCGATTGCGCGCACGGAGCGGCTTACGAACTGGCGCCGCACTTGTTCCGCGATCTAGGCGCAGAAGTGATTGCGATCGGTGCCGAGCCAAACGGCTTGAATATCAACGATAACGTAGGTTCAACGCATCCCGAAACGCTTCGCGAAGAAGTATTGAAGCACGGCGCGCAGATCGGTCTGGCGTTCGACGGCGATGCGGATCGTCTGATTGCGATCGATGAAAAAGGCGACGTGTTAGACGGCGATTATATTTTGTGTATTTGCGGCGATGCGCTGAACCGTGCAGGCAAATTGAACGGAAGTACGATTGTGACCACGGTTATGAGTAATATTGGTTTCTATAAAGCGACAGAAAAACTAGGTTTGAATACGCTCAAAACCGCAGTAGGTGACCGTTACGTGATGGAAGAGATGCGTAAAGGAAGCTATAACCTGGGCGGCGAGCAATCGGGTCACGTGATCTTCCTTGATCACGGCACGACAGGCGACGGAATGCTCACAGCGATTCAATTGGTGGATACACTGGTTGCCGCAGGCAAACCGCTTAGCGAATTGAAAACGATGATGCGTCAGTATCCGCAGTTGCTTGTAAACGTACGCGTTCAAGACAAACGTAATTACGAAGGCAATCAAGCGATCTTGGCAGCAGTCGAAGCTGTTGAGCAAGAATTGGGCAGCGAAGGTCGCGTATTGGTACGCCCTTCCGGTACCGAAGCTTTGATTCGGGTTATGGCAGAAGGCCCGGATAAAGACCAATTAGACCGCGTTGTCGGTCAGATTGCAGACGTCGTACGCCGAGAATTGGTATAAAAGTTGTAAACCTACGTTCGATGTCATATAATAACGGGGTGCTCGCTTGCGTTCAGGTGAGCATCTTGTTTTTTTTATTCAGCATTCGACTTTGAAGATTGCATCACTTTGAAAAGAAAGAGAGGAATGTGAGGTTAGATTCATAAGCGCCAGAGCTTGAGTGCCAGATCGGGACGCCGCTAGATCGATAGTGATTTAACGGGTATGTGCGATTCAAGCTGACGAGGTGGAGGTGTTCGAAATATTCGGCGGGGACCTTCCGGTATCGCATCAAACCGTAAGCGAATTTCGAAAAACGGACAGGCGACTGTCCGCACAAACGAATTCGTGGATGCAAAGTCATAAAGCTTGTCGTGCGGAAGTTGAAGCCGCGAAAGCTTATGTAGCCGAAAAAGGACAGATTGTTGCTTTCGGTGCGTAGATTTTGAAATTTCATGTACATCAAAGGCATCATTCTGTCTTTTTATCAAGAAATCAGTCTGTGCTTCATAAGTTTTTGGGATTCAATCATCCGCTCAAGCTTTATAGACCTCAACCCAAATGATGAGCGGAGGATATTAATTATGTGTGGAATCGTAGGATATATTGGACCAAGAAATACACAGGACATTTTGATCGAAGGGCTTTCCAAGCTTGAATATCGTGGATATGATTCGGCGGGTATCGCGGTTTATACAGACGGAGGCTTAAAAGTCTCTAAAGCGCTGGGACGTCTGGTGAATTTGGAAAACAAATTAGAAGGCGCTCCATTGGTCGGTTCGGCAGGAATCGGCCATACACGCTGGGCAACACACGGTAAACCTTCGGATGTGAACTCGCACCCACATACGGATGAAACGCAAAAGTTCTCGGTCGTGCATAACGGCATTATCGAAAATTATCTGGAACTCAAAGACGAACTGATGGCAAGCGGTGTTGAATTCGTATCCGAGACGGATACAGAAGTTATCTCTCACCTGCTGGCACGCGAATATCAAGGGGATATCGTTGCAGCGGTTCAAAATGTAATCAAACATCTGCGCGGTGCATTCGCACTGGGTGTACTGACTGAATATGAGCCGGATCGCCTTGTAGCGGTTCGTCATGCAAGCCCGCTCATTATCGGGATTGGCGAAGATGAAAACTTTATCGGATCGGATATTCCAGCAATCTTGAAATATACACGTAACGTATATATCTTGAACGATGGCGAAATGGCTTTGCTCACAAGAGATAGCGTGAAGCTGATGACGATCGAAGGCAACGAAATTACCCGGGAAATGACACATATCGAATGGGATGCGATTACCGCTGAAAAAGGCGGCTATGAGCACTTCATGCACAAAGAAATCCATGAGCAACCTAGAGCTTACCAAGATACAATGCGCGGACGCGTAGACGAAAGCGGGAAAAAAGTTGTGCTTCCTGATTTCCATATGACAGACGAGCAGATTAAAAATATCCGCAACGTACAAATCATCGCTTGCGGTACGGCTTACCATGCAGGTCTGGTCGGACGCACGGTAATCGAACGCCTGGTACGTATTCCGGTCGAAACAGACGTGGCTTCCGAGTATCGTTACCGTTCACCAATCGTGAACAAAGATACTTTGGTGATCGTCGTGAGCCAATCCGGTGAAACAGCGGATACTCTGGCAGCTTTGCGTGAAGCACAAGCAAACGGTGCGCATGTATTGGCAATCACGAACGTTGTAGGCAGCTCGATCGCACGTGATGCTAACGATGTCATCGCGACGCTTGCAGGCCCTGAGATCGCGGTAGCTTCGACAAAAGCGTATACGTCGCAATTGATTGCGTTCTATCTGCTCGGTCTGTACTTCGCACAAGTGCGCGGTACGCAAACGGAAGAACAAGTATCGGAGACTTTGGCTGCGATGCAAGCTCTTCCTGAGCAAGTCGAGCATATTCTTGCACGTGAAATGGAAGCAAAAGCTCATGCAGAAAGCTTCTCTTCGCAAAAACACTTGTTCTTTATCGGACGTGGTTTGGACTATGCAGCCGCTCAAGAAGGTTCATTGAAACTCAAAGAGATTTCGTATATTCATTCCGAAGCGTATGCCGCTGGCGAATTGAAGCACGGAACCCTTGCGCTGATCGAAGACGGCGTACCGGTTATTGCTTTGGCAACGGAACAATCGCTGATCGAAAAAACAGTGAGCAACATTAAAGAAGTTAAAGCTCGCGGCGGCGTTGTTCTGACAATCTGCTACGAAGAAGATGCAAAAGAATTGTTGAAATCGGTCGATTCCGTATTCACGATTCCAAAAACATTGCCGCTTCTGACGGCTTCGTTGTCGGTTATTGCTCTGCAATTGCTGTCCTACTACGCTTCGTTGGCTCTCGGTCTGGACGTAGACAAACCACGTAACTTGGCGAAAAGTGTAACTGTAGAATAGGAACTTGCTTCGATTTTACTGAAATAAACACAAACTGAAATAAACACAAAAGGAACTCCCTTTAGCGAAAGCGATAAGGGAGTTCCTTTTTATTTGATCTTTATTTTTGATTTGTATTTTTGGTCTCTTTTATCTTTGCTTGACTAAGCAAGTGTAAAACAGGGTAAAATGAATAAGTGAGCAATCATACATGAAATATTCCGGGAGGTTTTTAGATGTCAACAGCTCAAGCTAAAGTCGTATACGGGGCGGATCAGCCGTTCCAATCTGCTGAAATTCAACGTCGGGAACTTCATCCGCATGACGTACTGATCGAGATTAAATACGCAGGCATTTGCCATTCCGATATTCATAGCGCAAAAGGAGAATGGGGACCGGTTCAATATCCTTTCGTTCCGGGTCATGAGATTGCGGGTGTCGTCGCAGCCGTAGGTTCGGAAGTGACTAAACACACGATCGGCGATCGCGTTGGCGTAGGCTGCATGGTCGATTCTTGCGGCAAATGTATTCATTGCCATGACGGCGAAGAACAGTATTGTCTGG
Organism: Saccharibacillus sp. JS10; assembly: GCF_024436065.1. Lineage (GTDB taxonomy): Bacteria > Bacillota > Bacilli > Paenibacillales > Paenibacillaceae > Saccharibacillus. The sequence continues at coordinate 12,112 of NZ_JANFNS010000007.1, forward strand.
AAGGAATGACTGGAACTTACGGTTCGGTTGACCGCTACGGTCAATATACACAAGGTGGGTATTCAAGCCATATCGTCGTTACCGAAGATTTTATCGTGAAAATTCCGGACAATATTTCGTTAGAAGCGGCAGCTCCTCTGCTGTGTGCAGGAATCACAACGTATTCTCCGCTGCGTCATTGGGATGCAGCTTCAGGCAAAAAAGTCGCGGTTGTGGGTCTCGGCGGTCTGGGACATATGGCTGTGAAATTTGCTCATGCGATGGGCGCCGAAGTAACCGTATTGTCGCAATCGCTGAAGAAAAAAGAAGATGGGCTAAAGCTTGGAGCAAGTGCTTACTATGCCACAAGCGACGCAGAGACATTTAAGCAGCTTGCCGGTTCGTTTGATCTAATTATCAATACCGTGAGCGCACAGCTCGATATGAACGCGTATCTGTCGCTTCTGGCTGTAGATGGCACGCTCGTTAACGTAGGAGCTCCTGCTGAGCCGCTTCCGGTTCAAGTCTTTTCGTTGATCGGCAAGCGCCGTTCGTTCGCAGGATCTTCGATTGGCGGTATCCGCGAAACTCAAGAGATGCTGGATTTCTGTGCTGAGCATGGAATCACTCCAGAAATCGAAGTGATCTCGGCAGACCGGATCGACGAAGCTTGGGAACGCGTGTTGAATTCGGACGTAAAATATCGTTTTGTGATCGATATTTCGACATTGTAAAAATCGCTTCAAGATCACTTGAACATCAGACCTACCGCCCTCGGTAGGTCTTTTTTTGTAATGCCTGCTGGATTTCGCTTCGAAACACGCTATAATCAAATCGATCTTTCTTTTTACTTAAAGGAGCGGAAATATTGAATAAGCATGAACCTTTGTTGCCACAGCGATCTTTTCAAAAAGGTCGGCTTTTCGCATTTATCGCTTTACTTATCGCGACCGTATGGTTTGCCTCGCCTTCGATTCACCATGTGAATGCGAATATGTCTGCGGTTGGACCGGATGATCCGCATATTCACTATGTCGGGCGTTGGGACGATTCTGTGCCAGATACGTATCGGGGCTACTGGGCAGGTACTTCGTTTACGACAGCTTTTACGGGGGGCAGTGTGCGGCTAAGATTAGGAACACCTTATGGCCCTGCGGGTTCGGATTTATATACCTCGATCGACGGAGAACCTTTTCAGCTATACAAAAATGCGTACGGAACCGTGAATTTAACGCCCGAGCCTCTAAGCAGCGGCAATCATACGTTAACGGTCGTAACGAGAAATATTCGAGATGTCATCGTTTTTAAAGGGCTGCTACTCGACGAAGGAGCACAAACGATCGCTCCGCCAAAGCGAGATCGTCTGATCGAATTTATAGGCGACTCGATTACGGTTGGCTACAAAACGCCGAACGTCTCGATTGAATCGTATGCTTGGCTTACCGGCGAACAATTGAATGCAGATCATACGCAAATTGCCTATACCGGAATATGTCTGGTTGACGGCATTTCATGTAACGGATTACCGCCTTCAGGCATGAGTGAGCAATATTTTAAGCTTGAGACGCTCGATTATGCACAGTCACCGGCTTGGGATACAGCCAAGTCTGTACCGGACGTCGTCGTGATTAATATTGGAACTAACGACGCTCGCGCCAATATCGATTCGCATACTTTCCAAGCGACGTACGTTGAATTTTTGGAAAAACTACGACAGATCTATCCGCGTACGCAGTTGGTCGTATTGCTGCCTTTGAATGGATATATGAATAAAGAAAGTCGTGAAGCGGCTACGATTCGTCAAAAAGCGGGCGATCAAAAGCTGCATATCATCGCGACAAACGGTTGGTTATCGGAAGCCGCAGGCGATTACACCGATCAGCTGCATCCTTCGGCGCAAGGCAATATTAAAATGGCGGAGCGATTGACGCAAGAGTTGAAAACGACATTGGGATGGTGAGCTAAGGTTTTAGGAATCTTCCTAAAGCCTTTTTTGCATGGACAGGAGAAACCTATGCCGCGCAGTGGTATAATAGAGGATAGGGTTAGATACCATATACCGATCGGCGATTTGGAAAAATGTATCGCATAACCGGAAAAAGGAGAAGAATAATGATAGCAAAAACAGAGCAAGAAATCGAAGGTCTGAAAAAAATCGGGCGTATTGTCGCGTTGATCCGCGATGAATTGAAAGAAATGGCGAAGCCGGGTGTACGCACAATCGATTTGGATTTGCGCGCGGCGGAATTGTTCAAAGAACACGGCGCGGTATCCGCTCCGAAATCTACGTATGATTTCCCGGGCTATACGTGCATTAGCGTGAATGAAGAAGTAGCCCACGGCATTCCGGGCGAGCGCGTCATTCAAGAAGGCGACTTGGTCAATGTAGACGTCTCCGCTTCATGCGACGGGTATTTTGCGGATACCGGCGTATCGTTTGTCGTGGGTCAAGGCGATCCGCGTCTGGTTGAATTGTGCGAAGCGGCTGTCGAAGCTTTCGAAGCGGGAGCGGCGAAAATCAAAGCCGGATCGAAACGCAATAATGCAGGCAAAGCGGCTTATAACGTCGCACGCCGTCATGGCTTTAACATTATCGAGACGTTGACGGGGCACGGGATCGGCACTTCGCTGCATGACGAACCGGAATATATTTTGAGCTATTACGATCCGACGGATAGCGATCTTTGGAAAGAAGGATCGGTTATCGCGTTCGAGCCATTCGTTTCGACGAATGCGCGCGAAGTGGTCGAAGACGAGCATGACGGCTGGACGCTGCGAGCAGACGACGGCAGTCTGGTAGCGCAATATGAGCATACAATGATCATCACCAAAGGCGAGCCGATCATTTTAACGAAGTAGGAGCGAAAGATGACCAAAATAGCAGCAACGACTTTGTTTAATCAGGTCTTGGCGTTGCGCGAGGAATCGGGCGCAGAAGCGGCGTATGCTTGGGCGCGGGAGCACGGGGAACCGGGCGATCCGCGCCATATGAACTTGCTGTATGCGCTGGCTGCGGCTTCGGGGCAAGCGGGTACAGCGTTTGCGCTGCTGAGCGAAGCGGTGAAGGAGCGCGGCTTCTGGTATCCCGCAGACTATTTGCGGGAAGATGAGGATCTGGCTTCGCTGCGCAGCGAAGCGGGGTTTGCGGAGCTTGTGGAGCTATGCGAAGCACGCGAGGAAGCGGCGCTGGAACAAGCGGCTCCTGGGCTTAAGGTCTTGAAGCCGGAGCCTGCGGCAAGTGGAGGAAGCGAAGCCGGACTTACGGCGAACCGCGTGCTGCTTGTACTTCATGGTGATCAAGAAAATGAGCGCGATACCGAAGTTTTCTGGCAATCGGCAGTGAAACAAGGCTGGACGGTCGGACTGGTACGTTCTTCGCAAATCAAATTTGCCGATGCGCATGGCTGGGACGATATCGATCTTGGTGCTGCGGAACTGCGCGAGCATATGGAGAGTATGCTGCAAGATTCGGCATCTTCTGATCGCCGAGTTGTTCTAGGCGCTTTTTCGACAGGAGCGGAAGTGGCTTTAAATGCACTGCTTCATGACGAACTTCAAGTCGATGGGCTGCTGATGGTCTCGCCGTGGCTTGACGATGCCGCCGAATGGGTAGAAGCGCTAGAGCGATTGGAAGACCGAACGCCGCGCAGCGTATGGATTGCGGGCGCAGACGACGAAGAAGGACGCGAAGCTTCTCGCACATTGACCGGAGGGCTGCAAGATCGAGGGTTGAAAGCTCGCTTGAAAGTCGTAAACGGAATAGGTCACGATTACCCGGAAGATTTTGCGGTTCGTTTGGCAGAAGGATTAACGTGGATCACAGAGACTAAATAAGTATCCAATAAAGCTCCATATTTTGATCTAAAGGTCGACGATCCTCGTCGATCTTTTTTTATTTATAAGCGAAATCGTTTTTATTTTTGAAGGTTTAGGTGCTTCTTTTGACTGACGATTCAATGCGGTGAAGGAATAAATAAAAATAGTTGACACGTCATGTTCGCCCCGGTATATTGGTTTGAAAAATCGTTGAAGCCAGCAGGGACGTATTTCTGAGGCGTCTTGAACAAAAAGGCGTTTTTTGTATGCGGCGAGAAAGTGGTGAAGTGAGATGGAACAGGAAAAAGGTGGAGAGTTCAAACGCAAGATGCAAGTACGGCATGTGGTGATGTTATCGCTTGGCGGCGTTATCGGAACCGGATTGTTTTTAAGTTCGGGCTATACGATCCAGCAAGCGGGACCGATCGGAGCAATCTTGTCGTATTTGGTTGGAGCGATCGCGGTCTATTTGGTGATGTTATGTCTGGGCGAGTTATCGGTACAAATGCCGGAAACCGGTGCTTTTCATAGTTATGCCGCCAAATATATCGGACCTGCTACGGGTTATACGGTGGCTTGGTTGTACTGGTTAACATGGACCGTCGCGCTTGGCTCCGAATTCACAGCCGCAGGGTTATTGATGCAGCGCTGGTTCCCGGATATTAACGTCTGGATCTGGAGTGCTTTGTTTGCGGCGTTAATTTTCTTTTTGAATGCAAGCAGCGTACGCTTTTTCGCGGAGTCTGAATTTTGGTTTTCTTTAGTCAAAGTATTGACGATTGTCGCTTTTATTGTGATCGGAGCTGCGGCTGTATTCGGAATCGTGCCTATGGAAGGACAAAGCACGGCGCCGTTATTTTCGAATTTGACCGCAAACGGTTGGTTCCCGAATGGAGCCTGGGCGATTTTACTTACGATGCTTGCGGTGAATTTTGCTTTTTCGGGTACAGAACTCATCGGGATTGCAGCCGGAGAAGCGGTTGATCCTGCACGCACGATTCCTAAAGCGATCAAAACGACTTTACTTCGCCTGGTTCTCTTTTTTATTGGAACGATTGTGATCTTGTCGGCTTTACTGCCTATGGATCAAGCTGGTGTACTCGAAAGCCCGTTTGTCGCGGTATTGGATCGGGTGGGAATTCCATACGCGGCAGATGTGATGAACTTTGTGATTTTGACCGCTATTTTATCGGCTGCAAATTCCGGGTTATACGCGTCTTCCCGGATGTTATGGTCGCTTGCAGACAAAGGTACGGTTCCGCGCTCGTTGTCTAAAATTAATACGCGCGGCGTTCCGATGAACGCATTGATTCTCAGCATGGCGGGCGGAGCTTTGGCTTTGCTGTCGAGCATCATTGCACCGGGAACGGTATATATCGCACTGGTGTCGATCTCAGGGCTTGCGGTTGTCGCCGTCTGGATGAGCATTAGCTTGTCGCAATTCTTTTTCCGTCGCGCGTATGTGAAAGCAGGTCATTCGGTAAAAGATTTACAATTTCGAACGCCGTGGTATCCGGTCGTGCCGATCGTATCGTTTTTGCTTTGTTTGTTGTCGTGTGTCGGAATCGCTTTTGACCCCACGCAGCGGATTGCGCTGTACTGCGGGATTCCGTTTATTGTGATCTGCTATATCGCTTATTACGTCACAGCTAAACGAAAAGCCATGCAGTGAAGGAGGAAGACTTATGAATACTGTTAATCGAAAAGAAAACAAAAAAGAAAATCCGATCGCGGCTATTTTGAACCATTATCCGATTTTGATCTTGGATGGAGCGATGGCGACTGAACTTGAACGTTACGGCAGTAATCTGGATGATTCGCTCTGGTCCGCACGTGTATTGTTGGAGCAACCCGAACTGATATCTAAGGTGCATGAAGCTTATTTTCGCGCCGGAGCGGATTGTGCGATTACGGCGAGCTATCAAGCTACAGTTGAAGGATTTGCGGCAAAAGGAATCAGCGAACAAGAAGCGCTAGCCTTGATTCAACTTACCGTTGAGCTAGCATCCAAAGCACGCGATACGGTATGGGCAGAAGTGGATCAAATGACTCGTCCAAAGCCGATCGTAGCTGGTTCTGTTGGCGCGTATGGAGCCTTTTTGGCAGACGGTTCGGAATACACAGGCAATTATGGAGTAGATGATAGAAGGTTACGTGATTTTCACCGACCTCGTATCCAAGCATTGATTGAAGCCGGAGCGGATCTGCTCGCTTTTGAGACAATTCCTTCTTTGCAAGAAGCAAAGGTGTTAGCGGAATTACTGGCGGACGAGTTTCCGGATGCGTATGCGTGGATGTCGTTTTCTTTGCAAAACGGAGAACGGATCAGCGAAGGGACGCTGCTCCGTGAATGTGCGCAAACGCTGGAACCCTATACGCAAATTGCCGCGATTGGCGTGAATTGCGCACCGGCTTCTTTTGCCGCGCAAGCGATTGAGACGTTGGCGAGCGAGACAGACAAACCGCTGCTGATCTATCCGAATTCCGGAGAAACGTATGATGCGAAGACGAAAACATGGCAAGCCGGTGAATCGCAAACTTGTGGTTCTTTCGCCGAATCGGCAGAGATCTGGCATCGCGCAGGGGCGAAAGTAATCGGAGGATGTTGCCGCACGACGCCAGAGCAGATTGCACAAATTTCAAAAGCTTGGCGCAAGTAGAGCGAATCCTACGGAAACTTATTTATTTTTAAAAAAATCCAAAAAACAGTGATCTTTATTTTGGCTTTTTGCGTTTTATCCGATGAGAGCGCCACAGACTAGACATCATAATCGGCCCCATCGCCTACCTAAGTTTCAACTACCCGTTGGCGCTCTTGTTTTCCGCGACTTATACCTATCGACCTTGAATGTTTACAACCAGTCAGTCTACATGAACAAACCTTCTCAAGGTCAATTTCTACGGCAACCTTTTTGTATTCGTCCTCTAGCCGCCGCAATTTTTTCAAATGCCGGAGTCGCGGAAACACCAACAGGTCCTGATGCAGATCAGGGCTTTTTGTTTTATATAAAAGGAAATGAAAAAAGCGAAGCCCTTAGGCTCCGCCTCCTGTAGTGGATGCTAAAAGAGTATCGACATTCAAAACAAGCACGATCCGATCACGGTGTTCGAACACAGACGGCAAAAAGCGACGGCTTGCGACTTCTTCGTTATCTGTCAGTGCTGAATCAGCTACAGAAGCCGTATCATCTAGCGAATCGACGAGCAAAGCCACTTTTTCGCGTCTAAGCAAAATGAATTTATCCGTATCATTTTGATCTTCATGCGAAATATTGAGCTTTTTACGCAAGTTGACGATGGTATAAATTTCTTCGCGAATCTTGACGACGCCTTCGTGCCAATTCGAAGAAAACGGAATCGACGTACCGGGTTTGGAATTTTGGATCTCATCGATCTCATGGAACGGAATTCCGTATGTTTTATCGGCAAGTTTAAAAAGAATAAAATCGTTCATCGTATGCTCCGGTCTCCTTCATTAACGAATAGAATCTTGTTGCGCCAAGACTAAAAAAGTGGAGACGCAAAAGAAAGGGTTACCGTCATTATAGGGTATTATGCCTTAGCTTACTAGCATCATTCCGGCGATTTTTCGCGTCAATGCTGTTCATAACGTCAAGCGCATGGTACACTAACAGCGTATCGCACGTTGAAGTGCGTGCTTTTATCTTTTGCTTAAAATTAGTACCAGATACTAAAAACGGAATACGGAAGGAGCAGTCGACGTGTTGTATCAACCCATCGCCAGATTTGCCAGACTCTTATTGCGAGGATTCGGAAAATTCGAAATCGTCGGAGCGGATAAACTGCCCAAAGAAGGCGGATACGTGATCACCTGCACGCACAGAGGATGGATGGACGTTGTGGCACTGGGATGCTCGCTGCTGCCGACAGAAGTTCATTTTATGGCGAAAAAAGAGCTTTTTCAAAAAAAGATTGCCGATAAATTTCTGCGTGACATTAATGCGTTCCCGGTCGATCGCGAAAATCCAGGGCCTAGTACGCTAAAAGTTCCGATTCAACTGCTGAAGCAAGGCAAAACGATCGGAATCTTCCCGTCAGGTACGCGTTCGTCTGAAGATGTACCGTTAAAACGCGGCGCGGTCACGATTGCGAGTATGGCGAAAATGCCGATTGTCCCTGCTGCTTATATTGGGCCTAAAGGTTTGAAAGATCTGCTAAAAGGGACCAAAACGATGATCGTGATCGGAGAACCGATCTTGACCGTAAGCGAAGGCCCTTCGCAAGGAAAAAAAGATCTGAACGAACTTGCTGACCGCTTGGCGGGTGCGATGAATAAGTTGGAAGCCGAACTTGAGCAACTTCCTCAAAATCGTAAAAAGCTCAACGCATGATTTGAATACTTTATGATGAAGCCTCGATCTATTCGAGGCTTTTTTGTATGCGCGAAAAGTTGAAAGAACGTAGATGTCCATGCAAGCGGATGTGTAAAAATGGGTATATACGTATCACAACGATTTGATTCTGATGTAGAGCTGGGATCAATGAACAATTGAAGGAGGTGTGCTCCCTTTTCCTTGTTAACTTTATGAAAAGTGGAGAGTAGATATGGAAATTGTGAATGTGATTGTCGTGATCGTACTGATTTTATTGACCGCCTTTTTTGTAGCTTCTGAGTATTCGATTATTCGGGTACGCGTCTCGCGTATTAATCAATTGGCGGAGAGCGGGAACAAAAATGCGTTGGCAGTCAAACGGATCTTGTCTCGGCTCGATGAATTTTTGTCTGCCAGTCAATTGGGGACGACGTTAACGTCGCTGGCACTCGGTTGGTTGGGTGAATCGACCGTCGAAGAACTGCTTGCACCGATCTTTGTCTGGTTACATATTCCAAGTTCGATTACAGGAGTCTTATCATTCTTACTCGCCTTCTTGATTTTGACGTATTTCGAAGTACTGATCGGGGAACTGGTTCCCAAAACGATCGCGATTCAAGTTGCGGAGCCGCTGGCATTGGCTTTAGCGCGTCCTTTGATTATTTTTTACCGTATCACGTATCCGTTCAACTGGATTTTGAGTCGTTCGTCGCGCGTGATCAGCGGGCTATTCGGGCTTAAGCCATTAACCGAAGGAGAAGCGGCACAGAGCGAAGCCGAACTTCGGTTGGCATTGTCGGAAGGATTCAAAAGTGGTGAAATCACGCCAACGGAATATCGGTATTTGAACAATGTATTTGATTTCGATGAGCGGGATGCCCAAGAAATTATGGTTCCGCGTACGGAGATTCGCCATATTTCGCAGCAAGCGAAGATTGAAGATCTACTGCAATTGATTCAAGTCAAAACGTATAGTCTGGTTCCGGTCTCTATCGATGGCGATAAAGACCATATCGTAGGGATGATTAACGTCAAGCAAGTGCTTAATGATTATGTGCAAAAAGGGTATGATCCTCATCATCTAATCGCTGGATATATTCGTCCAGTCATCCAAGTTATTGAGACGGTACGTGCGCGCGATCTGCTGATTCGTATGCAAAAAGAAGGGATTCATATGGCAGTGTTACTCGACGAATACGGAGGTACGTCAGGTCTGGTTACGTTAGAAGATTTACTCGAGGAAATCGTCGGCGATATCAAATCCAGCTCGTCACCAAATGACGCCTCAGCACCGACGCCGCTTATCCGCAAACATAGCGAAGACGTATTTATACTGGGCTCCAAAGCTTTGCTGCACGACGTCAATCGCAAACTCGGAACAGATCTGGATTCCGAAGAAGTGTATACGATTGGCGGTTGGTTACTTTCGAAAAAGTACGATCTTAAACAAGGCGATGTTTGGACAGGAGAAGGTTGGGACTGGAAAGTCTCCGTAATGGAAGAAGGACGAATCCGTCAGATCGAAGCGACTCGTCAGTCTAAAAAAGAAGAATAAAGAAATCGGATATTTAGGTTCGTTTATTAGCAAAAATGTGGATAAAAATAAAATTTTCAGAAAAAAAGAATAAAGATTTCAACAGGCTGGGGATAAAACCCGCAATTCCGTGGATAAACCTGTGTATAATGTTTGAATAAACTGTGCACAAAGTACGACTTATACACAGGTTCCTTTCTTTTTCTAATCCTCGTATAATAAAAAGACCGTTATACTCACAGGAGGTACACTTTATGGCAGCGAAGAAAAAGCAGCCTGCTGCTCGTCCAGCCGCATCGGATAAGCCAGCAACGCTGAAAGATTTATTGAATCCCGATGTACTTGCGAAGTTGCAAGCCCAAGCCAACGAACTCAAAGCGACCGAACAAGAACGCCGGGAAGAAGAACAACGCGCCGCTGCTGAAGCTAAAAAAGCAGAGCGCAAACGCCTCGAGAACGACTTCGAGTATCTACTCGGTCAAAGCGAAGGTAAAAAGATCAATAAATACGATTGATCGTGAAGATTTGAAGAAAAGACCTCACTCCGGTGAGGTTTTTTCTTTTGGAGGTGTAATGAGTAAAACCGCATAGCGAATCCCCAAAGACAACGGCTCCAAAAAAAACAGAGTTGACAGCTCCAATCTATCGGGAGTATAGTACATTTTATTAATCGTAATAATTACTATTTGTCAAAAGGAGCGGTAAATCATGGAGCGATCAAAGATTCCAGTTACCGTCTTGTGCGGATATTTGGGATCAGGGAAAACGACTCTTTTGAATCATATCCTTCATAACCGTCAAGGCTTAAAAGTGGCAGTCATCGTCAATGATATGAGCGAAATTAATATTGATGCCGGATTAGTCGCAGGAGAAGCAAATCTGTCTCGTACCGAAGAAAAACTAGTGGAAATGTCGAATGGATGTATCTGCTGCACTTTGCGAGACGATCTGCTTCGTGAAGTGGAACGGCTATCGTCCGAAGGACGGTTCGACTATATTTTGATCGAATCGACGGGGATCAGCGAACCTGTGCCGATTGCCCAGACTTTTACCTATGCAGACGACGAGACGGGTGTAGATCTGACCAGACTCGCAAAATTGGATTGTATGGTGACGGTTGTCGATGCGTATCGGTTTTGGCATGACTTCGAAAGTGGTGAAAGTCTGCTCGCACGTGGTCAGGCAAGCGCAGAAGACGATACACGCGACGTGACCGATCTGTTGATTGACCAAGTTGAAATGTGCGATGTGCTGCTGATCAATAAATGCGACCTCGTAGAAGAACATCAATTGCAGCGGCTAGAGGGCGTATTGCGCAAACTACAACCATCGGCAATAATCATTCGCACCGTGCGCGGAGAAGTAGAACTGTCGGAGATTTTAAATACAGGCAAATTCGATTTTGAAAAAGCGAGTTTATCGCCGGGTTGGATTCGTGAATTGCAAAAAGAAGAGCATACTCCGGAAACCGAAGAGTACGGAATCGGATCGTTCGTATATCGCCGCCGCCGTCCTTTTCACCCTCAGCGTCTTGCGGACTTGCTATCGGAATGGCCGACTGAGGTTGTGCGCGCCAAAGGCTTGATGTGGATTGCAGTCAAAGAAGATTGGGCAGCAAGCTTTAGCCAAGCCGGGCCTTCGATTCAGTTTGGTCCGGCTGGGCATTGGATCGCCGCATTGCCTATAGCGGAGCGCGAAGAATTGTTTGCCGAGCAACCGGAACTTGCCCAAAGTTGGGACGAAGAAGTCGGAGATCGAATCAATGAGTTTGTCCTGATCGGCATCGATATGGATCGTCAGCAGCTGGAAGACCAACTGGATGCTTGCTTGCTAAATGATCGCGAATTGAAATCAGACTGGGCAAAAATGTATAACCCTTTACCGTGGATGACTGCTGAAGAAATCGGTGTGTAACCGAGCATATATATTAGGAGGGAAATTCAGATGGCGAAAAAGTCAAAAGTAGTCAAAGAGAAAAAACGTCAAGAAACCGTAGCGAAATATGCAGAACTACGCCGTGAGTTAAAAGAAAAAGGCGATTATGCCGCTCTGCAAAAATTGCCGCGCGATTCATCCCCGACTCGTCTCAAAAACCGATGTGAAGTGTCAGGGCGTCCTCGCGGTTATTTACGCAAATTCAAAGTCTCCCGGATCGTATTTCGAGAATTGGCGCACAAAGGACAAATTCCCGGCGTAACCAAATCAAGCTGGTAAACTTAGAAACTTAGGAGGAATGAATCATGAGAGTGATCGTAACTTTGGCATGTACAGAATGTGGAGACCGGAATTACACAACGACCAAAAACAAACGCAATCATCCCGAACGCTTAGAATTAAAAAAATATTGCCCACGCTTGAAAAAATATACGATCCACCGGGAAACGCGTTAAGTTTATTTCAACAAATAGATGGAGTTGTACTAGCCGCTTTTCGCTTTGTTGCGAAGGTGGCTTTTCTTATTTGGGCGCTTATCTTCCCTTATGTTATGATACATACAGACAAAAGGATAAAAAAGGAGGCATCGTTATGAACGGAAACAACCGGTCTTCGATTAAGCCAGGGCTTACCGTCGATATTGTACTCAAAAAGGATCAAGCTTCAGGCACACTCACTCGCGGCGTTGTCAAAGATTTGCTCACGAATTCCGCTACACATCCGCATGGAATCAAAGTTCGTCTGCAAGACGGACAAGTCGGACGCGTTAAACAGATTGTTGAATGATTGGGATTACGTAGAATCTACGGTTAGATAAAGAATATTCGCGTTTAATAGTAGGGTAGATGTCATCTTCACAACTTCTTGCTGAACATTGCTAATTTTTCAAAATGAACGGTAGGGAAGACAGGAGGAACGTAGGATGAACCAGCACCCTGAATCGACAGAGTTAAAAGTGGAACTGAAGTTTTTCCGCCCAGAGTATGAAAAGGCTCTGTTCGAAGATTATCATGTTTCCGCTGAGCAAGAGAAATATACGGCGCTCCCTGTACGAGCGATCCAGCTTTGCCGAGAAGATCGAGATCGTCATCCGATCGTGATTTTGGCGGCAAAACAGCCTGTTGGTTTTTTCGTGCTTCATCGAGGAGATCGAATCCGCAGTATTACCGAATCGCCGCGCGCGATGTTAGTTCGTTCGTTGTCGATTAACTTGTCGGAACAAGGCAAAGGATATGGTAAAGAAGCGATGGCATTGCTGCCGAAGTTCGTGAGCGATTACTTCCCGGATATGAATGAGATCGTATTGGTCGTGAATCAGCATCAAGAAGGCACTTTACAACTATATACGGACGCCGGGTTCGAAGACCGAGGTCATCGTAAATCAGGACCTGTCGGCGAACAAGTGCTTTTGCATTATCGAATGAACCGAAAACAATAAGAGTTGCCTGAATTTCGATAGGCAAAAAAAGCTCCGCAATGCGATCTAAAGATCGTATTACGGAGCTTTTTGATTGAAAACAAATCTTTTTCGTTAGACAGGCAATAACAGCAAAATGATCGAAGATAAGCTGAGACATACGCTGACTAGGCAGAGTACAAGCAATACTTGCTTCGGATTCAGCCCGCTAGAGAGTAGCCGGTAATGAATTTGAGAAGCATCCGCTTCGTAAATCTTTTTACCATTCTTCAATCGTTTGAGCACAACAAAGATATTATCGAAGATCGGTACGCCTAGCGCCAGGATCGGGACAAGCAGGGATAACAACGTTGCTTGTTTGAACGCTCCGTCTAATGCGATGATCGCCAAAATAAATCCTAAAAATGTCGCGCCGGAGTCTCCCATATACACTTTTGCCGGCGGCTTGTTGTACTTCAGATACGCAATCCCGACGCCAACCAAGCTAATCGCCATAATCGCCGAATCACTACGTTGCTGCGCAATTGCCACTACAAACAATGTACCGGCTGAGATTGTAGCCAGACTGCCTGCAAGACCGTCCAACCCATCGGTAAAGTTGATTACGGTCGTAACGCCGAAGATCCACAGTAAAGTCAGAATCAATTGCAGCCACTCCGGTAAAATCACATAACTGTCGGTGAACGGATTAGAAAATCCGGAAAACCGGATACCTGCCAAATAGACGAGCAACGCGGCAAGCAATTGCACAATCAACTTAGGTAAAGCCGGGAATTCGCGTTGGCTGACTTTATACCAATCGTCTACAAGTCCAATCGATAAAATAAGTAAAGAACCACCCAGTACAGCAGCCGACTCGATGGGAGTCATATCATTAAACAGTATGTAAGTGGTAGCAAATCCGGCGAACAGAGCAATTCCCGCCATCAGCGGAATCGGCTCGCGGTGTAATTTGCGTTCGTTATCGGGACGGGGTTTATCAACAAAATCAAGTTGGACAGCCCATTTGCGTAGTAGCGGAATCAACACAAGAGCAATCGTCAAAGACACGATAAAAGCAGCTAAATAAGACATAGAACCTCCTTGAACAGATCGCGATTTTGCATCGCAGTTGTACACTGTTGTCAGTATAATCCGCTTTGAATGAATGCGCAATGCGGAGCTTTTGAGTGAGGTCAGAGGCTGAATCCTGTTCTTGTTCTATGGTATGATGAAGAAAGATCGTAACTTGAGCGATCCGGCGACTACAATCTATGATCGCCTGATATGCGGAGGATGAACCTGGTGATGAGACGTATAACAAAGCCTTTTGTCAGATGGCTAAACGATATGAGAATTCGCAATAAGTTGATTTTCTTTTATGTAATCGTTGTCATGATTCCGGTACTGATTGTCGGTTTTATTGTGATTCAATATTTTAGATTGGACGCGCTGGAAAAAGCGACCAAGCAGACGGAGAACAATGTACAGCGAATCAAAACGCAGATTGAAAATCTGCTCAATGTACCAATTAGCGTATCCAATCAATTGCTGCTGGACCGAGATATGGAGCGTGTCGCAACTACGGTCTATCCGGCGGACAGACCGATTGAACTGGTCAATGCGTATCGCAATTATACCGATTTTACGAATTATGTGCGGGCTTATAGCGAAGTTCGCAGTATCCAATTGTTTACCGACAACTCGACGTTGTTCAATAATTTGCAATTTATGAATGCGGATCGCGAGATCCAAGCGACAAACTGGTATAAACAAGCGATGCAGCAGCGCTCGATTTTTTGGATGTATATCGATGATATGAATAATCCAAGACTTCAAAATAATAAGCAGCTGAGTCTGGTCAGACAGATCTTTTTCCCGAATACCGGCAAGCGAAGTGTGTTAGTGATTCAGATCAATACCGATTATTTGAACGAACTGCTGAGTCAAGAACCGTTCGATACGATGGTTGCAGATAAAGACGGATATATCGTAGCCGCGAAAAACCAAAGCTCGATCGGCAAAACGTTAGAAGAGATGGGATTTGAATTGGCTGCCGAAGATACCGAGCAAGAACGGTCATTTGAACGAAAGATTGAAGGCGTTGATTATCAAGTGTCGATCAATACGTTGATTCCCGATTCCAGCGTGAGCGGATTGACGGTAGTATCGGCATTTTCTTCGGCAAGTATCGTACATGACGCGAATCGAATCGGTCTGATCGGAGCGGGCTTGATCGTATTTATTCTATTTATGGCGCTACTTGCGGTATATTTCAATTCCCGGTTGATCAGTTCGCGGTTACTGAAATTGAATCGTAATCTGAACCGGGTAGCCGAAGGCGATCTGGGTACGGTCTCGCGTATCGACGGGCAAGACGAGATTGGTCAGTTATCGGAACAGTTCAATTATATGGTCGTCAATATCAACGAACTCATGAGTCAAGTCTACGAAGCGAGCGAAGCGAATAATCGGATGGAAGTGATGCAGCGCGAGATCAAGCTCAAAATGCTCGCCAGTCAGATTAACCCCCACTTTTTGTTCAATGCGCTGGAATCGATTCGGATGCGTGCTCATATACAAGGCGAAAAAGATATTGCCCGTGCGGTTCAGCTATTAGGAAAACTGATTCGGCGTAATTTGGAATTGGGCAACCGGCATGCTTCCCTTCGCAGCGAGCTGGATATGGTACGTTCCTATTTGGATATTCAAAAATTCCGTCACGGAGATCGTCTGCATTACGAATTGTCGGCCGGCGAAGATACGCTAAATACGATGTTACCGCCGCTTATCATACAACCTTTGATCGAAAACGCTATCGTTCATGGTTTGGAAAACAAAGAAACCGAAGGTTGTGTCACACTTCATGCTGTTCGAATCGGAGAAGAAGTGTTGATTGACGTAGTCGATAACGGTGCGGGAATGACGCCAGAACGATTGAAGCAAGTCGAAGAATCAATTCGCGAAAAAGAAGAAAGCGAAGAAAGTCGAATCGGGCTGCGTAACGTCCATCAACGATTGGTGATGACCTATGGCGAAGAATGTGGGTTACGCATTTCGAGTGAGCTTGGCAAAGGCACGCAAATTTACTTCAAGATACCTGCCGGGAGGGACGAGTAATGTATAAAGTGTTAATCGTAGACGATGAGCCTATGATTCGCGAAGGGCTGCGTACGATCGTAGATTGGGAATCGGAAGGCTTCAAGATCAGCGATACGGCTTCCAACGGAAAAGAAGGCTTCGAGAAATTCGGTCAGATTCAGCCGGATTTAACAATTGTCGATATTCGGATGCCGGGTATGACCGGGCTCGATCTGATCGAAAAAGTTCGTCAAAATAACGGAACTGCTCATTTTCTGATATTGAGTGGTTATGCAGAATTCGATTATGCAAAGCGTGCGATTGTGAACGGCGTAAATGGATATTTGCTCAAGCCGGTAGACGAAGTGGAGTTACTCGACGAATTGCGCCGGGTCCGAGATCTGCTAGAGCGAGAACAAGCTGCGCGCAGCGCCAAAATCGAGCAAGAAGCCGCGCTTCCCAAAGCGCAATTAGTAGAAGAATTACTGTTTGAAGAAAAGCCGCAAGATGAAAATCATATCACTAAGCTTGCCTCAGCACTGGGGTTGTCGGCTCCTGCTTATCGGGTCTTGCTAGTCGATGCGCACGGAAGTATAGAAACAGAGTCGCGCCAACATGCCGTATTCCGTCAACGGTTAAAAGAAAGTTTTGAAGAAAAAAACGGCGCTATTTTATTTTCGGCGGGTACGTATATCGGGCTGCTTTTAGTGCGGCAAAATCATACGGAATGTAGCCATACGCTGCAAAATCAGTTGTCCGATGCGGCAGGCGAATTGCATTTTCATGCGGCTTGCGGAGCCTCAATCGACGATTTGACCGAAGTATCGGCGTCTTTTCGCGAAGCAGAACGCTTATTACAGGCACGATTCTTTTTCGAAAGCGGTTCGGTCATCGATCAAGCCGCGTACAACCAGGTATTTGCAGATCAACCGACAGATGAAGATCTAACGGAATCCGAAGATATGCCGGAACTTGGCGAAAAGTTATATTATGCGCTCGATATTCGTAGCCGCGATGCTGTGCAAAAGGTACTGAGTGAGCTAGAGCAACGATTAGCTTTCCGCAAAACAGACGAAGCGGGAGTGCGTAGCGAATATGCGCGAACGTTATCCCTTGCGATGGGAAAGTTATCTTCTGGCGGAAGTTCGTCTACGACCGAGCTTGCTCAAAATTATCATAGTCTGCTGTTATCCGACGTGAATCAAGCCCAAAGTTACGGAGCACTGAAAAGACAGATTCATACACGTCTCGGTGAAATGATTGATCGTTTCGGTGGTGCCAATAAAGATACGGTACTCAAGCAGATGATCGATTTTATTCAGCGTAATTATAATGAAAACCTCAAACTTGAGCTGCTTGCCGATATGTTTGGCTACAATAGCGGATATTTAGGTAAGTTGTTCAAAAACTACACGGGACAGTATTTTAATGCGTTCGTGGATAAAGTCCGAGTCGAAAAAGCGAAGACGTTACTGGCTCAAGGGTTAAAAGTACATCAAGTCGCGGCAAGAGTCGGATACTCCAATGCCGATTATTTTCACGCTAAATTCCGAAAGTACGAAGGCACGTCTCCTTCGGCGTACCGAAGCGAAGTACATGGCGAGCAGCAAAGCGGCGAATCGTAAACCAAAGTCTATGATTAAAAAACGCAGCGTAAGCAATTGGAGTATAAATCTCTAATTGTTAGTCGGGCGAGGTGAGAATCAGAATTTAGATCTCTGATTTTCACCCTATTTTTTTGCGAATTTTTAGGTGAAACGTTTTTTATGTCTAATTTTCGCATGATTTTGTCTAAAATTCCTAGGGTATGCGCTTTCATAAAAACCATCTATCATAAAATCATAAAGAAATCAGGAGGGGTAAATATATGGGAACGCTCACACCAGGCGGTAGTTCCAATAGGAATCCGGGTACTCCTGCTGCTGATGCACTCGCTGGTAAGCGCTTTAAAAAGCAAGGTTTCTGGCGAACCGCTCTACAGCAAAGATACCTGTACTTAATGTCGTTGCCTTTTGTCATCTGGGCATTCATCTTCAGCTACTTGCCGTTATGGGGCTGGACGATGGCATTCCAAGACTTTAAACCGGCAAAAGGATTTTTCGAACAGAAATGGGTAGGGTTCGAGCATTTCGTCGAACTGTTCTCGGATGATCGGTTCTACCTCGCACTTCGTAACACGTTAGCGATGAGTGTAATGGGTCTGGTTGTCGGGTTTGTCGTTCCAATCATTTTCGCAGTCTTGCTCAATGAACTTCGCGGAATGATCTTCAAACGTTTTGTTCAAACGGTATCGTACCTGCCCCACTTCGTTTCTTGGGTCGTAGTAGCAGGTCTTGTTACGAAAATGCTTTCGACGCAAGGCGGTGCAATCAACGACTTGTTGGTCGGTCTTCATATTATTAACGAGCCGATTCAATTTATGGCTAAAGGCGAATGGTTCTGGTACATTGTAACCGCTTCCGATGTTTGGAAAGAGATGGGTTGGAACACAATCATCTATCTGGCGGCAATTACAGGTATCGACCCTGAACTGTACGAAGCTTCCCGTGTCGACGGAGCAAGCCGGTACAGACAAATGTGGCATATTACCCTTCCGGGTATTCGGACAACGATCTCTGTACTCTTCATTATGCAGATCGGTCATTTGCTCCAAATCGGATTTGAAAAACAGTTCCTGCTCGGCAACAATCTGGTGCTGGAATACTCGCAGGTACTTGAACTTTATGCGTTACAATACGGGCTCCAAATGGGACGCTTCTCGTATGGTACAGCGATCAGTATCTTCAACTCCGTTGTCAGCGTAATCCTACTGTTTACCGTCAACGGTATCTTCAAACGAGTATCCAAAGAAAGCATCATGTAAGGGGGGACAATTATGGCAGCACCTAAAGCATTTAATGCCACGCGAGGCGATAAAATATTCGATATTGCGAACATTGTTTTGATGTCGCTGGTTCTGATCGTGACGTTGTATCCGTTCTTGAACGTACTTGCGATCTCGCTCAACGAGTCGTCCGATACCGTTCGAGGCGGCGTTACCATCATTCCACGTGCTTTTACCTTTGATAACTATCAGCAGATCTTCCAGTATGAAGGATTGATTCGCGGTCTGTGGAACTCGATTCTTCGTACCGTAATCGGTACCGTCTTCGGTCTGATCAGTGCTTCGATGTTGGCGTATACGCTGAGTCGACCAGACTTCCAAGCTCGTAAGTTTACTTCGACTTTCTTGGTTGTGACGATGTATGTCAGCGGCGGTATGATTCCGGTTTATATCTTGTTCCGCGATCTGGGACTGCTGGGTTCGTTCTGGGTCTACATTTTGCCAGGTATCGTCAGTGCATTTAACGTTATCGTTATTCGCTCGTTTATGGATGGTCTTCCATACGCGTTGCAAGAATCGGCAAAACTTGATGGAGCGAACGATTTAACGATCTTCTTCCGTATCATTTTGCCGCTTTGTAAGCCGGTACTTGCGACTATCGCGTTGTTCCTTGCCGTTGGACAATGGAATTCGTGGTTCGATACGTATTTGTACAACGGACGTCATCCAGAATTAACGACGCTTCAATACGAATTGATGAAAGTTCTACAAAGTACGCAACAAGGCGGTAGCGGTCAGCAGATCAATGCTGCGGACATGGCGCAAAAAATGACGCAAATCTCGCCAGAATCGATCAAAATGGCAATTACCATCGTCGTTACCGTACCGATCTTGATCGTGTACCCGTTCTTGCAAAGATACTTCGTAAGCGGTATGACGCTTGGCGCAGTAAAATCGTAATTCAAGTTCTATCGTAAACAGGCAGCTTAGGTATTCACGGGAGGCTACTGCCTCCCGATATACAAAGGGCGCTTTGCGGAATAAGCGGAAATGAACATTTGCGTTTATTGTGACGAAGTGACCCATATAGAGAAAAAGAGCAATTTCAGGGTGATTGAAAAGGGAGGCTTTTTAAAGTGGGAAATAAAAAAGTGAAATGGGTAGCGCCGGTTGCACTGGCATCTATCGTAGGCTTAACCGCATGTGGCGGAGCAAGTAGCGATAATCGTTCGGCAGAAGAAGTAGAAAGCGGTCCGATTTCGTTCAGCTTGTTCAGCGCAGATTCAAATAGCAACTGGGTTGGGATGAAAGACGCCGTAGGCGCAGCGATTACAGAAAAAACAGGAGTGACGTTGGACGCGGAATACGCAATCGGCGGCGACACGCAAAAAGTATCATTGATGGTCGCGTCGGGCGAATATCCGGATTTGATTATGCCAAAAGGCGATACAAGCAAGCTTGTAGACGCCGGAGCATTGGTCGATCTAACCGATCTTATCGAACAATATGCGCCAAATATCAAAAAGATGTATGCCGAAGATATGAACCGTCTGAAGTACAGCAAAGAAGACCAATCGATCTATATCATTCCGACGTATACGGGTGTGGGACAGACGACATTCGATGCAGGCGGCGGCTTTGAATTGCAACTCGAAGTGCTCAAAGAACTTGGGTACCCAGAAATTCGTACACTCGAAGATTTCGAGAAAGCCATCAAAGAATATTACGAGAAAAATCCAACAATCAACGGTCAGCCTACGATTCCTTTATCGCTGAACGCGGATGATTGGAAAATGATGATCGGCGTAACGAACCCGGCATTTTTGGCTACAGGGCTTCCGGATAACGGCGAATTCGCGATCAACCCGGATACGTATGAATCGCAGCTTCATTACAAACGTCCGGAAGAAAAAGAATATTTCCGCTGGTTGAACAAAATGTACAACGAAGGTCTGCTGGATAAAGAAACTTTCACGCAAAAAAGCGACCAATATTTAGCGAAAATTTCGAGTGGACGCGTTCTCGGTACGATCAATCAAGAATGGGATTACTCTGAAGCAGAAAATGCACTGAAAGGATCAAGCGATCCAACGACGCAAAACCGTATTTACGGTCACTTCCCAGTAACGCTAAACGAGCAATACAAAGATCATTCCTTTATGGACGTAGGTTTCCCAGGTGGATACGGAATCGGTCTGACGACCAATTTGAGCGATGCGGAACAAATCCGTGCCATTAAATTCTTGGACTTTTTAGCATCGGATGAAGGTCAAGTGCTTGTTCAATGGGGCGTTGAAGGCGACCATTACAATGTAGAAGATGGCAAGCGTGTGATTCCACAAGAGATCCAAGACCGCAAAACGAACGATAACGTAGCGTTTACCAAAGAAACCGGAATCGGTATGTACACTACGATGTCTCCGCATTATGGCGACGGTGTCAAAGACGAAACGGGCAATTATTACACAACGAACTTCCCGGAACAGATTCAAAATGCGTATACGCAACCGGAAAAAGATGCTTTGAAGCAATATAATGCAACGACATGGAAAGATCTATTCCCACAAGCAGACGAACTCGGTACAAGCGCTTGGGGCGCCGCGTACAATTTGCCAGCTCCAAACGATTCGTCGTACACGGTTTCGTTCCAAAAGTCGCAGGACATTGTCCGTAAACGGATTCCGGAAGCGATTCTCGCTCCAGCCGATCAATTCGATACGATCTACGATGGTATGTTGGAAGAATTGAACGCGGACGATATTTTGGAAATGGAAAAAATCTTCTCGCAGCAGATCAAAGATACGGTTGAACTATGGGGTACAGGCAAGTAAATGTAGGTTTTAAAAAGAATAAATTTAAAGAAAAAGAATCCTAAAAAGGATTCTTTTTCTTTTTGATAAAAATATAAACATTTTTGTTGACAAAACGTTTTCGGAGTATTATATTCTTAACTGTAAGCACTTACATTACATGAAACAGCGATTTTAGCTTTATTCGAAAACGGTTCACCTAAGACTAAAAGTTATTAGTTAGGATGGATTTTGCAGAATAAAGCTTAATTATTTATTAATAATGTAAACGCTTTAAATCCAAATGATTAAAGAATTGTTGCTTGTCCAAGAGTCGGTATGATCGGGCAGCGCCCGTTGTACGCATATAAAAAATCCGTCCTAAGGGGGATGTCGATTAATGAAAGGGAAAACAAAAAAGATTGCAGCGTTGCTTATGACGAGCACGTTGGTGGTAGCAGCAGGATGCGGTGGCGGCGATACAGCAAAGCCTGCAAGCACAGGTGGAAATAATGCCGCAACAGACGGGGCGCCAAGCACAGAACCGGTAACGTTCACGTTCTTCGGCGGCGACGCTAGCCCAAACTGGAACAACATGCAAGATGCAGTAGGCAAAGTGATTACCGAAAAAACAGGCGTATCGCTTGAAGCCGAATTTGCAGTAAGCGGAACCGATCAGCAAAAGATCGCATTGATGATTGCTTCCGGCGAGTATCCAGAAATCATTTTCCCTAAAGGCGAAACCAGCAAGCTGGTAGACGCGGGCGCTATGGTAGACTTGACTCCGCTGATCGATCAGTATGCGCCGAATATCAAAAAGATCTACGGCCCTTACATGAATCGTCTGAAATTCAGCAAAGAAGATCCAGCAATCTATACGATCCCAACGAACGCGATGGTCGATCAGACTCCGTTTGACGCAGGCGGCGGATTTGAACTCCAACTTGCGGTACTCGAAGAACTCGGTTATCCAGAGATTCGTACAGTTGAAGACTTCGAGAAAGCGCTGCGCGATTATTACGAGAAAAACCCGACAATCGATGGTCAACCGACCATTCCTTTAACTTTAAATGCAGATGACTGGAAAATCATGATTACCGTAACGAACCCTGCCGTATACGCAACAGGCGGACCGGATGACGGCGAATATTATGTGGATCCAGAAACATACGAAGCTAAATTGCACTACAAACGTCCAGAAGAAAAAGAATACTTCCGTTGGCTCAACCATATGTACAACACAGGTCTGCTGGACAAAGAATCGTTCACTCAAAAGAACGATCAATATCTGGCTAAAATCTCGAGCGGACGCGTACTCGGTCTGATCGACCAAGATTGGGATTACCAAGAAGCTGAAAACTCCCTCAAAAGTGCAGGCAAACATGAGCGTACGTACGGTCATTTCCCGGTTACTTTGACAGAGGAGTACAAAGACCATTCGTTCGTCGATATCGGTAACGGTTCCGGTTACGGCGTAGGTCTGACAACGGCTTTGAGTGAAGAAGAACAAATCCGTGCGATTCAATTCCTGGACTGGATGGCTTCTGACGAAGCTCAAATCTTGAACAACTGGGGCGTTGAAGGCGAACATTATGTATTGGAAGACGGCAAACGTGTCATTCCTGCCGATGTTCAAGATCGCAAGTCGAACGAAAATGCCGCATTCACAAAAGAATCGGGCGTAGGCCTGTATGCGCCATTGTCTGTACGTTATGGCGATGGTGTTAAAGACTCAACGGACAACTACTACACAACAAATTATCCAGAGCTGATCACAGCGAACTACAGCGAGCCTATGAAAAAAGCTTTGGCAGCGTATGAAGCAACGACTTGGAAAGATCTGTTCCCGGGCAAAGACGAGTTCCCTGTTAAAGAGTGGGGCGCTGCGTACAACTTGCCGGCTCCAAGCGGTTCGGATTACACGGTTGCTTTCCAAAAATCGCAAGATATCGTGCGTAAAGCCATTCCGGCTGCAATCGTTGCAACACCTGAACAATTCGACGGCATTTACGATCAAATGTTGACCGAGCTTGACGGGAACGGCATTCCAGAGATGGAAGCGACGTATACCCAATTGATCAAAGACACGGTAGAAGCTTGGAACGCGAAATAAGCGATCTGCTTTGATCCAAATCAAATCAAACAACCTTCGTCCTTAGAGATGAAGGTTGTTTTGTTATTCTCTAACTATTTTTTAAAAAAGTTATCAATTTAGAAATGTAAGCGTTCTCAAAAAGAAAAAAGTAGGATATAATAAAGCGGAGCAAACGATACATGCTCAAAATGTAAGCGCTTAAAAATAATTGGGGGCAAGGCCATTTTCGGAAGGGTGGGATACAATGGAAACGATTAAAAAGTGGAAAGTCGCAATGGTATTGACAGCAGCATCGGCTTTGGCGGTAACAGGATGTAATAGCGGAAACGACGCAGCTTCAAAGCCAGCAACAGAGACATCATCGGCAAACGGAGCAGAAGGCGACGATACGTCACCGGTGACATTTACCTTCTTTGGCGGCGACGCAAGTCCAAACTGGTCGCGGATGCAAGATGAGACGGGCAAAGTCATTACCGAAAAAACAGGCGTTACCATCGACGGCGAGTTTGCGGTCAGCGGAACCGATCAACAAAAAATTGCGCTGATGATCGCTTCCGGCGAATATCCCGAAATTCTCTATCCGAAAGGCGAAACGAGTAAGCTTGTGGATGCCGGCGCATTGGTTGATCTGACGGACTTGATCGATCAGTATGCACCTAATATCAAAAAGTTATACGGACCTTATATGAACCGACTCAAATACAGCAAAGAAGATCCATCGATCTACACGATTCCAACGAATACAGCTATCGATAATACGCCTTTTGATGCCGGTGGCGGTTTTGAAGTTCAATTAGGCGTACTTGAAGAGTTGGGCTATCCCGAAATTCGTACCGTTCAAGATTTTGAAAAAGTATTGAAAGACTACTACGCGAAACACCCAACCATCGACGGGCAACCGACGATTCCTCTGACGCTCAATGCAGACGATTGGAAAATTATGATCACCGTCACGAATCCTGCTTTCTTGGCAACAGGAGCACCGGATGATGGCGAGTTTTATATCGATCCAGAAACGTATGAAGCGCAGCTGCACTACAAACGCCCAGTTGAAAAAGAATATTTCCGCTGGCTCAACCATATGTATAACGAAGGTCTGATCGATCCAGAAGCTTTTACGCAAAAAAATGACCAATATCTGGCGAAAATTTCTAGCGGACGCGTACTCGGTCTGATCGATCAAGATTGGGATTATCAAGAAGCTGAAAATTCTTTGAAAGCAGCGGGTAAAAACGATAAAATCTACGGGCATTTCCCGGTTACTTTGACAGAAGAGTATAAAGATCATTCCTTCGTTGATATCGGTAACGCATCCGGCTATGGCTTGTCGTTCTCGACGACCATGAGCGAAGAAAAACAGATTCGTGCAATCAAATTCTTGGACTGGATGGCGTCTGATGAAGGCCAGTTACTTGTGAACTGGGGCATCGAAGGTAAACAATACAATGTCGAAGATGGCAAACGCGTCATTCCAGAAGACGTATTGGATCAAAAGATTAACGACAATTCCGCTTTCCAGAAAGAAACGGGAATTGGTCTGTACACACCATTCACGGTTCGTTACGGTGACGGCGTAAAAGACGAGACAGGCAACTACTACACAACAAGTTATCCAGAGCAAATTACGAACAGTTACAGTGAAGATGAGAAAAAAGCGCTCAAAGCTTATGACGCTACAACTTGGAAAGATCTGTTCCCGGGTAAAGAAGACTTCCCTGTTAAAGCTTGGGGTGCAGCGTACAACTTACCGGCGCCAAGCTCGTCTGACTTCACGGTACCTTATCAAAAAGGTCAAGATATCGTGCGTAAAGCGATCCCGGCTGCAATTGTCGCTACACCGGAGCAATTCGACGTCATTTACGATCAAATGCTGACAGATCTGAACGGATCAGGGATTCCGGAGATGGAAGCTTTGTATACGCAGATGATCAAAGACACCGTCGAAGCATGGGGGACGCCGGCGGAGTAACCCTTTTGAGTGAGGTGGGGTCGTTCAATTGTGGGAGAGTGTAGGTGGAGCGGAGCTTTAGTGGCGCTGCGTGGAAAATTCGTTCAAGCCGCTGTTTCACTCGGAAAGCAGGATTGAAATTGGGGAAGGAAGCTTTCCGGGTTCAAAGGCGTCTTGAACTGAATTTTCCCCTCCGCTGGGCCAGGCTCAACGCATACGGAAGAATTGAATAGACTCCACGAAAAAAGGCGGGGGATGCTCCGCCTTTTTTTGGTGGGGGAAATTACAACCTAAAAAATCCAGAACGAATTGAAGAAGAACTGGGGGATGTTTATGCTAAAATGAGAAGGAAGTCATTTAGAAAAAAAGTGAAAAACGGTGTCGTCGATCTAAAACGTTTCTTGAAAAGCGGAAGGTGGCGGAATGGTGAGTAGCAAAACGTATAAATTATGGTACAGACAGCCTGCGACGAAGTGGGAAGAAGCATTGCCTGCGGGGAATGGGCGGCTCGGAGCGATGGTTTTTGGCGGAGATCGCCGAGAGCGCTTGCAGTTGAACGAAGACACATTGTGGTCAGGGTTTCCAAGAGACAAAGTCAATTACAACGTCAGACGGTATTTGGAGCCGGTACGGAAGTTGATTTTTGCGGGTAAATACGCAGAAGCAGTAAAGATCATCAACTCCAATATGGTTGGTTCGAATACCGAAGCGTATCAACCGTTAGGCGATCTGTACATTGATCGAATTGGCGGGGGAGAAGCATCGAATTACGAGCGCGACTTGAATGTAAGTAACGGAGTTTTGACTACGTCGTTTACGGCAGATGGAGTGAAGTTCACTCGCGAAGTCTGGATTAGCGAACCCGATCAAGTCATTACAGTTGTGCTAGAAGCAGATCAAGCAGGAGCGATCGATATCGATGTATCGTTAGAAAGTCTGCTTCCATACGAGACCGCCGCGTATACGGGCGGCGTCTTGTCGATGACTGGAACAGCACCGAGTCATGTCGAGAACAATGATGACGAGGACCATCCTGAACCGGTTTTGTTTGATGAAGAATTGAGTCTGCGTTTTGAAGCAAGATTACAAGCCATTGCTGAAGGCGGAGAAACCTTGGCTTCTGAAGGCAAAATTCAAATTCGCGGCGCTAATCGCGTGATGCTGTTATTAGCGGCGGCGACGAATTTCGAACGATTTAACCAAATGCCGCAAAATAGTTCACGCCGTCCGGATTTGCTATGCAAACAATGGTTGAGCGAAGCTTCGAAACTTGGCGAAAATCGTTTGCGTGAACGACATATCCGCAACCATGAGCAATTATTTGCACGCGTGGAGCTTACGCTGGGCGGAGAAGAACGAGCGGAACTTCCGACCGATGAGCGGCTTGAAGCTTATAAGCAAGGTACGGCTGATCCGGCTTTGGAAGCTTTGTATTTCCATTACGGTCGTTATCTGTTGATGGGCAGTTCGCGTCCGGGCACGCAACCTGCCAATCTGCAAGGGATATGGAATCATCAGATCGATCCGCCGTGGAACAGCAATTATACATCGAATATCAATGTTGAGATGAACTACTGGCCGGCAGAAATCGTGAACTTAAGCGAATGTCATCAGCCGATGCTAGAGATGATCGCCGAAATGGCGGAAGCCGGTAAACGTACCGCGAAAGTCCATTACGGGACACGTGGCTGGACAGCGCATCACAATATCGATATCTGGCGGATGTCGAATCCGTCCGGCGGCGACGCGAGTTGGGCATTCTGGCCAATGGGCGGACTATGGTTGACCGCGCATCTATGGGAACATTATTTGTTCACGCGCGACGAAGCATTTTTGCGGGATCAAGCTTATCCGATTATGCGAGAAGCCGCTTTGTTTGCTCTAGACTGGCTGGTCGAAGGACAAGGCGGCCAATTGACGACGGCGCCTTCAACGTCGCCCGAGAATCGTTTTGTGACCGATAGCGGGGAATTCTCCAGCGTAGCTTTCGGATCGGCAATGGATCTGACATTGATTCGCGATGTGATGGAGCGCGTACTTGAGATCGAAGATAAATTCGAGCTGACCCACTCGGACAGTGAAGAAATTCGTTCGGCGCTAGAACGTTTGCAGCCGCTTCAAGTCGGCTCAGACGGTCGATTGCTGGAATGGGGAACAGAGCTTGCCGAACATGAACCCGGTCATCGTCACGTTTCGCATCTATACGGGGTGTATCCGGGGCGCTCGATCAATAGAGTCCACTCGCCGCAGCTGCTTGAAGCTGCCGAGAATTCGCTAGCTTCGCGGATCGCCAATGGCGGTGGTCATACCGGCTGGAGCTGCGCATGGTTGATTAACTTGTATGCGCGTCTACTCGATAGCGAACAAGCGCATCATTTCGTCCATACGCTGCTTGCGCGTTCGACGCATCCGAATTTGTTTGACGATCATCCGCCGTTCCAGATCGACGGAAACTTCGGCGGCACAGCCGGCATCGCCGAGATGCTGCTCCAGAGCCATCTGGACGAGCTGCATCTGCTTCCGGCTTTGCCTTCCGCTTGGAACAGCGGTTCCGTGAGCGGCTTACGTGCTCGCGGCGGATACACCATCTCGCTATCTTGGCAAGATGGACAGATCCAATCGGCGGAGATTACCGCCGATTTCACCGGGGCGATTACGATCCGCACCGATCGCGCGTTCGAGGGGTCTTCGCCTGTACAAAGCGGCGAAGCAGGAGCTTTCGTAGGCAGCTTGAATCTAGCTGCCGGCGAAATGGTTCAGCTTTCATTTAATTAAGCTTTATGGTTTTTTGCAAGTTTAAAAGCCGTCTGTGCAAAATGTCACAAAACTGTCGAACAAAACGCTAACTGATTCGCACACAACGACTCTCTTTATCCGATAAAATAAGAATGTCGCGATAAGGAGCGCTACACATGTAAATTTGTTGGATAACGGTCCGAAAGACGTTAAAAGGGGTAAGAGCATATATAAAGGAAGAGAAATTTAAAAAGGCGAAATAAAGTGAGGGGGAAATAGAAGATTAGTCACTTATTCTAAGGAAGTATCTGCATTGTCGAAAGAGCTTTTCAACGGTCAAAATCACCGATAAAAGCAGATAGTTTGACATCTTTGTTAACAAAGTCAAAACTTTTCGAAAAAGCTGTTCATTTCTGGTATCTTTAAGTGTAGAATCAAAGTTGCGTTTTAATGTCTGAAATGCTTATCGAATGACTTGAGCGTTCACCAAGGAGAGGGGATCTACATGAGCAAAAAACGAAGATCGCTCGTTCGTGCAGCTTTCTCGGCAATCACTCTTGTTATGACGATGCTGCTGCTTTCCGGATGCGGGAACTACATGGTTCTGAATCCGAAAGGACCGATTGCGGCTCAGCAGTTGGACTTGATCATCATCACGGTTATCTTATGCGCGATCATCATCGTGCCTGTGTTGGTTATCACGTTCGTTATCGTATGGCGCTACCGCGCTACTAACAAGAAAGCCGATTATAAGCCAGAATGGGCACACAGCAACCTGCTGGAGACGATCTGGTGGGGAATTCCGATTGTCATCGTTATTGTCCTCGCGATCGTGACTGTGCGTTATACGCACGAGCTTGAACCTTCCAAAGCGATTGCTTCGGAAAAAGATGAAGTAACGATTCAGGTTGTATCACTCAACTGGAAATGGTTGTTCATCTATCCGGAAGAAGGTATTGCGACCGTAAATACGATCACAATTCCTGAAGATCGTCCTGTTCGCTTTGAGTTGACGGCAGATTCGCCGATGAACTCGTTCTGGATTCCAGAATTGGGCGGACAAATTTATGCGATGTCTGGTATGTCGATGGCACTGCATTTGCAAGCCGATGAGCCGGGAACTTATTTCGGTACGGCGGCTAACTTCACCGGCGAACACTTCGAAAACATGACGTTTGACGTTAATGCGACGAGTGACGCTGAATATGACCAGTGGATTGAAAAAGCGAAACAATCGCCGGAAACACTCACTGATGAGTCGTATGAAGAATTGTCTAAGCCAAGCGAAAAAGAAGAACCTATGCTTTATTCCTCGGTTCCTGACGGAATTTACGAGCGTATCGTAACGAAGTATATGCACGATGGTGCAGAACTTCATCAACACGGAAGCGCATCTGCTGACGAGACAAACGGATCGACATCGGCAGAAGCTACAAATGCGAACTCGGAAGAAGCATCTTCCTCGCACAACGGTCATTGAGATCCGCCTTTTGGCGGGTCTTGATGTCTGAACAATGAATGCAACGAAAGGAGCTCCCTAATGCTCGAGAAAATCAAAGAGTTCGCATCCGAGTTTTTTGTAACGGGCGATCCACTGATCTATGGCGCCGACGTGTCTATCGTTTTAGCGACGCTTGGGATTGTGTTTGTACTCACGTACTTCAAAAAATGGGGTTGGCTCTGGAAAGACTGGCTGACGACTGTCGATCATAAAAAGATCGGTATCATGTACATCCTTGCCGCGATCGTAATGTTGTTCCGCGGTGGCGTCGATGCCGTTATGATGCGGACTCAGCTCGCTTTTCCGGATCTAAATTTCCTTGAAGCGGATCACTATAACCAAATCTTTACGACGCACGGCGTTGTAATGATCTTCTTTATGGCGATGCCTTTCATGTTTGGTCTGTTCAATATCGTCGTTCCGCTGCAAATCGGCGCACGCGACGTTGCGTTCCCTTTCCTGAACTCACTGAGTTTCTGGTTGTTCGCAGCCGGAGCGATGCTGTTCAACTTGTCCTTCGTTATCGGCGGTTCGCCTGACGCTGGCTGGTTGTCATATCCACCGCTTTCGGGTACGCAGTTCAACCCAGGGGTCGGACAAAACTTCTATATCTGGGGTATCCAGATATCCGGTATCGGTTCCCTCGCGTCCGGTATCAACTTTATCGTAACGATTCTTAAAATGCGTGCTCCGGGCATGACGATGATGAAAATGCCGATGTTCACTTGGTCGGTATTCGCTGCTTCGACAACGATCATCTTCGCTTTCCCAATCTTGACAATCACAATGTTGCTGCTGTTTATGGACCGCTTCTTCGGCGCCCATTTCTTCACGCTCGACGGCGGCGGCAATCCGATGATGTATATCAACCTCATCTGGATGTGGGGTCACCCGGAAGTATATATCGTCGTACTGCCGGCATTCGGTGTCTTCTCCGAAACGGTAGCGACATTCGCGAGAAAACGGCTGTTCGGTTACGCTTCGATGGTATTCGCGATGGTAATCATCAGTATCATTTCGTTCTTCACTTGGGCTCACCACTTCTTCACAATGGGCTCCGGCGCGAACGTTAATGCGTTCTTCGCCGTGACAACGATGATTATCGCGATTCCGACCGGGGTTAAGATATTCAACTGGTTGTTCACCATGTACAAAGGTAGGATTACCTTCCCGACTCCAATGATGTGGACCATCGCGTTCATACCGGCATTCGTTGTCGGCGGGATGACGGGGGTTATGTTGTCGGTAGCACCGGCAGACTTCCAGTTCCACAACAGTTACTTCCTGATCGCCCACTTCCACCAAGTACTGATCGGTGGCGTCGTATTCGGTTACTTCGCTGGTCTGTATTATTGGTGGCCGAAAATGTTCGGCTTCAAGCTCAACGAATATCTCGGCAAATGGGCATTCTGGTTATGGAATATCGGTTTCTACATCTGCTTCATGCCTCAGTACCTTGTAGGTCTTGACGGTATGACGCGCCGGATCAGTGTATTCAGTGATCCGGATTGGCAAGGGCTGAATATCGCATCGACCATCGGTGCTTATATTATGGGTCTTGCATTCGTATTCCAAGTTGCACAAATCGTGTACAGCATGTTCCGCAAAGAAATGGATACAACAGGCGATATCTGGGATGCTCGCACATTGGAGTTCTCGATTGCTTCCCCAGCACCGGAATACAACTTTGCGGTAATCCCGCAAGTGCATAGCCGCGATGAGTGGTGGGAAGAAAAAGAACGCCGTGCAAGAGGCGAAAAACCTTGGGACCTAGGCAAAATCGAACCGATTCATATGCCGAAAAACTCGGCAATCGGACCGATTATGGGCGCGTTCTGGTTTATCGCAGGCTTCGGTCTGGTCTTCCATTGGTTGTGGATGGCGATTCCTGGCTTTATCGGTATTTTCGCTTGTATGTACGCGCGTTCGTTCAGTGCTCACAAAGCCGAATACTACATTCCGGTTGAAGAAGTCGAGCGAACTGAAGCGAAGTTAAGGGGGTCGGTATAATGGCACAGTCTCCGGCGCATGGTTCGGACCATCATGATCATCACGCTGCAGGTCATCACGACCCGCAAGATCTGAAATTGCTCGGTTTCTGGATTTTCCTTGTAACCGACGTTATTATGTTCTCTACGCTTTTTGCAACATTTATCGTACTTCGCGGCGGTACGGACGGTGGTCCTACCGGCGCGGATCTACTGGAAATCAACGGGATCATCATTTCCACGTTCCTGTTGTTAACAAGTAGTTTCACGAGTGGTGTAGCTGTACTTGCAATGCACCAAAACAAGATCAAACAGATGATTATCTGGTTGGTTATCACCGGATTGCTCGGGGCAGGATTCTTGTACCTCGAAGTCAACGAGTTCTTGCACTTGATTCATGAAGGTGCGACTCTGCAAACTAGCGCATTCTGGTCTTCGTTCTTTACCCTTGTCGGCACGCACGGTGTCCACGTTACCGTCGGCTTGTTCTGGATGATCTCGATCATTATTCAGATCGTACGCCGTGGTCTGACAGACGACACCAAAGGCAAAGTTACAGTATTCAGTTTGTACTGGCACTTCTTGGACGCGGTCTGGATCTTCTTGCTCTCGATCGTGTACCTGATGGAGGTGATGTAAGATGGCGGATCACAACAACGCGCATAACAGTCATGGTGGGGAACGTCACGAGCATGGCTCGCTTAAGTCCTACATCATCGGTTATATCATCTCGATCGTATTGACGATTATTCCTCTCGTTGTCGTGTTAAACGACATGATGGGGCGTACCGCAACGATTGCTGTGATTATGGTAACCGCAACTCTGCAATTTTTGGTTCAGTTGATCTTCTTCATGCACGTACGTGATGGAGAACAACCTCGTTGGAACTTGATCACTTTGATCTTCGGCGTTTTGATTTTGCTGACGATCGTGATCGGTTCGATCTGGATCATGGGTAACAACTCGATCGGCATGAAAATGTAGATCCAATCAGAGCTCGCTTCGGCGGGCTCTTTTTTGTTGCACAAAAAAGGCTGATTCTCCAAAGCCAAGCATCATGGAGAATCAGCCTTTTTACTTTTTCGATCAAGATCTTTATCACTCAGTCGGTTCCACGGTAGCGGGGCGGAACACCCAAAGTTTGTTTAATACATAATTTAGAGCCAAGCTTGGCAAAGTTACGATTACTTTTGCGATCCATAGGGGGAGAAACGTATTCAGTCCGATCAAGATCAACGTCGTTAATAGCGCTACGATCACGTTGACAACTATAAAACGAATCCATTCACCTTTTGATTGACTTTTATGGGTAGCGAACGTCCAGCGACGATTCCAATAATAGCTATTGGCTGTACCGGCTGCGTAACCTGCGATCTGAGCAAAAGGACCGAGTACGTGCTGCAGCAGAAAAAACACAATAAAATCAACAATCGTATTAGACACTCCAACGATCGCAAAACGTAACGGTCTACTCGAAATTTGGGTAAGCGGCATATCGACTTATCTCCTTTTATCAGATCTACAGCTTAGAGAGCTTAGTTACGGCACTTGGTTTACAACGGAATATCGCGCAAAGAACTTAAATCGTATAACGTATAACTTTTATCAAGACCCAGGTTATCGAAGACTTGCCCAATCGCGCCTTTGATATTCAATCGGTCTGAATCTGCGGAAGACACGTTTTGTACAGGTGCTGTATTGGAGTAAAATGGATTCCATGCCGATTCCGGTATCGCTACTCCGTTATTTTCGACCCAGCGGATAATGGGATCTTTTTTGTTATGCGTACCGCCGATCAGTACATAGCGAAGTTCACCGGAGCGAACAAGCTTTTGCAGCCCGGCTACATCAAGCGCGGGATCTACTCCTTTAAATCCACCCCAGGCTAAAACGGGAAGTTTCGTCTGAATAATCAACGCATCAGCTCCGCTGTTAGACGAAGGCATTGCTGCCAAATACTTGGCTTGACCTCGATTTTCGATCATATATTTCACAAGTTCCGTATCCAAAGGTTTTCCGTCTTGGCTCCAACTTCCGCCGTCATCGGCTAAATGGGGTGACGCATAAGGTTGGCGAGCACTCACTCCATATAAGGAAGGAGTAAGCGACCAGTAAGCGGGCAGCGCAAGCAGAGTTGCAAGCGACAAGGTTAGCGCCATTCTGGCTGCACGGCATCCCTTCAATTTGAGTCCAAGTAAAGCCAGCATACCAAGTATAAAGCAAATCAGTCCAAGCGCTAAATAACCGTCGTCATAAGCGATATACGTGATCGTACCCAATCCGAGCAACGAGGCAGGCAAAGTCCATTTCCAACTACGGCTTTGATATAACTCCGCAAGGGCTGAACCTGCTAAGGCAGCGATCGCTGGAGCCAACATAATCAAATAATAACGGTGGAAATACCCAGCTAAGCTGAATACAATAATCATCGGAATCAGCCATGCCGCCCAAAAAAGAACTTCGTTTCGCTGTTCCCGTCGACGGCTCCACAGCAGAAATATCCCGAATAAACCCAGAGGAAGCAACCATGTAATTTGACCCGCAAGCTTTACATCCAGTAAGCGCACCAGACTCGGAGGGCCATCTTCGCTTGTTGAACTCATCGCTCCTGCTGAAGACGAAGAGTAAAGGGTACTTGGTTCGGAAGCTGATTCCAGCTGTGAAGATGTAGAGCTTGAGAAATTGATTTTGGAACGATCTCTATCCAGTGGAAGGGTAGACGTTAAATGCGCATCTTGCGCTTTGATTTTCGCCGCTACTTGTTGACTTGCTGCCAGACTTCCGCTCAAATCCCCGGTTAATCGACCGATCCCGTTATAGCCTAGAGCCAGTTCCAATACCGAGTTGTGCTGACTGCTGCCGATATACGGTCTTTTATCCGCAGGTGTGAGATCGACGATCACTGCCCAAGATAACGACACGACAATCAATACCGCTGTCCCGGCGCTAAGATGCTTTAATTTTTGTTTCCAATCAATTTTATAAGCCAACCAGATGAATAAATAAAAAGCCGGCAATATCAGATAGGCTTGTAGCATTTTCGTATTAAAACCTACGCCGACTAGCACAAATGCCCAACATAACGTAGAAAGCCGCTGGTTTTGAACTGCTTTTTTTAATATATATGTAGCCAGTAATAAAAAGAACACCAATACGCTATCTACATTATTCGTTCGACTCACCGCAACCGCAATCGGCGTTAACGTGAAAATAACAGCCGACAATCGCGCGGCAGCGATGCCGAACGAAGAACGCACAATAAAGTAAAGGAGCACCATTGAACCTGCAAAAGCAAGCGCAGACGGCAAAGCCAAACTCCAAGAATGGAGACCGAAAATTTTCACACTGATCGTTTGAAGCCAAAAAGCGACTGGAGGCTTGTCTATCGTGATAAACCCGCCGGGATCAAACGAGTTATAAAAAAAGTTATGAAAGCTTTGGGTCATGCTCGTTACAGCGGCAGTGTAATAGGCGTTAAGATTACCGGATTTTTCGATCTGAAAAAGCGATAAAAATAAAGCGATCAGCACCAGAATTGCCGGAACAGGGTCTATTTTTCTTATCCATAATCTTGCGTTCATCGTAAGTCCCTCCGGTTCCGGAATTTCTGCCTATCTATTGTGTACCTCTGAAATTGAAATCAATTTATTTTAACCGGGAAAGCTGAGTTGTAAATGAAAAAAAGCTTAGTCAAAGCTGAAAGAAAAGATGTACAAATTGTACAATGTGAACTAAAATGAACCTATATAAACGTTCACTTTTAAAATCGAAAGGATGACTACTGTGGAAAACCGTTATGATTCTAATCCGAAAGACGTAAAAGGCTTTGATACGACTCGTTTGCGCGAAGAGTTTTTGATCGAAACGCTGTTCACACCTGATGAGCTTGTAACCGTTTACTCACACACGGATCGATATATTGTAGGTTCTGCTGTTCCGGTATCGAAAGAAATTAAGCTGGAAGCAGACTTCAAACAAATCGGCGCGGATTATTTCTTGGAACGTCGCGAAGTCGGCATCATCAATGTTGGCGGCGCAGGTTCGGTAAAAGCTGGCGACGAAGAATATTCGATCGGCGAAAACGAGTGTCTGTATATCGGGCTTGGCGTTGAGCATGTGTATTTTAAAAGCGCAGATGGAAGCATCCCGGCGAAGTTCTATCTGGTATCGACTCCAGCTCACAAAGCTTATCCAACGAAAAAAGCCGGTCAAGGCGAAGCGATCAAAGCTCATCTGGGCAGTATCGATACTTCGAACGAGCGTACGATCAACAAATACATTTTGCCAGGCGGAATCGAAAGTTGTCAGCTCGTGATGGGCATTACGCATTTGGAACCGGGCAATATGTGGAACACCATGCCTTGCCATACGCACAACCGCCGCTCCGAAGTGTATCTGTATTTCAACATGCCCGAAGATGCAGCAGTATTCCACTTCATGGGTGAGCCGCAAGAGACGCGTCACTTGGTCGTACGCAACGAGCAAGCGATCTTGTCGCCAAGCTGGTCGATCCATAGCGGCGTAGGTACGAACAACTACACGTTCTGCTGGGCAATGGGCGGGGAAAATCAATTGTTCGACGATATGGACGGCGTAGACATGAAGGACTTAAAATAGACCCTACACGACTTTTTTCGGAATAGGAGCTATATCCAACCATGAACGCACTCAAAAGGCACGAAAAACTGATGGAAATTCTGATCGAGCGCCAAGAGATCGGGGTCAGTGAGTTAAGCACGCTGCTCGATGTAACAGGCAAAACGATCCGTGAAGATCTGGCGCGTCTCGAAGAAAAAGGGCTGCTGATTCGTGTCCACGGCGGCGCGATGTTGGCGCAGAATGATCAGTTTGGCATTTTATCGGCAAAAGGTACCGGAGATAAGCATAGCGCGGAAAAAGAAGAAATCGCGACTAGAGCGCTTCGGTATATCGAACCCGGCGATATCATCGCATTAGATGGCGGGGGAACGACGCTGCAAATGGCGCGCCAGCTTGAGAACGTACCGCTTACGGTCATTACGAACGATTTGTTTATTTTGAGCGAATTGGCACGCAAAGATAAGATTCGTCTGGTCGTACCAGGCGGGGAACGCGTGCGTAATGTACTGATCGGACCGACCAGCGCGCAATTCGTAGAAGGTCTGAATATCAGCAAAGCGTTTTTGTCCGCTACAGCTTTGGATTCGGAACTTGGTGCTTCGATCTATACGAGCGATCTTGTTCCGTACAAAAAAGCGTTGGTGCAGACGGCAAGGCAAGTATACGGCGTTGTGGAGCATCAGAAATTCGGCAAGTTTGCGCTGTGGACGTTTGCAGACAGCCAAGCTTTCGATGTGATCATTACCGATCGCGGTCTTGATCCTCGGCAGCATGAACTTTTCGCACAGAAAAATATACGATTGGACGACGGAAGCGGCGAATTGAAGAGTTAATTCCGATCGCCGCCTTTTGTCAGCAACCATGATCGGGAGGAAATCAAGCATGAGTATGTTCGACCTTAGCGGCAAAGTCGCACTCGTTACCGGAGCAGGCGGAGGGCTTGGACAAGGGATGGCGTTAGCGCTAGCTGAAGCTGGAGCCGATATTATCGCCGTTTCGTATACTTCCCGTTCCGATACGACAGATCAGATTCGTGCGCTCGGGCGTCAAGCTTACGATATTCGCGCAGATCTGAGTCAACCGGAAGAAGTCGAGTCTGCGTTCAAACAAGCGTTGGAACTGACAGGACGTATCGATATTTTGGTGAATAACGCGGGTACGATTCGCCGTACGCCGATTTCTGAGCATAGTTGGAAAGATTTCGACGAAGTACTGGATCTGAATTTAAAAAGCGTCTTTTATTTGACCCAGCTTGCAGGCAATCATATGATCGAGCAAGGTAGCGGGAAAATTATCAATATCGCTTCTATGCTATCTTTCCAAGGCGGCATTAACGTACCGGGTTATACCGCGAGTAAGCATGGGCTTGCCGGCTTAACGAAAGCTTTTGCGAACGAATGGGCATCCAAAAACGTTCAAGTCAATGCAATCGCACCGGGCTATATGTCAACAGACAATACCGCTCCGATTCGTGCCGATCAGGAACGTACGGATTCAATCACGGTGCGGATTCCTGCCGGTCGTTGGGGAACTAGCGAAGATATGGGCGGCCCTGCGGTCTTTTTGGCTTCGTCCGCTTCGGACTACGTCAACGGTCATGTTTTATGCGTCGATGGCGGTTGGATGAACCGTTAATTGATCACTGAATACGCATGTTGAAACAAGCCGCGGACGGCGATGGAGGGTGAGTACCCGTCCACGTCGTTTGCGGTTTTTTTGTCGAAAAGGGATTGAAGAATAGGAGGATATACAATGAAACTTGGAATTTTAGCCCATACTTACGGCAAACGACCTACTGCTGAACTTGCGAAAAAAATAGCGGAAGAAGGATTTACTTCGGTTCAGTTAGCCTTACCGAAAGCGATTGGCGATATCGATTGTTCACCCGAAAAATTAAGCCCGGGTCTTGCCAATCATATCGGTGAAGCGTTCGATCGCGAAGGCGTGCGTATCGCGATTCTTGGTTGTTATATCGATCCCGTACATCCTGATCCCGATATCCGCCGCGCCGAGATCAATCGGTTCAAAGCCCATCTGCGTGTCGCTCGCGATTTCGGTTGCGGGATGGTGGGGACAGAGACAGGTTCGTTCCTGACCTATGCCGAATCGCATCCATCGAATTATATCGAGCATGGATGGAGCGTACTGCGCGAAACGGTATCTGAACTTGCCGAAGAAGCCGAAAGATGGGGCATTAAGCTCGCTATTGAACCCGTAGCCGGTCACACTTTGAATTCGCTAGAGTTGGTTCGACGATTGATGGAAGAAGTTCCTTCTTCGACAGTCGGTTTACTATTCGACGCATGTAATCTATTGAACCAAGAGCGCTTGCCGAAGCAAGACGAGATGATGCGCGAAGCTTTCGAGACGCTTGCGGATCGTATGGTGCTGATCCATGCCAAAGATCTGGAGTTCGGCGAAGGCGGCTTTTTCGTTGGCGACGGTCTTCCTCGTCTGGACCGGGCGATTGGCGAAGGATTACTCAATAAAAACTTGCTTTACAGTCTGCTCAAAACGTATAAGCCGCATATCGATATTTCTCTTGAAGGCGTAACCGCCGACCAAGCGAAGTCTTCCGCAGACCGTTTGCGTCAATTGTATGCGAACGCTTAGAGGTTTATACGCTTATTTGCCTTGATCGTCGGGTAATGGAAGATATATCCACGATCGTATGAAAAGGGGCGAATCCAACAATGAGCAATCACGAACACCATTCGGAATCATCTCCGGTTGCACTGGTGACCGGGGGCGTACAAGGGCTAGGTCGCGGTATTTCGCATGTGCTGGCGCAAAAAGGATATCGAATCGCGTTAACGTATCATTCCAGTTCGGATGATGTCGAAGAGATGACCAAGGAAATTAAGCATATTTACGGTGCTGAACCTTTTGCGATCCAAAGCGATCTGACACAGCCCGGCGAGCCGGAGCGCGTGGCAAAAGAAGTATTGGCACACTTCGGTAAGATTGATTTACTTGTGAATAATGCCGGGCAAAGTACGATGAAGCCACTGGTTGAGCTTGAAGAGGAAGAGATCAGTTGGATGATCGATCTGGATTACAAAGCACCGATTTTACTTTCTAAATTCGTTGCAAAGTCGATGATCGAACGTAACATCAAAGGCAATATTCAATTTATTACGTCCTCGCGTGGCGAACGTGCTTATCCTGGGGATAGTATCTATGGCGGTATGAAAGCGGCATTGATCCGCTCTTGCGGTTCGCTCGCGTTAGAGTGGGCGCCGCACGGAATTCGAACCAATTGCATAGCGCCCGGTGCTACGGTCAACAATCTGGATCAAGACGCAAATACGGAACCTTTGGGTCGGAAAATCCCGCTGGGTCGTCTTGGCACGCCTTCGGATATAGGGGAAGCCGTCGCTTGGCTTGCTTCCGATCATGCCGCGTATATTACAGGGATCAACTTGCGGATCGACGGAGGTTTGATTCTTCCCGGTATGCCGGAAGATCCTTCACTCGAAGCCGGATATGGCTGGGGCATGGTGTATCCAGAGCAGCATGACTGAGACTTGCTTGATTACGCTTCATTCCCTATTCCACTGGATACGGACTCGTTTCGTTGATGGTCCACAAGTAAAGCTTTCGCCCAAGGCGAAAGCTTTTTTACTACGTTTTATTTATATTCGACTATTCATATCGGATATTCAAAATAATTCTTTTCATTCCTCACAATCTGTGTCAGAATAGAGCAAAGTTTATCCTCAAATCATTGCCTAGTTTGGAATTCAGCGCGGCATGTCCACAACCAGAGCTTATGTCACTCACAGGATGCCGTTCTATGATATCACCGGCTGCACAGTCGGAATCTTAGGAGGAATACGATATGACAGAAGAAAGAAAGCTTGCTTTTGAGACCCTTGCTATTCATGCTGGACAAGAGATTGACCCGGTTACGGGCGCTCGCGCGGTTCCTTTGTATCAGACGACTTCTTACGGATTCCGGGATACGGATCATGCCGCTAATCTGTTTGGGTTAAAAGAATTCGGCAATATCTATACGCGTCTGATGAACCCGACTAGCGATGTATTTGAACAACGAATCGCAGCGCTTGAAGGCGGAGCCGCGGCACTTGCGACGGCATCCGGTCAAGCGGCAATCACCTTTTCGCTACTGAATATTGCTGGAGCAGGCGACGAGATCGTGTCTTCGGCAAGTCTGTATGGCGGTACATATAATTTATTTGCAGTGACGTTACCTAAGCTTGGGATCAAAGTTCATTTTGTCGATTCCAGCGATCCCGAAAACTTCCGTAAAGCCATAAACGAAAATACAAAAGCCGTATACGCGGAAACGATCGGTAATCCACGCGGCGACGTGCTGGATATTCAAGCCGTTGCGGATATCGCGCATGAACATAACGTGCCGTTGATCGTAGATAACACGTTCCCAAGCCCTTATTTACTGCGTCCTATAGAACATGGCGCGGATATCGTCGTCCATTCGGCAACCAAATTTATCGGCGGTCACGGCACTTCGATCGGCGGCGTTATTGTGGATGCAGGGAAATTCGATTGGGCAGCCAGCGGCCGTTTCCCGGGGCTGACAGAGCCGGATCCTAGTTATCACGGTCTGGTCTATA
The DNA here is from genome assembly GCF_024436065.1 of Saccharibacillus sp. JS10. Classification (GTDB taxonomy): domain Bacteria; phylum Bacillota; class Bacilli; order Paenibacillales; family Paenibacillaceae; genus Saccharibacillus. Next base: position 53,266 of record NZ_JANFNS010000007.1, read on the forward strand.
CCGAAGCGCTCGGTCCGATTGCTTACATTATCAAAGCGCGCGTTCAATTGATGCGTGACCTCGGAGCGTCGATCTCGCCGTTTAACTCGTGGATGCTGCTGCAAGGATTAGAGACATTGCATTTACGGATGGAACGCCATAGCCAAAATGCGCTTGCCGTTGCACAGTTTTTGGAAAGTCATGATCAGGTCGAGTGGGTTAATTATTCCGGTCTATCCAGCCATCCTTCGTACGAATTAGCGCAAAAGTATTTGCCGAAAGGGCAAGGCGCGATTTTGACATTCGGTATCAAAGGCGGCATCGAAGCAGGCAAAAAGCTGATCGAAAATGTTCAATTGTTCTCGCATTTGGCGAATGTCGGAGACTCGAAAAGCTTGATTATCCATCCGGCAAGCACGACGCACCAACAGCTGGGCGAGCAAGAACAAGTCGCTTCCGGCGTGCTGCCAGGTATGGTTCGTTTATCGATCGGAACCGAATCAATTGACGATATTTTGCACGATTTGAGTCAAGCGATTGCGAAAGCTACCGGAAATTGAGCGAAATTTAGTGCAGCTTGATCGACTTGCTGTCTTAAAAAAGTCTGTTTTCCCGATAGGGAAGGCAGGCTTTTTGCTGTATCCATATTCATGAAATCTTCATTTTAATAGTAAGAAATTCAACTTGACACAATCTATTGTAAGCGCCATAATGAGAACTACATTGTAATCATTATAAAATAGGAATCGTTGAGAAAGAGGAGGCATCATTGATGTATAAATCAATCATTATCGGTACCGGACCTGCTGGGCTAACCGCTGCGATCTACCTTGCACGCGCTAATATGAGCCCTTTGGTTATCGAAGGACCGCAGCCGGGTGGACAGTTAACCACAACGACTGAAGTTGAAAATTTCCCAGGTTTCCCTGAAGGTATCATGGGCCCTGAGTTAATGGATAATATGCGTAAACAAGCCGAGCGTTTTGGTGCGGAGTTCCGTACAGGTTGGGTAGAAAACGTGGATATGTCCCAGCGTCCGTTCAAACTGCATGTAGACGGCATGGGCGAACTGGTAACGGAAACCCTGATCATTTCTACAGGCGCAAGCGCGAAGTATCTCGGTATTCCGGGCGAAGAAGAAAATGTCGGTATGGGCGTCAGCACTTGCGCGACTTGTGACGGATTCTTTTTCCGTGGCAAAGAAATCATCGTGGTCGGCGGCGGCGATTCCGCGCTCGAAGAAGCGAATTTCTTGACCCGTTTCGCGACAAAAGTAACGTTGGTACACCGTAGAGGCGAACTGCGTGCTTCGAAAATCATGCAAGACCGTGCACGCCAAAATCCGAAAATCGAATGGGCTTTGGATCGTACACCGCTTGAAGTCGTAAAAGGCGACAACGGACTGAAAGGTCTGTTGGTACGCAATAACGAAACGGGCGAAGATGTGCTGCTTGAAGCAAGCGGCGTATTCGTGGCGATCGGTCACCACCCGAATACCGGCTTCTTGAACGGACAAGTGACAACAGACGAGAACGGCTATATCGTGGTTACGCCAGGTACAAGCGAAACGAATATTCCAGGCGTATTTGCTTGCGGCGACGTACAAGATACACGTTATCGCCAAGCGATCACAGCAGCAGGCAGCGGTTGTTCCGCAGCGATGGACGCCGAGCGCTTTATCGAAAGTCTGGAATTTGCCGAAGCGATTGCGGAAGCTACCGTTTAATTTTTTAAAAACGAGTCCGATTACAGATCGGTTTTGTATCTGCTAGTCGGACAAGCTATAATAAAGAAAATAGGTTTCCAATAACCAAAAAAGGTGGAGAGATCAAGATGACAACAGCAATCGTCTACACAAGCACAAACTGCCCGCACTGCAAACAAGTGAAAGGTTATTTGGATGGCAAAGGAGTCGCTTACGAAGAACGTAATATCGAACAAAGCGACGATTTTGCACAACAAGTATGGGATATGGGTCTTCGCGCTGTACCTGTAACCGTAATTGGCGAAGCGAAAATCGTAGGCATGAACAAACTGCAACTTGAAAAAGCGTTAAACGCTTAAGTTAGACATAGATAAAAAGGCGAGCCTTAACGGCTTCGCCTTTTTTGATGTTCGTTTTTATACCGACACACGCACACGTCCCAAAAATTGAGCGACTGCCAAATGGGCAGCGCCTAATACCGCAGACCGGCTGCCGAGTTCCGAGAAAGAAATCGAGAGTTCGCGGCGATGGTAAGGAAGCGCCCGCTTGGCAATGGTTGCTAGCATCTTCGGTTCGATCCAGGCTTTCGCTTCCGTCAGCGGCCCTCCGACCACGATCTTTTGCGGGTTGAATCCATTCACGAGATTGGTGACGCCGATGCCGAGTCTACGCCCGATTTCTTCGTACATTTCGAGAGTCGAGGCATCTCCGACTTTCGCTTGTTCAACTCTTTCCGCCGTGGTGAGAGCAGGGAGAGACGTGTACGAATACGCACGTTCCGACGCATACAATTCCCAACATCCTTGATTGCCGCAACTACATAACCGTCCGTCGCTTTCGATCGACATATGCCCGGTTTCGCCTGCATAGCCCCAAGCTCCTTTATACAATTGCCCGTCGATGATCATCCCCGAGCCAATGCCCATCCCAGCGCTGACATAGACCAGATGCCGTACATGTCTCCCGGCTCCGTATTCCCGTTCCCCGGCTGCGCCTGCGTTAGCTTCATTGTCGATCACGACAGGAACGTTGTACTTCTCTTCAATCCGTGATTTCAGATCGACGCCTTCCCAATTCAGGTTGGGCGCATACAAAATCAGCCCAGACTCGTCCACCATCCCCGGCACACCGATCCCGATCCCAACGATTCCGTGCGTCGTCTGCGGCGCAGCATCGATCAGCGGTTGAATGACTTTGCCAATCACTTCAAACACCGCATCTTCATCAAGCTGACCAAGCGGCAGAACATGCTCTTGCAGAATAGTGCCTTTCAAATCCGTCAAAATGGCTTTTACCCGCGTGACACTAAGCTCGACCCCGATCACACATCCAGCCGATCCGTTAAAAAGCAACATCAGCGGTTTACGCCCACCGCTGGATTCCCCTAATCCCGTTTCTTCAACCAAATTCTGCTCGATTAACTCCAAAGTTAGATTCGACACCGTCGCTTTATTCAACCCTGTCTTTTCCGACACATCGGTTCGAGAAAGCGGCCCTTTACGCCGAATTGTATCCAATACAATCGATTTATTTAACTTTTTAACGAGCGCTTGATCTCCCGTGATTCGCATCTTTTTTCCTCCATCCGTACCTTGACCGTTTCTTTATCTTATTCGCTAACCTGTCTATTCGTCTATTTTTATCTTTTATGTAGAGTTATTATAGGTTTTTATTTTGAAAGTTTCCCGGTTACTGCTACAGCATTCACCTGTAGCCAGTAACCCAATCTTTTAATGTTTTGCCCTTCTAATCTTTTAATCTTTTGATCTTCTAATCTTTTGATTGTATTGTCCCGAAAAGGAAGGGACAACATCATTCCCGCCCTTCCTCGCCCCTCGCCCCGCGGTCGCTGGGAGAGATGTGTGCGGTAGAAGCGACTTTTGGCTTTCCCGTAGGGAAAACAACCCGAGCGCCTAACGCACACATCTTTCCCCACTGCACAACCCCCGCAAAACTTAGTTTAACCAATAGACAAAGTTTTTCCAATATGCTAGGATATCCATGTAAACGATTTCTTGAACATTATGAGGAGGCATTTCTTACATGGCTTATTTCGAAAATATCGGTAAAGTGGCTTACGAAGGCAGTCAGTCGCAAAATCCATTCGCTTTTAAATTTTATAATCCTGACGAAATCGTAGCTGGCAAAAAAATGTCCGAGCATCTGAAATTCTCGATGGCATATTGGCATACATTGACGGCAGAAGGTAACGATCCGTTCGGCGCAACAACGGCGATTCGTCCGTGGCATTCGTATACAGGTATGGATCTGGCAAAAGCTCGCGTTGAAGCTGGATTTGAATTTATGGATAAAATGAGTCTGGACTACTTCTGTTTCCACGATATCGACGTAACGCCAGAAGGATCTTCGCTCAAAGAGTTTTTCGCGAATATCGACACCATCGTGGAATTGATCGAATCGCATATGAAATCGACCGGTAAAAAACTGCTATGGAACACGGCAAACATGTTCACGAATCCGCGCTTCGTACACGGCGCTGCATCCACTAACAATGCAGACGTATACGCACACGCAGCGGCTCAAATCAAAAAAGGTCTGGAAGTCGGCAAGCGTCTTGGCGGTGAAAACTATGTCTTCTGGGGCGGGCGCGAAGGGTACATGTCTCTTCTGAACACCGACATGAAACTGGAGCAAGACAATATCGCTCGTATGTTCCATATGGCGGTTGATTACGCCAAAGAAATCGGCTTCGACGCTCAATTCCTGATCGAACCGAAACCAAAAGAGCCAACCAAGCACCAATACGACTTCGACGCGGCAACTTCGATCGCATTCTTGCAAAAATACGAGTTGGATAAACATTTCAAACTCAACTTGGAAGCGAACCATGCGACACTTGCCGGTCATACGTTTGAACACGAGCTGCGCGTCGCTCGAATCAACGGCATGCTCGGTTCCCTGGATGCCAACCAAGGCGATATGCTGCTCGGTTGGGATACGGATGAATTCCCGGTTAACGTCTACGACGCTACACTGACATTGTATGAAGTCCTGCAAAACGGCGGTCTGGGCAAAGGCGGCATCAACTTCGATGCGAAAGTTCGCCGCGATTCTTTCGAAGCGGACGATCTGTTCTTGGGTCATATCGCGGGTATGGATACGTATGCCAAAGGTCTGAAAGTTGCAGCTAAACTGATCGAAGATCGCGCGTTCGAAAAAGTGATCGAAGAACGTTATAGCAGCTTCTCCGAAGGCATCGGCGCTGACGTCGTAGCCGGCAAAACGACATTGGCTTCGCTCGCAGAGTACGCGCTGAACAACGAGACGCCTCGCGCGAATAAGTCTGGTCGCCAAGAACATCTTCAGTCTATTCTTAATCAATATATTTATGGATAAAGACTCTTCTACCCCTTCGGGCAAGAAGAATCTTGCATCCCGCGCCAAGCGATAAAAGATGAAGGAATCTTCTACCCCTCCGGGCAAGAAGAATCCTGCATCCCGCGCCAAGCGTTAAGCATTTAAAAACTTTTTTGCTTAGCTCCAAGCGCTATTTCTTACGCGCATCCCGCACCAATATTCGGACGGCTTCCCGCAAGCTCCCTTCGGGGAAGGGGAGCCGTCCTTTTATATGTTCCCTACCTAAAGGAGGCAAATCATGAGTTATGTGATCGGAATCGACCTCGGTACGAGTGCCGTCAAGTCGGTACTCGTTGACCGCACAGGCACAGTCGTGTACGAAGAATCGGAAGAATATCCGCTGTATCAGCCAAAACCCGGCTATAGCGAACAAGAAGCTGAAGATTGGGTCGAGAAAACGATTCTTTCATTGAATAAGTTATTGTCCGCTTCGGGCGTTCAGCCGCAAGAAATCGAAGGCATTAGCTTTTCCGGGCAGATGCACGGGCTTGTGCTCGTCGGTGAAGACGGTCGCGCGCTGCGCCGCGCAATCTTGTGGAACGATACGCGGACAACGCCGCAATGCCGTAAGATCGAGCAAGTACTCGGCGATCAGTTGCTTCAAGTCGCCCGTAACCGTGCGTTAGAAGGCTTTACTTTGCCGAAAATCTTGTGGGTACAAGAACACGAACCGGAGCTATTCCAGCAAGCTTCGCTGTTCTTGCTTCCTAAAGACTATGTGCGTCTGCGCCTAACCGGCAATGCCGCAATGGATTATTCCGATGCCGCAGGAACATTGCTGCTGGATGTGGGCGGCAAAAAATGGAGCGAAGAGATCGGCGCGGCTTTCGATCTCAAGCCATCCCTGTTCCCAACGCTCGTCGAATCATTCGACGATACCGGAGCGCTATTGCCGGAGATGCAAGCAGCGACGGGGCTGACCGAGCGTACGCGCATCTACGCAGGCGGCGCGGATAATGCTTGCGGCGCGATCGGCGCCGGCATTTTGAACGAAGGGCAGACGATGTGCAGTATCGGCACGTCCGGCGTAGTCTTGTCGTATGAGACGCGCCGCAATCTCGATTTCAAAGGCAAAGTCCACTTTTTCAATCATAGCGAAAAAGATGCTTTCTATATTATGGGCGTGACCCTTGCGGCAGGGTACAGCATGCAGTGGTTCCGCGAGACATTCGGCGGCGGAGCTTCGTTCGAACAACTGCTGACGGGAATCGATCGAATATCGCCGGGAGCGAACGGACTGTTATTCACGCCGTATATCGTCGGCGAACGGACGCCGTACCCGGATGCGGATATTCGCGGCAGCTTTATTGGCATCGACGCAAGCCACAAATTGCCGCATTTCGCCAGAGCGGTAATGGAAGGCATCACGTTCTCGCTTCGCGAATCGATTGATATTCTTCGCGCGTCAGGCAAGACGGTAGACAAAGTGATTTCGATCGGCGGCGGAGCGAAAAACGCGGAATGGCTGCAAATGCAAGCGGATATTTTCGGTGCAACGATCGTCAAATTGCAAAACGAACAAGGACCGGCGATGGGTGCCGCGATCTTGGCGGCTTACGGAAGCGGCTGGTTCAATAGTCTACAAGATTGCGCGCGCGAATTTATTCACGAAGCGAAAACGTACACCCCGGATGCAGCTAAAACCGAAATTTATAATCAATTGTTTGACGTGTATCGCGATGTCTACGGACAGACCGCGGAGCTGAATCGCAAGTTAGCTGCGCTTCGCGGCGGCGAGCCATCCTAAATCCACGTATATTCGATGTCGGAAAGTCGATTTCCCGAGTGGGGGGAATCGGCTTTTTGCCGTGCACATGCTCAAAAGAACTCCAAACCGCGATATAGTTGCTTTTTCAGAAGAGACGTTCATAATAAAGGAGGGGCTTTTTATCATTTTTGACGAACCTTTTCGTATAAAAGTTACAATTTCATCGCGGTTATGCCGATATACAAAGCAGAAACTTTCGTCAATAAAGGGGAGAAGGCAGGCACATGAAAGGTACAGCAGGTAAGCAATTAGTAAAGGTAGGAACTGTATTCGCACTGATGACGGGAGCGACGGTTAGCGGGTTTCAGCCGTGGGCAACATCTTCGGTTAACGCGGCGACTGTCTCACAGACCCAATCTCAAAAACAACTTCAAGCGCAACTGTATGAAGCATTATCCGCTCGCAAAGACAATGTGAAATTGACGTATCCCGGCGGGATCAATGAATTGAAAAAAAATATCGAACCTGCACTCGATGCGGCGATTGCTCAAGATCCTTATATTCATTACATCATGAAAGGCTACGCTTATTCGCTGCAAGGCACGCAAGTTTCTTCGACCGCGACCGTTAAGTTGACGTACCGGGAAACGGCGGAGCAAAGTGCTTATGTGCATCAGCAAGTCGCAGCCGCGCTTCAAAAGATTATTACGAAAGACATGAACGATCATATGAAAGTCAAAGCGATCCATGATTGGGTCGTACGCACGCTTCAATATGATACAACGTTGTCGAAATTCACCGCTTACGAAGGTCTGAAGACCGGAAGCACAGTATGCCAAGGTTACGCGTTATTGACTTACGATATGTTGACTCAAGCAGGTTTCGAATCCAATATCGTAGAAGGTTATGTGAAAAACGAAGCGCATGCGTGGAATATGGTGAAGCTTGACGGCAAATGGTATCAGATCGATACGACGTGGGATGATCCTTTGCCAGATCGGGGCGACCGCGTTTCAACGTCTTATTATTTGCTGACTGATGCGCAGCTGAAAGAAGATCATCGCTGGAAAACAGCCAATTATCCAAATGCGGTTACGCCATATGACCAAACGTTGAACGCATTGATCGCAAAAGGCGTAAGTGGTGCCAAAGAATTGCGAGCAACGCTAGGATATACGTCTTCGTCCAGTACAATTGTATCGACAGCAGGTGTGCTTCAAAATCTGGTACAAAAAGCGGCGGCAGATGGAGAAAGCAGTTTAACGTTTAAGTATAAAGGAACAAAAAATAAGCTGAAAAAAGATTTGTTAACGCTCTACAACTACGGCGTTTCCCCAACCGGGTATACAAGCAAATCGTTAAGCGGCGCAAACAATTGGCAAGTCACTTTATATTGGAAGTCTTAAATTGATGCAAAAAAAGAGCCTTCGCCGGAGATCCGGAATCGAAAGGCTCTTTTTATCGATGTTTTTATTAATGAAGCTTATAGATCATTTCGACCGCTTACATCGCATTGATCCAATGGAACAACTTTTGTTTTTTTCGCATATTTATAACCGAACCATAAGATGAAGAATAACGGTACGCTGAGATAAGTCGCGATCAACCCGAGCCAATCGACCGTTCCGTTTTCAATCGTAGACAAACTTTGCCCGACAATGACGAACAGACATAGCGCAAAAGCAAACAGCGGTCCGAATGGGAACCAACGAGCGCGGTAAGGCAATTCGCTGACATCATGCCCTTGCTTCACAAAAGCACGACGGAATCGGTAATGACTGATTGCAATCCCGACCCAGGTAATAAACCCGCACATGCCCGAAGCATTCAACAGCCATGTGTACACGACGCCATCTCCGAAAAACGAAGCGAGGAAAGCGAGCATGCCGATCGCCGCTGTCACGATTAGCGCATAGATCGGTACGCCGCCGCGTGTGAGCTTGGCAAGGAACTTCGGCGCTTTGCCTTCGACAGCCAGCGCATAAAGCATCCGAGTCGAGGCATACATGCCGGAATTGCCCGCAGATAAAACCGACGTTAAGATGATCGCGTTCATAACGGCTGCCGCAAAAGCAAACCCGGCACGTTCAAACACGAGAGTGAAAGGGCTCGTTCCGATCTGATCCAGATCGCTGCTCAGCAAGTTCGGATCGGTATACGGAATCAGAAGCCCAATCACGAAAATCGCCAAAATGTAAAAGATCAAAATCCGCCAGAACACTTGCTTGATCGCGCGAGGGACGTTACGCTTCGGATCTTCACTTTCACCCGCGGCAACCCCGATCAGTTCGGTTCCTTGGAACGAAAATCCCGCAGCCATAAATACACCCAAGAAAGCGAAAAATCCTCCGTTAAAAGGAGCCGAAGCCACGGTAAAGTTACTGAAGCCGACCGATTGACCGCCCATCAGACCGAAAATCATCGCGACGCCGACCACTAAGAAAATAATAACCGTAACAATTTTAATCAGCGCAAACCAATATTCGGCTTCACCGTAAGCACGAACCGATAACGCGTTTAGTAAAAATAAAATGCCGAGGAATAACACGCTCCACAAAAAAGAAGAACTTTCCGGGAACCAATATTTGATAATCAATGTTGCGGCAGCAAGTTCCGCTGCAATCGTGACTGCCCAGTTGTACCAATAATTCCAGCCCATCGCGAAGCCGAAAGCAGGATCGACATAACGGCCGGCATAAGCGCTAAACGAACCCGGTTCGGGTGAGTGGGTCGCGAGTTCTCCAAGACTGGTCATTAAAAAGTAAACCATGATCCCAACAGCCGCGTAGGCGAGTAAGGCACCTCCGGGACCCGCGCTTGAGATCGCGCCGCCGCTTGCGAGGAACAGCCCCGTTCCGATCGCGCCGCCCAGCGCAATCATGGTCATATGTCTGGCTTTCAACCCTTTTTTTAGTTGGGTGTTGCTTGATGTTGAATCTTGCACGTTCATGATGATTCGACTCTCCTCGTATAATGGGGTGGCACGAAAAGAAGCGCATAGCAAAAAGCCGACAGACACGGGTCCGCCGGCATGGCAAAATCCGCATCGCAAACGCGCTTCGTTTCGTGAAGATAGCTCAACATCTACCGCAAAGCAGATGACAGTTTCGTTTCTTTCGAAAACGAACCCAACATCGATTTCAAGTCAGAAAAATCGACGTTTCGGCGGGTGCGCCTTTCCAAACCGGGATCATCGACGCTCTGCCGCGTCTCCACCGGTGTACTGATCGCCACCGCAACCTCTACCTCATCACCGATTCGATCTCGGATGCGATGAGGGAAAACTATAAATAATAACAAAAAGCCCTGCAATCCGCAGGGCGAATAACTTTCACAGTATACGGGATTGCTCTCTCGGGAGCAACCCCATATTCTGCAATTGAAGACGGCGCGAGTTTTAGATCGACTCTGCCGGGTTCTGACGACTTTTCGCCATCTGCTGCCAGATGGTACCTGCCGCTTCTTCGCCGGAGTCGATACGCTCCAGCGCCATACGCGCTTGAAGACCCACTTCGAATTCGGGATCATTCGAAGCTTTTTCAAGAGCTTCTTTGGCATCGTCGGTGCCAAGCTCGTACAAGAAACGAGCCGCGCGCCAGCGTACAATTTTGCTATTGTCGGTGAGCGATTCCAGCATCACTTGCGTAGCTGCCGGATCTCCGATATCCGATAGCGTGTCGCCGGCCGTTCGGCGCACAGCCGGCGAAGCGTCTTTCATCGCGCGGAACAGAAGCTGCATTGCTTCCGGCGTTTTCAAATCGCCGAGGTATACGACAGCGAGGCGGCGAATTTGCATTTTCTCGTCGCCAAGCGCCTGTTCGATCAGCGAAATATTGCCTTCGCTGACTTCCATCGCTTCCAAAGCCGAGTAGCGTAGACGCCAGTCTTCGCTGCGAAGCGCTTCTTCGACTTCGGCTTGCGACCACTCCAAGCGCTGCTCGACAAATTCATCCGCTTTGGCGCCGTGCGCGATCGCTTGCTCGATGACGCGTTTCAGACGTTCTTGCGGAAACGCCGCTTCGAGTTCTTGTTCGACTTCGCGCGCAATGTCGGGAAGATCGCCGTAGCGAACACCGTAATCGGTCAATTTGCGTTCTTTGATCATCGTTGCGCTTGCGACTTCGGTTACCGCGTCAACGAATCGTTCCGAAAGACCGATCCGTTCTTCGGTTAGACCGGATTTTACGCGGATCTGCATCGGAATGCCGCGGAAAAATTGAACGAATACTTGCGCTTCGCCGAAATGCCCCGCTGCATCTTCAATATCGGAATCAATCGGCTGATCGAAGCGATTGCCGAAAATTTCTTGGACATCGGACAAGATCGCGGACCAATCGGCGCCGCCTTTACGATCGATTGCCATAAAGTCTGACGTATGGAATACGCTTTTGACACCTTCGATATGCAATAAGCGCGCGATAACGGGCGGTGCGGAGCGTTCATTATCGAGTGTATATGTTTTGCGAACCCCGTTTTCCAGCGTTTCGTCCAGATGAAGTTTCATTGTATTCGGGCTGGGCGTCGGTTCGATCAATTTGATGTTCATGAGTCATCCAAGCCTCCTTTGTTCACTTTTGAGTCTATCCTTTATCTATTTTACACACTGTAATCGGAAATGTCACAATAGGGAGTAAGCATAAAGATAAAAAAATTACGCTTTCTTAGTCGATATAAGGGTAGAGAGGGTAATGAGATAGAGAGGCAGTCTTGATGAAGGAGGAACGGATATGCCGAAGGTGAAATACTTGAATGCCAACAATACCCCGATGGGTAAAACATTGAAAGAACATCGGGATCGACATTTGCATCGTAGACGCAAAAAACGCGATTATTCGTATATTATTCCGAGCCAACCGGCGAGGTTGGATTACTTGACCGATAACCGTGACGACGTCACGATTACTTGGGTCGGACATTCCACATTTTTGATCCAATATGCAGGGCTGAATATTTTGACAGATCCGATCTGGGCGAAACGAATGGGCATCGGCAAGCGGTTGACAGAACCGGGAATTCCGATTGAAAAAGTGCCGCCGGTCGATCTGATCTTGGTGTCCCATTCGCATTACGACCATATGCATATCGCATCGATTCGTAGATTGATCAGCCCACATACGCAAGTGGTTGTACCGGTTGGTTTGAAAAAAAAGCTGGCTCGTAAGCAAATTGAACGTTGTATCGAATTAGCATGGTGGGAAGAACTGGTCGTCGAAGGCGTGCGAATCACGTTTGTTCCGACGCAGCATTGGACGCGCCGGACGCTGTTCGACGCCAACACTTCGCATTGGGGCGGATTTGTGTTGGAACCTGCGGCTGCAATCAAAGGCGTCGCGGCGACGGTTGTAGAGAAATCCGAGCAAGACTTGGAAGAATCAAGCGAAGGGTTTGTTTCAGAATTAGAGCTAACCGACTCGGAAGACGAAAATAAATGCGGACGCTGGAGCGATACGCTCAATGCGAATATGTCGGCAAGCGGAGAGCCGCTTCCGCCTACCATTTATTTTGCCGGAGACAGCGGTTATTTTGCCGGATTCCAAGAAATCGGCGAACGCTTCCGCGTGCATATTACGATGATGCCGATCGGCGCCTATGAACCGGAATGGTTTATGGGGCCGCAGCATATGAATCCGGAGCAGGCACTTCAAGCTTTCCGCGATGTAGGTGCCGAAATTATGATTCCGATGCATTACGGTACGTTTAAATTGTCCGATGACACAGCGGAAGAAGCTTTGGCAAGACTTGAAGCGGAGCGTGTAAGAACGCAGACGTCTAAAGACTGTATTAGGCTAATGGTTCACGGCGAAACGATGATCGTGCATACGCAGCAAAAGATGGTTTCTTCTTGATTTTTTATTCCGTTGACCGCCTCGATGTCTGATCGAGGCGGTTTTTTGATGTGCATAGGTTTATCGAATGAATTTTTACAGAAAAAGCATCAAAGAATGCCTTACGCGGCTCTTTTTTGTGCTATAATAAGCTTTTGAAAAGAACATCAGATTGAATCAGGAAGTTATGTATTTTGCAGCGCAATATTGGCGATTTGCAAAAAGTTTATAATAAAGGATGGGAATACACATGATTAGTACAAGCGGAATTACGCTTCGCTATGGCAAGCGTCCTCTTTTTGAAGATGTAAATATTCAATTTAACCCAGGAAACTGTTACGGTCTGATCGGAGCCAACGGCGCCGGCAAATCGACATTCCTCAAAATTTTGTCCGGTGAAATCGAAGCCAACCAAGGCGAAGTTTCGATCACTCCGGGCGAACGTCTTGCCGTATTGAAACAGAACCATTTCGAATACGATGAATATCAAGTGCTGGAGACCGTTATTATGGGTCACAGCCGTCTGTATTCGATCATGAAAGAAAAAGACGCGCTCTATGCAAAAAGCGATTTCACCGAAGCTGACGGTATCCGTGCCGGCGAACTCGAAGGTGATTTTGCCGAATTGAACGGTTGGGATGCGGAGTCCGATGCGGCTGCGCTGCTGATCGGTCTGGGTATCGTACGCGATATGCACGAGAAAAAAATGGACGAGCTGAGCGGTAACGAGAAAGTCCGAGTATTGCTGGCTCAAGCGTTGTTCGGTAATCCGCAGATCCTGCTGCTGGACGAACCTACCAACCACTTGGATATCGAATCGATCAACTGGTTAGAGAACTTCTTGATGGGCTATGAAGGCACCGTCATCGTCGTATCTCACGACCGTCACTTCTTGAATAAAGTATGTACTCATATTGCCGATATCGACTTCGGTAAAATCCAGCTGTATGTAGGCAACTACGATTTCTGGTACGAGTCGAGCCAATTGGCGCTTCGTTTAGTACGCGATCAGAACAAGAAAAAAGAAGAAAAGATGAAAGAACTTCAAGCCTTTATCCAACGCTTCTCGGCGAACGCTTCGAAATCGAAACAAGCGACGTCGCGTAAAAAGCAATTGGAACGAATTTCGTTGGATGATATTCGTCCGTCTAACCGTAAATATCCGTTTATCAACTTCAAGCCTGAACGCGAAGCGGGTAAACAATTGCTGACGATCGATAACTTGAGCAAATCGATCGATGGCGAAAAAGTATTGGATAACTTCAATTTGGTTGTCAACAAAGGCGACAAAATTGCATTTGTAGGTCCTTACGGTCTGCCTAAATCAACATTGTTCGATATCGTAATGGGTGAGGAAGAAGCTGACGGCGGCGAATACACATGGGGCGTAACGACGACTCAAGCGTATTTCCCGAAAGACAACTCCGAATATTTCGATGGCGTCGATCTGAATCTGGTTGAATGGCTGCGTCAGTATTCGAACGAACAAGACGAGACTTTCCTACGCGGATTCCTTGGCCGGATGTTGTTTGCCGGTGAAGAAGGTCTGAAAAAAGCTAGCGTATTGTCCGGTGGCGAAAAAGTTCGTTGTATGCTCGCGAAGATGATGTTGAACGGCGCGAATGCGCTGATCATGGACGAGCCAACCAACCACTTGGACTTGGAATCGATCACGGCATTGAATAACGGTCTGATTGACTTTGACGGCACACTGCTGTTCGTTTCCCATGACCATCAGTTTATTCAAACCATCGCTAACCGTATCGTTGAGATTACGCCTAACGGCGTTATCGATCGTACCATGTCGTATGACGAATACCTCGAAAGCGACGAAGTGAAAGAACTGCGCAATCGTATGTATACCGTACAAGTTTAATCTAAAATATAGAAAAAGCGTGATTCCGGCAAAAGTCGGGATCACGCTTTTTTGATGTTGTTTTTCAGCTTTTTAATATAGAAGAAAAAATTAAGATCCTCCTGTACGGCGACGTTGATTATTAGGTTTTTTGTTGTTTTGAGTGGTTAACTTTTTGGTTTGGTTACTCTGAAAGCCGTTTTTACCTGCACCGTTTTGTTGTTTTTTTTGCTCCAACTTATTACGGATCGCTTCTGCTAAATCAACTTTCCGGGTTCCTTTTTCTTCAGTCATATGGAACTCCTCCTCGCTATGTCACATTCTTACGCATTTCTTCTTTATATTATCCGCTTTCACGGTAGGCGACAAGCGGAAAAACAAGAAAAGCTCCGGCATATGCCGGAGCTTTTTAAGATGGAAACTTGAGAAAGTTGATTACTCAACTACGATCCAAGCCAGACCCATCCAAGTGTAGATTTCTACCCATTGGCCGCTTGCAGGGTCAGTTTGACCTTTACCTGTTGTATCCAGCTTTTGGGGTCCAAGGTACCCGATCATAGTGCCGCCTGGCGATTTGTAGAACGGCGTCATTGTTGTCAGATCGATAGTCGGTGTTGGGTTAACCGAGATTTTCGAAGGATCATCGATCGATGTAGCTGGAATGTTAACTGTTCCGCCTGTGTTCATACCAGTCGAAGGAGTCGGATTTAGCATGAAGTTTTGCAAAGATTCAACGCTTGTTCCTGCAATCAAATTATTATAAGCATTGCGATTAGTCAGGTCTGTTTCATTGAATGGATTTTCTTGCATTTTAGAAAGAACATAAATTGTATTGCCTGTTGTGTTGAGTGGCATTCCCATAATTTCTTTGTTTGGCATTGCATTCCAAACTGCGCTATCGTAACCACGAATCATAGCAAACGTTACAGGAGCCGCATTAGCATCTGTAGGTTGATATGTAAAATTAACCATATAATTAGCTGATTTTTCGCCCATATTAGCTAATGCTTCACCCATATATTCTTTACTACCTACACTACTATTCCAAGTTCCTGGGTTAGTAAAACTAAATCCATTGTTATTGCCCATGAATTTCGCAGAGTTAGTTACATTTCCAGTAACAGCGGTAGGAGTAGTAGTTGTAACCGTTCCCGTTGTTTCTGCTGCGGAAACTGCTGTTGCCAAGCTGCCCATCAGTAATGCGGATGCTGTGAGTGTAGTAACAAGTTTTTTCATAAAAGGTAAGCCTCCTTTAGTTTTGGGAGCTTGTTTGCTCCATCCTGCTATAAAAATAAACGCTAGCTTGAGGAATGAACCAACACTGCTAAAAAAAAACATCAAAATATATACTTGTCTGTTTAAGTAAGAGAATGGGCGGAGTTCTTTAAAATTGCTATAATGGATTCAGACTGCACGATAACTTGCTTAGCGAAAAGGAGGTATGATTAGAAGAAAATAAAAAACCGCTCCTATGGTGTAGGAGCAGTTTTATCAGCAATACGTATTTGATTCGTTAACGCGTGGTTCGGTTTCGACCGAAGAACAGCGAAATTACGAATAGTGCCAAGAACACCCAGAACAATACTTTAAAGATTGCGGCCGCGGCTTCGATGATTCCGACAAATCCGAAGATTCCGAGTACGACTGCGATTACAAGTAAAACCAAAGACCATTTCAACATAATAGAGTCACTTCCCTTTCTACATAAGATTAAGTTGCAACGTCCAGCTAGTGTTCGTGTTGCCTTGTAGGTTCCAATTAACCGAGCATTTTGACATTGAAACAAAGCAAGGTTTTAGTTCTATACCTGAATTAGATCTATTGTTTCGGCTAAAAAAGCTCCGGGTAACTATGCAGTAAAGCAAGAGAAGTTTCGCGAATAATGTAAGATTTACAAAAAAAACGGGTGTGGAGAAAGCGAGGTTTTAGATGTGGTATGGCAATGGGCTTTGGTAATTGTAGCTTTAGCGTTTGCAGCATTGGTGATTTTCTTGATTAAAACGTTGCAAGCCGGCACAAAAACGCTGGAAAATACAGCAGAGACGTTGAAAGAAGTACAAAAAACGATGGATGAACTTACGTATGAGATTAAACAAGTGGTTCGTCATACCAATGATATTGCGTTGGATGCAAACCATAAGTTGAAACAACTTGATCCTGTAATGGAATCGGTTAAAAACTTGGGGCAACTTCTGAACGAAGTGACGTTGGTTAGCCAACAGTATTCTCACCGTATGATCGAAAAAGCTAAAAATCATCGCGAAAATAAAGAAAAGCATAAAAAAGATCATCCAGGTGCGGCAATGCTTCCTGCTTCCAAAGAAAGCCCAGCGGTGCAAAGCTATAGAGCAAATCACGGTACTGGCGGAAACGGTGCTGAAGGCGTAGGCGTACAAAAGATCGTAAAATGGATCGATACAGGCGCTACAGTATGGCAGAAGTTCCGTCGTTAATCGAAATATAAGCCAATCTATCATGTAGGGATGTAGAAGTCGTATATGAAAGTAGCCGCTAAAGTCTTTTAAGCGAAAGGATGAGAACGATGTTTACATTTATGATACTTATAACTGGGATGTTATCTTCTCTTTCGACGCAAGACCTTGCCCCTTCGTATGCGACTTCTGCCATACATGCACCGATAGCGGTTCATCAAGATTCGGTTGAAAATAAGCAGCAAGTTCAATCTACAATCTATCCTGCGAATTCTGGGCTTGAGACATTGAATGGAATTACGTTGCAAGATCGAATCCGAGATGTTGATGCGCTTTACGGAAAGCCGCTTGAGAAAAGACCGGCTTACATGGGCGGAGACGAATATCTATATGGAGACTTGGTTGTAGGTGCTTATCAGAATTGGATCGATTATGTGTCGGTTCCGGCAAGTTTGGAGTTTTTCAATCTAAATGGTCGTGATCTGCCAATGGATGCCAAAGAAATTCGGAAACAACTCGGTCGTCCCGATTTTGTAGCTGATGACGGATTTGGTTACGAACATGATGGGCAAGCAATCAAAATTTTTACGGATTCTCAAGGTGAAGTTCGTAGCGTTGACTTATTCGATAATTCTTCAGTATAAAAATAGTGTAAAAATAGATTCAAATCTTAAAAAAGTGGGTAAAGAAGACTTTGTGCATGTTTTGAGTCTTTTGAGAGTTTGCCTAGCTTAGCAGATTCGAAGCGTAGATAAGGAATGGGATGCAAAGTCCCATTCCTTATCTACGTTTATGGAACGATTTACAAGATGTTGATAAATAGGTCGAATAAGGTGTTTAATCCAGTAATATAAAGCGTGTTAACGCAAGAGGGAGCGGATTATGAAGATTCTAGTTGTCGACGACAATCCTACCAATGTCATCATCATTCGTGAAATATTAAAAAAAGAAGAGTATCGCAATATTGAGATCGCGTCTTCGGCGCGTGAAATGTTTGCTATTTTGGGTGTAGCCGATCTTGATCCACAGGTGAAACCAAAAGTATCAGATATCGATCTTATTTTGCTTGATATGATGATGCCGGAAATGGACGGGATTGAAGCTTGCCGAATTGTACAAACGTATGAGCATCTTCGGGATATTCCAATTATTATGGTTACAGCTGTAGGCGATTCCAAAAAGCTTGCTGAAGCTTTAGACGCTGGGGCGGGCGACTATGTGACGAAACCGATTAACAAAGTCGAATTGATGGCTCGGATTCGTCTAGCCCTACGTTTGAAGCAAGAAAAAGATTGGCACAAAGAACGCGATCAGCGGATTCAAGACGAATTGAAACTGGCGGCAATGGTGCAAAATGCAGTATTGAGTTTGCCGGTTGGCGATGAATTTATCGAAATCGATGCATTGTACAAACCTTCGTTTGAACTAGCCGGAGATTTGTATGCGTGGTATCCACTTGGAGATGGGCGCTACGGTATTATTTTGCTTGATATGATGGGTCACGGAATATCTTCATCCCTATTTACGATGTTTATTGCTTCCGTATTAAAAGATACAGTCGTTACATATGTCGATCCCGAAAAGGTTATTCAAGAATTGAATCGACGTTTTAATCAGTTGCATATCGAAAATCAATTGATTCAGTACTACTTTACGGCAATCTATATGGTGGTCGATACTCGCTTCAAAAAGATCGATTACGTAAATGCCGGTCATCCTCCAGGATTATTGTTCCAAGGCGATCAAGTTGTAAAATTAGAACGTTCTTCTCACCCTGTAGGTTTGTTTGATCGTATTGATGCTCAGCCGCAGACGGTTTCTTATGAAGGCGAAAGCCATTTGGTTTTGTATACAGACGGTTTGCTTGAAGCCGTTGATGGAGAGCAAGAAGATCAATTGGCATTCCTCGTTTCGCAGCTTCGAGAAGGGCATAGTTTCAACAAAGCACGGATGGAAGAAACATTTTTTGTAGGGGAACCGGATGCGGAGCAAGACGATGACAAATGTCTGGTATGGATTTCGTTGAAAGAAGGAGCGGCTGAATAGATGAAGATTAAAACGAAGCTGGTCGTGGGCTTCTCTGCGCTATTGCTTATCATGTTGGCTTTATCGCTGGTGAGCTACGACCGGATGAGTTATATGAATGATCAAATCGACCGTGTCTATCAAGATCGGTATATGAAGGTACGCTACAGCAGCGGGATGCGAGGCGAGATCAACGGCATTGCAACCGAACTTGCCGGTCAACTTTTAGGAGGGCAAGCATCTAACCTTTCTGAAAGTCGCTTGTTGATTGATAGTGCCAAAGGTCGTGCACAGAGCTATTGGAATTCGATTACTGCTGAAGCAGGTTCGGCAGAAGAACGACGTCTTGTTCAAAATGTCGGCAAAACGTGGGAGAATTTCTCAAGTTACGAGACCAATCTGATGCAGTTACTAGAAAACGGGGGGCGGCAAGAAGCGCTGAACTATCGTAATTCGACAGGGATCGAACTTCAGCGGGCTTCACTTACTGCAATCAATGATTTGGCGAGCTATCAAGATCTTCAAGTCGAATCGGAAGTGGCAGCAGTCAAAACCGCTTATGAACGTTCGGTACAGATCACGACTGCTTTTCTCGCTATAGGTCTGCTACTCGGACTTGGTATTATGATGTGGATTATCCCAAGCGTAACGCGAGGATTGAATACCGTTTCGATGATGATTTCGAGCTTTGGAAAAGGTCGCCTCAAAGCGATTCGGCGGATCAAAGTCAAATCCAAAGACGAGATTGGTACGGTGGCGCTTGTTTTTCAACAAATGGCAGAAGATATCGAAGAAAAACAAGCGATCGAACGCGCTTATGCCGAAGCGCAAAATAATCAAGCCTGGATCAATTCGAACATGGCGCGGATTACGGATGTATTAAAAGGAATCATGTCGCTTGAAAAAGTGTCGCAGACCTTTGTCAGCGAATTCACGCCGATTCTTGGAGCCGAATATGGAGCTCTATATTTAACGGATTTGAAAAATACGAATGAATTGAACGTCTACGGTACTTATGCTTTTAGCGATCAACAGAACATTAAATCCAAGCCATCTTTCCGTGTCGGAGAAGGATTGCTTGGACAAAGTGCTGCAGATCATCGGAGCATTGTACTGGACGACGCTTCTGAGCAATATATTCATATCCATTCTGCTTTGGGCAACAGCAAATCGACTCAGATTCTTATTTATCCGATTTTGGCGGAAGGTGAATTGATTGGTGTGTTTGAGATCGCTTCGTTAACGCCATTCAATCCGTTGCAACGTGAATTGTTAGAGCAGCTTCTAACGAATTTAGGCGTTATTTTGAACAATATCAATGGGCGCCTTAAAGTCGAAGAATTGCTTCGAGAGTCACAAGCGCTCACCGAAGAACTTCAATGTCAGTCGGAAGAACTTCAGACGCAGCAAGAAGAATTGAAACGTTCGAACGAAAGCCTCGAATCGCAAACCGATGCGTTGAAGCGTTCCGAAGAACAGCTGCAACGTCAGCAAGAAGAATTGGAGCATTTCAATACCGAATTGATTGCCAAAACGCGTGCTTTGGAAGAACAAGTACATGAGACCGAAGAAAAAAATCGGGAAGTTGAGCATGCTCGTGTACAACTGGAACGCCAGACGATGGAACTCGCGGTATCCAGCAAATATAAATCCGAATTTTTAGCTAATATGTCGCATGAACTTCGAACTCCGCTGAATAGCTTGTTGATCTTGTCTCAATTGTTGGCGGAAAATAAAGACGGTAACTTAGAGCCTAAACAAGTCGAATATGCGCAGACGATTTATATGTCCGGAGCGGATCTGCTTAAGATGATCGATGAAATTTTAGATCTATCTAAAGTCGATGCCGGTAAAATGGAACTGAACCGCGAGCCTGTGCCTTTAGATGAAATTACGACATTCGTCGTCAACAATTTCTCGGCAGTCGCGGAAAAGAAAGGCATTGAATTAAATATCGAAGTGGATCGCGATCAATTGCCGAACGCGTTGTTGACAGACGCACATCGACTCAAGCAAGTATTGCGCAATCTGTTGTCCAATGCGTTCAAATTCACTTCCGAAGGCTCTGTCACTTTCTTGATGCAAGAAGCTAATCCTGAGCAATTGCCGGATTATTTGGAGAAAAAACGCAAGTTTATCGAATTCTCGATTATCGATACCGGCATCGGCATTCCATCGGACAAAACAGATATCGTGTTTGAAGCTTTCCAACAAGTCGATGGTACGACCAGCCGTAAATACGGCGGTACCGGTCTTGGGCTTTCAATCAGTCGTGAATTAGCGAAGCTGCTGGGCGGAGGAATCGCCTTGGAAAGCCGAGACGGCGAAGGCAGTCGTTTTACGCTTTATATTCCAAAATTGACGACCTACGCAACAGTTGAAGAACAAAGCGAAAAAAGCAACATGTTAATGCCTGCACACCACGATCCCGTGATGATTTCGGAGCGACGGAAGCCAGCGGCAGTTGAACCGATCGCGCCGAAGCTGCATCTTCCAACTATTGAAGATGACCGCGACGATGTGACGCCGCAAGACAAAGTGCTGCTGATTATCGAAGACGATCCGAAATTCGCTGTTATCTTAAGAGATATGGCGCGTAGTAACGGATACAAAGCGATAGTCGAAGTTCAAGGCGATACCGGTCTTGAGACTGCGCGCAGCCGAATGCCGGATGCGATCATTTTGGATATCCAACTTCCGGTTATTGACGGATGGACGATTTTGAGCGAACTCAAAAGCAATTCCGAAACCCGCCATATTCCCGTTCATGTCGCTTCCGTCGTCGATGACGTCAAACAAGGTCTGATGATGGGCGCAATCGCTTATTTGAAAAAGCCGGCAAGCAAAGAAGGGTTAGAGCGAGCATTTTCTTCGATTGACTCTTATGCGGACAAAGGGCTTAAACATCTGCTTATTGTTGAAGACGACGATATTCAGCGTCATGCGATTATTGAATTGATCGGGCACGACGATGTAGCGATTAAAGCGGTCGCAACCGGCTCGCAAGCGCTTGAAGAATTGCAACGTCATCATTATGATTGTATGGTACTCGATTTGATGTTGTCCGACATGACCGGATTCGAGATGCTTGATCGGATTCGTGAAGATGAACGATTGCGCGATTTGCCGATTATCATTTATACAGGCAAAGACCTTGATGCCAAAGAAGAAACGAAGCTGCGTCAGTATGCGGAATCGATTATTGTCAAAGACGTAAAATCGCCGGAACGATTGCTGGACGAGACAACATTGTTCTTGCACCGGGTCGAAGCCGATTTGCCTGAAGACAAACGTAAGATTTTGCAAAAACTGCACAACAAAGAAACCTTATTCGAAGGCAAAAAGATTTTGCTTGTTGACGATGATGTTCGAAATGTATTTGCATTATCGAGCGTACTCGAAGGCTATCGAATGGATGTTACTTTTGCTGAAAATGGCCGCGAAGCTTTAGATATTCTTGAAGATCGTCAAGATTTTGATTTGATTTTGATGGATATGATGATGCCAGAGATGGACGGTTACGAAGCGATGCGCCATATCAGACAAAGACCGGAATTGGAACGTATTCCAATCATTGCGTTGACTGCAAAAGCGATGAAAGAAGATCGCAGCAAATGTATTGAAGCCGGAGCTTCCGATTATGTCAAAAAACCGATACAGACCGAGCAACTTTTGTCGTTGATGCGGGTATGGTTGTATTCGTAACTGGAAATATTGGGTAATAAACAAAGATTAAACACGATTTTTAGATAAGCTGAGGTTAAACCTATGACATTCAACGGGTTTCAAGACATGACCATGACCGAAAATGGTTCCGATCTTAATGAATTGGAGACGATCGAAGCCGATCTGCTGTTAGAAGGTGTCCATCGGTTATACGGTTACGATTTTCGGAATTACGCGAAGCCTTCACTGATGCGCCGAATTTGGCATCATGTCCATGCCGAAAATCTAGAAACGATCTCTCAACTGCAAGATAAAGTGCTGCATGATCGAGCTTGCTTTGAACGGATGGTTCAAAGCCTCTCGATCCCAGTGACGGAGATGTTCCGCGATCCGGAGTTATTCCGTACATTTCGCCGAGAAGTCGTTCCTATTTTGCGGACTTATCCGTATATTCGGATTTGGCATGCGGGATGTTCGACCGGAGAAGAAGTGTACTCGATGGCGATTCTGCTGCATGAAGAAGGACTGTACGACAAAGCACGCATTTATGCTACAGATATGAATGATCGCTCGCTTAAACAGGCGAAAGAAGGTATTTACGGGATTGAAAAAATGAAGTTGTATACTAAAAATTATTTGGAAGCTGGCGGAACGCAATCGTTTTCGGATTACTATACTGCCAAATACAACTCTGTAATGCTACAACCCTATTTACGCAAAAATATCATTTTCGCTGAACATAATTTGGCAACCGATCGTTCTTTTAACGAATTTAATGTTATTTTATGTAGAAACGTTATGATTTATTTTAATGATACGCTCCGAGATCAAGTGCACGGGCTTTTCCATGAAAGTCTTAGCCGGTTTGGCATTCTTGTGCTGGGATCAAAAGAGTCGATACATTTTACCCAATATAGTGATTCTTATGAGCCACTCGATCGTGTCGAAAAGATCTATCGGAAGATTAAATAGAAAGTGTAGGGGGATTCCATCGTGGTTCAAGAGCCGATTCATATTCTGTTGGTCGACGACCGTCCGGAAAACTTACTCGCTTTGGAAGCCGTTCTAGGTAGTGAACGGTATACACTTGTGAAAGCTACTTCGGGCGAAGAAGCGCTTCGATGTCTACTCAAAGACGAATTTGCTGTGATCGTTCTCGATGTTCAAATGCCTGGCATGGATGGCATCGAGACAGCAAAACTCGTGAAAGCCAGAGAAAAGACAAAAGATATTCCGATCATCTTTATTTCAGCCAACAGCAAAGAGTCGGAGCATCTGTTTGCAGGGTACTCCGCAGGCGCTATCGATTATATGGTTAAACCGTTTATCCCTCAGATTTTGAAATCCAAAATCGAAGGGTTCGTTAGCATGTATTTAGCTAACAAGCGTCTAAAAGATCAGACCGTTCTGCTTCATCAAAAAACGCAAGAGCTTGAGAAGATTAACGAAGAACTTGTCAAAGCCAAAGAAGCGGCTGAGATTGCAGCCAAAGCAAAAACCGAATTTTTGGCGATGATGAGTCATGAAATTCGTACTCCGATGAATGGCGTTATCGGTATGATCGATCTGCTGATGGAGACAGAGCTAAAACCAGAACAACAAGAATATACGGAGATTATTCGCGGCAGCGCAGACTCGCTTGTCACGGTGATCAACGATATTTTGGACTTTACTAAAATGGAATCCGGCAAAATGGAACTGGAAGAACATCCGTTTGAACTCAAAACGTGTATCAGTGAAGTTTTTAATCTGTTCACGATGGAAACTGCACGAAAGAACTTGGAAATGGTATACTTTACGGAAGAGTCGGTGCCAGAGCTTTTATACGGGGATATGACGCGGTTAAGACAAGTGCTGATTAATCTGGTAGCCAATGCCGTGAAGTTTACCGATCAAGGCGGAATTTATCTAGTGGTCTCCAAACGGGCAGAAAAAAATGGTCGTTTGACATTGGAATTTGCGGTCAAAGATACGGGAATCGGCATTTCTACAGATAAAATCCATCGTTTGTTCCAACCTTTTTCCCAACTGGATTCTTCGATGACTCGAAAATATGGCGGAACCGGGCTTGGTTTGGCAATTTGCAAAACCCTTGTCGAAATGATGGGCGGAAATATTCGGGTGGAAGCTTTAGAAGAAGGCGGAGCGATGTTCGTATTCACCATTCAAGTTGAAGCTTTCCAACCGGAAGAGTCTATTTCTTTTCGACATGAAGTCAGTTCTATGCGATATGAAGAACGGAAAATTCCCGCGTCGATCTTGATCGTAGATGATCATCCTGTGAATCGAAAATTGATGCTGAGTATGCTTGAAAAGATGGATGTCACCGCTGAAGCCGCCGAAAATGGGGAACAAGCGTTATCGATGTTGAGTGACCGATCTTATGATTGCGTATTTATGGATCTGCAAATGCCGATTATGGATGGAATTGAAGCGACAAGACGTATTCGGGAGAAGTTCCCCGCCGAGACAGGGCCGGTTATTATCGCGATGACAGCTAACGTGATGAACGATATTCAGTTGCGTTGTCAGGAAGCTGGAATGAACGATTATATCAGCAAGCCTGTGAAAATGGATGGGGTTAGACAAATCATTGCTCGCCATCTATCTGAGTACAATGATTATTCGGTCGAAAAAGCAGCGCATTAATGTTCGGAAGATTTAAATTCGTTTCAATAGCTTGGTTTAGGTTTAATAAGTTTAGAAAACATTTATTTAGGGAGAATGTCTATGACCACAAATAAGAACGATAAGTTCAATGCTAGAACGGTTTCTGAAGAAGGCAAAAGTGTCGTCTACTTAAGTGGGGAACTCGATTTATCTGTAGCGCCGGACTTTCGTCTTGTTATGGAGCCGCTTGTAGGGGATTCCGAAGTCGATTTGGCGATCAATTTGAAAGAATTGAAGTATATCGATAGCACGGGGATTGGCATCTTGCTGTCTATTTTGAAAGCACGACACTCCGCTAATGCTTCATTTAGCGTCGAAGAAGTTCCTGCCCAAATTCAAAAACTGTTTGATATGACAGGTATCGCCAAATTTTTTGAGCCCCAAGAGAATTCCCAATAGGAAAGGATCGAACAACGCATGAAAGCAGATCAAACCGTAACCCTCAACTTACCGGCTACCGCCGACTATGTGGATATTGTACGGCTGAACCTGTACGGCATCGCGTCCAAGATGGGCTTTTCCTATGAAGACATCGAGGACATGAAAGTCGCTGTATCGGAAGCTTGCAATAACTCAGTTTTATATGCGTATGGACAGGAAGGAGGATTAGTGGAAGTCGTGTTCGGTGTAACCCGTGACGAACTTACCATCACCGTCAAAGACGAAGGTGTAAGTTTCTCTATGCCGGGTAACGAACCTTCTGATACTGCTCCGACTTTGCATGACAAAGATTTGCATGATGTGGAAATTGGAGGTCTCGGTTTCTATTTGATGCAAGCTCTTATGGACGACGTGAAAGTTGCCAGTGAGAGCGGAAAAGGAACGCAGGTTGTTCTAACCAAGCGTCTCACCAGGAGTGAGGAGAAAGTATGAATGATAAAGTGACCCCGCCTGAAACGATGTCCGAAGCGGTGTCCTTGATTTGGGAATATCAACAGACCAAGGACAATGAGATTGCCACGGTCCTTATTAAAAAGTATGAACCGATGGTGAAGATGGCCGCAGGCAAGATCGCCAGAAACCGGCCTGATCTCTACGAAGACTTGTATCAGGTTGGTCAGATGGCGTTGATTCGCCTGCTTCAACAGTACGATATTCAATTAGGGATTCCTTTCGAACCTTATGCGATGAAAAGTATGATTGGGCACATGAAGAACTTTTTACGTGACAAATCGTGGTACATACAGGTGCCTAGACGTATTAAGGAAAAAGGAGCTTTGGTACAGCAAGCAATCGATGAATTGACGGTTCGGTTGGAACGTTCGCCGGATGTCAAAGAAATCGCGCAATATCTGGATCTTAGCGTCGAAGAAACGGTCGAAGTATTGGCTGGTCGCGAATGCTACCATTATGTTTCTTTAGACTCTCCTCTTTCACAAGAAGAAAGTGCAGCAACGCTCGGAGAATTAATCAGCTCCGATGTCAACGACTACGATACGGTTGAACGAAGAATGGATCTTCAGCAGGCTTTGAGTCAGTTGAAAGAGCAGGAGCAAAAAGTGCTACTGCTTGCTTTCCAAGAAGGTCAATCTCA
Source organism: Saccharibacillus sp. JS10 (assembly GCF_024436065.1). GTDB lineage: Bacteria > Bacillota > Bacilli > Paenibacillales > Paenibacillaceae > Saccharibacillus. The sequence goes on from NZ_JANFNS010000007.1 coordinate 80,043, forward strand.
ACGTGCGATTGCGCAAAAGCTTGGCGTTTCTCAAATGAGCGTTTCTCGTATTCAAAAACGAGCGACAGAAAAGCTCAAGCAGATTATGTCTAATTCGTCTTCGTTATGAAATTAACGTTCCAAAGTGATCATAAAAAATGACCGTACTTATTCTTAATTAAGAATAAGATACGGTCATTTTTTATTAGGGTTTGGATATGTTGAATTTTAAGAACCGCTGCTGCGACCTTCTCGAATCAGTCCACCTACATATTCAAAGAAATCACTGACATAAGGTACACCCAGACTCGCCATTACCGAGGCAATCCACGTTAATAAAGCGATGACTACGACCGTACCGACCGATAATCCCAGACCTCTTGCAATACCCGCTGTAAAGTTAGATATAATTCGTCTTTTCCAATCGGTGTAATTTTCAACCAGATCTTTAAAATCGCCTTTTTTCAAAGCGACAGAGATATCTTCTAATTGCTTATTCAAACGGGAAACTTCGTGGCGAAGTTCAAACGGATGATCTTTCGACAAGTCTTGTGGGCGTAACGTGCCGTCTTGAGTCCGGTCATTTTGTTCAATAGTAGCACTAGCGAAACGATCGCCGGTAGTGTTCTCTGTTTTTGTAGGAGTCATAGCAAATCCCCTCTTTCTATATCATAGTCAAGTAGTAGTGTCGGTCATGAAGGAGGCGAATTGATCGGCAAAAGGCGCTAAAAACCGGGTAATAGTCATAAAAAAAGCCGGCTGAGTTAGCCGGCTTTTTGAAAATCAAGTGGAAACTTACAGAACCGGCTTATTACCTGTTGGCGAACTCGAGTTAGCCGCTTTGATTTCATTTTTAGTTTCTTCTGTTTTTTTAGCTGTTTCTTCCATGATTTCTTTATCTGCTTTCGCAGCTTCGTTTGCTACATCTGCCGAAGCTTCTTTCAAAGTCGCGCCTACATCAGCAGAAGCGTCTTTAACCGTTTCAGCAACGTCAGCACCGTTTTTACGAACGGCTTGTACAACGTTCGATGTTTTTTCGGATACCGATTGAGCCAGCGTTGTTGCTTTATCGCTTACAACTTCAGCAGCTGTTTTCGCTTTGTCGCTCACGAGTGTAGCTGTATCTTTAGCTTTATCGCTAACAAGCGTAGCTGTGTCTTTTGCTTTCAGACCAATTGTGCTTGCTGCGCCTTTTGTTTTGTCTGTAGCCACGCCGATTTGATCGGAGATATCGCTACGCAGATCACGACCTGGTTTAGGTGCGAACAACAGGGCTGCTGCTGCGCCGATCAGACCACCGATCAACAAACCTTTTGTAAACGTCGAACCGCTTTGCATTGGGTACTCTCTTTCTGCCTCGTTCATGAATAATCACTCCTTAGAATTAGTCGTAAGTAGATTGAATATTGGGTCGTGCGGTCATTGAAAAACTCGACCGAAACGTCTCAAGAAAAGGAAAACGGTGACTCGGTTAGGCTGCGCGCCTAATGAACTTGGCAATAAGCCCAAGAACCAGAACGAAGATTGCAGTGCCGAGTACAGCAGGAATGATAGCAAAATCTGCGATCTTCGGTCCAAAATTACCGAATAACGAATTTCCGATCCATGAGCCGGCAAAACCAGCTATAGCTGCTCCGATGATTCCGCCTGGCATCATATTGTCTGCTAATGCGTTTCCAATAAAGCCGATGACAATCGCCATAATCAGGCTGATAACCAGCCCCCACATCCCGCTCACCTCCACTCTTGGCTTTCTGCTTGCGCATTGTCCAAGGTTCGGAAGACTGCGCTGCCGCTCTTAATTGCTATATAAACGCTACCTTTGGGACTGAAACAGGAAAGCAGGCATATAAGAAGGGAGTAGACGACGATTTTAAAGATTTGGATACAAAGAAAAGCCCTACCTTTGTCGGATACGTGAATACAAAGGTGGGCTTGCTCTTGGTGATCCATCACGAGAGTAGGCGTTGCTTTCAATCTTGTTCTAGGCTTCTTTTTTGCGTAAACGACCGAGTTCGGAAGCAATTGCTTCGACTTCGGAAATACTGAGTGTAGGTTTATTCATAATGAGATCGTATACATCGAAAATGTCGTCGTATTGCTCGATCGAAAATGAAGAAGACTGCATAGCAGCTCCAGAAGCCATACGAAGTTTCGTTTTGATCGCTTCAATCATATACTCTACATTTTCTTGCGTTTTGTTGGATAAATCCATAGATAAGCTCCTTCCGTCAGACAGTCCGCCAAAGAAGGGGTAAACATTTTCATCACATCCAAGATCAGAAAATAGGTCTGTTTTCAGCGGCTTTTGATTCCTCATTGTAGCATGAACCAGGCGGACACTCATCCTTTTTTGCAGAAACCTATGAAAGTACGATAAAATCGAAGAGCGATGTTAGAAAACGACAGAAATTTTGAGGAGAGAACGACGATTGAGTATCCGTGAATCGGTGTGGGCTCAGACAGGTGAAGAAAAGCGAACCAATCGGTTTGCGGATGTTCAAGCCCTTTTTCAAGAATTAGCCGCCCATTTTAAGCAAGACGAGCTTTTATTTTTATGTATCGGCACAGACCGTTCCAGCGGAGATGCTTTTGGTCCAGTGTTAGGAAGTCGTTTGAAAGCCGCAGGTTTTACTTATGTATTTGGAACATTAGAACATCCTTGCGATGCGACAAATTTGGAATCGACCATAGCGGCTTTACCTCAAGGATTACCGATCGTCGCTTTTGATGCTTGTTTGGGAAAGCCCGGTTCGGTCGGGAAGTTGTTGGCTACAAGAGCAGCTTTGACCCCTGCCGGATCGATGAAAGGTTCTTTTGCTCCAGTCGGAGATTATAGTGTTGCCGCTGTAGTAAACCAAGATGGACCCAAGCCTTATCAGTCTCTTCAGACTGCGTCGTTATCTCTTGTTTTGCAATTGGTTGACGAGACTGCCGTTGCTGCGCAGCAAGCATTTGGTATTCACCTTTAACGAAAGCAGGTGTTTAAGTATGGAGAGAGCGAATTCGCAAGGTCTTCCGATTCGTTTTGTAGATCGAGGGGAAGGGCCTGCATTAGTGTTATTACACGGGTTTGTCGGAAGCGCGGATTATTGGGAAGAAATTGTGCCTCTGCTCGAAAAACATTTTCGCTGCATCGTGCCGGATTTACTCGGTCATGGTCAGTCCGAAGCTCCGCAAGGTGCATATACGATCGAACAACTTGCCGATGGCGTATTATCGATTCTCGATACGCTGAACGTAGAGAAAGTCATTTTGCTTGGACATTCCATGGGCGGATATACAGCGTTATCGTTTGCCGAGCGTTATCCAAAGCGACTACGTGCATTTGGTTTGATTCATTCAATGCCGCTTCCTGACGACGAAGGCGGTAAGCAGAAGCGTACAGCCGTTGCAGAACGTGTTCGAAAAGAAGGCGTCAAGCCTTTTGTAGACGAAGCGTCTCCAAACTGGTTTGCGCCAAATGCGGAGACGACGATGCCAGCCGCGCTTGAGCGTGTGCGCGAAATCGGGTATGCCACTTCGCGAGAAGGCGCTGCGGGAGCGGCTTTTGCGATGCGTGAACGTCCAGACCGCGGGCATGTTATCCGAAATTCGAATCTTCCTGTGCTTTTAATCGCGGGCAGTGAAGATGGAATTGCTCCGCCTGAAAAAGCTTTTGCCGCTGAGAATGCTCAGACTTCCAAATATGTGATTGAAGGTAGCGGTCATATGAGTTTATTCGAAGCGCCGCAACAGCTAGCTCGTCATATCGCTTCGTTTGCCGAAGGTTTGTAAAGGTGGGATCGACGTGTTAAGAAAAGATTATTTGACGCGAATGATTGAGGAAATGGCAGAGGCTGTCGGTTCGATCCTCGGATTGCGTCGTCAACAGAAAAGCGAGGAAGCGTTGGAAGAATTAGATGGGTTACTCAAACGTAACTTTCGGATCAGTGAGCAAATGTTGCGTTCATTACCACCGGAAGAATTAATCCAGTTATTTCGTCAGCGAGACAGTGTGGATGCCGAAAGTCTGCAACTGCTTGCACGCGTCCTTCAAGAAAATGGCGAAATCTATACCGATCTTGGGGATACCGGACAAGCGACATCTTCTCGAATCAAAGCTCTGCATCTATATCTCTACGCTGCGCTAAACGGAGGAAGCCGCGAATTGGTCGATTACCCGGCGCGGATTCGCGAACTCTTATCTTTTTTGGAAAAATACCGACTCCCTGCGGACGCCGAACGTCTGGTTATGCGGTATGAAGAACGCGAAGGCAATTATGTACAAGCAGAAGATGCGATGTACCGGATGCTTAGCGCAAGCCCAGAAGATGATCCACAAGCGTTAGAAGAAGGAAGAATGTTTTATGCACGATTAGCCGCATTGGATGAACAGTCTTTACAAGCCGGCGGATTAACGATTGAAGAAGTAAACGAAGGCATAGAAGCGTTAAACGAATAATTCAGTCACCATGCTGAAAGGATGAACATAAGTGAAACAAAATATGAACGAGCTGCTGACCGCGATCTTACCGGAAGGTAAGTTAATTACCGCTACAATCAGTCAGCCTAGACAAAAAGACAGCGAATCGTATACCAAAGTCGCAATCAAGCCGCTGATGCTCAAAGACGAGCTGCATTATCAGCTGGCGTACCACTATGAGAAAAAAGTTACACATGAAAACTTAGCGTTATCTGAAGCTTTGCCACGAATCACGACACTTTTGGAAGAACAAATGCGACAAGGACTGTTTTGTACACTGGAAGCCGATTACCAAGTCTTAGTCAGCAAAAAAGGTAAACTCGGTATTTTGAAAAAAGCGCCAACCAAAAAAGAAGCTCCAAGTCTATCGCATAACCGCAAAAAGACATATGTACTCGAAGAAGGGGAACGTATTCCTTTTCTGATCGAATTGGGTGTCATGAACGATAAAGGGAAAGTACTTGCCGCTAAATACGATAAGTTCCGCCAAATTAATCGGTTCCTTGAGATGGTGCGAGATATTTTGCCGGCATTGCCGAAAGACCGCAAACTGACAATCGTTGATTTTGGTTGCGGCAAATCGTACCTGACTTTTGCGCTTTATCATTATCTGGCTGTGCAAGAAAAGTTCGAGCTTAATGTTGTAGGGCTGGATCTCAAAGCAGATGTTATTGAACATTGCGAAGCTTTGGCGCGGACATTGAATTACGAGGGGCTGCATTTCCGGATCGGGGACATCGCGGATTACAACGAGTTTGATGCTGTCGATATGGTCATTACGCTTCATGCGTGCGATACCGCTACAGATGCCGCACTCGAAAAAGCAGTCCGTTGGGACGCTTCGGCGATCTTATCCGTACCTTGTTGCCAGCATGAGCTGTTCACTCAAGTGCAAAACGATGTGTTAGAGCCCATGTTGTCACACGGTATTTTGAAAGAACGGTTTTCGGCGCTTGCTACCGATGCGATCCGTGCCAAGTTACTCGATATCGTCGGTTACAAAACGCAAATGCTTGAATTTATCGATATTGAAAACACACCGAAAAATCTATTGATCCGTGCTGTAAAATCAGACAATCAACCGACTGCTACGTTATGGCGCGAATACGAAGCTTTCCGTGGATTCCTCGGCGCTACTCCGTATTTGGAAAACGCTTTGCGCGATAAGTTGCCCGCTCCTTCAAACGTCTGAACGTCTTCGTTTCATTGATCTACCCAATGTCAGTAATCGGAAAGAGGGAATACAGTGGGATTCATTTCAGATATCGTTTCGCAGCTTTTTGTTTGGATTCAAGGGCTTGGCTATTTCGGAATTATGTTCGGATTGATGGTTGAAGTTATTCCAAGCGAGATTGTACTGGCTTACGGCGGATTTCTTGTGTACTCGGGAGATATTAACTTCTGGGGCGCGGTGCTGTTTGGTACAATTGGGGGTGTGTTTGCGCAGTTGTTTATTTATTGGATCAGCCGTTATGGCGGTCGACCCATGTTGAATAAATTCGGCAAATATATTTTGATCAAAGAATCACATATCGACCATGCCGAGAAATGGTTTAATAAATACGGAACCGGCATTATCTTCAGCGGACGATTTATTCCGGTTGTTCGCCATGCGATCTCGATCCCTGCTGGTTTGGCTAAAATGTCGCATTTGCGTTTTATCGTATTGACTACACTTGCCGTCATTCCTTGGTCGATTCTGTTTATTTTCCTCGGATACCAACTGGGCGGACAGTGGCAACATATTGATGAAAAAGCATCGCCGTATGTAGTTCCGATTATTTTGATAGCCGTAATTTTATTGATCGTATATCTCGTTGTCAAAGCGATCTTGACTCGTCGCAAAAAGGCGAGAGCCCAATAAATTCAAATGGCTTAGCATACAAATCGAATAGAAAAGAGGGAATCAGTGATGAGCACATCTAACTTGAAATCGAAATTCGGTACAGGGCTTAGCCCGCAAGGTTTTATTGATTCTATGGAAAAAAACAAAGAAACGTTCGAAGCGGGGTATCGCGATTTCACTTGGAAAAAAGACGAAGATCGATTGTTTTTCGAAAATCTGCGTTTGCGTAACGATTTAAGAACGGTGATTTTGGCTGCGGACTGGTGTGGGGACGTAGCGCGGAACGTGCCTGTCGTTTTCCGTGTGATGGAGACCGCTGATATTCCGGTAGATGTACTGATCTTGGAGCAAAACTTCGATCTGATGGACGAATATTTAACGATGGGTGGTCGTTCGGTTCCGATCGTGATTATTGCAAATGCAGAAGGCGAACCTTTGCTGCAATGGGGACCACGTCCTGAGAAAGTGCAAGAGCTGATGCGCAAGTTCAAAGCCGAAAATCCGGATCGTGAAGCAGCGGATTATGCGGATAATATGAAAGTCGTACGAGAGCAAATGATGGAGCGTTACGGTGAAGGTACATCGATTCATGAAGTGATTGTACACGAACTGCGTACGCTGCTGTCGGAGGTGTAAGATGCTTAGAGTTGAAACCTTTAGTCTAGGCCCTGCGCAGACCAATGCTTATCTGCTGCGCGGAGAAGACGATCTTAAAGCTGTCGTGATTGATCCGGGTATGAATCCTGCGGCACTGATGCGCCGAGTTGAACATTTGCATATCGAAGCCATTTTGCTGACCCACGCACATTTCGATCATATGGCAGGAGTAGACGAATTACGCAAAGCCAAAGGCTGCCCGGTTTATTTGCATGATCTGGAAAGCGAGTGGTTATCCAATGGCAAGTATAATGGCTCGGCGAGATGGCCAGATCTGAATGGCCCGATTACAGCCGAACCTGCTGACTTTGCGCTTAGCCAAGGTCAAAAGTTGAATCTAATCGGCAATGAATTCACGGTATTACATACGCCGGGTCATTCTCCAGGTAGCGTCAGCTTTTTATGCGGCAAAGATTTGTTCGCAGGAGATGTCTTGTTCCGTGACGGGGTAGGGCGTACCGATCTCTACGGATCACGTCAAGGTGACCTGGTCGATTCGATCCGACTGAAGCTGTACACTTTACCAGATGATACAGTCGTTTATCCGGGGCATGGTCCGCGTACAAAGATCGGCTACGAGAAAGCCAACAATCCATTCGTTCCGGCACTTTAAAAAGCTGGACAAGGCAGGAAAGCGATAGTAAGATACATGTATTGATTATCGATCCTGCAACAAGAATGCCGATAAGCAGACCGGAATCACTGTGACGCTGATCGAACTTGTTTCTCGGTCGAATGAAATTAAATACGCGTATAAGTCGGATATCGTCGTTAAATCGACCGTTCGTAATGACGCATGATGCCTGCGAAGCACGCAAGCTGAGGATTTAATCCCGGTTTGCGTTCTTTTTTTTGCTTTTTTACATGGATTATTCACTTTTTTAATGGCAATTGAATAACCGTATACCCGATACTCAAGGAGGAACGAAATACATTGGATGAAGCCAAACCGATTAACCTGAATAAAGTAGCCCCACCGAGATTGGTCTGGGAACGACGTACAGCTGAACAACCTGCCGTTATTACCCATCGACCCAAAGAAGTTTCTGTACAAGCTTGGAACTTCGCTAGACTGGATCATGAACGATTCAATCAACCCTGGCATGAACGTTTAAGCGAAATTCGAAAAGGCAAAAACCCTCGTTAAGCACCGATCGGGAAATTTCGACTTCATTTTGAGGAAAACCTACATAAAATGCACGCTGAACGTGGACAGCAAAACCTTTTTTTAGTACGATATAAGCTAAGGATTTGCATGATATTGATTTCACATCATCAGTGCACCATAAAGTTGGAATGACCCGGGTAGGGGCAGACTTTGTAGATGACGACCGAGGGGGAGAAAGAATGCTTCATCTGGGAGAAAAAATCGTGATCGTCGCGGATGTTTTTGAGCAGAACCTTCCTATGGGAGAATACGGATATTTGATCGCTTATGATCGTAATCCGGATAATGCTTTTGATTATATCGTTCGAGTGCCACAGGCTAACCGCAACTTTTTCGTCACGGAAAAAGACATTGAGCCGGAAGAAAACGTACTGCGATTTCAAGCCGACCAAGTCGAACGTGCTGCATTGATCGATTACGCTTTGGCGACGCATAACGAAAAGCTGTTCTTTCAAGTGATGAACGGCGAAGACGAAGAGACGCAAGAAGCGGAAGCCGAAGCGGCTGCCGAGCCGATGACGCAAGCTGAGTTTATCAAAAAGATTAATTTGCGTGCATGGATTTAATGTCGGCAAAAGCCGACTTTTGATGAAGCCGGCTTCTGCCGGCTTTTTTCTGTATGAAAGGTGAGGAGAAGCAGAGGCTATCACTTTGGAGCGGTCTAGATTTTTGCGAGTTGCTCACCTATAATGGGGACGTTAAGGAGTTTCAGCACTTTACCTCTTTAAACGATAGGAGAATCGAATATGAAAATCACAGTAGAGCAAGTTGAACACGTAGCAAAACTAGCACGGTTGAACGTAAGCGACGCAGAAAAAGAAATGTTCGCTGAGCAACTTAGCGATATTTTGCAGTACGCAGAAAAGTTGAATGAACTGGATACGGAAGGCGTAGAACCGACCACACATGTACTTCCGCTACATAGCGTTATGCGTGAAGATGAAGTCAAGGAAAGTTTGTCGATCGAGCAAGTGCTGCATAATGCACCTGAAGACGAAGACGGTCAATTCCTTGTTCCCGCAGTTTTGGATTAATCTTAACTATTTAAAAGAATGAACGATCAATACGGAGGTGCGATAGTGACATTGTTCGATTTGAGTCTTCAAGACATTCAAAAGCAACTGCAAGCCGGCGAATTATCCGTGACTGAGCTAGTCAAGGATTCGCTGCAACAAGTAAAAGATAAAGATGAGAAAGTGAAAGCTTTTTTGACCGTGGATGAAGAAGGTGCGCTTCAAGCAGCAGCCAAGCTGGATCAAAAGCTGGCTTCTGGTGAAGAGCGCGGGTTGCTTTTTGGCTTGCCAGCAGGGATCAAAGACAATATCGTCACGCAAGGTCTGCGTACGACTTGTGCCAGCCAATTTTTGCGTAACTTCGATCCGGTCTATGATGCGACCGTGGTTAGCAAATTGCGCACGGAAGATAGCATTACGATCGGTAAGCTGAATATGGACGAATTCGCGATGGGCGGTTCGAACGAAAATTCCAGCTTTGCTCCGGTACGTAACCCATGGAATACAGATCGTGTACCGGGTGGTTCTAGCGGTGGTTCGGCTGCGGCGGTTGCGGCAGGCGAAGTTTTCTTCACGCTTGGTTCCGATACAGGCGGCTCGATTCGTCAACCGGCTTCGTATTGCGGCGTTGTGGGACTAAAGCCAACTTACGGCCTTGTTTCTCGTTTCGGTTTGGTTGCTTTTGCTTCTTCACTCGATCAGATCGGACCGCTGACGCGTACCGTTGAAGATTCAGCTTATGTATTGCAAGCTATTGCCGGGCACGACGATCGCGATTCGACCTCGGCTAATGTGACGGTACCTGATTATACGTCTGCTTTGACAGGGGATATCAAAGGTCTGCGCGTTGCGGTTCCAAAAGAATATATGGGCGAAGGCGTCGATCCGCAAGTAAAAGAATCGGTGATGGCGGCGATTTCTCAGCTCGAAGCACTTGGCGCGACTTGGGAAGAAGTATCGCTTCCACATACAGAGTACGCACTTGCTGCTTATTACTTGCTGTCTTCTTCGGAAGCTTCATCCAACTTGGCACGTTTTGACGGCGTACGTTATGGCGTTCGTGCCGAAAATCCTGAGAATTTGCTGGATTTGTATTTGAAATCAAGAAGCGAAGGATTTGGCGACGAAGTGAAACGCCGGATCATGCTCGGTACGTATGCGCTGAGTTCCGGTTACTACGATGCGTATTATTTAAAAGCGCAAAAAGTCCGCACGCTGATCAAGCAAGACTTTGATAACGTGTTTGAGAAATTCGATGTGATCGTAGGGCCTACAGCGCCGACAACCGCATTTGCAATCGGTTCGCAAACGGATGATCCGTTAACGATGTATCTGAACGATATTTTGACGATTCCGGTTAGCCTTGCAGGGGTTCCGGCGATTAGTATTCCTTGCGGTTTCGTAGATGATATGCCGGTCGGTCTTCAAATTATCGGTAAGCCGTTCGACGAACAGACCGTATTACGCGTCTCGCATGCGTTCGAGCAAAGTACCGATCATCACAAACGCCGCCCGCAGATTTAATCTCGTAAGCCGAAGAAGGAGGAATCGCCTGTTATGTCTACCGTACAATACGAAACAGTGGTCGGGCTCGAAGTTCACGTCGAGCTGCACACCCATACCAAAATTTTCTGCGGATGTTCCACAGCATTTGGAGCACCGCCGAACACCCATACTTGCCCAGTCTGCCTCGGTCATCCTGGCGTATTGCCGGTATTGAACCGTCAAGCCGTTGAATATGCAATTAAAGCCGCTACGGCGCTGAATTGCAAAATCGCCGATGTCAGTCATTTTGACCGCAAAAACTATTTTTATCCCGATTCACCGAAAGCTTATCAAATCTCCCAAGCGGGTCGTCCAATCGGAGAGCATGGTTGGATCGATATCGAAGTAGACGGTAAAACCAAGCGAATCGGAATCACGCGTCTGCATTTGGAAGAAGACGCAGGCAAGCTGACGCATACCGGAGCTTTCGGTTCGCTGGTCGATTTTAACCGCGTGGGTACGCCTTTGATCGAGATCGTTTCGGAACCGGAAATTTCTTCGCCGGAAGAAGCTCGCGCGTATTTGGAGAAAATGCGTGCGATTATGCAATACTGCGAAGTATCCGATGTGAAAATGGAAGAAGGTTCGCTTCGTTGTGACGCGAATATCAGTCTTCGTCCAGCAGGGCAAAAAGAATTCGGGATTCGGGCGGAGCTCAAAAACATGAACTCTTTCCGCGGTGTGCAACGTGGCCTTGAATACGAAGAAATTCGCCAAGCCGAAATTCTCGACGAAGGTGGCATCGTTATCCAAGAAACACGCCGCTGGGATGAAGCCAAAGGCGTTACGCTATCGATGCGCGGCAAAGAAGAAGCGCACGATTATCGGTACTTCCCAGACCCGGATCTTGTTTCGGTAGAAATTAGCCAAGAATGGAAAGAACGTATTTTGGCTTCGATTCCTGAACTGCCGGATGCTCGTAAAGCGCGTTATAGCGCAGATTACAGTCTGCCTGCTTACGATGCACAAGTCATTACGTCGTCTAAGCCGCTTGCAGATTTGTTTGAAGAAAGCTTGAAGTATACGAATGACGCCAAATCCGTGTCGAACTGGATGATGGGCGACTTGCTCGGTCATTTGAATACAAGCGGACTCGAATTGACTGCTGTTCCGATTACCGGTCAAGGTCTGGGCGAACTTGTCGGTTTGATCGAAAAAGGAACGGTTAGCAATAAAATTGCAAAAACCGTGTTCAAAGAAATGCTGCAAAGCGGCAAGCTTCCGCAGCAGATCGTTGAAGAACAAGGGCTTGTTCAAATCAGCGACGAAGGCGCGATCAAAGCGATCGTAGTCGAAGTCGTAGCCGCGAATCCACAATCGGTTGAAGATTACCGCGCAGGTAAAGATAAAGCGATTGGCTTCTTGGTAGGTCAAGTCATGAAGCAAAGTAAAGGCAAAGCAAATCCAGGGCTTGTAAATAAATTGCTTATAGAGTTGCTGCAAGGCTGATGAACGGGCATCGTTAAATCAGGACGCGTTCGCTTGCGAACGTGTCCTTTTGTCTTTTTATCTATTATTACGGCTGTATAAGCGAATATTCGAAATTCGGTTAATGATAGAAAAGAAGTAGGGAGGATCGGGATGATCGATAAACTGGATATGTCCAATGAATCTTTAGTCGAAGAATTATTTCAATTGCAACAGATCGCTTACCGACTCGAAGCACAATTGATTGGATTTGAAGAAATCCCGCCGCTTGCCGATACAATCGCGACTCTAAAACGCAGCAGCGATATTTTTTATGGCTATACCTCAGAAGAAGGTCGGTTGATTGGCGCAATCGCCGTGGAAGAAGAGTTTCCCGGAGAATTAACATTGACTCGTATGATGGTACATCCTGATTTTTTTAGACAAGGGATTGCTACACGGTTGATCGCGTACATCTTTTTGCATTATCCGAATTTCAAAACGTACAAAGTCTCGACCGGTACAACCAATGAACCTGCAATGCGTCTTTATCAAAATTTTGGATTTGTTCCTTTTCGCAAAGAATATGTAGCTCCCGGGGTAGAGTTGACTACCTTAAGAAGACAAGCGGATCCAAAAGCGATAAATAGATAGATTTTTTAAAAGAAGGAGCCAAACCTTGATGACTAATCCATGGGTGATCGATAATACTCATATTTTGCTACGTATCTTATGCGCTGTATTGCTTGGCGGGCTGATCGGTTGGGAACGTGAACGCTCAAGTCACGCTGCTGGGCTTCGTACTCATATTCTTGTGTCTGTCGGCTCGGCATTAATTATGCTGCTTTCGATGTATGGGTTTGTCGCATTTGTCGACCAACCTAGTGTACGTGTCGATCCGGCGCGGTTAGCAACAGCCGTGATTTCGGGTATAGGTTTTCTTGGTGCAGGAACGATTCTGTTTACGGGTAAATCGATTACGGGTCTGACCACAGCCGCTTCGCTTTGGGTCGTTGCAGCGATAGGGCTGGCCGTAGGAGCCGGATTTTATTTTGCCGCGATTTTAACCACACTTCTTGTTTTTTTAACGTTGCTTTTGCTGAATATCGTCGAGCAACGTTATATTCGTGGACATCATCGGCATGTTGTAACGATTCGAGGACGAACCGGTCACGGGTTAATGGAGAAAGTGTCTGACTTTATGAAAGAACGCGAAGTCCGTATTCGTAAAATGGAAGTGCAAGTCAAAAGCGATGCGCCCGATTCGATTATAGAAGGCGGTTCTGCGGCAGAAATTACGATGCACTTGATTTCGGAGAAACGTATGGACCCTGCCGAAATGACGCATCAGTTATTGAACATGCAAGGCGTATATTCAGTCGCAATCGAATAAGATCACTGACCCTACAGATAGAATGGCAAGAAAGGAGGCGGAAGTCGATGAAAAAAAAGAGTAACAGAGCAACAAAAAGCAAAAAGTTACGTCAAAAACGAACATTAATTGCTTGTGTGTTATCTGCGATCTTACCTGGAGCAGGGCATCTTTATTTAGGATTAATTCAAAAAGGCATTTCTTTTATGTTGGCAATTCTGCTTGTTATCGAAGCTTTGCTATATTTTTCGGCAACAGGCATCAAAATAAATGTTCCTTTATTAATTTTACTAGGCTTAACGATTCCAATTGTCTATTTCTATAATCTATATGATGTCCTTCAAGCGACTGATCGGGTGAATGAACGCCGACGAAATGTTGAAAACGATTTTCGGAATTGGCGTAAAAGTATGAGGTTTGCTTTGATTTTACTTGGAGAAGGCGCCATACTCCTTATTTTGCATAGTCGTCCAATCTGGTTCAGGCAGCTGCTTGATCTTTATGCAAAAGAAACCGTCGCTATTCTTTTACTTCTACTAGGTTTAACTTTTGCGGTTGTACAAACATTTGGTATACGCAAAATGTTCAGAACCCATTCGGCTTCTTCTTTATCATCGACCTCGGTAGTCGCCGCAAAGGAGGGCAAAGATGAATCCTAAAATTCGAATCGGGCGATGGACAGCAGCTTTGTTATTGATTTGTGTAGGCGCCTTGCTGTTAAGCGATGAACTTCGTGGACGCGATGATATGTTGGAGCTGCTTCGTTGGTGGCCGGCTATTTTTGTGCTTTGGGGAATTGAATATGTCGTGATGCTGCTTTTGTTTCGACGTCGCCGAGGCAGAGAGCGCCGTTTTCGGATTGACCTGATCGGCGTAGTGATCGCGGCTGCGCTCAGCGCATCGGTCTTCATCGTGACCCAACAAAATCATTACCTGCATTTGTGGAACCGCGTAAGTCTCGATTTAACAAGTTCCGGTATCGAATTTAGCGAAGCGGAAGGCAATAAATTTGCCAAGCCTTCTGTCGATTTGACGGCATCGCTTGAGTTGAACCGGCTAAGTATCGAAGGCATCAATGGAGATATTATTGTTCGTCGCGGTTTTTCAGATCGGATTCGCGTACGCAGTACGGTATGGGTCGATCAGAGCGAACCGGAAGAAGCTAAAGCAATCGCTGAAAAAACAGGCGTTCAAATTAAAGAAGGCGAGACGTTGGCAATTACAACCGATTCGCAAGGTTACGGAGCTTCCGGAAGACGTCAACCTCGGATTGATCTGGAAATTTTGCTGCCTCCTGAACGTGGGTTTGATATGGATATTCGAACAAATCGAGGTTCCGTTAATTTGAACGGTATACAAGCGCCGCGCAACATTTCGGTACAAACAGGCGGAGGTAATCTGAACTTTAGCAATATCATTGGCAATATTTCCGCTTCCACTTCAAAAGGCGGTGTTCAATTTGCAACAGTAACAGGTAACGTAAACGCGGAAACTCAACAAGGTGATATCGAAAGCTCGAATATATCGGGTGCGGTCGATTTGACGACGATGCTTGGCAATGTCACGGCTGTCAGTACGATCGGCGATGTTGCCGTAGATACACGTAACGGGAGTATCGACGTGAGCGGGGTTAACTTTGGATTATCCGCACAGACCTTAAACGGCAATATCACCGTAAACTCAAGAGTCGTACAAGGCGATTGGTCGGTCTACAGTGCTGTAGGACGTATCGATTTGACCTTGCCGGATGAAGGGAACTACCAGATGGAAGGGTCCAATGGATACGGCGATATCCGTAGCGAATTGCCTTTTGCGATTGAAGATCGAGTCTTGAGTGGCACATATGGAGACGGGAAGTTTACGATCAAAGTGGATGGGAATGGAGACTTGAACGTTCTTCGCAGTGATTGACACGTTGACAAAAAATATTCGAGAATCGTACAATGGAGAGTAATTCAAGGAAATACGGCGAGGAGGAGAACGGGATGACGACACGTGTACAGCATGCTTTGGAACAGTTGAAAATTAACGGTGTGCGCATCACTCCCCAACGACATGCCATTTTGACTTACCTGATGGAAAACATGGGGCATCCGACAGCGGACGAAATTTATCGCGCGTTGTGTCCACAATTTCCAAGCATGAGCGTCGCTACCGTTTATAACAATCTCAAAATGCTGATCGAAGCGGGGATGATTCACGAACTGACTTACGGAGACAACTCCAGTCGATTCGATGCGAACGTCAGCGAGCATTATCATATCGTATGTGAGAAATGCGGGAAGATCGAAGATTTCCATCACTCTTATTTGGCGGAAGTTGAACATGCTGCGGCAAGATCTACAGGGTTTACGGTCAAAGGACATCGTTTGGAAGTGTACGGAGTTTGTGAAGGTTGCAGTGAACATTGACGTTTGCTTACAATAAAGCGTGTGAAGCCTATGTGGCTTCCACGCTTTTTTTATAGCGTATTCTTGCAGGTTAAGCAGAAAGGTAGCGGTTATCCAGTGGCAGAATATAGAGCACGGCGCACACGTAGAACTTCAAAAAAGCGCTCCGGCAAAAAGATTGTACTCAGTATCGCCGTGTTAGCAGCAGCTTTTGGCGTATGGCAGTTACTTCCGAACTTTTCGCACGAACAACCGGAATGGAGCGGTCAAAAAAAGCCTATTTTTATAGAAGGACATTGGAGCAACTATACAGCAGTCGGTGATGGAGAGGATTTGAAGTTGCCTTTACCTTTTATCATCGAACAAATCAATACATATGCCTATAGTGACCCTGATCAAGACACCGCAATCTTTACGACTGCAAAAGACCTTCTGGTCATGACTCAAAATGCAGAAGAAGCACAGCTCAACGGCAAAAGTTACAGTCTCCATTCTTCTTTAGAAGAAATTGAGGGTGTGCTTTATGTGCCGGTAGAACCGCTAGAGCAGATATACGGAATTCAAATTGCCGAAGAAAGCTCAGAAGGCGCTGTGAGCGTGATGAAAGCTGGCGATCATTTTCAAATGGCGACTGCGGAAAAAGGCGGACTTTTCAGTTCACCCAAGCTTCGTAGCGAAAGCACGATCAAATCTCCGATTCGAGCCGAGCTAAATGCAGGTCAATCTTTACGTATTTGGAGTCAGGAAGGCGATTGGCTATATGCACAGACGGATCAAGGCGAATCGGGTTATATCCGTGCAAGTGGTGTGAAACTCGGAAAAGAAGAGAACATTCCGAAGCTTGAACTTCCTGCAAATGCAGCCGCGCAAAAATGGCAAAATCAAAAAATCAATTTGGCGTGGGAAGCTGTGTATGAACGCAAACCTAGCCCGGATCTAATCGAAGAAATGCAAGGCGTTAATGTGGTCAGCCCTACTTGGTTCGAATTGATTGATGATCAGGGAAATGTGAGAAACAAAGCAGATTCTAACTATATAGGACGTGCGCATAACCGGGGCAAAGAAGTCTGGGGATTATTCAGCAATGGTTTCAAAGCCGATCTAACCCGCGATATGTTAAGCGATTATGAGACGCGAGCCGTGGCAATTTCTCAAGTGTTGGGTTATGCCAAAGAATACAACTTGGACGGGATCAATCTCGATTTTGAAAATGTATATACCGAAGACCGAGCTGCATTCGTTGAATTCGTACGAGAGTTTACGGTACAAGCGCATCAAATCGGATTAACCGTATCTGTAGATGTGACCCCAAAATCGAATAGCGAAATGTGGTCGGCGTTTTTGGATCGACGTGCATTAGGCGAAACGGTTGATTTTATGATGCTCATGGCATACGACGAACATTGGGCAAGCAGCCCGGAGGCTGGTTCGGTCGCTTCACTGCCTTGGGTAGAAAAATCCATTAAACGTATATTGGAAGAAGACGAAGTACCAGCTTCCAAGTTAGTGCTCGGAATCCCCTTATATACACGGGTATGGACAGAAACCGAGCAAGAGGGCGAGATCAAAGTGTCTTCTTCCGCAGTAGGCATGGAAACTTCGCAGCGCCTAATCACAGAAAACAAAGCAAAAACCGAATGGCTTGATGATATCGGGCAACATTATGCAGAATACCAAGAAGACGGCGTTACCAAAAAAATCTGGTTGGAAGATGCACAGTCTTTGATGCGCCGAGTTCAACTTTCCCAAAAGTACGAACTTGCTGGCGTAGCCAGCTGGACACGGAGTTTTGCTTCGGCATCTGCCTGGAACATACTTGATGGGGTCAATAAAAAATAATTCGCTTCGATGCTTCTTAAGGCATTTAATGAAGAAGGAATGAACCGCCCGGCGTAGAATACAGTGTAACGGCAAAAAATCCATACGCTGTACTTTTTCTGCAAAACCGGGTGGCAACCTTCGCCTATAAGCAAGGAGGAATTTTGTTTGAGCCCTTTTACCTTTAACGATTTAATCCAACAAGACCCTATTCCTCTGGGAGCGGTTGCTTGTTATCGTCCCAACGAGAATTTTCATGGCGCGCTTTTGCAAGACTTTGATGTCCTTGTGTTTTTGATCTTTGATTCTCCTAAAGAAGACGTGCAAACGCATCATCGTATCGAAAACGGCGTTCATTATCATTATCTAAGTTTGCAAACCGAAGAGTTAAAACGATGGATCATTACTGGCGAAAACCGTTCATTAGTTCATTATTTTTTGCAAGGAGAAGTGATCGACGACGTGAATGGACAAATTCTGCATCTCAGACAACAAGTTGAGCAGTTTGAGCAGCCTCTTCAGAAACAACGTTTGTTTTTTGAATTTGCTCGTTTTTTGCGTAATTACGTAGAGGCAAAGCGGCATTTAACGGAAGGGCACGAAATGGATGCGTACTACAGCACTTTGAAAGCTTTGCATCACTGGGCATGTATCGAATTGGTTCAGCAATCTGTCTATCCCGAGAAAACGATCTGGAACCAAGTCAAAACCCACAGCGCACAAGTATACAAACTGTATGAACAATTGGCTTTCAGTCAAGAAACGCTAAGAGAACGTGTCGAACTTGTACTGCTAGCCTGCGAGTTTTCTGTGTTGTCCAAGATGGAAGTTTGTTCAGAGTTGTTGATTCGAGTTCTTCGCAGTCGCAAAATCCCGTGGAGTATCGAAGAGTTGGTTCGCCATCCCGATCTAGACTACGTGAAAAAAGAATTGCCTATGGTTGTGCGTAAACTCGTATATCGGTCGCTAATCAAACAATGGCCGCAAGAAGGCAAACTCAGCCCGCATAGCGAGGAAATAAGATACAGTGTACATTGAATAAATCTTATTTCGTAAAAAGGTTGACAGCAAGTTAGTATTCATGATAAATTAAATCTCGCCGTTCAAAAGCGTTGTGCTTTAAAGCGCCGTACAGAACGACTCACAAATCAAGCTTCGAAAAACTTTTTAAAAAAAGTGCTTGACGAACTGCTTGAAACTGTGATAGGATATAAAAGTCGCCGCTGAGAGATACGGCGGTCAACGAAAAGAACGAAACAAGAAAAGATTTGCTTCGTTTGCTCCTTGAAAACTGAACAGTAAGTGAGTCGCGATCATGCAGATGATCGTGAGAACAATATAGATTCTTGGGTAACCAAGAATCGCCAACGTTAGACATTGAGCACATCGTGCTTTCTTATTAAAGCCGATCTTCGGATCGCAACTTAATGGAGAGTTTGATCCTGGCTCAGGACGAACGCTGGCGGCATGCCTAATACATGCAAGTCGAGCGGAGTTCATGAGAAGCTTGCTTCTCTGAGACTTAGCGGCGGACGGGTGAGTAACACGTAGGCAACCTGCCTTTCAGTTTGGGAT
>NZ_JANFNS010000008.1 GCF_024436065.1 Saccharibacillus sp. JS10
CGTCCTGAGCCAGGATCAAACTCTCCATTAAGTTGCGATCCGAAGATCGGCTTTAATAAGAAAGCACGATGTGCTCATTGTATAACGTTGGCGAGAATTTTCATTCTCTTGTGTTCTCTATTCACGATTTCGCTTCAATCCAAAAGATTTCTGCTTGTCGAGGAAACTACTAATCATATCGCCCGGCTGGGTTACTTGATTCTCATTTCTCACTCACTGTTCAGTTTTCAAAGAACTTGCGGTCGGCAACTTGTTTGCCGAACGTTTTATATCTTATCACTCGCCAACTTCTTTGTCAACAACTATTTTTCAAATTTCATAACCTGATATTTGATGATGTTGATTGTCTGTCAGAAGCGACAAGAAATATCTTATCACCTACTTAGACATAAGGCAAGGTTTTTTTAAAAGAAAAAAGGCCGGAAATTCCGACCTCTTCATTTACTCATTCAGAAGCTGTACAAAACGATCTTCATCTTCGATCACTTCGATGCCGAGTTGCTGAGCTTTCGTCAGCTTACTGCCTGCTTTTTCTCCGGCAACCACGATATCTGTCTTTTTAGACACACTACCGGAGACTTTAGCTCCCAGAGCTTCTAACTTCGCTGCGGCTTCGTCGCGCGTAAGTTGATGCAGCGTGCCTGTAAGTACAACCGTTTTACCGCTAAAGTAGGAATCTTGCTTAATGGCAATCGGTTCTGCCGGAACAGCAGGCTCTACGCCTAGATTGCGCATTTTCTCGATCCCTGCACGCATAAACGGATCATTAAAGAAAGTCACGATACTTTCTGCGACGATTCCGCCGACATCCGGTAGTTCGATTAACTCTTCTACTGTAGAATCAATGACTTTATCCAAATCCCGATAATGCTCGGCCAACATTTTGGTTGTCGACTTACCGGTATTCGGGATTCCTAAAGCAAATAAGAACGAAGCCAAGTCACGCGTTTTGCTTTGCTCTAAAGCTTCAAGCAGATTAGTCGCTTTCCGCTCGCCGAAGCGTTCAAGCTTAACCAAAGACTCCTGCTCCAGTTCATAAAGATCGGCAGGTTCACGTACATGAAGCTCATCGTAGAGTTGTGTAGCTGTTTTAATACTGAAAGTCTCGATATCCATCGCGTCACGCGAAGCAAAATGCGTAATCCGTCCGATCGCCTGCGGTTTACAAGACAGACGGTTTTCACAAAACAGATGCGCGCCCCGTTGAACAAGAGGGAACTCACATGCCGGGCATTTTTCTGGATACAAAATTTCGGCTCCGTCATTCTCTTCGGTTACTTTGCCCAAAATTTCCGGAATGACATCGTTGGACCGACGGATAAATACGCGGCTTCCCAAAGCAAACTTCAAGTTTTTGCGTTCGATGTCCCCAATATTGTTGAGTGTGCAGTTTTTGACGGTTACGCCCGCTAATTCGACGGCTTCCAATCGAGCGATCGGCGTAATTTTCCCGGTACGTCCGACTTCCCAGGATACAGACTCCAAGACCGTCGTCGTTTCTTCCGCTTCGAATTTGTAGGCAACCGACCAACGCGGAAATTTTCCAGTATAACCGAGTGCACCGCGTGTACGCATATCGACAATCTTAATGACCGCGCCATCGATTAGATAATCCAATTCATGACGACGTTTTGCAATATCATGTAACTGCTCCATTACATCTTCGAAATTGTTGAAATAGAAAATATAAGGATTTACTTTAAACTGATTCTCACGCAAAAAGTCCATCATCTCGACGTGGCTCGTAAACTCTTTGGCGTCACTGTATCCAATATTATAGAAGAAAGCACTCAATTTCCGGCTCGCCGTTACTTTGGGATTGAGATTGCGTAACGCGCCCGCTGCTGCATTTCGAGCATTTTTCAACGGTTCAAGCGCCGTTTTATTGTACGTTTCCAGCGCGGACAGATTCATGATGCCTTCGCCTTGGACTTCGATCGTACCTTCTTTATAGGGAATAGATAGCGGAACCGAACGAATCGTTTTAATCTGCTCTAAAATGCCTTCGCCGACTGTTCCGTTACCGCGCGTTGCGGCTTGTACCAGTTTGCCGTCTGTATAGGTCAGGTTCAGCGTCAATCCGTCGAATTTCAGTTCCAGCGCGTATTGAAGCTCAGGTAAAGGATTATCGGGATTTTTGGTGTTGTAGTCTGTCCATAATTTGAGTGTACGCGCACTCCATGTATTCAATTCACTTTCATTTTGTGCTTTGTCCAGGCTCCATAACGGAGACAAATGGCGGTGCGGCGTAAAGCCTTTTAATAACTCACCGCCTACGCGAAGCGTCGGAGAATCGGGCAATACAAGCCCGCTCTCCGCTTCGAGTTGAATCAAACGATCATAAAGCACATCGTATTCTTTGTCGCTGACGATCGGTTGATCCAGCGTGTAATAATGATAACTGTAGCGATTGAGCTGCTGAACCAACTCTTCCATCTCGTGCATAGCGTCCATCGTTTTCCCATCCTTTTTCACTTGGATTTTTGATGTGCGACGTTAGATTATACTTTGGTGATCGGAGCGAAGCCTGCCAACAATCGTTTGATGCCAACCGGCGCTTTAAAAGCGATATTGAGTTCGGTGTCGTTGCCGCTCCCTTTGATCGAGACAATCGTGCCTTCTCCCCATTTGCCGTGAGCGACTTTATCGCCAACCTGAAAATCGCTAGTGCTGTTTGTGCTTTTGGCAGCTGAAACCGGTTTGCCGCCTGCAGGAGTTACGGTTACACCCGATGAGCGCGGAGCGACTGCTGGGCGACCCATGCCTGTTGGTGCCGAGCTTGCACTGGATCGACCTCCGCGTCCTCCGAATCCGCCGGATGAGGAACTTCCTCCGAAACTTCTGCCTCCGCCTCTGGAGTTGCCATAGCCTTTATCTGGATCTCCGCCTCGGCGGTACCGATCCGGATTCACACCCGTATCTTCGAGCAATTCAGCCGGTATTTCTTGCAAGAAACGTGAAGGCGGATTGGCTGTAGTGCGACCGAACAACGTCCGCATTTGCGCGCAAGACAGATACAGTTGCTTTTCCGCACGCGTGATTCCGACATAAGCCAATCTGCGTTCTTCTTCCAACTCATCGTTATCGACAAAAGCACGGCTGTGCGGGAATACGCCTTCTTCCATACCGATAATGAAGACAACCGGGAACTCCAGACCTTTGGCGCTGTGCATGGTCATCAAAATAACGGCGTCGTCGGCTACTTCTTCTTTTTTATCGCCCATTGAATCGATATCGGCAATCAGTGCAAGGTCGGTCAGGAAAGTGACAAGCGATTTATCTTCGGTACGTGCTTCGAATTCAAGCGTTACCGACAAAAACTCGTCGATATTCTCGACGCGAGCTTTGGATTCGAGCGTGTTTTCTTTTTGCAATTCGATGCGGTATTGACTCATCTCCAAAATTTTCTCGGTCAGCTCGGTCACGGACGAATAATCAACCATCCGATGCAGAGACACGATCATATCGTAAAACTCAACCAGCGCGTTGCGCGTGCGTCCGGCAAAACCTAGATCGTCGACGACTTCGAGAATTTTGAACATCGAAACGCCGCGTTCCGTTGCTGCTGCTGCAAGCTTCGCTACAGTCGTATCGCCGATACCGCGCTTCGGTACATTGATAACGCGAACCAAACTGATATCGTCATCCGGATTAGAAAGGAGTTTTAGATAAGCGAGCAAGTCTTTGATCTCTTTGCGATCATAGAACTTGATGCCGCCGACAATCTGATAAGGAATATCCGACTTGATCAACACTTCCTCGATTACCCGGGACTGTGCGTTCGTGCGGTACAAGATGGCGTGTTCTTTGTAATTCATTTTTTTCTTGATATTCTTGTGAATCTCGCCGGTTACGAAGTATGCCTCGTCATGCTCGGTACTCCCGCGGAAAACGCGAATATTCGCGCCGCCTTCTTGGTCGGTCCACAGGTTTTTCGGTTTGCGTCCTGTATTGCGTCCGATGACGCTATTGGCTGCATTCAGAATGTTGGCGGTCGAACGATAGTTTTGCTCAAGCAAGATCGTCTCGGCTTCGGGATAATCTTTTTCGAAGTTCAAGATATTCGTAATATCCGCCCCGCGCCAACGGTAGATCGACTGATCGCTATCGCCGACGACGCAGATCTGATGGTGTTTATCCGCCAGCATCCGGCAAAGCATATATTGCGCACGGTTGGTATCTTGATATTCGTCGACATGGATATAACGGAATTTTTTTTGATAAAAGTCGAGTACTTCAGGTATTTCGTTAAATAGTTCGATCGTCTTCATGATCAGATCATCGAAATCGAGTGAGTTGTTGCTACGCAAACGCTTCTGGTACATACCGTAGACTTTTGAAGCGATCGAATCCATAAAATCTCCGCTTGCTTTTTGCTCGTACATTTTCGGAGTAATCAGTTCGTTTTTGGCTGCGCTGATAAGCGCTTGAACGGCTTTGGGTTCGAACTTTTTGGTGTCGAGGTTCAAGTCTTTCATGCAGTTGCGGATAACGGACAACTGATCGCCGGAATCGAGAATGGAGAAGCTGGATGAGAATCCGATACGTTCAATGTCTCTGCGCAAAATCCGTACGCACATGGAGTGGAACGTGGAGACCCAGATTTCTCGACCTTCTGCGCCGACAAGTGCCGAAACACGCTCTTGCATTTCTCGTGCGGCTTTATTTGTAAAGGTGATCGCTAGAATCCCCCACGGTGCTGTTTTTTTGGCTTGGATTAAGTGGGCGATACGGTGGGTGAGAACTCGCGTTTTGCCACTACCGGCTCCAGCCATAATCAGCAAAGGTCCGTCTGTTTTGAGTGCGGCTTTGCGTTGCTGAGGGTTAAGTCTTGCAATCGATTCTTGAAGATTAAAAGACATGATGATGCTCCTTTCGTGCGCTTGGATAATGTAGAGAAAAAGACATAAGGAATGCGCAACGTGGCGCATTCCGGAATAGTGTCGAGACAAAAATTAAGAGGTAGCTTCATGTACGCCTTGAACGGTCTCAAGAGCGGCAGTCAGATCGTCATACACGATATTGCCCACGACGACAACATCGGCGACTTTCGCGGCATCTTTTGCGGTTAAATAATCGCGGACGCCTCCGCCGTAAAACACGGTAGCTTCTTCGGTGACGCGGCGAACCTCGCGGACTAGATCAAGGTCACCATATGTACCGCTATATTCCACATATACAATCGGAAGTCGCATCAGCTTATCGGCAATCCGTGCACAAGCAGCAGCGGCGCGAGCATCCAGCTCACAATCGGCACCTGTTAACTTCGCTACGGTCGAGCTTGGATTAAGCACGATATATCCTTCGGTGGCGACCATATCCCACGGGATGATCTCGCCGTAGCTTTCGAGTCCCGAGCGATGATGCCCGGTAATCCATTCCGCTTGGTTCGTATTCAAGATCATCGGAATCAAATACAGATCAAATCCGGGAACGACCGAATCCAAAGTCGAAACTTCCTGGGCGCACGGCAATTCGTAACGGCGAATACGTGACATTAAATCGACTGTATTTTCATAAGTGACGCCGCTCGATCCTCCGACTAATATCGCATCGCTGCCGGACAAACAAACGGCTTCCAGTTGTTCGTCGGACAACTCCCGATCCGGGTCGAGCTTAAAGACATGTCGCCATGTCTGGAAAAGGTGATTCACTTGGACTCCTCCATCCGCCTAATTCGCCTGCCAAAGCGTTGACCGATTCGCAACCGATTTTTCGGCTTGTGGAGTGTCGAACGTATTGCCTTTGAAGGCTTTGAGCAGGCTGTTCCAACCTAAGTCTATGCTACGTGTAGGAGCGTGTCAATTTTTTGTTCGCATGGATACGAACAGAGTAGAATAGAGTTATTATACTCTGTTTGGATAAGATACGAACACGGCGAAATGTATTTATTTTGACGTGCTTCGGATAAGATGCGAACACGATAAACACACAAACAAAAACCCGGTCAAAGACCGGGCTTGGTTCGCTTTTTAGCATCGTACAATTTATTCCGCTTCAGCCAAAGCTTTTTTCATATAAGCCATAAGCGGCTCGCGCATATCTTCGTTTTGCAACGCGTAATGAATCGTTGTCTCGATAAATCCGATCTTTACGCCAACGTCATGACGTTGACCTTCAAAGTTATACGCGAGAACGTCTTGAGTATCGCCAAGTGTCGCAATCGCATCGGTCAATTGAATCTCGCCGCCTGCGCCGGTCGGTTGGTTTTCCAAAATATCAAAGATTTCAGGAGTCAAAATATAACGTCCCATGATCGCGAGGTTCGAAGGAGCATCTTCTTGCTTCGGTTTCTCGACTAGGCCGTTAGCTTTGAATGTACGGTCTTCGCCTTCGATCGCTTCGCTGTCCACAATCCCGTAACGGAACACGTCTTCCCACGGCACTTCTTGAACGCCGACGACGGAAGCTTGGTGTTTGTCGAATACATCCAGCATTTGCTTCAAGCAAGGCGTATCGGATTCAACAATATCGTCACCGAGCAGTACGGCAAACGGCTCGTCGCCGATAAACTTACGCGCGCACCAGATCGCATGACCGAGACCTTTCGGTTCTTTTTGACGAATGTAGTGAATATCTGCCATATTCGCCGCGTTGCGCACCTCTTCGAGCATTTCCCATTTTTCGTTTTCTTCCAAGTTATGTTCCAGTTCAAACGAAGTATCGAAGTGATCTTCAATCGCGCGTTTTTCTTTACCTGTAACAATGATAATATCTTCGATGCCGGATTTAACTGCTTCTTCTACAATATATTGAATCGTGGGTTTATCGACGATCGGTAACATTTCTTTCGGCATAGCTTTCGTAGCGGGCAAAAAACGTGTCCCTAGACCAGCAGCCGGAATAATAGCTTTGCGAATTTTTTTCGTGTTCATTTAAATGTCCTCCTAAAAATAAATAAATTCGAATATGTAGGTTAAAACGTAACCCTTCGCTGCGTCCGCTGCGCCGTTTTCGTTTAAAAAGAAAAGGGGCTATGAAGCTTGCTTGGTTGATTCCTATTTTATCTTGCGACTAAGGAAAAAGCCAAATTGTGTACACTTCTCTTGTAGCGAACGTGCAAATTGCTTAAAATAAGGAAGTTACATAACCTTTAAGTCTATTATTAACCGATATTGTACCTTGTTAAATCTTAATCGAAAGTAACTTTACTTTTAGGCTTAACAAGTGAATAGTGCTTCAAAATTTGAAACATCGATTGGAGAATAAGGAAACCCATGAATTTTTACACGTTGATTACTGCTGTACTTTCGTTTGCTCTTGTCGCTTTGTTCACGCCGGTCTGGATTCGCACGCTGCGCCGCATAGGCTGGTTGCAACCGATCCGAAAAGAACTCCCACCCGATCACCAAGCTAAAAAAGGCACTCCGCTGATGGCGGGTATGGTCTTTATGATCGGAGTTTTGGTCGCGCTTATCGCACAACCGACACCGCTGATGTGGCTCCTTGCCGTTTGCTTCGTCTTGTTCGGTATTGTCGGGTTCAGCGATGACTTCAAAAAAGCGGCGTTCCAAGATCCGCAAGGCATTTCAGGCAAAGCGAAGCTGGTTATGCAATTTGCATTTACGATTACGGTTCTATTAATTGCGATGAATAGCTTCGGCGTTGATTCGACGATTGCGTTCCCGGGCGGATTTGTCTGGGTCCTTCCTTCAGCCGTGTACTTCATCATTATGCTGCTGTTTATCGTCGGTTCCGCGAATGCGATTAACTTTACGGACGGTCTTGACGGATTGCTTATTATTGTCGCGATTCCGACGTATTTGTTCTTCTTCGTGATCTCGGACGAGCCGGCGATCAAGTTGTTCTCGCTGGTGATGGTGGGCGCGCTGCTGGGGTTGTTCTTGTACAATAAATATCCGGCAAAAGCTTTCATGGGCGATACGGGGTCGCTGGCTATCGGAGGTTCGCTCTCGCTGATGGCGGTGATTGAGAAAGTCGAAATTTTGGTGCCGCTGTTGTTCATTATTTATTTTGCGGAGCAATTTTCGGTTATTATTCAAGTCGCTTACTATAAACGGACGAAAAAACGAATTTTCCGTAT
Source organism: Saccharibacillus sp. JS10 (assembly GCF_024436065.1). GTDB lineage: Bacteria > Bacillota > Bacilli > Paenibacillales > Paenibacillaceae > Saccharibacillus. The sequence goes on from NZ_JANFNS010000008.1 coordinate 8,045, forward strand.
GACGCCAATCCATTATCATTACAGCCTGAAATACGGATGGAATGAACGGAAGATTGTCGCGGTGTTTGGTAACGTGTCTTGGATTGGGGCATTCTTGAGTTGGCTGATTTGGTATTTGTGGATGTAGAAAAAGGTACTGGGGGAGCGGGGCTGCGGGAGAAATTCGTTCGTAACGCTGTTTCACTGCAAAAGCCAGCGATTCGAAAAATCGAATCGCTGGCTTTTTTGTTCAAAGGCGTTGCTCACTGAATTTCTCCCTACGCCAGTTACTTTTTGGTGGGTGTGGGGGGAAGGGATAAGGACACAAGTACAAAATTAAGTAGACAACGGCGAAGTACGGAAAGAAGATCAAAAAAGAGGTTCGGCATCTGGGATGCGAACCTCTTTTTTGTACATAATGCTGTATGGTTTTGTGGATCGTTATTATTTCACCAACTGCCCACGCGTTACGCCCAGTTGGTTCGTAGCTTTCAGCTTGCGCCATACTTCGGAGCCGCTGATTTGTCCGTTTAGGGCACGGGTGTACAGATCGATAACTTCGTGTACTTGTTCCGGTGTTTCTTCGAGGAACTCGATACGGTAGCTTGGTACGCCTGCATCGAGGAACTCGTTCAGGTACTCGGCACCGGATTGTTCGATTGCGTTGTAGACCGTGTTGCGGCAGCCTTCGTCGACGCGAACCGGGTGAGACATGCCGATCCGGTCACGCAGCGAAGCGCGTTGTTCTTCGCATGGGCGACCACAGTTCGTGTAGTCTGTGCCTTCGCTCATGAACGTGCAGTATACGCAATGTTCGGTATGGAACATTGGCATATGCTGATGGATAACAATCTCCATCTTATCCGTTTGCGAACGACCCAGCAGATCAACCATCTGCTGAATATTCAAGTCGTAAGACGGCGTTACGCGGTCAAGACCGGCTTCGACGAACAGATCTACGGCTTTGTGATTCGCGATATTCAGCGAGAAATCACCGATCAGTTCCGGATGCGCCGCTTCCGGATTCTCCATGCGGTGGCGCAGGTAGTAATACAGGGCACCTGTATTACGGACGAGCACAGCATCCGGCTGCAAACGTAAAATATTAACGTGGTAGCCGTTTTCTCCCGGCATATGGATACGCGGCGTAGCCAATGCGATCTTTTTGCCTGCGGCACGTACAGCTGCGACAGCCGCTGGGAATTGCTTGATGAATTCGAAGTCGGCGTAGATCATTTCGACGCCGGCTTCAAGTGCCGCTTCGACTTGCGGCAAGCTACGGCACAATGCCGTGATGCGCGCTTCGGAGCGCTCGATCGGCTTCGCCGTACGGGAGTCATCGCCGTGTACGTTAATGTCGCGGTGAACATACACCGGCGGCTTCGGACGCTCGCCCGCGAGTTCGTCTACGGCGCGGCGGCGCATCGCGTTCAATTCGCGCATCGGCACGATCACGTCACCGTGCAATTGCACATCCAGTTCTTCCAATTGGTACACGGTACCGCCGAGGCGACCGAATTGCTCTTCCAAAATTTCGTAGCCGAGCGGACGCTTTTTGGCAAGTTCCAGTTCCATTTCGGATTCGACGCGTACGGTCGTCCCTTTGTCGACGTCGGTCCAGATCGAAACCAGCGGCTGACCCGGGTTACCCATAACTTTGACGTTCAGAGGGAACACACGGTAAGGTTTGTCGGTCTCGTACGTCTGGCGCAATCTACGGTCCAGCGCCGGATCGTTCGTTTTCCAAATGCGATCGCCCACATGAAGACGGCGCAAATCGACGTCATTACGACCCGGCACGATATCGATGACCCAACCTTGACCGGCTTCGCCTTCAAGCTTCACGCCTTTGCGGCGCACATCGTAGACACGTCCGCCTTCTTCTTTTTTCGTTGGGTCTCCTGCGTCGAATACGATACCGTCGCCGCGTTTAAGCGGAGCTTCGATACGGCAAACTACGCCATCGCGCAAAATTTGCTCGACGCGTCCCAGATATACGCCCCGGCTTTTCGGGAACGTGCCTTCTACGAGTTGCTTGTTATTCGTGCCATCCAAGAAACCGTGCGTCAGCCCACGCGAGAAGCTTTGTTGAAGTTCGCGAACTTCTTCTTCCGAAGGCTTCGAGTTGTCACCGTCAAAATAACGGTTGATCGCCGCATTGTATTTGCTGACTACGTTCGCTACGTACTCCGGCGTTTTCAGACGTCCTTCGATTTTGAACGAGGTTACGCCGGCTTCGATCAGTTCAGGCATAATATCGATCGCTGCCAAATCTTTTGGCGACAATAGGTACGCGATATCGCCCATCGGTTTGTGTTCGCCATCGACCATCAGGTCATACGGCAAACGGCAAGCTTGCGCGCATTCGCCGCGGTTTGCCGAACGTCCGCCCCACATTTCCGAAGTCAGGCATTGACCCGAATACGATACGCAAAGCGCACCGTGAACAAAGACTTCCATCGGAAGCTTCGCTTGATCGCCGATTTTTTGAATTTGTTTCAAGTTGTTTTCGCGTCCAAGCACGACACGTTCCATGTTGAAAGGTTTCGTAAACTCAACCGCTTCCGGCGAAGTAATCGTCATTTGCGTCGAACCGTGAATCGGGAAGTCCGGCGAAATTTCGCGAATCATTTTGACTAAGCCCAAGTCTTGCACGATTACTGCATCCACGCCGGCGATCACGCAAGCATCGATCAATTGACGCGCATCTTCCAACTCGTTTTCAAAAACCAAAATATTAAACGTCAAAAACCCTTTTACGCCATAACTATGCAAAAAGCCCATGATTTCAGGCAGTTCGTCCATTCTGAAGTTGTTCGCCCGTGCACGCGCATTAAATTTCTCTACTCCAAAAAAGACAGCGTCCGCACCGTTGGCTACGGCAGCACGCATACAATCCCAATCACCCGCAGGTGCCAGTAGCTCAACGTCTTGTCTTGTTAATCCATTCACGCTCATAAAAATAAATTCCCTCCGTGCAGCCTCGCCATTTTTTCGTAAGAAGCCGCTGTTCTATAATTGATCAATCTACGATGAATAAGTCCTATGCGTATAATCCGACAAAAATCCCGCCGGAGCGTGCCCCGCGGGAATGATGACCAACAAAAAAGTCTGACTTGCCACTTTATCTTAGTTATTTTAACAGACTCTACTAATCATGCCTACAAGCATTCAAGCTTTTTTTAAAATTTTAACGATCGATCGTACTCAAAATCGTAACCGAGACTTTCCCCATCTTGCAAAGATACGGTAAACAAATACGAATTTCCGCTAGTTTGTCCAATCAACGTCAAGGTATCTTCAGATTCGCTATAGTTGTCGATCAACTGCAACTTCGTATCTACGTTCCATAATCTTTTTGCATCTGTCAGATCGACTGCACTGAGCAGCTTGGTTGAGTCTCCTGCAAGCACAGCATCATGCTGGATAACGAAAATGTCGTGTCCGTTAGACTGATCTACATAATGGAACGGTGCTTGTGATGAAGAATTTAATCGTAGCAATTCCCTTGCGGTATCCGATTCTTCTTGCCCAGCGAAATCACTCACCTTGTATGGATCTGATGCTTTTTCTAAGTTCGAGCGCCAATCACTCAGGAAATTTCCTTTTAAAAATACCAGATCGGATAACGTCTCCAAATCCGCGGCTTCAGGCGATCCTTGACGAAGCAGCGACCCTTTATATAATCGCAGACGCACATCTTCTACCGTAGGCGAAGCAAACGGATCGGCTCCATACGTCCCTTCACGCAATTGCTGTGCATCTTCTTCGTTCAACAGCAGTCTATAAAGCCCGTCTTTTTGACCCGATGAAATTAAACCGATTCTGGCATCACGCTGCGATTGCTTATCGGCATTTTGTTCAAGTAGCTTCGCTAAAGTATTCGAGCTGTCCGCTTGCCCGGTAAGTGTGTTTGGATCTAATCGATAGACTCCGCCGTCTAATCCCTGGAAAAGAAGCTGCTGATTCGATTCATCCCAAGCATAACGCTGGGCTTCTTTGGGAAACTGACCTTTTAGCGGCGTATCTGATACGGACAAGCTAGCAGCATCCGCAATACGTTTACCGTCTGTTTTGTTTAAGATCACAGGCTGCGAACCATCAAACAAAACAATCCGATCTTTCGTCTGTCCGAACAAAAATGGAGAATACGCGCGTCCAATCTTTGTTTTCCATAGCTTTGCTCCTTGATCGGTATCGATCGCGTACACATACGATTTGCTGCTTCCCGTCGTAATGCCTTGCCCTGTCGAGTTGGCTATGTATTTAGTAACGATCATGACAGAGGTATTAGTACCGTTTTGTTCATATGATAAGACTCCGGGTTCGACTTTGGCGTTGCCGGCACTACCGAGCGTAATGGATAAAATCAAAAACAAAGCAACCGGAAAACCTAAAAGCGGTAAAGTGATCGCTCCCCAAGTCATAAAGATATTCGAGCCGCTTTTGCGAGAAGACTCGGAAGTCGTATACGGATCATTGCGCTTTCGAGTGATTTGGCGACCTAACAATCGAAGCAGAGCTAGAACGGAAAATGCCGAAATCACATAAATAATCGTCAAAAAAACATTGTGCCAAATCGCATCGTTATAGTAAAAAGCTAATCTGATCTTTTCCCAAAACGTAGGCTGCATATCAAACGCTCCTTTTTCAAACCGTAAGCTAAAAAACAAAAAGACTGACCGCAATATTCTCGGATCAGTCTTATTCAATTGTGTTATTTGGAAGCAAAGCTAATCGATTGAATGGTTTGTTGAATCTTGCTGAGTTGCTGCGGCGTTGCTGTTCCTTGATCGAGTTGGACATGAATCCAATACGTAAGGTTACCGCGACGGAAATACCAATCTTCGGCTTGATACGGATTTTCGTCGGTTCCGGTCGAAGTGATACGTATTGCCGGGACACCTGCGACCGTAGTGCGCTCTGGCGTTGCCACGTTTAGCGTTTTGTCGTCCAATTTCTGATCTTCGTAATCCCGAATTTTTTGGGCTGCTGCGGCTTCAATACCTGCATCAACAGTCGTTAAACGGAAAGATCCGCCGGGCAAGAAATAACTCAAGTCCACTTCAGAAGAATCGGTCGGCTGAGTCGTCCAGTAGGCAGGAGTAGGCAGGATCAGATCGTCTACGCTTTGTGTAGCGGTGAGCGACGTATCTTTAAGATACGAAATCTGCCCCAGCTTGCCGAAAGTTTCCGGTACGACTTCAAAATCAATCTGAATCGAATTAATGATTTTGCGGAATACTTCTTCTTGATAAGCGCCTTCCGGTGCCGAGTAGCGAATTACATAGAAGTAGCCATTTTCTTTGAATACAAGCCAACTCCAATGTTGATTGCCGCTGCCCAGATTGAATGTGACTCTCTCGGCTTGTGCATCTGTATCCGAAGCTTTCACTTTTTCAGAGGAAACCCGCTCTGCGTATTCTTTCAAGAAAAATTCATCGGTACGTTTTTGTAAAAGTTCATGCCACTGTGGCAACGTATTGGCTCCAGAACCTGCTGCCGTCGTCACATGTAGAGAAAGGAAAGAACCGTCTTCGGCTTCATATTCCATCTGTCCTTCTCCTGTAGATGTCCAATTCGCAGGTACTTGTAAAGTAACGCCATACTCGTAAGCGGACACTTCGTTATAGCCGTCTTTAGCTGTAGATAAATCTTCGGTTTTGACTCCTTTTGTAGCGAAGATTGGGCGGAAAGAATCTAACAAAGGCTGCCATTGTTCGAATTCTCGATAATCTTCGAGTAAGGAGTCGCCCATATACACGGAGTAGATATGCCCTTGATATGAATAGCGACGAAGTTCCCACAAGACGCCGTCGACATCACGAACAACCAGTTTAGCATAAGGGAATTTTGTATCCGAAACGATTCTTGAGTCGATGATCGTTTCTTTTTCAGCCACGGTTTCCCGCTCCATTTGCTCTAACATATCCGATGGCGAGAGATCGACTTTACGTTCTTTATCCCTATCCCAAGTATAAATTCGTAGTATATACGATCCGTCCAAGTTCATGATTGTGGAAGATAATCCATCATCATCAGCTTGCGCTACTGCATCTTCCGGGTAATCAATTGACCAATTCGCATAGCTGTTACCCACTCGCGGCAATGGCGTTTTTTCTTGGTCAGTAGGTTCTTTTCCCGGGATCCCTGTAGCAGAAACGAATGTAACCACGATCGTCCCTTGGTTCACGTTGACTTTAGCTTTAAGCATGTCTGTCACAAGGCGCATCGGCACCATTAACGTTCCGTTTTTCATCACAGGCGCTGCTGTAAGGGTCGATTTTTTACCGTTAATCCAAGCGATTTGACTCCCGATTGTAAAGGTTGCACGCGACGAACCGCCTGATACTCGAACGGTATTGTTCGCTTCCAAACGGCTTGTCGTGCCAAAAGCGCGATGAAAAACACCCAACGGCACTAAAGTGGTTCCTTTTTGCTGGTAAGGCTTTTCGATTTTTTGTTTTTCGCCGTTGATGACTGCCGTTGTACTGCCGATCCGTACTTCGAGCTTCAAAGTCGTTTTCGTTGCCGCAAAAGCAGGCACAGCGACTCCGATCGTCAGCAGCAGAACAAGCAAAAGCCCTAGTCCTTTTCTCGCCAATCTCAATTTTTTTCCTCCTTGTTCGTTGTGGCTTTGCCGACTACAACGTGGTTATATCCAATACTTTTATTCTTTGGACAATACTAATTTACGTTCGACAATATCGCCGCCAGACTGCATAAATACACGTACCGTTTGTCCCGGCTTATATTTTTTCATCAATTCATTTAACTCGATTACGGTATGAATCCGATGCCCGGCTACACTGTATAACAAATCGCCTTCTTGAATACCGGCTTTTTTGGCACGATTTGTGTACACATCCATTACGGTCAATGGATCGTCAGAAGGAAGCCCTGCCGACGCCGCCAAGCTTTCTTCGAGCTCGACGCCCAGACCCGCTCGAATCACTTCGCCTTGTTCAAACAATTGCTTCAAAACATATTGCACGGTATCTGCCGGAATCGTAAACCCTGTGTTGTCGATATCAACCGCTGCTATTTTCATCGAGTTGATTCCGAGGATTTCACCGCGCATATTGATCAAAGGGCCGCCGCTATTCCCGGGGTTAATCGTAGCATCTGTCTGGATCAATCGATATGCCGCTCCCGCTGCCCGATTCAGACCACTGATAATGCCTGTCGTCGCGGAATTTCGTAAAGTTAACGACACTGGAGTTCCGATCGCGATTACCGGATCGCCCACTCTTGTTTTGGTCGTGGCCGAGACAAAACGTGCTGGCTTAAATCCAGTCACATTGATTCGAATCAACGCAATATCGCTAAGCGAGTCGCTATAAACTTCGCGTACCGGGTATGTTTTGCCTTCGGATGTCACAACGCGCATATTTTCCATCTGATCGACGACGTGGGCGTTGGTAACAATCCAACCATTCGAACGAATCACAACGCCGGAACCATGTGCAAATTGAGTTCCATCTTCGCTATTCTCGGCATCTGCCCATTCGTCCATATAATCAGCAGGAACTTGACCAACGATTCCAACGACGGAAGGTGAGACTTGAGCAATAATTTGAGGAATCGTTTTCGGGGTGGATTGGCTTGATTTCACAGTTGCCGCTTGAGCTTCCGATACTGGCATAATGCCCAAACTTCCAAGCCCGATAACCCCTGATAGCAGCATATAAGCCGCTTTTTTACTTGATTTTTTCATCCCGTCGATACCCTTCTTTCTTCGCATGTCCGGATAACCGGCACAATCTTTCCCACCTTACCACAACTATCAAGCGAGTCGCTAGATCAAAATAGACAGATTGAAATTAAAATTGTACAATATGGTTTTTTATTCCACTTGTTTGTTTTATTTTAGATGAATTTAGTTGAAAAAAGAAGAATTTATTTGATGATGGTGGAGAAGTTACATTGAATACGTTAGATCTATTCATTTCTTCTTTTTATGTAGAGGTAAGGATAAAAAAGAAGCGACTGCCGAGCAGTCGCTTGTTACTTAAGTTTGGTTCAAAGAAATACGTGGAATTTTAATCGCCTGAAGGTTGGGCTTGAGGTTCCGCTTCGCGGCGGGTACGCTCGGTATCGCGCTCAAGAATAGGAGCCAGGTAATGACCGGTGTAAGAGCCTTTCACTTTCGCTACTTGTTCCGGTGTTCCGGTTCCGACAACGTCGCCGCCGCCGCTACCGCCTTCCGGTCCCATATCGATCAGATAATCGGCAGTTTTAATCACATCCAAGTTATGCTCAATAACAAGTACCGTATCACCGGACTCAACTAAACGATGGAGTACAGTGAGCAAACGATCGATATCGTCTACATGCAATCCGGTTGTCGGCTCGTCAAGGATATAGATGGTTTTACCTGTGCTACGACGATGCAACTCAGAAGCAAGCTTCACGCGCTGCGCTTCGCCGCCCGACAATGTTGTCGCAGGTTGTCCCATTTTGACATAACCTAGACCGACATCAAGCAAAGTTTGCAGTTTGCGGCTGATCTTCGGTACATTTTGGAAAAATTCGACCGCGTCTTCGATCGTCATCTCCAGCACGTCGGCGATATTTTTGTTTTTATATTTTACTTCTAGTGTTTCGCGGTTGTAACGTTTGCCTTTGCACACTTCGCATGGAACGTAGATATCCGGTAAAAAGTGCATTTCGATCTTGATAATCCCGTCGCCTCGGCAAGCTTCGCAGCGTCCGCCTTTTGTATTGAAACTGAAGCGTCCTTTTTGATAACCCCGTACTTTGGCTTCATTGGTTGTCGCAAACAAATCTCGGATATTATCGAACACACCGGTATAAGTTGCGGGGTTAGAACGTGGTGTTCTGCCAATTGGCGATTGATCCACATCTACGACCTTATCGATATATTCCAGACCCCGAATTTCTTTGTGCTTGCCCGGTTTTACGCGTGCACGGTTGAGGTCGCGAGCCAATGCTTTGTGCAGCACGCCGTTGACGAGCGAAGACTTACCGGAACCCGATACGCCTGTGACTGCGGAAAATAGTCCAATCGGAATTTTGACATTCACGTTGTTCAGATTGTTTTCTTTTGCGCCCCGAATCTCCAACCAACGTTCGCCCGGTTGACGACGCTCTAATGGAACTGGGATAAAGCGACGTCCACTTAGGTACTGACCCGTCAGCGAATTCGGATTATCCATCACTTCTTGCGGAGTACCTTCGGCGATGACTTGTCCGCCGTGTACCCCTGCACCAGGCCCGATATCGATAATATAATCGCAGGCAAGCATTGTATCTTCGTCGTGCTCAACTACGATTAAAGTATTACCCAGATCACGCATATGAAGCAGCGTTTTGATCAATCGATCATTATCGCGTTGATGCAATCCGATACTTGGCTCATCGAGAATATACAGTACGCCCATCAGACTGGAGCCGATTTGCGTAGCGAGACGAATACGCTGTGCTTCGCCGCCGGATAACGTACCGGCTGCTCGGCTAAGTGTCAGATAGGTCAGACCTACGTTTTCGAGGAAGCCCAGACGACTGCATACTTCTTTTAAAATCAAATTCGCGATCGAACGATCTTTTTCGCTAAGCTCCAACGCATTGAAAAACTCGGTTGCTTTGGAGATCGATAAATCTGTGACATGCGAAATATTAACGCCGCCTATGGTAACGGCAAGCACTTCTCGCTTCAAACGCTGACCTTTGCAGGTTCCGCAAGGCTTCGTTCCCATAAATCCTTCAATATATTCACGCATACTGTCTGAAGACGTATCGCGGTAACGACGCTCTAAGTTCGGGATGATTCCTTCGAAAGCTACGGTCACTTCTTTGCTGCGACCAAAGTCACCTTCGTAACGGAACTTTACCTTTTGTCCGTCTGTACCGTACAAAATTTTGTTCTTTTGATCCGCTGTTAGTTCCGATACCGGAACATCGGTTGGAATCTTGTAATGCTCGCACATTGCAGCCAAAAACTGCGGATAGTAGTTAGACAGCCCACCGCTCCAAGCCGCAAAAGCTCCTTCTGCAATCGATTTACGTTCGTCGGGTACGAGCAGATCAGGATCGACAACCATTTTCAGACCTAGACCGTCACAGTCTGGGCAAGCACCGAACGGGCTGTTAAACGAGAACATCCGCGGTGCCAATTCTTCCATACTGAATCCGCAGATCGGGCAAGCAAAGTTCGAACTAAAACGCAGTTCTTCCTGTCCCATAATATCGACGAGCAGTTGACCACCAGACAGCTTGAGCGCCGTCTCGATCGAATCGGCAAGTCGCGTCTGCACATCTTCTTTAATAACGATGCGGTCAACGACGATCTCAATCGTATGCTTTTTATTTTTCTCCAATTGAATACTTTCGGACAAGTCGCGAAGTTCGCCGTCTACGCGTACACGGACAAAACCTTGCTTGGATACTTCGGTAAACAAACTTTTGTGTTCGCCTTTTTTGCCCGAAATAACGGGAGCTAAAATTTGCAGACGTGTTTTCTCCGGAAACTGCATAATTCGGTCAACCATCTGCTCAACCGTTTGCGAGGTGATTTCTACGCCATGATCCGGACAATGCGGCTTACCGATTCGCGCAAATAGCAGACGCAGATAGTCATAGATCTCGGTAACGGTTCCGACTGTGGAACGTGGGTTACGGCTTGTTGTTTTCTGGTCGATTGAGATCGCCGGAGAAAGCCCGTCGATAGAATCGACGTCCGGCTTTTCCATTTGACCGAGGAATTGACGCGCATAGGCGGATAAAGATTCGACATAACGGCGTTGTCCTTCGGCGTAAATGGTATCAAACGCAAGCGATGATTTCCCCGAGCCGCTCAGACCCGTGAGGACGACGAAACGATCCCGTGGGATTGTGACGTCGATATTTTTTAAGTTGTGTGCTCTGGCACCTTTGATTACGATATTTTCGCTTGCCACCGGCCTCAACCTCCACATCTAAATGTTTCTATTTTTATGTTGCGTGTAAAATTTCAAAGTGTTAACTGCGCTAACTTTTGGGAGACACTGCGGGTGCGGTAGGTTCCTTACGATCGCTTGTTGAATTCGGATTTTTTTGATTGAACCTTTGTTAGGGTAAAATCCGAATTCAAAGGCGAACGCTCCGCTTCTTCAAGAACCTACCTTCCCCTTCGCTCCTATCGTGCGTACGCTCAAGGATAGGAAAATAGAGTTGAAATTTAATGCTGTTGTTATGTGAGTTAAAGGATTCGAACCAAGCTGTTCGATTCTTTCACAGCTTATTAGACAAGCTAAAGACTTGTCATCTATTTTATTTTCCTTTAGAAAAATCGCCAACCAGCGTGGAGCGAGAGCTTTGGCTGTGGAAAGTCTTTTCGCCGCGAAGCGGCGGGCGGAGGGAGGGATTGAGTGAAGGAGCGTAAGCGATCGCCTTTGTATTGGGGAAGCTTCCTTATAAAATTACAATCCAGCTTCCCCAATACAACAAGCGACCGAAACCAATCCCTCCCGACGCCCCGCGCCACCGAAAAATGACCTCCGCAACGCCCAAGCGATTACTCCGCGCGCAGCTCCAATAGGGCGTCGCGAAGCTCGGCAGCACGTTCGAAGTTAAGATTTTTAGCTGCTTCTTTCATTTCTTTCTCGATCCGAACGACCATCTTCTCGCGTTCGCGTTTCGTCATTTTGCCTTCGACGCCGGTCAAGAAGTCGGAACTGGAGTCGGCGGCGCGAGTCGCTTCGATCACGTCGCGTACTTTTTTCTTGATCGTTTGCGGCGTGATGCCGTGCGCTTCATTGTATGCCATCTGGATTTCGCGGCGGCGTTCGGTTTCTCGAATCGCCTTATCCATCGAATCCGTCATTTTATCGGCGTACAAAATAACGCGACCTTCCGAGTTCCGCGCGGCGCGGCCAATCGTCTGAATCAGCGAGCGCTCTGAACGCAAGAAGCCTTCTTTGTCGGCATCCAAAATCGTGACCAGCGAGACTTCCGGTAAATCCAGACCTTCCCGCAGCAAGTTGATACCGACTAACACATGAAAGACGCCAAGTCGTAAATCGCGTAAAATCGCAATCCGCTCTAGGGTCTTGATATCAGAGTGTAGATAACGAACTTTGATTCCGACTTCTTTAAGGTAATCGGTGAGATCCTCGGACATCTTTTTGGTAAGAGTCGTAACGAGTACCCGCTCGTCTTTTTCGATACGGTCACGGATTTCGCCGATCAAGTCGTCGATTTGTCCGTCCGTTTTGCGAATCTCGATAATTGGATCCAGCAGACCGGTAGGACGAATGATCTGTTCGACCATCGTACTGCATTGTTCCATTTCATAAGGTCCCGGAGTCGCCGAAACATAGATCAGCTGATTCGCTTTTTGCTCAAACTCTTCGAATTTAAGCGGGCGATTGTCCAATGCCGAAGGCAACCGAAAACCGTAATCAACGAGTACGTTTTTGCGTGCTTGGTCGCCGTTGTACATGGCGCGAATTTGCGGCAAAGTTACGTGCGATTCGTCGATTACGATCAACAGATCATCTGGGAAGTAATCCATCAGCGTAAACGGAGTAGCGCCACGCTCGCGGAAAGTCAGCGGTCCCGAGTAGTTCTCGATCCCGGAGCAGAAGCCGACTTCTTTCATCATTTCCAGATCGTAGCGTGTCCGCTGTTCGAGGCGCTGCGCTTCCAGCAGTTTGCCTTGTTCTTTAAACACGGCAAGACGCTCTTCCAACTCACGCTCGATATTGGTGATCGCGACTTTCATTTTTTCTTCGCGCGTCACAAAGTGAGAAGCTGGGAAGATGGCGATATGATCACGTTCACCGGTAATTTCTCCCGTTAATACGTTGATCTCGCTAATTTTCTCAATCTCGTCGCCAAAAAGTTCGATCCGCACCGCATGCTCTTCGCGCGAAGCCGGGAAAATCTCGACGACATCGCCGCGTACACGGAATGTACCCCGTACAAAGTTAATATCGTTACGCTGATACTGGATATCGACCAGACGCGACAAGATTTCTTGACGTGACTTTTCCATACCCACACGCAGCGACAATAGCAGATTGCCGTACTCTTGCGGCGAACCGAGACCGTAAATACACGATACGCTCGCTACAATAACAACGTCTCGACGTTCAAATAATGAACTGGTCGCGGAGTGACGCAGCCGATCGATTTCTTCATTGATGCTGGAATCTTTCTCGATGTAGGTATCCGAAGAAGGAACGTATGCTTCCGGCTGGAAGTAGTCGTAGTAACTGACGAAGTAATCCACGGAGTTGTTCGGCAGAAATTCTTTGAATTCGCTGGCGAGCTGCGCAGCCAACGTTTTGTTATGCGCAATCACAAGGGTCGGACGATTAAGTTTGGCAATGGTCTGTGCAATCGTAAACGTCTTACCTGTACCTGTTGCGCCTAGCAGTGTTTGATGCTTTTTACCTGCGTTAACGCCTTCTACCAACTGTTCAATTGCACCCGGCTGATCGCCTTGCGGCGAAAATTCCGAGACAATTTCAAAAGATTTATTACTGATTACGATATCGCTCATTGCCATTATTTCACCCTCATCGTTTGAAGTGATAGTATTGAAGTAGAGAATACGAAAAATCGACGCATCGCTTTCGTTTGACACGTCGTTGGGATGCTTTATATTGTACATAACCACTTTTTCGCATGGAGAACGAAATATTGAAGAACTGTTTGTTTTCCTTTTAGCGAAATTGCGGATAGATGACTTGGATATTGGCTTCGTTTCCACGAAATAAGAATACCTGTTCCTATTAAATTATACTCTTTTTATGCCTGACATGCAATTTATTGTGAAGATGAATTTGCATGCCTGCCCTTATTTCACGCTTTTGTCGCAGAGAGGAACGGACGTATGGATATTACGACGCTTATCGGAATCATTGCCGGTTTTGCCGCGCTGATCGGAGGATTTTTGTGGGAAGGCGGACAAGCTGGAGGGTTGCTGCAAGGCGCCGCGGCTTTAATTGTTTTTGGCGGAACGGCTGCAGCAGTCATGATCAGTTTTCCTTGGAAACGTCTTCGCACTGTACCTACAGCTTTGAAAATGGCTTTTCGCCCTCAACCGATGCAACCGCAACAATTGATCGACGATTTGGCAGAAATGTCGCACACCGCACGACGCTCAGGTATGTTAGCTTTAGAAAAAATTGCGGATACTCATGAAGATTCATTTATGCGAGAAGGTCTAGGGCTGATTGTAGACGGAAGCGACCAACCGCTGATTCGCCAAATTTTGGAGCTGGAAATCGACAAAAGACAAGATCGTTTTGATAACTATGCCAAAATTTTCGAATCCGCTGGCGGTTATGCACCGACGATGGGCATTATCGGAACTGTGATGGGCTTAATTCGCGTTCTCGGTAGTCTAGCTGAGCCTGCTAACTTGGGTTCTTCGATCGCTGTCGCTTTTATCGCTACCTTATACGGAGTGGCTAGTGCAAACTTGATATTCTTGCCGATCGCATCCAAAATTCGCGCGCGCGGAGACGAGGAGGTTCGAGTGATGGAAATGATGCTGGAAGGATTGCTCTCGGTTCAAAATGCAGAAAATCCAAATCTCGTTCGCAAAAAGTTGGCGACGTATCTGGACGAGGATTCGGACGGTCAAGTCGTAGGAGCGGATTTCTAATGAGCCGACGACGGAGTAGAAACAAAGCACCTTCACATCAGCAAGAGCGTTGGTTGATTACATACGCCGATCTACTCACGTTATTATTGATCTTTTTTGTCATTATGTACGGGGTAAGTTCGGTGGATACAGACAAATACGAAGCCGTATCTTCTTCTTTGAAAACGACTTTTCAAGCGGGAAATAATATCTTGGATGGCGGCCCTAAAATTACAGAGGAAAATGGTCAACAGATTCCGGGCAGTAACGGCGACCAACAAGGTCAAGGTGCAGCAGATTCAGAAAATGGCGCCGATCCCAATGAAGCTGATAATTCGCCAACGCCGCGCGAACTTCAATTCCGAGAACAAGAACGTCAATTGGCAAATTTTCTAAATACGATTAACTCTTATATTACAACAAACGGTCTAGAAGATCAGATTTTTGTTGCCGATAAGCCTCAAGGCATCTCGATTACGCTCAGCGACCGATTTTTGTTCGATGTCGGGCAAGCCAGGCTCAAAAGCGGAGCTTCCGGCATTTTGGATCGACTTTCTAGCCTATTCGGCACCGTAGACGCCACAATCAGTATCGAAGGGCATACCGACAACCAACCGATCACAGGCGGTCGATACGCGGATAACTGGGAGCTGTCCGGTGATCGTGCTTTATCCGTTTTACGGTATTTTGTTGATGTAAAAGGGCTTAATCCGGCTACATTCCAATATGCCGGTTATGCGGATACGCGTCCAGTTGGCGACAATTCCACTCCACAAGGTCGTCAGCAAAATCGGCGTGTGGAGATCACAGTGCTTCGACAATTGCAATCCGATGAAGTTACGCCTAATCCTTAATTTTAAAAAAAAGCGAGGAGCAGAAAAGGAAATTCCTTTTTGCTCCTCGCTTTTGTTTAACTCATTCAAACATCAAGCGACCGTATTTAAAGATTCATTGGCTTGATCCGTAGGTTCAGCTTCCAGTTCCAACTGAGCAGTTTGTTCAGGCAGCAGTGGTGTCTGATCGGTTCCCGCTTCCAATGTAAAACGAGACAAGTTAACTTGTAGCGCCTCGGCAAGCTGCGACAAAAATTTCGCTGAACTCTGAACTTCTTCCATCGTCGATAACTGTTCTTCGCCAGCTGCACTCACCTCTTCGATTCCTGCAGCTCCTTCTTGGGCAATCGAGTTGACGCCTTGCATCGAATCCGCGATTTCTGCGGTCTGTATCGTCAAGCGTTCAATCAAGTTACCGGCTTCGATCGTTTCTTTTCCAACTTCGGCTACAGAGCTGCGAATCTTCCCAAATACATCCGATATTTCTTTGCCACTCTCCACACCGAGTTTTGCGCGTTCCGCTCCTTCGTGAAGCGAACGAACCGCAGCTTCCGATTCTTCTTGAATCGCACTAATCATTTCACTGATGGTACGCGTCGAAGCAGCTGCACTTTCTGCCAGATTGCGAATTTCTTGAGCGACTACTGCGAAACCTCTACCTGCTTCACCCGCACGCGCTGCTTCAATCGAAGCATTGAGTGATAACAAATTAGTCTGACGCGCAACTTGATCGATCAATACGGCAGCTGTTCCGATCTGTTCGGAGCGCTGACGCAATCCGGTTACGACTTCGAGCGCGTGCGCTACACTTTGATCGATTTCATTCAATCTTCCAATCGTTTTTTGTACTTCATCGCTACCCGCTTGAGCCGCTTGGTTTGCCGATCGAACCGATACCGCGATCTCTTGACCGTTTTGCCCCAATTGCTGCATATTGCGCTCCATATCATTGACCAACTCACTGACGCCGTTAATCGTCTGCGCTTGAGTTTCAAAGCCAGCCGATAATTGAGAAGAAGAAGTCGCGATATGCCCTGCGGCATCGGTCGTTTGCTCTGCACTTGCGGTTAATTGCTGCGACGAAGCGGATAAAGTGACGGCACTTTCATCGATTTGATGAACCAGATCACGAAGCCCTTGCATCATTCCGTTAAACGATTGAGTAACTTGACCGATCTCATCGCGAAATAGATACGTACCCGTTACACTCAGATCGCCGTTTGCAGCGCGCTGCATCATCTTCTGCATATGACGCAGAGGTTTAGAGATCAGCCTTGCAATCCACCAGCCGAAGGTTGCGATCAATACCATTCCTACAACGATACATATCATCATTAGCAATGTAGAATGTTGAGCGAGTTCGGATGAAGACGCGTTATTGCTTTGAGCTTCTCGAAGCAATTGAGAACTGAGTTTATTGACGATCAACGTAACTTGTTCGCGCACCGGTTGTAAATCGGATTGAAACATCGCGTAAGCTTGCTCGCCTTCGTTCCGAGTTGCCAAATCGGTAATACGTGAACGGATATTAAAATATTCAGGCATTAAATTATTGTATTCCGTATAAAGCGATTTTGCTGCGGGGCTCAAAGAAATCTTCTCCAACTCCGCATATGCCATCGCATTTCGCGCGGTACGATCGCTAATGCTCAGCGACAAATTTTGAGTAGCGGTATAATCCGAATTCAACATCATTTCCATTACCGAAGCTTCAATCGCACTATTATTCGAATTCACTTGCCCAATTGCTTGTAGAGACCTCAAATTGTTGGCGTACATATTTTCTGAAGTATTCGCCATTTGTTTCATTGTGGCATAGCCCATGTAACCTACCACGAGCAGCAGGACTCCCGACAGCAGAGTGAGCAATAAAATCTTAGTTTTAACAGTGAGGTTTCTCATATAGCTCATCTCCTTCTTAGGTAGTCTAAAAGTCTCTGTATGTATTTGAGTTTCTTCAGTTTAGCAGGTTTTTGTAAAGATTGTGTATGTTTTTTATCAATAAAAAGAAAAAAGGTCTAGTCCTAAAGAATCAGATCCATTTTCTAAAAAAGAGCTTAACAAAAAAGACGATACACTCCCGAAGGAACATATCGCCTTTTTACTGGTATAAAAAGATTACACACGGTCTGTCTGAGAAATCTCGGTATTGTGGCGAGGCGAATCGGAAAGTTCGGCTTTTTCGCTTGTAACTGGCATTTCAGTGTCTTCAACAAGAACACGCTGCGGCTCAGCTTGAACACTCCACAATCCGAATAACGATAGAGGTTTGTTTGGCTTTTCCGAAACTGAAGTATCGTCCGGCGCGAAAATAAATCCAAGCTGATGATGATCGCCTGCATAGATCGGACGCTGCAAAAATTTACTTTCCCCACTGCGGTTTTGCACTTCCAATTTACAAAATGCCGAGTTCATTCGCAATGCTTCGTGCATCTGCTGACGGTTGGAAATCATACTGCCGTTTACTTTCAACAAAGTCTCGCCCGGCAAAATTTTCATATCGTCGGCTGGGCTATCGGGTTGTACCGCCAAAATTTTCAGACCGCGTCCGGAATCGGTATAGATTGCGGCTTGACCGTCTTCCTCACGATGGCTATCGCGAATCAAGGCTTCACGCAATACAATTCCGGCAATTCCAATCCATGCTGCAATAGGTGTCCAAAAGACAGCAACTACCGCCAAAATCAATAACGCGCCACCGAATAAAATCCCACGTTTGGCAACTTGAGTCGCTTTGCGTTCGGGGAACAAGGTCCAAGTCGCTTCCGACATGCCTACCATAACAGGCAAAGCTAGGAGCGTATAATTCATAGATTCAGGCAATCCCAGCATCGACAAAAGCGGCGGCGTCCACGGTAATGTAATAAGACCGCTCTCAGACGGAACAAGAAGCAAAGTCGGCATTAGCCAAAGCATCCGCAGCACGTAGGCGCCGATTGGGCGTCCTCGTTTTCCCGGTATGTAGGTAGGTAGAGCAAACTCTTTTCCTTGCCGAGCAATCAGCACACTTTCAGCGATATGCACAAGTGCCGCCAAAATAAGAAGCGCCGCAATATTCAATCCTTCTACAGCTTGAACGATCGTCCCCAGCAGCCCGGAATCCGGAAGTCCTGAAATCCAACCCAATATGAATTGCAACAACCCCAGTGCCCCTACTGCATAAATCAGATTCGCAAAACGAATTCGGAAGATCAGTAAAAGAAGCGACATGATCCATACCGCTGCCGCGCCTTCCACGGTTAATGTAAATCCGGTACCTGCCAAGATCAGCGAAACGACAATACCTGCCACTGCCCCACCGAGCAAAGCCCGCGCAACCGGAATCCCGTAAGGATGTAAGCGAATATGAAAAAGTTTCCGTTCCAAAATCCCTTGACGACGATAATACAGCAGCAAAAGTAATAGCCCTGCCCAATAAAAAGGCTGAATGATGAGTTCAAGCAGTCCCGATAGGATGATGTGTATATATTCGTTCATCGATGTCTCCTTTTCGTGCCGCTAATCAAAAGAGAAGGCTTGCGCCTTCTCTTCGTTCAAACGCTATGTTAGGAATTCGACGCCGGAGCGAGTGTTTCCTTCTTCAATTCTTGAATCGCTTTATTCAACTGCTTATCATTAGCCGGATCTGCGATATGTTTCAAAATCGCCGTTTCCAAAGCTGTAGCTGTTTTGGCATCGATAAATCCGCTAACAACCATCTTGTTCGCAGCTTGGAATGCTTCAACTTGTTTTTTCGTTTCGGCATCGAAATAGCCGTCTTTACGTTTTGTATCATAGCCAAGACCGCTCAGCATGACTTGCGCACTCTTGATACTGTCGTTATTCATATTATATTTCCACGTCTGCTCTTTATCAATCGGAGCAACGGTGAAATAATCCGGCTGACTGACTTTCTCGTCAGGCTTGATGCCTTTTTCATGAATCCATTCAGCATCCGGCGTCAGCCATTTGGCGATTGTAATCTTCAATAATGTACCGTCACCTAGACGGTTCGGGATACTGGTCTGCACCGTGCCTTTACCAAACGAATTTTCGCCAAGTAATTTGGCTCCTGCCGATTCTTTCAGCGCACCCGCCATAATCTCCGAAGCGCTCGCGCTGCCGCCGTTAATCAGTACCGTAACCGGATATGATTTTTTGGAAGCCACGCCGGAAGAACGGAATTCTTGGCGCGCACCGCTACGATTTTCTTCTTGTACGATGACGCTACCTTTCGGTACGAACTCTTCTGCCATATCGACAACGACATTCAGCAGTCCGCCTGGGTTGCTACGTAGATCGATCACCAAGCCTTTGATTTTTTTCTTTTCAAGCTTAGCCAGTTCTTCTTTGAAACGATCTCCGGTATTCGCCGAGAACTGTGTGACTTCGATAACGCCAATATTACCGTCTGCTACATGAGCATTGACCGTCTCCAATTCAATATCGTCACGCTTGATATCGAATTTGATCGGATCCGTTACGCCATCTCTTTTGACCATGATCGTAACCGTGCTATTTTTCGGACCCCGGATTTTGGAAACCGCGGTTTGCAGATCAAGACCCGCAAGCGATTCGCCGTCTACAGACAGCAATACGTCTTTGGCGCGAATCCCCGCTTTTTCAGCAGGAGAACCTTTAATCGGAGAAATGACGGTCACTTGCTCATTTTTCAATTCGACTTCCGCACCGATTCCGGTAAACGAACCTTCGATGGATTCGTTGAATTCGCTGGCTTGTTCAGCAGGCATATACGCCGAATAAGGATCATCTAACGAACCTACGATTCCGTTAATAGCGCCTGTCACCAATTTCTCATGATCGACGTCTTTATAATAATTTTCTTCAATCAGCTTTACGGCTGTATTGAGTTTATTCAATTCGTTTTGACTAAGACCGGCGCTTGCGTTCGCTCCACTACTCGCTTTGATCATTGGGAAATTAGTTAACGCGAGCACCGCGCCTCCTCCAATAATCAATGCCAAGACGACCAACAGAACCGCTGTCCGTTTTTTTACCATGCTGCAAGCCTCCTTGGCTGTATATTCAATAGGTTTACCAACCCAAGTAAGGCACTGGATTCACAGGCTCACCGTTGATCCGTACTTCGAAGTGCAAGTGAGGGCCGGTCGAATTTCCTGTCGAACCGACTTCCGCAATTTTTTGTCCGCGCGCTACCGTCTGACCTGGAGAAACGACGATGCCGCCTTCGCGAATATGGCCGTATAACGTCCATACGCCGTTCCCGTGATCGACAATGACGGTATTTCCGTAACCATTCCACCACTGAGCGACAGTGACGACGCCGCCTTCCGCAGCGTGAATATCTGTGCCTTGCGGCGCTGCCATATCTACACCGGTATGCTTTTTCACTTTACCGGTAATCGGATGCACGCGAGTCCCGAAGCCGGATGACATGCGGTAGTTGTTAACTGGAGTTAACATCGCACCGCTGCTGGACGGAGTCGAACCCGACGAAGAATCCGAGGTGTCTTCTTTGTATGAATAATCGGTTTTAGCCGGTGCTTCTACTGCTGCTGCGGCGCGAGCGGCTTCCGCTTCGGCAGCGCGTTGCTCTTCTGCTTTTTTCGCCGCTGCGGCTTGACGTGCTTTTTCTTGAGCGACGCGCAATGCTTCTTCGGCTGCGGCTCTACGCTGCGCTTCTTCGATCTCACGCTTTTCGCGCTCCAGATCCGAACGCTTTGTCGCAAACTCGATTAACATCGCATCTTGTTCTTGACTGATTTCGCCAGCTTCTTCGATATCAATCTCGTACTGTGCAATCAGCTTGCGCTTTTCTTCTTCTTTGGCATCCAGTTCTTTTTTGTGAGATTGAACTTCAGCCAATAATGTTTTTTGCTTGGCAAGCTGGGTTTCTAACTCAGACTGCTTTTGCACGACAATCTCTTGATCGCGCTTTTGCTCGTCCAAAATATTTTGATCTTGCCCGATGATGCGTTTGATCGAATCGGCACGGCTCAAAAAGTCGCTAAAATCAGCCGAAGCCATTAATACATCCAGATACGAAACGGCACCGTCTGTGTACATCATACGTACGCGCGTATCGAGAAATCCTTCGCGCTCAGCGATCCGTTTTTTTGCTTGCTCCAGCTCTTGCTTCGTTTGTTCAAGCTGCGCTTCCGTATCCGACAATTCGACTGTTACTTGCGTCAGCTTATTGCCTACGACTTCAATATTGGCAAGAACTTTTTCCAAATATTCTGCTGTTTTATCTTTATTGCGCTCAGCTGTTTTTTTATCGGCATCCGCTGCTTTTTTCTCAGCTTGTGCATCTTGTTGTTTTTGTTGAAGTTCTTTCAGCTGACGGTCGATTTTGTCGGTCGATCCTGCTGCATAAGAGTTAGCAGGTTGCATGATAGCGGCAGTCAACAAAATACCGGCAAATACAGAAGCTGTTTTTTTCAAAGCGAGTTCCCATCCTTTACTTTCGGATTATGGTAAATGAACGATAGTGTCATTAAACTTTTAAAAATTTACGAATCGATATGGTACTGCCCCAAGCTCCGATCAAAAATCCAAGCCCGACCAGCAGAATACTGAACCACATCCAGACGTCCGTGAGTGGAATCAAAGTGAACAAAGCCGATGTCCAACCCGACGCGGCAACTTCCAGTCTGGAGTAACCGTAAAGTAAAATAGCTAGCGTAATCCCAGAGCCCGTCAATCCGATCAGCACGCCTTCGATAAAGAAAGGCCAGCGGATAAAACGGTTCGTCGCACCGACCAGCTTCATAATCGCGATCTCTCTACGACGAGCGATAATCGTGACTTTGATCGTGTTCGCGATCAAGAACATCGCCATGACACCCAGTGCAATCACGAGTACAATTCCGACAACACGAATCGTTTGCGTCCACTGGAATAAGCGTTCCGCTGTTCCTTTGCCGTAATCCACATCATAGATCGGTCCATCTGGATTCACACCGTTCAGCGCTGAGATTTTATCTGCGACAAACGGTACGGTCGTAGCTTCGATGACTTGGACTTTGAATGTATCAGGAAGAGGATTGGTACCTGTTTCCTCGTACCCCTTCACCATTGCGTCGCCTAGCGTCTGACGCATCGTTTCCAAGCCGTCTTTTTTCGAAATAAAAGTGACATTTTGTACTTCCGGCATATCTTGAATCTCTTGCGAAACTTTATCGCGTTCGGCTTGATCGATATTGAGATTCAGATAAACACTGATCTCGACTTGCTTATCGGCTTCATCCGCTGCACGATCCAAATTCAATACGAGAAGCAGTGCTACGCCAAGCAAAGAAAGAGATACGATAATCGACATGATCGAAGCGATCGACATCCAACCGTTGCGGAATACGTTTTTCGTGCCTTCGCGAAAATGCCGCAGAAGGGTATTAAAATTCATAACCGTATTCTCCCCTCAACTGGTCGCGCACGACATTTCCGTCTTCGATCGCGAGTACGCGTTTGCGCATCGTATTTACAATTTCTTTGTTATGTGTAGCCATAACTATTGTCGTGCCTCGGAAATTAATCTCGTCGAGCAGCTGCATGATGCCCCAAGAAGTCTCCGGATCCAAGTTACCGGTCGGTTCGTCCGCGACAATCACAGAAGGATTGTTGACGATCGCGCGCGCGATTGCGACGCGCTGTTGTTCGCCGCCCGACAGATGCGCCGGTTCGCGGTTCGCTTTGCTTTTCAGACCGACCAGATCCAGCACTTCCATAACCCGCTTTTTCATTTGCTTGCGTGGGGCTTCGATCACTTCCATCGCAAACGCCACATTTTCATAAGCGGTTAACTTCGGCAACAATCGATAATCTTGAAAAATAACTCCGATGTTACGGCGAAGCAGTGGAATATTACGTTGCTTCAGTTTCCCCAAATTAAATCCGTTCACGGAAATCTGTCCTTTGGTCGGGACTTCTTCCCGGTACATCAACTTCATAAACGTGGATTTACCTGCACCCGAAGGACCGACGACATAGACGAATTCGCTACGGTCGATCTGAACAGACACCCCTTTGAGCGCATGCGTTCCATTCGGATACGTTTTCCACACATCCTGCATATCAATCACAGTATCACTTCCCGAGTTTTGATTGGCCACCTGAGCGTATTTTGCGTCCCCTCGCACGCCCATCGTTCTGGAGTACCGCCTGTATGTTGCGGCTTATCTATATGCAGTCCCGACTTCAGTTCGTCAATCGGTCGAGACATCTAAGCTTTTCTCTATGTAGTCATTGTAACAAATTTGTTACTCCATGAGTAGAGACCCGGATTTCCCATCCTGCGCAAAACCGGGGGGAGGTTTTTCTTATTTCCTTCTTTTTGAAAAAAGCTTCGGGCACGCTAACCAGCGGCTCCGAAGCTTACGGGGTGCTTCCCCGGCGTATGTTCTATTTCATTTCAAACATGCACACTCAGTAT
Organism: Saccharibacillus sp. JS10; assembly: GCF_024436065.1. Classification (GTDB taxonomy): domain Bacteria; phylum Bacillota; class Bacilli; order Paenibacillales; family Paenibacillaceae; genus Saccharibacillus. Next base: position 31,845 of record NZ_JANFNS010000008.1, read on the forward strand.
AACCGATGACTGATACGAGCGTCCAGCGCAGCAAACTTCATCGACAATTAAGGTGTTGTCTCTGTCGCTGCGTCTGTAGATGTCCCGGTATCGCCTGTGGTAGCTTCCGGCGCAGCTGACGCCTGAGCTTGCGGCAAATAGCTAGCTTTGAAAGTTACCGTCGCTTCAAGCAGCGATCCGTTGAATACATAAGGCTTGTTGAACGAAAATTGCTCGATCGAAGTGATTCGCGGCAAATTCTGAATAGCTTTCATCCAAGCTTTGATCCCGTTATAGTCGCTTTGGATATTCACCGTCACATATACTCCAGCCACAGAACCCGATGCAGGAATTTGCGTTTCGCTCGTTGCGGACTCGCTGCCCGGAATATTATCGGCAAAAGTCGCATCGGACAAAATCACGTTCGTCGCAAGCCCTACTTTGTACAGATCGCTTACGATCTGCTCTTGGTTAGCGCTGCTTGGAAGTTTTTGCGTGACTTCTTCATCGCTAAGTTCAGCGGCTCCCGCACCTTTTAACTCTTCGATTTTACGTCCGAAAATTTCGTTTTCTTGTTGCAGACGCGTCACTTCGCCTTGTTGAAAAGCAATATCGTCCGCTTGTGGACGGATCATCAGCATGTACGGGACAAGCAGCAGTAAAAACAATACCGCTACGCCCAATATAAGCCCTTGGCGATTATTATGGATTCGTTCCAGCATTGACGCTCTCCTCCTGTGTCGAAAGATCCGAAGCAGCAGCTCCAGGCGCGATCGTTTCTCCTATCGATTGTACCGATTGCGCAGCGGCATCTTGATTGACTGTTCCGTTTACATCCGAAGTCGCATTTTGCATCGAAACGCTATATACGACGGCATACAACCCGCTTGCGCTTTGCATGCTTCCGTTACCGGTATCTGTTTCTTCAGCCAAGCTTGCAATCGAAGCATTCGTCACAAAGGACATTCTCTTCAACCTTGCCAAGTAAGCGGCGGCATCATCGATTTTAGCCACGTCTACGGTCAAATCTACAGTGCTGTTTTGCGAATATGAAATATCGCGAACAACCGCACCTTGGGTTAATCCTTTATCCAATTCTTCGATCACGGCAACTGCGTCCATACGCATTGCTTCAAGCTCTGCGATCAAGACGCTTGGTGCGCCGCCTTTGCCTTGCAGACTTGCAAGTTCAAGCTGTTTCACGTCGCTATCGGATTGAAGGCTGCTCGCCTGCTGAGTCAGACTTTCCAGTTCGCTTTTTTGCATTACATAGAAGGTCGCTACGCCTGCTGCTGCCAACAACCAGATCACTAACAAAGCAGCCAGCGCATACGGCAATACTTTCGCTTCCCGGTCTTCGCGCGGAAGCAAGTCGATCAAGCTGTTTTTGTCATCACGCAGCGCAGCTCCGACCGCTACCCGATACAGGTTGATCGAGGCGTCTTCGACTTTGCCCGGTGCTTCTTCAAGCAGCAGTTGTTCAATCTGGATATCCGCTAGCGCTTGATCCAATTCGCCAACCAATTGACGGCGGCTTACTGCCGAACCTGTGACTACGATTTCGGTAATCCGCGCCGTTCCGTCATGTAGGCTGTACTGATAAAAGTTCAGCATACGCGAGACTTCGGCAGTAATCTCCAGAATCTGTTCCGACGACAAACTTTCTTCGCCTAACGCCGATTTTTGAGCCAAATACGACTCGGACTGGAACATCGGCGTTTCTTCCGCTAAATCCAGCAAGTTAATCGTACGCATAAATACGGGATGACCTTCGCGGAACATATACACGTCAAGCTGGGAATGTTCCAAATGTACAAGCATCGTATCGGCAAAAGGTTTGCCTTGCGCGATTTCGGCTACCCGTCCGAGTGCAGTCGCTGAGACTTCCACACTATCTGTCTTGATCCCGGCTTCTTCCAAAATCCCGATGTACGCATTGATCAGGTTTTTAGGCGCAGCAAATACAAGGACACGCGTCATTTCTTCTTCGGTGCCGTCTTCTTGCATCACTTGTTCGCGGCCGACCGGAATAAAATCATACACCGGCTCTTCGAATGGCAAATGCAGACCCGTCTCGACTTCAAGCGCAACCAATTGCTGTACCTGCTTCGTATTCACTGCTGGGATATTCATTTTCCGAATAATCACTTGTGAAGGCGGTATAGATAACGCAACGTGACTTCCTTTTAACCCTTCTTGCTCGACCCAATCCCGAATCTGCGAACGTAACTTTTCTTCATCGGGAATCTGGTTTTCAATAATCGTTCCAGGTTCTAGTGGCAAAAAGGCTTTCTTTTCGATTTCCCACGTTTTGTTGTTTTTGAGTTGAATAAAGCGGACGCCTGTCTGTTCGATCGTCAGTCCCGCTTTTTTATTTCCGAGTCCCAGCATACCCGTTATGTCCTCCTAACCGATCAGCGATAGATATCCACTAATAATTTGTGTTCCGTACAGATAAGCGATACACGATCCAAGCGCAAGCCACGGACCGAACGGAATCGGCTGCTTGCGTTGTACCACTTTCAAACCAATCAGGATCATGCCGACAATCGTACCGAATGCACAAGCTAATATAAAAGCCAGTACCGCGGGTCCGATTCCAAGCACAAGCCCGCATAGCGCAAACAATTTGACGTCTCCCATTCCCATGCCGCCTTTGGTAAGCAAGACGATCAGCAAGATCAATCCGCCTCCAAAAAGTCCGCCAAGCCCATAATGCCACCATGCCTGTTCCATAAAAACAAACCGAAGTACGATCAGGATCGGCGCGAAAAACAGCAGCACTTTGTTGGGAATAAGCATATATTTCAAATCCGCGACCGTGACGATTACGCATAAGCTGGACAAAACGATTCCAATCGCAGCGGCTCCCGTCAAGCCAAAACGGAGAAACATCCATAAGAATAAAATCCCGGTCGCCGCTTCGAAAAGAGGATAGACCGCTGAGAACTTAACGCCGCAATGACGGCATTTTCCACGCGAGAACAAATAACTGAATACCGGAACCATATCTTTTGCGCCCAGTCTCGTCTGACAGTTGCCGCAGCGAGATGGCGGGTGTACCACAGATTCGCCGACCGGAACCCGAAGACCGACGACGTTGAAAAAAGAACCGAATAGAAGACCGACGACAGTGACGTAGATCGATAGAAAGATCATCATGGGCTTAGGACACTCTTTGCAAAAGGGAGTTCCAGACTAAAAGGTTGTTCCAATCGCTGTTACCCTCCGATTTTTGGATTGTGATTGAAGTTAAGGCATAAAGAGAAACCGGAAAAACGGGTGGTTTTTCCGGTTTGTTTTTATTGAAAATATTTTCGAATTACTTGTTACCGGCTTTCGTTGGGGTAGCTTTTAACACTTCGTCAGCAGTGTAATCTCTAGTAACCTTACCATCTGAGAGAACCACGCCCTCTAAGTCGCCGCTAGTAGCTGCGAATTTAACATTACTAGCTGCAGAATCTAGAGCTTGTTTAGTACTTGGAAGAGATACAGATGTTTCAAGATATTTCGCGTCGATTAGAGTTTTTACAGTAATCGTACCTGCACCTTTGAAATCTCCGTTTTTCTCGCCAGTTACATAAAGTCGAGCTGCATCGTAAACTTGACGAGCACTAGACACATCTGCACTAACTCTAGAATTGTTGATGATGTTGCTAATCAAAGGAATTGCAATAACTGCGATAATTGCAATGATAACCAGTACTGCCAAGAGCTCAATCAGAGTAAAGCCTTTTTCGTCTTTGCCCATTTTTGCCCATACGCGTTTCATAAAGCTTTGCTTACCTGCTTCTTTAACTTCTACTTCTCCAACCATTTCTGCTACTTGTACTTGATTCATTTTTTTCACTCCCGTGTGTTTTTTCGGATGTTCACATCCGTTCTTGCCCGGGTCTTCTTAAAAGCCCCGTTTTGCGGCTTTCCACATATCTCATTTTTGAATGAGCGCTTCATGCAAAGCCGCATATGCATTATCCCGATACGCTACTATACAACGAGAACATCGGCAGCATGATCGCCGCCATAATGACACCTACAACCGCCGCCAAGAAGGTAATCAAGATTGGCTCCAGCAGCGACTTCAAACGATCGACCGTATTATCGACGTCCATCTCGTAAAAGTCTGCGACTTTGCCCAGCATATCGCCTAGCGCACCCGTTTCTTCCCCGATTGCAACCATTTGCGTCACAAGCGGCGGGAAGACCCAAGATTTTTCTAACGGCTCTGACAACGAACGACCTTGACGAAGCGAGTCTCCCGCATTTCGAATGACTTTACCGATGACTTTGTTCCCGGCTACGTCTTCGACAATGGTGAGCGATTGAAGAACGGGAACCGCACTTGCGTATAATGAAGAAAAAGTACGGGTAAACTGTGCAATCGAACTTTTTTGATTCAGCTTGCCGAACACCGGAACTTTGAGCTTCGCATAATCGATCCAATACGAACCTTGTTCGGTTCGTTTTGCCACGAAGAATCCAACGACTAAAATTAAAATGCCCAGTCCCCAGAAATACCAACCATGCTGAATGCTGTTACTGAGTGCCAGTACGACTTTTGTAATCGCCGGTAACTCTGCGTCGAACGAATCGAACATCGTAATGAACTGCGGAACGATCGCCCAGAGCAGATAGACTGTCGATACGATCGCCAACACCGCTACCGTCGCCGGATAAGTCAGTGCCGATTTTACTTTTTCCCGCGTCGAATGTTGCTTTTCGAAAAATACGGCTAGTCGATCCAGCGTACCTTCCAAATCACCCGTTTCTTCGCCCGCCCGTACCATACTCACGAACAAAGTCGGGAAGATTCGTTTGTGCTCTTGTACCGCTTGGGAAAACGGAATCCCTTTAAGCAGATTTGACGCAACTTGGATCAACGCGTTTTTGAGCGCTTTGCTTTCGGTCTGCCCTGCCAAGATCGTCGTCGCATCCACGATCGTAATCCCGGCGCGGATCAAAGTTGCAAACTGCCTACAGTAGATAATGAAGTGAATCGATTTGACCGGATTGCCGATATAGATTTCTTTCGCCAATACCGTGTTATTTTTCTCGACGAGCGAGAATACTTTCAGTCCGCGCTTGCGGAGTTCTTCCATCGCGGCGGCTTTGTCGCTGGCATTGAGTTTGCCTTTGAGCTGCTTGCCGCTACCGGTTCGCACCTGATATTCAAATTGTGCCATCAGGCGGTCACCTCCGTCATATATTCTTTGGCTGCAATCGGATCAACTTGTCCGCGTTGCAGTTGTTCGCGAATATTCATCTCAAGCGTGTGCATGCCATGCGCTTTGCCTGTCTGCATGACGCTTCGTATTTGATGAATCTTTTCCGATCTAATCAAGTTCGCTACTGCCGGCGTGTTGATCAGCACTTCGGTCACGCAGGTGCGACCTTGCCCGCCGCGATTCGGAAGCAACCGCTGCGAGATCACCGCGGTCAATACCGAAGCCAGTTGCGTGCGCACTTGCGGCTGTTGATCGCCAGGGAACGCATCGATAATCCGGTCAATCGTTTTGGGCGCGTCCGTCGTATGCAGCGTTGCCAATACCAAGTGCCCCGTCTCTGCTGCGGTAATCGCTGCCGAGATCGTCGCCAAATCCCGCATTTCCCCGACCAAGATGACATCCGGGTCTTGCCGAAGCGCGGCTCTGAGTCCGTCTGCGAAACTCGCCGTGTCCAACCCGACTTCCCGCTGATGCACCAGCGATTTGCGATGCTCGTGCATAAACTCGATCGGATCTTCCAACGTTACGATATGTTTGCTCGATTTGCTATTCACATCTTGGATCATCGCCGCAAGCGTCGACGATTTTCCGCTTCCGGTAGGGCCGGTAACCAAAATCAATCCTTGCGGTCGATGCGCCAACGTTGCAAGCGACTCCGGCAAACCAAGTTGATCCATCGTGGGAATCTTTTCAGGGATCGAACGCGCCGAAATCGCCGCATAACCTTTTTGCCGATAGACGTTAATCCGGAATCGGTCGGCTCCCGGTAGTGCATAAGCGAAGTCCAGTTCGCCTTCCGTACGGAAAGCTCTTGATCTTTCTTCGCCGAGAAGATCGTTTGCCATCTTTTCCGCTTCGACCGGAGTTACTGATTCATCGCTAAGCGGCATCAGCGAACCGTGCACTCTGACGCTCGGCGGCGCTCCGACTGCGATATGCAGATCGGATGCGCCTTTGGCGTGCATTTGCCGCAGCAACTCTTCGATTGTCCGTGTTGGTTCGTTCATCTTAAGCAGCTCCTCGCCCTGATTACATGCCCTTTGCTTTAATGGGCGACGGTTTCTTTCATGACTTCTTGCAACGTTGTAATCCCCATCGCAACTTTGCGGAAGCCGTCTTCAAGCAGCGACTTCATCCCTTCATTTTTCGAAACTTCACGCATATCTTCGATGCTTCCCGACTCATTGATAAGACGACGCATCGCGTCGGTCATCGGCAATACTTCATGGATCGCAACGCGGCCGCGATAACCTGTGCTGCTGCAATTGCCGCATCCTCTGCCCTTATACAATTTATCGGCGAAGGCTCCGTTACTTTGCATAAGAATTTTTTCCTGTTCGGAAGGTGTATACTCCGTTCGGCACTCTGGGCATATTTTCCTTACGAGACGCTGAGCGACTACACCGATCAACGATGAAGCGATTAAGTAAGGCTCAATGCCCATATCGCGAAGACGCGTCACACTGCTGACCGCATCGTTCGTATGCAGCGTGGATAAGACCAAGTGACCCGTCAGCGAAGCGCGTACCGCGATTTCTGCCGTCTCGGTATCCCGAATCTCCCCGACCATGACGATGTTCGGATCTTGCCGCAAGATCGACCGCAGGCCGGCTGCGAACGTCAGACCGACCGCCGGATTCACGTGCACCTGATTGATTCCTTCGATTTGATACTCGACTGGATCTTCGACGGTGATAATATTCGCTTCTTCGGTGTTCAAGTGATTGAGTGCCGAATATAATGTTGTTGTTTTACCGCTACCTGTAGGCCCTGTCAGAAGCATGATGCCGTAAGGACGTTCGATCATTTCTTTGAAGACTGCCGAATTGCGATCGTCGAAGCCGAGCTTATCCATAGACTGAACACCCGTCGTCAGATCGAGCAACCGGAGTACGATTTTCTCGCCATGAACGGTTGGGAGCGACGATACCCGAATATCGATCATCCGGTAATCGACCTGCATTTTGATCCGTCCGTCTTGTGGCAATCGACGTTCGGCAATATTGAGCTTCGCCATGATTTTCAGACGAGCGGTAATAAAGCCTTGCATCTGCTTCGGAATCATCCGTTCGGTTCGCAGCGAACCGTCGATACGGTACCGAATCGCCAAATTGTTTTCGCCCGGATCGACGTGAATATCGGAAGCCCGAAGCTGAGCCGCTTGTTGAATCATCTGATTCACCAGCTTTACGATCGGCGAGTCTTCATCCGTAATCTCGGTTTCTTCGATTTCTTCCGCGCTAGGCAGTTCGCCCATCATCTGGTTCATCGAATCGCGCAGACCGTAATGTCTTGCAATCGCGCGTTGCAGTTCGTCTCGCGTACAGATTGCTGGTTCAATCCGGAAGCCTGTACTCATACGCAGATCTTCGATCGCAAAATAATCGAGTGGATCTGCCATCGCGACCATCAGTTTGCCGCCTTCTTTCATAAAAGGAAGCACTTGATATCGTTTTGCCATACTTTCCGGAATGATCTGCGTAATCGCAGGGTCGATCTGATATTTGAATAGGCTGACGTGCGGAATGCCGAGTTGGAACTCCAACACTTCGATCAATTGCTGCTCCGTAATCGTGCCTTGTGCGATCAGGTGGTCGCCAAGCTTGCGCTTGGTTTCCCGTTGTTCGACAAGCGCTTGCTGCAATTGTTCTTCGGAAATAATGCCGTTCTCGACGAGCAAGTCGCCAAGTCTTTTTTTGATAATTGCCATTTCCGCTTCATCTCCGCCTTTAATTATTGAAATTTAGGATTCAAACTTTGCACGTTCCGACCGAAAAAGGAATAAGGGTGATTTAACATCTAAGTCAAATGGTTTATAAAAAGTAGACCCGCGACCTAAAGTGTCTTTGTTATATATCGTAGAATCGGGAGGGTTTTTTTAGAGGTTTTAAGAAAAAAATCGAAAAATTGTGCATATTGATGGTTTCGCACAATTTATTTTTTGCGGCTAAGCATTTAGTATTGAGAATATGCGCCTTATGACCTAAAATGATTATATACCATACGCTTTAACTTTTGACAACGTATTCGAAAAAAACCTCTCCTTATTTTCATCTTTCACAAGGTTTAACGAACATCCCACCTTTTACAAAAATAAATCAATTGTTTTCATTTTAACGGCGAGCCGAGGAGGAATCATAGTGAAAAAGAAACACATCGGTATTTGGAGTATTATTGTGGCACTTATTTTGGTAAGTGTGCCTTTCGGTGTGTGGAAAGCGATGGCAGATACCGAGCCTCCTTACCAGATCAGAATTTTAGAAATTGTCGACAACGGCAATTACGCACTCAAAACGGCTTTGGCTGGAACCAGTAATGTCGTCGTCGATACGATGCGAATGAAGACATTCGTTGCGATGCGCGACGAACTTGACGGCAAATACGATGCGATTTATTTCGGCAATGGCGCTTACAGCAAAGCATTACCGCCTACGTTCTCTACAGGACCTTCTGACGATCAGCGTAAAGCGCACGAAACAACGAATATTTTGAACGATATCACGGCACTGAAATCTGGAGAAATCGAAAGTAAGTACATCCTCAAAGGGCTTCCGGTCATCTTCAATACGGCGATTGCTCAAAAGCAAAATCCTCAAGGGAATTTGTATGCTTTATATAACAAATACTTTTCTGCTAGTCCCCGTCCAAGCAACACGTTGTTTGTAAGTGACACTCAATTAAGTACGGTAGTAACCAATATCAAAAACGGCAACGCTTTGTACAAACAACGTCCGCGCGTAGCGATTAAAACAAAGCCGCAAGACTTTTTGGGCGCTTCGCCTAGAATCTATACGACCGGCGATACGTTGACCTTTACTTTTGATGCGAACAATATTCGAGATTTTAATACTCCGGTTAACGCCAAACTCTACGCTAGCGTAGATAAAGTATTCGCTTTGTCGGATGAAAACATGGTAGCCAGTTCGACCTTATCTGCTCGTGAAGGCGTGCTGACCTACAAGCTTCCTCAGACGTTCTCCGGTCCGGTTTACTGGAAATTGGAGCTGAACGCCAATGGCTTAAGCGATTATGCGGAAGGTGCTTTCCGAGTACGCGACCAGCAGACGGTAATCCGCGTGCTTCAAGTTATGCCAGGCAATGACAACAGCAGCTTGCTAAAAGACACAAATATGACGCCTTCTTATTTAAGAACTAATGATTACAATATTCAAATCACACCGGTTCTGTTCCGAGATTTCAATACGGCAACCAATGAGAATTCGTATGCAAAATTGAACGGTAGATACGATATGATCATTTTCGGTTTCGTCGACAACTATAATTCGCAAACATCAAGTGCTTTGAGCGATGAAGCAGCGGCAGGCGTGAATGCGTTTATTCGTACCGGGCAAGCCGTTATGTTTACGCACGATACGATGATCGGCAATCAGTACAACCCGTGGATTCGCAATTTCCAAGCTACAACTGGACAAACGGGGCTGTATACCAACTTCGGTATCGGTGCGCCGAACATCTCGACTAAAACTAAAGTTGTGAATACCGGCATGTTGACGCAATTCCCATTCAATCTGTCGGCAACCCCTACGACCGGTTATGTTGGGCAAATTGCACAAACACACGATCAGTATTATATGTTGGATCTTGAAGATCCAAACGTCGTACCTTGGTACAATATCGTGAGCGAAGATGGCGACAATGCTACATTCAAACGAGATAGCGACGATAGTTATGACCATTACTACACGTACTCTAAAGGCAATGTGACGTATTCCGGTACAGGTCATACCAATACTCGTTTCCCGGAATGGGAGCAAAAGTTGTTCGTCAATACGATGTTCCGTGCTTTTATCGGTTCTAACCATGCACCTAGCGTAACGGTTATTTCACCGACAGCGACGGAAACAACCAAGCCTTCTTACTTGAAAGACCTTGTATTTAGTTATCAAGTGGACGATCTGGATTTGAAAGACCTGAACGTCTACTCGACGGTTAAATTCAAAGTAAACGGGCAGTATGTCGACAATATGACAATTGCGGAAAAAAGCGTGCCGAAAGGTTCTGTGATCACCGAGAAATTCGCAAACCCGCTTCTTCTTCGCGAAGGTACGATTCAGATCGAAATTACAGCACGTGACAAACAAGGCGCGACCGCTGTTAAAACAATCGATCTGACGGTGCAAAAAGTAGCGGCTAACTTGTTGACGGAACGTACGCTTGATACGGTTCCGGCGAACTTTGAATTTTTGACAGGAAGCACGGTTGGTATGACTTACAAAGTGACGCCGCAATCTATTCCAGCAACTGAAATTCGTTCTGGCGAAAATGGTCTGCAAACTTTGGAAATTTCGAATGTTGTCTACAATGAGACACTTCCGGCAGGTCTGGAGCTTTCCGGTACGCTTCCGGTTGGCATGACGAAAACAGGAACATTAGCGACGGGTTATACCCTAAGCAAAACGTTCGACAAGATTACGTATACGCTGAGTGGAAGTTCTTATGTACCGAATACCGGTAGTACATTCTCCTTCCATTTGGACACGGTTCCGACTAAAAAAGGAACGTATAACTTGAATCAAGCTCGATTGTCTTATGAAGACGTGCACGCAACTGACACAAATGCTGCAGCTATTCAATATTTAAAAGACTACAGCTTTATTACGCTAGGAACGACTCCGACAAAAGTTGACGGTTTCACAGCTACAGGTAGAACTGCTATGAATGGCAATGCTACGTTCTCAAGCTTCAACGCTGGAAGTGGTATTAGCGGAACAAACAACACTCCTACCGTGATTACAAAAGGCGGTTTCACCGTATCAGGCGGTTCAATCACTAATGGCACAGTGATGGTAGGCGGGATCTTTGATGCAAACGGAATTAATCTTACAACAATCCCGAATATTAGCGTAGTCGGCGATCTGAAGTTCTCTACAAACTTAAGCGCAAATGGAAACAATGTCTTCTACGGCGGAACTTATTCGGGTCCAATCACAATCATTCCTCAAAAACGAAACGCAACGACGTTGAAGCAACAAGTCGATCAAGCTTTCGATTTTGCGGCAGTTAAAACATCGATGATTAATCTGTCTAATTCTTACGCAGCAATGGCTGCAAATGGCACGAAGAATTTCCAATATGGAACGATGACGTTAACGGGTACCGACCCTAAAACGAATGTCTTTACCATTAGCGGCACTGAGACAGACAGCATGACTAGACTCGTTGTTAATGTACCTACAGGCTCGACCGCTGTCATTAATGTTACAGGTACAAGCGCTACTCTCGCTGCCAACACGATTATTAACAATGTAGAAGTCGTTCAAGGTAATGCAGAATCGGTTTTAAACAACGTACCTTTGATCTTCAACTTGAATAAGCAAACAACGTTGAACTTGAAGTACATTGGAGGTACAGTACTTGCCCCTCTTGCTGCGGTGACAGGCGCAAATAACGTACAAGGAACTTTAGTTGCCGATTCGTTAACCGCTTCAAACTTCTATATTGGTAAAAAAGGATTTGCAGGGGCTGCACCAATTCCAACACCAGGCGAAATTCGCAACCTGCAATTCCCAGATGTCTATTTCAATGCGATTGTGAAAACAAAAAGCATCAGTCTAAACGATCAAGCACTGTGGGTAGGCGATTCGACCGTATTGTCGCCAAACGTACTCATGACGGACGGTACGACCGATCTGACTCCGCTGCTGACTTGGACGAGTAGCGATCCTTCGGTAAAACTTTCGTATCCGCTCGGTACAACAGGCGGCAAGTCGGCTACGGTGAGCGTGACAGGCGTAACTGCCGGAACCGCTATTATCACAGCTACTGCTTCGGATGGTAGCGGAGTTAAAGGAACGGCTACTGTAACAGTCGAAGCTCCGGCCTTATCGATCGGCGGCAGTTCATCGATCAATGTAGGACAAACGATTCAAGATATCAAAGCGACTGTGAACGGTTCTAATTTGCGAGTCGATAACGTAACTTGGGCGGTCATCAGCGCAAATCCCACGAATGTCCAATTAAGCCCGCAAACCGACCCGACATCTCTCTTTGTGAAAGGTGTTCGAAGCGGAACGGTACTCGTCGAAGCGACTGCGAATATTACGAACACAAGAACAAACACTGTTCGAGTGTTACGCGCTACCAAAGAAATTAGTATTGTCGATACACTCACGAGTGTAGTGGTCAATGGACCCGATACCGTCAAAAAAGGCGGAACCATCGATCTGAGTACGGTCATTGCACCAGATAATGCGAATATCGGAAGCGTGGTTTGGACGATTACCGATGGAAATGGCAATGCAGTATTAAGCCCTACAGGAACGGCCCCTTCGAAAACTGCAACACTTCAGGGGGTAGCGCCGGGGCCTGTGACTGTAAGTGTAACCGTTCGAACCGCTGGCGATAACCCAATCGAACGTACCGTTACCAAAACAATCTGGGTACTCGATTTCGGAATGACTGCACCAGATACCGTCTATGTAGGGGATTCCATTAACCTGACTTCGTCTCTGCTGCCGATTAATTATCCCGGAACCAAACAACCGGTAAAATGGACGGTGACGAATGTAGATGGAACTGGAGTAGGTACAGGAAGTTATGCCGCATTAGGTACAGCTACAAACAACGGTAATACAAATACCTTAACTGGAACGACTCCGGGTCAGGTGAAAGTTGCTGCTACACTGACTACACCTGCTGGTGACTTCGTCGTCGAACGAATCGTAACAGTTAAGCCTGTAGTCACTGCATTATTGCTTCCTCCTACCGTAAAAGTTGAAAAAGGAGTTCCATTCGATCTGATTGCTGGAGCACCACTGAGAGTAAACCCGATTTCGATTCCTGTATCGGATATTCAAAGCCAACTGGTATGGACAAGCGCGACACCAGCAAACGTGGTCGTGAGTCCAAGCGGTGTTGTTAATGGACTTCAAGAAGGCAGCGAAGTTTTAGTAACGGTGACCTATAAACGAACACCGACATCACCTGCAATTTCGGCAACGACTAAAGTTATCGTGGCAAAAGCTGCTGATCCAAATGCTCCGGCAGACGGTGACCGCTACTAATCCACAAGCTTCATAAGCACGAAAAAAGCCTCTACTGCTGAATAAGCGGTAGAGGCTTTTGGTGTTAATCATCTAATGAAATTCATCTTGCAACTTGTGAATCAGAAAGCAATTCAATTTTGTCCGCTTTAACACTGACTTGATCCACTCGCGGAAGTGCCATTCCCTGACTTTCAAATACTTTGTCATTGTAATCGACAGTGAAGCGACTTGTTTTTGATAGCACTTGATCGTCAAATACAATATTTTGACGTGTTGCATCTTCAGTGGAATTTCCAACTACTGCATTGACTGTTAAGTTATCTTTGGCAAAAAATCCACCTTGTAAATCGAAGTTCGAACCTACACCGTACAATTCGGCTTTCGCATCGGTGTAGAAAAATCCGCGTAGAGTCTGTGCTACATTCGCTTTACTAAAGGCATCGACTCGGTTCAATAGAATCGGACCTTTCGAAATCAACACGATTTCTTTTTTGACTCCATCTGCTCCGTCAATTCCGATAATGGTAGCATCTTGGATCTTCGTGTTTCCTAATGTCAGCAGAGTCGAATCTACATTGATTTTACCGCCTAGATTTACAGCTCCAGTCACTAAAATGCTGCCTTGTAACGTAAGCGGCGCATTATCTAGCGTATTGTTGACGTTTAGATTGCCGTTGACGATCAGCCAAGACGAAGCATCGCGACGCGTCTGAATCAGACCTTTTAACCAATCTCCATCTACATTCAAATCGCCGTTGAATACTACTGTCCCTGTCATATTGGTGAGCGCTTGAGTTAGCTTATTCAAAGCGGTCTGATAATTAGGCAATTGAACTTGAATATAATCGGTATAAGCTTTCTCGTAAACTTTTAAAGCAGCCGTATACTGATCTTGTATCGCTTTATCACTAGATAAAGGATCAATTGGCTTAGTCGGTTCTACAGGCTTGATCGGCATTTTTAGCGCACCCGGAACAGCGTTCAAGTATGCCGCATAATCCGGAATTGCAACTGAATCGCTAATTCCCAAAGCTTGCCCGATCTTGTCGCGGAACGATTGATCGACATCGACTTTGATAAACTGCTGATTGTTGCGAATCCGTACTTGGCTAAGATCGATATCCAGTGCTTTACGCACGTTCGCGACGGTAATGTCCCCGCTTACCGGCGCACCATCTGCTCCTCGGTTAACCGGTCTTGGCGTATAGCCGTTTTCCGAAATAACGAAGTTATCGAGCGACTGTACAAAAGCTAAAGGCTTCAGAGGTTGTGAAGGTTGTATCGTATTGGCACGTTCTTTCATTCGTGGGAACAAACTTGGCTTTTGCAAATCTTGATTACGATATTTGTAATTGGCAACGTTACTAATTCGAAGGGTGTCTCCAGCGTAGATATTCCCTTTGATCGTAGGCGATCCATTAAGGATCAGATCTTTTTCAGAACCGAACGCATAGTTCAAAAATTCGGGATAAAGACTGACTTTGACGTTTTGTTTCAATGTACGTGTGACGCCGTTAATCTCACTTTGAGCAACTAACGTAACCGTATATGAAGCATTTCCTTTTAACACGTCGTTTTTAAAATCTTCCGTGCTTGTTGCAGACAACAATCGGGTCGAAGCCAACGCCAACTCTGTTTTGACTCCTGTTCCTGTTGTGGAATTACTTGCATTCAAAGCCGGAATTTGAGTCAAAACGCCTTGCAGCGTCGATCCTAAAGCATCTGTTTTCAGTTGTTTTCCATCTAACTTTTCAGCTATGAAAGCAACCGATTCATCTAACGTCTTCTGCGTCAGTTGTAGACTTTGAATATCATTTTCCCGGGTTAACGTACGTCTTGCCCCGCCTACGGCTGCGCTTAATACAGCCACGCCGAGCAACGTCAAAATCAGCATCATGAACATGACCATGACGAGCGCAGAACCTTTTTCTCCACGGAAACGTCTCATACACATCGGTTCCCCTTTCTACCTTTTTTCATTTAAAAACCGAATCGGCTTTCCAGTTGAAGCTGCGATTGTTTGGTACCGGAACCGAGTGACATGACCAAATTGATATTGATCAATCCCGTCGTATAGTAGTTAAACCCGCCAGCAGTCTGACCTTCGATCGTAATCGACGATAAATTCTGAATAATGCTACCGTTGCTAATTCGGGTCGCTTGATACGGATCAACAGGTGGGCTGGCACTATTCAAGACTGTGTTTCGCCGAATCTCTAATTGCCCGTTCGATGCGATGACAACAGCCACTTTATCGGACTCTTGTTGGTTGCCTAGCTCATCGACATGGTACATCTCAAATCCGGTTCCATTCGCAAGCGGATATACCCGATCCGGTGCAAAAGCATACAATTCCGTAATAATCGAAGACATGACGACATCGCTTTCTTCACGTAGCCGATTTTCGACCGAGACTTGATTATAACTACGAAATCCGAAAAAGATCGTCGTCGAGATCACACCTAAAATAATAGACATCAATGCGAGCACGGCAAGTAACTCGATGAGCGTCACTCCATCTTCACGTTTCAAAGCTTTAACGAATCGATTGCGCATTAACATAGCCCTCCACCGTCACCCCATTGGCTCCTGGCCCTGCCGCACCTGGTGTTACCGAAGTCACCGTCGCACTGATCGGCAGCAACAAATTCCCTCCCGTATCTATAGAACGATTCAAATCTTTCTGATATTCGATCACAACACGGTACTGAATTCCATTTACGGTCGGTTGCAATACTGCCATCATTGGCTGTAAATCTTTGTTTATAAAAATATCACGGTACTTGCACATGCCCACTTCTGAAGTACTTCCACAACTCGCAAAAGTCTCCGGAGTAATCCCAACGCGAGGTAAAGTCGCACCGTTTCCTGCTTTGACGATTGTCGCACTTCCCGAGTTGAAATAAGCTTGCAATTCCGTGAAGTTTTGCTTCTGCATATAAACAAGCGCGTTCCGCGCCAGATTCGACATAATCGTCTGATTCTGATTGCTTTTTGCGAACGTCAACGCATTGCCAAAATAAGCGGTAAACGCCAATGCGACAATCGATAAAATCAGCATAGCAGCCAGCACTTCAATCAATGTAAATCCTTCTTCTTTTCTTAACTTTCTGAATCTCTTCAACAAAAAAGCCTCCTCCTTCCGTCGCGCCTACAAAATGAATCCAAAAAACGTTCCGTCAAGGCGGCATTCGCTTATATATCGGTCTTTTTTACTTCTTTCATTATAGGTTTGCCAGAGGGCAGGAGCAATGTTTATTTAGGTCTTTCGACCCTCTGATTCTTCCTATAAAAAAGATCCCAAGAAATGGATCGAAAGTGGTATGATAAACAAGTAAAATAAAGCGTTTTCTTTAAAACTTGAGATTCTTATCTGAAGGAGGTACATACTACATGGCTTTGTTGTCTTGTAACTTTTTTTCCGAATCGTTAGGTCTGAGTACGTCGATGAATGTAATTTTGCCGCAACAAACACGTTCACAAATCGGTTTGAGCAATGTGAAACGTCCGGGACCTCATAAAACTTTATACTTGCTGCACGGGTTGTCCGATGACGATACGATCTGGGTACGCCGAACTTCGATCGAACGTTATGCGGCTGCTTACGGAATCGCGATCGTGATGCCGCAGGTTCATCGTAGTTTCTATACGGATATGGCATATGGCGAAAAATATTGGGAGTTTATTAGCGAAGAATTGCCGGAATTGGCACGTTCCTTTTTCCCACTGTCTGCTGAGCGCGAAGACAACTTTGCGGCAGGGTTATCCATGGGTGGATATGGAGCATTCAAGTTAGCACTGCGTAGACCGGATCTGTTTGCTGCGGGAGCTAGCCTTTCAGGAGCGGTCGATATCGCAGCGATGGTCGAAAATCCGGATAATCCGCGATCAGGGTTGTTACATACGATTTTCGGCGAGCAAAAAGTACGGGGTAGCGAAGATGATTTGCTGTATCTGCTGGATCGCGTATCGAAATCAAGTACGCCGAAGCCGAAGCTGTATCAATGTTGCGGTACCGAAGATTTCTTGTACAAAGACAATCTGACGTTCAAAAAAGCAGCAGAAAGCAGCGGGCTAGACTTTACGTATGAAGAAGGCCCAGGCGAGCATGAATGGGGCTATTGGGACAAGATGATTCAAAATGTGCTGGAATGGCTGCCTCTGGACGACTCTAAAAAATAAAAAGATATTACTTTGCCTAAATTAAAAAGCCGCGCTTCCTAAACCTAGGAGACGCGGCTTTTGTACGACGCTATCCAATAAGATTTAGACGACTTCGTGAGAAGGATCGATTTCGGTGCCAGCTTTGCATACACGGTTCCTGCCGCTTTTTTTCGCGTGATAAAGCGCATCATCCACACGTCGGAATAGGGTTTTAACCGAGCCAAAGCTCGATATGCCATACCCTAGAGAAATAGTGATCTTGAGCGTAGTCCCATCTTCTAACATAAAATCATGGCTTTCTACAGAGATTCGGATTCGCTCCGTGATTCGCGTCAAGGATTCTTCGTCGCGTCGGTCAATCACCATGGCGAACTCTTCTCCTCCGTTTCGAGCTGCATATCCATCTATCGGCGTACAAGAAGCCAAAATATTACCCAGCTGCTTCAGCACCAGATCCCCGGCGGGATGCCCGTATGTATCATTAACTTTTTTGAAATGGTCGATATCGAGCAATATCAAGCTAAACTCTTCTCCATTTTTTTGTGCAGCCCAAATCCGACGATCATATAGCAGATGAAAAGCTCTCGGGTTATATAGCCCAGTCAAAAAATCGCGGTGCGCTGCATCTTCCATAAACGCAAACAATTGGTTCGAATTTCGAAGATGTCGCAACATCAAGAACGTAAATAGTCCAGTTCCTGCAATAATAATGCCATAGATCGGCAAAATGCGAAGCATAGCTGAACCTAGCGTAATATACAAACTGACCGACAATAACAACAACTGTACGGCAAAAGCAGCTGCCCATCTTTTCGGTTCCAATTGAAGTTTTTTGATAATAAAAATCACTAACGCAAAAGTCGCCAACGCATTGAAAGCTCCGATATAGGAAGGCAAGCCGATATTCCCAAAGAAAAAGAAACGAAATAAAGCAATCATAATGCTCGCCACTAACCCACCAGGAATCCCTGCTACATAAACCGCGATAATAATCGCAGTCTGCCGCAAATCGATAATCGAATGTTCGCTAACCGGGAATGAAAATTCCATCAGTAAGATGCCAGCAAACCCCATCATCACTCCTGTAAACCACGGTAACCAAGCGCTTGAACGTTCAGACAACGATGATTTACGAAACTGATTCAAAAAGATATTACCGAAAAATAAAAACGTCGCTAAAATCGTGAAATTGATAAACAATTCTTTGAACATGAGTACGGTTATGCCTCACAGTCTGCACCAATGCGAATTGAGCGGTGAGGAATAAACTGACCGCTTTTTAACCATTTTACTCGATTCCTAAGTTTCTGCAAAGAACTTTAGGGTTTCAAAAGGAAAGATACCAAAAAAAAGAAACCGTATTTTTGTATAAAAAATACGGTTTCTTGGTATTTCGATTAGAGAGTAAATGCTACGCATCCTCTGTTTATCGATTATAGACGTGTGTCCAACCATTCTGTCGTACGTTCAAGCGTCGTTTCCGCGCGTTCAATCGCAGCTTCAACTTGAGGTTTTGCCGTACCGCCGTATACATTACGCGCGTTCACCACGTTTTCCGGTTGAAGCACAGCGTAAATCTCATCGTCGAACAGATCGGAGAATGTTTTGAATTCATCCAGTGTCAGATCCAGCAAATATTTGCCGTTTTCGATGCAGTACAAGACGGTTTTGCCGATCACTTCGTGTGCATCGCGGAACGGAAGCCCTTTGCCAACCAAGAAGTCTGCAATATCGGTCGCGTTGGAAAAGTCTTTGTTCACCGCTTCGCGCATACGTCCTGTCCGTACTTGCATCGTTGCGATCATCGGAGCGAACAGACGCAGCGCGCCGTCAAGCGTCGCTACCGTATCGAACATGCCTTCTTTGTCTTCTTGCATATCTTTGTTATACGCAAGCGGAAGCGATTTGAGTACGGTCAGCAATCCCATCAGATTGCCGTACACTCTGCCTGTTTTGCCGCGAACCAGCTCTGCAACGTCAGGATTTTTTTTCTGCGGCATAATGCTGCTGCCTGTGCAGAACGCATCATCCAATTCGACAAAGCCGAACTCTGTGCTGCTCCATAGAACCAACTCTTCGCAAAGACGCGACATGTGCATCATCAAGATCGAAGCGCCGGACAAAAATTCTAAAATAAAGTCGCGATCGCTGACAGCATCCAGACTGTTCTCATATACGCCGTCGAATCCAAGTTGCTCCGCCACGAAATGACGGTCAATCGGGAATGTCGTTCCGGCAAGCGCGCCAGCGCCTAGCGGCAACACGTTAATGCGTTTATAGCTGTCCATCAGACGCTCGGCGTCACGTTGGAACATGGAGACATACGCAAGCAAATGATGCGCGAACAAAATTGGCTGTGCACGTTGCAGATGCGTGTAACCCGGGATGATGGTATCCGTATGCTGCTTCGCTTGTTCGATCAGTGCTTGTTGAACCGCTTGGACAAGCCCGGTGAGTTCAACAACGCGGCTGCGCAAATAAAGGTGCATATCGGTTGCGACCTGATCGTTCCGACTGCGACCGGTATGTAGCTTACCGCCGACAGGGCCGACTTCTTGGATCAGATGCTTTTCGATATTCATATGAATATCTTCATCGGACACCGAAAACTCCACTTGCCCGGCTTCGATCTTGTGCAAGACTTTGATTAGACCTTCTGCGATGGTATCGGCGTCTTTTTGCGGAATGATGCCGCATTTGCCAAGCATGGCGACGTGTGCCAAACTTCCTTGGATATCTTCTTGCGCCAGTGCTTTATCGAAATTGATCGAAGCCGTATACTCTTCTACCAAACGGTCAGTCGGTTTGGTGAAGCGGCCTCCCCATAATTTGCTCATCTGTTCCTCCTCCCCTCCCAAACCCTCCCCGAGGGAGGGCTCCAAAGGGCGACTGCCCTCTGGACACCTGTAAAGGGCAGAGCTTGCGGTCGCGGTTTTTGGGAGGTTGGTTTTATTTGGTGGTCGTGTGGTGGTGACTGCCGCCGCGCTTGCTCTGCCGTTGGCGAGCCGCGGCTGACTTGCGGCGCGGTCGGCGGTGGTTGCGGGCAGCTGTTCGCTGCCTGATGCGACGCGCGCACGGGACTTCAAGATGGGCTGGAAGCAGGCGGCTTCGCCCGCCTTATCCAGACGGGGGTCGAAGGCGAGCCGCTTCGCCGGCTCTGTTCGACCAAGACCCGGAGCCAGAAGCGTAGCGCTGCGCGGCTACTGTCTGGCTAAGACCCGGGGTCGAAGGCGAGCCACTTCGTTGGCTCTGTTCGACCGACCGACGTCCTGTCCGGAAGGGCGATCTTTGGCTACGCAAGGGCAAGGGCTGGCTCTGAATACCCGGCTTGAGTGAGAAGCCGGGTATTCTTCCCTAGCCGCCTATAAAGGCGGAGAGCAAAGGGTGGAGGGGAGTTTCGGTGGAGAAGAGTTAGCGTTCGCCTTTGCAATGGGGAAGCTTCCTTGAAATATAATCCAGCTTCCCAATGGCAACACGCGATCGAAACGAAACCCCCCGGAACCCTGCCCTTTTTACTTGTACTCTTTTATCCTTTTTGATCTAAGAACTTAGTTTACTGGTTGTTTTGCTCGACGCCTTTGCTCACTTTGAGTCGGAGAGCATTCAGGCTGATAAAGCCGGTTGCGTCGTTTTGGTCGTAAGCTTGGCTTGGGTCGGCTTCCATGGTCGCGATGTCTGGGTTGTACAGGCTGACTGGGCTTTTTACGCCAGCGCCGATGACATTGCCTTTGTATAATTTCACGCGAACGGTACCGGTTACGTTTTTCTGACTTTCCGTTACGAGAGCCTGCAAAGCAAGGCGCTCAGGCGCGAACCAGAATCCGTTGTATACGAGCGTGCTGTAGCGAGTCAACAGCGAATCGCGCAAGTTCATGACTTCGCGGTCCATGGTCAGCGACTCCATTTTGCGGTGAGCGGTGAACAAGATCGTACCGCCTGGAGTCTCGTAGACGCCGCGGCTTTTCATGCCGACAAAACGGTTCTCGACCATATCGACGCGTCCGATACCATGTTTGCCGCCGAGTTCGTTCAATTTATCCATCACTTGAAGCGGGCTCAACTTTTCGCCGTTCAGAGCGACCGCGTTGCCTTTTTCAAATTCGATTTCCAACATTTCCGGCTCATTCGGTGCATCTTCCGGATCGGCGCTGAGCAAGAACATCTCTTTGTTTTCCGGTGCGCTTGGATCGAACCACGGATCTTCCAACACTCCGCTTTCATAGCTGATATGCAGCAAGTTGCGGTCGGTCGAGTAAGGTTTTGCAGCAGAAGCCGTAACCGGAATACCGTGTTTTTCGGCATACTCGATCATTTCTGCACGTCCCGGGAACGCATCGCGGAATGTGTCGAGTCTCCAAGGAGCGACGACTTTAATATCTGGAGCCAGCGCGGCTACGCCGAGTTCAAAACGAACTTGGTCATTCCCTTTGCCTGTCGCGCCGTGAGCGATCATCGTAGCGCCTTCTGCGCGTGCGATCTCGACCATACGTTTTGCGATCAGAGGACGCGCAATACTTGTACCGAGCAGGTATTGACCTTCATACAGGGCGCCGGATTGGAACATCGGGAAAATAAAGTCCGAAGCAAATTCGGCTTGCAGATCGTCGATATACACCTTGGAAGCTCCGGTTGCCAATGCTTTTTCTTCCAGACCGTCCAATTCTTCTTTTTGTCCGATATCCGCTGTGAACGCGATAATTTCTGCGTCATATGTTTCTTTGAGCCATTTCAAAATGATCGATGTATCCAGACCACCGGAATACGCGAGTACGATTTTTTCTTTTGCCATAAGTCTTAATTCCTCCGCTCTTTTAGTTGTACAGATAACAGGTTAAGCCATTAAAGTCGCCATAACCGCTTTTTGCGCGTGCAGACGATTTTCCGCTTCGTCGAAAATGACACTGTTTTTGCCGTCGATTACGCCAGCACTCACTTCTTCGCCGCGATGCGCCGGAAGACAATGTAAAAATAGATAATCGCTTTTCGCATATTGTACCAGTTCTTCGTTCACTTGATAATCTTTGAACGCAAGCTCGCGTACTTTTTGTTCTTCTTCAAAGCCCATGCTCGCCCATACATCCGTGTAGACCGCATCGGCATTTTCGATTGCTTCGCGCGCATCGCGCACAATCGCAATTTTCGAACCTGTCTGATTTGCAATCTCATGCGCTTGACGCACGATATCGGCATCCGATTCATAACCTTCCGGGCTGGCAATGCTCACGTCCATCCCCATTTTCACGCCGCCGAGTAAAAGCGAATGCGCCATATTGTTACCGTCACCGATATAGGCAAGTTTTTTGCCACGCAGTGCGCCGCGATGTTCTTGAATCGTTTGCAGATCGGCAAGCACTTGGCAAGGATGACCGAGATCGCTGAGTGCATTAATGACCGGAATATCCGCGTATTTCGCAAGCTCCGTTACATTTTCATGTCCAAACGTCCGAATCATAATGCCGTCCAAGTAACGCGACAATACGCCAGCCGTATCCGGAATCGCTTCGCCGCGTCCAAGCTGAATATCGTTTTTGCTGAGGAAAAGAGCGTGACCGCCCAGTTGGAACATGCCGACTTCGAACGATACGCGGGTACGTGTCGATGACTTTTCAAAAATCATGCCCAGCGTCTTTCCAGCGAGAGGGCGGAAGGTTTCTCCTGATTTTTGTTTGCGTTTGAGTTCAATCGCAAGATCGAGCAAATACTGAATTTCTTCCGTCGTATAATCGGTAAGCTCGACAAGGTCGCGTCCTTTGAGCGATGTTGCGTGTATCTGTTGAGTCAAATCCATGATTGTACCCCCTTGAATAAAATATATCCGTAAAAAGAAGCGCAGGCGCACCGGAAATCGCAGCCCGGTTCGCCGAACGCTTCGAAAATCGTAAAAACAATTATAGGCTTGGTGTCGGCACTTTTTCTTCAATCACCGATACGACAATATCAACCGCTTGATTGACTTCTTCTTCCGTCACGTACAAATTCGGCAGTAAACGAATGACATTCGGTCCAGCCGATACGAATAGCAGACCATGCTTTTGCCCTGCTGCTACGAGATCGGCAACCGGTTCTTCACATTCAATACCGATTAACAGACCGAGTCCGCGTACTTCTTTGACGAACGGATTGCCGCTCAGACGATCGCGCAATTGCGTCATCAATTGTTCCCCGATTTGCGCGGCTCTTTCTGGTAAATTGTCTTCTTGCATCGTTTCGATCGTCGCGATAATCGCGGACGAAGCAAGCGGCGTACCGCCGAACGTCGTTGCATGGCTACCCGCTGTGAATGCTTCTTTGAGATAAGCGCGCCCGATCATCGCACCTGCGGGGAAGCCCGAAGCAATCCCTTTTGCCACGGTGAAAATATCCGGCTTAATGCCGTAACGATGATGCGCGAACCAAGCACCTGTGCGTCCCATACCGGTCTGCACTTCGTCGACGATCAGCAAAATGCCTTTGTCGCGGCAAAGTTGTTCGATCTGCTTCGCATACTCCGCCTCGAGCGGGTATACGCCGCCTTCGGCTTGTACCATCTCGATCATAACGGCAGCGGTACGTTCGTTGACTGCGTCTTTGATCGCTTGAATATCATGCGGAGGCACGGTGACAAAACCAGCTGGAAGAGGCAAAAAACCTTCTTTGACTTTGTCTTGGCCCGTTGCCGTCAGCGTCGCAAGAGTACGCCCGTGGAACGATTTGCCTAGCGTGATGATTTCGTAACGTTCTTCGCCTTTGACTTTTTGGAAATAGCGACGTGCCAGCTTGATTGCCGCTTCGTTGGATTCCGCGCCACTGTTACAGAAGAATACCGCATCGGCTTGCGCCACTTCGGCAACTTTTTTCGCGGCTTCTTCTTGCTTGGGAATCACGAACAAATTCGACGTATGCCACAGCGTATCGATCTGTTCTTTGAGCTTCTCGGATACTTTTTTCGGTGCATGTCCCAGATTCGTCACGGCAAGTCCGCTCATGAAGTCGAGATATTTGTTGCCTTGATCGTCCCAGAGCCAGCTTCCTTCTCCTTTGACAAGAGCTAACGGGTTTCTCGCATACGTTTGGAATAAAGCACTTTCTTCTTGCATCATGCTTACACGCCCCTTCCTTTTTCTCGAATTAGCGAACGAATACAGACGAACGACTCTCGGAACGTTAGGTTCGAGTTCTATTGCTTTTATCGTCGAATGACCGTTCCGATCGATTCACCGGCTAACAAGCGTGGCAAGACTTTCGGTTCGCTGCCGTCTACGATGACGACTTCTTGCACTTCTCCGTGTATACATTTCATCGCAGCGCGCACTTTGGGGATCATCCCCCCGTAGATTTCGCCGCTTGCGATCATTTCTTCAATATCGGCAAAAGAAACCGAAGGTAACGCCGTTTTGACGCCATCGATACTTTTCAAAATCCCTGGAACGTCTGTCACGACAATCATACGCGAAGCGCCGATGAATGAAGCGACGGCTCCTGCTGCGGTATCCGCGTTGATATTGTAACGTTGCCCACCTTCATCCACGCCAAGCGGCGCGATAATCGGTATATAACCCAGATCCAGCACGCCGTTAATCAGGCTGGCTTTGACATGCGTTACGTCACCGACCAGACCCACTTCGTTGGCATTGGGAACAGGCTGCGCAATAATCAGCGAACCGTCGGAACCCGATAAACCGAGTGCTTGCCCGCCTGCGGACTCAATGCGGCGTACAATCAATTTGTTGATCGTGCCTGCCAACACCATTTCTACGACGTCCAGCACTTCTTCGGTCGTGCGACGCAATCCGTTGACGAACTCTGTCGGAATCCCGAGCTTCTCCAAGTTTTCCGAGATCGCCGGGCCTCCGCCGTGTACGATGACCGGTTTAATGCCGCTTTGCTGTAGCTGCACTAGATCTTTGAAAAAAGCTTCGGGTAACGCCGCGAGCGTGCTACCTCCGCATTTCATCACGAATGAAGCTTTTACCGCTCCCTCTGCCGAAGCGGAAGATCCGCTGACTTCATGAATGTATTCCGTCACCTTCGTCTCCTCCTTCTCCGTTACGTCCGGTATGCCGCATTAATGCGCACATAATCGTAAGTCAGATCGCAGCCCCAAGCTGTCGCTTGCTCCGCACCCATATTCAGCTCCACCGTAATCAATACGTCGTCGCCTTTTAAATACTCCAAAGCTTGGTCTTCATCGAAAGGAATCGGCTGAGAAGCCGCCAATACCGGAATGTTTCCAAGTTTGATATCTACCGTGTCTACATTGACCGGAACGCCTGCACGGCCGACTGCCGCGATAATACGCCCCCAATTTGCATCGGCGCCGTACACGGCTGTTTTGACCAGACTTGAACCGATGACCGTCTTCGCGATCGCTCTTGCCGAATCGATATGCGCTGCACCTGTCACTTTGACTTCGACCAGCTTGGTTGCGCCTTCGCCGTCTCGCGAGATCGCTTTTGCCAAATGTTCGCATACCGCAGCAAAACCTTCCGCGAAAGCTTGCCAATCCGGATGTTGTTCGTTCAATTCTTGGCTTTGCTCAGACAATCCACTCGCCATCGCAACCAGCATATCGTTGGTGCTTGTATCTCCGTCCACGGTAATCATGTTAAACGTATCTTCGGTTGTCCGGCGCAGCAACGTATGTAACGCTTCGCTACTGATCTTCGCATCTGTCGTGACAAAAGCCAGCATCGTCGCCATATTCGGATGAATCATACCCGAACCTTTTGCCGCTCCCGCGATCGTGACTGGTTTTCCATCGATTTGTACGCTTACGCACAGTTCCTTTTTGATAAGATCGGTCGTCAAAATCGCTTGGCTGAACTGTTCGCCGCCATCCGCTTCGGTCGTCAGCGCTCCCGATAATCTAGCTATTCCGTCGCGTACGCAGTCCATTTTCAAATTTTCGCCAATGACGCCAGTCGAAGCCACGGCTACATCATTCACATCCACGCCAAAACTACTCGCGGCAAGGGATCGCATTTCGTAAGCGTCTGCGTCGCCTTGCTTACCTGTACAGGCGTTGGCATTACCGCTGTTGACCACAACCGCGCGCAATATACCATTTGCCAGACTTTCGCGTGTCGTTTGCAGCGGGGCTGCTTGAAAAAGATTTGTGGTATACACAGCCGCCGCTGCTGCGGGAACTTCACATACAATCGCTCCAATATCGTTACGCTCTGTTTTTTTCAGTCCGCAATGCAGACCTGCCGCTTGAAATCCGCGCGGGGTAATAATCGAGCCGCCTTCGACGACCGTATAAGAAGGAACTGCCATGAGACGCTTCCGCCTTTCGCTTATATAATCATGGATACATTGTTGAGCTGCTGAATAAAGCTAAGCTTAAGGATACATGGGGATAAACTGAAGCCCTGTCGTTTCTTCCCAGCCCATCGCCAAGTTGAGATTTTGAATCGCTTGCCCTGCTGCGCCTTTGACCATATTATCGATCGCCGAGACGATCGTCACGCGCCCCGTACGTTCATCTACCGCAAAGCCAAGATCGCAGTAATTCGAACCTGAGACTTCTTTGGTCGCCGGCAAAATGCCTTCGTCGCGAACACGGACAAACGATCTTCCTTTATAAAAGTTTCGATACAAATCAATAAAGTCCTGCGTGCTTTTCGATCCGTTTACCGAAGCATACATCGTACTTAAAATCCCGCGAGTCATCGGAATGAGGTGCGTCGTGAACGTGACAACGACTTCTTGCCCTGCAATATCGCTTAGCGTTTGCTCGATCTCTGGGATATGCTGATGAGCATTCACTTTGTATGCTTTAACACTTTCGTTGATTTCACTATAATGCGTGCCGAGCCCTGTTCCGCGACCCGCTCCAGACACGCCTGTTTTGGCATCAATAATAAGCGTTGACGGATCGATCCAACCTTCTTTGATCGCTGGGATCAGACCTAACAGCGTCGCGGTTGGGAAACATCCGGGATTGGAGATAACGGTCTGCTTGGCTACCGCTTCTCCGTATATTTCGCTAAGCCCGTACACGGCTTTCTCCAATATGTCGTTGGACGCCGCAGCACGTTTATACCATTGTTCGTAGACGGCTCCGTTTTTCAAACGCAGATCGCCTGACAAGTCAATGACGGTTAGCCCTTGCTCCACAAGCTTAGGCGTCAATTCGGAACTTACACCGGCTGGCGTAGCTAGGAAGACGACATCCGCTTTTTCTTTGATCGCAGCCGGTTCAATCGCTGACAGCTCTAACTCAATAATATTCGTCAGATGCGGAAAGCTCGCACTGAGCGGGGTTCCGCTATTTGATGACGATAATACACAAGTAACCTCTACATAAGGATGATGATGCAGCAAACGCAGCAGTTCTGCACCTCCATAGCCGGTCGCTCCGACAATTGCCGCTTTGATTGTCACGTTGTCCATACTCCCTAACCTCCGTTCATACCGTTTTCCGAATTTTTTATGCATCTTTTTTCGAAATAATATGTATTATTATACGTTCCGAGTCATATAAATACAACCTTTCACTCAAAAGTTTACATTCGGTGGGAGAGAAAGATTTATATTGTTATAAAAGGAACATATGTTTGCGTTTTCAGCGTCTAATCAGTTAGTATAGTTTCATCCAAGATCCTTCGCACATTCGAACTAGGCGCGATCTTCTATCACTTTTATATTCGGCTAAAGGAGAAGATTACGTATGCCGCCTAATTTGCAAAAACCGTTACACCATCCTCATGACAAAGCCTATAAAGTGTTATTGTCCAACCGTCCTTTATTCGCTGAGTTACTGCATCATTTTGTCCCTGGGGACTGGGTAAACCAGCTATCTGCCGAAAACTTGATTAGGGTCGACAAGTCTTACATTTTGAGCGATTATAAAGAAAAAGAAGCCGACCTTGTTTACCGGGCAAAGCTGCATGGACAAGAATTTTATTTTTATATGGTGTTAGAATTTCAATCGAGAGTTGACTTTCAAATGCCGCATCGTTTATTGACGTATATGACCGAGATTTGGCGAGATATTCAGCATCATACGCCAGCTTCGGAAAAACGTCGCAAAAGTTACCGCCTGCCTGCGATCATTCCGATCGTTTTATACAATGGAACTGCATCGTGGACAACTGTCTCTTCCTTTCGTGAGATGCTGCAAGGTCAGCAATACTTTGGCGAAGAATTGCTTAACTTCCGTTATATTCTGATTGATGTCAAAAGACTGGATGCCAAGCATTTGGAAGATATGCAGAGTTTACTTGGGCTTATCTTTCTTGTAGAACAAAACCCGGGAGCTGTGCCTTTTACAAATCAATTGAGGAAATCAAGTCAGATGCTCAAAAATCTAAACCCCGAACTTTTTCAATTATTTAAATCTTGGTTTAAAATGATGAATCCCAAAGAAACTCAGCAGATTGGTCATATTCTCGATGAATATCAAGATCCGAAAGGAGCAGATCAAATGATTTCGAATTTAACCAAAGCTTTGCGTGATGAATATTATGAAATGCGGCGCCAAGGACGTACAGAAGGTGAAACAGAGGCACGATTAGATATTGCACGTAACCTATTACAAGAAGGGATGAGTGTAGAACAAACCGCTCGTTTAGCAGGTCTTGATATCACCGAAGTACAACGTTTGGAGAACAACTTAAATTCTTAATCGACTTTTTAAATATATGAAAATAAAAAAGCTGCTCTCCAAGTTCCGATCTTGGATAAGCAGCTTTTTGGCTTGCACAATTATAATTGAACTTTAAATCCTTTACCTAACACTTCTTGCGCGTTGCTAATCACGACAAATGCTTCGGGATCGACTGAACGTACCAATGTTTTTAATCGACTGGTTTCGCTTTGACCGATTACGACCATAAGAACCGGACGCGATTCCCCCGTATACCCGCCACGTCCTTCAAGTTCCGTCAGACCCCGATCCAAATCTTTGAGAATAACCTGAGTCAGTTCTTCACGTCGATCGGTAATGATGTATGCGACTTTGGTATACCCAAGTCCCATCTCAACAGCATCGATTACTTTACCCGTAACATACAGGCCGATCAGAGCATATAACGCATTTTCCAGCGACAATGTGAATCCAGCGAGTAAAATGACGGAGCCATCGACCAACATCACACAAAGCGATAAACTAAGCCCGCTGAACTTTTGTACCAGATGCGCCACGATAGATAATCCGCCGGTCGACCCGCGCCCGCGAAAGACTAGCCCAAGCCCCAACCCTACGCCGATACCGCCATATAGCGAACCGAGTAACGGATTCGTTGTCGAGACTGGCCAATCGCGTGTGATGTAAATGAATAGCGGCAAACAGATCGTTCCGATCAGCGTACGTGCGCCGTATTGTCTGCCTAAAAAAATAACACCTGCGATAAAGAGCGGGATATTGAATATCCACTGCGTAAACGCGGGTTCGAATCCGAACCAAGCTTTGATAATGATCGATAATCCCGATACACCGCCGGATGCAATCTGATTGGGAAGTAAAAACAGATTGAACGCGAGCGCGGTAATAAAAGCCCCGACCACAATTAAAAGGGTATCGAGAATATTACGCTGAACACCGTGAATCGGGATTAACGGCTTTCTGCCGCTTTTGCTTGTTTTCATCGCGGTGCTTACTCCGTTTCGATCTTCAATTGGCTACGCAGATAAGCATCGACAAATCCGTCTAAATCGCCGTCCATCACTGCTCCGATATTACCCGTTTCGTGCGTTGTACGATGGTCTTTAACCATGCTGTATGGATGGAAGACATAAGAACGGATTTGGCTGCCCCAACCGATCTCCGATTGTTCCCCGCGAATTTCCGCTAATTCTTGCTTTTGCTCTTCAATCCTACGCTCATACAGTTTCGAACGAAGCATGGTCATCGCACGCTCACGGTTTTTGATCTGCGAGCGTTCATTTTGACACGTTACGACAACACCGGTTGGAAGGTGAGTAATCCGTACTGCCGAGTCGGTCGTATTGATGTGCTGACCGCCGGCGCCGCTTGCACGGTACGTATCGATTTTCAAATCTTCCGTACGGATTTCGATATCGATCGTATCATCGATTTCGGGTACGACGTCGCACGATACGAACGACGTATGGCGTCTGCCTGACGAGTCAAACGGCGAAATACGCACCAAACGATGTACGCCTTTTTCTGCTTTTAGATAGCCGTAAGCATTATAGCCTTTGATTAGCAGCGTTACACTTTTGATCCCGGCTTCGTCGCCTGGCAGATAATCCAGCGTTTCGACTTTGAAGCCGCGCTTTTCTGCCCAGCGCGTATACATCCGAAGCAGCATTTGTCCCCAGTCTTGTGACTCGGTGCCGCCTGCACCTGGATGAAGCTCCAAAATAGCGTTCAATTTATCGTAAGGCTCATTAAGAAGCAGTTGAAGCTCGAACTCGTTGATCCGATTTACAAGGTCTTGAATATTCCCGGCTACTTCCGCCGCCATTTCTTCATCGCCTTCTTCATCGGCAAGTTCAATCATGAGCGAAGAATCGTCGTAATCTTGCTGAAGCTTGCTATATTGATCGACAGAACCTTTAACCGCGTTCATCTCTGCGATTAATGCTTGTGCTTTATCGTTATCGTCCCAAAAATCAGGAGCCGACATTTTCTCTTCGAAGTTAGAAATCATTTCTTGCTTGAGATCTAAGTCAAAGAGACCCCCTAAGGTTGGTTAATTTCTGCGCCATTTCGCGCAGATCTTGCTTGACTGATGGATCGATCATATCTGTTCACCTCTTCTATAATCTTAAAACCTGATCTCGCCTTACATTAGAGTCCCTATAAACAGCCCTTCGGCTCGATCCCAGAAGGAATCGAGCCGTTGTTATACCTTTTTTGAAAACACAGCCGCTATGAATTAACGCTGAGCGCGGCGTTCTTTGCGGGAAGCCTTTTTGTCTGGCGTTGGGCTATTGGTGCTGATTTTATTTTCATCGATAACCGCTTCACGCTGCTGATTTGATTCGACGCGAGCTTTCATAATATACGTCGCAACCTCTTCTTGGATGCTCGCGATCATCTGATTGAACATTTCGTAACCTTCGAATTGGTACTCGCGAAGCGGATCTGTACCGCCGTAAGCACGCAAGTGGATACCTTGACGAAGTTGATCCATCGCATCGATATGATCCATCCATTTGCGATCGACCGCACGAAGCGCGATAACTTTCTCGAATTCACGAACCATTTCTTCGCCAAGCGAAGCTTCACGCTCGTCATAACGCTGTTGAACTTTGTTGTACAGATATTCCGTAATTTCTTCGGCTTCTTTTCCCCATAGTTCATCGCGAGTGATTTCGCCTTCTTCAAGCAGTTTGGCATTGATATAATCGGCAACTTCTTGCAGTTCCCAGTTTTCCGGAATATCGTCGCCTGTATGAGCTTCGACGATCCGTTCTACTGTAGAGCGAATCATATCCAGTACGATTTGCTTAACGTTTTCCGATTCCAACAATTCCTGACGCTGCTTGTAGATGACTCCGCGCTGTTGGTTCATCACGTCATCATATTGAAGAACGATTTTACGTGTATCGAAGTTGTTGCCTTCTACACGTTTTTGCGCCGATTCTACCGCACGTGAAATCATACGGCTTTCGATCGGTTGATCCTCTTCAAAACCAAGACGCTCCATCATGTTCAGTACGTTGTCCGCACCGAAACGCTTCATCAATTCATCGCCAAGCGACAAGTAGAATTGCGTCGAACCCGGATCGCCTTGACGACCTGCACGACCACGAAGCTGATTATCGATACGACGCGATTCGTGACGCTCTGTACCGATGATATGCAGCCCGCCTACTTCATGCACGCCTTCGCCAAGCTTGATGTCTGTACCACGGCCCGCCATATTCGTTGCGATCGTAACCGAACCCGCTTGACCGGCACTCGAAATGATCTCTGCTTCTTCAGCATGATATTTCGCGTTCAAGACTTGGTGACGAATGCCTTTTTTCTTCAGCATTTCCGACAATACTTCCGAGTTTTCGATCGATACGGTACCCACCAGGATTGGCTGGTTTTTAGCATGACGCTCTTCGATCTCGGCAACTACGGCGCGGAATTTGCTTGCTACGCTTTTGTATACGACATCGGGAGAATCGGTACGTTGGTTCGGACGGTTGGTTGGAACTTGAAGAACTTCAAGACCATAGATCTTTTTGAATTCTTCTTCTTCCGTTTTCGCTGTACCCGTCATACCCGCAAGTTTGCGATACATCCGGAAATAGTTTTGGAACGTAATCGTTGCAAGCGTCATGCTCTCGTTTTGTACGGTAATCGCTTCTTTAGCTTCAATCGCTTGGTGCAGACCGTCGCTGTAACGACGTCCTGCCATCAGACGACCTGTAAATTCGTCGACAATCACTACTTCGTCTTCAACGACAACATAATCGACGTCGCGGCGCATAATCACATTCGCTTTAAGCGCTTGAACGATATGGTGGTTGAGCGTGACATGGCTTTGGTCGTACAAGTTATCGATACCGAAGTCGCGTTCTGCTTTTGCCGCACCTTTGTCAGACAGCGCTACGGATTTAATTTTAATATCAACGGTGTAATCTTCTTCGGCTTGCAGACGTTTTACGAAACGGTCTGCTAGGAAGTAGAGTTCTGTCGATTTTTGCGCTTGACCCGAAATGATCAGCGGCGTACGAGCTTCATCGACCAAGATAGAGTCTACTTCGTCGATGATACAGAAGTACAGCGGACGCTGAACCATTTGTTCTTTGTACAGCACCATGTTGTCACGCAGATAGTCGAAGCCATACTCGTTATTCGTACCGTACGTGATATCGCAGTTGTAGGCTTCTTGCTTTTGCGCGTGCTCCATACCACTGAGGTTGACACCTACAGTCATACCGAGGAAATTGTACACTTGTGCCATTTCCTCGCTGTCACGTTGTGCCAAATAATCGTTGACGGTAACGACGTGCGCGCCTTGTCCTGCCAAAGCGTTGAGATAAACGGGAAGTGTACCTACAAGCGTTTTACCTTCGCCGGTTCTCATTTCCGCGATTCGACCGTTATGCAGGGCCATGCCTCCGACTAATTGTACATCGTAATGACGCATGCCGAGTGTGCGCTTAGCGGCTTCGCGCGTTGTCGCGAAAGCTTCCGGAAGAAGATCGTCCAGCGTTTCGCCTTTGCTCAAACGCTCACGGAATTCAACCGTCTTATTTTTAAGCTGCTCGTCTGTGAGTTTTTCAAAATCAGGTTCCATTTTATTGATGACTTCAACGGTACGCATGAACTTTTTGACGTCACGTTCGTTCATATCCCCGAAGATTTTTTTAACTAGTCCTAACATGTTGTGCCCCTTTCGTGCAAAACGGATGGTTTGCCTAAATTGTACCAGCTTGAGCGAACACGGGCAACCGCGCAAAAGCCCGCCCAGCTTGGAACCGTAAAAGTTCTTCCTTTATTATATACGCAGAAAGAGCCTTATCCGATGCGGATAAGACTCTTTTTTCTTCAAAATTCATGATTTTTTTGTGAAATGAGCCGTTATTCCTGTTCGATTAGGCCATATTTGCCGTCGTTACGACGATATACGACGTTAACCGTCTCGGACTCAATGTTGGAGAATACGAAGAAGTTGTGTCCAATCATGTTCATTTGCAAGATTGCTTCTTCCACATCCATCGGTTTGAGCAGGAATCGTTTGTTCCGCACGACTTGGAGTTCGTCTTCTTCTTCATCCGTAGATGGAGAAACCGAAGCGTTCACACCTTCGTCTACGAAAAGACCTTTGAGGCTTTCGTCTTGACGGAATCTGCGGTTCATTTTAGTTTTGTGTTTACGAATCTGACGTTCCAGTTTCGAGAGTACGGAATCGATCGACGTGTACATATCGTCGCTCCGGTCTTCCGCACGAAGGAATACGCCACCTGGAAGAGGGATTGTTACCTCCACCTTGTGAATACCTCGAGTTACGCTGAGTGTAACTGCCCCTTCTGTAGCCGGGGGAATATCGAAGTACTTCTCAAGTCGGCTGAGTCTCTTATCGATGTAATCTTTCAGAGCGTCAGTTACTTCAATGTGTTGTCCTCGAATCGCAAAATCCATAGGGCACTCCTCCTTATATCGCCATTATAGCACAGTGTTAACGCCGAGTAAAAACGATGTTAACGCTTCATAAGCAATTTAGTCTGCAAGTCTCAGATCGAGATTATAGACTACTCGCTATTTCTTTATTTTAACCGAAAACTGGAAGAAGAAAACGGTTGATTTTCGATGATGTTATGTAGGTCAAACAAAAAAGACCCTAGGTGCAGGGTCTTTCGAGTGAGCCATGTGTAACTCTAACCAGCATAAATCATTATCTATGTAGGTCAGGCATACGGCTATGACAGCTTACAGAGGAGTAACGTTAGATGCTTGCGGTCCGCGAGCGCCTTCAACGATATCAAACTCAACAGCTTGGCCTTCTTCCAGCGTTTTGAATCCATCGATTTGGATCGCGGAGAAGTGAACGAACACGTCGCCGCCTTCGTCTGTCTCAAGGAAACCGTAACCTTTTTCTGCGTTAAACCATTTTACTTTACCTTGCATGCACGAACATTCCCTTCGTTATCAGATAAATAAGTACGATTGTACCCCTCGACTATACCACCGTATATTCTGTGGTGTCAATTGGAATTTGAAATGATTTCATGCAATTATATTCCAATAACAGGCTAAAGAATAATTTCATCAAAATTCGTGAATTAATGTACTTTGCTACAATCAAGCTAATTCTTTAATTGCACGAACTACATACAAGACGTCTTCGTCTTTCATTCCTGGAAATAGAGGAAGCGTAATGCAAGATTCGTAGTATTTTTCCGCATTCGGGCAAAGACCTTTTTTATAGCCTAAGTCTTCATAATAAGGCTGCAAATATACGGGGATATAGTGCACATTCACTCCAATATTCCAGGCTCTTAACTGCTCGAAAATTTCTTTTCTCGAATATTGGAAATGCTCTGGTAAAAAGCGTACAACATACAAATGCCAGCTTGAATTTGCTTCAGCATGTTGCTTAGGCAAAACCAATCCGGGTATATCAGCAAGTTCGCGATTATAGATCTCTACTAATTCACGACGCCGAGCAATAAACCTGTCTAATTTGTCCATCTGCGAAATGCCAAGCGCTGCCTGAATGTCTGTCATTCGATAGTTATAGCCAAGTTCTTGCATTTCGTAATACCAAGGTCCTTCGTTTCGTGTAAGTTCTTGCGGATCGCGCGTCATGCCATGACTGCGAAAACGCAACAATTTGCGATAGAAAGCTTCATCGTTCGTCACAATCATTCCGCCTTCTCCTGTTGTAATATGCTTTACAGGATGAAAGCTGAACATCGTCATATCTGCCCAAATGCCAACTTTTCGACCTTGATAATCCGCTCCAAGCGAGTGTGCAGCATCTTCAATCGTGATGAGACTATGTTGACGAGCAATCGCTTGAATTCGATCCATTTCTGCGGGTTGTCCGCTGAAATCGACTGCGATAATAGCTGTAGTTTGCGGAGTCAACTTCTCCTCAATCTGCTTCGGGTCGATATTATAAGTTACCGGATCGATATCTGCGAAAACAGGAGTTCCGCCTTGATAAAGCACACAGTTGCTGCTTGCAAGAAAAGTCAGAGGCGTCGTAATGACTTCATCCCCAGCTTCGATTCCAGCTGCAAAGCAAGCCCCATGTAGCGCTGCTGTACCGTTTGAAAAAGCAACACCGTAACAAGTTCCTACATAATCAGCTACTTTTTGCTCAAACATCTCGATAGCAGGACCTTGCGTAATGAAGTCACCTTTTAGAACTTGCACAACAGCTTCGATATCTGCTTCATCCAGCCACTGCTTTCCATAAGGCAGTAATGTGTCCCTTTTCCCATGCTCGCTCAATTGACGCCCTCCTTGTTCAGCAAAAAGGTTGGCTTAGGCCAACCCTCCCTCTGCAATCCATGCTTTTGTTCGCGAAATCCCTTCCTCCAACGAAACATTCGGTTCCCAATTCAACAATTGCTTAGCTTTAGATGAATTGCATAGCAATTTTTGAATTTCGCTCTGTGGGTGAATATGCTCGACATGCTTGATTTTCGAAGAGTCGCCTGCAATCAATAAAGCCAAGTCATTAACCGCAATATCTCGGCCTAATCCCGCATTGACGATTTCTCCGTTCACAGCGTCACTAAATCCAGCTTCTACGACAAAACGCGCGCAATCTTCTACGTACAACAAATCTCGCGTCTGCGTACCTTCCCCATAAATGTTCAGCGTTTTTCCTTCAAGCTCATTTTTAAGGAAAATCGCGACTACGCCGCCTTCTCCGCCGGTCTTCTGGAAAGGTCCATACGTATTGAACGGGCGAATGACGACAGTAGGCAATCCGTAAGCGTGATAATACGAAAGCACCATATTCTCCGCGCCGATTTTAGCTCCTGCATACGGAGAAGCCGGCTTGGTCGGATGCGTTTCATCAATTCCGGCTGCATCCGTGCAGCGGTCATAAACCATGCAAGTGCTCATGAATACCACTTTTGTCTGATACTTTTTGCATTGTTCAAGGATGTAAAACGTGCCGATCGTATCGTTATTGAAAGTCGTACGCGGATCATCGATCGAATCCTGTACATTAATCGAAGCACCGAGGTGGTAGCAGATATCGAAACGATACTCGGCGAATAACTCAGCCAATAGCTTTTCATCCAAAATGGTACCTCTGACGAAAGCTTTCAATCCTGTATGGTCCATAAATTCTGCTAGGTTGCTTTCTCGGCCATTGGAGAGATCATCCAGAATCCAGACATTATGGCCTTCATCGAGCAATCTCTTCGCTACCCAGCGTCCGATAAATCCTGCGCCGCCGGTCAATAACACATTTTTACCCATGAATTAGACAACCTCCCAGGTTAACGGCGTGCCTTTGGCAACATCGCAAGTTACTGTTCGTCCAAGCAGTTCATCCAGATACTTAGTCGGCAGTCCAAATCCTGGACGGATAGCTTTGACATTTTCTCGGGTTAACGCGTCTCCCTGCTTTAGGTCTTTTGAGATGTAAAGCGAGCGGCGATGTTTCAATGATGCCTGTTCGCCCTCTGTTGCACCGTAAGTTACTTTGCCAAGTGATTGCCAAGCCCGTTCTGTCTCGATAACAAGTGCAGCTAACTCTTCAGGCTCCAGTGAAAAAGTAGAATCCACGCCGCCATCAGCCCGACTTAACGTAAAATGCTTTTCTACCACTGCCGCACCCAACGTGACGGCTGCGACAGATACGCCTACACCCATTGTGTGATCAGAAATACCAACCATACAACCGAATAATTCTTCCAGATGCGGTACTGTCAAAACATTCGTATTCTCCGGAGTCGCTGGATAAGTGCTGGTACATTTGAGCAGTACAAGATGGTTACAGCCCGCTTCGCGTGCTGCTCGAACCGACTCATCTAATTCGGCAATCGAAGCCATTCCTGTCGATATAATCAGTGGCTTACCGGTTGCAGCTACTTTTCGAATCAACTGAATATCGGTATTTTCAAAAGAAGCAATCTTGTAAGCCGGAACATCCAAGCTCTCCAGAAAGTCGACAGCCGTCTCATCAAATGGGGTACTGAATGCCAACAAACCTAATTCGGCTGCACGATCAAAAATCGGCTTATGCCATTCCCACGGCGTATAAGCTTCTAAATACAAATTGTATAAAGAACTTCCTTTCCATAAACTGTTCGTATCCTCAATGAAAAAATCGCCTTCGTGAATGTCTAGCGTCATCGTATCCGCAGTATAAGTTTGCAATTTGATAGCATCGGCACCAGCAGCAGCGGCTGCTTCTACAATTTGCAAAGCACGCTCTAACGATTGATTGTGGTTGCCAGACATCTCTGCGATGATAAACGGCTTATGATCATGCCCAACCCAACGTTCTCCGATTTGAAATTCCAAATCCATACACCGTCCTTTATTATGTTCCTAAATCTATGATATAGATAATCGTTCTAAAAATCTTATTTATTTTCTTTGGGATATACAGATTGGTTTCAACTATTTGGTCATCATATTCAAAACATTTGGCAATTCATGCAGCGTATCGATTTGATACTCAGCTTCATGGTTTGCTTGGCTCTTTACACTTTTATGATTACCTCTCATGATTCTGATTGTACGAAATCCCAACGGGCGAATCCCTACAAAATCTTTAGCCGGATTATCTCCGATGTATACGATCTTTTCAGGTTCTAAGTCTTCTTTCTCACAAATTTTATGAAAGCAATAAGGGGAAGGTTTCTCATTATGGATTCCAAATCTACGGCTGATATAAACTTTTTTGATAGCAGGGTGTTCGTATAATCCCAGAGCCTGTATCTTCCGATGTTGAACCAGCTTGTTTCCATCCGTCACAATATAAACAGAATTTAATGGCGCTTGATTGAGAAAAAGACTAGCATCGTCAAACAATTTAATCTGAGGATTGTGTTTGCGATACACTTGCAAACACATGTTCACATTTTGCTGTGAATAAATACCGAGTTGTTGAAGCACATTGTTAAAAACTTTTCCTCGACCATTATGCTCAAGTTCATACAGCAAGCTTGAGTATATCTCATGAGCATGTAGATCATAACGTAAAGCCAGAAAATCGGCTACTGCACGTAAACCACTCTGAACGAATGTGATTTCATCATAAAGCGTATCATCCAAGTCAAATACAATCACCATCATTGAATAGAGTCCTCGGCGTATCGGACTAGACGTTTATTTACTTCGCTTCTTACAAAGGCATATTCACCAAGATCGGCACCGCTAGACTCTAGCAAGAACCAGTAGAAACTATCGAGCCCGGCAGCGACACTCAGTGTAGATGCCCCACCAAAACGGCTATTGCATTCGACAATATACGAATCCCCTGCGTCATCGGTAATAACTTGGAAAATCGCATGACCATAAATCCCTAATTGCTCTGCAAAGTCAGCGCATAGCGCTTCAAGTTTCTCATCGCGGAATGTCGTTGTAATTTGAGATTCTCCATTCACGACCAATTCTCTTCGGCGTGCGATAGATCCTTTACATTTTCCATTTTGCTGTACGTATACATCGATACTGCTCTCTACACCAGAGATAAGGGGTTGGAAGATCGGTTCTTTTAGCGAATTAGCATGATGTTCGGCTTCTTCACGAGTCAAATTTAATCCGATAAACTGTGAACCTGCTCCATGACGCTCTTTCACTACACAATGATCACCGTATTCTTCCTTCCATTTTTTAGAAGCTGGAATAACAGGGAATCCAAGTTTGATCCCGTACTCCGCAAAAAGTAATTTGTCTAAACAGAGATTGACCGTTTTTGAATTCGAAACCATCACGTTTATACCATGACTTGCAAGACGATCTTTATGAGCAGCAAAATAAGCCAGTTCTCCATCTCGGCTTGGAATGATCGACGTAATCGCGCGAGCTTTGCAAGCCTCAACCAAATCATCTGGATTCAGATCAGTAAGACGAGGCATCTGCCAAAAACTATCCACAAAGAATTGACTAATGGCTTGCTTGTCCAAATCTCCGCCTATTAGTTCAAGTCTCTTTCCTGTCTTACGGATACTTTTGCCTACTGCTTTCAACATCGGAACCTTTTTGGAAGCGCTAGTCACAAGCACTGCCTTCGATTCCGGCATCTTAACCTCAGCCTCTTCGCGTTGCTGATAATGTCTAATCAGTTCCGGTATCGTATCTTCAAGTTGTCTAGCTGGTTTCCACCCTGTCAGCTGCTCAAATCGGCTCATTTCGGCTTCCGAAGCTTCAAAGAGAATGCTGCTAGATTCTTCTATACTCCGCATGTCAGGGAAATGTTGCTTGAGAATCTCCAATACTTCTTCAACCCGGCGAGAACGAGCGTTTCCAAGATTCACAATTCCGTTAGCTTCACTCAAAGCAAGTCGAAGCAAACCTTCCGCAACATCGCCTGCATAAATGTAGTCAAACATACCTTCCTTGCCGAACACACGCAAAGTCTCGCCTTTTAATAACGATTGAATCCATCTGGAGACAATATCTTTTGAATTCTTTCCATACACACGATAGATTCTTGCCGAGACGGTCTGCAACCGGCCTGCCGAGAAATGTTCAAGGAACCGTAATTCGATCTCGTGCATTAGCTTAGCTGCACCGCACATATTACGTGGATAGATCGGGTTATCTTCTTTGAGCGGCAGTGCCTGTTCAGATGGTACGGGAAGCTGATATTGATTAGGATCATAGATCAGATAACTAGAAGCGAAGATTACCTTCCGCAGACTTATATTATCTTTGAGGCAGTCCATAAGGTGGTGGCTTAGCCTTAAATTATGACGTTCGTTTTCTTCCCAAAATTCATAACTTTCTTCAGATCTCTCAAACGTCGCTGCCAAGTGAAAAAAATACTCGGGATTAAAATCAAGCAGTTCTTCACGAGTAATCTCGTTCAAGTCGCCCTGACGATAAAGAATATCCGATGACCAATTCGCTGGACGAGGCTTGAGGTCTCCAACAAAAATAATGGCTTCTTGTTTCAATAACAACTGTACCAGTTCCGTACCGATTACTCCCGCTCCGCCGCTGACGAATACGCGTTTTCCTTTTAGCATGTTCCTACCTCACCCCTTCAAACAACCATGTAATAATGAATCGACATATCGTCCGTTAATATAGACATGATCAAGCATTCTGCCTTCGTAAATGAATCCGTTTTGCTCTAAAACTCGAACATGCAGAGGACGAATGTCATAGGTCTCCGTGAACAAACGATGCAACCCAAGCTCATCAAAAGCAATCTGTTTCATTAAGCTCAAAAAAGAACCGAAGTCGCTTGTATAGCGCTCGGTCGCCTGCTCACTACTTCTCTCCGTCTGCAGCAAATACGAAATTTCCGCGCGCTTATGTTCCCAATTCAAGT
The DNA here is from genome assembly GCF_024436065.1 of Saccharibacillus sp. JS10. Taxonomy (GTDB): domain Bacteria; phylum Bacillota; class Bacilli; order Paenibacillales; family Paenibacillaceae; genus Saccharibacillus. Next base: position 73,089 of record NZ_JANFNS010000008.1, read on the forward strand.
TGGTTAGCCCGCCGTATCCAATTAGTTCGTTATCCAAAAAAAAGCCGAATAACATTAACTTCGGTTGAGTTTGGTTGAAGCTGGGTTCAATCACTTGTCGGTAATACTGTTGCTGATCCTCATCAGTCAACAAGCGTCCTTGTCTGAGTACGTCCATTTGCTCGTTTCTCCAGCGTTTGATCGACTGCATATACGATTCTTCAAGCCTCGAAATTCGGTAAGAAGCATGAACATGATGATTCTGACCAAGGATTTGATAGGACAAGTTGCACCTCCATTTTGAAAAGTAAAGCTTATTCACCTAATTTTTTTTGTACAACGTTTGCATTTATAAGTGGAAGATCTGGACGCTTACCGAACAATTCATAAATCTCGGACCATCCAAAAATCTTCCCTTGGTAAAGAAGACGATATATTTCAGAAATCAAATTCCAATCTTCTTCGGTATCAAGCGTTAAGCGATACTGCGATTGGTTCATTTCATTCGCGTATCCTTCAACTCTGAATAATTCAGGATGCTGGTATAAATAGGGAGTCACATGTTCAAATTCGTACTCTACTGTTGCTTCGCGATACGCACGTTCTAGTGCTTCGAAAGTAAAAACCTCTGTATCGAGTCCTCTGGGAAAAGTGTTACTCAAGCCACTACTAACATAATCATGCCCACCTTCTAAAAACCTTTGAATGATGCGATCCGATACATCCGGGTCAAGTAGCGGACAATCGGAAGTGATCCGAACAATAGAATCTGCCTGAGCCGTCTTGGCAGCATTATAGTAACGGCTAAGCACATGATCTAAGCTCCCTTTATAATACGCTACTCCATATTTTTGAGCTTCTTTAACAATCATCTCGTCTTCAATAAGCGATGAAGTCGCAACAATAACTTCGTCGATAGACGGGATGGCCTGACACCGACCTATAACATGCCCCAATACTGTACGATCTATCAAGGTTTTCATTACTTTTCCCGGTAGGCGCGTTGAACCCATTCTGGCTTGAATAATTGCAACTGTTCTCATGGATGACCTCCGCTGTACCCTCAACGATCTTTTAAATTTATAGTTTATAATTTTCGGCATGAATAACTTCTTGCCGCAAAGGGCGTTCTGTCAACTTCAATGTAGATAATTCTTTTAATCCAAGTAATTTTAAATTCCGCATAGCATCCTGATAATCGATACGCAATGCTAATGCTTGACGAATATAGAATTCCGCGGCTTTCGTTTTCTGTTCGATTAGCTGCTTTAATACACCGATATTGTTTAACACAGCCGCATTGGGCGGGTATAGATCAGAATGATTGAGTTCCAAAAACTTTTCCAGACTATTTTGAAATTCTCCAATTTTGAAATAACTGGTCGCCAGAGCAAACGAATTCTCAAAAGACGTAACCTCTACCTTTTGCAAAAAACGAATAGCATCATTTGGGCGCTCTATCCAAGTATAAGCTGCTGCGATCGCCGTATTTGCCGCATCCGCACCATGTTGTAAAGCTATCTTGTCGTGCAAATCAGTCAAATTTAGCTTTTCAATCACTTTTTTGGTCATTTGCAATGCTAGAGTTCCGTCAGCAGATAGATTGTCTTCATGGATTCGATACGAGGTTAATATAGAATGCTCAATAGCAAACTTTCGACCTTTAATAATCATACTTAAAAACAGATCATAGTCTTCAGCGCTAGACAATGTGTCATCAAACCGAACATCATGATCTGCTCGAATTAAAGAAAGGCCAACCCAAAAATGGTTACGTTCTAGTAACTTGAGCAGTGCATTTTCATTATCAAGGTCAGGCGGATAGCTTTTAATACTCTGATTTGGAAGACCTAAGGAATCAATCATTTCACATTCATGAAAAACCATATCTGATCCGGTTTGAATCATTTTTGCGTAAGTTCGTTCGAGCCGCTCTGGATGTTGCAAATCGTCCGAATCAACCATCATAATAATATCAGAAAGACTATTTTGGATTCCTGTATTTCTCGCACTAGCAGCTCCTTGATTACGATCATGACGGATCATACGGACTTTTTGTGGATAGAGTTTTGTAAAACCCTCAACGATTTCAACGGTAGAATCTATACTACAATCGTCCACAATCAGTAGCTCAAAATCCTGAAAAGTCTGAACCAGTATACTTTTGATCGCCGCTTCAATATACTTTTCGCGATTGTAAACCGGCATCACGATTGAGACTTTCGACATAAGCCACCTTCTTTCTGCACGATATGTATATAGCTTCTGTTCAACGTTTTTTCAGTACATAAATTACATTCCACGTATCGGTTCCTGGCATTTTTCCCGTTTCAAATTCTACACAACTCAAAATCTCAAATCCTTTTTTTTGCGCGATCCAAGATAACTCTTCCTCAAAAAAGTAGCGCATGATGTGCAGCTCATCCAACTTTTCAATAGTACCGTTACTCCGGTCTTCAATAAAAACATCGTATTTGACATGAACGGTATTCGTTGAAGGCAGCAGCTTGGGCTCTGCAATTCGAGTAATCCTTGCATGCTCATCTTGCATATGTTTAACGCGTACGACAGGAGGATCGGATAATACTGCCGGACCATGCCAACAATCAAATATAAAATAACTGTCATCTTCAAGATGAAGATATGCCGTTTCCAATACTTTTTCCAGATCGTTGTAACTGTTCTGATAGCTTACTACATGAAAAAGGGAGAGCACGGCATCGAACTTGCGCTCCGTCCGAAACGAACGAATATCGGATTGCTCTACCGAAACTTCGTGAGACGCTGTCTGTTGAATAATATGCTGCTTAGCCTGCTCGATCATAGCGGCACTGAGATCAACTCCATGTACGCGGTAGCCCAGTTTACTTAGTCGTACAGCATGTTTCGCAGTTCCGCAGCCTAGCTCCAGCAGATCGCGGCCAGACAACGATAATTCTTGCAGGATAGAATGGATATATTCGGCTTCTTGCGTATAATTTTTATCCTTGTACAGCAAGTCGTAATATCTGGCATATTTATCGAAAACCGTCATTCTCGCTCCTCCTTAAGTATAGAAATCAATACCTTCGTCACATGGCGAATTTGTTCGTTTGTCAGGGTCAACCCGCTAGGTAAATAAAAACCTCGGCGCGCGATAAGTTCCGCATGAGGCAAAGATTCATCAGAGACAATCCCCATTTTGCGGAATACAGGCTGTTCATGCATTGGCCAGAAGAAAGGACGGGTTCCGATTCCGCTTTGCTTCAACTTTTCCATAACTTCTTCGACTGAACATCGGATTGAATCTTGAAGTACCACACCAAAAACCCAATAGATATTTTCGGCATACTCGGTCCGCTCGACAGGCAGCTGCAACCCTTCTACATCAGTCAGCAGTTTACGATATAATCTTCCAATTTCTCTTTTTCGTTGGACCGTTTGATCAAGTCTTTCTAATTGTGCGACTCCCAGAGCGGCTTGAAGATTTGTCATGCGAAAGTTGGAACCAATCTCGTCATGAACGAAACGACGTTCCGGCTTAAAGCATAAATTACGCAGCGAAGCGCAACGTTCAGCCAATTTTGGATCGTCAGTCAATACCATTCCGCCCTCACCGGTCGTGATGTGTTTGTTAGGATAGAAACTGAAAATGCTAATATCACCGAAACTTCCGCATTGTTTTTCTTTATAGGTCTGCCCATGCATCTCAGCCGCATCTTCGATTACGTAAAGACCGTGCTTTTTGGCGAGTTGTAAAACGGGGTCTATGTCTGTCGGTAGCCCATAAATATGCACAAGCATAATAGCTTTTGTACGTGCTGTGATGCGAGATTCAATTTGATCCGGGTTCATGTTCCATGTGTATGGATCGCAATCGACAAATACGGGTACACCGCCTACTTTAACGACAGCCGCTGCACACGAAATAATCGTGAAGGTAGGCATGACGACTTCGTCTCCTGGCTGAATTCGCAACGCCTGAATGGCAACCTCCAGCGCAGCCGTACCATTTGAAACGGCTACTCCGTAACGACGACCCACACTTGCAGCTGTTTCTTTCTCAAAACGATCGATAAACGGGCCTTCCGACGAAATCCAGCCTGTATCGATGCACTCTATTAGATACTTTTTCTCATTACCATCCAGTAAAGGCTCATTGACAGGTATAAAGTTCATCTCCATGGCCTCCAATTGTTTTAAATTGCTTTGTGCTACATGACTGATTCAAACATTTTGGAAGTGACAGCACGATCAGTTAAGCCTAACTTCAATAAATCTCTTAACATATTCATTGCGCTCCCTTGACTTGCTAACACGACAATATCAGGGTTCAGTTCTTTTATTTTACTTAATGGATATACAGGAAACCCTTTGAATAAATCTGAAGTATAATAATTATCTACGAAAAAAAGAGTAGCTTTTTGATCTTCACTCAATTTTGACGTAATTTGAAGCCCTAAGCTTGAAGTACCAAATATACAAATTTTCTTGCAATTTTTGATCTTTTTTTCTTGTTTCTTCAAAAACCAATATAGCTTTTTATCTAATACATCGGAAGATTCACCTATTTTATTATATTCATCAATGAGATATGAGGAATAATGATACAGTACTATAGAACCAACATATTGCTCAATTTCTTTCTCATGCTTGTTGATTATATACTCTATCCCTTGTAAACCACGTTTGGTGTTTTTCGAGATCGTTTCGCCTTCATGCAAATGATAAATAAAAAGTGGAGTACTGCAATAGGAAAACTCAAAGTATTTAGCAAGATTTATGCTTGTATCCCACTCTTGGTAAGCAGGTACGTTTTCGTCCAGCAAGCCAGCAACTTCAAAACATTCTTTTTTCACCAATAGACCTGGAAACGTGGTGTCAGATTGAATCAACAACTGCTCATAGATTTTTTTTTCATAACCTCTAGTCCCAAAAACTTCGATGTTTTCCCGAGTTTTAATAAAACATTCGCAATAGTTTATTGAAGTACCTGTATCAATTGCTGTATTTAACTGTGTCATCAACTTATCTGGTAGCCATTCATCATCAGAATCCTGAAAAGCGATCCATTCCCCTTTTGCATTCTGAATTCCAGCATTTCGCGCAGCCTGTGCTCCGCTATTAGTCGAAAGCTGTATACTTCTCACACGAGGATCAAGATATGCGTTGATTTCATAAGCAGTATGATCAGTAGAAGCATCGTCGACTACAATAACCTCAATATTTGTGTACGTCTGTCGAATAACTGAATCCAAACAATATTTGAGGGTTTGTTCACGATTGTAAGCAGGAATAATTACTGAAATCAGCGGTAAATTCATCGCAACTCTCCTATCATAAGCTCCAATATTCAAATCCGTTCTCCTCATAAAGTTGCTGATTCAATGAGCTTTTCAAATCAATAATGAGCTTATCCTTCCTTTTTAAAACTGTACTGTAATAAGCTATGTCACATTTCTCCAATACTTCTTTATGAGGAACAGCTAATATAATTGCGTCTACTTCACAAATCTCATTCAACTCAACTAAATCAACATTATATTCTTGTTTAGCTTCTTGATTTGATACTAAAGGATCACTAATTATACTCTTTACTCCATATTCTTTAAGCTCTTTAATGATATCGATTACCTTAGAATTTCTTATATCGCTACAATTCTCTTTAAAAGCTAGACCAATGATGGCTACAACTGAATTTTTTACCGGAATATTAGCATTGATCATCTTTTTTATAACACGGGTTGCAATATGACTTCCCATTCCATCATTCACTTTTCTACCTGATGCTATGATCTGAGAATGATAACCTAGTTGATTGGCTTTATATATGAAATAATATGGGTCTACTCCAATGCAATGACCACCCACGAGACCAGGTTTGAAATCCATAAAATTCCACTTTGTCTTTGCAGCTTTTAGCACCTCATGAGTGCTAATATTCATCTTCTCGAAGATAATTGAAAGTTCATTCATAAATGCAATATTTATATCTCGCTGAGAATTCTCGATCACTTTGGCCGCTTCTGCTACTTTAATTGAAGGTGCAACATAAATTTCTGCTGCAATAATCGAGCCATATAATTTTTTCATTACTTCTACAGACATTGTGCTTGAAGCAGATACTACTTTCGAAATATTCGTTAAACGATGTATCTTGTCTCCAGGATTTATTCGTTCAGGCGAATAGCCAACTTCAAAATCCAAACCAAATTTAAAGCCGGATTCCTGCTCAATCAAAGGAACACAAATTTCTTCAGTAGTGCCGGGATATACTGTAGACTCAAAAATCACAAGAGCATTTTTATTCAGATTCCTACCGACTGTTTTAGAAGCCTCAACAATGGGTATTAAATTAGGTGTTTTATCAGGGTTTATAGGTGTAGGCACACATACAATATGAATAGTACAAAGTGAAATTTCTTCTTCTCTATACGTAAACGTTATATCTGAAATTAATAATTCTTGACTTCCTACTTCCTGTGTAGGGTCAATTCCCTTTTTAAGAAGATCAATCTTATTTTCGTCAATATCAAAACCGATTACTTTATATTTTTTGGACAATTCAATAGCTAAAGGAAGACCTACATATCCCATACCTATAACAGAAATTACTGCTGTGCCTTTTTGAAGCTTTAGAAAATCAATCATATTTTAGCGTTCCCTTCATAAATGCACCAAGTTAGTTTTATAATCCCAAGCAATTATTGTTTTTATAAAACACGCTTGTATAAGAAGCATAATCAGCTAAAGCTTTCATTCCTTTTAATTGTAAGCATTTGAACCCTTGTTTTTTCAAATATTCAAAGCCAGATTCGTAGTAATCTCGCTCTGTATCATCCCAAACGATAACGCCGTTCTCTGTCAAATTCCCAATAGAATTAATAGCACAATTAACTCGATCTCTTCCATCTACGAAAACCAAATCAAATTTGTCGTACGATTTTATCGTTCTGGAATAATCTCCATCGTATTCTAAATTTTTGTACACCAATTCTGTGTTTTCTTTGTTAACGCGTGTTTCTACATAGTCATACCAATCTTTGTCGTGGTCAACCGAAACCACTTTTTTGACACGTTCGCTCCACCAAATAGTACTATGACCCATACCATATTCAAAAACAGTCATGTCTTTGTTTACGCGTGTTCTCAAAAGCTCTAGCAATGAATAATTAATCCAAGGTATCGCATTTCCCCACTGATCAACCGATTGACCTTCTTCAAAGCTTTTGTAGAAACCTTCCTCTTTTAAATAAGCGATTTTCAAGTGATATTCTTTGAACATTTTGTAAAACGATAGATAAGGATCATCGTAGATCGTTATGACTTCGCATGAAAAAACATTTTCTAGATCTTTTTTTAGATTTCTAGCTACGTTCTCTTCTCCTACAGCAACAACTAAGAGTTGAATGCCACTTTTCGTTTCGTCGGGAACAAGTTCCACATTCTTGTAAATAGGGATCTCATCTAAAATTTCTTGGTGTCTATTCTCAGGTTGACGATCCAAAAAGAAGACAACTTCATGTCCTTGTAACTTTAAGATTTGATCTGCATAACAACCTGATAAACTGGCTCCATAAATAGCTACTTTCATAACTTACCTCCTAAATTTTACTCAATTAGATTTACAAATCCGAATTGCCTGCTTTTCGACTCCAGTAAAGCGAGTCTTATCTTTTTCGCCAATGTGAGGCCCTTGTTTAACCTCGATCATTTCGATTTCTTCCAATACTTCAAAACCATGTCCACCGCGAATCAGTAAAATAGTATCGCCCTCGTTTAGGATATGGCTCTCAAAATAAAACTGTTGTTCGTCATAAAAATCGACACGTAACTTTCCCTTTCGAATCAGCAACACTTCTTGCGTATACACCACTTGCCTAGGTACAGCATTATGAACATGAGCATCAATCACTTTGCCTTTGGGATGGTGCATATATGCAAGTTGCTGCGAAAGCTCATTGGGCGTTACAAAAGTTATACCTTCCTTATGATAATGACTGCGTATGACAATTGCATACAATATGCCATTCGCCTCAATATTTTCAATCATGTTGTTTCCTCCTGCCCGGATAAGTTTTACGTCAATACTTCAATGATTTGCATCAAGTTCTCGCCAAATTGCGTTTTACCCCAATCTGAAGATCGACGACTGCCTTTTTGTACAAGTTCCTCACTGACTTTTGTGTTTGTCCAAAGTGTTTGGATACGATCTGCAATTTCTTCAACCGAATTCGGATCAAAAAACAGTGCAGCATCGCCTAATTGCTCTGGCATACCATAAATACCGGATATGGCTACCGGGCATTGTAAAACAAAGGCTTCTAGCGGCGGAATGTTAGTCGGACCAAAGAAAGTAGGCATAACTAGTCCGCTCGATTTTTTATAAAGTAAAGGCATTTCCTCATCTTTAACATAGCCGAGAAAAACAAACTGATTCTGTAATCCGTATGCCTCAATTTGCTCAATCAATTTTGTATAAGTCTCTGAACGTGCAGTTCCCGTATGACTTCCTACAAAAACAAAGTTTACCCGGATGTGTTTCTCATTCAGTAAGCGTACCGCTTCAACAATCGAAGCATGGTTTTTGTGTTCCCAAAATTGAGCCGGATAAAATAAATAACGTTCTGGCAAACTTTCGGATACAGCGGGTGACAACCTCATTTTAGGCGGAGAATTATAAATATAGTTAGGCGGAATGTACGGTTGTACAAATGCGCAGTCTTCTTTCACGCCATAGGTCTCTATCAATTGCTGTTTGCCGACTTCAGAATCAACCAATACCCCTTTGGTATGTTCTACAATATTTTGATAGACCCAATCTCTATAAGAGGCTTCTCCGTTATCAGATACTTCAGGAAAACGCGATTCGTACCGATGCATTAAATCATGAACGGTAGTGAGCGCAGGTACATCGACTTGAAAAGAGTAACTATCCTGAGAAGGAAATATCCATAGATCACACTGTTGCTCTTTCAATATTTTTCCGATTGGATGAATTTCTCCTGTAACCTCTTTCCAGAGGGTATAAGATAGACCTTTTTTTCTCCATTCCCGCCCTAATTCCTGTCCCCAATGGACGAGTGGGCATTCGATAGCTTGAACTTCAGTGTCTTCTAGGTAAGTCAGCCATTCTTTATACGTATAAGCAGCTACAATCTGATAACGATCCGAAGGCAAGTCGCTTAATGCTTGCAATACCGTTTGTGCATATTGAAAAATGCCTCCAAATCCAGGAAAGCAGTGAAGAAAGATACCGATTTTTTTCATATAGATCTGTCCCCCGCAGCTAATTCATTGGTTGAATATCATTGATACTAATCATCATAAATTCTAACTCGGTGTAGGCATGAATTGAATTTGAAGAATCCGCAGTATTTTCGAGTTCCAATGTCGTGCCCACTTTCAGCGATATATTTTTCTCTTCGACGCTAATGAGCCCTTCTCCAAACATCACAGTCACTCGAGTAAGGCTACATGAATAACCCGCCATCTTCTGTAAAAACGGAATTTCAACTTTACAATCTTTAAAAATTCTGAACTTACTGACTGTATATTCTTGCTCGCTTTGAACACTGTGATCGATAACTTTGTACCAACCCCAAGACTTTTCTTCATACATAAGGCGTTGTTGAAATCCGGTAAGCAACTCTTTCAAACGTGGGCTAGCAGATTTATCTGTTACAAGAATTCCTTCTGGACTTGTAGCGACAACAGCGTTTGAAATACCGAGAACGTGAACCGGTATACCTAACTCGTTTACAACATGCGTATTCGAACAGTCAGCACTCATTTTTCCTTTTCCAATAAAAGAATCCGCGATTTCTTCCGTTAATGTATTCCAGGTTCCGAGATCTTTCCAATCTCCTTCATAGGTAGCAGCAACAATATGCTCCGACGTTTCGAGTATTTCGTAATCGAAACTTTGTGCTTCTAATTTCGAGTAAGAAGCGAAAAAGGAATCATACTCCAGTGAAACACCTCTTTCAGACATTTTGTTTAGCAAATATGAACCTTTAAAAGCAAAAACTCCACAATTCCATAGCCCGCCTTCAGCAATAAGTTCTTCTGCTTGCTTTTCGCTAGGTTTCTCAACAAATCGTTTAATGTTAGCAAACGGAGCAGCGTTACCTTTAGAATCTGGAATCATATATCCATACTTTGCAGAAGGATAAGTAGGCTTAACCCCTATCAATCCGATATCGGCTCCGCTCTTCAATAATAAGCCTTCAAGTGCAGGCAACTTTAGAAATAGCTCTCGGTCTACATAAGAATCGACTGGAAGGACGATCACAACTTCGTCTGTCTTTAGCTTTTTTTGATGGTGCAGACACAATACAGATAAAAATATAGCTGGAAGCGTATCTTTTCTTTCAGGCTCGACAATAAATGAGGCGCGATCATCCAGTTGTTGCTGCAAAATTTCAATCTGCCCTGCTCCGGCTGTAATAAATACATCTTTGGAAAGCCCGGCTTCATTTAACTGGCGCCAAATTCGCTGAACCATAGACTCGTACTGCTGAGAATCAGGACCAGGAAGTATTTTCAAAAACTGCTTGGAACGGGAGTCACTGGATAGCGGCCATAATCGCTTCCCTGAACCGCCGGATAACAGAACAATTTTCATTTTCTTATAGCTCCTGTATGCAAACTCTGTTGCTCGTACCAACGGATCGTCTGCTCAATGCCTGAAGTCAAAGAAGTCTGCGCTTTCCAACCCAATGCATTGATCTTTTGTACATCAAGTCTTTTTCGTTCAACCCCATCTGGCTTATCTTGATCATAAACAAAACGACCTTGATAACCTGCGATATCAGCAATTTTACGAGCTAGATCACTGATTGCAATATCTTCTCCTGTTCCGACATTCACAAATCCGCCAATCTGCTCGCTGGTATAAGACTCCATTAAATGAACACAGGCATCAGCTAGGTCATCAGAAAGTAAAAATTCTCGCTTCGGTCTTCCTGTGCCCCAGAGTTTAACCTCGTCCACCCCTTCGTCTCTGGCTTCGATAATTTTTCGAATTAATGCAGGAAGAACATGAGCAGTTTCTAGATTGAAATTATCGTGGGCACCATAAATGTTCGTGGGCATCACAGCTAAATAATCCGTGTTGTATTGACGATTATAGGCTTCACACATTTTGATTCCGGCTATCTTGGCTATCGCATAAGGTTCATTGGTAGGCTCTAATTTACCAGTCAACAAATATTCTTCTTTGATAGGCTGGGCGCATTCTTTTGGATAAATGCAGGAACTTCCGAGAAAAAGCAGCTTTTGGACGCTTGTACGATGTGCCGCCTGAAGAACGTTGAGTTGAATGGAAAGATTATCCGTAATAAATTCGGCTGGATATAATCGATTAGCATCGATTCCGCCCACTCGCGCAGCAGCTAAAAATATATATTCTGGTCGATATTTGTCAAAAAACGAATTAACCTGTTCCGGTTGACGTAAATCGAGTTCATAGCTTCTTTGAGTCAACAAATTTGTATATCCGGCAGATTGAAGTTTTCGATAAATAGCCGAACCTACTAGACCAGTATGACCAGCTACAAATATTTTTGCATGTTTTAACATCGGCGTTCCTCCTTTCTATTCTTCTGTAACAGGATTGAAAAGTAAAATCTTACTCGAATCGATGTGAAGCATAAAATCCGAGCTTTTTCATTTCAATTTCCCGACCAACCCGCTTGAGATCCTCTTCCATCATAAGATCAACTAATCGCTGGAAAGTAACCTTAGGTTTCCAGTTAAGTACTGCTGCCGCTTTGGAAGGATCACCGAGCAGAAGATCAACTTCAGTAGGACGAAAATAATTGCTATCTACTTCTACAACTGTCTTCCCTGTGGACGAATCGATCGCTTTCTCTTGAATTCCGCTACCTTCCCAAGTCAGTTCGATGCCAGCATGACGGAATGCAACCTCTACAAATTCTCTAACCGTATGTGTTTCTCCAGTAGCGATTACAAAATCTTCCGGCTGATCTTGTTGAAGCATCTTCCACATAGCTTCTACATAATCGCCTGCATATCCCCAATCCCTTTTCGCATCCATGTTGCCTAGATACAATTTTTCTTGAAGCCCAAATTTGATGCGAGCTGCGGCACGCGTAATTTTGCGGGTGACAAAGGTTTCTCCTCGAACAGGCGATTCATGATTAAACAAAATCCCATTACATGCAAACATATTATAAGCTTCTCTATAGTTAACTGTGATCCAATAAGCATAAAGCTTGGCTGCTGCATAAGGGCTACGTGGATAGAAAGGCGTTTTCTCAGTTTGAGGCGTTTCCTGAACATCTCCGTAGAGCTCACTGGTCGAAGCTTGATAGAACTTGACTCGATCGGTCATTCCCAAAATTCGAATTGCTTCCAAAAGTCTAAGAGTTCCAATCGCATCTGAATTGGCTGTGTATTCAGGAGTATCGAACGACACTTTTACATGGCTTTGAGCAGCCAAATTGTAAATTTCATCGGGCTGTACGTCTTGAATAATCCGAATTAAGTTGGTAGAGTCTGTCAGATCCCCGTAATGCAACCGAAATACGGTTTCTGAGTCATGAGGGTCTTGATATAAATGATCGATTCGATCGGTATTAAATGAAGAAGATCTTCTCTTGATACCATGCACTTCGTAGCCTTTGCCTAACAAAAGCTCTGCTAGATAAGCTCCATCTTGCCCCGTAATCCCAGTAATTAATGCTTTTTTTCTTTGCATCTTTCGACTCCCCCTATTTCAAACTCCAGTTGATCATGTCTCTCCAGGATATGCAGCGTATAGAGTCAGAAGACATAATATCGGAAAGTTGTGCTTGAACTACCTCATCATGTTTTCCTTCAAAAGCAAAAATCACCGCATCTAACTCTAAGCCATGCTTTTTGAGCCATTCAGGAGAATGCACTTCGACGCCTCCGATAAATGAACCGTGTTTTGCAACTGCATTATCAAGAAAAGCATGAACCCGAATCGAGTTTTTTCGCAAATCTGCTAATACATAAGCGGACATATCTACAGTGCCAAAGATAGCCACATCAAAGATATCTTGATCAATAAGTGAGGAGGAAGCAGACTGACTAGAATCGCATAGAAGAAGCTCTACCCATTTTCGATAATAATCTGCGTTCATATTTACATTTTGTAAAAGCTGCTGCGCATATTCATCTCCAAAATATTTTTTGACGATTGCAGCTTGTTCGTTACGACATGTCTGCTGGTTAACTGGAGAACTGCTAGCGCCAGTCAATCGGAAAAAGGAGATAGTTTCATCAAAATAAAGGAATTGATCCGGGCTTTCCAAGAAAAGTTTAGTAACGAAATCCAAGTCGGAAGCCAAACGATACCTTAAATCAAAACCACCGTATTCTTCCATAACTTTCTTCTTTGCGAATACACCTTGATGCGGAATATTTGCTCCTCTACGCAAAGAAGCTTCCGAAAGCTCGTGCCCAGCCAGTTGATGCCCAAGAAGATCGGAAACCTTTATTACTTTTCCGTACACTGCTTTACATTCTGGATATTTATCAAACTGGGCGTTCACACGAGACAACACATACTCGTCAAAGAAATAATCGTCGGCATTGAGAAAATAGACAACATCTCCAGTAGCTAAGCGAATTCCTTTGTTAAACGCATCGTAGATACCATTATCCTTCTCAGAGACCAATATATCGATTTGGCTTTTATAACGATTGGCAATCGTCATAGTTTGGTCGGTAGAGCCGCCGTCAATAATTAGATATTCTAAATCGCAATTTTTCTGGCTTAGAACACTGAGAATTGTTTGTTCAATATATGCTTCTGCATTTAAACATGCCGTAATCACAGATATTTTCAAACCCTGACTTCCTTTCTTTTTATATTTGTACTTCTAATTTTTGATTAAATTAATTTTTCTTTAATGATCCAATCGAGAATTTCTTCTTTAGAAATGATATCTCTCATTAAAGGAACTGGTTTATTGATACATTTCGCTCCAGTCTCACCATCTAAGTTTTCTTTTTTTCGATATTGCGAAAAAATAATGTACATATCTTCAGTCTCGTTTGCATATTCGACTTCATCTTCTGTCATCAACTCTTCAAACCTTTTTTCGCCTGGTCGAAGCCCAATTTGTTTAATACGTACTGGTCTATTCACGTCGTATTTCGCGCTCAGTTCCTTGATCATGACGTTGGCTAAATCCTCAATCCTGACCACTGGCATTTTTAGAACAAACACTTCACCACCAGTAGCAAGTTCGTTAGCTTTAAGAATGAGTTTGATAGCTTGACCTGGTGTCATCATGTATCGAAGCATGTCTGGATCAGTGATCGTAATTTCGCCTTGTTCAAGAATTTGCTTTTTGAACAGTGGAATAACAGAACCTCTGGAGCCCATGACATTTCCGAAACGAACCGCAGAAAAAACCGTCGAATTAGGTCCCTTATTGAGTTCGGTTGCAGAAATCAGTTTTTCTGCCAGCAATTTAGTCGCACCATATGTATTTGTTGGAGAAATTGCTTTATCTGTACTGATAAAAAGGACTTTTTTGACGTGACTGCTGAGTGCATTTTGAATTACATTTTGTGTACCTAACACATTCGTTTGCACTGCTTCAAAAGGATTATACTCACAAGCAGGAACATGCTTCATCGCCGCACAATGGAATACATAATCGATTCCTTCCATAGCACGACTTAAACGATTAGAATCTCTGACATCCCCAATTAAAAATCTTAGTTGTTCTCTTTCAGAATGGAAGTTAAGTCCCATCTCATATTGTTTGTGCTCATCTCGGCTAAAAATACGAATAACCTGTGGGTGTTCTTCAAGCAGGCAGCGCGTTAAGTGCTGCCCTATCGTACCGGTGCCGCCAATAATTAGGATTTTTTTATTTTGATATAGACTATGTTTCAAATGGCCTCATCCTTTGCGATTGAATCTGTGGACTTCTACCACACCATCTTGCAAAATTTGTTGAACCCAAGGAAGTTCTGCACTAATACCTGAAACAAGATTTCCTAAATGTTCATAAACCAAAGTGGCCTTTTTACGAATTTCAGTTTCTACAATAATCTTTGGAAGTTCCCGATCAAAATTGTTTAGTTGATCCGATAGAACAGTCTCGAAAATAGGGTTAAACCATTCTCTAGCTACTACCTTTGCCCAGGCACTTTCAATATCTTCAAGTGATTTCCAGGCTTTTAATACTTTGTTGCGACTAAGTTCTGGAAGCTTGTCTATTTGCCGTTTGAGTTGACGTAATTCACCTTGCACTTCTAAGCTTTCGCTAAGTACCTTTTCGATTTTTTGCTCAAGAACTTTCAATGTTTCTTTCGATTTTTCGCTTCGATTGACTTGATTTCGATGTTGAATAAGCTCTCTAATTACATTTTCTTGTATAGATTGATTTTTGATTTCTTCATAAACCTCTTCCGCCGATTTCCAACTTGTCCCTAAAATTTCAGCACCTCCACGTGTGGCATTAATAAAATTCACACTTGGAATATTAGAAATCAAACTTTCCAAAGAATCTTTCATCATCAAAAAGGCATTGGTAGTACGATTATATTCACCGAACACGTTTTTTACATAATGCTTTGATTGCTGGACGATCTGATCAACATGCGGACCATAGGCATGTTCGATGCCCGCAGTATAAAATTTATCATTTTGGAAAGAAAGGTCTTGCCCTGTCAAAATGATTTTATTAGCACCAAGCAACGTAGCAACTTGAATAGCAGTACCCGTTACCGTTGGAGTAGGTAAAATTTCAAAATTTTCATTACTGTTTCCAAGTAAATATTTACTTATTACATCGTTTTGTACGATTGAGTAAAATGAATCGTCCAATTTTCGCTTCGAAATTGGGTAAGCTGAAGAAACGTAAAACAGCGATGAATCTAAAGTCCCCTCCATCGAAAAAATATCTTCGTTGATTTCTCCGCCATCCATCACGGTAGAAATATGAGGCTTGATTCCATACTTGACTAAAGCTTGAATGCTTGAACCGGCTGAAATAACAAGTGCGTGAGGAAGAAACTTTTTGATCCATTCGATATCTTGCTCCAACGATGGTCCAGAAGCTACAATAACCGCTGTACTCCCTTTCAAAGAACCTGCTAATTCAAAAATCGAAGGAGAATGAATCATCTCCGCTAATTGATTTACACTATTGGTCAACCAAGTTTTTTGAAAGAGTTTTTCCGTACTACGATTTGATTCAAATAGGTTGCGATAATCAATGAAATCTTCTCTTAACTTTTGTAATTCTTGCATTCCATTCTCTAAATAATGACGAAGTGCTACGAAAGCAAGTTCTTCATTCATATACGTGCAAATTCGGTTGAATAGCATTTTCAATTGAAATTCGCCTATAGAAAACCATAAGATCTTTGGCCATTTTAATAGTTCATCAAGCTCGTATTGTTGCATAACGGTATAGAAAGAACTGGCATTCGGCTCATATACAATGAAGTACCGATCCGGGTACATTTCAATCAAATCAGCAAGTCCAATCCCTCTACCAAAACCATGTACAAAAATGATATTCATATCTCCAACAGAACCTTTGACCGCATTCAGCCAATCCTGGTCTTTTTCGAGAGGTTCAAGAACGGGGGTAGCAGTATTTTCCTTGTTCTGTTCAAATTGATTCAATATATTTACGGTATTTGGAAAACGTTCTTGAAGTACCGCAAGGTTAGACTCAAAATAGGACACGCTATAACCACCATTCCGAAAGTGTTAATTACTATATTTACTATATCGGATTTTTGTAGATTTGAGTGAACATCAACATAAAAAAATCCCCTTTGACCTATTATCAGATCAAAGAGGATATATTTAATTCTTATGATCAATAAACACACTATTCATTGCATAAGCATTATGATAAGCATTTTGTTGGCTTTTAATAGCTCCTTGCTTTTGTATCCATTGACCTGCTTCATTTTTTAAAAAGCTCATTCTATTGATGATTAAAGAATCAAATCCCAGTATATAAGCAATCTGTACACGGTGTTCAGGCGTAATTTTTGGTCGATGTACCTCTAAAGCTTTCACAAGTTCTTCACGCTGACCCGCTAATTGAAGAAGCTCTTCTTCATTCATCAAATCAAGTCGAGCAATAGCTTCCTCGGTAATTTCCTGCAATTTATCGAGGATTTGTCCGACTTCTGTAGCTATCATTATACTTGACCTGCAACGCCCGAAGATTTACTTGCTTCTAGCCATGCTTCGCGCAGGTCATTCAAATATTCCAATACTTCTTCTGCAGGCTCGACCGATTTTTTCACATTAGCTTCAATCAGACGACTCAGCATATATTCATATACTCTTACAAGTTCGTTAGAGATTGGATAATCAAAATTCAAAGAAGATACAAGTTCATGCACGATAGCTTGAGCTTTACAAAGATTGTTATTTGCCATTTCTACATTTTTCGTTGTGATTCCGTCAATGCCCGCTTTAACAAAACGAATAGCTCCGTCATATAACATAATTAAAAGTTTCGGTTTAGATGCGGTCTGTGCCTGCGCTTGTTGGTACTTCTGATGTGGTGAGTAGATCAAAATTTATGCCCTCCCTGTAATTACATGCTCGAAAGACTGGACATCGTTGTATTGTATTTATTCATGGCAGTTTCCATCGCCGTAAATTGCTTATAATAGTTCGTTTCGATTCGGTTCAGACGGCTATTCCAACCTGTAATCTCGCGATCAATAGATGTCAAACGCTGCCCCATCAAACTTGTTGCTAAAAATGTCGAGGTCAAGTCGCTGCTAACTTTAGAAGTACCTGCTTTTTCAGCTAAACTTGCAAGCGAACCGGTTGATATTTTTCTCATTTTCGCCAAAATTCCATCTTCAGCTGCATAATTGTTATTTAAGGTAGCCTTAGAATAATTTTGACCGAAGAACTGATTGACGATATCTGGATTGTCGTTCAAAGCTGCTTTGAGCTTATCTACATCTACAGAAATCTTTCCTTTGGTATCATAAGTTCCTGTGGTGATCCCTAGTTCTGTCATTGTAAGAGGTTTGGACTTCGTTACTCCGCCTACAACTTCCGTTCTTCCGATATCAACACCTTGAATAAAAGCAGATCTCATATCGCTTACAGTACGTTGAAGAATGCTTTCATTTTTCAACATCCCGCTTTTTGCTTTATCGTCCCAAAGCTTCGCTTCGTCATCCGACATTTCTTTTCTTTGCTCACTAGTCAGCGGGGTGTACTTTTTATAACGTTCTTCACCAATTTTACTATTAACTGAAGAAAGAACATCGTTATAAGCCGTAACGAAATCTTGTACCGCTTTTACGACTTTATCGGTATCTTTCGTAACTGTAATTGTCGTTGCGGCATCACCGGCTTGAGTCACAGCATTCAAAGTTAGCGTAACGCCATTGACTTCAACTTGGTTTTTCGCATTTGAGATCTCCAAGCCATTGACTTCGATGATCGAATTCTGTCCACTACCTGCAACTGCTTTGAAATTAAATCCTGAACTTCCTGCTAATGTACCGCTAACATCTACAGCAGTTGAACCAGAAGTTTTATTCGTCAATGACATTTTTCCACTTGTTGAGTCATATACCGCTGTAACACCTGCTTTTGTGTTAGCGTTGATCTGTTTTACAAAATCACTAACTTTAGCAGTAGAATCAGCCGTAATCGTTTCACCATTTATCGTAAGCGACAAAGCTCCCCCAGCTACGGTACTTAAAAGAGGGTCATTTTTAGCTTGGTTCACATCGCCGTCAGAAACAGTTTGCGAAGCTGACGCTAGCTGTTTGACTTTCACTTCAAATGTTCCGCTGGCAGAAGAAGAAGCCGTTGCTGTAAGCGCACCTGTATTTCCCGTAACTGTTGCCTTTTGCGCATTGATCGTACTGCTCTGTGAAAGTTTACTGATACTATCTTGCATGAATGTGACAAGCTTTGTACTCATTTTTCGATAATCGTCACGTTGCCATTCCAGAATCTGCTTTTGCTGATTCAGCTTGTTTAGCGGGCCTTGTCTTGTCGCCATCAAAGATTTTACAAGGGAATCAATATCCATCCCCGATGCCATACCTGAGATTCTTGTTACCATTTAAGCTCCTCCTTGTTACACTTTTTTATCGACCAATATTCCTGTATATTCCATCATTTTCGCTACAACGTCCAAAATTTTCTCTGATGGGATTTCTCGAATGGTATCTCCAGTTTCTTTGTTCATGACTTTAATCATAATCGCGTTTGTTTTTTTATGCACCGAAATTTCAAGACTTTTCTGCGGTCCTTGAATCGCATCAATTGCTTTTTTCAATTCCTGAATCGTTTTTTCTTGATCTTGATGAATTTGAGGAATGGTTGTCATTGGAGCAACTTGTACCGAACTTTCGCTAGGGCTAAATGTATTCTCCTTTTTATTGAAAGGCGGCTGTGGCAGCATAGGAACCGCTGCTCCTAAACCCCCTGTTATGTTTGAACTCATAAGTAAACCTCCAATCGGATTAAGTATACTTTTCCCGCACTACTAGGTTGTTGTTACTTTATATATCGGAATTTGGTCTGAATAGTTTATGAAAACTGAATATAAAAAAATAAAAAACCCCGCTAATGCGAGGTTTTTCACGAATTGATGTTTGAAATTAACGAAGCAGAGACAGTACGCCTTGTGGCGATTGGTTCGCTTGCGACAACATCGATTGCGATGCTTGCAGCAAGATGTTGTTTTTCGA
>NZ_JANFNS010000009.1 GCF_024436065.1 Saccharibacillus sp. JS10
TTCGTTGACCGCCGTATCTCTCAGCGGCGACTTTTATATCCTATCACAGTTTCAAGCAGTTCGTCAAGCACTTTTTTAAAATTCTTTTTCAGTGCGTTTCGTTCGGCTGAAGTTGCGAGGTCTTCTCTCGAAGAGCCGATTAATAATTTATCACAAAGCAACATAGCAAGTCAACTGTTTTTTAAAGAAAAATGATAAACCTTTTAAGTGGCCTCTATTCTCTGTAAACACGCTTAAAAGCGGCTCGGTATTACCGGACCGCTTTTTGTACAATCAGATACTTTAGATCGTTCTGCTTTTCATTTATCGTTCGCCGCTATGCCGCTTGTCTCGTACGTATTTGGATAATTCCTTAGGAGGTGCAACTCTCGCGTACATTTGAAAAATAGTTTGATAGCGTTTAGAGATAGAAGTTCGCATGTTTTGATCTAAGCGCTTATCGCTTAGGTCGAATAACATCTCATCCAACTCTTTACGTAGTACATAACTAAATTCTTTACATTCCATATCGTTAAACATCATTCCGATCATTACAGTCCCTCCTTCCGGTCGAATCAACGCTGATTTTCCATTTCAACTTTGATTAACCCAAAATGAAGGAAGGTTAACTCTATAACGCGTAAAACTTAATAAAACCTACTGTAGCAGATGATACGTAATTGTACTTTCAATAATTGCTGCTACAAATAGAAGAATCACAATCCATATCGCAGCGTTTAGCATTTGTTTCATTGCCTGTTCCCAGCGTTGAGCAAGCAGCTCTCTTTTTCCACTACCGAGACTGAACAGACTTCCAATCACCAAGCCGCCAAAACGAAGCCCATATGCACAAGCAATTACGATTGCAGGAATTTCGATAATACCATGTGGAAGCAACCCTTGAAAAATCAATTCCCCTAAATCTTGTCCTTGTCTACGCGCAAGCTCTACGACAAATCCCAGTACCATTCCATTAAGCAATAAAAAGGCGATAGGTGCCAATCCGAAAAATGCACCAAATAAGATCACAAGAACCGATTTGATTGCATTGTTAAAAAAGATAAATGTAAAGAAGCTCAATTCGACGTTATTTGATTCTTGCAACGATTGCGATACGCTTCGCAGCCCTTCAAGTTGAGAAAGCAGTAACTGCTGAAGTTGATCCGCCCATACGAAACCCATCACAATCCCAATGATAAATAGGGCTGTTGCCGTCAGCATGTAGATTTTGTTTTGCGCTAATCCTTGGATAAAACTTTTAAACGATAATATCTTCATGCTTGACCTCCTTTTACTTCGAGTTCCCGCTTGAGATCGTTTTATCAACAATTGCTTGTGCCATTTCTCCGTACATCATGCCAGTCTGCGTTTCTGCTTTGTAGACCGATGGCGAAAAGTCTCGTTCCGAAATATGGTTGTCCGGCACACCCAGCGGGATTTGACCCAACAAGCCGGTATGCAGCGTTTCCGCTAACCGACCGCCGCCGCCGCGTCCAAAGATATAGTCACGCTCGCCATTTTTTTCGTAATACGCCATATTTTCAACGACGCCCAAAATTTCATGCCCGGTTTGCAGTGCCATCGCTCCCGCTCGTGCGGCTACAAAAGCTGCGGTTCCGTGCGGAGTAGTGACGATGATTTGCTTGCTTTGAGGAAGAAGCTGATGCACGTCGAGTGCAACGTCACCGGTTCCGGGAGGTAAATCAAGCAGCATATAATCGATTTCTCCCCATTCCGTTTCTTCAAAGAACTGTCGCAGCATGCGTCCAAGTAGCGGTCCACGCCATACGACTGGATTGTTTTCACGAATAAAGAAGCCCATCGACATGACTTTCACGCCAAAACGTTCTACGGGTCGCAGTAATCCGTCGATTACTTCGGGTCCTTCTTCAATGCCCATCATATCCGGTACGCTAAATCCATAAATATCCGCATCGATCAGACCGACTTTTTTACCGAGACGAGCTAGAGCGACAGCCAGATTGACAGCCACTGTAGATTTGCCTACTCCGCCTTTACCACTCGCTATAGAAATAAACGTAGTCGGAGAATCCGGGCTCAAAATCGGAAGATCTTCGAGTCCAGCGGCATGGCCTTTTACTAATACCGGATCATCATCGCTATCAATTGTGGCTTGACCGCCTTTTATATCTTCAATGATTGCTAGACTGCGTTCTTTTTCGAGTTCGGTCGCTTCTTTAAAACGAATCCGCACGTCGGAAACTTCTAACGATTGTAAAACGGAACGAATTTGCGTCTCTAAGCCTTGTCTGGATTCTTCGCCTGGTTCTAGGCAAACGACACTTAAAGATACTTTTTCTTCACGAAGTACGACGTCACGGATCAATCGCAGGTCGGATAAACGTACACGATGTACAGGATCTATTACGGCTTCAAGCGCTTCCACAACTTCTTCTCTTGTTACCAAAGCTGGTCACCCTCTCTTCTTTCCTCAGGAAAAGTCTCTTTTTTATTATATCTTCTTTATTATACATGAAACAAAAACACCGAACCGCTTCCTTTGAGGAAAACGATTCGGTGAGTATTCTAATCGGCCATACCAGGTTGTTCACAAATCAAGCATGTTCCGTGACACGCTCTTGCATTCCTTCAATCAGAACTTTCGCAACTTCAGGGCGTGTAAATTCCGGAGGTGGGCATTCTCCTGCCCGAAGAAGTGCACGGACTTTGGTTCCGGATAACGTAAGATGTTTTTCTTTGTCATGTGGGCATGTTTTGCTTGTTGCCATATTGCCGCAATGCGTGCAGAAGAAACTATGTTCAAAAAAGAGCGGCGTGATATCCAATTCTTCCGGTTTAAAGTTTGCAAAGATTTCCTGTGCTTCATACGTACCGTAATAATCGCCTACACCGGCATGATCGCGTCCAACGATAAAATGGGTACATCCGTAGTTTTTTCGAACAATCGCATGGAAAATGGCTTCGCGAGGACCTCCATAACGCATCGCAGCCGGGAATACACCAAGGAAAGTCCGCGCAGATGGATAATAATTTTCGAGTAAGACGAGATAACTGCGCATCCGAATATCTGCCGGTACATCATCAGACTTCGTTTCGCCTACAAGAGGGTTTAAGAACAGAGCATCTACAGTTTCTAAAGCGGACTTTTGAATATACTCGTGTGCGCGGTGAACCGGATTACGGGTCTGAAAGCCAACGATTGTTTTCCATCCTTTTTCTTCAAATTGCTGCCTGGTCTGAATCGGATCGAAATAAAATTCGTTAAACCGTTCCGGCTGAGGACGATTAAGCACCTGCACTGAACCGCCAATCCGCTGAAGAGGCAACTCAAACAACTTTTTAACACCCGGATGTTCGGGATCGTCTGTTTTGAATACATGGATAGCTTCAAAGCTTGGATCAATCTCATATACGCTTTCTACATTCAGTACAGCGTAGACTACATCATCCTGTTCGCCTACAAGTGCTACTTGCTCCCCTACAAGCGATGTTTGGGCGTCGGCAACAGGTAAGGTGACCGGGATACTCCATACCGTACCGTCAGACAATCGCATTTCGCGAACCACGCGCTGATAATCCTCCTCGTTCATAAAACCGTTCAATGGAGAAAACGCGCCTACTGCGATCAAATCCAAATCGGACAATGTCCATGTATTGATACGAATCTGTTGTAACGTCTGAGCTTCAGCAAGTAAAGTTTCCCGTTGCTGCCCTTCAATCAATCGATTAATTAAGGTGCCACCGTGTGGTTGAATAGAAGTCATAAAGATGAATTCCTCCTTTCTTTATTTGTGTAATCCGCACTCCGTCTTATCGTTACCTGACCAGCGACCTGCACGCGGATCTTCTCCTGGCATCACTTGGCGTGTGCATTGTTCGCAACCGATACTTGGGAAATTACGATCGTGCAGCGGATTATAAATAATACGGTTATCGCGGATATATGCCCATACGTCTTCGCTTGTCCAGTCTGCAAGCGGATTGAACTTCATCAAACCGAATTTATAATCGTATTCAACCTTTTTGGAGTTGGCACGGGTCGGAGCTTGATCGCGTCGGATTCCGGTAATCCAAGCATCATAGCGGGAAAGGTTCCGAGTAAGCGGTTCTACTTTACGGATATTGCAGCATAGATTAGGGTCTGCTTTCCAAAGTTCAGAAGTATGTTGAATCGCTTGTTCTTCAGGTGTAATTAAAGGCGATACACGAACGAAATCAAGATTGTACCGCTTCATCATCTGATCGCGAGTGTCATAAGTTTCTTGAAAGTGAAAATCGGTATCCAAGTAAAAAATTTCGGTAGACGGGCTAATCTGTTGCAACATATCGACGATTACCACATCTTCGGCTCCAAAGCTGCAAGCAAACGTCAGGCTTGAATATTGCTCCGTCGCAAAACGAATAACTTCTTGGGCGCTGAGTGACTCTAATTCTTCTGCTTTCGTTGTGGCAAATTGTTCTTTTTCTAATAAATTCATTGAAATACCCTCCATCTCTAAATGGGGAATGATTAAAACCGACTATTCTAATCTGAATTATTTCCAAGTATAAATCTTTACCCGTCAACAATCAATCTTTATTTCAAAATGACATAAACTTTTTTTGTTTTGTATTTCTCTAAAAAATTTCATTTGCCCGCTAACTCTCTTCTCTCAAAAGACTCAAATCATAGTACAATGAATGCAGAAAATCGAGGAAGGTGGCATTCATGTCCATAATCACGAAGAAGCTGTCAGTCAAATTATCGATCATGATCTTTTTAGTTTTGGTGGTTTTGTTTACGACATTCGTTTATATGCAAAATCAAAATGTCAAAAAAGCAAGTGAGTATACGATAAGCAGTATGAATATGAAAATGGCTGAAGCTTTTACGACTCAATTCGATGCGGTGCAATATAAATCTTATATCGCAAATCCGACAGAAAATGATCAGTATTGGCAAATCCGAAAAAGACTCGATCAATACCGTAGTGAAATTGGAGCTTTATATGTATACACCGTTAACATCAACGAAAAAAAAGAACCGATTATTTTGATCGACGGACAACCTGCCGATTCAGGTAGTGCTTCACCTATTGGAGAAGTAACAGATATGCCGGCAGACGCTATCGATCAGTTGTTACAAGGGCAACCTGCAAAAACAGGTATCATTAATAATGCAGAGTACGGATCTTATGTTTCTTCTTATGTCCCTATCAAAGACAGTTCTGGTGCCGTAATCGGAGTGCTTGGGATTGATACCAACGTTAGGGTGGTCAACGAAATTTTCGATCAATTTATGGATAGCAGCTTTTTATTTTACATAGGGATGGCTGTGATCACTTTACTTATCTTTACTGTCATTGCGGTATTCTTGTATCGCGCTCTTAAACCTCTGGGCACCATCGTAGAAAGCGCTCAAGCGATCGCAAGCGGCGAAATTGGTAAAGCGAATCAAGTATTAAACAAGGTACGTAAGACTTCTAAAGACGAAATCGGACAAACTTACGAAGCCATGACTCAAATGGGTGAACGGCTTGGCATTACCTTGGGTGATGTGATGAACAATATGCAAAATACAACGCAAACGCTCGTCCAGTCTTCACACCGTTTTACTTCCGAAGCTAATCTTCTACTTACTATAAATAATGAATTGAATCATTCGGCAAGTACGCTTACGATTGAAGCAAATAATCAATACGCCGGTGCAGAAGATTGCGCAAGATCGATGCAAGAAATCACTTTGGCTATTGAAAAAGTCACTCATTCCTCATCTAATGTCTCCATTGCTTCCACAGAAGTCCTCCAAGCTGCAACTCAAGGTAAATCTTCCATGAACGGATTACAAAAACAAATCTCGGAAATGTCTCATCTGGTTGGATACACATCGAACTCTGTACAAAATCTTCACGGCTATATGAACGAAGTAGGCCCTGTGCTTCAAGCCATAACGAATATCGCCGATCAAACGAATCTATTGGCTCTGAATGCTTCGATTGAAGCTGCACGAGCCGGCGAACATGGTTCAGGATTTGCGGTTGTTGCCGGAGAAATTCGAAAACTTGCTGGATTATCTTCGAATTCTGCTTCACATGTCGTCGAGTTATTGTCTAAAATCAGTCAAGAAACGTATACAATCGGCGAACGAATGAATCAAGAAAGTAGCGAAATCCAAAAAAGTAATGAGCTGTCTAATCAAGTGAATGATCTGTTCGAACATACCGTTACACGTTTCCACGATATCAATGCTCATATGGAAGAAATCTCGTCTTCTGCGCAGCAAATTCTTGCAGGTTCGGAAGAAGTATCGGCTTCGGTCGAACAGATTGCCAAAACGTCTAAAATGACTGCCGATTACACTCGATCTTTACAAAACTTATCGGTTCAGCAACTAGAAGCTTCCAAAGCAATTGCCGAAACAACGACATTGCTTGAAAAAAGCACTTCAAATCTAGAAGAGACTATTACAAAGTTTGCTTTGTAACTCTGATTTGTAGCACACAAAAAGCCCTGCTTTTCGATCCGTGGGTAGCTAACGGAAATGAAAAGCAGGGCTTTTTTATGTGTATATAAAAAAACAGGTTGCTTTCGATAAGATCGAAAACAACCTGTTTTGAAGTTCGTAACGATTAGCGTTTCGAGAACTGTGGAGCGCGACGTGCGGCTTTGAGGCCGTACTTTTTACGTTCCTTCATACGTGGGTCACGTGTCAGGAAGCCCGCTTTTTTCAGCGAACCGCGAAGTTCTGGATCTGCTTTAAGCAAAGCACGAGCGATACCGTGACGGATCGCGCCTGCTTGACCCGAAGTACCGCCACCGTGTGCCAATACGATTACATCGTATTTGCCTACAGTTTCAGTCAAGTTCAACGGTTGGTTAACGATCAATTTGAGCGTCTCCAGACCGAAATATTCGTCGATTTCACGTTTGTTGATGACGATGCGTCCTTCACCCGGTACAAGGCGAACACGAGCTACCGAATGTTTACGACGACCAGTCCCATAGTATTGTACATTTGCCATGAAAGGGTCCTCCTTTTATTTAGCCGCGAAGTTCGTAAACTTCCGGTTTTTGTGCTGCATGTGGATGCTCTGCTCCGGCATACGCTTTGAGTCTAAGTTTCATTCTGTCGCCCATACGAGTTTTAGGAAGCATGCCAGCTACAGCAAGTTCCAAAAGACGTTCTGGTTTGTTTTTAATCATTTCGCCTGCGCTAGTGACTTTCAAACCACCTGGGTGCATCGAGTGACGGTAGTATTTTTTGTCCTGAAGTTTGTTACCTGTCAGGTGAATTTTCTCAACATTGATTACGACAACGAAATCGCCACCGTCAACGTGAGGAGTGAATTGAGTTTTGTGCTTGCCTCGGATGAGGGCAGCAGCTTCGCTGGCAAGACGGCCCAGCGTTTTGCCTTCGGCGTCGATGATGTGCCAGTTGCGCTCAACTTCGCTCGGCTTAGCCATGTAGGTAGTACGCATGAATAAGTTCCTCCTTTTAATCTTTGCAATATTCATTTTAGATGTTAGACGTTCCATGCCGCCGGGCTAAGATCCGGGGCTTCCGGAACGATTTATGTTTGCGATCATGGATAGATAAAAGTTAAATCAAGATGATTCAATGTGTAGTTCTTGATTGGGGGCCGTGGGAAGCCTTCAAGAAAACACAACTTTTATTCTACAGGATAGCAGGTGAAACTGCAACACATTTCAAACAATTCCTCAAAGAAGTTTTCTTCTCACTCTGGCAATAGGTCTCCGTAGTCCACGTTCCAAAGCGCCAAGCCTTTTCCTACCGCTGTCGGACCTGCTGCAGCGCGATCACAGGCAAGCAAAATAGTTCTCATTTCTTCCGGTTTGCGCTTCCCTTCACCCACTTGAAGAAGCGTACCTGTAATAATTCGAACCATATGTTGCAAAAAGCCTGTACCTGTTAGAAAGATATGAATAAACCCTTGATCCGGTGTTCCTTGGCGACAAGTTGTTGTATCCACTTCGATCCAAGCTTCAACTAAAGTCCGAATATGATTTGTTTTTTGAGAATGTCTGGACGCAAACGATGTAAAATCGTAGGTTCCGACCAAATGCTGAAGCCCTTCACGCATAGCTTCAATATCCAGCTTTGGAGCAGGATGATGAAACTGCATATGCCGTTGAAAGACATCTGGATAACGGTTAGCGTTAATCGTATAGCGATACGTTTTGCGCTTCGCCGCATGTCTGGAATTGAATTCAGCAGTTACTTCCCAAGAACGAGTCACGACAATGTCTTGCGGTAAACGTGCATTAAGCGCGAGAGGCCAACGATCAGAAGGAATCAACGAAGAGGTATGGAAGTTGAATACCTGAGCATAAGCATGGACGCCAGCGTCTGTACGACCGGAAGCGATAATCTTTGGTTTTTCTCCCGTTAATGCCAATATTGAAGCTTCAAGTTCATCTTGAACCGTCTTACCAGCAGGTTGCGTTTGAAAACCATAATAATTCGTACCGTCATACGCTACTGTCATACATAAATTACGCAAAAGCTCACCTCCATTACTGCTTTGAGTTCAAAAAAAAAGAAACGGCTCTGCCGCCTTAAACAGGCGGCATACGTTTCTCTGGAATCCTAAGGCTTAAAACTGTTAAACCGTCTATTAAGCGCGGTCAACCAGTTCCAGGTAAACCATAGGTGCTGCGTCGCCGCGGCGTGCTCCCAGCTTGAGGATGCGCGTGTAGCCACCCGGACGATCCGCGTAACGCGGTGCCAGATCAGCGAACAGCTTTTGGATAGCGTCTTTTTCACCGTCAACCGTTTCGCGACGAACGTATGCAGCCACTTGGCGGCGTGCATGCAGATCTCCACGTTTGGAAAGAGTGATCAATTTTTCAGCGATAGAGCGAGCTTCTTTAGCTTTCGCTTCTGTCGTTTCGATACGCTCGTACAGGAACAGGTCGGTTACCAGGTCGCGAAGCAATGCTTTACGAGCGCTGGAGTTACGTCCCAACTTTTGGTATGCCATGTTTTTCCCTCCTTCTACATCATACTGTCGTTCTTAGTCTTCCTGACGAAGACCGAGTCCAAGCTCTTCGAGCTTTTCTTGAACTTCTTCCAAAGACTTGCGGCCCAAGTTGCGGACTTTCATCATGTCTTCTTCCGATTTCGTAGTCAGCTCTTGAACTGTGTTGATACCGGCGCGTTTCAGACAGTTGTAAGAACGTACGGAAAGATCGAGTTCTTCGATCGTCATTTCCAATACTTTCTCTTTCTTGTCTTCTTCTTTTTCGACCATGATCTCCGCGTCGCGAGCTTCGTCGGTCAGACCTACGAAGAGCAGTACGTGCTCGGTCAAAATTTTGGCGCCTAAGCTTACCGCTTCTTCCGGACGAATGCTTCCATCGGTCCAGACTTCAAGCGTCAACTTGTCGTAGTTTGTGACTTGTCCAACCCGAGTGTTTTCCACAGCGTAGTTCACGCGGGAAATCGGAGTGTAGATCGAATCGATCGGAATAACACCAATCGGCTGATCGTCACGTTTGTTTTTGACAGACTGAACATATCCACGGCCGCGGCCAGCGAAAATGCGCACATGCAATCTTGATCCCGGTGCCAGAGTGGCGATATGAAGATCCGGGTTAAGGATCTCCACATCACTATCAGCGCGAATGTCTCCAGCCGTTACTAGGCCTTCACCTTCAGCGTCGATTTCCAGTACCTTTTCTTCATCGGAATGAATCTTCAGCGATAAAGCTTTCAGATTCAGAATGATTTCCGTTACGTCTTCCGTAACGCCGGGGATCGTCGAGAATTCGTGCAGAACGCCGTCAATTTGGACCGAAGTAACCGCCGCGCCGGGAAGCGACGACAGCAGGATGCGACGAAGCGAGTTCCCAAGCGTCGTACCGTATCCACGTTCCAGAGGCTCAACGACAAACTTACCGTACGTGCCTCCGTCATTGATCTCGACGGTCTCGATTTTCGGCTTTTCGATTTCTATCACTACAATACCCCTCCTTCAAAACGTCGCTTCCGTGAAACAAAGCATACTGAATTCAAAATGCTTAGATTACTATACGCGGCGACGCTTAGGAGGACGGCATCCGTTGTGAGGAACCGGTGTTACGTCCTTGATCAGGTTGATTTCAAGACCTGTAGCTTGCAGCGAGCGGATCGCCGCTTCACGACCTGCGCCAGGACCTTTAACCATAACTTCAACAGTTTTCAGACCGTGTTCCATAGCCGCTTTAGCAGCTGTTTCAGCAGCAAGTTGAGCTGCGAATGGAGTCGATTTACGGGAACCTCTGAAACCGAGACCGCCTGAGCTTGCCCAAGAGATCGCGTTTCCGTGCGGATCCGTAATCGTTACAATCGTATTGTTAAACGTGGAACGAATGTGTGCCACGCCGGATTCGATATTTTTACGGTCGCGACGTTTTGTACGTACGACTTTTTTCGGTTTAGCCATTGTCAGTTATCCCCCTTTCTTACTTCTTCTTGTTCGCTACAGTACGACGAGGACCTTTACGAGTACGAGCATTCGTTTTCGTACGTTGTCCGCGTACCGGCAATCCGCGACGATGACGTACACCGCGATAAGATCCGATTTCAATCAGACGTTTGATGTTCAGCGAGATTTCGCGACGCAGGTCGCCCTCAACTTTTTCATTAGCGTCAATCGTTTCACGCAGCTTGCTTACTTCATCCTCAGTCAGATCGCGAACACGAGTGTTCGGGCTGATTCCTGTTTGGCTCAGGAGTTTTTGGGACGTTGTTTTACCAATCCCGAAGATATAAGTCAAGGCGATCTCAACGCGTTTGTCACGTGGTAAGTCTACACCAGCAATACGAGCCATTACGCTACACCCCCTTCTAATTTATCCTTGTTTTTGTTTGTGTTTCGGATTTTCGCAGATTACCATGACATTGCCTTTGCGACGAATGACTTTGCATTTTTCGCACATTGGTTTGACCGATGGTCTAACCTTCATGATTATTACCTCCTCAAAAGCATTCGGTTTGATTGTGCATAGAACGTACCGGCAAGGCGGCGATCGCTCTTGCACCAGAACGTTGTATATCCAAAAAGCGACGTATCCTTACTTACGATAAGTGATACGGCCGCGAGTCAGATCGTAAGGCGATAACTGTACGACCACTTTGTCTCCCGTCAGAATACGGATAAAGTGCATACGCAGCTTTCCCGAAACGTGAGCGAGAATTTGATGACCGTTCTCGAGTTCCACCTTGAACATCGCATTCGGGAGTGGTTCGATAACCACGCCTTCGATTTCAATGACATCTTCCTTGGCCATAATCATTCTCCTTTCTGCTTAGCATTCTGTGCGTTGGATTCTACAAATGTATTCACTGCATGACGCAGCTTCGCATTTGTAACCCTACCGCTCTCCTGCAAACTGTTTACGATTTCGCTGCTAATTGTCATTTGAGACTCAAGGTGAAGCGGATTTTTCTTCTTTGGACGATCAAACTTGCGTTTGTGCCCATCTGCAATCCAAATCCCATACTCCTCATCAAGTCTGACGACCACTGCCACCTGCCCGGCATCGCGGCCTTTCCGGATCTTCACGAGTTGACCGATCTGCAGGGGATGTTCCTTTTTCAAGTGTATCACCTACGCGCTCAATTTTGTGAGAATTTCTAATCCGTTTTGCGTAACGGCTATTGTATGTTCGAAATGAGCACACCATGAACCGTCTACTGTTACGACCGTCCATTGATCTTCAAGCGTCCGAACTTGTCTTCCGCCTAGAATCACCATGGGTTCGATTGCAAGCACCATACCAGGTTTTAGCAGCGGACCGCGACCTTCGATGCCGTAATTGGGGATGTTCGGTTCTTCGTGCAGATCCTGACCGATGCCGTGACCGACGAATTCCCGAACAACCGACATTCCAGACTCTTCGATATGTCGCTGAATCGCATGCGAGATGGTAAACAAACGCACATCCGACTTTACAAGAGCAAGTCCTGCGTGCAGGGAGCCTTCCGTAACGTCCAGCAACCGCTGAGCTTCATCGGAAATTCGCCCTACCGGGTAAGTCCAGGCGGAATCGCCATGGTAACCTCGGTATTGTGCACCGACATCGATCGAAACGATGTCACCTTCCCGAAGCTTTCGCTCGCTGGGAAATCCGTGTACCAATTGTTCATTGATAGACACACATATGCTTGCCGGAAAACCATTATACCCTTTAAAAGACGGCACCGCACCTTGACTGCGAATAGTTTCATCAGCAATTCTATCAAGCTCAGCCGTCGTAACGCCCGGCTTGATGACTTTTGCCAATATACGGTGAGTCTCAGCCACAATCCGTCCTGCTTCCCTCATTAACACGAGTTCGGCTTCGGATTTGCAAATGATCATTACAGTTAACCTCGCAGTACGGACAGGATACTTTCCGATACCGTACCGATCTCCTGGTCTCCGTCGATCTGCCGCAGCAAGCCTTTGTTTGCATAGTAATCGATCAGAGGCGCAGTTTTACTAGTGTACTCATCAAGACGAGTGCGTACGCTCTCTTCGTTATCGTCTGGACGTTGATACAGTTCGCCGCCGTCTTTATCGCACACGCCTTCTTGCTTTGGCGGATTGAAAACTACATGATAAGTCGTTCCGCAAGTTTTGCAGATACGACGACCTGTAATACGGACAAGCAACTTTTCTGGATCTACATTCAGATTAACAACATGATCAAGCTTACGGCCAGATTCGAGCAAAAGAGAATCCAATGCTTCGGCCTGCAGCAGAGTTCTCGGAAATCCGTCGAGCAAGAAACCTTTTTCGCAATCCGGCTGACTCAGCCGTTCGCGTACGATACCGTTCGTAACGTCATCCGGTACGAGCAGGCCCTGGTCGATGTATTCTTTCGCTTTAACTCCGATAGGAGTTCCCTCTTTGATCGCCAAACGAAAAGCATCGCCTGTCGAAATATGAGGAAGATTGAACGCATCGACGATGGCCTGCGCCTGTGTTCCTTTACCTGCCCCGGGAGGCCCCATGAATAGAATGTTCACGTCATGTCCACTCCTTACGTCTTACCCATGCCGAACCGCACAAAAGGCGCCGGGCGAGCGCATGGAGTCGGACCCGTCCGGAACCTGAGCTATTTATTGATAAAACCTTTATAATGCCGTTTGATCAGCTGACTTTCAATCGTCTTCATCGTATCCAGCGCAACCCCAACGACGATCAGCAGCGAAGTGCCGCCGATTTGAACCGACTGAGGAAGACCGGAAAGCGAACCAAACGCGATCGGCAGCAAAGAAATTACAGTCAGGAACAACGCACCAGTCACGGTGAGACGGGACATTACGCGAGTAATGTACTTCTCAGTCGCTTTACCTGGACGAACTCCTGGAATGTAACCGCCGTTTTTCTTCATGTTCTCTGCCATCTGCTGAGGATTAATCTGCACGAAGGTATAGAAGAACGTGAAACCGATGATCATGACTGCGTAAAGCACCATGCCTAACGGCTGACTGTAGTTCAAGTTGTTTTGTACCCATTTTGCCCACTCGTAAGTAGACCAGAAGTTTGCCAAAATAACTGGGAACTGCAACAGAGAAACAGCGAAGATTACCGGGATAACACCCGCAGCGTTCACTTTGAGCGGGATGTGAGTGTTTTGACCGCCGTACATTTTATTACCGACTACTCGCTTCGCATATTGAACCGGAACTTTCCGGATCCCTTGCTGAATAAAGATAACACCGATAATAATCAGGATCAAGACAAGCAGGATAATCAATGTTTTCATCGAGTTCAAGAACGTTTGACCGCTCACGATGAAATCGGATTGAGCTGTTGTCGAGATGTAACCTGGAATGTTTGCGACGATACCGGCAAAGATCAGAATCGAAATACCATTACCGATGCCTTTTTCTGTGATCTGCTCACCCAACCACATTAGGAGGGAAGTACCCGCAGTCAAGACAATGGCAATAAGAATATAGTCGACGATCGTAGCGTTCGGAATCATTTCCGCATTATAAATGCGGTTGAATCCGATCGCTGTAGCGAACGCCTGAACTAAACCCAGAACTATGGTGCCGTATCGGGTAATCTGCGCTAGCTTTTTCTTACCGTGCTCACCTTGTTTAGACCACTCGGTGAACTTAGGAATGACATCCATCGACAACAGTTGTACGATGATCGATGCCGTAACATACGGATAGATACTCAATGCGAAGATCGAAAATTGCAGAAGCGCCCCTCCGGAGAAGGTGTTCAGCAACCCCATCAACTGGCTGCCAGCTTCGTTAGCCGACTGAAGTACGTCTGTATTAACGCCCGGAACCGGGATGAACGTACCGATACGGTAGATAACGAGAACCATCAGCGTAAACAGAATCCGTTTACGGAGGTCATCGACCTTCCATATATTCTTCAGGGTGTTGAACATTAGATCACCTCGGTTTTACCGCCGGCAGCCTCGATTTTCTCCACCGCAGATTGAGAGAACTTGTTTGCTTTGACAGTCAACTTAACCGTCACGTCGCCATTGCCAAGAATCTTGATACCGCTCTTTGTATCTTTAACGATACCTTGCTCTTGCAGCAGTTCAGGAGTGACTTCAGTGTTTTCTGCAAAGTTGTTCAGTTCTTCGATGTTGACGATGGCAAATTCTTTGCGAGTCGGGTTAACGAAACCGCGTTTTGGCAAACGACGATACAATGGGTTTTGACCGCCTTCGAAACCTGGACGAACACCGCCGCCGGAGCGGGAGTTTTGGCCTTTATGACCGCGTCCGGCTGTTTTACCCGTACCGCTACTCGTACCGCGACCGATGCGCTTCCGCTCTTTAGTCGAACCTGGAGCAGGAGAAAGCTCATGTAACTTCATCGTTCGTTGCACCTCCTTGATTCATTCTATTAATTCGCTCCTTGCGGAGCGATGATTTTTTAAGCTTCGATTTCTTTTACAGAAACCAAGTGTTGCACTTGATTAACCATACCGCGGATCGCAGCGTTATCGTTTTGAACGACAACTTGGTTTGTTTTACGCAGACCTAAAGTGTTAACAGTCGTACGTTGGTTTTTAGGACGTCCGATCAGGCTGCGAACGAGGGTAATTTCCAATTTAGCCATTGTTGTTCCCTCCTTAGCCTCTTAGTTCTTCGACGGATTTGCCGCGAAGCTTAGCCACATCTTCGGCACGCTTCAAACGGGACAATCCTTCCAAAGTCGCATTGACCATGTTCATGGAGTTCGAAGATCCCAGGGATTTTGTCAAGATGTCACCTACGCCTGCCAATTCCAGTACAGCACGTACCGGACCGCCAGCGATAACTCCAGTACCTTCGGATGCTGGTTTCAGCAATACGCTACCTGCTCCGAATTTACCAGTGATTTGGTGAGTAATTGTTGTTCCAACGAGAGGAACGTGGATCAGGTTTTTCTTAGCATCTTCAATGCCTTTACGGATCGCATCCGGAACTTCTCCGGCTTTACCGATGCCTGCTCCAACGTTGCCTTGTCCGTCGCCTACAACAACCAATGCGCTAAAGCTGAAACGGCGACCGCCCTTTACAACTTTTGCTACGCGGTTGATGTGTACAACGCGCTCCGTCAGTTCTCCTACAGTGCTCATATCTACACGCAAGTCGTTAACCTCCTTTTTTCGTTCTTAGAATTCCAGACCAGCTTCGCGAGCTGCGTCAGCCAGTGCTTGAATCCGTCCATGGTAGAGGTATCCTCCGCGGTCGAAAACGACAACGGTATGACCTTTTTCCTTAGCGCGGTTTGCAACCAGTGTGCCAACTTTAGCAGCAGCTTCAACGTTGCCGCCGTTTGTGATCTCGCTTTTCAAATCTTTCTCCATAGTCGATGCCGAAACGATAGTAACACCGTTTACGTCGTCGATCAACTGAGCATAGATGTGTTTACCCGAACGATAAACGTTCAGACGAGGGCGCTCAACCGTACCTTGAATTTTCTTACGTACACGTAAGTGTCTTTTCAAGCGAGCTTTATTTTTATCACTTTTGGTAATCATGAGTACTTTCACTCCTTCCCAACTGCTTATTAAGCAGCTTCACATGAGCAAGCTAAGAATAATGCGAAGGAAAGCGGCTTATTTTTTCTTGCCAGCTTTACCTTCTTTACGGATGATGCGTTCGCCTTCGTACTTGATACCTTTGCCTTTATACGGCTCTGGCTCACGTACCGAACGGATTTGAGCAGCATAAGCGCCTACGCGCTCTTTGTCGATTCCGCGAACGATGATTTTCGTGTTCGAAGGAACTTCGAACTCGATTCCCGATTCCGGTGTGATCTCAACAGGGTGGGAATAACCTACGTTCAGGACGATCTTCTCTCCAGACTTGCTGGCACGGTATCCGACCCCGACCAATTCAAGCGACTTGGAGAAACCTTCCGTTACACCACTTACCATGTTGCTGACAACGCTGCGAGTCGTACCGTGAAGGGAACGATGCTCTTTGTTGTCGGAAGGACGTTCTACTGTGATTGTGTTACCTTCCACTGTTACTTTCATATCTCTATGAAGTTCACGAGTGAGAGTACCTTTAGGACCTTTGACTGTAATCGCTGTGTTGTTCAGCGTTACTTCAACGCCACCTGGTACTTCGATTGGTTTGCGACCAATACGAGACATAGTTATTGCACCTCCTTATGTTCTGACGTAATTACCAAACGTAGCAGATTACTTCGCCGCCAGCTTTCGCTTGACGAGCTTCTTTATCGGTCATAACTCCTTTAGATGTGGAGACAATCGCGATACCCAGGCCGCCTAATACGCGAGGAACTTCGTTGCTCTTCGTGTACACGCGCAGACCAGGTTTACTGATTCTTTTCAGACCAGTGATAACGCGTTCGTTGTTTTGACCGTATTTCAGGAAAATACGAATGATGCCTTGCTTGTTATCCTGTACGAACTCCGCGTCGCGGATAAAACCTTCGCGTTTAAGGATCTCAGCAATTTGCTTTTTCATCGCGGAAGCCGGCATTTCGACTTTCTCGTGACGTACCACGTTCGCATTACGAATACGTGTAAGCATATCAGCAATCGGATCGGACATAGTCATGTGTGTGAACCTCCTTCCTTGTTATGCGGTAATTACCAGCTTGCTTTTTTAACGCCAGGAATCTGACCTTTGTAAGCCAATTCGCGGAAGCAAATACGGCAGATTTTAAACTTTTGCAGTACCGAGTGTGGACGACCACAACGTTCGCAGCGCGTGTATGCACGCACTTTGAATTTCGGTGTACGT
Source organism: Saccharibacillus sp. JS10 (assembly GCF_024436065.1). GTDB lineage: Bacteria > Bacillota > Bacilli > Paenibacillales > Paenibacillaceae > Saccharibacillus. The sequence goes on from NZ_JANFNS010000009.1 coordinate 17,173, forward strand.
TGTTGCTTGACTTTCATCGAAGTTTTTGCCACTTTAGCCTGACACCTCCTGGATATTTTCGGGAGAACAGGGTCATAGATCATGGCCCTAGATACTGGCCGATATTATTTTGCGAAAGGCATGCCGAGACCTGCAAGCAGTTCGCGACCCTCTTCGTCTGTTTTTGCTGTCGTAACGATAACGATATCCATACCGCGGACTTTGTCCACTTGATCGTATTGGATCTCTGGGAAGATGAGTTGTTCTTTCAAACCAAGTGTGTAGTTACCGCGGCCGTCGAAGGCTTTGTTGGAAACACCTTGGAAGTCACGTACGCGTGGAAGCGATACGTTGAACAATTTGTCGAGGAACTGGTACATGCGCTCGCCGCGCAGTGTAACTTTTGTTCCGATCGGCATATTTTCACGCAGTTTGAAACCTGCGATCGATTTCTTTGCACGAGTGATAACAGGTTTTTGACCTGCGATCTGCTCAAGCTCAGCTACCGCTGTATCAAGAACTTTGGAGTTGGATACGGCTTCGCCGACACCCATGTTGATTACAACTTTCTCCAACTTAGGAACTTGCATTACCGAAGAGTATCCAAACTTCTGCATCAGAGCAGGAGTACTTTCGTTCAAATAACGTTCTTTCAATCTTGTTACCATGAAGGATGAACCTCCTTTCTGTAAAAATGAGATTATTCGATAACTTCTCCGGAACGTTTCGCAACGCGCACTTTTTTGCCGTTGTCCAGCGTTTTGTAACCTACGCGGGTTACTTTGCTGCCGTCTTTCGGATCAGCGTGCATCACGTTCGACACGTGGATCGAAGCTTCTTTTTCGATGATTCCGCCTTGTGGGTTGGATTGGCTTGGTTTTTGATGTTTTTTCATCATATTCACGCCTTCAACCACTACGCGGTTTTCACGAGGGAATGCTTGGAGTACACGTGCTTTTTTGCCTTTGTCTTTACCGCTAATTACGATAACGACATCGTCTTTTTTCACGTGAAGTTTGTTGTTATGGGATTCCAGAACTTTTTTCACTCTTGCCATCAGGTACACCTCCTATGACTTAAAGGTCGAAAGACCGTTAAGAAAATCGTGCATATATTAGATAACTTCCGGTGCCAAGGAAACAATTTTCATGAAGTCCTTGTCGCGAAGTTCACGAGCAACTGGTCCGAAGATACGTGTACCACGTGGGCCACGATCATCTTTTACAACTACCGCTGCGTTTTCGTCGAATGCGATGTACGATCCGTCTTTACGACGTACCGAACGCTTCGTACGAACAACTACTGCTTTAACTACGTCGCCTTTTTTGACAACGCCCCCTGGTGTTGCTTGTTTTACCGAGCAAACGATCAGGTCACCGATGTTAGCTGTACGACGTCCCGTACCACCGAGTACGCGGATACACATCAGTTCCTTCGCACCGGAGTTATCAGCTACAGCCAAACGTGTAAATGGTTGAATCATTATGAATGTCCTCCTTTCGGATGAGCTTATCTTAAAATTTAGACGATGATTGCTTTGTTAGTGATTGCAGCAAGTCTCCAGCGCTTGTCTTTGGACAGCGGGCGCGTTTCAACGATTCTTACTGTATCGCCGATTTTCGCTTCGTTGTTTTCGTCATGCGCTTTGAATTTCTTCGTCGACTTGATGCGTTTGTGATAAAGTTCGTGTTTTTTGTAAGTTTCTACAACAACTACGATTGTTTTATCCATTTTGTCGCTTACGACTTTACCCACCAATACTTTGCGCGAGTTACGTTCTTCAGTCATGGTTAGCCTCCTTCCTGAATAAAGGGCTTATATGTTGTACCCGAAGGTTCAAAAGGAATTAAGAAGTAATTCCGAGTTCTCTTTGACGCAGAACTGTTTTAGCACGAGCGATTTCCTTGCGGACTACGCTGATGCGAGTTGGGTTATCGAGCTGACCGGTAGCGAGCTGAAAGCGCAGATTAAAGAGTTCTTCTTTAAATCCGGAGACCTTCTGTTCGATTTCGGCAGTTGTCAGGTCACGCAGTTCCTTAGCCTTCATTTGCTTCACCACCTAATTCTTCACGTTTCACAAACTTAGTTTTAACAGGCAGTTTGTGAGAAGCGAGGCGCATTGCTTCACGAGCGATTTCTTCCGAAACGCCAGCAAGTTCAAACATGATCTTGCCCGGTTTTACAACCGCTACCCATTTCTCAACGTTACCTTTACCGCTACCCATACGAACCTCGAGAGGCTTTTGAGTGATCGGCTTATCAGGGAAAATTTTGATCCAAACTTTACCGCCACGTTTGATGTAACGTGTCATAGCGATACGTGCCGCTTCGATCTGACGGTTCGTGATCCACGAAGGTTCAGTCGCTTGCAAGCCGAATTCGCCGAAGTTCAATTCAGTACCGCCTTTAGCACGACCGGCCATGCTGCCGCGTTGCTGTTTACGGTGTTTTACACGTTTAGGTACCAACATGATTAGTTGCCTCCTTCCTGAGCAGCTTGTTTCTTAGCTGGAGGAAGAACCTCTCCACGATAGATCCATACTTTAACGCCGATACGACCGTAAGTCGTGTGCGCTTCAGCTGTACCGTAATCGATGTCAGCACGCAGAGTATGAAGTGGAACAGTTCCTTCGCTGTAGCCTTCCGAACGAGCGATTTCAGCGCCGCCAAGACGACCGCTAACCGCAGTTTTGATTCCTTTAGCTCCCGAACGCATAGTACGTTGGATCGATTGTTTCAAAGCACGACGGAACGATACGCGACGCTCCAATTGTTGTGCGATGCTTTCTGCGACCAAAATAGCGTCCAGTTCTTGGTTCTTGATTTCTGCGATGTTGATGTGTACTTTTTTGCCGTTAGCGATTTTAGTGATCTCGCCACGAAGTACTTCAACTTCCGCACCGCCACGTCCGATTACCATACCCGGCTTAGCCGTGTGGATCGTTACGTTTACGCGGTTAGCTGCTCTTTCGATCTCAATCTTAGAGACAGCGGATTCTTTCAGTTTAGTTTTCAGGTATTCGCGAATTTTCACGTCTTCCATCAACAGTGTACCGAAGTCTTTACCAGCATACCATTTGGATTCCCAGTCACGGATAACGCCTACGCGAAGTCCGACCGGATTTACTTTTTGTCCCACAGTTGTCCCTCCTTACTTTTCGGATACAGCCAGAGTAATGTGGCTGGTGCGTTTATTGATCCGGCTTGCGCGTCCCATTGCCCGAGGGCGGAAACGTTTCAAAGTCGGTCCTTGGTTTACGTAAACTTGCGAGATAACCAACTTGCTCACGTCCAGCGAGTGGTTGTGTTCTGCGTTAGCGATTGCTGAGTTCAGCAATTTTTCCAAAATCGGGGATGCCGCTTTCGGAGTGTGGCGCAGAATCGCGATTGCTTCACCTACGTGTTTGCCGCGAATCAGGTCAGCGACCAGTTGGGCTTTACGTGGAGAAATACGGGAATATTTCAAGTGCGCTTGTGCTTCCATGCTATCATAACCTCCCTTCGGACTTTAATCAGGTCCGTTTAACGTCTTGTTTTCTTGTCGTCGGCTGCGTGGCCTTTGTAAGTACGCGTCGGCGCGAACTCACCCAGTTTGTGTCCAACCATGTCTTCTGTCACATAAACCGGTACGTGCTTACGTCCGTCATAAACGGCGAAAGTGTGTCCGATGAATTGTGGGAAGATCGTGGAACGTCTGGACCAAGTTTTGATAACGACTTTCTTCTCGGCTTCGTTCAGTACTTCTACCTTTTTAAGCAGGTATCCGTCAATGAAAGGGCCTTTTTTCAGACTGCGTGTCATCGATTGTAGTCCTCCCTTCAGCTGGCTTGTTCCATAATCCTAGCCGGCGAAGCAATGCGGGATAAGCGCATTACTTCGTGCGGCGACGGATGATGTATTGATCCGAAGATTTGTTTTTCTTGCGTGTTTTGTAACCAAGTGTCGGTTTGCCCCATGGTGACAGCGGGGACTTACGTCCGATTGGAGCACGACCTTCACCACCACCGTGTGGGTGATCGTTAGGGTTCATGACTACGCCGCGGACTTGAGGGCGATTGCCCAACCAACGGTTACGTCCTGCTTTACCGATTTTCACGAGCTCGTGGTCTTGGTTGCCTACCGAACCGATTGTAGCGCGGCAAACTTTAAGAACGCGACGAACTTCGCCCGAAGACAAACGGATCGATACATAACGCTCTTCTTTACCCAGCAATTGAGCTTCTGTGCCAGCTGCGCGAACCATTTGGCCGCCTTTACCTGGTTTCAACTCGATGTTGTGGATAACTGTACCTACCGGAATGTTTTCCAGTGGCAATGCGTTACCGATCTTGATGTCCGATTCAGGACCGGAGTAGATTGTATCGCCAACTTTCAGACCTTTAGGCGCGATGATGTAGCGTTTCTCGCCGTCTGCATAGTTGATCAATGCGATATTCGAAGTCCGGTTTGGATCGTATTCGATCGTAGCAACGTGGCCTGGAATTCCATCTTTGGTACGTTTGAAGTCGATAACGCGGTATTTACGTTTGTGTCCGCCGCCGTGGTGACGAACTGTAATTTTACCTTGGTTGTTACGACCTGCTTTTTTGAAAAGTGGTGCAAGCAACGATTTTTCCGGCTGATTCGTTGTGATTTCTTCGAATGTCGATACGCTCATTGCGCGTCGAGCCGGTGACGTTGGTTTATACTTTTTAATTGGCACGTTAGTTTCCCTCCTTACTCTGCAGATTCAAAGAATTCTAGCGATTTGCTATCTGGAGTCAGCGTCACGATCGCTTTTTTCCATTCGCTTGTATAACCGGAGTGACGACCGTAGCGTTTCGGCTTAGCCGGCATGCGCAGAACATTAACTTTCAGCACTTTCACGCCGAAAATCGATTCTACCGCTTTTTTCACTTCCGTTTTGTTAGCGCTCATTTGCACTTCAAACACGTACTTGGATTGACTCATCGCTTCAGCTGTACGTTCCGTAATAATCGGACGTTTGATAAGGTCGCGAGGATCTTTCATTATGCGAATACCTCCTCTACCTTCTGTACTGCGTCCTTCGTCATGATAAGTTTATCATGCACGAGCACGTCGAGAACATTGATGCCGTCGGCTTGAACGAATTTCACGCCTGGGATATTACGAGCAGAAAGAGCTACATTGTTGTCATATTCCGGAGCCACTACAAGTGCTTTACGGTCTACGTTCAACTTGCTCAAGATTCCTGCAAATTCTTTAGTCTTCGGAGCGTTCAGGCTCAGTGTATCCAGAACGATAATCTCGTTCGCAATAACTTTCGAAGACAATGCCGATTTGATCGCCAAACGACGAACTTTTTTAGGCAATTTGTAAGAGTAGCTGCGCGGAGTTGGTCCGAAGACGATGCCGCCGCCTCTCCATTGTGGAGAACGGATCGAACCTTGACGAGCGCGTCCTGTACCTTTTTGTTTCCAAGGTTTGCGACCGCCGCCACGAACTTCCGAACGTCCTTTAACTTTGTGCGTACCGGAGCGAAGCGATGCTTGTTGCATCACGACTGCTTGGTGGAGCACATGTCCGTTAGGATTAATACCGAACACCGAATCACTCAGTTCGATTTCTCCAACTTCGCTACCTTCGATATTGAATACTTTTACTGTAGGCATTTCATGTTCCTCCTTTCTTCTGAAAATCTATTATTTCTTGATCGATTCACGAACTTTAACGAAGCCGTTTTTAGGGCCCGGAATGGAACCTTTAACGAGCAGTACGTTGCGTTCTGCATCGACTCTTACGATTTCGAGGTTTTGAACAGTGATCGAGTCATGGCCCATGTGTCCTGGCAGACGTTTACCTTTCGGTACACGGTTAGCTTGGATGGAACCCATCGAACCCGGTCTACGGTGGTAACGCGAGCCGTGCGACATTGGTCCGCGGCTTTGTCCCCAACGTTTGATACTACCAGCGAAACCTTTACCTTTGGATACGCCGCTTACGTCAACGAATTGTCCTTCAGTAAATACGTCCGCTTTAAGCACTTGTCCAACCTCGTAAGTTCCGAGGTCAACACCGCGAAGTTCGCGAATGTAGCGCTTAGGTGCAGTGTCCGCTTTTTTAGCGTGGCCTGCCGCCGGTTTGTTGGAACGGCTAGCTTTCTTGTCCGCGAAACCGATTTGTACCGCTTCATAACCGTCATTTTCCAGGTCTTTCTTTTGCAGAACCACACATGGGCCTGCTTCGATAACCGTTACAGGAACGACGTTACCTTCAGCGGTGAATACTTGGGTCATACCCAGTTTTTTCCCTAAGATACCAGTCATGTTGACACCTCTTTTCATTTATGTCCTTATTCAGGAGTCTTACAGTTTAATTTCGATATCAACGCCGGACGGCAAGTCCAGACGCATCAAGGCATCCACAGTTTGTGGAGTTGGGTTTACAATGTCGATCAAACGCTTGTGTGTGCGTTGTTCGAATTGCTCACGCGAATCCTTGTATTTGTGCACCGCACGAAGAATGGTGATGATTTGTTTTTCAGTTGGCAGCGGGATCGGTCCAGAAACACCTGCACCAGAACGCTTTGCTGTTTCAACAATTTTCTCAGCAGATTGATCCAAAACTCTATGATCATATGCTTTCAAACGAATACGGATTTTTTGCTTTGCCATTTCAAATTCCCTCCTTCTATCGCCCAATTTGGTATCGGACATACTCCGTGAAAATTTTCCGCGCACACCAACTATGGCAAAGGAGCCGGGTGTGTCGGTAACCTCTCACATCATCGCAACGTCTCAGAACAACATTCATTATTATATAGAACATTACGAGACAATGCAACCCTTTTTTAAAATTACACAAAAAGAAAGCGAGGCATCATCCCGACTTCGGGATAAATGCCCCGCCTCGCGCTTTCGTTTACAGTACATTGTTACTCGTTCCAGTACACTGTTGCTCTATTTAACGGGGTTAGCCGTTATTATTTTTGGATAGAAGCTACTGCGCCTGCGCCTACTGTACGGCCGCCTTCACGAATAGAGAACTTAGTTCCTTCTTCGATAGCGATCGGAGCGATCAGGGAAACAGTTACTTCGATGTTGTCGCCTGGCATTACCATCTCAGCGCCTTCTGGCAAGTTGATGATACCCGTTACGTCAGTTGTACGGAAGTAGAACTGTGGACGGTAACCAGTGAAGAAAGGCTTGTGACGGCCACCTTCTTCTTTAGTCAGAACGTAGATTTGAGCTGTGAATTCAGTGTGCGGTTTAACCGAACCTGGTTTCGACAGAACTTGTCCACGCTCGATTTGCGTACGGTCAACACCACGCAGCAATGCGCCGATGTTGTCGCCAGCTTGAGCGGAATCCATCAATTTACGGAACATTTCTACGCCCGTAACAACGGATTTTTTGGACTCTTCAGCGATACCAACGATTTCAACTTCGTCACCGATTTTAACAGTACCACGCTCGATACGGCCAGTTGCTACTGTACCACGACCAGTGATCGAGAACACGTCCTCGATAGGCATCAAGAAAGGTTTGTCAGTATCGCGCTCTGGAGTTGGGATGTACTCATCGATGATGTTGAACATTTCAACGATTTTTTGAGCCCATTCGCCATCAGGGTTTTGCAGCGCTTCACGAGCAGAACCTTGGATGATTGGAGTGTCGTCGCCTGGGAAGTCATATTCGCTCAACAGGTCACGTACTTCCATTTCAACCAGTTCCAGAAGCTCAGCGTCTTCAACCATGTCGCATTTGTTCAAGAATACAACGATGTAAGGAACGCCTACTTGACGGGAAAGAAGGATGTGTTCGCGAGTTTGTGGCATTGGGCCGTCAGCTGCGGATACAACCAGGATCGCTCCGTCCATTTGTGCCGCGCCAGTGATCATGTTTTTAACATAGTCGGCGTGACCTGGGCAGTCTACGTGTGCGTAGTGACGAGCTGGAGTTTCGTATTCTACGTGAGCTGTAGAGATTGTGATACCACGTTCTCTTTCTTCTGGAGCTTTGTCGATTTGGTCAAACGCGATTGCAGCACCACCATAAGTCTTCGACAGAACAGTTGTGATTGCAGCAGTCAGAGTTGTTTTACCATGGTCGACGTGACCGATTGTACCAATGTTAACGTGCGGCTTATTACGTTCGAATTTAGCTTTTGCCATTTGAAACAGTTCCTCCTTCATATAGGAAAATTATTGGGTAAAACTCAATCCGAATGATGATGCCTCGTAAGACCTCATCATTCGGCGGTGAAAACGGAGATTATTCCCCTGCTTTCGTTTTCGATACGATTTCTTCAGCGATGCTCTTCGGAACTTCTTCGTAATGAGAAAGTTCCATCGAGAATACGCCGCGTCCTTGCGTACCCGAACGCAGAGTCGTCGAGTATCCGAACATTTCGGACAGAGGCACCTTAGCACGGATAATTTGAGCACCGCTGCGGGAATCCATACCTTCGATACGGCCGCGGCGAGAGTTCAGCATACCCATAACGTCGCCCATGTATTCCTCAGGCACGGTTACTTCGACTTTCATGATTGGCTCAAGCAGGACAGGCTTACATTTCTCTTTCGCTGCTTTAAGCGCCATCGAACCTGCGATTTTAAACGCCATTTCGTTGGAATCGACATCATGGTAAGAGCCGTCGACGATTGTCGCTTTAACGTCTACCAGCGGGAAGCCCGCGATAACGCCGCTCTTCATTTGTTCTTCGATACCAGCAAGCGCAGGTTGGATATATTCACGAGGAACAGAACCACCGACAACTTTACTTTCGAATTGGCTACCAGTACCCGGCTCCAGCGGTTCGAATTCAACCCATACGTGACCGTATTGACCACGACCACCGGATTGACGAACGAACTTGCCTTCTACACGAGCTGGTTGACGGAAAGTTTCGCGGTAAGCAACCTGTGGTTTACCCACGTTGGTTTCTACTTTGAATTCCCGACGCATACGGTCGATGATGATATCAAGGTGGAGTTCACCCATACCAGCCAGAATCGTCTGACCTGTTTCTTCGTCTGTATGAGCACGAAGAGTTGGGTCTTCCTCAGTGAGCTTACCTAATGCTACGCCCATCTTATCTTGGTCAGCCTTAGTTTTCGGCTCAACCGCGATCTCGATAACCGGATCAGGGAAGTTCATCGATTCCAGAATAACTGGGCTCTTCTCATCACACAGTGTATCACCTGTACCTGTATCTTTCAAACCAACAGCTGCCGCGATATCACCGGAGTAAACTACGCTGATTTCTTGACGGCTGTTCGCGTGCATTTGCAGGATACGGCCGATACGCTCACGTTTGCCTTTCGTTGCATTCAGTACATACGAACCGGATTGAAGAACACCGGAGTATACACGGAAGAACGTCAGTTTACCTACGTAAGGGTCTGTCATGATTTTAAATGCCAATGCCGAGAACGGCTCTTCATCCGAAGAATGACGAATCGCTTCCGTACCGTCTTCAAGTGTACCTTGAATCGCAGCTACGTCTACTGGTGCTGGCAGGTAATCGATAACAGCGTCCAACATAAGTTGAACCCCTTTGTTTTTGTAGGAAGATCCACAGATTACTGGGAAGATCTTAACGTCTACTACACCTTTACGAAGAGCTGCTTTGAGCTCGTCGATGGAGATTTCTTCTCCTTCAAGGTATTTCATCATCAATTCTTCGTCCAGTTCTGCAACTTTCTCTACCAGTTCTGCACGTAATTCTTCAACTTGAGCTTTGAACTCTTCAGGCACGTCAACGACTTCGATGTTTTGACCGAGATCGTCTTTGTACATGTGAGCTTTTTGCTCAACCAAGTCAATGATACCTACGAAGTCGTTTTCTGCGCCGATTGGAAGCTGAATCGCTACCGCATTGGCTTGAAGACGCTCGCCCATATCTTTAACTACGTTGAGGAAGTCCGCACCGATGATGTCCATTTTGTTGACGTAAGCGATCCGAGGAACGCCATAACGGTCAGCCTGTCTCCATACGGTTTCCGACTGAGGCTCTACGCCTTCTTTGGCACTGAATACGCCTACTGCCCCGTCCAATACACGAAGGGAACGTTCAACTTCAACTGTGAAGTCAACGTGTCCCGGAGTATCGATGATATTGACGCGGTAACCTTTCCATTGAGCGGTCGTAGCAGCGGAAGTGATTGTAATTCCGCGCTCTTGCTCCTGCTCCATCCAGTCCATTGTCGCAGCACCTTCGTGAACTTCACCGATTTTGTGCGTAATGCCTGTGTAGAACAGAATCCGTTCTGTGGTAGTCGTTTTACCCGCGTCGATATGCGCCATGATACCGATGTTACGTGTATTTTTCAAGGAGAACTCTCTTGCCATGAATGGGAACTCCCTTCAAAATTCAGTATTGGTTACTAAGCCGAAATCCTACCAGCGGTAGTGTGCAAACGCTTTGTTCGCTTCAGCCATTTTGTGTGTGTCTTCGCGTTTTTTCACAGATGCGCCAGTGTTGTTCGAAGCATCGATGATTTCTGCAGCCAGACGTTCTTCCATAGTCTTCTCGCCGCGATTGCGGGAGTAGTTTACGAGCCAACGGAGACCGAGAGCTGTACGTCTTTCTGGTTTAACTTCGATCGGCACTTGATAGTTAGCGCCGCCTACACGACGAGCTTTAACTTCAAGAACTGGCATAATGTTTTTGATTGCAGCTTCAAATACTTCCATCGGGTCGTTGCCCGTACGTTCTTGAATCAATTTGAACGAGTTGTAAAGGATGTTTTGAGCTACACCGCGTTTACCGTCGATCATGATGCGGTTGATCAGACGAGTAACCAGTTTGCTGTTGTACACCGGATCCGGCAGTACGTCTCTTTTGGTAACTGGACCTTTGCGTGGCATGGATATCCCCCTTTCTCCGATAGTTGAATGTATCTAGACATTCAAATTAGTTTTTCTTTTCTTTTGGACGCTTAGCGCCGTATTTCGAACGGGCTTGCATACGTCCGTTTACACCTGCAGTATCAAGAGCACCGCGAACGATGTGGTAACGTACACCCGCTAAGTCTTTTACACGACCGCCACGAACCAGCACGACGCTGTGTTCTTGCAAGTTGTGTCCGATACCCGGAATGTAAGCAGTAACCTCGATACGGTTCGTCAAACGAACACGGGCATACTTACGAAGCGCGGAGTTCGGTTTACGTGGAGTCATTGTACCTACACGAGTGCAAACACCGCGTTTTTGCGGAGCGCTCAAGTTAGTTTCTTCACGTTTCAGTGCGTTGAAACCCTTTTGCAGAGCTGGGGATTTCGACTTCACGACTTTTGCTTGACGTCCTTTACGGACGAGTTGGTTAATAGTTGGCATTTTCATTGCCACCCCCTTCCTAGTATTGGTAGACATCCTTGTTACGAACCACTTTTCAAGTCCACAGACCCAGGTGGTTCATAAAAGAACAAATGAAAGTTCTTGCCCCAAGCGCTACACGCTCTTGAAACAAAAACGTTCTCACACAGTTATGTCTTTCTCACTTCAGAACCGCAACCATCGCCGCGCCGACTTCGATTCCACAAGCCTTACCAAGCTCTCGCATCGTTTCGACTTGAGTGATCTTCAGATCGGACTTTGCACACAACGATGTGATCTTTGCGATCATCCGCTGGTCTGCGTCCATGGCTACATAAACTTCAGAAGCTTCTCCAAGTTCAACCGCTCTAACGGTCTGCTTGGTGCCGATTTTAACATGAGCATCCTGAAGTCCTTTGTCATTAGACATTCGGCATATCCTCCAAAAGACAGGATTAGTACAACCTGCTCACGCACCTTTGCTATATTAGCATCTGGCAGAGAGGTATGTCAAGCAAAGAATGACAGGGCTTGGAGAAAGAATTCTCTTTCTCGCCGCCCTGGTTCTTTAATTACCTTTATAACCTTATTCGGTCGTTACAGGCTCCATCGATTCTTCTCCGTTATCTGCGCCTTCCGGCTCTTCAAAGCGGACATTACGGTAACGACTCATACCTGTACCGGCAGGAATCAGTTTACCGATCAAGACGTTTTCTTTCAAGCCCAGCAATTGGTCGACTTTACCCTTGATTGCTGCGTCTGTAAGAACGCGCGTTGTTTCTTGGAACGATGCAGCTGACAAGAACGAATCAGTTTCCAAAGATGCTTTTGTGATACCGAGCAGGATTGGTTTAGCAACCGCTGGATCTTTACCACTCAAGATGACATCTTTGTTCGCTTTTTCGTATTCGTGAATTTCCACGAACGATCCTGGCAACAACGTTGTTTCTCCGGCATCAACGATACGGATTTTGCGAAGCATTTGACGAATCATAACTTCGACGTGTTTATCGTTGATTTCTACGCCTTGGTTCCGGTATACGCGCTGAACTTCCTGAAGGATATAGTTCTGCACGCCGCGGATACCTTTGATGCGCAGCATTTCTTTAGGGTCGATCGAACCATCTGTCAGTTCATCCCCAGCTTCAATCGTCATCCCTTCACGTACACGTAAACGGGAACCGTAAGTGACGGAGTACGTTTTGCTTTCGGCTTCGCCTTCCACTTCGATCTCGCGACGGTCTTTCGCTTCGCGGATCTCTTTTACCACGCCATCGATTTCACTGATCGTTGCTTGACCTTTAGGGTTACGAGCTTCGAACAATTCTTGGATACGCGGCAAACCTTGTGTGATGTCGTCGCCGGCAACGCCGCCGGTATGGAACGTACGCATTGTAAGCTGTGTTCCTGGCTCACCGATCGATTGTGCAGCGATGATGCCGACTGCTTCACCAATCTCAACGTGTTTGCCTGTTGCAAGGTTTCGTCCGTAACATTTCTTACATACGCCATGACGAGCACGGCAGCTAAGTACAGAACGAATTTGCAGTTTTTCAACGCCAGCGTTTACGATTTCTTCGGCTTTGTCAGACGTAATCAATTCATTGCGAGTCGCAATGATTTCTTTTGTCTCCGGATGACGTACTGTTTCGAAGCAGTAACGCCCTTCAATACGGTCATACAGGTCTTCGATAACCTCTTTACCGTCTTGAATCCGGCTAACCATAAAGCCTTTATCTGTTCCACAGTCGTCTTCGCGAACGATTACGTCTTGTGCTACGTCTACCAGACGACGAGTCAAGTAACCCGAATCGGCAGTACGAAGTGCTGTATCGGCAAGACCTTTACGCGCACCGTGCGTAGACAAGAAGTATTCGAGGACCGTCAGGCCTTCGCGGAAGTTCGACTTGATTGGGAGCTCGATGATGCGACCCGATGGGTTCGCCATCAGACCACGCATACCGCCCAGCTGGGTGATCTGCGATTTGTTACCGCGGGCTTTCGAATCGACCATCAACATGATGGAGTTATAACGATCCATCGATTTCATCAGAATATCACTGATTTGATCTTTGGCGTGCGACCAGATTTCGATAACACGGTCATAACGTTCTTCGTTCGTAATCAGACCACGACGGTATTGGTTAGTAATAACTGCGACTTTTTTATCGGATTCTTCCATCAGCGCTTTTTTCTCTGGTGGAACGACAACGTCAGACACAGCTACAGTTACACCCGAACGTGTCGAGTATGTGAAACCAAGCTGCTTGATTTCGTCAAGAATCATCGAAGTTTGAGTCGTTTGGTAAACCTCGAAGCAGCGTCCGATGATTTCACCCAGGTACTCTTTACCGATACCTTTTGTTTGTGGTGCATTCATGATGCGATCCGTAACATTTTCACCTTTTTCGTAGATGAAGAAGTCTTCCGCTACGCCGTTAAACAGGTTGGCACGGGTTGCGTCATTGATATACGGGAAGCTTGCCGGGAAGATCTCGTTGAAGATAATCCGACCCACTGTCGTAATCAACATCGCGTTTTGTTGTTTTTCCGAGAAACTTGTTTTGTTCAAAGCTTTAACCGGAATCGCCACGCGAGCGTGGAGTTCGGCTTCATCGCGTTGGTACGCAGATACGGCTTCGTTCACATTACGGAAAATCATCCCTGCGCCTTTACCTTTGTTGTTATCCATCGTCAGATAGTAAGTTCCGAGAACCATATCCTGCGAAGGAGTAACAACCGGTTTACCGTCTTTAGGGTTCAAGATGTTACCCGATGCCAACATCAGAATGCGAGCTTCTGCTTGCGCTTCTGCGGACAACGGAACGTGTACCGCCATTTGGTCACCGTCGAAATCGGCGTTGTAAGCCGTACATACGAGTGGGTGAAGACGAATCGCTTTACCTTCGACCAAAATAGGTTCAAACGCTTGGATACCGAGACGGTGAAGCGTCGGGGCACGGTTCAACAGAACTGGGTGCTCCTTAATCACTTCTTCAAGAACATCCCACACTTCGGCGCTTACGCGCTCGACTTTGCGTTTTGCACTCTTGATGTTGTGAGCAAGACCTTTATTAACCAGCTCTTTCATCACGAAAGGTTTGAACAATTCGAGCGCCATTTCCTTCGGAAGACCACATTGGTACATCTTTAGGTTAGGACCTACGACGATAACGGAACGACCGGAATAATCGACCCGTTTACCGAGCAAGTTCTGACGGAAACGTCCTTGTTTACCTTTCAACATATGGCTGAGCGATTTAAGCGGACGGTTACCCGGACCTGTAACAGGACGACCGCGACGACCGTTGTCGATCAAAGCGTCTACCGCTTCTTGCAACATCCGTTTTTCGTTTTGGACAATGATATCCGGCGCGCCCAGATCAAGCAGTCTTTTCAGACGGTTGTTCCGGTTGATTACGCGGCGATACAGATCGTTCAAGTCGGACGTCGCAAAACGACCGCCGTCGAGCTGTACCATCGGACGCAGTTCCGGTGGAATGACCGGAAGAACGTCAAGAATCATCCAGTCCGGGTTGTTACCCGAACTTTTGAATGCTTCGATGACTTCCAGGCGTTTGATCGCCCGGCTTCTGCGTTGTCCTTGCGTGGTACGAAGTTCCTCTTTGAGGAACTCCAATTCTTTGTCGATGTCCATATCTTGCAGAAGTTTTTTGACTGCTTCCGCACCCATGCCGGCGTGGAATCCGTAACCGTATTTTTCACGGTAGCTACGGTATTCTTTTTCCGACAACAGTTGTTTTCTTTCCAAAGGCGTTTCGCCTGGATCGGTTACAACATAAGATGCGAAGTAGATGACTTCTTCAAGGGAACGTGGCGACATGTCCAGTGCAAGACCCATACGGCTCGGAATACCTTTGAAGTACCAGATATGGGATACCGGAGCTGCAAGCTCGATATGGCCCATGCGTTCGCGGCGAACTTTCGCACGAGTAACTTCGACGCCGCAACGATCGCAGACAACGCCTTTATAACGTACTCGTTTGTATTTGCCGCAATGACATTCCCAGTCTTTCGTCGGTCCGAAGATCTTTTCGCAGAAAAGACCTTCTTTCTCCGGTTTGAGCGTACGATAGTTGATCGTTTCCGGCTTCTTAACTTCACCACGGGACCAAGAACGAATCTTGTCCGGGGAAGCGAGCCCGATCTTGATAAACTCGAAGTTGTTTACATCCAACAAGGAGCAACCCTCCCTATATGCGGTTCCTGATTTTTAAAACTTATTGTTCTGCGCTAACTTCTGAACCTTCAAGATTGAGACCCAGTTTGTCGCTGCCAGTTGGTTCTTCCTCGTCATCCAGTTCTTTCATTTCGATCTCGTTCTCGTCTTCGCCAAGAATCTTGACGTCCATGCCCAAGCTTTGCAGCTCTTTGATTAAGACTTTGAACGCTTCAGGAACGCCTGGTTCCGGAACGTTTTCACCTTTAACGATCGCTTCGTACGTTTTCACGCGGCCGACCACGTCATCGGATTTAACGGTCAAAATTTCTTGCAGGGTATAAGCGGCGCCGTAAGCTTCCAGTGCCCATACTTCCATCTCACCGAAACGTTGTCCGCCGAACTGAGCTTTACCACCCAGCGGCTGTTGCGTAACGAGCGAGTAAGGACCTGTAGAACGGGCGTGGATCTTATCGTCAACCATGTGCGCCAATTTGATCATGTGCATGACGCCGACTGTAACTTCACGCTCGAAGCGTTCGCCAGTACGACCGTCGTAGAGCACGGTTTTACCGTTACGCTGCATGCCGGCTTCTTCCATCGTATCGAATACATCGTACTCGTTCGCTCCGTCAAATACCGGAGTCGCGACGTGAATACCGAGTCGTTGTGCAGCCATGCCCAAGTGAACTTCCAAGATTTGTCCGATGTTCATCCGCGAAGGTACGCCCAGTGGGTTCAATACGATCTGAACTGGCGTGCCATCTGGCAAGAACGGCATATCTTCTTCTGGCATGATACGCGATACGACACCTTTGTTACCGTGACGTCCCGCCATCTTGTCGCCTTGGGAGATTTTACGTTTTTGTGCGATATAAACACGTACCAATTGATTCACACCTGGAGGAAGCTCATCACCGTTTTCACGAGTGAATACTTTAACGTCGACTACGATGCCGTCTGTACCGTGTGGTACACGCAAGGAAGTATCGCGCACTTCGCGAGCTTTCTCGCCGAAGATGGCATGAAGCAAACGTTCTTCCGCTGTCAGTTCGGTTACGCCCTTAGGTGTAACTTTACCCACCAGGATGTCGCCAGCAGCGATTTCCGCGCCGATACGGATAATACCGCGATCGTCGAGGTTTTTCAGTGCTTCTTCGCCGACATTCGGAATATCGCGAGTGATTTCTTCAGGTCCCAGCTTCGTGTCACGTGCATCGGATTCGTATTCTTCGATATGGATCGAAGTGTATACATCTTCTTTAACAAGTTTTTCACTCAGCAAGATGGCATCCTCGTAGTTGTAACCTTCCCAAGTCATGAAGGCTACGACAACGTTGCGCCCAAGTGCCAATTCGCCCATTTCGGTCGAAGGGCCGTCCGCTAGGATGTCGCCTTTTTTCACCCATTCGCCCGCACGTACGATTGGACGTTGGTTGATACACGTTCCTTGGTTAGAACGCATAAATTTGTGTAATTTATGAGTAACCAAGTCGCCTTTGACTTCTTGGCCGTCAACCATTTCAACGCGACGAAGCGTAATTTCGCTAGCCGTCGAACGCTCGATGTAACCATCGTGTTTGGCAACGATACATACACCGGAGTCTTTTGCCGACTTATGCTCCATTCCTGTACCGACAAGCGGTGCTTTAGGAATAAGCAAAGGTACAGCCTGACGCTGCATGTTCGATCCCATCAGTGCGCGGTTGGAGTCATCGTTCTCAAGGAACGGAATGAGCGCCGTCGCGACGGATACGACCTGTTTTGGCGAAACGTCCATATAGTCGACGCGATCACTCGGCATCGGCAGGATGTTGTCCGCCTGTTTGTTGTAACGAACGATTACCATGTCTTCCGCGAAAGAATCATCTTCGGTCAACTGGGCATTTGCCTGAGCGACTACGTAGTTGTCTTCTTCATCGGCTGTCAAGTAATCGATATGCTCGGTTACTTTGTTGGTCTTCGGATCGACGCGACGATAAGGCGCCTCGATGAAGCCATACTCGTTAATCCGCGCGAATGTAGACAAGGAGTTGATCAGACCGATGTTCGGTCCTTCCGGCGTCTCGATCGGGCACATTCTGCCATAGTGACTGGCGTGAACGTCTCGAACTTCGAAACCTGCGCGTTCGCGCGTCAAACCGCCGGGTCCGAGAGCGGACAGACGACGCTTGTGCGTGAGTTCGGCAAGTGGGTTTGTTTGGTCCATGAACTGGGAGAGCTGCGAGCTACCGAAGAACTCCTTAATCGATGCAATCACGGGACGAATGTTGATCAAAGCCTGAGGCGTGATCACGTTCGAATCCTGAATCGACATCCGTTCACGTACAACACGTTCCATACGGGACAAACCAATACGGAATTGGTTTTGCAACAATTCGCCTACAGAACGCAGACGACGGTTACCCAGATGGTCAATATCGTCAGTGTCGCCGATACCGTGCAACAGATCGATGAAGTAGCTGACCGAAGCAAGAATATCTGCTGGTGTGATATTTTTAACCGATTTGTCAATTTGTCCATTGGCGATGATTTTAACAACTTTTCCATCTTCAATAGGAGAAAAGACATCAATCGATTGCATAGGAATATCGTTAGCATCCAAAACGCCACCTGCAACATGATACGTTTTGACGCTGTTTTCGCTTTCCAAGTAAGGCAGAATTTCGTCAAGAAGACGACGGTCTACCATTTGACCTGCTTCTGCAATGATCTCACCTGTTACAGTGTCGACCAAAGTTTCAGCAAGCTTTTGGTTGAACAAGCGGTTTTTGATATGAAGCTTTTTGTTGATCTTATAACGACCTACGTTTGCGAGATCGTATCTCTTTGGATCGAAGAAACGAGCAATCAGCAGGCTTCTTGCATTATCCAACGTAGGTGGTTCACCCGGACGCAGACGCTCGTAGATTTCGATCAAAGCTTTCTCTGTCGAATCCGTGTTGTCTTTGTCTAATGTGTTGCGGATATACTCGTCGTTGCCGAGCAGATCCAGAATTTCGGCATCGCTGCCGAAACCAAGCGCACGAAGCAATACCGTTACCGGAATTTTCCGAGTACGGTCGATTCGAACGTAAATGATGTCTTTCGCATCTGTTTCAAGCTCTAGCCATGCGCCGCGGTTCGGGATGACAGTCGCGCTGTATGCTTTCTTTCCATTTTTGTCTACTTTAGTATTGAAGTAAACACTTGGAGAGCGAACCAACTGACTGACAATAACCCGTTCCGCACCGTTTATGATAAACGTTCCAGTTTCAGTCATCAGCGGGAAGTCACCCATAAATACTTCCTGCTCTTTGACTTCGCCCGTTTCTTTGTTAATCAGGCGGACTTTCACACGAAGTGGCGCCGCGTATGTTACGTCACGCTCTTTGGCATCGTCTGTCGTGTATTTCGGTTCCCCAAGGCTGTAATCGATAAATTCCAAAATCAGATTTCCTGTGAAATCCTGAATCGGCGAAATATCGTGGAACATTTCCCGAAGACCTTCCTCCAAGAACCATTCATAAGATTTTTGCTGAATCTCAATCAGATTCGGAACTTCGAGCACCTCATGAATCCGCGAATAACTCCGCCGAGTGCGTCGACCATATCGAACAAGATGTCCCGTCAACTATACTCACCCCTCAATGTCTACTCAACTTTAAGCACTTTTACGATGAAAAGTACCGAGTTTAAAAATTCCATTGCAGCCCTTCCTTTGAATCACGTATAATGGTTCCAAAGCGGACATACCCCTTACATGCAGAAAAGCCCTTATCGAGTTTATTCGAAAAAAGAGCGGCGCAAGAAGAGGTGCAATCAACAAACTTCACAATATGAAACGTCGCTGCATGTCTTTCAACATGTCGTGAAAAACCCCAGAATAAAAGCGTAACTGCACATCAAAATATGAAGCCCCAAACAAAACCGCCGTTCTTGTGCTGTTTTGTGGAGCTACTCAACATTTTAATATGCTAAAGCCACGTAGGGCATTCTATACTGACATTTTATAACTATAACATCTTCTAAAGGACAGGTCAACCTCTGTGTCGCCTTTGAATCAAAAAAGTTCAAAAGGTCTTTATAGAGCAGCTGTCGCTTTATAAATGCGATAACCTTTATCTTTTGTTACTTCTTCGACTTGTTCAAACAACATTTCAAGCTTCGCTTTCGCCGAAGGCGCTCCCTGCTTTTTCTGAATCACAATCCACAGTGAACCTCCCGGATTCAAGCACTCACTTGCCTGTTCGAACAATCGATGTACCGTTTCTTTTCCTGCACGGATAGGAGGATTAGTAATAATCACATCAAACTTTTGATGCAATACCGATTCCAGCAAATCGCTTTTAAGCGCTTTGGCTTGCGAGATCCCGTTCGACGCTACATTTTCATTAGCCAGTTCGATCGCTCTTTCGTTGACATCCAGCATCGTGATCGACTTCGCGCCCATCAACCCTGCTGCAATCCCAATCGGCCCGTATCCACATCCAACATCCAATACCGAAGACTGCTCTGGAATATCTAAAGCATCAATCAATACTCGACTTCCATAATCCAGACCTTCTTTGGAAAATACACCGGCATCCGTAACTAATCGAACCTTTTGCCCTCGCAGCTCAACTTCAATCGTTTTGCGGTCATGCTTAGCGGTAGGTCGATCCGTGTAGTAATGATCTGACATTTGCTTCAACCCCTTTTTCGTTGATCGAAGACTTACGCACTTTTCCCGACTGTTCGAGATCCGTACCAAATACAAGAAAAGACCCCCGAAGCAGGATAACTTCGAGGGTCTGCCCTGTAGTACTCTTATTGAAAAGAGATTACTTAACTTCTACGGAAGCGCCAGCTTCTTCAAGCTTAGCTTTTACTGCTTCTGCATCTTCTTTAGAAGTTTTTTCTTTGATTGGTTTTGGAGCGTTGTCTACAACTTCTTTCGCTTCTTTCAGGCCAAGACCTGTAATTTCGCGAACAGCTTTGATAACGTTGATTTTCGAAGCGCCAGCGCTTGTCAAAATAACGTCGAACTCGGATTGCTCAGCTTCTACAGCTGCGCCGCCACCTGCTGCTGCTACTGGAGCTGCTGCAGTTACGCCGAATTCTTCTTCGATTGCTTTAACCAGGTCGTTAAGTTCCAATACAGTCATGCCTTTGATGGCTTCAAGGATTTGCTCGTTGCTCATGATTGAACCTCCATTTGGGTATGTGAGATCAGCCGATTAAGGCTGTCAGTTTTGTGAAGCTGGGTGAAAAATTTCGAATATTCAAGCATGCTTGAATATTCGGTCCCTCAAATCGCTTCAGCTCGCATCCGCGATTTTTGGTACTTATTAAGCGCTTTGTTGCTCGTCTTTGTCTGCAACTGCTTTGACTGCCAATGCGAAGTTGCGCATTGGAGCTTGAAGCACGCTGAGAAGCATCGACAGCAAACCTTCGCGTGAAGGCAGGGAAGCCAGTGCTTTCAGTTCGTCAGCACTTACTACGCGTCCTTCAACAACGCCGCCTTTAAGTTCCAGAGCGTCATTCGCTTTTGCGAAATCGTTCAGGATTTTAGCAGGCGCGACAGCGTCTTCTGTACCGAATGCAATTGCAGTCGGGCCAGTCAGAACAGCGTCGAGGTCGCTCAGTTCAGCAGCAGCTGTTGCGCGGCGAACCAACGAGTTTTTCAGAACTTGGAACTCGATGCCAGCTTCGCGAAGCTGTTTACGCAGCTCGGTAACTTGAGCAACGTTCAGACCACGATAGTCGACAACCACGGTCGATACGCTTTCGCGCAGTTTCCCAGCGATTACGTCTACCGACTCTTGTTTGGATTGAATCACTTTTGCGTTAGCCAAATCGTACACCTCCTGTTGAATTGGAGTGAAACGCCGACTTCTCGCTACGGAGAATCCGGTCGCTCCCACTTTTTGCTACATTCAAGTCAAACTTAACGTGCAGCGTATGCAATAAGAAAAGCCTCCGTAGAAGACGGAGGCTTGACGAATCAGCAAAGCTGAAATTCTATCACACACCTCGGTAGGAAATTAAGCCCGAAAGCACCTACTGTCTACGGTAAGCATATTCAAATTTAGCAGACCGTTCAAAAGAACGGAATGAACAACTTCTACAGCTTATCGAAAAAATTAACGAAAGTCAATCTTTTTTTATTTGTACGAAGTTGTGTTAACGCGAACGCTCGGTCCCATCGTTGCGGACACAGCTACGCCTTTCAGGTAAACGCCTTTTGCAGCGGCTGGTTTAGCACGGTTAAGTGCCTCCATCAGTGCTTTCAGGTTTTCGTTTAACTGATCCTCACTGAACGACGCTTTGCCGATCGGTGCATGGATTTGGCCTGCTTTGTCCAGACGGTATTCGATTTTACCAGCCTTGATTTCTTGAACGGCTTTAGTAACGTCGAAAGTAACTGTACCTGCTTTAGGGTTAGGCATAAGGCCTTTACCACCGAGCAGACGACCCAGTTTACCGACTTCGCTCATCATATCAGGCGTTGCTACGCAGACATCAAACTCGAACCAACCTTGTTGGATCTTGTTGATCATATCTTGATCGCCTACGAAGTCAGCTCCAGCAGCTTCCGCTTCTTTCGCTTTTTCGCCTTTTGCAAATACCAATACGCGTTGTGTTTTACCTGTGCCGTGTGGCAAGACAACAACACCACGAACCGCTTGGTCTTGTTTACGTGGGTCTACGCCCAAACGTACTGCTGCTTCGACAGTTTCGTCAAATTTAGCTGTTGCAGTCTTTTTAACAAGACTTACAGCTTCAGCAGGCTCATAAGTTGCTTCGCCGTCAAACAGCTTAGCAGCTTCTACGTATTTTTTACCGTGTTTAGCCATTGTGTATTCCTCCTTTGTGGTGTTAGCGGGTAACCCTCCCACATATGCCGCACCGCCTATAAGGCTCGGCTTTGGACGATGGTCAAGAATTAGTCTTGAATCGTGATGCCCATACTACGAGCAGTACCTTCAACCATACGCATAGCAGACTCTACGTTTGCAGCGTTAAGGTCAGGCATTTTTTGTTCAGCGATTTGGCGAACCGTATCGCGGTTAACTGTTGCTACTTTCTTCTTGTTCGGTTCACCCGAACCTTTTTCGATCTTCGCAGCGACGCGCAGAAGAACTGCTGCCGGCGGAGTTTTCGTGATGAAAGTAAACGAACGGTCTTCAAATACAGAGATCTCAACTGGAATGATCAGACCTGCTTGATCAGCTGTGCGAGCATTGAATTCTTTACAGAATGCCATGATGTTCACACCTGCTTGACCCAGTGCTGGACCTACTGGAGGCGCCGGGTTAGCTTTACCTGCTGGAATTTGAAGTTTCACCATTTTAATGACTTTCTTTGCCATTGAGAAACACCTCCTTGCGTTAATTAAATCTTCTCGACTTGTGTGTAATCCAATTCAAGCGGTGTCTCACGCCCGAACATGTTGACGTGAACCTTAAGTTTACTTTTATCAAGCAGAATTTCTTCCACTGTTCCGACAAAGTTTGCAAAAGGACCCACTTTGATGCGTACGGATTCCTTCAGATCGAATTCGATCTTCGGTTTCGGTTCATTCATGCCCATATGCTTCAGAATTTGTTCTACCTCTTCCGGAAGCAAAGCTGTCGGCTTAGAACCAGCACCCGTTGAACCTACGAATCCCGTTACTCCTGGTGTGTTGCGAACAACGTACCAAGAATCATCGGTTTGAACCATTTCGACCAAGACATATCCCGGATAGACCTTACGCATGACGGTTTTTTTCTTACCGTCTTTGTCGACCACTTCTTCTTCCATAGGAACAAGAACCCGGAAAATCTTGTCTTCCATGCCCATAGATTCTACGCGTTTTTCCAAATTGGCTTTGACTTTGTTCTCATACCCTGAATAGGTATGAACGACGTACCATCTTTTTTCCATATCAAGCCACCTACAGGCCTTTCCTTAAATTATCGCTTCAATCGCATAGGAGAGTCCAATGTCGATTACCCAAAAGAATACAGCCATCACAACAATAGTGCCCAAGACCACAAGCGTGTAATTGGTCAGTTCTTTGCGATTGGGCCAGCGAACCTTTTTAAGTTCAGCCCAGCTTTCGGAGAAAAAGGAAAACATAGACTTGAAGCTTTTTTTCACGCCTACGACACCTCCAACTAACTATCTGGTTTCGCGATGAGGAGTTTGCGAGTTACAATACTTGCAATACTTCTTCATCTCCATGCGGTCAGGGTGATTACGTTTGTTTTTCATCGTTGTATAGTTGCGTTGTTTGCATTGCGTACACGCCAACGTGATAATAACCCGCATAGAATTACACCTCCCGAAGATATTCTTCAGTGAAGAAGAACTCGTATTGAGCCTAAAATCATGATTTTAGGCCTACCTAAAACACTCTAGCATAGCTGGTATAGACTGTCAACGAAAAACGTTGAGCTGACGCGCTTTTTTATTGCATTTGTAAAAGACAGAAAAAAGACCCCGTTTCCGGAGTCTTTGGCTTATATCTGTTATTTTCAAAAAGAACGATTACTCTTATGTAACGGAGTCACAGTCGTCTTTTCAAATCTGATCCCGAAGTTCCAAATACCGCTCCAACTTACGCTTGACCCGTTGCAGAGCGTTATCGATTGATTTGACATGACGCTGCAAATCGACTGCGATTTCTTGATACGAACGTCCGTCTAAATACAACATCAACACTTGCCGTTCCAGTTCACTCAAAATCTCCGACATCTTATCTTCCAAACCACTGAACTCTTCGCGATTAATGACCAGCTCTTCCGGATCGGAAGCTTGCGATACACAAATCACATCAAGTAACGTACGGTCTGAATCTTCTTCGTAGATAGGCTTATCAAGCGACACGTAAGAATTAAGCGGAATATGCTTCTGTCTGGTTGCGGTCTTGATCGCCGTAATAATCTGACGAGTGATGCATAGTTCGGCGAACGCCTTAAACGAAGACAACTTATCGCCTCGGAAATCTCGAATCGCTTTGTACAAACCGATCATGCCTTCTTGGATGATGTCTTCGCGATCCGCTCCAATAAGAAAATAAGAACGAGCTTTGGCACGGACAAAGTTCCGATACTTATTGATCAGATATTCCAATGCTTCGCTATCGCTGACACGAACTGCTTCCACAAGTTCTTCATCGCTCTGGAAATCGTAAGGTGAAACGACAATTTCTTTGAGATCTACACTCACCAGCAATCCCTCCGGCCGCGGCGCAAGTTACGAGCCTGTTGTAAAAGTTAGCCCAAGTATATATTATGTCACCTTACACCGTCAACCGAATTATATCCAAAAAAGGGATGCTGTTACGAATCGATCGCTTTTGTATAACCAGTTAAAAGAAAACGTTTACTTTTTTGCCACATGAATAAGCTTTATTGTCGGCGCCAACGTTCAAACGTTCGAAGTTGTTCTGGCGTTAATTTGCCGTCGATTGTATTGCGACCTCCGCGTTGTACTTGCTCGGCTATCCGTTTGCTGATCTCTCGTTCGCTTTGTTCCACTTCAACCAAAAGTTCAAGTGCAGGGACCCGAAGCGCCCCTTGGGCAAAAGCTACGCTTTGTTCAACGAAGTCGCTGGTTGCCACGTACACGCGCCGACGCTTGCCGCCCAATTGACCCGCAAAACGCTCAATCACTTCGTCTGCCGTTTCTTTTTCTTTCGTAAAATAAATCTCGACTCCGCTTTGCTCGAACGATTTCCCTTTACCGGGAACCCGGTACGCATCGAATACCGCGATTACCCGCCGTCCTGTGAACGCTTGGTAATCTGCCAAACGTTCCAGTAATCGATCGCGAGCTTCATTCATATCCAATTGCGAAAGCGACGCAAGTTCCGGCCAAGCTCCGATCATGTTGTATCCGTCTACCAGAAGCACATCCCGCAAATCGGCCATCGCGCAACTCTACTTTCTGCCGCTGCGCTGGCGCAGCACTTCATACATAACGACTCCTGCCGCTACGGAAGCATTAAGTGAATTGATTTTTCCTTGCATCGGAAGTTTGATCAATACATCGCATTTTTCACGAACCAGACGTCCCATACCTTCGCCTTCGTTTCCGATCACAAGCGCAAGCGGTCCTTTGAACACGTCGGTATCGTAGATTTCACCTTCGGCGCGCACGTCTGTACCTGCAATCCATACGCCAGCTTCTTTTAACTTTTCCATCGTTTGTGCCAAATTCGTAACGCGCGCTACCGGGACATACTCTGCCGCTCCAGCACTTGTTTTCGACACGGTTGCATTGACCTGCGCAGAACGGCGCTTCGGAATAATCACACCGTGTACGCCTGTGCAGTCTGCGGTACGCAAGATTGAACCCAAGTTATGCGGATCTTCAATCTCATCCAAAATAATCAAAAACGGATCTTCGTCTTTTGCTGCGGCTGCCGCAAGCAAATCTTCAACTTCCGCATAGACAAAAGGTGCAGCTTGAGCGACAACGCCTTGATGTTGAATTCCCGGCACCATTGTATCGAGTTTACGTTTGTCTGCTGTCTGTACGATGACGCCTCTGTTTTTGGCTTCATTCAGAATCGGCTGCATTTGTTTTTGCTGCGTGCCTTCCGCAATCCAAATTTTATTAATACTTCTTCCGGCTTTCAGCGCTTCGGTGACCGAATGCTTACCGGCAATCAATTCTTCTTCCATTGGATAACTCCCTTTCTCCTTGCAATCCTTGATTGAATCTTTTATTTATTCTGGTTTGGGTTGTTCGTTGTCTTCGGGTTGCAGTCCTTGATGAATCAATTCTTCCAACCGTGACATTTTGCCGCTGTAATATAAGTACCCAACTAAACACTCTAATGCTGTCGCATGTCGATAATCCATCACATCTGCATTTTTGGGTACAGAACCGGACTTCGCATTTCGTCCGCGGCGAACGATATCGGCTTCTTCTTCTGTGAGCAGCGATTCCCACCGAAACAGCATTTTAGCTTGCGCACCTGCCGAGACCAACTTCGTCGCTTCACGATGCAAATAATGAGGTCTTAAGTTAGCATGCCCGATTAAATATTGACGGATTGCCACTTCAAAAATCGCGTCTCCGATATAGGCAAGAACGAGTGGCGGCAACAGCCCCGGAGGCTTGGACGGTGGATAATCGAAAAATAATGGGCTTATTTTCGGTTCCAATTGACCTTCTTGTTCGTGTTCGGTCATCTTATTTTCTCCGCCATCTCATGCCTTGCTGCGTATCTTCAAGTACGATGCCGCGCTCTGCCAGCAGATCACGAATTTCATCGGAGCGACTCCAATTTTTTTGTTTACGGGCTTCGACGCGTTCGGCGATCAATGCTTCGACTTCTTCATCAAGCAATTCCGTACCCGGCTCGCTTGCAACGCGCAGCACTTTATTCATTTTACGGAATGTGTCTAACAAAGCTTGCAAGTCCGCTTTAATCACGACTTCTTCACGGAGTACAAGGTTCGCTTCGTTCACCCATTCAAAAATAGCGGTCACCGCATCCGGTGTATTGAAGTCATCGTCCATTTTTGCATAAAAGTCTTGAAGAACGGTATCCAGCTTCGTATTCAGCTCGGCATTGACTTGACCGTTACCTTCTGTTGCCGCCCCGAGGCGGTGGTGAATCGAAGCTAACGCATTTTCTACGCGCTCTACGCTATTAAGTGCTTGCTGCATATTGTCTGCGCTGAAATTAAGCGGGTTGCGATAGTGTGTTGACAATACGAAATAACGCAGCGCTTCTTTTTTGTATCGTTTACGCAAGTCTTGAACCGTAATCCCGTTTCCGAGCGACTTGGACATTTTTTCATTATCGATATTGACGTAACCGTTGTGCATCCAGTAGTTGGAGAGCGCATGACCGCTCAAAGATTCCGATTGCGCAATCTCGCATTCATGGTGCGGGAACTGCAAATCTTGTCCGCCGCCGTGAATATCCAGTGTATCGCCAAGGTAACGACGCGCCATCGCCGAGCATTCGATATGCCAGCCCGGGCGTCCGGGTCCCCAAGGGCTTTCCCAAAAAATCTCGCCCGGTTTTGCGCCTTTCCAGAGCACAAAGTCTTCCTGGCTTTCTTTACGCGCATCGACTTCGATCCGGATTCCGAATTGAAGTTGTTCCAAGTTTTGACGCGACAATTTTCCGTAAGGCTCAAAACTCGAAGTCCGGAAATAAACATCGCCGCTGCTTGGATAAGCATGACCACGATCCACCAGCTCACCGATAAACGATACAATATCGTCCATGTTTTCCGTTACGCGAGGATTTAAAGTTGCCTTTTCAACACCGAGACCTTCCAAGTCTTCATAATACGCTTCGATAAACTTTTCTGCGACTTCAGGCACGGTCGTATTCATCGCTTCCGCTTTACGGATCAATTTGTCGTCGACATCGGTAAAGTTCACGACGTAGTTGACCTCATATCCGCGATCTTCCAAATAAGCTCTTACCACGTCAAAAAAGATCACGGGACGCGCGTTACCGATATGGATGTAGTCGTATACGGTTGGACCGCACACATACATATTCACTTTGTCCGGGGTTACCGGTACAAACTTTTCTTTTTCTCTTGTCATCGTATTATAAATTTGTAACGTCATTTTCCACATTCCTCTCTCATACTTACCGTTTTAATTCTGTTCTCGATTTTTTACCGCACGCGGCGTATAAGGCTCAGCCTCTTGACGCACTTTATCCAATTCTTGCTGAAGCTCGCCAATTTGGCGCCGCAATTCGCAAATCGCATCGTGGGACGGATCCGGCATCTGATGACTTAAACGATCCACTTTGCGACCATGTTGTCTAACAATCTGCCCCGGAATTCCGACAACTGTACTATTGGGTGGTACTTCTTTGAGAACAACCGAGTTAGAACCGATATTGCTCTGATCTCCTACGGTGATTGAACCGAGCACTTTGGCTCCCGAACCGATCACTACATTGTTACCGATCGTCGGATGTCTTTTCCCTTTTTCTTTACCCGTACCGCCGAGTGTCACACCCTGATACACGACGACATCATCGCCGATTTCGCAAGTCTCGCCAATTACGATGCCCATACCATGATCGATAAACAAGCGGTTGCCGATTTTCGCACCTGGATGAATTTCGATACCGGTAAAAAAGCGACCGACTTGCGATACAATTCTCGCGAGTGTAAAACGCCGCCATGTATATAGCTTATGTGCAACCCGATGCGCCCAAATCGCGTGTAAGCCCGAATAGGTAAATACGACTTCAAACAAACTTCTTGCTGCCGGATCGTTGTCGAATACCGCCCGGATATCGGACTTCATCGATTTGAACATCGCTCTTCCTCGCTTCCATTGCCCAAAATAAAAAACGCCTCTGCAGCATGATTATGCTACAGAGGCGTTCGACCGCGGTTCCACTCTGCTTGAATCCTCTATGATCGAGAACTCATCTTATTCCAGCCCGTAACGTGGACGAATCGGTATACACTAGCTTCAACTCACAAATTGAAGTTCGAATATACAGCTCCCAGGTGCATTTCCATCTGCCGATCCGGACGACTTCCAGCTCCCGATCTCCGCTTAGATACGCGTGTGATCTTCGGCCGTCCTCTCTGAAGGTTCGGTGTACGATGTACTTCTCCCGTTCTTCGCTATAGAAATATTCAATTGATGAATGGTTAAGATAGATCTTGTTTAGCCATTATAAACGAATCTATAGGGTCTGACAATGATTTGTAACCTCGTTACTACTTCTTAAGCAGTCTGAGCTTGAAGACGTTCGATGACCGTTTCTTTGCCCAGCAAATAAATCGTTTGGTTCAGATCGCGCCCGTGCATTTGACCTGTCAACGCTACGCGGATCGGCATAAACAATTGTTTGCCTTTGATCCCGTTTTCTTTTTGCACTTCTTTGATCAGCGCTGCCATACGTTCCGGCGAGAACTCGTCGGATGCTTCGATTTTCGCAAGTAACGCGGACAAAGCGACTGGTGCTTTTTCGTCGGCAAGTACCGCACGTTCTTCTTCGCCGAATTCGATATCTTTGCGGAAGAACATTTCGGATAGGTTCACGATATCGGAAGCGGCATTCATTTGCTCTTGATAAAGTGCCACTAAACGCTGCGCCCAATCTTGCTGAGCAGCATCCAACGTTTGCGGAAGCAGACCTGCTTTTTGCAAATGAGGAATCGCAAGTTCCGAAATCCGAAGCGGGTCCGCTTGCTTAATATAGTAGTTGTCGATATGCGCCAACTTGTTCGGATCGAATACCGCCGGGCTTTTCGACAACCGATTCGCGTTGAAGATCGAAATCAATTCTTCGCGGGTGAACATTTCTTCTTCACCTTCCGGCGACCAACCGAGCAAAGCAATAAAGTTAAACAAAGCTTCCGGCAAATAACCCAGTTCTTCATACTGCGAAATAAATTGAATGATCGATTCGTTACGCTTACTCAGCTTTTTGTGATCATCGCCTACGATTAAAGTCATATGCCCAAAACGCGGTGGCTCAAAACCAAGCGCTTCATAGATCATCAATTGACGCGGCGTGTTGGAAATATGGTCTTCTCCGCGCAGTACATGGCTGATCTTCATCAGATGATCGTCCAGCACAACCGCAAAATTGTAAGTCGGAATTCCGTCGCGTTTCACGATTACGAAATCGCCTGTGTCTTCCGTTGTGAACGAAATTTCACCTTTGACCATATCGTCGAACGTATACGTTTTGTTTTCCGGCACACGGAAACGCACGCTCGGTACACGACCTTCTTCCGCAAAAGCTTGGCGTTGTTCGTCCGTCAAGTTGCGGTGTTTACCCGAATAACGAGGCGTCTGACCGGCTGCCATCTGCTCTTCGCGTTCTTTTTCGAGTTCTTCTTCGGTGCAGTAGCACAAATAAGCCAACCCTTTGTCGAGCAGTTCTTGCCAATAGGTTTTGTAAATATCAAGACGCTCCGTTTGACGGTAAGGTCCGTATTCGCCGCCTACGTCAATACTTTCGTCCCATTCGATGCCGAGCCATTTCATATAGTTCAATTGGCTTTCTTCGCCGCCTGCGACATTGCGTTTCACGTCCGTATCTTCGATACGCACGATGAATTTACCACCTTGGCTGCGTGCGAATAAATAGTTGAATAAAGCGGTTCTCGCATTACCGATATGCAAATGCCCGGTTGGGCTTGGTGCGTAACGTACCCGTACTTCTTGCGTCATGATTGTATTCCTCCCGTATCGTTTCTAAAACTCTTTCAAGATGATAGCATACCCTTTGTCAAACAAACAACGGCTTGCGCTGCAATGCCTTCGCCCCGTCCCGTGAATCCAAGCCACTCGGTTGTCGTTGCTTTTACGTTGATTTGCGATTCGTCCGCTCCTAATGTATTCGCGATAACCGTCACCATCTGCGGGATATAAGGCGCCATTTTCGGCTTTTGCGCAATGATCGTCGCATCCAGATTACCCAACGCATAACCGCGTTCTTGCACCATTTTCCATACTTGCTCCAGCAGCTTCACACTGTCTGCGTCTTTGAAAGCTTCATCTGTATCTGGAAAATGACGACCGATATCCCCAAGCGCTAACGCCCCTAATATCGCATCGCTAATCGTATGCAGCAATACGTCGGCATCCGAATGACCGAGAAGCCCTTTTTCGTAAGGGATGGTCACGCCGCCTATGATGCACGGTCTGCCTTCTACCAATTGATGCACATCAAATCCTTGTCCGATTCTAATCATGACTCCGCCTCCTTCCGATGAGTCTGAATCCAAAATTCCGCATAATTCAGATCTTCCGGTGTTGTGATTTTGATATTGGTATAACTTCCTTGAGCGACACTTACTGACGCGCCCAACCGTTCGATCAGCATCGAATCATCGGTCCCTAGAAAATCGGCAGCAACTGCTTCTTTATGTGCGCGCAGTAGTTCTTCTGTTCGAAATCCTTGAGGTGTCTGAATCGCCCATAACGCGCTGCGATCCGGCGTATCGATAATCGTACGGTTCTCCACGACTTTGATCGTATCTTTGACAGGTACAGCCAGAACCGCCGCTCCGCTTCGCTGCATTTCTTCGTAACAAGCCAATATTTGCTCCTGTTGAATAAAAGGACGCACGCCGTCATGAACCATTACCCACGGTGAAGTCACATGCTTCAACCCTTCGTAGACCGAATGCTGACGTTCCGATCCTCCGGCTACGACAAGCTTCACAAGCGGGCACTCCGCATCTCGAATATATCGTTCACACCGCTCCACATCCGCTTCTCCCGTAACGACGATGATCTCCGCAGTCGCGCCAAATTGCCCGAACGCTTCGATCGACCGTAAAAATAACGGGCGCCCATCGAGTTCGAGAAACTGTTTGCTTTCTTTCGTCCCCATGCGCGAGCCTCTACCGGCTGCAACCACGATGACGCTTAAATTTCGTTCCATGACGTTAAGCCCCGCCTTTGTTGTCCGTTTCGCTATTTCCGCGTCGTTTCATTATACTACAGCCCGCTACAAAAAGCGTCCTTTTGCTACGTACGTGGGCGCTGTGTAGTCGCTGCGTAGAGAATTCGTTCCGGTCGCGTGTTGAAATTGAGAAGCTCCACACAAACCAAAAGCTCCTCGCGAAATGCGGGAGCTTGATCAATCATTTGATCTCGATCTTGACGCTATTAATCTTTAAAAGGGTTGTTCCCCCAAACCCCCAGCGGAGTGATGTCGATTTGAGCGACTTTTGGCTTTGATTTCCTTCCCCGAATATTCCCCACCGAATCCAGAAATCAAAACAAGTGAAGCGAAAAGCGACATCACGGAGCGTCACGGAGCGCCTATACCTGACGTTCAATAAACACCTGATCTTGCAAACGGCGAAGCCCTTCTTTGATCGTACGTGCGCGAGCGCCGCCAATCCCATCGACTTCATCCAGTTCTTCCAACTCGGCGCGTACGACTTCGCCCAATTTTCCGAAATGCTCGGTCAAATTGTTCACGATCACATTCGGCAACCGTGGAATCTTGCTCAGTACCCGGTATCCACGAGGAACTAGCATTTCATCCATAACCGATACCGAAGAAGGATACCCCAGCAAACGTACGATATGAGCGGTATCTAGCAAGTCATCGTCCGTCGAACGGCGCAGCGCCGTCAATACGTCTTTCGATTTTTCTTCATCCGGTTGCGCGATATAATCTTTGATCAATAGCATCACTTCGCGTTCCGTGTTACCGACCAACTCTTCCATTTGCATCGCAATCAGTCTGCCTTCATTTCCAAGCTCACTGACATAACGCTGAATTTCGGTCTTGATCCGAAGTACCATTTCCACGCGGCGAATAACGCCTACGACTTCACCCAACGTAACCAATTCTTCAAACTCGGAAGCCGTTAAATTGGTAAGCGCCTGCGTTAAAACCACTTTGTATCGTTCCAACGTTTGGATCGCTTGATTCGCTTTGGTCAAAATAACGCCCATTTCTTTGAGCGTATAACGCAAGCTTCCCAGGTACAAAGTGATGATATTACGCCGCTGCGAAATCGATACAACCAACTTGCCGGTCTGCTTTGCAACTCGCTCGGCAGTTCGGTGACGAATCCCCGTTTCGGACGAAGAAATCGCCGAATCCGGAATCAGCTGTGTATTCGCATACAAAATGCGTTTTAAATCTTCGCTGAGAATAATCGCGCCGTCCATTTTGGCAAGTTCATACAGATAGTTCGGCGAAAAGTCACAGTTGATCGAAAAACCGCCATCGACCACTTCCATCACTTCCGGGCTATAGCCGACAACAAGCAACGCACCCGTTTTCGCTCGAAGCACATTTTCAAGACCGTCACGGAAAGGAGCTCCCGGAGCGACGAGCTTAAGCAATTCATTCATTTTTGCGGATTCCGATTCTTTCATTGGCTGCCTCCCATTGCGTTGATCCCTGTTGCCAACGCCTTACTCTAGCGCCGCTTTGAGCGCTTGCGATACGGTCTCAACTCCGATTAATTGTATACCTTCAGGATGCTTCCATCCTTTCAGACTTTTTCCCGGTAAAATAACCCGTTTAAATCCTAGCTTTAATGCTTCTTTCACCCTTTGCTCGGCTCTTGCTACAGCGCGTACTTCGCCGGTCAGACCGATTTCCCCGAATACGGCATCGTAAGGACGCGTAGGTTTGTCTTGCATGCTCGACGCAATGCTAACCGCTACCGCCAAATCGACAGCAGGCTCGTCTAATCGAACACCGCCTGCGACATTGACATAAGCATCTTGCGTTTGCATGTATAAGCCCATACGTTTTTCCAACACGGCAATAATAAGATTCAGACGGTTATAGTCAATGCCTGTTCCCATACGCCGCGGCGAAGGAAAGTGCGTCGTTGCGACCAATGCTTGAAGTTCGACCAGTACCGGTCTTGTTCCTTCCATACTTGCCACGACCGTCGTACCCGATACGCCCATAGCACGCTCCGATAAAAACAACTCCGAAGGATTGGTCACTTCATCGAGTCCATGCTCGCGCATTTCAAAAATCCCCATCTCATTCGTCGAACCGAAGCGGTTTTTGACTGCACGTAAAATACGGTACGTATGATGACGTTCGCCTTCGAAGTACAAGACGCAGTCGACCATATGCTCAAGCATACGAGGCCCGGCAATCGCGCCTTCTTTGGTCACGTGACCCACAAGTACAATCGCGATACCGCCATTTTTCGCCAAACGCATAAAACGGGCTGTACATTCGCGCACCTGCGATACGCTACCTGGCGCACTCGTCACGTCCGGTTGATACACAGTCTGAATCGAGTCAATGACCAGAAAGTCCGGAGCGATTTGTTCGATCGATTGTTCGATCTGCTCCATATTGCTTTCGCAAAGCACATAAAGCTGCGGTGACAATGCACCAAGCCGCTCTGCGCGAAGCTTCGTTTGCTTGACCGATTCTTCTCCCGAAATATAAAGGACTTTAAGCCCCGATGCCGCCAGCGAATGAGAAGCTTGCAGAAGCAGCGTAGACTTACCGATACCCGGATCTCCTCCGACCAGAATCAAAGAACCCGGCACGACGCCTCCGCCTAATACGCGATTTAATTCTCCGATCTTCGTATCGACGCGCGGTTCTTGTCCACTCTCTATATCGACAATTGACATCGGTTTTTGTGTACCTTGAAATAAAGAAGCATTCATCCCGGTCATACCTTGTGTTTTTACATTGCTGACCGTTTCTTCTACCATTGAATTCCAAGCTTGGCAGCCTGGACATTTGCCATACCATTTAGGCGACTCATAGCCGCAATCGGTGCAATAAAACTTCGTTTTTGTTTTAGCCATGGATCTCCTCTCTCACCAGTTTCCTGATGATCGCAAACCATCCGTTCACTTGTAACATACGGAAAGCTCTTCCTAGAAAAGTTTATCATTTATTAGCTATAAAAGTAAGAGTCCAACTCCCTGTTCGGCCTTCTGTCACACAAAAAAACCAAGCCGCAGAATAGATTCTGCGACTTGGATATTCAACAAAAGATCAACAGGAGTTTCCTCCTATACATCTCTTCTTATAAAAAGCTCAAACGCTAGTTAAGCAAAAGCTTACTTCTCTGCTTTTTCGATCTCTACCGTAGGCTCTTCGGACTTTTCAACAGACAATGCGTCGTCTTTTTCGTCGATGAGAAGGAAATCACCTTTAGCAACGCGACCTGTCAGCAATTCTTCGGACAAACGATCCTCGATATGCTTTTGAATTGCTCGACGCAATGGACGTGCTCCGTAAGCTGGATCGTAGCCTTCTTTTGCCAAGAATGTTTTTGCTGCGTCCGTAAGCTTGAAGTTCACGCCGTAATCGTTCAGACGTTTACGCAGTTCTTCGGACATCAATGTCACGATCTCGGCGATATGCTTCTCTTCGAGCGAATGGAAAACGATCGTTTCGTCGATCCGGTTCAGGAACTCCGGACGGAAGCTTTTCTTGAGCTCATCCATGACTTTACTCTTCATACTCTTATATTCTGCTCCGCTATCAGCTGCCGCCGTGAAGCCGAGCGTGGAGTTGCGGCGAATCGCATCTGCGCCGACGTTCGACGTCAGAATAATCAGCGTATTTCGGAAATCGACTACGCGGCCTTTGGAATCGGTCAGACGACCATCTTCCAGCACTTGAAGCAGGATATTGAAGACTTCCGGGTGTGCTTTCTCGATCTCATCCAGCAGTACAACGGAATAAGGTTTGCGGCGTACCTTTTCGGTCAGTTGACCGCCTTCTTCGTAACCGACGTATCCCGGAGGCGCTCCGACCAGACGAGAAGTCGAATGTTTTTCCATATACTCGGACATATCGATACGAATGACTGCATTTTCATCGCCAAACATCGATTCTGCCAATGCGCGCGCCAGCTCGGTTTTACCGACGCCTGTAGGACCAAGGAAGATAAACGAGCCCATCGGACGCTTCGGATCTTTCAGACCGGCACGAGCACGGCGGATCGCGCGGCTGACCGCAACGACGGCTTCGTCTTGACCGATGACCCGGTCATGCAGCAGGCTCTCCATATTGAGCAGGCGATCCGTTTCTTCTTCTTTGAGCTTGTTGACCGGAATTCCGGTCCAGCTTCCGACAACGTCCGCAATATCCTCAGGAGTTACTTCGGAATCGGTACGTCCTTGTTTTTCTTTCCATTGGTTCCGAGTCGTTTCTAACTCTTCGCGGATCTTCTGCTCCGTATCGCGCAGCGCCGCCGCTTTCTCGAACTCCTGGCTTTGAACGGCAGAATCTTTTTCTTTGCGAATATCATCCAAACGGTTCTCAAGCTGTTTCAGGTTTGGTGGTACCGTATACGAGTTCAATCTCACTTTGGAACCCGCTTCGTCGATCAGATCGATCGCTTTATCCGGCAAGAAACGATCTGTGATATAACGATCCGACAATCTAACCGCTTGTTCAATCGCTTCATCTGTAATTTTCACACGGTGATGCGCTTCATAGCGGTCACGTAATCCGTGCAAAATTTGGATCGCTTCGTCAACAGAAGGCGGATCTACCGTAATCGGTTGGAATCGACGCTCAAGTGCAGCATCTTTTTCGATATATTTGCGATATTCATCCAGCGTTGTTGCCCCGATGCACTGCAACTCACCACGTGCCAGCGAAGGTTTCAAGATGTTAGAAGCATCAATTGCACCTTCCGCTCCGCCTGCACCAATCAAAGTATGCAATTCGTCGATGAACAAAATAACATTGCCGGCTTGACGAATTTCGTCCATGATCTTTTTCAAACGATCTTCAAACTCACCCCGATATTTCGTACCCGCTACGACTGAACCCATATCGAGTGTCATTACGCGTTTTTCGCGGAGAGTTTCTGGAATTTCGTTATTGACGATCTTTTGTGCCAGACCTTCGGCGATTGCTGTTTTACCGACACCTGGTTCACCGATCAGAACTGGATTGTTTTTCGTCCGGCGACTCAACACTTGAATCACGCGTTCGATTTCTTTGCTACGTCCGATAACCGGATCGATATTGCCGTCTTTAGCGTATGCGGTCAAATCACGCGCCAAGCTATCCAGCGTAGGTGTGCTGACATTAGCTGGTGTTCCATGATGACTCGACACCGCTTCGCTGCTACCGAGCAATTGAAGAACTTGTTGACGTGCTTTGTTCAAGCTGATGCCCAAGTTGTTCAGAACTCGTGCGGCTACGCCTTCGCCTTCACGAATCAGACCAAGCAAAATGTGCTCAGTACCTACATACGTGTGACCCAGCTTGCGCGCTTCGTCCATCGACAATTCGATTACTTTTTTCGCACGAGGCGTGTACGCAATATTGGTCGGTTGCTCTTGCCCGCGTCCGATCAGCGTTTCCACTTCGCTTTGAATTTGTTCTAAGCCTAGACCTAGACCGATCAATGCTTTTGCTGCAATTCCTTCACCTTCACGGATCAGACCGAGCAGGATATGTTCTGTACCGATATTATTGTGTCCAAGTCTCACTGCTTCTTCTTGAGCGAGTGCCAAAACTTTCTGCGCACGTTCCGTAAATCTGCCAAACATCATATGCCAAGCACCTCCACAAAGTAGTGAGCGATAGTCGACCGAAAATAAACGACCATACTCTATTTTCAACCGACTTAACTTTACCTATTACCCTTTACTCTTCACTAACTTGTCCCGGATCAACTGCGCCCGGTACATATCTTTCTCCGATGTATTCATTGTAGCACCGAACGTTTTCTGAAGGAAATACGGTTGGGTCAAAATGGTCAATTCATTGAGCAACATTGTCGAAAGCCCATCAATCCAACCCAGATCCACGCCTAACCGAACATCTGATAAGCGTTGCGCTGCTTCTTTGCCATCGATGATTGCCGCATAATTCAAAATTCCGTAAGAACGCATCACACGATCGTACAAACGAATCTTTGATTCTTCGACAAGCCGATTGCGCGCCTGACGTTCATATTCGATAATCTGCATCACAATTCCTTCCAGATTATCGACGATCTCGGTTTCACTTTGCCCAAGCGTGATCTGATTCGAGATTTGAAAAAGATTGCCTTGCGCTTCGCTGCCTTCTCCGTAAATCCCGCGAACGGTAAGCCCGACTTGAGATACAGCACTTAGCACGCGGCCAATCTGATGCGTCATCACAAGCGCCGGCATATGAATCATGACCGAAGCGCGCAATCCTGTGCCTACATTCGTTGGGCAGCTGGTGAGATAGCCTCGGCGATCATCAAACGCGTAGTCGATATACGCTTCTAATTCATCGTCGACCATCGTCGCCCGCTCCCAAGCTTGCTTCACCTGAAAGCCCGGATACAGACACTGAATCCGAATATGATCTTCTTCATTAATCATAATGCTTAACGACTCGTCTTCACTAAGAACCACCGCAGCCTCTTGAGATTCATTGGCAAGCATCGGGCTAACCAACCGTTTCTCAACCAGTACTTGCCGATCGATTTCATTTAACTCATCAAGCTGTACTGATTGCATATTACCCAATTTCTCGGCAGCTTGCTCAGCAGCTTGAATCACTTGGTTTCTCGCTTCTTCGGCTTGTTCCTCACTGGCTACAAGCGGAAAAGGCTGCGACCGAAGATTACGCGCGATCCGAATACGGCTGCTGATCACAATATCGGAGTCTTGTCCTTCGGCTTGCATCCAAGTGCTCAACGCTTTTTCTGTAAATGCAAATTCAGACATCTAACGATCCTCCTTTACCGCTGCGAACGCTGCATTTCAAGATCGCGAATCCGATCTCTAAGCTGCGCCGCCGTTTCGAATTCTTGCTTCTCGATACTTTCTTGCATTTCTTGCTTAAGACCATCGATTTCGCGTTGTAGATGAAGATCCGCTCCTCCGCGCTTAGGCACTTTCCCTACATGCGCGACACCGCCATGTACACGTTTCAACAATGGATCGATCTTGTCGTCAAAATATTTGTAGCAAGAACTACACCCAAAACGCCCAATCTTGCGAAACTGTGCATACGTCATTCCACATTCTTCACAGTGTAGCTGCGTGGTTTGAGCCGAAGTTCCGGTGTGCGTTTTACCCGCCATATCGAAATCCAAAAATCCAGAAAGTAAATTATGGATTGAAAATCCGCCGGATGTTCCCGGAATCATTTCGCCTTTTTCACGCGCGCACTGCTCACAGATATGGAATTCATTTTTTTCGCCGTTAATAATTTTCGTAAAATGCAGGGTTGCGGGCCGCTGCTGACATTCTTGGCACAGCATTCGCCCCACCTCCTTTACCTGAATAAACGTCTATACAAGATTTCTTCGTATATCCGTTGCGTACTATTGTCCCATCAATGCAATCAGCATCGCCTTCATAATCCGTGCACGAATCTCGTCCCGGTAAGGAAGTTTCAGCAGCAAAGTTTCTCGCTCGATCGCGGAACGCATTAATGCCGCTTCACGTTTAGTAATCAAATTCGCATCTTTCAAACGGTAAAGTAATCCTTCCGCAGCAGACTGCGTCATTTCATTGCCAATCGTCTCATGCACATGGGTGTGCAGCTCTGAATGTGTAGGAAGCTC
Organism: Saccharibacillus sp. JS10; assembly: GCF_024436065.1. Taxonomy (GTDB): domain Bacteria; phylum Bacillota; class Bacilli; order Paenibacillales; family Paenibacillaceae; genus Saccharibacillus. The sequence goes on from NZ_JANFNS010000009.1 coordinate 56,560, forward strand.
GATTCGTTGAATCCGGATATATCCGCCTCCACCTCGTTTGCTGACAACCAAATATCCCTTTTCTAATGTAAAACGTGTACTAATTACGTAATTGATCTGAGACGGCACGCAAGAAAAGCGATCTGCCAAATCATTACGTTGAATCTCGATCATCCCGCCTTGACTTTCTTGTAAAACGGTCTTTAAATAATGCTCGATGACATCAGAAATATTACGCATCGACTCACCCTCCACCATCTGCCTGAGCCGCCGCTCGTCTGCCTTCTTCCTGTGGAGCCTTCTCTTAAAATAACCCTCACGCAAAAAGGAAGAAACGTCTAGTTGTTTCGAGGCACCATCTATTTGCGGCGTGTCGCAGGGTATTTGTACCTTTATTTAGTCAGTTGACTTTGACTTTCTTTGACTTTTTATTTATTATAGCATATTTTTTTTGTTTCACAAGGGAGAGGAGCGAGCCTGCTTTCGACCTGCGCTTCGTTGTCCTTTCCCCCTTTCATTTGAAATAGAGCTTTAGAGGTGAGGGGAAAGGGCAAAGGCGCTTCGGTTCGAAAGCAGGCTCGCTCCTGGGGCGGGGGCGAAAAGCTGCTCAAGCCTTTTGGCGCTTGAGCGGGTGGAGCAGGGCAAGGGCTTGGCGGCTCAGACTCGCCGTCATTGGGAAAGAGGCAGCGGCGTTGCCGGCTGCAAGGTCGTTCAAGATCATAAAATCAAAGGAAAAGATAGCTTTAAGACGCTTAATCTTTATGGCAACGTTTCTGTTCGAGTGAACTTTCACTCTTAACATTCTTTAC